>JADJRT010000005.1 GCA_016712035.1 Flammeovirgaceae bacterium | reverse complement strand
CTGTTAGAAGAAGAACTGACATCGTTGGTGTAGGTTCAATAGATTGAGTTAGGTGATGGCCAGAGATCGCGATATACAGGTAAATGTACTATGTGCAGGTAAAAGGTATGAACTACGAACCTATGCGCATGAATATCGAAGCTTGATGGCCCTTATCTATGATAAAGTGTACCTGGAGGATTTTGGAGATTGTAAGGGGATAGGGCGGTGTGGAACGTGCCATGTTCTGCTGTTAGATTATCGTGAGGGATTGCTCAAAAGAGAAGGCAATGAACATTCAACATTAAATAAACTATCGACCTCTCAAGGTAACAGTCGATTGTCGTGTCAGATTTTGTTGGATAACATGATTAACGGACTAACGGTAGAAGTAGTTGAAGATAATCATCCGGGATTGTATTAGCATTTTAAATAATAATATAAATGAATAGTAAGATATCTGAGGAAACCTTGACGTGGACGGAGGGTAACGTGAAAGGGTTTCAGAGTAAGTCGCTCATCGACTTGAATAATGGTACAGTAAAATTGGTGCGTGTTGATCCGCAATCTAGCTATCCATTGCATAGGCACCCTGACAAAACAGAATATGCCTATGTAATATCAGGAAATCTACAGTTCACCATAGGCGATGACACCTATGATGGCGTGCCAGGTGATTTTTTCATTTTTAAAATTAGGACAACGCATGCCATCAGTAACCGAACCGATAAATCAGGAATTATTTTAATTGGAGCGATTAAAGAAGGCGATTAATAGAGTCATTGAAACTATGTAAGCGATACTAAGAGTTATGAAGAATCTTAACGCACATAATAATTGCAGATGAAACAGATCGAACAATGGTTAAAGTTTTTTGAGCGACCGGCAGAAGAAACTAAAAAAGAAACCCCGGAAGGTGTTTGTCCTGTGTGCTGGGGTCATCAGGAGTATGACCATCGGATTAGGAAACTATTTAAGGATAAACAGATCGATGTCAATAACCATCAAGTCAATCGTATGATCATTCAAGATTTTGTAGTGAATCATCTGGATGGTATTAAACTAAGAGCTGGAGAAATTAAACAGTGTCCAACATGTGGAAAGGAATCTACGAGTGAAGGTAAAATTTCGATAGATAAAGACAAATGAAAGAGAAAGCCGGACCACTAAAAAGAATAAAGGAGCTTCAGCCGTTAAGCCACGACCATCATCATGGTTTACTTTTATGTTGGAAGATTAGAACCGGAATTAGAAAGGGAATATCCTTGGATAGGATTAAACGGTATGTTGATTTTTTCTTTGACTCTCAATTACTTGGTCATTTTTCTATTGAGGAAAAATATGTTTTTCCAATTCTTGGAGAGCATAAATTAGTTAAGCGCGCAATTGCTGATCACAGACTTTTAAAACGGCTATTCGCAGCTAAAACAGATCTAGAACGAAATTTAGTTTTGATTGAAGAAAAGCTGGAGGATCATATTCGCTTTGAAGAGCGAGTTCTTTTCCCAGAGATACAAAAAGCAGGCACAGCCGATGAGTTGAAACAAGTATGGATAGTTCATCAAGATGACACCATTACGGAAGATAGTTGGGATGATGAATTCTGGAAGTAACTGTACCAGACATTAAAGCAATGTATTGTCACTCTTAAATAATAATCTACTGAGAGAATATTTTCCGCTACCGGTTAGCGCCAGGCATATTCCAATGGTAAGATACAGTAGCGCTTTTTCTTTGGAGCCAAACGGATCTTCTGCGTGGCGGATAAATGCCGCTGTGCTCATAGTACATATCCAAAAGAAAGCGGCAGGTCTTGTGAAAAGCCCCAATGCAATGAGCAACCCTCCGAAAAATTCAGAAAATGCTGCACCCCATGCAAATAATGCCGGTAATGGAAAACCCATTTCCCCGGCACCTTTGATAAGACCTTCAGAGGGTGGCATTTTTCCCAATCCATGGCCGAAGGCCATAAACAGGCCAGCCCCCAGTCTCAATATTAATAATCCGGTATCGGTGTATGTCTTCTTCATTTCAAAGAAATTTTATTCGAATCAAATTGAGAATAAGGAGAGAGCATACAATCGCATTTTTTATTAGTGGTACAATTATTTTTTTAAAATGTCAGGTCTTCCGACCTGACATTTTAAGTGCTTGATTTTTAGATCGGATTGGCGTGGCTTAACTATGATCGATAAAGACTAATTTTTGATTTTAACTCGTCAGGTCGGAAGGCAATAAGGTTAGCGAATAAAACCTGCGCTTATTTTTTAATTGCCTTTTGTTGTTTGAGCTCCTGGGCCATTTTAGCAGCCTCATACGAATTTACCAGGCCACCCGAAATGCTGAGTTGACTAAAGTTGGTTTTGCCACCACCGGGCTTTTGTACAGTTAGGTTATCAAACTTGCGGGATGATTTCATTAATATATCCTTAATCTCCACCGCTGTAAACTCAGGAAAATAAGACATGAGCATAGCCGCGACCCCCGGTGCAAAGAGCGACACCGACTTTTTACCATAGTTTGAAAAACTACCAACAAAATCTTCATCACTGCCCCAGGCCGATGCGCCTACTTCAATCCAGTTTTTTGCTTCTTTACCATCGTCATAGATACGCGAAGGAAAATTCTTTTCCGTGTCATTATCCTCGGCATCGTTGCCTGCCGCGTGAATTAACAACACCCCTTTTTGTTCGGCATACCGAACCGCTTTATCTACAATCTCTTTATTGGGTGAAAACGATTTACCAAAACTCATGTTGATAATATGGGCACCATTATCCACAGCATAAAAAATTGCATTGGCTACATCCTTATCGCGTTCATCTCCGTTGGGCACGGCACGGACAACCATAATTTTTACATTATCGGCAATGCCCTTGATACCTAAATCATTTTTACGATCGGCTGCAATAATGCCGGACACGTGGGTGCCGTGAGTAGGATCTGGACCTTTGACATCATTGTTGCCATATCCCTTCTCATTAATATTGTTTATATTATCGCCAACAATCTGGCGCGAATCAAACGATTCATTGTATCCATACTTCACAATCACTTCGTAATAGTCTACCGCCTCTTTTAACTGACCTACATATTCGTCCAGACTTTCGTCTGGGCCCATGTTTTTAAACATGTTAAGAAGAAACCCTTTGGCAAAAAGCAGACTAGGTTCATTGGTTTCAAAGTTTTTGATCGCCTCGGCTGTAAGAGTGTCAACATGAAGTCGCGCTTTTAAGGTATCGATGCTTTGAACCAGGTTGTTATAAATGTTAGCGTATAATTTGTATTGCTGTTCATTCTTTGCTTTTAGTTTTTGATACTTGTCCTCAATTTGCTTGTAGGTTTCATATTCGGCTTTTTGTTTTTTGCCGATTTTGTCATTCTCAATATTTCCGTATTTGGCTTTAAGCCGGATATATTCCCGGGTTAATTCATAGGTATCAGCATCCACATTTCCACTTTTACCGCCAATAAAATTCCACCCATACACATCATCGACATATCCATTTTTATCATCGTCAATCCCGTTATCTGCAATTTCATCTTCATTTATCCAGATCACACTTTTTAAATCTTCGTGATCTATATCCACACCCGAATCAATTACTGCTACAATCACGGTACGCGAAGGTTGGTCTTTTAATACGGTTTTGTAGGCGCGTTCGGCACTTACGCCCTGCACGCTATCTTGCACGGGGTCGAGCAAAAACCAATTTTTAGGTACAGGGTGATTAAAAGAGGTTTGGGATAACGCGGAAAACGCGGTGACCAGAAAGAATATTACACTTACTAATTGCTTCATCATAGGAGATGATTTATAAAAATTATGCCAAGATAGAAGTTAAACGAACTTAATGAGTGGTTGTTTGGTATGAATTGAAACTTTTTTAAACAGTTAATTCTGGAAGAATTGACAAAATGGGCTAGGAAATTACTTCTGTGGGGAGTGCAAGTTCTTTGATGATATTGGTTTATGCGCTTTGGTCACTTTTACTTCAAGTAAAACGACACCACTATGATACAATTTTGCCTATTAGCCGTAATAACTTTTTTTACAATTTTCTTCTATACCGTAATGAAGATGCACGCTAATGCCAATCCGGAAACACACGCCTGGAAGATAAAAAGGGCTTTGGTTTAGATTAGTTTGTAAGCCCCTTACTTAAAGGAGCTTAGAAGCGAGGGCAAATCGGCACTTATCATCGGGTTGTATGTTGATTGCACTAACAAGTTTGTGCCGAAGGCGGGACTCGAACCCGCATAGCTTGCGCCACACGCCCCTGAAACGTGCGTGTCTACCAATTTCACCACTTCGGCTTAAAAAAATATTGGTGCCCAGAACTGGATTCGAACCAGCACACCTTGCGGCACTACCCCCTCAAAGTAGCGTGTCTACCAATTTCACCACTTCGGCAAAGAACATGTAGTAAGGGTTGCCTGAGATTACCCAGGCAGGGGCGCAAAAGTAAAAAGGATTTAAAACTTTACCAATGCATTGCGCTAAGCGGATGGAGTCTTTTTTCTGGGAATTTTGTGCTGAAGATATTGGACAAGCCGGGTGTATTCGGTATGCTCTTTCTGTCCAATGTTGATTCTTTGCTTATTCTCGAACAAGATTTCAAGCTCTTTGTACGTAGAGTTCTTACCCGTTTTGATTGCATTCTCCCGCCAGGCTAAGATGGTACGGAGCGGATGGCTTTCTATGCGTTTGAGCACGGGATAAACAATTTCTATTGCATTATTACCGGCCCGAATCACTTTGTAGCGAATAAATATTTTGTACGCTACGAATACACCGATAGGAATAAGGAGGGCAAGAATCAAATAGTTGTACCAGGCACCTGCTCGCGTAATGGATACTATATTCATTATGGCTACCACAATAGTAATAGTTAAAAAGAAGGTGAATGAAACGAGTGTACTTGTTAGTGGTTTGGAAATAATCAATTTGAATTTATTTTGGATAGTTTAAATAAACATGAGTGAGCCGAGAATGGGATTTGAACCCACGACCTGCTGATTACCTGCCTGCCGAAGAGCCGAAGATGAGATTTGAACTCACGACCTACGGTTGCTCAGCTGCTCTACCCCTGAGCTACCTCGGCCTATAATATAAAGTTACTTTCTATTACAAAACCCTGACAAAAGTATATCTTGGAAACACATTATGCTATCTAAGAAATGTAAATACGCAATACACGCGCTCATTTATTTGACAGAGCGCTATGAGCAAGGGCCTGTGCATATTCAAGAAATTGCTGACAAACAGCGTATCCCCAAAAAATTCCTCGAGGCAATCTTATTGGAGCTAAGAAACGCGAATGTATTGCACAGCAAAAAGGGCAAAGGAGGAGGTTATTACCTCTACAAGAATCCAGAAGAAGTAACCCTTCTTGAAATAATCCGGCTGATGGATGGCGCTATAGCCATGTTGCCATGTGTATCCCTTAATTACTACGAACCCTGCGAAGAATGCAAAAATGAGACTACCTGCGGCATCCGAGATAGTTTTATTGGCGTGCGCGATGAAACACTGAGAATACTCACCGAAAGCACATTGGCTAAAATTGTAAAGCGTGAGAAAATTCTATCTAAAGCGTAATCTTTAAGATTAGTATACTAACTTTGTAGACTTATTATCTTTGCTCTTACTATTTAAAAAAAAAAATTATGTCATTAAGATTAGGAGATATTGCCCCGGATTTTACAGCCGAAACTTCAGAGGGCTCAATTAAATTTCATGAATGGTTAGGTGCTAGTTGGGGGGTTCTGTTTTCGCACCCTGCCGATTTTACTCCCGTATGTACTACTGAGCTAGGCGCTGTAGCAAAACTCAGATCGGAATTCGATAAACGCAATGTAAAGGTAGTAGCGTTAAGTACGGATTCAGTGGCTTCCCATCACCAATGGATTGGTGATATTAATGAAACTCAAAAAACACAAGTCAATTTTCCCATCATTGCAGACCCAGACTTCAAAGTATCTAATCTATATGATATGATACATCCCCAGGTAAGCGATAAGTTTACAGTTCGCTCTGTGTTTGTAATCGGTCCTGATAAAAAAGTGAAGCTCACGATTACCTACCCGGCTGCCACCGGACGTAATTTTGATGAAATCTGCGGGTAATAGACAGCCTTCAATTAACAGCTGGTTTTAGTGTAGCTACCCCAGCCAATTGGCAACATGGTGAAGACGTAATTATTACTGCGGCCGTTAAAGATGAAGATATTGCGGCTAAATTTCCGAAAGGCCATACCAAAATAAAACCTTACTTGCGAACTACCCCTCAGCCTAACATTTAGTAACTTTTGTTTTTAATGATCATCGAAAGCTCCTTGTAGAGCTTTCTTTTTTTCATTAAATTTGGCAGCACTTAATTTTCTACCAGCGCTAATCCCATGCACCACGAAAAACCCATGAATGAATTGCCTGTGATGCATGAATCCGAAGGCATTGTATTATTTCATCCGCATGTACCGGAACAGGCTGTTGAAGAGGTTACGAAGGTTTGCATTCGATGGATTGGTCAGGGGGCCGCGTGTAGCACAATTTGAAAAAGAGTTTACCGAACGGTTTGCCGGAGCAGGTACTTCCATTGCGGTTGGTTCCGGTACAGATGCATTGCACCTGGCTTATATTCTGGCTGGTTTGAAACCAGGCGATCAGGTAATTGTACCCGTATTTACTTGTACCGCTACTAACATTCCATTTTTATATATGGGGGTAATTGTGCGCTTTGCCGATGTTGACCCCGAAACGCTGAACATTAGCGTGCCTCATGTTCGCGCGCTCATGAATGAAAAAACAAAAGCGATTGTATGCGTTCACTATGGCGGGCTCCCCTGCGATATGGATGAACTGCACGCCATTGCCAAGGAATACAACATTCCGGTTATTGAAGATGCAGCCCATGCTCCGGGTGCTACCTATAAGGGAAAGAAAATTGGTGAAATTTCTCAATTCACCATGTATTCTTTTCAGGCAATTAAACATATTACTACCGGGGATGGGGGCATGTTAACTATTCAAGATCATTCGTTGATTCCCATGGCCGAACGCATTCGTTGGTTTGGCATTGACAGATCGAATAAACAAAAGGGGACTTGGGAAAATGATATCACGGAAGTGGGTTACAAATACCAGATGACTGACATCAGTGCGGCTATGGGTCTGGCTTCACTTCATGAATTTGATGATATTCTAAGTCATCGTCAAAAGCTTTTTGAGGCGTATAAGATAGGACTCGCAGGTGCAAATGGAATTAAATTGATTGGGGCTGAGGCAATGGATCGTACGCATGCGGCCTGGTTATGCACCGCACTGGTTGAACAGAATCGCTCCAACTTTATGCTCTCGCTTCGTGAGAAGAAGATTGAATCAAGTCAGGTCCATTATCGTAATGATCGCTATAGTATTTTTGGAGGCCGAAGATATGATTTGCCCAACATGGATGCGATCGAAGAAAATTACATTGTACTGCCCCTACACACTAAAATGACATCTGATAATGTCGCTTATATTTGTGAGGTAATCAAGCGAGGTTGGTAATCATCCCTTCTTCCAAACAGAAAGCAAACGCTTTAGCTTGTCACGTAGCAGTTCATTCTTGAATTTCGTTGTATCAGGTTCGGGGGTATAACCCATAAAGGGTTGGCCGAGCCTCAGGTACATCTCAAAGAAAGTAGATTTAGATAGACCCCACTTTAACAGGAACTGTTTGTTGCCATCATTTTTTTTCACGCGTGCAGTGCTCCGCGAAGTAAAGTGGTAAACTCTCGATTGACTTACACCTTTATAATAGCGCACGCCACAATGCCAAAGTTTCATCATCATGTCCGGGTCGGAGCCCATGCCCGGAGTAAATTCTGTACTTAAACCCCCTATTAAATTCCAGATAGTTTTGTGAAGAACCATGGGGTACCAGTTGGTTCCGTTCCAATCTTCAAAATGGAATGATTTATATTCTTGCAAAAACTTTTCTTCATTAAACTCAAGTACGGTCTTTCCAAAGTTATGGGGAGCAATCATACTGGAGTATTGCGTGGAGCTGTGTTCGATCATTGTTCCGCTTATGCAGAAATAGGTGTGATCCAGTTTTTTTATTTCCTCTAATAAATAAAAATCCCAATCGGGTGCGAAATAATAGTCATCATCCGAAAGAAGCAGATACTCCGTAGTTGCTAAAGAAGCCGGGGAATTGAATCCATAACAAACCCCAACATTTTCTTTGGAGTGCGTGTAGCTAAACCCTTGTTGTTGTACCCACTCAAGTGTACCATCCTTTCCTTCATTCACATGAACTATAATCTCATGCTGATATCTTGCGTTTTTCTTAATACTTCGAATGCAACACTTTAGATAGTCCAGGTTATTCCAGGAAGGAATAAGAATGGAGAATACAGGTTTATTTCCATCCTCAAAGGGTTGGTTTTTTTGCTTGGGATGAAAACTGATTCTGGGAAACATATCTACACCTTAAAGGATTGATACTGTTTTTTCTTTTGATGGTAATATCCATAGTTAACCAAATATATCCCGGTAACGGTTACCAAAAAGGCAATACCAATTTTAAGATTTAATTTTTCTTGTAATACAAACCAGCCTAATACCACCGCAACCAATGGATTAACGTAACTATAAAGTGAGGCAATAGTAATCGGTAGTTTGCTTAGGGTATAGGCATACATACTAAAGGCCATGATTGAACCAAAAACAATGAGATACCCGAGGGCAAATAATACTTCAGATGAACATACAATATGGTTAAGATCATCGAAGGCAAAGCTAAAGGGCAAGCAAAAGAATCCGCCAAAGAACATTTGTAACCCGGCATTTAAAAATGGATTGGAATCGTGAATGGTGCGCTTTGTTAAAATACTGCCAACAGCCCAGGTAAGCGTGGCAACAAAAATCAGAATGATGCCCAACCGGTAATTGGGGTTAGCAAAGTCAGCAAGAAATTCGCTGAACACCAGAATAATTCCGGCCAACCCTGCTGCCACGCCAATACCAATTATCCAATTAGGCATTTCAGTCCGATTTATAGAGAGGTTAATAAGAATAACCATTACGGGCATGGTGGAACAAATGATAGCAGCTAATCCACTAGGCACAAAAACCTCGGCCCACGAAACCAAACCGTTACCGCAGGTGATCATAAGAAATCCCCGGAAGGCTTGAATGCGAAGGGTGTTTAGCGATGGAAAATTTTCTTTGCGGATTAAAATTATAAATCCACATAATAGGGCACCAGCAATTAATTGGCGGATGGCTGCGAAGAGAAAGGGGGGAAAGTGCATAACCCCAATGCGCATAACCAAAAAGGTGGTACCCCAGATGATGCAGATACCTGCCAGACAGAAATAGGCTAAAAGAGATTCTTTTTTCACGGGCGGCAAGGTAAATCAGTGTGCTGCAATAGTCAAAGACTGCTGAATAACAATTTAAGGGCTACTGCAATTAAAGATTTTGATAACCCATAGGGGTAAACCTACAGATAAGTGTCTTTAAGAAAACATAAAAGTTATGAATACGTATCACACTGTAGCCATGTCTGCAAATTCAAACAACTCGTATCAGCGTCTCTTTCAGGTTGCCCAGGAAAACTGGCAATTATGGAAACGTGAGGTACGGGAAAGAAGGAATGTTAAGCGGTTGAAAAAGGAAATCAAAGCTCTTTAACCGTTAATCACATCATACACCACCACCTTTTCCCAAAGGGGAGAGCACTCGGCAATAAATTTTTGGTGGATGGCGTGATCCTGATAGATTTTCTGACCAGCCTCATCATCGAAAAACATTAACTCCGATACAGAATAGCTATTATCAACCACATCGCGCTTTTCGGTGGAGGCGGGAACGCCCACGTGAATCATACGAATGGTTTCAATTTTTGATAAACTCTTCACTCCGGCAATCAATTTCGCCAAATCTTCTTTTGAATCCGGATTCTTTAACCAGAAAAACACATGGTGAACCAAAACGTTTTTATCTTTTTTCATAGGAAATGCTTGCATAGCTGGAGCTAAAGTTAATAAAGAAGCGCTGGCTAAAAATTTTCTGCGAGTGGATTTTGACATAATCAGTTATTTAGAAGTAAATCACGGTTAAAGATAGTTCAAATTTTTCCTTCCGGATTCATTAGCTTTCATAAAGTAACCCGTCAACTCTATGCGACAAACATTCATTTATCTTTTGCTGATAATTTCATCAGTTACAATTTGCCAGGCTCAGGAATCCAAAAAACCATTTCGAATCGGTGTTGCCGGCCTTACCCATGGCCATGTGAATTGGATTTTAAATCGGGCCCATGATGGCGATATTGAAATAGTGGGCATTGCTGAAACTGACCGCGCTCTTGCGGAGAGGCTGTTGAACCAATACAAACTCCCGCTCACATTATTGTATAGCTCGCTCGATGTGATGCTGGAAAAAGCAAAACCAGAAGCGGTTACGACATTTGCCAGCACATACGAACATCTTGCCGTTGTAAAAGCCTGCGCACCGCGTGGCATACACGTCATGGTTGAAAAACCTTTAGCCGTAAGCCTCGATCATGCAATACAAATACAGCAGTTAGCCTCAAAGAATTCCATTTACGTACTTACCAATTATGAAACTACCTGGTATGGCAGCAATCTGAAGTTAGATGAGCTGTTTATTAAATCACAACCCTTTGGGGCAATTCGAAAAATGGTTATTCATGATGGCCACGAAGGGCCGAAAGAAATTGGTGTTGGCAATGAGTTTCTTACCTGGTTAACTGATCCGGTAAAGAATGGAGGTGGTGCCCTTATGGATTTTGGATGTTATGGTGCCAATCTTTCCACTTGGTTAATGAAAGGCAAGCGACCGCTTTCTGTGGTAGCGGTTACCCAGCAAATAAAGTCGGAGATTTATCCACTCGTAGAGGATGAAGCCACCATTGTGGTAACATATCCGGAGGCACAAGCTATTATTCAGGCATCGTGGAACTGGCCCTTTAGCCGCAAGGATATTGAAGTGTATGCGGAACGGGGATTTGCTATTGCCGATCGTCAGGGATCAAGAGTAAAATCAAAAGCAAATGTGCCAGAAGAAATTATTGCTGCACCGCCATTGGAAAAACCAGGCAACGATCCGTTCACTTACCTGGCAGCGGTGGTGCGAGGCGAAATTAAAATTCAACCAACCGATTTATCGGCTCTTGAAAATAATATGATCGTAATGGAAATTTTAGAAGCCGCAAAACAATCTGCTAAAGAAGGCCGGGTAATCCATTTGAATCAAAAGAAATAAAGAAGCTGTTTCAACTCGCTCTATCATCGCGGCCCAGCCTTTGCCGAAACGGCTACGTGCAGGCAGGCTTGAGCCGCGATCTTTTTTTCTACACACTCAAAAGGATATCGGGTCATCCCGATAGTTATCGGGAGGTATGACATTTCAGTGGTAATTGACTTTTGAAACAGCCTCTTTTATTCGTTGCGCAAAGAATTTACCGGATTGGCATTCGCTGCGCGCCACGCCTGCGTACTTACAATGGTTAACGCAAACGCCAAGGCTATCAAACCGGTGATTGGAAATACCCACCATTGAATTTCTGTACGAACCGGATAGCGCTCTAAGTATTTGGTCAACATCCACCAGGCCATTGGCGAAGAAAGTAAGAAGGAGATTATTACCAAACGTGAAAAATCTTTTGACATCAATTGGACTAAACTGGGTACGGAAGCTCCGAGGACTTTGCGGATTCCAATTTCCTTGGTGCGTTGTTCGGCCGTGAATGAAGCCAGCCCAAATAAACCCAGACCAGTAATGATGATCGTTAGACTGGCGAAGAGACTCGCCAGTTTGCTGGTAAGGTTAATGGTTGTAAACTTTTTCTGAAACTCCACATCTGCAAAACGATATTCAAAGGGATAGGCAGGCGCGTACTTTTCAAAGATGGCCTTTACAGTACTGATAGATTCTTCTAAATTCTCCGTCTTCTTCAAGCGAACAGTAACCGCGTCTATCCAGTCAGGATCTAAAATTACGAACATGGGTTTAACGGGTTGATACGGTGAGCCCATGAGCACATCATCCACAACGCCAATTAATTTACGCTTTCCACCCCATAAGTCTAGTTCGGTGCCAATAGGATCTTTGAGATTCATTAACTGAAGCGCGGCTTTATTAATGAGGATGGCTGCAGTGTCACTCTTAAAGTCTTCTGAGAAATCTCTTCCTTCCAAAACTTTGATTCCCATAGTTTTGGTGTAATCATATTCGGTGGCGATGGTTGTAAAGATTACCCGCAAGTCCTCGGGTTTGCCCGGCCAACCCAAAAAGTTATTGGAGTTAATATCGGTAATAGAACTGTTTGATTTCGTAACAGATTCTACAACACCTGTCCCCATTAGTTCGAGTTTAATGGGACGATAATTCTTTTCTATTTCTTTGGTGTAATTGATGGCCATTAGATTTTGCTGATCATACCCTAATTGCCGCCCTTTAACCAATTGAATTTGTTGGTAGATAACAATGGTGCCGATGATTAATAAAATCGAAAATCCAAATTGAATCGTCACCAACACTTTGCGTGGCGTACTGGCCCCTTTGCCGATTGTAGGTTTGCCCTTCAAAACTTTGGCTGGCTGAAAAGAGGATAGATAGAAGGCGGGATAGCTTCCGGAAATTATACCGGTTAAAAGAATCATACCAATCGAGTAAATCCAAAACTGACTCGCGGCATAATCAATAAAAAGTTTCTTCTGAACCAGATCATTATAAAAGGGTAAAAGAAGTTGAGCCATCAAAACAGCCAGGGAGAAGGCGATCAGCGAAATAAAAGTAGACTCACCAATAAACTGAAAGATCAGGTCGTGTTTTCTTGAGCCTACGCTTTTGCGGATACCCACTTCACGGGCTCTTCGTTCTGACCGGGCCGTGGCCAGATTCATAAAGTTGATGCAGGCAATTACAATGATGAAAATGGCAATAATGGTAAACATCTGCACATAGTCATTCATACCACCGGTTTCAATTCCGTTTTCGAAGGATCCATGTAGCCTCCATCGCGATAGTGGATAGATAAAATATTCAGGCTTGGTTTCCGTTTCGCCATGCTCTTGTAACATGTTTCGTACGCTATTTTCAACAGCCGATTTATTGGATGGATCATTCAGTTCTACAAATACCTGAAAAGAATAATTGCCCCAGTTGGTAGTATTTTCTCTTACCCATTCGCTGGATTGTTCCCGAAATTTCCAGGGCATAAGAAAGTCGAATTCAAACGATGAATTACTGGGGATGTCTTTCAATATACCGGTGACCTTTAAGTCATGTTCATTGTCAACACGAATTATCTGGTTGATAGGATCATCGGTGCCGAATAATGCCTTCGCGGTTGACTCCGTAATAACAATCGATCGGGGGTCATCCATTACTTGTGTTGCTAACCCTGTTATGAGCGGGAACTCAAACATTTCCAGAAACTCCTCACTGGCATAGTATCCTTTTTTAATGAGCCTGTTTTCACCAACGGTAATCAGATGATCACCACCCCAATCTGTAACCAGCGCATTCTTAATATTGCTATCGGCTGTCTTAAAGGCTTCGTAAGTTGGCAGGGGTACCGAAGTCCAAGAGTTTATCTTTCCATTGAAGGTGGCGTTTACCCACACCTGATACAATCTGTTTGCCTTGGGGTGAAACGAGTCATAGGAGGTTTCGTCAGCTACCCACAGAAGAATCAGGATACTACAGGTAATGCCTATAGCCAGGCCTGTAATGTTTATAAAAGAGTAGAAGCCATTCCGAAGGAGATTTCTTACGGTTACCACAAAGTAATTTTTAAACATAGCCACTGGGTTTGATAGGTAATACTGATGATTTTTAAAAAGGTGACAAAAATGATCGGATTTAGTTTGGAGTGAAAAGACAGATTCTCAAGAGAGAGGTTGCGCAGCGGGTCTTTTAAATAAAAAGCCCCACGAGTGTGGGGCTTTTTATTCTTGAAAATGAAGCAAGCTTATTTTACAATATTCTTGTTTACAATAACAGCAAGATCAAACATTGAAATTTGAGTCTTGCCAGCAAACAATACTTTTAGTTTAGCATCAGCATTAATCATCCTTCTGTTCTTCTTGTCCTGAAGGTTATTCTTTTTGATGTACTCCCAGATTTTTTTAATCATTTGTGTTCTGGGTACTGGCTTGCTACCAATTACATCAGCTAACGCTGCGCTCGGTGTGAGCGGAGCCATAAAAGCTGCGTTAGGTTTTCTTGCAGACTTTTTCTTAGCAGCCTTCTTAACTACTTTCTTAGCAGCTTTCTTAGCTACTTTCTTAGCTGCCTTTTTAGGCGCTTTCTTAGCGACTTTCTTAGCCGCCTTTTTTGCTTTTTTTGCCATAGCGTTTAATTGTGGTTTTAGTGATTGTTATAGATTGTTAGTTTTAAAAAGTGTAACAATTCAGGTGCGAATATACTACTATAACGCATACTTGGTAATTTTCCCCTATGAAAAGTGATGTTATGCACATCAAGCAAAGGTTGAAGTAAATCTATAAGTTGGGGTGTTCTTAGCCATCGGATTTTAGAAAAAATTATAGACGAGGGTGATAAGCAAGGTGCTTCTTTGTTACATACCAGTCTGTTTTCATAGGGAAATCTCTCCTTTTCTTAAATTTTTAATGGGCGAAGATATGCTTCGCTAGATTATCCTGATAGTTAATGGTCTGTCAAAAAATCGCATTTTTCCCTATGAATATCAGTTATTTCTAAAAATAGATGCGCGTGGCTTTCCGGATTATTCAGAGAATTTGACTTTCTATTGTAACCTTTTACCTCCGAGCCTGTAACCACTATAAATCTGATAAAAAGTATAGACCTGATGAGTGATGAACATATCATGGAGACCGTTAAGGACGGCAATCTTCAACAGGTTTCGATACTCTTTGACAGATACCACAAACGGATTTTTAACTTTTTGGCTCGTATGTCGGCTGACACCCAGATTGCAGAAGACCTTACTCAAAATGTCTTTCTGCGATTGCTCAAGTACCGCCATACCTATAAACCGGAAATGAAATTCCAGTCGTGGATATACCAAATGGCCCGCAATGCTTTTGCTGATCATTATCAGTACCAGAAGCAACGCATGCCTGTACGAATGGAGATAGAAAAATTATCGGACCGATTACCCGAAGTAATGGATGCACTGGAGCAGGAGGAGATAGAAAAGCGGTTGATTCAGGCTTTGGCAAAGTTGCCGGACGACTACCGCGAGTTGTTGGTGTTAACCCGCTTCCAACATCTGAAGTATGAAGAGGTAGCCCACTTTTTGGATATGACCGTTTCCAATGTAAAAGTAAAAGTGCATCGGGCAATCGGGCAGTTACGTGAAAATTATTTTGAACTCGAAAATTCTTAAAGCGATGGATGAGAAAAATGGGAAAGTAGACTTATTGACTACATCGATGGAAAAAGCGGTGATGAAGAGCGCATGGAGGTTGTACGGGCTTTGGAAGAAAGTACCCATGTGCATAAACTCTACAAGGAGCTTCTTGAGGTAATGCAGGCAATGGATTCAGTATCCGCGTTGGAACCTTCAGGCAAATTGAAAGCAGAATTTGAAAAGGCTTTGAAGCAGGAGTTAGCTGCTCAATCTAATAAAGTCAGACCCCTTTTTATATCACCGTTGGTTTATCGGATTGCAGCAGGCTTTGTGTTTGTAATGATTAGTGTGGGGATTGGTTATTGGGTTATTAAAAACCAGGAACGGGAAAGAGAATTAGCCGAATTAAAGAAACAAGTGGAAGACACTAGAAGCATGATGGTGGCCATGATTGAGAATCAACAATCGGCTAGCCAGAGAATGATGGGTGTTTCGGTTGCCTACGAGATTGAGCAACCCGATGATGAGATAGTAACCATTTTGGTTAAGACTATGAATGAAGATGCTAATACAAATGTACGGTTAGCAGCTTTAGAAGCGTTGAGTAAGTTCACCAGCGAAAAACTAGTTCGGGCGAGTCTGGTTCAATCCTTGTCCCAGCAAAAGGACCCCGTAGTGCAGATAGCCTTGATTCAGTTGCTGGTTAAGATGAAAGAGACGGTGTGATTAATCAATTAGAGAAAATGACAAAGATGCTTCTACCATGAAGGCGGTAAAAGATGAAGCCTATTCAGGAATACTAAAACTTTCCTAAAGTAAAATCTCACTGCAGAGAGATTCAATTTTAAGACGGTAGCGTAGACATAGATAAGAGTTAAAACGAATTAAATTATAAAAAAATGAAACAGTTATTAGTATTAGGCCTGGCTTTGTTCGTGATAAGCACCATGCAGGCGCAGGAATTTAAGGTAGCTAAAAGCTCGGGAAGATTGGAGTTGAATATCGGCCGGGTAACGGTTGAGGGGCACAATGGAAATGAAATAATTTTTTCATCCCGCGACCATCGTGAAGGGAAGGATGAGCGGGCTGAAGGACTACGAGCCATCAACGGCTCAGGCCTGGAAGACAATACGGGTCTTGGAATTAACGTAACTCAAAAAGGAGATGTGGTGGAAGTAGGTCAATTGAAAAAAATGAATTCTCCCGATGTAAAGATTTTAGTTCCTAAAGGCGTTATTGTTTCCTTCTCACACGAATCGCAATATGGAGGCACCGCGGTATTCAAAAACATGGAGAACGAAATTGAAGTGTCGGCCAATTACAACAGCATTGAGTTGGAAAATGTGACCGGTCCGTTAACGATCAAAACGGTGTACGGGCATGTGGAGGCTGACTTAAGTACTAATGTTAAAGGTCCAATTTCGATAGTATCTGTTTATGGATATGTAGATGTAACCATGCCGGTGGCCATTAAAGCAAACATAAAGATGAGTACTTCCTATGGCGAGATTCTGGTTGCACCCGAAATTAAGATCGATGTTGAAAAGCAAGGAGACTTCGTTCGGTACAATGATCGGGTACAAGGCAAGATTAATGGCGGGGGTATGAATGTGGACTTCCGTTCCGACTACAGCAAAATTTACCTTCGCAAAAAATGAAAGGGCTCATAAGTATTCTCATCACTTTATTTACCGGAGTGCTCGTTGCTCAGACTCCGGTAAATGAAACGTATCCGGTAGCTGCGGGAGAAAATATTTCCCTTCGGTTTGACTACCCCGAACTGATTAAAATAAGTACATGGGACAAAAATGAGATTTCAATTACCGGATCGGTGAGTATCAACGGTGGAGAATCGGATGACGCCTTTGAACTCTTACAATCAAAATCGGGCAACACCCTGTACATTGAAAATAGGATTCGAAACGTGAAAAGTTTACCACAACGCATTACCGTTCATCGCGGAGGAGAAAAGATGGTTTTCAAATCCAAAGAAGATTATAAAGAGTATTGCGAAGAGAATGGCCGCGACTTCAATGTCCAATCGTGGGGCGTTGATATGGACATCTTGTTGGAAGTGAAAGTTCCCAGAAATATGGAAACCAAATTGGAATGTGTTTATGGAGTAGCCGAAGTGAGAAATTTTTCTGGACCGCTAACCGTTGAAGCGACTTATGGAGGTGTGGATGTTTCAGTGCAAGAAAGAACAACCGGACAGTTAACAGCAGAAACCAGCTATGGCCAAATTTATTCAAACCTCGATTTGAAGTTTACGGGAACAGAGTTTAAAGATTTTCACACCGTGGTTTCAGCAAAACCAGGAACAGGCCCGCACTATAGCTTTGAATCTAAATACGGGAATGTATATTTGAGAAAGGCGATGTAAGGTGATTAATTGGGTAATGAAAGAGGTGTCCACATGATGGAGGACACCTCTTTCATTTGATAAAAGCGATGTAATCAGGTGTGTTTCGTATCTTCACGTTGTCCACCATACCATGAAAATATTTACTATAGCCGTACTCTTTTTATTGACGCTTCTTTCTTGTGAGAAGAAGGGAAGTAACCGGGACGAACATATGTCCACAGTAGTGCCTTCGTCCGAACCGGTTGAATTGATAAACAAACAAAAAAATATTCATGTTGTTTATCATTCTATAGATGGCGGAATTAATTGGTTGCCCTTCGACAATGGGATTACTGGAGATGCCACTGTTAGTTCTTTTCTGGTTATTGACAACAGAATTTTTGCATCGACTGATCACAACGGAATTTATTTTATTAAGGGAGATCAGGAGGAATGGAAGCGCATAGATGAAAATCTACCTGATGGAATTGACATCAATGCGATTTCGGCCATTAACAATTTATTGATTATTGGAACTTTAAGGCATGGCGTCATGATCTCAAGAGATAATGGGAAGAACTGGGATTTTCCTATCAATCAAATCAATTCCGCTATCAGATGCCTTTATGCAAAGGATAACATTTTGTTTGCTGGTGCCGACAATGGTATTTATAAATCCTTGGACAATGGCAGTACCTGGGCGCATATATGGAAAGGTGTTCAGGTTAATGGGTTTGCAGGGAAAAACGAGGAGATTTATGGTGCCTTGATGAATGGAGCTGTTTCCACAAGCGATGAGGGTAAAAATTGGAGATATGTTTATGAACCTCATACCCTGCACGACATTTCAACGGATGGACAAAGAACTTATGCCATGACCTTAGGTGATGGACTTAGAAGATCAGAGAATGAAGGGTTGACCTGGGAGAATGCAAACGCTGGACTTGGAGCAAAGAACCTATACACATTTGAAGTAAAACGATTTGCCAATAAACTTTACGCAGCCCAATGGTACGGTGTCTACACCTCTGATAATTGGTGAACAAATTGGCGTTTGATTAAAAACGGATTACCGGATTCAACCGCGTTTACAACACTTGAAATAACTAAGCGGGGGCTGATTGCGGGAATTGGACTTAGGAAGAATTAGTTTAGATTAGCGCAGGTCTTCGACCTTCCGCTAATCTATTCCGACCTGATCGTAATCAAAATATAATCATCTCATATGCTCTTCAAGCAACGCAATCACAAGCTTTATCATCTACTTCTTTGAAGTTTTTTTTAATTTAGTAAGCGTGTAAGGTTGCCCAGGTGCAAGTACAATAATGCGCTCTGGGTTTATCACGCCCTTCCTTAACTTCTCGGGATCGCCATTGAACGGAATAAAGTCAGGTGCATCTACAAAACCCCAATGACCAAGAATTAATGGTGTATTGGGATAGGCATTGGCAATCTTGATTGCTCCTTCCAAACCTGAATGAAAGGCAGCATCCTCTGAGTAATCAAACAGTATAGCATCTGGTGTAGGCATATGTAATTGTTCTTGCATAAATCTTGAGTCGCCTGGTGCCCAGATAGAACCATCGGGTGTGTCGAACCAGAAGCCACAAGCATCACCCGGCTCATAATAACGTTGACCGGGTTTAGGGAAATTATTTTGCCATGCATGATCGGCAAGCGTTAACTTCACAGATACATTTCCAACATGAAACGTCTCTCCGATATAATGACCGAAAGAGTGGAGGCCTTCGTTCTTCATTAAAGAATCTACATAAATGGTGGAGTGGAATTCTTTTGTGACGGATGCCATATCGCGAAATGTCTCAACGCTGTAATGATCGTTATCACTATGTGTTGCAAAAACAGCATCGAGATGCGGAACGTCTTTTGGTTTGATAGGAAAATCCATGAGCAAAGGCATGTCGTAACCTTCCAACAGTGGATCAACCATCATCGTTGTGCCGCGACTGTTAATTAGAAAACCGGCCATACCTAACCATCTTAATGTTGTGGTTTTGGATGGAGCAAAAGCTTCTTTACCAAACGGCTGTGTTTGCGGTGCCTTTGCTTGAAATTTCTTCTCAGTATTTTTTATTTGCGAACCGTCCGTTTGAGCGCAAGCCTGTGTAATTGAAATCAGAATTACAATTGACACGGGTATCCATATTTTTGTTTTCATAGTCGTAATGGTTTTATAATACATCTTAAATTCTTAATCATCCAATCTAGTTTCTTCTGGGCTGCCCTCCCGGAAAAAACCAATGCTCCTTAGCTTTACCATTAGAATAGCGGGTCATCTCAATCCCTTCGATCACCATATTATTCTCACCGATAAATCGAACCCAATCCGCCACATATTCATCATCGGCCAATTGTCGCACCACTTCCACCTTCACGTTCTTCATGCGAGCATGAAATCCTTTTACCATAGTTTTGAGACTATCTAATCCAATCTTGTCTGCACCTGCATGGTTAATGAAATCACGGGCAATGATGGCATCAAGTTTCGAAACGTCTCCGGTTTCAAATACGCTCAATAAGATGTTATCAGCATCAATGTTTTTCTGACGCGATTGATCGTTTGATACTTGTGCAAAGCAGATAGTGTTAGTTATAATCAACAATAGAATGAAATTTGTTATGGTGAGTAGTTTTTTCATATCGAATGGGGTTTGAGTATTTAATCTTTTCGGTGCTTCTTTTTTTGATTTATATTCAATTCGGGTAACATGGGAACCGTCTCAACTAGTTCGAGTGATTTCACCATTTCCAATGTGCCGTTTTTGTATTTGATGAAATGAGGGGTTTGAATGTGGGCTTTGTATGCATCAACGTTTTTATAGATTTCCAGAATAGTAATGTGAGTTGGTTTTTCCTTTTCAGAAACAGCATACAAAGTCAGAACGCCCGGCTCTACGCGTAACGAGGTTTCAATTTCCTCCTTCAGGTAGGCATTATAGTTTTTTAACTGTGCAGAATCAATAACGAGTTTCGCCAAGCGCACCATTTGCCCTTTCTCTTGTGCAATAGCAACTTGTAATGTGAATTGGGTGAGCATCAGTGTAAGGACTATTTTTATTAGTTTCCTATTCATACCATTTTAATAATTGGATTCGTACTCTTGATTGGAAACCTGCTCCATCCAGTTTACAATACCTTTCTCCGTATTGGGAACAATATAGATGTGTGACATCCCTGTTGCTGCGCTCGCGCCATGCCAATGCATAACATTAGGCGGGCATTTTACCACATCGCCTTTTTTGAGTGCTTGCTTTGGTTCGCCTTTAATTTGATGGAATCCTTCACCCTCGATGATCAGTAATAGTTGACCACTCGGATGCGAATGCCAGTTAGTTCTTGCGCCCGGTTCGAAATAGACTTTACCTGCCACTATATTGTAAACTGTATCGTTCGCGACAAAAGGATTATTCCATGCATTGCCGGTAAAATTCTCAGAAGGTGCCAGCTCACCTTTCGGGAAGATTGAATCGTTATTCTCCCTTTTGTTGCAAGCCCCAAGAGATAATACTATCAGTAGAATACTTCCATGCTTTAAGATACTTAATTTCTTTTTCATAAATTTTTATGATTAGTGCCGAACATATTTTTATCGAACGAATAGACCAGACTTACATTCCAATCAAAGTCCTTTCCTGGAATGTCGGTCTGAATGGCCTTGTTAATAATATTTGTAATAGAGAGCGGAAAATTGCGTATGGCCAGTGTCAGTGTGTTTGTGAAATAGGTTCCATCATTGTCATCTGTTTTTAAGTAATATACCTGTGGGTTTATCTTGAAGAATATTCGTTTCGTCAGGTTGATATTGGTGATCGTGCTGCGCAATCCGGCATAGTAAGAATCCCGTATTCCACCTTCATCAAAACCATGACCACGCAAAAGATACATCCCGATGCTTACGTTTTCCGACAATGTATAATTTGGAATCAATTCGGCAGCCAAAAATCGCTGCGATACTATTACATCCTGAGTCACACCATTTTTCTGAACCGTTTGTGTACTAAAAATTATCGCTGGAATATGTCCCCCGATTTGCAGGTAGAACTTACTTCTGTTAATCAACTTATACTTATACACAAAAATAAATGACCAAGGCTTTCCTTCAAGTGCAAACCGGAACTGAGGTTCGAAGCTCAGTCGCTTATTGCCAACCGCAGGTTCAAATATGATCGCAGGTTTACCCAGCGAAAAGGATGGAATAAATGAAAATCCATTTTGGGTGACGCTGAGTGCGCTTTTAAAAAATAGAGTACTATCGCGAGTTTGGGCAAAACCGTCCTGATGTTGGATGGAAATCAGACTGATCATCAAAACCGTTATTGATATTACCTTGACCCGAATCGTAGCTCTCATTTGATGTTCAATTATTAATACACAAATGTCCCCTGATTTATTTGGAGCTGGTTTACCCGATTTACTGAATCTCATACCATTATTACTGATTGGAGGATGACTAATAAATCAGCCTGTTTTTTTAAACTATCTTTGAATAGCAATCGAAAATCATGGATAAAATCGAAAAGCTAATAAGCGTAACGCATTTCAATTCACGCAGAGGACAGGAGACGCTGCATCCTTTGGTGAGTGTATTAGATCAATCGAAATCCTCACCGATTCGAGCTTATCGGCAACTATCTGAAATCTATGTAATCTTTTTAAAGGATCTTAAGTGTGAGGATTTTCAATATGGAAGAAATACATATGACTATCAAGAAGAGACCCTTCTATTCATTGCTCCCGGACAGGTTTTTGGTTTTGACTTATCCGAAGAGAGGTTGGTGCAACCCACAGGGTGGGCATTGGTATTTCATCCTGATTTCATCAAAGGAACATCGCTCGGCCGAAAGATGGATGAATATGGATTTTTCTCTTACGATTCGAAGGAGGCATTACACATCTCAGAACGAGAAAAACAGATTGTATTGGAGTGCTTCCGCAAAATCAAAGAAGAACTTGAGCGTGGTGTTGATAAGCATAGCAAAACGCTAATCGTAAGTAATATTGAGCTTTTCTTTAACTATTGTATTCGATTCTATGATCGACAGTTCATTACGCGTGAATCTCTTAACAAGGATGTTTTGACAAAATTTGAAAGTCTGCTTAAAAAATATTTTGAAACAGATCAACCTAAAACTATTGGTTTACCAACCGTAGCTTTTTGTGCTGAACAATTAAACTTGTCGGCTAATTATTTTGGTGACTTGGTAAAAAAGGAAATTGGTAAATCCGCATTAGAATATATTCAAGCTAAGGTGATTGACCTAGCCAAAGAAAGAATCTTTGACCGAAGTAAGTCGATAAGTGAAATTGCCTACGAGATGGGTTATAAATATCCACAGCACTTTACGCGTTTATTTAAGCAGCGAGTAGGGATGTCTCCACAGGAGTATAGAATGGCAAATTGAAAATTGTAAGGTGTCCTTACATCTCCTAGATGTAGGACATTTTCACCTCCTTATTCTAACCTTCTATGAAAAAATAATTCGTGATTCGGCAAAAGTTCTGGATGCGCAATCTTAACCAGGTCTTTCAAAATTAAATCGGGTCTTAGATAACCCAGCTCCAAAAACTCGCTGCCACCTTTCGCGCCTGTTCGTGCGTTGTAGGTAAACACTTGCTTATCCTGAAAAGGTTTAAATAATGAATATCGGGAATCAGCGGCTTTAATTTCATTCAGGGAGTTAAAAGAGCCAACACCAATCCATAAATCTGCATCCTTCGCTTTTTCAAATACAGACTCAAAACTTAATTCCAGAAAACCACTTGTCTCCGTATCTTTCCATAGATAATCCGTTCCGGCATCTTGAAGTAAATGAGCCGCATAATTTTTGCCGGCTGGCATAAACCACGCCTCACCATAAACAATGCCACTCAGCACAGTTGGTTGAGTTGGAATATTTTCAACTAACTGCTTCGTTCTATTATAATCGGTTTCAATTTCGTTGAACACGGAGTCGGCTTCTTTTTCTTTATTAAAAAAAAGCGCCATAAACTTGATCCATTCGGCACGCCCGAGCGGATGCTTCTCTAAATACTCTGCATTAATTACTACAGGTATGTTCAATTCTTTTATCTTTTTAAGTTGACCCAAATCGCTTGTCATCGAATAACTCATGACCAGATCAGGTTTGAGGGAATACAATATTTCCAAATTCATTCCTTTATCAATACCCAAATCAGTTACCAGTTCTTGGTCACGCGATGCCTCATTTTTTCGAACTGATATAATCAGTTGTCGGAAATCCGATCAAAGCTTCAGTTTCGTTTATATAATCCAGCAAAGGAATGTGTGTAGTGGAGGTACAGACAATTTTTTTTATTGGCGTATAAACCACCTGCGTTTGGTTGTCGTGAGCGGGGACTTCTTCACCCTGTGGAACAAGCAAATAGTGATAGGCCTCCTCGGCACCTGGGTACGGAAGGTTAATAATTACATGTTTTGAATTACCTTCGGCACGCACGGAAAATCCAGTAGCGTACTTTAATTGGGTAGGCAAACTGACTGTATCAGATTTCTTTTGTTGTCCGCAGGAGACAAGGAACAGCGCGAACAGAGTTACGATTGAATTGAAACGAATTATAATTTGGTATGAGATCATAATGCAAGATTAATAAATTAATTAATTATGTTTGCGGCTGTATTGATGGTCCCCGATTCGATGTCGGGGTTAAAAGGGAACCCCGTTAAACTCGGGGGCTGTTCCCGCAACTGTAGTTCTGATTTCGCGCAAAGCGAGATAAATTTTATTCAAAGTCCATTGTCCGCCAGCTGGCGGATGAGAAGGCGAGTAAAATCAGAAGAGCCAGGAGACCTGCCACCATACAACTTTAATTCAGTGCTTCGGGTAAAAAGCGACTGTGATTTAGCGGATGTACATTCAACATCCCCTTATTCATAAGCAGCCTTTTACTCTTTTTTCAAGACCTTAAACTTTTTCAAAATGAAAAAAGAGAAAAGAGTCTGGGCGATAACTTTAATCGTCCTTTGGTGGCTGGCACCAAATCCAACAAGAGCCCAGCAAGACTCTTTGAGTTTGCGTCAACTCAAGGAAGTAGTAATTACAGCTACTAAATTTCCGAAAACTCAGAGTGAAACCGGCAAAGTGCTTACGGTAATCGATGAAGAGATGATTATGCGAAGTCAGGGCAAAGATCTTGCGCAATTGCTCAATGAACAGGTAGGTCTGGTAATTAACGGTGCCAACAGCAATCCTGGAAAGGATAAATCGGTTTACCTGCGCGGAGCTAAGAACGAATACACCCTCATATTAATTGATGGTGTGCCGGTAAACGATCCTTCGGGTGTTTCTGGTGGAGCGTATGATTTGCGTTTGCTTTCGCTGGATCAGGTAGAGCGTATCGAAATTTTAAAAGGAAGCCAATCCACTTTATATGGAAGCGATGCTGTAGCGGGTGTAATTAATATTATTACTAAAAGAGACGGGAGTAAGCCCGTAGAATTTTTGGGTAGCCTGAGTTATGGATCATACAATTCGTGGAACGGCACCGCGGTAGTTAGCGGTAAAACAAAACACTTCGACTATAACGCGGGCTATACATCCTTTAGCACAGATGGCATTAGTGAGGCGAAAGAGAAGGTTGGAGGTGATTTTGATAAAGATGACGCAAGACAGGAATCGCTTCATGCAAATTTGGGATTTAAACCAACGGACCGACTAGCCTTCAAACCTTTTGTACGATTTACAAAGTTTGATGGTAAATATGATGGCGGCCCTTTCGCTGATGATATTCTCAACAAATATGAAGCAACACTTTTAAACACAGGGGCACAAGCTAATTATTCGCTGAAAAAAGGATCGTTGAATATGCAATACGCCTATAACCAAAGCGATCGGGTATTTGATGGAACCTATGGAAAAAGTACTTACACGGGAAAGTTTAATCATGCGGAAGTATTTATGAATTATGAGCTCACTAAGCAACTTCAACTTTTGGGCGGAGTAACGGTCCAGGATTTAAAAATGCTGGATACGACTTCCGTTGAAAAAAATCCTTCGGCACTTCTTGCAAGTCCCTATGTATCGGTGTTCATGAACACAAAAAATTTTTCTGTTGAATTGGGTGGACGGTACAACCATCATACCCAATTTGGCCAAAACTTTACATTCAGTTTTAATCCGTCCTATCGTTGGCAAAATGGATTGAAAGCATTTGTTAATCTTTCTACTGGCTTTAAAGCGCCAACCCTTTACCAACTTTATGGACAATATGGAGCCAATCCAGACTTAAAACCTGAACGCAGTCAAAGCAGAAGCAGGAGTTCAGTGGGTTTCACAAAGCAAAAAATAGAAGGCCGAATGGTATTCTTTGCGCGAAGAATTGAAGATGTGATTGTCTATGCCTATCCAACCAATGTAAATTTAAATGAACAGAATGATCGAGGCGTGGAATGGGAGTTAACAGTAACCCCTACACCTAAACTTACCCTCAAGGCTTTCTATGCGTATGTTACTGGCGATGTAACAACCACAACAAATAACAAGGACACAACCTTTAATAATCTGATTCGGAGACCTAAAAATTCTTTCGGATTGAATGCCGGCTATCGTCTAAACCAAAAATGGTACAGCAGTTTGAATTTACAGAGCTTTGGGAAGCGAGAGGATTTGTATTTTGACGAATCAACCTTTACCTCGCAGCAGGTTACTTTGACTTCTTATGTGTTATTGGATGTATACGTGGAATATTCTTTACCAAAACCCTCTTTAACACTTTTCCTTCAAGGAAAAAATTTGCTAAACCAGAATTATGAGGAGGTGTATGGATATAGCACAATGGGTATCAATATGCAGGGTGGTGTGAAAATAAAATTATGAATGAGCTGCCCCATGAATAATAAATCCAAAAAACGATAAGCAAAAAGAAGGCGATTATTATTTTGAGGATGGACTGATGGTTTTTACTAAACAGTATCATCTAAAGCGGGGCTTCTGTTGCAAGAACAATTGCCGCCATTGCCCTTACGGGAATTCGAAACAGCGGGCTAAACCTTAAAAAACAGACTTATGACTTCCTGAGCGGCCCGGGAGGGAAGTATTTTTTTATTGATAATAGCTTTTTCTAAAATTTTGATTTGCGTGTTCATCTCTTCGGATTGCGAAATATGTTGTTTTAAAAGTTGTTGCATCCGTTCGTGAAACCAAACCAGATTTTGTTGGGTTCTGTTTTCACTAAAGAAATTACTGTCTTGTGTGGCGGTAACATATTCTTGTATAATGCTCCAGGTTTCGTTTATCCCTTTTTTCTCCTGGGCAGAGGCGGTGATCACCTTTGGTTTCCACCCCGAGTCTGAATCCGAGAAAATATGTAAGGCATGCTGAACATCGGCTTTCGCCTGATTGGTTTGTTTAAGATTTTCACCATCGGCTTTGGTAATGACAACCGCATCAGCCATTTCCATAATTCCTTTTTAATTCCCTGCAGCTCATCACCCGCACCGGCTAACATTAATAACAAAGAAATCTACCAGGTTTCTTACCGATGTTTCCGATTGACCTACGCCCACTGTTTCGATAATGATAATATCGAAGCCAGCCGCTTCACATAATAAAATAGCTTCCCGCGTTCGGTCGGTTACACCGCCCAAGGCATTGCTGGTGGCTGTGGGTCTTATAAATGCATTCTCATCTCTGGCGAGTTCCTCCATGCGGGTTTTATCACCCAAAATACTTCCTTTTGTTTTTATACTGGTAGGATCAACCGCGAGCACTGCGATTTTATGATTCAAGGAGGTGAGGTATTTGCCAAAGGCTTCAATAAAAGTGCTCTTACCAACGCCAGGCACACCGGTTATTCCGATACGAATGGAGTTTCCCGTAAGGGGAAGCAGTTGTTCAATCAATTGATTGGCTAGAGTAATATCTTCAGCGCGTGTGCTTTCGGCCAGCGTAATGGCTTGTGCAAGCACTACTCTATTTCCACGTGGTATTTCTTCCGCATAGAATGAGAAATCAAGCCGATTCGGGAGATTGTTTTTATGTTCCATTATTGATTGATGGTCTAAATTTCTAAATTTATTCTGAACTTAACGTGCTATGAAGAAACTCTCTATTAAAAGTCTTGCCATAACCGTGTTTGTGTTCTTCATGATGTGGGGGGTTAGTAAGATCACCGATTTTAAATTTTTTAATGCGTTTGATCCAGTTTCGCAGGCGCTTACTGATTTTGAATTGACAGATTATGCGTTTTCTAATCTTAGGCGTGATCCAACGGTTGATCAACGAATTGTTGTGGTGAACTTAGGGATGCTTAGCAGGCGAGAAGTTGCACAACAGATTCATATCATAAGCCAGTTTAAACCTAAGGTAATTGGTATAGATAGCTATTTTAATTGCGAGGGTCGATTAAGGGATTCTGTGAATTGTCCACAGTTACTTGATACGCTAGGCAACCTGCTACTTTCTGATGCCATTAAAGAGGCAGGTAATGTTGTGTTAGTCTCGAAATTACTTCAAAAGACAAAGACCTCTGAAGATAGTAATTTAATTGATGTTTATGATTCCATTGAATACTCAGATCTAAACTTTAGCATGTATGCCAAACATGGGTATGCTAACCTATTAACAGATCCTCCTGCGGTTTACCAGGATGACGTAAAACAATGCCGCGCCTTTGTTCCTAAGTACACAGTAAACAATGATGAGCAGTATGCTTTTGCTGTTCAAATGTGTATGATGTTTGATCCTGAAAAGACAAAGCGTTTTTTGGCCCGACAAAAGGAGGAAGAGATTATTAATTACCGGGGTAATGTGGAAATTCAGGATATAAGACTCAAATCGGTTCGCGAAAAGGAAACTTCTACAACCCGCTATCCGCTAATGTTCTATGCTGTTGATGTCGATCAGATTTTGAATGGAGAGGTCTTGCCTGAATTATTTAACAACAGTATTGTGATCGTTGGATTCTTGGGGTCTTACTTTGGGGATCCTTCATGGAATGATAAATATTTTACCCCACTTAACAAGAAAGTTGCGGGCAGGGCCAACCCAGATATGTTCGGTGTAGTGGTTCACGCTAATATAGTGGCCATGATTCTTAATGAAGATTATGTAAACGAATTGGCAGAATGGCAGAAATATACGATAGCATTCATTGTTTGCTTTTTGACGGTTGCTCTATTCATCATTATTGATGAGCATTTGGCACATTGGTTTGATGCACTCTCAGTTTTGATTCAAATTCTTTTGTTGTTAACGGTGTCTGGATTAATGGTTTTCGGCTTTGCATCTTTTGAATTTAAACTCGATTTATCTCTAACTTTGGCTGCATCCGCTTTGGTAGGCCCATGCTATGATATTTATAAAGGCTTCCAGAATCAAATAACCAAATGGCTTACCAAGAAGCCAGTAGATGTATTAATCGAATGAGTCTAAATTGGCACGATTTTTTAGTATTTTCGAATTGCAAATCAATATAAAACCATGAAAAAAGGCAGAATTCTATTGTTAGTTGGCTTTTTCGCAGTAAGTACCCTTGCTAATTCTCAGGATTACACTTTCCGGGTACTTGCAAATAAGGGCGCAAATGAAATAAAAACAGGCGATAGCTGGCAACCTGTGAAAACCGGAGCGAGTTTAAAATTAGGAGACGAACTGAAAGTAACCGAGAACGCTTCTATTGGATTGGTTCACTCCTCGGGTAAACCGCTTGAAGTGAAGAAAGCGAGCACCTACAAAGTAGCCGACTTGGCCGCTCAGGTAAGTGGAAGTACCAGTGTATTAAATAAATACACGGATTTTATTCTCAGTAGTAATTCTGCGGAAGCAAAGAAAAACAGATTGAGTGCAACCGGGGCGGTTCACAGAGGTCTTGGAATAAAAGTGTACTTACCTAATAATCAATATGCGAGCGTATTCAACAACATCGTTTATGTAAATTGGGATAAGACAGAGAAAGGGCCGTACACAGTTTCTTTTCTAAATATGTTTGATGATGTATTGCTAAAAGTGGAGACTCCTGAAAATACGGTTTCTATCGATCTCAATGATCCTAAGTTTGCAGGCGAAACAGCCATCCTGATTGAGATTCAATCCAAGACAACCGGCACCCGATCCGATGAAAAGTATTTGGTAAAGAAACTTTCTGCGGGCGAACAGGCTAAAATAAATGTTGCTTACACAGATGTGATGAAAGAGCTTAAAGATGAATCCGCTCTTAATAAATTGGTTTTGGCGGGTTTCTTTGAACAAAATAAGTTACTGATCGATGCGATTACATCGTACGAACAAGCCATGAAGTTGGCACCCGATGATGCCACCTATAGTGATTATTATGAAGAATTTCTATTGAGAAATAAACTTAAGGTGAATAAATAGTATTGATAGATAGATAAGAGAAACCCCGCCTCGCTGCGGGGTTTTTTATTTTGGAGGGTCTCCGATCACGTTTGGTCAACAACTATATTGTTCTAATTTTGTGAGCTAACCTATTTCTTATGAGTGTCTTAGTTAATAAAAACTCACGCATTATTGTTCAGGGATTCACCGGTACGGAAGGAACCTTCCATGCTGGCCAAATGATTGAATATGGAACCAATGTAGTGGGTGGCGTTACGCCCGCTAAAGGCGGACAGATTCACTTAGGCAGACCTGTTTTTAATACTGTGAAAGAAGCGGTTGAAAAAACGGGAGCCGATGTATCCATCATATTTGTACCCCCGGCTTTTGCTGCTGACTCAATTATGGAAGCTGCCGAAGGAGGCATCAAAGTAATTGTTGCCATTACCGAGGGGATTCCCGTAAAGGATATGATGATTGCTAAAAAGTATGTGAAGGAAAGAGGAGTTACGCTTGTTGGCCCAAACTGCCCGGGGGTTATTACACCAGGGGAAGCCAAGGTGGGTATCATGCCGGGGTTTGTGTTCAAGAAAGGACGTATTGGGATAGTTTCGAAATCGGGAACATTAACATACGAAGCGGCTGATCAGATCGTAAAAGCTGGTTTAGGCATTTCGACAGCAATAGGTATTGGAGGAGATCCAATCATAGGTACACCCACGAAAGATGCGGTAGAGTTGTTAATGAATGACTCAGAAACAGACGCTATAGTAATGATTGGTGAAATTGGGGGTAACTACGAACCCGTAGCTGCGCGCTGGATAAAGGAGAATGGAAATAAGAAACCGGTTGTTGGTTTTATTGCAGGACAAACTGCCCCTCCAGGTAGAAGGATGGGGCATGCGGGTGCTATTATCGGTGGAGCCGATGATACGGCTGCCGCTAAAATGAAGATCATGCGCGAATGTGGTATTCACGTAGTTGAATCTCCTGCATTAATAGGAGAGACTATGTTGAAAGCGCTGGGGAAATAATTTTACTTTTTAGCAATAAATAGCCCTGATTGGCAAATTGCGAATCAGGGCTATTTATTTATAACAATTCGTTAGCCAGATTAGCCAGTTCTGATCGTTCACCTTTCTCGAGTGTAACGTGGGCGTAAAGCTCATGATCTTTTAAGCGATCAATTAAGTACGACAAACCATTACTTTGCGAATCGAGATAAGGTGTATCAATTTGATGAATGTCACCAGTAAAAATGATTTTGGTATTTTCACCGGCACGGGTGATAATAGTCTTCACTTCGTGAGGTGTTAAATTCTGAGCCTCATCTACGATAAAGCAAATATTGGATAAGCTTCTTCCGCGAATGTAGGCCAAGGGTGTGATCACCAGTTTTTCGTTGGTGACCATTTCTGTAATTTTTGAAAACTCTTTGTCCGACTCGCTATACTGATTCTGAATAAACTTAAGATTATCCCACAAGGGCTCCATGTAGGGATTTAATTTTGATTTGATATCGCCTGGCAGATAACCAATATCCTTATTACTTAGCGGAACAATGGGCCGTGCTAAATAAATTTGTTTGTATTCTCGTTTTTGTTCGAGAGCAGCAGCCAGGGCAATTAATGTTTTACCGGTACCTGCTACGCCTTGCATGGAAACCAATTTGATCTCGGGCTTAAGCACCGCATGAATGGCAAAGGCTTGCTCGGCATTGCGCGGCTTAATTCCATACGCGTTTCTTTTCTCCACTTGTTCTACCATGCCATTGGCAGAGTTGAAAAACGCTAACACCGATTTTTTACCACTCTTTAAAATGTAGTAATGGTTTTTCATCGGCTTTTCTTTGCCCAGCACTTCGCCTGGTGGACAATATCCCTTTTCATACATCAGGTTGATGATTGAAGGATCTACTTCTTCTACAACCGTGCGACCGGTATGCAACGAGCTGATGTTTTGGATTTTGCCTGTAGTATAATCTTCGGCCTGAAGTCCAAGCGCTTTGGCCTTTAATCTCAGGTTTACATCTTTCGAGACCAGAATAACTTTGCGGCCTTTTTCCTCTTTCTGAAGAAGCAAAGCCGAGTTCAGAATCCGATGATCGGGTTTGTCTTCATTGAAAACTTTGTTTGCGTCTAAAGAACCATTTCCTCCGGTATCCATCAGAACCCGGAAGTTGCCTTTACCTTTTCCGTTAATCGGATTCCAGTGATGCAGCATTTGGTCTTTAGCCAACTTATCCATCAATCGGATAAACTCCCGCGCTTCAAAATTTTTTGGTATCGTTTCCTTTTTGAAGTTATCGAGCTCTTCGAGAACTGTTATGGGTATTCCAATATCATGTTCAGCGAAATTAAGAATGCTGTTATGCTCGTAGATGATTACCGAAGTATCCAGTACAAAAATTTTCTCCTTGTCTTTCTTGCTCATAGCGTAAGTTTAAAAAAAGCGAAGACACGTTCCTTACATTGGTGTAGTTGAAACCCTGCAAGTATGAAACGTGTCTTCGCGCCATCAAATCTATAGTCGAAATCTACTGAAAGGAGATCAAAAAATGCAAGACATTGAATAATCTTTTCATGGTAAATGATCTTAAGATTCAACTGCCCGAGGCTAAACCCTTGAATATAAATCTCCTTTTTCGGAAGCGGTAATTTTAAGAACGTTGGCCAGTACAAGTAAAATGAGTTTGCGGCTTGCCTGAAAACGATTTAAACCGGAAAATGTACGAAAGTGAGCAAGCGATATGGATGGGTGATGGCTCAAATACTCCAACAGTTTCTTTTCGTGCTCTGCAAATACAAAACGGTATCTCTGTTTTTCTTACTTCTTCTTACGATCTCCTCCATCTCAACACTGGCTTTGATACTCTTGTCAAGTACCCGAACAAAAGTTGTGCGTGCCGCTCCATCCAAAGTCAAATAATGAGGTCGTTTCGGACTAGGGGGAACGTCAAATCTAATGACGTATCGATTTTCTGAAATGGAGATTAGCGTTTCATGATAAGTAAGGCCAGGCTTGCAGCAATGACCTAACGAATTTCGAACAACATGCGATTCTTCATCTGGATATTTAACACCTCGAATGCTTTTGTCATCATCAACACCGATTAGTAAAGTACCTCCTTCTGTATTCGCAAAAGCAATTAGTTCGCGAACAATTTTTTCCGGATAGGTTGCCTTTCGTTTAAACTCCAGTTGAAGACCTTCCCCCTCAGTCACTAGCTTTTTTAACTCGCGAAGAGCTAATGCATCAACGGTTGCTGCTACCGAAGGCTTCATCGCTATCCGATTCATCATCTTCCGCCTTAGGAAGGCTAAACATACTACTTAGCAAATCCTTAAACTGCAGACCTGAAGTAAGGTTGTGCTTGCTAATTAAACTAAACTCAGCCAGACCGTGCAAAGCAAACTCCATAAAAAATAACTTCATGTTGCTATCTACACCTTTATGAAAGTCATTGACCAGGTCAAGCAATCCGGGAACTGCTTTCAGTGATTTTTCATAGTCCACATTGGACATATCATTTAATAAGTCCGTTGTGTTTCCATCGCCAAACCAGTTACTTATTTTTTTATAGGGGCTTTTATCTTTTTGCTTCCTGAATTTTTCGGGATCAGGAAAATAATTTACAAACTGTGTACGAATAGCTTTACCGACTAGATTATGTGCTACAATACCGGGCCCTTCCTGTTGGCCCTCATACACTAATTCCACCTTACCGGTTACAGAGGGCACCACTCCGCCAAAATCAGAAATGCGCACAATGGTAGTTTTCTCATTATTGATGAGAGCCCTTCGTTCTGCTGTTGCCAATAAATTTTCGTATGCCGAAATAGTTAAGCGGGCCGATACGCCACTTTTTGCATCAACAAACTCACTCTTTCGGGCCTCGAATGCAATTTGCTCGATCAGGTCTTTGGCAATTTCAGGCACAGTGATTCTGTTCGTTTGTTCCTGACGGATGAATGCCTCCTGTTGGGTTATCTTTTACTCACATCCATCGACTTTGGATAATGCGTAATGATCTGACTATCGATGCGGTCTTTCAGCGGAGTTACAATACTTCCCCGGTTCGTATAATCTTCTGGGTTGGCCGTAAATACAAACTGAATGTCTAACGGGAGTCTTATTTTAAAACCGCGAATCTGTATGTCCCCTTCCTGCAAAATGTTGAATAACGCCACCTGTATACGCGCTTGTAAGTCGGGCAATTCGTTAATTACAAAAAGACATCGGTGCGACCGCGGAATTAATCCGAAGTGAATTACGCGATCATCTGAATACGGCATTTGTAATGAGGCTGCCTTTATCGGATCAACATCTCCAATCAAATCAGCAATGGATACATCGGGCGTGGCTAATTTTTCGGAATAGCGCTCGTTGCGATGAAGCCAGGTAACGGGCGTTTCATCTCCTAACTCCTGAATTTTGTCCTTACCGTAACGAGAAATAGGGTGCAGCGGATCATCATTGAGTTCGGATCCTTCTATAACGGGAATATATTCATCCAGCAGGTTAATCATTAAACGAGCAAGGCGGGTTTTTGCCTGGCCTCTTAATCCCAAAAGATTAATATCATGGCCCGCTAAAATAGCGCGCTCCAATTCCGGTATTACGGTCTCTTCATAACCCCAGATTCCTTCGAAGACGTTCTCTTTTTTCGACAGTTTAGCGATCAGGTTTTCACGTAACTCTTCTTTGATTGTTTTAAACTTGTAACCGGCACCTTTAAGTTGAGCCAGCATTCTTATTTTTTTGTAATCCATTTCGTTATTTATAAATTCTTAGTTCTGTTTTTCTTAAAGTCTTCAAACACAAGATTCCCCAAGCCTTGTAAACTGCTGTAATAGGCCTGGCCGTTGTTGGCTTTGGTAAATTCTCGAACAAAAGCTTTTAAGTAGGGATCGGTCGCGATCATAAATGTGGTAACTGGTATTTTTATTTTTCTTAATTGTGTTGCCAGGTCAAGTGTTTTATTTAGAATCTTATGATCCAGCCCAAAGCTATTCTTGTAATACTTAATTCCTTGCTTAATGCAAGTTGGTTTACCATCGGTGATCATAAAAATCTGCTTATTGGTATTTTTTCTTCTTCTTAAAATATCCATAGCCAATTCCAGACCCGCTACGGTGTTGGTGTGATAAGGTCCCACTTGTAGATACGGAAGATCTTTTATTTCTATTTGCCACGCATCATCGCCAAAGACAAGAATGTCCAGCGTGTCTTTTGGATATTTTTTTGTGATTAGTTCGGCAAGCGCCATAGCCACTTTTTTGGCTGGAGTTATTCGGTCTTCTCCGTAAAGAATCATAGAGTGACTGATATCAATCATTAACACCGTGGAGGTTTGCGTCTTAAATTCACTTTCTATGACTTCCAAATCTTCTTCAGTCATAAAGAAGTTTTCAAGGCCATGATTGATCTGCGCGTTTCGCAGCGAGTCGGTCATAGAAATCTGCTCCAGCGTATCGCCAAATTCATAATCGCGCCTATCGGTAGTTGGTTCATCACCACGCCCGTTATGATTCGTTTTATGTTCTCCGGTTTTTGTTTTCTTCAGCTTTCCAAAAATTTCTTCTAAAGCAGATTGTCTGAGATTTTGTTCGCCTTTGGCTTTGAGTTTGAATTCGCCATTGGGCCCATCGTCTGTGATGTAACCGTTTTTCTTTAATCTTCTATAAAGTTACCAATACCATACTGATCGTTGGTCAACTTATATTGCTTATCAACTTCGATTAGCCATTGCAGCGCTTCCGAGACATTACCAGAGGTTATTAGAATAAGTTGCATGAAAATTTTGAGCAATCGCTCAAAATCACTCTTTTCACTATCAGGTGGGGGCGTGTACTTGGAAAATCTATAACCGGACATGATTCAACTGTAGGGTATTTACTCTAACCATTAAAATCAGGTTTCTGTTTCCAAAATACGATTGATTTTTAGATTAAGCCGAAATAACTTTATATCTACGAACTTTGTAATGTGTTCATTCGTTTTGAGAACTAAACTTAGTAAGATGGTTTACGCAAAGGAAATAACTAAAAGGATAATGAAAAAAACGACTATTTTGATAATTGCGGTTGGTTTGTTTTGTGCAGCCTGCTCGTCTTATACTTGCCCCACATATTCAAATAAAATTGAAAAAGCACCCATTATAAGCTCGAACTCATAAGCTTATTTAGCAGCCTTAGGCTCCATGGTGCCGTATATATAATCCCACAATGGCGAGGAAACACCAAATACAACCTCACCGTCTTTATAATGATGCACACTATGGTTTATCCAAAGTGCTTTAAAGATATTTTTAGGTGGAGCAAACGCGTGTACCATATAATGCACGGATAGGTATGAAGCATAGCCCACCAGAAATCCTGGTAAAAATGCGAACACAAAATCACCCATTATTAATTTAAAAAGTAAGAGCAGAATGGTTGCAATCGTAATGCTTAATAGCGGAGGCATAGCCAGTCTATCTTTATCTTTTGGAAATTCATGATGAACCCCGTGGATGGTATATTGTAATTTTTCTCTAACTTCATTATACACCTTCATGTGAAATACGTAGCGGTGCATATTATATTCTACCCAGGTAAAAGAGATAAAACCGGCCACAAATAGAAGCACCGTTACAAGGGGGGTAAGGCTGGTGTTTTCAATATTCCAATAGAGCAAGGTGGCAGCATAGCACGCAAAAATGATTAACGGAATTGAAATATGCGTGCGACTAAGTTTTTCTAAAATAGGGTTGCTGAATAGTTGCTTGGTACCCTTATTTTGGGGCTTAACCTCGGCATTCATGGCAATAATTTTTTTGACAAATTTAAGATTTTATAGCATTTTAAATGCAAGGCACTCGTTAACTGGTTGTTTCTACAGATCGATTGACACGTGCTTTCTTCAAGATTTTTTCGTAGTACCGCTCATACAGCGGAAGGATGTTGGTGATATCAAATTCCTTTGCACGGGCCAAGGCACTTGCTTTAAATCTTGGTAGATTACTCTTATCCAAAACAAATAAGGAATTACGGGTCATGTCTTCTACATCGCCAATGTTGCTCATAAATCCGGTCACTCCTTGAACCATCAATTCAGGCAGGCCCCCTGTATTAGTTGAAATTACGGGCACCTCACAAGCCATCGCTTCAAGCGCAGCTAGGCCAAAACTTTCTTTTTCGGATGGGATCAGGAAAAGATCCGCTACGGATAATACCTCCTCAACAGCTTCTTGCTTTCCTAAAAAACGAACAGCATCATTGATGCCCATTTCACGGGCCATAGCTTCGGCACCGTTTCGCTCCGGGCCATCGCCAATCATTAAAAGTTTAGAAGGAATTTCTTTATGGATATTATTGAATACCGACATCACATCACCCACGCGTTTTACTTTGCGAAAGTTGGAGGTGTGAACGATTAATGATTCGCCATGCGGGCAGATTGCTTTTTTGAAATGATCTTTCTTTTGCTTCTTGAATTTTTCGAGGTCGATAAAGTTAGGGATTACTTCGATTTCGCGTGTGATCTTAAATGAATGATAAGTCTCTTTTTTAAGATCTTCGGAAACAGAAGTCACACCATCCGATTCGTTAATACTAAAGGTTACCACCGGTTCGTAAGAAGGATCTTTTCCCACCAGGGTAATGTCGGTACCATGAAGTGTTGTAACCACGGGGATATATATGCCATGCGTCTTGAATAGAATTTGCTTAGCCATATAGGCAGCCGATGCATGTGGAATCGCATAATGTACATGCAATAAATCCAATTGTTCGTTCATCACCACGCTAACCATTTTACTGGCCAGTGCTAATTCATAAGGTGGATATTCAAAAAGTGGGTAGGAGCGAAATTCAACTTCGTGGTAAAAAAGATTCTCGTTAAGGAAATCCAAACGACTGGGTTGACTATAGGTTATAAAATGCACCTGGTGTCCTTCTTTGGCCAGAGCTTTTCCTAGTTCTGTGGCAACCACACCACTACCCCCAAAGGTTGGATAACAAACAATTCCAATTTTCATGAGTACACGTTAATTTTTACTAATGCTCAATTTTAGGGCACTTCATCTTAAACCCTCTTTTGATCGGTTTAGTTTCGGAAACTACTTGAAAATAGCCTCTTTCCTAAGCTTTTTTATACAAGCGATCGGCCAAACTAATATTGACAATAGTTAAATATGGCTTTGTAAACCACCTCTTGAATGCGGGGGCGAATGTTTGCATTTAGAAGTTTATTATTTGTCATATCCGGATGCACCCGATTTGATAAGTAAATGAAGACCAAATCAAACGCAGGATCAACCCAGATGCAGGTTCCTGTAAAACCTGTATGGCCAAAAGTTTGATTAGATGCATACATAGTTGTTGGTCCCGCCCAGTCGCTGGCAGTCGGTTTATCCCAACCTAACCCGCGTCTGCTGGTTTCATATTGCTTTCCAATAAAAAGTTCAATCGTTTCGGGCTTATAAAATTGCTGGCCGCCAAAGCTTCCTTTTTGTAATAGCATTTGGCCTAGTTTGGCAAGATCGTTCGCATTTCCGAAAAGTCCTGCATGGCCCGCAATATTTCCATGCATGGCGGCCCCTTGATCGTGTACATAACCAACCAATAATTTCTTTCGAAACAATTTGTCATCTTCAGTAGGGGCAATCTGATTGATCGGAAATTTTTGCAGTGGCAGATAGCCAAGGGTATAGGCTCCCAGGGGCTCATAAATATTCTGATCGAGAAAATCTTCTATGGGCTGGTTCAACATTTTTTCAGCAAGTCGTTGAAGTATGTAAAATCCCATATCGCTATAGCGATAATCATAAACTGTGCGCGCAGGTTTCTCCCGAATTTTTGCTTCGATGATCCAATGCCACAAACTGTCTTTCATCGCTTTCGAAGCAAAGACACCATCGGCTACCGGAAACGGATATTCATTGTTAGCCTGACTACCATAATATTCTGGCAACAGCGAGCCATTCTTAACTGTTTCGGCCCAAAAAGGTAAGAAGGGCCAAAGACCTGCCTGATGAGTTAAAATATCTTTAATAGTAAAGTCTTTCTTATTGGAATCTTTTAGCTCGGGTAGGTAAACAGCAGCTTTTTTGTTTACATCGATTAACCCCTTTTCATGCATGAACATAACGGTTTGCAGAGTTGCCGACACTTTGGTTACCGAGGCGAGATCGTAAATGGTTTGTTCTGTTACGGCAACTTTATTTTCGTAAGTAAGCCAACCGTTGGCATATTCATAAATTACTTTACCTCCACGGGCTACTAAGATACTGCTGCCGGGTGTAGCTCCACTATCAATCGCTTCGCGGGCAATGGCATTAATTTGCTCCAGCGTTTTACTATCGAATCCAGCAGCTTCGGGTAGCGAATATGAAAAACGATTCAGCGCTATGGTTGGAAAACCTTGCCCTTCTTTAAAGGTATTGGAAATAGTAAAAGGCAAGGAGCCCTGAGCAGGCAAGCCACCGAAAACAATTTGAGCCGTTATTTTAGGAATCCAATCTTCATCCGTATATCCGGCCAACACCGTTGGGAATCCCTCGAGGTATTTTATTTCTTCTGGATTTCCGAAATGACAAATAATGACTTCCTTCTTAGAGGCAATTTTTCGGATAAAGGGAATAATATTTTGAATGATGGATGATGAGAAAGGGAAAATTCCAACAACAATGACATCCGCCCCAGCAAGATTATTTTTGAGTTCAAGCGTGTCGCTAAATTGACGAAGCGGAAAATGTTTTACGTTGGCATATTTGCTGAGGTATTGTGTAAACTCGTTGCGCTCCTCTTTGCCAATACTTATAGATGCAAATTTCTTTCCTTCCAGGATGGATATTGGGATGCTATTTTTATTATTAAATAACAACGTAACCGATTCCTCGGCTAGTTGATGTTTCAGAAGTTTGGCGGAGGGTGAATTTATTCTACTTACCAGATTGTCGGTATTTACGGTTGACAATTTCACAAGTCCCGCATTATACTTTGCCTCTAAAATTTTTCGCACGGCATCATTCAGTCTAGTCTCCAGGGCATCATCTCTTCGCACCGCGCGCGAAATTTTTTTTATCGCATCACCAAGATCATCGGGGTTGATCAGCATATCATGGCCCATTTCCAAAGCCAGTTTTTCTATTTCTCCATCCGGTTGATCTCCTGCTATTTTTTGGATAAAAGGAATCTCACCAAAAATCAATCCTTTAAAATGCAGATTGTTTCTAAGTATATCGCTAGCGAAGAGTTGGGTGATTGTAGCTTTGTCATTGACTGGTTTAATGTGCAAATGGGAGGTAAGGATTCCATCAACGCCAGCTTCCGATAATGCCTGAAACACAGCAAGGCCTATCGAATCGATTGGGTTTAAATTCAAAAATTGGGCAGTATCTTTCTTAAGGGTTTGCTGAGTATTGTTTCCGATCGGTAAATGTTTTGCGCATGCCAGCACTCCTCCAATTTGTAAACCCTTAGTAAATGAAATGGCTCTTTTAGTTGCCCGTAATGATTGATCACTAAAGTAACGAAACGAGTTTTGGAAATCAGTTGATTGTAAATCAAAATCTCCATTGGGAGCGAAATTGATATGAATACCCAGGGTACTCATCTGTTGCGCAATTTCCTTACCCAGTTCAAAAGAAAGATCTGCGGAGGCGGCACCCATTAGCAAAGGTTTTTGAAATTTCATTACACTATCCAAGGATTGCCCCAGGCCCCATTCCCCATGGATGCCAACCAGCATGGGGACGAATGATTCTAGCTGTAGTTTATTTATCAACTGTGCGTGACTCTTTGGGCCACCGCGCGTTATCAGTATGCCCCCAGGGCGGTATGATCGAACCAGGTCAGAAAGTTCTTCTAACGATTCCGGTGTGGTATACGCATCGGCCGAAATCATGAACAACTGACCAATTTTTTCCTGCGTATTTAACGTTTGAAAAACACTATCGATCCAATGATTTTTCTGGTCTTGTGCCTGAGGTGATAACTGAGTGAGAATGAAGAGAATACTAAAGAATACTTTTTTCAACATCCGGCCATTCGATTTTCGTAATTTTACCATTCTTGTTAAATCGTTATGTGTATATATAAGAACGATTGATCAAGGGTTATTCAGATGCGAAACTACATTTAGAATAAAAGAAATACTATGAAGATTTTATCCTTATTCACGAAAGCACCCCAGCATCAGCGGTTTAAGTACAATCCGCGGTTCTACGATCCCGTTAAGGAGGAGTTAAAAGAACGTGAAGACCGTATTAAATCTGAAATTGAGCGCGAACGGGGGCAGGTGCGGCAAGATTCAAGTGAGTACAGATCGCGCATTGCGGGTTCATTTCAAGCATCAAGAAAGAGAAGTAAACCCGGATCAGATACCAGTTCTACGATGATTCGATTAAGCATACTGCTATTTCTGACAGTACTTATTGTTGCTTATTTGGAGTGGGGCCAGCCCGCATTCTATTTACTTTTTCTGTTTGTTCCTTTTTATTTCTACCTCAAGTTTAAACGGAAATAGATTTCTCATCTTCTTTCATGCCCGATATTATTCATCTTCTTCCGGATTCTATTGCTAACCAGATTGCAGCCGGTGAAGTGGTACAGCGACCTGCTTCGGCTGTCAAAGAATTGTTGGAAAATGCGTTGGATGCGGGGGCTACTTCTATAAAATTATTTGTTAAAGAAGCCGGTAAAACACTGATTCAGGTTATTGACAATGGGTCGGGCATGAGTGAAACGGATGCGCGTATGAGTCTTGAGCGACATGCTACCTCGAAAATAAAAACGGCTGAAGATTTATTTAAAATTCGCACCATGGGGTTTCGGGGCGAAGCCCTCGCATCCATAGCCGCTGTATCGCAATTTGAATTGAAGACCCGCCAGGCGCACTCCGATCTGGGAACGCAGTTACTGGTCGATGCTTCGGAAGTTAAAAGCCAAGGGCCCGTGGCTTGCGAAAAGGGAACGAGCATTAGTGTTAAAAATTTATTTTATAATATTCCTGCACGCAGAAATTTTCTGAAGTCCAATGCAGTTGAGATGCGTCACATTCTGGAAGAGTTTCACAGATTGGCATTGGCCCGTCCCGAAATGGCTTTTAGCATTCAGCATGACGATGAGTTGATTTATGATTTGCCTCCGGCCAAACTTAGTCAGCGGGTAGTTTCTTTATTCGGAAAATCTTTTCAAGGTCAACTGGCTCCTTGCCAGGAAGAAACCACGCTGGTAAAAATTACCGGATACATTGGCAGGCCCGAGTCGGCACGGAAAACAAGGGGCGAACAATTCATTTTGTTAACCACCGGTACATCCGCAACAATTATCTTAACCACGCTATTACAAGTGCTTTTGAAGGCTTACTGGCCGAAGGAAATTTTCCCTTTTATGTTCTCTTTTTGGAGATAGATCCGAAGCATATCGATGTAAATGTTCATCCTACCAAAACAGAAATTAAATTTGATGATGAACGGGCTGTGTATGGTGTGGTATGGGCCGCTGTAAAGCAAGCGTTGGGCGCTCACAACCTTACTCCGGCCATAGATTTTCAATCGGACATAAATATTGTGGGGAAGCTTTCGCAGAATCTTACGAAAGAGCAGTATATGAATGAGCAATTCTCTACTGCGCTACATCGATCTAATTTGCAAAATTGGGAGAAAGCGTTTGATAATCCGGCACCACAATCGCGCTTATTTCAAAATCCTGAACCGGAAGGTAAGGTGTTGAGATTTGAAAGCTCGCTCAATCAATCAGCCAATCAACCCTTGTCTTCGGAAGAGCAATCGTGTTTTCAATTTCAGCAGAAGTACATTGTAAAGCCCTCCAAATCGGGGTTGATGATTATCGATCAACAGGCTGCGCATGAACGGGTGTTATTTGAAAAGTATACAACCCGATTAAAAGGAAACCCGGGTAATAGTCAGCAAAGCCTTTTTCCACAGACTGTTACCTTAAGCGCTTCTGATTTTGCATTGATTATGGAAGTGGAACAAGAGTTGATTTCACTCGGATTTCGCTTCGAGATTTTTGGAAAGAATGCCGTATTGGTTACCGGTATTCCGGTGGGCGTGGAGGCTTCCGAAAAGGAATTATTTGAAGGGCTGTTGGAGCAATTCAAAAAAAACCAATCCGAGTTACACTTGCCTTTGCGGGATAACCTGGCGTTTGCCCTGGCTAAACGATCATCCGTAAAATCCGGACAAAAATTAATGACGGAAGAGATCCAATCTATCGTGGAAGGATTATTTGCGTGTGCAAAACCAAACTTTTCTCCTGATGGCAGCCCAACATTTTTTACTTTTGAAACGTCTAAGATAGAAAGTTACTTTACCCGTTAATCCAAGAGCATGTTTAGACTTACCCCGCTGGTCAGAAATCTGGTCATTATAAATGTGGTTGTGTTTCTGGCACAGAATCTACTGAGCAATTTGCATTTAACCGAATACTTATCGCTTTGGAGTATCCATTCCCCCAACTTTAAACCCTATCAGTTTTTTACCTACATGTTCGCGCATGGTGGTTTTGGTCATATATTTTTCAACATGTTCGCGCTTGCCTCCTTTGCCCCTATACTGGAAGGTTACTGGGGCGAGAAGAAATTCCTTATTTTCTACTTAGCAACGGGCATTGGTGCCGGTGTAATTTATGCAGCGGCCAACTTTTTTCTGGGTACCGGAGCTGGAGGAATCATGCTAGGTGCTTCAGGTGCTATTTATGGAATCCTAATGGCCTTTGGTATGGTATTTCCCAATCTTGAACTTATGCTTCTTTTTCCACCGATACCCATAAAGGCAAAATACATGGTTTTTATAATGGGATTCATCACCTATGCCTTAGACCGTAGCGGTACAGTGGCACACCTGGCACATTTTGGCGGTGCCTTTGTAGCGTTTATCATTATTAGTGCCTGGCGTAGTCAGGGGCGATAATATGTTTGGTAACTTTAAGAAGAGAAATTCTGTTAAATTGAAATAGAAAAAGAAGAATCTTGTGTTTGACGAATTTAAAAATGCGTTTCAAAAACCCAACAATGCACATGTGCAGTTGATTTTCATCAATGTGCTTGTGTTTTTGGTGTTGGCTGTATTTTATGTTTTTTCAACCGCGACCGGCTTTTCTGATTTTTTTAAGTTAATCCATTCACAGCTTGCTATACCCGCACCGGTTTTCACTTTTTTAACTAAACCCTGGACGCTCATTTCGTACGCCTTTGTTCATGACCTGACGGGCATTTTTCATATACTTTTTAACATGCTAGTTTTCTATTGGTTTGGAAAACTCTTTATAGAATATCTGGGCAGCGATAAACTGGTTTCGTTATATCTTTTAGGCGCCATTGCGGGGGGCATTTCGTATTTATTGGTTTACAATACTATACCCTTCTATCAAGGCCGCATTCCTGCCGATGGGATGGTGGGCGCATCCGCGGCTGTGTATGCGGTGCTGGTGGGCACGGCTGTGCTCTTACCGGACTACACATTCTTTTTACTTTTTCTGGGTCCCATTAAAATCAAATACATCGCTTTATTTTATATCGTGTTATCTTTTCTGGGTTCAGTAGGTGGTAATGCCGGTGGCAATGTGGCCCACTTAGGCGGTGCCTTGATGGGGTTGATTTATATTAAACAACTGCAGGCTGGTGTTAATTGGGGGGGCTGGATTACGGCAACCTTAGATTGGCTGCGGGGTTTGTTTGTTACAGAATCAAAAGTAAAAGTTACCTACCGTAAAGCAGAGCCGAAGCCAAGCCGGCCACCCACCAGCAAAGCCAGTAAAGCGACTCAAGACGAGATCGATACTATTCTCGATAAAATTTCTGATCGCGGCTACGAAAGTCTTTCCAAAGAAGAGAAGGAAAAACTTTTTAATGCCAGTAAGAAGTAAGGAGACAATCAAATCAACTTTATTAGTCTATAAGCGCACGTTTTCAACGCGAGTTTTCTATGGCACTGAGAATTGGTCTGTAAGAATATAGACCAAGAAGAGGAAAATTATTTAGCGCAAGAATCAGGTAATCAACTTAGCAATTGTAAAAGCTGCTGCCGCAGCCGCAGCGCCAACCACAGTTACACGCAAGGCTCCTTTAAATAAAGGCTGGCCGGTAAGTTTACTTTTCACCAACCCAAAAACAATCAGACAGACCAAGGTTATGATGGAAGAATAGATCAATCCTTCTTCTGTGGATTCTGTAAAAAAATAGGCGCTTAGCGGAATCAGTCCTCCAACCACGTAGGATAAACCGATGATCGATGCACTTTGAAGAGCCCGGTGTTTATGAGGTCGCTCTAACCCCAATTCAAAACGCATCATAAAGTCCACCCATTTCTTAGGATTCTTTGCCATCTCGCGCGCTACCTGCTCTTGCAACTCCTCGCTTACTCCATACTCCGCAAAGATTTCTTTTGTCTCTTGAATCTCAACTTCGTGTTTGTTAACCACTTCATCGTATTCGCGTTTTTCTTCCGAATCGTAATGTTCAATTTCTGTGCGACCTGCCAGGTAGCCCCCCAATCCCATGGCAATGGAACCGGCTGCGATTTCGGCTAATCCTGCTGTGATGACAATAGCGGTCGAATCAACCGCGCCACTTAATCCTGCGGCTAAGGCGAAAGGCACGGTGAGACCATCGCTCATGCCGATTACAAAATCTCTTACTTTTTCTGAGCTTTGAAAATGTTCTTCCATAATGCGTAGAATTCAGTTTCAAAAGTAAGCAAACTCAGGATCGATAAATAAGTTATAATTATCTCATTGCAAAGAACTGTATCATCAGGGTAACGATCTCTTTTGGATCGGTGAGATACTTAGCGTCCGGAGTCTCGTTATTAAATCGTTCCAATTTTTTATAGTAGATCTCTTCCGAGATCTGGTAAAGATCGATAAGTTGTTTTTTTGTGTCATCCGAGGTAATCGTTTTACGATAGACTTCCGTTTTCGAATTCTCATCGCGCTTTACCTTTGTTTTATCTTTCCCACCAAACCCAATGGTAATACCTGGACCAAAGGTAGCAACCTCATTGGCCTCGGGCGCGAGAGGTTGATTTTTTAGCTTGACCTGCGTATTAGCCTTATATTCCTGATCATCTACGCCAGCAATTTTCACATCGCCATAAACCGTTACATCATTTAACATCCGGCTGTCTTCCGCTAAAATGATGTTGAGATTCCGATCTATGTTTCTAGGAATGAATAGTAACGCTTTGTGGCCGAGGCGCGTGAACACAAGCGTATCTCCCAATGAACATTCAATTGAAAATCGCCCAGTCTCATTAGTCGATTGACCAATATTTTTTCCTTTAACCTGAACAGCTACATACGAAAGTGGTTGTAGCGAGGCTGAATCCAAGACCACCCCACTCAAGATGTTGGTCTGGCCATGCGATACACTTAAATTTATAAGTGAGAGGCAGACAAAAAGAAAGATCCACTTCATTGAGGTTGACTAATTAAGATTAATTATAGGAAGATGCCTTAGGTCTCGAAATAGTTTTAGGACTTATTCGCCAGTTGCCCGCAAGCAGCATCAATATCTTTCCCCCGACTTTTACGAATGCGCGTGGTGATTCCATTTTTCTCTACAAATCCATATACATATTTAACCCTTCTTCGGAGGCTTGTTGAAATTCTCCATCATCAATAGGATTGTATTCAATAAGATTTACTTTGGAGGGAACCAGCTTACAAAATTTGAGCAACGCCTTCGCGTCTTCTTCCGTATCGTTAATGCCTTTCCAAACAACATATTCATACGTGACTTTGTTTTTTGTTTTCTGATACCAGTAAACAAGCGCTTCGCCTAATTCTTCCAATGAATTAGTATCGTTGATAGGCATGATAGACGATCGTGTTTGATTAATCGCTGAATGCAATGAAACCGCCAGGTTGAATTTAACCTGATCATCGGCCATTTTACGAATCATTTTAGCGACCCCTACGGTAGAAACCGTTATCCGCTTACGCGCCATATTCAAACCCTTTTGCGAAGTAATTTTTTCAATGGCTTCGGTTACATTGGCATAGTTAAGCAGCGGCTCGCCCATGCCCATAAACACAATGTTGGTTAAGGGTCTGCCGAAAAATAATTCGGCTTGTTCCTTAATAGCGGCCACCTGATCATAGATTTCATCGGGGCTAAGGTTGCGTTGTCTTTTCAATCTCGCAGTAGCGCAAAATTTGCAGGCCAGACTGCAACCTACCTGCGAAGAAACGCATGCAGTGATTCTCTTTTCGGTGGGTATCAATACAGATTCTACCACCAATCCATCATGCAGGGTTACGGCATTTTTAATTGTGCCGTCCACGCTGCGTTGCATCGTGTCTACCTTAATGTGATTGATTACAAAATGTTGTTTTAGCATCTCGCGGGTTTCGAGCGAGATGTTCGTCATCTGATCAAAACTTTTAGCCGCCTTCATCCACAGCCATTCATAAACCTGTTGGGCGCGAAAGGCTTTGTCTCCTTTTTGTACAAAGAATTCTTTTAACTCATCCTGTTTGAGTTTTCGAATATCCCGCTTGGTTTGGATTGTCTCTACCATTACTCAATGCGGGTATACGTTTTTATTTCGCAGTCTTTAAGTACGTTGTGAATGCGCAAGGTGGTGTGAGTTATTTCGTCAATAATAAAGCGTTGGGTTGCCATGCCCGATTTCTTATCCAGAAACTGAAGCTCATTGTCAATCACGTTATAATTGAATTTATTGGTATCAGTCCCTTTTTTCTTGCCTTGCGAGTAGATCCCTTCTTCGGCTGTTCCTTTTTTGGTAAAAGTAATCATTCGCACAACCGACTGCCGGGAGGCACCCATAGCGTCCTTTAGCTCAAGCTCGGTGTCGCTCTCTTTCATTTCACTTTGAAAACAGGTTTTTTCGTCTGTAAGCTGCCATGTGCCAAGCAGACCCTGACCAAAACTGACACTTACCAAGAGACTTAAGAGGGATATAATAAGATATTTCATGGTATTATTTTTAAGATACCTGTAGCAATAACCAACCCAAAATTAACCTTAAGTTCTATCCTTAAAAAATTCTACCTCGATCGGTACGGATTTACAATCAGAAAACTTTAGAAAGTTCATTTCATCGAGTCTTTGAGAATCGCGATTAAACCGCGTAATTTTCGCCCCACTAAACTAACCTATGGAAAAAGTAATGCCATTATAATTACAGCCGGCTACCTGGATAGCAATAACGGCAAAACGGCTCATGGTTTAATTCGCGGCACTGACCGATACAATATTGTGGGCGTGATAGATGACAAGAGTGCCGGCAAAGATGCCGGAGAGGTGTTAGATGGAAAGAAAAGAAATATTCCTGTATACGCGAGTGTAGAAGAGTTCGCTAAAACATCGAAACAAACTGCCAAGTATTGTATAATAGGAGTAGCCACCAAAGGCGGGGTTATCCCCGATACACTAAGAGCCATTTTAAAAGACGGGCTTATCCATGGCTATAGCTTAGTTAATGGCTTACACGAATATATTTCTGACATTCCCGAACTGGCGGATTTTGCGCGTTCTCGTGGCTTAGAAATTATTGACGTGCGTAAGCCAAAAAAATTCAAAGACCTGCATTTTTGGTCGGGCAAAATAAAGAATGTGCACTGCCCGAAAATTGCTGTGTTGGGTACCGACTGTGCTTTGGGAAAACGAACCACAACCCGCTTTCTTACAGAAGCTATGCGTAAGGCTGGTTTCAGAGCCGAAATGATATACACTGGGCAAACCGGATGGATGCAGGGTGCGAAGTATGGTTTTGTCTTCGATAGTACGCTAAACGATTTTATCTCGGGCGAAATGGAGCATGCTGTTGTGCAATGCTGGGACGAGGCGAAACCGGATATTATTTTTATTGAAGGTCAATCGTCACTACGGAATCTAGCGGTCCGGCTGGGGCCGAGTGGATTGTTTCGGCTGATGCGAATGCGGTTGTATTACAACACGACCCTACCCGCAAGCAGTATAAGGATATGGAATATTACCCCGCCTACATGCCTGAGATTAAAGACGAGATTGCGCTTATAAAAACGTATGGCGCGCCAACCGTAGCCCTTACGGTTAACACCGCAAAAATGACTGAGCAAGAAGCTCATGAGTATGCAACGCAAAAGGAAAAGGAATTAGGAATACCCGTGATATTGCCCTTGGAAGATGGTGTAGATCGGTTAGTGGCTATTTTTAAGGATATGATTGATAAGTCTATCGCTCAGGTTTAAATTATTATACCATAAGTAACTCGTTCATGAAAATTAAAGATATCAAAGTCTGGTCTGCTGATTTAGTAAATACCAAGCCTTACACCATTGCTTTTAAAACGGTAGATGAAGTGCTCAATGCATTTGTTGAGATTACACTGGAAAATGGAGTAACTGGAATAGGCGCTGCCAACCCTAGCGAATATGTAACAGGCGAAAGTTTTGAACAGTGTGCGAAAGCGCTGGAAGAAAATAACATTCAGTTTTTAATAGGTCGCGATATCCGCGAACTTAATCAATTGACTTTTGAAGTTTGGAAAAAACTTCCCAAAAATCCGGCTGCGCGTGCGGCACTTGATATTGCTTTATATGATGCGTACACCAAATTTCTGGGCATACCGTTAGTGAAGTTTTTGGGTCAGAAAATAAAATCTCTCCCCACTTCAAACACCATTGGCATAAAGAATGTTGAGGAGACCTTAAAGGAAGCGAAGGAATATGGCGAACGAGGTTTTAGTGTACTTAAAGTAAAGTTGGGCATCGACCTGGAAGAAGACATTGAACGAATGGTGAAGTTGCGGGAGAAATTCGGAAAGAAATTTGTGATCCGCATTGACGCGAATCAGGGATACACATCCGCTCAAACTATCGAGTTTTATAACCGCACAAAATCACTCGACATTGAATTGATTGAACAACCCCTTCCTGCCAAAGCAATCGAGGAGGCCAAAAAATTACCAGCCGACATCAGAAAAGTGTTAGCTGCTGATGAATCTTTATTAACACCAGCCGATGCGTATGAGTTAGTGATACCTCCTGTAGCAACAGGAATATTTAATATTAAGTTGATGAAGTGTGGCGGGGTAAGTCAGGCACTAAAAATAGCTGACATTGGTTCTTTAGCTGGGGTTGATTTATTCTGGGGATGTAATGACGAAAGTATTGTGAGTATTACAGCCGCCTTGCATGCTGCTTTTGCTTGTGAGAATACAAAGTATATAGATCTTGACGGAAGTTTGGATTTAGCGAAAGATGAAGTAAAGGGTGGTTTTATATTGAAAGATGGTATTATGTCTTGCTCTGATAAACCGGGTTTGGGTGTAGAAAGGATTTGACAAGAATGAAAAAGGTAATCTTCTTTTTACTTTGGTTAAGCGCCACTCTGTGCATGGCTCAGCATCAACATGAGGCTGCATCGGATGGCGACCGACCAGAGGTGATCATTTTTATGGCTGTGGATTGTCCTATCACACAGAAGTATATGGTTACTATTAAAGAGTTGGCGACTCAGTTTGCCGAAAAAGGAATTAGTACATCCGGATATTTTCCTGCGGGCTTATCAAAGAAGCAATCTTCTGCCTTTAGAGATGAGTATCAGATACCTCGAATTATTAAGTTGGTTGATGATAAAAAACATGTGCTGACCGAAAAGCTGGATGCTAAAGTAACGCCAGAGGTTTACTTAGTACACAATAATCAGGTGATCTACCGCGGGGCTATTGATAATTGGTTTTATGAATTAGGTCGTTATCGGTTAGAAACCACGGAACATTATTTGATCGATGCCGTAAATGCGACCCTGGAAGGGAAGCAACCAGAAATCACAGAAACGGAGGCGCTTGGTTGTTTTATTCAACGATCTCCCACAAAGAGTGAAACGCACAATCATCATTAATAAAGTTGGATTGGATATTGTTAAGAACTCAGCTATGTGCCGAAGGTCATTGATGCTTTTCTTGCTTTTTGCGATTTCAGACTTAAGTTATAGTCAGCCAACTTATAACGCGGATATTGAGCCCCTGATCCAAACGAATTGTGTATCGTGCCATAAACCTGGGGGATTGGGCCCTTTAGTTTGCAAACCTATGAGGAAGTAAAGCCAAGGGAAATTTTATTGGTCATGTAACAGAAACGAGATACATGCCACCCTGGAAGGCAGACCCTACCTATCAAACATTTCGCAATGAAAAGAAATTAACATCTGCGGAAATTGATCTCATTCAGAAATGGATTAGCAGTGATATGCCAAAAGGAAAAAAAGTAAAGTCTAAAAAGGTTTCAACAGATCTGGAAGATCTGACGAAGCCCGACCTAGTATTACCGATGATTAGCAGCTACCAATTATCGGAAAAGGCAGAGGAGGATTTTCGTTTTTTCGTGGTGCCCAGCAATCTTCCGTCAGATACGTATGTGTCAGCTGTGGAGTTTGTTCCAGGAAACCGAAAGCAAGTCCATCATAGCCGCGTGATGGTGGATTCAACTCAAAAAATTCGCGGTATTGATGGTATGAGTGAAATGGATCCGGAAATAAAAAAATTTCAGACGGTGCCACTGGCAGATGAATTCTTGTATGGGTGGGTGCCAGGGAATACTAAAATATTTTTTCCTCCAGGCACAGGAAAGAAATTAGTAAAAGGTTCTGACCTAATTTTAAATATCCATTATTCGCCATCTTCTAAACCACAGCAGGATAAGTCGGTGGTGAATTTATATTATGCCAAAATCCCTGTTACCCGGGAGGTCTATACATTAACACTTCGCGAAAATGACATTCGTAATCAACCCTTTTATATTGATGCCGAACGAATGCCAACCTTCCACATAAACTATACAATCACAAAAGATATATCACTTATTTCAGTAATGCCGCACATGCATTTTATTGGAAAATCATTTTTAGCCTATGCTGTAACGCTGGAGGGTGAAAAAATTCCATTGATAAAAATTGATGAGTGGGATTTCAATTGGCAGACCACTTATCAGTTCAAAAATTTGCTTAAGATTCCAGCAGGCTCCCGCATCTACGTGGAGGCTAAATATGACAACACAAGTGAGAATCCGGCAAACCCAAATAATCCCGCCAAGGATATTGGCTATGGTTGGAATTCGACTGATGAAATGTGCAACATGGTTATTTACTTTATCGACTATAAAGAAGGTGACGAACTGATTGAGTACTAAGCGTACTAATCCTTAGCAAGAGCGTCGAGCAGCCCCGAAAGATTAGTGAAGTTAATCTCTGTATTTTCATTACTTAAGTTCCAGGTTATGGCTTTGTCTTTATGAGTTACCTTAATTTTTATTGCTGAAGCAGCATTGATCTCGTAACCAGTGCGTTCTAACGCATTTTTTGTCCAGAGATATTCATGTCCCTGTCCTTCCAGTTGTAAGGCTTTTTTTCGATATGGCTCCTGACTTACCTTTCCGGATTTTAAATCAAATCCTTTAAACCTAAACACTTCATCAAAAGTGCCATCTAATACCAGATCTTCCGGTATCCCTTCTAGAATTTTTCGTTCGTTCGTGGCTAACCAAATCCGGTCTGCTGTTTGTAGGGCAAGATCAAGTTCGTGGGTGGCTACTAAAACTGTTTTTCCCTCCGTGCGACATAATGTGCGGAGCAGATTCATTATTTCTACTCTATTATTAAGGTCAAGATGGGCGGTTGGTTCATCCAGAAAAAGAATGGCAGTGTCCTGAGCAAGCGCTTTGGCAAGCATAGCCATTTGCAACTGGCCATCACTTAGTTCAGAGATTCTCTTTTGAGCCAACGGTTCTAAATGCACGCGCTTAATAGATTCTTCAATTAGCCTATGATCATAGGCCGACAATTGGACATTCCAATTCAAATAAGGATACCGGCCATACGACACCAGGTCATAGACGGTCATTATGGAAGATGTAATTTTATCGGTAAGAACCAATGCCACCGAATCTTTAGAAGGAATCTCAGTAGATCCCCGTAAGGGCTTTTGCAGACCAACTAATGTTCTAATCAATGTTGTTTTACCTATACCATTAGATCCCATAAAGCAAACCAGTTCACCTTTATTCAGGTTCAGGTTCAAGTTATCAAAGAGCGGAAAATCCTTCCCATCCAGTTTGTACCCTGCTGCGAGGTTCCTGGTCTGTAGCATTATGAGGGTGGATTCAGACACTGATTCTTTTTGATTTAATAACCATCCAGATTACTACGGGTGCTCCAATGAGTGAGGTAATGGCATTTAGAGGTAAGATTTGAGTGCTACCGGGGAGTTGGGCTACCAAATCGCAAAAGAGCAATAGGATGGAACCACCCATCATGACTGCCGGCATTAATATTTTATGGTTTGTTACCGGAATAATCAATCTTACCAGATGGGGTACGGCAAGGCCCACGAAAGCAATAGGTCCGCAAAATGCCGTTACCGATCCGGTGAGTAAACCAGTGGCAACCACAATCCATAAACGCGATCGACCCATATTTATATTAAGACTACGCGCATAGTTCTCGCCCAATAGCCAGGAGTTTAATGACTTTATAGACCCGTAACTAATCCCCAGGCCGAGGGCAACTACTATGGCAAGCACACTTATTTCCGTCCAGTTGGTATTACCCATGCTGCCTAATGTCCAGATCAGGAATGCCTGCAGATCATCGGCCTTGCTGGTGTATTGCATAACACTTACCAGTGAGGAGGTTGCGGCACTAATCATCAATCCTATAATTAATAGTGCGGCATTGTCTTTTACATATTTGGCGATGGAAATAATGAGAATAAAGACCAAACCGCCTCCCAAACTAGCCGCTAAGGCTACGCTCCACGAGTTATGAAAAAGCACTCCTTTGAAAATCGTACTAAACTGCCCCAGTAGAATAACTAAAGCTACCAGTAAACTGGCGCCTGACGTTAATCCCAACACATCAGGTCCCGCCATAGGATTTCTAAAAAGGGTTTGCATTAATAGTCCCGCTGTAGCAAGGGCACTTCCTGCAAGAAGGCAGGTAAGCGCTTTGGGTATCCTGAAATGCCAAAGAATATCCGAAAATAAGGGTTGATCAGTATAAAGACTGAGAAACAATTTTGAAAGCGGAATCTGAACACTACCTATTGAGATGTTGGCAATGAGTAATCCAACCAATAGCGTTATTAATAATATCCATCCCTTTCCATACGAAACCTGTTTCATTCAAACCATTCAGAATTGGTCGGAAAAGTAAAACCTTTTTTGAGTTTTGTTAAAGTAGCCTGTGCTTTCAATAAATATTAGTTGGCTCAATAGTTTTCAAAGAAAGATGGATATAATTGAAAATCAGTCACTTACTATGCATTTTTGCCCTGTTCTTATAGGCTATCAACTGGTCTCATTTATTTTTTTGAAAGGCGCACTTGGTAGCTAATGTTTAGTTCCTATCTTTGCAGTCCTTTTTGCGGTACAAAACCCGCAAAACGGGTTAAAAACAAGCAAAATCGGTTTCAACCATGCCTGGAATAATAGGACGTAAAGTAGGAATGACCAGTGTATTCGGCCCAGATGGCCAGAATATCCCGGTTACGGTGATTGAAGCAGGGCCATGTGTTATCACTCAGGTTAAAAACGCTGAGACTGATGGATACAGGGCTGTGCAACTTTCTTTTTCAGAAAGAAAGGAGAAAAACACCCCCAAGCCGCTGGTTGGTCATTTCAAAAAGGCCAACACAAGCCCCAAAAAATCAACCGTTGAATTCAGAGACTTCCGCGCGGAGTATGATGGAATGGTAGAATTGGGAAAGGAAATTAAAGTAGGAGATGTATTTAAAGAAGGTGACTTCTTGGATGCTGTCGGTACTTCAAAAGGAAAGGGCTTTCAAGGTGTTGTAAAGCGCTATGGATTTAGCGGGGTGGGTGGTCAAACTCACGGACAGCATAACCGTTTGCGCGCTCCTGGTTCTATGGGTAACGCATCGTTTGCGTCCCGTGTTATTAAAGGAAAGCGTTTACCGGGCCGTATGGGTACTGATCGCGTGAAGGTGATCAACCTGAAGGTGGTAAAGATTTTGGCCGATAAAAATCTTATTCTAGTAAGCGGCTCCGTTCCAGGTTCAAAAAATTCAACTATAATTCTGCAAAAGTGATGGACGTAGCAGTTGTAAAATCAAGCGGTGAAACAACCGGCCGTAAAGTAAACCTCGCCAGTGAGGTTTTCGGTATTGAACCTAACGATCACGCGATTTGGTTGGATGTAAAAAGCTTTTTGGCTAACCAACGCCAAGGCACGCATAAGTCCAAGCAACGTAACGAGATTAGCGGATCTTCTAAAAAGCTGAAGAAGCAAAAGGGAACGGGTGGAGCTCGTGCGGGTAACATTAAGAACCCTCAATTCAAAGGTGGTGGTCGAGTTTTTGGACCTACTCCAAGAGATTATTCATTTAAACTGAATAAGAAGGTTAAAGATTTAGCAAGAAAGTCGGCCCTAACCTATAAGGCTAAGGATAACATGATTGCTGTGGTTGAGGACTTTAATTTTGAAGCGCCAAAGACAAAGAATTTCATTGCCTTAATAAATGCTCTTTCGCTGCAAGACAAGAAAACACTTTTGGTTCTTCCGGAGGCAAACAAGAACGTTGTTCTTTCAGGAAGAAATATCCATAACTCCAAAATTGTTACAGCCGATCAAATCTATACCTACGATGTAATGAATGCTGAGCAGGTGATTTTGGTTGAGAGCTCAATAACTAAGATTGATAACCTTTTAAATAAGCAGTAAACCAATGAGCATTTTAATACAACCCCTGGTTACTGAGAAGGTTTCTTCTTTGAGTGAAAAAGGCAAATACGGTTTCATTGTAGATGCTGCAGCTAACAAAGTAGAGATCAAGAATGCGGTAGAGAAAATGTATGGCGTAAATGTAGAACGTGTTAACACGATTAATGTACTTGGTAAATTCAAATCACGTTTTACTAAGGCAGGTGTGTTATCCGGTCGCAAGCCAGATTATAAGAAAGCCATTGTAACCTTGGCTTCAGGTGAAGTAATTGATTTTTATAGCAACGTATAATATTTGAGCAATGGCGTTGAAAAAACTTAGACCGATAACTGCAGGAACCCGTCATCGGTTGTCTCCTGGTTTCGAAGATATTACTGAGAGCAAGCCAGAGAAATCTTTGGTAACTACTCTTAAGAAAACAGGCGGACGTAACAACCAAGGCCGCATGACCATGCGCTATATTGGCGGTGGACATAAGCAAAAGGTTCGTTTGATTGATTTCAAGCGCGACCGCTTTGATATTCCGGCTGTTGTTAAGTCTATCGAATACGATCCGGCAAGAACTGCGCGCATAGCTAAGTTGTATTATGCCGATGGCGTTAAGTCATACATTATTGCTCCACAAGGAATTAAGGTAGGTCAAACTGTAATCTCCGGTCAAAACATTGCGCCTGAGGTTGGTAATGCACTACCGCTTTCTAAGATTCCTATTGGTACTATTGTTCACAATGTTGAAATGAAGCCCGGTCGTGGAGCTTCTATGGCCCGCAGTGCAGGCACGTTTGTACAATTAGTTGCCCGTGAGGCGGTATACGCAACATTAAAAACTCCTTCGGGAGAATTAAGAAATGTATTGGTGAATTGCCTTGCTACCGTAGGTGCGGTTTCAAATGCCGAGCACATGAACGAAAGTGTTGGTAAGGCTGGTCGCAGTCGTTGGAGAGGGGTACGTCCTCGCACAAGACCAGTGGCTATGAACCCGGTAGATCACCCGATGGGTGGTGGTGAAGGGCGCGCGTCTGGTGGTCATCCAAGATCACGTAAGGGCTTGTTGTCGAAGGGTAAGAAAACCCGTCACCCGAAGAAGTATTCTGATGGTTTAATCATTGCTAGAAGGAAAAAATAATTATGGGAAGGTCAGTTAAAAAAGGTCCTTATTTAGACTCAAGACTTGCCAAGAAAGTGGCAGTTATGGAGCAGGCTGGAAAAAATCGGTGATCAAAACCTGGTCACGCAGATCTACCATCACTCCGGATTGCATCGGGCACACGTTTGCCGTACACAATGGAAATAAATTTATTCCGGTTTATGTTACCGAGAATATGGTGGGCCACAAGTTGGGTGAATTTGCACCAACCCGCACGTTTAAAGGGCACTCAGGAAATAACAAAGCGTAAAATCAAGAATTTTCAAGATTCCTGAACTATGGAAACAGTTAAAAAGAAAAAAAGATCAGTCGTAAAGAGAGAGAAGATTGAGGCAGTAAAAGCAGCCGCAAAAACAGGTGCTTCTACTTCTTATTTAAAGAACGTTCCTTCTTCTCCGCGCAAGATGCGTTTGGTTGCTGATTTGATTCGTGGCGAGCGGGTAAGCAAAGCCTTGAATATTCTGAAATATGAAGCTCAGCATGCGTCTGCTAAAATGGAGAAACTCCTTTTATCAGCTATCAGCAGCTGGGAAGCAAAGAATACAGATGTGAAGTTGGAAGAAGCTGATCTTTTTGTGAAAGAAGTGTTTGTTGATGGTGGTCGTATTTTAAAACGCCTTAGACCCGCACCGCAAGGTCGCGCACATCGCGTAAGAAAGAGATCAAATCATGTAACCTTAACAGTTGATCGCATGCCTGCAAAGGCCGAGGCGGTAAAATCAGAATCAAAAGAAACGAAAGAATAATGGGACAAAAGATTAACCCGGTAGGTTTCAGATTAGGCATTGTCCGTGGATGGGACTCTAGCTGGTTCGGTGGAAATTCATTCGCTGATAAATTGGTTGAAGACCAGAAGATCAGGAAGTATGTTGATGCCCGTATTCAAAAAGGAGGTATCGCTAAAGTTGTTATCGAGCGTACACTTAAAAGAATAACCCTAACTATTCATACGGCTCGTCCGGGTGTAGTTATTGGTAAAGGGGGTACCGAGGTTGATAAGATTAAAGAGGAGTTGAAGAAACTTACCAATAAGGATGTTCAAATAAACATCTATGAAATCAAGCGTCCTGAATTGGATGCTCGCTTGGTAGGGGAATCAATCGCTCAACAATTAGAGGCAAGGATTTCTTACCGTAGGGCGATGAAGCAAGCCATCGCATCAACCATGCGCGTAGGGGCTGAAGGTATTAAGGTGAAGTTGTCGGGTCGTTTGGCTGGTGCCGATATGGCGCGTACCGAGCAATATAAAGAAGGACGGATTCCTTTGCATACCCTAAGAGCGGATATCGATTATGCCATCTCAGAAGCACAAACGGTATACGGAAAGATTGGAATTAAGGTATGGATATTTAAGGGAGAGGTTTTTGGCAAGCGCGACTTATCGCCTAACGTAGGTATCGTAAGCAATACTGGGGGAGAACAAGCCAGGTCAACCAGGTGGTGGCGATAGAAGAAGAGGTGGTAATGATCGCGGTGGAAGAAACGAACGCTCACCAAGAGGTGAACGCGGTGGAGAAAGAAAAGGTCGGAAATAATTCAGAACAGATAAAAGCAGTAAATCATGTTACAGCCTAAGCGGACTAAATTCAGGAAAATGCAAAAAGGAAAAGTGAAGGGTACGGCCACACGTGGTCATTCTATTGCTTTCGGATCTTTTGCATTGAAGGCACTTGAGCCAGGTTGGATTACAGCCCGTCAATTAGAAGCAGCTCGTGTAGCTGTTACCCGCGCCATGAAGCGCGAAGGTCAGGTATGGATTCGCATTTTCCCAGATAAGCCAATTACCCGCAAGCCTGCTGAAGTGCGTATGGGTAAAGGTAAGGGAGCGCCAGAATATTGGGTGGCCGTTATTAAGCCAGGTACAATTCTTGTTTGAAGCAGGTGGTGTTACCATGGCAACAGCAAAAGAAGCATTGGCATTGGCAGATGGAAAACTTCCGATTAAGACCCGCTTTACAGTAAGAAGAGATTACGTAGAACAAGCAGCAAAATGAAAAACGTAGAAATTAAAGGACTAACCTTAGCGGAACTTACCGAAAAGATCGGTAGCGAAGGCGAAGCTTTGCGCAAACTTAAGTTCGCTCATCAGGTTTCGGCTATCGAAAACCCGATGCGCATTAAAGAAACCCGCAGGTTAATTGCCCGCTTGAAGACTGAATTGAAAGCAAAAGAAACTCAAAAATAATTTCTCATGGAGACGGCTAGAAACCTAAGAAAAGAAAGAATAGGAAAAGTGGTGAGCAATAAGATGACTAAGTCTATCACTATTGCTATGAACCGCAAGGTAAAGCACCCTATCTATGGAAAATTCATGAACAAGACTACCAAGTTCATGGCGCATGATGAAAAGAATGAAGCGGGTATTGGAGATACTGTACGTATTTCTGAAACACGCCCTTTGAGCAAGAATAAGAGATGGAGATTGGTTGAAATAATCGAAAAAGCTAAGTAACCATGATACAAACAGAAAGCCGGTTAACGGTAGCAGATAATAGTGGAGCAAAGGAAGTTCTTTGCGTTCATGTACTGGGCGGAACCCGCAGAGGATCGGCCAGTGTAGGTGATAAAATTGTTGTTACGGTTAAGTCAGCAATTCCAACCAGCCAGGTGAAAAAGGAACTGTTTCTAAGAGCGGTGATTGTTCGCACCAAAAAGAGATTAGAAGAAAAGATGGATCATACATTCGTTTTGAAGATAATGCAGCTGTGCTTTTTAATGCACAGGACGAGCCTAGAGGTACCCGTATCTTTGGCCCGGTGGCACGCGAGTTGAGAGAGAAGCAATTCATGAAAATTGTGTCTTTGGCACCCGAAGTATTATAAGTTATGGAAAGGAAGTATAACAAGCAGCAGAAACTGCACATTCGCAAAGGAGACACGGTAGTGATCCTCGCGGGTAATGACAAAACAAAGACTGGCAAGGTTCTGGAAATTATTGCAGATAAAAACCGCGCAATTGTTGAAGGAATCAATATGGTGACTAAGCACCAGAAGCCTTCTGCTGGAAAGCCTGAAGGAGGCATTAAAAAAATGGAGGGAACAATCCACATCAGTAATTTGATGTTGCTTGAACCATCTAATGGCAAGCCAACGCGCACAGGCAGAAAGCTTGATGAGAAGGGTAAACTGCAGAGATATTCAAAGAAAACAGGAGAATTAATTAAATAATGGCAACTCCAAGATTAAAAGAAAAGTACCTCAAGGAAATCGTTCCCGGCCTGAAAGATAAGTTTCAGTATAAGTCGGTAATGCAGGTACCTAAAATTGAAAAGATTTGTATCAACAAAGGTGTTGGTGCTGCAGTAGCAGATAAGAAGTTGATCGATGTGGGTCTGGAAGAAAGTTCAACCATTACCGGCCAAAAGGCTGTGTCAACAGTTCAAAGAAAGATATTTCAAACTTTAAACTGCGCTTGATCAAGCCTATTGGTGTTAAGGTTACCTTGCGTGGCGATCGCATGTACGAATTCTTAGATCGTTTGATGAACGTAGCGTTACCACGTGTACGCGATTTTAAAGGCGTAAGTGATAAAGGTTTTGATGGTCGTGGAAATTATACGCTGGGTGTAAAGGAGCAGATCATTTTCCCTGAAATCTCAATTGACAAAGTGAATAAGATTAACGGCATGGATATAACCTTCGTGACTTCCGCTGCTTCTGATGAAGAGAGCTACGCGTTGTTGAAGGCGTTGGGGATGCCATTTGTAACTAAAAATTAATCGACTCGATGGCAAAATTATCAATCATCGCAAGAGACAAGAAAAAGGAAAAGCTGGTAGCACGCTACGCAGCAAAGCGCAAGGCTTTGAAGGCAGCCGGAGATTACGCGGGTTTGGATAAACTTCCAAGAAGCTCATCTCCTGTGCGGTTACGCAGCCGCTGCAAACTTACAGGTCGCCCAAGAGGCTACATGAGCAAGTTTGGTTTGTGCCGTAACCAATTTCGCCAAATGGCTAACGAGGGAAAAAATACCAGGACTAACCAAGGCTAGCTGGTAGAAGACCCCAATACATATTAGGTTGCTGAGTATTCAGGTCGGGCACCCTCTAAAACAGGCTAAACCGAAACCAGATAACAGTTTGGATAACAGAAATTGTTATATATCTTTGCAGCCCGTTCCAAAAAACGGGTTTGCTTTTTATAAATAAGTAAAATGAAAACAACGGATCCAATAGCAGATTATTTAACCCGGTTGCGCAATGCCATCAAGGCACGTCACCGCGTAGTAGAGGTTCCTGCTTCCAACATTAAGAAGGAGGTAACGAAGGTTCTATTTGATAAAGGGTATATCCTTAATTACAAGTTTGAGGATACTACCAATAGTCAGGGCAATATTAAAATAGCCTTGAAATACAATCCTGAGACTAAGGAATCAGCGATTACAAAATTGCAGCGGGTAAGTTCACCCGGACTACGTCAGTATAAGCCGGCTAGTAGCCTGCCCAAAGTATTGAATGGACTTGGGATTGCTATTCTATCTACTTCGCGAGGAGTGATTACCGATAAGGAAGCGAAGGCCATGAATGTAGGTGGAGAAGTGTTGTGTTATATCTATTAAACGAAGAAGAACATGTCACGAATTGGTAGATTACCCATTGAGATTCCTAAAGGTGTTACCTGCACTTTTTCTGAACAAGACCATCTGGTTACTGTAAAAGGACCTAAAGGTGAGTTGAAGCAAAAAATTGATACTGATTTCAAAATAGTATTGAACGAAGGCAATTTGGTTGTTGAGCGTCCTACAGAGCAAAAAAGACACAAGGCTATGCATGGTCTTTACCGTTCCCTAATCAACAATATGGTTGAAGGTGTAAGCAAAGGTTTTAAAGCCGAATTAGAATTGATTGGTGTTGGATATAAGGCGTCAGCCCAGGGGAACGTATTGGATTTAAGTTTAGGTTATTCACACAGTGTTATATTGGGTGTACCCGCTGAACTTAAGGTGCAAGCAACTCAGGAGAAAGGTCAAAATCCGACCATAACCTTGGAGGGTATAGACAAGCAATTGATTGGTCAGGTAGCTGCGAAAATTAAGTCGCTGCGCAGTGTAGAACCTTACAAAGGAAAAGGTATTCGTTTTGTGGGTGAGTTTGTACGTAGAAAAGCTGGTAAAGCAGCTGCTAAATAATAGTAATCATGGCAAACATTAAAGACAGGAGACTCAGGATTAAAAAAGGGATCCGCAAAAAAATGGAAGGCACATCGGCCAGACCACGGCTGTCAGTTTTTCGCAGCAATAAAGTTATCTATGCGCAATTATAGATGATTCAAAAGGGCCATAACACTTACATCTTCTTCCTCCATTGAATTGGATAAGAAAGGTGGAGTGAATATGACTATCTCCAAGAGCGTTGGCAAGAAAGTAGCTGAAAAGGCTGTTGCCAGTGGTATTCAGGAAATAGTATTTGATCGCAACGGGTATCTCTATCATGGTAATATCAAAGCTTTGGCTGAAGGAGCCAGAGAAGGAGGCTTAAAATTTTAAAGCATGACACAAAGTAACGTCAGCACAGTAAAGGCAAGTGAAATCGACCTGAAAGAAAAGGTTGTTGCCATCCAGCGTGTAGCCAAAGTGGTGAAAGGAGGTAGAAGATTCAGCTTCTCAGCCATTGTAGTCGTGGGAGATGGAAATGGTGTAGTGGGCTACGGTTTGGGAAAAGCCAAACGAAGTAACCGATGCCATTACAAAAGGTATTGATGATGCGAAAAAACATTTTGTAAAAGTTCCGATCATAAAAGGAACGGTACCACATGAATCGCTAGGAAAATTTGGTGGTGGGTTTGTTCTATTGAAGCCAGCTTCTGCGGGTACAGGTGTAATAGCCGGTGGTGCTATGCGGGCGGTGTTAGAAAGTGCGGGTGTACACAATGTGTTGGCGAAGTCTAAGGGTTCATCAAATCCACACAATGTGGTAAAGGCAACCTTTAAGGCATTAACAACCATGCGTGACCCTCAAACTATAGCACGCAATAGAGGTGTTTCCTTGTCAAAAGTTTTTAACGGATAGTAAGTATGGCAAAAGTTAGAATTACTCAAACCCGTAGCACAATCAAAAGACCGGAGACGCAATTGAGAACAATTGAGTCGTTAGGGCTTGGGAAAGTACATCGTTCTGTAGAAGTGGAGTATACTCCGCAGATACAGGGCATGGTAAAAAAAGTTAAGCATTTAGTGAGCGTAACCGAATTATAAAATGAAGCTGCACACACTCAAGCCGGCAGAAGGATCGGTAAAAAATAATAAGCGCCTCGGAAGAGGACAGGGTTCTGGTGGAAGCACGGCTGGCCGTGGTCATAAAGGAGCTCAATCCCGTTCGGGCTACCATAAAAAGTTTGGTTTTGAAGGTGGACAGATGCCGCTTCAGAGACGCATTCCAAAGTTTGGTTTTAAGAACAACAATAAGATATACTTCAAGGCCCTTAATCTGGATGCTTTAGAGGAGTTGGCTCAAAAGACCAAGGCTTCAGCGCTTACTGTTCAGTTAATGATTGATAATGGAATTGTTGGCAAGAAGGATAGTGTAAAAATATTAGGTCGTGGTGAATTGAAATCAAAGGTAAGTGTAGAAGCACATGCCTTTTCGGACACAGCTACAAAAGCAATTGAAAACTTAGGTGGTACTGCAACAACTGTGAAATAATGAAGCGTTTCTTTACAACCATAAAGAACATATTTTCGATTGAAGACCTGCGGGTTCGCATTCTGAATACAATAGGTTTTCTAATCATTTTCCGTTTAGGCTTCTTACATCGTACTTCCTGGTATTGATCCAAACTTATTGTCTGGAAACCAGGGTGGTATTTTCGATCTTCTTGAATACCTTTTTTAGGAGGGTCATTTAGTCGCGCATCTATCTTTGCATTAGGTATCATGCCTTATATCTCGGCTTCCATTGTGGTTCAGTTACTAACAGTAGCCGTACCGCATTTTACAAAACTCCAGAAAGAAGGTGATAGCGGTCGTAAAAAGTTGAATCAGTTTACCCGCATATTAACAATCATTATCACTGCCGCTCAGTCTTATGGCTACATCCGTGCAACGGTAAATGCAGAAGCGATTTTGAATCCTGGCATGTTCTTCACCGTTTCGTCTATTGTAATACTGATTGCAGGAACAATGTTTTGTATGTGGTTGGGTGAAAGAATCACAGATAAAGGTATTGGCAATGGTATTAGTATGTTGATCATGATCGGAATTGTTTCACGATTCCCGGCAGCTATTTATCAGGAGATTGATGCGAAAGGAATGAATGGGATGTTGTTTTTTATTGTGGAGGCGCTCGCATTGTTCTTCGTGGTGGTGGGTGTAATTGCCCTTACGCAGGCGACCAGAAGAATTCCAGTTCAATATGCAAAGCAGGTTGTGGGTAACAAATTATACGGTGGTAAACGCGATTTCATTCCTTTGAAGTTGAATTCTGCCGGTGTAATGCCAATCATCTTTGCCCAGGCGCTGATGTTTATTCCGCCCTTGGTTGCTCAAATCTGGCAAGACAGTGATTTAGGTTCTTATGTGGGCTCTACGTTCGCTGACTTCACTTCCTGGCAGTACAATTTATTATTTGCCATCTTATTTTGATTTTCACGTTCTTCTATACAGCGATTACAGTTCCATCGAACGATATTGCTGATAATTTGAAACGCAACGGTGGATTTGTACCGGGCATAAAGCCTGGTAAGCAAACCGCTGAGTTTATAGATAGTATTTTATCGAAGATTACTTTACCAGGTGCTATTTTCCTTGCCGCGGTTGCCATTCTTCCTGCCTTTGCGGTGAAGGCTGGAATCACGCAGAATTTTGCTCAATTCTATGGCGGTACTTCTCTGTTAATTCTTGTTGGAGTTGTGTTAGATACACTTCAACAAGTGGAGAGTTACTTATTGATGAGGCATTATGAGGGGATGATGAAATCGGGTAGAGTTAAAGGACGTTCTCAGTTTGCTGCGGCTTGAGGTTGAATGATTCGCTACAAGACGGACGATGAGATTCAATTAATTCGGGAAAGTGCGCTGATCTTAGGAAAGGCACATGGTGAGGTAGCCAAAAGGGTAAAACCTGGGGTTACTACGAAAGAATTGGATCAGGTTGCCGAAGAATTTATTCGTGATTCTGGAGGGATTCCTTCCTTTAAAAATTATCACGGGTTTCCGGCAGCCTTATGTATTTCGGTTAACGAAACCGTAGTTCATGGGTTCCCAGGAACTTACGAGTTAAAGGAGACCGATATCGTTTCGGTTGATTGTGGTGTAAAGTTTAAGGGATTCCATAGTGACTCCGCCTACACTTATCCACTTGAAAAAGTGAATAGTGAAGTGTTGGATTTACTGGAACGAACCTACGAATCACTTCACATTGGTATTGCTCAGGCGAAAGCTGGAAATAGAATGGGAGATGTAAGTTTTGCGATACAGAGTCATGTAGAGCAATTCGGATACGGGGTAGTGAGAGAACTAGTAGGGCATGGTGTTGGGAAAGACCTTCACGAAGATCCTGAAGTTCCTAACTATGGAAAGAGGGGTAAGGGTGTGAAATTGGAGGCGGGAATGGTTTTTGCCATTGAGCCGATGATAAACCTGGGAACGAAAAGCGTAGTTCAGGAAAAGGATGGTTGGACAATCCGAACATCTGATCGCAAACCTTCTGCTCATTTTGAGCATACGGTGGCGATCTTTAAGGACAGAACAGAGGTTTTAACGACTCACGAGTATATAGAACTAAATTATTCGTATAAGTGGCGAAGCAAAAGTCGATAGAGCAAGACGGTACAATTCTGGAAGCGTTATCCAATGCAATGTTTAGAGTGCAATTGGAGAACGGCCACGAAGTGTTAGCACATATATCAGGTAAGATGAGGATGCATTACATCCGCATATTGCCTGGCGATAAAGTAAGGTTGGAGATGTCCCCTTACGATTTAACAAAGGGAAGGATAACGTTTAGATATAAATAGACTATGAAAGTCAGATCATCTATAAAAAAGCGGAGTGCCGATTGCAAGATCATCAGGCGCAAGGGCAAATTATTTGTTATTAACAAGAAGAATCCAAGGTATAAACAAAGACAAGGATAATTATGGCACGTATTGCTGGTGTTGATATTCCCGATAACAAGAGAGGCGAAATCGCCCTCACGTATATTTACGGTATCGGCCGTAAGTCAGCTCAGAACATTCTTACGCAAGTAGGAGTAACCTGGGATAAGAAGGCCAAAGAGTGGAACGATGAAGAATCGAACGCTATTCGTGCCGCGATTGCAGAGCAATTCAAAATTGAAGGTGCACTGAAGTCGGAAGTTCAATTGAGCGTAAAGCGCTTGATGGACATCGGCTGCTACCGCGGTCTGCGCCATCGCAGGGGGTTACCTGTGCGTGGCCAAACCACCAAGAATAACGCCCGTACCCGCAAAGAAAAGCGCAAGACGGTAGCAAATAAAAAGAAGGCAACTAAAGGTTAATTAATTTAAAAAGCATTTAAACTTTTCAGTATGGCGCACCAGTCGAAAAGAAGAAAGATAAGAGCAAAAACGCGTAGTAAATGTAGAGGCTATTGGCCATGCACATATCCGCGCAACGTTCAATAACATCATCATCTCCATGACCAACACAACGGGTCAGGTAGTTTCCTGGGCTTCTGCTGGAAAGATGGGGTTCAAAGGCTCTAAGAAAAACACGCCTTATGCCGCTCAGGTAGCTGCGCAAGAGTGTGCAACCAAAGCCTTCGAATTAGGACTTCGGAAAGTAGAAGTTTTTGTTGTGGGCCCTGGCGCAGGACGTGAGTCTGCCATCCGCAGCATTCAGGCTTCAGGCATCGAAGTGATGATTATTAAAGATATGACGCCCATGCCACACAATGGCTGCCGTCCTCCGAAGAAAAGAAGAGTTTAAAATTTAATTGACAAATTAGGACGCAAAAAAATCAAAAATAGAATATGGCAAGATACACAGGCCCCAAAGCGAGAATCTCCAGAAGATTCAACGAGCCTATCCTTGGCGAGAGCAAAGCGCTTCTTAAGAAGAACTATCCTCCTGGCCAACACGGTAAAGGGAAAAAGCGTAAGCAATCAGAATACGCAGTTCAGTTAGCCGAAAAGCAAAAAGCAAAATACATCTATGGTGTTCTGGAGCGTCAGTTCGAGAATATTTTTGATAAAGCTTCGCGCAAGAAAGGGGTTACCGGTGAGGTCTTATTGCAGATGCTTGAGTCTAGGTTAGACAACACGGCTTATCGTTTAGGCATTGCGCCTACTCGTAGGGCTGCGCGCCAGTTGGTTGTGCATAAGCATATCACCGTTAATGGTGAGGTGGTTAATATTCCCTCTGTAAATTTACGCCCTGGTGATGTGGTTGGTGTTCGTGAAAAATCGAAGTCCTTGGAGACCATCACAAATTCATTATCCATTCAAAGTGCTAAAAAGTACAATTGGCTTGAGTGGGATGGCCATGAAATGATAGGCAAACTGATCAACTTGCCATTGCGCCAGGATATTCCCGAAAATATCAACGAGCAGCTGATCGTTGAATTGTACTCGAAGTAATTCTTAACATTAATCAAATCGATATGTCAATATTAGCATTTCAAATGCCAGAGAAAGTGGTAATGGAGAAGTCAGATGACTTTCACGGTCTCTTTACTTTCAAACCATTGGAGAAGGGATATGGGGTCACTATCGGCAACGCATTAAGAAGAATTCTGTTGTCTTCCTTAGAAGGCTATGCGATCACCGGGATAAAAGTTCCGGGCGTGTTGCATGAATTCTCCTCCATTGAAGGTGTAGTGGAAGATGTTGCTGAGATTATCCTTAACCTAAAGCAGGTTAGATTTAAGAAGGTGTCAGAGAATTTTGACAACAAGATCGTTGTAAACATCAAAAAACAGAAGCAATTTAAGGCGGGTGATATTGCTAAATTCACTTCATCATTCGAAATTCTGAACACAGAACATGTTATCTGTAACTTGGATGAAACCGCTCAATTTGAGATTGAGTTGACCATTGAAAAGGGAAGAGGTTATCTTCCTGCCGAAGAAAACAAGCCGAACGAGCAAGTATTTGGCTTTATTCCCATCGATGCCATTTTCACTCCAGTTAAGAATGTAAAATATAATGTGGAGAACACGCGTGTTGAGCAGAAGACTGACTACGAAAAATTATTAATTGATATTGAAACAGATGGTTCTATCCATCCTGAAAAAGCGTGGGAAGGAGCAGCCTTTATTTTGATTCAACATTTCAGATTATTCTCGGATAAGTCTATTGAGCTTGAAACCGGTAAGGACAGCGAGGTAGAGCAGGTGGATGAAGAGATGTTACACATGCGTAAGTTGTTAAAAACTTCATTGCATGATATGGATCTTTCTGTTAGAGCGTATAACTGTTTGAAAGCAGCAGATATAAAGTCTTTAGGAGATTTAGTTCAGCTTGATATTTCTGATATGATGAAGTTCAGAAATTTTGGAAAGAAGTCGTTCGCTGAGCTTGAGCAATTGGTAGCAGAGAAAAGCCTTACGTTCGGAATGGACTTGGCTAAGTATAAACTCGATGAAGATTAAATCATGAGACACGGTAAAAAAATAAATCACCTGGGAAGAAAGTCGGCTCACCGCCATGCACTTCTTTCTAATATGGCTTCTTCGTTGATCCTGCATAAGCGGATTACGACTACAGTGGCTAAAGCGAAAGCCCTTAAAAATATGTGGAGCCTTTGATCACCAAGGCGAAGGACAACTCAACGCATTCCAGAAGAACAGTAATGTCCTATCTTCAAAATAAGGAGTCTGTGACTGCCTTGTTTGGAGAAGTGGCGGGTCGTACCGCAGATCGTCCGGGAGGTTATACCCGTATTATCAAGTTTGCCGATGTGCGTTTAGGTGATGCAGCGGAAATGTGTATGATGGAACTTGTTGATTTTAACGACTTGTACAAGAAGGACGGTGCCGAGAAGAAGGCCAAGACCCGAAGAGGTCGCAAGCCTAAGAAGGGTGAAGGTGAAGTTGCTGCCGAAGCAGCTGATGTAGAGGCTCCGGAAGCAGAATCTAAACCTAAAAAGGCAGCTAAGAAAACCGCCAAAAAGAAGGATTAGTGACGTTTAAAAAGATATACAAAGGGATTGAATGCGAGTTCAATCCCTTTTTTTGTCTTTTATACTTTTCGTAATCGGTTGTTGAAATTTTAACTTTAGATATAGCACAGAACCCTTTTAGACGGAGTATTTTTGTTAAAACCAAGACCCCAATAAACATTGAGTACAAAAGCATATCTTTTACTAGCCGATGGTTTTTTAATTGAAGGCAAGGCCATTGGAAAACAAGGAACCTCCGGTGGCGAAATTTGCTTCAACACGGGCATGACAGGCTACCAGGAGATTTATACTGATCCGTCCTACTACGGACAGATCATCGTAAATACCACGGCTCATATTGGTAATTATGGGACTGTGTCGGAAGAGCAGGAATCTGATTCACCTAAAATCAGTGGCCTTGTTGTCAATGAATTTTCTGAAGAGTTTAGCCGAAAGACGGCAAAGGAAAGTTTACAAGCTTATTTGGAGAAGCATGGAGTCGTTGGGATTTCTGATATAGACACACGCCAATTGGTGCGATACATTCGCAGCAAAGGGGCTATGAATGCGCTGATTTCATCGGTACTGACACCGGAGCAGATGAAGGAAGAAATTAGAAAAGTGCCATCCATGGACGGGCTGGAATTGTCGTCATTGGTTAGTACTAAAAAACCTTACTTTTTTGGAGATCCAAAAGCAACTTATAAAATAGCTGCGCTGGATGTTGGTATCAAAACTAATATTTTAAGAAATCTTGCCGAGCGCGATTGTTACGTTCAGGTTTTTCCGGCAAAGACAACTTTCGGGGAAATGGATCGATGGGAACCCCAAGGATATTTTATCTCCAACGGGCCAGGAGATCCTTCTGTAATGGATTACGCGATTAAAACGGTGAAAGAAATTTTAGAATCGGATAAGCCCGTTTTTGGAATTTGCCTCGGTCAACAATTATTAGCATTAGCCTGTGGATTGTCAACCTATAAAATGCATCACGGTCATCGTGGATTAAATCATCCGGTAAAAAATTTACTTACCGGATTAGGTGAAATGACTTCTCAAAATCATGGGTTTGCAGTGAGCGAAAAAGTCTTGAGAATGAAAGATGTTGAAGTCACCCATCTTCATCTTAATGATAATACTATAATGGGGTTGCGGTTAAAAAATAAGAAAGCATTTTCAGTTCAATATCACCCTGAAGCCTCTCCGGGTCCTCACGATTCTAGATACTTATTTGATCAATTCGTTGAGATGGTGAAGGAAGAGGTACTGGTAAAATAAATTGTAATTCGTAAATCTAAAAACTAAAATTATTATGAGTTTAATTGAAGGAATTCACGCCCGCCAAATACTTGATAGCCGCGGTAACCCCACTATTGAAGTTGATGTAATTACTGAAAGCGGTGCTTTCGGTCGTGCAGCTGTTCCGTCAGGAGCATCCACGGGTACCCATGAAGCCGTTGAACTTCGTGATGGCGATAAAAAACGCTATCAGGGTAAGGGAGTTCTTAAAGCGGTTGAGAATGTAAATGCTAAGATTGCTTCTGAAATTGTTGGCCTTGACGTATTTGATCAGAATCTGATTGATAAGATTATGATCGAGTTGGACGCTACAAAAAATAAAGGAAAGTTGGGAGCCAATGCCATATTGGGTGCCTCGCTGGCAGTGGCAAAAGCAGCAGCCATGGAAGCGGGTCAATCCCTATACCGTTACATTGGTGGTGTTAATGCCAATACACTTCCGGTACCGATGATGAATATTTTGAATGGCGGTAGTCATGCTGATAACTCCATCGATTTTCAAGAGTTTATGGTGATGCCCGTAAAGGCAGATACATTCTCTGAATCATTAAGAATGGGAACAGAAGTCTTCCATACGTTAAAGAAGGTACTTCATGAAAAGGGATATTCTACCAACGTGGGTGATGAAGGAGGCTTTGCGCCTAATATTAAATCTAATGAAGAAGCTATTGAAATTGTTTTAAAAGCAATTGAAAAGGCAGGATTCAAACCAGGGGTTGATATGTTTATTGCTATGGATGCAGCCAGCTCTGAATTTTATGATGCCAAGACCAAGACCTATACATTCAAAAAATCGGATGGTAAAAAACTAAAGTCGGATGAGATGGTCGAGTATTGGGCTAAGTGGGCCAAGAAGTATCCGATTATTTCTATTGAGGATGGCATGGGTGAAGAGGATTGGGATGGCTGGAAAAAATTGACTGATAAAATTGGAAGTAAAGTTCAATTAGTTGGAGACGATTTGTTTGTGACCAATGTAGACTTCCTGCAAAAAGGAATTGACATGGGTGTTGCCAACTCTATCCTTGTAAAAGTAAATCAAATCGGATCGTTAACAGAAACAATCAATGCTGTTAATCTGGCTAAGCAAAATAGTTATAAGAGCATTATGTCGCATCGCTCGGGCGAGACGGAAGATAGCACTATTGCAGATTTAGCAGTTGCCTTAAATACAGGTCAGATCAAAACGGGTTCTGCTTCCCGCTCAGACCGGATGGCTAAATACAATCAACTTATTCGTATTGAGGAAGAACTTGGAGAGACCGCTTATTTTCCGGGTACTAAGTTTTAAAACCTAAGCGAACAGTTAATCATGATCTGGTAGTCTTAAACTGCCAGATCATTTTTTTTGAATCGCGACTACTTCAGTCTCTATCGGCTAGATGGGTAGTATACGTGATGTAAATTAGCGCTTACTGACTTCCTGCAATGATTAATTTGTTGTTAAAGTTTTTACCTTGAGTTTTAGTTATGTGCTATAACAAAGCCTATCTTACCAAACGAGCCGAAAAGCTAGCCCAGCGCTACGGGCACAATGAGAAAGAGATTGCTTTCATTGGGCAACAACTCAAAATATTGAATCTCAATCCTGTTTATCATGCCTCTGGTTTCGATCACCCAATTGTTCCTGTAATTATTGATATCACAAAGCAAGTCCACCTGTTTTCCTGGGGTTTAATACCGTTTTGGTCAAAATCAGCTTTGGAGGCAATGACGATTAGCAATAGTACCATTAATGCCCGTGCAGAAAGCATGTTTGAGAAGCCAGCCTTTCGTATGCCAGCCCGTGAAAAAAGATGTCTGATTTTAATAGATGGATTTTTTGAGCATCACCATAAAAATGGCAAAGCCTTTCCTTATTTCATCCAATTAAAGAATGATGAGCCAATGTGCTTGGCGGGCCTTTGGGATGAATGGGAAGATAAAGACTCGGGTATTGTTCGGAGGACATATACCGTAGTGACTACGCGCGCTAATTCTATGATGTCCAAAATTCATAATAACCCTAAAGCCAGCGAGGGCCCGCGTATGCCATTGATTCTCCCAAAATCGACTGAGCTCACATGGTTGAAACCAGTACATGAAAAAGCGGATCTTGAATTGATTGAAAGTTTAGTTCAGCCTTATGATAACTCTGCGATGGAATCCTATACCGTAAAAAAACTTACCGGGAAAGAATCAATGGGTAACAAACCCCAAGCGTTAATTCCATTTAGATATTCTGAATTAGAGACCCAGCAGGGCTCCCTTTTTTAATAAATTAAAAGCAGTAAAGTATAAATCAGCATTCCCTCATCATGGAGCGGTGCGGTTATAATTTACATATGGGTTAATATAATGGCAGCTACCAGCAACATCATAAAATGATAGCCCGTGTTGATAGCAAATAATTTCCACGACTTTTTCTCCCAGGTAACCACACCAATATCAACCGGAAGGTAGAATCCCAACCAGGTGAAAATTGTGGTATTTAGAACACTTGCTACAATAGGCATTTCATCCATGCCTGGTACAAAACTCCACGCTGCGATGTTGTGAGCAAAGACATACGCCATAAAAAAATTACCAATCACCATAAAGATCATGCCTTTGGCCATTTCGCCACCAGTTGGTTTAACGGATGTATCAAGGCCCATTTCGCGTGCCCAGGCTTTTCCAAATAAGGGTGTGTACCAAAGAAATCCCAGAATAAAATTGGCCACTACGGCTACCAGTACTGCCACCATGTTAATTTGTATTTCTTCCATAAGGGTTGTGTTTAGGGGTTAATAATCAGGCTTACCATGTGTTTGATTTTTTTTGCGCCAAGCAAGCGAAGAAAAACGCTACTAATAATGGCTGCCTAACGCTTATTAAATTTAATCAAATAAAATCAATGGATCTGCTTATTTCCTTTAAGGTGATGATGATATATGTAGGAGCCGGTGAAAAGCCCGAAGGGAACGACCAAAAAGAGCATGGGCAGTTGAAAGCCTTCCATATAAAGTACAGAATAGGTGGCACCGAACAAATCAAAGAATAGTCCTGCGTAGGCCCATTCTTTCAAACGATCTAAGCCTGGGATTAAGATGACAATAGATCCCAGAAGTTTTGCAATACCTAAAAAGGGAATTAAATAATTTGGGTACCCGAGACTTGTAAATAGAGTTATTGAATCTTGTGACATCAGAATGTTAGGAATCGCTGTTGATATCATAAACGCACTGAAAAGTCCGGTAAGGACCCAATATAAAATCTTTGCTTTTTTCATAAGGTATTCGGTTTATGTATGCAATCTACATTCAATAGGTTAACTCAACCAAGGTGTTCACGACAAACAGGAGGTGCATTGCGTCAGATTTAATTGTACCGAGATCATGGGTTTGACTATCTTACAGAACTAAATCAATTTCTATGAAACGATTTTTATTTCTTTGTTACTGTCTCTTATTGTCATCCGGTATGGCGTTGGCACAAGTTCCGAAGCCAAGTGTACAATTAAATCACATCGCAGTTTATGTGGTTGATCTGAAAATCAGTACCCATTTTTATCAGAATATTATCGGACTCGACACAATACCTGAACCCTTTCACGATGGCAAGCATACCTGGTTTAGTGTAGGGCCTAAAAGTCATTTGCATCTCATCGAAGGCGCTGAAAGTAAATTGGTACACAACAAAAATACGCACCTCTGTTTTAGTGTTGCTTCAGTTGATTCGTTTACTGCGATCTTGAAAAAAAACAAGATTGAATATGAAGATTGGCCTGGAAATAAAATGAAAGTAACCACCCGGGTTGATGGCGTTAAGCAAATTTATTTCAAAGATCCGGATGGCTATTGGATTGAAATTAATGATGCAAAAGAGTAATCTTGTAGCCTCAACCCATCAAACCTTTTATGAAGAATATTGGACTTTTGCTCGTAAGCGCTGTATTGATTTTGTCGTGTGGCGATAAACAATCGCAGAGTAAGCAAACATTGCCTATTGATAGCTTGTTCAAAAAGTTTTATGATTTTAAGAAAGAAATAAATCCTATAGAGGCCACGAAGGCTGGGTTTAACGAGTATAATAACAAATTTGCGAACTATATTTCGACACCCTATCAAAAGAATCTTATCTCAAGGTACAGCCAGTTTTTGGATGAGTTGGCTAAATATGATTCAACCCAGGTGTCACCGTCACAATGGTTAAGTATGCGTGTAATGGCCTGGGATTGCCAGATTAAGCGAGAAGGGCTTATGAATAAAATTGTTACGGTCGCATCGCCTATGTACGATTTGCCCAGTTTCGAGCTATTCCCCTTAATGCAAATACAATCTCTCCACTTATATTTTTCTCAGCTTGCTGGGGGCAGAAGTGTTCAGCCGTTTAACTCGGTAGCCGATTATGATCATTGGCTTAAGCGAGTAGAAGCTTATTTGCCATTTCTCGATACCTGTATGACCAAGATGCGTGTGGGAATACAACAGGGTGTTGTTCTACCCAAGGCGTTGGTCATTAAAATGATTCCCCAATTGGATGGGTTTATAAAGGCTCCAATAAAGCAACATGTTTTCTATGCCCCTATCCTAACTATGCCGGATGATTTCTCGGAGGATGATAAGCAGCGACTTACGTTGGCATATTCAGAAATGATTACCGGGCGATTGATTCCTAAATATCTTGAACTTCAACAATTTTTAGCTAACACGTATTTGCCGGCTGGGCGCGAAACCGCAGGTATTGGTGCGGTGCCGAATGGTACAGAAACCTATAATTATTTACTACGATTACACACTACAACAAACTTAACCGCAGACGAAATTCATGAGTTAGGAAAATCTGAGGTAGCGCGAATTCTACATGAAATGGAACAAGTTAAAGCAACCATTGGCTTTGATGGTTCTTTGAAGGAATTCTTTAATTACGTTCGGTCAAATCGCGAGCAAATGCCTTTTTCGAAACCAGAACAAGTGATCGCAAACTTTTACGCTATTCGTGATCGGTTAAATCTAAAACTTGATTCAGTATTTGCGATAAAACCCAAAGCCGACTTTGAAGTTCGCAGAACAGAAGCTTTTCGAGAAGGATCAGCCAGTGCCGAATATGTACCCGGGTCTAAAGACGGTTCTCGTCCGGGTGTTTTTTATATTCCAATACCCGATGTAAAATCGCATAATAAGTTTGCCGATGAAGCGCTCTTCTTGCACGAAGCGGTACCGGGTCATCATTATCAGCTTTCTGTGCAACAGGAAACTCAAGAGTTACCTGAATTTTTACATCCTGAAAGTATGGGGGTTTTTGTAGAAGGCTGGGCCTTGTATGCAGAATCCTTAGGTAAAGAACTTGGATTGTACGTTGACCCGTATCAATACTTTGGGATGTTAAGTATGGAAATGCATCGGGCCATTCGATTAGTGGTTGATACGGGCATTCATTCAAAAGGCTGGACGCGCGAACAAGCCATTCAATATTCTCTTGATAATGAAGCGGAGTCCGAAGCAGATATTATTGCTGAAATTGAACGGTATATGGGTACACCGGGCCAGGCAGTTTCGTACAAGGTAGGCCAGCTAAAAATTAAAGAGCTGAGAATAAGAGCTGAGACTGCATTAGGTGATAAATTTTCAATTCGAGAATTTCATACGCAGGTTTTAAATTCCGGTAGTCTTCCACTTGTTTTGTTGGAGGAAAAAATTAACAGATGGATCAGTAGCCAGACTGCGTTGTAAATTTTATTTATAAGCTATTCTTTGCGAACTTTTTAACTGAGCAAGAAACATCAGATATTATTTTTTAAGGTAGATTTTAGCGTTCCAAACGAATATTCAAATAGAATTTTAAAGCAACGTTTTAATTTTCTGTCTGCAATGCAATTTGCCCTAAGTGCGAGGCTTTATGTGTAACCCGGCTTAACAACACGTTAAGTTTATTTCGATGAGGCTCCCTTTTAAAATCTTCTTCGGATACGACCATATGGCGCGCATGCCAGTCCGACTCGCTCATGGATTTAAAAGTTGCATCAAGTTTTGCTACAATCGCTTGCCACCGCGATAACAATTCAGCTTTGGCTAAATGGCCTGATTGATTCGACTCCCGTTTGTGATGATAGATGACAGCAAGATCAGGATACATTCTTTTATCAATGCCAAAAAGTTCTAAGAGTGCATCATCGGTATCGGCTAAATGACCCAATAGCCAAGAAGGTGAATTACCTCCCAGCACAATAGGTCGATTAAAATTGTAGTCCGAAATAGTTTCAATAACTTTTTGCATTCTACGATTATAGGTATCCCATTGTAACAAACAAATCTCGAGTGAAGTCATAATTTTAAAATTGATGAAAGTTTAATAATGAATAACCCAAAGGGACTAATGCAGTTAGAACAACGAGGTAGGTATAAAGGTTTCAAGATTATTAAATCGATAACCAACCGTTAGGTTGATTCGAAGATCGGTGGTTGTGATGTATGACGGACTTAAGTCAACATAGTAAATCTCGTAGGATGTGCGCACGTTTACATAGGCCTTGTTGCCATTGTACCCTACATTAAGATACATTAAAGCACTCCATTCATAATTGAATTCATTGAATTTTCCTTTTTCGCCAACATAAGTATTATAAGCCACTCCAGGGCCTGCCATGATGATGGGTGAGACATAAAAAAAATCATGAAAAACCGGAATATTGATTCCATAGCCGGGCATCAACAACAGTCCTGGAGCTTGTGCGGATTGCAAGCCCACCTGATTGCCGTACGTGGCTTCTAAATCTCTATTTTCAGGAACTAAACCTGTTGGCGCCTTCAAGTTTCGATAATAGGGTTCTGCTCTAAGCAAGAATGATCCTGCTATTTTCTGTTGCTGTTCTGTTTGGTAGTTCGCTGCACGATAAGAATATTTCTTTTCATTAAAAATATAAGTAACCTGAGCCCCCATTTTTTTTAATTCTATATCGGGTTGTGAAGTAAATTCGCCCGCTGCATCAGCAGAAAGCATCCCCTGACTTTCCAGATAGAAACCACGCACCGCTATTTGGCGCGTTGAGTAACTCATAGCCAATCTGAATTGTTTCAGATTTTGACGGTCTTCTTCTAGAAAAGTAGATTTTGGCAGAGAATAACAGATGTCAAAATCAATAATTTTATAAGTAATACCCAGACCAATCAAATCATTCACATTGTTGAATAATTGGGTATTCAATTCATTTCCATTGCGAACGGATCCAAAGGCCAGACTTGTACCCACTCCTCCATAGATCAGTCTGATATCATTGGCTCGTTTGTATCGCAGAATGTAACTACTATCAGCATCCGAGGGAGCAAATTTTTCAGTATGCAAATTGGAAGAGATCGATCCTTGTGCCAAACTATTGTGGATGCTGACACAGAAAATTAAAAGTAAAAGTGCCGACTTCACGGATCAAAAAAATCTAGTTGAACAAAGATAAATGAATTCTACCTTTAAGATTAATATGATTCCTATTCTTCGAAGAAAAATGCGACTTCTATTTTTCGGTTAGAGACTCTTCAAATAGATAGCGCTTTCTTTAAGGGTTGATAGGTCCATTTCCACAAAAAAGTTCTTAAGGCCACCCACTTTGCTCGCTTTAAAAAATTCTTTCCAGTCGATGGTACCTTTTCCCAAGGTCACCTGTTCTTCTGCCTTGCCCGACCAATCAGATAAATGCGCGGAGATAAACCGGCCCGGATATTTTTTAAAATAATCGGCTGCTTTGTATCCAGCAATCACAACCCATAATTGAAATTGCATTTTAACTAATTCAGGATCGAGTCGTTCCAACAATTCGTCATAGATTATTTTTCCTTCCAATTTTTCGAATTCTATATTATGATTGTGAAAAACCATTTGCATTCTGTTCTTCTTAGCAAGTTCTCCTAGTGAATTCGCTTCATCGGCAGCTTTTTTCCAATCGCTTAAGCTGGCTTGTTCAGGTAAGCCAAAAGACGCGATCACCATTTGTGTCAAGCCAAGTTCGTTGGCGAAATCCATTCGCTCCTGACCGCTCTCTTTCAATTCATTAAATCCATAATGACTGCTCGTGCACGAGAGTCCTGCATCGGTAATGATCTTTTTCATTTCCGGAGCCTTCAAACTTTGCAAAGAGCCAAAACCATGCTTAGCATATCCCGGAGGGGAGCACATTTCAACAGTTTGGTATCCTAAACCTGACATCATTTTTAATGTTCCACCAAAATCCTTGGCAATAAGTTCACGCACCATCCAACTTTGAAACCCTATGGGTTCGTTGATGAGCGGTTTTTCTTTCGCATGTAGGAAATTTAAAGGACTCATGGCAGAAACGGCAGCTATGCTGGCTGCGCTCTTATAGATAAATTCTCTTCGTGAAAAATTTTTCATAGGTATGTTTGATTTTATATTGTATTAGGTTCCCATCCTTTGCGATATTCCCGGGCGAGATATTTATTAGCGTCCGGTTCGTTCGTAATTTTATTTGAGGCTGCATCGTAATACAATGTTTTTCCTGAACGCAACGCAACGGCATACAAGTTTATGGTTTCTGTCAAAGGCCAGGCGTCTCGTAAACTTCCCGGACATTGCTTGCCGGAAAGACAACCCTCAATAAATTTTTTAGGGATGTAGCCCTCCGAGCTATTGTCAGGTTTGGGATCTGTTTTGGTTTGTCCCGCCATCTTTCCTGAAATAATTTGAGGATCCTTTCCGTGGAAGTTAGCCATAATTTTTCCCTGGTCGCCCACAAACATCATTCCTTCACCCGGCATCGATTTATTCTGCTTATATAATTCTTCGGGTACCGCTGGCCGCATGCCACCATCGTACCAAACTAATTCAACAGCCGGTCTTGAACCTTTTGCCTCATACTTAAAACGAACAGTACTTGCCATCGGAAAAGCGAAATCATTTTTAATACGAAATGGAACCACACCATTAAAATCACAGATGTGACTAAAGGTTGGCTCAACAACGGTAGGGGCTTCTAATTGCAAAGCGTTAAAGACAGTCCATAAACTGTAGTGACCCATGTCACCCATCGATCCGCCTCCAAAGTCGTACCATCCGCGGAAGACCATATTGGTTAGGTTGGGGTGATACGGGCGCTCTTGTTCCGGCCCCAGCCATAAGTCCCATTCAAGACCTTTTGGTACAGGCGGAGTCTCTTTTGGCATTGTAGCATATTGTGGCCACACCGGTCTGGCTGTCCAGTTATGAACTTCCTTGAGCGTTCCAATTGCACCTTCATTGATCCATTGCATGATGGTATCCATAGAGCCGTTTGAATCCCATGCGATGAGATGCGTGGTCGAGTTTGTTTTTTTGGCTAGTTCAATAACTTGTTTCCCTTCCATCAATCGATTCGAAACAGGTTTATGAGTTGTTACATGCTTGCCTCTTTTTAAAGCGGCCAGCGCAACAATGCCATGCAGATGATCGGGCGTCATAATTTTTACGGCATCAACATCTTTTTCCTTTTCAAACATTTCCCGAAAGTCCGCATAAGCGTTACAGGCTTTATATTTATCCGTAGCGCGCGATTTACTATAATATTCATCAACAATGTTCTTTCCATTGTCGCGACCTCCAGGAATAATATTGTCACCGCCCGGAGCCCAGGCAGGATTATTTAATTTTTTGCGAATCTCGTTCTTCAGATAATCAGTGCCCCAATCGCGATAACCGACAGCTTCTTTGCAGGGATCACAAACAGCAACGATTTGCAGTTCAGGGACGGATAATAGTGGAAGCATTTCACGAAGCCCTTGTGTACCGGTGCCAATGTAAGCCATCGTTAGTTTATCGCTGGGGCGATAAACGCTCCACCTAATACATGGCGCGGTACAATAGTAAAGGCAAATGCTGCAGAAGTAACACCACCAATAAATTTTCTGCGGTTAATAGGCTGTGAGGATTTATTTTTCATCTGCCAGAGGTTTTGAGGTGATAGAATTGAATAAAGCAATCTACTTATTCCCTCGTTCAATGGCCACTCTTTTTATAGGGAGTTTAATTGGTCAGGTTGATTAACGGCCAAAGGGCAAAATATTTAATAAATTAAACAGATTGGCAGGTTTATTCCCCAGAATCAATACGGATGATCGGTTTCAGAACTTACTTGCTCACCTCGCGGATAACTAAACTTGAACTTTTAGGTTTAATTTATAATTTTAAACATAATGGATCATTTTGCATGATTAGATTTTACCTTGTGGGCGTTCTTTTCTGCTGTTCGGTTTTAACAATCGAGGCACAACGCCTTTCTGGTAAAGTTATTTCGGCTGTTAATCAAGAAGAACTACCAGGCGTAAACGTTATTATAAAGGGTACCTCACAAGGTTCTGTAACGGATATTACTGGTGTTTTTACTGTTGATGTAGCCTCAGGCTCAACCCTTGTCTTTTCTTTTGTTGGGTTTAAGACGCAAGAACTGATTTACACAGGCCAAGCCAATGTTACAGTAATCATGGAAGAGGCAGCTAACGAATTGAATGAAATCGTTGTGGTGGGTTACTCATCAATTTCGAAACGCGACATTACAGGTGCCATTTCAACGGTTAATGCCGATGATCTTAAAAATATTTCAGTTAATGGATTGGATCAAGCCTTACAGGGCCAGGTGGCTGGTGTGCAGGTTACCCAATCTTCGGGTACACCGGGTGGAGGCGTTACGGTAAGAATCAGAGGCGCAACCTCCATTAGTGCCGGCAATAGACCTTTGTATATAATTGATGGTATTCCGGTTGAAACTGGGAGCTTGAGTTCGCGAAATTTTGGTGGACAAAATGATAATGCACTAGCCCTATTGAATCCCAATGACATTGAAACCTATACCGTATTGGCTGATGCATCTGCAAAGGCAATTTATGGGTCACGAGCGTCCAACGGAGTTATTGTAATTACTACCAAGCGCGGTAAAAACACAAAGACACAAATCTCATTTGATATACAACGCGGAATAGTGGATGCTGTAAAAACGCTTGATCTCATGAATGCCTCACAGTTACTCGACTTGCAAAGAGAAACGGTTACCAATGCGGATCAAAATCCGGATGGCTTTGGATTAATTAAAGGCGTAACCGATGGGATTAATACCAACTGGCAGGATGAAGTGTTGCGCACGGGTATCATGCAACAGTATCAACTGTCCGCAACGGGTGGTGATGACAATACCAATTTCTATATCAGCGGAAGTTTTAGAGAGGAAGAAGGTGTGCAACTGAATAATTCGTTTCAGCGATTAGGTACAACCATCAATTTAGATCAAAAACTTACTGATAAACTTTCTGTAGCAACAAACCTTTCTCTTTCTTATTCATTGAACAAACGGGTAAAGGGCGATAACTTTTTGGATGGTGTATATTCAGGTGCGGGAAAGAGTCTTCCTTTTTATACACCTTACAACGAACAAGGACAATTGGTAGGCCCGGCATCGGCACTCTATGCGGGATTTCCAAACTTTAATCCCGTGGCTCAGGCTTTGTTGCCCCGTTTTAATACTTCAACTGTGAAAACATTAATGAGCATTAGTGGTACATATAAAATAAACTCAGAATTAAGTTTTAAGGCTCAGGCAAGTTTAGATTATAATGATGTTAAAGAAGATCAGTATGAATCTTCTCAAACGGCTATTGGTGGTTTTTTGCCAAGTGTAGGTGGTCAAGGTTATGGAATTTTCAACGCTAGTAATTTTACCAATACTGTTTATTACGGTACTTTTTCATATAGTAAAAAATTCTCCGACAAACATATCTTTAATACAACAGTAGGCTCCGAATTATATCAAAATTATTCAAGTGGCGGTAGTGTACAGGGTCGCTTATACCCCAGTGATGACTTCACGTACATTAATTCAGCAGGTATTGTTGATGCAGGTGGCTCGTACAAAGAACCCCCACATACCATCCTGTCATTTTTTGGAGAGGCCCGATATGATTTTGATGATCGGATTTTAGTTACCGCCAGCATGCGTACCGATGGATCATCCAACTTTGGAATGAATAATAGGTATGGATATTTTCCAGCCATCTCTGCAGCGTGGAGACTATCTCAAGAAAAATTTTTCCATGCAAATATAGTTGATGACCTCAAAGTGCGCACCAGCTTTGGGCTTACCGGTAATGAACGTATTCCATCCTTTGGTTTTCTAGGCCTTTGGGGCCCTTCTACTTATAATGGAGGATCAGGTGTAGTATCGCTCAACGTTCCCAATCCGGATCTTAAATGGGAGACAACGCAGGAGACTAATTTGGGTGTAGATGTTGGCATGTGGGGCGGCCGCTTACAAACCGTGCTAAATATTTATTACAATAAAACAAGTGACCTTCTACTCATCCGGCCGTATCCTTTTACTACTGGTTTTGGAGGTATCCCAGATAACATTGGCGAAATGGAGAACAAAGGGATTGAGTTAAGCGTAAGTTCAGTAAATCTGGATGGTCCGCTACGCTGGACAACTACATTAAACCTTTCGCGCAATGAAAATAAAGTTTTGTTCCTCGCGGATTCCATTCCGTTATACCGGGGCTATTCGGGTGAAGGTGTGGATGCCACCAACATCATTAAAGAAGGGGAGCCCTTGGGAACATTTTGGGGTCTTAATTATTTGGGAGTGAATCCCGCCACAGGCGATGCCATGTACGAAGATTTGAATGGCGATGGTTTAATAACCAATACGGATGCCATGGTGATAGGTAATGCACAACCCAAACTGATAGGCGGAATAACCAATGTGTTATCCTATAAAGGTTTTGATTTTTCTTTCTTCTTTAATTTTTCATTGGGAAACAAAGTGTTGAATTTTTCTAAGGCTACTTTGGTTAACATGGGGGCCGATATACAAAACAACCAATCGGTCGATGCGTTGCGCAGATGGAAAAAGCCGGGGGATGTTACCGATATACCAAAGTACGAATTAAATAGTACCCTTAACAATTTACACAGCAACAGACTTTTGGAAGATGCTTCGTACCTGCGCTTAAAAAATGTGAGCCTTGGATATAACTTACCTAATTCAATTATCAACAAGATCAATTTCAGACAAATTAGAATTTACGCTTCGGCTACGAATTTGTGGACGTACACCAAGTACACAGGTTCCGATCCGGAAGTAAGTACGCTTGACGGATCAACGGCCGCGCAAGGCATTGATTTTTTTACTTTACCCCAGGTGCGAACAATCGCATTAGGAATTAACGCGGTACTAAAATGAGGTGCTACTTAAAATATAGCTTTTTTTGTTTTTGCGCTGTTGCTAACAACACAGTGTTCTGAGTTGTTGGAACCGGAGCCTATTGATTTGCTGACAGACGATACTGTTCTAAACGAACCTAAAGATGTGCCCAATGTAGAAGTAGGCTTGTATAGCGCTTTTAGAAATATTATTCCTTCGGCTGTAATTGCGGGCGATTGCACTGCGGATATGCTGCTCTTCAATGGCACATTCAATCAGTATCGTGAGTTAGGAACCAAACAAATTACTTCTGCCAATGCTTCAGCGCTTTCCTTATGGGGTAGCATTTATAACACCGTTTATATTGCCAACTTTATACTTGAGCGCTTGCCCGAGGTACCGAGTGTACCCGCTGCACAACGCGAACAGGTTTTAGCTACGGCACATTTTTTAAGAGGCTATGCTTATTTCGTTGGGCTCTATTCGTTTGGTGGTATGCCGTTGGTAACAGAAACTGCCATCGATGCCAATCGGAATATCCCAAGAGCCACGGAAGATGCTATGTTGGCCTTTATATTGGATGACTATAATGCCGCTGTGGGTAAACTCCCAGCACAACCCGCCAACGCAGGTTTTGCCGGAAGGTTTGCATTGGATGCCGCCTTTGCTAAATACTATTTATACATTGGAAATTGGGCTAAAGCCGAGCAACACGCAACGGATGTTATCTCTTCCAATCAATTTTTGCTGGAGCCAAATTACGCTACCCTAGTTACAGAGGATTTTACTGACGAAGCAATTTTTGAAATGGGATATACCATTGCGGATGACCCCGGTACCAGTGCTACCGGATTAAACAATGTTTTTGTTGGCAGGCGCGAAATGATTCCATCGAATGAAGTGGTGGTGGCGTTAGCTACTATTGAATCGGGCGAGCGATTTTCTTCGATACGTTTTAGGGCTGACTTGCTTAAGGGCAACGATAATGGTTGGTCGGTGGCAAAGTATGGGACAGCCGATGAGGACAATAACAATGTTGTTGTATTTAGGTTAGGCGAGATGTATTTGATTCGCGCGGAAGCGAGAACGCAACAAGGCAAAGTGACAGAAGCAAGAGCTGATATTAATTTACTTCGTGGTCGGGCCAAAGCGCCACTATTACCAACGGTAAATCAAAGTCAGATGATACAAATTATTGAAACGGAACGAAGATATGAACTTGCTTTTGAAGGACATCGTTGGTTTGATTTAGTTCGTACCGGCCGGGCGAAAACGGTGATGAATAGTTTTTCAGCCAATTGGAAAGACACGTATGAGTTGTGGCCGATTCCGCAACGAGAGGTTCAGAATAATCCTTCCCTGGTAGGTAATCAAAATCCAGGATACTGATGCGCAAAGTAAATTACATAGCGATCATTCTTTTCATGCTTTTAGGCAGCGGCTGTGAGACTGAGCCAATTATTTTTTCCGGACCTTACTTTGTTCGTTTTACGGAAACAAGTTTGAGTACAAAAGAGAGCAATAGTAAACCCATTCTTATAGAAGTACATCAGGCAGGTGATGCGCTGGACGAAGATTTGAACATCACCTATAAAATAAGCGGCAACGCCCGCGCAGGCATTGATTATACAATTGCTGGTGAAGCAGGCCGGGTAACTATAAAGAAGGGTGAATACACAGGTACTATTTCCGTTTCCCTCATTAACAATGCAAATAATATTATCCGTAGCCAGGATTTGATTCTGACAATAGAATCCTCTTCGGCTGGCGAAAGAAAAATTGGCCAGGGCGAAAGTAATATCGGCAGCATGTTTACGCTTACCATCATTGACGATTGTATTTTGGGTGGCACCTATATAGGGCAACGTAATTCTGTCAATCAAGCGGGCATAACAATAACAAGTTCCGATTGCGAAACCTATCTACTTTCTAACTGGAATGTAAATCTGTTTGATTCGGATGCACCGATGGATTTAATCTTTATCGATAATGGCGACAATACACTAACCATTCCTGAACAGGAAGAAGAGAACATTGTAGAAGAGTTTGCCACGATTGAGGGCACGGGAGTTGTTGATCCACTAACACGAGTGATCATCATGACTATCACGTTGGTTGACTTTGAGGGACAGCCTCAAGTAACTATTACCTACTTACCCGATTGAGCATGAAATCCGTATCAACAAAGCAGACCCAAAGAGATGATAATGAACTTGAGTATTCCATGTGTCCATTTAAAAATAATTATTACCACATGAAAAGAATTGCTTCTTTATTTTCTGCTTTTGTGCTTTTAGTTTTGGCACTTTCCTGCTCAGAGGAACTTGTGCCTACACCGTATACCTATACAAAAGTATTTACGGGGGAGAACAGCAAAACCTGGAAAATAAAATTTCTGGAAGAAACCTATGAGGGAAAAGTGATCGAGCGCTTTCCATTGAACTGTGCGACAGATGATGAGTATACTTTCTATGCCAATAGCGAACACACGTTTGAGGCTTTAACCGGAACCCAAAAGTGTGACTCAACCGAACCAGGTTTGATTGAGGATGTCTGGACGTTTACCAATGCATCTGCAACGCTTACTATGATATTGCCTTTCTTTTCGGTCAATTCTACAGTGCCCCTAATAGTGCGGGCCGCGGACGATGACGAAATGGAATTGGAAATCTTTCTTGACGAAGAGAATACGGCCAGTTACCGAATTCACTTTGAGGTTATTGATGAGAACTAATGATTGGATGAAAGTTAACTTGCTTTTTTTCTTCTTAAGCGTGACTGCCTTAATTCAAAGTGCAAACGGGCAAGGTGTGCCACCACGCGAGTGCGGCACGATGGAACAAGACAGTATTAATCGGGCACGCTTTCCACAACGGGGTACGCTCGATGAATTTGAACAGGCATTGCAATTAAAAATCCGGGATATTAATGCACGCAAAGCAGCAGGTTTACGGACCCAAGGAACAGTATTATTTATTCCGATCATCGTACATGTTGTTCATAACGGAGAAGCCATTGGTACCGGATTAAATATTAGTCAGGCACAGGTGCAATCTCAACTTGAAGTTTTGAATGAGGACTTCCGAAAGAAGTTGGGAACACCAGGTTATAACACAAATCCGGTTGGTGCCGATATAGAAATTGAGTTCTGTCTTTCGCCTGTTGATCAAAATGGTAATGTATTGGCTCAACCCGGCATTCATCGCTACAATGGAAATAAAGCTTTCTGGACGCGCAATGAAATTGAAAACCAACTCAAGCCAACCACTATCTGGAATCCAAACATCTTTTACAATGTATGGACTTTGAAATTCGGAGGCACAGATGCCAACCTACTTGGATACGCGCAATTTCCTGATCAATCAGGTTTGTCTGGATTAAACCCTGTGGGTGGTCCTGCTTCGACCGATGGCGTAGTGGTTCAATACACTTCTTTTGGTAATGGATTTCCGATTCAACAACCTCCCTATAATCAAGGAAGAACGCTTTCGCATGAAACGGGTCATTGGCTCGGACTGCGACATATATGGGGCGATGGTAGTAGTTGTCTTTCTAATGCCGATGATTTTGTTGCTGATACCCCCCGGCAAGGAAATGAAAGCCGGGGTTGCCCCACGAACAAATTAAGTTGTGATGGAATTAATCTGGCGATGGTTCAAAACTATATGGATTATTCGGACGATGCCTGCATGAATATTTTTACCGAAGGCCAGAAGACTCGCATATTGGCCGTAATGGAAATGAGTCCGCGCAGAAAAACTTTAATTGATGCAAACCTATGTAGCCCGATAGTAGCCGATGTGCCAACCGCTAATTTTACATCCGATAAGCAACTGGTTTTAAAAGGGGGTGAGATAAATTTCAACGACCTCTCCACAAATTTCCCTACGTCATGGGCATGGGTGTTTGAAGGTGGCGATCCAGCTACTTCTACCGATCGCAATCCGAAAATAAATTATAATATTCCAGGTCTCTACACGGTTTCTTTAATTTCAACCAACTCATTAGGCCCTTCCTTGATAAAAGAAATAGTTGGCTATGTAACGGTTTCAGAAGAAGGACTTTGTAGTAGTGCAACAAATTTTGTTGCGGGCTATACGCCTTTAGTACTGCCGCTTTCAACATTTGGAAGTTATACCGGTTATCTCACCGGTCACAATAGTTTGAAGACAAAAGCGGTATCAGAGTTTTTTAAAAATATACAAGGCTATGAGTATGTAAGTGGTGTTGAGATTGATTTTGGATATGTGTATGCAAGTAGTGAAGATGCGACCGTGACCATTACGGTTTGGAATGCCCGTGGTCCGCAGAGTGCACCGGGCTCCGTAGTAGAGCAAAAAGTTGTACTGCTAAAACAGATTCAAGATGATTTGGCAAACGATCGGGTTACGTCCATTGTATTTGATCGCGAGACTCCTGTCTTCAGCAGACCCTTTCAAATAGGTGTTGAGTTGAATTATACAGATGGAGACAGTGTTGCAGTTACATCATCGGCAAACGGAGAGGCCAACAGCGCCACTTCGTGGTTAAAGGATGAAAGTGGAGTATGGACACCTTATTCCATTGCACTCGGTGCAAACATAGCTATGTCGATTAAGCCCATCGTAGGCGTGAATCCATCGGTTCAGGTTTCGGCTTCCAAATTATTGGTTTACCCAGGCGAGGAAGTTATACTCAATGGAAAAGGGGCCAGTATATTTGTTTGGAATTCGGATGATGGTGTAGTAAATAATTTTGCAGGCCCCCAGTTAGTAGTCAAACCAACTAAGACAACCACGTATACCACTACCGGTTCGGGATTACCGCTTTGCAATACAGAAGCCAAAACCACCATTTACATAAGAGATAATGTGGTGGGTGTTAAGAACGAGTATCGGGCTGAAGATGTTCAGGTTTATCCGAATCCGGGAACAGGAAAATTAAATGTGACTCTTGAGAATGGTTACTTGGGTGAAGTATCTGTACGGATGATTTCGCTTTGGGGTAAAGATGCCCTCCCGGTAACCCGATTTCAGAAAACAGGCCCTCAATCTCAAATTACTTTAAATAGTGAAGGCGTGCCTCAGGGAATGTATATTATTCAGGTAACCATGGGCGATAACCTTATTATCAAAAAATGGTTGAAGCAATAAGCGCAGACTGTGCGCGTTGGAAAGAGGAAGATATTATTTAACTTTATTGATTGGTAGATTTAACAAATTGATTATGCGGAAAATTTATACATCCCTTATGTCATTAGTCCTACTCGGAGCTTTTGGCCTTGCGTTTACATCTTGTAAGGATGATGAACCAGAGAAATTCAATCTGACTTTTGCTTCAGCCACAGGCTCTGCAAAAGAATCGGATTTAGAGATTCAAATTGAGATTAAGCTTGATAAGCCAGCTCCCGAGGATATTACGGTTAAATTTAAATTATCAGGCACTGCGTTGGATGATGTTCGTGCGGATACTGAAAATGACTATGCGGATTACGAAGTAGATGGCGATTATGACAAAGTTGTAATTGCTCAGGGAGAGATTTCCGCAAATATTACATTGATTCCTTATTCTGATGATGTTATTGAAGATGATGAAACGATCATTGTAACGGTAACCGAGGTCGACAACGTAAATGTATTATTCGAGGCCTCCCTTCTTACAACCTTTACTCTTGAGCAAGAAGACGGAGTGATTATTGTACTTGAATGGCTAGAATCGAACACTACCAACGGCTTTGTAGATATGGATTTAATTGTCCGGATTGGCCCTAATCCAACGACCGTTTCAACAGATTATAATGGAATCGTCACGGGTTCAGCTTTCCATAGCTTCGGGGATAATTTTGAATTTACTTTTATACCAAAAACATTCATAGGTACATTTTTTGATTTGAACTATACCAATACAGCGTATGGTTTAACATATAATTACTATGATGGTACACGCGACAATCTGACCTTTACATCCACTTTTATTGATCTGGTTAATGGAGTGGCTGAACCTGAAATTTCAAGACTGGAGTTTACTGGAAATTATACACTGGCCAACCTCTATAAGTGGGGTGATCTAAATGAAAATGGAACAATTGATGGTTCTGAACTTCCTATTCCTACCGCAATTGTTCAAACCTTTAGAAACGTGGGGGGTGTGTATCAGGATTTTACTCAAATTACAACGCCACTTTCTGGAAGTCGTACGGCAATCAACACAACCGGAGAGTTTGTTAATTCGTTGTATAGAGGAAATACAATTAAATCCTTAAAAAGGCATACGCTTCCTGAAAAATACAGACGTCAATTTTAAAACTTCTTGTTTCGACAGAACAATTTTTAGGATATAAACGTTGACTTAGAGTGTGGTGAGGCAACTAAGCTTTACCACACTCTGTTTTTTTATAAACATCTATTTGATTAAGGCAATGCCCAAGAAGATTCTTATTACACGTGTTATTCCAAACATAGCCTATGAATTACTAACCGAGGCAGGTTTTGAAGTAATAGTGTGGCAAGGTGACGAGCCAATGAACCAGCGCAAATTGATTGAACAGGCTAAATCTGTCAATGCCTTACTATCACTGGGGTCAAATAATCTAAATCAAATTTTTTTTGACGAATGTGCTCACCTGGACGTAATTGCGCAATTTGCGGTTGGGTATGATAACATCGATGTAACTGCTGCAACAGATGCAGGCATTCCTGTTAGTAATACGCCCGATGTGTTAAGTGAGGCAACCGCAGATGTAGCGTTTGGATTGATGATTGCGGTTTCCCGGAAAATGTTTTATCTCCATAAAACTATCGGGCAAGGGCAATGGAAAAAATTTGAGCCTTTAAAAAATCTTGGCATTGAGCTCAGTGGTAAGACGTTGGGAATTTTTGGAATGGGAAGAATCGGTATGGTCATGGCACAACGTTGCCAGGGAGCTTATAAGATGAATGTTATTTATCATAACCGTAGTCGCAACGAAGAGGCTGAAAATCTTTTTGGTGCCCGATACGTATCGTTTGAGGAATTACTAAGCGAAAGTGATGTGCTTTCTGTTCACAGTGTTTTAAGTGCAGAAACGCGGGGAATTTTCAATAAGGAAAGTTTTAGTAAGATGAAGAGAAACGCCATCTTCATTAATACCTCGCGGGTGGGGTTCATAATGAGGAGGATTTAACAGAGGCTTTGCGAACAAAAACGATATGGGGCACCGGATTAGATGTTACCAATCCTGAACCGATGCTCCCGAGTAATCCACTGTTATCGATGCCTAATGCGGCTGTACTTCCGCACATTGGTTCGGCCACCGAAGAAGCACGTTATGGAATGGCTCGTTTGGCCGCAGAGAATATTATAGAATTCTATACGCATGGAAAAATGATAACCTGCGTAAATCCAGAGGCACTTTCAATTCTTAAGGATAAATAGACTTAATCTATTAGCTAGGTTTTTAAACTCAAATTAGGGTCGTTCGTCCTGTAACTCATTTTTCTTTTTACCTTCGGGCATGTCATTGATTGTAGCCTCATTAAATTCGGGAAGTAATGGAAATTGCTATTATGTTGAGAATGGTGACGATGCTGTTTTAATTGATGCGGGGATTTCCAGTCGGGAAACAGAAAAGCGAATGAAACGAATGGGACTTTCACTGAAAAAAGTGAGAGGAATCTTTATTACGCACGAACATAGCGATCATATTGGTGGCGTAGCCAAACTTTCCAAAAGACATAAACTTCCGGTGTTTATTACACAGGCAACACGGCTTCGGGGAAGATTGAAATTAGAAGATTCATTATATCATTCTTTTGAAGCGCACAAAACGATTACGCTCGGCAATCTTTCTATTACGCCAATCCCCAAACTTCATGATGCGGCTGATCCGTATAGTTTTGTTGTTGCCAGTGAACAGGTACGGGTTGGATTCTTTACCGATACAGGAACACCCTGCGAGCATTTGATTAATAGTTTTGCCCAATGCCATGCTGCATTTTTAGAAGCCAATTACGATGAAGATATGTTGGAGTACGGTGGCTACCCCTATGCGCTGAAAAATAGAATTCGGGGAGGTCTGGGTCATCTTTCAAATAAGCAAGCATTAGCTTTGTTTCTTCAGCATCGGCCTGCGTATATGAGTCACTTATTTTTAGCGCATCTTTCAAACAATAACAATACGCCAAAAAAGGTTAAAGACTTATTTGATCCGGTTGCCGGAACCACAGAAATTGTAATTACTCCAAGAGATAAGGAGACTAAGCTCTATCATATTCGGGCTTCGGAAAGATTGCCCAACCTGAAAAAAATCTTTAAATCTGAACAACTTAGCTTGTTTCGGTAGTGCATAATTTAATTATAGGAATTCTAGAAAGCTCTCGTGAAAACAAAGGTTTCTTCGGTCGTGCCTCCCTCTGAATGGCGGTTTAATTAGGATTAAAATTGATAGAGTATGGCATTGATATTCATACCGGCACCCACCGATGCGAAAACGACTTTATTGCCTGGTTGAATAGATTGCTCAGGAAATTTGTTTTTTAGAATCAAATCAAGGAGTGTGGGTATAGTGGCCACTGAGCTATTGCCCAGCCACGAAATGGTCATCGGCATTAATTTATCACACGGGGCTTCTTGCCCATATAATTTAAATAATCTTTGTAAAATGGCCGCATCCATTTTACCGTTGGCCTGATGAATGAGCACTTTACTAATCTCGGTAAGAGGCACCTTGGCTTTATCGAGCATTTCTTTAATTAAAAGCGGCACATGGTTTAAGGCAAACTCATAAACTCTGCGACCATTCATCTTAATGAAGAGATCATCCAACGTGTGGTGATTGGTCGAGTTGGAGCGATCCATGAATAGCAACATGGCATGTGCGTACGCATGTGTTTGGGTTTTGTGTGCAATAATGCCACGCTGATCATTGGAAGCATCCAGAATTACGGCACCGGCTCCATCACTATAAATCATCGAGTCGCGATCATGGGGATCAATCACCCGCGATAAAGTCTCGGTTCCGATAACCAGGCATCGTTTAGCATCGCCAGATTTAATAAAGTAATTCGCCTGAATCATACCCTCCACCCACCCTGGGCATCCAAAGGGTAAATCGTAGGCAACGCAATCGGGATTCTTAATCTTTAAAAGAAATTTTACCCGCGAAGCCAAGGAAGGTACCAGGCTGCTGCGATTGCTGTCAATCAATACATCACCAAAATTGTGGGCAACAATAATATAGTCGATCGATTCTTTATCAACACCTGAACTATTCAGTGCATCTTGGGCTGCTAAGGCGCCAAGGTCAGAGGCTTGTTGGTTATCATCCGCATAGCGTCTTTCTTCAATGCCGGTTATCTCTTTGAATTTTTCAACAACGATTGAATTATTATTTTTTATACGAGAATTATCTTTTTCGAAAAACTCCGAAATTAAAAAATCATCATTGAGAATTTTATTTTGTGGGATATATGAACCCGTGGCGCGTATTACGGATGAAATCATGCAGTAGTATAAAGATTAAAGCCAGCGATATTAGACAATTAATTAAAGACTGTGATCTGTTTGTAAAAAAATAATTAATTGCTTACTACTACTCGTTAGTTTTTATTTAAGGATTGCCTTAACTAAGTTATGAATAGCGGTTTTACTTTCTCTTAAAAAAAGAACGGGCTCGATGAGTTCGAGCTCCATCAAAAGAAATTTATTCTGGGAAATAATTCCATCGACCCGGGCATAAAGCAGGAGCTCAGGAATTAGCGTAAGAATTTGGTGTGCTTGATCGAGTGCAAGTTGAGGCGGATCCAGGACCGCATACGTTCCTCCAAAATTATCCTGAACCCGAAAGTCGTTTACGCGTGCTCGTTTCAAAACGGCATGACTGAATTTTTTATCAAAGAAGATGAGCGACCATTCCCCTTCATCTTGTACCTCGGTCATAAATTGTTGCACGAGTACATCGCCTTGTTGTACTTGCTCAATGAAAGATTTCTGATGAAGAATAGCTTCTTCTACGGTAGTAACAAACGTGTTGTGTGCAGTAGCTGAGATAGCCGGTTTTACGACTGCTCTTTTCCAACCGTTTTCATTTAAAATCAAAGAAAGCTTAATAGAAGATTTTTGTTGAACCCACACCGTTGGCGGAAGTGTAGCACCCTGCTGTGACAATTCCAGTAAATATTTTTTATGCAGATTCCATCGTACTACCCGCACAGGATTATGTATAATAGTTGAAAGAGATTCTATGTAGCTAAGCCACGTTAGAAATTTGTCAGGATGAAGGTGATAGTTCCAACACGAGCGAAGGATAATTTTATCAAAGGAGTTCCAGGGAGCAAGTTCGTCATCCCAGGCCAAGGGTATTACGCTATGCCCAAGGGATACAAGAGACTGTGCAAGAGGTTGATCATCTACAGCAAAGTCGGGTTGCTTTGAATAGGTAACAAAAGCAATTTGCTTCAGCATCGAATTATTTAGTCATCACTTTTTAACGTGGCAAGAAAACTTACTACATCCCGGATTTCTTTTTTGGTTAGCAGATATTGCATGGGGGGCATACTGGAAGGGGAGTACGTGTGCCTTAGAATATCTGTTTTCAAAATTAAGGTATCGGGCTTATCTCCAATTTTCAAAATAAATCCATCAGACTTTTCCTGCTGCATGATGCCGCTGATTTTTTTATTATTCTTTAGTTCAAGTGAGACAATTCCAAACCCTGCCGCAATACGCTCACTGGGCTCTATCAGAGATTCCAGTATTTGTTCACGTGTAAGTCGATTTGCAACGCCATTGATGCGCGGCCCCGCTATCCCGCCATAGTCATTGTAGGAATGACACCGTACACATTGGGCGGTAGGATGTTCCCAAAATATCCCCGCTCCACGTCTTGGGTCACCACCTAATAAACTTCCGGCATAGGCGGCCTTTAAGGAGTCGGTTGAAGCGTTTCGATTCAACTTTTTATATCGATCGATTAAAGCTTGCGAATGCGTACTATCAATCGCATCGCCTAACTCAAGTTGGACTTCGGCTGGTAATTTGCCTGATTCCAGATTGGTTAATAGTTGATTAAATAATTTTTCCGAAAATTGTATGGGTACAGCTCCCAGGGTGGTAATGGCTGCTTGCTTTTCTTCGTTGGTTCGGGTGTTAATAACTTCGGCCAATAACGAAACCATAAGTTCTTGGGACACATCTAGCTTACCTAGTAAATCAAGCCCTACAATTCTTACGCTTTTATCCTTATCTGCCAAAGCAAGTTTAATCGGTTCATCCATTGGTTTGTATTCAATCGAAGCCAGTGCCCTAATAATTTCAACACGAACCGCTGGTGATGATTCTCTTTTGAATTGCGTAAGCAGTTGCTCAGAAGCCTGTGTCATTTTCAATTTACCAATAGTTTTGGCGGCTTGTTGACGCAACAACGATTCTTTATTTGTTAATAAGGGAATAACAATGCTGGCCGATTTATTTTGTACCGTTGCCAGATCTCGTGTAATTACTCCGCGATATCTTCCGTCAACACGATCTAGCACGGAAGGTTTAGCCCATGTACTTAGTGCATCAAGTGCTTCAACGCGCATGGCCATGGGACTGCCCTCGTGTTGCGTGTAGTTAATCAGATTTTGCATTGCCTTATCGGTACCTACCCGTAGGTTGGCACTGATCGCTCTGCGAACAAAAGCTTCTTGTGAATATTGATAATCGTTCAGCGCATCGCCTAAGGCAGGTAGTGCTTCCACAATCGATAAATCATCATTGATTGCACGAGCAGTTTCGGTTACAATAAATTCGTCTTTATCCTGTAGAAAATTTTTAATGCCCGGATTTTGCATCCGCCTAAGGGCAAGCACGCCACCTATGCGAACGGCCCGGGAATGATGTGTTGATAGAGCAACGATAGGCTCAGGTTTGCCAATTCGAGCTAACGCTAAACTGGCAGCATGGCGAATATATTCATCCACATCATTATTGAATTCAAGTAATTCGATAAGCGGATTTATTGCAGGTTCGTAAGCAATTCTTCCCAAGGCCTCGGCTGCAAAAAATCTGGCCCGACTAAATTCATCATTCAATAAGGCAATTAATTGATCACCTGCCTGGGTATACCGAACATCACCAATCCATTTTGCAGCTTGTGCCCTAATTTCAGGATCGCTATCCGTAAGGTAGGGAACAAGTAATTCGGCATTGGTTAATTCTTTGCGTGCAAACTGGCTGATTCCCCAAATGGCATGTACGCGCGCTAATTGATTTTCTTTTGAAGAAGATATTTTTTAAATATTTCAAGGCCATCCTCTTTACGTGTTACCAATTCGAATTGTGCTTTTTGGCGAACGCGCATATCCGGATTTTTCAAATGTTCGCCAAGAGTTTCAACTTTGTATTTCAAAAAATCTGTCGCAAGGAGTTCTTGCGTTTTCTTGCGTTCGTCCGTGTTGGATTCATCAACATCCAGTTTCCAGATTCTTCCACTATCCTTTGTGCCCCAACCATCAATCCAATCCGCGAGGTAGAGCGCTCCGTCTGGGCCAAAGTCGATACCCGTTGCCAGAATACCGCTTAGAATCATATTCGATTCTACAAATTCAAAGCTGGCGCCTTTCGGTTTAAGTTTAAAAGCATGAATGCCAGAGCGTGTAGGATTTCCAACAAACTCCGCGATGAAAAAAGTGTTTTTGTATTCTTTACTTAATGCGGTGCCGGGGTTGTAGCATGCCTGTTGGTCCATTCACAAAATTTTTAATGGTGGGTAATATGTAAGCGGGTTGCCCTTCAAAACGCGGCACATACATTTTTTCATCCATCCATACTTTGTACGAGTTATTATCCGGATCACCATATTTACCAAATTGCCAGTTGGTTCTCCAGCCAATGTCGGCTCCATTCACAATGTAAACAAGGCGTTCGCTTTCACCGGGGTGATCGCCATCATTGTCTTCGCTGATTAGGTTTCCGTATTCATCAAATACAAATTCGTGCGTGTTACGATTGCCATAGGCAAAGACTTCGAAGTCGCTACCATCGGGGTTTGAGCGTACCACTACGCCACTGTTCGGATGTTCCCATTTTTTTCCATCAGAACCTACACCGTTAAATCCGATGTCACCAATCTGCCAATAAATTTTCCCTTCGGGTCCCACTTCAATTCCAGACATACCATGGCCGCTAAACCCGACATGAATTCCATATCCATGGGAGATCGAAGTTATTTTTTCTGCGAGGCCATCTTTATTTTCCTGAATGCGCCACATATCCGGACCAATATCTACGAAGAGATCGTTTCCATGTTTTAATATTCCTCCAGCCGCGTCTGTTACTTCGTCATGAAAATCTTCGACTACTAATTGAGATTTATCAGCAACACCATCACCCGAAATATCTTCCACCCGATAGACATGCTCTTTCTCAATCGTTAAATCTTTCCAGTCGTGCGAGCCATCTCCATTTAAATCGGCCAGCCAAAGATTTTTATTACTATTTTCTGGTGACAGAATCCGATGAAGAAAGGCGCGCTTATCTTCTATCGATTGAAGTTGGATGGATTCAATCTCCCAATCCTGATGCCCTCGAATATCAAACTCTGAATTTTTTTGACGATTGGTTCGGGTGTAGTAAATCCTGCCGTGATCATCAATATCAATAGCAACAGGATCGGCCACCAGCGAATCGATTCCCCAAAGTTTGAGTGTAAACCCTGCAGCTATTTGTGGTGAGACGGTAGCCTCAATGGATTTAGCGATGGCAGCAGCCTTGCCGGGCTCAATTTGTTTAATTCGTTTATCGGGGTCTTCGGTTTGGCAGCTTACCAAGCAAAAGATAATAATTGAAGCGAAAGCGAAGTGGATAATTATTTCACCGGAATGACGCATGATGCGGGATTTTTGATTTTAAAGATAGGAAAAGTTGCCGATGACTTACGAGGCTAAAATAGCCAAACGATCACTTGCTATTTCTTGATTTCGCATTAAAAAACAAGGAATTTTAAAAGTACGGCCCCTCACAATCCCAATTCTTTATTCTTACATTTGTAGCAGCATGGATATTATCAGAAGTTGGCGCGAACAAAAGATTTTACTTAAGCGTAGATTTCCCATTCTTTCGGATGATGATTTTCTATTTGAGGTGGGTAAAGAGGAAACAATGCTGCAAAAGCTTGGAGAGAAGCTTGGGATCAGTAAGCCAGAGTTAACATTGATTTTTGAAGAGATACAACGCTCTTAATTTTTTGGGAACTATTGTCAGATAGTATAAGTTACTCCCGATATGAGTGAAACCCTGAATTTAAACAGACAACAAACGTTAGGTGAAGAAATTGCGAATAGTATCAGTCATGGCGTAGGATTTCTGGCCGCGGCCGCCATTACTCCTTTCCTCGTTTTAAAGGCTATCCCGGTAGGCGCATTGGCTGTAACAGGGGCAGCAATTTTTGGAGCTACAATGATTGTGCTCTACCTGGCATCTACGCTTTATCATGCATTTCCAAATAGCCGGGCCAAACGTATTTTCAGAATTTTTGATCATAGTGCTATTTTTTTATTGATAGCCGGTACGTACACGCCTTTTACATTAAGTGTATTGCCAGGGGTTTGGGGCTGGACTTTGTTTGGGATTGTGTGGAGTCTGGCAATTGTTGGGGTGGTGATAAAATCTATTCAGAATATTGGCACCAGTAAACTTTCTATGGTGCTCTATTTAGGCATGGGCTGGTTGGCTATACTTGCCATTAAACCTTTGTATGATGCCATGCCTGCCTGGGGTTTATTTTGGTTATTGACGGGCGGGTTGATGTACTCAATGGGAGTTTTCTTTTTGCATACGATCATAGAATCCGGTATAGTCATTTCATCTGGCACTTATTTGTACTTGCCGGAACCGCCTGCCATGTGGTGGCTGTTTTAGGGTATGCCCTGTAATTCCCTAAAGCCTTTTAGTTCTCTTGTATAATAGAAAGTTTTGAATTCGACTTTTTAAACGTGTATACGATAAGTTAACAGTATAAAATTTTGAGGTAGAATGAGTACACCTGCTATAAAAGCAATCAAGCCTTTGGGCTTTCCCTGGCAAACACAAGATCCATTTCTCTTTTGTGTTTATCATGAAGATCATTATCCAAAAGGTAATGATGTAATGGGGCCTGCTGCTTCATTAGCAGGTCGGCAAATAGGGCAGGACTTTGCGCCCAATAATGAGAATTGGCGAATGTATCATGGTGAACAGGTCCTGGATTTCCAGCACATCCGCATCGGGGATTTGAAACGGTTACAGTTGTTACTAAAGGGCTTGTTGATCATTCCGATTCATTAGGCGCTGCGGGCCGTTTTGGCTTTGGCGATGTGCAATGGATGACAGCCGGCAAAGGCGTACAGCATTGTGAAATGTTTCCTTTGTTAAATAGGGATGAAGAAAATCCCCTGGAGCTATTTCAGATTTGGCTTAATCTGCCAAAGGCAAAGAAATTTGCACAGCCCCATTTTGCTATGCTTTGGGCCGATTCAATTCCCACGTTGATACATCAAGACTCTAATCAAAAAACGACTCGAACGAAAGTGATTGCCGGAAGCATTGAAAACATTGTTGCTCCGGCCCCAGCCCCTGAATCATGGGCGGCTGATAAAAATAATGAAGTAGCCATCTGGACAATTAAAATGGAACCTGGTGCGCAATGGGATTTACCTGTGGCTTCGGCTTCTGTTAATCGTTCACTTTATTTTTATGATGGCGACTCTGTACAAATTGCTGATAAAAAATTCTCAACTCATCAGGCAGTAGAGCTTTATGCAAATCAACTTGTAACATTGGTTAATGGTGATTCTGAAAGTTCTTTTCTTTTACTTCAAGGCAAGCCGATTGGCGAACCCGTTGTGCAACACGGTCCGTTTGTTATGAATTCACAAGCGGAAATTCAACAAGCCATGAATGAATATCGCAAAACAGAATTTGGTGGTTGGCCTTGGTCAAGTTACGAACATGTACACCCCAGAGAGAAAAGTCGCTTTGCGCTTTACCCGGATGGGAGAGAAGAAGTAAAAAATCTTTGAGTCTTATTGTTGCTGATTCATTTAGTTCCCAACCTCTACCCAAAAGTTGGTAGAATCGCGCGTGTCAAGATAAACTGCAATTTCCTGACCAGGTGAAAATTGATTTTGATTCCAGATGTTATGGCTTTTAAAGGTCTTCTTTTTACCAGAAACTTCAGCTACACATTCGATTATGAGCGGGTGACGATTATTCACAGTGATAGAAGTATTGTAATAGACGTTCGAGATAGCAGCGCGTAGTTTTTTACCGGTTCGAATGAGTAATTCCCGCTTCGCTTTTTGCTTTGCAATGAAATAGAGGACGCCCCCACCGATGCTGGCAAACAGGAGGCCAATAAAAGTGAAGATCCCGGGACCAATCCACTCTTCAGAAAGAGTTGTGCCCGTTTGACTGCTGATAAACACATAAATCCAACCCAATCCAATAAACGCGAACAGCAGGCCGATGGATAAAAAGATGATACCGAATAGTTTCATTTTTATCTAATATACAGAATTGAAATATTACTACCTGCAGGGATCTCAAAATAATTTCTATTCCTTGAATTTTTTCCTTTGATTCGTAGTGCACTAACCCTATCTATTATGACTACCCGCAGAGCCGCAATTAAATCCATGGGACTAACTGCCCTGGCTTTACCAACATTTGGATTCGATGCAAAATCGCAGACCAATGCAATGCCGGCTTCCAATGATCCTGCTTATTGGAATAAGATTCGCGATCAGTTCATGCTATCTCGCGATAGTGTGTTTTTTAATCCGGGTACCGTAGGGGCTATGCCACGCATGGTGGTTGAGCGAATGACACAGCATCTTAATTACATTGGCGAACATGTAGCCGACTGGGCTTATGTAGATGATAACAAGGAAGAATTTATTAGTGGTTATAATAACCTGATGAGTATCAGAACGAAAGTTGCCAACCTGATACACGCCAGTGCACCAGAAATTGCCATGACGGATAACGTTACCAATGGGATGAGTTACATTGCTAATGGATTAACTCTGCAGTCAGGAGATGAAATGCTTACAACCAATCAGGAACATTCGGGAGGGCAAAGTGGCTTCTTATTAAAAGCAAAACGTTACGGAGCCGTATTTAAAACAGTTGTTGTTCCCAAGCCTATTAAAACCTCTCAAGAAGCGTACGATATTATTGTAAAATCATTTACACCGAAAACAAAAGTGTTAATGTTATCGCACATGATTTCTGGGAGTGGAGCGATTCTTCCAGTAAAAGAATTATGTGCCGAGGCAAAGAAGCGCGGTATTTTTACATTACTTGATGGCGCACAAACCATAGGACACATAGCCATTGATGTGCGTGATCTGGATTGCGATGCGTATGCCGGTTGTTTTCATAAATGGATGGGGGCACCTGCCGGCACCGGATTTCTTTATGTGAAGCAAGATCGCATGAAAGACATTTGGACAACTATTGCCAGTGGACGCTGGGACAATCATGATGATGAAGGCTATCGCTTTACACAACGCGGCACTGGAAATTTTCCCGTGTTGAAGGGCTTAGATGCATCACTGGATTTTCATAAAGAAATTGGGCCTGATAAAGTGTATGCGCGGATTAAGTTTTTAGGATTGAGATTGCGCGATGGGTTGCGGAGGATTAGTAAAGTAAAATTTACTCGCCTGAAGAAGAAGCCATGTGTGCGGGGATTACCGTTTATAATATACAAGGAATGACAGGCGCACAATTACAAGAAGAGTTTTGGAAAAGAGGACGCATGCGGCCTCGGGCTTCAGGCGCAGAATATGGCGTTAGGCACTGTACGCATATTTTCAATAGTGACATAGAGATTGATCGGGCGCTTGAAATCGTTAAGGATTTGTCAAAATAGGGTTGCAGAATAAGCCTTGATGGAAGATTAAGCCCCCACGGTGTTCTTAATGAAAACGTGAAACGTACTTCCCTTACCAGGTTGACTTGTTACTTTAAGATAGCCTCCATTGTTTTCGATCATTTCTTTGCAAAGCATTAATCCCAAACCGGTACCGCGCTCGCCTTGTGTACCCCGCGAAGAATTTGATGGTTTAGCCTTAAACAACTCATTAATTTCATCTATTGTAAGTCCAACTCCCGTATCAATCACCTGAATTTCAAAATGGGTTTTGGATTCATACCCTTGCACCCTTACCTGGCCGCCCGATCCTGTGAATTTGATAGCATTATGAATCAGGTTGCGTACAATAAGTTCAAGTTGTGCTTCATCAGCATGGATAGTAGTATTAAGGGTAAGTTGATTTAATAAGGTTATATTTTTAGCTCGAGCGGGCTCCTCAAATAGATTTGTACATCTATTTACCAGGGAGTGAAGGTTAATACTAACGGGTGAATGTTGCCATCCATTCATTTGAGCATGCGACCATTGCAATATATTTTCAAGCGTTTCATGCGTGCCCGATACTTGTTGATTTAGCTTACTACTAAATGCTTTGAATTCCTGCTCAGACACTTCATTCCTGAGAACTAGCTCCATTAATCCCTTTAGACTTACCAAAGGGCTACGAAGATCATGACCAAGGATTGAGAATAATTTATCCTTAATTTCATTTGCCTGGATGAGTTTTGCGTTTTGCTCAGCAATTTCAGTATTCATTTTTTGTAAAAGTTGATTGGTACGACTTCGCTGTTTGTTGTTTCGTATCACCAATCCAATAATCATACTCATGAAAAGTAGAGCCACAGCATAGAGTAAATTAGAAGTAAATTTTTCTTTTCGGGCCAGCTGATTGGCGAGTTCCAACTCAGAGATCTTAGCTTCTCTTTTTCGGCATCATATGATAACCGCACAGACAGCGCTTTCTGGGTAGTTTCCCAATTTACCAACGAGTCTTTTAGCCCGTTAAATAGCAAGTTATACTTATAGGCTAAGTCGTAATTGGAAAGAGCCTCGTAACTCTTTGCTAATCCCAGGTAAGATTCTTTCAATACTTCCCGCACATTTAATTCCCGGCTTTCAACCAGAGCTTCTTGTAAAAACTGAATGGCCATGGTATAGTTTCGTTTTTTAAATACAGGTTGCCCAGAATACTTTTATCATATGCTATTACGGCTGCATCATTAGCAAGCGTACCCCATTTGATAGATTGATTAAGATACCCTATCGCGGAGTCTAGTTTGCCCTCCTGCATGTAGATCAAACCTTTCGAGTTGTAGTTATAGCTCAAGAATTGATTGTCGCCCAATGAATCAGATAATTGTATACCTCGATCGGCTAGCTTATGAGCTTCTTTAAGATTACGATTGGTAATGGCATATAGCCAGGTAATATTCCCGCAAAACGAAGCAATGTTTCTCATATCGTGTTGCGCTTCATAAATTGAAAACGCTTTGAGTTGGTACTCGAGAGCTAAATCATATTGCTTAAAACCAAAGGTATTTATATTGCCAAGTACCCGATAGGCCCGGGCCATAGCTGCGGCATCGCCTCGTTTTTCAGCCAAAGCGAGGGATTGCGTTGAATAATCAACAGCCATTGCATAATTGCTCTGCCTAAACTCATATTCACCCAATCTATTAAGGGCTTCTATTTCACCTGAAATACTTCCTAATGACTTAGAGAGTACCAAGGCTTCTTGAGCATACTGTTTCGCCTTTGGCGGTTGGTTAGCTAAATATTTATTTGATAATTCGGTTAAAAGATAAATCCGGCTGGAATCTGAACCGCTCGCCTGCAAACGAAGTTCCAGACTATCAATATAAGTTTGAGCAAAAGAAAACGAGTGTATGAAAAAAATTAAGATACCTAAAACTGTATTTTTCATTCATGAAAAATACAAAGAAAAGCCATGAAACCAACTTGGTGAAAGGGGTTCAAAACATTAGGTCTAGGATTGATTTGGTTGCTTGAAAATTACCACTACGTGTGGTGTAACCTGAACCTTTTATTCTTTGAAGCGGAGTTTAAAGAACAACAAGGAAGATGCTAACACAAGAGTAAGCAGGTTGGCAACAATAACAGGAATATCTTTAATAACAATTCCGTATACCAGCCAAAGTAAAACACCAAAGCAAAAAAATGAGAACATGCCTAACGACAAGTCCTTGGCAGAGCCACTCTTCCAGGTTTTAATAACCTGTGGCAAAAAAGCGATGGTCGTGCAAGAACCCGCAGCCAGACCTAAAATTTGTATTTCGTTCATAAATTAAAAATGATGCTGCAAAGATAACGTAGCACCAATCGAAAAGATTGAGGAGTGTAAGAATATTTGTGGTTTGAATGATCTAAATCGTTTGCGGAAAATTTTTACTGAGCGAACTTTGTGACACTTGGTGTTTTTGTGCCTTTGTGGTTTAAATTCTTTAACCACAAAGACCCGAAGCCCACTAAGGTTCACAAAGGAAATGTAGTAACACTACTATTTGTAGCACTTAATAATCATCGCCCAAAACAAAATCATTTTTACGATACATCCATTTACCTTGTGTGAAGTCCGGGAACTCAACACTTTCACCTCCCATTTGAATAGAGGTTTCGGATAGCGGGGTGATAGCACTCCAGGCGACCGCATCATACACATCTTGTGGGGTATTGGTTTTGCGTTTCACGGCTTCAACAAATGCGTTTAGTACAAACCAATCCATGCCGCCATGACCAGCACCACTGGCATCGTTGCCATATTTTTTCCAAAGCGGGTGATCATATTTATCTAACCACTCTTTGGCATCCTCCCATTGATGTGGCTTTTTACTTTGCCCTCCAATGTAGATTGATTTGTTTACATCCATCCAAATGCCGTTAGTTCCCTGTACCCTAAATCCAAGCGAGTAGGGTCTTGGTAAATTCGTATCATGTTGTAATAAAATGGTTTCATCATTGGCCGTGCGAATCATGGTAGTAACTACATCACCCAGCTTGAATTTTACTTTTGCATTCGGATGATTTTCACCACCTGTTTTCACTATGTAGTCATGCAAGCCTCTCGACTTAGATGAATAAGAAACTAATTCAGTAAAACGGTTGCCTCGGTTGATATCAATCATCGTTGCAATCGGGCCAATGCCATGCGTTGGATAGAGTTCACCATTGCGATTGATGGAATGATGGGTGCGCCACTGGGCCTCGGAAAATCCTTTCTCTCCAAATTCTGCCCCAACCCCGGGATTTGTTTTGCCATCGTTGAACTTAACGCCACGAAGATCATGCTGGTAGCCACCTTGTAAGTGAACTAATTCTCCAAAGATGTTTTGTCGCACCATATTTAGCACAGCCATCACATCGCGCCTGTAGCAAACATTTTCCAACATCATTAAAGGCATACCAGTTCGTTCAGAAGTGTGTACTAACTCCCAACATTCCTCTACGGTCATTCCCACATTTACTTCGCAGCCCACATATTTTTTAGCATTCATTGAATCTAAACACATAACCGAATGCCACTCCCAAGGAGTAGATATAATGACTGCATCAATATCTTTAGACTCCAATAGTTTTCTATATCCCCAAGGTCCATCCAGAATTACGGTAGGCTTCGGCTTGTTAGCTTTGCTCACCATCTGCAAACTCATTTCCATCATGGACTGTTGAATATCACAAAGCGCGACCACTTCAACATCATTGCGTTTGAGGGCAAGTTCCAAATGACTTTGGCCGCGGAATCCGACACCAATAAATCCAAGTCGCACTTTGGTAGCCGAGTCTCTTGAAAAAGCGATATGAGAAGGAAGAATTGAAAAACCCAGGCCAGCCATGGCAGTGGCTTTAATAAAATTTCTGCGGTTGGTTGTGGTAGTCATAGAGTTTGGTTTAGAGTTCTTTCATTAAGCGATTATAAAGATCGATCATTGTTTTGATATCATGCTTATGCACTTTTTCGTGCGGTGTGTGGGCGTGTTGTTCGGGAGCCCCCACAAAACACCAATCGAAAAGATTGGCACTTCTTTGTAATTCTCCACCATCGCTCGAACCTGCACCTTCAACTTCTAATTGATGATCGATTCCAAACTTTTGTGCAATGTGCTTGATTTTATCAACAAAACTCTTGCGCGGCAGGTATCGATCGCGCATCGAAATAGCTACTCCTTTCCCATGTTCCACGCCATCTGATACCCAGGTAATATCCGAAATCAATGCCTGTCTGACTTTCCACTTTTTATAAATGTAATCAGCCAAATACCCTACGGTGCCGCCACCATGTTCCTCCCAACAAGTAAAAATGATCAAGCCGTCTTTCAATTCCTCCGCAACTTTTAACACGTTGTAAATTCCTAAACGATTGTCGAGGTAGGCTGATTGGATGTAATCCTTAGTTTCATGAAAATTTATTTTATAGGTGAGTGTCGTTCCGCGGTCAATGGCCCGGCCAAATTTATAGAAGGCGTGATTTTCTTTATCGAACTCTAATTCGCAATCAATAAGACCTTTTGAATCCTGCCCTACTAAGCGAGCTCCTGATTCAGCATCAGGGCTCCCAATGGTAACCAGTTGATTAAAATACCTCACAGTAAAACCCACAGAGTCCATATGGGCAAAAATGGCTGTACGAGGTTTTCCAAATTTTAAAATCAGGCAATCCTGAAATTCTTCGCCCTCAATGATTTGGAATGTATGCTTCCAGCTTGTCTTTTTTGATTTGAAATAATGAAGAAGAAAATTTTTTAGTGGAGTTTCGGCACCCGAAGGGGCATGAATTTCACAAAGTTGTTTAAGGAGTTCGATATCCGGCAATGTATCTTTAGCGGATGTCACTTTATTATTTTTTCCACGTGTCATATTGACAACTTTATTGTAAATTTTCGAGAGAACTGTACGTGCAAAGTAATAGAATGATGTGAATATGAACTGTGTAAACCTGAATAATAATTCATGAAATTGATCAATCTTGGAGGCACCGATTCACTGGCTAAGCAATTTTTAGCGCAGGTGCGCGATAAAGAAATTCAACAGGACCGAATGCGTTTTCGAAAGAACGTAGAGCGACTAGGCGAGATTATGGCTTATGAAGTTTCTAAAAACCTGAAATACAATCCCCTAACAATTGAAACACCTCTAAAAAGAACCTCTATTAATCAACTGCAAAATCAACCCGTACTTATTACAGTGCTAAGGGCGGGACTCTCTTATTTTCAGGGCTTCTTAAATTATTTTGATGATGCGGACGCTGGATTTATCGGTGCTTACCGGAAAGAAAGTACTGAAGAAATTACGATTAACCTGGATTATCTCGCCACACCCCGATTGGATAACCGAGATGTAATTTTGGTAGATCCCATGCTGGCTACAGGTAAGTCATTTATCAGAGCCGTAAATGAAATAGTCAGCAGGGGTGCACCTAAACATTTACACCTCGCGGCACTAATCGCATCCCCGGAAGGGATAGCGTACATTGAGAAAAACCTAAAACTTCCTTATACCCTTTATACATTCTCTATTGATGAACATTTGGATGATCACTTTTATATAGTACCTGGCCTGGGCGATGCCGGTGATTTGAGTTATGGGGAGAAGATTTAAAATTCAAGATTCAATGTTCTTAATTTTAAATTTCAAATTTTGAATTGATATGTGGGAAGAGATACTGAAGACCTTTACGGTTTATTTGTGGAGCATGGTTAAATTTTTTTTTGGCCCTATTGGTGGCAAGGCAGCCGGACTGCACATCATTACCACTATGATTGTTACCGTGGCCGGTATGATGACGGTGGTGGTGGCCTTTACTTATTTTGGAGAGTTCATTAGAGAAAGAATCTGGGATCGCCTCTTTAGAAAGAGGGCATCGGATAAACCTCCTAAAGAGAAATCTAATTTTCTTAAGAAATATGGATTGGTAGGTGTTGCTGCGCTAACACCTATTCTTCTTTCGCCCATTGGGGGCACGTTGATAGCCGTGAGTGTAAGTCCAAACCGTGAGAAGATAATTATTTATATGTTCGTCAGCGCGTGTATTTGGTCAGTCATTTTAACCAGTGCTGTTTATTTTGGGTATGATGCTGTGATGAATTTTGTGAGAAGTGTACAACCGGTTTAAAAGACAAATTGGTTATATCATCCCTAAAGAGATTTCGGTTGGTTGAATAAAGACGCTATTTACCGAGATGTAGTCTCTATAGGACTTTTACCTTTGGGTAACCTCAACTCACATTTTCATCAGGCATAATTTCAATATCCCGAATCAAAACTTTTTTTGCGATTGCTTGTCCTGTTTTTGTAGCGGCTAATCCACCCAAGGCAGTTTCTTTGTAGCGTGTTTCCATACTAGAGCCGATTTCGCCCATCGCTTCTATCACTTCATCAACCGGAATAACACTGCTCACATTGGCTAAAGCAATTTGGGCTGAACTATTCGCGATAGCTGCTGCGCTTGCATTGCGTACCACGCAAGGTATTTCAACCAACCCGGCAACCGGATCGCATACCAACCCTAACATACACTGAACGGTGATGGCTACACCATTAAAAATCTGATCGGTATTGCCATCCAAACAATATACAATAGCTCCCGCACCCATAGCTGCAGCAGTTCCGGTTTCGGCCTGGCAACCCCCAACTGCACCCGATATACTTGCTTTCTGTTCCATGATTAGAGCAATACCTGCAGCTAAAAGCATTGCCTCTAAAATTTTTTTATCGTCAACGTTATGAATTTCCTGAATGGTAACTAATACACCGGGCATAATACCCGAGGCACCGGCTGTCGGTGCTGCTACAATGCGACCCATACAGGAATTTACCTCTTTAGCGGCTAACGCTCTTGAGATAAGATTTTGAAATTCTTTTGAAAGTACCGTCACCGGATGGCGAAATACTTTCTTGGCGCCATTATTAATCATACCGGAGCGCGAAGTCATATCTTCTTCTAACCCTGTATGCACTGCATCTTTCATTACCTCCCAGGCTTTACCAAGCCCCGTCCAGATTTGTTCTTCGGTTCTTCCTTTTTGTTCCTGTTCATAATCCAATACTGCTTGCACCACGGTCTTCTTGTTCTCAGTACAATAGTTTTTCCAACCCTCAAACGAATCAAATAGAAAAGCCATTTTTATTTTTTTACTAAGTTCGACTGTAAAACATTGCCTTTCAAACGTTTGATTGTTTTTTTATTGCCGCGTACCCAGTTTCTTAAATACTTTGAATAAAGAGGCTTTCCGAATTCAGAGGATATTGCGTATTTGTGCTTAGTACTGTTACTTTTATCAGTGCCAACCCAATTTATTAACGGAAGCGATATGACAAAATCAATTTTAACTTTTGGATTTTTCTTTTTCAGCCTGGCAGCTATTTCGCAGGTGCGCGATGAAGGTGCGATTAAGCAAATCTTTGATGAAGCTTTAAGCAAAGGAAAGTCATATGAAATGCTAACTGATCTTTGCGTAAATATTGGGCCTCGACTGTCGGGATCACCGGGTGCGGCCGCATCGGTTGAGTGGAGTCGCCACGTGATGGAAGGCTTTGGTTTTGATTCGGTTTGGTTACAGCCAGTCTTGGTGCCGCATTGGGTACGAGGCACGAAAGAAATAGGAAGAATTAATTCAAAGAAAAGAGGAACGGTAGAAGTGAATGTGTGTTCGTTGGGAGGATCAGTGAGCACGGGACCTGCCGGTATTGCTGCGGGTATAGTCGAAGTGAAAAATTTTGATGAATTGAAGTTGCTAGGCACGAAAGGTGTTCAAGGCAAGATTGTATTTTTTAATCGTGCAATGGACCCCACCAAGCTTAATACGTTTGCTGCGTACGGTGGCGCAGTGGATCAACGGGGCAATGGCTCATCCGAAGCAGCTAAGTATGGAGCGGTAGCGGTGTTGGTTCGGTCGATGGGTTCTAACCTGGAAGATTATCCACACACCGGTAATATGCGATATGCGCCTAACGTTACAAAAATTCCGGCTTTGGCAATTAGTACACGCCATGCCGAATTAGTAAGTAAACTTTTAAAAGATGAAAAAGACTTGCAATTCTATATGGAAAATCACTCGGTCACTTTGGAAGATGCACCATCGTTCAACGTGGTGGGAGAAATCAAAGGCAGCGAGTTTCCTAATGAAATTATTGTAGTAGGTGGCCACTTAGATTCGTGGGATCTTGGGCAAGGGGCGCATGATGATGGGGCAGGGTGCGTGCAGTCCATTGAAGTGTTGCGATTATTTAATGCTATTGGCTACAAACCTAAGCGCACGATAAGGGCTGTTATGTTTATGAATGAAGAAAATGGTTTGCGTGGCGGAAATGCATATGCGGAGTTAGCTGCCAAAAATAAAGAGCAACATATTGCTGCCATTGAATCTGATCGGGGAGGGTTTGTACCCCGCGGCTTTACTGTACCTACTGAAGAAAAGGCAAAAGCAAAAGTTAGAAGTTGGAAACCTTTATTGGAACCCTATGGGCTTTCGGACTTTAGTGAAGAAGGCGGTGGCGCTGATATTGGCCCACTGGCAAGTCAGGGTGTAGCGTTACTTGGTTTTTTACCCGACTCGCAGCGCTATTTCAATTATCACCACTCAGCCGAAGACACTATTGACAAAGTAGATAAGCGCGAATTGGAATTAGGTGCAGCTTCGATGGCGGCTATGGTGTACCTGATTGATAAGTACGGATTGAAGTGAGAAGGAGATTGTTAGTCTACAATTCAGGAATTTCAATTGTAAAGCAGGAGCCTGCTCCATATTCAGTTTTTAAGCGAATAGTTCCGCCAATTTTTTTGGCTGATTCCAGCGCAATGTATAAACCGAGTCCCGATCCCTTTGCTTTCTCGGAGGCACGATAAAACATATCAAATATCTTTTTGCTTAACTCTGCCTTGATTCCCTCGCCATTGTCTTCAACATGAATCAATAGTATACCTTCCTTTTTTTCAGCTGTAATTTTAATCCACCCCGCTATTTCATTTTTTGATTTCTTGAATTTAATTGCATTAGAAATTAAATTACTAAGAATAATTTTTAATCTGGTTTTATCCTGACTCACAATACATTGTTCTAAACCAGGCATCTCAATACTGAGATCGGAGAATCCATCGAGGTATTTTACGGTTTCAAGAATTTCATCGCAGATCTCTTTAAGATTTACTTTTTCGGGGTTGATGCCTGATCGTTTATTTCTGGAATAATCAAGAATTTCTCCGATAAATACATCTAGTTTTTTTACACTGGTTTCAATTTGGTGGAGATAGCTTTTTGATGATTCAGGGGCCGGATCAATTTTACTTATTGCAACAAGGCCCAACACAGACTTTAAAGGAGCGCTTAAGTCATGCGATGCACTATACACAAATCGATCTAGCTCCAGATTAGCTGCCTCCAACTCAGCCTTTTGTTTGTTTAAGGTTTCTTCCGCTAATCGCAAATCAGAAATCACTCTTCCCGTTATGGCAGCAAATAGAGAAAGAAGAAGATTGCCTAAAAAAATAATGTACAACTCCGATTCAATAATAATATTTACACCCCAGATGGTTGGAAAAAATACGGGTGCAATAAAGGTTATTATAAAGATATATAAATTGCAAAGAAGTACATCGCCAAAGCCGAATCGTATGGCAACATAAAGAGACACTAATCCATAGGCAAACCAATATCTCTCAAAAGGAATAGTAAAGGAGAGAAGAAGCAGTGCTATGTAAATGATTACAGATTCGATTATTTTTATTCTCGAAGTGGGGAAGAGATTGGGCAATGACTCATCCGGATGATGATACAACCAGCCTTTACGCGAAAGAAACGGAGTGAGCAGGAACAAAAGAGGGGTTGCAATGCCGAAGTTAGCAGTAAACTCACCCAACCAACCGCGAAGAAAGTTCTCACCAAAAGTAGTTAATGTTTGTTCTCCAAAATAGATAAGCGTGAAGTGAAGTAGGAGAAGTTCAATCAACAAAGGAATAACGATCGCAACGAAAATGAAAAGCAAGAATTCTCGCGTTGAAGGAAGCCAATATTTTCCTTTAAAAACAATTCGAAATAGATAATAAGAAATAAGAACAGCGATAGCCTCGGGGGCTGAGAGGATGGGCCATAACCAATACTCTGCGATACCCCAATAATAGGTGTTGAGTGTGGCAACGATATACAGGGCTGGAATCACACGAGCAACTCCCCACCAGTTAACCATAACAATAGCCACTGCTGTAGGAAGATATAATGTACTTACCCCCTGATCATATTTAAAGAATAAGGAAAGATGTCCTGTAACATGAATGACCAAAACAGGAACTAGCCAGGTCCACCAGGGAAGTGTAGCTTTTACATTTTGCGCGTTGGTGGACATTGTCAGATTGTGAATCTACTTCAATTTATCAATTGATTGCAAAAGAAAAATGCCAGTTAATACTGGCATTCTTAAATTTAAGGTTAGACTCCTAAGCTGTCGTCTCTTCAGGTTTGGAGTATTCTTCCATCGGCAAACAACTGCACATTAAGTTGCGATCGCCATAGGCATTATCTACCCGGCTAACAGTTGGCCAAAATTTAGCCTCCTTCACAAAGGCTAACGGATACGCTGCCTTTTGTCTGCTGTAAGGTCTTGTCCATTCATCAGCTGTTATTACGGCCGCAGTATGTGGCGCATGCTTCAAAACATTTTCTTCTTTATCAGCCTTGCCTTCTTCTATCTCACGAATTTCATCTCTGATTTCGATCAACGCTTCTATAAAGCGATCCATTTCTTTTTTAGGTTCGCTTTCTGTTGGCTCAATCATTAAAGTTCCTGCAACCGGAAACGAAACGGTGGGCGCATGGAAACCATAATCCATCAATCGCTTGGCAATATCCTCTACTTCAATTCCGGCTTTTTAAAATCGCGGCAATCAACAATCATTTCGTGTGCACATCGGCCGTTCGTTCCTGTGTATAAGATTTTAAAATGTTTACTAAGGTGTTCTTTAATGTAATTCGCATTGAAGATAGCCATCTTGGTGGCGTTGGTTAATCCTTCGCTTCCCATCATGGCAATGTATGCGTAAGAAATAACTAAGATGCTCGCGCTACCCCACGGGGCAGATGACACGGCTGAGATTGCTTTTTCGCCACCAGTCTTAATAACAGCATGACCCGGTAGGAACGGTTTTAGTTTATCATTCACACAGATAGGTCCCATGCCTGGTCCACCACCACCGTGAGGAATACAAAATGTTTTATGAAGATTTAAGTGACAAACATCGGCACCAATGTTGGCAGGAGATGTTAATCCCACTTGGGCATTCATATTAGCACCATCCATATAAACCAATCCCCCATGCGCATGAATGGTTTCGCAGATTTCAACAATTGATTCTTCAAACACGCCATGTGTAGATGGATACGTAACCATCAAACACGATAGCTTGTCTTTATATTGTTCCGCTTTAGCTTTCAAATCGGCCACATCAATTTTTCCTTCCGCATCTGATTTTACTACCACTACCTCCATGCCCGCCATGACTGCGCTGGCTGGATTGGTGCCATGTGCTGAAGCAGGGATTAATGAAATATTTCTGTGCGGTTCGTTTCTATTTTCATGATAAGCACGAATAACCATCAAGCCGGCATACTCACCTTGCGCACCACTATTTGGTTGTAACGATACCCCTGTAAAGCCGGTTATTTCTTTTAACCAGTTTTCCAGGTTAGTGATCATCTCTTTATACCCGAGTGTTTGATCCGCAGGAGCGAAAGGATGTATTTGACCTAACTCAGGCCATGTAACTGGAATCATTTCGGCAGTGGCATTTAACTTCATGGTGCAAGAGCCCAATGAAATCATAGAGTGAACCATCGAAAGATCTTTGTTCTCTAACCTTTTTATGTAGCGCAACATTTCATGTTCGGAATGATGCGTATTGAAAATCGGATGAGTTAAAAAAGAAGATGTTCTAATAAGAGAACTTGGCCACTTAATCTCAGCTTTGCTAGCTTTTATAGAAGACGTAGCTCCAAGTACAGAAAGAATATTTTCAACATCCTTTAAATTAGTCGTTTCATCTAAAGAAATTCCGATGTGATTATTTTCAAAGTACCTGAAGTTGAGTTCTGCTTTTTCAGCTTTCTCGCGAATGGCTTTTGAGTCAGCAACAGCAACCTTAAGTGTATCGAAGTAATTTTTATTTACTTGTTTTAAACCTAGAGCAACAATTTCTTTTTCAAGAATTTGTGCAAGCCCATGAATGCGGCCGGCAATTTTCTTTAATCCTTTGGGGCCATGATACACTGCATACATGCTGGCCATAACTGAAAGTAGTACTTGCGCTGTACAAATATTTGAAGTTGCTTTTTCTCTGCGAATGTGTTGCTCGCGAGTTTGTAAAGCCATGCGATAACCCGGGTTTCCTTGAGCATCAATGGAAATACCAATAATCCTACCGGGAATTTGTCTTTTGAATTCTTCTTTCGTTGCAAAGAATGCGGCATGCGGCCCACCAAAACCCATCGGCACACCAAAGCGTTGCGAACAACCCACCACTACATCAGCGCCCATTTCTCCGGGCGATTTCATAAGCACAAGGCTCATCAAGTCTGCACCAACAACTACAAAAAGTTCTTTTTCATGTGCAGTTTCAATCAGCGCTGTGTAATCTTTGATCTCACCATTGTTGTCTGGGTTCTGAACATAGGCTGCAAAAAGATCGGGATTGGCAAGATCTAATTTTTCAATGTTTCCGATTTGCAACGTAACTCCAATCGGTGCCGATCTTGTTTTTAACAAGTCAATAACCTGTGGAAACGTATTCTCATCAACAAAAAAAGTATTGGCATTTTTCTTATTGCCTTTGCGCGAAGCATACAGTAAGTGCATAGCTTCGGCAGCCGCAGTGGCTTCATCGAGTAATGAAGCATTTGCAATCTCCATTCCCGTAAGGTCAATGATCACGGTTTGGTAGTTGATCAATGCTTCCATACGACCCTGCGCAATCTCAGCTTGATACGGAGTGTAGGCTGTGTACCATCCTGGATTCTCCAATACATTGCGAAGAATAACACCCGGTGTAATGCAATTGTAATAACCCGTTCCCAAATAAGATTTATAGATCTTGTTTTTTGAAATCATCTTTTTGAATGAATTCAAAAACTCATACTCAGATTGTGCTGCCGGAAGGTTCAGTGACTTTTTTAACCGGATGTTTGCCGGAAAAGTTTGATCAATGACTTCATCCACCGAGGTAGCCCTCACTACTTTAAGCATTTCCGCGATTTGGTGTGCATCGGGTGCGTTGTGCCGCGATTCAAATTTTTCTGAGTAGGTGGGATCGATGGAAGTCATAGAATAAATTTTGATTAAATAACCGGAGAGAATAAAAAAGGTTCACCGAATGTCATGCGTGGATACTGTTTACTAGTTACTAGAAGCAAGCGACTAGATACCAGTACCCAGCTACTAATTAAAATCTCTCAAATTGTGAGAAAAAGAAATTGCCTTCAATGGCTGCATTCTCATCAGAATCAGAGCCATGGATGGCATTGGCATCAATAGACTTTGCAAACAAAGCACGTACAGTGCCCGGTGCAGCTTTCTTAGGATCGGTTGCGCCAATTAATTTTCTAAAATCTTCAACAGCATTATCTTTCTCTAGAATCATGGGCACAATAGTACCACTGCTCATGTAGGTAACTAACTCGCCATAAAAAGGACGCTCCTTATGGATTTCATAGAATTTGCCAGCCAGCTCTGCGCTTAACTGAGATTTTTTCATCGCAACGATGCGAAAGCCAGCCTCTTCAATCATTTTAATAATTGCTCCTGTATTCCCCGCCCCTGTAGCATCCGGCTTAATCATCGTAAAAGTTCTGTTTTTTGCCATTTTATCGTAAAATTTAAATTGTTTCGAAATCCTTAATTCGGGCGCAAAATTAGCTTTTTAGATAACAGTCCATAGTCTGGCGCGCAATGTTTTTTGACTTAATCCAATTCAACTATGTCGCAAAAACTTAGTGTTATGCACTCCCAATTAAAATTGCCATTTTTGCGGCTTCGATGAAAAATTTACCGGCCTTTAAGTCTCTAATTAGCCAGCCAAAGCGGGTTGTTATCGTTACGCATTTTAAACCAGATGCTGATGCTTTAGGTTCATCGTTAGGTTTGGCTAGGTTTTTAAGTAAAAAAGGCCATCAGGTTTCTGTAATAACCCCAAGTAATTACCCTGATTTTTTGGCTTGGATGCCAGGGAATCAAACGGTACTGGCCTTATCTCAGCAGCAACCCGAGAATGAATCAAAGGCAGCCATACTAATTGAAAATGCAGAAATTATCTTCTGTCTTGATTTTTCAAGCTTGAGTCGGATCAATACGCTTGGAGATATGGTTAAAAAATCCGGAGCTACTAAAGTTCTGATTGATCACCATCTGGGCCCAAGCTTTTGCGGATTTCGAAAAATGGAGTACCGAGTCGGCATCAACGGCAGGACTTATTTTTGAATTGATTGAGGATTTACAAGAACAAAATCTGATAGACAAAGATATTGCAACGTGCCTTTATTCCGGATTAATGACAGATACCGGTGGGTTCAGGCATAATAATACCCGGCAAAAGGAATTTCAGATTGCCACCGCCTTGGTGGGGTATGGTGCTGATCCGCATAAAATTGCGTTTCAGATTTATGATACAAATTCACTCGAGCGGTTGCGCCTTACAGGTTTTGTATTGAGTCAGAAATTGGTTGTATTACCAGAATACCGAACGGCTTATATGACCTTAAGTCAGGACGAATTGAAGAGCTATGGAGCGCAAACAGGCGACACCGAAGGCCTTGTCAATTATGGCCTTTCTATTAAAGGCGTGGTCATGGCAGTAATGATGTACGATCGTAAGGAAGAAATAAAATTATCGTTTCGGTCGTTAGGAAATTTTTCCGTGAATGAATTAGCCCGTAAGCATTTTGAAGGTGGGGGGCATCGCAATGCCTCGGGCGGATCGACTAAGTTATCGTTGGAAGCAACCCTTAAAAAGTTTTTAGAGGTATTGCCGGAGTATAAAAATCAATTATTAAAAGAGTAACTAAAACAATCTAAATCAATAAAATGAAAAATTCAGTTTTGCTTATCGCGTTTATTGCGATTTTAAGTATGTCGTGTTCCGATTCTAAAAAAACTCCATCAGGTTATAAATATACTGTATTACGCAAAGGAGCAGGTGAGGTGGCCAAGCCCGGTCAAATCTTAATTATGGACTTTATGTTTATGGATGGCAAAGACTCGGTATGGAATGACAGTCGTAAGAATGATTTTCCAACTATGGTTATGGCGCAAGATACTGTACCGGAAGGTGATGGGGTTTTAGAGATATTTCAATTGCTTGCTAAAGGTGATAGTGTAACGTTTCAGATTCCGGCCAAAACACTTTTTGAAAAAACATTTCGCACTTCGCCTCCTCCAGGGGTTGATAGTACGGGCTTGTTTACCTTTTATATCGGAGTTACTGATATCGTATCAGAGGAAAGGGCCAGAGAAATTCAGACTGAATTGGTTGCCAAGCAAAATGAAAAAGCAATGAAGGGGGAACTTGAGCAACTGGCAAAAGACACCGTACTTATTGCGAGTCACTTGCAGCAAAAAGCATTGATGGCTTCAGCTACACCATCCGGTATCCGATATATTATTACCAAACCTGGTAAGGGAGAAAATGCAAGACCCGGCCAAACAGTGCGTGTAAATTATACCGGTTATTTGTTAGATGGTCCTTGCTTTGATAGCAGCATTGAATCTTTGGCGCGCGCTAACAATGTATTTAATGAGGGAAGAAAACCTTATGAGCCGTTGGAAGTAATGCTTGGATACCAGCAGGTAATTCCGGGATGGGAGGAAGCGTTGGGATTGATGAATGTAGGATCAAAGATGACTGTATTTATTCCTTCTACTTTAGCTTACGGTGCGCAAGGAAGAGGACAATTGATTGTGCCCAATTCTATTTTGAAGTTTGACATGGAAATGCTTGAAATTAAGTAATATGAAAAAGTTAGTTTGGTTGATTTGCGTAATTGGCTTAAGTCTAAACAGTTGCTCGAATGATGAACCGCTGAGTTTTCAGGACCAACTTGTTGCTGATGGAGAAGCTATTGACAACTATTTGTCAACAAATAGCATTACCGCACAAACGGATGCATCTGGATTGCGCTATGTGATTACTTCTATAGGTACCGGACGGGGTCTATCCCGGCAAACTCGAACCTGATCTTTGAAGTAGAACTGTTTGAAGTGATTTGAAATGACACTTTGCTTTGCCACCAATAATCAACACAAGATAAAGGAGGTGCAAGCTTTATTGGGTAATGATTTCGCTTTGGTTGGGCTTGCCGATATAGGTTGTAATGAAGAACTGGCCGAGGAACAAACAACCTTAGAGGGAAATTCGCTTCAAAAGGCGCAGTATGTTTTTGAGCGTTACACTGTTTCGTGTTTTGCGGATGACACCGGCCTTGAAGTGGAGGCCTTGAATGGTGCACCGGGCGTTTATTCTGCGCGATACGCGGGCGAACAACGAAATGCTGTGGATAACATGAAACGGTTACTCGAAAATTTGGAAGGTATTAAGAACAGAAAAGCCAGATTCAGAACAGTCATCACTTTAATAACTCCATCTGGTCAGAAGCAATTTGAAGGAATTTTGAACGGTATAATTATCGATCAACAAAGAGGGGCGGAAGGGTTTGGATATGATCCGATTTTTTTGCCAGATGGAAATACAAAAACATTGGCCGAAATGTCGTTGGACGAGAAAAACACATTAAGTCACCGGGCGCGTGCCATTGAAAAATTGGTTACTCATTTGAAGCATAGAAACTTATCGAACGCCTGAGGCAACTATGAAAAAACCCTTTACCATAGGCATTACGGGCGGAAGTGGATCGGGAAAGACGTACTTTCTTCAGGGATTGTCATCAGCCTTCAAGGCAACTGAGATTTGTTTGATCTCACAGGATAATTATTACAAGCCACGCGACCAACAGCCTATTGATGAAAATGGTGTAAAGAATTTTGATTTGCCTGTTTCAATTGATCGGGAAGCCTTTCAAACCGACTTATTGAAATTGAAATCAGGTCAATCGGTATCAAAGACGGAGTATGTCTTTAATAATCCGCTAGCGGAGAAAAAACAACTCGAATTTATAGCGGCTCCTATTCTTGTGGTAGAGGGATTATTCGTTCAATACTTCGAAGAAATTTCCAACGAACTCGATCTGCGGATTTTTATTGAAGCCAAGGATCATGTTAAGTTGGGCCGTAGGATTAAACGCGATCAGGTAGAACGCGGATACGATATTGATGATGTTCTGTATCGGTACCAATATCATGTAATGCCTGTCTATGAACAATTGATTGAGCCGTTGAAACATCAGGCAGATTTAGTGATTCCCAATAACAGCAAATTTGAGCGAGCCCTGGATGTATTGGTTGGGTATTTGAAATCAAAGTTGAAGTAGTTTGCAAATCGAGTCAAAAACACGTTTAAATAGCGATTTGCAAATAGGATTCTAAACGCTACTTTTGTGGTCTTCCAAAATTAAGAAGTGAGAAATAGATCTATATATCGCGGATTTTTGATAGCAGCAGGCTTAATGGCCGCTTTGGTTATCATTTTTTCCCATAGCTATACTCAAAGCACACGGGAAGACCAGAAAGAGAAAACTGAGCATGCTAAGGACCAATCTGAAGGTAAAACCGTCATCTCAGCTCCTGCCGAAGCCTTAACCCAAGGCGCAGTTGTACGGGTAGATGAACAAGTTCCAGATAGTGTAATAGGAGTTCTTGGAGAGCCTCAAAATGAACGGAATCTTTTCCCTCGGCCGGAAGTGATTATTCAAAGTCTGTTTCAGACTTTCCTCCGGTTTGTTATCGCGCCAAACGCGCCCTGATTTCGCAACGTATTTTCCTTATCAGATTGATCAACCTGATCAGTCATTTCATAGTTATAAATCATTATTAAATTTTAATTTCTTATGCGTAACAAAGGTGTAGTTGTATTTCTGGGCGTAGTCATTACGTTTCTCTGTTTGTATTACCTCTCGTTTACATTTGTATCGAGCCGGGTTGATCAGGATGCGATTGATTATGCAACCGATCAAAGCGGATCGTTGAATCTGTCAAAAAAGCAAAACTATCTGGATTCGATATGGAACCAGCCTGTGTATAATCTGTTTGGTGCAGAATATACATTTAAAGAGGTAAAAGAAAACGAGTTAAGCCTCGGTCTTGATTTACAAGGTGGGATGCACGTGGTGCTAGAAATTTCGCCCGTTGATATTATCAAGGGCTTAAGTGGAAATAGCCAGGACCCTGCCTTCCTCGCTGCACTTCAACAAGCGCGCGAAATGCAAAAGACAAGCACTAACGATTATGTGAGTTTATTTTACAAGGCATTTAAAGATGCCAACCCAGATAAATCGTTAGCGTCTTTATTTACTTCAGCGGCAAACAAAGACCGGGTTAAATTAACCGATACCGATGATGTGGTATTGGCGTTTTTGAATACCGAAGTTGACGGAGCCATTGATCGTTCCTTTACGATTCTAAAAACCCGTATCGATCAGTTTGGTACCTCACAACCTAACATTCAGCGTTTTGCAGGATAAAGGAAGAATTCAAATTGAAATACCAGGAGCCGACAACCCGCAGCGCGTTCGTAAATTATTGCAAGGCGTTGCCCGTTTAGAATTTTGGGAAATCGTAGAACCCTTTGATCCGCAGTTAGGTCAATCTTTTGCAGCCATTAATGAATTTTTGGTAAAGGAACAAAATGCAAAGAAAGACACTTACGTTAACTGATACCAACAAAGACGCAACAACCGCCCCAGCGGATACAACACAATCAGCCTTAGAAAAACAACTGGGTCAGGTGCGTGATAGTTCAATCAGTTCTTTGGATTCTTTGCGTTTAGCAACTTCATCGCCTTTGTTTTCTTTAATGAATCAAAGTGCACCCTTTCTATATGAAGTAAAGGATACTTCAGAAATCAATCGTATCCTAAGAAGACCTGAAGTAAAAAATATGTTACCGAGAACGGTTGGCTATTTCTGGGATGTAAAGTCTGATCCTAAAGTAACGCCTGGTGTAGAAGACATTCAATTGAATTTTGTGAATTTAGGTCGTGCGGGAAAACCTTTACTAACGGGTGAAGTAATTAACGATGCGCGTTTGGACTATGATCAGTTTGCCAGACCTGCCGTAAGCATGACTATGAATGCAGCAGGTGCGCGCAGTTGGGCGAAAATCACGGCTGCAGCGGCCAGCAAGCAGCCGCAGGGTAGAATTGCTATTGTACTAGACAACTATGTATATACAGCACCTAATGTGCAGGGCGAAATACCAAATGGCAACTCTCAAATCTCAGGAAGCTTTGAGCTGGAAGAAGCCAAAGATTTGGCGAACGTATTAAAGGCTGGTTCATTACCGGCACCTACACGAATTGTTGAAGAAGCCATAGTAGGACCCAGCTTAGGTAAGGTTGCTCAAAACCAAGGTTTGATTTCAATGGCCTGTGGGTTGGGTATCGTGGTACTTTTCATGGTTGCGTATTATTCAAAAGGTGGCTGGGTGGCCAATATCGCCTTGTTGTTTAACATCTTCTTTATCATGGGAATTTTGGCTCAATTTAATGCTGCCCTTACGCTGCCCGGTATTGCGGGTATAGTGCTTACCATGGGTATGGCAGTGGATGCAAACGTTTTGATCTATGAACGAATTAAAGAAGAGATGGCACATGGACGTAAACTCCGGGATGCTATCAGCCATGGCTATTCGCGGGCGTTTACTACCATCTTTGACTCTAACCTTACTACCTTAATTACAGCGATAGCATTGTTTGTTTTAGGCCAGGGACCGTTGAAAGGATTTGCGATTGTGTTAATGATTGGTATCGCTACCTCATTTTTCTCTTCGGTTTACATTTCGCGCGTAGTGGTAGAATGGATGGTGCGTAAAGGCGATGAATCAAAAGTTTCGTTTGATAGTGCTATGGCTAAAATGGTTAAAAAGCGTAAGGAATATGATTTTATCGGGATGCGTAAAAAGGTATATCTGATTACTGTAACCATAACCGTTATTGGATTTATTCTGATTGCTCTACAGGGTTTGAATCTTGGGGTTGATTTTAAAGGAGGTCGTTCATACGTAGTTTCGTTCAATCAACCTGTGGCAGCTACCGAAATGAAAGTTGCGTTAACACAGAGCTTTGAGAATAGCGGTCTTGAAGTGAAAACATACGATAGTGATAAGGTATTGAAAGTAACTACCTCCTACTTGGTGGATGATGAATCAGAAGCTGCAGATGATAAGGTTAAGGCGGCCCTGATTGAGGGAATCCAAAAGTTTAAAGGATTGGAGTTTGCTGAAAATGATGCCCAGGTAGACGATAAACATTTTGCCATTTCATCTTCTTCAAAAGTAGGCGCCACCATTGCCGATGACATCAAAGGATCTGCTTTTGAAGCTGCTATGGCATCGTTAGTACTGATATTCCTTTACATTTTAATTCGCTTTAAGCGCTGGACGTATAGCGCAGGTGCCATTGTGGCAACGGTACACGATACGGTATTTGTGGTTGCTTCTTTTGGTATTGCACGGGCCTTCGGTATTTCGTTTGAAATTGATCAGGTATTTGTAGCAGCCCTGTTAACGATTATCGGATACTCGATTAACGATACGGTGATTATCTTCGATCGGATTAGAGAATACCTTGGCTTTGGTGCTACCCACGATCGTGCGAAAGTGTTAAATGATGCCATTAACAGCACGCTAAGCCGTACATTAATAACCTCGGGAACTACGTTGATTGTGGTGCTTATTTTACTACTTTTGGTGGCGAAGTATTGCGCGGATTTTCATTTGCTCTGTTTATAGGTATTGTAATTGGAACCTTTTCTTCCATATTTATTGCCGCACCGGTTGTACTGGATTTGGAAAATACTTCTGCTAAAAGTGAAAAGAAGCAACAGGCAAAAGTGGCTGCATAATCTATTAATTTAAATAATGAAGGCAGACCAGAACGGTCTGCCTTTTTGTGATCCAATTCAATGATATTTCTGATTGAGTTTGAATAAAAAAGCTAATGACTTTCTGGGTTAATAGCGGTAACTTTGGTTAATGAATATTTTATTAATAGAAGACGAACGAAAGACGATTCAGTATATCAAGAAGGGACTCGAGGAACATGGCTATGAAGTAGATACCGCTGAAGATGGTAAGTCTGGGAAAAATCTCGCTTTCAGAAATGAATATAATCTAATTATTACCGATGTAATAATGCCCGAGCTAAGCGGAACAGATCTTTGCAAAGAGTTACGAGCTGCAAAGAATGAAACGCCTATATTGATGTTGACTGCCTTAGGCGATACCGATGATGTTGTTGCCGGGTTAGACAGTGGTGCTGATGATTATCTGGCCAAGCCATTTGAATTTAAGGAACTATTGGCGCGCATCCGATCTCTTACGAAGCGCCAGCCTAAACTCCCAGTTAATGAAAATCAAATTCGCTTTGCAGACCTGACACTGGATTTAAACAGTAAAGCGTGGTGCGGGCCGGAAAGAAAATCGAACTCACATCAAAAGAATTTTCGTTGCTGGAATATTTTCTTCGCAATCAGGGTCGAGTGATTCCTCGTGCCGAACTTTCCAAGCATGTTTGGAATGTTGACTTTGATACAGGAACCAACATGGTGGAGGTTTACGTAAACTACCTTCGGAAAAAAATTGACAAGGATTTTGAAAGTAAACTCATTCACACCCAGTTTGGAATGGGCTATATCTTAAAGGAGTCTTAGGCTGTGCAGATAAGGACCCGATTAACGTTACAATTTACGGTGCTGGTTAGTACCATTGTACTGCTTTCATTCTTTGCCATTTATTTTTTCACCTTTCAGTTTACAGAACAGGATTTTGCGCGGAGACTTCGCGAGAAGGCTATCACAGCAGCTATTCTTTTGATAAAAGTTGATCAGGTTGACACTACGTTATTAAAGATTATTGATCGCGCCAAACGTGATAATTTGTATCGCGAAAGCATTCGCGTTTTTGATGAGGCTGGCAAAGAAATTTATTTTAGTGGAGATACAGTGAAGTTAGGTATTTACGATTCACTTTTTCTAGCAGTGAAATCAGAGGGTGAAAAAAAAATAGTTCATAATGAATATACCGTCACGGGTATTCCTTTTAAGGATAATGGGCAGGAATATGTTATTATAGCTTCCGCGGAAGATGTGAACGGATACAACCGACTTATAGATTTACGAAGACTTCTTACAGCACATTTTATAATCTTAATTGTTTTGGTTTCAATTTCTGGTTGGATCTATGCCGGCCGCGCCTTACAACCTATAAAAAGAATTATTTCAGATGTACAAAACATCTCGCCCCAAAACTTGGCGCAACGCCTGAAGGAAAGCCCCCACCCAGATGAAATGGGGAAGTTGATCAATATATTTAACGGACTGCTGGCACGAATAGAGAATGCTTTTCAACTTCAAAAAATGTTTGTGTCAAATGTTTCGCATGAACTTAAAAATCCGTTAACTAATATTACTTCTCAACTGGAAGTAACACTTTTGAATGAACGGGAAAAAGAAGAGTATCGAGAAACGATAGAATCAGTCTTAGAGGATATCAGAAGTTTAAATCATCTATCCAATAGTTTGCTCGATCTGGCTCGACTTACACGTGAGTCAGATTCGTTTACTATGGCTAGAGTACGGTTAGACGAAATTCTTTGGGAAACCCGTGAGAGCATTAGCACGATAGATGTAAATTATAAAGTAGAAGTTGAGATTATTGATATGCCAGAAGACGAAAGGCGCTTGTACGTAAATGGGAATCCATACTTGCTCAAAGTAGCTTTTCAAAATATCATCGAAAATGCCTGCAAATTTTCGGAGGAAGGCACTGCGCACATAAAATTATCTTGTCAGAAAAACAGCTTGATTGTGGAGGTTGCAAATAACGGTCCTGGGATAAACCGCAAAGATCTCGATAATGTATTTCAGCCTTTTTTTAGAGCCGATGCCACCTCTAAAATTAAAGGTTATGGAGTCGGATTACCGCTAAGTCAACGGATAATTTCAATACATAAGGGCCAGATTGGCATAGAATCAACACCCGAAACAGGAACGAGAGTAAAGGTTACTCTAAAAACGGAGGCTGGGTTCTAATCCCTTTCTAATGATTTTTCTTAACAACCATTGTCTCTCCGGTTTACATTTGTCTTAATAGTTTTTCACGGTTGTTTGAGTTTAGTATTTAGTTTTTCAGGTTTTAGAGGAAGAGCCATTCTAGTCAGATGTAAGCCAACGAATGACTATAATCTCTTTCGGAAAAATGGGACTCTCAAGGGTCCCATTTTTTATGGGTTTAATTCTGGGGCTTCTTCAACCCGAATACCCACGGCAATAACTCCGTGCAGTGAATCTTGTCTGTTAAATTGTTCCAGACTAAGTTGATAAACTCCCGTGGCAATAAATGAGTGATTGCGAATGAGAATAAATTGATTATCAAAAACATCCCCAAGCCCACTTCTTCCCAAGGGGCTTCCTGTTTTTTGATCAAAAAGATAATTCGATGCAAGCGCAGAAGTCAATTCGGTATGAATAGAGTCTTTTAATGAATAGTTAACAAAAATTCGTGCGTACGGATACTCTAACGAATTGCGCACATTGTAATACAGGTTGTATTTTTTCGTTGTGTCTTTAATCTCAAAATCAAAATAGACCCGATCATTAATCTTCCAGGTTCGATCGTTAAATTCTTTGTAATCTTCAAACACACGATTCGAATCGCACCCCACAAAAAAAGTAATGCAAATAAGAAGATAAAACGACTCATCCTTTTTAGGGCCCTTCGGTCCGCTGCGGGGTTGTGGATTTCTATTTTGCTGATTAGGTGCCTGACCTCGGTTGTGGCCGTGATTCTTGTTTTTCTTTTTTCTATTTTTAGATTTATCCTTGAATTTTCTGTCTAAATTTTCAAGATCACTATTAAGCTTTGCCAAAGGCACTTTGGCTTCCTCCTGATTTATCTCCAGGCTTGCGGGGCGCTTACCTTCGCGATTCATAGCCAGAATTTCATTCACCCGATCAATGTTTAAAGGGAACCAAGTATTCTCTTCTTTATAACCAAACCACATAATTCGTCTGAAGATGTCCGTCTTTTGTAATCGTGCTTCACCGCGCTCTGTCAATAACGGAGACTCAATTTCCGGAATACCGCGAAGCGCATCCATATACGTTTCAAGCTCGTAATTCAAGCAGCATTTTAAACGCCCGCACTGCCCAGAAAGTTTGCTAGGGTTTAATGATAGATTTTGATACCGGGCCGCGCTGGTGGCAACATTTTTAAAGTCACTTAACCAGGTGGAGCAACAAAGTTCCCGACCACAAACACCAATACCACCAAGCCTTCCGGCTTCTTGCCGCAGGCTTATCTGGCGCATTTCCACTCTTACCTTAAATTCAGAAGCCAGTTGTTTAATTAACTCTCTAAAATCTACCCTGTCCTCAGCAGAATAGAAAAAGGTAGCCTTTGTATTATCAGCCTGATATTCTACATCCGAGAGTTTCATGGCCAGGTTATACTGTTTAATGATTTCACGGGTACGGTATAACGTTGGTAAATCCCGTTTTTTTATCTCCTCAAATTTTTCGAGATCTTTTTGATGTGCCAAGCGGTAAATCTTTTTGATTTCATCATCATTGGCAACCTTCTTTTTTTGCATTTGTAAGCGGACCAATTCACCTTGCAACGACACATGCCCCAAATGGTGGCCTGTAGCAGCTTCTATAATAATGGCATCGCCTGTTGTTAGAGAAAGACTATCCGTATTGCGATAAAAATCTTTTCGTCCGTTCTTAAATCGAACTTCTACCACCGCAAAACGGTCTTTAACGGGCATATCCATGTTGGAAAGCCAGTCAAATACATTCATCTTGTTGCACCCCCTGTGTTACAGGCACCGTTGTTATTACAACCCGATACCTTTCCATCCTTTTTAGTTCCACAGGCGCACCCCATCGTGTAATTATTAGATCAGTTTAAACCTTAAAGTTATATGGTTGGCAGGGTAATGGCAAACGATGTGAAGCCATTTAGGACTGGTTTTCAATTTTTGCAGATCGAGGCTTATATCTTTTCGGTAATAGGCAGCTTCCCAACTAATTTTGAGACGGCCGTATAGGCATGCTTTGATGCTTGTGTTAATGTTTGCCCTATTCCGGTAACAGCCAGCACCCGACCGCCATTAGTTACGATCTTATTGTTTTGAGTGATAGTGCCTGCATGAAATGTTATGGCCTCATCCGATTCATTCAAACCGGAGATGATTTTCCCTTTTTCATAATTTTCAGGATAGCCGCCAGAGGCCATCACAACAGTAACCGCATAGTTTGGACTAATTGTGATTTTATGACCCTTTAGCTGACCTTTCGCGCAAGCGTCAAGTAGTTCAACCAGATCACTATCGATTCGAGTCATAACCGCTTCCGTTTCCGGATCACCCATACGTGCATTGTATTCAATGACATAGGGCTCGCCCTGCATATTCATAAGACCAATAAAAATAAATCCTTTGTAAGGGATGCCTTCTTTCTTTAATCCCTCAATAGTGGGTTTGATAACGCGGTCTTCTACTTTTTTCATGAAAGCTGAGTCAGCAAAGACAACAGGAGAGATTGCGCCCATGCCACCCGTGTTTGGTCCTGTGTCGCCATCACCAATTCGTTTATAATCCTTAGCCTCAGGCAGAATTACATAATGCTCACCATCCGTTAGTACAAAGACAGATAACTCAATGCCATGAAGAAATTCCTCCACTAAAACTTTTGAACTTGCCTCACCAAACTTTTTTTCTTCTAGCATTTCTCTTATCGAAACTTTTGCTTCTCGGATGGTCGTTGATATGATAACTCCTTTACCCGCAGCCAGACCATCCGCTTTTAGTACAATAGGTGATTTGCAACGATCCAGATATTGAATGGCTTCTTTACTTTCGTTCGCTTGAAAAGTGCGCGACTTAGCCGTAGGCACTCCATGCCGAGCCATAAATTGCTTGGAGAAATCTTTGCTTCCTTCCAGTTGTGCTCCCTCTTTACCGGGTCCTACCATGTGGATGGAAGAAAGATCTTCATGACTTTCAAAATAATCGCGAATACCCATTACCAGCGGTCCTTCAGGACCCACTACGACTAACTGAATCTTATTTTCAAGGCAGAATTTACCTAGCGACTCAAAATCATCGATAGCAATAGAAACATTCTTTCCATCTGCCCCGTACCCGCATTGCCGGGTGCGATGAAAAGATTACCACATAATTTGCTTTGGTTTATTTTCCAGGCGAGTGCGTGTTCGCGTCCTCCATTACCGACAATGAGTATGTTCATGCTTGGTGATTAAGCAGCAAAGAACGCAAAATGAATTAATCCCGATAGCTATCGGGAGACAAGAACAATTGACCATATTGATTTCTGTTGAGTTGTCAATTATCACCTGTCAACCGTTAATTTTTAGTTGGCGTACTCGCTCAGGAATTTAACCCGCATTAAGCGCAGATTGTCTTCCGTAAAATCTGTATCCTCATCTTTCAGAGCATCTACCGCATCTTCAATACTATCCGTTTCTGATTCTAAAAAGTAATCGTAAATCTGCTGTTGTTTGTCCTCGTCAAGCACAGAGTCGATATAATAATCAAGGTTAAGCTTGGTGCCCGAATAGCAGATATTTTCAATCTCAGTCAACAGCTCATCGAACGATACGTTTTTTGAATCAGCAATTTCATCTAATTCAACTTTTCGATCAATTTGTTGAATGATAAAAATCTTAATTTTTGATTTATTGACTGATGATTTAACAACAATGTCTGAAGCTGTTTCAATTTCGTTTTCTTCTACATAGGTAGAAATAAGATCAATAAATTCCTTTCCGAATTTATTTACTTTACCCATGCCCACTCCATTTACCGAAGCAAGCTCATCTTTCGTGGTCGGGTAGGTGGTAGCCATCTCTTCCAGCGAAGGATCTTGAAATACAACATAGGGTGGTAAGTCTTTTTTCTTTTGCAACCTTTTTGCGAAGCATCTTCAACATTTCGAACAACTTCTCGTCATAAGACTTAGAGTTGATCACCGCGCGTTCAGACGATTCCTCATCTTCAACATCGGTAGTGAAGTCATGATAGCGAGCCAATTCAACAGGATGTTGCTTTTTGAGGAAGGCATGACCTTTCTTCGATATTTTCAACACACCAATATTGTCAATATCCTTTTCGAGATATTGGTAAATCAAAGTCTGACGAATGACGGATTTCCAGAAGTCGGCATCTTGCTGATCGCCCTTACCAAAAATAGGTAGATCAAAATGTCCGTAACTTTTTACGTATTCATCTTCGGTGCCTCGGATAACATTTACCAGATGTGTAATGTTAAAGCGTTCATTGGTTTGCTTAGTTGCTTCAATAGCCATTTTAACAAACTCTGTTCCATCAAAGCGTTCGCGCGGATGCACGCAATTATCGCATGAGCCGCAGTTTTCTTCTTTATACTCTTCGCCAAAATAGTGGAGTAGTTGTTTTCTTCTGCAAACGGGCGATTCCGCATAGAATTCCATTTCTTGTAAAAGGACCCGAGCATTTTCACGTTCCTGCACCGGTTTGTCTTTGTTAAACTTCTCGAGTTTACTTAAGTCATTATGACTGTAGAACATAAGGCATCTGCCTTCCAACCCATCGCGCCCGCCACGACCGGTTTCCTGGTAATAGCCTTCCAGCGATTTCGGCACATCATAGTGAATAACAAAGCGAACATCGGGTTTATCAATTCCCATTCCGAATGCAATGGTTGCCACTATAATATCTGTTTCTTCATTCAGAAAATCATCCTGATTTTTCATGCGAACATCAGGATCCAACCCAGCATGATAAGGGGCTGCCTTAAATCCATTCACATTAATTAGTTGCGCAATTTCTTCAACTTTTTTTCTGCTAAGACAATAGACAATTCCCGATTTTCCTTTGTGCTCTTTTAGAAATCGAATTAATTGTTTCTTGGTTTCCTTCTTGGGTCGAACTTCGTAATAAAGATTTTTTCGGTTAAAAGAAGAAACAAAAACATCCGCTTCTTCCATTTGAAGATTCTTCTGTATATCAAGTTGCACCTTTGGCGTTGCCGTGGCAGTGAGGGCAATCACATTCATGTCTCCTAATTGGCCGATCATGGTTTTAATTTTTCTGTATTCCGGACGGAAGTCATGACCCCATTCTGAAATACAATGCGCCTCGTCTATCGCGACAAAAGAAACGTTGACCTTTTGAAGAAACTCAATGTTCTCTTCTTTATTTAAAGATTCGGGAGCTACATATAGAAGTTTTACTGCTCCCGTTACACACTCTTTCTTTAAGCGGGTAATTTCTCCTTTACTTAATGTCGAATTTAAAAATCGCGCATTGATGCCGTATGCATTAAGCTGATCAACTTGATTCTTCATCAAAGCAATGAGAGGTGAAATAACTATAGCCAACCCATCTTTTATCATGGCAGGTAGTTGGTAGCACAACGACTTACCGGCCCCGGTAGGCATTATTACAAATGTGTTTTTTCCACTTAATATGTTTCTGATTACCACTTCCTGGTTCCCACGAAATTGGCTATACCCGAATATTTCCTTGAGTTTAACCTTCAATTCATCTTTCTCTTCTGCCACTATCATGTTATCGACTAATAAAATTTTGAATTCATTATCTTTGTGCCCTTCGTTAACCACACATGGCATTGAATATAGGAAAAAATATCAAACAAATCGCCAAAGAAGTTCTAATAAATGAGGCTCGGGCAATAGAAAATCTTACCCATTTTATCGACAACGATTTCGAAGCCTGTGTGAACGAAATATTGCAATCGAAGGGTCGTGTTGTGATAACCGGTATTGGAAAAAGTGCCATCATCGCGAATAAAATTGTAGCTACCATGAATTCGACCGGTACACCCGCTCTATTTATGCATGCGGCCGATGCTATTCATGGTGATTTGGGAATGATTCAGAGTGAGGATATTGTTATATGCCTTTCCAAAAGCGGAAACACTCCTGAAATCAAAGTTTTAGTACCCCTTCTAAAACGAAGGGGGTCCAAACTTGTTGCTTTAGTAAGCAACAAGAATTCTTATTTAGCCGACCATGCTGATTTTATTTTGAACGCCACCATTGCGGAAGAGGCATGCCCAAATAACCTGGCGCCAACCACCAGTACTACAGCCCATTTGGCCATGGGTGATGCCTTAGCCGTGTGTCTTCTGGAAATGCGGGATTTTTCAAGTGAAGATTTTGCAAAATATCATCCGGGTGGATCGCTAGGGAAGCAACTATATCTAAAAGTTGAAGATGTGTTTTCAAATAATCAGCTACCGATCGTTAAACCAGAAACACCGCTCAAAGATGTAATACTTGAAATTTCTTCCAAGCGGTTAGGAGCTACCGCGGTGGTGGATGATGCCCAAAATCTTTTAGGGATAATTACGGACGGTGATTTGCGAAGAATGCTGCAGAAAGAAAGTAATATTGCAAAAATTACGGCTGCTGAAATAATGTCCCGAGATCCTAAGTCAATAGATAAAAGTGAATTTGCTGTAAAGGCCTTACAAATTATGCAAGAGAAAAGTATTTCTCAATTGATAGTTAAAGATGGGCTTAAAGTGGCTGGCTTTATCCATCTTCATGATTTGCTCAAAGAAGGTATTGTCTAATCATATCGTTACTCCTAAACATTGGTGAGTGTCCATGAATAAAAATCTTTTGTAGTTCTTATGGCCGGTGGTGTTGGTACCCGTTTCTGGCCTTATAGTCGAAATGCTCATCCCAAACAATTTCTAGACGTACTTGGGGTTGGAAAAACATTGTTGCAGGCCAGCTACGAGCGATTTATCCCACTTTGCCCGAAGGAGAATATTTTTATTGTTACCAGCGAAGAGCACGCGCAGCTTACGCATGAGCAGTTGCCTGAAATAGATCCAACACAAATTCTGGCTGAACCTATGCGAAAGAATACTGCGCCTTGTATCGCGTTGGCATGTTATAAAATATCAAAATTAAATCCGGATGCAGTAATTGTAGTAAGCCCTTCCGATCATCTGATACTTAACGATGCAGACTTTCAACAAACTATTGGCAAGTGTTTTGAACGTGCCAAAGATCAGGATAAGCTAATTACTTTAGGAATCACGCCAACCCGTCCCGAAACAGGATATGGATACATTCAATACATTGAAGGCAAGGAGGAACTCAAAAAAGTAAAAACATTTACAGAAAAACCAGAGCTCTCGTTAGCCAAAACGTTTATAGACAGCGGTGAGTTTGTTTGGAATGCGGGTATTTTTGTTTGGGGCGTAAGGGCGATTCTCGCTGCGTTTCACAAACATTTACCTGAGATGGCTGAAGTATTTGAAGAGGCAACCGCTAAGTTTAATACACCACTAGAGGAAAGAGCCTTACGAACAGCTTAAGATAAATTGATCGTTGCGCAAGGACTTAATGGCTACCTGGTTGGTGTATTTGACAATGTGGTTATCGTGTGCGAAAAAGAGAAAGAAGAATTGTTTCGCAGGTTTGTTAATGATCTTAAGAATAAACCGAACGGTAACGATTATTTGTAGTTTTTCTGACGGATTGCCTCGTATATCGAAATTCCTGCAGCCACGGATACATTGAGAGAACTTATCTTCCCTGTCATTGGAATTTTAGCGAGATAGTCAGCTTCTTTTAAGAGTTGTGGGGAGATACCGTCTTCTTCGGATCCAAGGATTAAGGCAACAGGACCATTCAGGTTTACTTCATAGAGTACCATACTCGCCTTTTCTGTGCAAGCTATAATCAGTACTCCATTATCTTTTAGAAATCGGATGGTTTGCTTCATGTCTTTTACGCGGCACACGGGCAATGACTAAGCGCTCCCGCTGAGGTTTTCATCGCATCCGCAGTAAGCGGAGCATTGCCTGAGTCGCCCATAATAATTGCATCTAAGCCGGCACATTCGGCTGTACGCGCTACTGCACCAAAGTTTCTTACGTCTGTTACCCTGTCAACAATAAGAAGAAAAGGTTCGCGCCCCTCCTGATAAGCTTTATCAATAATGTTTTCGAGGTTGGTGTATTGTATAGCCGCCAACTGGCAGATAACGCCTTGATGGTTTTTGGATGAGAGTCGGTTTAACTTTTCCTGCGGAACAAAGGTAAAGGGAACGGAATTGGCCCTAGCTACCTGAATAAGTTCTTTAATCAAATCGTTGTTTAAGCCGGCCTGAATAAAAATCTTTTCAATTTCTCGTTTTGCCTTTATGGCTTCCATTACGGCACGTGTGCCAAAAATCATTTCCGTTTTTTCCATCAGGTAATTTTATCAAAGATAGGAAAAGCCGCGACTGCTAAAACCTACTTTTACGCAAGAGATCTACTTTGCTAAACCAGGTTTCCATAAATCGCTTGTCGCGGATTAACACATAATTGTCGGGGTCGTAAACACTGCCACTTTTAACAAACGTAAAACTGGTACGTATACTTTTGTAAAACCAAACTTCGCTACCGTCATTCATGCTGACTTCATCGGGCAAGCCAAAAATCAGATAAATCATGCCGCGGTCGGTCTTCCAACCTTCTTTAAATGAACTAAAATAGATGTTTGCCAGCTCTACTCTTCTAAAGTAATTTGTGATAAAATTTTTAGGCCGGTCCTGATTCCGGTTATATCTAAAATTACTTTATCAAATTTGGCCTTATCGTTTTCGGTTTTTAGCAGCGCATTGTATTCGTCCTGCGTAGTTACAAAAACCATGGGGGCAATTAGGTCTGAGATTTTGGAGAACTTGGGATAGATATCATTAGCGCACCGGTAAGCAAATCCTTCGGCTGCACTGGTATCTTGCTGAAATAAATAGAGTCCTTGTTTAGAAGGAATAAATTTATCACCAGAATTAATTTTAAATGTAGAATCATAGAACATAAACCGATCGGCTTTCCTGTCTATATCGGTAAAAGGCGGTGAAGCCGGTAGAAAATTGTCTTTATAATAGGAAACAAATAGTGGCTGTGTACCGGCACTTTTTACGGTATACTCATTATTGATTGAAAAATATTTTTTCAATCTTTCACTTTTGTTTTCAAGCCACCCCGTAACCGGGTATTTGGATTCGATCAACTTGGTATATATCCAACTTACGTTATTTCCGGTGTTCGTAATTTTTGCTACCAACAACCACGACTTAGTCGGAATAGTGAAGGTGAAACTGCCCTGCTTCTCATTCCCTAAAACGTTAGTTTTGGTACTATCCAATTCGGCTAGAGGTGTACCCGCCTTTTGCGTAAACGACTCTCGTTTTTCCCAAGAAATGATGTAGTTCTCTATGGGTAGCTTTGTTTTTAAATCAAAGAATAGGGTAATCTGGTTAGCCCCTTTTACCAGCATAATCGAAAACTCCGTTTCGCTTTCAGGGTTATATTGTTCTCTGAAATTAATACCCGTTAGCGCTTGGGCTAAAGCTGAAATGGGGAATAATGCTGAAAGTATAAGTATTTCAAATTTTCTCATATCCATACGGTCACTTAAAGGTAAAACGATAATTCTAATAGATTAAGTTATTTTTGCCCGATTATATTTTACTATGGCCTCGGTTTACACAACAGAAATTGCGTCAGAATCAATTCCCAGCGACAACCCCATTCATCAGCGTCTTTTAAAAGCTTACGTGGTGGCCCAGGATTTTGTGTCAGGTAATCTTTTAGAAGTTGGTTGTGGGGAGGGGCGCGGCATCGATTGGCTTATGCCGAAAGTGGCGAGCTACTCGGCCATTGATAAAATCGAACCAGTCATCGAATCTCTAAAGAAGAAATATCCGCAAGGAAAATTCATAAGTGGAAATATTCCCCCGCTTTCGGCTTTTGAAACAAACAGCTTTGATAGCATTGTTAGTTTTCAGGTAATAGAACACATTAAGGACGATTCTCTTTTTCTAAAGGAAATTTACAGAGTATTAAAGCCGGGAGGCTTGGCTTTATTAACAACACCTAACAGGCCGATGTCACTTTCGAGGAACCCGTGGCACATTCGGGAATATACAGCGATTGAACTGACGAATCTTGCCAAAGAAATTTTTCCAGATGTGAAGATGAAAGGTATTACTGGAAACGGAAAGGTGATGCAATACTATGATCGGAATAAAAAATCGGTGGATAAACTGATGCGATGGGATGTGCTCGATCTTCAACATAAACTTCCAGCTGCTATTTTGCGTGTGCCGTATGAATTTATGAACCGGTTAAACCGGAATAAACTGAAAGACTCTTCCGATGAATTGGTCGCCAGCATCCGGCATGAAGATTATCAACTAACAGACTCAGCAGAGACGGCTTTGGATTTGTTTTTAATCGTAAAAAAATAATCTAGTTCTATCTAACAGGATTATAAATCCTTTTTATCAGATTTCGACATTACAACTGTCGAACAGCTACTGTTCTCAAATGGGATACCGGGTCATCCCGATAGCTATCGGGAGGCATGACACTTCGCATTTTGCAGACTTTTTAGTCAGCCCTAACTTTAATACTGATCGCGATTTACGCTATCATTAATCTGCAGACTGCTCAAGTGTTTATTAAAAGCATCTTCGTACTTCTTGCCTAACTCCATCTCACCATTTTCATATAGCGTTCGCTGTAAGGAGTTAAGGATAAAAATATTTCTTCTTAACTCTTGCGAAAGGCCGGAGTTCTCTTCAATCAGATAGGTTGCCATTTCATCGGCCCGGTCGCCTAAGATTTTGGAAACTTCAATTGCTTTTTCTTTTTGGCCAAGCTTAAAGAGCAAATCAACCGTAGTAGATGTTGTATGATCGAACGGGATAACCCGATCCGGCATTTTGGTAAAAGAAAACTCAATTACCTGATTGGCCTTCTCCATTTTGTTTTCATCGATCAAGGCTTCCGCTAAAGAGTTTAAAGCACTACGATGGTTCAAAACAAAGCCCCGATAGTCTTCGCTAAAATAAACCGATTCGTCATCTAATCCGCGGTAGCGAAACTTGTTAATCATATTATCAAACGCCTTCTCTGTGTCTACCAGATACTCGCGATCCTGACGTGGATTACGTACGGGTAAGATTCGATACGCATTGCCTTCTTGTACCGCATATGGACTTAAGTCAATATTGATTTGCGATAACGAGGTGTTGTTCAGGTAAATCGGACGCTCCCAATTATTAGACACCAGAAAATCAAGAATAGCCAAATCTTTTTTCTCCAACGCACCTTTTGTTAATCGAATTTGCATTTGATCTACGAGCAAACTATCCAGAGTTTTTGGGATTATGCCGCGGGCACGTAGGTCATCCTTATTGATATCAAGCGTGAAGATTTTACTGGGAACTAAATTGCGATCTCCATCGCGGAGTTGCTCATACTCTTTAGAAAGCAAATTGATATACTCTTTAGCGTCAATGCTTTTAAGTTTAAAATCCGCAAAAGGCAGGTAATCATTGGGTCCACCCTGGCGGTATTGTTTGGCGGTTAATGTATAAGGAATTGGTTTTGACTCGTAAGCCTTGCGCATGGTTTGCTCAATGTACCAATCGGTATTGTAGTAACTTAAAACTACCGCGCGCATATCTGTACGAATACCTTCCACCTCTTGAGCATACCAAAGTGGGAACGTGTCGTTATCTCCACCGGTATAAATCACCGCTTGTTCTGCACATGAATTCAAATAGTTCGATGCAGAGTCAACAGAGAAAAAGCGATTGTGCCGGTTATGATCGTCCCAGCCATCGGCTGCCATAAGTGCCGGAGCTGATAATCCAATTAGAGTAGCTGCAATCGCAGCTACTCTTCCATTTTTTACTATTGAACTTATCACCTCAAAGATTCCGATAACAGCCAGCCCAATCCAAAAGGCAAAAGCATAATAGGAGCCGGCATAAATGTAGTCACGCTCACGCGGTTCGGTAGGCGGTGAATTAAGATAGAATACAATGGCCACACCTAACATAACGAAGAGTAGCGCTACTACCGAAAAGTTTTTGGTGTCCTTTACAAATTGATAGAACATACCAATTAATCCAAGTACAAAGGGAATCATAAAGAAATTATTGCGGCCTTTGTTTTCAGCAAGAGCTGCAGGAACCTTTTTAAACCATTGCGCGGGCTTAAGCCAGTCGGCACCCTGTTCATCACTTTCACGACCTGCAAAATTCCACATGAAATAGCGCATATACATAGTGCCTATCTGGTGTTGAAACATGAAGTATAGGTTTTGTGCAAAAGTTGGCCTTTCTCCTTCTTGTAAACCGAGAATACTTTGGTAGGTGGCAGCATGATCTGAATTCCAGGCTCGTGGCAAAATTGTTTCTTGCCCAGGCTCATAGACATAGGTGAACTTGCGATCGGCAATCTCATATTTGTCTTTGCCCTTGGTATAAACAGGAGCACCGTATTCTACATCGATAGGGCGAGCGGTAAAATAGGGACCAAAGAGTAGCGGCCGGCTGCCATATTGTTCGCGCTTTAAGTAGCGAATAAAAGTCATTACATCCTTTGGAGCATTTTCGTTGATAAGGGTATCGTAATTCGAGCGAATGATAACCGTTGTGTAAGAGGCATAACCAATAAGAATGAAAGTTGTGGCCAGAATAAAAGTATTTAAAACAACCCGCTCCAGTTTTTGAGTAATGTAGATACCGTAAATCAATCCACCAATCAACAGCAAAAAGAAAACTAACGCGCCCGATCCAAAGAATAACCCGAGCGTGTTTACAAAGAAAACTTCGAAGTGACCAGCAAGGGTTGGTAAACCCGGTACGATAAAATCGTTGATAAACAAAACCAGACCACCACTGATTCCCAAGGCGGCAATTACGCCCCAGGTGGTTGGTTTAAATTTTTTGAAATAATAAATCAATCCCAGCGCAGGTAGGGTAACTAAGTTTAGTAAGTGAATTCCGATAGAGAGCCCCACCATATAGGACATCAGTAGCAACCAACGGTTTGCTTTGCTTTCATCTTCGATTACATCCCATTTTAAAATTCCCCACACCACAAAGGCAGTAAAGAATGACGACATGGCATATACTTCCGCTTCCACTGCCGAAAACCAAAACGAATCAGAAAAGGTATAAGCCAGCGCTCCAACCAGGCCGGCACCCATCAACACCCAAATGTTTGTACCCGCAATTTCTGAGTCATTTTTAAGCCCCATCATTTTGCGGCCAAAAAAGGGTTATTGACCAAAAGAGGAATAAAATGGTGAAGGCACTAGCCAGCACGCTCATGAAGTTTATCCAGTAGGCTACTTTGGTAACATCACCTAACGCTAAAAAGGAGAAAAACGGCCCATGAGGAGAAATAGCGGTGCACCCGGAGGGTGGGGCACCTGAAGTTTGTAAGAAACCGCTATAAATTCGCCACAATCCCAATAACTGGCGGTTTCTTCCATCGTAAGCCAATAGGTAATCAGGGCTACACCAAATGCCAGCCAACCGGTAATGTTATTTGCTTTCTGAAAATTCATGCTCTTTGCTTTGAATTAAGGGGCGAAAATAGAGAAAATATGTGCATTCTGAATACTTCCGTAGATAATCCGGTAGGCAGTTTAACGCAGACTTTTGACTCATGTTGCTAGGGATGAGTCATTTCGATGGAAAGTTGAGTTTTGAGCTTACTTGTAAACGATGATATAGAAAATCAGCCAGAGTAAGAATATTAAAATATAGGATGTGGAGACAATCCACCAGGCAGCACGTTTATCACGTTTGGCAAAAAGATGAACTCCGTTTACCATGATCAGCACGTAAAAAATTTCGAAAATACTCAGCGCCCGCAAGGGATAGGCAAACCGTTTTTGTATGGTTTCGTAATCGACCAGGTTCATGAGAGAGAACGGATAGAAGGCCCTTATTTCAGGAAGAGTTGGATCGGTTTCTACAACCATAAACCAACCAATCTTTAAGAACTCAGGAACCAAAAAAATGAATTCTGCAGCCATCACCACGCTCCAACATTGTGTAAACGTAATCCGGAATCCAAACATGAAACACCCAACCCACAATACGAAACCAATCACCGTGAATTTCCACAGGTAGATCAACGGAATAGAAAAAAACTGAAGTGCGCTAATTATTCGTAATACGGTGCCTTCCGGCCGATCTTGAAGAAACTCAAAGGCGGCAGTTTCGTTTTCTATAAATGATTTTTTAATGTATAACAGTAAAATGGAAAGCATACACAAAATGATAAAGGTCAATTTTTTGTCAGTTGTGAATAGTGAGTTGCTTTCTAATTCTGATGCCATATTCCTTTTTTATGGATACGAAGGTAAGTTTTTGTTTATTTGAAAAAGTAAAATGTGCGTGCGATTCTTTTGTAAAAAAACCCTGATGGGGTTCTTGTTTGTGGTGGGATTAATCCCCTGGGGTACACCTTCTCTTGCGCAGGCAAAGAAGGATACAACCATTATTTTAATTACAGACGTGGCCATGCAAATGGAGATCAGCGATGCGCTCAACGATCTCTATAATTTTAATTTTGCTAAGGCAGAGCAACAGTTTCGTTGGTTTAAGCAAAAGTATCCGTGGCATCCACTTCCTTATTTCCTTTTGGGATTAAGTGAGTGGTGGAAGATTATGCCAAATACCAAAAGCACACAGTATGATGAAAGGTTTCTTGCCTACATGGATAGCACGATTCGAGTTGCAGAGAATTTATATAAAAAAATCCAGAGTATAAAATTGAGGCGGCTTTCTTCTTAGCTGCCGCGCATGGTTTTAAAGGCAGACTTTACTCGGACGAAGAGCGAAAAAATTGGGGCAAAGCGGCAGTAGATGCTAAATCGGCCATGAATTACATGGATGTTTGCCGTGAGAAAGACTATCTGAGTCCTGAATTGCTGTTTGGCGATGCGTTGTACAATTATTTTTCTGTTTGGGTGCCTGAAAACTATTCGTCCCTTAAGCCCCTGATGTGGTTTTTAGAAAAGGGGACAAGGAATTAGGGTTAAAGCAACTAAAGAAGTTTCATACAATGCCTTTTTACACGCACCGAAGCTATGGTGTGGTTGATGCGAATTTTGAACAGTTATGAGAACGATCAGATCCGCGCCTATCAGATCTCCGAATATCTGTATCAAACCTATCCGAACAATCCCTATTTTCACCGATACTATGCGCGGATGCTTTATGCCCGCGGGTTTTATCCCGAGCTGGAGAAACAATCAAAATTAATTTTAACAAAAATTGACAGTGCTCAATTTGGGTACGAGGCCACCAGTGGGCGCTATGCGGCCTTCTTTCTGGGGCAGATGTATGAAAATCAGCGTAAGCTGGATGAGGCTAAAAAATATTATGAGCTGGCTGTAAAGTATTCGGAAGAGATTGGGGCTACCGAAGCGGGGTATTATTTGTTTTCATTGATCTCGTTGGGTGAGATTAACCAAAAGCAAGGGAACAATGCGGAGGCGAAGCGTTACTTTAAAGAAGTTAAAAAGAAGTCGGGCCGGAAAGATGAGGCGTATAAGGATGCTAAGAAGAGATTGAAGGGTTTGGAAAAGGGAGATTAGTTTTTGAATAATTTTCTTGTTATAAATTATTCAAACATGACAATTTATTTAATGGACACCATGTGCTATGGAGAAGAAGCATGAGATACTTCAAAAGAAATACACATTTAACTATTTGAAAAGGTGTAATATGTGTGGTTCAGACACCACAACTCATACTATTTTGGGGAAACGCCTAAATCAATCACAAGGAAAAAAACCAAGGAACAAAATTGGGATAACAACCACTGTTCTAAAATGCAAGGATTGTGGCCTGATCTACTCCAATCCACAACCCATTCCTAACAACTTGCAGGATCATTACGGCATTCCTCCTGAGGATTATTGGAAGGATGAGTACTTTGTTGAAGACAAAATTATTCAAGAAACAAGTACTGAAAAGAATAATGAAGGTTAGAAAAATCAGAAATGAGCAGGTTTAGGAAAACAAATGATTGCCTTGGCGAATGCTGGCTTTGATGCGCATGGATTTGAGCCCTCCAAACACTCTTATGATAGGCGATTTCAAAAACAAACATCGACCCGAATAAACTAAAACTGGAATGATTGAGGTTGTGTATCCTGAAAACAGCTTCGACTTTATATCATTTGGTGCAGTCTTAGAACATGTTTATAGCCCGGCTGATTCCATTTTGCGGACCCTTCGGTGGTTAAAACCAAATGGGATCATACATATTGAAGTTCCTTCTTCCGATTGGCTTATTAATAAAATTATCAACTTTATTACAAACTTATATTAACAGATTATGTGTAATATTAGCCCGATGCATGAGCCATTTCACTTGTATGCGTTTGGACTAAAATCATTCGAAAAGCACGCCCAAAAAAATAATTATGAAATAGCGTTTCATGAGTATTACGTGTGTCAAACTTTTTTGCCAAAAATTCTGGATCCTTTATTGGTTCCCTATATGAAGAAAACAAATACAGGAATGCAACTATGCGTTTGGCTAAGAAAAAGAGGTGATTTATGATACGCAGTTATTAGCAGAGATTAACACATATGGAAATCCAGACTTAATCGTAACACCCATTGTTCTCATTCTGATCTATGGCCTTGCCTTTGGAATTCGATCCTCGGTCACGGACGAAGTTAATCGTGTTTATTTTATTCCTGCACTTACGGTTAAAATAATAGGGGCTCTCGCGTTGGGCTTTATCTATCAATTTTATTATTCGGGTGGCGATACATTTACCTATCATACTCATGGAAGCAGGCCTCTTTGGGAAGCTCTAATAGAAACACCAGCCAATGGAATAAAAGCCTTTTTTTATCACGGTACATATGGTGCTGGCCTGTGGAGCATAGCAGAAAAAATCTGGTATTGGCGAGATTCAAGTTCGTTTTTCATAATTCAGATTGCAACTATTTTCGATTTAATTACATTCTCTTCCTATTCTGCAACTGCGGTTCTTTTCTCAGTTTTGTCATTTATTGGTGGTTGGATGTTGTATCTGACTTTCTATACCTCATATCCTAAAGCATATAGAATTTTGGCTTATTCATGTTTGTTTGTTCCTTCAGTAATTTTTTGGGGTTCTGGAATTTTAAAGGACACTGTAACACTTGCCTTTGTTGGAATAAGTACCTATTGCGTTTCTAGATTAATTATCGATCGTAAAATCAGTATTCTAAACGTGTCGCTTTTGATTTGTTTCATTTTATGTAATTTTTTCTGTTAAGAAATATATACTTATTAGCCTTGTGGCAGGAATTATTGTTTGGGTTGCTTCAAATTATATATTAAGAATTCGGTCGGCTGTTTCCAGGTTGCTATTGATCCCGACCGTAACGGTTTTGAGTATAGTCTTGTCCTATATTGTAATAAATAACATTATGGGCGATGACTCCAGATATTCGCTTGACCGAATTGCCAAGACATCAATGATAACTGCGCATGATATTCGATATGGTTGGGGTGCTCGAACCGGAGATGGTTCGGGATATACACTTGGTAAATTGGATGGAACTTGGCAAAGTATGATAACCATGGCCCCCGCAGCTCTAAATGTTTCATTATTCAGACCTTATTTTTGGGAAGTAAAGAACCCATTAATGGCATTGTCTTCGTTGGAAGCGCTTTTAACTCTCTGCTTTACCGTGTATGTTCTGTTTACAGTAAGAGCAAATATTTTCAAGTACATAAGAGCGGAGATTATATTTTGTCTGGTGTTTGTAATAATTTTTGCTGTTGGGGTGGGTGTTTCGACTTTTAATTTTGGAACCTTATCAAGGTATAAAATTCCTTTGTTGCCTTTCTATTGGTCTATGTTGGCTATTATTTATTCCACATGGAAAGAGGAGAAAATCTTAAGACTTCAGGATTGAATTGAACATATTCAGGTAGGTGTTCTGTAAACTTAACACGGAATATTTTTCAACTACTGTTTTACGACCTGCACGACCCAAAGCAACCCGAAGTTCAGCATTATCAATCAACGCTGATAGTTTGGTAACCCAATCTTCAATTTGATCTGCCAGAAACCCGTTAATGCCGTTGATTATTATTTGATTGTTAACTCCTACCGGAGACAACACAGTGGGGATTTCTAAAGCCATATATTGAAGGCCCTTTAAACCACATTTCCCCCAGGTCCATTCCGTGTCTGGGAGTGGCATTATTCCAATATCGAAGGCACGTAAATCTTCGAGTTCAGTATCCATTCGCCAGGGTTTACCCTTTATACCTAAATCTTCTATCTGAAAATTTTCGTCACCAATTACACTGATATTTATCTTGTCACCATATTTTTTTTTCAAGATTCGTAGGGCGGGTATCGCATATTGGAAATGCTCAATAGTCGAAACGCTTCCACTCCATCCAATGGTTATTATTTCATTGCTGGCCTTGTAGTCGGGCAAGTAAAGATTTGTGTCGATGGTGGTTGGTAAAATAACAACGTTGGGGTTAAACCTTCTGGCGTAGGAAGCCAGATATTCGTTTCCAGCAAAAGCAAGGTTAGCCAACGAAATAATTTTTCCGGTTTTTGATCCATCCTTTAGCCATGAAAATTTTTGATTGTTACCCGAAATCACATTCATCCAAATGGAATCATCAAAATCGAAAATGATTTTTGCCTTGCTCTTGGAAAAGCGTCTCTCAAAAAAGATCGATCCCATAATAAAGGCTTCACGGGCAATAAAAATTATGTCAAATGAATTTGCCCTTATTGTATCGTTGAACCTCCTCCAGGCAAGTTTCACACCTAAGCTGATTTTTCTAAAGTGAGATCCTGACGAATAAAAGCGCTTATCTTCTTCTGCGGAGATTATTAGTGGAGATAATGTGCATTCAAATCCATTTGCTGACAGGAAGGAGATGTATTGTTCAAACCGGAATCGTTGGTTAGGCGCGCGATCTTTGCGATGAGCGGTTATAAACAGTATTTTTTTCAAGGGAACGGATTATTCCAACCAAATGGCTGGTAGTTTTTCGTTGATTTCAATATGACTGAATATTGTACTTTTTTTTGAACCAGTCTCCAAAGCCCAATAAGCCATTTTTTTTAAACCTTCTTGCAGTGGGGTTGAATTATTTTTTCCAAAAACAGTATTTGCTTTTTCATGGTTTGAATAGGCATGCGCAACTTCATTACGCGCATCCAGGTACCTTATGAGTCCTTCTTTGCCCATGGCTTTGCAAACCTCAGTGGCGAGGTACTTAACGCTACACTGCACATCAGCTCCAATGTTGAATATTTGATTTTTAGCCGCGGGGACATTTACGGAATTTGCTATTGTGGGGGCAATATCGCCAACATAACTAAACGCACGCGATTGACTTCCATCGCCAAAAATAGTAAGAGGAATGTCCTGCATCAGTTGGTTCATAAAAATACCGACCACATTTCTATACTTGTCGCCCAGGTTTTGATATTCGCCATACACATTGTGTGGCCTGAAAATGATGAAATCCAACCCAAACATTTCATGCGCACATTTTAAATCTTGCTCCACCGCCAGTTTTGCAATACCATAAGGATCTTCCGGTAGCGGAGTTAGATTTTCACTCATGGGCAACTGACCCTTTCCATACACGGCAATGGAGGAGGTAAACACAAAGCATTTCACCTTATGTTTTACACTTTCGTTGATCAGATTAATGCTTCCGATCAGATTATTTTCATAATTAAATCTCCGGATAAAATGACTAAGTCCTTCGGCTGCATAGGCAGCCAAGTGATAAACATAATCGAATTGGTAAGTCTTAAATAGGTCTGCCAGAAGCGCGGTATCAGTAATGCTTCCTTTAATAAAAAGTGCGTTTTGAGGAATGTTTTCTTCGAAACCTCCACTCAAATCATCCAGAATAACAACCTTTTGACCAAGTTTTAAAAGTTCACTCGAAACATGAGCCCCAATAAATCCAGCTCCGCCAGTAACAAGACACGTCATTTCAATTTATTAGTAGCCACAAAAATACGCTCTTTGGGCAAAAAGGTGTAACTAATGGAATGAAAGATGAAATTATAAAATTAGTTTTGCGCGTCTGATTTTTGGCGCACGAACGAGCAAAAATCCTTATCTAATTTTAATGTTTGAATGGAGATAGTTGTAGTTGACCCAGACTACCCGCGAGAGGAAAATTTATACGGTGATGTGTTTGTTCACACCCGGGTAAAAGGGTATCCAGCGCATTGGAAAGTTCGAGTGATTGGCTTAAATACTTTGCTAACAAAGGATGCCCGCTATACCTGGGATGGTGTTAATGTTTTCATGTCGAGCGATATAAACAAAGTGAAACAGGAAATTACAGATGCGAATCCGCAAATTCTTATTGTCCACTTTATTCAATGGCAATTGATGGATTTTTTTCTAAGCACAAAAAGGCCACTTGCCATATTTGTGCATGGCTATGAGGCACTCAGTTGGCGAAGGCGACTTTTTGATTATAATACCCTCGAGCGCTGAGATATTTGCCAGCTTACTTTTTAAAAAATACTAAGCAGTTAAAATGGCTTCATAATTTTACCAAAAAAGCAAATCATCAAAAGGATATTTGTTTTGTCTTTGTGTCTGATTGGATGAAGAGAATCGCTTCTTCGGATGTTAATGTAGAGTTTGATAATTCAAAAATTATTCCAAACGGCATTGATTCTACTTTGTTTAAGTATGTCGAAAAAAATATTGAGCAACGGAAAAGAATACTATTAATACGGTCGTTTAATTCTAGAAAATACGCTGTGGATATTGCCATTAACGCCATTTTAGAATTAAGTGAAAAACCTTTTTTTAACGAACTAACTATTGAGTTGCATGGAAAGGGCTACCTTTTCAAACAACTCACTGCACCGTTGACTAAGTTCAAAAATATTTTTTGCTATAATACTTTTCTTCGTCAAGAAGAGATTGCTGAAAAGCATAAGCAATTTGGAATATTTTTATCCCCAACCCGGCAGGATGCGCAGGGAGTTTCCATGTGCGAAGCTATGGCCAGCGGACTGGTGCCTATCACAAGTTCGGTAACGGCCATTCCCGAATTTGTAAAAGATGGGGTTAATGGTTGTACCACAAAAAGTGCAAAAGAGATTGCCGAGCGAATTGAATATCTATATGCCAATCCTGCTATCTTCTCTGAAATGTCGCAAAATGCTACCGAGGCAATTTTAAAAAAGTGTTCGGTAAAGGTAACGATGCCCCAGGAAATTGAGTTGATTGAATCCTTAATTTCAGCTTCATGATAAAAGAGGTAAAGAAGCTAGTAAGTTTTTCATTAGGGACGTGGATCAATTTTGGTCTCTCCTTTTTATTTGCCCCTATTTCGACATTCCTTTTGTCTCCATCTGAATATGGAAAGTATGCCCTGTTTATTTTAACTCAAACACTGCTAACCTATCTTTTTACAGTTGGTATGGATCAGGTTCTCGTTCGGTTTTACCATGAAAAAAAAATGGAACCTGAACGCCTACTGATTAATTGCATTCTACCCATTTTTGGCTCCTTCTTTATAGTAAGCTCTATTCTTCTGCTACTTAATCGCGAATTAAATTTATTCATCACAGATACTTACTCTTCAAATTATACTTTGGGTATTCAATTGGCAATAATTTCGTTGCTGGCCTCACTAAACAATGTGGGCACATCACATCTTAGAATGCAAAAGGCTGGGTTGAAATTTTCTTTCCTTCAGGTGTCTACCTCTTTGATAAATTATGGGGTCTTCTTTTGTTACTTGCTTTTAGTTGAGCGAACCTTTCAGGCATTTCTAATAGGTTCTTTAGTTAGTCTCTCAGTTCAATTGCTAATCATTTATGGCCGATTTATTAAAATTCATCAATTTGTGTTGAAAATGCGGCCAAGCAAACAGGTGATTAAACAGGCTTTGCTTTTTGGATTTCCATTTGTGCCCACATTTCTACTTGATTTTTTATTTTCAAGTTCAGATCGTTTTTCCTTCGCTATTTTGGCAACCTGGAAGAGATGGGGATTTATAGCCTTGCATTGAGAATTTCATACGCTTTTACTATTCTGCAATCAGGTTTTCACCTTTACTGGGTACCCTATAGTATGGAACGCTTTCATCGCAATGAGCAGGATAAAAGATTCTATGCAGAAACTTTCTCTCTTCTGAATTTTTTAATACTTGCTGTGATTACGGCAGCGGTAATTGGTAAACCGTTGTTGAAAGGGCTCATTGATGAGCAGTTCTATCCGGCTATTGCGTTCTTTCCCTTTCTTTTGTTTGTTCCCTATTTCTATACACTTTCTGAGATTACTTTTGTGGGAATCAACTTTAAAAGTAAAACTCATTTTCATTTGGTAATTAATGTAATCACACTTGCATTCAATGCGTTATTCGCTTTCCTCTTAATTCCTAAATGGGGATCGTCCGGTGCAGCCATGACTGCTGCTGCCACCTATTGTATGTTTTTTGTTTTTAGAAGTTGGTTTGCAAATAGATTATACCCGCTTCAGCTGGCCTGGAGTCCATTCGCAACATCGCTATTTTGCGTGGTTAGTTTTGTGATAGTTGACTACTTTTTTTTAATAGATTTTTGGGTAAAACTTGTTTCAGGGTTGGGCATAGCAATGGTACTTATTTTTTTATACAAGGATTATCTTATCTTTTTTGCAGGGAGGTTTAAAAAGGCACCGAATGGAGAAGGTTGATGCTAACTCAAAAAAATACAGGCAGTGTACTCATTGTATCCTAGATTCAAACGATGATGAGGAATTAACACTGGATGCAACTGGTGTTTGCAACTATTGCCGGAGCTATGAAGATCTGGAAGCCGCTTATGTTCCGCCTATTCCTGAAGCGAATAGGAGGTTGACCGCATTGATTGAGAAAGTCAAGAAAACGGGAAAGCAAAATAGATACGATTCTATTTTAGGACTCAGTGGAGGCGTTGATAGTTCCTACTTAGCGTTAAAAGCAAAGCAATGGGGGTTACGCCCACTCATCGTTCATTTCGATAATGGATGGAATTCAGAGCTTGCAGTTAACAATATCGAAAAGACAATTTCAATTCTAGGATTTGATTTACACACGCTTGTAATTCAGTGGGAAGAATTTAGAAACTTACAGGTAGCTTTTTTGCGAGCCTCCGTAGTGGATATAGAAATGATTACCGATCACGCTATTATAGCAACATTGTTTAGACTCGCATTAAAGGAAAACATAAAATTTATTTTAAGCGGTACGAATATCGTTACCGAGGCCATATTACCCCAGCATTGGATTCACCACAAGGCCGATTACATTCACATCCGAGCTATTCAAAAAAAATTCGTCAACAAGCCATTCAAAACCTACCCGCTGCTGGATGTTAAAACAAGAGTGCGAGCGGAGTTAGGGGATATCCAATCTGTCTCCCCGTTAAACTTAATCTCCTATAATAAAGATTTAGCAAAGGAAGAATTGAAGAAAGAATTGGGATGGCGCGATTATGGGGGTAAGCACTATGAGTCTGTATTTACGATTCTATCAGGGGTATATACTGCCAAATAAATTTAATATTGATAAAAGAAGAGCTCACCTTTCAACCCTTATTTGCTCGAAGCAGATAACCCGCGAGGAAGCTTTGGCTGAACTTGAAAAGCCTATCTACGATCCCCAGCTTTTTCAGTTAGATTATGATTTTGTTCTAAAGAAACTTCGCCTAACCAAAATAGAGTTTGAAGAAATTATGTGCTCTCCACCCCGCGCACACTCTGATTATCCGATAGAAAAACCCATATATGATCGATTTCCATTATTGAAAATTGCTCGCCCTTTTTGGGCTGCTTTAAAAGGTCAATTAACAAGATGATCACGATTATTGATTATGGGGTTGGCAATCTTGGATCAATCCAAAACATGCTCCATCGCATTGGCATTTCAAGCCAGGTATCTAAAGATCCGTATGTTGTGGCTCAGGCCGAGCGAATAATTTTACCTGTAACAGGCGCCTTTGATTCGGCCATGAGTAAGCTATTGGAAACAGAATTGCCTGATATACTGCGAGAGCGTGCTGCAAAAGGATATCCAATACTGGGTATATGTCTGGGAGCTCAATTACTTACTAATAAAAGTGAAGAGGGCATTTTGCCAGGCCTTGGTTTGCTGAAGGCCAGTTGTATAAAATTTAATGCTTTAAAAATTAGTCCCTTGAAAGTCCCTCACATGGGTTGGAATGAAGTAGCTATTGAGCCCGGTCATCCCATTGGTGAATTTTATAATCTTGAAGATACACCCCGATTTTATTTTGCCCATTCGTATCATATGGTGGCGGACAGCAAATTAGTGCTAGGATCTACCCAATACGGAAATTCATTTCCTTCCATTTTGCTCGATCGAAATGTATTGTCCATGCAGTTCCATCCAGAGAAAAGTCATCTTTATGGGATGCAGATCTTGAAAAACTTTAGTGGCTGGAAACCATGATTAGCACACGAGTTATACCAGTACTGCTATTGCAAAACCATCAATTGGTAAAGACTACCCAATTCAAAAATCCAAAATACATTGGCGATTGCATCAATGCCTTAAAGATATTCAATGAGAAGGGAGCTGATGAATTAGTTATTTTGGATATTGAGCAGCGAATGCTGGAAAACCAGATTTTGAATTTGTTGAACAATTGGTAAGTGAGTGTTTTATGCCACTTGCCTATGGAGGTGGAATTCAAACTACAGACCATGCTCAGCGACTGTTTTCTTTGGGTATCGAAAAAGCTGTTATCGGTGCTGCTGCACATACCAATCCATCCCTTGTTAATTCGTTATCACAGCAATTTGGTTCACAAAGCGTTGTCGTTTCTATTGATGTAAAAAAGGATTGGCTTAACCGACCCCGCGTGTACATTCAAAACGGGAAAAAAAATACCGGAATAGAGCCTGTTCATTACGCACAACAAATGGAAAGTTTAGGTGCTGGTGAATTGATTGTTCAATCTATTGATCGAGAGGGAACAGGCAGTGGTTATGATCTTGAATTAATTACGCAAGTATCGAAGGATTTAAAAATCCCGGTTGTTGCATTAGGAGGGGCAAGTGCTTTTACTGATTTTGGAAGAGCAAAGCAGGCAGGTGCTTCCGCAGTAGCCGCGGGTAGTCTATTTGTATTTAAGGGCCCTCATAAAGCGGTGTTGATTAGCTATCCAGGTCGTTCGGAACTTATAGGAATTCTGAGCTAAAGGGTTTTATTAATATGTTTCGAAATAATATCCTCTATCTCTATGAGATGATTTTCGTAACTGTTAAGCTTCGAAAACTCGATTCTCTTTCTTTGTTCTTCCGCTGCATTATGAGTAGAAATACTATTGACTACTTCGTTGAATCTTTTATGTAATTCAATGCTATAGCGAACCATTTCTATCACACCTTCTGTCGATTGGTCATAAGTCGTAGTGCGGGAAGCGACCACCACCTTTCCGGTACTGAGATACTCTAAAATTTTATGAGAGTTTGAAACTATCTTTTCGTAGGCTTCAGCATTATAACAGATTAGGAAAAGGTCATACGACTGAATTTTAAGTGAAACATCTTCAGGTGGAAGGGCCCCGTGTAGAATTACATTTTTACACATTTTTAATTGATTGATATATACATCTGTCCCTACCACATTGCCCAAATTGTTTTTTGAATGGGGACCAATAAAATGAAATTCTACCTGATCGTTTTCGCGAACGATTTGCAGTAGGTTCGTCCAGTCGATTGCAAACGAGAGTAGATTGCCAACATATCCACATCGAATTTTTGAATCTATTTTTTCTGAAACTTTTTTCTGGTCAAGAAATACGGAGCTTACACCATGGTTGATAAAGAATAGAGGTTTGTTTACAGATCGATATTTATCTAATATAACGGATGAGACGGAAAGGATTATATCTGCAGTTTTTGCCACTTTCAAATCGATGGTACCTGGATGATAATCAACTGGATGAAAAATTGATATTTGAGTATTAAATTGTTTTAGATTTTGAAATCGAAAGGGATCAAAGCTCCATACTACATCGGGTTGGTCAGGTAATATTTTCTGGATTTTTCTAATGTCAAAACTATTTAGCAAAGCGAACAACCACTCAGATAGCGTAAGCACCTTATTTAGTCCTTTTAGTACAGGGGTATAGTCGATCTGGAATAATCCAGCTATTTCTGTTTGACTAAGGGAAGCTTGTTTTAATCCTTGACTTGGTGGATTTAAAAAATATACCTGATTTCCTCTTTGTGCCAAGGCGATGGCATAATGATGTTTTGAGATTCGGTTGATGCCCCATCTTTCCGGAGAGATTATCAACATACGCTTACCAACAAACTTCATGAAATTTCTTTATTTGACTTACTCCTTCAAAAGTAGGTGCAACAAAACCAAAACCGTATTAAGGACCAATGTAAATCAAAAAAATGTTTGCAGTTTTGGGCGTGAAGAATCTTCTTTTTGTCAGTATTGCCTTTCCTCCCAAAAACGATCCGGAGTGCATTCAGACTGCTCGGTATTTTTATTATTTAAACCAGACCAAACAGTTTAATGTTACTGTTGTAACTAGTAAGCGGCCTACCCTTTATATGCCGGAAGACACTTCTTTGCAAAAATATGGGACGGATTCAAAAGATTTCATGGAGATTTCAATTATCGAAAACAGGTATCTTAATTATTTTTTGAGGAAGATAGGATTAGGAAAATTTCTATTTCCAGACAGCAAGATGAACTTTCATTGGCAATGGAAAAGAGTTGTTCAAAGATTAAAATATAAACCAGATGTAATTTACTCTCGATCAAACCCTATGAGCTCTGCTTTTATGGCAAGAAAGTTAAAGAGGCATTACAAATGCCCATGGATTATGCATTTGAGTGATCCGTGGGCATTGTCACCCTTGCATGAGTTTTCAGAAAAAGATCGTATTCACTATTTGGCAACAGAGCAATCAATAATTGCTGAGGCTGACGTAATAACTTTTACAACAGAACAGACAAAAGCGCTTTACCAGCTTCAATATCCTAAAGAAGCCAATAAATTTCACGTTTTCCCAAATGTTTATGACCCTCAAGAAATTACCTCGCATCCCAAGCCTATGGATAAAAAATTGCGGATTGTATATACAGGAGGTTTGGGGGGCAAGCGGAGTGTTTTTTTCCTGGAAGAGGTTTTGAATTTATTGCGTAGACGTTTACCTGCATATCATGAAAAAATAGAATTTATATTTGCGGGCGATGTAGACAGAAAGAACAAACAGTTTTTCGGAAAGGATTTAGCGGGAATAAAACATGTAGGACTCCTGAGCTATGCGGATGCAAAGGAATTGTGCCAGACTGCGCGTTTATTGCTGGTAGTTGATAATCCTACAAAGCCCACGGATGCGATTTATTTTCCATCGAAAGTATTGGACTATTTTTTATCCAAGCGAAAAATCTGGGCGGTTACTCCCCAAAATAGTGCAACACGCGATGTGTTAGTCGGTTACCCGCATGCGGCATTTGAGCACACAGACATAGAAGCGATGGTTCAATTCTTATTGAGGAGTGTCGAAGAGTTGAAGACGGATGGGGAATATTTTCAGGTTAACAATTTACCTGAGCGATTTAGTGCTCAGCAGAATGCGGAAAAATTAGCGCAATTAATTTCAGGTGTGGTACGATCCTAACTCATCTTTCTTTGGTAAACAAAAAAATCACTCAACGATTTCCTTTCAAGATCCGATTCATTTTTATAGGGGTTTTCTTTTATTGAGACTAATTCCCATTGCTGTTCATTCTCCTCAACCCACTTGGTAAAGTGATGATTTCTTTCATGGTTGATCTGACTTTCATCAAAATTGGTAGAGTAAATGATTACAAATCGAGAAGCTGATTGAAAAAGGTGAATCATATGCAGATTGAACAATTCTGTTTCTACCAGATGATAGATAACATCTAATGATAGTGAAAGGTCATGTTTGCCCTTACCTTCTATTTTGAAAGCATATGGATTATATACCTGAAAACTTTTTGTTGAATCATGATTGAATTTATGTTGGCAAATTTTAATGGAGGTCTGTGATACATCTAATCCATGGTATTTTGGGTATTTAATAAGGGACAACTGATTTCCGTCTCCGCATCCAAACTCAACCGCTGAGTGGACGTTATATTTTGTGATAAAATCATTGATAAAATTAGCTTTAAAATCGGCCAGGTGATTATATGACCCACTTCCCGAGTTTCCTCCCGATTGATATCGTTGCTCCCAGTATTCCGTGGACGAGAATTTTCGCTTGAAGCGTTTGACTATTTTTTTAATTAATGAATTCATCTTATAGTAGTGTCTTATTCCCGTTTATCTTTGCAAGATAATGGAGTTATCGATGATAAAAGTATTTGTAGTGGTGGGGACGCGACCGGAGGCAATAAAAATGGCGCCCATCATTGTAGCGTTGCGTGCCAAAAGGGAATACCAGGTACGTGTGTGTGCTACTTCGCAACATAAGGAAATGCTTCAGCAAGTATTTGATTTTTTTAGGATAAAGTCTGATTTTGATCTGCAGGTTATGGAGCCTAATCAAAGCCTTTCATCCCTAACGGCTAAAATCCTGCTCCAACTGACTGACATATTAGTGCTAGAGAAACCAGATTGGATCGTTGTTCAAGGGGATACAACTACGGCTATGGCAGCTACCTTGGCGGGATTTTATCAGAAAATAAAGATTGCCCATGTTGAAGCCGGTTTACGGAGTAAGGAGATGTATAGTCCATTTCCGGAAGAGATGAACCGATCTGTGATTTCCAAAATGGCAACTTGTCACTTTTGCCCAACCGATGGTGCGGTGATCAATTTGCAACAAGAAGGCATTTCTAAAAATGTGTTTAATGTTGGAAATTCTGTTGTTGACTCAGTGTTAAGGGGAATCAAAATTGTTAAAGAATCAAATGAAGAGTATCGGAATGTTTTTAACAACATAGATTTTGATAAGAAAATTATTTTGGTAACCTGCCATAGGCGTGAGAGTTTTGGAGAACCATTCATTAATATCTGCAAAGCTCTGCTGGAGATTGTTGAGTTATTGCCTGATTTTATTATCGTTTATCCTGTTCATTTGAATCCAAATATCAAGAGTACTGCTCAACGCTATCTGATTCATCCAAGAATTTATTTAACTGACCCTTTATCTTATCCGCATCTTTTGTGGTTTATAGATAAATCTGAACTTGTACTCACTGATTCAGGTGGAATTCAAGAAGAAGCACCTTCCTTACATAAGCCAGTTTTGGTTTTGCGTGATGTAACAGAGCGAATGGAGGGAATCAATGCGGGGACAGCGATTCTTGTTGGCACAGATACCGATACAATTGTAAAGAATACTGTTCAGATTGTTAAGGATAAGGAGATTTACAAAAAGATGGCCTTTTCTAATAATCCGTATGGCGATGGCAAGACCTCCGAACGAATTGCTACCTTCCTAAAGGAATTATGAATATTCTTTACCTTGGCTACTGGCCCGCAGCCGACCCACTTACAACAGCTGTAATTGTTCCCCGTTTAAAAACACTCTCTGCTATTCATGAAGTGAACAGAGTCGTTTTTTGCTCTTTCGAACGCGGGCAATCAAGTATTGGTGTAGATCAACTGCCCAACGTACATTATGTGCAATTTCGTTCTGATCCAAAACGAAATATATTTTTGACAAAATTTGCAGACTTTATTGAATGGCCCTCATTCATTAAAAAGTTGGTGGGTGAATATAAAATAAATCTAGTCATCGCTAATTCTCCCTTGGCGGGAGGCGCAGCTTATTTAGTTTGGCGTACTGCCAGAGTCCCGTTTATGGTTGAGTGCTTTGAGCCGCATGCCGAGTACATGGTGGAGTCGGGAGTTTGGAGAAGGTGGGATCCAAGGTATTGGATACTTAAATATTTTGAGAAAATGCAAAAGAAGAATGCGTGGATGCTTCAAACAGTTTCGAATCAGTTCTCAAGACGACTGTTGGAAGAAGGCGTTTCTCAAAGCAGAATTTTCATGTTGCCTAATACGGTGCAAACCGAAGTATTTCAATTCAATCAAACGGAAAGAATTCGTAAGCGTATGGATTTGGGATTCCCTGAAAATGCAATCGTAGGTATTTATGTTGGGAAATTTGGCGGCATATATTATGAACAAGAAGCATTTGATCTATTCGCAGCCGCCTTTCAATTCTTTGGCGTTCATTTTAGAATAATTGTTCTTTCACCACAGGATTCGGGTTACATACAGTCGAATCTCATTTCACGAAACCTGGATATACAACATGTGTTTGTTGGCAATGTTCCGCATTCAGAGGTTCCTAATTATTTGAGTGCCGCAGATTTTGCTTTTGCAACCATCAAGCCTGCACCGTCAAGGATTTATTGCTGTCCGGTTAAGAACGGAGAATATTGGGCAAATGGATTGCCTGTTTTGCTTGAGGCAGGCATAGGTGATGATTCCGATATAATAAAGAATGAAGGTGGGGGGATTATTTTTGAAAAGGAGAATCCGATGAAAGGCTTTAAGGAAATCTCGGACATATTGGCGCGAGGACGTGCGCAAGAGGCTGGTAAAATATTTTTAATTGCAGAGAAATATAGACGAGCAGGGTTAATGGAAGAGGCGTATCAGAAAATAATTAGCGACTTTAACCAAGTAGCTTTTACCTAGTGTACATTTTGAGTATAAAGATAGTTATCGACCAGGTGTGAAGTACTTTTTATTAATATGGTTAGTGCTTGTTGGGTATAAAACCTTGAGCCAAAATCCAGTGGCTGACTTTAGCGCACCGGTAATAGCCTGCAAGCAAGAGAAAATCTCCTTTCTAAATAATTCAACAAATGCAGACTCGTATGCCTGGGATTTTTGTTTGAATGATTTTTACACTCTTAAATCCAGTGTAGATGCTGCAACGATTTCTGGCCTTAGCGCTGGAAATGGCTATAAGTTGATTCAAAGCAATGGGGAATGGTTTGGATTCGTCACGAGTTTGAATAATAACAAACTATTCAGACTTGAATTTGGAGACAGCCCATCGAATTCTCCCACCTTGTTTGACTTAGGCAATCCGGGAGCTAAATTGTATTTGCCCGAGGGAATTGATGTCGTGGAAGCCAATGGTAATTGGTATGGATTTGTTGGCTCACTTGAATTTAGCTCGGCAGCTCAAGGAATAATTAGATTAGATTTTGGTGCTTCTTTGCAGAATATACCCACAGCTACAAACGTAGGAAACTATGGATTTTCAACTCGGTTCAGGGATTTGAAAATTGTTAAGCAGAATACAGACTTGATTTTGCTCTTATCAAATTATAACGGCAACTCGTTGGTGGCTGTGAATTATAGAAATTCATTTGATAACTTGATTGATGCATCCCATATTTTTGATTCGGGAGTTATCTCGGGATTTAATTTACCTATAGGGCTGGATATTGTAAACAAAAAATCCAATTGGATAGGCTTGGTAGCTTCCCGGGGCAACAGCGAAATCGTTCAATTAAACTTTGGTACAGATATCCTTTCAAATCCTGTTGTTGAAGGTAATTATTCATTTAGTGGTGTAAATAATCCGTACAAAGTCAAATTAACTCAGGAGGCCGATGCCTACTTTGCTATTGTTAGCAACGAGTCAATCCCAATTAAGATTATTAATTTCCATGATCTCAATCCAGCGAATTCCCCCAGTGAAATTAACCATAGTGAGTTGCCTGTTTTACTTGGCATTGAAAGCATCAAGAATGAAGGTTTAGGTTTAATAACAGGTGTTGGCCTGGTAGATAATAAATTTAAACTAATAGGTTTTGAGGCCCTCTGTGATGCCAGTTTAAGTTATAGTGAACTTGAAACACCAACCGAAATATTTTTTACAGCCGCGGGAATTAAAAGAGTTGAGTTAACAGCCCGTAAACAAAATATTAGTTCCATAGCCTCAGCGGATATTTCAATTACTGATTCCTTTGCCCCCGATATTGCCATTGGCACGGATGGAAATATTTGTGCGGGCCATTCGATTTTATTTAACGTAGTAAATTCTTCTAATGACATTATTGATTACGACTGGCACTTTGGCGATGCGTCTACCTCCATGCTATCAAACCCATCGCACAATTATGCTTCAGCAGGGGTTTATCCAATCACACTTCAAGTAACCTCATCTAGTGGTTGTACTAATAGTGTGCAATCACAAATCACAACCTATAATCAACCTGTGTCTAATTTTTCTTTGCCATCAGCAAATCCTTTCTGCACCAATCAGGAATACACCTTTCAAAACACGTCCTCATTTGATGCAGCTTCAAATCCCACTTGGGAGTGGAGCTTAAATGGAAATGTAATCTCAACAACAAAAGATCTGCTAACTCAATTTTCAACCACAGCAGCTCAGCAAATAAAATTGAAGTCCTCAATTCCTGGGTGCGAAAGTGAAAGTATTCAAAATGTAAGCACGGTGGTTCAAGGACCAATGGTTGATTTTAATGCAGTTAATGGTTGCCAGGAGGCTCCTGTAAACTTTACTAATACTTCAAGCGGATCAATCACAGGTTATACTTGGGACTTTGGAGATGGTAATCAGTCTTCAGCTTTAAATCCGACAAATACATTTATGTCTCACGGAAATTTTGATGTTGTACTCACAGCAACGAATGCTGTTGGTTGCGAAAATTCAAAAGCAAAATCGATTACCATCTACTCCAAACCCCAAACCAATTTCTCCATCGACCTCCCACCTTTTTCCTGTACAGGATCAGCCAGTCAATTCAATGATTTAACGCCACTTCTTACTGACAGCAACATTACAAACTGGATCTGGAATTTTGGGGATGCCGCTAACGGGACTTCGCCCCAGAAAAATCCAACCTATGTTTATGACCTTGCAGGAGATTATCAGGTGTCGCTGAAAACTTCAAATAATTTTGGATGCAGTAATACGGTTCAAAAAACTGTTACCATATCACCAGCGCCTCTGGTGGACTTTACCCATGATGCTTCTTGCTTAAATCAGGGTACTCAGTTTTATGATGCGTCAGATTCAAATGTTAAAGCATGGCTTTGGTCAATGCAAAACAATACCTATACAAGTAAAAATCCGATACACAATTTTAATAATGCAGGTGATCAATCGGTTACTCTTGCCGTTACCGGGAATAATAATTGTGTCAGCCAAGTATCGAAAACGCTTTCGATTCCGAATCCTGTAAATGTTGACTTTACAGCGCAAAGTACCTGTGCAACGAAGCCTTCTATTTTTCAGGAAACCACGGCAGCCGGACTTGATCCTTCTACCGCGTGGCGTTGGGATTTTGGTGGACAACAGGCCGTGGGTTCACCTGTACAACATGTTTTTCAAAACACGGGCAACTATACTGTACGATTATACTCTACCCGCCAATCAGGCTGTGTTTACTCAACTGCAAAATCAATAAATGTAGTTTCTCCTCCGGTAGCGCAATTCTCCATGTCTCCGGAAGCTGGGGCTGCACCTTTACCTGTGGGATTTACAAATACCTCGGTGGGTGCTTCTTCTTTCTTATGGAAGTTTAACGATGTCAGCAATTCAACCAGTACACTCTTTTCACCTTCTTTTACCTATACCGCCTTTGGCGAATATCCCGTTGATTTGATTGTGAGCAATACGAGCGGGTGTACAGATACAGCGCAAAAAATAGTTCAGGTAGTTATTCCCCAGATCAATGTAGCGCTAACGGAACTCACTCTATTCAATAATGGTGATGGATCACTTCGGGCAAACGTTACAATTAAAAACAAAAGCAATCTCACCATTCAGAATCCGGATGTGTATCTTGATCTTTCAGGGAACGCACAGGTAAAGGAGAAACTATCTGCTTCCATCTTTCCCGGCCAATCAATAACAAGAACCTTATCAACGTCAATTCTGCCGACTAATTTACTGTACGTCTGTGCCGAGGCTATCGTGAATGGAGATATAGACCAATTTGATAATCAAACATGTATCAGTTTTGTAAATGAGCCTGTCTTTATTCAACCTTATCCGAACCCGGCCAACGATATCGTTTATCTTGAATGGGTTAATACCAATTTGGAATCCCTTGATGTTATTGTTTATAACTCGCTCGGTCAGCCGGTGTTTTCAAAAACATATACAGGTTTATCGCCCGGCTTAAATCAGGTTGAACTTTATGTAAGCAACCTCGCGGAGGGAATTTATTTTGCAACATACACAACCGGTAATCAAACATCCAGTATTAGATTTTCTATAGTAAGGTAATTGAGTAAACTGCTCAATTTTACATTGACGGATAGCGCCAACACGGAATTTTATTCTAATTTTACTTAGAACGTCAACTAAAAATTCACTCTCTTTTAATGAAGCACAAACTAGACCCTACCGACCGAAAGATTTTAGAAATCCTTCAGGCAGATTCAAATATTACCAACGCGCAGTTATCACAGGAAATTGGATTGTCGCCAGCGCCAACGCTGGAACGTGTAAAGAAACTTGAAAACTCGGGTATAATAAAAAGTTATCATGCTGTAGTGGATATGGCTGCCGTGGGTTTAGGGGTATCCACATTCGTTATGGTTTCGTTGAAAGGTCATAATAAAGAAAACATTGCCAAGTTTGTTAGTGCGATACAAACTATCGAAGAAGTAGTGGAGTGCCATCACGTAACTGGCCAGGCAGATTTTATCTTAAAAATTGTAGCGCCCGATATTCCGTCTTACCAAAATCTGATGCTCGAGAAAGTTACGACCATCGAGGTAGTCGATAATATGCAATCCACGATCATTCTTTCAACGTTCAAAGACAGTAAATCCGTTCCGTTACCATGAGCGAGACTTCTGAAAAAACCCTTATCTTAAATTCGGCACAAGTCGATCAAAAAATCAGGCGAATAGCGTATGAAATTTTTGAAAATAACTTTAAAGAAAAAAATTTGGTGCTAGCCGGAATAGATGGACAGGGCTATTCATTTGCAAAGCTTTTGGCGACTGAGTTGTCAGCTATTTCTGACCTCGAGTTATCCGTTGTAAAAGTTACTTTGGATAAATTGGCTCCGCGGCAAGCAGATGTTACATTAGATGTAGATCCGAAGGACTTAAAAAAGAAATGCATTGTACTGGTGGATGATGTGCTAAATTCCGGTCGGACATTAGCCTATGGCATGAAACCTTTTTTAACAACGGAAATAAAAAAAATTGAAGTCGCAGTATTGGTAAACAGAAGTAATACGTTGTTTCCCATTACACCAACCTATACCGGATACGAGCTAACAACAATTCTCAACGACCACGTGGAAGTGATTCTGGGAAAAAAATCTGCTGTATACCTTCTTTGACCTTCTTAAACGTATAACCTTTGTCAGTTCATAAAGCCTCGGATGTAAAAAAAATAACCACGCACCAACTTCAGGAAATGAAGAACCGGGGCGAAAAAATTGCCATGCTCACCGCGTATGATTATAGTATGGCGCGAATTATTGATGGTGCAGGCATTGATGTTATTCTGGTTGGTGATTCTGCTTCGAATGTGATGGCTGGTAATGAAACTACTTTACCAATTACGCTCGATCAAATGATTTATCATGCCTCGTCTGTTGTAAAAGCGGTGAAGCGTGCTTTGGTGGTGGTGGATATCCCTTTTGGCTATTATCAGGGAAGTTCAGGCGAAGCGTTGCGTTCATCCATTCGTATTATGAAAGAGAGTGGCGGGCACGCTGTTAAGATGGAAGGGGGAAGTGAAATAAAGGATTCAGTATTAAGGATTTTAAGTGCCGGAGTTCCCGTGATGGGACACTTGGGTTTAACACCCCAGTCAATTTATAAGTTTGGAACGTATACGGTGCGTGCCAAAGAAGAAGTGGAAGCAAATAAATTATTGGAAGATGCACTCTTGCTTCAGGAGTGTGGCTGCTTTGCAATCGTGTTGGAGAAGATTCCGGCCACGTTGGCTAAGAAGGTCTCTGCCAGTTTGCAGATTCCTGTAATCGGTATTGGTGCCGGTCCCGATGTAGATGGGCAAGTGCTTGTGATGCAAGACATGCTGGGGATCACCAAAGACTTCAAGCCTCGCTTTTTACGCAGATATGCAGACTTAAATACGGTGATTACGGGTGCCATTGGCAACTATGTAAAAGATGTAAAAGCCCGCGATTTCCCCAATCAGGAAGAGAAGTATTGAACGATAGTTAAATACCTCGATAATTTCTAATTTCGCCCCAATTATCAGTGAATTCAATTTAATCATACGAAAATGAGTGACCAGAAAATTACGATCAGCAACGGAAAACTAACCGTCCCCGAAAACCCTACAATTCCTTTTATTGAAGGCGATGGAACGGGTCCGGATATTTGGAGTGCTTCGCAACTTGTATTTGATTCTGCGGTATCAAAAGCCTATGGCGGAAAAAGAAAGATAAACTGGAAGGAAGTAATGGCCGGAGAGAAGTCGTTTAAGCAAAATGGCAATTGGCTTCCTGATGAAACACTGGATGCTTTTCGTGAATATTTGGTAGGGATTAAAGGCCCGCTAACTACACCTGTGGGGGGTGGTATTCGTTCCCTAAATGTGGCCCTGCGTCAGATTTTGGATTTATATGTTTGTCTTCGTCCGGTACGATGGTATGAAGGCGTGCCTTCACCCGTAAAAAATCCGGGAGCAGTGAATATGGTTCTCTTCCGCGAAAATACGGAAGATATTTATGCGGGAATTGAATTTGCGGCAGGAACACCAGAGTCTCAAAAAGTACTTGACTTTTTAGCGAAGGAGTTTCCTAAAGAGTTCAACAAGATTAGATTCAACACTGTAGAAAAATCAGAATCATTTTGGAAAATGGTGGGCGCACCAAACATGAATAATGATGTTCAGGTAGGTATTGGTATTAAGCCAGTGAGTTATAGTGGTAGTGTGCGTTTGATTCACAGCGCAATTGCCTATGCCGTCAAACATAATAAAAAGTCAGTAACCCTAGTGCACAAAGGTAATATCATGAAGTTTACCGAAGGGCGTTCCGCGATTGGGGTTATTCAGTGGCCAAGGAATATTTTGGGGATAAGGTGTATACCTGGAACCAATGGGAAAAGACCAAGAAAGATAAAGGCGAAGCAGAAGCCAATGCAGAGCAAAAGGCTGCGCTTGCATCGGGTAAAATTTTAATCAAAGATTCCATTGCAGATATTACCTTGCAACAGGTATTAACACGCCCTGAAGATTTTGATGTTATTGCTACCCTTAATTTAAATGGTGATTATGTAAGTGATGCCCTCGCTGCACAAGTAGGTGGTATCGGTATTGCACCGGGAGCAAACATTAATTACATCACAGGTCATGCAATCTTTGAAGCTACTCATGGTACCGCACCGAAGTATGCAGGACAAGATAAAGTAAATCCGGGTTCGGTAATTCTTTCGGGTGTAATGATGCTTGAATATATGGGCTGGCAGGAAGCTGCTGACTTAATCAGCAAAGGACTTGAAAAAGCAATTGCTACGAAGCGCGTAACGTATGACTTCCACCGTCAGATGGAAGGTGCTACGTTGCTGAAGTGCTCTGAGTTTGGTAAAGAGATTGTGAAGAATATGTAATCAGACTAAGACTTAAAGTTGAAAGGCTGGGAATTTTTCTCAGCCTTTTTTTATGCTTTAAGGTTTTATTTCCAACATCCTCACCGCAGTTACCGCAGCCTCTTCGCCTTTATTTCCAAGTTTGCCGCCAGCCCGTTCTAGTGCTTGCTTTTTATTAAGTGTAGTCAACACACCAAAGATCACAGGCTTTTTTGTTTTGATATTCACTTCGGTAATGCCATGGCTTACACTTTGACAAATGTAATCGAAGTGTGGGGTGTCACCTTGAATAACACAGCCCAAGCAAATCACGGCATCAATTTCTTTTTTCTCTGCCATCCACAATGCACCTAGGGTAAGTTCAAACGTGCCCGGTACATTCTTACGAACGATGTTAGATTTCTTAACACCTAATTGGATAAGTCCATCATATGCGCCCTGATAAAGGGATTCAGTAATATCTTCGTTCCATTCAGCGACTACAATCGCAAACTTCTTCTTTGCAAGATTGATTTTACTTTTTCCTGAAACTGATTTTAAGATTCCGGCCATAAAATTTGGGTAATAAAAAAGGGATAGATGTCTATCCCTTCAAATGTAATAAGATTGAACTTAAGAGTTAGCCTCCAAACGTGCCTTAAACTTTCTGGCGTTTTGTAATTCGCTCGACTCCCAATACTCATCTATAATAGTTTGATAGGCAGCCTTCGCCTTTTCATTTTCATTCAACTTCTCATAAGCCAATGCCGCTTTCATCAAATAGATTGGAGTAAATTCTTTATTGGGCTTATAAGCTGCGGCCTTTGAGTAATAGGTAGCAGCGTTATCAAAATCTTTTTGTTCCATGTAAGCATCGCCCATCAGGCTATAAGCACGGGCTTGTACCAACAAATCGCTGGCGCTAAAATCTTCCAGATGAAAAACGGCTAACGGAAATTTTCCTTGCTTTAAGTAAATAGCTCCAGTATAAAAATTGGCAAGGTTACCTGCATCAGTCATTCCATAATCTTCAATGATCTGAAGAAATCCAAGATTATTGCCATCCCCGTTAAGGGCAAGGTTTAAACTATCGGCCTCAAAATAATGAACGGCCTGAAACATTTCTTTCTGCGCCAGCCCATCCTGATTGCCCATGTAATAACGGTAACCAAAGAAAGCCCCGATTAAAAGCATGATCCCCGCAGCAATACCAATAGCAGTCTTTGGGTTATGTTCAAACCAGTCTTCTACGCTTACTAATTTCTCCTTAATGACTTCTGGATTCTCTAACAAATCCGTGTTTTCTTCCTTCTTTGCCATGTTTCTTGTAAATAAAAGTCCCGTTCGGTTGTTTTCAGAACGGGACGCAAAACTAAGAATTCGAACTTATTAAACAAAAGGGAGATCAATCCATAATAAATGGATAATCGGGCTCCGCATAAATGTCTTTAAGGGCTTCCGATGGATCGGGGAAGTTTGATTCTTCGGCAAACTTCACACTTTCTTCAACCTGCGCATTTACTTTTGCTTCAATAGCGGCCAGGTCTTTTTCGGTTGCGATTTTTTTATCCAGAATGGTGTGGCGCACCTGTTCAATCGGGTCGCGCTGTTTGTATTCTTCCACTTCCTCTTTTGAACGATATTTTTGCGGATCAGACATGGAGTGTCCTTTATACCGATACGTTCTAAATTCTAACAAGGTAGGTCCTTCACCCGCCCTGGCCCGTTCAGCTGCTCTTTCAACAGAATCATGAACGGCTTCTACATTCATTGCATCAACAGGCTCTGATGGAATATCGTACGATTCGCCCAGCGTATATAATTCATGCACATTGGATGTACGCTGCACCGAAGTACCCATGGCATAACCATTATTTTCGATAACAAAAATTACTGGAATCTTCCAGAGCATTGCCAGGTTTAGCGCTTCATGGAATGCACCCTGACGCACGGCACCATCGCCCATATAGCAGATACAAAGTTTGCCGGTTTTGTTAAACTTTTCGGCAAAGCCAATGCCCGCACCAAGCGGAATCTGCGCACCGACAATACCATGACCACCAAAAAAATTATGCTCTTTATCAAAGATATGCATCGAACCACCTTTGCCCTTCGATACTCCGGTTTCCTTGCCGTACAATTCTGCCATGATCGCATTCGGGCTTGTACCCAACGCTAATGGATGCGCGTGGTCGCGATAGGCTGTTATATATTTATCGCCTTTTTGCAAGGCGCTCACCGCACCGGCAGCACAGGCTTCCTGGCCAATGTACAAATGACAAAATCCGCGGATTTTCTGCATGCCATATAACTGGCCTGCTTTCTCTTCAAATTTCCGCATCAGAAGCATGCTCTCAAACCAAAACATATAGGTTTCTTTAGAGTAAGCCTTCTTTTCTTTTTTAGACGCGCTGCCTTTAGCTTGGGCGGTAGTTGCCATAATTGCTAATTTTGATGAAAATGTGAGTTGCGAAAATACGCACCCTTTCCCAATCACCAAACAGGGATGCGCCTTAATTGAGATAATTATCCTGATAAACTGTGTTTCTTCAAAAACTGCGTCTATACAATTTCAAGAATCACGCAGAGGTGAATCTAAATTTTGAAGAAAAAATCAATTGCTTTTTAGGGAAGAATGGTAGTGGTAAAACGAATTTACTCGATGCTATCTACTACCTCTCTTTTACCAAGAGCGCATTCAATCCTTACGACCAGCAAAACGTACGGCTTGATCAAACGGGGTTTCTTATAAAAGGAACTTTTGAGATCAGGCACAAACAAAGGGAGGTGATTTGCTCCATCCGCCAAGGCGAGAAAAAGAATGTGCTTGAAGAGGATCAGGCGATAAGTAAGTTTTCAGATCATGTTGGCAACTATCCGGTTGTATTGATAGCTCCGCAGGATATTGAATTGATTTGGGATGGATCGGAGCTAAGAAGAAAATTTTTTGATTCGCTGATTAGTCAATTGGATCGTATTTATCTTGATAGTTTAATCCAATATAATCATCACCTGAAGCAGCGAAATAGTTTATTGCGAACTTTTTCTGAAAGGGGAAAGGTTGATGTTGATCTTATTGCCAGTTACGATTCAAAGCTGGCACTGGCTGGCAACTATATCTACAAAACAAGAGTAGCGTTTATTGAAAAATTCAAACCGATATTTAATAAGCACTACGATTTTCTGGTTTGCGAACCCTCTGAAAAAGTTGACATAACGTACAGGTCTGATCTTAGTGAAGTTGATTTTGAGCTGTTGTTAAAAAAGAATTTTCAGCGGGATCTCTTGCTGCAACGAACAACCAGCGGGGTGCACCGCGATGATTTTCTGTTCACTTTAAATGGGTTAGAATTAAAAAGGGTAGGGTCGCAGGGGCAACAAAAGTCCTTTCTAATCGGGCTAAAGCTAGCGGAGTTTCAAATACTTGCGTCGGAAAAACAAGTCAAGCCACTTTTATTGTTAGATGATATCTTTGATAAGCTGGACGATCTGAGAATTCAACAACTATTAAAACTGGTAAATCAAGGCCTATTTGGTCAACTCTTTATCACCGATGCCCGGCAAGGAAGAAGTCAGCAGATTCTAACGGATGCCGGTTTGCAAGCGCAACTGTTTATTATAGAAAGTGGTACCTTCCGGCAAGAATGGCTAAAAACGTAAACGAAGAAGGAAATACACAGCATATTGGGCAAGCCATCCAGCAGTTGCTTAATAGATATCATATAAAATCCCGTTTTGATGAGGCGAATCTGATAAGTTCGTGGGAGCGGATGGTGGGTAAACCCGTAGCTAAGCGAACTAAAAAGCTCTATATGCGTAACCAGGTTCTTTTTGTAGAATTAGATAGCCCGGCCATGAAAAATGACCTTTCAATACATAAAAGCAAGATAATAGAAGTTTTTCAGAAGGAGTTTGGATCTGATGTTATTAAGGAGATTGTAATTATGTAGCCTTCCTACCCCCGATTCTTCACATTCTAGCATTTAAAAATGGCATTGGGGTTTGTCTAAACCGAAAAAGCGTATAATTTTGCACTCCTATTTTTTTAGCGAAAGCTAAACAGGTAGGGTACGAGGGCTCTTAAAGGACCTTCAAAAACGTTCTCAAACACATTAAAAATCGTTGGGGGAGATACTCAAGCGGCCAACGAGGACAGACTGTAAATCTGTTGACTTACACCTTCACAGGTTCGAATCCTGTTCTCCCCACATGGGGATTTACGATTTGTGATTGAAGATTTACGATTTAAACGATCGTACTTCGTAAATCAAAATTTGTAAATCAAAAGCGGGAGTAGCTCAGTTGGTAGAGCGATAGCCTTCCAAGCTATAGGTCGCGAGTTCGAGCCTCGTCTCCCGCTCGCTCAAATTTACGATTTGAGATTTTAGATGTGCGATTTAACAAAATTCGTACTTCGTAAATCAAAATTCGTAAATCGAAAGGCTGCTGTTGTAGCTCAGGGGTAGAGCACTTCCTTGGTAAGGAAGAGGTCGAGGGTTCAATTCCCTTCAACAGCTCTACACAAGTTGTGGATTGAAATATAGACTATTCAAAAACTCCGATAACGATCGAGAGTGGAGACTTTGAAATATTGTAGTTAGTTAAACTTTGATTACTGATGCGTAGCGACCATCTTAAAAGTATTGAAGTTTTAACGAATTTACCCTTATCCGAAAGGCTTAACATGTTTAGGGTGTGTTGCTTCTTAACGTAGAAGCTTAGATGAGTAACTTATTTAATTAATTATACACTTTAAACTTTAAACCGGGATTTTCAAATATGGCAAAGGAAACATTTGACCGCTCGAAACCACACGTTAACATCGGTACCATTGGTCACGTTGACCACGGTAAGACTACTCTTACCGCTGCAATCACCAAAGTTCTAGCTTCTAAAGGATTAGCTTCAATGAGAGATTTCTCTTCCATTGACAATGCTCCTGAAGAAAAAGAAAGAGGTATTACTATCAACACCTCTCACGTTGAATATGCAACTGCAAACCGACACTATGCACACGTAGATTGTCCAGGCCACGCTGACTATGTAAAAAACATGGTGACAGGTGCTGCCCAAATGGACGGAGCTATTCTAGTAGTTGCTGCTACGGATGGCCCTATGCCACAAACTCGTGAGCATATTCTTTTAGCTCGCCAGGTGGGTGTTCCTGCCCTGGTTGTGTTCATGAACAAAGTTGACTTAGTTGACGATGCTGAATTGTTAGAACTTGTTGAAATGGAAGTTCGTGAATTGATGTCTTACTATAGCTTCCCTGGCGACACAATGCCAGTAATTCAAGGTTCTGCTTTGGGCGCCTTAAATGGCGAAGAAAAGTGGGTTAAGAAAGTGGAAGAACTGATGGATGCTGTTGATAATCACATTCCAATTCCAGTTCGTTTGGTTGACAAGGATTTCTTGATGCCTGTTGAAGACGTGTTCTCGATTACAGGTCGTGGAACGGTTGCTACGGGTCGTATTGAGCGTGGTATTATCAAAACTGGCGATCCAGTTCAAATTCTTGGAATGGGTGCTGAGAACTTAACTTCTACTATTACAGGAGTTGAAATGTTCCGCAAAATTCTTGATAGAGGTGAAGCTGGTGACAACGTAGGTTTGTTGTTGCGTGGTATTGAAAAGGAGCAAATTTGCCGTGGTATGGTTATTTGTAAGCCAAACTCAGTAACTCCGCACGCTAAATTTAAGGCTGAAGTTTACGTTCTTTCTAAAGAAGAAGGTGGACGTCATACTCCATTCTTTAACAAATACCGTCCTCAGTTCTATTTCCGTACTACAGACGTAACAGGTGAGTGTAAACTTCCTGCCGGTGTAGAAATGGTTATGCCTGGCGATAACGTATCGATCGAAGTTGAGTTGATCAACAAGATCGCTATGGAGAAAGGTCTTCGTTTCGCTATCCGCGAGGGTGGTCGTACTGTAGGATCAGGTCAGGTAACTGAAATTCTTGACTAAGACCCTTAATTGCCTATCTGGCTTTAGTCTAAGTAGGTAATTATCTGATAATCAATGTAAAGCGTTTCTGAGATTTTTCTTGGAAACGCTTTTGTTTTCTTTGGCTCTTATTCTACCTTTGCAGTCCTTTTAAAGTGAGGGTTGTACGGGTACACCTTAGAAGGGAGCGAACAGTAAACGGGCGTAGCTCAATTGGTAGAGTAGCGGTCTCCAAAACCGTTGGCTGGGAGTTCGAGTCTCTCCGCCCGTGCAAAGAATTATTAAAATGGATGGAAAAGGTTAAGAACTATATTTTAGAGTCCATTGACGAAATCCGCAATAAGGTTTCGTGGCCTAAATTCAATGAGTTGCAAAGCAGCGCAATTTTGGTGTTGGTAGCTTCCTTGATATTTGCCATCATGATCGGGCTTGTTGATTTAGGTTTTAAGAACGCTTTAGCTTGGTTTTATAAAGAATTATAATTCGAATGGGAGAGCTAAAGTGGTATGTTTTACGCGTAATCAGCGGCCAGGAAAAGAAAGTAAAATCTTATCTGGAAACTGAGATCGAACGGTCTAAACTAGTCGAGTTTATTCCGCAAGTGATGATCCCGTCAGAGAAGGTGTATGAGATGCGCAATGGGAAAAAGCGTGTGAGAGAAAGAAATTTCTTTCCGGGCTATGTTCTGGTTTCCGCAGATTTATCCAACGGTGAGGCTTATCACACAGTGAATAATATACCCGGAGTCATCGGCTTTTTGGGGACAAATGGATCGAGTGCTACGTCAAAAGAGCCAGTTGCCTTAAGACAAACCGAAGTAAACCGGATTTTAGGTAAGGTAGATGAGATCGATCAGTTTGAAGAGAAATTAGAAACTCCTTTTATAAAAGGAGAATCTGTAAAAGTAATGGATGGACCATTCAGCGGTTTTACAGGTTCTGTAGAAGAGATTTTTGAAGACAAAAAGAAGCTTAATGTAATGGTGAAGATCTTTGGAAGAAACACCCCTGTTGAGCTCAGTTATATGCAAGTAGAAAAGTTAGACTAAATACAATGGCTAAGTTAGTAATCGGTTATTTGAAGTTGCAGGTTAAAGGTGGTCAGGCCAACCCGGCACCTCCTATTGGCCCTGCCCTCGGTTCGAAGGGTTTGAATATCATGGATTTTTGCAAGCAGTTTAATGCAAGAAGCCAGGACAAGCAAGGGCAAGTATTGCCAGTGCTAATCACCATTTATAATGATAAGTCTTTTGACTTTGTAATAAAGACTCCCCAGCGGCTGTTCTTATTATGGAGGCAATAAAAATTCAAAAAGGATCTAAAGAGCCTAACCGCGCAAAGGTGGGCTCTATAACCTGGGATCAGATAAAGAAAATTGCTGAGCTTAAAATGCCTGACTTAAATGCATTTAAAGTAGAGTCGGCCATGAAGATGGTGGCAGGAACAGCTCGCAGCATGGGTGTATCAGTAAGTGGAAATGCCCCTTGGGATAAATAATTAAGCATCATGGCAAAGTTGACAAAAAACAGAAAGGCGGTTCTCGCCAAATACAATCCGGAGAAAGAGTATTCTTTGGTAGATGCAGCTGCTTTGTTGAAGGATATTTCCTTTACCAAGTTTGACTCATCGGTTGATGTAGATATTCGTTTAGGTGTTGATCCTAAGAAATCAGATCAAATGGTAAGAGGTGTTGTATCTCTTCCGCATGGTTTGGGTAAAGTAGTTCGTGTATTGGTTCTTTGTTCGCCTGATAAAGAGCAGGAGGCTAAGGATGCCGGTGCTGAACATGTGGGATTAGACGATTATATTAAAAAAATTGAAGCCGGTTGGACAGACATAGATGTGATTATCACGATGCCTACTGTTATGGCCAAAGTTGGTAAACTAGGTAAGGTGCTTGGCCCACGTGGCTTAATGCCTAACCCGAAGTCAGGAACTGTTACCCTGGAAGTTGGAAAAGCGGTGAAAGATGTGAAAGCGGGTAAAGTAGATTTCAAAATTGATAAACAAGGAATTATTCACGCTAGTATAGGTAAGGCTTCCTTCAGCGCAGACAAAATAAGAGATAATGCTGCTGAACTTATCAACATGGTAGTCAAGTTAAAGCCAGCTTCATCGAAGGGAACCTACATTCAAAGTATTTCCCTGTCTTCCACGATGAGTCCGGGCATAATAGTGGATAGGAGCTCGATTGTAGGTCTATAAAATTAGAAAAATGACCAAGGAAGAAAAAGGACATATTATTGATGAATTGTCTGAGAAGTTTTCTCAGAACAATCACTTTTATATTACCGATGCATCAGGTTTAACGGTGGCGCAAATCAACGCGTTCCGTAGGCTTTGCTTCAAAGCAGGTATTGAATATCGTGTTTACAAGAATACGCTAATTCGTAAAGCACTTGAAAAGCGTGAAGGTAACTATGAAGATTTATTTAAGACGCTCCGTGGCTTTTCAGGAGTTATCTTCTCGAAAGAGGTAGGTAATGCCCCTGCTAAAGTTATCCAGGAGTATAGAAGAAAGTTAGAAGGAAAGCCTGCATTTAAGGCTGCTTCTATCGAAGCCTCCTTATTTATAGGAGAGGAACATTTAGCCACCTTGGTCGAGTTGAAATCAAAGAACGAACTCGTTGGCGAAATCATTTCCTTGTTGCAATCACCTGCTAAAAACGTATTGTCTGCTTTATTGAGCGGTAAGAATACAGTGGCTGGCTTAGTGAAAGCACTGGAAGAAAGAAAATAATCATTAACCGAAAAGAAAATTAAACACTAACAAATCATGGCTGACGTAAAATCTCTTGGCGATCAACTGGTAGAACTTACCGTTAAAGAAGTAAATGAATTAGCTTCTTATTTGAAGGAAACTCATGGCATTGAGCCAGCCGCTGCGGCTGTTATAGCAGGTCCTGCCGCTGGTGCGGGTGCCGCTGCTCCTGCTGAAAAAACAAACTTCGATGTAGTATTGAAGGCTGCAGGTGCTAACAAGCTTCAAATTGTAAAACTTGTAAAAGAGTTAACAGGTCTTGGCTTGAAGGAAGCTAAGGATGTAGTTGATGGCGCTCCTAAGACAATCAAAGAAGGCTTACCTAAAGACGAAGCTGAAAACCTCAAGAAGCAACTTATAGAGGCTGGTGCCGAAGTCGAGTTGAAGTAATCTTCTTGAAGACGCAGGATACCGTCTGAAAGGAATTTCAGACCCCAATCCCACCAAAATGGGACTGGGGTCTTTCCTTATTTATGCCAGTAATGGCAAGTATCTAACAGTAGTTTAATAGGTCTAGTCCTAGGAAATTTAAACCTAAAGTACCTTGGCAAAGAAGACAGTAAATAACAGGATTGACTTCTCATCTATTGAGAAGGTTCTTGAATATCCCGATTTTCTCGATATTCAACTTCAATCATTCAAAGATTTTTTGCAGATAGAAACTCCTGCAGAGAAACGCCAAAATGAAGGACTCTTCAAAGTATTTGCAGAGAACTTCCCTATTTCGGATTCACGCGAGAACTTCGTTCTTGAGTTTGTCGATTATACCATTGATCCACCGAAGTACGATGTGGATGAATGTATTGATCGCGGGCTCACGTTCTCTGTTCCGCTGAAAGCGAAGTTACGCCTCACTTGTAACGATGAGGATAACGAAGATTTCCAGACTATTGAGCAGGAAGTGTTTTTGGGTAACATCCCATACATGACTGAGAAAGGATCTTTCGTGATCAATGGTGCTGAGCGGGTTATCGTTTCGCAATTACACCGTTCACCCGGTGTGTTTTTCGCCATGAGTAAACACACGAACGGAACCAAGCTTTATTCAGCCCGGATTATTCCTTTCAAGGGATCGTGGATTGAATTTGCTACGGATGTAAATGCGGTGATGTATGCGTACATCGACCGTAAGAAAAAATTCCCGGTAACCACGTTGCTTCGTGCGATTGGTTATGGTACGGATAAAGATATCCTTGATCTCTTCGGCTTGTCTGAGGAAATCGAAGCGAATAAAAACACTCTTAAGAAGACAATCGATCGCAAACTTGCGGCCCGTGTGTTAAAGACATGGACGGAAGATTTTGTGGATGAAGATACTGGTGAAGTTGTTTCCATCGACCGTAACGAGGTGTTACTTGAGCGCGATCATGTGATCACCGCTGAAGATGTAGACGTTATAGTTGAGTCTGGAGTAAAATCAATTATCCTTCATAGAGAAGATGTAAACGCAGCCGATTATCACATCATCTTCAATACGTTGGCTAAAGATAATTCTAACTCTGAGAAAGAGGCAGTTGAACAAATCTATCGTCAACTAAGAAATACCGAAGCGCCTGACGAACAAACAGCTCGCGATATTATCCAGAGCTTGTTCTTTAGTGAGAAGCGTTATGATTTGGGTGAGGTAGGTCGTTATAGAATAAACAAGAAGTTAGGTCTCGACCTAAGCTTCGATCAGCGTGTATTAACAACCGAGGATATTATCCTTATTGTTAAGTATTTGATCGGTCTGATTAACTCAAAAGCAGTTGTCGATGATATCGATCACTTGAGTAACAGACGTGTAAGAACGGTTGGTGAACAATTATATTCTCAATTTGGTGTAGGACTTGCCCGTATGGCGAGAACGATCAAAGAAAGAATGAACGTTCGCGATAACGAAGATTTCAAACCGGTTGATTTGATCAACGCTCGTACGTTGTCCTCCGTAATCAACTCGTTCTTTGGAACGAATCAGCTTTCGCAGTTTATGGATCAAACCAATCCATTGGCTGAGATAACACACAAAAGAAGAATGTCGGCACTCGGGCCAGGCGGTCTCTCCAGAGAGCGTGCAGGTTTCGAGGTTCGTGACGTGCATTATACACACTATGGTCGCTTGTGTACCATCGAAACTCCGGAAGGTCCAAACATTGGTTTGATTTCGTCTCTATGCGTTCACGCTAAAGTGAACAAGATGGGCTTTATCGAAACGCCTTACCGTAAAGTGGAGAATGGAAAAGTAAAAGGTAAGGATGTTATTTTCCTTACTGCCGAAGAGGAAGACACGCACAACATTGGTCAGGCCAATGTGAAGATTAAATCAAATGGCGAGCTTGAAGCGGATAAAGTAAAAGCTCGTTTTGAAGGTGACTTCCCGGTGGTGGAACCGAAGGATATCACGTATATGGATATTGCTCCAAACCAGATCGTGTCGATTGCTGCTTCTATGATTCCATTCCTGGAGAATGATGATGCAAACCGTGCTTTGATGGGATCAAACATGCAACGTCAGGCAGTTCCGTTAATGAGACCGGAAGCACCCATTGTGGGCACAGGACTTGAGGGAAGAATTGCTTTGGATTCGCGTACCTTAATTTTAGCGGAGGCCAATGGTACCGTTGAATTCGTGGATGCGAATAAGATTGTTGTACGTTATGAAGTATCGGAAGAGCAGGAATTAGTTCGTTTTGATGACGAAGTTAAATCGTACACACTGATTAAGTTCAGAAGAACCAACCAAGACACCTGTATCAACCTTACGCCTCTTGTTAAGAAAGGTGATAAAGTTGCCAAAGGACAACCGCTATGTCAGGGTTACGGAACAGCTAACGGTGAGTTAGCCCTTGGTCGTAACTTGTTAGTGGCTTACATGCCTTGGCAAGGATATAATTTTGAAGATGCGATTGTAATCTCTGAGCGCGTTGTGCGTGAGGATGTTTATACATCTATTCATGTTGAGGAATTTGAACTTGAAGTACGGGATACCAAGCGTGGTGAAGAAGAATTAACTTCTGAAATTCCGAATGTTAGTGAAGAGGCTGTTAAGCACCTTGACGAAAACGGAATCATTCGTATTGGTGCGGAAGTAAAGGAAAGTGATATCCTTATCGGTAAACTCACCCCAAAAGGAGAGTCGGATCCAACACCTGAAGAAAAACTTCTTAGAGCCATCTTTGGTGACAAAGCCGGTGACGTGAAGGATGCTTCTATGAAAGCGCCTCCATCCTTAAAGGGTGTGGTTATCGAAACCAAATTATTCTCAAGACCTAAACGCGATAAAGATGTAAGAACCAAGTCTAAGAAAGAGTTGGATGCATTAAGGAATCGCTATAGCAAAGAGTTAAGTGAGTTACGCGGTGACATGATCAAAAAACTTACCACACTGCTTACTGGTAAAACCAGTCAGGGGGTTAAGCATAAGTTTGGTGATGAGTTGATCAGTAAGGGTGTGAAATTCTCAGGTAAAGTGATTGAAAGCAATCTTTTCCCTGATAAGAATATCTACCGCGATGAGAGCAATTACAACGTACCTGAAGAGGTTAATTTGATTGCCGACATCAGTCTGGAAAGTTGGACAACCGATGATCATACCAATGACTTGGTGTCTGAAGTAGTGAAGAATTACCTAAACAAGAGAAATGTAATTGCGGGTGAATTTAAACGCGAGCGATTCACACTTGAAGTAGGCGATGAGTTACCAGCAGGTATAGTTCAGTTGGCTAAAGTTTATATTGCTAAGAAGCGCAAGCTGAAAGTAGGAGATAAGATGGCGGGTCGTCACGGAAATAAGGGTGTTGTAGCCCGTATCGTTCGGGAAGAAGATATGCCATTCCTGGAAGACGGAACGCCTGTTGATATCTGCTTGAATCCGTTAGGGGTACCTTCTCGTATGAACCTGGGTCAGATTTATGAGACCGTGTTGGCATGGGCTGGTAAACGATTGGGCAGAAAGTATGCAACGCCAATTTTTGATGGCGCATCACTCGATCAGGTTTCAGCTGAATTAACAGAAGCCAAGCTTCCTGAATTTGGTCGCACCTATTTATATGATGGATTGACTGGAGACAAGTTCGATCAACCGGTAACCGTAGGTATTGCATACATGTTGAAGCTGGGTCACCTGGTGGATGATAAAATGCACGCACGTTCTATCGGACCTTATTCTCTTATTACACAACAGCCGTTGGGTGGTAAGGCGCAATTTGGTGGTCAGCGATTTGGCGAGATGGAGGTTTGGGCAATTGAAGCCTTTGGTGCTTCGCACATCCTTCAGGAGATTCTCACGATTAAGTCTGATGATGTGATTGGTAGAGCGAAAGCATACGAATCGATTGTTAAAGGCGAAAACATGAGAAAGCCAAATATTCCTGAGTCGTTCAATGTATTGGTGCATGAACTTAGAGGTTTGGCACTTGAGATAACGATGGATTAACAATAGTCAATAGTAAAGAGTCCTTAGTCTTTAGTACTAACGACTCTTTACTCGAGACTAAGGACTATATACTCTGTACTAATATAAGTTAACTGAAAACGATCAAATATGTCTTTCAGAAAAAATAAAAAGATCAACAACGATTTCTCTAAAATCACCATCAGTCTTGCTTCTCCAGAATCTATTTTGGAAAGTTCACATGGTGAGGTAACACAACCCGAAACAATCAACTACCGGACGTATAAGCCGGAGATGGGTGGGTTGTTCTGCGAGCGAATCTTTGGTCCAGTTAAAGACTGGGAATGTCATTGCGGAAAATATAAGCGTATTCGCTACAAGGGAATTATCTGCGACCGTTGCGGTGTTGAAGTTACTGAAAAGAAAGTAAGACGCGAGCGCATGGGCCATATCGAATTGGTAGTGCCGGTAGCTCATATCTGGTATTTCCGTTCTTTGCCGAACAAGATTGGTTACTTGCTTGGTATGCCTACCAAGAAACTTGATCAGATTATTTACTACGAAAGATTCGTGGTTATTCAGCCATGTGTTAAAGAGGAGGAAGGTATCAACCGCCTTGACTTCTTAACAGAAGAAGAATACTTGGACATAGTGGATAAGTTGCCACGTGAGAATCAGTTGTTAGACGATAACGATCCTAAGAAATTCATCGCTAAGATGGGGGCAGATGCATTAGAAATGCTTTTGTCTCGTGTTAAGTTAGATGAACTTTCTTATGAGTTGCGTCATCAGGCAGCAACTGATACTTCGCAGCAGCGTAAAGCAGAAGCCTTGAAGCGCTTGAAAGTTGTTGAAGCTTTCCGCGAAGCAAATACGCGCGTGGAAAACCGTCCACAGTGGATGACCATTAAGATGGTTCCAGTAATTCCTCCGGAATTGCGTCCGCTTGTGCCATTGGATGGCGGCCGTTTTGCAACTTCCGATTTGAATGATCTTTACAGACGCGTTATTATTCGTAACAACCGCCTTAAGAGATTGATAGATATTAAAGCTCCCGAAGTTATTCTTCGTAACGAGAAGCGGATGCTTCAGGAAGCCGTTGACTCATTGTTTGATAACTCACGTAAAGTAAATGCAGTACGTTCCGATGGTAACCGTGCATTGAAATCATTGAGCGACATGTTGAAAGGTAAGCAAGGACGTTTCCGCCAAAACTTATTAGGTAAGCGCGTTGACTATTCTGGTCGTTCCGTAATTGTTGTAGGACCTGAATTGAAGTTACATGAGTGCGGTCTGCCAAAAGACATGGCGGCTGAATTATTCAAGCCGTTCATTATCCGCAAGCTCATCGAAAGAGGAATTGTAAAGACAGTTAAGTCTGCGAAGAAGATTGTTGATCGCAAGGATCCTGTTGTGTGGGATATTTTAGAAAACGTATTGAGAGGACATCCTGTTCTTTTGAACCGTGCTCCAACGCTTCACCGCTTAGGTATTCAGGCATTCCAACCTAAGTTGATTGAAGGAAAGGCTATTCAATTGCATCCGTTAGTATGTACTGCGTTTAACGCGGATTTTGACGGTGACCAGATGGCGGTTCACGTTCCTCTTGGACAAGAAGCAATTTTGGAAGCTTCTGTATTGATGCTTTCTTCTCATAACATTCTTAACCCGGCTAACGGTGCGCCTATTACCGTTCCTTCGCAGGACATGGTGTTGGGACTTTACTATCTAACGAAAGGAAGAAAAGGAGAACTGGGTGAAGGTAAGAGGTTTTATTCAGCAGAGGAAGTGGTAATTGCCTATAACGAAGGCAAACTATCCAAGCATGCTATTATAAAAGTTCGCGCTACAGTTCGCGATAAGAAGAACGAACAATTTGAAACGAAAATGATTGAGACTGTAACAGGTCGCGTTATTTTCAATCAAGTTATGCCAGTTGAAGTAGGCTATGTAGATGAACTTCTCACCAAGAAGAAACTACAGACTATTATTGCTGATGTATATAAACTAGCGGGCCAGGCAAAAACGGCTAAGTTCCTTGATGATATTAAGGACCTAGGATTCCAGATGGCCTACCGAGGCGGTCTATCCATGGGCTTGGGCGATGTTAAAGTTCCAGCGGAAAAGAAAAAACTGGTTGAGGATGCTCAGAAAGAAGTTGATTCTGTATGGAACAACTATATGATGGGTCTGATTACTGACAACGAACGTTACAATCAGGTGATTGATATCTGGACTCGTACCAATACTATGCTTACCAACACGTTGATGAAGCAGTTGGAAGAAGATCTTCAGGGCTTTAACTCTATCTATATGATGATGCACTCTGGTGCTCGTGGATCGAGAGAACAAATTCGCCAGTTGGGTGGTATGCGCGGTTTGATGGCGAAGCCTCAGAAAAACTTAGCAGGGTCTGTAGGTTCAATTATTGAAAACCCGATTCTTTCAAACTTTAAAGAAGGGTTGGACGTGTTGGAGTACTTTATCTCCACACACGGTGCGCGTAAAGGTCTTGCCGATACGGCATTGAAAACTGCTGATGCGGGATACTTGACTAGAAGACTTGTTGACGTAGCTCAAGATCTTGTTGTAACGGAAGAAGATTGTGGAACCTTGCGCGGTTTGAAAGTTACCGCCTTGAAGGATAATGAAGACATCGTTGAACCTTTGTCAGAACGCATCTTAGGTCGCGTAACCGTTCATGATATCTACGATCCGCTTACTGATGAATTGATTTGTCCTGCTAATGAGGAGATCAACGATGAAGTAGCTAAGCGAATTGAGGAAACTAGTATAGAAGAAGTTGAGATTCGTTCGGTATTAACCTGCGAAACAAAAGTGGGTGGCTGTGCGAAATGTTATGGACGTAACTTGGCAACAGGTAAAATGGTTCAGGCAGGTGAAGCGGTTGGAGTTATTGCAGCTCAGTCCATTGGTGAGCCGGGTACACAGTTAACACTCCGTACTTTCCACGTAGGGGGTACAGCTTCTAACATTGCCGTTGATGCAAACATCAAAGCTAAATTTACAGGTACGGTTGAGTTTGAAAGTATTCGCACTGTAGATACTACTGATCGTGATGATAACAAGGTGAAAGTGGTGATGGGTCGTACGGGTGAGATAAGGATCATAGATGACGAAAAACGTGTCTTGATAAGTAACAACGTTCCTTACGGTACTTTCCTGAAAGTAAAAGATGGGCAAAAAGTTGAAAAGGGAACTGAGCTTTGTTATTGGGATCCGTACAATGCGGTCATCTTATCCGAGTATGATGGGGAAATCGAATTTGAAGCCATCATCGAAGGGGTAACCTATAAGGAAGAATCCGATGAGCAGACAGGTCACCGCGAGAAGGTAATTACTGATACGCGTGACAAGACTAAGAACCCTTCAATTATTGTAAAAGGGAAAAATGACAATAAAGGATATAACATTCCAGTAGGTGCTCACTTAGCAGTTGATGAAGGTGATAAGATTAAGGCGGGTCAGGTGTTAGCGAAAATACCTCGTACGATGGGTAAATCGCGCGATATTACGGGGGGTCTTCCAAGGGTAACTGAATTGTTTGAAGCCCGCAATCCATCTAACCCAGCTGTGGTTAGTGAAATTGATGGGGTGGTAACGTATGGAGGTATTAAGCGTGGTAATCGTGAAATCTTCATCGAATCAAAAGATGGAGTACAAAAACGTTACCTGGTGCCATTATCTAAGCATATTCTGGTTCAGGATAACGACTTTGTGAAAGCAGGTCAGCCGTTGTCAGACGGAGCGATTACTCCTTCTGATATCCTGTCAATCAAAGGACCGACTGCGGTTCAGGAATATTTGGTGAATGAAATTCAGGAGGTATATCGTTTGCAAGGTGTGAAGATTAACGATAAGCACATTGAGTGTATTGTTAGTCAGATGATGCAAAAAGTAGAGATCATTGATTCAGGAGATACTACATTCCTTCCGGGCGAATACGTTGATAAGTTTGAATTCCGTGAGGAAAACGATCGAGTACTTGATAAGAAGATTGTGATGGACGCTGGTGATTCTCAGCGATTCAAAGTGGGTCAAATCATTAGCCCTCGCGAGTTGCGCGATGAGAATTCTTCACTAAAGAGAAAAGATCAGAAAGTAGCTGAAGTACGCGATGCGTTATCAGCGGTTTCGAGGCCTACGTTGCAGGGAATTACGCAGGCATCCTTGAAGACTGAAAGTTGGCTGTCGGCTGCATCCTTTCAGGAAACTACGAAGGTGCTTAGTGAGGCAGCCATTCGTGGTAAGGCAGATCGGTTAGTGGGCTTGAAAGAGAACGTTATTGTTGGTCATCTCATTCCGGCAGGTACAGGTCAAAGAAGATACAACGACATGATTGTAAATTCTGAGGAAGAATATCAGCGCTTGGTTGATGCTCCTGAACCTAAGTCGAAAGAGAAAGAACTCCAGGCGTAAACCATCTGATGAATTGATTTATTAATGTGCGGATGGTTTACCATTCGCACATTTTTCATTTTCAGAGCGCTAATTATAATTGACAATTTAACCTTCAAAGTTTATGGCAGAGACCAAGAGTACCCCGCCCCAAAATCAAATCAATATTGAGCTCTCTGAAGAAATAGCAGAAGGCATTTATTCGAATTTGGCCATGATTGCACACTCGAACAGTGAGTTTGTTGTGGACTTCATAAGACTTATGCCAGGCGTGCCAAAGGCGAGAGTGAAGGCTCAGGTAATTATTACCCCTGAACATGCCAAAAGACTCCTAGCTGCTTTAAAAGATAATATTAGTAAGTACGAGGCTACTTTCGGCCCTATTAAGCAAACCAATGAGGCGCCTCAGTTTCCAATGAATTTTGGGGGCACAATTGGCGAGGCATAGCTAAAAATGGCAGATTAGAGCCAAAATAGGATACAAAATTCTCAGGCTAGGTTTTGCATCCTATTTTACTTTAAATACCTTTGCAGTCCTTAATTTTGAAGGGTTAATAAATAAAACATAAATGCCTACCATTCAACAACTTGTAAGAAAAGGCCGGAAGAAATTGACGTTTAAGTCAAAATCCCCAGCCCTTGATTCTTGCCCTCAGCGTAGAGGAGTATGTACACGTGTGTACACAACCACTCCAAAAAAGCCTAATTCAGCGATGCGTAAAGTAGCCCGTGTGCGTCTAACCAACCACAAAGAGGTGAACGCGTATATCCCGGGTGAAGGCCACAATCTGCAAGAACACTCTATTGTTCTTATTCGCGGTGGTAGGGTAAAAGATCTTCCTGGGGTACGTTACCACATAGTACGTGGTGCTTTGGATACTTCAGGTGTAAGTGGCCGCCTTCAGAGCCGGTCTAAGTATGGTGCAAAAAGACCAAAAGCTGGTGCAGCAGCTCCTGCAGCTAAGAAAAAATAATATTATTTAGCTATGAGAAAGTCAAAACCTAAAAAGAGATACCTCCTTCCTGATCCTAAATTTGGCGACACACTCGTTACCAAATTTGTGAATTACATGATGGAGCAAGGGAAGAAAAGCGTTGCTTACAATATATTTTACGATGCCATTGCTCAAGTTGAGAAAAAGGCAGGTGGTGAGCCTGGCTTGGATGTATGGAAGCGGGCAATGAATAATGTAATGCCTGGTGTGGAAGTAAAAAGCCGCAGAGTTGGAGGCGCTACGTTTCAGGTTCCTGTAGAAATCAGACCCGATCGTAAGGTTAACCTAAGCATTAAGTGGCTTATTGACTACGCACGTGCTCGTGGTGAAAAAACAATGATGGATAAATTAGCAGCTGAAATACTCGCTGCATCAAAAGGCGAAGGTGCTGCGATCAAGAAAAAGGATGATACGCACAGAATGGCAGAGGCGAATAAGGCATTTTCACATTTCAGATTCTAAGCTTACATGGCAAGAGATTTAAAGTACACCAGAAACATAGGTATTGCTGCGCATATTGATGCCGGGAAGACTACCACCACTGAGCGCATTCTTTACTATGCTGGTGTAAACCATAAAATTGGGGAAGTGCATGAGGGTGCCGCAACCATGGACTGGATGGCGCAAGAGCAGGAGCGTGGTATTACGATCACTTCGGCTGCTACTACAGTAAATTGGAAGTACCGTAAAAACGATTATCACGTAAACATTATTGATACCCCCGGTCACGTAGATTTTACGGTTGAAGTAAACCGTTCATTACGCGTACTAGATGGTCTCGTGTTTTTATTTAGCTCGGTTGACGGTGTTGAACCACAATCTGAAACTAACTGGCGCCTGGCTGATAATTACAAAGTAGCCCGTATTGGTTTTGTGAATAAAATGGACCGTTCGGGTGCCGATTTTCTTGGTGTTTGTAAACAAGTAAGAGAAAAATTAGGTAGCAAGGCGGTAGCTTTACAATTACCAATTGGTGCTGAAGAAAACTTTAAGGGTGTTGTTGACTTAATTAACAACCGGGGCATTATCTGGAACGAGACTGATAAAGGAATGACCTTTACTGAAGTTCCGATTCCGGATGATATGGTTGAAGAGGCCAATGAATACCGCGAAAAATTATTGGAGGCAGTTGCTGAGTATGATGAGTCTTTGATCGAGAAGTTCTTTGAAGATCCAAGTTCAATTTCAGAACAGGAAATCTTAACGGCTCTCCGAAAGGCAACGATTGATATGAAAATCGTTCCTATGGTGTGCGGATCATCTTTCAAAAACAAGGGTGTTCAAACGATGCTTGACTATGTGATGGAATTACTTCCTTCTCCTATGGACAAGGATGTTATTATTGCAACTCATGCAGATACAGGAGAGGAAGTTGAAATTCGCCCAGATATAAAGGAGCCGTTTGTTGGTCTTGCATTTAAGATTGCTACCGATCCCTTTGTAGGAAGGCTTTGCTTTGTGCGTGCTTACTCAGGCGTGTTGGAATCTGGTTCTTATATTCAAAATACACGTTCAGGACAAAAAGAACGTATTTCACGTGTGTTCCAAATGCATGCTAACAAGCAGAATCAAGTTGAAAGATTACCAGCTGGTGATATTGGTGCTGTGGTTGGTTTTAAAGACATCAAGACCGGAGACACGTTATGTGATGAAAAGAGGCCATTGGTTCTTGAATCAATGAACTTCCCTGAACCAGTTATTGGATATGCTATTGAGCCTAAGAAGCAAGTTGATGCTGATAAGTTAGGTATGGCTATTTCTAAATTGGTTGAAGAGGATCCTACCTTACGTGTAAATACAGATCAGGAAACGGGTCAAACTATTCTTCGCGGAATGGGTGAATTGCACCTTGAGATTATTATTGACCGTTTAAGAAGAGAATTCAAAGTGGAGATCAACCAGGGAGCACCTCAGGTTGCCTACAAAGAAGCACTTACCAAGTCGGTTGAACATAAGGAAGTATATAAGAAGCAAACGGGTGGTCGTGGTAAGTTTGCCGATATTGTATTTGAAATGGGACCTCGTGTACTTGGCCCTGAGGATAAGCCAGGTTTAGAGTTTGAAAATGCGATTGTTGGTGGTGTTATTCCTCGCGAATTTATTCCGGCTATTCAGAAAGGATTCGATCAGGCTATGGTTAATGGACCATTAGCTGGATATCCGATTGACTCAATGAAAGTGAGATTGTTCCACGGCTCTTTTCATGATGTGGATTCAGATTCATTATCATTTGAATTAGCTGCTCGCATCGGATTTAAAGAAGCTGCCCGTAAATGCGGACCCCAGTTGTTGGAGCCGATTATGGGCGTAGAGGTAATTTCTCCGGATGAGTACACAGGTTCTGTAACCGGTGACTTAAACCGCAGGAGAGGAATTATGAAAGGAATGGATACCCGCGGAGGCGCACAGGTTATTAAGGCTGATGTTCCATTGTCGGAGTTGTTTGGATATGTTACTGATCTGAGAACAATCACCTCAGGCCGAGCTTCGGCAACATTGACGTTTGCACATTATGCACCGGTTCCTAAGAACCTTGCCGAAAAAGTAATTGACGAAGTAAAGGGCGCTCTTGCCACAAAATAATATCTAAAAGACGTTTAGATTATGAATCAGAAAATCAGAATTAAACTTAAGTCTTACGACCATAATTTGGTTGATAAGTCATCTGAAAAAATTGTGCGTGCCGTAAAGGCAACAGGGGCTGTGGTAAGCGGTCCTATTCCACTTCCTACCGAAAAGGAAAAATTTACAGTTTTGCGTTCACCACACGTAAACAAAAAATCGCGTGAGCAATTTCAACTTTGCACGTACAAACGATTGGTTGATATCTATTCTAACAGCGCTAAGACTGTTGATGCTTTGATGAAACTTGAATTGCCAAGTGGTGTGGATGTAGAAATAAAAGTATAGATGCATTCCATAAATAGAAGATTAAAAAAAGCACCTCATTTCAGGTGCTTTTTTATTTGCCTCATACTATAAATCCATACAATCTTTTACCTTTGGAAAACTCTATTAAGTTAATAGACATTAGATGAGTCAACCTGTAATCCAAGAGGAAGAGAAGCTGATTTACGATGAGAGCCCTGAACCTGTTGTAGGCAGGAGCCGGCCGGCCCACATCTGGATTTTGATGGGGGTAATAGGGTCAATCACAGCTATCCTTTTAATTTTCTATGGAGCCGATACGATAAAGTCGTACGATTGGCAATCTTTTATCGGCCCTGAATTCTTCTTATTTGTTGTAGGAGGATTCATCGCTCAAATGATTGATGGCTCGTTAGGAATGGCCTACGGGGTAAGCGCCTCTACCTTCTTGTTATCGTTTGGAATTAGTCCGGCCGCATCCAGTGCCAGTGTTCATACCGCAGAAATATTTACCAGTGGGGTGTCGGGGCTTACTCATCTAAAATTTCAAAATGTAAATAAGAAGCTATTTAAGAGCCTATTGATCCCTGGCATGTTAGGCGCCATTGCCGGAGCCTACATATTATCCTCGCTTGAAGAGTATAATTACCTCATCCGACCTATTGTTGCAGTTTATACATTATGCCTGGGGTTGGCGATCATCCGAAAGGCAATTCTGCAAACGAAGAAAAAGAGAAAGACTAAGAATGTACCTGCTCTGGCATCATTTGGCGGGTTTATGGATTCTATTGGTGGTGGAGGCTGGGGCCCCATTGTTACCACCACATTAATTGCCCGTGGCAGACATCCGCGCTATACAGTTGGCTCAGTTAATCTGGCTGAGTTTTTTGTTTCGCTTGCTAGTTCACTTACCTTCTTTGCCACCATTGGGTTAAGTCATTTACAAATTATAGTGGGCTTGTTACTAGGAGGTATTGTTGCCGCTCCTATTGCCGCTCATATTACACGCAAGCTGCCAATAAAACGAATGATGATGTTTGTGGGGTTTGTGGTGATATTGGTTAGCATACGTTTGTTGGTTAAGTCGATTGCGGCTATATAACCTGTACAACTTATCAAACCACTTTCAATCCTTGTATTTTCAGTTATCTTCGCGGCCTTATGGCACTCTTAGAAAAAAAACTTATCGTAAAGAAATCAACCTTGCCGGGAGCGGGTAAAGGATTGTTCACAAAAGTATCTATTCCAAAAGGCACTCGTATTGTTGAGTACAAAGGGAAGATTGTTACCTGGAAAGAGGTAGAGGCAATGGCCGATGAGCGCAATGGCTATGTTTTCATTTCAATAATCAATATTGCATCGATGCCTGGAAAACAAAAAAAGGCGTTGCCCATTTTGCCAATGATGCGAGAGGGATTGCCCGTATAGAGGGGGTGAAGAACAACTCTGAATATGTGACCGAAAAGAAACGGTGCTACATAGAAGCTTCCAAAGATATTCCGGCAGGATCAGAAATATTAGTAGGGTATGGTGGTGAGTACTGGCAAGCGATTCGGTACAACATTCGCCTAGAGCAGAGAAACAGGGAGAAGGCTGGAAAAAAGCCAAAGAATGAATTGCCCCATCATCACGCGGCTAAACGCCAAAAAAAAATCTGCCAGAAAGTAGACAGGCGGGTTTAATAGCAGAACCTGATGGCTCTTAGGTTTTAGTTATTTCTTCTTTAGCCTTATCGATCGATTCGAGCATGGTCGTTTTCACTTTCCGAATTCGCTCCATCTCTGATTCGAGATATTCTCTGGCTTTTTCCTGATCGACTGAATCGGGTAGTGGATTAAACTCATGCATCCAATTCATCATAGCGTTATTGGCTGAATCGAGATTAGCGATCACACGCTCCAATTGTTCTTTTCGTTCTAATACTAAATCGGGCGAGTTGGCAATTTGATCCTGAAGGCTACGCTTCAATTTCATAATTTCATCCATCTTAGGCATCACTTCATCGTGTACATCCATCACCTGGTCGTATAGCGCCTGGTTCGGACTTTCATTGGAGGCGCTATCATGGTTGTCTTGATTGTGATCCGTTTGTTTTGTGCAAGCTGCCAATAATAGCAACGCAGCGAACCCAAGAGTCTTTAGATTTTTCATATGATTAAGTTAACGAGTAGTAAAGGTAATTGATTCAGACTATGTACTCAAACGGTTTCGGGATGGCTAACAAGGGTTAGTTTCAAAAAATTATCTCAAAAAAAATCCAATCCTTTTGCAGATACCGAATATTTCGTATTTCTTACATGCTGTATTGAGGAAATATGAACAGCAGCCGATTTTATTTTTACTTTTTTTATCAATCCCGCGCGGGACTTGAAAGAGAATCGGTTTGTTGAATTAAATAAGACAAAGAAACTCAAAAAGTCCCCCGCCTTCGGGGGACTTTTTATTTAAACCCTTTTTTTGGAATGTATGAGTAAGAAAAAATTAAAGATTGCCATTCAAGGTATTGCCGCCAGCTTTCATGAAGTTGCTGCGCTCACCTATTTTCAAGATGTTATTCAGACGATTGAATGTCTTTCATTTCACAGTTTATGTGAATCGCTTAAGAAAGGGCAAGCCGATTATGCCGTGATGGCCATTGAAAACTCCATCGCGGGAAGCATCTTGCCGAATTATTTTTTATTGCAGGAATATCATTTCTCCATTGTTGGAGAAGTCTACCTTCCCATTCATATGCATTTGCTGGCCTTGCCGGGAGTACGCCTCAGCGAAATCACCAATATTGAATCACATCCGATGGCCATCCGCCAATGTTCAGATTACTTGCATAAACTACAAGGCGTTCAGATCTCCGAAAGTGATGATACCGCCCTGTCGGCAAAAAAGGTTAAAGAACAAAATCTGAAAAACACAGCGGCTATTGCCAATGAGCAGGCGGCAAAAAAATATGGTCTGAGTATTTTAGAAAAGCAGATTGAAACGCATAAGAAAAATTTTACCCGCTTTCTGATCTTAACCCGCAAAATCAAAACGAGTCAGGAAAGCAACAAGGCTTCTTTGAGTTTCGAGGTAGCCAATGAAGTTGGGAGCTTAGCGGACGCATTGATGACTTTTAAAAATAACAGTATCAACTTATCTAAGATTCAATCGATACCCATTATTGGAAAGCCCAGTGAATATTCCATTCATGTGGATGTAGAATGGAAGAAGCGAAAAAGTTACGATCAGGCAATTCAGGAAGTGCTTAGACAAGTGAAGAACCTGAATATTTTAGGTGAGTATAAGAAGGCAAAAATTGAATATAGATGATGTACGTCCCTATAGCTATCGGGATTAGATTTACGAGTTACGAATTAGCTCAATCTTTTGATTTCAAAATAGTACTTCGTCATTCGTACATCGTAAATTCTGATACTAGATATGAATTTAAAGTTTAGATAATGATTGAATTAGCAGCACGGATAAAAGATGTAGAAGAGTACTACTTCAGTAAAAAGTTGGCCGAAGTGAGAAGTTTAGATACTGCTGAACTTCCGGTCATCAATTTAGGAATTGGCAGTCCGGATCTGGCTCCCAACAAGGCGGCTATTGATTCACTTACTATAACTGCACAGAAAGCAAACAGCCATGGGTATCAGAACTACAAAGGGATTCCTGCCTTGCGTGAAGCAATTCAGAAATTTTATCAGACAACGTATCGGGTTAGTTTGAATACAGAAACGGAGATTCTCCCGTTAATGGGATCGAAAGAAGGGATCATGCACATAACGTTGGCCTTTGTAAACGAGGGGGATGAAGTTCTCATTCCGAATCCGGGTTACCCAACGTATGCATCCGTTTCTAAATTGGCTGGTGCGAAAGTGATGACCTATGAATTAAAGGAATCATTGGATTGGGGTATTGATATGGAAGCGTTGAGGAAGAAGGATTTATCGCGAGTAAAAATTATGTGGGTTAACTTTCCACATATGCCTACAGGCCGAATCGCTTCGCGTGTCGAGATGTCTGAATTAGTTGAGCTGGCGAGAGAAAATAATTTTCTTATTGTAAATGATAATCCTTACTCGCTGATTTTAAACGATGCACCTCTTAGTATTTTATAAATCGATGGTGCAGGAGAAGTAGCGCTTGAGTTAAACTCGTTGAGTAAATCGCACAACATGGCTGGTTGGCGTATTGGGTGGGTTGCCGGAAACAAAAACTATGTAGATGCTGTGTTGCGTGTAAAAAGCAATATGGATTCGGGCATGTTTTTAGGTTTACAGCAGGCAGCTGTTGAGTCGTTAAAAAATGGTGCGGATTGGTTTAATCAATTAAATGATATCTATAAAATGCGAAAGGTTGCGGCTAGCCGGATCTTGGAAAGCTAGGCTGTACGTTTTCAAAAATCAATCGGGTTTGTTCATCTGGGCTAAAGCGCCCGATACGGTTGCAGATGTTGAGAAGTGGATTGACGAAATACTGTATGGAACGAAAGTATTTATTACCCCTGGATTTATTTTTGGCGATGCAGGCAAGAGGCACATCCGGATTTCTCTTTGTGCAGCGGAAGAAAAGTTAAATGAAGCATATATAAGAGTTGAGAAATTTATGAAGGAATTAAAACAGACACCAACAGGTGTGGAAGCCTGATTAACTAACTATGAAAACTACTATTATAGGACTAGGATTAATAGGCGGTTCAATCGCACTCGGACTTCGCAAATCAGGACTGGCCACCGAACTGATAGGTGTGGATATGAATTCGACCAACGCCATGAAGGCCGTGGAACTTGGGCTCGTGGATAAAATTTTACTAGAAGACGAAGCAATCGCTAAGGCTGATTTAATTATTGTTGCGATACCCGTTAATGCATTGCATGCGTTTTTGCCTGCGGTGTTGGATGCTGTAAAGAAAGATGCTGTCGTCATTGATTCGGGTTCAACGAAAGGACTTATCTGTAAATCAGTTTCGAATCATCCCAAGCGCTCGCAGTTTGTGGCTGCCCATCAAATTGCGGGTACGGAGAACTCAGGCCCAACGGCAGCTTTTCATGGCTTGTTTAAAGGCAAGACTAATATTATTTGTGAAGCATCGAAATCTTCGGAGCAAGCACTCGCGAGGGCGCGCCAGGTTTTTTGACACACTCGAAATGAATACCATTTTCATGGAGGCTGAAGAGCACGATCGCCATGTTGCCTATGTATCGCATCTTTCGCACGTTAGCTCTTTTTTGTTGGGTCAAACCGTTTTGGATATTGAGAAAGACGAAAAAAATATTTTCAACCTGGCCGGTAGCGGTTTTGCTTCAACCGTACGTCTGGCGAAAAGTTCACCCGAAATGTGGACCCCCATTTTTGAACAAAACGTAGAATATTTAAGTCAGGCGTTGCTGGAATATATTATGCATCTTCAAAAGTTTCATTACCATCTGATGAAGCGTGATACGAAAGAACTACATCGCATTATGTCAAAGGCTAACGAAATTCGCAGAGTGCTTCGCGAGCCTACCGAAAATGCGGTAGCAGAAGAAGACACAAATCATCAGTAACGGTAAACTAAATCACAATTTTAAGAGTTAATTTTAACGATTATGACAAAGAAAGGATTACAACTAGAACCTATAACTTCTTGGTTGAAAGCAGATCGTCCTGTGATTATCAGCGGACCATGTAGTGCTGAAACGGAAGATCAAATGGTGGCTACTGCAAAGCAAATCGCTGCTACCGGAAAAGTGCACGCCTTGCGTGCGGGTATCTGGAAACCGCGAACAAGACCAGGGCAATATGAAGGTGCGGGTGAAGAAGGATTGAAATGGCTTATGCGCGCCAAAGCTGAAACGGGATTACCGGTAGCAACTGAAGTTGCCAATGCCGCCCATGTTGAAGCTTGTCTTAAAGCGGGTGTAGATATTTTATGGGTAGGTGCCCGCACAACAGTAAATCCATTTTCCGTTCAAGAAGTAGCGGATGCATTGAAGGGTGTAGACATTCCGGTGATGGTAAAAAACCCTATTAACCCCGATGTTGAGCTTTGGTTAGGTGCTTTGGAGCGTTTGAACAAAGCGGGCATCACAAAGATGGCTGCCATTCATCGTGGCTTCTCTTCATTCGAGAAAGGTCCTTTCCGTAATGCACCGATGTGGGATCTGGCCATTGAATTAAAAACCCGAGTGCCTGAATTGGATATGATTTGCGACCCGAGTCACATTGCCGGGACCCGCGATCTTATTTCTCTCATTTCGCAAAAGGCGCTTGACCTGGATATGGCCGGTTTGATGATTGAAAGCCATATTAATCCGGATGCCGCGTGGAGTGATGCGAAACAGCAGGTGACTCCGGCTGTTCTTGGCAAGATTATTGAAGAACTGGTACCTCGGACACAAACCATTGATAATAAAAAATTTAAGGATACGTTGAGCATCTTGCGCGAACAGATAGATCATTTAGATGATGAGATTATGCAGAAGTTGGCATCACGTATGAAAATCTCAGAGAAGATCGGGCAATATAAAAAAGAGAACAACGTTACCATTCTTCAGGTGAACCGGTGGGAAGAAATTATTGAAACCCGAATCGCGTTGTGCAAAGCCATGGGCTTGAATGAAGAATTTACAAACGAACTATTGAAGTTGATTCACAATGAGTCGATACAAGTGCAGACGAAAGTGATGAATGCAATGGCGGAGAGGGTATAGTCCGTCACCCCGTCCTCATTCTTCAGGCACCCCTCTCCCTAGTGAGAGGGGAAGGAGGTGAGGGAGAAACACAATGATATGACAACAATTATCTTCAGGTACGTTTTTCTACTTAGCCTTTTCGCAGGACTAAATCTCCCTGCGCAATCTGTTGAGAAAGCATACTTGTTAGGAAAATTTGATCCAGCCTTGCATCCGCAGTTTTCAAAATTGGACGATGCATTCCGGTGGAAGTGCCAGAGGCAAGTATCTGCGAAATGAAACATACGAGGCATTTATAAAGATGAGTGCAGCTGCCGAAAAAGAGGGTGTTAAACTTACTATTATTTCAGCTACCCGAAATTTTGATTCGCAGAAAGCAATCTGGGAAGATAAATGGGAAGGCCGAAGAATGGTTGAAGGAATAAACCTGACAACGATTAGCGATCCGAAGGAACGGGCACGATTGATTTTGTTATACAGTTCGATGCCTTCTACTTCGCGCCATCATTGGGGCACCGATATGGATTTGAATTCATTAGACAATGATTACTTTGGCAGTGGTGAAGGATTAAAAATTTACTCATGGCTCACAGCGCATGGTGCTGAGTATGGATTTTGTCAGCCTTATACCTCCAAGGTTAACGGGCGCACCGGGTATGAAGAAGAGAAATGGCACTGGTCGTACCTACCGCTATCGGGAGTTTTTTTAGAACAGTATAAGAATGAAGTAACTTATAATGACATTATCGGATTTGCTGGTAGTGAAGCGGCCAAACCGATGACAGTGATAAAAAAGTATGTTGAGGGGGTTGCCTGTAATAAATAAGTAGTTTTTGAAAATTGCTTCGCGGGGGGTTGTATGTGCGTGTGGAGTCGTTGAGTGGTGTGGATCAGAGAGTAATAAATACTATCTTTATGTATAAATCAAAACAAAGTTTTATGAAAAAAAACAGCTTGATTCTTTTAATCCTATTGGCTCCATTTACGATGCTTGCTCAGGGAGTAGGTATTGGTATTAAAGGAGGCGCTAATTTTGCCAACATGGCGATTAAGGATGTGGATTCTGAATCTATTACAGACTTCCACATTGGTGCGTACGTAAATCTTAATGTATCCGATAAATTTGGGATCACACCTGAAATTCTTTACACGGCTCAGGGTAGTAAGACTAGCAATGCTACGGTGAACACCGATTATTTTGCAGTTCCTGTGATGCTGCGGTGGAAACCAATTTCACTGATCAGCCTTCAGGCTGGTCCGCAATTTTCTTTTCTTACACAAGCGATACGTGATGGGGTTGACATTAAAGACCAATTGAAGAATAATGACTTTGGTGCTGCCTTTGGTGCGGGTTTGCATCTTCCTCTCGGGTTCAATGGTGGTGTTCGCTATGTGTTGGGCTTTACTAATATTTCGGAAGTTTCAACTGAGGAGATTAAAAACAGAACGCTGCAAATCTATGTAGGCTGGACAATATTTGGAGCAAAGTAATTTGATCAGAAACGTAATTTGAATTTTATGTAAAAGGCCGTCTCTAATTGAGGTGGCCTTTTTTCATTTTTATATGAACTCAATTGATGTCTTTTTTCACGCAAAGTCCGCAAAGTATAACACGCTAAGAAATCACAAAGCTTGGCGCGCTTAGCGTTGATTTTCCCTTTGCGAGCTCAGCGTGAAATTTTTTACTTGAGATTTATCGCGGTTGCGCGCTTGTATAGAATGAAACATAACCCACCGGTTATTATAGTAGCAACAATGTCCCAGAGGTCAATCGGCTTGCCTAATAGCGGATGGGCGACTTCATACATCGCTACACTCAGCGTGATAATTTTAATAAGAAAAATATTTTGATTTCGATCATTGCCGAGAAATCCGATTAGCACAAAGATGGTAGCAACCGTGCCTAAGGAATTTCCAATCGTATCTGCGATGTGGAAATCGTTGATATTGTTTTTGTAGATATAGGGTCGGTAAATAGGCCGGGCAATAAATTCATAGATGAGTACGGCAGTAAATCCAATGGCAAAGTTGATCACTCGTGCTTTGGTGAATTGCCAGGAACGCATTCCATTCAGTAAATCATTAATGGTCATTTCGATTCCAACTGTTGGTTAAGATTTATCATACTTGCCTACTCGAAGCTACGGAATTTGCACGCAAAGCCCGCGAAGATAATACCGCAAAGGAATCGCAGATCTTGGCGCTCTTTGCGTTTGAATTTTCCTTTGCGCCCTTTGCATGAAAGGTATTTTATCTATCCATTGATTTTTGAACACTGGTTGATGAATGCACAACAATGGCGTGCGGACGGAGGGATTTGTTTTGATGACCGTACATTTCACTCGCCCTTAATTGCTTGTCCTACCACTTTTATTGCAATTGGTGCCACGACAATAGTAATTAGAAGTCCTTTAATAATCTCGCCATTATAGTCTGGGAAGTCTGCTTTTAGTAGCCAAATTTCTTCCTTTATTAAATATGCCATAATAAACACAATACTCATAATCACTGTCACTAATCCTGGATAGAATATATTTTTAGTTTTCCAGTAAATTTGGTTCAAAAAGAGATTATAGATTGTCCCTCCCAATATGTCACCGAACCAAAATCCATAAAACAATGAAGTCACCACGTTTGATTTCTTAAAGCCGATTTCCTTCGTTAGTCCGTTTAAAAGAAAGCCTTGAAAAATAAATGTCACAAGTATTGAATATAAAATATGGTTTATGGCATTTAGCCAACTGGATGCAGAATATACATAAAGGTTATTGTCAATAAATGCGCTTATTACTGCGCTGTTAAAGAGTCTTGCCTTTATGATATAATGCAAAATAAAAGTCCCCGTACAGAAGACAGATAAACCAAGTCCTAATAAAATATTTGTCGTAAAATCACTAAAATTATTTATGCTGTCAGCCAATTCTTTTTGCATATCCTCTTTATTCACAACAATAAAAGCCACCACCGTCCCCATTGTTAAGGTTATATACAAAATATATTTGTGGGGCATCTGGTTTTCCCATAGGTCTGGATTTGCATATAAGTAAAACAGTGTATAGGCTATATATTCAGCCGTCAACAAACAGACACCAATTAGAATACCTCTTTTCGAGAATGTCTTAGAATACTGAATTGTCATAAGTGTATGCTCGCCACATCTAAATATCTACAATTGTTAATATTTCTCCTATCGCATTTTCATCCAAAGAGAATATGGACGAACCACCTAAACTCCTGTTTTACCTCGAAATATTAATCCATTGTTTCGCAATTTCTCTCCCCATTTTCCGATCTTTCCTATTCGTAAAAACCTAAGCCCGTCATGAAAAAAATATTAATCGGTGTAGTTGCCGTTGCCATTGCAGCAGTCGCTGTCTTCTACTTTATACCCAGCAAAAGCGCTAAATCCTCTTTTAATTCAGCCATCAATCCCGCCTTTGGCGAGTATATTTCTTCCTACACCGCAGGGGTTATTGGTTCGGGCTTAACCATTCGGATTGCGCTTTCGCAGGATGTGGTCGATTCGCTGGCCATTGGCGCACCTACCTCGGCAAAACTATTTGATTTTAGTCCGGCAGTAAAGGCGAAACCATTTGGTTAGACAGGCGCACGGTTGAATTCAAACCAGCTGCCCGATTAGTGTCCGGTCAAATCTATCAGGTAAACTTCCAGCTCTCACGATTAATGGATGTGCCCAAAACGTTGAGCACCTTTGAATACACGGTCCAAGTAATCCCACAAAATTTTGAAATCGCGGTAAGCAATATTAAACCGTATGTAAAAACAGATTTAAAGCGACAAAAGATTGAAGGAATTTTATACACCGCAGATTTTGCTGAAGGCGAGGCCATAGAAAAAGTTTTGGCCGCTCAACAAGAAGGCAATTCGCTAAAGGTAAACTGGACCCACATCGCAGAAGGCAAACAACATGCTTTTACTGTAGAAGAAGTGGCCCGCAAAGAATCTGCGAGTATTGTAAAGTTGTCTTTTAATGGAACGGCATTAGGGGTGCAACATACAGAAGAGCGCGATGTAGAAATTCCTGCGCTCGGTGATTTTAAAATTACCAATGTAATAGTTGAGCAAGGATCAAGTCAAAGGGTAGTCGTTCAGTTTAGCGATCCGCTCAACGAAACACAAAATCTGGAAGGGCTCATTCGCATTACTGATATACGCAGCCTCGATTTTGAAATTAAGGATAATGAGATAAGTGTGTATCCGCCCGTGCGCCAAACAGGGACGCAAATCATCACCCTGGAGGAGGGGATTAAGAATATTTTGAATTATAAAATGAAAACAGCGGCTACTTATGATATAGCCTTTGAGCAAGTGTTGCCGGCTGTGCGCTTTACAGGAAAAGGAAATGTGTTGCCCAGCAGCGAAGGATTAATTATGCCGTTTGAAGCCGTTAACCTCAAATCGGTTGATGTGCAGATCTTAAAAGTGTATGAAAGCAATGTGCTACAATTCTTACAGGCAAATGATTTTGATGGCAATCAGGAGATGAGACGAGTTGGCAAACCCGTGCTTAAGAAAACTGTTTCGTTGGAAAATGCAGGGGTTACCGATTTAGCAAAATGGAATCGCTACACGTTGGATCTGGCCACCTTAATTAATGCAGAACCCGGAGCCATCTATCAGGTGCGTATCGGTTTTAAAAAATCCTATCTCGCATATGTATGTGAAGAAGGTGAAGAGACTGACACGAATAATCAAAACGTCTTTGAACAGGAGGAGTGGGATGCCGGGGAAGCAGAAGAAAGTTATTGGGACAGTTATGACGATTATTACTATGGTGAAGATTATGATTGGGAGCAACGGGACAATCCATGTCATCCCTCGTACTACACGGGAACCAGAAATGTAAAACGGAATGTAATTGCATCTGATCTTGGGTTATTAGCCAAGCGGGGAGGCGATGGCAACACCGTGGTTGTTGTTAACGATTTAAAAACAACGCAACCAATTTCGGGTGTGCAATTGGAATTGTACGATTTCCAACAACAGCTTATTGGTACGGCTTCTACTGGCCCCGATGGCAAAGCGATAATTTCTTCTAAGCAAAATCCTTTTGTCCTGATCGCGAAAAGTGGAGCCCAACGTGGTTATTTAAAATTGTTGGGAGGGGAGTCTCTTTCACTCAGCAATTTTAATGTAAGTGGTGAATATGTAAACAAAGGGTTGAAAGGTTTTTTATATGGCGAACGCGGTGTATGGCGGCCGGGCGATTCGTTGTATCTCAGTTTTATTCTCGAAGACAAACTGAGACAATTACCGGCAACTCATCCGGTGGTTTTTGAATTACAAAATCCACAGGGGCAAATTACAACCCGATTGGTTCGATCAAATGCGGAAAACGGATTTTATAAATTCGCTACCGCCACCGCTGATGATGCCCCAACGGGTAATTGGCTAGGTCGGGTTAAGGTGGGTGGCACGGAGTTTACGCAGCCTATTAAAATTGAAATGGTAAAACCTAACCGGTTAAAAAATCAATCTCGACTTTGGTGTTGATAAGTTAACAGCTGGGAACAACAATGTGAGTGGTAATCTAAAAGTAAACTGGCTCCATGGAGCACCAGGGAAAAATTTGCGCGCACAATTTGACGTGTTACTTACCCGCGGCACTACTAAGTTTGATCAATATAAAGACTATGTATTTGATGATCCTTCCATCGACTTCTATAGCGAGTCGCAATCCATTTATGATGGCTATACCGATGCCGATGGAAGAGCCTTGGTTAACGCCAATATTGAGGTGAATGGCGATGCACCCGGTACGTTGAATGCCGTATTCCGTGGAAAAGTTTTTGAAGAGAGTGGCAACTTCAGCATCGATCGGTTTAGTATTCCATTTTATCCGTACGCATCCCTTACGGGAATTCGTCTCCCGCAAGGGGATAAAGCCCGAGGCATGTTACTTACCGACACTACCCATCGGGTAGATGTTGTAACTATTGATGCCGATGGTAATCCACTATCGCGAACGGTTGAGTTATCAATTTATAAGATCGACTGGCGTTGGTGGTGGGATAGTTCGGAAGGCTCGGTGAATTTTATGTCAGGAAATTATTCGCAGCCCATTACCACGGGAAGAGTCCGTACCCAGAATGGTAAGGGAACCTGGAACTTTAAAATAAAATATCCGGAATGGGGTCGCTTCTTTGTTAAAGCATATGATCCGGAAACAGGTCACAGCACAGGCAAGGTAGTTTACATCGATTGGCCGGGTTGGGCAGGTCGGGCTCGCAACGAAGGCGAAGGCGCTACGATGCTTTCATTCTCTTCGGATAAACCCATGTACAATGTTGGCGAAAAGGCGAATCTGGTAATACCGGGCAGCGATCAGGGCCGAGCATTAATTAGTATCGAAAATGGTAGTCGCGTGTTACAAACGTACTGGCTCGAAACGAAGCAAGGTGACAATCCGTTCAGTTTTGATCTCACCAAAGAAATGACTCCGAATGTTTTTGTGAATGTTACGTTGCTTCAACCGCACGCACAAACAGTTAACGATCTGCCCATTCGTTTGTATGGCGTTATTCCAATACAAGTGGAAGATCCGGGAACACATCTGGATCCGATTATTGTTATGCCAGATGTATTAGAGCCCGGCAAAGAAGTCGTGATTAAAGTTTCGGAAAAAGCGAAGCGCAAGATGACCTACACACTCGCGATTGTGGATGAAGGTTTGCTCGACCTTACCCGCTTTAAAACACCTGATGCGTGGAGTCGTTTTTATGCGCGCGAAGCATTGGGCGTAAAAACGTGGGATTTATACGATCAGGTGATGGGTGCCTATGGTGGAAGAGTAGAACGCTTACTCGCCTTAGGTGGCGATGCCGAGTTAGCGGCAAAGGAAGATGATGCGAAGGCGAATCGTTTTAAACCCGTGGTTTTATTTTTCGGACCCATCACGTTGGATGGTGGTAGTAAAGAACATCGCTTCATTATGCCACAATATATTGGCTCGGTAAAAACTATGCTCGTGGCAGGCTATGAAGGTGCGTATGGAAAAACTGAGAAGGCAACTCCGGTTCGTAAACCGTTGATGGTGTTGGCCACCTTACCACGGGTACTTGGGCCGGAAGAAAGAGTGAAATTGCCGATTACTTTATTCACCAGTGAAAAAGGAATTAATAATGTTAAGGTTGAAATAAAAGTAAGCGGCCCGATAAGTATGGCTGATGAAAGTTCGCGAACAATTTCTATGGGTGGGGATTCTGACCTTACCCTTGATTTTGGATTAGTGGTTAAATCTGAAACCGGTAGAGCAAAGATTCAGGTAACGGCCTCGTCTGGAAATTATTCCGCAACGGATGAAATTGAAATTGAAGTGCGTAATCCGAATCCACCGATTACGCAAGTGCAGGATGCTGTCCTGGAAGCCGGCAAAGCATGGAGTGGTACTGTAACACCAATAGGTATTGCAGGCACCAACACATCGATATTGGAAGTGTCGAGCTTGCCACCCGTTAACCTGGGGCAGCGCATGCGGTACTTGTTGCAATATCCATATGGTTGTATTGAACAAACTACTTCCTCGGTTTTTCCGCAATTGTATCTCGATAAAGTGAGAGCACTTACAGAAGAAGAAAAGAATGTAATCCAACGAAATGTTAAAGCGGGTGTTGAACGCTTAAAGTCTTTTGTAAATCGCGATGGTGGATTTTCGTATTGGCCCGGTCATGAAGATACCGACAGCGGGGGTACTACCTGTGCCGGACATTTTTTGATTGAGGCAGAAACAAAGGGCTACTTCGTTCCAAACGATCTGATTAAACGGTGGAAGAAGTATCAAAAAAACAAAGCACAGAGTTGGCGTAAGAATCAGGAGTACAGTAGCAGCGAATTGATTCAGGCTTATCGGTTATACACGTTGGCGCTTTCGGGCGAGGCTGAATTGGGTGCTGAATCGCTTGCGCGAGCAAGGTAATTTGCCGCCAACGGCTGCGTGGATGTTAGCCGCTGCGTATGTAAAAGCGGTCAGCCTGAGCGGGGAAGCAATTGATTGATAAACGACCGATGCAAATAAAGCCTTATCAGGAGTTGGCATATTCTTATGGCTCGGATCTGCGCGATAAAGCAATCATGCTAGAAACACTATTATTACTTAATAATCGCACCAAAGCTTTTGAATTGGTGAAGGAGATTTCTGAATCGATGAGTAACGCAAATTATTGGATGAGTACACAAACATTGGCCTGGTGTTTAAAATCGGTAGGTGCTTATGCCGGTGGAGAGAAAAGCGATTTGAAATTTACGTACGTCTACAATGGTAAAGAGGTAAGTGCCAATACTGCCCTTACATTGGCTCAGGTCAATTTTCCTATCAATGGCGTAAAAGGAGGTAGTTTAAAAATTACCAGTGAGAGTAAGGGAACGTTGTTTGTGAGATTGATTTCAGAAGGGGTGCCAGCCAGAGGAACCGAAGAAGATGGTGAAAAGAATCTTTCTATCAATGTTACCTATGCGAGTTCCTCGGGTGTGCCAGTAGATCCAACTGTGTTGGAGCAAGGGACAGAGTTTGTGGCAACAGTAACAGTAGCAAATCCGGGCATGCGAGGCATTTATAAAAACCTGGCATTGAATCAAATCTTTCCATCAGGGTGGAGATAAACAATTTACGCTTAACGGATGATGAGGCCGCTGGTATTACCGGGGATGTGCCCACCTATCAAGACATACGTGACGATCGCGTTTACACTTATTTTGATTTGAATGCGAATCAACGCAAAACGTTTAAAGTACTCCTCACCGCCAGCTATGCCGGAGTTATTATTGCCGGCAGTAAGCTGCGAAGCCATGTACGATAACAGTGTGTATGCACGGAAGAAAGGAAAAGTTGTTGAGGTGGTGAAGAAGGTGGTGCAGTAGGTTATTTTGAAAAACTGGTGAAGCGCGTTTGTAACACGTGCCGTGGATTAGCTGTAATAGTAGGAATATTGATATAATGACATTACGATCACCTTATTTAGTTATGGATAATTCCACTTCTTTTTCTAAAACGACTTTTCAAATTATCCGTATGCGATTTATTTTGATTTTCTTATTGGTAACTTCATTCTACGACCACAACGCTCAGGAATTTATTCTCGCTCAGCAAGCAGGGGGCAGTTCGGAAATGGATAACTTCAACGAGACGGCTCATAGTATAGCACTTGATAATTTAGGAAATGTTTTTATAACGGGTGATATATTAGGAGACTCTGGATGGAATGCTGTTTTTGGAAAGGGTCAGACGAATGAAACGACCTTATTTATTAACGGTCTATTTATCGCAAAATACGATCCCCAAGGAAACTTACTTTGGGTGAAAGGTGGTGTACAGAGTAATAGTATTATTGGTTATGGAGTTGCTACTGATAATAGCGGAAATTGTTTTGTAACCGGAAGATTTTCTAATGAAGCTGTATTTGGAGCAGGAGAGTTGTCGGAGACCACATTAATTGGATCTTTTGGAGAAATTTTCTTAGCCAAATATGACCCCGATGGAAATTTATTATGGCCAAAGCTGCTGGGGGTGAGAATACTGATGCTGGATATTCAATTGTTACAGATGCTTCTTCGAATGTTTACATTAACGGGTGGAATAGAAGGTGAAGCTATTTTGGAAAAGGAGAACCATCAGAAAAGACAGTTTCAACTTCAGGTAGTAAAATTTTTGCAGCCAAGTTTACTAATGATGGAAATTTTGTGTGGGTTCATGTACTTGAGAATGGACTGGGTAACGGATTAAGTATAGCGCTGGATAAAAAGTTGAATGTTGTATTGTGCGGTGGTGATGGAAACTCTTTTACTTTAACCAAATTAACGAATACGGGTTCTTTGGTGTGGAACATTCTTCCGTTTACTGGCAGTTCAGGTAGCCTAAGTGGGGTGGCAGTAGATTTAGAAGATAATATTTACCTGACAGGTGACTTTTTTGGAAATGCGGTATTTGGTAATGGGATATTATCAAGTCCTGGCGATTACGGGGCGTTTATTGCTAAATACGATGCAACTGGGAAAAACCTCTGGGCAAGATCTGCCATGGGGCCTGGTTTTGATCGTGGCCTTTCTTTAGTAACAGATTTTCAAAACAGTGTTTATGTTACCGGATATTTTAATGATGAACTCAATTTTGCAAGTAAAAATGCAATCAAATTAATAGGAGAGGGTAAGTTTGATGTCTTTGTTGCCAAATACACTTTCTATGGAGATCTTATTTGGGCTACTAACGCAGGGAGCAGTGGTAATGACGAGGGAAAGAGTATTGCCGTAGATGAGGAAGGCAATTCCTATATAGCAGGATACTTTAATGGCAATAACTTTATTTTGGGAAAGGGAGAACCTACTCAGCAAATTTTATCTTCTTCTGGTTATAAAGATGTTTTTTATGCGAAGTTCAAGGCGTCAACAGATATCATAATGGGTGCTGATGATGAAGTAATGTACGTTGATTGGGAGATTTTTCCGAATCCCACCACAAACGAAATCGTTTTGGAAGTATCACATCATCAAACATCAATGATCAAAATAAGAATTGTAGACTTTTCTGGCAAAGTGATTTATCGGTCAGAACAATTGCCTCAATTTAAAGAACACACCACAGTAATCAATCTGCAACAACAACCAGCAGGAATCTATATGATTCAACTTCAAAATGATTTTTCAAGTCATTATAAGAAGTTTATGAAGATCAACTAGTTGAACTTGTCTATTTTAACCGGCATCTTCTAAGATGGGATCATTTCGAAACGCCAACTGCTATTGTTATCTTTGGGTAAACTCACTAAAAAACTTTGAAATATGATTATTGATGTTCATACTCACATTAATAACTATCATGAGGAGCGCGTAGTTTCTTTGGAAGATTGTCTTGACAAACTCTCTGAGACTATGATAGAAAACAAGGTCAATTATTCGCTGGTGCTTACATCCTATAAAGTGAATGAACACCGGCCCAGTACGCAAAAAGTAGTTGAGGCAATTAGTGGAAGAGATAACCTTGGCGTGGTAGCGGGCATCAGTTATTTAAATTATGATCATCGCGATTTGCGCGAGATCAGTCAGTATCTTGAAACGGGTCTAATAAAGGGATTAAAGCTTTATCCGGGGTACGAACTTTTTTATCCCCACGATAACCGGATGAAAGTTGTTTATGATATGGCTGTTGAATATGATGTCCCCGTTATGTTCCACTCGGGTGATACCTATTCACCGAAGGGTAAAATTAAATATTCTCACCCTATCCATATTGATGATGTAGCCGTGGATTTTCCTGACTTGAAAATTGTCATTTGTCATGTGGGCAATCCCTGGATAAAAGATTGTATGGAAGTAGTTTATAAAAACAAAAATGTATTTGCTGATTTCTCTGGATTGGTGCTCGGTGATTTTTCTGATAAGTTCGAGAAGTATATGAAGAATGAGCTAGAAGAAATGATTACTTACGCTGGGAATCCACGCTATTTGTTGTATGGTACCGACTGGCCTATATCAAATATGAGTTCGTATTTGAATTTTATGAAACAACTTGATCTGCCTGAAGAAAAGAAAGAACTTATCCTGTGGAAGAACGCGGCTGAACTTTTTAAGATAGACGTCTCTAAACTTTGATTTCCAAACGCATTTAGCTTTCCTTAATTTTGAGAATGCGTTTTTTATTCCTTCTTCTTTTCCCCTTAATTTATTTTCAAGCTGTTTGTCAGGATTGGAAGAGCGTGAATAAAAAAGCATCCAGCTATATCATGAGGGGTAAGTATGCAGAAGCAATTATTGCAGCCAACCAGGCACTGGAATTGGCCACTCATCAGTTTGGGAAAAATACAAGTCAATACATGGCATCCTTGTCAAACAAGGGTTATGCGCAGGCAGGGCTGGGTGATTACCTTCAAGCGCTCTCTAATTTTAAGCAAGTTGTTAATCTTAGCTTTCTCGTTTATAATCTCCCACATGTAGGTCAGGTTGAATCGCTGGCTGAGCTATCTAAGACCTATGCGGGGTTGGCAACATATGATAGTGCGGAATATTATTTGAATTGGGCAAGGTTTGTTTTAGTGTCTATACCTAAAGATAACAAAGCTCACTATGATACTGCCAGCTACGACTTATTTGATGCGCAGATTACAACTAACAGTTTAGATGCCTCTATTCACTACAGTAAAGGACAAGTGCCTCAGGCGATTCAATTGCTCGAGTTGCAACTTACTATGCTAAAAGAAATTTATCCTGACAATTACGAATCGTGGCCCACCTACCAGACAACTGTTAACAATTTATTTACATATAATAATGAGATTTATAATATTGATCAGGCTTTGCGGTATGCCCTACTGTACTACCGTTTGATTCAGATCAAACCTGATCCACTCAACGAAATTAATGCCCTACAAAATCTTGGGAGTATTTACAGTAACAGGGAGCAGTATGATTCAGCAAATTTTTATTGGCAGGAAGCATTAGAGCGGATTGCTAATAGTAATTATAAAAATTTTTATCTCCACACCGCCATTCTGAATAATCTTGGAACTCTAAAATTAGCTCTTGAATCATACGACTCGGCCATCTTTTTACTCAGAGAATCTCTTTTGATTCAACAATCAAAGGAAGCCCTACAGCCGGCACTTCATAAAACCACTTTGTTTAATCTCGCAGAAAGTTATCATTGGGCGGGTAATTACGCACAGGCCGACTCCATTTATAATGATTTGATTCAAAGCTTGCTAGATGATATTGTTCACAACTTTACCTATTTGACTGATAATGAAAAACTTGCTTTCTATAAAAATCAACTTGAATTCATTGAGTCTTATAAATCTTTTGCTTTAAATATTTCCGGACTAATTCCGCTGCAGGATTCTGAGACACCCTATATCAACAAGGAGATTCCCGGTCGGTTGTTTGATTTACAACTAACCACGAAGGCTGTTATTCTCAATGCCAGCAAGCGCATGAAGAAAAATATTTTGCAAAGTGGAGACACCATTTTGATTAAGATCTATAGCCTTTGGGAGGAACGGAAAAATCAGTTGGCGCAAGGGCTGGTTGAAGGTAAAATGCCAGCCACCGATCTTCACAACTTAAAGGTTAAGATTGAAGAAAACGAAAAATGGCTTGCTGAAAATTCTCGCACTTTCAGATCGGGCTTCCAATTTGAAAAAGTAACATGGCGCACGATACAGAAATCTTTAAAACCAAAAGAGGCCGCGGTCGAAATAGTCCGGCTTGTAGATGGATTGGTTTATGGGGCTTTGATTATTACGCCTGAGACAACACAACAACCGGTTATGTCTTTGGTCATGAGTACAAAATCTAAACACCTCGATAAACAGTTTTACAAGAACTATTACAATTCCATAACACTTCATGCGGAAGATTCATTGTCTTATAAAACCTATTGGCAACCTATAATCGATTCCATTCGGAGTCATATGCCAAAGAATAAAATGCCCCAACGAATCTGCCTTTCAAATGACGGAATCTATAATCAACTTAATTTGAATACACTTCGGGATCCCAGAAATGGAAAATACGCGTTGGATGAAACAGATCTTGTTGTCGTTACAAATACGAAAGATATTTTGAATCCACGTGTAAACTCAAAGAAGAGCAAGAATCACAACGCGGCACTTTTTGGGCGACCGCAATATTCAAAAGAAGGTGAACCCGGAAAATTTGTTGACTTACCCGGTACCGGAAAAGAAGTAGAACTTCTTAGCAGAGCTTTGATGATGGCCAAGTGGCAGACTCAATTGTTTATGGGTGAAGATGCAACAGAGAAGAATCTGAAAAACCTGAATGAACCAACTGTATTGCATTTGGCAAGTCATGGTTTTTTTAATCCGGGAGAGGGAAGTGAATCATATTCATTAGCGGAAACAATGATCCGATCGGGTATTGCACTAGCTGGTGTCAATGATTCAGATTCCAAGGAAGAAGATGGATTGCTTACCGCTTTTGAAGTAATTAATCTAAATCTCGACTCTACGTTGTTAGTCGTGCTTTCGGCATGCGAAACGGCTAATGGCGATGTAAATCATGGTGAAGGCGTGTATGGATTGCAACGTGCCTTGCGTGTAGCGGGAGCACAAAATATGATTATGAGTCTATGGAAAGTAGATGATGAGGCGACACAAAAATTGATGGTGGATTTTTATTCGCACTGGTTAAAGACGAAGGATATGCGCGCATCATTTCGTGCGGCCCAAGAAAATCTGCGTAGAGAATACCCCAATCCCTATTACTGGGGTGCATTTATATTAACGAGATAAATTTTATTCAAGCTTTAAGGGCGGTCCAACGACTTGCATTTCATTATCCATGAAAATCTTTGCTATTTCTTCCTGACCCGGTTGATGATCAATGCAGCTATTGTAATAAAAAATTTTCTCAACAGTCCTGCCGGTTGCATTGTTACAAGCATCTTCCTTTTTTTGATGCCTGTGTTCATGCTTTGGAAGAATACTACCAAACCTTTCAAAGTCGATACTCCTAAGGCTATGATTCCAAATACTTCTAAGTACTAAATCAGCAATGTTGGTTTAGCCTTTCTTTAGCTGAGAATACCCTTTTTTGGCCTAAAAAACCAGTGCCTACCATAACCAACCAAAAAATTTCGAATTAATAGCTCTTTTTTAGAACAAATTAATCTAAAAAGCGTATTATAGCTATACAATCAAGTGAGATAGTAAAACTATCAATATGAAAAGGATTGCTCTACTTCTTATTTTTGCCTTATTTCTTAACCTTGGTGAAGGTTATTCTGCAATAAACGCTGACTTGCTAGAAATAGGACTACAGGGAGAGCTAGGACGAATTGAGAGTAACGTACCCTTAAATACTTTTTCATCTCGGTTAAAGATTGAGAAAATCAGAACCAGTAATTCAAAGCCATCCTTTCCACTGGGTTCCCAATTTTCAAGCTTACAAAGAGAGAAGTTTTCAATACATCTCAAGACTCCGCGCTTTATTCAATTGAGAGTTTTTAGGCGTTAGATTGTTTTTCTAAATGCATTTGGAATAAAGTTCTTTTATTCCTTGCAGTCTATTACGTAGCAACTATTCTCATTCATTCCATTTAGAAGTTTAATCAAAAGATTAAAAAGGCATGTACAAAAAATTTAAGTCGGTTCCTGGCAGAAGTTATTGGGTAGTCTTTATCATAACCTTTTTCTATCTGTGTATTGCGTTAGAATCGATTAATAATTATTGAAACCATTATAAAACTATTATGAAATCCAATCTTAAATTAATATCGCCTCTTCATTTTTTTTCAAGTCTCTTTTTATTACTGATGCTATTCAGTTCAACAATTGTTGTAGGTCAACGATCAAAGAATTATACAAGCCTGGAGCAGGCGATGACAAGCCCCGACAGTGTGCAATGGCTCACCTTGCGCGAGCAAAATTTGAAGGACTTTCCGATTGCCATATTGACTTTCAAAAATTTGAAATATCTGGATCTAAGTCAGAATGAGTTTACTGAGTTACCTGCAGAGATTGGTCAACTGCAGAATTTATTTTATCTCGATCTTTCAGGTAACCGTATAAAATATTTGCCAGAAAGTTTCAGTGAGATTAAGACGTTACGGAACCTGTATCTTGACTACAATTTGGAACAGGATTTGAATGCAGATTTTCAGATTCTGAGCAAGCTGCCTTTATTGACGGTGCTAAATATTAAGGGTGAAGGGATTTTTAAACTTCCTCCATCAATTGGTAATCTTAAAAACCTTCAATACCTGGAATTATCAAATAATGAAATTGAGTTACTCCCAGCCGAGTTTAGCAACCTTAAAAACCTTCAGATACTTTATATCAATAATGACAGAAGGTTTGATTTACTCAAAAACATAGAGGTCTTAAGTAAGTTACCTAAACTTTCAGAGTTGCACTTGGAAGGGGATCATTTCAAGAAGCTGCCAGATGAAATCAGCAGGTTAAAGAACCTTCAATCTCTCCATCTGCGAAATAATGAACTTACGGAATTGCCTGCTACACTCCGACTTCTAAAAAAATTAGAGTACATCGATTTAACAGATAATAAAATGCCACATATTTTATTGGACCAATATCGTGAGGATTTAGCTCCAACCATTAGAATAGGATTTTAAACCAATACCATTATGAAAACAACCATGTTAGATTATTGCAAGATGATTTTGCAGAAGGTAAGTTTTAGCAGAAGGTTATTTTTAAAAGAGTATCGTAAGTCGTATAAATGGCTAAACCCGATTGAATGGTTGCATTTGCGACAATGGATAAAACAAACCTGCATCAAGGAGTTAAAGAAAATAATCGTACAACTAAATAAATGGACATATGAAAACTCAAATAATTATTTTGACGATGACGGCATTTGTTGCCTTGAGCTGTTCTGTCGTTAGGCAAGGTGAAATTGGTATGAAACGAAAACTTGGGAAGTTAGATCAAAAAATACTTCAGCCAGGGGCTATAGCGTATAACCCTTTGGTTAGCCGAATTATTAAAATGCCCATTCGAACCATGAATATGGAAATAAGCACGAATCTTCCATCGAAAGAAGGTCTTAATGTTACAGCGGTTATTTCTATTCTGTATCGTATTGTTCCTGATAAGGCCCCATCCATAGTAGAAACAATTGGGGTAGGTAATGAAGGCAACGTAATTAATAGTGTATTCCGGTCTTCGGCTTCGGATGTGTGCTCTCGTTTTTTCGCAAAAGATATGCACTCTGTGCAACGGGCTACTATTGAAAAGGAAATTACCGATCAGATGGCTAAGATTCTTGAACCGCGCGGTTTTCAGATTGAGGCGGTATTGTTGAAGAACATCTCTTTGCCGGCTGGCCTCGCTCGAGCGGTAGAAGAAAAGTTAGAAGCTGAACAGGACGCACAACGGATGGCTTTTTTGTTAGATAGAGAAAGACAGGAGGCAACGCGGAAAAGGATTGAAGCCGAAGGCATTCGGGATGCTCAGAAAATAATTTCGGAGGGCTTAAATAAGAATATAATAGAATGGCAAAGTATAGAAGCCTTTCGTGAGCTCTCCAAATCATCAAATTCAAAGGTGATTATTACAGATGGTAATACGCCAATGATGATCAACTCTTCAAAAGGCAATTAAACTATATCGTTCGTATGGGCAATAATCCATACGAACTAACTAAGACTATTATGAAAACTAAAGCCCCACTAATTCTTATCCTTTTCTCTGTTTTGTGCACTTCGATTATCGCACATCCCGATTCAAGAAGATATACATCACTTGAAGATGCCCTCCTGAATAAGGGAACCTGTGAATGGTTAGATTTAAGCAAACAGGAAATCGGGCACCTTTCGGATTCCCTATTTCTGCTAACTAAGTTAAAGTACCTTGACTTGAGTAGAACGCAATTACAGGAACTACCTGGCCGCATCGGTGAGTTAAAGCAATTAAGGTATCTGGTGCTTTCATATAATCAACTTAAAAAACTTCCGGATGAATTTTCCAAGCTTGATCTGCTACAATCACTTTATCTTGATCACAACCCAACGCTGGATATTACCCAGGCTATCGCTGTATTAAATGAACTTCCGAACTTACATATGCTTAGCCTGGCTGGCGACCATATAAGCACTCTTCCAGCTGATATTGGTAAACTAAGAACTTTAGAGAGTTTGGAGCTTTCTGAAAATGAGTTTACAGATTTGCCAGAGACCATGATGCAAATGAAAAATCTAAAAGTGCTGTACGTCAATAATGATTCGCACTTCAATTTCAAAGGTAATTTGAGTGTGTTGAGTAAAATGACCGGCCTTAGTGAGTTACACATAGAGAACGATGGCATTAATGAAATTCCGGAGGGAATCAGTCAGTTAAAATCTATCGAATATTTGTTTTTAGTGGGAAATAGTATTGCTGAATTGCCTGCAGAAATTGGCAAAATGAAGAAGCTGAAGCTATTGGACATCAGCGATAATCCCCTGCCACCACCGCTCTACAACGAAACGTTATCGCCCCAGCTTAACATTAGATTTAAACGAAAGGAAAATTAATAAAAAATCTGTACCTGCAGTGATTACAAAGAGGAACATAAAAATATAATGTTATGAAATGGATCGTACTGGAAGAAAACCCAAAGCCCGATCAGTATATAGCTATAATAGCTGTTGATGACGAGAGATTTGTAGAAGTAGAAAAAAAACCTTGTTCTGTTTTTAAAACAAACGAAGAAGCGCTGATACGCGCCCGTGAATTACGTTCTTTTTTTAACGTTCGTAACATTAGAATTTTTTTTGTGGATGGCCATTCATCAATTGTTTGAGAATAAAACTTATATCATAATTTATGAAAATGTTTGCAACAGGTGTATTCCTTATTTCATTAGCAATGTTGGGCAGTTGCTCAACAAAAACGGGAGTGGTAGAATCTATAAATGAGTTTCCTGTGACTTACGTTTTAAGTAAGGATACTGTTTTAGTACAAGAGCATGTGGTTGATGTACATGCAGTCAGGCATGTTGAGATTAGAGCAAGAGTATCTGGTTATTTGGACGTAATTTATGTTGACGAAGGGCAGGTTGTAAAGGCCGGGCAATTACTATTTAAAATAAATGATGAGGAGTACAGAGCGCATGTGTTGCGTGCAAGGGCTGGTTTGCATGCAGCCAATGCTGACGTTCAAGCGATAGAATTGGAGGTAGAACGCGTTTCTATGTTAGTGGATAAAAATGTTATTTCTGAAACTGAGTTGCGTTTGGCTAAAGCAAAAGTAGATATTGCAAAGGCAAAGTAGAAGAAGCTCAATCAGACTTATCTCAAGCCAATATACGCTATTCTCATACGGATATTCGCGCTCCTTTTGATGGAGTTGTGGATCGGATACCCTTTAAAACGGGTAGCCTTATTAATGAAGGTCATTTGCTTTCCTCGGTTTTCGATTCCAATTTTATATACGCATATTTTCGGGTTTCCGAAAAGGAATACCTACAGTATGCCAAGAGCAATCAAAGCGACAGAAGATCAGATCAGGTATCTTTGATTCAGGCAGATGGAAGTACGCATCAATTTCCTGGACACATAGAAACGATGGAAGGTGAATTTGATACTTCTACGGGTACCATTGCCTTTCGGGCAAAATTTCCCAACCCTAGCCATATACTAAAACATGGGTCAACCGGAAAGATTCGTCTTTACACCCGTGTTGAATCTGCTTTGATGGTGCCTCAAAAATCAACCTTTGAAATTCAAGACAAAACCTATGTGTTTATTGTTGGTGCCGATAACAAAGCGCGCGTTCAAAGTTTTTTGCCTGCTGCGAGGTTAGCACATTTTTACATTGTTCAATCCGGTTTAAATGAAGGTGATAGAATTATTTACGAGGGAATAAAGGATGTGCGCGATGGAATGTTAATAAAATCAATTCCAGTTTCAGATAGCATTCGATTAAATACTGGGGGTAAGCATAAGACAAAGGCTACTTCTTAATCATTCTTTTTTTTATGCTACACAACTTTAGATAACCACTTATGTTTAATAAATTTATTGAACGCCCGATTCTTTCCCTCGTCATATCACTTTTTATTGCTCTCCTTGGATTGCTGGCGTTGGTTGATCTTCCCGTCACCCAATTTCCAGATATTGTTCCACCCACGGTAGTAGTAACTACAAATTACACGGGCGCCAATGCCGAAGTTGCAGCAAAGGCCGTTGTTACAACACTTGAGCGAGCTATTAATGGTGTACCTGGCATGACTTATATGACTTCTGTTTCAGGTAATGATGGAGCAAGTATCATTCAGGTTTATTTTAAAGTTGGCACGGATCCCGATCTTGCTAATGTAAACGTTCAAAACAGGGTTTCTACTGTATTAGATGAATTACCAGAAGAAGTAATTAAAGCTGGTGTAAGTGTAGAGAAAGAAGTGACCAGCATTCTTATGTATTTAAATGTATTGAGTAACGACCCCTCGGCCGATGAGAAATTCATTTACAATTTTGCAGACATAAATATTCTGGCAGAGTTGAAACGTATTGAAGGTGTTGGCTATGCTACTATTGTTGGTGCCCGTGAATACTCTATGCGTGTTTGGTTAAAACCTGATCGCATGGCGGGTTATGGTATTTCTACGCAAGAGATAATTGAGGCTATTCGCAGCCAAAATATAGAGGCTGCGCCTGGTAAATCAGGAGAAAGTTCAGACAAAGCTCCGCAAATGCTGCAATATGTACTCCGTTATACAGGTAAGTTTTATGAACCTAAACAATACGAGGATATAGTTTTGCGGGCCGACAAAGAGGGTTCTATACTAAAACTGAAAGATGTTGCCGAAGTTGAATTTGGTGTTCGTAATTATAACATTTTATCAAAAGAGGACGGTCGTCCTTCGGCAGCCATTATGCTAAAGCAACGCCCGGGTAGCAATGCAAAGGAAGTTATCGAAAACGTAAAGAAAAAATGGAGCAACTGAAGGATGAGTCATTTCCTCCAGGTATGAGTTATAATATTGGGTATGATGTTTCGCGATTTTTAGATGCCTCTATTGAAGAGGTATTGCGCACTTTGGTAGAAGCCTTCCTACTTGTGTCTTTAGTAGTTTTTATTTTTCTACAAGATTGGCGATCAACCTTGATACCCGCTTTGGCTGTTCCTGTATCTTTGATAGGTGCGTTTTTTTTCATGCAGCTATTGGGTTTTTCCATCAACCTACTCACCTTATTTGCCTTAGTACTTGCCATAGGCATTGTGGTTGACAACGCTATTGTTGTGGTGGAGGCAGTTCACGTTCAAATGGAAAAAGGACTTGCGCCAAAGGAGGCTACCGTAGCAGCTATGAAAGAAATCAGCAGTGCTATTATTGCTATTACTTTGGTTATGTCTGCGGTGTTTATTCCGGTAGCATTTATGACCGGGCCGGTGGGTGTCTTTTATCGCCAATTTTCACTTACACTGGCAATTGCTATTGTTATTTCGGGTATTAATGCTGTTACCCTTACACCAGCACTTTGTGCTATCTTATTAAAAAATAATCACGGACATAAACCAAGCAGTATCCTGCATCGTTTTTTTAATAGTTTTAACAAAGGGTATGATTCACTTTCGCTGCGCTATCAATCGCTGGTAACGTTGCTGGCCGGCAGAAGAACCATCACATGGGCCATGCTTTTAGTTTTTATACTGGCCACCTGGGGCATAAGCTCAATAGTACCTACAGGTTTTATTCCGTCCGAAGATCAAGGTATGATTTACGCGAATGTAACTTCGCCAGCCGGGGCAACGGTAGAGCGCACCGAGCAAGTGATGGATCAAATTCAACAAGTGGCCGGAGCTATGGAGGCTGTTGAATCTGTAAGCACATTGGCAGGGTTTAGCTTAATGACGGATGGAGCCGGGGCAGCCTATGGCATGGGTATGATTAATTTAAAACCCTGGCACGAAAGAGAAGAATCGGTAAACGATTTAATTCTACGCCTGCAGCAAGAAACAGAAAATATAAAAGATGCGAGCATACAGTTTTTTGCTCCGCCCACGGTACCAGGTTTTGGAAATGCCAGTGGCTTTGAGTTGAGACTGTTAGATAAAACTGGTTCAGGCAATTTGCAGCAAACAGCTATCGTTACTTCTAATTTTATTGAGGCCTTAAAAGCCCGACCCGAAATAGCGGATGCCTTTACTGGTTTTGATGCAAGCTATCCACAATATATGATTCATATTGATCAGGATGTGGCTAGCCAGAAAGGGGTAACCGTTGAGAACGCCATGAGTAATTTACAAACGCTAATAGGCAGTTACTACGCAACAAATTTTATTCGCTTTGGGCAAATGTATAAGGTTATGGTGCAGGCAGCACCTAATTATCGAGCCTCGCCCGAAGACATCCTTAAGCTATATGTAAAAAATAATTTTGGTGAAATGGTTCCTTATTCTTCGTTCGTCAGATTAGAAAGGGTATATGGACCTGAACAACTTACCCGGTACAATATGTTTACATCGGCCATGGTTAATGGAGATGCTAACAAGGGTTATAGTAGTGGCGATGCTATAAAGGCAATTAGCGAAGTGGCCAAAGCTGAACTGCCGCGGGGCTTTTCAATTGAATGGTCGGGCATGACCCGCGAAGAAGTTTTGTCGGGCAATCAGGCGATTTATATTTTTTCAATTTGTTTGGTGTTTGTTTATTTACTGTTGGCAGCTCAATACGAAAGTTTTTTATTGCCACTACCTGTAATTTTATCATTGCCTACAGGAATTTTTGGTTCCTTTTTTATGCTTCATCTTGTGGGGTTGCAAAACAACATTTATGCACAAGTAGCATTGGTTATGCTAATCGGGCTATTGGGTAAGAACGCGATATTGATTGTAGAATTTGCCATTCAGCAACAGCAACAAGGCAAAAGTATTTTGGAAGCCGCTGTTGAAGGGGCTGTCTCGCGCTTGCGACCTATTTTAATGACTTCCTTTGCATTTATTGCGGGATTAATTCCACTTTGTATTGCCAGTGGAGCAGGTTCTATGGGCAATCGCTCTATTGGCACCGCAGCAGCCGGAGGCATGTTGTTTGGTACACTCTTCGGCATCATTATAATTCCAGGTCTTTACGTAGTTTTTGCCAGTCTTGCCAAATCACTCTCTAGCAAAAAGCAAACTCAAATCTCAACACCACATAAATAACAATTATGTATCCTCTCGTTCGCAAATCACTATTCATTTTCTCTTTTATCACCATACTAAGTGGTTGCAAAGTTTCAGAAAAAATTACTGAGCCGAAACTGATTACTATGCCAAATCAATTTTCGCAACAGTTAAATGAAACAGACCAACCCGTGTTGCTCTGGCGCGAATATTTTACAGATTCAATTTTGGTCAGCTACATTGATCTGGGTCTTCAGAGTAATTTGGATTTAAAAATGGCATTGCAACGGGTAAGTATGGCACGTGCCAATACATCTATTGCTGCTGGTGCATTGCTTCCTTCATTACACGGTGTGGTATCGGTAGGCCAGCAACGATTTGGCGAATACACAATAGACGGGGTCGGCAATTTCGACACGAATTTATCGGCCAATGTTCCGCCTGAAAAACATATTCCTATAAATATTCCCGATTACTATACTGGTTTTCAAAGCAGTTGGGAAGTTGACGTGTGGGGTAAGTTACGCAGTCGCAAAAAGGCGGCAGCCGCGCGTTTTCTTGCTTCAGAGAAGTCACAACACCTCATTAAAACAATATTGGTAACCGATATAGCCCGCTATTACTACAACTTGCTGACACTCGATAATAAGTTGGAAGTAATACGGGAAAACATTAACCTTCAGCAAAGGGCCATTGAACTGATTGTAGTTCAAAAGGAAGCAGGTCGTGCTACTGAACTGGCTGTAAAACAGTTTTCTGCGCAGTTGCTAAACACAAAAAGTTTGGAAGCTTTGGTCCTACAAGAAATCATTCAGCAAGAAAATCAACTAAACTTATTATTGGCTCGCTATCCTCAGCCGGTTATCCGTGGCGAATCAATTCTAAACCAATCGTTGCTGCAGCAAATCAATGCTGGGTTACCATCGCGTATGTTGGTTAACCGCCCTGATATAATGCAAGCTGAGTTTCAGTTGGTAGCGGCTCGCTTAGATGTGCAAGCTGCCCGTGCGGCTTTCTTGCCTTCCTTAAATATTGCTGCAGGTGTGGGCCTTCAATCATTTGATGCAAGCGTGTTATTTACTACCCCTACATCATTGGCATATTCTGTCATAGGAGGACTCACGGCACCCTTATTTAATCGCAATCTTTTAAAGTCCGAATATAGAAAAGCATCGGCTATGCAGATGGAGGCATACTACCAGTATCAGCAAAGTATTTTAAATGGATTTCAGGAAGTGGCCACGCAACTTAGTCGAATTGATAACTTACAAACTTCTTATGATTTCAAACTTCAGGAAGTAAATACTTTAGCAGAAGGTGTTGCTACAGCAAACGATCTTTTGTTGCCGGGTTGGCGTCATATCTTGAAGTAATAACGGCACAGAAGAGTGTGTTGGAAGCGGAGCTAATGATAGCTGAAACTAAACAATTTCAGTTTTTTGCGGCCATAGATCTTTATCGGGCACTCGGGGGTGGTTGGTAAGCGTTTGACAGTTTATTAAAATTTCAATAACCCATGTCAATTAAGTCGCATCTTTTTTTAATCAGTTTATTTTGGGGGAGAATTACCAGGTCCTTCTCCCTTAGGCTGCAATGCCATAGATGCCAACACGGCCATCGCCAATGTTAATACTATAAAGGCCAGCGAAACTTCAATCGGTATCTTTATCAGATCAGCCAAACACATTTTAGCACCGATAAACACTAAAATTGCAGACAAACCATATTTGAGATACACAAAATATTTCTCAATTCCTGCCAGCGCAAAGTATAACGATCGCAAACCAAGTATGGCAAATACGTTTGATGTGTAAACGATAAATGCATCATCGGAAATGGATAAAATTGCCGGAATGCTATCCACAGCAAAGATTAAATCAGTGGCCTCGATAACCACCACAACAATAAAGAGCGGTGTTGCCCAAAGTTTATGATCTCTTTTAACAAAAAAACTTATCACCTTCAAAATGTTCGGTTACCGGAAAGATTTTTCGAACCAACTTAACAAGTGGGTTTTTATCGGGGTCTAACTTAACATCACCCTGCGTAACGATTTTAATTCCCGTGTATACAAGAAAGGCTCCAAAGATATAAATGAGCCAGTGGAATTTATGGATAAGTTCAACTCCGGCCAGAATAAATGCAACCCGTAAAATCAACGCTCCCAAAATACCCCAAAACAAAACTTTATGCTGGTAGGATGAAGGGACGTTGAAATAGGAGAATATCAGGATGATTACAAAAATGTTATCAACGCTTAATGATTTCTCTATGAGGTAGCCGGTAAAAAATTCGAAAGCTTTTCCCTGACCCATCTGGTAATAGATGAATACGTTGAATAGGAAGGCCATAAAAACCCATATGCACGTCCATATCAATGCCTCCTTAACTTTAACCTCACTAGATTTTCTATGAAAGACTCCAAGATCGAGAGCCAACATCAAAAGCACAAATACATTAAATCCAATCCAAAGTGTAGTTTGATCCATGGCCGTATATTAGTTTATTTCAAGAAGGTTTAACGATAGATAAATACAAAGGTAACCCAATCGTGATATTCACAGGAAATGTGATGGCAAGTGCCATGGGCAAAAATATTCCTGGGTTAGCTTTTGGGGCTGCAATTTTCATGGCGGCAGGCACCGCTATGTATGATGCGCTGGCGGCTAATATAGAGAGCATGAACCGATCTCCGGTATTGTCTGTAATAAGGCCGCTCAGCATAGCGACAAGGCATCCATTAACTAGTGGAACAATGATAGCAAACATTACCAAGGATTTTCCATTTTTAAAAAAATCATTTAGTTTTCTACCGCTTACAATGCCCATGTCTAAGAGAAAGATGGCAAGAAATCCTTTAAAGATATCTGTGGTAAAGGGCCTAATACCCAGGGCTTGTTCTTCGCTAGCTAATAAACCGATTATCAAGCTACCTAATATGAGAAGCACACTACCGTTTACGAATGAATGGCCGATAACCTTGCGCATTTTTGGCAAGCCATCTTCCTTTTTGCTATATAATCTAATGAGCATTACGCCAATTACAATTGCGGGTGCCTCCATTAACGCCATTACCGCAACCATGTGTCCACTGTAGGTGATATTTTGGATTTCAAGAAATGTTACTGCCGTAACAAAGGTAACTGCACTCACAGAGCCGTAGGCTGCGGCTACTGCGCCAGCACTTTCTATTTCTAATTTTCTTTTGAGTATAAAGAAGGTGTACATTGGAATGACGCATGCAACTAATACACCGAATAGTATTGCCCAAACAATGGATAAGTCAAACTGGCTATGAGCTAACTCCTGCCCTCCCTTAAACCCTATCGAAAATAACAGATAGAGAGATATAAACTTTGATGAATTTTCCGGAATAGCTAAATCACTTTTTAACCGAACGGCAAGGATTCCTAATACAAAAAATAAAAGGGCTGGATTAGTTAGATTGTCAAGGAGAAGCGTGGTATCCATAAGAGGGCAGTATAAATCGATTTTTGATTTACTTCTTTACAGTTTTTATCTTAATTTTTATCGGACAATCAATCTGTACAGCATACCCTTTTTTTCAGCTGCAATCAGAATCTTTTTGAGTGAGTTTGAAGTTTTTAGAAGCGCTTTAATACGTTTTTCAGAATGAGACACATCGCCATTAAATCGCTCACTTATTGAAAAGATTTGACGATTGTGATAATTTATTTTGTTGTTAATAATTTCCAACAGTATTTGGCTTGCATCCGAGGCTGAAAATTCTCCAAGTATTAACTGGTATTCGTGTGTTTTATCCATAGTTGTATAATTTATTTAATGTGATTATTGGCCTTGTCCTAACGAGTAAGCTTGTTTACCATCAAACGAGTACAGATTTTCTGTTTTGATTATGTCAATATCTTTCACATTACACTGAGAAAGCAGATCGATTATATGTGCTTTATGGATGGTGTCGGCTTTAGTTGGTTTAAATCGGCAACGCCAATGATCCGTGCAAAACGTTTCTTCAAATCCATCAGGCCAAACCTTTATACCTCGGTTAGTTATCATAGAGAGCTTTACCTCATGGGTTTCAATTCCTTGCAATACGCGGGCAAGCTCATCTGGGTTAGTGCCACGCCAATGCACAAATAAATCAACGCCCACCAGATCTTTCTTACCAGCAGGTTTTCTTTTGTATTTAGGAAGGGTAAGTACTTTGTCTTTTGAGTAAGAAACAGCTTTGAGTGTTGCAGGCTTCGTACCAAGATTGGCTACTACGGCTTGTGCAAATTCCTTTGTTCCAACCTTTTTTGAGCTTACACCTTCTTTAAAAATATCATAGGTATGCGTTCCTTCCTCGATTGTTTTTAGCCAGGCGTTTTGAACTTTCTCGGCTATATCACTTTGCCCAATGTGTGTCAACATCATGATGGCACCTTGTAATAGCCCCGATGGATTAGCCATATTTTGTCCAGCTCTGCGCGGTGCTGAGCCATGAATTGCCTCAAACATCGCACACTCCTCGCCAATATTAGCCGAACCTGCAAGCCCAACCGAACCTGCAATTTGTGCAGCTACATCTGATAAAATATCACCATATAAATTAGGCATAACAATTACATCAAATACCTCTGGGGTATCGGCCATTTTTGCAGCACCGATATCGATTATCCAATGCTCATTTTCTATATCTGTATATTCTTTGGCAATTTCATCAAACACCTGATGGAAGAGACCATCGGTTTGTTTCATGATATTGTCTTTGGTAAAGCAGGTTACCTTCTTTCGCCCGTATTGGCGCGCATATTCAAATGCATAGCGAACAATTTTTTCGCAGCCTGGTCTGCTTATAAGTTTAAGGCATTGTACCACCTCGTCTGTTTGCTGATGTTCAATGCCAGCATATAAATCTTCTTCATTTTCTCTTACGATAACCAAATCCATGGTTGGATGCTTCGTCTTTACAAAGGGATGTAAACTCATGCAAGGACGAACATTTGAATAGAGTCCGAGAAATTTGCGTGTTGTTACGTTAAGACTTTTATAGCCCCCTCCTTGTGGTGTTGTAATAGGAGCCTTAAGAAATATTTTGTTTTCCGGATAACATCCCAAGATTCTTTTGCAATCCCTGCCGTGTTGCCCGCTAAATAAACCTTCTCACCAACTTCAATTTCTTCAATATTAATGTTGGCACCGGCTGCCAAAATAATTGACAGGGTGGCATCCATAATTTCGGGGCCAATGCCATCGCCTTTTGCTACGGTTATGTTTGTCATGTTAAATATTTTGTTTGGTTACGGGGCAAAAGTCGAGATAGCTAAGCATATATTTTTATATATATTTGTAATGATATGCATAAAATATATTTATGAATTACACATTAAATCAATTACAGATATTTCTTAAAGTCACCCAACTGCAAAGCATCACCAAGGCAGCCGATGAACTTAACTTAACACAGCCGGCTGTTTCTATTCAACTAAGAAATTTTCAAGACCAGTTTGAAATACCATTAACAGAGGTGATTGGCAGAAAATTGTTTGTCACTGACTTTGGAAAAGAGATTGCCGAAACAGCAGAGAATATTTTGAATCAGGTTAATGCTATTAATTATAAAACGGTAGCCCACAAAGGTCAATTGGCCGGGCGACTAAAAATTTCGGCTGTATCAACAGGAAAATATGTGATGCCTTATTTCTTAGCTGATTTTTTAAAAGCTCACCCGGGGTTGAACTTATTTTGGATGTTACTAATAAAGCCAAGGTGATCAAAAGTTTAGAACGAAATGAAGTTGATTTTTCATTGGTATCAGTATTACCCGAAAAGTTGAAAATTGATTCTGTTGAATTAATACAGAACAAATTGTTTTTGGTAGCCAACATGGATGTAAAGATTTCAAAAGGAGTTCAGGATAAATCTATTTTTAAGCAGTTACCTTTAATTTATCGAGAGCCTGGATCAGGCACCCGACACGTAATGGAAAAATTTATTGAACAAAATCGTTTGCCGGTAAGAAAAAAAATGGAGCTTACAACTAATGAAGCCGTTAAACAGGCGGTAATCGCAGGCTTGGGATGTTCCATTATGCCTTTAATTGGAATTAAAAACGAATTAACAAATCGAGATCTTCAAATTATTCCTGTTAAGGGATTTCCAATTAAATCAACCTGGAATTTGGTTTGGTTGAAGGAAAAGAAATTCTCGCCCATAGGGCGTGCATTTTTAGATTATTTAAAGATTGAAAAGAATAAAATTATTAAGGAGCGTTTTGAATGGTATTAGCATTATTAACATAACAAAATTTAACTTTGTAAGATTATGATTGTTTACGGAATAAAAAATTGCAACACAGTTAAGTCTGCAGTTGATTGGTTGAAGAAGCACTCTATGGAGTTTGAATTTCATGATTATAAGAAATCTGGAATCACCAAAGCAAAGCTGGCAGAATGGAGCAAGCAAGTAGGGTGGGAGAGTTTGGTTAACAAGCGCGGCACCACCTGGCGCCAGTTGGATGAGGCGGTTCAAAGGAAAATAACTTCTGAAAAAGCAGCTATTGATCTGATGGTTGAAAAAACGAGTGTAATTAAGAGACCCCTGATCGAAAATAAAGGGAAAGTAATTTTACTTGGCTTTGATGAAGTGGAGTACACTAAAAAACTGAGGAAGTAATGGGCTTATTTTCTTTCCTTAAATCTGATAAGCCAGTTTATTCCGATTGGGTTTGGAAATCGAAAACCATGGCGTGGCGAGGTATGATCACCGAAACCCTTAAAGTCATTACTCGAAACGAAACTCCTATTGTCTTTTGCTTTTTTGAAGAGACTCAAACCGAGATAGAATTATTTTTGTCAGACTCAAAAGTACCTTACTATAAACTTGGCCCTGACTTGATAGGCGAAGCGCCACAACAGGATAAAGTTGTTTTTTTAGCCGATGCAAATCAAATACGTTCATCTTCATGGATTGATTTAATCAAGAAGCTTAATCCGTGTACTAAGGTTTCCTTTTTTTTCGCAGGACATTATCCTTTACCGGCTAAAGAAAATTTAGTTGTTCAAAAGTTGAACACCACGTTCCCACAATGTTCGATTACCTTTTGCTCGTCATTGGATGATCCTTGTTTTGAAATCTTTGACTCTAAGAATATTGTTGGCATGATGGAAAAGCTGGGTATGAAGGAGGATGAGGTGATTGAACACGCGATGGTAAGTTCCGCCATGAAACGAGCTCGCGAGAAAGTAGCAGAGGCCCTAACGAAAGAAACTCCTGCACACTCTGAAACGGAGTGGTTTAGATTGAATGAAGGTGAAAGTATAAGCAAGGTAGATAGATGAAGGCAATCGCTATCAGATATCGTTTTTACTTTCTTACCCTATTTCTTATTGTAATAGCTTATTATTTCAGCCTGCCCAATATAATCTTTGAGAATTCTTATTCCACGGTATTAGAAGATCGCGAAGGTAAATTGTTAGGTGCCACGATCGCGAATGATGGGCAGTGGCGGTTCCCGGAAGGAAATACTGTTCCGGATAAATTTAAGGCAGCTATTATATTATTTGAGGATAAACGATTTTATCAACATGTTGGTGCAGATATACGATCGCTTGCACGAGCCACACAACAAAACATTAAAGCCGGTAGAATTATTAGCGGAGGGAGCACACTCACGATGCAAGTAATTCGACTTGCCCGAAAAGATAAAGCGCGCACTTTCTTTGAGAAGATTATTGAAATTGTTCTTGCTACCCGACTGGAGTGGCGACACTCGAAGGACGAAATTCTTTCACTCTATTCGGCACATGCGCCTTTTGGTGGAAATGTAGTGGGGATTGAAGCCGCTTGTTGGCGTTATTTTGGTCGTGATGCCGCAGACCTTAGTTGGTCGGAAGCCGCACTGCTGGCGGTACTGCCAAACAATCCATCGCTCATTCATCCCGGAAGGAATCGGGATCAATTAAAGGTCAAACGCGACCGCTTGTTAAAGAGAATGATGGATGCAGAAATTATTGATGCGCTCACGTTTGAGCTTTCTGTCTCTGAAACTATTCCTGAAAATCCATTGCCACTGCCTCGCAGTGCCTTTCATTTGCTTACTCATTCAATTAAGAAAGGACTTGCTCAAACCCAAATTCGATCAACTCTTTCGCTTGCTATGCAAGAACGCGTTAATCAGATTGTAGCCGAGCATCATCAGACCTTAAAAGGAAACCAGGTATTTAACGTAGCGGCATTGGTAATGGAAGTTAACACCGGACGTGTGTTGGCGTACGTAGGTAATACAGTAGCCGGACGCGAACATGGCGAGCAAGTGGATATTATTCAGGCACCCAGAAGTACAGGGAGCATACTTAAACCATTTTTATATGCGGCTTTATTAGACGAAGGAAAAATCTTGCCTCATACTTTGCAACCTGATATCCCTACACTCATTAATGGTTTCTCGCCTAAAAATTTTACCAAACAACACGATGGGGCAGTTCCTGCTGATCAGGCGTTAATCCGGTCATTAAATATTCCTGCCGTATACGAGTTAAGGGATTTTCGATATGAAAAATTTTATGAACTACTAAAAAATATTAAGATCACCACGCTCAACAATTCACCCGATCATTATGGGTTGTCATTAATTCTGGGAGGAGCCGAGGGCACGCTATGGGATATTACGGGGGCCTATGCTTCTATGGCACGTACACTTAATAATTTTTTTAAGATACCCGGAAAGAACCGATACGACAAAGGTGATTTTCATTCACCCATCTATTTGTCAGCCGATTCCATTACAAGAATAGATCCAGACGAGAGTTCTTGGTTAAGCGCTGCTTCCATTTACTTAACCTTTGATGTATTGAAGGAAGTCTATAGGCCGGGGGAGGAAACGGGTTGGAGAATGTTCAACAGTTCAAAAAAAATTGCCTGGAAAACTGGAACCAGTCATGGCTTGCGCGATGGCTGGGCCGTAGGTGTAAATGGTGAGTACGCGGTGGGTGTGTGGGTTGGCAATGCTGATGGTGAAGGTAGGCCTGGTCTTACCGGAACGGAATCTGCAGCACCGATCATGTTTGATATTTTCTCGCAGCTGCCCGGCAATAGCTGGTTTGAAGAGCCACGAACAGAATTAACAGCAGTGGAAACTTGTACGCGCAGTGGCATGCGTTCAACTGAATGGTGCGAGTATACAGAGACAATTAATATCCCCTTAGCGGGATTGCAAAGTCCACCGTGTAGTTACCATCGGGTAATAAATCTTTCTGCTGATGGTAAGTACCGTGTTCATGCCAATTGCGAATCCATCAGTAATATGAAATCAGTTTCCTGGTTTGTATTACCACCCGTTCAGGAATTCTACTATAAATCAAAAAATCTGAGTTATAAATCATTGCCTGCTTTTAGAAAAGATTGTGTGAATCCGGCCACGGTAGCAACCTTAGATTTAATTTATCCAACACCCAATGCAAGAATCTTTATACCCAAAACATTAACCGGACAATTAAGTAGCGTATTATTTGAGGCAACGCATCGGCAGTCGGGGGTTTCAGTATTCTGGCATGTGGACGGAACGTATATTGGAGTAACGAAAGGAACACACCGCCTTGCCGTAACCACAGATGCCGGGCAACATACATTAACCTTGGTGGATGAGCAAGGTATTACCCTACAAACGAAATTTAGCGTGGTGCAAGGGAATGGAAAGGGAGTAAGGAGAAATAGGGAACTTTCAACTGGATCAAAATATTTTGACTCTGGTAAAATATTGCTACCTTCATCACGGATTTGGAGCTGCACTAAGATTTTTTCAGCTACATGGTTTATTTTTTTGACTACCGATATCTAACCTAATCATATTACTATGCAACGTTTTTTATTGCTACTACTTTTTATTTTTCCACTTATTTTAGTGGCTCAGGAAAAACCTCACACTGATCAATCTCTGTATGTTGTCATTGGAGCCTTTGGCGTTCCCAGAAATGCGATTGAGTTTACTGAGAATGCAAATAAGCAGGGCTACCCGGCTCAATTTGAGTTGAATCCAAAAAGAAAACTTTTTTATGTTTATGTGCTGCACACGGAGGATAGGAAAGCAGCTGTTAACGAATGCATCCGCTTACAGAAGCAATCACCCTATTCAGATACGTGGATGTATTCGGGATTACTAGGCGAGAATCCTCAGGTTGTTAAAATCAACGAAGCCGAGCGAAAGGAAGCGATGGAGCAATTGGCGGTAGCTGAAGTTTTGGAGGCATCTCCTAAAGAAGGCATGGAGGAGAAGGTAGAAGCTGAAGTGAAAAAGGAGGAGGAGATTGTAATAGCGAAAGAAATGAAACCTGAACCGGCTGTAGTTAAAGATCCTGATACCAAATCCTTTTTATTTCGGATTACCGCATTAGTAGATGGCGATACCTTGGCTGGCGATGTAGATGTTTTTGATGCCGATGCTGTGAATAAAAATCGTAAGTCAGCTACGTATCGTGGCAATGATGCCGTAAATGTGAAGCCCGTTAATAAATCGGGTAGTATGGTTTTGGAATGCGAAGTGTTCGGCTATCGCAAAGTGCAACTCCCCATTAATTACAATTCACCGCAGGATGCGGATGGTGTTAGCCTGGATGGCGATCAGTTTACTGTTTCCTTTGAGTTGGTGAGACTACAAAAAGGAGATAAGGCGATTATGTTCAATGTCTATTTTTATAAAGATGCGGCAATCATGCGACCCGAATCGCGCTACGAAGTTGGAAGCTTGCTAGAAATGATGCAGGAAAATCCAAAGTATAAGATCCGGATTCATGGGCATACCAATGGAAACTCGGCTGGCAAAATCGTGTCCATGGGTGATAGTAAAAACTTTTTCGCTCTCACCAGAGATAATAAAGAGGGACATGGTTCTGCCAAAAAATTATCAGAAGAGCGGGCTATGTTAATTCAACAATACCTGGTTGAGAATGGTGTGGATGCCAAACGTATGGAAGTAAGGGCATGGGGGGGTAAGCAGCCCATTTACGAAGTAGACCATTCTGCGGCTCAGGCCAATGTGCGCGTTGAGATTGAAATACTCGAAAACTAACGGTTATAAGGTATCTGTTTTTAATATCTGATAGTTGGATGCGATCAAAAATTTGCGGTTTACTTGCAGAAAGTGTTAAATTGGGTGCTATTACCCAAAATAATCGGTATGCGAAAACCAACCTACACCCTTCTTTTATTATTGTTATGTACGCTTTTTCAGGTATCGGCCCAGACCAAACCGGAAACAAATTATTATGTAGTTATTGGCGTTTTTGCCAAACTCGATAATGCTGTACGCCTAACCAAACGTGCCAATCAGCAAGGATTTAATGCACAATATGCCATCCATACAAGGCAAAAGTGGAACTATGTTTATCTGTTGCAAACAACAGATAAGCGTAAAGCTTACGCACTGACTATTCGCATGCGTGCTGATACGGAGTATAAAGAGACATGGGTATTTACAGGTACACTAGGGGAAGGACAATCTATTATTGTTGAAGAAAAACCCGCTATTGTTCCGGTAGTGATACCAGAAGAAAAGCCACCGGTGCTCATCGAGCCTGTTGAGCAAGATTCTATAGTAGAAGTTCCACCTGTTATTGAAGAAAAACCTGTTGTTAAAAAGCCGGCCGGTAAACCATTCATATTTAAGTTGGAAAGTGCCGATGGCACACCAATAACCGGAGAAGTACATGTGCAGGAATCTACGAACGCTACCCGGTATCAGGTATTCAAAGCCAATGAAATTGTCTACATCGAAGCTCCGCAGAATGCGCGCGGAAATTATGTTGTCATAACTGAGGCGGCAGGTTTCCAGCCTGTTAATCTTATTCTTGGTTATGAGAATCCAAGTCCTGAAACGGGAACTGAGGGCGAGATTGTTATCCCTATTGAATTGAGTAAGGTAAAACGTGGTGATTACATCGACTTTACTAATGTGAGATTCTTTCGTAATTCCTCCATACTCGATCCGGCTGCGCAAAACGAGTTAGACGGCTTGGTGGATTTAATGAAGGAGTCAACAGGATACAAGATCAGGATTCATGGCCATTGCAACGGTACCAATGATAAAGAAGGCTCAATTTTAGGGAGTAGTACGAATTTTTTTGCCTTGGATCCCGGAAAGAATAAAATAGGAAAGTTCTCAGCTAAAGAATTAACGAATGAGCGTGCCGAAACGGTTAAGGCCTACCTGATAAGTCAGGGTATTGATGGTTCCCGCATCGATACGAAAGGCGAAGGTGGTAAAATACCATTGTATGCTAGTGGTAGTACCCTGGCACAGTATAACGATCGTATTGAAATAGAGATCACGAAGCGATAATAATTCAAAGCTTTATAAAGGCGTCTGGTCTCATAATGACCAGACGCTTTTTTTTACATCGTCATTGCTTTGAGTATGTCATGCTGGGTAATGATGTGGGCTTTATCCTGCTCATCGCGTACCAACAAAGCCTTGTTGTTTTTATTAAGTAAAGAGGAAAGTACATCAAGGGTGCTATCCAAGGCTACAACCTGCATGGGGTTATCCATAATTTCACCTACAGATTTATCCTTTATAGAGGGATCATTAATGATTTTTTCAATAAGGGCTGAAGTAGTTACGCTACCCACAAACTCATTCCCTTCCACTACAGGTAATTGATCAACACCTTCTTTATTCATTATGCGGATAGTTTCTCCAATAGTTGAATGTTTTGAAACCGTGTGTAAACCATCTTTACCATTTCGCCTTGCAATTATTTCACGCGCTGTGCCATAGGTTCGTTCTTCCAGAAACCCGTGATCTTTCATCCACATGTCATTATAAACTTTGTTGAGATAGCGTGTACCATGATCGGGTAATAGTATAACCATTACATCATCTTTTTTCAGATTCTCTTTAGCATACTCCATGGCGCCATGCAAGGCCGAGCCGCTACTCCAACCTACAAAGAGCCCTTCTTCACGAGCTAATCTGCGAGCCGCAATGGCGCCATCTTTATCCGTTACCTTGATAAAAAGATCGATCACATCGAAGTCAACATTTTTAGGAAGAATATCTTCACCAAACCCTTCCGTGAGGTAAGGATAAATTTCATTTTTATCAAAAACACCCGTCTCCTTATATTTCTTAAACACAGATCCGTAGGTGTCGATGCCAATTGCAACTAACGATGGATTTTGTTCCTTGAGGTATCGCGCAGTACCGCACATCGAACCTCCCGTACCAACGGTGGCCACATAGTGGGTGATCTTGCCCGCGGTCTGAGTCCAGATTTCTGGACCGGTAGTTTCGTAATGCGCTTTTGCGTTGGATGGATTATCGTATTGATTCGGATAAATGGAATTCGGAATTTCTTTATTGAGTTTGCGGGCAATAGAATAGTAAGAGCGCGGGTCGTCCGGTTCAACATTCGTTGGGCAAACGATCACCTCGGCACCTACAGCCCGTAGAATATTTATTTTTTCCTGCGATTGTTTATCAGCCATTGTAAAAATGCATTTGTACCCTTTGGCCACGGCTGTTAATGCGAGACCCATTCCCGTATTGCCCGAGGTTCCCTCAATAATGGTTCCACCTGGTTTTAATAAACCTGCTTTTTCGGCATCTTCAATCATCTTAAGTGCCATTCTATCTTTCGTAGAGTTACCAGGATTGAAGTACTCTACCTTAGCCAATACAGTTCCGGCAATTCCTTTCGTAACATTTTTCAGCCTTACTATAGGGGTATTGCCGATCGTATCGATGATTGAATTATAAATCATATCAATTTGAGTTAATGAGGCACAAAAGTACAAAAAATGGAGCTAACGAGAGTTAGGAATTGCAGAAATCAGGCTATTGCCCCAGCTAATAAATAAAGCACGGCCATACGGATAGCAACTCCGTTTTCGACTTGATCGAGAATAATGGAGTTTGGTGAATCGGCTACATCGCTGCTTAGTTCTACTCCGCGATTGATGGGACCGGGATGCATAATTACAATGGGCTTTTTGAGATCATCGAGTGTTTTCTTTGTAATGCCATAATACAAGGAGTACTCTCTGAGCGATGGAAAATATTTGATTTGCTGTCGTTCCAGTTGAATGCGAAGTACGTTCGCCACATCGCACCAAGCCAGCGCTTTCTTAACGTCTAATTCAATTTGTACACCTAATGAGCCAATGAATTTTGGCAGAAGGGTTGGTGGCCCACAAACCATTACCTGTGCCCCTAATTTTTTAGTGCGAAAATATTAGACAAGGCAACCCGAGAATGTAAGATGTCACCAATGATAGCTACCTTTTTCCTTGTACATCCCCTAACTTCTCACGAATCGAATATGTATCTAGTAATGCTTGCGTAGGATGTTCATGGGTTCCATCGCCTGCGTTAACAATATTAGCTTTAATATGCTGGGATAGAAAATGAGGCGCACCAACACTCGCATGCCGCATCACTACCATGTCCACTTTCATGGCTAAAATATTATTGACCGTATCTAATAAGGTTTCTCCTTTTTTAACTGAACTGTTGGAAGCAGAAAAATTTACAACATCAGCGGAGAGCCGCTTTTCGGCTAACTCAAAAGAGAGCCGGGTGCGGGTAGAGTTTTCAAAAAAGATATTAGCGATGGTAACATCCCGTAAGGAAGGAACTTTTTTGATGGGTCTGTTTATTACTTCTTTAAAATTGTCGGCTGTTTCAAAAATCAATTCAATGTCTTTGGCTGTTATATTTTTTATACCGAGTAGGTGCCGTTGACTGAGTTTTGACATTGCGTTAGTCCTTTGTATTAATTAACCAAATCTTGTTTTGCTTATGACCCTGAGCTACTAATTCAACCAATACCCGCTGTGACTCAACCGTGTTAACATATTTGCCCACATAATCGGCAGCAATGGGTAGGTCGCGCGTGTGCGTACGATCTACCAATACCAACAATTCTACTTTCTCCGGCCGGCCAAAGGCAATCATCGCATCTAAAGCAGCCCGCACCGTGCGCCCGGTAAAGAGTACATCATCAATTAAGATTACGGACTTTCCTTCAATAACAAAGTCAACGCGGGTTTCGCTTGCCTTGGCGGGAGTATCGCGCCTTCTGAAATCATCGCGATAAAAAGTAGCATCCAGATAACCGATCGGCACTTCTACCTTAGTTAACTCGGCTAATCGCTTTTGAATTATTTCAGCTAAAAAAATACCACGGGGCTGTAACCCAAGAATTACGCTATTTTTAAAAGAATCGTGATTTTCAATCAGTTGCTCGCAAAGGCGGCTGAGGGTAATATCCAGCAGGTCTGAATCAAGGATGAGTTTCTTCTGCATACGCCTGCGCGAAATTAGCAAAAAGGAATGGTTTTCTATTGATATTTTAGTTTGTTAATAAAAAACACTTTCCGATACCCGCTCTCATTTCCGGTTAGTGGATTTCTTACCTTTTGAATACCTGAGGCGAAAAAATGCTCGCTATACCAATAGTTAAGTTTGCTATTTCGGGTATCTTTTTCTTTGACTATATCAGTTTCAAATTTTGATTTAACCGGGTCAGCTGTTTTGCCTTCTAATACCTGATTGTCTTTAATAATTTTAGACCGGATCAGATTATCATAAAGGTATAAAAGCACAATACGATTATCATCAGGCGAAATTTTTACAAGTTGTTGAAGTTCGAAAGATTTAACATCATTAATCTCAAAACTGTTATCCCATTTCAATTTTCCATTTTTATCAAATCCTATAACAATGGCATGCGTGTATTGATAGCCATCAAAAACGCGATCGCGTCGCCTCAGTGGGTTGGACTAGAATTGCGAGATGCCGAACGCGTTGGATCCTGTGTAGGTGTAATGCGGATAAAAAGCTTCGCCTAACATAATGTATTGATCTCCATAAGGCACTACTTCCTGCACGAGTAGACGATAATTAAAGCGGGTTTTCTTTCCCTTAATCTTTCTCCGCTCAATTCTTTCTTTCACACGCTTTTCTCTGCGCACTTTCATATAGTTGAAAAAATTTTGCAGCTCAGAAAAATTATGATAATTGATTTTGTATTCACCTGCCTGATTGATTTCGGCAACGAAAATACCTCGCGAATACTCTCCATTTCGGCTTCCATAAACTCCGGCTACCACCTGGGCATCTCCTGGCATTTTTACTGAGCGGCCAAAAATCAGATTACGGTTTACCGTAGGCTCCAAAACGGTAGTTTTAACTAAATCTCCCTCTTCATCGTAATTCCGGATCCATAAACAACGTTGATGCTCAAAATTTTTGGCGCTAACAATAATTTCCATCGATGCGTTTGGATAGGTTTTAATTTGATTGAGTTCCCCTGGCTCGTTAAAAAAACCGGGAAGTATTTTTGAGCGCTGAGTTTTGAAGCTAAAAAAAAGTACCAATGGCCGATAATTATAGTAACCGCCAATAAGCATTCCCTTGCTCGTGACCACAAAATCTGATGGATTGAAGGGAATCATATTCTTAATGGTGTAGACACTAAAATTTCCATCGTCTGCCTGAACAGCAATTACCTGAAAATCTCCAGAAACATATTTGCCAGACTTCAGTAAAATGAAAACAAGGTTATCTTTCATTTTGAGATGTGAAATGAGAAGATCCTTTTGGATAGTTATATAACCACGCCAATTTTCATGTAAAGACGAATCGATTTTTATTAGTTCTATTTGATCTTCTTTTCTTCCGGGAATTCTGCGATGAATAAGGATTCCATTATCGTCCAGGGAGGAGGCCTGATAGTCTTCGCTGGGCTCGTTCTCGTTGATAATTAATTCAAACCGATCGAGTTGTTGAACTTGCCCTACGCAAGGGCCAAAAGATAGCCCTAAAATCAAAAGGCTAACGAACTTCAATTTTATTGATATAGAAGACATCTCGGCTTGTGTTCTCTTCTTTGCGTTGTGTATTGCGGATAGCCTGATACCCCCATACATAAAGTACATTCCTATACCAGAATCGGGTAAAACTATTTGAGTCAGATTCACTCCGGACAACCTCATTTTGATTAGTTAGTTGTGTTAACAAGGTGTCTGCCACAAATGTTCCATTCGGGTTGCCGATCATCAATCGTAATTCTTTTTCTTTTTTGGAAGCCACCGCAATTACACCCTGAGTAAAGATAAAATCAGATGCTTGCTCCAGGCCATTCAGTTTTTTGTCGTCTAGTTTCAATCCGTAATCTTGCTTTAATTTTCCTTGGGAGTCAAATACAACAAGTGATGCATGGAGCATTTTTGATTCACTCGTTTGCGGGGCATTATTGTATTGATACGGAGAATTGTAATATCGGTTCATAAATGGGTTGTAACCATAGGGGGAGTACCCTGAAGAATACGGAGTGCCATTATTGGTCCAGTTGGGGTTGGAATTGAAGCTAGTTGTGGGCAGGTAAGCTTCAGTTAGCAAACCGAAACCAAACGGCTGTTCCTCTAAGCGCAATGGCATGACATAGGCTTTAAAATCCGGAATGTCGTTCAATTGATTAGCCTTTACCGATCGCGTCTTAAGTTTGGCAGCTTGCTTCGAATTTTGGTAATCAAAAAAGTGATCCAGTTGACCAAAATCATAATAGTTTATAGGTTGCTCTGAGAACGGATCAACAACGGTTGCATAGATGCCACTCGCTTGTTTTGAGTTTCCAACAGTCCAAGTGCCTGCAATGATAAGGTTATCGTTGATTAACGTAGATGAGATGCCTGAAAGAATCATTTTTTTCGAATCAATTTCCATTGCGTCTTCCAACAATTGGGCTCCTTGCGAATCAAATGTTTTTAAAATTAACTTCATTCTTTGCTTATTGGTTCGATCAGCAATCACAACATTAAACGTGTTGTTAGAGTTTACCCGCACGTCAAGAAGTTCGGTGTCTGAAATGAAGAAGCCCGGTACCAGTTTCGTTTTTCTGAATTTAAATCATAAATTAATATCGCAGGTTCGTTGCGTACATAGCCGCCAAGTGTAATGCTCTGCATCAATGGATTAAAGTGTGTAATTCGAAAAGATACTTCTTGCTTAATAGAGTATTGTTTGATTTCCTTAGATAAAATCTGAATCGTGTAAAGAACTAACTCGCTGGCCTCATGTTCGCCCAGCCTAAACAAAATGTAGGACAGGTTATCTCTGTATTCATATCCCACCAGTCTTACTCTGCTTTCAGTCTCGAGCTGTTCACGCCAAACTTCTTGAAGAGTAGTGTCAAGTCTGATTAGTTCCCAAATTCGTTTTCCCTCATTGTACTTCTCGTTGTCTCGGATAAGCAACAACCCCGCTTCTTTCAACGATATAACGATATATTCGGTATCGCTTCCTTTTTGTTCAACTTCAAAACGTGCGGTTTGTTTGGCCTGCGCCAGCGTAGGTTGGCTACAAAACAATATAGCCCCAAGAACTAATCCTGAGATCGTAGTTTTATTGAAAAACGTTATCCGCCTTTTCATTTAAAAATTTATTCACTCAGCCCAATTACCAGATCAAACTCTTCGCTTTTTACAGGTTGTACCGATAATCTCGAATTTTTAACCAGAACCATATTGGAAAGGCGCTTATCTTTTTTAACGGTTGTCAGGGTAACCGGTGATTTTAATTTCTTTACCGGTTTAATATCGATAGCAACCCAATCTTGGTCCTTAGGATCAGGATAATGCTCGCGGGTAATTTCAGCAATCCCGATAACGGCTTTATCATCCATACTATGATAGATAAAAGCAAAGTCTCCTTTTTTCATTGCTTTCAAGTTATTGCGAGCTTGAAAATTACGCACTCCGTCCCACACCGCTTTTTTGTCTTTTACCAAATCATCCCACGAAAATGTGCTGGGTTCTGTCTTTAATAACCAATAATTCATGCTAGGTAGATGTTTATTTTAATACGCTGTTAAGTGTTTGAAAGTAACTAAAATAGCGAATTGTATTCGTATTTTTCGGGTGTTTGCTATAAATGAGTTTTTCATGAAAATTCTGGTCATCCGGTTTTCCTCTATTGGTGATATTGTTTTGACTACACCCGTGGTTCGGGCTTTAAAAACGCAAATAGCGGATGCTGAAGTTCACTATGTTACCAAATCGCGTTACCAAAGCATTCTTGAATCAAATCCATACATTGATAAAACGATCCTTCTTGAAGATGATTTATGGAAATTAATTGGACAGCTTCGCGAGGAAAAGTATGATTGCATTGTTGATCTACATAACAATATAAGGACCCGAATAATCAAAATAGCTTTAGGGATCAAGGCGTACACATTCAGTAAGCTGAATTTTGAAAAATGGCTCTTAGTTAATTTTAAGATCAATCAATTGCCATCGGTTCACATTGTTGATCGCTATCTGGATTCGGTTGAGCCCTTAGGTGTAAAAGCGGATGCGCTTGGGCTTGATTACTTTATTCCCGAAAAAGATAGCGTGCCTTTAGCCTGGCTTCCTGAAACCCACCGCAGTGGATTTGTTGCTTACGCCATTGGCGCACAACACAACACCAAGAAATTGCCAATGGCAAAAATGATCGAGTTATGCGACAAAATTAATAAGCCTATTGTATTGATGGGTGGCCCCGAGGATGCCACTGTGGGTGATGAGGTACAGAAATTTTTTGAAAGACCTATAGCCAGTGAGTTTGAAAGAGCCTTATCAAACAAGCTACGTATGTATTTACGCACGATACAGGCTTAATGCACATAGCAGCAGCTTTTAAAAAGGAAATATTTTCGATTTGGGGCAACACCATTCCTGAATTTGGGATGTATCCTTACCGAACGCGTTTTACTATTCTCGAAAATAAAAAACTGGATTGCAGACCTTGCTCAAAGATTGGGTATCAGCGCTGTCCGAAGGGTCACTTCAAGTGTATGAAGGAGATTGTGTTAGATTTTTATTTGCCCTAAATAATTCTCAATACGCCCGCACGAGTTTTCCATCCATATAATTGATATATGAGCGATTGACCACACGCACTCCTCCCGGGGTTGGGTAGTTTCCTGTAAAGTACCAATCGCCTGCGTGGCCCGGTATGGCTTTATGTAAATTATCGATGGTTTGAAAAAGTACTTGCAACCCTGCTTTCATGCCAGCGGGTCGCACAATATCTGTTATCTTTTCCGAAACCTCTTCGTAAGTAAACTGATCATACAACCGCTTTACATAGTTGATCGGTATTTGATCCTGTTCTGCCTGACGACATTGTTCATATACCTCACCCAATAAATAATCTTTCCCTTGTTCTTTAATGAGTTGTATTACGGCCCGGAAGGCAACAAAATCACCCATCTTACTCATATCAATACCATAGCAATCCGGAAAACGAATTTGCGGAGCCGAGGATACGACCACCACTTTTTTCGGGTCAAGGCGATCAAGCATTTTAAGAATGCTCTTCTCAAGCGTGGTGCCACGTACAATCGAGTCGTCTATTACTACCAGCGTATCTTTTCCTTTGTTCACGACTTCATACGTGGTGTCATACACGTGGGCTACCATATCATCGCGATGAATGTCATCGGTGATAAACGTACGCAACTTCACATCTTTGATTACAATTTTTTCGATCCGTGGCCGGAACGACAAAATATCATCGAGCGAATCCACGGTGGGCTTAGCATCAATGATAATATCCTTTTGTTTACTGATCAGGTAATCTTCAATGCCCGACATCATGCCCATAAAAGCTGTTTCGGCTGTATTGGGGATATACGAGAAGATGGTATTCTTTAAATCGAAATTGATGGCCTTAAGCACCTGTGGCACGAGTAGTCTTCCAAGTTGTTTCCGTTCCTGATAGATTTCAGGATCGCTACCGCGCGAAAAATAAATTCGTTCGAAACTACATGACTTTTTTTCGAATTCTTTTATGATTTCCTGTTGCTGAAACTCTCCATTTTTGTTGATGATCAGCGCATGGCCGGGCCTTATTTCCTTTATCTGCGAATAATTTACATTGAATGCAGTTTTGATAGCTGGCTTTTCGGAAGCGACAACCACAACTTCTTCATCAGCATAATAATAAGCTGGTCTAATGCCTGAAGGATCGCGTACTACAAAAGAAGAACCTGAACCCGTGAGGCCCGCCATGGTGTAACCACCATCAAAATCTTTACAAGCCCTGCGTAGTACCCGGCCTAAGTCAAGTTCATTTTCGATGATCTCTGATACTTCTTTGTTGCTATAATCGTCCTTATACTTTTCAAACAAACTTTGCACTTCCAGATCCAGGAAGTGACCAATTTTTTCCATCACCGTAACGGTGTCCACTTTGTCTTTGGGGTGCTGACCTAAATCAACCAGCACATCAAACAGCTCATCCACGTTGGTCATGTTAAAGTTTCCGGCCATTACCAGGTTTCGGCTGCGCCAGTTATTCTGACGCAAAAAGGGATGCACGTTTTCTATACTGTTAATACCATGGGTGCCATAGCGCAAGTGTCCAAGCCACAATTCACCGCTAAAGGCAACATTCTCCTTCAGCCAGCTTTCGTCTTTGAATTTTTCTTTTCCGACCTTCTGAGCCTTGATGTATTTCTTTCCAATTTTTTTGAAGAGATCAGCTACGGGTTGACTTTTTACAGACCGGTAGCGGCTGAAGAAGCGGTATCCGGGTTTTTGATCTATTTTAATGTTAGCGATGCCGGCACCATCCTGCCCACGATTGTGCTGTTTTTCCATCAGAATGTACATCTTATTAATGGCGAACGTGGGGCCATATTTATCGATGTAATAGGAAAGTGGTTTGCGCAAGCGAATGAGGGCTATGCCGCATTCATGAAGGATGGAATCACTCATAAATTTGAAATTTCAGTTCGCCCGCTACTTGCCTGTATAATTTGGCTATCAGGTAGCTATTAAAGTACAAAGGTAATCCGATTAATCCATCCCATCAAACCACCAGGCTGTAAGAAGAGATAGATTAGGGTGATAACAAGCAAGCCGTGCAAAAGATTTCTTGCTAAAGAATTTTTGATGATCCCTAGCGGTTGAACACTTTCCTTCATAAAAAGGAAGTAGGGTATTTTGAGATAGAAAAAGAGAGAAATCACCGTATTCATCAGGCCAATAATAAAAAGTGCCAGTAACATCGTGCTTTGAGTTTCCTGATAAGTAGACCAAAGAGAGCTGAAAATCAGAAGCTTAGCCGTAAAGCCTGCGGTAGGGGGTAGTCCCGTAAGGGCAATCATAGCAATTAAAATCGCGAATGCTGGAAAGAATGAGAGCCTGCCCAATCCAGAAAATGCAGTTACAGAATTAATTTCGCTGAACCCTTCATATTGATGAAGAACCGAGAAGGCGAGGAAGTTCATCAATAGAAAAACAGTTGAATAGAATAGCATAAAATGCAAGCCCTCCATGCCCAACACCGCTACCCCAATCAGCAAGAAGCCAGCCTGGGCTACGGAGGAATAGGCAAGCATTCGTTTAGGATTTGTTTGTGCTAACGCGGAGAGATTTCCAATTAAGATAGAGATAATTGAGATCACAGCGATGATCGACTGCCACGGAAAACCAGACTGGCCGAATAGTTGAATAGCCAGAACAACTTTTACTAACACCGCGATGCCTGCCAGTTTAGGTACTACCGATAGAAAGGCAACAATGGGTGTGGGTGCAGATTCATAGACATCAGGTGCCCATAAGTGAAAAGGTGCCGCGCTGATCTTAAACAGAAATCCCGAAAGGGTAAGCAATGAGGCAATAAGCAGGAGGGGTGATTTAACTTCTATGAGTGCATTTAAAAATTGATCGGAGGAAAAATCGAGTGTGCCGCTTAATCCATAAATCAACGACATACCATAGATCATGCAGGCTGTAGCCACCGTTCCGAAAAGAAAGTACTTCATACTTCCTTCCGAACTTTTTTTATCAAAGCCAAAGCCAGCGAGCATATACGAGCTAAGCGAAACTAATTCCAACGAAAGCAGCACCATTACAAAGTTCATGCTGCTAGCTAGTAAACACGAGCCTAGTACAATAGCATCAAGTAATAATATAAATTCGGGCGCAGTGTCATCTTTTCTTTTTGTTGAAATGAGGACTGTTAAAATCCCGCCACCCAAAAACAAGAGTTTAAAGAAAGCCGAGAAATCATCCAATCGCATCATGCCTCCAAAAAGTGTAATAGGTTGCTTTGGCCATGTTTGGATTATAATAACAATCGCTATTAAATACGTGATCAATGCGATTGTGTGAAGAATTGTTTGCTTTTTTTTTTTGAGAAATAGCCCAAGCACCAAGGTTATAACCAAGGAAGCGATAAGAATCAGTTCGGGTAACAAATGAGTTACACTTTCAGAAATCGATAGCAATTGATCCTTCAGCTCCATAGCTTAAGGCTTAATAAAATTTCCGAAAGAAAACCAGGTTCCAATAAAGTCGGTGGCGAAGGGATTAATATAATTGAGAAGCAGTTGCGGGAGCACGCCAAAGATTACGGCAGCCAAGGCAAGGGGCAACAGCATGGCATATTCTCTCCGATCTATATCTGTTAATTCTGTTAATTCTGTTAATGATTTTTTCACTGAGTATTTCCATAAAACATTCGTTGGATTGTCCACAGATAATAGCCTGCACCTAACAATAAGCCAAGCGTAGCGGTGATGGCCATCCAGGTAGGTACCAATCCGTTAATTGACTGCGATTGAAATGCGCCAAAGAAAATCATCACTTCGCCCATAAAGCCTGATAAACCCGGCAGACCCATCGAAGCAAAAAAGGCAATGAGTATAAAGCCCGTATACGATTTCATTTTACTAGCGAGGCCAGAATAATTTTCTATCAGGCGGTCTTGTGTGCGATCATATAATACACCAGCAAGTAAGAATAGCATCGCTGAGATAATTCCATGACTGACCATTTGGTAAATTGCCCCGGTAACACCTTCCACGGTTGCCGAAGCAATGCCTAACAAAACAAAACCCATGTGCGATACGGAAGAGTAGGCAATGAGTCTCTTTAAATCTTTCGATGCCAGCGCATTCAACGCACCATAAATAATTGAGATAAGACCGATCAAACCTACCAGCCATCCAAAGCGAATAGCACCATCAGGAAAAATAGGATAGGCAAAACGTAACAATCCGTATCCCCCAAACTTTAAAAGTAACGCGGCAAGAATTACCGAGATGGGTGTTGGTGCCTCTACGTGTGCATCTGGAAGCCATGTGTGAAAAGGCACCGCGGGCAACTTTATCATGAACCCGATAAATAATAAAAGGAACGCCCAAAATCGGAATGAGTACCATCCAAGTTGAGATGAAGAGTCAATCGCCAAGGCAGTTCCGGGTATCAGGTTGTTGACATTCTGCATGTGAAGAACATTGAATGTGTGAACGAAGCGTTCCCCGATTCCGGAGTTTTAACAGACAGATACAGTCCAATCAGTACGACCAGAATAAAAATAGATCCTACTAGGGTGTAAAGAAAAAATTTGATTGAAGCATATTCTCTTTTCGGCCCACCCCAAATCCCGATAAGGAAATACATCGGGAGTAACATGAATTCGAAGAAAACATAAAAGAGCAGAAAGTCGAGGGCGCAAAAACTTCCCAAAATGGCTGTGTTGAGAATTAACAATAGAATGAAATATCCCTTATGATTTTTGTCAATTGTCCAGGATGAAACGGTGGCAATCAGCATGATGAAAACTGAAAGTGCTGCGAGCGGTAAACTCAAACCATCAAGCGCGACAAAGTATTCAGCCTGCAAAGTTCCCCACGATCCTAATTCTACTGAGATCCATGGGAGTTTTTCAATTAATTGATACCCCCCATTAAATGTGTAGCGATCAAAGATCAACAGAATGATAGCGACCTGAAGAACATTGATAGCCAACGTTAACGCTCTAAAACTTTGCGTAAGCCGTGCCGGAATAAAGAGCGCCAGCAAGGCAGCTAATAAGGGTAAAAAGATCAGGTATGAGAGTAAATACATTAGTATAAAATCCAAACTATAAAAATAACAAGCCCAGCCACAGCCCACAGCAGGTATGATTGAATTTTTCCATTAACTAGTGAGCGGGTTAGACCACCAAAACCGTGCGCGCTATAGGAAACTCCGTTTACGGCACGATCTACAATCCGGGAATCTGCCCACGATACCATGTGCGCAACGGCAACCTGAAAGTAAGCGAGTCCATGAATGAATTTATCAATCCATTTTTTGTCGAAGGTTAATGCAAGGCTTGATAAAAAGAAAGTAAATCTAATCACATAACTATTTAAAAGATCAAGAAATGCATAGGGTCCGAAGGCAGATTGTAAAGTATTAAGTGCTTTTGCTCGAAACCTATAAAACCCAACCAACAAGGCTATCAATATAGTTACTAAAGACAGAATAGAGATAAGTCCGTGTGTATTGTTAGCGACTGGCAGTACTAAACTAATTATTGAAGCAAACTGCCATGATGATGAGGCGGGCAGAAAAGTTATTGCTCCCAACGCGAGGATTAGAACGGGAACACGCATGATTACCGGTACTTCAACCAGGTTATTTTCTTGCTTAGGGTTACCGAAAAATACAAACCATATTAGTCTGAATGTATAAAGCGGTGTAAGAAATATCGTTAGCCACGCTCCTGATAAAATCAACCATCTCCATGAAAAGGCAGAGCCGGCCCAAACAGTCATATCTGATAGAATCAATTCTTTTGATAAGAAACCCGTGGTAAATGGTAAGCCCGCTAATGCTCCGGCACAAATAATGAATACAATAAAAGTGATGGGCATTTTTTTGCGTAACCCACCCAGGTTGCGAATGTCCTGCACATCAATTTCATTAGTTGATGTCAGATTTGCTTGATGCATGGCATGAATAATGGAGCCAGCTCCTAAAAATAGGCCGGCTTTAAAAAATGCATGATGTAATAAGTGAAGAAAGCCACCTTCGGCTGCACCTGAGCCGATAGCCATGATCATAAAACCTAATTGCGAAATAGTAGAGTAGGCAAGAATTCTTTTTATGTCAAATTGAACCAGTGCACCCCATGCTCCGATAACGGTAGTCGAAGCGCCCACGATAGAAATTAAGACAAGGCATTCCGGAGTAAAGACGGGCTCAATACGAATTAATAAGAATACACCAGCTGCTACCATAGTTGCCGCATGTATTAGCGCTGATACAGGCGTGGGGCCTTCCATGGCATCTGGCAACCAATTGAAAAGTGGAAACTGAGCCGACTTGGCAAGGACGCCAATGAAAATACAAATGCCGGCAGCGGTTAACCAAGGCGAATTGATTTGAGTGAGCGATGTAATTTCAAGACTTTCCGCAATCGACCAAAAAATCATAAGCCCAATGAGAAAACCAAGATCGCCAACCTTATTAATGATAAATGCTTTTGTAGCTGCATGCGCAGCTTTTGGTTTCTCGTACCAATGCCCAATCAGCCGGTATGAACTAAATCCGACAAGATCCCAAAAACAAAAAGTCAACAATAAATTGCTGCTCATAACCAATCCCAGCATGGCAAATGTGAATAACCCAAGCTGACTGAAGTAACGGACTAGACCTTTATGATCGGTCATATATCCTATAGAATAGAGATGAACCAGTAGCGAGATCAGTGTGACAACGCCAATCATGCTGAGCGATATTGGGTCTAGCAGAAAGCCAATCGTAACGGTTCTGTTGTCAAGAGTAAACCAATCGATAGTAAAAATTCTGACAGTATTTAAATCGCCTTGAAAAATTACCATCAAGGAAATAATAAAGGTGATTAACATTAATAGACTGCTTAGCAACGGTGAAAGCCAGGCAACCTTTTCTTTAATGAAAAAACCAAGGCATGCCGAGAGTAAAGGCAGGCTGAGCGTGATCAGTGCCAAAAGAAATGGAGAGGAAAGAAAGGATGTTTCTGTCAAAACTTTTCTTTTAGTTCATTGATCTGATCAGGAACGGACGTATGATAGAAATGATAGGTTTTCAAGATGATGGCAATCCCAACGGCAGCTTCACACACCGCTACCAAAATTATAAACAGGGCGAACAGCTGACCATCCAGGTTTTGTTTTTGATAGTTGAAGACAACGAGATTTAGGTTAGCTGCGTTCAACATGAGTTCAATCCCGACAAGAATCATGATAGCATTTTGCTTGGTAAACGTTATCAGCAATCCTGAACAGAAGAGAAAGGTAGCGAGATAGAAGAGGATATCGGATTTAGCCATGCGTATTTTTTTTGAATGAGGAAGCGGTAAGAGCAGCACCAACCAAACAAACCAATAACAGAATTCCACTTAATTCGAAAGGAGCCGCATACGTACTCATTAGTTCTTTTCCTATTTGTTGAATGTGATTTTCTGCGGTATTAGCTGATGATGTTTGCAAAGTCATCGGGGTATAAGCATAAACAATCATTGCACACAAACCTACGCTAATAGAAATTCCCGCTATCCAGTTTTGCGATTTTACATAGAGTGGCTTTCCTGAAATTCGATTAGTAAGCATGATGCCGAAGATGATGAGTACCATAACACCTCCAACATAAATTAACAACTGTGTAATGGCTAGAAACTCTGCGTTAAGCAAGGCGTAGATACCAGCCAGAGAAATTAAACATACCAACAATGCAAGCGCAGCGTAAAACACGTTACGATTCAGAATGATAATTAAAATAGAGACTACGGATGCGACAATAAATAGGTATAGGACAAACTCTTGCACGGCTATTCAGGTTTTGTTAGTGGTTTTATCCGAGGTTTAAATACGGGTTTTACACTTATACTTGTTGAATCTGCTACCGGAGTAGTGGAGGCTTTGGCAGCCTGATGGTCCTCCCATTCTTTTTTACGAGCCTCAATTTCTTCTATCGTCATATCACCAAACCCAAAATTATGTTTAGTAATGTCAAAAACGGAGAAATCATACTCTTTCGTCATCGTAAGGCATTCGGTAGGGCATACAGTGGTGCATAAGCCGCAGAAGCAACACTTGGCCATATCGATATCAAACTTGGCCGCGTAAATCCTTTTGGTCGTACCATCCGAAGTTTTTCCAAATTCTTCTGCGGACCGAATCGGTTCTATTTCAATGCAATCTACCGGACAAATCTTGGCACACTTGTCACAAACAATACAATCTTCGATTTCATTATGCAATTTGTAGCGCCCATTATCAGGTACCGGTATAGTTTCATGGGGATATTGTACCGTGGCAATGCCATTTTGTTTTTCGAAGTAGCCAGATTCCTGGATAGAGATTTGATTTCTGCTTTTTCTTGCTTTACGATATGGGAGAACGTAAGGGCTAAGCCGCGCGTCAATGTTTGTATTGCGTAGGTAAAGGAGGACCAATATGATAATTTCTTCTCCATCTCAGGTAAGCAAAAATAGGAGGAAAATGGATAAAGGCTGTACTAAGCCTTTTTAATGGTGAAATAAAAGGTACTACCCCTCCCAACTTCGCTCTCCAGCCAGATTTGGCCGCCATTTTTTTCAATAAATTCTTTACAGAGAATAAGCCCTAATCCGGTTCCTTTTTCATTGGCTGTACCGCGCGTAGTATATCCGGAGGTTTTATCAAAAAGAATCTTTTGTACTTCAGGGAGAATACCAACTCCATAATCTTTAACGGAAACAACATAATGAGCGCCTTCAACTTCTGCCGAAACTTCTATGAGACCACCAGTTTCAGAAAACTTAATCGCGTTAAGAATCAGATTTCGAAAAACCAGATTAATCATGTTCGAATCACCCCAGCCTATCTCTCCATCTTTCACTAAATTTATTAATCTCATTTCTTTAAGATGGAGTGAGCTAAGGAGTTTGAAATTTGATTCGACAAGGAACGATAAATCAATCTTTTCTGGCTGAATTTTAAGCTTGTCCATTTGAAGCAAAGCCCAATCCAGTAAATTATTAATTAGGGTACGGGTATGATTAAATTGAATTTTTAGTTCTTTGGTAAGGAGGACAAACTCTTCCTGGGTAAGGTGCTTGTTATCAATCAAATTCAAAATTCCCGATAAACCATTGATCGGTGAGCGTAAGTCATGCGAGATGATGGAAAAGAATTTGTCCTTCACCTGGTTAAGTTGTTCAAGTTCTACACTCCGCTTCTGATTTCCTCCTGATGTTCGATCAACATTTTATTGATACGAATTCTTCGTTGGCCGCTGCGGTAAACCGTAAAAAGAAGTATAGCAGTTAATGCCACCACCACAACTAAAACATTCCTCAAAAACTCTTCTCTTTTCAACTCCGTTTCTTTTTCGGTCTGCGCCCGACTCAAGACGGCTATTTCAAAATCTTTTGTTTCAGTTTTAAACCGCAATTGATCCTGAAAGATTTTTTCAATCATTTCGTGACTAAACATAGAGTCTTCCAACTGCTTAACGTTTTTATGAAAGGCCAAGGAAGTTTTATAATCGCCTCTTTTTTCAGCCAACTCGGATAGCTGCTTGTAACAGTCAATTTCCATTCGTTCTGCGTTAAATTGATTCGCAGTCTCGAGACTTTGTTTAATAAGGGACTGTGCATTATCGAAAGCTCCCTGTTCGATTAAAATTTGGCTAATACCCAAGTTAGCTTCAGCAATTCCAAATTTATTATCCGTTTGTTCATACACATGAACGGCCGTGTCGTAATAGGCCAGTGCTTTGTCTGTTTCTTTTTTTTCAAAATAGAGTTGGGCCAAATGCTTTAATGCTTTTGGTTCAATCACTGTTAGATTTCTTTCTCTAATAAATTTCAGAGCCTGCATTAAATGGTCTTTAGACTTAGCGAGCTCTTTCTTTCTTAGATAAACGTCACCCATGGCATCGTGGTAATAGGCAATACCATCCAGGTCATCAATCGCTTTGCTGAGATTCAGATTTACCTTAAAATGATCGAGCGCCAAATCATACTGGCCCAATTCGGTTAAAACGGTGCCCGTATTAAATATGGCAATCGTCATTTTTAACGAGTCGTTAAGTTGCCTGGCTATACGATACGATTGTGTAAAGTAATAGTAGGCCTCATCGTATTTGCCCAGCTCTATATAATCATTACCAATATCATTTAATGATTGTGCGATCGCAGTGCTATCCCCGTTTGAAATAACCAATTGGAGCTTTTCGTTATCATATCTCATGGCCGATGAATGATCTCCATTGATGGTAGCTAGATAGCCTGCCTGTGAAAGTGCCTGACTTTTACCCCAATTCCAATTTTTTTTGCGGGCTATTTCTAATGCTTGCGCTGAATAGGCACCTGCTTTTAAGAAATCTTTATACTGAAAGTATTTTGAGAGTCCTATTAAGGTTTTTAAACGTAAAGAATCAGAAGATGAATTCTTTAATGCGTTTTCCAGACTATCGATTTCACCTTGTGAAAAAGAATGCTGGATTGTCAGTAAACCCAGACAAGTAAAAATAAAAACGATATATCCTTTGCGCAAACTCACAACAGCAACTTCCAAAGTGAACAAATAATTAAAAGCAGCAAAGCAACGGGAGTTAAAAATTTCCAACTTAAGGAAGTAAGTTGGTCAAGTCGAGTGCGAGGGTACGTCCATCGCACCCAGATTTGCAAGGCCACTGTAAAAAGAGTTTTTGATACCAACCAGAAAATTCCCCAAACTTGAAAACTTATCGAGCCAGGAGAACCGGTGGTCCAATCTGCTAAGGTAAATGATCCCATGTTTGGCAAGGGCGTATTCCAACTGCCCCAAAATAAAATCACACCAATAAAGCTTACCAATAGCATCATGGCATATTCGGCAAGCATAATAATGGCCCATCTGGATCCTGAATATTCAGTTTGAAACCCAGCAACTAATTCCGATTCCGCTTCCGGTAAATCGAAAGGCGCCCGATTGCTCTCGGCTAACGAGGCAATAAAAAATATAATCCAAACGAAAAACAGTACGGGCATTCTAAATACGTTCCAGGTAATGAAGCCCCCGGTTAATGTTGTATCAACTCCCCAGGCACTTATTCCAAATAAATGGTTGGCTTGATCTTTAACCAAAATTCCTTGTTGTACTGAGATTTCCTGAAGGTCGAGTGATTGACTAAGTACGCAAACGCACAAGACAGATAGCCCAAGAGGTATTTCATATGAAATAATCTGTGCCGCAGACCGCACTGTTCCTAACATACTGTATTTATTATTTGAAGCCCAGCCCGCTACGATAATTCCAATAACATCCAGTGAAATAACTGCCAGTAAGAAAAAAAGTGCTGACGAAAACGGAGAACTTTGCCAGGCTGGCGATAGAGGTAAGACACTGAACCCTAAAAAGATGGGAACAAATATGAGTAATGGAGCAATCTTGAAGAGTTTTTTATCAGCAGCGGCCGGTAGAATGTCCTCCTTTTGAATGAGCTTTAACAAATCGGCTACAGTTTGGAGCAAACCATAATAGCCAACCTCCATGGGTCCTAGGCGATCCTGCATAAAGGCCGATATTTTACGTTCGGCATATACAACGATAACCGTATAAAATAGAAGTAGCGGGAGGATGAAGAAGAGTGTACTAATCACAAATTTATATGCCAATTAAGCTGTAAAGGTCACTTTTAAAGTGAAATTAAAATTTGTTCAATTGCAATAAAACCTACATAGCCCTGATTTCTTTCTAATTCCAAAGCGCATGGCGCTCTAAAGTTACTCTCTCTTGAAAAAATAGCCGGGTAGAGGCTTCAAATGCCTCCGTATAATCGGATACAAAAAAATGATGATTTGGAAGACTCGGTTCATTTAACAGCTGGGTTTCAATCAGATAATTTTTAAGAGCTTCTGCGACAACAATCGAGGAGTCCAATACATCGACCCGACCTCCATTAAACGAATGGATCTCTTTCATGATTAATGGATAATGGGTGCAAGCTAATACCAGGGCCTCAATGTTTTTTAGAGCAGGGTCTTCAAGATATTGAGCAATGATTTCGTGGCTTATCTGATTGTTGAAAAAAACCTTCTTCAATCATAGGTGCTAACAGCGGTGTTGCCAGCGACTGCAAGGAAATATTTTGGTTGCCCTCGGCTATTTTATTGGCATAAATACCCGACTGAATGGTACGCTTGGTTCCAATGAGTCCAACATTTTTTCCTGCATATTTCCTTGATATTAACGCTACCATAGGATCTATAACATTCAAAATGTGCGCGTCCTTGCGTACATACTCCTTTAATAATTCATAAGCAGCGGAGCTGGCCGAGTTACACGCAATTACAATTGCCTTACAGCCCTTTCGCAACAACACATCGGCTATTTTTATTGAGTAAGCCTGAATGGCCGCTTCAGATTTATCTCCGTAAGGTAAGTGGGCTGTATCACCAAAATAGATCATGTTTTCATGAGGGAGATGTAGGCGAATAGCATGCGCAACAGTGAGGCCACCAATGCCGCTGTCAAAAACACCAATAGGTGCCGATACATCTTTTTTCATGCGTTAATAATTGTTTTTTAGTGGCCATATGGAATGCTCCAGATTATTATATCGTTTAGATGGAATATATAGTAATGGCCATTTCATGGTTGTCTAAAAATAGGGCCAAATGTAGAGAATTCGTAATATTGCACTCAACTTTAAACCAATACACTCATGGCTAGTAACCTGCTAAAAGGAAAAAAGGGAATCATTTTCGGAGCTTTAGATGAAAAACTCAATCGCCTGGAAAACAGCGTTAAAGATAAAAGAAGAGGGCGGTCAGTTTACACTCACCAACGCGCCTATTGCTATGCGGCTGGGTACTATCAATCAACTGGCTAAAGCTTGTAATGCAGAAGTTATTCCGGCCGATGCCACTTCAGAAGCAGACCTTACGAACTTATTTACAAAGTCTATGGAAGTACTGGGTGGTAAACTTGATTTTGTTCTTCACTCCATTGGAATGAGCCCTAACATCCGCAAAGGCAAAGCGTATGGCGATATGAATTATGAATGGTATTTAAAGACACTGGATATTTCCGCTCTTTCCTTTCATAAGGTATTACAAACATCAGAAAAGTTAGATGCCATGAACGAGTGGGGGTCGGTGGTAGCCCTTAGTTACATTGCTGCTCAACGGGCATACCCTGATTATACAGACATGGCCCAGGCAAAAGCAATGCTCGAGTCAATTGCCAGAAGCTACGGCCAGCGCTATGGTTCGCTAAAGAAAGTCCGCGTTAATACCATTTCGCAGTCACCCACCAAAACAACCGCAGGCACGGGTATAGCAGGGTTCGATGTATTTTTTGATTTTGCTCAAATGATGTCGCCTCTTGGAAATGCTTCTGCAGAGGATTGTGCTAACTACATTGCTGTTATGTTTTCGGATTACACCCGAATGGTTACGATGCAAAACCTCATGCACGATGGCGGATTTTCGAGTTCTGGCATTACGTATGATTTAGTTGAACGATTATCTAAATAGATGCTGGTTGCTGGATACTCAATACTGGTCTCTTTAGCTGGATACTAATTATAGATTTGATTTCAGTAACCAGTAACTCCAAATCTAGTTATGGTAGTTTTCCCGCAGTGTAAAATCAATCTGGGACTACACGTTGTTTCAAAACGTGACGATGGTTTTCATAACATCGAAACCTGTTTTTATCCGGTACCGTGGACGGACATTTTAGAAGTAATTAAATCAGAAGACTTTTCATTCACTTATTCGGGTACAACTATACCAGGTAGTGCAGAGGAGAATCTGTGTATAAAAGCCTATAAACTTTTACAGTCCGATTTTAACTTATCGCCCGTCAAAATCCATTTGCATAAAGTGATACCCATGGGAGCGGGTTTAGGCGGAGGATCCTCTGATGCCGCATTTATGCTACGTAGCCTTAATTCACTTTTTGGTTTAAATTTATCGGTTGAGCAATTGAATACGTATGCGGCTAAACTCGGTAGTGATTGTTCTTTCTTTGTTACGGATACTCCTAAACTTGGAAGTGGACGCGGTGAAATTTTACAACCTACGCCAGTTAGCTTGAAGGGTTTGTATTTAGTGATTGTTAAACCAACCATACATATTTCAACTGCCGAAGCATACGCAAGTGTAAAGCCTAAAGAACCATCCATCTCACTGTCAGCGATTTTGGAGTCTCCGATTACTTCCTGGAAAGGGAAACTAAGAAACGATTTTGAAGATTCTGTTTTTAAGATTCATTCACCGATTAATAAAATAAAAGACGAGTTGTATCGCCATGGTGCTTTGTATGCCAGCATGAGCGGTTCAGGGGCTGCTGTTTTCGGAATTTTTAATGAACCCGTTTCATTAAAAAACAATTTTGAAGGCGATTATTGGGCCGGAGTATTAAAGTGATTTTCTGTTTTCCTTTTTAGAAAAGGATAAGCGATCACGGCTCCCAAAATAATAAAAGCACCTAAATAAAATTTTAAACTCATTACTTCTTGCTGTCCGAAAACCATTAAGGCGAGGATGATCCCATACACAGGTTCCAAATTCAAAGCAAGCTGAATAAAGAATACTGAAAGTTTCTTCATCAGGTTAATGGCCTCGGCATAGGCATATACCGAGCAAGCCCACGCCATCAGAACAATGTAAACCCAATCGATAGCTGTTGGGAGTAAGTTCAATTCATGATGAGCAGCCAAGTTATGTTTGTACAGTGGAAGAAAAAAAAGAATGCTTAGGCAGGCTCCCAACATTTCATACAAAGTAATCGCATAAGCATTAACACGATAAACTAATTTTGAGTTAATCACACTAAAAAGCGCGGCAGTCATTCCAGAAATTACGCCCAGGAATAAACCTAAAGGATATTTAAAATCGAATGCGAGAATAATTCCAAGACCCACTAGCCCCACCAGACCCAGGCCGATCTCTAATAATTGAATATTTTTTCTTTTGGCAAGAGGTTCGAACAAAGCTGCCCAAAAGGCGCACGTGGCAAAACCAACTAAACTGGTAGAAGGATTGGAAATTTTGCCGGCAACAAAAAAAGTTATCCAATGAATCGCAACGATTATTCCTGTGAGCAGCAGTTTAATAAGATCGCTTGTAGTGACTGAAAAAGAAGTTTTCATAAAAAGCATCACCACACCCATACCCACTGCAGCTAGCAAAGTGCGGTAGAGAACCATCTCTACAGAGGGAATTGAAATTAGTTTACCGAGTACAGCCGTAAAGCCCCAAAGAAATACAATGAAATGAAGTTTTAAATAATCTCTGTTTGTGGCTATCACCGGGGTACGAATTTATACATGCCTAAGGAAATGGCTCCAAATACACTGTTAGGTAACCAGGCTGCGAGCAAAGGTGACAGCGAACCTGCTTCGGCAAAGGTGCGGGTCATGGTGAAAAACAAAATGAATATGAAGGATAGAAAAAAGCCCAGAGCAATTTGAAAGCCGGTGCCACCCCGGCTTTTTTTAGATGAAACTATTACACCCATAAAAACAAGTACAAAAATGGTGAAGGGGGTTGCAAACCGAATTTGTTTTTCGACCTCATAAATTTCTACCCCGGTGGAGCCCCGGAATTTCATTTTGGTGATGTGATCAGTCAACTCATTTATAGTCATGCCATCATATCCGCGATCGTTGGAGGCAAAATCTTTTGGGGAGATGGCCAACACCGTATCCAGTTCATCTCCGCGCTCACCCAGTTTTTCTACTATGGAAGTTTGGCGTATCTGAAAAATGCTATCCACAAGTTTTCTTTTCCAATATTTCAACGTCCAGGTTTGTTTAACCGAATCCCACTGAATATTATCCGCGGTTAGTTTTTCAGTCAATCGATTGTTATCAAAGCGCTCTAAAGAAAACTGATAGCCCACATTAGAATGATTATCATAACTTTGAATAAACAGAATAAATGTTGGGCTCTATCTGCATGTGAACATTGCGCTTGCTTGATAAACTATTCTTCTTAAAATATTGCATCTCAAAAACCAGACGCTCTTGATTCGATTTAGGGATTACCCAACCTGTCAGGTAGAAACTGAGTGAAGCAATCACCAAAGCAGCCAGGAAGTAGGGGACTAAAAGTCTTTTGAAACTAACCCCACTGCTAAGAATAGCGATGATCTCAGTGTGCGCAGCCATGCGCGAGGTCACATAAACAATAGAAATGAAAACGGTAATGGGCGAAATTAATCCGGCAATCCAGGGTACGAAATCACCGTAATAACCGAGAACTTGTGCCGTACTTAAATTGTTGACAGAAAATTTATCGATCTTTTCAGTTAAGTCAATAACTGTAATTATAGCCACGAGTATCAGCACCACATAAAAGAAGGTGGATAGAATTTTTTTGATGATATAGCGATCGAGAATGGTCATTCAACGTATCGATTTATAATCGCTGCGAAACTTTTTTTACCATGTTATTCTTCCAGGTAGTAAATGTGCCTTCTATAATTTTCTCTCTTGCCTGCTTTACCAACCAAAGGTAAAAGGTAAGATTGTGGATAGAAGCAATTTGCGCGCCTAACATTTCTTTAGCGATAATTAAGTGACGCAAGTAGGCTTTTGAGTAAAAGGTACTCACATGGCCGCCCACTTCGATATCCAAAGGCGAAAGATCATCTTTCCACTTTTCGTTGCGGATATTAATAATACCCTGAGTTGTAAAAAGCATCCCATTGCGGGCATTGCGTGTTGGCATCACACAATCAAACATATCAATGCCCAAAGCAATGCATTCCAGAATATTTTCAGGGGTGCCCACACCCATCAGATAGCGGGCTTATCGCGCGGTAATAGTTGGCAAACAGCATCCGTCATCTCATACATCATTTCATGCGGCTCGCCTACCGATAACCCCCCGATAGCATTGCCCGCCTGGTTCTGGCTGGCAATAAACTCTGCGGATTGAATCCGCAAATCTTTATAGACACTTCCCTGAACAATCGGAAACAAGGCCTGATTATATCCATAATGCGGGGAAGTTTCATTGACTTGCTTTATGCATCGGGATAACCACCGGTGCGTAAGGTCCATAGATTTTTTTGCGTACGTATATTCACATGGGTAGGGGGTACATTCGTCAAAAGCCATGATTATATCAGCACCAATAATCCGCTCGATATCCATCACCCCTTCGGGGGTAAAGGTGTGTTTTGAACCATCAATATGGGATTTGAAAATTACTCCCTCCTCCGTAATTTTTCTGTTAGCCCCGAGCGAATACACCTGATAGCCACCGCTGTCGGTGAGTATGGGCCGATCCCAGCCAATGAATTTATGCAGTCCGCCCACTTTTTCAAGTAACGAAAGGCCCGGCCGCAAGTAAAGATGATAGGTGTTGCCTAAGATAATTTTAGCGTCTATGTCGTTTTTCAATTCGCGCTGCTGAACCGCTTTTACCGATCCGGCTGTTCCTACAGGCATGAAGATTGGAGTCTGGATTTCACCATGATCGGTGACCAAAGTTCCAGCCCGGGCTTTTGAGCTTGAATCAGTTGCGTTAAGTGCGAATTTCATGCGGGCGCAAAGTTAACCGCAAGGTATGGGTGCTCCAAATCGGCTTGCTTGACTTATAGAGCGTAAACTGCAACAGCTATTGCTGATTAAATAGTTTGCATTACGATAAGCCTTTATATTTGTCCGTTTTTTAATCAACCAGATTCCCCTTGTCTTCAATTGCAATTATCTGTATTCTGATCTTAAGCATTCAAATCGTCTATATACTCTTGTTTTTACTTGGGTTTGCTAAAGATGAAAAGGATACTGAACAGCCCTCGCATCCGGTTTCCATTATCGTTTGTGCGCACGATGAAGAACAAAATCTGCGTGAACTAATTCCGCTATTATTAGCTCAGGATCATTCTGAATTTGAAGTGATCATTGTGGAAGACCGATGCAATGATGGCACATATGATTTTTTACGGGAAATGGCCGCTGTGCACAAGCAACTTAAAATGGTGCGCGTAGTGCACAAACCGGATCATATTAATGGAAAGAAATTTGGTTTGACGTTAGGGATCAAGGCCGCTAAATACGAGTGGCTTTTATTTACCGATGCCGACTGCCGGCCGGTTAGTAATCAATGGGCGAAACGCATGACTTCGCAATACAATGAAAATACCCAAATCGTTTTAGGATTTTCACCGTATACTAAAAAGCCTGGGTGGTTAAATACCTTTATTCGATTCGAGTCGGTTGTTACCGGAATTCAGATGATAAGCCTGGCAAAACTTGGCATGCCCTATATGGCAGTGGGTAGAAATCTAGCTTACACCAAATCATTGTTTCTTGACCATAAAGGTTTTAATAATTATTTAGCAGTTACTGGTGGCGATGATGATTTGTTTGTAAATGGAGTGGCGTCAAAGAAAAATACGAAGGTGCGCGTGGGTTCAGAGGTATTAACGGTATCCCGGCCAAAGGAAAGTTGGCGGGAATTTTTGCACCAGAAACTTCGTCATCTCTCGGTAGGTAAAAAATATAAGGGTGCAGATAAAATCATCTTAGGTCTTTTTTCACTTACGTGGATACTCACGTGGTTTTTTGTTGTTCCGTTGATGGCGTTTACTACCAGTCTCTATGGGATTGGAGTACTCTTTATTATAAGGTGGATTTTGCAGATTATTCTTATTCATAAGGCTACTGGTAAATTAGGAATGGGCTTTGAGGTCTGGAAAACGCCTATTTTAGATTTTATTTTTCCATTTTATTATCTTGTCACCGGCCTTCGGGCGTTAGTAGTCAAAAGAATCCAATGGAAGAACTAGAAGATAGCCGATTTTCGTCTAAAGCACTCGAAGATTTTAAACTGATCGATAGGGCCGTTGATGGCGATGATAAGGCTTATGCCAAGTTACTTCAGCGCTACAAACGGCCCGTGTATCATATGATCTTAAAAATGGTGCGCAATATTGACGATGCCGAAGATCTGACTATGGAATCTTTTTCCAAGGCTTTCCGCAGTCTGCATAAGTTTAAAAAGGATTTTACTTTTAGCACCTGGTTGTTTCGCATCGCGACCAACAATACCATCGATTTCATCCGTAAGAAAAAAATAAATACGCTAAGTATTCAAAGCACGTTTACCGATGATGATGGTCAATCAGTAGGTATTGATGTGGAAGATGATGGTAACCTCAATCCGCAAGATGAGGCGATCAAAGCCCAGAAGGAAGAATTGATACAAGTGTTCGTAAACATGCTTCCGTCTAAGTATCAAAAACTTGTTCGCTTACGCTACTTTCATGAATTAAGTTATGAAGAGATCGCGGTGGAACTAGAAGCGCCTCTGGGTACCGTAAAAGCCCAACTTCATCGGGCCCGCGAATTAATGTACGACTTAGTGAAAAATAAAAAGAGCATATGTAGGCCCTTTTTTTGTATCAAAACCCTGTTTTTTGCTTACTCACATTCTAGTCAGTTTTGAAATTCACAACTTTTCAATACTTTTAAAATTGTGAAAAGAGGCTTAACCTTATTTCTGCTCGCTTTATTCATGCTCAATGTGTTGGGATACTATGGGGTTTTAGTTGGGTTGCAGATCAAAAACGCACAAAATCTTTCGGCTCAGTTTGATGAAGACGGTTACGCGCGTGAGCATGAAGTAACTATTAAAGTTCCGATTACCGTTCCTTATCAAAGTGATAGCCGCGAATATGTTCGGGTAAATGGAGAATTTGAACACGAAGGCGATGTGTACAAGATGGTGAAGCAACGCCTTCAACGCGATACTCTTTATATAGTATGTGTAAAGGACAATACCTCTAAGAAAATTAATCAGGCGTTGAAGGATTATGTAAAATCGTATACCGACAAGCCATTAAATCAAAAAGGGAATACCAAAACGACTCAAAATTTTATCAAGGACTTTATATCTACAGCTACTGTTTTGTACAGCAGCAATGACGGCTGGTATAATACGATCAGTGAGTGTTACTGGGTAGACTCCTACCGATCACTTTCTGTTAAGCACACAAGTCCGCCCCCACAAGGTTAGTCTTTCTTTTCTCCGAACTACTCGGGCACCACAAGTGATTGGCATCGCCAATTGCTGAATCAATTCTTATTTGAGTTAATATTTTGCTTAATGCAGTAGTAATGCTCATACTGATTGATCGGTGGATCAAACCAATTCATGTTAAAATTTTATTTGAATGAAAAAATATTTACTGTCAGCTATTACTGTGCTTTCTCTTGGTGCGCTATCACCACTGGTAGCACAAACTCCATCAGATGCCATCATGATGAAGAAGAATGAAGCCTGCTTTGCTTTAATTTATGATCAGGGTAAATGGGATCAATACTGGGAAGGAACCACCCTGATTACCAACGAGAATATTGGGACCTTTACACGTAGTACATATGCAGTGATGGTTGCCTATGGAATAACGGATAAGTTAAATGTATTACTTACAACTCCGTATGTAAAAACAAAATCAAGCGGAGGTCAGTTGGCAGGTGTACAAGGGTTTCAGGATATAAACATTGGAGTGAAGTACGAAGTAATTAAGAAGGACTTTGGAAAGCATCGAGTATCCTCACTGGCAGTTGCCCAGTTTGGTACACCCATGACAAACTACTTATCGGATTATATGCCTTATAGTTTGGGTTTAGGCACACAGGAACTTACAGGCCGAGTAATCGGACAATACGAATTCAATAAAATGATATATGTGCGGGCTTCTGCTGCATACTTATGGCGCGGACAAACAGAAGTTGAGCGTCCTTACTATTATGCCAACGGAAGTTATTATACCACTTTTATGGATGTACCCAATGCGGTAAACTATCAGGCTATTGTAGGCGGATGGGCACTAAAGCATAGTCTGCGTGTAGAAGCAACTTATGTGGTTTTGAATAGTGTAAGCGGTGATGACATACGTACGTGGAACATGGGACAGCCTACCAATAAAATGGAAAGTACGCAGGCTGGCTTTTTTGCACAATATTATTTCAAAGATATAAAACCACTTAAGGGCTTTAGCTTGATGGCTGCCTATAGCCAGGTGTTGGAGGGAAGAAATGTAGGAAAGTCTACAAACGTGAGTGGAGGAGTTACTTATCAATTTACTTTTTAATTGAAAACAATCATGAATATAAAAAAAATACTAACCGGTAGTTTCAGTCTGATACTAATTGTCACATCGGTAACCAGTTGCGAAAATGATTTACCCACTAACTTCCCATTCACAGCCTATGAATTTTCAGATTTAGATATGGATGGTGGAAATTGGCAGCCCATCTTGTTTGCTAGTGGAAGCAGAATTGTAATTGATGCGCCATCGGCTGTTAACTCATCGGAGTATCAGACTGAATTGGCTGCACTAAAATCAGCTTCACAAAACCTAAGTGGAAGTCAGGTGAATGCTGTAGACTATTGGACAAACAATCCCGCTATCCGCTGGAATGAAATAGCATTAGAACTTGCCGCCAAGTATAATCTCATTCCGCCTCCCAATCCTGATGGCACTTATACATTACCGACACCTGCTAATCCGCAAGGCCCACCTCTTTTTCCTTTTGCGCATCCACCTTATACCAGTCGTATGCTTGCCTATCTTAGTGTGGCGCAATTTGATGGTTTGATAGCTGCATGGTACTACAAGTATGAGTATAACAGGCCGGCTCCTTATGTAACAGATAATAGTATTTCGTATGCATACAAAAAAAATGCGCTCCCATCTTATCCTAGTGAGGGAGCAGTAATAGCAATTGCATCGAGAGATATTCTGAAAGCAATGTTCCCGTTGGAGCATGATTATATTAATGCAAAGGCTGAAGAACATTTGAATAGTTTAATGTGGTCGGGTTCTAATACAACTAGCGATATTGAAGCAGGCAAAGCAATTGGCACAGCAGTAAAAACAGCTGCATTAGCGCGAGCATCTACCGATAAAATGAGTGCTGCTCAAGCACCAAAGCCAGTATCGGATGCTATTAAAAAATCAGCCTTTGATCGCTTTGGATGGGCTTGGGACAACATGGAGAGCCCCGTACGCCCTGTAGGGCTTACACCTTTATTTGGCCAGGTAACCATGTGGAATGTAACGAACATATTGGATGTTAGACCTGTTCCGCCTCCTGCTCCCGGTTCAGTAGAGTTTGAACGTGATGCAGAAGAGCTAAAAGGTTTTGCTAAGAGCGTTACAGATAAGCAACGTAAAATTGCTAACTGGTGGTCTGATGGTTTGGGAACCTATACACCGCCTGGTCATTGGAATAGGCGTACGAAAGAATACATTATTAAGTATGAAATGAATCCGCTTCGTACAGCTCGCACATTTGCCTATCTCAATATGGCCATAATGGATGCAGGTATTGCATGCTGGGATGCTAAATACTATTATCATTTCCCGAGGCCTATACAAACTATAAATGGATTTAAAACGATCATAGGAACTCCAAATTTTCCAAGCTACACCTCAGGCCACAGTGCTTTCTCAGGTGCAGCGGCCGAAGTAGTGGCTTATATATTTCCAGCGGAAGCTCAGGTTGCTCGCGACTGGGCACTTGAAGCTGCTGAGTCTAGAATTTATGCGGGGATTCACTACAGATTTGATTCAGAGGTTGGAATAGAACAAGGCAAGAAAGTGGCGAAGTATACAATAGATAAAGCAAAACTTGACGGAGCCGATTAGGGATGAGAAAGTTTGTACTCTTATTAATAACCGGAATTTCGTTTTCAGTTTTTGGACAAGAACAAGTTGATTCAGTTAAGACAACTCAATTGGATGAAGTGGTAGTTAAGTCGCAACGATTGTTTGATTTAGAACGACTGCCTGAAACGAAGGGTACCTATTTGTGGGCAGGCAAGAAAAATGAGGTGATAAATATTCAAAGCCTTAATGCCAACATTTCGGAAAAAACAGGGCGACAAATTTTGCTAAAGTTCCGGGCGTGTTTGTTTATGATATGGATGGAGTGGAAACCAAGTAAATATTTCAACTCGTGGATTAGATCCCACCGGGTTGGGAATTTAACATCCGTAGAAACGGTGAGTAACTAATACTGATATGTATGGATATCCGGCCAGTCATTACAGCATGCCAATGGAAGCTGTCGAGCGAATTGAATTAGTACGGGGCTCTGGCTCGCTTCAGTATGGCGCACAGTTTGGTGGTATGTTAAACTATCAGGCGAAAAAACCAGACAGCACCAAATCTCTTTCGATAGAAGCCATTACTTCAGTTGGCTCATATGGTTTGTTGAGCACTTACATTTCGGCTAGTGGAAAGATCGGCAAATTTCAATACATGACTTATTATTCGAAGCGCGTGTCAGACGGTTATCGCGCTAATGGCGAATCTAACTATGATGCACAATCATTTTTATTAAGCTATGCACCAATAGATAATCTGAAGTTTACTGCTGAACTAAGTCGATCCAACTATTTGTATCATTTGCCGGGTGCACTTACCGATGTTCAGTTTAATGAAGACCCAAGACAATCAACGCGCTCAAGAAATTATTACAGTCCAGAAATTTATGTTCCCTCCATTCGTATGGATTGGAGTATAAGCAATAATACTAAACTATCATTTCTAACTTCGGCTGTGTTGGGTTATCGCAACAGCGTACTATTTGATAAGCCGGCGAATGTTGAAGATGTGATTGATCCGATCACATTACAATATGCGCCACGCCAGGTAGATATTGATAAGTATAATAGTTATACCAGCGAGCTACGGTTGTTGCATCAGTATTCATTTATTGGTAGAACAAGTGCCTTGGTTGTGGGAACTCAGTACATGAATAATGGTTTGCATCGCAAGCAACAGGGCAAAGGAACTAACGGCTCGGATTATGACTTAACCGTTACTGATCAAACTTTTGGTAGAGATATGCATTTAAAGTCCAAAAACATTTCACTTTTTGCGGAAAATAAATTTCAACTTACCAATCATCTTTCCATTACCCCGGGATTCGATTTGAATCAGGGGAATCAGTTATGAGTGGGGTTATTAGTTATTATGACCCTGAAGATGTTCCAAATGCCATAGAACATAAATTTCCTTTGCTGGGTATCAACACGCAGTATCAATTTAAAAACGGAAATTCCTTTTATGCAGGTTGGTCGCAAGCCTATCGCCCTGTAATCTTTAAAGACATTGTTCCCAGTTCGGTGTATGAACAGGTGGACAAAAATCTTAAAGATGCCTATGGATACAATATGGAAGCAGGCTTTCGCGGACAAACCAGAAAACTTCGGTGGGATGTTGGCGTATTTCGGGTTCAATACAATAACCGACTTGGTTCTCAGGCACAATATGATGAAAACGGTGCTTTCCATTTGTACAGAACAAATATTGGTAATTCAATTACCGATGGGATTGAACTATTTACTGAATATGAATTAGGAAAAATTAAGAGCGTTTCATTTTCAATATTCACAGCCACCTCCCTTATGGATGGACGATATAGCGATGCGCAGATTCGTGTAGGTGATGCGAATGTAGATGTATCGGGTAATAAATTAGAAAGCGCATCCGAAGTAATTACCCGCAATGGAATCTCCATGCGATCCAAGAAGGCTAGTGTATCCATGCTCTATAGTTATGTAGGTGATTCTTTTGCTGACCCATTAAATACGGTAACTCCATCGGCCAATGGTGCCGTGGGTTTAGTACCGGGCTATGGACTGCTTGATATTAATTCTACTTTTTTTATTCTGAATCAGATTACACTAAGGGTGAACGTGAATAATGTGACTAACAAACAGTATTTCACAAAGCGACCTTCATTCTATCCTGGGCCGGGTATTTGGTCTTCTGATGGCAGATCGGTCGTGGTATCTGTAGGATTTAAGATTTAAGGAATTGTTTTTAATTGTTGTTTTAGGGTAAAATGTCGGGCAGGGGTGCCCGGCATTTTTTTATTTTGGACTTGCAATCGATTACAATGCCTGTATTCCAATAGGACTTGATTCCTTGCGGGAGGTTAGTATATTTATAAAATGTCTTCTACTGATTTCTTGTCTGATTATTCTGTTCGCCCCAATGTGTGGGACGAAATGTACTGGCAAGGGAACATCCGTGAGCATTATCAACTTTTTTTCGATTCTTTAATTCAGGCTTCTGTTACGGAATTATCGCATAAGGACGACTTAGCGAAAAAACTCTTTATGAGCCAAGGCATCACCTTTACCGTTTATAACGATGGGGAAGGAATAGAGAAAATATTTCCCTTTGATATTATTCCCAGAATTATCACGGCCAAGGAATGGGAGCAAATTGAACTCGGCATTAAGCAAAGAATTAAAGCCCTCAATATTTTTTTGCGGGATATTTATCACGATCAGTTTATCATTAAGGACGGAGTGATCCCGGCAGCACTTATTCATTCTTGCCCCGGCTTTTTACGGGAAATGGTTAATGTGAATGTGCCTTTTGATATCTATACTCATATCTCGGGCATTGATCTTATCCGCGACAGCGATGGCTCGTTTTATGTTTTGGAAGATAATCTAAGAACTCCTTCGGGGGTTTCGTACATGCTCGAAAATCGGAATATGACCTACCGTATTTTTCCAGGACTATTACCAAAGAATAATGTGCGTTCTGTAAAGGATTATCCCGATCTTCTCTTAAAAAATTTACGATTGCTCGCCAAGCAACAGAAAAATGAACCTACGGTTGTTGTACTTACACCGGGCGTTTTTAATTCTGCTTATTTTGAGCACACCACCTTGGCGAGGTTGATGGGCGTTGATTTAGTGGAAGGTCGCGATCTGGTTGTAGATAATGCCAAGGTTTATATGAAAACTACGGCTGGTCTTAAACAAGTGGATGTTATCTACAGAAGGGTCGATGATGAATTCCTCGATCCATTAGTTTTTAATCCGGATAGTATTTTAGGAGTCTCGGGTATTTATTATGCCTATCGCAAGGGGAATGTAGTTATTGTTAATGCGCCCGGTAACGGAGTTGCCGATGACAAAGCTATCTATCCGTATGTTCCCCATATGATCCGCTATTATCTCAATGAAGAACCGGTATTGAAGACAGTGCCTACTTATGGTATGGATGAGCCTGAACATTTTAAACATGTGTTTGCCAACATTCATAAAATGGTAATTAAAAAAACCAATGAGAGTGGTGGGTATGGGATGTTGATGGGCCATGCGGCTGATGAAAAGCAAGTAGCTGTGTATAAAAAGGAAGTCGAAAAAAATCCGAGGCAGTTTATTGCTCAACCAATAATTAGTTTGTCATCGGTACCTTGTTTTATTAACGGTAAAGTACAGCCGCGTCACGTGGATCTGCGGCCATTTTCATTGTACGGTCCGGATGGAATAGAAATAGTACCGGGCGGATTGACCCGGGTTGCTTTGCGCGAAGGTTCATTGGTGGTTAATTCATCGCAGGGCGGAGGGAGTAAGGATACATGGATTTTAGGGTAAGAATAATTTTGGAGCATGCTAAGTAGAGTTGCAGACGCAGTATTTTGGATGGCTCGTTATATGGAGCGAACGGATAACGTGCTGCGAATGTTGCGCACCAACTACATTGCTTCGCAAGATGAAATTCAAAATTTCGACTGGCAACTGTGGGTGGATGGACTGAGCGCCAGATCCGAAGCAGTTGTTAAAGTCAGTAACTATCGAGAGGCCTTGCGGTATTTGGTTTTGGATAAGGAGAATGACTCGTCCGTACTGATCAATATTGTACGTGCCCGCGAAAATGCCCGCTCCGTTCAGGATTACATTACAAAAGAAGTATGGCAGTGTATGAATGATTACTACCATCTTATCCATAGCAGCAGTACAGAGCAGTTGCTGATCGAAAATGATCCGGTAACGGCCATCGATAACTTATTACGCGAAAGTGTTTTATTCTATGGCACGGTGGATATAACCATGAGCCGGGGCGAGGGCTACACATTTCTTAACCTCGGAAAATATCTCGAGCGATCACTCCGCACGTTGGATTTGTTGGAATTAAAAATGCAGGAGATAGACGCAGGTGGTAATGAAGCCATGCATTGGAAGTATTTGCTGTATTCCTTATCGGGATATGAATTCCATACTAAGCGCTATAAAAATGCTTTGGTGAGCCCCGATGTTCTCGATCAGGTATTTATGAACACACAGTTTCCACATTCGGTATTATATAGCCTGCATCAGGCCGAGCGATACTTTAGACGACTTGATTCTATTTCGTTACCGGAACATTTTAAAGAGATGAGTTTCCTGTTGGGCAAGTCGATTAGTAACTTGCAATATGGAATCAATTCGAATGCACCCGCTGCAGAAGTTCGCACCGTCATAGTAAATACACGTGCTGAAATAAAGATGGTGGCCCATAAACTGGCTATTTTTTATTTTGGATATTCATAACCCGAGAGCCATGCCCCATTTCCATATTTTACATCGTACCCATTATATTTATTCCGGTCAGGTTATTGATTCCATTAATCAAATTAAATTATATCCGTTGCAAGATGATTTTCAAAAGGTGAATCATCATCAGCTCCGCATCTCACAACAGCCCATCGTGCACACAACGATCGATTATTTTGGAAACACTACCGGATTTTTCACCTTGCTTACGCCACACAGCGAGCTAATGATTGACAACCGTATGGAAATTGAGATGTTGCCTGCAGGAAAACTAACTTTACGCGACTCGGTTGCCGAAATATGGAAAGAAGTAGCCAGTGAAGTCATTCAATTGCGCTATCACGACTTTTTAAAAGCAGAGCAGGCAAACTGCCGGGCGGAAGTGCAGACTGCGATTCATGATATTTTAGGTAAGGTGCAACATCCGCTATTCACTATTCAAGATCTTTCGAATTACATCTACGAAAATTTTACTTATCGAAAAGGCGTAACCACTATTGAAACGAGCGTGGATGAATTGTGGCAGTTGCGGGCCGGTGTGTGTCAGGATTTTGCACATCTGTTGCTATACATGCTTCGGTTAATGGGTGTTCCGGCACGGTACATTAGCGGGTACATTTGTCCGGGTGATAGCGAGTGGCGGGGCGAAGGCGCAACCCATGCGTGGGCCGAGGCCTGGTTGCCCGACACCGGGTGGATTGGTATTGACCCTACCAATAAATGCCTGGCAGGCGAACGTCATGTGAAGTTAGCACTGGGAAGAAACTTCAGTGATTGCACCCCGGTAAAAGGAACATACAAGGGCGCTGTGGAACATAAGCTGGAAGTTACCGTGAAATTTGGCGAGACCGCATTTACAGAAGTGCAGATAGATAATCAGGTTCCTACTTTTGTTAGCGGCCAGGTGACGGTAGATGTGGTGCCTCGCAATTCATACACCGCATATATGCAGATGCAGCAACAGCAATAAGGATCAAGCCTTCAATCCAAAGTTGGTATACACTTCTTCTACAATCGTTTTGTTATCGGCCAGTACCAAAAGGTGATCATTTGCTTTAATAACTGTTTCGCCATTGGCTGTGATGTATTTGTCATCGCGATGGATCAATACAATGATTGAACCTTTTGGCATTCCGATTTCAACCACGGCCCTGCCTACCACAGGTGAGTTGAGGGGTATGTCGAGCTCGACAAGCTCAGATTTGATGTCTTCTTTTAATTCTATATCAAGAGGAAAGTTCCTTTTAATCTTACCGGGTACACTTACATGCAGCCACTTGGCCACTATAGGTAATGTTGAACCTTGTAAAACAACCGATGAAACTGAAATAAAGAATACCAAATTGAAAATGGTATCGGCATAATGTACACCCGCCAACATGGGGTAGGTGGCAAACACAATAGGCGCTGCTCCGCGCAAGCCAACCCATGAGATGAAAAGTTTTTTACGAAAGTTGAGACTTTTGGTAAAGGATAAAGAAATGAAAACAGCTATTGGGCGAGCGGCAAAAATCAGGAATGCAGAAATCAAAATTCCAGGGCCAAGGATTGGAACAATCTTACTTGGATAAACAAGCAGACCTAACGAAAGGAACATGACAATCTGCATGAGCCAGGCTTGTCCATCATAAAATTTCATCAAGCTTTTCTTATGAATGAAATTGCTGCTTCCCAAAATTATTCCTGAGATGTAGATGGCAAGAAATCCATTACCTCCAATAAAGTCGGTGAACGAAAAGGTAAAGAAGACAAGGGAAAGTGTGAGTACCGGATAAAGCCCGGCAACATCGAGCCGTATTTTTATTAATTAACCAAATCATGGCCTTGCCCATACCAAAGCCACACAATCCACCTAGTATCATTCCTTTCAAAAACTTAGGAATTAACATAAGTATGGAGGTATCGGGATTCAATACAATGAACGTCATGCTAATCGTTAGAAAGTAGGCCATCGGGTCATTGCTTCCACTTTCAAATTCAAGCGTAGGGCGAAGGTTTCCTTTTAAGCCAACGCTACGGGTACGCAATATGGAAAAGACTGCTGCCGCATCTGTTGATGAAACAATGGCTCCTAATAGTAAGCCTTCGGCTAAGGTATATCCAAGAAGATAGGAAGTAAAAACTCCAACCAATAGTGCAGTAATTAGAACACCCAATGTGGAGAGTGACAGTCCCTGCTTAAACACGGGCTTAACACTTTCCCATTTGGTGTCTAGTCCTCCTGAAAATAGAATAAAGGTAAGGGCAACAACGCCTAAAAATTGGGCGAGTCGTGGGTCATTGAAATATATACCCCCGGGCCCATCAGACCCAGCCAGCATACCGACTACTAAAAATAAGATTAGCGTGGGTACGCCAAGCTTAAATGAAGTTTTGCTTGCGACGATGCTAACGAACAGCAAGACTGAACCGAGTAATAAAATATTTTCAACCGATAATGTCATGAGCAAAATGGGTTGCCTGGTTTTTAGAGCCAGGCAACCTGAAATAGAATTAGGACAGCTTCAAGATAAGAAATAGAACAAAAAGCATCACGCCCATTGCTATAACAAACCAAAGTCTTTTGGATAATTTCAATGAAATTTTTCATAAATGTTGAATTAAGCATGCGTGTGCATGAGATGCAGTGCATACTGATGTAAATTAATTGAGAAGTTATTAAATCAATGGGTTGCGCTAAGGCGCATGTATGCGAAGGAGGGTGTAATAAGTGTTATAAAGAGATGGTGGAGTATCAAGTGCGAAGTTGGCAATTGATTCAGCGGTGTAAGCCCAAGAGATTAACTTCCAAAGTTCGGACTGAAACAAATTCCCTTTTAGTATGGAAAACTGTAAAAATGAATGATCTGGGGTTTCTCTGCTAACGAGTGTTGCTCCGGCAGCCAAACATAAAAATGTAGGGTGGGAGGCTTGACCTTTTAGCGATGAATGTTTTGGATAACTTCCTAAAAGAATCAAAATAACCGCGATTGCCTGGAGCAACAGAGCTATTGACTTTATTGGATTTGATTCTTTCACGGTTAAATGTATTGATTTTTTGTCACAGCGAATCTCAGTCGTTAACTTTCCTTTATTTTTAGGTAATTTTTTCAATAATTTTCTGCAGAATCATCTACACCTGGTCAGTATTTCCTAATGTAGAGGCAAGTAGTAGAAATCAAAGTAACAACGATTTTAAATTAAACAGGCTTTATCATGCAACGTAGAACCTTTATTAAAAAATCATCTCTTACGGTTTTAGGTACTGCTGCGTTAGCTAATTTACCAATAAACAGTTGGAGTCAAACAAGCCGAAGCAATTTGCGTGTAAACGGTAAACGCATTGAAACACGGATTTTTGAACTTGCTAAATTTGGTCGAGATGAAAATGGACGCGGCTATCGCGTAGGTTATACAACTGGGGATAGAGAGGGACGCACGTGGTTTATAGATCTAATGAAAAAGGCCGGACTCGAAGTTAGCATTGATGAAGGCGGAAATATTATCGGAAGACGAAAGGGAA
>JADJRT010000004.1 GCA_016712035.1 Flammeovirgaceae bacterium | reverse complement strand
GGCAAGATTGTTAACGTGGCCGATTACGGTGCATTCCTTGAATTGCAACCTGGGGTTGAAGGTTTGATCCACGTAAGTGAATGAGCTGGTCTCAACACCTACCGCAATCCACAGGATTTCATTAAAGTTGGTGATGAGTTACAAGCTGTTGTATTAACGATCGATCGCGATGAGCGCAAAATGTCATTAGGCATTAAGCAATTGACCGAAAGATCCTGGACAAGACAAGACGTATTGGCTAGGTATGCCGTGGGTACTCCGCATAAAGGAATTGTGCGCAACCTAACCAACTTCGGTTTGTTTATTGAATTGGAAGAAGGTATTGACGGATTGGTTCACGTATCCGATTTGAGCTGGACGAAGAAGATCAAACACCCTTCGGAGTTCACTAAAGTAGGAGAGTCGTTAGATGTTCAAGTATTAGAGTTGGATGCTACCAACCGCAGACTGGCGTTAAGCCATAAGCATTTGGAAGAAAATCCGTGGGACACTTTCGAAACAATCTTTACAACAGGTTCTTTGCATAAGAGTACCATCATCAGCAAAAATGATAAAGGGGCTGTACTTGAATTACCTTATGGTATTGAAGGCTTCTGTGCAACCAAGAATCTGGTAAAAGAAGACGAGAGCAAGCCAGAAGTTGGCGAAGCATACGATTTCAAAGTACTTGAGTTTTCTAAAGATGACAGACGCATTTCATTAAGCTTGAAAGCGACCTGGTCTACCGAAGAAGAGAAAGTAGCTGCGCCACAGCCGGCATCAGCACCAAGAAAGAAGGCTCCTGCAAAAGGTAAGAGCATCGATAAAATCAATAACGAGTCAGAGAAATCTACTTTGGGTGATATCGAAGCGTTGAGTGCGTTGAAGGAGAAGATGAGTGCCGCGAAAGCGAAACCATCTGACGGAAGCGAAAGCAGAATAATTTAATAACAGGCATTGGCCTTTTGTTTGAGGGTAATACCTTTGGCAAAGCCCAATGTTTTGGGTCTCGTGGCCGAGTGGCTAGGCTGAGCTCTGCAAAAGCTCCTACAGCGGTTCGAATCCGCTCGAGACCTCACTTAAAAGGCTAAGTCTATTTGGACCTAGCCTTTTTTGTTTTATATGAATCCAGAGCCGCTTTCGGAAAACGATTGTTGGCAATAAATTCGATAACAACTTTCTTAATTTACTGGAGAATGTGCGAAGGATCTTCTTCGCTGAGGTCAGTTTCCTTTTAAGGAGATCCTTCGCTCGGTTAGCACATTATTCAAGCCGTGCTGCTGGTCATTTTAATAAGATTCACCTCGTACCTCGCTCTGGATTGGGTTCCGTTTTCTAGCAGCCATACATCCAAACACTACAGCAAAAATTCCGTCTTTTTATTATCTTACTGCAATGAAAAATACTATACGTGGGCATAGTTATTCTGCTGACAGCAGGGTGTACCACAAAAAAAGAGCAAGACGTTATGCAGGATACCCGAAGCGCAAAATCATCCTTACAGTTAGAAACCGATACGTTAATTAATAAACATGGGATGGTTGCTATTATCACGCCCTTTGGTGGAAAATTGATTTCGCTTTGGGTGCCAGATCGCAATGGCAAATTAGGCGATGTTGTGCTAGGCTACGACTCTGTCCAACAATATATTTTGGGCAATCCATATTTTGGTGCGATGATAGGCCGTTATGGAAACCGGATCGCCAAAGGTAGGTTTACGCTGGAGGGAAAAGAATATCAGCTGGCCACCAACAATGGAGTGAATGCTTTGCATGGTGGACCAAAGGGATTTCATAATGTATTATGGCAAAATGATGAATCCAATAGTGACACCAATAGAATAGTTTTAAATTATCTCAGTAAAGACGGTGATGAAAACTACCCAGGAGAATTGAACGTGAAGGTAACGTATAGCCTTACTGACGATAACGAATTGGTTATTGACTACGAGGCTACAACCAATGCAACCACGGTTGTCAATCTTACCCACCATTCATTCTTTAATCTGGCTGGCGCTGGTAATGGCGATATTCTGGATCATGAATTAGCCATTTATGCCGACCGATTTACACCGGTAGATGAGGGCTTAATACCCACTGGAGAATTAAAACCGGTAATAGGAACGCCTTTTGATTTTACGAAGCCAACTAAGATAGGAGCTCATATCAATGATGCTGATCCACAGATTAAAAACGGAAAAGGATTTGACCATAACTGGGCGTTGAAAAAACAAGCAAATGTATTTTCGTTAGCGGCCACATTAAAAGAACCAACTTCAGGTCGGGTAATGGAAGTATGGACAACCGAACCTGGACTGCAATTTTATTCTGGCAACTTTTTAGATGGCTCCGACATTGGCAAAGATGGAAAGCGTTATCAGTATCGTACAGCCATTTGTCTGGAGGCACAACATTTTCCCGATTCTCCGAATCAACCTGACTTTCCATCAACCATTCTTTAAGCCCGGTGAAGTTTATAAACAGAAAACGGTTTATAAGTTTAGCACGGAATAACGTCTTTTCCTAGCCTGATCAACCTCTTAATTCCTACAGCGATTCGCCCGGATCGCTGAGAATTAATTTTTTCAACTTTTCATTCAAACATGATCTGAATCATAAACTATTACCGGTGTGGCAATTATTCTTGCGGGCCGTAATTATGAAGAAAAACAGTGTTCCATCTAGCCTTACTGATTATAATTCTGTCTGGAACCCGATATTGGAGGCTTTTATGAAACATATCACGGGATTACATGACATAAGTCATTTTTCGCATTCCGGTTCACAGGTAGGTTTACGGCATCAAATCAACAGGATTATGATTGACCCCTTGGTACTTCAAAGTTATGGCGCAAAGGAAATCAGTCTTCAAAAGGACGATGCGATTTTCCGCGAAGGCGAAGAAGCGCTCAATTACTTTCAGGTGATCAACGGTTCGATTAAAATGATAACGAATAGCCCTGAGGGTCAGGAATTTATTCAAGGAATTTTTAAAACGAATGACAGCTTTGGCGAACCCCCCTTACTTTGCTCGTTTCCGTATCCAAGCAGTGCAGTAGCACTGGAACCTTCAGTAATTATTAAGCTTTCAAGGGAAAAATTTCTGACGCTTTTGCGGGAAAATTTCGATATTCACCTTCGTTTAGACCAGGTTCTTTGTCAAAGGTTGAGGTACAAATCAATGGTGCTTTCCGAAATTTCTTTTTATGACCCGGAGCACCGTATCACCAGTCTCTTAAATTATTTGAAAGCCGACTCGATCAATCAAGGTAAAAGGCAGGATGCAGTTTTAAATGAAGCGTATATTGTACCGTTTACCAGACAGCAATTAGCCGACATGAGTGGCTTGCGTGTGGAAACCGTAATTCGTACAGTAAAAAAAATGGAAGAAGAAGGTAAACTTAAACTAGTAGGAAGAAAAATAACACTATAAACCTTAACCAATAAAAACTATGAAATATCTTTTTGGAATTGTTCTGGCCTTTTTGGCCTTTTCATGCGCTCGGATAAACCTTCTGATTCAACGAAAGAAGAAGATCCTAATAAGAGTGCCGTGGAGGCGATCACCGATCCTACCAAAGGAATTGGCGCCATTAAAAATGTTACCATGAACACACCTCTTGATCAAGAGCGAATTAAACGAGGTGAAGAAATATACAATATGAAATGCCAGGCTTGTCATAAGTTGGATGATAAACGCGTGGTGGGTCCAGGTTGGAAGGATATTACAACACGCAGGAAGCCTGAATGGATCATGAACATGATCCTGAATGTAGATGTAATGTTGGAACAGGATGAGGAAGCTCAGAAGATGTTAGAGTTGTGTTTAATGCGCATGCCTAACCAAAACTTATCGATTGGCGATGCGCGCGATGTACTTGAATTTATGCGCCAAAACGATGGCGAGAAATAATATAACCCACAAACCATACTACCTATGAAAAACTATTTGATTGTTTTTGTATTTGGGGTGTTAGCGTTTTCCTGTGGCCAACAATCGGCCAGTTCAGAAAATGCAGCTTCCTCCGTGGCGGCCCCAGCAGAAGGCGGTCAGTCTACTGTTCAAGATGATACCTCTAATCCTGATGTTGTACGCATTGCTGTAAGTTCAAAAGATCACACCACCTTAGTGGCAGCATTAAAAGCAGCCGAATATGTGGATGCGCTCTCCAATGCAGGACCTTTTACAGTATTTGCTCCAACCGATGCTGCATTTGCAGCATTGCCAGCAGGTACCGTAGAAAATCTGGTTAAACCGGAGAACAAAGAGACCCTTCGTAATATCCTGGAGTATCATGTTTATGTTGGTGTCTTAAACGAAAATATGGTTCGCGATGGAATGAAACTCAACCAGGTAAATCTTGAAAATGTTACCTTAAATGTGAAAGATGGCAAGATCACCGTTAACGGAGCCAATGTATTGGGTACTGCGCGTGGATCGAACGGTATTGTTTATATAATTGATGCCGTGTTACTTCCTCCAGATAATAAATAAAACAAACTTAAATTATAACTATGAAAACGAATATAGTATATCGGGGCCTTTCGGTACTCGTAATTTTAGCTGGCCTGGTTGTATGGCAGGGCTGTAAACCAAAAGCGCCAACTACGGTAACCATGGGAGACGCAGCCTCAAAAGTATATGTGGCTCCGGGGCAGTATGATGAATTTTACAACATTGTGTCGGGTGGATTTAATGGCCAGATTGGTGTTTACGGAATTCCTTCCGGAAGATTGTTTAAGATCCTTCCCGTATTTTCTGTATTCCCAGAAAGTGGTTATGGTTATAGCGAAGAAACTAAACCGATGTTGAATACATCACATGGTAATGTGCCTTGGGATGATTTGCACCACATTGCCTTGTCAACAACAAAAGGCGAACATGATGGTCGTTGGATGTTTGCCAATGCAAACAACACCCCACGCGTGGCAAGAGTTAGCTTTAAGTCATTCAGAACTGAAGAGATTCTTGAGATACCTAACAGTGGTGGTAACCACTCTTCCCCATTCATTACTGAGAATACAGAATACCTTGTAGCCGGTACCCGCTTCAGCGTACCCATGGGTGGCAAAGATGTGCCTATTAGTTCATACAAAGAAAACTTCAAAGGCTCTATCAGCTTTATTAAAGTGAATCCAGAAAGTGGTCGTATGAACATTGCGTTTCAATTGCGTACCCCTGGTTTCAATTTTGATTTGAGCCGTGCTGGCAAGGGTGCCTCGCATGGTTGGTTCTTCTTCTCTTGCTATAATACAGAACAAGCGTACACATTATTGGAAGTGAATGCTTCACAAAATGATAAGGACTTTATCATGGCCGTTAATTGGAAGAAGGCTGAAGAATACCTGGCGCAAGGAAAAGGAAAAGTTGAAAAAGTGAAGTATGCACACAATATTTATGATGATAAAACACATTCGGCCACAACCACGATGGAGAATGAAGTGACTGTATTGGATGTGATGGAGTTCCCGGACATCGTTTATTTTATTCCTTGTCCTAAGTCGCCACACGGTTGCGATGTTGATCCAACCGGTGAATACATTGTAGGAAGTGGTAAGTTGGCAGCTATGATGCCTGTATTCTCTTTCACGAAACTACAAGCAGCTATTGCTGCTAAAGATTATGAAGGAGACTTCAACGGTATTCCAGTAATTAAATATGAATCAGCATTGCATGGTGAAGTGAAGAAGCCAGGCCTGGGCCCATTGCATACCGAATTTGACGAAAAAGGAAATGCTTATACTTCATTCTTCGTTTCTTCTGAAATCGTGAAGTGGAATGTTAAAACATTGGAAGTGCTTGACCGGGTACCTACTTATTATTCAATTGGTCACTTAAGTGTTCCTGGAGGTCCTACTTCTAAGCCTCACGGTAAGTATGTTATTGCGTACAATAAAATTACGAAAGACAGATATCTACCTACCGGTCCGGAATTAACACAATCCGCTCAGTTGTATGATATTTCTGGTGATAAAATGAAGTTGCTGCTCGATTTCCCTACGGTAGGTGAGCCACACTACGCAGAGTCAATTCCTGCCAGTATGATTACTCCAAATTCTACGAAAATTTATAAAATAGAAGAGAATGAAAATCCATATGCAGCGAAAGGCGAAGGCCAGGCACGCGTAGAACGCAAAGGCAATGAGATTCACGTGTATATGACAGCTATTCGTTCGCACTTAACGCCAGACAACATTGAAGGTGTAAAAGTTGGTGATGAAGTTTATTTCCACGTTACGAATCTTGAACAGGATTGGGATGTACCACACGGTTTTGCTATTCGTGGAGCCCTTAATGCTGAGATTCTGATTATGCCAGGGGAAACGCAAACTCTGAAGTATAAGCCGCTGGTACCAGGCATTGTGCCATTCTATTGCACAGATTTTTGTTCAGCACTACATCAGGAAATGTCTGGTTATCTGCGCGTATCCGCTGCGGGTAGCAATACGCCATTGAAGTTTTCAACCGGTGTGATCGAAGGCGAAGCAAGTGGCGCTGGCCATTAGATCACGTTTTCATAGTTTACAGGTTGAATGTTCCGTAGCCGTCCCGATAAATTATCGGGACGGAGCGGGACTAAATTAAAAGAGGACTTATTATGAAATCATTAAAACCTATTTCCCGAATTCTAGTTGCGGTTGCGAGTTTACTTATGGTCAGCGCATACTTTGTTCCGCTCTGGCAAATCTTAATGTGGGCTCCGCAATACCCCGAGGGTTTGGAAATGGATATTTGGATAAACACAATTTCTGGAGATGTTAAAATCATTAGTGCGCTCAACCATTATATTGGTATGAAGCACATTGAAGTAGAGATGTTTCCGGAGTTTCAATATATGATTTACATCGTTGGCTTTTTGATTGGCTTCGGGTTACTCGCGGCCATCATCAATAAACGATTTATGTTGTGGTCGTTCACGCTGTTGCTTGTAGGTACAGGCATTGCAGCGCTTGTAGATTTTTATCTGTGGGGTTACGATTACGGTCATAACCTGGACCCAACAGCAGCTATTAATATTCCGGGTATGACTTACCAGCCTCCCCTTATTGGAACTAAGATATTATTAAATTTTACAGCTTTTTCGGGCCCCGGCATTGGCGGCTGGCTTTTTGTTGTTGCTGCAGTTATGATTATTGGTACGCTTGTGTTCGAAATTAAAACCAACAAAAAAGCTGCATGAACAAATTATTAATCATCGGGTTCTGTTTAGTATTTGTTGCCTGTAGCGTAAAGCCGGAACCATTACAATATGGTGTTGATGCATGTTACACGTGCAAAATGACACTGATGGACAATAAGTTTGGCGCTGAGTTAGTAACGCAAAAAGGCAAAGTTTACAAGTTTGATGATATGAATTGCATGTTGAATTTTTATCATAGCAAATATGAATCGTCCGATGATTTGGCGTATACACTTGTAATTAATTATGACAATCCTGGGCAATTCATCGAAGCCCGGCATGCGTTGTATGCCAAGTCTGCTAATATCCGTACACCAATGGCTAGTGGAGTAGCAGCTTTTGAAGATGAAATGTCCTATGATAAATATAATAAAGATTGGAAGGGTATCTGGTTAAGCTGGGGAGAGGTACAGACTCAGTTTAAGTAAATTTCTTTCTCTCTTTTTGAAGCCACACAAAATGAAGAGAAGTTTAGTTTTTATTTTTGTATTGATAAATTTTTATCCGCTTACAGTATAACGATAAAGGTAGGCGCGAGCGAATCAATAAAAAGTATTAAGCAAGCCATTGCAACGGCTGAACCGGGTGATACGGTTCTTGTTCTTCCAGGCATCTACAAGGAAGGAAATATAATTCTGGAAAAATCTATTTTTTTAATAGGTGAGGGCTATCCCACATTAAGTGGTGAGAATAAAGTTGAAATACTCACGGTTCATACAACAGGTGCCGTTATACAAGGCTTTCGATTTGTTGATACGGGTATCGGTAGCATGGATGATAAAGCCGCTATCAAACTATTAGACTGCAAAAATTTGAAGGTGCTTAACAATAAATTTGAGAATACCTTTTTCGGAATTTATCTGGCAAACTCATCACATGTCTGGATTGAACATAACGAACTAGAGTCAATCGCGGAAAATGAATATCAGATTGGCAATGGTATACACTTATGGAAATGTGAATACATAACGATTAATGAAAATAAAATTAAAGGCCACCGTGATGGAATTTATTTTGAGTTTGTTACCAACACGCTTATTACAAATAATTATAGCGAAGAAAATAAGCGCTATGGTCTTCATTTTATGTTTTCGCATAACGATGAATACCGAGACAATACCTTTATTAATAATGGTTCGGGTGTTGCCGTTATGTACACCAAGGGTGTTAAAATGATTAACAATCGGTTTATTCATAATTGGGGTTCAGCCTCGTATGGCCTTTTGTTAAAAGATATTCGCGATTCTTACATTTTTGGAAATGAATTTGATCAGAATTCTATTGGGATTGTTATGGAAGGCAGCAGCCGGAATGAGGTTCTTGAAAATAGATTTATTCGAAACGGATATGCCTTTAAACTGCAGGCCAGTTGCGATGACAATGTGATTGAACGAAATAACTTTCAACAAAATACTTTTGATCTGGTAACCAATGGAAGTCTTGTCTTGAATAAGATTGAAAGCAATTACTGGGATCGCTATGAGGGGTATGACCTCAATCGTGATCAGATTGGGGACGTGCCATACCGACCTATTAGTATGTATGGAATGATTGTGGAGCGGATGCCCACTGCGGTACTGTTGTGGCGTAGCTTTCTTGTATTCTTACTCGATCGTGCCGAAAAAGCAATTCCGGTTATTACCCCAGTAAATCTAGTTGACAATTTACCCGCTATGAAGCCTTATGATTTTAATTGAAAACTTATCTAAGAATTTCGGTCGGCTCACAGCCCTCGATCAAGTTAGCCTGACTTTAACCAAGGCAAAAAGTTATGCCATGGTTGGGCCCAATGGTTCGGGTAAGACAACGCTTATTAAAAGTATTCTTGGTATGGTGCGACCCTCGTCTGGCACTATTCATTTCAAAGGAAAAGATATTGCCAATGAATGGAAATATCGGGAGGACATTGGTTACATGCCCCAAATTGGTCGCTACCCGGAGAACATGCGCATTGGGAGTTAATAGACATGATGCGGAATATCCGCCAGAACGGAAAGCCGGTAGATGAAGAGTTGATCGATGCGTTTAAACTATATAAGATGTATGACAAAAGGATGCACACTCTTTCGGGAGGCACGCGCCAGAAAGTAAGTGCTTCCCTGGCATTTTTGTTTCATGCACCGGTGCTCATTTTAGATGAGCCAACCGCAGGGCTCGATCCAATATCGGTTGAGATTCTGAAAGAAAAGATTCTTCATGAAAGACGCATGGGTAAGTTATTAATGATTACCTCCCACATCCTTAGCGATCTCGATGAATTGGCAACCGAAATGGTTTACATCTTTGAAGGAAAGATTCAATACAACAATTCGATTGAGGCATTGAAGAAAGAAACCAACGAAACAAAATTGAATAAAGCGGTAACAACCCTGATCAAACAAAAAGAACTGCTGGCCTCTATAACCGAACAAGTATGACACGCGTAATCCGATATATTTTTAATGATATTTTAAGAACCCGGTTTATCCTTTTTTATACAGGGTTCCTTTTGATAAGCACATTTGCTCTTTTTCAGCTGGATAGCGATTTTGGAAAAGTGGTGTTAAGCCTCATGAACATCGTGTTGATGGTTGTTCCGTTGGTGAGTGTAGTCTTTACAACCATTCATTTTTTTAGTTCGTATGAGTTTATTGAATTGATGTTGGCACAACCGATTAACCGAAAGGTTATCTTTTTAAGCGAATATGTGGCGGTAGCCTCTTCCTTGTGTATCGCTTATTTAATCGGTGTGGGCGTGCCCTTTGTTATTTTTGGGGCCGGGCAAAATGTAATTTCGCTTTTAGTTACCGGAACATTTCTTACACTCGTCTTTGTTTCGCTTGCCTTTTTATCATCTGTTCTTACGCGCGATAAATCAAAAGCAATAGGCATTGCACTCCTGTTTTGGTTTTACTTCTCTTTGATTTATGATGGGCTTGTTCTCTGGACCATCTATAGTTTCAGCGACTATCCCTTAGAGAAAGTAACCTTAACACTTATCGCTTTTAATCCGGTGGATCTTGCACGAATTATCATGTTGTTACAACTTGATATTTCTGCACTGATGGGTTACACAGGCGCCTTTTACAAGAATTTTTTTGGCAGTAACATGGGCGTATTATTTTCCTCAACCATTTTATCTTTATGGGTCGCTGTTCCCTTGCTATTGTCATTGCGCATTTTCCGTAAGAAGGATCTGTAGTTTTTAAAAATTAATCCGCGTGGTTACTTATCGAATACCCTTTGTGCTGGCCGCTGTTATAAATTTGATAGCAGGCATCTGGGCGGGTTTGATTCGTATTGGTTGGGATTTACCTGTAACCCCCGTTGCCGTGCATCATGGGGCGATTATGGTTGGCGGATTTTTAACAACCCTGATCGCTTTGGAAAAAGTAATCCCGCTTAAAAAGAACCTGGCCTTAGTCGTGCCGGTACTAAGTGCACTTAGTTTGATGATGGTACTGCCCGGTTATTATTCGTATGGTCTATATTTTCTTTTAGCTGGTAGTGTGGGTTTGTTACTGATCCAATCTTATTATCTCTACCTGCATCCACGCGACTATTCTTTTATGTTGATGGTGACAGGTGCCGCATCTCTGATTGTTGGCAATGCCATGCTTATTCATAAGCAATTTTATCCGGCTGCCTTCCCCTGGTGGATGGGATTTATTTTATTTACGATAACAGCCGAACGGTTGGAGTTATCGCGGTTCTTGCCGGTTTCCAAAAATGATAAATACCTCTTACTAAGTTTGCTTGGTTTGTTTGTGGTGGGTTTGATAATACCTTTTCACGGTACGGGTAAATATTTTTCAGGTGTGGCGTTAATAGGCATCGCTCTTTGGATGTTGCGACATGATGTGATTCGAATCGGAATCCGAAAAGCCGGATTAACCCGATTCTCATCCATAGCACTATTAATTGCTAATGGCTGGTTAATTTGTAATGGGGTGTTGTTAATTTTTTTGGGTGACTCACTTTATTCGTATGATATCCTGATCCATGTATTTTTTATCGGCTATACATTCGCCATGATCTTTGCCCATGGCCCGATTATTTTGCCCGGTGTATTGGGCTTTACTACCAAGCCGTATCACCCCATTTTATACGGATGGCTTTTTTCTGGTGCAAGGGTCGCTCCTGTTGCGATTGGCATCGGATTCAATGATGCATGCTGAACTGAGAAAGATGAGTGGCATCATCACCGCGGTGGGGATTCTATTTTATTTTGTTACTATCATAATACTGGTACTTCGGGCACGATACCATGCAAAAGTACGCTAGGGTTTCCTTTCTGTATTTTTTTCTGGCTGCCTGCATTGGTCTCTTGTTGCGATGGCATTTTGTAAGTCCGATGGACTGGCTCGATTTTCCACATTGGTTACATGCACATTCGCACCTGATGTTTTTGGGGTGGGTGTTTAATTTCTTAAGTCTTGCTTTTATTTATGAACACATTGATGTGCCAAGACAAAAGAAGTTTCTTACACTCTATGTGATCATTCAATTCCTTTTGGCTGGAATGACGATAGCTTTTCCCTTACAGGGTTATGGCTTGTATTCTATTACTTTTTCTGTTTTGCATTCGGTGACGGTTTTTGTCTTTATAATATGGTTTTTCAAAGATGGGCGTGGTCATCCTTTTGACCCAGCACGTTGGTTTGCCAAGTTGGCCTTGATTTTCTTTCTCATTGCCTCTGTAGGACCTTTCTCCCTGGGGCCGTTAATGGCAAATGGTTTGGCGCAGACTAAGTGGTATTATTTTTCTGTTTACTATTATTTACATTTTCAATATAATGGGGTGTTTACTTTCGGAGTTCTCAGTCTGTTTTTTTCTTTTCTGAAAATCAACAACGTAACAGTTGATGTACCGACAGTTAAAAAGTTTGGACACCTATTATTTTTCGGTTGTTTCCTAACCTACTTACTTTCCACCTTATGGGCGAAGCCAGGATTGGTTTACAATGGAATAGGTTTAGTTGGGGCTATCATTCAGCTGATAGCGTTATTTTATTTTTTAAGATTGCTAAGAGAGATTCCGAAATCCATATTTGTTAAGCTTTCAATTTCCATTAAAGACTTATTAATGGTGGCGATGTTATCCTTCATCCTCAAACTGCTCTTGCAAACTGCTTCAGCTCATCCGGAGCTTGCGCAGCATGCATACCTGAATCGAAATTATATAATGGCATACCTACATCTGGTTCTGTTGGGTATAATAACGACTTTTCTTATTGCATGGAGCATTGAAAAGGGATGGCTCAATCCTTCCATTCAATTTAGTGTCTGGACGTTTCTCCTTGGTTTTATTGGCACAGAATGGACACTGCTTGGATGGATACCCTCGTTTATAGGGCTTCAATCATCGCAGATACTCTTAGTGTTTTCGTTCGTAATGCTTGTTGGAGTAGGAGGCATGATTGTGCCTTCATTAAGATCAACCAGAGCACAAACTATTTCATAAAGTAACTTTTTGAATTGGCAATTTACTTTCCAACATAAAACTTACTTTATCGGCACAATCATTCAGTTCATTTATGAAATCAGTTGTTTCCTCACCGCGGTTGAGTGTTTTGTAATAGTCAATTCCCGCTAACAAATTCTGACTAAACAAGACACAGTACTTGGTATGTTTTTCATCTTCTCCAACCTTTTCTAATTGCTCTGCCAGATAATTTATATACAGATGCAATTCTTTTATGAACATATGGGGCCGAGCCACTTGATCAAGCAAATTAATGCGCCCATAAATATGATCCGTCATTTGCTGCAGCGTGGTTATCTCTGAAAAGTAAGCGATGTTTGGCCCGGGACAGATGGTTACACTGGGTAGTTTTTTTAAGAATGGCTGATTGTATACAAGACTTGCAGAATTACTTAAACCAACACACAAACATTCTTTGGCGTGAATATCGTTAAGCTGTTTGATGTAGTCCTGTTTTGGTAAATTTTTTGATATTAATTCTTCCGTTTTAAGTTTTTGATATTTTCGGGAAGCTGTGCAAATAGGTTCTACTGTAAATTCTGTATTAAAGGCAAGATGCTTTTCGGTACAAGGGCTGCCTGGTTTACCTAAGTCGATCCGCCTTTGCTTTTCCTTGTCGGACGTAGTTCCTTTTAAATAATGAAAGCGAGTACCTAACGGGGAATTGTTGCTTAATGTTAAATCATTATCAGTGGCTCGACTTAATAACTGCAGCGTGTTTTCATCCACCGTAGTTGCCTCGGGGCATAGCAAAAAGGGAGTTCCCCAACCCACACTATTAATTCCGTAATGTTGCTTTAATAAATTATTTTCTTCTGTTGTGCCTACTCCGCCTTGTGCTGTAATATCAATAGGATGTGGCTGATCGAATGCAACTTTGCCTTTCGCAATTACAGCTGCGTGGTACAACTGATGAAGTGTGGTACTCAACTCGTCTCGCTTCATTTTGAATTCCTCAAGGATAGGGCCCATTAAATAGCCATCGGTAGCAAAGGCATGGCCACCACAATTTAATCCTGATTCAATTCGAAATTCACTTACCCAGATTCCTTTCTTAGCGAGATATTTTCCCTGGATTAATGCAGAGCGGTAATCGCTCACTTTAATAACTACTTTTTTATCAAATTGGCCCCAAGCCGTGGCATCGAAGGCTGAAAATTTTTCCAGATAATTGAACAACCGTGGATTTAATCCGGCCGAAAAAACAATGGATGTATTGTTAAGTGTGCTTAGTGCATATCCGCGCAAGGCTGAGAGCGCATCGGTACCATCTTCTACGGGAGCTGCTTTTGATCCGGCACTATTTCCATCCAATTTGGTCATGATGTTCACATCAATAGACCCAGGTCTGATTTGGTTGCGCAAATAGTCTTGAAGGGAAATCTTCTCCTGCTCATCTTGTGTGCATGTCATTTGAAGGTATAGCTTGCGCAGTCGGTTTTCTGTTGGCAACATTTCAAAGTAACGAGTCAATTCATTACCCGCTTCAAAGGCGGTTGATCTGAGATGTTCCACTTGATCCTTTACAATTTTTGATACCAGATTGAGGTAATCGGTTATTCGCTTGGCGCGATAGTCAATTTCGTGTGTTGTAATGGGTATGTACTCTGCTTTTATGAATTCATAATATTGCTTTCGCATGAGCTCAATAAGACGATCTTCAATAATAGAGATAACGGAATCGATTCCAAATCTTGCTACCTTAATAGGTGAGTCTACGGTATAGGCCAATCCCATTACAGGGATATGAAAAGTGTGTGGTGATGATTGCATAGTTTTTTTATGATGAAATTATTGTGATTAGTATTCTGAAGAGACTAACTTAGCCTCCGGAGTTTTCTTTCCGGTGTTAGGTGTTGATTTTTTAAAATGTGATGCTGAGGAACTTATAGCCCACGTTAAGGGGATTACGCCACCTAACACGAAAATACTTCCACCAATTATCCGCATCCAGGTTAGGCCTTGAAAAGCTGGGCTATCGATAAACTCGGCAGAGCGTGCGAACCAAAGTCCTTTTTCAACAACGGCCTGAAATTGTAGAATGCCTGCCGGGAAAAGATCTAACATGACCATCAGGAGGAGGCCGATGTTGATAGACCAAAAGGAAATGCGCAACGCTTTACCTTTCCAGTATTCGCTCTTGGTTATTAGTTGACAACAAAATAAAATTGTGGCTATAGATAGATTTCCATATACACCCATAAGGGCAGCATGGCCATGATTCACCGTAAGGTAGGTGCCGTGTTCGTAATAATTGGCGAGGGTAAATTGATGATGAAGCCTAATACACCTGCACCAAAGAAATTCCAGAAATTAACACCTATTAAAAATAGAAACACTTCGGGCATACCAAACTTGTTGCTCGATGCAGCACTATTGGACAATGTTGACTCAACCAGGTTAGGCAATTTTTGAAAGCGCCAGGCCTCCAGGGTTAATAGAATTAATGGAATTACCTGAAGTGTTGAAAAGACAGATCCAAGTGCCATGGTAGCAACCGGTTTCGCATTCCAGTAGAAGTTATGCGAGATGCCCAATAAACCTGACCCTAAAAAAAGAAGGGTAGCAATATAAATTACCCGAATAGCGGCTTGCTTGCTTACAAGCCCCATCAACACCATAAAGTAACCTACAAGCACGGTAGTAAAGACTTCAAAGAAAGCTTCGGCCCACATGTGTATCACACACCAACGCCAAAAGTCAGCAATTACAAAATTTGTATTGGGTGTTGCGACAAACCCTGAGAGTAACAATACTAAAATGCTACACGTTGAATAAACCAACCAATTGGGCAACTGCCACGGCTGTCCAACTTTAATGGCTGGCTTAAGCGCTCGATATAAAGTAATGCACCACAAGGCCAGCACAACGAAGAGTAAGCCTTGCCACAATTTTCCGGGTTCAACATATTCCCATCCCTGATGACCGAACCACCACCAATTTTCAAAAAATCCGAGGGGCCCTCCATAGATACTGACCATCGAGCCAACGCCTAATAGCACGATAAGGCCGAAGATTATATTAATAATAAATTTCTGATTGGCGGGTTCGCGTGGAGATAGGAGCGGAGCAATAAAGAAAGATGCACCAATCCAACAGATAGATATCCATAAGATAGAAAGTTGTACGTGCCAACTACGCGTGATTGTAATGGGAAATAGGGCTCTTAAATCATACCCAAAAAATGTAGTGAAGTTTAAGAAATCATGAACTGTTAAAATACCAGCCAATACCTGAACAATCAGAAGAATAATAGCGAGGTAGAAATATTTATACGTGGCTTGTTGCGATGGCGTAGGTTGAAAATTAGCCACACCTTCTCTCGTCATAAGCGGACTCGAGTTATCGGTAAAGGCAAAATCGTTTAGTTTTTCCAGTCGTCCGTGGTAGTATAGCACAATACCCAAACCCAGAATTAACCCTAATGATCCGATGATTGTCCAGATCGTGACGGAAGCAGAAGGTGTGTTCCCGGCATCAGCATCGTATGGCCAGTTGTGGGTATAACTATAATTTTTTCCTGGTCGCTCAGTTCCACATACCCACGATCCCCAATAAAAAAAGGCTGATAGTTGCCTGATCTCCTGATCTGATTTAATATAGCCAGATGGTTTAAAAGACTCTTTGCCGGTTCCGTTAAAAACATTCAAATAGTAAATGGTTAATTGTTCGCAGGCATACGCTTGTGCAGCAGTTAGCTTCACTTTGTTGGTTGTTCGCGAATAGCGGTTTTCTTTTATCTCGCGCTGAACTTGAATTCGCGTGCCAAGCATCTCCATTTTTGAAATGTCGGGTTGATTGGCATAGAAAGCACGCATATGCTCCGTAATCTGATGCAATGCTTCTGCGGTATAATCGGGGCCGCGGTTGGCACCATCACCAAACATGCTACCATATTCCATTAAGGCGTATTTTTGAAATACGGCCTGGCCATCTAAAATATCCTTTTGCGAGAAAACAGATTCTCCGGTTTCGTTTACGAAATCAGGAATTGGTGGTGCCTTAAACTAGGTTTCGTAACCAATAATGGAGACTCCGGTAATGCTAATTGCCAAAATAAGCGTTATCGGCAGCCACCACTTTCGTTGATTCATTAGGAATTGAATCATACTAGTTTAATATCTTTATAGTTTGGCGGCTCAAAACTATTTTTAATAGCCTTAATTAAATATGAGGCTAATCATGTTTGATAATTAAATCGTTTTTGTTCTTGCGATCAAAAAACAAGGGAGATCCTTCGTTAATGTGTGTTATTATAGATGAAATTAAAATGAAAGAAATAGCAGATCGGAATGACATTAAAGTACTCGTTGATACTTTCTACGAAAAGGTAAAATCAGACACGTTGATAGGTCCCGTGTTTGCACATGTGGATTGGCCACATCACTTACCCATCATGTATAATTTCTGGTCATCCATGATGTTGGGCGAACAGAGTTATCAGGGAAACCCGTTTCAGAAACATGTGACTTTACCCTTGAAGGCGACCCATTTCGATCAATGGCTAAAACTTTTACCGAAACGGTTGATGAAAATTTTAAGGGTGAACGAGCTGATGAAATAAAGACCGGGCAAAAGCATTGCGGGAGTTTTTCAGCATAAACTGGGATTATACCCAGTCGCTTAGGCAGCTAACATCCACGGTATCAAAAAGACTGCCAAATAACAAGACTGTTAGAAGAACAACGGTCAATTTATGTAGCCACTCCTGTTGAAAATTACGATACATAAAGTAGAGGAGAAATGCCATGAACCGATTTGTATGTAATTGATCCATCCAGGTGTATCTATTGAAAAATGTTATCAGCAATGGATAATGCAATAAGAATTACCGCCCATGTAAAGTATTTCTTGAAATTCTCGTAATAGAAAACTTTGAAGTCAGTACCGATGCAGTTGCCACTCGCAGGAAAAAGTATGGGTGAAAAAATAAATAAGTTGATAGGATAGAGAATGATAAAAAGGAAGGCCGCTAAACTCCACTCACTTCGGGTTCGTAAATCGAAGAAAACCTACACCCCTGAATGTGAAGAAAGAAAACAAAAAGTATCCACAGTAGATGAGGCCAATAGAGTTTAACAGACTTCCACTGGTGGATGATATCGGCCAGACCGGAAACTTTTTGAGTTATTCCAAGCCCTAAAACAATGGAAATGAGCACGCTAACATATTCGAAAGGAGTCATTTGCAGATTAGGAGAATTGACTTTATGAATTAGCCAATAATTTAAACTTATTCTAAATAACGTTTTTGATTGTGCTGTTCAAGTTACAAAATGAAATTTTGGAACATTTTGTGCATTTCGCGCACTTGTTTCAAAGGCTAAACACGATCAAAATAATTTTACGTACATAAAAATAAGTTTGAAATAATGCATTTGCCGTAGATTTGTGCGATTCCGTAAAAAAGCGGCTCCCTAAACGCGTCACGATGAAGAAAAGATTATCTGGTCCCGTTACCATTCTAACCTTCGTAGTTTTCACCCTCTCTATTACTTTAAATTCTTTCGCTCAGGATATCCCTACTGATGCAGCTATTATTAGCGCAGGTGAAGTCTTATTTAATGGTAATTGTAAATCATGCCATCGGGTAAAGCAAAAATTAGTAGGGCCGGCATTGGCTGGCGTTGAAACCAGGTTCCGTCAATTGATTGGATTTATTACTGGTGCGTAACCCAGCTAAGGTAATCGCCAGTGGCGATGCCTATGCAGTAAAAATTTATGAAGAGTATAATAAGAGCCAGATGACGGCTTTTAACAATTATACGGATGATCAGATCATGAGCATTCTTGCTTATGTAAAGGCCGAGGCTGAAAAAGTGGATGCGCCAGCCGCTACAGTAACAACAGCGGGCGGGGGCGAAGCTGGCGTTCCAGCAGGCTACTTGAACGCGATCCTTTTAGGGATGATTGTAATACTTCTACTATTACTTATCATTCTTGTTCTTATTATAAATGCATTAAAGAAGTATCTCGATCAGAAAGATCTGAGTGAAGAAGATCAGGAAGTAGTGCATTCTAAATACACACTCGGCTCGATGGTGCGTAGCTCGGGTTTTATTTTTCTGGTTGTGTTTTTGGTTACGTCAATCACTTTCAAAACTGTTATTGATGGATTGTATTCGATAGGTATTCAGCAAAACTATCAACCCAAGCAGCCCATTGCTTTCTCTCATAAAATACATGCTGGTCAATATGAAATTGAATGTAAGTATTGCCATACTGGAGCGCTGAAAGGTAAACAAGCCAATATTCCATCGCCCAATATTTGTATGAATTGCCACTCTCAAATTAAAGGAGGGTACGAATACAGGTACTGGCGAGATATCGAAAATCTATGCCGCCATTGGGTTCGATCCAAGCACAGGTTCATACACCGGCAAGCAAAAGCCTATTGAATGGGTACGAATTCATAACCTGCCTGACTTAGCTTATTTTAATCACTCGCAGCACGTAAATGTGGCCGGGGTCGAATGCCAGACCTGTCATGGTCCGATTCAGGAAATGGATGTGGTTAAACAATATTCATTACTTACTATGGGCTGGTGTATTGATTGCCACCGCAAAACAGATGTTAACACAAAAGGAAATGCCTATTACGATAAACTGATTGAACTTCACAATAGTAAAAAAGCTATGAAGGTGGAGGACATTGGTGGATTGGAATGCGCAAAGTGCCACTATTAATAATTTAATTGACCTCGACTGGATTTTGAATCTATGAGCAATACAAATAAGACATACTGGAAAGGATTACCTCAACTTAAGAACGATCCGGCCTTTGTAAAAAATGCCAACAACGAGTTCGTGGATCTTGCCATGCAGGACGATCCCGGTCATTCACGTAGAGATTTTCTTAAAATGATGGGATTTAGTGTGGCAGCAGCCTCCTTAGCTGCTTGCGAAGCTCCGATCCGTAAAGCAATCCCTTATATTAATAAGCCTTTAGATGCTGATCCAGGTATCCCTAATTACTATGCGTCAAGCTATGTAAATGGAGGTGATTATTGCAGCATCGTGGTTAAGGTACGCGATGGTCGTCCTATTAAAGTTGAGGGTAATAGCCTATCCAAAGTTACTAAGGGCGGTACCAACGCTCAGGTTGAAGCCTCTGTGTTGTCTTTGTATGATAACTATCGGTTACGTGGACCAAAAATTAGTAACGCTAATGCCGAATGGGCAACAATTGATTCTGAGGTTACTGCCAAGCTAAATGAAATCGCAGCCAAGGGTGGCCAAATAAGAATTGTAAGCAATACAATCCTAAGCCCTAGCACAAAAGTTGCGATTGAAAAGTTTAAGGCTAAATATCCAACGGCTTCCCACGTTCAATACGACTCTATTTCAAATTATGGAATCCTAAAGGCTAACAAAGAGTCTTTTGGAACAGCCATGATTCCTTCTTATGATTTTAGTAAGGCAAAAGTAATAGTAAGTGTTGGTGCCGATTTCCTCGGAACCTGGTTATCACCCATAGAATTCTCAAAGCAATTTGCTGTAAACAGAGAGGTAACGGATGATAAACGCGATATGTCGCGTCTCTATCAATTCGAATCTAACTTATCGCTTACGGGAGCCAATTCAGATTACCGTTCCATGATCAAACCTTCGCAGGAAGGCTTGGTGGTAGCACAGATTTATAATATTCTCTCAGGCAATGGAGTAAAGAGCATCGATAAAATTGCCTATCTCGAAAAGCAGCCGCTGAATTGAAAGCAAATGCTGGAAATGCATTGGTAGTTTGTGGATCGAATGACAAATCAGTTCAAGTTGTTGTTAACGCAATTAATAATTTATTAGGTAGTTATGGTACAACCATATTACCTAGTGCTCCGGTTAATTTCCGCTTAGGAAATGACGAAGAGATGTCGGCTTTTGTTGCTGATGCACAGGCCGGTAAAGTAGATGGCGTTATTTTCTTCAATTGTAATCCGGTTTACGATCATCCAAAAGGCGATGCGTTGGCAGCGGCTTTGAAGAAGATGACATTAACTGTTTCTACATCTTCAACACCAGACGAAACAGCTTCGGTTGTCTTGCATATGGCTCCGGATCATCACTATTTAGAATCATGGAGTGATGCTGAACCTAAAGAGAATTCCTTTAGTCTTACCCAACCAGCCATTACACCCTTATTCAAAACCCGGCAGTCGGCTGAAAGCTTATTGGTATGGGCTGGAGAAAGCAATACGGAATACTTTACCTTCTTGAAAGAATATTGGAGAACTCGCTTTTACAATACAGGTGCAGGTGTTGACTTCCAAAGCTTCTGGGACAAGTGTTTATATGATGGCGTTTACGAACTGCCTGGAGAAACGAAAACGTATTCTTTTCTCGGCTAATGTTGATGGCGCACTTTCCGCGATAAGCTCATCCTATAAAGCAACCAACACAGGTTTTGAATTAGTGCTTTATGAAAGCTGTGGTTTAGGAAATGGGTCACAGGCAAACAATCCGTTGTTGCAGGAATTACCTGATCCTATTACCAAGGCAACGTGGGATCATTATGTAACCATAGCGTTGAAAGATGCAACCGAATTGGGTATTGAAAACGATGCCGAGGGAAGAACACAATTAGTTAATCTGACAGCGAATGGAAAAACTATCTCTGTAGCTGCGTTAGTTCAGCCTGGTCAGGCGCCTGGCACCTTAGGCGTTGCATTAGGATATGGACGTACAAAAGTTGGAAAGGTAGGAGAGAACATTGGCGCCAATGCGTATCCATTGGTTTCAGCTACTGAAACAATGAGTTACCGAATCTTTTCGGGTGTTACCTTAGAAAAAACAGATGCTGCTTTCCAACTTGCGCAAACCCAGATACATCAAACCTACATGGGTCGCGAAAACGTGATTCAGGAATCGCTTCTGGCAGACTACAACAAGAATCCTGAATACTGGAAGGAAAGTGCTGCAAAAGTTTCATCGTGGGATGGGAAAGTTGATCCTTCTTCTTTGAGTATGTGGAAGGGTCATGAATATAATAATCACCATTGGGGAATGGCCATTGACTTGAACACATGTACTGGCTGTGGTTCCTGTGTGGTGGCTTGTAATGTGGAGAATAACGTGGCCATCGTTGGCAAGCAGGAAGTAATCAATCGGAGAGAAATGCATTGGTTACGTATCGATCGTTACTATACCAGCGATGCAGCTCCGGAAAACTATAAGGAAGCAGAAATAGCTTCTGAAAATCCAGAGGTTGTATTTCAACCCATGTTGTGCCAGCATTGCAATAATGCTCCTTGCGAAACCGTATGCCCAGTGGCCGCTACTACACATAGCACCGAAGGACTTAATCAAATGGTGTATAACCGTTGTATTGGCACTCGCTATTGTGCCAACAACTGTCCTTATAAAGTAAGAAGATTCAATTGGTTTAAATATCACGATAACCAGCAGTTTACCCAATCTAACCCGTCTATGAATACGGATCTTGGTCGTATGGTATTGAATCCTGATGTAACCGTTCGTTCACGTGGTGTTATGGAGAAATGTTCATTCTGTGTTCAGCGGATTCAATCAGGCAAGCTAACGCCAAGAAGGACCGCAGACCATTACAAGATGGCGAAGTAGTTACTGCTTGTCAGGCTGCTTGCGCTACAGGGGCTATTGTGTTTGGTGATTTGAATAATTCTGAAAGTCGAATCAGCAAATTGCTTCAGATTGAATTAGATAAAGATCGTCCTTACGGTATTGATAAGAAATACAATAATCCAAGAGCTTATCGGGTGCTTGAAGAAATAGGTGTTAAACCAAACATTTTCTACCTCACTAAGATCAGGAACAAGGATAAGGAAAAAGAGAACGCATAATTTTTTGAACCAAGATTTGATACGAAATTAAGTATGCAACCAACTTCAGCAGTACGAGAAATTTTAATAACTGGCGGCAAAACGGTCCGTGACGTTTCCGAAGACATCAGCCGGCAAGTGGAGGGCAAACCAACCAAACTTTGGTGGACTGCTTTCAGTATCTCCCTTGTTCTTTTGATGTTTGGTGTATACTGTCTGGCTACCGTTTTATGGGAAGGTATAGGCGTGTGGGGATTAAATAAAACAGTAGGTTGGGCGTGGGATATCACGAACTTTGTTTGGTGGGTGGGTATCGGTCACGCAGGTACATTGATCTCTGCTATCTTGTTGTTGTTCCGCCAAAAGTGGAGAATGTCTATCAACCGGGCTGCCGAAGCGATGACGATCTTTGCGGTAATTTGTGCGGCCACATTCCCATTAGTACACATGGGTCGCTTGTGGCTCGGTATGTATTGGGTACTTCCGCTTCCTAATACCTGGGGTTCGCTTTGGGCTAACTTTAATTCTCCACTGTTGTGGGATGTATTCGCCATTACAACCTATTTCACGGTATCGCTAGTATTCTGGTATATTGGTTTGATTCCTGATTTTGCGGTAATTAGAGATCGCGCAACCCGTATGGGTAATAAGACTCGTGCAACAATTTACAATGCGTTAAGCTTTGGATGGGATGGTGCGGCAAAAACCTGGATGCGTTACGAATCTGTAGCATTAATTCTTGCTGGCCTTTCTACACCGCTTGTGCTTTCCGTTCATACTATTGTATCCTTTGACTTTGCCACTTCCATAGTACCAGGTTGGCACACGACAATTTTCCCACCCTATTTTGTGGCGGGTGCGATTTTCTCGGGCTTTGCCATGGTGTTAACATTACTGATTGTAACCCGCAAAGTTTTTAAACTGGAAGATTACATTACGATTTACCACATCGAGTTGATGAACATCGTTATCATCATCACAGGTTCAATTGTGGGTATTGCTTACATTACTGAATTCTTTGTTGCCTGGTACGGTATGGTACCCGCAGAATACTATGCTTTCTATAACCGGGCTACAGGTCCTTACTGGTGGGCGTACTGGTCAATGATGACCTGTAACGTTATCTCACCACAGCTATTCTGGTTTAAGAAATTACGTACCAACATTGTGACTACGTTTATTTTATCCATTGTGGTAAACATTGGTATGTGGTTCGAGCGATTCGTAATCATTGTAACTTCCGTACATCGTGATTACCTACCGTCCAGTTGGTCTATGTTTTATCCTACCATGTATGATGTGGGTGAATATATTTTAACGTTCGGGTTTTTCTTCACAGCATTTTTTCTCTTTGCGAAGTTCTTCCCGGTAATTAACATGGCTGAAGTTAAGAGTATCATTAAATCAACTTCCGAAAAGAAGCATTAATAACTATGAGCAGCACGAGCGAAAAATTTTTAGTTGGCATTTTTGACGATGAGGATATCTTGCTTCATGGCGTAGACGGTGTGCGCGATAAAGGGGTGAAGATTCATGAGGTCTATTCTCCGTTTCCTGTTCACGGATTAGATGAAGCCTTGGGCTATAAGCGCACGCGCTTGCCTATCGCTGCCTTTATCTTCGGCTTAACCGGAACTGCCCTTGCCTTAACCATGCAAATCTGGATGTTGGGTTACGACTGGCCTATGATTATTGGAGGTAAAACTTTGCTTCATTGCCTCCATTCATTCCGTTACTTTGAGTTGACTGTGTTGTTGTCGGCCTTGGGAATGGTAGCTACCTTTTTTATCGTAAGCGATATGAAACCGTATAAAACTCCACGTTCTTATGATATCCGCAGTACGGATGATAAACATGTAATGGCAATCGATTTGGCATCAAATAAACTTAGTAAAGAAGATATTAGTAGGATCCTGAAGGAAAGCGGTGCATCCGAAGTTAACGAAAAGAATTTTTAATTATGATGAAATCTGCACGATTCATACCAGTTGTTTTAATATCGGTTATTGCGGCTACTTTCTTAGCTGGGTGCAAGGCCGGTGGCGATAATCAGGGATTAGAGTATGCGCCTAATATGTATCACTCCGTAGCTTACGAGCCACTAACGCAGATCACGGATGAGGATGCAGGTCGTTGGGTAAACTCATCAGATAAGATAGGGGTGAATATTATAATTCGAATAACTACAATCCCTTTAAAATGAACATGCGTTTGCCTGCTCCGAATACAGTGCGCAGAAATACTAATGGTTGGCTTCCTTACCGGGGCGGAAACGACACGACAAGTTTACGATTAGCTAATAACTTATGAATCCTTATGAAGCTTCGCCTGCAATTTTGGAGCAAGGAAAATTACTCTACGAAATTAATTGTAAGCATTGCCATGGCGCAAAAGGGACGGGTGACGGCAAAGTTGCCGATAAGTATCCGGGCGTTGCTAATCTTGCCGGAGATGCGATTAAAGGGGTTACCGAAGGACATATTTTCCATGTGATTACATATGGAAAAGGTCTAATGGGATCACATGGATCGCAAGTGAACGAGGAAGAGCGTTGGAAGATTGCCAAGTATGTGAAACAACTACAATCGAATTAAAAATCACTAGATATCAAACCAAAATGATAGCGGACGAACAGTATATTTTTAGACCCGAAGCAAAAAAGAAACTCTTTCTTTTGTTGGCGGCTGGAATACTCCTATTTGTGATTGGAGTTTTTATGGCAATGAATAGCGGAGGGCATGAAGCTGCGGGTGAACATGGCTCATTGGAAGTTACAAAAAACCTTGTGGCAACTACTTCGCCTGCTGCGGTTGCTGAAGAAGCTGCCGAACATCATGGAAGCCCGATCTGGCTCAAAAAGATTTATACATCACTGTGGCACAATAATATCTTCTTTATTGGCTTAGGACTTATCGGATTGTTCTTCGTTGCTATTCAGTATGCATCGCAGGCAGGATGGTCAGCTCCGATTAAGCGCGTACCATTAGCCATGGGACAATGGATACCTATTTCGGGTATACTTACGCTGGCAATTTGGTTTGTTGCAAAGGGAGATTTATTCCATTGGACACACCATGATTTATATGATCCCGCATCTGCAGATTATGATAAGATTCTTGATCAGAAAAGTGTCTATTTTTTCTGGCTTGGAGAGAAAGGTGGATTTCCTGTTTTCTATATTTTAAGAATGGTGATCTTCTTTGGCCTTTGGTATTGGTTCTTGACTTTAATTAAGAAACACATGCTTGCCGAAGACATTGAAGGGGGCACCCAACATTGGTATTCTGCCAGAAAACTCTCGGCTATTTTTCTTATAATTTTTGCAGTAAGTTCTTCAGTAGCCGCTTGGGATTGGGTAATGAGCATCGATCCACATTGGTTTAGCACCATGTTTGGTTGGTATATTTTTGCCAGTTGGTGGGTGGCAGGTCTTGCTACGATCACGTTAATTGTTGTAAACCTCAAAGAGGCCGGTTATTTAAAAATGGTTACATCAAATCATTTGCATGATCTTGGCAAATTCATTTTCGCGTTTAGTATTTTCTGGACATATATCTGGTTTAGTCAATTTATGTTGATCTACTATGCCAATATTCCTGAAGAAACCGTATACTTCATTGAACGAATTAAGAATGCACCATATTCCTGGATATTTTATTTGAATCTGATTCTAAACTTCGTTCTTCCATTCTTGTTATTAATGACGCGGGATGCCAAACGTCAGATGTCGATGCTAGCGGTTGTATGCCCAATCGTTATTGTTGGTCATTGGTTTGATTTTTATAATATGGTTACCCCTGGGGTTATGCAGCATGATGGTGGTCTGGGATTATTAGAAATTGGATTAGCACTAATATTTTTCGCGCTCTTCTTGTTTGTAACATTAAGTGCGCTTTCTAAAATGCCTTTAGTCGCTAAGAATCATCCTATGATGGAAGAAAGCTTGAATCACCATATTTAATTTGACACACGAATAACATAAGTATATGATGAGTTTGATAATCGGTTTAGGGGTAGTGTTGGTACTGGCCATCCTTTACCTGATTTTCCGAATTGGAAATCTGGTAGAATTGGTCAAGGGGAAGAAGGACGATGTTTCATCATGGAACACAGCGAATGCTTATTTGTTAATGCTCTTCATGATTGTGAGCTTAGTTTCATTTGTTTGGTATTCTGTTGTTCATTTTGATTCATATAATTTGCCCGTTGCTTCCGAGCATGGAGCCTTAACAGATTACCTGTTTTGGATAACCATGGCTGTTACGGTAGTCGCCTTTGTAATTATCACAATTGCGATGTTCTGGTTTACGTTTAAGTATCGTTATCAGGAAGGAAGAAAGGCTTCGTTTGTATCGGATGACCACAGACTTGAAATTATTTGGACGGTTATTCCGGCAATAGTATTGGCCCTTTTAATTTTTAGCGGTCTTCGCGCCTGGAATGACATTACCGGTCCTGCTTCAAAGGACGCAGTTGTTATTGAGCTAATCGGCCAGCAATTTTTATGGACTGCCCGTTACCCGGGTGTAAAAGACAGCCAACTAGGTAAGCATAATTATAAAATGATTGATGCCTCTAATGAATTTGGCTTGGATCTTTCCGATAAAAATACTTTCGATGATTTCAAATCATTGGAGCTTCATCTGCCTAAGGGTAAAGAAGTGCAGTTAATGATTCGTGCAAAAGATGTATTACACAGCGTTTTTCTTCCTCACTTCCGTGTGAAAATGGATGCTGCGCCGGGCATGCACACTACGTTTAAGTTTATACCAACCAAGTCTACGGCAGATATGCGCGAAGAAACGGGTAATCCAAATTTCAATTATGAAATGGCGTGCACCGAGATTTGCGGACGTGGTCACTTCTCAATGCGCTTTCCGGTATTCGTTCATGATACCGTTGAAGATTATGAAAAGTGGATGGCCTCTCAAGAGGCTTGGTTAAAACAAAATCCTGAATACTTGCAGCGGGTACCACCTGCTTTAAGAGAGGCGGCAATGATTAAAGCTGGAATCCCTGCAGATAGTGAAGCCGCCATTATGGCTTCGCCTGTTACAGTGACAGCGAAATTTAAATAAAAGATATTCTAAGCATGGCAACATTAGACATACATCCTCAAACTACCACACACCACGATGATCATGGACACGATCATGAGCATCATGGAAATTTTTGGACGAATTATGTATTCTCCGAAGATCATAAGGTTATTGCAAAGCAATTCCTGATTACGGGTATGGCCTGGGCACTGATAGGTGGTATCCTGTCGGTTTTATTTCGGTTACAATTAGGTTTTCCAGAAGCCAATCTGTCTTGGTTGAGACCCATATTGGGCGGCTGGTTAACGCCAGAGGGAAAAATTGATCCTGAGTTTTATTTAGCCTTGGTAACCATGCACGGGACCATTATGGTTTTCTTTGTTCTTACGGCCGGATTGAGTGGTACATTTAGTAACTTCTTGATTCCACTTCAAATAGGCGCACGCGATATGGCGAGTGGTTTTATGAACATGCTTTCATACTGGTTCTTCTTTGCATCCAGTGTGATTATGTTCACATCCTTGTTCATTTCTACAGGTCCAGCCTCCGGTGGGTGGGTAATTTATCCGCCATTAAGCGCATTGCCGCAAGCTATGCAAGGCTCGGGTTTGGGTATGACGTTATGGTTGGTAGCCATGGCATTGTTTATTGTAAGCTCTTTATTGGGCGGTATCAATTATATCACCACAGTAATAAATCTACGGACTAAAGGAATGTCGTTTACAAAACTCCCTTTAACAATCTGGGCATTTTTCTTTACAGCTATTATCGGTGTACTATCGTTCCCGGTATTATTTGCCGCAGCCTTGCTTTTGATTTTTGATCGTAGCTTTGGCACGAGCTTCTATCTCTCTGATATCTATATTGGAGGCGAGGCATTGCCTAACCAGGGAGGTAGTCCAATTTTGTTTCAGCACCTATTTTGGTTCTTGGGGCACCCCGAAGTTTACATTGTGTTGTTGCCAGCGTTAGGTATCACCTCAGAAATTATAGCTACTAATTCGCGCAAGCCAATTTTTGGTTACAAGGCAATGGTGGGCTCTATGTTGTTCATCGCAATTTTATCATTTGTTGTATGGGCTCACCATATGTTCGTAACAGGTATGAATCCATTTTTAGGTTCAATCTTTACCTTGCTTACGCTTATTATTGCTGTGCCTTCAGCTGTAAAGATTTTCAATTATGTAACAACGTTATGGAAAGGTAATATTCGGTTTACTGCCGCTATGTTGTTTTCTATTGGTCTGGTTTCATTCTTCCTAACAGGAGGGATCACTGGGATTTTTCTGGGCAACTCAGCCATTGATATTCAATTGCACGACACCTATTTTGTAGTTGCCATTTTCACCTGGTAATGGGTAGCGCTTCCTTCTTCGGTATGATGGCTGGCGTATATCATTGGTTTCCTAAAATGTTTGGCCGTATGATGAATGAGAAACTCGGCTATATCCATTTCTGGTTAACCTTTGTTGGTGTTTATCTGGTATTCTTTCCCATGCATTACATTGGTATTGCTGGATTTCCAAGACGGTATTACAGTTGGACCAATTTTGAAACCTTTAGTGGCTTTGCAGACTTAAATATGCTGGTAAGTGTAGCAGCAATTATAACCTTAACGGCCCAGTTTATTTTCTTATTCAATTTTATTTATAGCATCTTCCGAGGCAAAGTGGCGACTGCCAATCCATGGAATTCTAATACCCTCAGTGGACTACTCCTAGAAGACCGGGACATGGTAATTGGCCAGGGGAAATTCCAACCGTTTATCGTTGGCCCTATGATTACAGTAAGCCAGGTGCAAAAGACGATTTTATTCCACAGCACATTCCTTATTCAGAAACACCAGAATCCAATCTTGCTCATGAAAATGATCTTATCAAGTTGGAGATGAACGAAGGAGCTATTGTGGTGGAAGATAAAAACACTGATAGAAAAAAGAACCTTGACTCCAACAGCAACCAGAGGATTTCATAAAGCTTTGCTTATCTACTCTGGTTGCTGTTTATATTTTAATTCTCGTGGGGGTATTGTTCGAACCACAGGGTCGGGTATGGGTTGCCCCGATTGGCCTAAGTGTTTTGGATATTGGATTCCTCCAACCTCAATCGATCAACTCCCTGATAATTACAAAGAGTCATTTGCAGAGCTTCGAGATCAAAAAAATAAAAAGTTTGCCAGATACCTTTCGGCTATTGGTTTTGAAGAGACAGCAGCGGCCATCCTTGCGGATAAGACAATTTTAATCGAAGCGGATTTCAACACTACTAAAACCTGGATTGAATATTTAAATCGTCTTCTGGGGGTAATCATTGGATTTTTCATTGTTGCTTTATTTGTACGATCCACTCAATTGAGAAAGGCGCATCCAAATTTTTTTTGGCTATCGTTAGCCACCCTGATAACAGTGATCATTCAAGGCTGGTTTGGTTCAATTGTAGTTTCGACTAATCTTACTTCCTGGACAATCACGATACATATGCTCATGGCGTTTGTTCTAGTTGCCTTGCTGGTATTGCTTTTTGTTAAAAGTGGAGAACGCAGAGAAATTAATACAACCATCGCTGTGAAGAGCTTATTGGTGATCAGCACAATTTTATTAATTGTTCAAGTACTGTTAGGTACCGAAGTAAGAGCCGCTATTGATCGTGTTTCGGGTCAATTACTCCCTCGCGAAATCTGGATTTCAGAAGTTTGGACTCAATTCGTTATTCATCGGTCCTTTTCCTGGCTTGTAACTATCGTAAATCTGGGTTTTGCTGCCTTGCTTATTAAAACTACAGGCCGAAATCCTTTAACTCTTGGCCTTATCCTGTTAATTTTGCTCACCTTATTGACAGGTGCCGGAATGGCTTATTTTGCTGTGCCAGCCTTTTTGCAACCTATCCATTTATTAGTTGCTACTGTCACATTTGGAATTCAGTTTCTATTGTTTTTAAGACTTAACATTAAGCCCTTAAATAGGTTAAAGAGTTGATATGAATTCAGGTACTACTACAATCTCAACAATGGCAATTACTCTTGGTAAGGTAAGAGCTTACGTGGAGCTGTTGAAGCCGCGCTTGTCCCTATTGGTCGCGTTTTCTTGCGCCTTTGGATATGGATTGGCTACCCAAGGTCATATGAACTGGATAACTCTTATCATCCTTACTTTTCAGGATTTCTGCTCTGCGGAGCATCCGTTACGATCAACCAGATTATTGAAAAGGACCTTGATCGTTTGATGTCTCGTACGTTAAACAGGCCATTGCCAACCGGAAGAATAACTGTGAATGAGGCAGTTTCTTTTGCTTTACTGTGTTTGATCGTTAGTTTGGTTCTGCTTTGGAAGTTTACAAACCCGCTTACCGTGGCCTTATCGGTACTTTCTATGTTGCTGTATAGCTTTGTCTATACTCCTTTAAAACGAGTGGGGCCTATTGCAGTTTTTGTAGGGGCAATACCAGGGGCATTACCCCCTTTATTGGGTTGGGTTGCGCAACTGGATCAGTTTCCTATGAGGCCTTGATCATTTTTGGGATTCAATTTATTTGGCAGTTCCTCACTTTTGGGCAATTGCATGGGTATCGGATGATGATTATAAAAAAGCTGGGTTTAAGTTATTGCCTTCCGGTGGAGGTAAGGACCACAACACGTCTATTCAAATAATGATTTACACATTATTCTTAATTCCACTAGGGTTACTTCCCGCTAAATTTGGAATTACCGGGTTGGACTCGGCAATAGTAGCCACCGTATGCGGGGTTGCTTTTCTTGCTCAAACATTTTCCTTAATGAAGACAGGAAGTAGAAAATCAGCCCTGCGAATTATGTTTGGATCATTTTTATATCTGCCCATTGTGCAGATCGCTTATTTATTGGATAAAATTTAATGTGAAAGAGAAATGGAGAAGTCGATGTCAACAGAATTTAAAATTGTAGAAGAGCCAAAGAAAACGTTGGCCATGCATCCAAAGAAATTTGCGATGTGGCTTTTCATTGGAAGTGTAGGGATGTTATTCGCAGCGCTTACCTCGGCTTATATCGTGCGTCAGGCCGAAGGCAATTGGTTGTATTTTGACCTTCCCCAAATATTTACAACATCTACAATTGTAATTGTATTAAGCAGTGTTACTATGCAATGGGCTTTTTGGTCGGCTAGAAAGGATGATCTTTCCATGGTTAAAATAATGGTTACGATAACCACTGTTTTAGGCCTTTCCTTTCTGGTGCTTCAGTTTGAAGGTTGGAAAGCCCTCGTGTCTAACCAGGTTTATCTGGTAGGCAATCCTTCAGGCTCGTTTCTGTATATCATTTCAGGCCTGCATGGACTTCATCTCATCAGTGCCGTCATTTATCTATTAATTGTGTTGGTTTCTACATACCGGTTTCGGGTCCATTCTAAAAACCTTGCCCAGATCGAAATGTGTACAACTTACTGGCATTTTTTGGGCGGCCTTTGGCTATATTTGTTCGTATTCCTATTATTGTATCGATAAAAGATTTAAAATCTAATTACTGATTATGGCACATAGTACAGCCACTGCAGCACACGGACAAAGCGTTTGGGATGGCGGAGTTTCACCGATGGGCGCCAGCTACGGCAAGCTCATGATGTGGTTCTTTCTGCTTTCTGATGCGTTTACATTCTCAGGTTTACTTATCACGTATGGCTTGGTTCGTTCATCCCATCCGGCATTTGAAGGACTTGTAGATTCATTTAAGTTCTCGACTGAGTACTGGCCTATCCCTGAAAAGGTATTTGATGCCATTCCCTTTTACCATGGTATCCCACTTCCACTGGTGTTTGTTGGTATCATGACTTTTATCCTAATCATGAGCTCAGTCACAATGGTATTGGCTGTTGAAGCCGGTCATCGTATGGATAGAAAGGCTGTTGAGAAATGGATGCTCTGGACAATATTAGGTGGCCTTACTTTCTTAGGATGCCAGGCTTGGGAATGGAATCACTTTATTCATGGTGCTTTATCTGGCGATGCTGTGGCTGAAGGCACTCAATTTTTTGGTGCTAATCTGAGGCAGAATCAATATGGGCCACAGGTGTTTGCTGACTTCTTTTTCTTTATCACAGGCTTCCATGGTTTCCACGTATTTAGTGGGGTGATGTTAAACTTTTTGATTTATTACAATACTGTTACAGGAGTTTATCAGCGCAGAGGTCATTATGAAATGATAGAAAAAGTAGGTCTTTATTGGCATTTTGTTGATTTAGTTTGGGTATTTGTATTTACATTCTTTTATTTCGTTTAAATAAAAGTTATAGAACCATGGCACATCATTCACAAGAACCAGAGATTGCGGTACTTCCTCCCGATAAGGAAAAAAAAAAAACTTTGGACGGTTGCCGGCATTTTAGGCGCGGTAACAGGAGTTGAGTTTATCATTGCCTTTACCATGGATCATGGAACTGCTAAAACTGCATTGTTCGTAATCCTGACTATTGTTAAGGCCGGATACATTGTTGGTGAATTTATGCACCTTAAGTATGAAGTTAAGGTATTATTTTGGGCAATTCTGGTACCTATTTTATTTATTGTCTGGATGCTTGTTGCTTTTGTCTACGAAGGAATGAAAATGCCTGTCTTTAATTAACCTTTCAAATAAATAGTATTAAGAGAAGGCTAAAGTGATGAACTTTAGCCTTCTCTTTATGTTGAACTTAGTACATGAGAAGGAAAGTTATCTACCTGTTACTGGCACTAATTCTCCCCGTTAGTGTTTTTATTTTTCTGCGATCATTTGGCAAAAATAAATTTAGCATACCTGTTTATTACGAACTTGGTATTGAAGACAAGGAGCCGGGTTGTGCGTATGCGTATTCAGTACCTTATCGGGTGTCGGATTCGATTATGCTCCAGATGGGAAGAACCAACAATAACACCGTTACATTGTTGGTGGTCGATACCTCCTCAATAGTAAAAGTAGGGCTAAACCGGATGCTTGGGGAGTTTGACCCATCGGATTTTCAACTTCTTTTCCCCAGTACAGATAGCGGAGCTTTGGATCATTGGTATGCTTGCTTTTTCTTTCTTCACAAACCCTGGTCAGCTGTGCTGATCGATTCAGAAAATCGTATTCGGGGATATTATTCGCCAAACACACGTGAAGAGGTGGATCGTATGATTGTTGAAATGAAAATTTTACTTGAAAAATACTAAAATGCCAACAGGTAAAATATCCCAGAAATTAATTATTGGTTTATCGATTGCCATTCCTATAGTTGTGGTAATTCTTTTTAAGGTTAAGATACCCGGATACGACTTTCGTTTTTTACCTCCTGTTTATGCATCCGTAAACGGGCTCACAGCAATATTACTTGTAACAGCTGTTATTGCCATTAAGAACGGTAAAAGAAAGCTTCACGAGAACCTGATGAAAATTTGTATTGGGTTATCAGCTGCCTTTCTCATTATGTATGTTTTATACCACATGACAAGCGAGTCGACATCGTATGAGGGTACCGGGGTTCTCAGAATAGTTTATTATTTCATTCTGATAAGTCACATTCTGTTATCGGTTATGGTAGTTCCTCTGGTGCTATTTACCTTTTCAAGGGCACTTAATAGCGATTTTGAAAGGCATAAAGCTTTGGCTAAATTTACATTTCCAATTTGGCTATATGTAGCGCTAACAGGTGTTGTTGTTTACATTATGATTAGTCCTTATTATGTTTAGTAAACCAAATGTGATAAAATGAAAATAGGTGCAGGGATAAAGCAAATAGTAGCAGCGATATGTTTAGTATTTATATCACTTTCAACAAATGCACAATGTGCTATGTGCAGAACTACTTTGGAAAACAATGTAAGCAATGGTGACATTGGTATAGCAGCAGGTATTAATTTTGGAATCTTATATTTATTTGTTGCACCGTACACGGTGATAGGACTTATCGCCTTCTTTTGGTATCGTGCAAGTAAAGCCAACCGCAACAATGAACTCATCAAGCGCAGTATGGCAAGGTAAGTGTCCTCGGTGTAAAAAGGGAGACATCTTCCATTATCCACTGTCTCGTATTACAAAGTTTTCAGAAATGAATAGTCATTGTCCTCAATGCCGGGTTTCATTTATTCCCGAACCCGGATTTTATTTTGGAGCACTCTTCGTGAGCTATGCTTTCAATGTTGCGCTTATGGTGGCGATTTCTATCCTGCTCTATTTCACGATTAACCCAACTGATTGGATCTACGGGGTTTCGCTTGTAACTGTATCTATCGTTTTTATCCCCGTCAGTTTTCGTTACTCTAGAATACTATACCTTCACTGGTTTGGTGGGCTTCAAAATAAGTAATCTTAATATAGATTTTCTTATTTTTAAGTATTACCTCACGTATGCGTAACGTCAAGCCGTTTACTATACTAATTTCCTCTATTTGTTGTGCTTTGGCTAGCCTGGGTTGGCAGTTGGCAACCGACCATTCGCAAGAGCGCATAGCAAATCGAATTTCTGATAATCTATCAAAAGCATTGCATGCATTAGAGATAGAATCCGCACGAATACTTGATTCCTCACAACCTGTAAAATGGTCAGAACTGACGGGGTCACATTTTCTTATGGATAGCCTCCAAGTCATAGCATGGAGCGATCATGAATTCCTTCCAGATGTTCGGCAAATGCGGACTGATTTCAAACTTAAATTGATAAGAAATTCTAGTGGAGATTTTTTGCTTCGAAAACAGATATCGGGCCCATCCGGATTTCTGATTTCCGTTTTACCGCTCTACAAAAAATATCCTATAGTAAACAGATACTTAACACCACAAATCAATCCGTTAATATTTGAGAAATTCAACGTTCGGATTTTGGATCCGCTCGCCACCGATGGCCTAAAAATAAATTTTGAAGGACAGACCTTATTTGTAATCGACATGCTTGACAGCAATGGTAAAGATATGATTTCATTGAGCCTTGCTCTTTTAGCATTGATTTTCTTTATACTATCGGTTATTCATTTTTTGAGAAGATTACATAAACAACGCAAGTATCAAACTGTGTTTCTTTTGGCGGCAAGTATTTTCATTTTACTTCGTTTGGTTATGCTTCAACTGAATTTTCCAGGTAGCTGGTACGAGACAAAAATATTTAGCCCGCAGGCATTTGCCTCCTCCTCGTTTAATGCCTCGATGGGGGACCTGTTTTTAAATGCACTTGTAGTGATGATGCTTTGTGGTTATGTCTTACTTACGTATTCAAAATGGCCTATTATCAAGCGTATACTTAAAACTCGAACTATTATCCGTTGGGCGTGTACGCTCTTGTTCTTGCTCTTATCGATTTTCTCCTTTCTCTATCCTTTCCTGTTTATCGAGACTATCTTCAATAACTCCTCCATTTCATTAGACATCACTCAATCGCTTAGTTTCGATGTTATACGGGTGCTTGCGTTTATCTCTATAACATTTGGTGTCATTAGCTCATTTTTCTTTACACATATATTTATCCGAATTGCGAAAGCACTTTCTCCTATGTACTGGAGGTTTAGTGTGGCTCTGCTAGTTGCCAGTGTTTTGTTTGTGTCTTATTTTAAGATTGAATCCAGGGATTACTGGATAACGCTAGCAGTAGCCCTGCCTTTTATTCTACTCGTTTATTTCACAAAAATAAGTTCATCGCTAAATCGGATAACATACGTTACGTTTCTTTATCTCTTTTTTGCAACCGCTGCCTTTGCCACACAAGGAGCTTTAAGTATTCAGCGGTTTATAATAGAGAAGCGGGTTGATTCACAATTTAAATTTGCCAGTGGTTATTTAATTGATCGCGATGTGTTAGCGGAATATTTATTAAATGAAAGCATAAGAAAAATTCCCGGTGATGCGTTTATTCAAACTCGATTAGCCAGCCCCTTTTTGAGTAAATCAGCGGTGCGACAAAAGGTTAAGCAAATCTATCTTAATTCCTATTTCGACCGATACGATGTTAAAATCTATTTATATAATTCAAGCAAAGAACCCTATGACGACCAAACGCAAGTGTCATTATCAGTTTTGGAATCAGAGTTAAGCAATTCTACGAACGAAACTGAGTATACAGGATTATATTTTGTTCGTTCACAAGGTGTAAAAACAGGAAAACGATACTTCACAACAATACCCATAATCAGATTTGAACAGATTATTGGCTATGTGGCTTTAGATCTTCGCTTAAAGAATTATACCGCAGAATGTTTATCCGGAACTATTAGTAGATAATCGATTTGGCGAATACTTTGAAAATCGTGATAAAAAGCTTTGCGTTTATATCAAACAATGGAATCATCAGTAGTTTTGGAAACTTCAACTACGAACGCGATTTTGATTTTGGCCTATTAAAGGATCCAGTATTTTATGAAATGGGAATTGAGGAAGGTGGGTTCATTCATGTTGGGATTGAAGATGACTCGAATAGGGTAGCGGTTGTTACCTCAATGGATTATCCTTCTTTTTATGTCCTCACAAATTTCTCTTTCCTTTTTATCGTAGGAATGTTTGTAGTAGGTATTGGATTATTAATGTATGGTTTTTTCGTTTGGGCTCGAGGAGGTAAAATCAATTATGCAGCCCGTATACAACTTTACATTTATATGGCATTTGTAATTCCGCTGGTGGTTGTTACGTTAACAACACTTAATCGTATAACCCGTTCAGCCGAGAATCAATTGAATCAGGATTTTAATAATAGATCTAGTACAATTGGAGAAAATATGGAACCAGTTTTGACAAATTATTGGAATGATCCAGTTTTGAATCTTGAAGAACTAGAAAATCAACTGGTTGAAATAGCCAGGTTTTCAAATATTGATTTATCTGTTTATGACCCCTCTGGCAGGATACTGGTAACCAGCCAACCAGGAATTTTAGAAAATCAGCTTACATCGGGTTTGATGGATAGAAATGCCTGGGAAAAAATTTTTGATGAGGGCGATAATTCATTAATTGTGAATGAGAACATTGGCTCACTGATTTTTAACAATTCATATGTTGCCTTAAAGTCTACCGAATCAGGCTCAAAAATTGGTGTGCTAAGCGCTCCATTTTTTGAATCGAGGTTATCATTGGAGACTAATCAGATAAATGTACTGGCGAATGTGTTAACTGTGTTCACACTTATTTTTATATTATTTTCTGTGCTATCTTTTTTTATTGTTGACTTATTGACCTTTCCCTTACGGTTTATCACGCGTACCTTAAGCCGAACAACGCTTACCGGAAACAATGAGCCGCTTCAATGGAAATCAAAAGATGAAATTGGATTGATGGTGGATGAATACAACCGGATGTTAAGAAATCTCGAGCAAAGTAAGATTGAATTATCACGAAGCCAAAAAGAAAGCGCCTGGCGCGAAATTGCCCGGCAGGTAGCCCACGAAATTAAGAATCCACTTACTCCGATGAAGCTGACTTTGCAACAAATGGAGAGCATTATAATGCGAGACGGGCTTGATAAAGAAAAATCAAAACAGTCTATTAAGACGTTGCTTACACAAGTGGATATTCTAAATGAAATTGCCTCCTCGTTTAGCACATTTGCCCGCATGCCAGCTCCGATCTTACAGAAAATTGATTTGACTGCGGTAATAAGAAAGAGTGTTGATTTACATTCAAACTATGAGACGGGGACAGTTCGTTTCGAAGATGTCCATGAATCCGTCTTTATAATGGCAGACGAACAATTGCTCCACAGAATAATTTCCAATATCATCTTGAATGCCCTTCAATCAAGCAGCAAAAGAGAGATAAATGTGGACATTAAAATCAACTTGCAAAGCAATTTAGTTGATCTTATGATTAAAGATAATGGTGATGGTATAGATCTTGATTTACAGGAAAGAATATTTCTGCCCTATTTTTCTACTAAGAAGTCTGGTTCTGGACTCGGGTTGGCGATAGCAAAGCATGGTATTGAACAGCGTGGTGGAGCTCTTTGGTTTGAAACTGTTCCTGAAGACGGAACAATTTTCACAATTCGTTTCCCTTTAGCTTAGACCTAGGACTGCTTGCTCTTGAGATTTCTCATGATTTTGTTAGTGAATACAAAATCATCTAATTCTTTTACACCTGAATTCATGATATCCTGATTGGATCCTTCCCAAAGTTTATTACCCTTTGATAAAAACATGATTTTCTCACCAATACCCATTACGGAATTCATGTCGTGAGTAACTACGATAGTTGTCATATCAAATTCATGTGTTATTTCCATAATCAGTTCATCGATTACAGTAGCGGTCTGTGGGTCGAGCCCTGAGTTCGGCTCATCGCAAAAAAGATAATTGGGGTTGTTAACAATGGCTCGGGCAATGCCTACACGCTTTTCATTCCACCACTGATTTCTGAGGGCATTTTTTTATTGACACCCTCCAAGCCTACCCGTTTCAGACAAAAGTTAACCCGGTCAATTTTTCATCCTCAGGCATTATGGTGAGAATATTCAGCGGAAACATAACATTCTCTTCTACATTCTTTGAATCAAACAACGCCCCACCCTGAAATAGCATGCCTATTTCTCTTCGGATTTCGGATTTCATTTCTTTATCAGCTTCTGTAAAATTCCGTAGATCATAATAGACAACTCCGGTATTAGGCTGTAAAAGTCCGACAATACATTTTAGGAGAACGCTTTTTCCTGTACCGCTAGATCCTATGATCAGATTTGTTTTTCCTTTGTCAAATTCACTGGAAATCCCGCTAAGAATTACCTTATCGGCAAATGACTTTGAGATATTGTTAATCTTTATCATGTATTACAATAACAAATACGCTAAAAAATAGTCAGCTAATAATACAGCGATTATACTGGTTGTTACTGCATTGGTACTTGCAATGCCAACTTCAAGAGCACCGCCATGGGTATAATAACCTTTAAAGGAAGAAATGGAGCTAATCAAAAAAGCAAAAACAAAAGACTTGATAAGTGCAAATGTTATAAAATATGGATTGAAGCCGTATCGGATTCCATAGATATATTCTGTGGAGGTTAACGATCCTGTCAAGGATCCAACCATATATCCGCCTATGATGGCGCAAACAGCTGAAACAATAACCAAGAGGGGATACATTAGTAAAGAGGCAACAATTTTTGGGAGAACCAGATAAGAGGATGAATTTATTCCCATTACTTCCAGAGCATCAATCTGCTCTGTTATACGCATGGTTCCAAGCCCGCCCGACATGCTCGATCCTACCTTGCCAGCATATATAATAGCCATAATAGTAGGTGCCAATTCTAGAATAGTCATTTCTCTTACTACTTGTGCAATAACAAACCGGGGTACAAACGGGCTTACCAGATTGGCTGCGGTTTGGATAGTGGTAACTGCACCCATAAAGGTGGATACCAGCATGAACAGAAGAATAGATTTTATTCCTATATGTACACACTCTTCCAGCGTAAGCGTATAATACGTTTTAAATGTTTCGCGTCTTACAACCAGGGAACCTAAAAAAATTATGTACTTACCAAAACCCTTCATGCAGTTAAGTTCAAGTGCTATATTGCTCAAAGATAAAATAATTTCTCATGAACAAATTGATCGTTGTAACAGGTGGAACCAAAGGCATTGGCAGGGCAGTTTTAGAACGTTTTGCTTCAAATGGTTTTGATTTGGCTACCTGTGCCCGTAAGCAGGCCGATCTTAACGAACTAAAATCTGATCTTGAAAAGAAGTATAAAATAAAAGTATTTGTTCAGGCTGCCGATATGTCGGACAAGAATCAAGTAAAGGGCTTTACAAACTTCATAAATAAGCTCAATCGACCTGTGGATGTATTGGTCAATAACTCTGGAAATTTTATTCCTGGCCAGGTATTGGAAGAACCGGATGGAACGTTGGAAGATATGATTGAGGGTAACGTATATAGCGCCTATTATACAACACGGGGATTGGCACCGAAGATGAAGTCAGATAAGTCGGGCCATATTTTTAATATGTGTTCAATTGCGAGTATCAAAGCTTACCCAAACGGGGGATCTTATGCAATTTCAAAATTCGCCTTGCTTGGTTTTTCAAAAGTTCTTCGCGAGGAGTTGAAAGAGTTCGGAATTCGCGTAACAGCTGTCCTTCCTGGGGCAACCAAAACAGCAAGCTGGGCTGGGAGTACACTGCCTCACAGTCGATTCATAAAGCCAGAAGACGTGGCTGAAGCTATTTTTTCAGCACACTCGCTCTCCTTAAATGCTGTCGTGGAGGAACTCCTTATCAGACCGCAATTGGGTGATATTTAAGTTTTTATATGATCGAACAAAAGTAGCTTTCAAAGGGTTATTTTTGTTGTAAATCATTTCTAGTGAATAGCCAAATTTTCAGTTAAAGCAGTATTGCAATAGTTTAACAAGCTATAGCCGCAGAAAAACCCGTGTAGTTAATATCGGAGGGGTTCCAATGGGTGGAGAAAACCCTATCAGAATTCAGTCAATGACCACGATTGACACCATGGACACGATGGGTTCTGTTGAGCAGACAATAAGAATGGTGGAAGCAGGATGTGAGTATGTTCGGATTACAGCCCCCAGCATCAAAGAAGCTCAAAACCTCGAAGTAATAAAAAAAGAACTCCGTTCCAGGGGGTATTCGGTGCCACTTATAGCAGACATTCACTTTACACCCAACGCAGCTGAATTAGCCGCACGTATTGTGGAGAAGGTAAGGGTGAATCCAGGTAACTATGCCGATAAGAAGAGATTTGAAGAGATAGAATATACAGATGCCACCTATCAGGCTGAACTCGATCGGATTCGAAAGAAGTTTACCCCGCTGGTGAAAATCTGTAAAGAGTATGGTACCGCCATGCGTATTGGTACCAATCACGGTTCATTATCCGATCGTATTATGAGCCGTTATGGTGATACCCCATTAGGCATGGTAGAGTCTGCACTGGAATTTTTGCGTATCTGCGAGGATCTCAATTACTATGATATTGTTTTATCCATGAAGGCCAGTAATCCTCAGATCATGGTGCAGGCCTATCGGCTGTTGGTTCAAAAATTGGATGGAGAAAATTTTCAACCTTATCCGTTACACCTGGGTGTTACTGAGGCGGGCGATGGCGAAGATGGCCGGATAAAATCGTCTGTCGGTATTGGTACTTTACTGGAAGATGGGCTAGGGGATACCATTCGGGTTTCGCTTACCGAGGAACCTGAGGCGGAAGTGCCAGTAGCCAAAGCGTTGGCAGATCGTTACGTGAATAGGAAAGCTTCTTATCCTATTCCTGAAATAACCAATTACCCGATAGATCCTTTTTCTTATACCCGAAGGCATGTGGTTAACACAAAAGAGTCAACCAAGAAGTTATCCCTTTATCAATCCAGTTGATTACCTGGCCGATGTAGAGAAATCCTTACAATTGAATTTCATCTACATACAACTGAAAGACATTACGACCGATCTGTTGCAAAAGCTTAAGCATGATCCGACAGCAGTACTTTTGATTGATACGTATAATGAACACGGACTAGCTGAGCAACGCCTACTGTTTGTTAATTTAATAAACGGACAATGTGAGGTGCCTGTAGTTATAGGACGAGCTTATGCTGACTTAAGTACAGATCAACTTCAACTTTATGCGGCTACTGACCTTGGTGGTTTATTGATTGATGGACTGGGGGATGGTGTATTTATAGCCGCTGAACGATGCGGTTCTGATAAAATGGTTAATGAAACTGCCTTTGGTATTTTACAGGCCACCCGAACTAGAATTTCAAAGACAGAATATATTTCGTGCCCTTCATGTGGGCGTACGCTCTTTGATTTACAGGAAACCACTGCAAAGATCAGGTCGCGTACCAGTCACTTAAAAGGTATTAAGATCGGTATCATGGGCTGCATTGTAAATGGACCAGGCGAGATGGCTGATGCTGACTATGGCTACGTGGGTTCAGGCCCGGGCAGGATTACCCTGTATCGCGGCAAAGAAGTGGTGAAGAAAAATGTACCCACACCTCAGGCCGTTGATGCTTTAATTGATTTGATTCGCGAAGATAAAAATTGGATTGAGCCACAGACTATAAATTAAAGAACTATGGAAAATCAAACCGAACCGGAAGGAAAGAAGAAATTAACGTTTAGAGAGTTTTTTTCGATGGGTGAAGTAGGGGGTTATTTTTTTCGGAAGAAGGACCCTAACAGACCCACCAACATCAATATTAAAATGATGCATGGCATCAATAAGATTTCAATTGCCATTTTTCTGGTGGCCATACTTTATCTTATCCTAAAGCGTTTCATTTGAACATTGAATTGTTTCGAAGCTATTGTCTATCGAAAAAGAGAGTGACCGAGGAGTTCCCGTTCGATAAAAACACCCTGGTTTTTAAAGTAATGGGTAGGATGTTTGCGCTTACCGATTTAGATAATTTTGAAAGTGTAAATCTGAAGTGCGATCCAGAAAGGGCAGTGCAACTTCGGGAAGAATTTCCTTCGGTTCAGCCGGGTTATCATATGAATAAGAAGCATTGGAATACCATTCTTATGAATGAAGGCGTTTCTGATCGTTTGATTAAAGAATGGATTGATGATTCGTATTCGTTAGTGGTGGGTTCGCTACCTAAAAAATTGAGATTGGAATTGGATGTTTGGTAGCTGATAATCAGTAATTTACAAGACTGTGTGATGTCTTACATCTTTCGGCTTACTTAGGTTAATTAAGTAGCTTTGTTGATTGTGATCATCCCTATGGAATGACCCGGGCTTTACTCTCAGTTGTAACACTCTTACTAGTGCTCAGTTCGTGTACTCAGCGCCTGATTTGCCCTGCCTACCAAAGTTCTTTTATTTATGATAAGCCCACGCAGCGCGAGAAGTTTGTTTATTATAATGAAAGTACCACACAACCGCGAGAAGTGCTCGCATCCGCCAACAGTAAAACCATCACCTTGCCGCCCCGCGATTCTTCGTGGTTAAAAAGTGATGCACTTCGCGGCCCTGCGTTGCCTCATGTAAGACGGGTGAAAAAGGATCGGTATCTATTACTTCCTGAAAAGACTTATAAGAAAGCATTGAAAGCATTGCGTACGGTTGAAATGAAACCTGTCTACCCTAAAAAGGATTCATTGGATATTCAAAGCGAGCTAGACAGTGCAGCACGTAGCCTAACCGATACCCTTACATCGGATAGCAGTATTCCAAAAGTAGAAGTTGATAGTACCTACGCAATTACTAAAACGAAAGAAAAGTATAATATGGATCAGGATAGTTACATGTGGTACTTCCGTGATGTGTTGGTGCTACCTGATGTAAGGGCCGCTATGATGGAGGAAGGGCAAGTTAGGGCTGCGAATAAAAAAGCAACGAAAAAAGCGAAGGGCGGATTCTTTAATAAATTCTTTAAGAAGAAAAATAAGAAAGATTCTACAGCAGTTGAATCGTTACAAGACCCGATAGCCCAGGATACAGTTCAGGCCACACCTAAAAAGAAAGGTTTGAGCGGTCTATTCAAGAAGAAGCCAAAGGTTGATAAAACAGATCCGTCCAAGAAAGCAGATCCTGCTAAGAAGGAAGAGGAAGATGATGGATTTTAGAATGTTAATCTTAGCGTAACTAAAAAAAATGCCCTCGCCAAAGGCAAGGGCATTGTAAATCTTATTTCAATCTGATTAATAATCTTTGTTGAAATCGCCTCTGCGGAAGCCACCGCCACCACCTCGGTTGCCACCACGGCCACCGCTACCACCTTCTTCACGCGGACGGGCCTCGTTAACCACCAGATTTTTTCCCATAAAATCAGCTCCGTTTAATTCATTGACCGCATTACGACCAGCAGTGTCGTCAGCCATTTCAATAAATCCAAAGCCACGGCTGCGCTGTGTTACTTTGTCCATGATGATTTTCGCAGAGCTTACTTCACCGTACTCGGCAAATAACTGCTTCAATTGTTCCTCGGATGCCTTCCAGGGAATGTTGGCTACATAAATGTTCATTTTCGTTTTTGAAATTAAGTTATAAATGTTCTTGCTAACTCAATAAGGCCTGCCGATAAATAAACTCGATTTGGTGGAGTACTTAGGTGGGAATTATCTAATTAACAAATCAAAGGTAAGAGTTTTTTTTAATTATCCTCAAAATGGGCCTTTAAACCAAGTTTTTATCCTTACATGGCAATTCATTTCTTTACGATGATCTTTCTTGTTTGAACTTTTTAAGGCTTTTTAGGGCATTTTGATTGATTTTGTTCTTTAAGTAGGGAGTCCACCCAAGTAAAAGCCCAGTTAAACCTAAGGCCATCTGGCTCCATTTCCAGAGATCAAATTCGTCCTTATGGCTTATAATCAAGCCATCCTTAAAAGTAAAACTTGCCTGAATATGATTATTTACCTTGCGGCCTGTCTTAGAGAAAGAGTAGGAAGCTTGCCAATCGCAAGAACCGGTATTTCCTAAGCTCGTTACATTTGAAAACTGCAATTCAAAATCTTTAGCATTGATGCACAGCATGTGCCACATGGCTTTCGCATCAGTTATGCTAAGCTGTCGAAAAGCCGGATCGTAAAATGTTGCTTCAGGATGATAGCAACCGTTCATCGTCTGCCAATCTCGCTTTTGAAAGGCCGTGTAAAACTTATGGATCAAGTCTGAATTCATATTTTTTCCGTTGATGTAGCTATTCATCCATCAGGCTTTCGTATAGTTTGGATGAAGGTGTAATTCTGTATTTTAGCCTTTAACCTTACGTGAAAGCTAATCGAAAATGCGATGAAAATAAAACAACTTCTTCTTGGTGTAATTGTGGCAGGGGCCAGTTTCCTGGCTACAGGTCAATCGTTTAATAATTTTCCGGTAACTACTCAAAAACCGCCACTCCATGGAAAGCACTGGATGGCAATTACCGGTAAACCTTTGGCTGCCACAGCAGGGGCTATGATTTTTACAAAAGGGGGTAATGCTATTGATGCTTCTTGCGCTATGTTAGCGGCAACAGCCACCATGTGGGATGTACTCAGTTGGGGGGGAGAAACCCAGGCGCTTATCTACAATCCTAAAACAAAAAAGGTAATTGCCATTAACGCCCTCGGAGTAGCGCCAACTGGGGCTACCGCAGAGTTTTATAAGAATAAGGGGATGAAGTACCCTCCCGAGTTCGGACCATTGGCAGCAGTTACACCCGGTACTCCTGGAGGGTTGATGACCATGTTGGCCGAGTATGGTACCATGAGTTTGAAAGAAGTTTTAGCTCCAGCTATGGAATTAGCTTCTGGTTATCCGATAGAAGCACAAACTGCCAACGCTATTGAGCGTGGCAAGGATAAAATAAAGAATGGCCTTATTCAAAGAAAGTGTTTCTGCCTCATTTGGGTCAAAAGCGAGAAGCTCCGGATGCGGGAGAAGTTTTTGTACAAAAAGATTTATTGGCCACATTACAAAAATTGGTAGACGCAGAGCAGCAAGCTTTAAAGAAAGGAAAGAATCGCAAGGATGCTATCTACGCTGCATACGATCGTTTTTATAAAGGCGATATTGCCAAGGAAATAGCACGGGGAACCCAAGAGCAAGGTGGCTTAATTACCGAGCAAGACTTGGCTAACTGGAAAGTAAAAATTGAAGAGCCAACCACTACCAACTATCGGGGCATAGACGTTTATAAACTACAGCAATGGACGCAAGGTCCGGCTTTGCTTCAAACTCTCAACATCCTGGAGAATTATGATTTAAAAAGTATGGGGTACAATTCAACCCGATACATTCACACAGTTTATCAGGCTATGAATCTTGCTTTCGCAGATCGTGATTTTTACTATGGCGATCCGTCCTTTGGAACTCCTGCCCCAATGCATGTATTGCTTTCTAAAGAGTACGCAAAAGAGCGGATGAAGCTAATCAACCCAGAACGTAACGATCCAACTATTGGCCCTGGAGATCCTTATGGCTTTGAAGGGAAACAAAATCCTTATCAGGACTTATTGAAGAAGTGGGGCACGAGTCAATCATCGTTGCAACGAAACAACTTGCACCCTGACGAGAAATTTATGGAAGCCTTTACAGCAGGTACCACATCGGTAGAAGCAACGGATGCGGAGGGATGGGTAGTCTCGATCACACCAAGTGGTGGTTGGGTGCCAGCATGCATTGCCGGAAATACAGGTGTGGGCTTAAGTCAGCGTATGCAGTCCTTTGTACTTGATCCAAAAGAAAATCCATTTAATGTTGTTGAGCCTGGTAAACGTCCTCGCGTTACGCTTACACCCAGCATGGCCTTGAAAGATGGGAAACCATTTTTATCGTTTGCCAAACAAGCGGGGGATGAACAAGACCAACTATTGTTACAATTCTTTCTAAACATGGTTGAGTTTAACATGACGGTTCAGGAAGCTTGTGAAGCGCCAAGTTTCAAAACTTTACAGATGTACTCTAGTTTTGGTGATCATGAAAGGAGTGCCGGTGGGTTAACCTTAAACAGCGAGATGCCACCTTGGTCGCGCAAGGAATTGTCGCGCATGGGTTATAACATAAGCTATCAGGATAGAACTAGTGGCCCGATTAACGCCATTTATTTTGATTGGGTCCATGGCACCTTCTGGGGAGGATCCAGTAATCATGGTGAGGATTATGGAATTGGATGGTGAGATTAGTTGGTGGTAACCAGTTACCGGCAACCAATTTTATCTGTCATTCGGAATTGTAGATCCTAGCTCTTCGAGATTTGTAATCTCGAAGCAAGATTGGGGTTGGATTTAAAATCCATTTTATTTAGAGCTAGGAATTGCAAATTACGAAGAGCCAAGGATTGGATTAAGACTCGTTACTAGTTGCTGGTCACTACCGACTAGCAACCAGCAACCAATTAAATTTAGTACGCCCTATCAACCGACCCCGATCCGTATACTTTCTTTGTAACGTTTTTGGTATTGCCTTTGTGCTTAATAACACCACTACCTAACACAACAGCATCCAGCGAGGCTGAGGCAGTAAGCTCACAAGTACCGGAGCCACTCATTTTTATTTTTACAGACTCTAATTCACAGGAGTAGGCATTCATTGTACCACTGCCACTCATAACGATATCATTCGTTGATGCGTATCCTTTTAATGTTACGTTACCGGCACCACTGATTTCGGTCTTTAAATTATTTCCCTTCAAGTCAAGTTCAATACCGCCACTGCCAGCAACGGATAAACTCATGTAATCTGAGGCAATGGAATTTTCAGAAATTATTTTCCCACCGCCATTAACCTGAAGTTCATTGATATTCTTAACACTTACCATAATTTTCATAGTAGGCTTCACTTTGATATCATCAATCTTGGCCCAAATGCTTTTATTCGGAGTGTCTGGTTTGCGATCAACATTGACCATCAGTACACCATTCTCCACTTTAACGGAAGTTAATTCCCAGATTTCCGTGAGGGCCTCAACGGTTACTTCCTGTTTATTCGTCTGCTTTACATAAACCGTATAATTCGAGTTTACGTAGATGCTCTTGAACTCAGGTAATTCCAGGGTTTTTTTTGTGGTCTGTGCAAAGGTAAAGGAGGCTATAGATAACAGAACCAGCGAAACCAGAATGAAGGCAAAGATAAAATTGATTTTTCTCATGGAGATAACTATTAGGTTAGGGACAATCTGCAAATCTTTAGTCATACCATACGATGTGTTTCGGTAAGTTCACGTAACAGACGATAGGATAACTAAACTAAGGTTAAACTTACCCAGATTCATAGAATTAGAGAAATTCCAAGGCGAATAAATTGACCTAAGCCATGCACATGTAATAACTATCAATCTTTTTTCCGAAAAATGTATCGATATAAGAAGACGAAGAGCGCCAATCCAAGACACATGATAAATAGAACGGTAGGCGTAATTAATTTAACAGCATGCATGGCTAATTTGATTAAAATCTGATTCGCACCTGAAATCTAAGATCATTTTGGGAATTTCCCTCAACGGTTTCGCCACTCGACCCAATCGTGTCGCGATCGGTAAAGCGGTCATGCCCCCACCGCAGCCAAACGTCCAGGTCTTTTGTAAAGGCATATTGGACTAAAAGATAGTTTCTTACACCAACCCCATAGTAAGCCGGAAAGGTAAATGCAAGCCAAACATCTTTTTCATAAACATACACTCGGTTATCATAAGAATCGGTGTCGATAAGTGCGTATCGGCCACTGATGGATAATTTTCGGTACTGCCAGGTTAGGTCCTGAAGTATAGCCATCCCTTGCGTGTTGGTACCATTCAATTGGTAGGTATTAAATTGGGCACGCGTTTTTAATGTTATGGATGGCGTAATGGAGTAGTCAAGATTGATCCAGTAATTTCTTTTTATACCGGGAGCCGTTTGATATAAATTATTTTCTGTGGAGAGATTAATAACTTTAGTTTCTTCGAATGCCTGTACAAACAATAAAATATTTCTTGTGGGTTTGTAGTTAAACCGAAAAAGCCATTCGTTACCAGAGGAGGGAACATAACTTCGGTAGCGCAGCCACGGAAAGTGAAATAGGTCTACATAACCGGAGAAGGAATATTTTTTATTGAATGTATATTTCCAGCCCCAGTACACACCTTGTTCGTTTTGTGGTGTAGAACTTTCAGACAGCGCATTGCTGTAAAAACTTTGATAGTCACGATCAAATTTTCGAAGAAGTATGGACATATCCAGTCTCGCGGTGAGGTTGCTGATTAATCCTGCGGTAATCGCAAAACCCTGATCAAGCGTATGGGCAAGTTCGCTAAAAAATGCTACGTTTTTATAACTATAGTTAAGATAGGCACCCACATTGGTATTCCGATTCCCTTGAAAGTAAAATTGATTGTAGACAGTGGGGGCTCTTAATACCGGAATACTAAATTCTGTATGATGAATGATAATGCCAGCATCCAACGCTTTTTGTTTGTAGCTTATAATGGAGGCCATATTACTTTCATTCATAATATTTCTATTATTTATTTCGCTAATTGTTCTATGTAAACCGGTATAACTCAAGGATGAAACTAAACTGCGATCGGCTGTAGAATCTTTGTTCAGGTTTCCATCACGACCTCTGAATGAGAAGAGTCCATGAATAGACAGTCGTTTGTTTATAGAATAGGTGAGGGCTGCTCCTCGAAAATAGCCGGCCTCATACAGCGAACTATAAGGCATAAAGCCAATGTTAGGTCGCCTGATGGTTGTAACGGCCTCAGCACTTTTACCAATACCAAAAGCCGATCCGAGAATAAGCCCTTGGCCAAATTGCGCCTGATAATCGCCCACGATCAGATTTTTCAATTTTCCTTTATTAAGAATCTGGGCATGAAAGGAAAGAAAATCGAGACCAAATTGTTGCTTGGATGGCGCCCAGCGTATTTGCTCTCCGGCATCTTTCTCCATCGTAAATCCAAAACTGAAATCGCCTGCGTGACTTGTACGAAAGCGGGTATAAATTCTATTGGGTGATCCTGCATACTGGCTCGTGAGAGGTATATCATCTTTATATCCTCTTTTTTGTTCAAGTGTTCGGTCAAATTGAAAGACTAAATAGTTATTCTTTTCTTTTACAACTCTTAGCCAAAGTGATTTATTTATTCTCGAAGAGGGATCGGCCACCGTGACAAATGGTATTAATTTTATAAACGAGTTTCGATCTAGACCAGGAACGCTTTGTAATTCATAAATAGATAAAAAGGGTCCTGCTTCTTCACGATAGACAAGCAGTGATTGAATTTGAGCATCGGTAAGAAAGTAGAGTGCCTGTAGTTGTTCTTTGGTGATCAGATTCAGGTTGACAGGATTGCTCAATAGCTGAGCCAAATTTTCATAGAGTTCCTGATAGTTGAAGTCATCATCTTGAACGGCAAGAATTTCATCCACTAACCGCTGCAGGTCTAAATCTTTTCGGGGAAAGTCTTGAGCAACAGTCGTTATAGAAATGAAGATTCCTACTAAAACATAAGTTACAGGCTTCATTTCTTTTCTTGTTGGTCAAACCAATAACTAACAGCCGCTTGATGACTGGCGCCTAACAGTGAGTTAAATTGAATAGCATAATCGGCACGGATTTTTTTTCTTTTTACGCCTAACCCAAAAAATCCCGATTGCGGGTTGAGATTAAAACCTGTTCTAATTAAGAACTTTTCCTTGAATGAGTATTCCATACCCGTTCTCCAGATTGCTTCGTAGGCTATGTCTTTATCAATTTCAGTAGTTATAATGAGGTTTTTATTTGGTGTGAAGGTAATGCCAGCGGTAAGTCGAGTAGATATGTTTTCGGCATCATAATCTGTGTTGAGTTTTGCCTGATTAAGATTGGTAATGTATGCGCCTATGGAGAGTTGATCGGTGAGTTCCGCAAGACCACCAAAGTCAATACTTACCGCTCCATAAGTCCCAAAGCCATCGGCCTGATATTGAATGTAATTTGCTTTAACTCCCAACGAGGCAATTCCAAACTTGTTGCCGAACCCCAGCGAAACCATTTGCTCATTATAGAGATCGTCACCAAAGCGGAAAGCCCCCACGGAAGTAACCCCCCAACGAATAGGAGCGTTAAAAGCAAAAGCCAATCGATTTGCATCGATGCGTTGCGTTCTCAGTTCGTAAGCAGCGGCCACACTTACCCGATCTGCAGCACCTAAGGAACCGATATTGTTGAATAGGCTCCATTCATCTGTAACACCTGACGAAGCAAAGCCCATCCCTACAGCCCGAGCTCCCATTTGCGTGGAGATACTCTGGGCATTTCCTATTTTTACGATCAGCACGACTGCTAAGAGGTGAATAAATCGCGACATGGGAAAATGGATTGTTTAACAATATAAAAAATTTGCAACATATATTTCTTCTTCTCTTAGTGATTGGGTTGACTCACCAAATTCAGGGGCAACCTTTGATTGAGCGTTACCCTACCGGGGAAGTGCGCGCAACCGGCAGTTTGTCTGATGGGCAAAAAATCAGGTGAGTGGAAATATTTTTATCCGAATGGAAACCGAAACGCTATAGAACAGTATACCCGGGGTATGTTGGATGGCAAGATTTTATACTTCTATCCGAATGATACTTTGCAGGGAAAGGAAACCTGGGTGCAAGGTAGGTTGACGGATTCGGCCTGGTATTATCATAAAAACGGAGCGCTTCTCAGAAAAGGGTTATACAAAGCAAGTGAATATGATGGTACCTGGTTTACTATTTTCAAAATGGTACGGTGGAACGTTTGATAAATTATGAGAAGGGGCAGCCCCATGGGCCAACCGTATTATTTAATGATTTTGGAATTCGTATTCAGGAAGGAGGCTATCGCAATGGATTGGAAGATGGCGAGTGGAAATTTTATACTACTGCAGGTGAGTTAGAATTTATTGGTTCTTATAAAGATGGAAACCCAACGGGTACCTGGTATCAGTTTGTGAAGGGAAAAAGAAAAGTCTATAAGAAGTACTAGAATTCCTTTTTCAGGTGAAAGAAGAAGCCTTGCGTTTTGTTGCGAGTAAAGGTGTATTCCAATCTCAGCACAGCATCATAAGCGGTAACAATATCAAGACCCGCACCCATACCTGCGAGTAAATGATTTGATAATTGAGTATTCAAATTCCGCTCTTGATAATAAGGATAGTTTTCAACATAGCCTAAGTCGACATAACTCTTTAGGTAAATGGTGAGTGGAAAATAACGAAACTGTTCTATGGGCATCTCCTCAATGTTCCAGTTTCGTGAAAATATTTTTTTGCGGAATGTGGTTTTGTTTAATAAAAAAGTGGGTCCTTCAATAACATAAACTTCATATCCCTTGACCAACTGCCTTCGATAGCCCAACGCGCTAAACATGGAATACGGTTGATCGGAAGGAGTGCTTAAATACACGGACGAGAAATTGGATAGGTAAAAATTTCTCTTTAAGTCAAGAAATCGTGAGTAGGTTAAGTTAATCTCCCACTGATTTACATCGGTACCAAAACCCAATCCTGATTTTTGAAGAATGGCAGTAAGTTGATACCCGATCAGTGGATAGGCCACAACATCTCTATGTTCTGAATTGAACGAATAGGTAAAAGCTCCAAATTCTTGGTGATCTTCGCCATTACCATAAAAGTTAGGATTCAAATTAACAATGGTATCTCTAACGTGGTTATCGAGGTAACTCAGGGAAAAAGAATGCGTGGTATAAAAAGACTTTCTAAACGTATAGGTAATGGCTGATTCGAAACTCGTTCTTAATATTTCTCTACCTTCCAGAAACTCGAGTTTATGTTCAGCTGTTTGATAAGCCATGTTTTTAGGCTCCGCGTAACGAAAGTCAAAAATTAATCCATGCTTTTGCTTGCGATCGATATAAGGGATACGATAGCTTAACTCAAACCGTCTGGTAAATCCAAATTGAGCCGTGAATCGAAGGGTTTCATTTCGGCCTCTGAAGTTGTATTGGTATAAACGCAATCCATAATTAACCCGGCTTAAATCATGATTGTAATTTTGCCACCATTCATTAAAATTTCGATCGGAGAGTTCAAAGATAGGTACAGGAAATGTATACCAACGCTCACTCACTTCCACTAATAGGTCCACTTTATTGGCAGTAACTTCTAACCACTTTACCGTTGCTGAATTGAATAAGCGGGTATTGTAAATTTTTTGTTGGTCTTTCGACAGAATCTCTCGCATTCTATGGGTGCTCACAGTATCTCCGGTTTTAAGGGAGAGTTCACGGGAAATAATTCCTTCTCGGGTAATTTTGTTACCGATAATAAGTACCCTATTGACGGTAACAATCCTGTTCACCAACGAATCGGGGGTTTGTCTTGTGATTACAGTATCCGCAGTTTGCTGAGATGTAAAACTAAAAATACCGATAATCAATGCCCACATGCCAGTGTCTCCCGTTATTCAATTTAGTTAGCTTGCGTTTTATTGGGTTGATTCCGGTAAGACCAAATCAAAATAAGGACACCAACAATCACTAATGGAATACTTAAAATCTGCCCCATATTCAGGGGTAGTTTATCTTCAAACGAAACCTGGTTCTCTTTTAAAAATTCATAGCAAAATCGCAAACTCCACAATACGATCATGAACACCCCCGAAAATTCTTCCGGTTGGTAAATTTTCTTTGTGCTTATACCACATCATAAAGAGGATAAGGAATAGGATAACACAGGAAATGGACTCGTATAACTGAGCCGGATGACGCGCGATGCCAAAGGTACTTATGCGCGCACCCAGACTGCCATTCGGATCAACATCGATCTGGTAATTAAGAGGTGTAGTTGGAGGTTCATCAACAAACTCATTATAAAATGTCAGGAAATGTTTGATGTCACTTTGCAAAAAGGAAACTGCATCGGGCTGACTGGTGCCATTTTTGAAGATCACATAAATATTTATGGGTACTCTGCCATTAGCACCTTCGGGTAAGTTTTTGTCTTTTTTCTACGGTTATGAATTCGACCGGGTTGTTTCCACCCTTATAATCTTTAATACCCTCTGTTACGCGATTAATAAATACAACACTGAAAGGATTATTGGAGGGTAGCCCTATAATTTCTGAATTGAAAAAATTACCAAAGCGGATCAATGCGCCTGTTAGGGCAACTACAATCACAATTCGATCCAGCACCTGAATATAATTTTGGCCCGGCTTCTTTTTACGACTGTAAAGCCACAGAGCAAATAGAATTCCAAATGCACCACCATGGCTAGCCAACCCTTGTAAACCCGTAAACTTAAATGGCGAAAACTCGAAGGGCAACAGGATGCTTAGGGGGTCAGTAACAAACAGTTCGGGCTGATAGAAAATTACATGGCCTAAACGCGCGCCAAGTATGGTAGCAACAACCATATAAATAGTAAGCGTATCTACATCTTTTTCGGGCTTGCCTTCTTTGCGATAGATATAATATAGAACCTGCTGACTTAATAGAAAGCCAATGGCAAACATTATGCCATACCAACGAAGTGAAAATGTACCTATAGAGAAGATTTCAGGGCTGCCGTTCCAAATAATGTAACTAATCATAATATAAAAGATCAAAATGGGCCCGTCAAACCGGGACGAATTGGCAAATATAAGGACTAATGCCCAATGCTCAAGGTATCTTTATAGTTGCTCTAATTCCTGCAATTCAAATCTAAAACCGCCTGATAGTATTGGGAATCGGCACCAACTGCGAGGGTCAACATTAATGTCATCCAAATGAAAAGATGGAGCAAGTCGCTCCCGTTTCCATTGATTGGCTGACCAGAGTTGGAAGAATTTTTTTTATGTATTCTTTCAATTGATGGGATGAGACTGCGGGCGTTAAGGTTCTACGGCTCAGTTGCTGAAATACTTCTGCGGGTGATTTTCGATCTCGGATGGCTAATTTTTCGATTTCGACTAGAATTGTGTACGGCATTAAATCTTTCTCGTCAGTTTGAGTGCGGTCTGTTGGGCGTAATTCGGCTGTAGGTGTGAGATTGTTCACGGAAACAAGACCGGAGTAATTTAATTCCTTCTCGGCCCAGCGCAGCCATTGTAAAATGAAAGGCTTATCCACTCCAGCAATCGGAGCCAAGCTGCCGCTGGTGTCGCCATCCATGGTAGCATAACCCACATCGCCTTCACTACGATTTGAGGTCGTCAACAAGACTGCTTGCTTGATGTTGGCTAGCATCCAGATAATAGGTGAGCGGGATCGCGCCTGAATATTTTGCTTAGCAATATCATCTGTTTCCCAACTTAATTTTCGGCCCAGCGCTGTTTCAATTTTGCTTTCATACGAAGTCACTTCGTCATCAATTGTCCATTGATGAAATTGTGCTCCCAATGAAGCCGCTAATTCTTTAGCCGAAGCCAATGTTTCGTCTGATGAGTTTTTTGTCCCTTGATAAGCGCAGGTAAGTAGAGAGCCAACAATTTCTTTAATGCTATCCGTTACCGGGATGTTGAGAGTAGCACAAAATTTTTCTGTGCCCATTTCCGTAAAAGCTCTTCGCACCATTTCGGCTACAAGAACTGCGCAAAGTGAGGAATCTGCTCCACCACTCAGACTAAGCACAAATCCCCGGGCTTTGCTTTTTCGCAGATAATCAAAAAGTGCCAACGAAGTTGCTCTCGCAAACTCTTCATTTCGCCCTTTATTATCAGTAGAAGCAAGAGTTTCTGTTAATTCCGGATTTTCAAAATTGATGTCGCACCATTGCAGATGAAAAGGTTTTATAACAAGCCGTTCAGCGATTTTAATAATCTTACCATTTTGTCCGAAAACAATATCACCATCATATATCATCCGACCCGCCTCGTTGCCGAGTAGGTTTACAAGTAAATAAACGCAGTTAAATTTTTGAGAGCCCTCTATCACCACTTCTTGTTCGCGCGATTCACTTTTTCCCATAGCAAATGACTGGCACTGGGGTTCATAATTAAATTCACACCTCGTTTGGCAAGTTCATAACCAGGACGTTTTTTCTTTCGCCAGGCATCTTCACAAATTTCAAACCCAAACTTGATGCCCTTTGCTTCATAAATTAAGTCGCCAACCTGAATGAATTGATCTTCAATTTTTATTTTCTGAACTTTTCCTGACGGCCATGCATCGAACCAACGCGGTTCGTAATGCACACCATCGCGCGCCATATTTTGCTTTAGCGTTATGCCAATTATTTTCTGATTCTCAATAACACAAACGCCATTATAGGTGATGCCTTCGATTCGGATCGGTAATCCAATGCAAGCTGTGATGGAATCGCAATGTGGGACTATTTTTGGAGGTGAAGCCACGCTTTTCACTGACCCAATCGCTGAGGAACAAATCTTCGCAGCCATAACCCGTTAAGCTTAGTTCAGGGAAACACAGAATTTGAACATTCTCTTTTTTTGCATTTTTGATGGCGGAAATAATGTTCGCGACATTGTTATCCCAATCCAGCGGGGTTTGATTTACAGTGGCTCCGGCTATGCGTATTGAGTTACTCATTTTCTAAATATTCAGTATTGCGCACGTTTTTTCAGAAGCATCTTGTTCGGCTTTCTTCTTGGTATAACCAAAGCCCTGGCCATAAGCCTGATCGCCAATGAAGACTTGCGCAGTAAATTCTTTGCTGTTCTTTCCTTTTTTTACATCGGTTACATCAAAGCGAATTTCTTTACTATTTCGCTGAGACCATTCAATCACTTTGCTTTTATGATTTGAGTTTGAGTTCACCACTACTTCTAAATCAAAATAAGGCTGAATTAGTTTATCAATTACGAATTTCTTGGTTCGTCTATATCCTTTGTCCAAATAGATAGCGCCAACCAAAGCTTCAAGCGCATTGCCTAATATCACCTGCCTGAGTTGGGCATTTTTATGATCGAACTGCATAATAGCTGCCACCCCTACTCTGCGGGCCAGGTGATTGAGCGACTCGCGATTAACAATGCGAGATCGTATTTCAGTAAGGAAGCCTTCGTCTTTGAAAGGATATTTCTTGAATAGGTAATCGGCTACGGCCGCACCAAGAATGGCATCTCCCAGGTATTCCAATCGTTCGTTCGATTCGCGAAAGCCATCTTTTTCTTTTGCGCGCGAGCTATGTAATGTAGCGAGTTTATAAATAGCGAGATTGGACGGAGTAAAACCGGCAATGGTTTTGATTGCCGTTATCAGCTTCTTATCTTCTTTTGAATTGGATTTAGCTAAAGAGAGTAATTTCCACACAATCGGTGCGTTACTCTACTTTTTTCAGAATTACAGAGGCATTGTGACCTCCAAAACCAAATGTATTGCTTAAGGCAACCTTTACTTCTCTTTTCTGAGCCTTGTTAAAAGTAAGATTTAACCGAGGGTCAAGTCCATCATCATCGGTAAAATGATTGATTGTAGGCGCAATAATACCTTCTTGTATTGCAAGGATACACGCCAATGCTTCAATGGCACCGGCAGCTCCCAGTAAATGGCCAGTCATCGATTTGGTTGAACTAATATTCATCCGATACGCTTGTTCACCAAATACTTTTTGAATGGCTTTTATTTCACCTATGTCACCAAGGGGAGTAGAAGTACCATGGGTATTTATATAATCTACTTCTTCAGGCTTAATACCGGCTTCATCCAAAGCATTTTGCATTACTTTTGTGATACCCGCTCCTTCGGGATGGGGCGCAGTGATGTGATAGGCATCAGCCGAAAGGCCACCTCCTAAAACTTCAGCATAAATTTTTGCGCCTCTTTTTTTAGCATGTTCATACTCTTCCAGGATCAAAGCACCGGCTCCTTCGCCTAAAACAAATCCATCGCGCTCTTTATCATACGGACGCGAGGCTGTTTCGGGAGAATCATTTCTTTCTGAGAGTGCTTTCATGGCGTTGAAACCACCTACACCTGCCTCGCATACCGCGGCTTCAGAACCTCCGGTAACAATCACATCGGCCTTACCTAATTTAATATAAGTGAAGGCATCATAGATGGCATTGGTGGAAGAAGCACAGGCTGAAACCGTGACAAAATTAGGTCCACGAAATCCATATTTAATGGAGATGTGCCCTGCACTTAAATCGGGAATCATTTTTGGAATGAAGAAAGGATTGAAACGCGGGGTTCCATCTCCTTTTGCATACGACTTCATTTCCTCCTGGAAAGTAAACAACCCTCCAATACCTGAACCCCAGATTACCCCAACACGATCGGGATTAAGTTCAGCTAGTGGAAGGTTGGAATGTATGATTGCTTCGTCTGCCACCACCATGGCATATTGTGCGAAAGGATCGAGTTTGCGACCTTCTTTGCGATCCATATGGTCTTCAATGTTGAAGCCTTTGATTTCGCAGGCAAACTTGGTCTTAAAAAGAGAGGCGTCAAATCGTGTTATTGGGGCTGCACCACTTTTACCGGATTTTAAACCTTCAAAATACTGCTGAAGGTTGTTTCCAATTGGGGTTAATGCGCCTGCACCAGTAACTACTACTCTTTTAAATGTCATACAATACGTTAGGGGAGCAAAAGACTATTTACCTGCTTATTTCTTAACGTTCTCCTCAAGATAAGAAATGGCCTGGCCAACAGTTGCAATGTTTTCGGCCTGGTCGTCAGGGATGGAAATGTTGAATTCTTTTTCGAATTCCATGATCAATTCCACGGTATCCAATGAATCAGCACCTAAATCATTGGTAAAGCTTGCTTCAGGAGTAACTTCAGATTCTTCCACACCGAGTTTGTCGATGATGATCTGTTTTACTTTTTGTGCGATTTCAGACATGTTTTTACAGTTTTAGTATTTAAAAATCAGTGCAAAGAAAGATATTTGGTGCAATATTGTCAAACATTTAACACCCATAGGGTAAATATCAATTGGCAAAATTGAAGAAAAAAAGACTTGAAATCGAATATAGCTTTGATTTTGAGTTAATCGGCATTATTTCAAGTACCAAAGGCTATAAACTTGCCTGGGATTAATTTAGCCTTATCAACGCACCTAATCAAGCAAAATGATCTCATTATCCAGTATAAAAATAACGCAACAGCCACGTATTCCTACTATTCTTTTGAAAATGAAGTGAATACGCTCAAACTGTTTCGTAATAAGCCCAATGAATCTGAATTATTCAAAAATGTATTGGTCCCAGAATTTCCACATTATGATTATATAATTTTATCGCAAGGCGAGGATCACTTTAATAGCAATCGATTGCAGGAAGTCTTGCGTAAAATTTCTACAATTGAATTAGCCGCTTTCATACCTTTGGACGCTTTAAAATCTAAAGAACACTTTATTTTCTAACCCAATTCAATGGAACGTATCTCATACAACAAGACCAAGATTGTAGCTACCGTAGGCCCCGCCTCTAATAACAAAGAAATGCTTCGCGCACTAGTTAATGAGGGAGTCGATGTTTTTCGATTAAACTTTTCGCATGGCACGCACGATGATCACCAGAAGGTAATCGACTTTGTTCGTGAGATTAATGAGGAGATAGGTACTCATATTGCGTTGCTGCAAGATTTGCAAGGACCTAAAATCCGTGTAAACGAAATGCAACCCGGAGTAGAAATTAAAGCAGGCGATACAATCACAATAACTACCAAAGAGGTTCTGGGAAATCAGGCATTGGTAAGCACATCGTATGAGGGACTTCCCAAAGATGTAAAGGTGGGCGACATGATTCTGGTTGATGATGGTAAATTTGAATTAAAGGTAAAAGAGGTTAAAGCCACAGAGGTGTTGTGCACCGTAGTTTATGGCGGGCCGCTTAAATCTCGCAAAGGCATTAACCTGCCGTTTTCGAAAGTATCAGCACCATCCCTTACCGATAAAGATTACGAAGATCTAGAGTTTGGATTAAAGAATAAAGTGGATTGGGTTGCTTTATCCTTTGTACGCAAAGCCACTGACATTGAAATACTACGGGCCGTGATTGATCGATACAAATCGAATACGCGAATTGTAGCGAAAATTGAAAAGCCCGAGGCTTTAGAGAACATTGATGCAATTATTGAAGCAACGGATGCGATTATGGTAGCGCGGGCGATTTGGGTGTAGAAATATGGATGGAAGAAGTGCCCATGGTGCAGAAGATGTTGGTTGATAAATGTAATCAGGCATCTAAACCCGTAATTGTGGCTACGCAAATGATGGAGAGCATGATTGAGAACCCACGACCCACCCGTGCCGAAACGAATGATGTTGCCAATGCGGTACTGGATGGTGCCGATGCACTCATGCTTTCCGCTGAAACGGCTGCTGGAAAATATCCGATTGAAGTTATCCGAAGCATGGTGCGCACCATTGGCTCTGTAGAGAAGTCTGGAAATATTTTTTATAAGTTTAGGGATATTGATCCGAAATCTCCCAACTATTTCAATGATAGTTTGATTTTAACTGCCTGCAAGTTGGCGCAGGAAGTAAAAGCTAAAGCGATTGTAGGTATGACTCAAATGGGCTATGTTGCTTTCAAAGCATCATCGCATAGACCGGATGCAAACATTTTTGCCTTTACCAGCAACGATACTATTCTAAACACGATGAATTTGGTTTGGGCAACGAAAGCGTATCATTATGACAAAGCAGCCTCTACAGACGAAACTATTTCGGATGTAGAGAAAATACTCAAACGCGATGGCCATGTAACTACAGGTGATATTTTTATCATTCTAGCCAGTATGCCGATACAAGCACGAGGACGATCGAATATGATAAAAGTACATGTTGTCAGTTGATTCAAGATTCGTAATTCAAGATTGTAACGATTTGATCTTGAATTACGAATTTGAAATTTATGAATTAATTCAGCTTCGGTTCTACCATAATTACATCTTCCCGCTCTACAACTACCATTCCCTTAGGGTCACCTTTCGCTTGCGCACAAATTTTTTGGGCGTAACAATTACAGGACACAAAGATTCTGTTTTCGTTTGGAGTTATAGGCGGCTAACTGAGCTGCTCGTTCTATTACATCCTTTGGAAATTTTTTACCCGATTGATATTTGATGAGAACGTGTGAGCCAGCGACATCTTTGGCGTGTAACCAAAGGTCTTCTTTATAAGAGTTTTTTAAAGTTAGTTCGTCATTGTGGTCTGCGTTTTTTCCAACCCAAATCTTGAAGCCTTTAAATTCAAACTCATGATAGGGCAGGGTTTTGAGTTGTTGTTTATTTATTTTTGGAACACTGTCCTTTTTTAATTCCTTAAAGTTGGTAGCAATCTCTATGGCAGCTAAATCTTTTTCAAGATTTTCAATTTCAGCCAATTTACCACGAATGGTTTCTCTCAGTTTATTGATTTCTATTTGTTGATTCTTTGCTTTCCTATAAAATAGTTCAGCATTTTTTTGTGGATTAAGTTCTTGTTTAAGTTTTATCTCTACGGGCTTGCCATCGTAAAAACTTTCAAGTACAATTTTTTCTGTTCCAATTTTAATTTGGTGCATGTGCGCCATGATCAGGTCGCCCCAAATCTGGTAATGGCGGTCATTAACTAATTCATCCAGTTTTGCTGATTTTTTAATATATAATTTTTGCTACCCCTTTACCTGATCTTGAATGTGTTTTAACCGAATTGTTTTTTCAGAATGCAGGGTGTTAGAAATAGAACTCTTTAGAAAGAATTCATTTATAGCCTGAATAGGTTCCAGGAAAGAATGGAATATTGTCTCCTGAGGGAATAGCGAGAAAATAATCGCGCCTTCTTTTCTACCAGGTAATAAGTTGGCTTTTCAAGTAGGGCCAGAAGTTTATTAAACTCAGGCCATTGTTCCGTTGCTGATAATTTATCAAATCCTTGTGCCCGCCAATATTGCCAGAAAACCTTTCCAAACGTAAAATATGTTTTTGGGAGATTGTTAATATTTTGCTCGAAAACTCTCTGGTTGAAATCGATTTGTCGATCAAGTTGTTCAATGGATATTTCAAGATCAGCCTCCAGATGATTTCTAAATAGAGAGATTGCTTTTTGATTATGATACAGAACCAGATTTGATCGGTTGCCATGCATCTTAAACAGCAAGCAATAATCATCCTCCAATTCAAATGCAAAGCTTCGCTCGTTTTCAAATTGACGGATTCCTATTACCTTCTTTAAAATGAGTTGAGGAAAAAGATCAATACTGTTTTTGAGGGCCCTGTTAAAACTTTCCGGAAAAGAAAGGCAACAGAATTGGGGAAGTAGACTGGCCTTAATAAAAAACGACTGCTTTGAATTATTTAATTCAATAATTAACTCGTCCTTGTTTTGACTAAAGCATGAAACAACTGAGAAACCAACGAGCTGTTGATTTAGTTGACCGCTAAGCTGACGAAGAAAATAATAGTTGTTATGCACAATCAGAGTTCGATGGAAAGCCCATCGTAAGCCAAAGTTACAGATTCTGGCAGCTCTTTTCTACGGTTTTATGTAAGCCTAATTTATGACTAATGTGAATGAAGTATGTTTGTTCTGCGCCAACTTTTGCAGCTACTTCAAGCGCCTCTGCAAGATTGAAATGCGAGAGATGCTTTTCGCGTTGGAGTGCATTCAATACAAGAACTTTTGTCCCCTTCAGTTTTTCGTAGGTTGAATCTGGAATTTGGTTGGCATCAGTGATGTAACTAAAGTTGTTTATGCGAAATCCCATAACGGGTAATTTGTAATGCAGTACGGGTAACGGAGTTACTGGAATTCCTTGTACCATAAAGGAGGCATCGGTCATTTCCATTAGCTGTAGTTGTGGAATGCCCGGATATTTAAACTTTTCGAAGGCGTAATAAAATTCTATTTTAAGCTGTTCCAATACTTTCGCGGTTCCATACACAGGCATATCGGCATGCTGTATATAATTATACGCGCGCACATCATCAAGGCCGGCAATGTGGTCTTTGTGTGCATGGGTGAATAATATGGCATCCAGACATAAAATCTTCTCCGCAGCATTTGCTGACGAAAATCAGGCCCGCTGTCGATAACAATACTTTTGTTGTTTACGGATAGGTGAACAGAAGATCGTAAACGTTTGTCGCGATAATCGAGCGATTGGCAAACATCACAATCACAACCAATAACAGGCACACCTTGTGACGTTCCGGTACCGAGAAAGGTAACCTTCATTGCCACCGGTTATAGTTTTACCTCCGCCTGACTGAGTTCTTCGTAGAGTTTCAGACTTTTTTCGGTGAAGCGCGTGGTGTCCAGTTCCAACCCTTTTAAAATATCGAGCAGGGCGTTTATTTTCCCTTCAGTGGTAAAGAACTTGTTGAGAATCATGATCTTCTGCTCTTTCAAAAGGCAATACCCCGATTTGAAATTCCCTTTCTCGTATCGCAAAATGTAGTCCGATTCGGCAATTAAGTCTTCCAGCTTGGTAAGGAATTGGTTCGTGTATTTAATCATTCGTAGTGGCGAATTTTAAGGTGGCAAGATAACCTTAAATTTACGATTTACGATTGTGATTTACGAATTTGGACTGGTCTTTATTGCTGCTATTCTAAGTAGTTGGAAGCCACTAGGTCAAACTAAAATTGTAATCTGAATTAAGTTTTACGAATTTGATTGATCTATTCATTCGTAATTCGTAATTCGTAATTCTAAAATGAATAAAGAAAAAAGACTAATCGTACTTGTTGGGCCAACCGCTGTCGGTAAAACCACTGTCGCCATCCAGCTAGCCGAACATTTTAAAACCGAGATAATTTCGGCTGACTCGCGCCAGATTTATAAAGAATTGGAGATTGGCACAGCCAAGCCGACTGAACAAGAGTTAAAACAGATCAAGCATCATTTTATTAGCACACATTCTATCGAACAAACCTATGATGCGGGTTCCTACGAGCGGGATGCCCTTGAACGGATTGACGAGTTATTTAAAAAGTACGATACCTTAATTCTATGCGGAGGTTCGGGATTGTATGTAAAAGCCGTATTGGAAGGATTTGACGAAATGCCTGAAATTCCAGCAGGTACGCGCGAGAAAATAACGAATGAGTACGAGTTGAAGGGATTAACGTGGTTGCAGGAAAAAGTAAGGGAAGTTGATCCTGACTACTTCAGCGAAGTGGATATTAAAAACCCACATCGGTTGGTACGCGCACTTGAACTTCACGCGGCCGAGGGCAAGCCATTGAAAGAACTGCGAAAAAAAAGAAAAGTAAATCGTCCATTTGAGGTTGTAAAGATTGGTCTTGAAGTAGAGCGTGAAGAACTTTATCAAAGGATTGACTCGCGCATGGACAAAATGATTGCCGATGGGACTTTTTGAGGAGGCTGAACAATTCTATCCAAAACAAAATCTGAACGCGCTACAAACCGTAGGGTATCGCGAAATATTTGGATACCTCGAAAAGCAATATGATAAGGAAGAAGCGATTCGATTGTTAAAGCGAAACTCAAGGCGGTACGCGAAACGGCAACTGACCTGGTTTAAACGCGATCAGGAGATTAAGTGGTTTAATCCCAATCAGGTTACCGAAATGATTTCCTTACTTGATAGTTGATAAGGGACAATTGATAATTTTGTTGGTTGATAGGTATGGTTTGTTAACAGGGTTGAATGAATAAAAAGGTTTTAGTTATTACATACTATTGGCCACCGAGTGGTGGAAGCGGGGTACAGCGCTGGCTGAAGTTTGTAAAATATTTAGTCCGTTCAGGATGGGAGCCTTATGTGTTTACTCCTGAAAATCCATCGTTCACCATAGAGGATAAATCGTTGCAGTCTGATGTTCCTGAATCCGTTGAGGTAATTCGGTTTCCCATTTGGGAGCCGTATCAAATCTTCTCTAAAGCATCTTCACTATTGGGTGAAAAAAATCTGCAGCAAACTGATTTTATTTCTACCGGAAAGAAATCCATCTTTCAGTCCGTTAGCTCATGGATTCGGGGTAATTTTTTTATTCCCGATGCCCGTGTGTTTTGGGTAAAGCCTACGGTTAACTATCTAACTGACTTCATTCAAAGAAATAATATTGAAAAAATAATTACTACGGGTCCGCCACACAGTGTTCATTTGATCGGACTCCGGTTGAAAAGAAAGAATCCATCGCTGCATTGGATTGCCGACTTTCGCGATCCGTGGAGTGAATGGGATTTATTGGATACGCTGTCTCTTACTTCGCTTGCGCGGAAACGTCATCAGACTTTAGAGCGACAAGTGCTTACGAATGCCGATAGGGTTATTACCATAGCACCCTATCATGTCGATCGGCTACAAGTTTTAAGCGGTAGAAAAGTTGATTTGATTACGAATGGGTTTGACGCAGAGGATTTTGTGGGTATCGAAAATATCAAGACCTCAAAGTTTACCATTCGGCATATTGGAGTTGTGGATGAATTGCGTGATCCACGACCCGTTGTGGAGGCAATCAAAGTGTTGTGTGCGTCAAATGCAGATTTTGCCCAACAGGTTAGTATTGAATTTATTGGAAAAGTAAACTCAGCTTTTAAGAACTATGTTAGTTCTGATTCAAACCTTTTACGGGTTGTGAAGTTTCTGGATCAGATTCCTCATGCGCAGGTAGTGGCCGGTTATGGTTCTACCGATTTGCAATTGTTGGTGTTGGCTCATACCGCTATAGCTCCAGGTAACTTGCCAGGGAAATTCTTTGAGTATCTCGCTTCCGGTAAACCAATTTTAGGTATTGGCCCGGTAAATGGTGATGCCGCTGAAATTCTCAATCAAACTAAAGCAGGAGTGATTGTAGAGAGAACGGATACAGCCGGAATTAAAGCTGCGCTACTTTCTTATTATCAAAATTGGAAAGAAGGAATTACTATAAACTCATCGGCAATCGATAAGTATTCGAGAAAACATTTGACATACAAGTTGATAGAGGTACTTGAAGAGTTATAAGTAGGTTGCCCTTTGAAACTTAGATTTTTTCAATAATCTCGATTGCTTTTGCCAACCCATTTTCATTTGAAAGCTGCTCGCTAATTTTTTTTGCATTCAGATAAAGATTGCTATCGCTCAAAAGCTTCCTGATACTCTCAATGAATTTTTCTTTTGTAACTTTTTTGAGTGGTAGTGGTTCTAAGCCTACACCTTTTTGAAATGCAAGTGTTCCCCAAAAATGTTGATCACCTAATGGGTGTAATACCGGACACGTTAAAAACGGCTTACCTGCTTTTAAACAAGCGGCTATTGTTCCTATGCCACCATGATGAATAATTGCCTTTACTAACGGAAAGAGTTTATCGTAAGGCACATGATCCACTACTTTAATATTTGGGTTGCTACTCAGCTGTTCAACATTTGAAAGCCCCCAACCCTTTACCAAAATAATCCTTGTGTTTAACTCTTTATTTACAGCGTTCACAAGGTCAATCAGGTTTAGTTGACTGTCGAAGGGCATGCTGCCAAAGGTAATTAAGAGTGGAGCATCACCATTGGCAAGAAATTCTATAATGTTATTGTCTAATTCGGCATTTGATTCATCAACCCAAAAACCAGTAAAAAACTATTAGCCGGGAAGTCAATTGGTTTTTTAATAGATATTCACTTACTCCATAAATGGAAGGCAAGTCTGGTTTCTTGAATTGGGCTGGAAGCCCAGCCTTTATTCTGAAGTCATTAACTGGCTTTGTCCACATTTTCAATCCTAACTCAGTTAATTTATAGGTAAGCTTATTTAGAAATGAAGGCAACGAGAGAGCACTGAAAACAGGATTTGCAAATTCTTTTGTTGGCTGACTGGCAGGAACCACATCTGCTTTGATCATCTTTTCAGGAAACTGATCAGCGAAGGTGTCTGCCATTGTCTTGGCGTGAAATAAGACTTTATCACTTTGCTTCGCCAATTCATAAAACTTAGCGAAGGCATCTTCCAACATTGGATAAACGAACTTGCTCAATTGTTTTTTTGCTAAGAATGGATTTTTCCGAATTTTCTTTCCTTCCTCAGAAGTTAGTAAAGACTGAAAGTCGGCCTCAACAGGAATAAAGTTCAATCCATATGACTCAACCAGATTTTGAAAATTCTTTGCAGTAGATAGCACAACACTATGCCCACGTTTTTTTAAGGCTTGCCCCAGAACGGCATAAGGCTGAACGTCTCCTCTGGTTCCAAGTGTTAATATTGCTATTTTCATTTCTATCCTAAATGTTATTTAAGGACAGATAAATTACCATGAAAGATATTTATAAACTATCCTTATCAAGCGATAAGCCTCATCCATATTTTTTGCTTGGTATGATATGGTGTACCCATCAACTCGTTTTATACCTGGTATTCCCATAGCAACATCGGCCCGGGTGGGGGAGTCCACTTTAAGCGTAAATTCAATAGGGTCTTTTACAGCTAAGGGCTTTGCATTTTTTAAATCTTTAATTGCGGCTAATGTTTGCGTCTGTAATTCTTTATTTACAACATCGGGGTGAAGAAGTTTAGCGGCACTGGTGCCAATGGCTTCTTTGGTGATTACCGTTCGGGTAGCTGTTATTTTTTTAATCTCTCTGAGAAAGTTCTATCACCACTTTGTTAAAATAACAGGCACACCGATAGATCCCGCGAAAAATGTATTCAAACCACCTTCGCCAACTTCAGTACCATTAAGCCAAAGTCCCTTTACTACACCTGAACCTGTATGCGCTAAAAAGCCATTTTCTGCACCAGCCATAGCATGATAGCCGATAAAGATCACCCCATCAAAGCTTGCATCAAGTCCTTGAACCATGCCCAGCGGTTTGATATTACTTTGAATGTATTCAACGCGAGGATCAAGTTCTGTATGCAGTAAGTTTTGCATGTCACCATGACTATCATTGACCAAGATAGTGGCTGGCCCCGTCTGGAAAATTGCTTTTACCACCGTATTCACTTCTTCCGTCATTAGTTTTCTCCCAGTCGCATAATCTTTTCCGCTGCTGCTTACCATGGCCGGGGTGCCAATACCCCCAATACCCTCCATATCCACCGAAATGAAAATTTTAACGGGCTTTGGTTGAGCGAATGAAAGAGTAGAAATACTAAGCAGGAGAAATAATAGTTTTTTCATAATCTGAATTTTGGCTGTGTTAAGGTAGCAACTTATTAAGACTCCGCCATCAGTTCAATGTAAAAACAAAAAGAGCGGAATCACTTCCGCTCTTTTTTCCTACATCTAATACTTTTTAATTCTTAACCTTCATGTCTAACGCAAAATCCTTAGCGGTTTTAGCGGTCATTATATCCATGAAGTTAAGGGCGCCATTACCCGTAGTGCCTCCGCCTGTTTGAATTTGCGGAACTACTGCTCCCGTATATTTACTAAAGGCATCGGCCCAAACTTTTTGAACTTCAACTTGGGCGTTTAATTTCATCTCTAACGCTCCATCGGCTTGCATGATGCGTTGACGGGCATAGGCATTCGCGTCAGCCAACTCTTTTATTTTCTTAGCTTCCAGGATGGCACCTTCGTAGGCAATCTTTTGCTGCAGCTTATCCTGTTCAGCCACCTTTACTTTGGTTTGTGCTTCTACAACTTGCTTGGTCTGATCTTGTTTTTGCTGATACTCAATTTCGACTAGCGCCTGTTCCCCTTTAGCTTTAGCCGTTAGTGTTTGTTGCTGCGCAGTCATCAATTCTTGTTTTGAAATTGATGATTTTGTGACAGCATCAATAATCTTTACCAACTTCTCGTCTACCTTATTTTCATAATCTACATCGGTGATGGCGGCATCGGCAACGGTAATTCCATATTCCTTTATAGACGAAAGTTTACGTTTTGGTAACATGGTCTTTTTATCGAACTGAACTTCGGTTTGATACACACGCTTCTTTTCCATTTCCATCGAATCGAAGACTAAATTTTCTTCGGTCTTCAACAAATAAACACCTTCCTTTAATTGATCTAAAAAATCCTGAGCCATTTGGGCCCGACCACCGCCATAGTGTTTTTCACTACTCATAAGTTGAGCCGATGACTGTAAACACTCTTTGGTATAGGGCGCCAACCTTTTCACAACGAGCGACTGGGGTGTACGATGTGTATTGTGGATAAGAATCATTTCTTTTTCATCAGACGGTAAAATAAACTGGGTGATTCCGCGGACATCAGCGGTGGTAGCATCGCTAAAGCGGATCATAATCTGACCTACTTCAATACCATTGTCTTCCAACTCTAGTTGAGCAGTAACTTCTTGATAGGTTACAGATATCTGGTTAGGCCATTCCTTTTCTTTAGCAAAGAAACCGGCATAAAAAATTCCGGGTGCAAACTGCACAATTTGTTCACCGGTTGTTCGCTCCACTACGGTCCGATTACCCGCGTCATTCCATGAAAATGGATTAACGATGGAAAAGAAAATAAGTGCAAGAACTGAGACCACGCCAATTGCGATGGCTTTTTTGTTTAGTAAGGGATTCATTTTATCAGGAGTTTGAGTTTTTGTCTTGGTTATCTTTTTATTAAAGTGTTGGACGAGCAGCATGACAATGGCTAGGCTACTATTCCGAATACGGCCAGAAATCCGACCGCAAGGGCTAATCTGATCATGTTTTTAGTTTAAGTTTTTTTGAAATAGAATGGGAAGGCTGAATCTCCCAGTAAGCACCTAACCGATAGAAGGCTACATGATTTGTAAATTTGATTGTTTATTCTCCAGCTTTAGTAAATGAAACCAGCCTTTTGAAAATTTATTTTGAGTTTTAGGTGCTCAAAAATTTTGACGATCCAATCCTTTTATTTATCAAATTCGATAGCGAGAAGTAGAATGACTGTAGCGTAGGCGCTAGGGTCCGCGTAGTATACGAAGGCCCCTATTATACAATTCATTGGCTTCAGATGAAACTTTTGTTATCAGAATCAGACCGCTATAGAGCAAGGTTGTTAGTGCCGAGAGCCAGAGAATATCCAGCATGATAGAATCTGATCGGTAAGAAAAATAGTTGGCAGTCAACACGATGGAAGCAATGATAAGTACTTTTAAGGTATTGATATCGAAGGGTTGAATTTTATACTTCGAATAGATAAACAAGTACTTGATTGCATTGAAAGAAACTAAAGCAAATGCTGCGCCCCACGCGGCTCCCACAATGCCATAGCGAGGAATTAACAAGTTGTTGGACACCACTATCAATACCGCTAAAATCAAAATCAACACAATATTGAATTTAAAATATTTAGAAAGTACAATAATCTCACTGCTTGGTCCAAAGAGCATATCGACTAATTTTCCTGCCCCGACAATGATAACAACCCATTTGCCCACCGCAAATACTTCGCCCTTCGGCATTAAAGCAAACAGGCTATCCAGATTGATCCAGACTCCGATAAGCAAAAGAGAACCTATAATTAATTGATTGATGGATGTTTTGCGATAGAGCGAAGCCACTTCTTTAATGTCGTTTCGTTCGAAGGCTCGCGAAATTAAGGGCATCGCGATCTGACTTAAGGCCCGCTTCGGGATTTCAATGACGGTCGCCATATAAAAGGCGGTGGTATAAATGGCGTTGGCACTAAAGCCGATCATTGCCGAAACCATCATGCTATCGATCTTGCCAATGAGAATAAGTCCTGCCATGCCGGCAAAACTCAACAGACTATATTTTACTAATTCAGGTAGTTTTTTTTGATCAAGGGAATTGAAATTTGTTTGAAGAGATAATTCACCCTGTTGCCACAAATAAAACATCAAAATCAATAACCAAATAAGATAACTGATTACCGATCCAAGAATAAACTGATCAAAGGAAATTGTTTCAGTAAAATAGAGTAGCACAAGAACGGAGAGAAACAAACGCGCCATTACCTCGCGCAGCAGATTGGGAACAACTGTTTTTAATAATGAACGCGAGAAGGCTTCCATTACAGCAACCATCACGAGAATGAGTGTTAACCAAAGAACCAGATTTGCATATTGAATAATTTCTGGGGCGTTGTCCTGAAAGTATGCGAGCAAAGACGATTCGAAAATTTTAAACAAAAGAAAGAAAAGCGCAAAGCCAACTAAAGCCAGTAAGCTCATGAGTGAGATAAAACTGTGCGAAGATTTTTTATCTCTAGCTAATTGAGGGTAGAACCGAATGATGGTTTGCGATAAACCAAATTGGGCACATGGAGAAAACAGAATAGCGGCATCCTGAATAGTTCGGAATAACCCGATCTGCTCGGTAGAAAGAAATTTCGGATAGAGGTAGAGTAGATTAATGTAACCAATCACAACACCCGCGTAGGAGATGATAGAAGAATAAATACTTTGGCGGATAACGATGCCCATCTTACTCGTTAAGAAGTTTCGTGACAATATTTTTAAGAAGGACTTTATTTTGCTCTGCTGATAATGTGGTTGCGGCTTTATTCGATTGCTCTTTAAATCTAGCTATATCCGAGTTGGATAGTGCATTTATCTTTTTTGCTAGAGAGATTGCAGTAAAATCATCGGCTACAACCCCAAGATCATAGGTATTGACCAGCGCAGCCATTTCGGGTGTTGGTCCAATGGCTATGCAAAGCCTTGCTTGCACAAAATCAAAAAACTTGTTGGGAAGGGTATTGGCATAGTTAAAATTTATTGGCGGAAGAAGAAAGATACCAATATCATAGTGATGAATAGACACAACAACTTCACTGCTTTTAACCGGGGGGATAATGTTAATGTTCGGTTTATCCTTGATCATGTTTTTTAAAGTAGTCAAATAGTCACGGGTTTTTTTATTGGCCGTAGAAGGCGTTAATAGCATTAAATCAAGACTAAAGCGTTCATCCAAATGATTCATCATCTCAATCATAATTTCTAATTGACGCGATGGGTTAGCAGCACCATGATGAATCAATTTTATTTTATTAGGATCAACTTTTGATGGCGCATGATTTGAGAGATAGTTAGCATTTGTTACTACAATGGGATCTACCGGATAGTGTTTGGTATATTCTTTAGCTAATGCTTCTCCAACAGTAATCATCTTATCTACCTGAGGTAAATATTTTTTACAAAGATATTTATTGAATCGTTGAAAAAATATTCGCCACACGAGCTTATCTTCAAAGTGCCGGGTGCATACTCATGGGCATCAAAAAGTATTTTTTCCTTTCCTTTAATTTTAAATGCAAGGGGTAAGCTCTCTATATCATTGGCAACAATAAGATCAAATGCCCGGTCTTTTATTTTACTTCTGAAGTTAGGGAAGTCATACAATACGCTATAAGCCGATTCAAATTGATTAGTCAATAGGAAAATAGAGCTAATTGCTTTTTCGAGATACGTGGGCCTAATTCTCTTAATATGAAGAACTTCATGAGTCCACTCTGGGGGGGAGTTAAAACAAGCAATAGTTAATTGATTGCCTTCTGATAAAAAGTCAACTTGTCTTGCTACTCTGGCATCATGCCTTAAATCGCTATAAGCAAGAATTAGTATTTTTTTCATTTCTTTCTTCGAGCTTCAACAATGTAGTAGCGAGGAGTAAATAATCGCAGAATTGGACGGATACCATTGATTTTTGTTGGACTCGTCCATTTTTCACTTCGAACGATCTCCCAGCCACCTTTTTCAAGAAGCCAATCAAACTGCCAGTCTTCAAACTCATGAAAATGTTGATCCCACCGATCATTCTTATTTCGATAAGCTTTTGCAAACCAGAGCGATAAAGGAATGCTGGCAAATAGACGTTCTGATTTTATGGCCTTTAAAACGCCTAATGGATTTAGTAAGTGTTCAAAGATTTCAAAAGCTGTGGTTATATCCGCATCATATTTTCTAACTGATTCTGGTGACTCGTCAAGATCTAAACCGGTTGTGTTGTATACGGTAAGCCCCTGATTCTGTAAGCGATCTGAAAATGGATTTGGTGTTCCAATATCAAGGATCGATTCATTTTGATTGATGGAGGACTGCATGAAACTCCACGTTTTATCGTATCGTTTTTTCTTTGAGCTTGATATTTGATAAGTGTTTGATGACATGTTGTGTTTGAATAATTTTATTTTAATGACTTTAACCGCTCAGGATTATCCTTCAAAAAACTATCCCACGACTTGCTCTTGCTTTTCAGAGCTCCGTTTTGATAATGGTGGCACAAAGCGACTGCCAGCGCATCAGAAGCATCGAACAATTTTGGAATTTCTTTAAGATTAAAAATCTGCATCAGCATTTTGGCCACTTGTTCTTTGGAAGCATTGCCATTACCGGTTACTGACTGTTTTACTTTTTTTGGTGCGTATTCGGTTATTGGCACTTCGCGATATAACGCAGCCGACATGGCAACGCCTTGTGCGCGTCCAAGCTTTAACATAGATTGAACGTTTTTGCCAAAGAACGGAGCTTCCAGGGCTACCTGATCAGGGTGAAACTCATCGACCAGGCTAAGTACCCGATCAAAGATTTTTTTAAGTTTCAATTCATGAGCTCCGGTTTTACCCATTTGGATTACACCAAATTGAATCAAGGAAAGTTTACTGGCCCTTACGATAATCACCGCATAACCCATTACGTTGGTTCCGGGGTCAAGTCCAAGAATTATCTTTTCAGTCACTACTTTTTTCTCAACTTTGCTCACAACCCAAACTTACAGAGAAAGAGGCAATGTGGATTTATCTGGTCGTTATCTTTAGTATTTATTTTGTTGGCTTGCTTTTGCTGATAATAGGATGGCAACGGATAGGCCAATCCCGAAAGGTTTCTTCTGTGCAACCCTTTGTGTCTGTTGTAGTAGCCGCTCGTAATGAAGCGGACACATTACCTGCCTTGCTTGAATCATTGGCTAAGCAGCACTATGACTTCACAAATTTTGAGGTGATTCTAATTGACGATCATTCTCGAGATCGAACTGCGGAGGTTATTGCTAAACTAATGGATAAATATCCGCACCTGAAAATTGGAACACGACAGTCCCATGGCATAGGTAAGAAACAGGCATTGACCACAGCAATAGAAATAGCCAGGGGCGAAATTATTTTAACCACCGATGCTGATTGTCAGGTACCTGTAAACTGGATAAAAGATTTGATCGGATCATTCAATCCGGGTACACATATGGTTGTGGGGTGCGTACGGATTCAAGCTGATAAAACTTTTTTTTCAAAACTTCAGGCCATGGAGTTCACTAGCGTAATAGGTATTGGTCTGGCCATGTTGGGTTGGAAGTTGCCCATCATGTGCAATGGAGCAAGCCTTGCGTTTATCAGACAATCCTTCTATGAAGTCAATGGGTATCAGGGTAATTTTCAAATCCCTTCCGGGGATGATGAATTTTTGATGCGAAAAATTCTAAACAAATACCCGGGGTCCATTACTGCGGTTAGCAGTTTTGATTCTGTAGTTTCGACTCAACCGCTTACCTCGATTCGTGATTTTTTTCAACAACGACTTCGCTGGGCCGGCAAATGGAAAGTAAATGATTCATTATTGGCTAAAGGACTGGCGTTCTTTATTTTGTTAGTTCAACTAGCCTGGTTAATGATGTTGCTGCTTTTTCTTTTTCGGGCTCTCAATTACTGATGATTCTAATCGGAATAAAACTGGTTTTGGAGGGAATCTTTTTGTGGAAAATAGCTCAATCCTTTAAACAGCAGTTTGATATCCGGGCCTTTCTGGCGCTTCAGATACTCTATCCCATATATGTGATTTCTGTGGGTATACTGGCTCAAATAAAAAGTTACCAGTGGAAAGACAGACCCGCTTCTTTTTATCGTTAAGAGAATGTTAATGTAGGAGTGCATAATCATTTATTCTTAATTTTACCTTATTCAGGATTATGGATGACCTAGAGTTAAGGAAACAAATTGAACGGAAAGAACTGGAGCTCAACGCCTTGTTGGAGATCACGCAATCGATCAACAATAATGTGCCGGAAGAATCTTTATATAAGATTTTTAATTTCACGTTGCGCTCAAATCTGAATATTAAGAAGCTGGCGCTTTTCGTGCTAGGCGAAACCTGGGATTGTAAGGTAAATTTTGGTACGCAAAATAATTTTCAAAAACTTAAGTTGGATGATCGGTTTAAACTGATCCGGAACATCCATCGCATGGATGAATTTGAAGAGTGTGAATTCCATGAGTTTGATATGGTAATACCTGTAGCGCATAAGTCTGATACGCTCGCGCTTATTTTTGTTGGAGGTCTAAATAAGAACAATAGTCACGATCATGACGAAAGTATAAAATTTATTCAAGCCCTGAGTAATATCATTATCGTGGCCATTGAAAATAAAAAATTGGCCCGCAAGCAACTCGAGCAAGAAGCCTTCCGAAAGGAGTTGGAGATCGCCAGCGATGTGCAACAATTTCTTTTTCCGGAGCGGCTTCCCTACACACCGCGTGTAAAAATGGAGGCAAGCTACTTACCCCACGATCTGGTTGGGGGAGATTACTATGACTACATACCCATAAATAAAAATCAGTTTCTTATCTGTGTAGCGGATGTAAGTGGCAAGGGTATTCCGGCTGCACTAATGATGTCAAATTTTCAAGCATCGTTACGAACGTTGTTGCGCCAAACGCCTAATTTAAAAGAGATTGTTGAAGCGTTGAATTATCAGGTAATGGAAAACACCAAAGGGGAAAAGTTTATTACCTTTTTTGGGGCTATCTACGATTTGAGTTTAAAAACAATGATTTATGTTAATGCAGGACACAACGCGCCTATTTTAATCGATAAGAAGCACGGCCTGCGTCTCCTTGAAGAAGGGTCAACGGTATTGGGTGCCATGAATCCACTTCCTTTTATGAACGAAGGTTTTATTACCGACCTGGATGACTTTACATTGTTTGCTTATACCGATGGCCTCACAGAAACGGTTAATGAAGAGGGCGAGGAGTTTGGTGTAGAAGCATTGATGAAATATTTTGAGGCAAACCAAACGAAAGACATTAAGACAATTCATCAGGATATCATTGTCGCTTTAGACGGTTTTAAAGGTCGTAATGGCTACCGCGATGATATTACTATGCTTACGTGCCGCGTGGAGTAACCCGAAGCCGGATATTCGAGTTTCTAACTTCTTGGATTTATGTTTTTTAGAACACCTGCCATCCTTCCAGCACTCTTTCCAAAATTAGAATGGCGGATTAAGACGAACAAAAAGGAGATTTTTCTTACGTTTGATGATGGGCCAATTCCCGGGCCAACGGAATTCGTTTTAGAAACGCTCAAAGAGTTCGCAGCGAAAGCAACTTTTTTTTGCATTGGAGATAATGTTGCTAAGCACCCTAAAATCTTTTCACAAATAATAGAAGATGGACATTCAGTGGGTAATCACACCTTCAATCACCTGAAAGGATGGAATTATACTACGGAAGAATATTTGACTAACGTGGAGGCGTGCGCCAGACAACTAAAATCCGCGGTCATCAGTCCACTGTCGACCGTTGACCGTTGTCTGTTCCGTCCCCCTTATGGAAGAATCACATTAGATCAAATCAAAAACTTAAAGACGAACTACCGAATCATTATGTGGGATGTCTTAAGCCAGGATTATAATAAGTCAATCTCTGAAGCAAAATGTTTGGCAGGTACGATAAACGCCACACGGCATGGTTCTATCGCAGTATTTCATGATAGTTTAAAGGCCAAACGTAATTTACAATATGTACTTCCCCGGTATCTGGAACATTTCTCAAATCTTAATTATATTTTTTCAGCGCTTTGATCGCTTGTTCAGGTTCAGATACCTTTGGGGAAATGACCGAACCGGCTAAACATATTTTAGTATCTGTCTTGGATTGGGGGTTGGGTCATGCAACCCGCAGTGTTCCCGTTATCCAGTCCTTGATAGCACGCGGGTGTAAAGTTTCTCTGGCGGGGCATGGTGATTCTCTGTTATTGTTGAAGATGGAATTTCCTCAACTACAAACCTACGAAATCACATCTTACAGAGTTGCTTATTCTGCGAGCATCCCCTTCATGACAAAAATTTTCATGCAACTTCCTAAATTTTTACTTGCCATAAGAAGGGAACATCGGCAAATTGAAAAATTATGTTTGGATAAAAGTATAGACGCTATTATTTCTGACAATCGTTATGGCTGTTGGTCAAACTCAATTCCGTCTATATTAATTACCCATCAATTAAATTTGATACTGCCATCCTCATTTCGATGGCTAAGTGGCTTAATTAATTTTTTCAATCATAAATTGATTAAAAAATTTGATGTCTGTTGGGTGCCAGATTATTCAGATAACAGAGTTACAGGAACATTATCACAATCAGGCAAATTGCGGGTACGATTCATCGGAATGTTATCCAGAATGAAGCCCGAAAAAATTGATTTGGAGGCGGATACTATTTTGGCGATCCTATCCGGTCCGGAGCCGCAACGGCAAATCCTGGAAAAAATCTTAATCAAAGAAATGTCGGGTAGGCAAGAGAGATGTACGCTTGTTCGCGGCCTACCAAACGATGAGACAACTAAACAGGGTGGCCAAACTATTTACAATCACTTAAACGGAGATCAGCTAAGCAAATTGATTCAAAAATCGTCCACGGTAATTACCAGAAGTGGTTATAGTAGTATCATGGATCTCACCATGATTAATGCTAAAAGGGTAATTTTGATTCCGACACCTGGCCAAACGGAGCAAGAGTATCTGGCTCAGGAACTGGATAGGCGAAAAGTTGCACTGTATCAAGCGCAAGCCAACGTTGATTTAAAGGGCGCTATAAGTAGACTGAATGAATATAGAGGTTTTATAAAAAGTGCATCAGGTTCTAACTTATTGGCAGAAGCCATTGAGAATATGTTGAAGATAGAAAAAGATTAATTATGAATTTTTGGATTGATACCCACGTACATATCTATTCTAAGGAATTCGATGCGGATAGGAAGGATGTATTAAGTCGATGCCTCGATTTAGGTATTTCAAAAATCTATATGCCTAATGTAGATCATACTTCCGTGGATGCCATGCTCGAAGTTGAACATAAACATCCCGATCAATGTATTTCTATGATGGGCCTTCATCCTTGCTCTGTAAAAAGATTTTGAGAAGGAGTTATACAAGATAGAGGCATGGCTTTCAAAGAGAAAGTTTGCGGCCATTGGCGAAATGGGCACCGATTTATATTGGGACAAAACGTTATGGGAAGAACAGGCAGAAGCTTTTACCATTCAAATTGGCTGGGCAAAAAAGTATAAGCTTCCCGTTGTTATTCATTGCCGCGAATCCATTGATCAAACTATTGAATTGTTAGCTCCCATGGCCGATAAAAATCTGAAGGGAGTCTTTCATTGTTTTTCTGGTACTTATGAGCAAGCAAAAAAAATTACTGGATTAGGATTTTATTTGGGATTAGGAGGAGTTTCTACCTTTAAGAATGGCGGTATGGATTTAGTTATTCCTAACCTTGAACTCGACACAATTCTATTAGAAACCGATAGCCCCTATCTGGCACCTGTGCCACATCGCGGTAAACGTAATAGTCCAGAGTATATTCCTTTAATTGCTGCCCGGATTGCTGAATTAAAAAGTATTTCTACTGAAGAATTGCAACGCATGACAACCTTCAATGCCCAACGTTTATTCAATCAGGTATGACCTACACACGGATTAATATTAATACGGCCCAACCCGGCAAAGCAAAATCGCGGGTAATGATCATCTATACCGGTGGAACGTTTGGAATGACGTACGATGCTAATGGTGTGTTGATTCCCTTTGATTTCTCTTTAATTCTGGAGCAATTGCCTGCCCTTAGAAACTTGTTCTTAGAGATAACGGTGATTTCCTTTGACCATCCTGTGGATTCATCCAACATACAGCCGGTACATTGGAAAATGATTTCGGAGATTATTTTCGAAAATTATGAAGAGCAAGATGGTTTCGTAGTATTACATGGAACGGATACAATGGCCTTCACCGCCTCTGCGCTTAGTTTTATGTTACCAGGGCTGGCCAAACCCGTAATTGTAACCGGGGCCCAGTTGCCTATCAGCCAACCAAGATCAGACGCGCGTGAAAACCTCATCACCGCACTAGAGATTGCATCCGCCAAGGAAAACGGAAAACCTCGCGTTCCCGAAGTGTGTATTTATTTTGATTATGAGTTGTTGCGCGGAAACAGATCAAAAAAAGTGGAGAGTATGCATTTTGATGCATTCAAATCTGAAAATTATCCTACCCTCGCCAAAGCGGGAGTGAAGATTGATTATAACGATGCAGCTATACGCAGAGCAGAAAATGAAGAAATTCACTTGCTCACCCGATTCAGTACTGATATTTCTATTCTAAAACTATTCCCAGGTATTGATAAACGAACCGTCAACTCTATCATACAGGCGGAAGGCTTGAAGGCAATTATCTTAGAAACATATGGATCGGGTAATGCACCCTCAACTGCCTGGTTTATTGAAAGTCTGAAGGACGCCATTAAACAAGGGATTATGATGGTGAATATTTCTCAATGTCCGGGAGGCACTGTAATGCAAGGAAAATACGAAACCAGTAAATCGCTGGCCGATATAGGCGTAATAAGTGGAGAAGATATGACAATGGAAGCTGCGGTAACTAAATTGATGATTCTTTTAGGCGAGCATGGCATTGAAGGGGCAAGAAAACTAATCAATCAATCCCTGGCTGGGGAGGTTGGCTAATGGATGTAAGCCAGTTTAGTCAAACCTTAAAACTTGGCGGAGAGAGTGGGATTCGAACCCACGTTACCTTGCGGTAAACACGCTTTCCAAGCGTGCTCGTTCGGCCACTCTGACATCTCTCCTAAATTTCCCTTCCTTTCAACCTCCCTAAAGCCAACTGGACGAATATCTCTTTAAATATACCTTCAATTCTTGAAGCTCACTCCTAATTGACAGGGGATTCAGAATCTATGTTTAGTAATAGAAAACCCTCAAAAACAATTGGAATTCTAAAAAGCGCACAAAGAAATAGATTATTACTTCCCAAACAAAGGCTGAGTCAACTCCTTTTCTTACCCCTAAAGGAAAAATGTTATCCGGACAAAAGAATATTTTCCGTGACTAACGGACATATTTTGAATTATATGGCAGTATGGCCTAAACCACAAAATAGAATTTCAGTTTTTTTTTCAAATGCTTGTTTGTGATCGATCAAAACGTTTAAATTTGGCCACTTCAAGTATTATCTAAACTTTAAACCATGAAAAAATTACTTACGATTTTTGCTTTAGCGGGGGTGCTTGCGTTGGGTGCCTCAAAAACTTATGCGCAAGATTCAACTCAGGTGGAAGAACCAGCCGCTGAAGTTGTTTCTGCTGCGGCTGATGACTCTGCAGATCTTGCAGCTACCGAAGACGCTTCCTTCCATCAGCAGATTAAAGATAAGTTTATTGAAGGCGGACCTCCCTTTATGTGGCCAATTTTGATCTGTTTGATTCTTGGATTGGCTATTTCAATTGAAAGAATTATCACCTTGAATCTTGCGACTACCAATACCAAAAAATTATTGGGTCAAATAGAGGATGCTCTTGCCAAAGGAGGTATTGAAGCAGCTAAGGATGTAACTAAAAATACAAAAGGCCCCGTGGCTTCTATCTTTACTCAAGGTCTTATGAGATCAAGTGAAGGAATTGAAATGGTTGAAAAATCTATCGTTTCTTACGGTGGTGTTGAAATGGCCCGCCTTGAAAGAGGTTTGATCTGGGTTTCCTTGTTCATTTCACTCGGGCCCATGCTTGGATTCTTTGGTACTGTAATCGGGATGGTGGCTGCTTTTGATGCGATTGAAGCGGCTGGTGATATTTCTCCGTCTGTTGTTGCCGGTGGTATGAAAACTGCTTTGATCACAACGGTTGGGGGTCTAATTGTGGGTATGATTTTGCAAACCCTGTATAACTATCTGATTTCAAAAATTGATAGCCTTGTAAACTCCATGGAAGATGCTTCCATTAGTTTGGTAGATATTTTGGTTAAGCACAAGCTTTCTAAATAAGATTATTATGGACGTAATGGACTTTGGGCTATATGCCACATATGGATTCTTCGTATTAGCAATTGTTGCAGCTGTAGTTCTACCACTGGTAAATGCGCTGAAAGCACCTGCAGGACTTTTAAGGTCATTGGCCAGTGTTGGAGGGTTAGTGGTTGTATTTATTATTGCTTATGCTATTTCTGGTTCAGAGCTCTCCAAAAGAGCTGCTGCTTCCGGAATAACGGAGTCATCATCTAAAATGATAGGCGCAGGGCTCTCCCTGTTTTACATTGTTTTTGTTGTAGCTGTGCTAGGTGTTGTTTTTTCTGAAATCAATAAAGCTTTAAAATAATGCCACGCTCTACACCAGATATACCCAATGCATCGATGGCTGATATTGCCTTCTTGTTGTTAGTATTCTTTCTGGTTACTACTACCATGCCCAATAACCGGGGTCTTAGTATTGCGCTTCCCCCTCCACCCGAGGCAACACCGCCAGAGGATGTGAAGATTCAGGAACGTAATATGTTCAAGATCCAGATAAACTCTTCCGATGCCTTGCTGGTTGAAGGAGAGCCACAGGAGGACGTTAGTAACTTGAGGGAAGAGATTAAGGAATTTATTCTTAATAATGGCAGAAATCCTGCAAGTTCGGATAATCCCGAAAAAGCAATTGTTTCTTTTAAAACGGACCGTGGGACAAGCCATAAGAGATTTATCCAGTTGTTGGATATAATTCAAGGCGCTTACTATGATATTTATGCAGATCAGGCAGGTGTTTCCAATGAAGTTTTCCGAAATGCCGCTTCCGATTTATCGATTCGTGAGAATAAGGCTATCTATGACAAGGGACGAGAAGGAATTCCGTTGAATATTTCGATTGCAGATCCTACTAAAGTTGGTAACTAAGAAAGACTATGTCAAAATTTAAGAAAAAGGCAAACGTTAAACAGGACATCCCAACATCTTCTATGCCTGATGTTGTATTCATGCTTCTGTTTTTTCTTCATGGTAACAACAGAAATGAGAAAGAGTACAATAGAAGTTAAACAGGTAATTCCAAGAGCAACGCAGTTACGAAAGTTAATGCGTAAGGGTTTGGTGGCTAATCTTTACATAGGCGAGCCAACCAAGTCCGTTCAGTTTGGTAAAGAACCAAAGATTCAGGCTGATGATGTTTTTATCGACACCAAAGATATTATTCGTTGGGTGAATGAGCAGAAGAGTAAGCTTGATGAAGTGGAACGCGATCAGTTAACGGTAGCCTTAAAAGTTGACAAGGATGCTAAACGGGGCATTATTTCGGATGTGGAAACGGAGCTTAGAAAAGCAAATGCAAGAAAGCTTCTTTACTCTGCACTTGAGGATAGTGAGAGAGAAAAAAATTAGTTTATTATTTTTCATGGTAATATAGTAGCCTTCCAATTTTTTGGGAGGCTATTTTTTTATGAACTCCATAGCAACCAATTTACATAACTCCAAAACAATTAATGCCTGGTGCATGTATGACTGGGCTAATTCAGTTTATAACCTCGTTATTACCACAACTTTTTTTCCAATTTATTTTGCCGGAATAACCAAATCAGCCTATGGGGAATATTCCGTTCCCTTACTTGGAAGAACATTTAAGAATACAGCGCTCTACGATTATGCGCTGGCTACTGCTTATCTCGCCATTGCAATTTTGCTGCCAATACTTTCTTCTATAGCTGATTCGCGAGGGAATAAGAAAAAATTCATGCAGTTTTTTGTTACCTGGGAGCAATTTCATGCATGGCCTTCTTTTGGTTTAAAGGCCCCCAACCTAATGTAGCATGGGGAGTAAGTTTCTTTATGTTAGCGGCCATTGGTTATGTAGGTAGTCTGGTTTTCTATAATTCATATTTACCTGAAATAGCCGAACCGCAAGAAAGAGATTGGATAAGTGCCCGTGGATTCTCTATGGGTTATGCCGGAAGCGTAATTCTGCAATTGATTGGCTTTGGGTTAGTGCTTTTCTTCAGCGCTCAAGGCGACCAGACTTCAGGTCCCCGATACACATTTTTATTGGTAGGGCTTTGGTGGATAGGCTTTGCACAATTCACTTTTGCTAGACTACCGAATAACAAACCGCCACAAACGAAACGACTTAAGGAGGTTTTGCAAGCCGGCTTTAGTGAATTGCGTAAGGTGTGGAATCAGGTTCGGCATCTGAGTTTGCTCAAGTGGTTTTTGGTTGCCTTCTTTTGTTATAGCATGGGCGTGCAAACGGTTATGTTGGCGGCTACGCTTTTTGGTAGCCATGTGCTTGAATTGCCAACCGATAAATTGATAATTACTATTGTATTGATCCAATTGGTTGCTATTCCCGGCTCAATGATTATGTCCTTTCTATCAGGTAGAATCGGTAATATTTTGGTCTTGATGGGAGTTGTGTTGGTTTGGATCATTATATGTATAGCTGCATACACGGTTGCGAATCTTAAAGAGGGAGGGGCTAATGTTGAATTTCATTTTTATGGATTAGCGATTGCTGTGGGCCTGGTAATGGGGGGTATTCAAGCGTTAAGCCGAAGCACCTACAGCAAACTTATGCCCGTAACCAAGGACACCGCTTCGTTTTTTAGTTTTTATGACGTAACCGAGAAAATAGCCATCGTTATTGGCATTTTTACTTTTGGTTATATCGATGAAATCTTTGGTATGAAAAATTCTGTATTGATGCTTATCGTTTTCTTTGTCCTTGGCTTAATAGCGCTGGCTAAAGCGAAATCATATGAATCAAAAATCAACCAAGAGGTTAGTAAAGCAGATGCTTGACAGTAATGCCTTTATTGATTAGTTGCTGCAAAGATTCAATTCCTATTTTAAGATGCAGATCAACGTAACTGGTAGTTACTACCTTATCGCTCGCTTCCGTTTTGATTCCATCTACTACCATAGGTTGATCCGATACAAGTAATAAAGCCCCGGCAGGAATCTCGTTAAAGAAGGCTGTAGAAAAAATAGTGGCCGTTTCCATATCGATAGCCATGGCTCGAATTTTTCGAAGGTATTCTTTAAAATGTTCGTCCCACTCCCATACTCTTCGGTTTGTCGTATATACAGTCCCTGTCCAGTAGTCCTGATTATTATCCCGAATGGTAGTGGAGATTGCTTTTTGTAATGCAAAAGCAGGAAGTGCCGGTACTTCTGCGGGGAAGTAATCATTAGATGTACCCTCACCGCGAATTGCCGCAATCGGCAGAATAAAATCGCCTAAATCATTTTTCTTTTTAAGACCGCCACACTTGCCCAAAAAAAGAACAGCCTCTGGCTTAATGGCCGAAAGACAATCAACAATAGTGGCAGCGTTAGGGCTACCCATCCCAAAATTGATAATGGTAATTCCGCCCGCTGTGGCACTGCGCATGGCACGATCGGTGCCGTGGACATCTACATTATTCCATTCGGCAAATTTCTTTACATAATTATCGAAATTGGTTAGCAAAATGTACTTGTCCAAAATCTTCCAGTTTAAGGCCTGTGTACCGGGGCAACCAGTTTTCAACTATTTCTTGTTTTGATTTCATATCGGCTAATTATCTTATTTTACAGCATGTACAAATTAAATCTTCCTGACTTTACACCAACCTTGCGTAAAGATCAGGGTAAAGTATGGATTTTTGATATTATTCGAAAGAAATACATCATTCTTACTCCTGAAGAATGGGTACGGCAACACTTTATTCATTATTTGATTGATCATTTTAAGTATCCTAAATCTTTGTTTCGCGTTGAAGGAAGTCTGTCATACAATAAACTTCAAAAGAGATCGGACATAGTTATTCATAACCGAATGGGCAAACCCTGGATGTTGATAGAATGCAAATCGCCTGTTATTAAGTTAACTCAAAAAGCATTCAACCAGGTAGCTGTTTATAACATGACTATTGGCGCCAAATATGTGGCAGTCACCAATGGCATGGTACAGTATTGTTTTGCCGCATTAGAACAACCCGGCAATGAGGTTAGGTTCCTAGATACGTTTCCGACTTTTGAAGGATGATAGGTCAGATACTGGTCACTAGTTACCGGTAACCGAATATTTATTTCAACACCTCGCTTACATCCACATAAGGAATATTAAATGCATCGGCTACAGCCTTATACACCACTTTGCCATTCACAACATTCAATCCCTTTTTAAGTCTTCATTTTCTTTACAGCTTTTTTCCAGCCATGATTTGCCAGCCTGAGCGCATAAGGAAGTGTAGCATTGGTGAGGGCCAAGGTAGAAGTATAAGGTACGGCACCTGGCATGTTGGCTACACAATAGTGAACAATATCATCAATAATGTAAGTAGGATCTTCATGCGTAGTTGGTTTGCAGGTTTCAATACAACCCCCTTGATCTACGGCCACATCTACTAAAACAGTACCCGGTCGCATAGTTTTTAGCATATCACGCGTAATAAGTTTTGGAGCTTTGGCCCCAGGAATCAGAACTCCACCAACAATCAAATCATGAGTTTTTACAAGTTCGCGTAACACATAATCATTCGATGCCATGGTGTGAACATTCTTTGGCATTACATCATCCAGATATCTAAGTCTATTTAAGTTAACATCGGTTATGATAACATCTGCACCCATGCCGGCCGCAATTTTTGCAGCATTCGAGCCAACCACACCGCCACCTAAAATCAAAACTTTCGCAGGCATCACTCCGGGTACGCCTCCTAATAAAATGCCACGCCCCTTCAAAGGTTTTTCCAGATACTTGGCACCTTCCTGAATAGCCATGCGGCCAGCCACTTCGGACATTGGCACTAATAAGGGAAGACTTCTATCAGGACGTTCCACTGTTTCGTAGGCCAGACACACCGCACCGGTTTTTATCATGGCATGGGCCAGCGGCTCGTAGCTGGCAAAATGGAAGTACGTAAATACTAACTGATCTTTTTTAATTAACCCATACTCTTGCTCGATGGGTTCTTTTACTTTGATGATCATTTCAGCGATGCTAAAAACATCTTCTGCTTTGGGAAGGATTTTGGCTCCTGCCCCAACATACTCTTCATCACTAAATCCACTGCCTTCACCTGCTTTGGTTTGGATGTAAACGGTGTGTCCTTTCTTTGCAAATTCCTGTGCGCCTGCCGGGGTAAGGGCTACTCTGTTTTCGTTATTTTTAATTTCCTTTGGAACTCCGATGATCATAATGGTAGATTTTAAATTTTCAAGTCGGCATAAGGCTAACTATTGGCAAATATAGCATTCGGTTACGATTGCAGAGGTTGTTTTAATACTTTTTGATACATGAATATTGAATCTTTGTATGCTTTTATGGTTCCTGAGGAAAGGGTATGAAATTGTATGAGCAATACAAAAGTGGCTTGGATTATCGTTATAGTTTTTGGTTACCGAACTTTAACCTTTACTCGCTTGGAAGCTACCCATGTGCTATCAAAACGGATGGATTGAGTAATCGAATTCTTATTGAGATCATGCAGATAACTGATCCGAAAATTGAAATGGAAATTTTTGATCTGGAGGTGGAAGCAGGATATCAATATGAAGAAGTTATTATTCATAATACTTCAATCGGTATTTTTCTTTATCAGGATGCTGCCAATTATCCACTTGTACATCATGGAGACTGGGTTAAATTCTTCTGTTAGTCAATAAATTTCCCGTATTTTATTCCGCAAGGAATTTTGTTTTTGACCCCTCTCATGTTTTGACTATTTTTGACAATAACCAACCCATTTGCCGTGAGCCAAACCAAGACAATGGTTAGTGGATTAACCGAAAAAAAGATTGCTGCCCTGCTGGCAGATTATAAGTTGGCGTGTGAAAGTAGGGAGGCAAGCTTATTCGGACGCAAGGAAGTGTTTATGGGTAAAGCCAAGTTTGGAATTTTCGGAGACGGAAAAGAACTGGCGCAGCTCGCGATGGCAAAGGTGTTTCGTCCGGGCGATCATCGCGCTGGGTATTACCGCGACCAAACCTTAATGTTGGCTATTGGTGAGTTAACCTTGCAGCAATATTTTGCACAGCTATACGCACATCCAGATGTAGACGCAGATCCGGCATCGGCCGGCCGGCTAATGAACGGACACTTTGCTACGCGTATGATTGATGAGCAGGGAGCATTCAAAAATTTAGCGAAGCTCAAGAATAGTAGCTCCGATATTTCGCCTACAGCCGGTCAAATGCCCCGGCTGGTAGGATTGGCCTATGCATCTAAGTTATTCAGAAATAATCCGGAGCTTATATCATTCAGCGAACTAAGTAATCAGGGAAATGAAATAGCGTTTGGAACTATTGGTAATGCATCTACCAGCGAAGGAATGTTTTTTGAGGCTATTAACGCAGCGGGTGTTTTGCAAGTACCCATGTTAATGTCTGTTTGGGATGATGATTATGGAATCTCGGTTCCGAAAGAATATCAGACAACGAAAGGAAGTATCTCCAAAATTTTAGCAGGCTTTCAGCGAACCAAAACTGAGAAGGGATTCGAAATTTTAACAGTGAAGGGTTGGGATTATCAGGCGCTGTTGCAAACGTATGAGAAAGCAGAAAAAATTTGCCGCGATGAACACGTACCAGTTCTGGTTCATGTAACAGAGATGACCCAGCCACAGGGGCATTCAACCTCAGGCTCACACGAACGCTATAAGTCTAAAGAAAGATTAGCCTGGGAGGCTGAGCATGATTGTATTCGCAAACTTCGTCAATGGCTGTTAGAGAATGGTGTAGCTTCCACCGAGGAGTTGGTTGAAATCGAAAAAGAAGCAAAAGCTGTTGCCAAGGCAGCCAAAGATGTGGCATGGAAATCCTTTAACGAAGAAATTCAGAAGGATCAAAAAAAACTAGAGAAGATTTTAGTTAAGGCCAGCGAGGAGGCACCTGCTATCGAAGAAATTTTTAAAGAATTGAAGAAGACCATCAATCCGCTCAGGATGGATTCTATGCGAGCGGCAAAAAGAACCATTCGCAAACTGACGAATACGAATTCAGATATCCGCGAAGCACTGGCCGAATGGATAAGGGTTTCGGAAGCTGAAAATGCAGATCGATTTAATTCGTATCTCTATAGTAATTCTGAATGGTCGGCACTTAACGTATCGCACATCGAACCCGTTTATTCAGAAAAATCTCCACTTATTGATGGGCGCGAAGTGTTGCAAGCTTGTTTTACACAGGCGCTGAAAAGAGACCCGCGAGTTCTTGCTTTTGGTGAAGATGTTGGAAAAATTGGTGATGTAAATCAGGGATTTGCCGGATTGCAAGAAAAATTTGGTGAGCTACGCGTTACGGATACCGGCATTCGGGAATGTACGATTATTGGGCAGGGCATAGGGGCTGCATTGAGAGGTCTGAGGCCGATCGCTGAAATTCAATATCTTGATTATCTTTTTATGCGATTCAGATTATGTCTGATGATTTGGCTTGTCTTCAGTATAGGACTAAAGGTGGCCAAAAGCACCACTGATAATACGTACTCGCGGTCATCGTCTTGAAGGCGTGTGGCATGCAGGCTCGCCAATGGGTATGGTTTTGAATGCCATTCGGGGTATGTATGTGTTGGTGCCAAGAGATATGACGCAAGCGGCTGGGTTTTACAATACATTACTTCAATCGGATGATCCTGCCTTGATTATAGAATGCCTGAATGGTTATCGGATTAAAGAGCGATTACCTGATAATATTGGTGAGTTTACAGTGCCATTAGGTATACCGGATTTTTTGTGTGCTGGTAAAGATGTTACTATAGTTACCTATGGTTCGATGTGTAGAATTGTTATGGAGGCTGTAAGTGATTTGGAGGGACATGGAATTTCTTGTGAGGTTATTGATGTGCAGACGCTATTGCCGTTTGACATCCATCACAAAATACTTGGTTCAATCAAAAAAACAAACCGGGTAATCTTTGCAGATGAGGATGTACCCGGTGGAGCCACTGCTTTTATGATGCAGCAGGTATTGGAAGGGCAGCATGCCTATGAGTTTATGGATTCGAAACCACGGACCATTACAGCCAAAGAACATAGAGCGGCTTATGGATCGGATGGCGATTATTTTTCTAAGCCAAATGCCGAAGATGTTTTTGATGTTGTCTATGAAGTAATGAATGAGACGGATCCCGTGCGATATCCAAAATTATACTAAATCAAAGAGTAAATTCAGGGGTAAAGATTTCGTTACTCTTATTGAGTGCCCGGTCTTTTATCTGAACTCTAAGCTTAAGGGTTTTAACACTAAACAAAGCCTTAAAGCCAATCGATCCCATACTGTATCTCAGGCTCCCTTCCAATGGTGTGCCCGGTTCTTCCTTGTAAAGAATTGGAAAGCGCCCGTCAAAAGAAGTTCCGCAGTTCGGATAATTGAATTCTTCAGTCCAGTCAAATTCGGTAAATGTTCCGTCCGGGTTTTTTACTAAAAAGTCAACTTCAATATTGTAATGATCTGGGTTTAACTCAAAGTAAAAGGTATCAACCTTGCCGGTATTGTCGGTGCTAACTTCCCAGTTAATACAATTGTATGGTTTTACGAAAGCCGGTAAGGTGCTATAAGCAGAGTTAGTTCTTTTATCTTTGTAAGTTAAGATGGTTCCATCAGGCTTCAGAAAGAAAAATTTATTGTTGTAGCAGATGCTTTCACTTACACACTCAAGTTCGCTAGGGGCTAAGCCCAAGTCACCATCACCATCACTAAACGCAATGGTTAGGATCAGGGAATCAGCTTCAGCGTCAAATCCAGACCCATATTCTTTAAAGACAATGCTTTCGAATTCAATTTGGGGCTGTACCGGAAATTCTGGCGGAGTAAAGCATCCGCCCAAACCAAGTGAAATAAACAAAAAACCAATAAGATTCTGTTTCAATCGCATTTTCTACCTTTAACCTTGTAAAATAAGCAACACCTGAACACATTCAAAAGTTTTGAGGATTCTTTGTATTTGGTAAACGAAGGCAACTTTGAAGAAATTGCCTTTCCGTTTATTTCATTTTCAAGCAGAACATAATGCGGTTTATCGCCAGTACCTCCACCACCTGAATTGCCAAACGGAACAAATTGATTCAATCGCTCAGATACCCTTTTTGCCCATTGAATTTTTCAAGTCGCAAAAAGTAAAGTCAGGCATCTGGCATCCGGAAGCCGAGTTCACAAGCAGTGGCACAAGCGGTCAGGCTACCAGTAAACACGAAGTATTTAATCTTTCATTCTATTTGAAATTAGCAGAGCAAATTTTTACAAACTTCTATGGCCCCATAACAGACTATCATTTGTTGGCCCTACTTCCGTCTTATCTTGAGAGAACAGGCTCTTCCTTAATCGCTATGATAGATCATTTAATCAGAGAAAGTAAGTCTGAACATTCAGGGTTTTATTTACATAACCATGACGAATTGGTAGAGAAGATTTCGTTTTTAAAGAATAGCAATCGCAAGGTTATTCTTTGGGGTGTATCATTTGCCCTGCTCGATCTGACTGAATCCCATGAATTGGATCTAAATAGTTGCATTGTAATGGAAACCGGAGGTATGAAGGGGAGAAGAAAAGAGTGGATCAGAGAGGAATTACATACCTTCTTATGTAACCGATTTAACGTAAAGACAATTCATTCTGAATATGGAATGACTGAACTGATGTCCCAAGCTTATTCTAAAGGTAATGGTTACTATCAATGTCCGCCTTGGATGAAAGTACTGGTGAGAGATATAAATGATCCCTTTACTACCCAAATAGGCAGGGCAGGAGGAATTAAAATTATTGATCTGGCTAATTTTCATTCCTGTGCGTTTATAGAAACTCAGGATTTAGGGATAATGGCTCAAAAGGGTAATTTTGAGGTACTTGGAAGATTTGATAATAGTGATTTAAGAGGTTGTAATTTATTGGTCGGATAGCCTTTAGAATCGCCAAACTGCATTTTGTAAATAATAAATTTGTAAGAATTCAAAAGATTGATATTTTTGTTCTTTATCAAAGCCACTTAATATGAAGAAAATCCTCGCATTTGTAGCTCTATTAGCCTTTATGACGTCTTGCAGTCAGTATACCTGCCCGACTTATAGCAAGAAAGAGGTGAAGAAGAGTGTGTCTGAAAGCCGTATTTAAGGCGGTTACAGGTACTTTTTGACTTCTTCGGGGCCTATTGGGCCTTCGCTCATTATTATTAATCTCTCCACAACATTTCTCAGCTCCCGGATATTTCCGGTCCATTTGTTTTTTTGAAGTAAATCCAGCGCTTCTTTCGTTATCTCTTTTCTTTTGGATCCGTATTCAAGAGCTATATCATCCAGGAATTTATTTACTAATAAGGGAATATCGTCTGTTCTATCATTGAGGGATGGAACTTTAATCACAATAACTGACAATCGATGATAGAGATCCTCGCGGAAGCGATGTTCCTCAATTTCCTTTTTTAAATCCTTGTTGGTAGCAGCCACTACGCGCACATTAACCGATATGTCTTTGTCGCCACCAACGCGGGTTATTTTACTTTCTTGTAATGCCCGCAAAACTTTTGCCTGAGCAGATAGACTCATATCTCCGATTTCATCGAGAAATAATGTGCCCCCTTCTGCTTGTTCAAATTTTCCGATTCGCTGCTTTATGGCGGATGTAAAGGAACCTTTCTCGTGACCAAACAACTCGCTTTCAATTAATTCAGATGGAATGGCTGCACAATTCACCTCTACAAATTGTCCACTTCTTCGTTCACTAATATCATGAAGCTGCCGAGCTACCAATTCCTTTCCCGATCCATTAGGTCCGGTAATCAAAACTCTGGCTTCAGTAGGGGCCACCTTTTCAATCATGTCTTTGACTTCTTGTAAAGTTTTTGACTTTCCAACAATTTCGTATTTCTGAGATACTTTCTTCTTTAGAATTTTTGTCTCTTTACCCAGGCTGGTGTTATCCAACGCGTTACGCAGGGTAATCAATAACCGATTAAGGTCAGGCGGTTTTTGAAGAAAATCGTAAGCGCCCAATTTAGTTGCATCAACAGCAATTTCGGTTGTCCCATGCGCGGAAACCATGATGAAGGCTGCTGTGTTTCCTTTAGCTTTAGCTTTTTGTAAAACCTCCATGCCATCCATTTTTGGCATTTTAATGTCACAGAAAACAACATCATAATGGTCTTTCTCAAGTTTCGACAAGCCTTCGGCACCATCTTTCGCCTCGTCTACTTCTAACTTAAGTTCTTTTTGATCACTTAGAATGTCTTTAAGAACAGCACGGATGCTTGCTTCGTCCTCGATGAGTAATACTTTAGGCACAGGTTTTTTAAATTAATGTGGTTATATAGTTTATTCCTTAAGTTTTTTAAAAAAATGCAAGCCTATAAGCCGGGTTCTGTCACTTTCTTACGAAAGGAGCTTATCATTTATCTCGTTCAGATGTTGCCATCTGAATCTAGCAGCCTACCCAATCAAACCAGTCGAAACTACTAGCGAGCAGCTAGTCACTTTCGTGGGCTTGACCTATTTGGCCTTTCAACTCGTAAGGTTTGCCATGCGTCTGAAATCACTCTCAGTACCGGTGGGCTCTTACTCCACCTTTTCACCTTTTCCCTGCCGTTGCCGTCAGGGTAGTTTATTTTCTGTGGCACTTTCTGTTCCGCCAGCTGGCGGACCTTCCCGTTAGGAAGTACGATGCTCTTTGTTGCCCGGACTTTCCTCCCTGACGGAAAAGTCAAGGCGATAAGCTGGCTTGCATTGTGGCAAATTTACGTACTTAAACTGAGAAAAGATGGGTTAATGTATATCCGAATCGGTGAGTTTTAATTCGTATTGATCTGCAAGGTTGGCTACCTCTTGCAACATTTCTTTTACCGTATTTTCATTGATGGTATCGATTGGGGTTACAGCCTCAACCTGCAAATAATTATCAGAAATAATAAAACGACAGTAGTTGAAGAAGGCCGTTTGCTCAAGAAGCATTTTGAAATCTATACCGGAATTAATTGCGCAGACTTTTGAATTTAAAGTAATCAAACTGCGGTTATAAAGCTCATTTTTTCTGACTGTCCCGATCACCGTTTGAAACCGGTTACCAGCAACGGGAATAATAATGATTGAATGGGAAGAATCGTATTCTGTAAACTGACCGCCAATCTGGTCGGCATACACTTTCATAAAAGCGGTTAAATCCATAAGTCTCGTGTTTAGGTGATCGAAGTTAATAAAAGACCCTGAATTTTAATGCTCGATTAATAATAAAAGAGGTAGCCTTTCATCTTCCCATTTGATATTTCAAGAGTGGGGGCTGGAAGTTTTACCATGTTGGCGAAATAGATCAGACCATTAATAAATTTAGATCGGGACTTGATAGCTGTCAGATCGAAGTCCAATCCAAAATAAAATTGACGATATGGATTAAGGTTATTCTGCAAATTGTCTTCATCATTGGCATACAACATATCTTCTGCCCCATAGCCGATTGAAAAATTTAACCATTTCGGAAATTTCAAAAACTTATCCATATCAGCCGACAACCAGTATGTCTGACCATTATAATCTTTAATTATCTGTTGAAGATGTGTAGACCCTAAAGTTTCAGGTCTTTGTGAGGCATACTCTGTTTGGTGGAATGAAAATTTAGGATGGATTCTAATCTGCTTCCAGATAGCTTGTTGGCCCAGGTAAAACCTGCACCCAATGCATTTGCTGCAAGATCAGAGACAGAGGCTCCATACCCGGCTGAAAATCCATCTAGCACTTCAATGGATGAAATGACAGCAAATCCTGTAAGCGCACCAATCCAGTCCGATTTTTTCTTTGAAACGCCACTCCATTGTAATGAGTTAGAGCTTATTGACGACAACTGATAGGCTGAATAGAAATGTCCCACTTTATCCATTTGTTTCCACTCGCCAGCATCATTAAAAAACTGAAAATCCTGCTTATCATATTGACTATACCAGACGGAACTTAAGCCAATCATAGCACCCGTATAGGCGACTGTAGAGCCAATGACAACAATTTTAAGGCGCTGCGAATTAACGTTTGATACGGTGTCAGCATTTTGGGCAAGCAATGGGGGTAGGGCTAGCCAAAAAGTAAATAATGATAGAACGATTCTCTGAAAAGATTTCCCATGGAAATGATTTAATCTAATTAGTTCCATCCTCTTCAAGTATAGCATCCTCATTCGATGGATCCTCCTCAACCTCTTTTCTTCTTTTTTCGTGGCTTTTACGAATGAGGTCTCTGAATTGATCGAAATTTTGTGTGTGCAATAAACTAACACCGGTAGTAATAGCCGTTTGCGTCCCTAATGAATTATTTATTGAATTATAATTAGATCGGCTATACATTTTCACTTTAAATTTTCCGTCAGGAGTAAGTACGTAATCAATGGTCCAATCGCCCAGCATGTTGGCAAGCTCTGATTGATTATATTGATTATTAAATGAACCATCGCGGGTTACTCGCAAGCGACCATTTAAAAACGAATACGATAGCCTGAGTTGGAATGTGTTAAATGCTTCCTGGTCTAAGGAACCTAAATCCAAATCAATTTCAAGATTTTGATCAACCTGAGTAAGCCAATAACTCAATTGATTAGATAACAACTCGCTTACACTATTAGAAATAGAGCCACTCGTACTGAATGCATCGGGTGGAGAAAATCTTCTTAAGATAAGTAGGCTAAATACTTGCCGGTGTAACTCCTGATCATCGAGCTTGGCTTTAAATGCCTTGAAGTAAAAATCAAGCTGCACGATCGAACCATCATCTAAAGTAACGTTATCGGGTAGGTCATTGGCCACAATGTCGAATACAATTTCGGGCGAAAGCATCGGGCCATCTAATTTAAGCTGAACCTCAACCGGATATTTTCTTCTAATTTGTGGAGAGGATAGTAGCTCTTCGTTCTGGTTTGGTAGGATAGGCCCCAGCGAAGCCATCTGCCTGTAGCTGGCGGTTAAATTGAGTACACCTGCATAGGGGTCGCCAAACCAACTAATTCTACTGCCTTTATTGATGCGGAACTCTTTGTTAATGATATCGTACAAAGTGAAATTATAGTAGCCTTGCTCAAATTCGTATAGGCCGAACATATTGAATTCACCCTTGGTATCAATTTGTAATTTGATATCACCATTACCATATCCGCGAACAATATCGCCTGCCTTAATATCAAAAATAATCTCGGTGTATGCCTCAGGAGTAATATCCAGATTTAAATCCAGGACAATACCGCTGGGTTCATCACTTGTTTTTTTGATTTGTTTACGCTTTAATTGATATGTTGAATCACTGAAATTAACAAAACTGATGAAGTCGCTTTTTTCTGTTGATTCAGATCCACTTATAGGTATAAATATCCGGGTGTTCTTAGAAGTGCGAGCTGTGGCCGAAATCTTTATATTGGCCAATGGGCCAAACATGTTCAGATTTCCACTGCTATACGCTTGTCCATAAAATAAATTATTATCTTTTGATGTCGTGTTGAGAACCTGAAAATTATTGAAGGCCGCATCAAGATTTATTCGAAATCTCGAAAAGTTGCGATGAGTCAAGTAACCATCTAATGAACCTTGATTTTTAAGTCCATCATAAAGCGTAAAGTCTTCAAAAATTATTTGGTTAGGCGTAATGCCTAATGTGCCATTAAACGTATAAAGGGTTCTTAGATAATCCACCATAATTTTGCCTTGGTTGATTTTTCCTTCTCCTTGGATTAAAGGTTGGGTAAAAGTTCCTTTGATTTCATACAATCCCGATAAGGTACCATCCATTTGAGAAAATATTCCCTTTAAGAATGGCTCAATAAGTTTGATATTGGTTTCTTCCAATTTGGCGGTCAGTTGAAGCGGGCTCTTGCTTTCGGAGGGCTGATAAGTACCTGCCAGATTTAGGGTACGTTTATTTAAACGATCAATGGTAACATTAATATCAAACTGTTTTTTCTCTTGATTCCAGTCATTAATCCCCACAACATCACCCACAAGAAATTTATCCACCACCAGATTTTTGATAGTGATGTTATTTTGAAGGTAGACGTTTTGATAAATGTCTTTCACTTCTGCTTTGCCATTAACTACCCCACTTAACGAAGAAGCGCTTATCGCGTTTAGGATGCTTAAGTCGAGATTGTTTAATAACAAGGTAATAGTTTGTTGAGGATCGGAGGAAAGATTGCCGGCCAGTAATAGAGACTCTTCACCATTAAAGATTTTGAGGTTTCGAATTAGCCATTCCTTACCTTTCATTAAGGCATAATTATTATCACTTACCTGCCATTCCTTATCAAGAATTTGAAAGCGGGATGGCAGAATCTTGATACGCGTGCTATCAGAAAGGAAATCAATTTCAGATTGTAATCGAACATAATTAGTAGTGTTTTCCTGATCAAAATCCACATTAAGGTCAATGTGGTCCTCGTCCCATATCGCTTCTGAAAAGAAATTTTTTGTAATGAGGTTTTTGGCAATTACCTGCCGTTGAGAGTTTACCGATAATACTGCTAGCACACGGGTGCTATCTCGTATTTTGGAACCTGAGAACTCTATTTCCGTATCGATAATTTTTTTCCCAGCTACTTCAATGGTGTCAATTTGTGTAAAGGCTTGTAAACGTGATGTAAACCCGTTGGAGAACGATCCGTCAATATTTGTTTCACCCGATAATCCAAAATTGAGTTTTGTTAATGTTAATATCGGATTTATATCAATAAGGTTGATGTTAAATTTTGCATAATATTCTTGTGTGTCTATATTTTTATTTGCATAGTAATTTATTTGCGCTTCTTTATCATTTCTAATGTTGAGTAAAAATTCATAGGTCAATCGTTGTAAATCCTTAAATAGTGTTGAGTAGTAATAATTGCCAGTTAATTCTGCATTCGCATAATCGCTGCGAAGAAGTAGATTTCGCTCATTTTCTTTTAAGTGTGAACTAATGAAAATTGAATCGAGTACCAATTGTTGATCTTTATATTGAATTATAGAGTTGTGCAACGTAAGTTTTCCAAACAGACTATCCAGCGTAAGGCCCCTCGTATCAATGTCAACCTGAGAGCTTACAAAAAGATGTTCTTTCGTTAGCCCAATTCGTTGTGTAAACAGGGTATCCAATTTGGCTTTGATATTCACAAGCTCTTCACCTTTGCGAATATTTATAGATCCAGTGGCTTGTAGCTTTATATTGGGATCATTCACGATGACGGTACCATTAAATAATTGTCTGGCAAAGCGAGCATCTGTAGTGATGTTTACATAATTATACTTCTGAATGCCAATCGAATTTATTTTTCCGGTAAGTTGGAAATCGGTGGTTTCCTGGGTAAGACCTTTGCCTTTTATTCTACCGCTTAAACTTACTTTTTTAAAGCGTGAGGTATCATTGAGGGCAATGCCTAAGTCAAAATTATTGAGATTGAGGTTTCCGTCAAATGTAGATTGATCTATGTGGGCAGGATCGATTTTAAGATTAATGTCGGATCGGATTTGACCAAACTTTCCACGAAAATCTCCATTCGCTACAAAGTCATTTATAAATCCGGTAAATTTTCCAACTAGTTTAAATCGTTCAAATACAGAAAGACGGTTGTTAATATTATTAGGAAAGAGAAAGCCCAGATCTCGAATATCAATATGGCCCTCCTCTACATCCAGATTGATGAATGTTTCATTTATAGACGGTAGCCCATCCAGCTGCAGTTTCCCTTTGATTTTTGTGTTCCCAATTGTAACATCCATGTTTTGATAGGAGAAGCGAGACACTTTTCCATTGATGGTTCCATTGAGATACAGGGTTTCGGGTAGTGGTTTTACACCGGGGGTGAACAAAACTAAATCGTTAGGATGAATAGCTGTGTTGCGCAGTTGCAGCTTCATGGTTACCCGATTGTTGAAATCGTTTAGATCAGTAAGGCTTTTGTATTTAAAAATGAGGGTATCAGAGATGATGCTTTCGCCCAAACGGGCATTAAGCCCCAGGAACTCCATTGAATTTTGGGATAGCCGGAAAAAGGTTTTGAGATTATGAACCGAGAGGTTGCAATTTTTCTCTTCAGCAATTAGCGTATTCATAGTAAATTGTATCGTATCCCCAATAACCTGAAAGTTGTTGGCCTCGGCTTCATTGATGCCAATAAGAATGTGATTGTAATCGAACGCGTTGTGTAGCGAATCTTTTAATGGATCGTGTAACCTAAACTCGGTCTGCCGAATAACAATCTCACCAATATTTACCTTGGGAGATTTACCTTGTCCGGTTCCTGATGAAAGCTGCTTATTTATTTCAGCGATAAACTGATTGATATTCAGATCCCGTGAGGAATCGGGTGGCATGATTTTGACTAGATTAACGCTGCCGCTTTCTAAAATAACGCCATCGAGGTTTACATTGTTGTTTCTAAGTAGTGAGCTTAGACGGAAGTTGACATGAAGGCTTCCGGCTTCAATCATTTTATTTTGGGCAGGATCTGTAATTATAAGTCCCTCCACCTCAAGCCGATCGTACCAGATCAAGTATATGCGATCGTACGATATATCAAACCCTGAAATCAGGGAGAATTGTGTTGTTATTCTGTTGATGAGATTCTTTTGAACTGAAGGAATTTGAAGTAAGCCAAAACTCAATACAAAAAGGACGAGTGTAAAATAGGCTCCATATAATAGAATCTTTTTGATCCAGTTTAAAACGCGAATTTTGATAACTTGCAGTTTCATTTAACCTAAAAATGCACCCTTTAATTCTTGCCATTGAGTCTTCGTGCGATGAAACTTCTGCATCGATTATACAAGCTGGCAAGGTACTTAATAATGTAATTGCCTCACAAACAGTACACCAGAAATATGGTGGGGTGGTTCCTGAATTGGCTTCCAGGGCTCATCAAAAACAAATTCTACAGGTTGTTAAGGAAGCCATGGTATCCGCAAGGATTTCACAAAATGATTTAAATGCTGTTGCTTTTACACGTGGGCCTGGCTTATTAGGTTCATTGTTGGTAGGTGTGTCGTTTGCAAAAGGAATGGCGGTCGCTTTAGGAATACCACTCATTGAAGTGAACCATATGGAGGCGCATGTCCTGGCGCATTTCATTGGCGAAAAGAATCCTACATTTCCTTTTCTGTGCTTAACTGTAAGTGGAGGCCATACTCAACTCATTCACGTTAAGGATTATCTTACTATGGAGGTAATCGGAGAGACGCGCGATGATGCTGTTGGAGAGGCTTTTGACAAGGCTGCAAAGATGATGGGCTTCCCTTATCCAGGTGGACCACTCATTGATCAATATGCGCAGTTAGGTAATTCCATGGCTTTTCAATTCCCTCACACATCTATGCCGGATCTTGATTTTTCTTTCAGTGGAATTAAAACTGCTTTTCTTTACTTTCTAAGAGACAATACAAAGTTAAATCCAAACTTTATTGAGGAGCATCGAAATGACATTTGTGCCAGCTTACAAAAGCATTTGATTTCCATGTTAATGAAAAAATTAAAACTGGCTTGCGACCAGACTGACATTAAACAGGTTGCTATTGCGGGTGGTGTGGCGGCTAATTCTGAACTTAGAAAATCAATAAATGAATTTTCACAAAAATTTGGATGGACTTCTTTTATTCCCGAGTTTCAATATTGCACCGATAATGCGGCCATGATAGCCATAGCGGCTCACTACAAATTTCTTAAGAATCAATTTAGCACACTGGATGTTGCACCCTTGGCGAATCTGCAAATTGGAGATTAAATGAAACTCATTTTTAAGCCTGGTGACCAGAAAGTATATCGCAAAAAGGTAGAATCTACCGATGTGGCTGCTTTTCATGGAGAGGTTTTACATCGGGTTTATTCTACCTTTGCGCTGGCGCGCGATTTTGAGTGGTCATCGCGATTATTTTTTCTGGAGATGAAGGAGGCGGATGAAGAAGGCGTGGGTACATTTTTGAGCATTGAACATAAAAGCCCAGCGCGGGAAGGTGAGGAAGTAGTTATAACGGCAACTATTGAAGAGTTGAGGAGCAATGAATTGATTTGTAGCATTGAAGCCGTTTGTGGAAAGCGACTGATTGCTACGGGAAAAACGGGGCAGAAGATGCTTAAGTTAGAGAGACTGCAAACCCTATTTAATTTACGGTAGAAATGTAATTATGGCAGAGAAGCGATTTTCAGATACAATAAGCATTCGAAACCGGCAAGCCACGTTTCAATACGAGCTTCTTGATAAATATATTGCCGGGATTATGTTGCGTGGCACAGAGATTAAGTCGATTCGGGAAGGGAAGGTAAATTTGCAAGATGGCTATTGTTACTTTAGTAACGGAGAAATTTTTGCAAAGGGAATTAATATAACTCCGTATGCGCAGGGTACCCATTATAACCATGAGGCAGGGCGTGAGCGAAAACTTCTGATGAAGAAGTCGGAATTGAAAAAGCTGGAATCAAAAATTGAAGAGAAGGGATTGGCGTTGATTCCGATCAAGATATTTATTAATGATAGAGGTTTAGCTAAATTAGAGATTGCCGTGGCTCGTGGAAAGAAGACTCATGATAAGCGGGAAGGCATTAAAGAGCGGGATATAAAACGTGAATTAAGCAGAATTAAAATCGGATAATTGTATTTACATGGAAGTTTTGGGTTACGGAGTTTGTAGATTGTCATTGGTATCGGTTCGTCAAGCTCCGAAGGAGTACGCTCCATTGGTAACTCAATTATTATTTGGAGATCATTACGAAGTGATTAACGTTCCAGATAATAAAAATTGGATTTACATACGAATTCATTTTGATGGATCGGAAGGGTGGATTGATGCCGAGCAACATCATGGTATTACGCACGAATACTTTGAACAGATCAATAACGCCAATTTTAAGATTACTACAGACATAACGTGTGGCCTTCTATTTAAGAAAAGCCCCGTCACCATTTTAATTGGAAGTATTGTTCCGATTTCTAACTCCGAACTTTTTAAACTGGAAGAGCAATTTGCTTTTAATGGCGAGTCAAAAAGTTTGGGGCAAAAACGGGAAGTTGAATTCTTAAAGTCAATTGCGGTTAAATATTTAAACGCTCCTTATCTGGCTGGCGGCAAAAGCCCTTTTGGTGTAGACGCAGCCGGCTTTATACAAATGGTCTTTAAAATCTCGGGTAACATTTTGCCCCGAACCCTGGATAGACAAATATTAGAAGGTAAAAAGGTTTCAGGATTGGAAGATGCCCAGCATGGCGATGTTGCTTTTTTAAAGGGGAATTTAAATAACAATCTTCATGCAGGGATAATTCTGAATGATCAAAGAATTATACATGCCGATGGCAAGGTGCGGGTGGATCATCTTTTAGAAGAGGGTATCCTGCGGCAGGATTCTAAAATATATACCCATTCGCTCATAGAGATAAGGCGATTCCTTACTCCTTTGTAGTTTATCAGGGAGTGGTTATTTTGATAAACCCAAACTTTGGGATTATCTTTCACATCATGAATAGCCGGGTTTTGGTACTTAATCAGGATGATAGTCCACTCATGGTTTGTTCGGTTCAGCGCGCATTTGTGCTCGTGTACCTGAACAAAAGTGAGTTGGTGCGGCCTGCCAATGGGTATCGTTTAAACTCGGTGACCCAGTCGTTTCCCATGCCCTCTGTTATCCGGTTAAACCGATATGTGAATGCTCCGTATAAGGGTGTTAGTTTAACACGACAAAATGTTTTTAAGCGCGACAATTTTGAATGCCAGTACTGTGGAACGCGCAGAGATTTAACGTTAGATCATGTTGTCCCCAGTTCAAAAGGGGGTACCCATACCTGGGCTAATTTAGTAACCGCATGTAAACGGTGCAATGCAAAAAAAGGAGATTATACCCCGGAAGATGCTCAAATGGTTTTGAAACGGAGACCCTATAAACCTTCCTACGCACTTTTCTTGCGCGATGGAAATATTCAACAGACCGAGTGGGATGAGTATTTGGATTGAGATTCAATCCTATTTCAGAAATCAGAAACTCAAAGTAAAGACTGTCTTCACATCCAATTCAGATTTTACGGATAAAGCTCCGTTATGCATTTGCATGATTTGCCTTGATAAAGCAAGGCCAATACCGGATCCGGTTTTTTTGGTGGTAAAGAAGGGAATAAAAATTCGCTCGATGGCTTCGGGAATAATACCAGGACCATTATCAATTACTTCAATTAATACGCTATTGTTCTGGTAGCGACCTACCACTTCAATTCGAGCCGATGGTGTGTTCTCTAATGCCTCTATGGCATTTTTTACCAGGTTGATTAACACTTGTTCTATCATTTCTGTATCAACCTGTACAGTCAGATACTCAGATTCCCATTTGTAACTGAAATCTATCTCCGTTTTTTTAAGCTCTGGCTTTAGCAACTGGGCAACTTTTTCAATCAAATCCTTTACGCCCACGGTCGCTATTTTTGGTTGCGGAAGGGAAGTGTATTCGCGGTAAGCATCAATAAACTTAATAAGCCCTTTACTCCGGTTTTCGATCGTATTTAATCCTTCGCGTAAATCATCGGCTCCTTCAGCTTTTAATTCATAGACATCCTCTTTTTTGGTTAAATCCTGTTCTAAGATTTCCCGTAAGGTAGAAGTAAGGGATGAGATAGGCGTAATGGAATTCATGATTTCATGACGCAACACGCGGGTAAGGTTTTGCCACGATTCCAATTCCTGCTTCTGAAGTTCCGTTTGAATATTTTGAAGAGTAACTAGCTTAACAGTGTTTCCACGAATTCTTAATTCGGTAGCTTGCAGGGTAAGCAAATACTCCTGACCTTCCTTATAAAGTTCACTTTTGCCAGACTGTACATCAATAAGCACTTGATAAAGTTTTGGATTTTCTTTTTCCAGTTCATGTATATTCTTGAGATTGGCAATACCAACAAACCGCTTGGCATTTGCATTCATCAACTGCACATTTCCTTCCAGATCAAAAGAAATGATTCCCGTGCGCACTTGCTGAACGATCGTATTGAGGTATTGCCAGTGTTCTTCTTTTTCAGATCTCGCTTTTCTAAAAGCCTCCAGTACTTCGTTAAAAGCGGTATTTAATTCGCGAAAGCTTTTGCCCAGTTTATTATCATTGGCAAAGCCAGAAATAAAATCAGAATATTTTACGGATTCCAGAAATCGCGTGAGTTTACGATTTGTTTGGGAAGTGAATCGATAGAGTTCTACAAACTGGCCAACAATAATCAAAACAGTTAGTGCGGCTGCAAAAATCATGTTAGGCTGGCCAACCATATACACAAAAAGTGTCATCACCAACCCCAGTAAGATTATCCGAAGTGCAACCCGAAAACGAAAGTCATTAAAGCCCATTTTATAATTACGATGTTAGATTGACTTATATAATTACGATTGCTGAATTACGATTTACGAATGGTGCGATTAATTGTTTGTTTAACGTAGAGATTTTAATTCATAATTCTAAAATCGTAATTCGTAAATTTAAAGTCCGTGTTTTTCTAGTCTTCGATACAAGGAGGATCGGGTAAGGCCTAACTCGGCAGCCGCCTGTGTAATGTTGCCATTGTACTTTTTAAGCACTTTGCGGATCAGTAATTTCTCCACCTCATCCAGATTAAATTGATCTAGGTTAATCTGTTGGTCGGTCTCTTTAGTTACCGGAGTCGCGAAATTAAAATCTTCGGGTTGCAGTACGGAAGAGTTACTTAATATGATGGCTCGCTCTAAGGAGTGCTGTAACTCACGAATATTACCGGGCCACGGGTGTTTAGTCATTCGAGTCATCGCGCCTTCGCTGATCTTCGAAATAGTTTTTCCGTAGCGGGATGCATAAAGCTTGAGGAAGTGGTAGGCCAGGAGCGGAATATCTTCCACGCGATCTCGTAAAGGAGGAATTTCTATTTCGATCGTGTTAATGCGATATAACAAATCTTGCCGAAACCGATTTTCCTTAACCATCTCATAGAGTGGCAAATTGGTTGCGCAGATTAAACGCAAGTCTATTTGTGTTTCTTTGTTGGAGCCAACCCGGTTAACCTTCTTATTTTGAATAGCTGTAAGGAGTTTAGCTTGTAACGGCATGGATAAGTTACCAATCTCATCGAGAAACAAAGAGCCTTGATTCGCTAACTCAAACCTGCCAGCACGGTCTTCTTTAGCATCGGTAAACGATCCTTTCTTATGGCCAAAGAGTTCACTCTCAAACAAAGTTTCTGTTATCGATCCCAAATCCACACTTACAAACGATTCACTTTTTCGGGCAGAGTTTCTATGAATGGCACGCGCAATCAACTCTTTGCCTGTTCCATTTTCGCCAAGAATCAATACGTTGGCGTCTGTATGCGCTACCCGTTCGATGGTTTGAAAAATTCGTTGCATGATTTGGCTTTGGCCAATGATGTCGCTGTATTTTTCGTTGATCGACTGGTTGATTTCCTCATTCTTAATTTTAAGTGACTGCACCTGATCGCGCGATTCTCTCAACCGCATGGAAGAGTATAGCGTTGCTAATAGTTTTTCATTTTCCCAGGGTTTTAAAACAAAGTCAGTGGCTCCGGCTTTAATTGCCTTTACTGCCATCTGTACATCACCATATGCTGTAATCAACACGACCACCGCTGAAGGATCAATACTAAGAATCCGCTCAAGCCAATAATAACCTTCACTACCACTGCTTACATCTTTGGTGAAGTTCATGTCCAATAAGATTACATCGTAATCTTCATTGCTCATAAGAGCCGGTATGGCTTCCGGGTTTTTCTCAATGTCAACCTGTGCACATGGCGTTTCAGGTACATCTTTGCTGCCTTCAATAGATCCTCGTTGTCGTCAACGATCAAAATCTTTCCGTGTTTGGATTCAGCCATAAGTGGATTCAAGTTTTAAGCTTGTGGGCAGTTGGGCAATATTAGTACCGGATTAGTGATGCTTTAAATTACGCCAGTTCGCAAGTCTATCGGGTTGAAAGATAAATATTCTTGTCCGCAATCGGACAGTTACGTTCACATCTGAACTCAGAATAACAAATATTTCCATAAAAAGGCACCTTTTCTAAGTCAATTCCCGTTGGCACGCTTGTTGGCAAGTGCAGGAAGGAATTAAGAATATACGTTTTACCCGAGTTATACGGACCCATGGACAAGAAGATTGCTAAAAAGAACTGGACCCTGAAGAAAATCGCTACGTATGGCGGTATTGCCTTGCTCGTCTTTTTTATCGCCTATCAATTTATTTTTGCTGACCGCAGGTCAACGTTTAAAACGGATAAAGACAAGCTTACAATCTCCACTGTACAACGCGGTGAGTTCAAAGAATTTATTCCACAAACAGGTACGGTAGAACCTGCTCGCACCGTATATCTGGATGCGATTGAAGGTGGAAATATTAAAAAAACATCGTGAGCGAAAGTGGTAAGATGTTAAAGAAAGGCGATGTGATTTTGGAACTTACCAATCTAAACCGTGAATTAACGGTGCTTCAGCAGGAAGCCTCTTTTAACGAAAGTATTAACAGAGCTCGGGAGACCCGATTGCAGATTATGCGGAATGACCTGGAGCAACAGCAACAGCTCGCCCTTATTGAAAATCAATTACAGATACTGGAGCCGCAGTACATACGCCAAAAGCAATTGTTCGAAAAGAAGCTAATTGCCAAGCAAGAGTTTGAGCAGACAGAGGCAAACTACAATTACAATTTGGAGCGCAGAAGAATTACCTATGCAGCTTACCGTGCTGATTCAATTGATCGCATCCGCCAATTAAAGTTTACTTCTGAATCAGAACAGAAAATGATGATTAGTTTAAATGGTTTATCCAAAATTCTGGACAACCTTGTTATCCGCGCTCCTATTGATGGACAACTTTCCACTCCGCATTGGGAGATAGGACAATCCGTAAGTCAAGGTCAGCGATTAGGACAGGTTGATATTGTGGGAGCCTATAAAGTGCGGGTGCCTATTGATGAATTGTATTACCCAAAAATATCGGTGGGCTTGCCATCAACTACAACATACGCAGGGAAAGACTACAGGTTAGTGATCAATTATATCTATCCAACCATTCAAAACGGAAGGTTTGAAGTGGATATGGATTTTGATGGCGAAACGCCTAATGATATCCGAAGAGGACAATCGCTACGCTTGCGCATTGAACTTGGCCAGGCATCGGAAGAGTTATTGCTGCCAGTAGGTGGATTTTATAAAGATACGGGTGGCAATTGGGTGTTCGTTTTGGATAGTGATGACAAGGCCGTGCGGAGAAATATTAAACTTGGGCGGAAGAATACCGAGAATTTCGAAGTGCTGGAAGGACTTCAGCCGGGCGATCGGGTTATTACTTCATCGTATGAGAATTTTGGCAACAACGAAGTTTTAATACTTAATTAAATAAAATGTTGACGACTTTATCTGATATATGCAACCATTTGAAAATATAGGCGTCTAATACAATGAAAATTGCAAGTTCAGGTAACCTTTGAAAAGAAATCAAGTACTCAATAAAAACTATTACCCCAAATAATACATCTAACACTAAACTGGACAAGTCATGATTAAATTAAAAAACTTAGAAAAAGTTTATACAACCGAAGAAGTGGAAACCACTGCGCTAAACAGCATCAATCTTGAAATTAAGGATGGTGAGTTTGTAGCTATTATGGGGCCATCAGGTTGTGGTAAATCTACCTTGCTTAATATCTTAGGCTTACTCGATAATCCCTCGAGTGGCGAGTATCATTTTGGTGAACACGAGGTTGCGAAATATTCTGAGCGTCAGCGCGCCCAGTTACGCAAAGGTTCAATCGGATTTGTATTCCAAAGCTTCAATTTGATTGATGAATTAACCGTTTTCGAAAACGTTGAACTTCCTTTGTTATACTTAAAAGTACCTTCAGATGAACGCAAGAGACGTGTAGAAGAAGTGCTGGAGCGCATGAACATCATGCATAGAAGAAATCACTTTCCGCAGCAACTATCCGGTGGACAGCAACAGCGTGTGGCCATTTCAAGAGCTATTGTTGCCAAGCCTAAGGTAATTCTTGCGGATGAACCTACGGGTAACCTAGATTCTGCCAATGGTGAAGAAGTTATGAAGTTGCTTTCTCAATTGAATGAAGAAGGCACAACGGTAATTATGGTTACACACTCACCGTATGACGCAAATTACGCACACCGAATCGTCAACTTGTTTGATGGTAAAGTGGTGACGGAGAATATCAAAGAACAATTTCACGTTTAGTATTTAAGATTTCAGGGACTTGCTTCCTGATTCGTTCTTCATAGTTTAGGTTTAGGTTAAGTAGGGCTCATTCTGAATCAGGATGGGCCTTATTTTTTTATTGATTGAACCAAGAATGAACACCCCGATGTGCAGATCTGAACAATAGCTGACCTAAGCCAATAAGCTTTAATTAGATTTTATTCTAATTTCGATGTATTTAAGTTTAGATAAGCATTGGCATATATCTTGGATCAAAGATGCAACCCCATACGCTGGTTGTCAGTCTTTATATCTTTAAAAGTTATCTTATGATTAAAAACTATTTACTGATAACCCTTCGCAGTCTTACCAAAAACAAGTTTTTCATTTTTGTCAATGTATTTGGTATGGGTATCGCCATTGCGTGTTGTATTGTTGCTTATTTTAACTACGATTTTAATAGAAGCTTTGATTCTTACCACACCCAGGCATCTACTATTTATAGGGTTAATTCGGTACGTGAATTTCAAAATGAATTAACCGCCTATGGGTATGTGCCCATGGGTATGGGAAATGCGATCAAGCAGAATATCTCAGACTTTGACAACGTAATTCGATACTCGCCTGGGGGAGCTAATTTTAGAATAGGCGAAGAGTTATTCAATAATGAACTGATGTATGTTGATGCCTCCTTATTCGAAGCGTTTACTTTTGAATTTGTAGAAGGTTCTGGTGCAATAAAAGACAAGAGTCAGATACTCATTAGCGATAAGCTGGCTGAAACATACTTTGGCTCAGATAAGGCATTGGGAAAACCGATAACTCAATTATTGGACAGTGGCCGGTTAAAGGAATTTTCCGTTGCCGGAGTATTTAAATTGCCGCCTTCCAATTCAAGTTTTTACGGCAGTGCGTATGTGATGTTTGATAATCAGTTTGAAGAAGGGGCGGCTGATTACACCGAGAATAGCTGGCGACATCGATCAACACTTTTTGTTCAGGTAAAAGATCCCAAGCGAATTCCGGTTATTGAGGGATTGTTGACGCCCTATGCCGAAAACAATAATAAGATCCGTGAAGATTTTATAATCCGGAAGTTTGAGATTGAATCGTTCGTTGGTATGGCAGTTCGTGATAGCTATAATGAGAAACCCGGGTCATGGACACGGGATGCATCACCCATTGCGGCTGTAATGGGTATTGGTATGATGGGCATTTTTGTTTTGCTAATTGCCTGCTTCAATCTTACCAACACCGCAGTAGCCATCTCATCGCGCAGATTAAAAGAAATTGGAATTCGGAAGGTAATGGGCAGTTCGCGGGCACATTTGATTTTTCAATTTATTGGAGAAACAACATTGATCTGTCTGTTGGCGTTGATTGTGGGTGTGTTGTTAGCCGATTTTTTACTTATTCCCGCTTTCAACAAATGTGGCCAGACATAAAGTTAATATCAGATTACTTTAGTCGCCCTGACTTTCTGATTTTCACAGGGATCACCCTCCTCTTTACAAGTTTACTGGCAGGAAGTTACCCTGCTTTTTATATTAGCCACTTTCAACCCACCCAAATTTTAAAGGGTAAGCTTAAGTTTGGAGGTACCAATTACTTTACCCGGATTTTGTTAACCATGCAGTTTGCCATTTCTTTAATTGCCATTGTGTGCAGTTTCGCTTTTATCGAGAATGCCAAATTTCAACGTGAGTTTGATTTAGGTTTCAATAAGACTGATTTGGTTTTCACTTATTTGAACAACCGCTCGGAATATGAAACTTACCGAAATGTTCTTTTAGAGAATCCTGAGATTATCTCCATTGCGGGGTCGCAACATCACATCAATTCCAATTACTTTAATGATCCGATAAAGCACGATGAAAAGGAGATTGAAGTGGATATCCTAAATGTGGATCATGATTACATTGAAACTGTTGGACTTACATTATTAGAAGGGCGGAACTTTAAAAAGGATTCTGAATCCGACCGAAAGGAATCAGTAATTGTCTCTGAGGAGTTAGTTAGAAAGTTGGGAATGAAGGACGCGCTTGGGAAGGAAATAATCTGGATGGACACTGTGAAGTATTATGTAGTTGGCGTTATTAAAGATATATATAATAATGGACTATGGAATGAAATGCAGCCGGTAATGCTTCGCTATGGTGCAGCAGAAGTTGTTAATCACATTCTGGTGAAGGCTCCTGCCGATAAGGTTGTGGCAACTAATAAATTTATGGAGGCTAAGTGGAAAGAATTGTTTCCAAACAGAACTTACAATGGCCGGTTTATGGATGAGGAAATAGTAGAAGCGAATACAGTTAATAATAATATTGTAACCATGTTCACATTCCTGGGTGTTGTGGCGCTTTTACTTTCGGCCACCGGATTATTTACGTTGGTATCCCTTAATATAATTAAAAAGATGAAAGAGATAGGTGTTCGAAAAGTGTTAGGCGCTTCGGTAAGCAACATTTCCAGAGTAGTTAATAAAGAATTTGTAATCATTCTTTTGATAGCCTCCGTATTGGGTTCGTTGGCTGGCGCCTGGATGTCTGAAATGCTTATGAGTAGTATCTGGGACTATTACCAAAAGGCAACCCTTGCTACTATGGTTATTTCCGCATGCATTTTGTTTTTCACATCTTTTCTGTCAATCGGATATAAGATATATAAAGCGGCAACCTTAAATCCTGCTCACGTACTTCGCGATGAATAATATTTGTTTCGGACTGTAACTAAAGTATATCTGACATCGTCTAAGCTATACCTAAACTAAGGCAAATCTCTTCAGAGGAGATGCAACCTATTGTCCATTTGTCAGCATCTGATTTTAAAGATTAATAACCATGCTTAAAAACTATTATAAAGTTGCTATTCGCAACATCCTGAAGTACAAGCTGTTTTCAGCCATCAATATTCTGGGCATGACCATTGGAGTCACATCTTGCTTGATGATCATCTTATATGTCTCGAACGAACTCAGCTACGATAATTTTCATCCGGATGCAGATCGTATTTTTCAGGTTGGATTAAATGGCAAAATTGGCGGGCAGGATATTCGGGTTGCCAACACGTGCCCACCTATGGCAGCAGCCTTAGTAGCGGAAATTCCAGAAGTGGCGGATGCGACAAGAATCTACCAGATTTATGAGTCTGTAATTAGAAATGGTGAAATAATTTTTACAGAGGAAAAAGTGTTTGTTGTTGATTCAAACTTTTTTCAATTCTTTGGATATAAACTCAAAGCAGGAGACGTAACCTCAGTTTTGAATGAGCCTAACACCGTGGTGCTTACTGAACCCATGGCGCACAAATATTTTGGTGATGAAAATCCGATAGGGAAATTATTGATTATCGGTGATGAGAATAAGACTTACAAAGTGACGGGTCTTGCAGAAAATCCACCAGCTAATTCTCACTTTAGCTATAACTTTCTGGTTTCATCTGTCTCAAACGAGCGACTCAAAAGTGACATATGGCTTAATAACTTTATGTATACATATTTCAAAGTTCAACCCAATGCTGCAGCAAATCAGGTGGAGGCTAAATTTATTCCCCTTGTAGAAAAATATATTGGTCCTGAGTTGGAGCGGTTTATGGGTACAACCATTAAGAAGATGCAGGAGTCAGGCGGTGCCTATGGATATTATGCAACGAACGTTAAAGATATACATCTGCATTCTACCTCACAAGGAGATCTGGAACCGGGCGGTAATATGATGTACGTGTATTTCTTCAGTGGTATCGGATTGTTTATTATCATTATAGCCTGTATCAATTTCATGAATTTATCCACGGCACGTTCGGCTGGTCGTGCGAAGGAAGTTGGCCTACGAAAAGCATTGGGATTACTGCGTGGCCAAATGATTGGCCAGTTCATGGCTGAGTCTATACTTTATAGTGCATTGGCAGTAGTGTTGGCTTTGGCGGCTTGTTACTATTTATTGCCATTCTTTAATACACTCTCGGGAAAGGAATTAGGTATGGCAGTATTTCAGACCCCTTGGTTTATTGCTGGTATTGTAGCGCTTGTATTTTTTATAGGTATTGTATCAGGAAGTTACCCAGCCTTCTATCTTACTTCCTTTAGTGCTGTAGAAGTATTGAAAGGAAAAGTTCGTGCTGGGGCTAAAAGTAAAGGTATCCGCAGTTTTTTGGTTGTATTTCAATTCGGCCTTTCTATTTTCCTAATCATTTTTACGGTTGTTGTTTTCCAACAGATACAATATCTGCAAAAGAAGAATTTGGGAATTGATAAAAACAACGTGATGATTTTGGATAATACAGGTAGGCTAGGTACTAATAAGGAAGCTTTCAGAAATGGGTTGACTGAATTAACGGGTATCAGTAAAATCAGTTATACCAATAATACATTTCCGGGTGTAAATAATACAACCATATTTAAAACAGCCGACTCCGAGCAGGATCATGTTATGGGCGTATATTATGCCGATTATGATCATCAGGATGTGCTTCGCTTTGAATTGAAAGACGGTCGCTATTTTTCAAAAGATTTTGCTTCAGATTCGATGGCTATTTTGTTGAATGAAGCAGCCGCAAAAGAATTTGGGTTTGAAAATCCGGTCGGAGAGGAAGTCCTTTACAATAATGGCCGTCAGGCATTCCAAAAATATAAAGTGATTGGTGTAATTAAGAATTTCAATTTTGAATCCTTTAAAGAGCAGGTTAGACCGTTATCAATATTATTGTCTCAAAATGATAATAATCTCCTTGTTCGATATGATGGAGATGCTTCAACACTTATTCCTAAGGTTGAAAATTTATGGAAGCAGTATGCGCCCAACGAACCCTTTCAATATTCTTTTTTAGATGAAAATTTCGATCGCTTGTTCAGAGCTGAACAACGGATGGGAAAACTATTTAGTGTATTTTCGAGTCTTGCCATATTTATAGCTTGCCTTGGCTTGTTTGCACTGGCCGCTTTCACCACAGAGCAACGTACTAAAGAAATCGGTGTGCGCAAGTCGATGGGTGCTTCTGTGTTTAGTTTATCAATCTTACTTTCGAAGGAGTTTACCAAACTGGTGGTTATTGCCTTTATTCCTGCAGCTATACTGGCATGGTATATCTCCGATACCTGGCTAAACGGATTTGCTTATCGCGTTGAAATCAATCCCATTGTTTTCGTATTGAGCGGAGTAGCAGCCATCGTCATAGCGTGGCTTACCGTTAGTTACCAATCCATTAAAGCAGCTACGGCTAATCCGGTTGAGTCCTTGCGGTATGAATAACAAATTAACATCCAACATTTACAAGTGTAAAAGCAACCTGTAACAGGATTTAGGCGTCTAAATTGGAAAGTAAGTTATGCTGAAAAATTACTATTTGGTTGCCCTGCGTAATATGCGCAAGCACAAGTTATTCTCTGTTATTAACATCGTGGGCCTGGTAATTGGAATGACTTGCTGCCTGCTGATTTTTGTGTATGTGCAGGATGAATTGAGCTATGATCGCTTTCATAAAAATTATGAGAACATTTATCGGATAGCCTTGCATGGCCGTATTTCAGGCCAGGAAATACTTACTTCTAATTCCAGTCTCCCGCTTGCGCAAGCTATGCTTACCGAAATTCCTGGCGTGGAAGAAGTAATTCGCCTTAAGCCCGCCAACGGAGGAGGTGGTATGGCTGTCCGTTTTGAAAACCTTTCTTTTCTGGAAGATAAAATCTTTTATGCTGACTCTAATTTTTACAGTTTTTTCAGCTTCAGACTTTTAAAAGGTGATGTTAACACAGCGTTGAAGGAACCAAACTCGGTTGTTATTACTGAAGCTATTGCAAAAAAGTATTTTGGTAACGAAGAGCCTTTGGGTAAAACGCTTGTTATTGGTGTCAATAAACTGGCTTGCAAAGTAACAGGAATTACAGAAGAGGCACCTTCAAATTCACATTTCCATTTTAATGGAATTATTTCCTACGTAACGGTTGAAAAGGATTATTTTCAGGGATGGACGGGTAATTCGTGGCAAACCTATCTGAAGAAAAATCCAAACACATCAGCACAAGAAATAAATACGAAGCTTGAAGCGGTTGTTGACAAGTATATTGGTAAAGAATTAGAAGCAGGACTTGGTATAAGTCTTTCTGAATTTCACAAGCAAGGGGGTATCTATAGTTACTACATTTATCCACTTGCCGACTCGCATTTGAAGGCGGGGTTACCCGATGATATAGAACCAGCAGGCAATATATCTTACGTTTACATTTTTTCGGGAGTAGGAATTTTCATTTTGCTTATTGCCTGCATAAATTTTATGAATCTCTCAACAGCCCGATCGGCTGGTCGTGCAAAAGAGGTTGGGCTAAGAAAAACGCTCGGGTCGGCCCGGAGTCAAATGGTTATTCAATTTTTGTCCGAATCTTTCATGTATAGTTTTGTAGCTATTGCCTTGGCTATTTTATGTAGCTTTTTGGTATTGCCTCAATTCAATCTACTTTCCGGTAAGCAGCTTGCTTTGGATGTTTTTCAATCACCCTTGTTTATTGCCGTTGCGGTAATTTTAATTGTGTTAGTAGGTTTAGTGGCCGGAAGTTACCCGGCACTCTACCTCACTTCCTTTAAACCTGTTGAGGTATTGAAAGGCAAGGTTCGTGCAGGGATGAAGAGCAAGGGGGTGCGAAGTTCCTTGGTTGTATTTCAATTTGCAGTGTCCACCTTCCTTATCATTGCAACCGTTGTTGTATTCAATCAATTGAATTACATGCAATCGAAAAATCTTGGATTGGACAAGCAGAATGTTGTGGTTATTTCAGGTACATCCATTTTAGGACCCAACCGCGAAGCTTTTAAAAACTTGTTGTTAAGACAAACAGGTATTCAAAGTGCCAGTTACACCAACAACACTTTTCCAGGCATGGATAATACAACTATTGTAAGACAAAAAGGAAATGATATCGATCATTTGGTTGGTAAATACAATGCTGATTGGGATCACTTAGATGTAATGAAGTTTACTTTAGTAGAAGGTCGTTTCTTTTCCAGAGAATTTGCAACAGACACTGCGGCAGCTGTAATCAATGAAGCGGCCGTGAAGGAATATGGATTTCAAAATGCTATCGGAGAAGAACTTTTAGACTTTAATAGTGAAACACCAGAAACAGTTCACATCGTTGGCGTTGTTAAGGACTTTAATTTTGAAACACTTCAAAACACCGTCCGTCCTTTAGTAATTCGTTTCACCGATATTTCGCGAAATTTGTTAGTACGCTACGAGGGTGATCCCAAGCAGGTGATAGCCTCTATAGAATCAAGTTGGAAATCGATGGCACCCGGAGAACCCTTACAATATACATTTATGGATCAGAACTTTGATGCATTGTTTCGTTCTGAGATGCGACTGCGAGATATCTTTATTGTATTCTCATCATTAGCAATCTTTATTGCTTGTCTGGGGTTGTTTGCGCTAGCAGCTTTTACTACAGAGCAACGCACCAAAGAAATAGGTGTGCGTAAAGCGATGGGAGCTTCCGTACTCGGTCTTACACTTCTCTTGTCGAAAGAGTTTACACGATTGGTATTGATTGCCATTGTGCCCGCTGTGGCGGCTGGTTGGTATGTTTCCAATTGGTGGCTGGAAGGTTTTGTTTATCGAACTGAACTTAGTCCACTGATTTTTGTCGGGTGTGCGTTGGTTGCCATTGTAATTGCCTGGGTTACGGTTTCTTTTCAATCTATCAAAGCGGCTAAAATAAATCCTGTCAACTCTTTACGCTACGAATAGGCCAGTCATCAAAAACTCAGATAAACGATAATACATTATTATTAATTCTGCTTTCTCTTAGGTAATTTACTTTCATAAAGTAAACCCCATGAGAAAGCATTTTTTATTTATTGGCCTTTGCATCTTTGTTCATCCTCTTTTATCACAATCCTTTGATCCTAAGCTCTTCTCTAAATTGGATTTCCGGTTTATAGGACCCGATGGAAACCGTATGATTGCCGTTGCCGGTGAACCAGGTAATCCCAATGTATCGTATACGGGTGCAGCATCGGGGGGTGTGTGGAAAACAGAGGATGCGGGGATAACCTGGAAATCTATTTTTGATAAAACCGAAGACTCATCGATTGGTGCTCTGGCTGTGGCGCCTTCTTCGCCTAAACAAGTATGGGTAGGTACCGGTGAAACTTTTCTTATTCGGCCGGCTCATGCCGTGGGTAACGGTGTGTATAAATCTTCCGATGCCGGAAAGACATGGAAAAACATGGGGCTCGAAAAAACATTTCGCATCAGTCGTGTGATTGTTCACCCCACAGATACGAATACAGTTTATGTTGCCTCCATGGGTCATGCGCATGGACCGCAACAAGAAAGAGGAATATTTAAAACAACAGACGGTGGAAAGACTTGGGGACAAGTTCTTTTTGTAAATGAAAATACAGGGGCATCGGACATGAGCATCGATCCAAAAAATCCTGAAACTTTGTTCGCGGCTATGTGGCAAGCAGACATTCGTACCTGGAACCTGAATAGTGGGGGCGAAGGCAGTGGAATTTATCGGTCTAAAGATGGCGGCAAAACGTGGGAGCCCTTGCGCAACGGTCTTGAGAGTGGCCCGACTCATCCGGTAGGAAAAACTTCTGTGGATGTTTCTTATACGAATCCGAAAAGAGTTTATGCTTTGGTGGAGGATACGGAGCCACGGCTATATCGTTCGGATGATGGTGGTGACAGTTGGAAACTAATGCAGAAAGATCACTCCATGGGCCAACGAGCTGGATATTATACAAGGCTTAGGGTTTCAACAGCCAATGAAGATGAAGTGTATACCATATGTGTGGGAATAAAAAAATCAATCGATGGGGGAAAAACATTTGTGAAAGATTTTAATCAGTGGGCACCCGGTGGTGATAATCATGATATGTGGTTTGATCCAAAGGATGGCAATCGGATTTTATGTGCCCATGATGGATGTCTTAATATGACATACAATGGAGGTAAGAGTTGGCGCAACATTAATCTGCCTATTGCACAGATGTATCACGTGGCTGTGGATGATCGCGTTCCTTATTGGGTATATGGAAACCGACAAGATGCATGGTCGTATCGCGGACCCAGCCGATATTTAGGAGGATACAATATACCCTTGGGTGTATGGCATGGCACGGGTGGTTGCGAAAGTGGCTTTGCACAGCCCGATCCGTTTGATAATAATATAGTGTGGTCTAGCTGCTATGATGGCGGTCTTGATATTTTTGATCTTACCACCATGCAATCGCGTGATGTGCGCGTATGGCCTCAAACACAAATTGGTGCAACTCCAGCCGATGCTAAATATCGTTGGCATTGGAATTTTCCAATGGTGTTATCCAAGCATGTAAAAGGAAGAGTTTGGGTGGGTAGTCAATATGTTCATGAAACAAATAATGGGGCCAGGGCTGGCAGGTAATTAGTCCTGATCTTACCACCAACGATAAAACACATCAGAAAAATTCTGGTGGCATGGCCAGCGATAACCTGATGACCTGGGATGGTTGTGCACTTTTCTCAATGGCTGAGTCACCCGTTAAGGAAGGTGTACTGTGGACGGAAGTAACGATGGACAGGTCCAAGTAACGCAAGATGGCGGCAAAACCTGGACAAACGTATCGGCCAACATGCCTGGGTTACCAACATGGGGAACTATCCGTCATATAGATGCTTCCTATTTTGATGCGGCCACTTGTTATGTTGCTGTAGATGCGCATTATGTGGGTGACTTTGGAACCTATGTTTATAAGACGACCGACTATGGAGCCACATGGAAGCGGTTGGAAATAAATCTGCCAGCCAACAACTCAAATTTTGTAAATCAAATTAAAGAAGATCCTGACAAGAAAGGATTACTTTATTTGGGAACAGAAAAGTCGTTATACTTTTCGCCCGATGATGGTAAGAATTGGATTCACTTAAAAAATAATTTACCACCTGTTCCCATTTTTGGGATTGAAATTCAGCGCAACTTTAAGGATCTGGTAATCGCCACGTATGGTCGTGGGTTTTATATTTTGGATGATGTTACCCCTATTCGGGAATTTACCGATCAAGTTCGAAATTCGGATGCCCATTTATTTTCGATAAGGAAGGCTTATCGATTTCAGGCCATCAATGGAATTAAAACAGACGATAGTTATGTATCAGGTAGAAACCCACCGGAGGGAGCTTCTATCAATTACTATTTAAAAGAAAAATCGAAAGACTCTGTTGAACTGTTGTTGATGAATTCCAGAAATGAAACCATCAGAAAGGAAAAGGTATTAAACAAACCGGGCATTAATCGTATGTGGTGGGATTTACGATTGCAGCCTTATGAGTTTCCGAAATTAAGAACTAAACCTAAAGGCAAGGATTGGGTAACACTTGATGAAAAGGGCGAGCGTAATATGTTTATCTATGATTTGGATATTGGTCCGGGGCAAACGCCCCCTTTAGTGCCACCCGGAACGTATACGGTTGTATTAAAAGTTAATGGAAAGGAATACAAACAATCGCTGGTAGTAGTTAAAGATCCTAATACAAAAGGTACCGAAGCAGATATTCTAAAACAATATAGTTTCGGTGTTAAACTATATAATGCCACGAAGAATACCTTACAATTAATTGATGAGATGGAGCGAATGCGTGCACAACTAGTAGCCCGTATCAAGGATAAGAAGTCCCCGACATTGGAAGAAAAAATATTTCAGTTAGAGGCTCAACTTCATGATGTTTATGCAACCGGAGCCCGGATGGATATTTTTCGGAACCCGCCACAGGTGTTAGAGAGACTTTTAGCCATGGCCAAAGAGGGACAGATTTCCAGTGCTGATGCGCCACCCACCGACCAGCAGCAGGAAGTACTGGCTATTGAAACTGACAAGCTGGCGGCCGTTCAAAGTCAATTTGAAATAATTAAGAAATCGCCCGAAATAAAGAAAATTGAAGGAAAATGAGCTATCAATATTAAGTTTTTTGAACTGCTTGGTTATGCAGAATCAACCCAATAATTTAGGGTTAAAGTAAAAGTTTATGGAAAAGTTAGTAGTAAAAGGAAAGAAGGAAATTCGGCTTTTGTTGGTCGATTCATTGCACCAAACGGTACAGGCTTTGGGAGTAACCAGGTCAAAAAAGAGAACGGAAAAGGCAATCAATAAATCAGCACGAAGAATTGCAGAATTGGTCGCAACCCAAATGAAAAAAGAATTAAAGAAAATTAAGAAAACCAAAATTAAACTTCCAAAAGCACTTAAAGAGAAGAAAATTAAAAAAGTAAAACTACCGGAAATGGAGACAGCTTAACCTTGTAACTTATTCTAAGGAAAAAGGGGCTCGCGATGAGCCCTTTCTCTTTTGTGGTAGATCAAGCAATAGCCCGTTAGTTGGTGGCACCAAAAACTCATTGAATCAGTTGCTTATAGACAGCATTAATAAAGGGACGCCAACGCAGTGAATTGATAATTTTTAATTCCTCTGCAAACGTAGTCTCTTCATCAAGGAACGAAAATAATAAAGAGATACTATTCTTGGTATACATGTTTGAAAAAATCTCTTCTCCTAAATCATTATGGTTAAAAAGTACATGTAGAAATAATGTGTCATACTTTTTAAATCGTCTTTTAAAGAGATCGTGGCTAGGTAAATGCTTATTTTTAATGTTGTTCACTATTCTTTTACTAAAGCGTTCTGCATTTTTAAACGAGTATCCTGAAGAACCTTTCACCCATGAGCCTGCTGTTCCAATTTTAGTTACCGATTTGTTGTTGGCATTGTGGAATGGATAATTACTCATTGGAATAATTCCCTTTTCTGTATCGAAAATAGAATACTCCGAACAACCAAGCACTTGCTCAATGTACTTTTTTATGTAAGAGTCGTATACTTGATCGGCAACCAGAGAAGGAGAAAAGAAGGTAAACTCAATCAAGGCTTTTTTAGCAGTATAAGGAAGAACATAGGTAAAACTTGTAGATTCTGGATACTTTAATCTAAAATCCATCATCACAAATGAATCTGGATTGAACACGTCTTCTTTCGTTTCAATTATCCATCCTTTGAAATGTTGAATCAGGTTTATATGCTTTTCATTCTTATAGAAGTTGGGTGTTATTCGGCTGTCAAAAATATGGAAAGCAGAATAATTATTTTTGGTAGTAACTATCTTGCTTGGGCTGCCTTCCTGTATGTGGAGTACTTCATCCTGGATCCAATGGAAATTTGGTGTTTCCTTAAGATGCGTAATTACCTTCTTATAGAAGTCAATGGCTTTGATCATTTTATAGTGATACGCCTCCAGGTTAAGACTGGTTACTTTTTCATTTGTTATGAATTCGCAGTTGTTCCAAGAATAGGAAACGATGTCCTCCCAAGAACCTTCTCCTTTTTCCCAGAAACACCAGGTTCTGTCATTACTATTTTTTCCACTCTTTTCAATTATGCCAATTTTTTTGGAACGAAAAAACAGGTCCTTACTCATCGCGAAAGCTAGATGCAGTCCAGCAGCTCCGCCACCAACAATGACATAATCAAACTTTATAGATTCCATACAGGAAGACAAAGAAAGTTAATTGGGCAGCATAAAGATGTAAAGAAAAAATAAAATCACCTTTAATTCTTAGTTTATTGTAACACCAATGAAGGAATAAAGAGAAAAGAAACCAAGAAAAATAATTTCTCAAAGGGGCACTTCCTGCTTCCCATGTCCAGTAATCCAGCAGGGTAGTGACTTGTTCGATAAAAACATCCAACCCAACCATTAGTAGAGCTCCAAGAATTATTTTGCCTAAATTATTTTTGATAAAGCGAGATGAAATGGCTGCGGTAGACAAGGTTAAGATCACCCAATTTAGTCCAATCAATAACGGCACTCCATCCAGTTTTGGGCCTAGGTTTGGTCCATAGGTGTACGTACCGAAAATATAGCCATAATGAACCCCAATCCATTCTACCACCATTCCCACTATAAAAATGAAAATGGTTAAGTATATTTTCTTTTTCGTATCAATTGGAAATTGAACGCACAGAAGGACGCCCAGTAAAGTCAAATTAATTGGTGTTTTCGTTATAAACCAATCAAAGTACCCGAGGTATATGCCTACCAGGGATGAAAGATGAAAAAGCCAGATGGTCGTAATCGATGCAAATCTTGAGTTAAAGGTTAGCGGTACTTTAGCCAACAAGAGATTATGCATGAGATTTAATTTGATCGGTGGCAATTTTGGCGGACAAAAGACATAAAGGGATTCCGCCACCAGGATGCACGGATCCGCCACAAAAAAATAGATTTTCGAACTGACAGGAAAAATTGGAATGTCTTAAAAAGGTTGAGAGGGTCGAGTTACTGGACGTACCATATAAGGAGCCCAGATGAGATCCGGTTAGTCGTTCGATTTGAATAGGGTCATTGGTATCTTCAATTACAATATGCTTTTCTATATCGATATGTAGGACATGGTTTAGTTTTCGAATTATATTCGCTCTCGATTGATTTAATAGTTCAGGCCAATTCTGACCAGCATCGTGCGGGGTATTAATCATCACAAACCAATTCTCACAACCATTGGGAGCATCATCCTTTTTTTCTTTGCTGGTTATGTTAATATATATGGTTGGATCGTTATGAAGCTTATGCTTTTTGAAAATGCAATCAAATTCGGATTTGTAATCGTTGCTAAAGAAAATATTATGTAAATCTAAATCCGGAAATGATCTATCAATGCCCCAATAAAATATAATCGCAGAGCTGGACCGTTCTTGTCGCAGTATTCGTTTTGGCTGATTAGCTTGCGGTATGAGTTTCTTGAACGTAGAGAATATGTCCATGTTACTAACTACCATATCAGCTTGGTAGGCTGCGGTTGAGGTAGTAACGCCTAATACCTGCTTTTCATGGTGATTGATTTTTAATACGGGCTCATTAAAATTAAAATTGACGCCCACCTCTAATGCCAACCGGTATAAGCTTTGAGATATTTCATGCATTCCACCTTTTGGAAAATAGGTACCCAGAGACATTTCCAGGTGGGGAATCATGGACATTATTCCGGAGGTAGCATAAGGCGATGATCCATTGTAGGTAGCATATCTATTGAATAGTTGAATAAGCTTGGGGTTAGAAAAATGCTTTTTGTTTACCTTATCTAAGGTGCTGGAAAGGTCAAGTTTATGGGATTGAAAAAGAGTACGAAGCGTTGGAATGGAAAGATATGTTCTCCAGCTATGTAAAGACTTGTTTAGAAAAATAGGTGCAGTGAGGTCATACTTGATTCCATTCTGCTTAAGATAGTTACCTAAAGTTTTTTTATTGGTTGAAAATGTTGTCGCGGCCTGTTCAATAAATTTCTGTTCATCGGCAGGAGCCGAGAAACGTGTGCCATCATCCCAAAAATAATTACAGATAACATCCTTTTTTAGGTATTCAAACTTTGACTTAGGGTCAATATCAAACAGTTCAAACAGTTCGTCCACCAAATGGGGCATGGTAAATAAGGAAGGGCCAAAATCAAATCTAAAACCCGTGTTACTAAATGAATGAATTTTGCCACCTGCATGTGGACTAGATTCGAATACCTGCACTTCACAGTTTTTCTTGGCAAGGCGAAGTGCACTGGCAAGTCCAGCGATTCCAGAACCTACGACTATGGCTTTTGGTTTCAATGAATTGAATCTATTGCAGAGATTTACAGCCTAAACAAGTAAATCTGGCAATTGTTTATCGGTGGCTTATGGAATGATGCAACACAATATTGCCTCTGCCTTTTGGTTGATTCCTCTAAAAATTTCTATGAGATAGATTGTGATATCGATGAATATATTGTGATTTCTTTCTGAGCCAGCGAATTCTGATCTTAGAAAAGTTAGTTATTGCGTTGCCTGACGATTTTCGCGGTACTTAAATTCACGTTTAGGTTCGTATTTTTTTGGTGCATAAAGAAACCCAAATGCTTCGCAATCTTCCTTTGTATGCTTGCTGTGATGGATGTAATGCGCATTTATCATACGTTGGAGATACCTGCTCTTTTTCTTAGGTCTCCACTTAATACGCTGGTGGACTATGAAATCGTGAAACACCAGATAGAAAAGACCATAGCAAAAGATCCCAAGTCCGACAGATAATAGATAAGGATTGAATCCACCATAAGTAGCATATAATATAAGCCCTATCGAAGGCAAACTAAAAACTACCGCAAAAAGATCATTTTTTTCAACTACGTGGTCATGTACCGAGTGATGAGACTTATGCCATACCCACAGAAATCCATGCATTATATATTTGTGCGAGAACCACGCCACAAATTCCCAAAAGAGAAATGTGCCAACGGTAATGAGCGCACAAATCGCTATTATCTTCCAATCCATTTATTTTTTTCTTTGCTAAAGTACTTTTCCAATATGCGATACCGATGATCAAAAATTCGGTTTACTTCACTGCCTACAAACAGGAAGTGTGCAAGTCTGCCTAAAATGCCCAGAGGGATACCATAATTAACTTCGTCTGTCATTTCAACTCCACTTGGCACAGCTTTAAAATGATGTTGATGATGCCACAAAGCATAAGGCCCAAATCGCTGCTCATCAATAAAATGAACTCCTTCTTTTACTTGAGTGATTTCCGTTACCCAATGCATTTTTATTCCAGGAAGTACGCTCACATTATACCTAATGATTTGCCCCGCATACGCCTTTTCACCTCCTGAGATATATAATATCTCAAAGCCCATGTGCTCAGGAGTAATTTTCGAAAGGTTCTTAGGGGTTGAAAAAAAATCCCAAGCTTCGGCCACCGAAATTGGTAATATTTGAGTTCGGGTGAGGTTATAAACTTTCATCTCTCTTTAAACAACGAAGTCTATTAAGAGTTTTAAAATTCAGCTAAAATCCTCAAATTTAGATTCTAATGGACTGTTATGCGATTTTTAATCCATTTGCTTTTTATTTCCTTACTATTTCTGCTTTTAGGTAGCTGTAGCCAGAATAAGCAAATAGTTAGTGTTACTGATTCGGTTGATTTCAATTTACATATCCGGCCCATCTTATCCGATCGTTGTTTTAAATGTCATGGCCCCGATGCCAATCAACGCAAATCAAATCTCCGGTTAGATACACGCGAAGGAGCCTTAGCGGCACTAAAAGATAATCCGGATGCACATGCCATTGTACCGGGGCGTTCGGCTGATTCAGAAGTGTTCTTAAGAATTTCAAGTACAGATACTTCCCAACAAATGCCTCCAGTTAAATCGAATCTTTCACTTACCGAAGGTGAAATTGATTTGATCAAACGATGGATTGATCAGGGCGCCATATATAAACCCCATTGGGCCTTTATTCCGCCAAGGCAAACATCTTTACCGGAGATACCAGATAGCGACTGGCCAATAAATGAGGTTGACTATTTTGTGTTGGCAAAGTTGGAAAGAGCAGGACTTAACCCTAATGCCGAAGCGGATCGTGCCCGTTTATTGAAAAGAGTAAGTTTAGATATTACCGGCTTGCCGCCATCCATCGAAATTCAGAATCGATTTTTGGAAGATCAAGCCCCGAACGCCTACGAAAAAATGGTTGATGAGTTATTGATGCAACCGCAGTATGGCGAACGGATGGCCGTTTACTGGATGGATGTTGCTCGCTATGCGGATTCACATGGCTATCAGGATGATGGCTTGCGCACTATGTGGCCCTGGCGCGATTGGGTGATTCATGCCTTCAATAAAAATTATCCGTATGATCAGTTTGTTACCTGGCAGGTGGCGGGTGACTTATTACCTAATCCTACCAAAGAGCAAGTATTGGCTACAGGGTTCAACCGAAATCATAAGATTACACAAGAAGGTGGCGTGATTGATGAGGAGTATCGGATCGAATATGTAACCGATCGAACTAATACATTTGCAAAAGCTTTTCTTGCACTAACGTTTGAATGTGCGCATTGTCATGATCATAAGTATGATCCTATCTCACAAAAGGACTATTATCGAACCTTTGCTTTTTTTAATCAAGTGCCTGAGAAGGGATTGGTAGGCGATATTTCATTGGCTTCACTGGCTGATCCACCAAAGATTAAAATCACATCCGAAGAGATTGAGGAGATTCTAACCTTCATCAACAAAAAGGATACAACGACTGTGGAGGTAATGGTGATGAGGGATTCCTCGCTGCGTAGGCCAACCTACTTGCTTACGCGTGGCGCGTACGATGCGCATGGAGAACAAGTATCTATCGGAATTCCATCCGAAATTCTTCCTTACGATTCTATGGTTTATGGAACGAACCGGTTGGGGTTAGCTAAGTGGTTATTTGATGAAAGAAATCCGTTAACGGCTCGTGTATTTGTAAATCGGATGTGGCAGGAGTTTTTTGGAAGGGGGTTTGTAAAAACTTCGGGTGACTTTGGGATGCAAGGCGAATTGCCTTCGCATCCGGAATTGTTGGATTGGTTGGCAGTTGATTTTCGGGAGCATGATTGGGATATAAAACGGTTGATTAAACAAATCGTTATGTCGGCAACCTATAGGCAATCCAGCGCGGTTGATGCAGAAAAATTGGAAATTGATCCCGAAAATATTTTGTTAGCACGGGCATCGCGGAGACGACTTATTGCAGAGGGGATTCGAGATCTGGCACTTGCCAGCAGTGGGTTGATGGTAAAAGAAATTGGAGGTCCAAGCATGAAAGTTTATCAACCGAAAGGAATTTGGGAATCCTCTACTTCGGGTCGCGGAGTTTTGGCGCGCTATGTACAAGATCATGACGATGATTTATATCGCAGAGGTTTGTACTCTTTTATTAAGCGTACCGTTCCACCTCCGGGCATGTTGATTTTTGATGGCAGCAATCGCGATCAGTGTGAGGTAAATCGAATGCGCACCAATACACCTCTGCAAGCCTTGGTATTGTTAAATGATCCGGTTATACTGGAATCGGCAAGAGTATTTGCCGAGCGATTAATGAATAACTCCAAAACGGATGAGGACAGAATTAAACTTGCCTTTCAATCTATCGTTTGTCGAATGCCAGGGAAAGAAGAACTTTCGATGTTGCTTACTTATTTTGATTCTGAAAAAATAAGGTTCGCCCAGGCACCTCAAAAGGCAGACCTCTTTATACAAGCAGGTGAATATCCGTATTCTAAAGTAGAGGATGTTGTTTCATTGGCAGCGTTGATGCAGGTTGTTCAAACTATTTATAATCTTGATGAAGCGATAACGAAAACATAGGTAATTACAAATTACGAATGACGATTTACGAATTTATCAACGCTATAATATAGAGGCTATGAGTAAAGAATTCACCAACTATCGTTTTCATGTAACCCGAAGACATTTTTTGGGTAAGGTGAGTTTAGGCCTGGGATCAGTGGCACTGGGCTCATTACTTATTCCCGATTTATTTTCAAGCTCGAATGAAGCAACGCAAAGTCTTGGACTTCCACAATTTGCACCCAAGGCAAAAAGAATAATTTATCTTTTTCAAAATGGGGCACCCTCACAACTCGAAAGTTTTGATTACAAGCCCTTACTCAATAAAATGACTGGTGAAGAATTACCGGCTTCTATTCGTATGGGGCAACGGTTAACGGGCATGACTTCAGGCCAGGAGAAATTTCCGTTAGTGGGTTCTCATTTTAAGTTCAATCAATATGGAAAGTCGGGTGCGTGGGTAAGTGAAATGTTTCCCAACATCGCGAAGGTGGTGGACGACATCTGCATTATTAAATCAATGCATACGGAGGCTATCAATCACGATCCGGCACTTACCTTCATGCAAACAGGTGCCCAGCAAGGGAACCGGCCCAGTATGGGTGCGTGGTTGAGTTATGGTTTAGGCAGTGAAAATAAAAATCTTCCCGCTTATTGTGTTTTGCTTTCTCGCGGACGCGGAAATGGCCAGGGAGTGTATTCTAAACTTTGGACTAATGGTTTTCTTGATAGCGTACACCAAGGAGTACAATTCAGCAGCAGCGAAGAGCGAGTGTTGTATTTAAGAGATCCGGAAGGTCGTGATCGCACAGATCGAAGAAACATGCTTGACCAACTAGCTCAGCTCAATGCGTTAAACTATAAAGAGTTTGGTGATCCTGAAATTCAGGCTCGGGTACAGCAATATGAGATGGCTTATCGGATGCAAACAGCTGTACCAGAACTGACCGATCTAACGAAAGAGCCGGACAACATTGTTAAAATGTATGGAGCGGATTGCTTGATGCCTGGAACGTATGCCGCAAACTGTTTATTGGCGCGAAAGCTTTCGGAAGCAGGCGTTCGGTTTGTTCAACTATATCATCAGGGTTGGGATCAGCACGGCAACATGGTAGGAGAGATGCCCTTACAGGCGCAAGATGTTGATCGATCTACGGCAGCATTAATCATGGATTTAAAACAACGGGGTTTATTAGATGAAACGTTGGTGATTTGGGGTGGCGAGTTTGGCCGTACTAATTATTGTCAGGGTGATTTGTCGAAGGAGAATTATGGCCGCGATCATCATCCACGCGCCTATACGATTTGGATGGCAGGTGGAGGTGTAAAGCCTGGGATCGTGTATGGCGAAACGGATGAGTTTGGATATAATATTGTGAAAGACCCGGTTCATGTAAATGATTTTCATGCTACAATACTTCATTTGATGGGACTAAATCATGAACAGTTGACTTATAAACATCTTGGAAGAAGATATCGACTTACCGATGTGGCAGGGAAAGTAGTGCCGGGTATTTTGGTGTAAATATTAGTCGCTTCATGAAACGAACTGCCTCCCTTGTTATCAACATCACACTCTTTATACAGATACTGCTTCTCTTTCTTTTATTTTTTGCAGATAGGATTGAATTGCCAGCATGGTTGCAAGTGGCTGGTAGATTGCACCCCATGGTATTACACCTTCCTATCGGGTTCCTGTTTTTTTTATTTGTTTTAATAGTAATCCGAAAGACGTTTAGAAGAAAACAATTTCAAAAAACCCTGCTGGTTTCATTGATGCTCACGGCTTTGTCTACATCGGTCACGGCCTTGTTCGGATTTTTTCTTTCTGTGCAAGGCGATTATGATTTGGATGCTTTGTATTGGCATAGACTCAGTGGTGCGATCTTAAGTTTCATCGCTTTTTTTCTTTTAGTATGGTATCAGAATGTAAAAAAAGGAGAAGTTGTGTTTTACATATTTATTCTGGCGCCCATCACGGAAGTGTCAGCAAAGAAACTCTCGATTGAAACATCAACACTCTACGAAATTGCTGTTAGCCCGATTCTGGAAAAGAAATGTTTCAGTTGTCATAATGAACGAAAGGCCAAGGGTAAGTTAATTATGACTTCTATTGAGAAATTTAAATTAGGTGGAGAGAATGGCGTTCCTTGGGTTGCGGGTAACCCCGACTCAAGCCGAATGATTCACTATATTCATCTTCCACTATCCGATGATAATCACATGCCTCCGGATGGAAAACCACAACTTACTGTTGACGAAATATTTATTTTGGAATCATGGATCCGATCAGGAGCTGATTTTGATAAGAGGTTAGCGGAATATTCAGAAACGGATACACTTAGAAAGTGGTCTACAGCTAAAATGAATACGTTGAATGTTTCTAGTATCGAAATGGTTTATTCTTTTTCCTCAGTATCGCAAGAAGTAATTGAAAATCTGAACACTCCGTTTCGTACGGTAACTCCGCTATATGTAAATAGTTCGGCTGTTCAGGTTGATTATTTTCTTCGGGACGCATACAAACCAAATTCTTTGTTGGAATTAAAAGAAATTGAAGATCAGCTTGTGAATTTGAGTCTTTCAAAAATGCCAGTGGCAGATGATCAATTAAAAATCATTGAAAGGTTTAAAAATCTTGAGAAACTGAATTTGAATTTCACTGACATTACCGGAGCAACTTTAGCGGATCTTATGTCTTTGAAGAATTTAAAATCTTTGTCTTTATCGGGAACATCTGTAACTTCTGAACAGATCAAACCACTTCTTGATTTGCCCTCCTTACATGAACTGTTTATTTGGAATACTAAAGTTACGGAAGAGGAGGCTGTTGAATTAGCTAAAGATTATCCAAAGGTTGAAATCATATATTCCTTGTTTACAGATTCCAGTATGCTGCGACTGACCAAACCTTTGTTGGTTAATGAAGGAATTATCAAATCAGGTGGAGCTATCGAATTAAAGCATTCGATGCCTGGCGTTTCCACTTATTATACATTGAATGGAACCTTGCCTGACACGGTGGATGGAATAGTTTATAAAACCCCCATCCCAGCAAAGGAAACTGTTAAGCTAATGGCTATTGCATGCAAAGAAGGTTGGTTTTGTAGCTCGCCCTTCGAGATCACTTGTTTTGTTAATGGCATTGCGCCTAAGGATGTCGAATTACTTTTACCGGCTGATCAGCAATATCCGGGCTTAGGTGCTTCAAGTCTGACTGATGAAAAAAAGGGGTTCATTGATATTCAAAAGGAATCATCGTGGTTGGCTTTCAGGGATAATAATTTCGAGGCTGGATTTAGTTTTGGGGATAACCCACCTGCATTAAATAAAATAGTAATCAGCTATGGCGATAATTTGGGAAGTTATATTTTTCCGCCAACCGATGTTGAAGTGTGGGGTGGTACGGATAGAAGTCATTTAAAATTGATCAAAGAAGTTAAGGTTAAGCAACCCACCGCCTATCGCCCGCAACGTGTAGATGCGATTGCTGTTTCGATTGATCCTTCTAATCATGCTTATTATAAGATTGTTGCTAAGCCTGTAAGTAAACTTCCAGCATGGCATAGTGGCAAGGGTAAGAATGGTTGGTTTTTTGTTGATGAAGTTTTTTTTTATTAGTTATGAAAAATCTATTTGTATTCTTAGGTATACTCATTTTTACTTCCTGCTCACGTAATCAAAACCAAGTTCAAACAGAAGTTTGGAAGCAAGAGATTCGCGAAGCCGAGCGCGCTTTCGATTCGTTATCACAAGTTGCAGGCATTCAACAAGCCTTTGTAACATTTGCTGCCGAAGATGTAACCGTGCTACGAAACAATAATCTGATTCATGGTAAATCTGCGTTAAAGGATTATTTCATTTCTAATACGAAAGCGGAGAACGTATCCTTAACATGGAAGCCTGATTTTGTGGATGTTTCTTCATCAGGTGATTTAGGATATACCTATGGAAAGTATGTATACACGGCAACAGATTCAGTAGGTAATACCCAAACCAGCGAAGGCTTTTTTCATACGGTATGGAAACGGCAGCCGGATGGTACCTGGAAATTTGTTTGGGATTGAATTATACTTTTGTGTTAACTAGGGAAGCCGCCATTCGTGGAAAAATAATTCCATGAAAAGGTAAAACGAGATACCAGTAAAGCCGGCCCCACAAACCCAGCGGTTGGAAAGTGGCGGTTTGTATTAAAACTTTTTTGCCATTGGTTTCTTTAAGCCGAAATTCAAGCCACGCATCACCGGGTAATTTCATTTCAGCAAAAAGTAACAGTCTTCCGTTTTCTTTATCAGCAAGTATTACGCGCCAAAAGTCAAGCGCATCGCCTGGCTTTAGATCCACTTCACTTCTCCGTCCTCTGCGCAAGCCAACACCCCCCTACCATTTTATCTATTACTCCACGAATGCGCCACATCCAGTTACCATAATACCAGCCGCGTTCGCCTCCAATGCACCAAAGATTCTCGATTACCTCTTGTAGTGGCCTTGTAAATTCGACAACCCGCTTATCTGTAAGTACGCCATGTTTCGGAACTTCTTGGTTATCGAGAAAAGTATTTCGCAAGGTGTCTTTGGAGATAGCATCTTTCCAACTTGAAATAATTTCTTTCTTATTTATTTTATTAAATGCCAGTTGAAGGGCTTGGGTATAATTGAAAATGCTAACAGGTACAATATTTTTTATTCGGGTATCCTGGCACACCACTTCATTTTTCATACTTGAAACCAAATTCCTTGCAAGAGAATAGGAAGTAGAGGTAACGAAATAGAGCCAAAGTGAAGATAAATTTGGAGATAGTACGGGCACGGTGATGATATACCTTTTTAAATTTCTAACAGCTGCATACTCCAGGAGCATTTGTTTGTAGGTAAGAATATCTGCTCCACCAATGTCGAAAGATTGATTAAACGTTTCCGGTTTTAACATAACTCCTTGCAGGTATTCAATCACATTGCGAATACCTATCGGTTGGCAGCGTGTTTTTAACCAACGTGGGGCAATCATAACAGGCAGCTTCTCAACCAAGTCGCGAATTATTTCAAAGGATGCACTGCCCGATCCTATGATAATAGCCGCACGCAATACGGTGGTCGGGGCCTGCGCTGTTCTTAAAATGTCTTCTACATTTTTTCTCGATTGTAAATGTGTGGATAAGTGATCATCATTTACGATTCCGCTCAGATAAATTATTTGCTTGGCCGCACTTCGGTCTAAAAGGTGAACAAAATTGCTGGCCGATTCCATTTCAGATGTTTTGAAATCTTTGGTCGATGAGGTCATGGAGTGGACCAGGTAGTAGGCCACATCAAAGTCTACCGGAACCAAATCAAGCGATTGAGAATTTGAAAGATCGCCCTGCACAACTGAAATCCTGGCTAAATCTTCTTTTGAAAAATCTTCCCAATCAAATCTACGTTGGTCACGCACCAGGCAAATCACCTCATGTCCGCTTGCCAGCAGCACAGGCAAAAGCCTTCTGCCAATATACCCCGTTGATCCTGTGAGTAGTATTTTCATGTAATTGATTCTTAAGGTAAGAAATATGGGTGTATAAATTTACCCGAGGCCCTCCTTGTACACTTTCAAAGCCCGTTCTCTGGCGAAGGCGTGGTCAACCATGGGTTTACGATACTCTTTTGTATTTAATTCAGGGACCCATTTTTTAACATACACTAATTCCGAATCAAATTTTTCTGTTTGCAAAGTTGGATTGAACACTCGAAAGTACGGGGCTGCATCGCACCCCGAACCGGCTGCCCATTGCCAACCCCCATTGTTGGCCGCTAAATCAAAGTCGAGCAGCTTTTGTGCAAAGTATGCCTCGCCCCAGCGCCAATCAATCAAAAGATGTTTGGTAAGAAAACTAGCAACAATCATGCGCACACGGTTGTGCATAAAGCCCGTGGTATTGAGTTCGCGCATGCCGGCATCTACAATAGGATAGCCTGTATTACCCTGGCGCCACAGTTCAAATTCTTTCAGATCATTCCGCCATTCGATTCTATCGTAAGCGGGCTTGAAGGCTTGCCTTACCACAGTTGGAAAATGCCAAAGAATCATTTGGTAGAAATCGCGCCAGATTAATTCGTTGAACCAAACCTCATTTTTATTTTGGGCTATACGGGCCAGGTTGCGAATGCTTACCGTACCAAAACGCAGGTGTACACTTAATTTGGTAGTTCCTGCTATAGCGGGAAAGTTTCGTTGCGTATCATACTTTTCAATAATTGCTTGTTTGATAACCCGCTCGGGAAAGGCAGTCAGTGTTTCTTCGAAGCCAAGCTCTGGAAGGGTAGGTAGGGTAGTTGGTTTTATTTTCTTAAATGAACTAAAATATTTCTCTGAGGGATACTTCTTCAAATGGAGATCAGTCAAGTTTGATTTCCACTTGCGACTGTATGGCGTGAACACCGTATAAGGCCTTCCATCATCTTTTAGAACTTCATCTTTTTCAAATATTACCTGATCCTTGAACGTGTGGAATGGAACACTCTTCTTTTCCAGAATCGCTTTTATCTTGCTATCACGAAGTTGCGCGTAGGGCTCATAATCTTGGTTTGTGTAAATCGCCTTGGGTTGCAGAGTTTGAAAGATTTCAACAGGGTTTCCATGGAAGACAAGCAAAGAACTGCCCAGCTCATTCAGTTGCTGTTGCAGCTGCGTAAGCGACTGATGGATAAACTGCACTCTGAGGTCGGTTTTGTCTTCCAGTTTTTCAAGAATAACAATGTCAAAAATGAAAATGGGAATAACGCTTGTATTTTCTTTCAATGCATGGTAGAGGCCAGCATTATCTTGCAAACGCAAGTCTCTTCTAAGCCAGAATAGCGCAGTGGAAGAATCAATAGCCAACTTATTTACCTGATCGAAGTGCTTCAATTTCTTTTTCAAGTTTATCAATGGCATCCATTTTTAGGGCATACAATTTAAGATCGCCCGATCGTTGGATATGCATAGCTTCTTCGAGCAATTTTGTTCGCTTGGCTTCCAGCTTCTTGACTGGGTCGGATTTTAGGAATGAAAACATGTTAGTATAACAGTTTGGACTTCATTTGGTTTAACCAGAAGGTTTATTTCTTGCTTCTCCGGCAGGGTAGAGCCTTTAAAAACATCCCATAATACAGAGAAACCACAGATAAATTCTATCTTTAAAGATACAGGTATTGTGTCATACCTAACCTGAGGGATATTCTTGTGAGCTTGAGATACAATTCTTGTTTCGCAACGCATTATTTATCTCTATGAAACTCACTAAAAAACAGCAAGCCGAAATTCTAAAAGTGTACAACGCGTATTGGGATGGCTATCTGAAAGGAGATATTGCGAGTATGGCTGCCTTGCTCGATCCTAAATACACGCAGGTAGGCAGTGCGGAAACAGAAGTCTTTTTCAATAAGAAAGATGCAGTCAAGTTTCTTCATGACACCATTGATCAGGTTGCGGGTCAACTGGAAATGCGAAAGCGGGTGATTAGGAAAGAATGGCTGGAAGCGAGTGTGTTGATTAATGAGCAGTGCGATCTATACGCGAAGTCCGGTAGAAAATGGATTTTCTTTTCCAAATTCAGAGCCTCTACTACTCTTCATGAAAAGAGTGGGAAATGGAAAATCATTCATCAGCATTCATCCTTCCCCGATCTTAGAGCGCAAGACGGAGAAAATATTGCCATTGAAAAAATAGAAGAAGAGAACCTCAAACTCAAAGATGCCATTAAAAGGCGAACCATTGAGTTGGAAGAAAAAATCGAGAACTCGAAATTGAAACAGCCTTAGAGCGAGTGCGAACGGTGGCCATGGCCATGAGTAAACCTGATGATTTGCTCAATATTTGTGAGGTCTTATTTAAAGAGCTTTATAAAGCAGGCTTCAAAGATATGCGCTGTGCTCTTATTCATATTTTTAATGATGAAAAAGAAATTTCGATGATTACGATTATTCTGACTTTACAGGAGGGAAAATTGCAACAATACCGTGCAAAGGGAATACAGTCGTTGAATCTTTTCTGAAACGAATCAGGAAATCAAATGATTCATTTGCAGAAGTGGTGGTGAAAGGAAAAGCATTGGCTGAGTTTTTAACTTTTAGGAAAAAATCAGGTCAAGTGTATGATAAAAGACTTCTCAAGGCAAAAGAAATAAACTACTATTTTTTCTCAGTAGGTGTTGGAAACATAGGCATTTCAAATTTTGGAAAAATTGATAACTCACAATTACAGTTATTAAAGCGTTTTCGGAATGTATTCAATCTTTCTTATCAGCGATATACGGATATTGCTAAAGCAGAAGCCCAGGCAAGGGAAGCAGAGATTGAATTGGCTTTAGAAAGAGTACGAGCTAGAACGATGGCAATGCAAAATAGTGATGAACTCGCTGAAGCATCCTTTCTATTAGATCAACAAGTCAGAGCGTTGGGTATACAAACGAGGGGCTGTGCATTTAATATTTATGGTGAAAATGAATCGACTGAATGGTTTAGTTCTGAATCCGGAACTTTGCCTGTCTATAAAACACCAAGAGAAAATGTTTTTCTTAAATACTTTAAAGCCGGGCAAAAAGGAGAATCATTGATCATTGAAGAATTTGCAGGCAAGGGATGTGCCGTGCATTACGATTACTTGTGTACAATTCCTATTATGGGTGAAGCCTTAAGGAAACTAAAGGAAAGCGGTGGGTCTTTCCTACACGACAAATAGATCATGTTGCTTACTTTAAATATGGGTACCTATTGTTCATCACATTAGAACATGTGCCCGAAGCACATGAAATCTTCAAACGCTTCGCCAAAGTGTTTGAACAAACCTATACCCGCTTTCTCGATCTGCAAAAAAGCAGAAGCGCAGACAAGAGAAGCGCAGATCGAAGCAGCATTGGAAAGAGTGCGCAGCAAATCCTTGGCCATGCACAAGAGTGAAGAAATTTTGGATGTTTGTAGTGTTATATGCGAACAATTTACCCAGCTAGGTTTAGAATTTCATGTCGTCAATATTGGCACAAATATTCGAAATGCAGAGCATGACTTTTACTTATGGATTTATAGCCTGAGCACGGGTAAGATTTATCCTGACCAAGTACATGTGCCCTATATTGAAAATCCCATTTTTATTAAAGTGAAAGAATCCCTTGAAAGAGGAGAAGATTTTTTTACGTTGATCTTAAATGATCAAGATAAGAAACAATACTATCAGCACCTGTTCGACAATACGGTGGTTGGTACCCTGATACCAGAGGAAAGAAAGACGCTCCTTCTAGAAAAGGCAACATATGCCGGCTCTTTTTATCTATTGCAAAACACGCTAATCCTTGTTGCTAATTATGATGGAAAACCGTTTCCGGAAGAGCATAATATAATTCTGAAAAGATTTGGCAATGTTTTCGAACAATCCTATACACGTTTCCTCGATTTACAAAAAGCGGAAGCCCAGACACGAGAGGCACAGATAGAAGCAGCATTGGAGCGGGTAAGGAGTCGCACTATGGCCATGCATAAGAGTGAAGAGCTCACCGAAGTTGCAAGTTTATTATTCAAACAGATTCAGTATTTAGGCATCAAAGCATGGACCACAGGATTTAACATCTGGAGCGAAGACAATAATTCCTATCTCGATTACGTGACTGACCCGGAAGGGAATTTCATGGAACCATACACTTTGGATACTACACTTTCGCCTGCTCTGAAATCAGTAAGTGATGCCCGCAAAGCAGGTAAGGATTTTTTTGTTGGTCACGAAGAAGGTGAGGAGCTTAGGGAAACCTATCGACTACTCTTAAGTTTTGGTGAAAAAGGGCAATACGAAAAACTACTGGAATCCGGATTTCAATTTCCGACTGAGCAGTATGAACATTTTGTTTTCGGATCAAAAGTAAGCCTTCTCTTCATCACCTACCAACCGGTACCAGAAGCGCATAATATTTTTAAGCGCTTTGGTCAAGTCTTTGAACAAACCTATACACGTTTCCTCGATCTGCAAAAAGCAGAAGCTCAGGCACGTGAAGCTACTATCGAGGCATCGCTCGAAAGAGTGCGTGGCAAAGCCATGGCCATGCATAGTTCGGATGATCTTGCTCAGGTAATTCGAACATTTTATGATGAGTTTATAGGGTTAAGTAAAGTACCTGTTATTCGACTTGGAGCTGGCCTTCTCAACAAAGAAAATTATATCGCGGATTTATCTACTATAAGTAAAACCGAAAACGGTGATCTTAGGGAAGTTCGGGGAAAACTCGATATGGCAGGTCATCCCATGCTAAAAGCCACTTATGAGCATTGGCTTAAACAAACAGAATATCACCACATCTTGCGAGGAAATGAGATCAAGGAATATTATCAGTTTCTAAACAGTCATATTTCCTTTCCCAACTATCCAAAAGAAGCTATCCAGCATATCCATTTTCCGATGTACACGGAAGGTTCTTTCTATGTGGTTACTGAAAAAGAACTGGCGGAAGATGAATTGCAGGTTTACCGAAGATTTACATCAGTACTCAGCCTTACCTACAAGCGCTACAAAGACTTGAAAGATGCAGAAGCGCGTGAAAAGGATGCCATTAGGCAGGCATCACTGGATCGTGTGCGTGCCGAGATTGCCAGTATGCGCACGGTAAAAGATCTGGAGCGCATCACTCCATTAATATGGAGAGAGCTCACCACGCTTGGAATTCCATTCGTTCGCTGTGGTGTGTTTATTATCGACACTGAACAACAACAGATTCATACGTTTCTTTCTACTCCAGATGGTAAGGCTATTGCGGCAGCGCATCAATCTTTTGAGGCAGCCACTAGCTTAAGGGAGGCGATTACCGCCTGGCAAGAGCATAAAACGTATGTTACCCGTTGGGTAGATAAAGATTTTCAGGCGCAGGCCGATGTGCTGATGAAACAAGGCGCCATTACTTCGCGTGATCAATATTTAAGCACAATTCCGAAAGAGGGTATTTACCTGCACTTCCTTCCTTTCTTGCAAGGCATGTTGTACGTAGGCAATACAGCCGCGTTGCATACCAATGATTTGAATTTGGTACACTCGGTGGCCGATGCCTTTTCGACTGCATACGCCCGCTACGAAGATTTCAATAAACTGGAAGCAGCCAAGCAGCAGGTCGATAAAACACTGGTTGATTTAAAACAGGCGCAACAACAGTTGGTGCAAGCCGAAAAGATGGCATCATTGGGTGAACTCACTGCCGGCATTGCGCATGAAATTCAAAACCCATTGAACTTTGTAAACAACTTCTCTGAGGTTAGCAATGAACTTATTGATGAAATGAAAACCGAACAGGCCGCTGGTAACTGGTCGCTGGCTGCTGAAATCGCTAATGATGTAAAGCAAAACATGGAGAAAATACTTCATCATGGCAAACGAGCAGAAGGAATTGTAAAAGGAATGTTGCAACACTCGCGCAGCAGCAGTGGTGTTAAAGAACCAACAGACATTAATGCACTGTGCGATGAATACCTGCGCTTGAGTTATCATGGTCTTCGTGCCAAAGACAAAAGTTTTAACGCCAAATTCGAAACTGATTTCGATTCATCCCTGCCTAGAATAAATGTAGCACCGCAAGATATAGGGCGGGTGATTCTAAACTTAATCAATAATGCGTTCTATGCTGTTAACCAACAACGAGCAACGAATAACGATCAACGTGATCCGCTAGTTAGAGTAAGCACCAAAAATCATGGGAACAAAATTGAGATAAGTGTTAAAGACAACGGCAACGGCATTCCTCAAGACATAGTTGATAAAATCTTTCAACCCTTCTTTACTACCAAACCAACCGGACAAGGAACGGGACTTGGACTATCTCTTAGTTATGATATTGTGAAAGTACATGGCGGGGAGTTTAAGGTGGAGACGAAGGATGGAGAAGGCAGTCAGTTTATTATTCAACTGCCACTTGATAGTCATTCTTCTCGTCATAATCCAATAACTTCTCAATAGAAAAGCAAGTATATGATAAAGCATCTTCAATTAAGCCTACTTATTCTAGTCGCTGTGGCTGCAAAGGCACAGAATATGGATGAACTGCAATTCGATAAACTCTCGCAAACATTGAGAGAAGCGAAAGCCGACAGCACCCGGGCACTGACGTTCGCCAGGCTTGCAGAATATTATAGGAACTGGAGGATGGACTCCTCCTACTATTATGGTGTGAAGGCACTTACACTTTCGCGCACTATTAATTACCCGTCTGGAGAAGCTAGGGCACTATCTGTGCTAAGCCACTATTATTTTGCCAAGGGCGAACTGCCAAAAGGACTGGAACTTGGATTGGAAGGCTTGCGGGTAGCCAGAAAGCATAACCTTATCTATGACGAAGCATCCTTACTGATTCGAATCGCGAACGTATATGCTAACTTAAGTGACTTACAAAAGGCATTGTCCTACTATCACCAGGCTATTGCCATTACAAAAGATGCGGCCGATCCCTTCTTCTACGGTGCCGCTCATTGGCGCATGGGTGATACATTTGCCCAATTGAATGAGGTCGACTCTGCTATTTACTATGCAGAAAAGGCAGTAGATATAGCACAGAAGATAGGAAATCAATTCATACAACAAGGCGTGGTTCCCACACTTGGATATGCCTACGGAAAGAAAGGGTACGACTCTTTGGCACTTCGATACCTCCGATCCAACAATGGCTCGGCTAACCTGATAATGCGCTCCATTTTTTTTAAGGACCGCAACCAATATGACTCAGCCATATCCTGTGCCCTCCGTGCTTATGAACGGGGTCTCCGGGGTCCGGCTAGACAAACCGAATTAGCTTCCGCAACTCTATTGTCTGAATTGTATGAGTCGACCGATCCGGTACAAGCATTGAAATACCTGAAAATAGCGCAGGCCGCCAGAGAAAATATTTCCGGAGCCGCAAATATATTGTCTGCCAAGGCAATCGAACTCGAACAGCAGGAACGCGAATCCGAAATGAAGTTGGCGGAATTGAACTTGCGCAATCGCTTTAGAATAGTTGCAACTGTTGCCGGACTAGCGCTGGCTTTGCTTATTGCGCTTCTTGTTTATAGAAATTATAGAAAAGCACAAAAGGCTAATACGCTGCTACAACAACAGAAAAACGAAATAGATCAAGCGCTGGCCGAACTCAAGCAGACTCAGTCCCAACTCATCCAATCTGAAAAAATGGCTAGCCTCGGAGAACTCACTGCAGGCATTGCTCATGAAATTCAAAACCCGTTGAACTTTGTCAATAATTTTTCAGAAGTGAATTCGGAACTCTTGGAAGAAATTGTACAGGAAGCTGAAAAAGGAAATTTAGAAGAAGTTAAAACGATAGCCTTGGATGTTAAGGAAAATGAAGAAAAAATAAGCTTTCACGGTAAGCGCGCATCTGATATAGTGAAGGGTATGCTGCAACACAGTCGTGGCAGTTCTGGTAAAAAGGAGCCAACCGACATCAATGCCCTATGTGATGAGTACCTACGACTTTCCTACCACGGCCTCCGGGCAAAAGACAAAACCTTCAACGCAAAGTTTGAAACACACTTTGATGAGTCTCTTCCAAAAATAAATGTAGTGCCGCAAGATATTGGCAGAGTTATCTTGAATTTGATCAACAACGCGTTCTATGCAGTAAACCAACAGCCAGCAACTAACAGCCAGCAACGAGAGCCGTTAGTTGTAGTAAGCACAAAATACCTGAGCGACAAAATTTTCATTTCTGTAAAAGACAACGGCAACGGTATTCCTGATTCAATCAAAGAAAAAATCTTCCAACCCTTCTTCACTACCAAACCAACCGGGCAGGGGACTGGATTAGGGTTGAGTTTAAGTTATGATATTGTAAAAAGCACATGGGGGAGAGTTGAAGGTGGAGACGAAAGTGGGAGAAGGGAGTGAGTTTATTATAAATATTCCTCTTGTCTGAATCACGGATTATAGGGATTAACGGATTGCACAGATTAAAACTATGGCAGAGTTAAGACATAAGGATATCACAGAGAAAAATAATTGGGGCATCATTTGAAGTTCATAAGTTTCTTGGTAACGGGTTTCAGGAGGTGATCTATCAACGCGCATTGGCTTGGGAATTTAAACAAGCAGGACTTTCGTTTGCCCGGGAGATTGAACAAGATATTTTCTATAAGCAATTGCCTGAACCAATTGGAGCCAGGAGAGCAGATTTTGTGGTGGAAGGAAAAGTGCTGGTTGAGTTAAAAGCTGTGATTGAACTGGAAGATGTTCATCTCGCCCAAGTGTTGAACTATCTGAAAGCATATAAGCTTGAAGTTGGATTACTAATAAATTTCGGCAGTAAAAGTCTTACATTTAAACGACTCGTTCTCTAAATAAAATCCGTGAAATCCTTCCATCATTCTAATCCGTGATCTTATATTTACAAATGGCTAAACCTCATCCGCCTGTAAAGCAGGCCGCTCTCTACCTGACCATCCTAAGTCTGTTTTTTCTATCATGTACTAAGCTTTTTGCCCAGGCTCCGGTGCAAATCATTGAGCCCACCTACGTATCTGTTTCGGATGGGTTGGTTTCGCCTATAGTCAATGCGGTGATACAAGATAGCTATGGGCTTATCTGGATTGGAACAACCAACGGGTTGCAGAAGTATGATGGCTACAAATTTCAAACCTTTAAGAATATACCGGGTAATCCTACCAGTTTACAACACAATCTTATCTTCAGTTTGTTGGAAGATACCAACCATGATATCTGGATTGGTAATAGCCTTGGCGTATCCAAATACATTCGCCAGAAAAATGAATTTAAGAACTACAATTTTGCACCCACTTTCAATTTTACTGCTGACTCGGAAGTACGGGGTTTTAAGTTCTTAAAAGATTCACAAAACAGACTTTGGGCAAATACCTTATCAGCACAGTTAGTACAATACGATTCTGTTAAGGATGAATGGAAGCGGGCAAAATACGATGTACCCAATCGATTGGAAGTAGACCAGACCGGACAATCGCTTGACATTGTAGAAGATTTAAAAGGCAACCTTTGGTTAAGTTCTATTAGTAATGGATTAATGTTGCAGGCAAAAAATGAAAGTGCCTTTAAGCCGGTACCTTCTGAAAAACTTGGCGGCTTTAATTTTGTTGATCCAAAAAATACCATTACCGCGCTATTCGCTGATAATGCAAATAATCTTTGGATAACCACCCGGACGGGAGTTTACAAATACAATCCTGAGTCAAGTATACTCAAAATGCTAAAAGAATATACAGATTCTTCAGGTGATGCAATGAATCAGTGGAACAGTATTTCGCCTGATCCGCAAGGTAATATCTGGATCGCCAATAATTTTCGTGGGCTGTTGAAGTTTGAGGGCATCACCGACAACTACACTGAAATTGAAATTGCTGGTAAAGTATACATGCGCACGCATGGCTGGAATATTGCGTTTACCCAATTTATGATAGACCGCAGTGGCATTTTTTGGTTTGGTAGCCGCGAAGTTGGATTGGTAAAATATGATCCTGTAAATAAACCTTTCCAACACCTTGGTCATGATGCAAATAATCCGAACAGCATGAGTGCAGGCGGGGCGTTTGGCATTCTTGCTTCTAAAGTAAAGCCGGGTATCACCTACGTGGGTACACGGGGCGGAGGTGTCAATATCTATGACCCTAAAAAGCAAACCTTTGAAAAAGTAACATTCAAAGTTGTTGACGATATGTTTGGAGGCTCAGTCAGGAGTATAGCCGAAGAAAAAGATGGCTCACTTTGGCTAGGTACCTGGGGCGATGGCTTAATTGAGTTGGATAAAAATTTCAAGGAAGTAAGACGGTTCAAGTATGACTCAACACGTGTAAGCTCAATCTCAAACAATCAAGTAAGAGTAATCAAGCCCGATAATCAAGAGCGGTTGTGGATAGGGACCAATAGCGGATTGAACATTTTAAACACGAAAACAAATACTGTACAACGGGTAATTAGTAAACAGTTCAAGCAATACCCTGATCAATTAGTTGCTGAAATGGAAAAACTAATCTCAACAGATCAAAAGTTAGCTGCACTTGAAAAAGTTATTGATAATCAAGGACTATCAGAACCCGTAGAGATTAGAATAGCGGGAACGTATTGGGTAATGGCTGTGGGTGAGATTGATGGTGTAAGCCGGGCTGATTTTGGCTGGATTGAAAATGAGGCTAAAGACACTGTTTGGCTAATGAGCGATTTTGATCATACTTTTCATGCCGGAGGTGCTTCAAAAAACAGAGTAGAGATTAGTTCGGTAACACTGCAACCCGGCAAATACGTGTTGCACTATCGCACGGATGATAGTCATGCATTTGGAAAATGGAATGAGGCCGCGCCCACACAAACTTCATTATACGGTATTGCTTTACTAAAACCGCAAAGCGGAAATCAGTTCCAATCCTTTCAGAGCCCAGTAGCTCCGGAACACGAAGAATTGGCAATTGACGGAGTAAATATTAATGACATAGAAGTAACTGATAAATTCATTTGGGTGGCTGGTGCCGGAAGCGGCCTTAATCGGATTGATCCGGTTACCAATAGCGTTAAAAATTATTATTTTAACCCGAACGATAACAATTCACTTAGCCATAATAATATACTCGATATTCAGCAAGATAGCCAGGGTATGATTTGGCTAGCAACCCCTGAAGGGGTAAATAAATTTGATCCGGCAACGGAAACTTTTACCCGCTATACCGAAGCCGATGGACTACCCACCAATCTTACAGTTGGTATTGTGGAGGGTGATGAGGGTGAAATGTGGATTGCCTCGCAAAACGGCTTGTCGCAAATGGTTTCTAATAAAAATTTAAACAAAGTAACCTTTATTAATTACAACTCTTCGGATGGTTTGGGTGCAGATGAGTTTTTACAACTCGCGTCAACCCGTGCAACGGATGGACGCTTTTACTTTGGTGGCGACCATGGACTCACTACATTCAGTAATATAACATCCAATAAAACACCCCCGGCTATTATAATTTCCAATCTGTTTATATCTAACAAATCTGTTTTGGATATGAAAGAAAATTCGCCACTCACTGAAAGTTTGTTTGATGCTAAAAGTATTTCGTTGGCCTTCGATCAGAATAATTTAAGTTTTGAATTTGCTGCCTTGCATTATGCCAATCCACAAAAGAATCAATATGCCCACATGCTGAAGGGTTATGATCAGGATTGGATTTATGACAACCGGAACTTCGCAGGCTACACCAATTTAGATCCGGGGAGATATGAGTTTATCGTACGGGCTGCCAATGCCTTTGGTATCTGGAACGAAGAAGGTAAATCAATAATGATAATTATATCTCCTCCCTGGTGGCGCACGTGGTGGGCTTATTCATCATATGCAATTCTATTTGCACTTTTTGCCTTTACAACAGATCGCGGTGTGCGAAGAGGCATCAAACTGCGTGAGCGTGAGCGAAGCCGCGAACGGGAATTAGGATTCAATCCGAAAAGATGGCCAGTCTGGGTGAACTTACTGCGGGCATCGCGCATGAGATTCAAAACCCACTAAACTTGGTAAATAATTTTGCCGAAGTGAATAAGGAACTCATTGGAGAAATGAAAGCAGAAATTGAAGCCGGAAATTTTGAAGAGGTAAAAGCTTTAGCAAAAGATATTGCGGATAATGAAGATAAAATTGTTTTTCATGGCAAGCGTGCCGATGGCATTGTAAAGAGCATGTTGCAGCATAGCCGCAGCAGCAATGGAAAAAGGGAATCCACTAATATCAATGTGCTAGCCGATGAATATCTACGCCTGGCATATCATGGCTTGCGCGCAAAAGACAAAACATTTAACGCTTCTATGAAAACTGATTTTGATGAAAGCGTTGGCAGTATTAATGTTGTTGGTCAGGATCTTGGCAGAGTGATTCTGAATTTGATTACTAACGCATTCTATGCGGTAACAGAACGTAAGCAACAGCAAGGTGAGGGATATGAACCTACCGTAACCGTAAGCACAAAACGCCTTGGTAAAAAAATAGAGATCCGCGTAAGCGATAATGGAAACGGTATTCCGCAAGGCATAGTTGATAAAATCTTTCAACCTTTCTTTACCACCAAGCCAACAGGGCAAGGAACGGGCCTGGGCTTAAGCATGAGCTACGACATAATCACCAACGCTCATGGTGGCGAGCTTAAAGTAGAAACTAAACAAGGCGAGGGTACAACTTTTATAATAATTTTAACTGAATAATATTCTATGAAAATCCTGGTAGTAGACGATGAACAAGATGTAAAAACGTTGTTTGAACAACGTTTTAGAAAGGAAATAAAAAGTGGTCAGGTAGAATTTGTTTTTTCCTTTTCGGGAGAAGATGCACTTGTTCAACTGAACAAATGGGAACATGAAGCCATGCTGATTCTTTCTGACATCAACATGCCCGGCATGAGTGGATTGCAGTTGCTTGAAAACGTGAAGAAAAAATACATGAAGCCGCCTCCTGTGGTGATGATGATCACTGCTTATGGCGATGCTGAAAATCATAAAATTGCAAAGGAATTAGGAGCCGATGATTTTTTGACAAAACCTGTTGATTTCACAATGTTAAAAGAAAAGTTAAAGCTGACCTAATGACCAAAATATTAGTAGTCGATGACGAAACCGATTTAGAGGTTCTTATTAAGCAAAAGTTCCGTCAAAAAATCCGCGATCAGCAGTATCAATTTATTTTTGCTGGTAACGGAAAAATTGCGCTCGAACAATTGCAACTGCATTCTGATGTGGACATGGTGCTAAGCGACATCAATATGCCTGAGATGGACGGCCTGACGTTGCTTACAAAATTGAGTGAACAAAAGTCACTATTGAAGTCAGTAATCGTATCGGCTTATGGCGATATAGAAAACATTCGGGTGGCCATGAACCGCGGAGCATTTGATTTTATTACCAAGCCGATCAATTTCGAAGACCTTGAATTGACCATGGAAAAAACACTTAAGCATGTTGTTCAAATGCGTGAGACCATGAAGGCTATTAAGGAAAACAATATTCTAAAAATGTATGTGGACGAAACGGTGCTCAATTTTATGAGCAGCCGCGAGTACGAGTCGAGCATTATGGTAAATGAAACCATCGAAGGCTCGGTGGTCTTTATTGACATTTGCAGTTTTACCAAGATTAGCGAAAGTGAAACGCCCGATACGGTAGTTAAATTGTTGAACAACTATTTTGATATAATCGTAAAAGAAATAATAGCGCAAGGTGGCTACATCGATAAATTTATTGGTGATGCCATCATGGCTGTATTCCGTGGCGACTATCACCTTGACCGCGCGATCGATGCTTGTCTGGCTGTTCGCAAACGGATTGAAGAACAACCAGCACTTGAGGCTATTGGCTATAAACCGAAAGTATCAATCGGTATTAATAGTGGCGAAATGATCTCAGGTAACATTGGTTCCGCTAATCTTCGCAGGCTCGATTATACAGTAATTGGCGATATTGTAAATACAGCGCAACGCCTTCAATCGGTGGCCGGTCCCAGTCAAATTATAATCAATCAATCATCATACGAAAAAATTAAAGAGTCCTTTAATTGTCGCAAACTGGAAGATGTTGTCTTAAAAAATAAATCCAACCCCGTTGGTATTTATGAAGTGATGGATTAAAGTCCACCGCTAAAAATTCTGCAGGCACTTCAGTTAGGTTAACTAACTATTAAGTAGTCAACAATTTGGCATTATTTCCATAATTTTGCCAAACTCCAATTTATTATGATTACTTCTTATTTCGTTCAAGCTCCAGTTTCTGGTAGTAGAAAAAATTTCTTTCTTGTTTTACTTCTCATGTTGGTTTCCTTTCCGGGATTAGCGCAAGATTCGAAATTGGGTATTCAAACCTATGCAAGAAAAGGCAAGGGAGTTGGTCTAGTCACAACAGATAGTTTGTTCTCACTTAATTTTCAATTTCGAATGCAAAACCGGGCTATGTACTCCAGCAAAACTGATACAGATCTAACGCCTGAATCCTTTGAGTTTCGCGTAAGACGATTGAGGATGAAGTTCACGGGCTTTGTATACAATCCAAAACTAACCTACTATATACAATTATCTTTCTCCCGTGGAGATATGGATTGGCGCGGTTTTGATAATTCAAAAGTCAATTCAAGTCCGAATGTAGTTCGTGATGCGATTATCTATTATAATCCCAACCCAAGATTGCGTTTAGGCTTTGGTCAGACAAAACTCCCGGGGAACAGACAACGGGTAGTTTCGTCAGGCGATCAACAGTTTTATGATCGATCAATTGTAAATGCAAATTTTACAATAGACCGTGACTTTGGTTTTTTTGCACACTATACTACCAAGTATTTGATTTTGCGGGGGGCAGTAACTTCAGGAGAAGGTAGGAATGCCATTCTTTCAAATAGTGGACTTGCTACAACAGGCCGAATTGAGTTCTTGCCGTTTGGCCAATTTACAGAAGAAAATGATTATGTAGAAGGTGATTTAGCCCGCGAAAAAACGTTAAAAGTTTCTTTAGCCACCACGTATTCGCATAATGAAAGAGCATTGCGCGAGGCGGGGCAACTAGGTAACGATTTATACGAAAATCGCTCTATGAATGCTTTTGAAGTTGACTTACTTTCAAAATACAAAGGGTGGGCTTGGTATTCAGAATTTATGAACCGAACTGCCGAGAATCCAATCACAATTAACCCAGATAATTCCTCGCAGTTTAGTGCCATTTATACAGGCTTTGGGGTAATGTCGCAAATGAGTTACCTTTTTAAAACAACGTTGAGATTGCGGGCCGTTATGCCACTACCAAACCATCTTCAGATTTATATGATAACCCCGCTGCAACAACAGCATCATTGAATAATCAAGTTGAGAATTACGAGTTAGGAGTTACTAAATACCTGATGGGGCATCGATTGAAAGTACAGGGTGGTATTATGTACACAGAACAGACCGATTTAAAATTGAATTCATTCACAGATGCGTATTGGTCGGCTGTTTTTCAAATAGAGTTAGGGATTTAACGATTTTGAAAGCTCAGGTTGTTGTAAGATAATCTTAAACCAACTTGTGTATCTATCCGGATGTTTTGTGGCATCTGCTTTTATAATTTCGAGTGATTGATACTTCCAGGCTTGTACCTCTTCAGGATTGCATATAGGGTCAGCATCGTAGCTTCCAATTAAAACATGATCCCATTCATATTCTGTTAAGCCGTTGTCCAATTCAATTCGATAAATGAATTTATGTGAATAGGTTAGGTGGCAGCTAATCCCCATTTCCTGAAGTAGCTTTCGGTGTCCGGCTGCTTCAATTGTTTCTCCAGCCTTTGGATGGCTGCAACAAGCATTTGTCCATAGCTCACCACTGTGGTACTTTGTCTTGGCCCGCTGGTGTATTAGCATTTCTCCTTTGGTGTTAAAAATCAATATAGAAAATGCCCTATGGAGTAGACCCTTTTGGTGGGCCTCCAGCTTTTCCATAAACCCGATTTCTTCGTCTTTTTCATTTACTAAAATTACCTGTTCCATTTATAACAGGTTAAGTTGATGCTTTACATACGAGTAGGCGAGAATGGTGAGTTTGCGCCTATTACGAACACGAATACGGTTGGTTAAAATAATGTGGCTAGGGGTATTCTTAATTTTTTCGAAAAGAGCCATGTAGTAAAGATAGGCTACATATACCCCAAAGCGTGCTGAACGTGGTAGTTGCTTAATTCCTAAATACCCATCGTGAAAGTCCTTCGCGATATCCTCTTCAATTTGACTCTTCGTTTGTTCGTTAAAGTCTGTTAAGTCAACACCCGGAAAGTAGCTACGACCCATCCCGTTATAATCGGCATTTAAATCTCTAAGAAAATTTATTTTTTGGAAGGCCGAGCCGAGTTTCATGGCCGCGGGCTTCAGCTGCTGATACATCGTTTCATCGCCTTTACAAAACACTCGTAAGCACATAAGACCAACCACTTCAGCGGATCCTAAAATATACTCTTCAATACCTTTTTGATCATACGTGGTTAGTGCAAGATCCATTTCCATGCTTTTTAGAAATTGATCAACCAATTCAACTTCTATCTTAAAACTAGTAACTGTTTTTTGAAAGCTATGGAGAATAGGATTAAGACTTATCTTGTCCGTGATAGCTTAATGCGTGTCTTTTTTAAATCTGTCGAGAAATGCGGCCTTATCATAATCATCAAAGGTATCAACAATTTCGTCTGCAAAACGGACCAATCCATAAATAGAGTAAATAGGGCCTCGCATTTCTTTTTGCAAACAGCGAATACCCAGCGAGAACGATGTACTATACATGCGTGTAGTAATCTTGCTGCATTTTAATGAGACTTTATCGAAAAGTTCTTTACTCATTTGGCCTATTCCTTTAATCTTAAACTAATAAAGAATCTACTAAATTTGCTTACCGCCTGTCCAATTTAATCCCTATCTCTTTTTATAAGTTGAGCCGCAACAACTTGCCCGGAGATCAAAGAAGGAGGAACTCCTGGGCCGGGTACAGTTAGTTGGCCTGTATAAAACAGATTTTTCACCTTTTTGTTTAAGATAGAGGGTTTAAAATGGGCAGTTTGAAGTATTGTGTTAGCCAAACCATATGCATTCCCTTTAAAAGCGTTATAATCGGAAATAAAATCATTATGGGCATAGCTCCTTTTAAAAACTACGTGATTGCGAATGGATTCGCCTATAATTCTTTCAAACCTTGCCATTACTAAATCGTAATATTTTTCTCTTATTGATTCTTCATCCTGTAATCCCGGGGCAACCGGTATAAGAATAAAAATATTTTCGCAACCGGCTGGGGCTGCGGTAGGGTCAGTTTGTGATGGGCATGAAACGTAAAATTGAGGAGACGTGGGCCACTTTGGATCTTCGTAGATTTCCCGGGCATGAATCGAAAAATCTTCATCAAAGAATAATGTATGGTGAAGCAAACCCGCTAATTTTTTATTTAAACCTAAATAAAAAATTAGGCTGGAAGGTGCCATCGATCGCTTCTCCCAATACGATTCTTTGTATCTGCGATGGGATTTAGGGAGCATGGTTTGCTCAACATGATGATAATCGGCACCGGCCACTACATAATCGAATTTTTTCGGCTGTCCGTTTACGATAACCTCACTAATACGATTCTCATCTATCGTAAAAGAACTCACTTCACTATTAAATTCAAACTTTACTCCTTGTTCCCGGGCAAGTGCAGTTAACCCTTCAATAATTTTATGCATACCGCCTTTAGGATACCAGGTGCCGAGAGCCATGTCGGCATAGTTCATTAAAGAATAAAGGGCCGGAGTTTTTTGTGCCGTGGCTCCTAAAAAAAGAACAGGAAACTCCAGCAATTGAATGATACGGGGTTCATTAAAAAATTTGCGCACATAGCTGGAAACAGATTGAAATACGTGAAGCTTTAAGATCCCGGCCAGGAGTTTAAGATCTGCGAATTCGTTTAGTGCAAGACCTGGTTTGTATACTAAGTTATTAATGCCAAGTTCATATTTGAATTTGCCTTCTTCAAGGAATCGGAGTAAATGGGTCGAACTTCCTGGCTCTAGCGATTCAAAAAGTTGACATAACGGTTCTACCCCTGCGGGAATGTCTAGAAAGTCATTCTTGTCAAAGTAGATTCTATAAGAGGGAGAAAGACGCTCTAATTCATAATAATCAGCAACGGTTTTACCAAAGAGTTGAAAGTACTTTTCAAATACATCGGGCATCCAGTACCAACTAGGGCCCATATCAAAAGTAAAACCGTTTGATTCAAATTTTCTGGCTCGTCCTCCAGGGCTACTATTTTTTTCGAGCAGAGTTACATCGTACCCTTCTTTTGCCAAACATGTAGCTGCCGAAAGTCCTGCAAAGCCCGCACCGATAACCGCTATTTTTTTCATTTTACGATTTTAAACAATAGAAGCGGTTTCTTCAACTGGAAAGTGATGCTATTGATAGCCGGCTAAATTTCGTTGAATCTCTTTTCGAGCGTGGAAGATCCTATTTTTTACCGTTCCAATTGGAATATTTAATTGATCTGCTATTTCATGGTATTTATAACCCGATGTATGCATTTTAAAGGGCATTAATAACTCGTCCTTGAGTGCATTTACATTGCGCCAAACCTCCTTAAATTCAAAACTTTCCTCAGGTCTATTGAATGTATGTGTATCTTCTACATTAAGAAAATAGAGATCCTTGGTATTATCGTGGGATGTTTTGGCTCGTTGTACTTTTCGGTAATTATTGATGTAGGTGTTACGCATGATTGTGAACAACCAGCCTTTTAGGTTGGTGTCTTCACGGAATTTATTTCTATAAGTAAGTGCTTTAAGAATAGTGTCTTGCACAAGATCTAAAGATTCATCTCTGTCTCTTGTAAATCTACGGGTAAACGTTCTTAACGTGGGGCGTAGAGTAGCTAATTGAAGATCAAACTCGGTTGCTTTCATATGTTTAACGTTTATTTGTTATTGTTAAACAAAAATAGCCAACTACCTGATTATACCAAAATAATGTCTAACAAAAAATTAATAAAGTTAAACAATCAAATGCTAGCGTTCAGTAATTCCTTAAAAATCAGGGCGTTATCGAAAAAAGTAATATTTGCAGGATATTCTGGTTTTACCTTTTTTAAGGCATATCCGGTAACAAATATCTTGATTGATGCGAACTCGGTGCTTAGTCTATTCAGATAGGCTTGCATCATGGTGGCTGAAGGGCCGCTGGTTAGGGCCGTAACGATTATATCTGCTTTATACTGTTCAACGACCGATTTCAAATCTTTGAATGGCACAGATTGGCCAAGGTAATAGGTTCGCAGTCCTGTTTTTTTGGCCAGGTAGTGGAAGAAAAGCAGGCTTAATTCGTGTAATTCATTCTCTGGAAGATAAAGAATTGCTTTGGGTGCTGATTTCGGAGCGAGGGATAAACCATCAATTGCCACCAGCATTTTTTGCCGTATTAAGTTCGAAATGAAATGCTCCTGAGATGGGGTAATGTGATTGGTCAGCCACAAAATCCCAATTTTCTCAAGGAAAGGATAAATGATTTCGGTTACCGTTTTTTTCGAAACCAAATTTGAGTACCAGGCCAGAGAGTATTTTGTCAAATTGTTCCTCCTCCAGATCGATCATAGCGATTACTAATTGATCTATATAGAGTTCATTGCTGTTGGTTGCATTACTTAATTCCGAAACCTGTTGGTTGATTTCATCAGGGGACAACTCAACAATCTTAGAAATTTTAATACCATGATTATTTAATGCCGATACATTGATGATTTTCTTCAAATCCTCATCAGAATAGTATCGGATATTAGTATCGGTTCGCTGAGGTGCTACGAGGTGATGGCGCTTCTCCCAAATACGAATGGTATGTGCTTTTATTCCAGAGAGTTTTTCAAGCTCTTTAATTGAGTACTTTCCCATAGTGGCTATTAATGCTCAAATTAACACTGCCAACTCAAAAATGTTATTTTACATTAATTTTAGTTTGGATGGTTGACAATCTCGAAAAGGGTAAGAATTGGTTTGAGCAGCAGGGATGGACCCCCTTTCCATTTCAGGTAGATACATGGCAAAGTTTGTGGTCGGGTCAAAGCGGTTTGGTTAATGCGCCTACGGGCAGTGGTAAAACGTATTCATTGCTTGTTCCTATTTTTCTTGAGACCAATTTAAAGGAATTTAAGAATGTCGGCCCAAAAGCAATCTGGATCACACCCATTCGTGCCTTGGCCAAAGAGATTGAGTGGTCGGCCACGCGCGCCAATGATGGATTGAAAACTAAATGGCAGATAGGTGTACGGAGTGGTGATACGTCTACCCGCGAACGTGCTAAACAAAAGGAAAAGCCACCTGATTTTTTAATCACAACACCTGAAAGTCTTCATCTTCTTCTTTCTCAGAAAAATTATGCAACCTATTTTTCTGATCTGCAAACTATTGTGGTGGATGAATGGCATGATTTGCTTGGCTCGAAGCGCGGTGTACTTATGGAGTTGGCTCTTTCCCGTTTAAAGTCATTATCGCCAAATTTAAAAGTGTGGGGAATATCCGCGACCATCGGTAACATGGAACAGTCCTTACAGATTTTAGTAGGCAACGCACTAGACAAGAAAAGCATGCGAATCGTAAAAGCCGATATCGAGAAGAAGATTGAGGTAGTCTCAATTTTTCCTGATGAAGTGGAACGGTTACCCTGGTCGGGTCACCTGGGCATTCAGTTGCTCGATAAAGTTATTCCGATAATCAAATCAAGTAACAGCACGCTCCTCTTTACCAACACGCGGTCTTTTGCAGAGATCTGGTATCAGAAAATTTTGGAAATGGCTCCGGAGTTATCCGGATTGATTGCCATGCACCATGGTTCTATAAGCAAAGAAATTCGCGATTGGGTAGAAGATCAGTTACATGCTGGCAAACTGAAAGCCGTTGTGTGTACCTCCAGCCTCGACTTAGGAGTTGACTTCCGACCCGTGGAAACGGTTATACAAGTGGGCAGCCCAAAAGGAGTTGCGCGTTTTTTACAAAGAGCTGGCCGAAGCGGTCATCAGCCCGGTGCGGTAAGCAGAATATATTTTTTACCAACCAATACACTTGAGTTAACAGAGGCAGCCGCTTTACGTGAAGGTATTAATCGAAAGATTGTTGAAGATCGCGTTCCTTATTTACGATCCTTTGATGTGCTGATTCAATACCTGATCACGCTGGCAGTTTCTGATGGGTTTAAACCAGAAGAAATTTTACCCGAGATTAGAACTACAACAAGTTATTCTTCCATTACTGATGATGAATGGCGTTGGGTTTTAAGTTTTATTACCACAGGCGGGGAGGCCCTCACAGCCTATAATGAATACAGAAAAGTAATTGTTGAACAAGGAATTTATAAAGTAGAGAACAATCGCATTGCTTTGAAACACAGACTTTCTATTGGCACTATCGTGGGCGACAATCTTTTACATGTGAAGTATGTTACAGGTAAATATTTGGGTACCATTGAAGAATATTTTATTTCAAGCCTCAATATTGGCGATGTGATTTGGTTTGCCGGCCAAAGTCTGGAGTTGGTTCGCATAAAGGAGATGGAGGCGCATGTGCGAAAGAGTAAAAAGAAATCGGGTAAGGTTCCTTCCTGGCAAGGTGGCCGAATGCCGCTTTCTTCTCAGATGAGTGAAATGATCAGAGTTAAAATCGATGAAGCCGCCCGGCATCATGAAACTGATGACGAGATGCGTTTTCTGAGACCGTTAATGGATTTGCAACAGCAACGTTCGTATCTGCCAAAGCGAAATGAATGTCTGGTGGAATATTTCCATACCTCCGAAGGATACCATGTGGTTATGTATCCTTTTGAAGGCCGGTTTGTACACGAGGGTATGGCTGCCTTGATTGCCTACAGGATTTCGCAAGCAACACCTATTACTTTTTCCATCGCCATGAACGATTATGGCTTTGAGTTATTATCCGATCAGGAAATACCCATTTATGAGGCGATCGAAACTAATGTACTGGGAAGCGAAAATCTGATGCATGATATTCAGGCAAGTATTAATTCTACGGAAATGGCCAGAAGAAAATTCCGGGATATTGCCGCTATTTCGGGATTGATCTTCAAAGGACTACCCGGTCAAAAAATAAAGGAGCGACATTTACAATCTTCCGCTCAGCTTTTCTTCAATGTATTTAACGAATACGAGTCGAATAACCTTTTGTTGTTACAGGCTTTTGAAGAAGTGATGGACTTTCAATTGGAAGAAGCCCGGTTGCATGTGGCGCTAGATCGCATCGCACATCAAAAAATTGTTATAACAGAACCGAAAATGCCTACACCTTTTGCTTTCCCCATTATGGTGGATCGTACACGCGAAAAATTGACTTCGGAAAAACTTACTGACAGAATTAAGCGGATGCAATTAAATTTTGAGTAGACTGGAAAATCACGAAAGGGATCGAAACACCAGAAACAGTGTACCGGCCATTACCATTACAACGGGTAGCGTTAAAAACCAGGCTAGCAAAATATTTCTGACTGTATCAGGTTGAAGATTTTTTACCCCCTTGCTCGCTACCATACTGCCCGCAATACCTGAGGACAATACATGCGTGGTGCTAACGGGTAATCCAAAGTAGGTCGAAAGTCCAATGGTACTGGCAGCCACAATTTCTGCACTGGCACCTTGCGCGTAGGTAAGATGTTCTTTACCAATTTTTTCGCCCACTGTTTTTACAATGCGTTTCCAGCCAACCATGGTTCCTATTCCCAATGAAATAGAGATCATAAACAAAACCCAGGTGGGGGAGTAGTCTGTTACTTTACGAACTAATTTGAGTTCGTCCTTCAGTAACTTTTTTTCGCTTTCGCTGATTCTTACTTCTTCCTTTTTGATTAAACTGTTTAAGTGCCTGTCCATAAGCATTACATCTTTGCGCACTTCGAATTTTTCTACTTTTGGAATCTGGTTAATGGCACCCAGAGACGAAAATGTTTTTTGTAAGCGCAAATTCATGGTCCGGGCATCGGCCAGTTTAATTTTATCGGGTTTCGATAAGGAAGTAGAATCTATGGAATTAACTACGTGCTCAATTTTAACCAGCGAGGCCGGCATCTGAGCGGGTGCATAGTTTTCATTTAAGGCGAAGTAGGTGGGAACAATGCCTATCAGGATTAACATCACCAACCCAACACCTTTTTGGCCATCGTTTGAACCGTGAAAGAAACTAACGAGCGTGCATGTAATGAATAATATAGAACGAATCCAAAACGGAGGTGGTTGATTTTTCTTAGGTTCTTTAAATAAGGTATCTCCGGCTTCCGTTTTTCGGGTAGCTGTTCGTAGCACATACATCAAAATTATGGTAACCGAAAAGCCAAATAGCGGTGATATGAGCAGCGATAAACCAATTTCCTGGGCTTTGCCCCAATTCACAGCCTCGCTGGTTGCTTCTGGCAATAACGAATAGGCTAGCCCCACTCCTAAAATAGAACCAATAAGGGTATGCGAACTGGAGCAGGGTATTCCAAAAAACCAGGTTATAAGATTCCAAAAAATAGCGGTTACTAAAAGCGCCATTATCATTGAAATGCTATGCGCTATATTCTGGTCTACCAACGTTTCAACAGGCAAGAGATTGACAATACCCATGGCTACGGCAATACCACCCGCAAATACACCTAGAAAATTCCAGGCACCAGACCAGATAACCGCCACCCAGGGTTTAAGGGTGTTTGTATAGATGACGGTGGCCACCGCGTTTGCTGTGTCATGAAATCCATTTACGAATTCAAAGGTGCAGGCAGCCAGTAAACAAAGAACTAAAAGGATGGAATGCGAAAGCTCTAACTCGAACATAAATTAAAAATCGCGTAAATGTACTGGGTTGCCGATCTGCCAATGTTAACCCAATGTTACTATTTTTCTCTTCATAAAATTATAGGACAAGGCAAGAAAACTATATTTACTAACGAATTGATTTACAGCAGATAACAATGCCATATCCAGAACGGTTTAATTTTTTACTGTCTGAGAATTATACGAATTTGCTCGCTGATGGAAATGGATGGAGATCAAGATTGGGAAGGTTAAGGTTCGACTTTTACCGCAAAAAGCGGTTTGGCTTAAACAACAAAGATCTTGTTATTGGCTGATCTCCATTTTGGTAAAATCAACCATTTCAGAAAGTCTGGAATCCCCGTGCCCGCTGCGGCCAACAATAAAAATACCGAGTTGCTTATTTCTTTGTTACAAGACACGAAACCTGATCGGGTGATTTTTTTTAGGCGACTTATTTCACAGTCATTATAATGAAGAATGGGAGGTGCTCGGACAAACTCGAAAACACTTTCTCAACTGTTCCTTTGAACTCGTACTGGGCAATCATGATATTTTAAGTACGCTTCAATATGAACGCAATAAAATGAAATGCTATGCGAACGAATTGCGCGAAGGCGACTTTATTCTAACGCATGAACCCATGGCTGAAGTACCGAGGGGTCTTTACAATTTATCGGGACATTTTCATCCTGGTGTTAAACTCAGGGGCACCGGAAAGCAAACGGTTATGTTACCGTGCTTCTATTTTGGCAAGAATCAGGGCATTCTTCCAGCATTTGGTTCGTTTACCGGAATGGCACGCATTATGCCAAAAAAAGAGGACAGAGTTTTCGTTATTGCAGAAGATAAAATCATAGACTATTCTCATGGCCAGGTTTAAATCGCTTTTACTGTTTCTTGTTTTAAGCTTGCCCGCCTCCGCGCAAGATACCCTACGCCTTTCTCTGTTATTCGTTGGTGATATTATGCAACACGATTCGAATATCGCAGCGGCCTATGATGTGCTATCAAAAAAATACAACTACGCTTCTTGTTTCGAGTATGTTGCCCCCATTTTACGCTCTGCCGATTTAGCCATTGGTAATTTAGAACTAACCTTGGCGGGATCACCCTACAAAGGCTATCCGCAGTTTAGCGCACCCGATGCACTGGCTGTCGAATTAAAAAGAGCTGGTATGGATGTTTTGGTAACCGCGAATAACCATAGCCTCGATAGAAGAAGAAAAGGTTTGGAGCGCACGTCATCGGTGTTAGACTCACTAGAGATTTTGCATACAGGTACTTTCAGAGATTCGGTGGAACGATCTTCCGTTTATCCGCTAATGGTTGAAAAGAATGGGTTTACATTTTCACTCCTAAACTATACGTATGGTACCAATGGCATACCAGTAACAAAACCCAACATCGTAAATCTTATTGATACAGTTGCGATTAAGGCAGATCTTGAAAAAGCGCGATCTCAACACGCAGACGCAATCATCGTGTTTATGCATTGGGGTGCCGAGTATCAGAGTCTCCCCAATCAAGAACAAAAGGTTAGCTGCGCTATGCCTTCGCGAAGGCGCTAAGTTGGTGATAGGTGCCCATCCGCATGTGTTACAACCTATGGTATGGAATAAAAATGCGGATCAATTGATTGCTTATTCGCTGGGAAATTTTGTTTCGGGTCAGCGGCCACGGTATCGCGATGGTGGCGCCATGCTATGGGTAGAACTACAAAAAGTTTCCCGGCAAGGTATTGCAGTAACCTCTATTAAAAAAGCCCAATATGAATTGGAATGGGTGCAAAAATGGAATGATGATTTTAAGATGTTTCCCCTTCGCTATTTTGATGGTGATACAACTCTTATTAAGGCAAAAAGTATGCGCGAGGCTTTAGCGCTTTTTAGTTATGACTCCCGGGCTTTATTAGATAAACACAATGTGAACATAGAGGAAAAGCAAACGACAAAAATCGATACGATGGTATATTCCATTAAGCTAAACGAGTTCGAAGTTGATTCGCTTATTCTGGAAAGCCCGATTTTGAAGTTTTATGGATTGGAACGATTTAATAATGAGAACAACGAAAGTCAGTGGTATGCTGGAAGGTTCTATGATTACGAGTTAGCCCGCAAGGCACTCGAAGATATTTATGCGAAAACTATTTTTCGTAGGTCGCGCATTGTGCGAAGGGTTGAGTTAGAAGAACTGGAGTAGCCTACCTTCCCGTAAAGATTATCCCAATTGAAAACTCAAGTCCGGTAAAATCAACTTTTGCATCTTTATAGTCAACCGGAATAGTCTCTAAAGGACTGAGATTGGTACCACCCATATACGAACCGGTAAGTGGAAATTTTGCCGAGCCTACCAGATAGTTGCTCTCTAATGAAATTCCGAATTGCCGGGTTACATAAAAAGTAAATTCCGCTCCTACATGGTAGCCAAACCCCGGATTGTTATCATATTTTAAATCAGCATTAGCGACATCCCAGGTTTCGAAACTGCGAAGGGCCCGATCAAAATTTCCATAATTCAACTTTTGATCAAATCCATAAAAAGCAAAGCCACCCCCCTTAATGTCAAACTCTACTTGCTTGCCTTCAAACTTAATCACGAGTTCTACAGGAACGAAGAGTGTAAAATTTGGACCCAGTAAAGCGTCCTTCGATTCGAAAGGAAGACCAACGACATTTAAACCCGACATACGATATAAGGAAGCCCCGGTTTCAATAGCTAAAAATCGATTCAGGTCAACACCCAATCCCCGTATAGAAAAAGGACTAATGGGTGTGGAGAAATATCCATTGCGAGGTATGAAGTATGAGAAGGAAAGACCTACTTCCTGCGCCTCACTCTGGATTATACCCATCAGCACTACCAGACTGGTTAGAATTATTTTCTTCATTTATTTTTTATTATAGTCATAAAATAATTTCTGCATATATACTTTGCCCGATGTAAGTTCGGTATCGCTGCCTTTCTCTTTAAGAAAACTATTCACATCAAAATCATAAATGGATTCAGCCTGATTACTTACGTATCCATATCCATTGTTAAATACGTAAACGGCAAATGAGTTTAGAGAATCCGCCAAAAGATTTTTGCTAAATAAAAAATCTGATTGATTCGGTAACTTTAGTTGATTAAGAAGTGTGTTTGCAAGATCCGTTTGATTGCTAAAGTTTTTAATCTTAAGGTCTGCTTGATTGATGGCACCACCCAACCACAGCATGGGAATTTTGAATCGCTCTTTTTCTTTCAGCTCTTGTGGATTAGGAAAACGATGCCCATGATCAGCCGTAATAACAACCAACGTGTTATCCCACCAGGGTTTACTTTTAGCGAGACGAATAAACTCACCCAGACTTTTATCAGTATAGTAACAAGCGTTTAAGTATAAAGAACCTTCATCGTTACCTTTGATAACAGTTTCCATCGGTACTTCAAAGGGCTCATGACTACTTAAACTTAACATTACCTTAAAAAAAGGGTTAGTAGCAGAATCACTTTCATGGAGGAGTTGCTCAAAAACATAATGATCGGGAATACCCCATTTTGAGTCGTTTAGGTCACTACTAAAATCATCTACGTCCGTAATATGACCAAAGCCTGCCTGGATAAGATAAGATTCCATATTGGCAAAGCCGATGTCGCCACCATAAACAAACGAAGTGTGGTATCCGGATTTTCCAATGCCTTGGGAAGATAGGGCAGGTGTTGGGTTTTGTTTGGATACTTTATGATGGAGCTGCGTGGTTGTGCCGGATAGCCGCTTAAGAGAGAAACAAGCCCTTTATCGGTTCTGTCGCCACTGGAATAAAAATTTTCAAACAATATACCTTCTTTAGTTAGCGCATTAAATTCAGGAGTAATGTCAGGTAAGCCACCTAACGGCTCAATAATTTTGGAAGTAAAGCCTTCGAGAATGATTAGTAGTATGTTTGGTTTTTGAATTGAAAGTAAATCTGCACTAGCGTGTTTTGGCTGCATCATTTGGGTAAACTCATTATCCAATTGATCGGAATTATAGAAAGTCTGTGGATATCTGATTTCACCACGGCTGGTTAAACTTTTAAAAAAATTCCAAACAGGATTAATACCGGCATGATTGGGAAACGCTTTGCTCTTATGAAAATAGACAACCCCGGTGTTGAGCGGGGCTACGCTAAAACTACTTCGGATAGGAATAATCAACAATCCGGTAATGATGAGCCAAACTGGCGCCCACTTTTTTGACAAGGTGGGTAATAGAAGTAGTGAGGGAGCCAGTTTTTTCCAGTACAGGTACAGAAAGACAACCATTAGCACTAAGAGAATCAAAAGTAGCACTACAAATATTATCGGGTTAACACTACTGATTGCTTCCGATTCTATATACATAAGGGGTGTTGTATTAATACGGAATCCCCATTGCTTGTAAAGTTCCAGGTCAGTGATAATAAGCAACCCTGAAACAAGTAGCAGCAGTGTTGTAAAAAGACCTTGCAACCGGTAAATGATTAAGTTAGATAAGAATGCAGAGGCAATGAAAAGTAGCCCCGGAATCAATAACCAATATCCTGCCATGGCGGCATCCATCCGCAGACCCAAAAAAAGGGGAAGCAAAATTTCGCGCAACGATAGTTGGGCTGTTTGTGGATAGAGATAGAGGAAGAAAAGGATTCGGCCAACCGTAAAAAAAGAAATCCAAAACAAGCCTAACAGGCCAAAAAATTTTAAACGCGCTTTCATTCAGAACGCGAAGATACAAAATTGAATAGTGTTGATGCCGTTGATAAAATTTTTTGAATGGAATGATTATTTTGATGCTTATCTTAGGTCCTTATTACAATCCTATGAAGATTCAAGTATCAATTAGAAGCATCTGTAATTTATTACTGGCAAGCATATTTTTCATGGCTAGCTGTTCGGAAAGAAAAACTCCAGCCGACCTGATTATTAAAGGGGGAACCATTTACACCGTGGACGAAAGCAACCCAACAGTAGAGGCAGTTGCTGTTACGGGGATGTAATTGTCTATGCCGGTGACTTGAAAGGGATTTCAAAATTTGAAGATGAGAACACAAAGGTCATCGACCTTCAGGGAAAAACAATGACTCCGGGTTTTATTGAAGGGCATGGACATTTTATGGGCTTGGGTTACAATGAGCTCAATCTCGATTTAATGAATGTCACCAGCTATGAAGAAATGGTTGAAAAGGTTAAAGAGGCGGTAGCGAAGGCCCAGCCCGGTCAGTGGATTATTGGGCGTGGCTGGCATCAGGATAAATGGACCAAGCAGCCAGAAAAAATGATCAAAGGTTTTCAAACGCATCAAATGCTTAGTGCGGTATCTCCGGATAATCCGGTGTTTTTAAAACATGCAAGCGGTCATGCCGGATTTGCCAACGCGAAAGCCATGCAGCTAGCTGGAGTCAATCAACTCTCGGTAGAAAAGTTGGGTAAGGATATGGGTGAGGGCGGAGAAATTCTTTTGGATGAGTTAGGTAACCCAACTGGGTTATTCAATGAACGGGCCCAAAGTCTAATCTCACAATATATTCCAGATAATACCGAGGAGACCGATCGCCAAGCGCTTGAGTTAGCCATAGCCGCGAGTCTTCGAAACGGGATTACCAGTTTTCACGATGCCGGAGTTGGAAGTGATAACATCGAATTATTTAAAAAATTTAAAGCAGAAGGAAAACTCAATACGCGCTTGTATGTGATGCTTACAGGATTTGATCGGGATTTGATTTATGCGTGGCTCCGGAAGGGCGTAGAGATTGATCCAGACCATCTTTTAACTATACGCTCCATTAAACTAAACTGCGATGGAGCATTGGGTTCACGCGGAGCCTGGTTATTGGAGCCTTATACTGATCGTTCGGATTTTAGTGGTATGGCAACGTTACCGATGGATACAGTATTAAAAACTTCACGTGAGGCATTGAAGGCTGGCTTTCAGGTTTGTTCGCATGCCATTGGAGATCGGGCCAACAAAGAAATTCTTGATAGGTATGAGATTGCCCTTAATGAGAATCCAGAAAAAGCAGGATCATCGGTTTAGAATCGAACATGCACAGCACTTGCATCCCAACGATATTCCGAGGTTCGGAAAGATGGGCGTTATTCCAGCCATGCAGGCAAATCATTTGTCTAGCGATAGACCGTGGGCGATAGACCGGCTTGGAGAAAAGCGAATAAAAGAAGGTGCTTATATGTGGCAGTCATTACTTAAATCGGGTGCCATAATCGTAAACGGCACCGATGTTCCGGTTGAGCCCATCAATCCCATTGTATCATATTATGCATCAGTAACCCGTCAAACATTGGCCGGTGAACCGGAAGGTGGCTTCGAGCCAGAAGAAAAAATGACTCGAACTCAGGCTTTACGATCTTACACTTTGGATGCCGCTTACGGTGCCTTTGAAGAAAACATTAAAGGGTCAATAACTCCGGGCAAGCTGGCTGACTTCACAGTATTTACAAAAGATTTGATGACGGTTCCCGACAAGGAAATACTTTCCACTGAAGTCGCGATGACAATACTGGGCGGCAAGATTCTTTACGAGAAAAAATAAAGGCCTGCAGAAAAAGTGCAGGCCTTTGGACTTAGGTTTAGGTAATGCTACTTTAAAAATTTATGAGCCCGCTCAATCAGCATTTTACGGTCTGCCGTAATGGTAGGATCAGAATAGATTTTGGATGAAAGTTCGCCTACAACGGCTTTTTTATAGCCCAATTTTTCAGCAATTCCTTCACAAAAGTGAATCTCACTCTTAAATACCTGGCCATCGCTTTTCATCAATTGAATCAGGTGATACAGATTCTCAAATTTTGGTCTTCCGAAAAGGTGCTCAAATCTCCAATGGCTGTGGCTTTTTTAACATGCCTTCAATTTCCTCTTTAGTCATACCATTGGCTTTGCCAATCATGTGGATAACCTTTGCTTCTTTTTCACCAACCAGCCGATCGCTGGCTGCAGATTGATTAATACATTTAATTGCTCCTTAATCATGTCGTGTTATAAGTTTTGTGCGAAATTTAGCTACTGTATATTCGAAATTTAAAGTAAAAATTGAATATTTCTTACACGATTACCTATTATTTTAGAATTTGCCGGTTAAGAAGCAACCTATTTTATCAATCGAGGTCATTGTGACAAATTATTGATTTTATGAAAAAGTTTTTTGGTGTTATTATCTTTCTTCTTTCTGTACTCATCGTTCGTGGTCAGGATAGCGAAGTTCGGTCAGTAGGATCGTTTTCAGGGGTGAAGGCTGGAGAGGCTATTGATGTGTATCTGAAAAGGGGAGATAAAGAAAGTGTAAAAGTTGAGGCAACAGGTACAAGCCTTAGTAATATCCTAACGGAAGTATCCGGAAGCTATCTTAAAATTCATATGCGCGATGGTCGCTACAAAGGCAACCGGAATATAAAAGTTTATGTAACCTATGTTTCATTAGATCGAATCTCAGCCAGTTCTGCAGCAAACATTTTTTCTGAAGGGACCATAAAGACGAATACCCTGGATATTAGTGTTTCCTCTGCCGCGTCTATCGAAATCGTAATTGAAGCTGGCTTTACTTCGTGGATGCCAGTAGTGCCGGGGATATAGTTTTGGAAGGTAAATCGAAACAACTTGAGATTGAGGTAAGTAGTGCCGGGGAGATCGATGCATATGGGTTAGAGTGCGAATCAGTAAGAGCTGAAGCCAGTAGTGCCGGAAGTGCAAAAGTATCCGTGTCGAAAGAACTAATGGCTCATGCAAGCAGTGGGGGCTCAATCAGGTATCGAGGCTCACCCTCTAAAACAAATACGGACTCGAGTAGCGGAGGTTCTGTGAAAAAGTCTAATTAATTGCGGAATGAATAAAAAATCCCGTCTTGAAAACCAAGACGGGATTTTTTATTTGGAAGTCTTGCGGACCTTTTTTGGTAATATTTGGCGATCTTCCTGCCTGTTTAATTCCCAGTTAATAAGCGCCATATTGAATTTTTTGAAGTAGTTGCTATCCATTTTGCCAGTAGACAAATCCGGACGCAAGAGGGCTAAGTTGATCATATTGCTTGATATTATTCAGCCTATTAGACGTAAAAAGGCCGCTTTTAGTTTATACTTGTTCATATTTTTTTTTAAAAAATTATGACATCCCTTTTTGAAGATGGTCGTTTTCTAGTGCTCTTTCTTGTCGTTATGCTGCGATACCTGATTCTTGCAGCTGCAGCTTTCGTTATTTTTTATAAAGTAAAAAGGCATGTCTGGCGCTACAAAAAGATACAACTTCGCTTCCCACAGAGGCGCGATTATATCCGGGAAATTCTTTACTCTATCATTACAGCAATCATTTTTGCCTTGGTAGGTTATCTTATTTTCATGACACCTTTTAGGAGCTTCACGAAATTATACACCCAGCTAAATGAATACGGTATGGGTTATTTTTTCTTCAGTATTATTCTCATGCTTTTAATTCATGATACTTATTTCTATTGGGCTCATCGGGCCATGCATCATTCGAAACTGTTTGCAATTTTCCACAGAGTCCATCACCTTTCCACGAATCCATCCCCGTGGGCTGCGTTTGCCTTTCACCCCTTAGAGTCAGTCGTGGAAGCCGGAATTATTCTTGTGCTGGCTTTAGTCATGCCGGTCCATGCTTACTCAATCGCACTCTTTCTTTTAATAATGATGATTTACAATGTATATGGGCATCTTGGATATGAACTATACCCTAAGGGATTTACTAAAACCTGGCTAGGAAAGTGGGTGAATACATCGGTGAATCACAACCAACATCACCAATCATTTAAGGGTAACTATGGCCTCTATTTTTTGTGGTGGGACCGTTGGATGGGCACAATAAGAATGGATTATGATCAAACATTTGAAGAAATAAAGTCCCGCAAAGGGTAAGTGCACTAATAGTTGTTAGGGTATCAATAAACCCAACTTCTATCGAATGAAATAAATTTTTTAAAAATGTGGGTGTAGATGAACCTTGTATTGGTAAAAAAGCAATATTTTTGATCAAATCAAGTAAAAAAACAACCACTATATGTCTCAATTAAGATTTGAAGCCTTAAAAAGGCTAAATGAACGCCCCAAAGTTCCCGTTGAGCTCAGCACTCCAAACATCTCGCAATTTTTCGGTGAGAATGTATTTGGCATGGAGCAAATGCGATCAACGCTGGCACCAGCAGTCTTTAAAAAAGTAAGTAATGCCATCAAAAATCATGAGAAAATTGATGAAACTACTGCCGATGCAGTAGCCTCAGGTGCCAAGTCGTGGGCCATCACCAAAGGGGCAACCCATTTTACCCATTGGTTTCAACCTATGACAGGTGGAACAGCTGAGAAGCATGATTCTTTCTTTGATGCCTTGTCGGGCATCGAAAAATTTAAGGGTAGTGAATTAGTTCAGCAGGAGCCGGATGCATCCTCTTTTCCAAGTGGAGGTATTCGTAGCACTTTTGAGGCGCGTGGTTATACGGCCTGGGATCCAACGTCACCATGTTTTTATATGGTAAGACACTAAGTATCCCAACGGTGTTTGTTTCTTATACTGGCGAAACCCTAGACACAAAATCGCCTTTGTTAAAAGCGCTTAAAGCAGTTGATAAGGCCGCTACTCAGGTTTGCCAATTGTTTGATAAAGACATACAGCATGTTGTGGCTTCTTTAGGTGCCGAGCAGGAATATTTTGCAGTGGATAAATCTTTGTTTAATGCCCGCCCTGATTTGGTGATGGCAGGCCGCACTGTATTTGGTCATGCGCCCGCCCGCGGACAACAAATGGAAGATCATTATTTTGGAACGATTCCATCTCGCGTTTATGATTTCATGCGTGACTTCGAAATTGAATCCTGGAAACTGGGTATACCGGTACGCACACGTCACAACGAAGTTGCGCCAAGTCAATTTGAAGTTGCCCCTTTGTTTGAAGAAGTGAATGTAGCCAACGATCACAACCAACTGATGATGGATGTGATGAGTCGCGTGGGTGAAAAACATAATCTAAAAATTTTATTTCATGAGAAGCCTTTTGCCGGCCTGAATGGTAGTGGTAAGCATAATAACTGGTCGCTAATTACCGACACAGGTGTTAATCTGTATGCACCCTCAAGCTCTGCGCGCGACAACTTATTGTTTTTGACATTTTTTGTCACCACCATTAAAGCAGTGCACGAGCATGCCGATTTATTACGCGCCAGTATAGCTACAGCAGGTAACGACTTCCGCTTAGGTGCGAATGAAGCACCACCAGCGATCATGTCGGTATTTATTGGGTCGCAAATGACTGCGGTGTTGGATGAGCTTGAGAAAAAAGGGAATGTTAAAATTGAAAAAGGCGATAACATGTATATGAAGTTGGGAATAGATCAAATTCCTGAAATCATTTTAGATGCAACGGATCGTAATAGAACGTCTCCTTTTGCCTTTACTGGAAATAAATTTGAGTTCCGTGCGGTAGGCGGTTCTGACAATTGCGGCATACCGATGGCAGTACTTAATTTAATTGTTGCCGATCAGTTGACTAAGTTTTTCGAAACTGTTTCTAAAGAAATTGAAAAAGGTGAAGAGAAGCGTCTGGCCATTGTAAATGTATTGCGTAAGTACATCAAAGAATCTAAAGCGATTCGTTTTGAAGGTGATGGATATTCAGAAGACTGGGTGAAAGAAGCCGCCAAACGTGGCTTGAGTAATATTAAGAATATGCCCCGTGCTATCGATGCATACGTTTCAAAGAAATCACTAGATCTTTTTGAGAAGTATGGAGTGAAAAATCACAAAGAAGTGGAGGCTCGTAATGAAATTAAATTGGAAAGCTATCTTAAGCGGGTACAGATCGAAGCCCGTGTTATTGGTGATCTGGCAATGAATCACATTATTCCAACAGCTATCGCTTACCAGAATAAACTGATTACAAATGCTAATGGCTTAAAGGGATTAGGGGTTGATAATACCGCGGTGGTTGCAACCATCAAGGAAATTTCGGGCCATATCGAAACCATTAAAACCAATGTTCGCCAAATGGTAGATGAGCGCAAGCGACTCAATAAAGTTCAGGATACCCACAAGCGTGCCATCGGCTATTGCGATGATGTGAAAGAAAAATTCTTTGATAAGATCCGCGATGCCGTAGACAAGCTCGAGTTGTTGGTTGACGATGAAGATTGGCCTTTGGTGAAGTATAGAATTACTTTTTTTAAGGTAATAACTTTGTTGTTTAAAAGATTAAAGAACTGCTCACCTTTGGGCAGTTCTTTTTTATTTGCCGGAAGTCAGGCTGTTACTTTGAAGCAATTCAAGGATGGCATTTCTAATGAGTTCAGGATGACTCCACGGAATAAAATGATCAACTCCTTCAATAAGTTGAATCTGAACGGAACTATGGATTAACATTCGATTTACAAAGTCGGCATTGGCTGCAGGTACAAACGAATCTTTTGTGCCTTGAATAACAATTGCAGGTACTTTGATTTCACTCCATTCCGGCACCAATTGTTCCAGCTCAGGTTTAAGTTTATAGATTTCGTCATTAGATGCTCTGAATGAGCGCGGCAAAATCCATTTTAAAAAGGGCGTGGCCAATGGTGCACGAAACCAGGTTTCGTTAGGTTCAAGATTTGGGTCAACGGATGCGGCTACAAAGATCAACCCATCAACCAATTCGGGGTAGTCAATGGCCATCTTGGCAATAAGTGGTCCGCCCAGGGAATGACCAACCAGGATCACCGGTCGATTATGTTTGTTTCCTTTCAAAACAGGTTTTAGAAGTTCAGCTTGTTTAGTTAAGGAGGGTTCCGCATAGCCGAAATCAGAAGCCCCAAATCCAGGTCGGTCTACCGAAATAAGTTGTGCCTTTTTCAGGAGCGTTGTGTCAGCCATAAAATCAATAAAGGCGCTGAGCGAGCCAGGCGAACCATGAACAAAGATTACTAAGGGTTTTTGGGTATCATCCGTAATCAGATAGTTTAAGGTTCGTTTCCCTATTTCATACTGCTTAAGCGTTGCCTTATTCTCTTTGTCTTTAAAGTAGGTATTGACTTCCGAGGAGCTCATCCTGAATTGCAAGCAGGAATCCATCAATAGGACAAAACAAAAATGACTATCGGTGCCAATAGCCATTTTATTACTTTACGCGTTCGTGCATGCATGGATTATTGAATCTTCAAGATGCTTTTGTATTCTGTAGTGTTGTGAAGAAGGGAAACTGCGGTTTTAATTTCTTCATCATATTTAAAGCCGGATTCCACAGAACCTTTTTCAAAATAATAGCGCGCGGCAATTTCTTTTTCAAGGAGTTGTTTAACCTGGTCTTTGTGGTGAAGGAGTTCGTTCTTATGCGACTCCGTAAGCTTGGTTTTTATTTGATCTAATTGAGGCTTAAGGTCATTATAAAATTTTTCACGCTTTGCTTCTTCAGTCAATTCGTTTAATTCCAATTCAATGGGCGACTGTGCCTGATAACTCTTCCCTTTCATCCATGTTATAAACTCTAAGTATTCCTGATCGGTAAGAGAAAAATTCTTAGCCTCAGGCAGGGTGGGGTGAGAGAAACTATATTGAGTAGCATAATCAAAAATAAAGCCTTTACCATAAAGCACCTGCGTAAGCGTAGCCGCTTCCAGAGCTTCTACTTTTACATCCGGATCTATGCCACCACCATCATAAACTTTGCGTCCGCGTGTTGTGCGAAATTCTTTCTTTATTGAATCTGGTATAGAGGCTACGCTGCCGTCTTCTCTTCGGTGACTATAATCCAATACCTGAATGCAACGACCAGTGGGGGTGTAGTATTTTGCTGTAGTAATTTTTACCTGCGAATTATAAGAGAGAGGTCTGCCAACCTGAACAAGACCCTTCCCATACGAACGCTCTCCTAAAACAACGGCACGATCATAATCCTGCAAAGTGCCCGCGACAATTTCGGAGGCGGACGCACTGCCGCGGTTAATGATCACGACCACGGGTATTTCAAGATCAACATGAACGTTTAAGGTTTCGTAGGTAATGTTACTGTCTTCCAGTTTCCCTTTTGTATCAACTACTTTTTTCCTTTCGGGATAAATAGATTGCAAATGTTAACAGCCTCTAACAACAAACCGCCAGGGTTGCCTTAAATCGAGGATCAGGTACTTTGCGCCACTTTCCTTTAAACTAACAACTGCATTTTTAACTTCTTTACCCGCTTCGGGTGTAAATTCTGTTAGTTGGACATACCCTGTGTTTTCGGATAACATGCCGAAATACGGAACGTTGCTGATCTTAATTTTTTCTCGCTTGAATTCAATTTCGATAGGTGTTTCCCGTCCTAACCGCTTAACTGTAAGTTTAACCGGAGTTCCTACCTGGCCGCGCATTAGATGATTTGCTTCTTCCACCGTTAAGCGTTCCATTTCAATCCCATCCATTTTTATCACCTCATCACCAATTCGTAAACCATTTTTATAGGCCGGATAATTTTCATAAACCATGGTAACTACTGTGCGATTGTTGATTTGCCGGGTAACTGCACCTATGCCACCGTATTGCCCGGTGTTTAGGGTCCGGTAATCTTCTACCTCATCCTCCGAAATGTAATTTGTATATGGATCAAGCGAATTGAGCATGGCATCAATGCCTGTGCGAATTGTTTTATTGGGATTTATCTCATCGACATACAAGGCGTTTACTTCTTTAAAAAGGGAAGCGAAAATGTCGAGGTTTTTAGCTATTTCGAAGTAACGTTCTGCGGGTGGGGTAAAGGAGATCAATACGCCACTAACCAAAAGAAGAGATATCCCAATAATTGTCTTTTTCCGCATGCCAGATTAGTTTGAGTAAAAATACATAAACGAGCAGAAACATATAAAGATTCTCCCGAGTACGATTTTTTAGCCAATCCTTCTTTTTATCAGCTGACTGGTTTATTTCACCCCGGACGAAATCTGTTCTTATCCCCAGGCCTTTCTTAGAAATCGTAGCCAATTGCCACTCATAACATTCTCGATGTCGGTGGTCTTGTAGCCTCTTTGCGAAAGGAGAGTTTCAATCTTTTGTAGATCGGCAATTGTTTCAATATCCGTGGGGCATTGTTCTTTGCCAAAAGCTCCATCTAAATCAGAACCAATGCCGATGTGAAGGCTATTACCTGCCAGCTGACAAATATGATCGTAGTTATCGATTAGCTTTTCTAAATTACAATTCATGCTAGTTGGCGTTGACTTTCCGCGTACCCAGTTGGGAACTAACATCCACGCATCCATTACCCCACCAATAACAGCTCCGCGATTTATCAGTTCTTTAATCTGTTCATCACTAAACTGGCGATTGTGATTTACCAACGCTCTACAGTTGTTATGACTTGCCCAAACGGCACCCTTAAAATTATCCAGGGCTTCCCAAAAGGAATCATCGCACAAATGTGTTGCATCCAGAATGATATTGAGTCGCTCCATTTCTTTTAGCAACTCTTTGCCTTTTGATCCGATTCCACCCGTGGCATCAGTACCTTGCGCGTAGCGCCCTGGTCCATAATGGGCAAGACCTATTGCGCGCAATCCATATTGATAAGCTGTTTCTAAATGCCCAAGGGTCACCAATGAATCAGCCCCTTCCAGACTTAAGAATGTAGCCGATTGTTTTTTTGTCGTTCTCCCAATTTCTAAGATGATTTTCTAAAGAGTTTAAATCAGTAATTGATTTTAATTCCCCTGTACGTTCCATTTCCGAATACCATGCGCGCTGTGCTTGCGTATGCGCCCAAGCTTGTTCAGGCGAATTCCATCCGGGCAAAGGATTGTCGGGAGCAACATACCTCGCAATTTGTGTAGCAACGACTAATCCAATATTTCCTTTTCGTAGTTGGTCAAAAGATACCACTCCATTACCCCGATCGGGTTTATCGGTCATACCTTTTTCACGCTCACGAATTTCGGAAATGGATTCGCGTAAATCGCGATTCCATTCCATTGAGTTCATACTTAGGTCGAGGTGGGCATCTATAATAAAGGAGGCCATGAGGTATTGTTAGGTTATTCCATCTTTGTGTTATTTAGTGTCTTGGGGGCTTAGTGGTTCAAAAAAGTGAACCCTAAGTCACAAGGACTAAAGCACGAGTTAAAACTTATTTAAAAATAATTATTAAATTGTAATTTTTCTTTTCCTGGCTGCAACATTCCAACTTTAGTCAACCTTATGATTTTCAACAACGGCCAGGGTTTCGTGCAAGCAACAGTAGGGCAGATGTGGAAAGGAACGCCATACAACACATCGCCCACTTTATAGCTGTTTTCTTTGGTGCTTTCAGGATTAAATGTTCTTCGCTATGGCCTGCGGCCACTAATTCTGGAGCATTTAGAAAATGAACTCTATTATCTAATGGATTTTCAGATGCTACGGCTTTATGGCCAAGATCAATGCAAATCGTTTCGTCATCAGGTTTAGAAATTATGCGCGTTACCAGCAAAGCCGCAAATACAAACGGCTGCTCAGCAAATTGTTTATGATAGCCATAATCCCAAAATATAAAAGTACCCGGACTGCACTCTACATTTTTTCTTTTAGCGTGAATGGAAATGGTTGTGTTGCCACTGGTTACAATGGTTAGATTTTTTCCACTTTCTTTGCAATGCTTTGATTTAGTTTTTAGACACGTTGATAACCCTCATCGCAACCTTTTGTCCTTACTTCCAGATCTGCATCGCGATGATGCCCATCGTAGGCATGTAATCCAACAGGATTAATTTTTTTTAGTGATTTCACAATACTTAAAAAGTGTCAAGGCGTTCTCAGGACGGACGCCCGTGCGGTTCATGCCTACATTTAAATCAAGAAAGACATTAAGATTAAGATTTTCTTTTTGAGCAGCATTTGAAAGCATGGGCTGTTCTTCGTTATCAATCAGACAAGCAAATTTTGTAGTAGGAAATTTCTAATCAGATTGATAAATCTTAATCCACGTGGTCCACCGGTTGATAGGCCAGTAAAACATCAGGAGCTCCAATGTTGGCTAGCATTTCACCTTCGGCAATGGTAGCGCACTTGAATTTTTAATTCCTACGTCCATCATCATTTTACAAACTTCTGGAGTTTTGTTGGTTTTTACATGCGGGCGTAGCCGATTTTACATCAGGAACAAATTCTTTTAACACGCGGAGATTCTCTTTTACGCGATCTGGGAATACGACCAATGCCGGAGAATCTAATTCGTTGATGTTTTCTATTTGGAACCAATTATTGCTAGAGTTCATAGTAGTTAGTCTTGAGTCTTTAGTAGGTAGTCTATTGTCCACAAAATTTTATACTATTCACTTTGGACTATCGTCTTGATACTATGGACTCTGTATTATTCCAGTTCAAACATTGCTTCTATCTCAACCGGAATATTATCCGGTAACGAGCCCATACCCACTGCGCTTCTTACGCCCACGCCATTGTCGGCACCCCAAATTTTAGCGAACAATTCGCTGCAGCCGTTGATTACGAAGGGATGTCTTTCAAATTCAGGAACAGCGTTTACCATTCCTAAAACTTTTATAACACGTTTAATTTTATTTAAGCTGCCAAGATTAGCTTTCAGGGTTGCCAGGATTGCAAGACCGACTTGCTGTGCTGCCAGCTTTGCTTCTTCTGCATTCAGGTCAACACCCACTTTGCCAATAATTAAACTGCGATCTTCTTTTACGGTGCCGTGTCCGGATACATAGACAAAGTTGCCCACTTGCAGAAAGGGTTTATAAACACCTAGTGGGGTTGGAGGTGGAGGGAGAGTAAGATTGAGTTGTTCGAAAATTTGATCAGGTGTCATTTGATTTAAGTTTATCCATTAAGAATGTTTAAATATTACAAAAGGAAATTAATAATCATCACGCCAAGCAATCCGCAGATAGCAACAATGGACTCCATAAGCGACCATGAGCGGATAGTGTCCTTGATGCTCAGATTGAAATATTCTTTGAAGAGCCAAAAGCCAGAGTCGTTTACGTGTGAGAACATCAGACTTCCGGCCCCGACCGCAAGCACCATCAAACTTGGATTTACTTCCGGGTGACTAATTAATAAGGGCGCAACAATGCCAGCTGCGGTAAGTCCTGCCACGGTTGCTGAACCCACGCACACACGAATAATAGATGCAATGAGCCAACCCAGAATTAAGGGATGCATGTTTAGTCCATCCAGCAGGTTTCCAATTTCTTTGCCAACGCCACTCTGAATCAGCGTTTGTTTTAATGCTCCGGCTCCACCAATAATCAAAATGATCATGAGCACATCTTTAACGGCATCCGAATAGATTTCCATGAGGTAAGGAATCTTTAAACCGCGACTAAGACCTAATGTATACGTTGCTACTATTAATGAAACAAGCATAACGATAGAGGAACCACTTAAAAAATGAGTTATATTGTTAATCGATGAACTTTCATCAACAGAAAAATCGATTAGACTTGTAGCCGCAAAGCAGCAAAACGGGAAGTAATGATGTAGAACACTGTTAACCAAAGCCCGGCAGTTGTTCTTCTGGCAAGCCTTCCTTTTGAAAAGTCTTAAGAACGGTGGCTGGAATTTTTTTCAAAGTTTTAGAGAAAAGTAATCCGGCTATGAGAACTGTAGGGATTGCAATCATCGTTCCGTAAAGGAGGGTGACACTCATGCTTGCATTAAGCTGGGCTACCAGGGCGGAGGGAGATGGATGAGGAGGAAGAAAGCCATGTGTTACTGACAGAGCAGTAATCATGGGCATGCCTATAAAAAGTGCAGGAAGTTTGTACCGATACACTACGGAGGCAATAAGCGGAAACACAAGGACGAAACCAACATTATAGAAAAGCGGGATACCAATTACAAAACCCGTAATCATTAAAGCCAATTGCAAATACGATTGACCAAAAATTGACATCAGGCTAGTAGCAATTTTTTGGGCCGCTCCGGTTTCAGCTACTAATTTTCCAAGCATGGAACCCGCTAGAATCACAATCACCAGCGACCCGAGCATATCACCCATTCCTTTATGAATGGTGCTTTCAATATCTGCAGGATCAATTCCTAGAAATAATCCGCAAAGGATCGATACAATTAGGAAGGAAAGAAATGCATTGACTTTAAAATAGGAGATCAATAAAACCAGAAATAAAATACTTAAGACAATGATAAGTAAGGACATAGGAGGGGTTAATTCAGGTGATAGAATTTATCAGGAATTTGTACAATCCGAACTACAATTTCGTGCGGATCGCCATCTTTATCTAAGAGGTTGAATTTCACCATGGGGTTATCGCGCGTCATATTAGGCTCGATATGAGTGATCTGATTATTTTGAAGATGTTTTTCAATTTCTTTTTGAAGAATGGTAAGGGCATTGGCAAAATCAACTTCAAGCGGGCTGGGATTGTAGGAGGTTGTTTTCATGGGTTGAATTCAAAATTTAAAATTCAATACTCAAGATCTTAAATTTTAAATCTTGAATTTTGATTGATTACCACCGAATAAGCGCTGAGGCCCAGGTAAACCCGCTGCCAAATGCTGCCAAACAAATTACGTCATTTTCTTTGATTTTACCTTCCGCCCAGGCTTCGCTCATGGCAATAGGTATAGAAGCGGCAGTGGTATTTCCATACCGCATAATGTTGTTATATACTTTTGAGTCTGGCAATTCCATTTTTTGTTGAATGAATTGGCTGATCCGAAGATTGGCCTGATGCGGCACCAGTAAATCTATTTCTTCTTTTTTCATTCCATTGGCGGTCAACGCTTCATTGATTACCTCCATAAATCGAACTACAGCATGCTTAAATACCTGGCTGCCATTCATCACCACTTTGAAGTGGGTTGTATCGAGAATTTGTTCAGGTTGACGCTCTTCCCTGGGCCTGCTACTGCCGGGATCGCGTACATAGAGCTCTTCCGCAAAGCGACCATCGGAATGTAAATGAGTAGAGAGAATACCGGGTTTATCACTGGGTTTCAGAATAACCGCGCCTGCACCATCGGCAAAAATGACTGCCGTGTTTCGTCCGCGGGTCGTTGCATCAATGGCGGTCGATTGAATTTCGGCACCTACCACCAAAATGGTTTTGTACATGCCCGACTTTATAAATTGATCGGCTACTGAAAGCGCATAGATAAATCCGGAGCAAGCATTCCGAATATCCAGCGCACCTATGTTTTCTATTCCTAATTCACGTTGTAATAAAACTCCCGAACCCGGGAAAAAATAATCGGGGGTAATGGTGGCAAAGACAATAAAATCAACATCCTTTTCGGTGAGGTTTGCCCGTTGCAGCGCTAAACGACTGGCCTTAGCAGCCATGTTGGCCACGGTATCCTTGGCGGGATCGATCCACCTTCTTTCTTTAATTCCGGTTCGTTCAATTATCCACTCGTCGGTGGTATCCATCATAGTGGATAATTGAGCGTTTGAAATTACGGTTTCGGGTACGTGATGTCCCAGACCCACAATCTTAGAATAGCGCATGCTTGTAAATTTTAATAGTGCGCTAAGTTAGTAAATGTTACCTAATGGATGTTCGGATTACCAACTAATCAAAGGGTTAAATCAATAAATGAAAAGAAGTCGCTTTTGAAGGAATTGAAGGTTTTCATAAACGCACTTAATTCTTCCATCAGTTCACCATGTTCCTGGTAATATTCCGCGTCCGTGGTTTTAAGTTCCTGTAACCGATCGGCCAGTTTATGCTCATGGCCTTTTATTTTTTTTCGAAGCGTATCGATGAGTTCGCCTCCATAGTATGTAATTACATTCTGAAAGTGGCTTACTCGCTTCTTATCATCCAAAGACGTTGCCTTAAGGGCATGCTGATCCAGTAATTTCTGAAAGAAGGCAACCTCCTGTTTCCATAATACTGTGGTTGAAAGCCACTCAAGACTGCTGTGATGCATTTCCATTAAACTGGGCTGGAGCAAATATTTTCCGGTGGTTGAAAGTACGGAGATCATAGCGGTATGGGTTTAAATTTTACATAGGGGAAGATGCATTATCGTTAGGATGAAAGGAATGACCTTCGTCATGTTTTGAAAAATAAAAAAGCCTGAATTCTCTTGGAGGTAATTCAGGCTTTTAAACGGTAAGCAGTTGGTTATCGATAACTATAGATAAGATTTACAATACCACGTTCACAATTTTTCCGATAACCACAATCACTTTTTTAAGTGTTTTTCCTTCTGTCCATTTTTGCACGACTTCGGAGGCCAGCACTGCTTTTTCAATTTCCTCTTTTGGTACATCCAAAGCAAACTCCATTTGAGCGCGTACCTTGCCGTTGATAGAGATGGGATAACTAAAGGAGCTTTCAATCAGATATTGTTCATCAAACTTCGGGAAAGAAGCATTAAGCACGGTATCCTTATTTCCTAGCAAAGACCACAACTCTTCGCAAATGTGCGGTGCGAAAGGGGAGAGAGCAATTACTAATGGCTCTATGATTGCGCGCTTGTTGCATTTTAGTGATGACAACTCATTAGCGCAAATCATAAATTCACTCACCGAAGTGTTGAATGAAAAGTTTTCTATGTCTTGCTCCACTTTCTTAAGCGTTTTATGAAGTACTTTTAATTCGTCACGGGTGGGTTCGGCATCACTGACTTTGAATTTACCCGTTTGGTCGTGAACCAAATTCCAGAAACGTCTTAAAAATTTATACACGCCATCAATGCCATTCGTGTTCCAGGGTTTGGATTGCTCCAATGGCCCCAAAAACATTTCGTACATACGAAGGGTGTCAGCCCCGTAGTTTTCAATAATCTGATCGGGGTTTACTACATTGAAGTACGACTTGCTCATTTTTTCAATGGCAGAACCGCAGATGTATTTGCCATCTTCTAAAATAAATTCTGCATTCGCAAAATCAGGTTTCCATTGCGTGAAGGCTTTAGTGTTTAATTCTAATCCATTCACAATGCTGATATCAACATGAAGAGGTGTAAAATCCCAGGAGCTGAGATCATTTAAATCATCTGGAAGTTTCTTTGATGTTGGATTTAACTTCCTGCAAAAGTTTAAATATTTTTCTTTGATGTTTTTGTATTGTATTTCATCAATACTCTCATTTGTAAATGCGTCAACAATTCCTTTACTAACAAAGAATTGAGGTAATTTATAATCGATACTTGTATCTCCAGTAAATGCAATATATGCTCTATACACAAATCTCGAATCTCCCGTAATCTTTCCCTGGTTGATTAATTTCTTAAAAGGCTCATCAAAATTTAGATAGTCTAAATCGTGAAGTACTTTGGTCCAGAGGCGGGCATATAACAAGTGTGCTACCGCATGTTCCGATCCACCCACATACACATCTACCTGGTTCCAGTAATCAAGCGCCTTCCTATCCGCAAAAGCGGTTTTGTTGTGCGGATCCATGTAGCGCATGAAATACCAGGCTGCTCCCGCATGGGTAGGCATAGTGTTGCTATCGCGCTTTAAGTCAGGCGCAAAATTTATCCAGTCTTGTAAGTTGGCCAACGGCCCTTCGCCATTACCGGATGGTTTGAAGTTATCAGAGGGCGGAAGCTCTAAGGGTAATTCACTTTCCTTCATGGCATAAGGCACATCGTCCTTAAACACAACGGGAAAAGGCTCACCCCAGTAGCGTTGGCGACTCCACCCTGCATCGCGCATCTTATAATTTACCTGGCGTTTGCCGATGCCGAGTTCTTCTAATCTGTTAGCTGCAACATCAATGGCTTTATGCATGACGAGGCCATTTAAGAAATCAGAATTTTCTAGAATAGCTTCTTTCGTTGGGTTTGCTTCTTCACCATTATAATGAGAACCAATAATGTTTGTAATTGGAATCTTAAAATGTTTAGCAAACTTATGATCGCGCTCATCGCCACATGGCACCGCCATAATAGCGCCAGTGCCATAGCCAGCCAACACATACTCGCTTATCCAGATGGGAATTTCTCTTCCATTAAATGGATTAACTGCATAAGCACCCGTAAAAGCACCGGTTATTTTTTTCACTTCAGCCATGCGGTCTATTTCCGAACGACTTTCTACATATTTTAAATATTCATCTACTTCTTTTTGCTGAGCAGGTGTGGTTATTTTTTTTACTAAGTCTAGCTCGGGAGCGAGAACCATAAAGTCCACTCCGAAGATGGTGTCGGGTCTTGTTGTAAAAACTTTTATGGCCTCACCCGGCCCTCTCCGGGGGAGAGGGAGGTGGATTGCTTAATCGATGGTGAATTGTCTAATGTATTTTTGATTTCTGCTAATACGTTTTTCAAATCTGTTGCAATCTGTTCATTGGTAAAACGGACTACATTAAAGCCTTCGTCTTTCAAAATTCTGTACGGGCTAGATCATACTCTTTATTTGTTTCATGATATTCCCCATCCACTTCGATGACTAATCTTCTGTCAAGACAAACAAAATCCCCAATGAAAATCCCTATGGCATGTTGTCTCCTGATCTTGTGATCTAGTTTATTGTTGCGAACTTCTTCCCACAACGTTGCTTCGGCTTCCGTTGGATTGTGACGATTAGATTTCGAAAACTCTTTTAAGTATTTCCAATATTTCTTTTCAGCTGTCTCATATCCTTTTGACTGTTCTAAGTCCCTCTCCACCGGAGAGGGGTTTGGGGTGAGGCGAAACTCCAATTCTGCCCCCACACTCTTCCCAATCCAATTCCTTTGATTTCTTTCATCGAATCGCTGAAGTCGATTTCGTTTAATCCTTTTAATAAACGTTCAGCATATTCGGTAATGCGCAAGCTCCACTGTCGCATTTGTTTTTTCACAACTGGAAATCCCCCGCGGTAACTTACGCCATTGATTACTTCATCGTTTGCCAATACAGTTCCCAATGCCTCACACCAGTTTACATCGGTATAAGCCAGGTAGGCGAGACGATATTCCATTAAAATCTCTTGCTGTTCTTTTTCAGAATAAGCTTTCCAAGCGGCAGCACTAAAATTTTGAATCTTAAACTTTGAATTCGGAATCGGATGACTTTTATTTCCCTCCGCTTCGAAAGTTTTGATCAACTCCGAAATGCGTTCGGCTTTTTCTTTTTTTCTATTGAACCAGCTATCGAAAATCTGTAAGAAGATCCACTGAGTCCACTTATAATATTTTGGATCGCACGTTTGTACTTCACGACTCCAATCGTAGGAGAAGCCAATGGTTCCTAACTGTCTTTTGAAATTATTAATGTTGTCGGCTGTGGAAACAGCCGGGTGAATTCCATGCTCTAGCGCATATTGTTCAGCAGGTAAACCAAAGGCATCGAAGCCCATGGGATGCAGCACATTAAACCCTTTGATTCGCTTGTACCGCGCAACAATATCGGAAGCAATGTACCCGAGTGGATGCCCTACATGCAAGCCCGCCCCGGATGGGTAAGGGAACATGTCGAGTACATAATATTTAGATTTGGTAGTGTCGTTCGAGACTTTATAAACTTCGCGTTTTTTCCATTCGCTGCGCCACTTTTCCTCGATGTGCTTGATCTCTTCTTTGCTGTATTCGGCCATTTTCTGCTAGTTCTGTGTGATTAGAACCGCAAAAATAACCCATTCATTCGGTTTTTTGAGATTGGGGATTATTAGTTTTTGGTGACTTGCGGAATACTTCCTTGAAGTTAGAGTAGGATGTAACCTTAACTGGCAACATCCCGTCTTGGAGATAATCAAATGTAATTCAATGCAGGCCATATCACTTAGAACCCGAATTTATTTCACAGCCATTATAACCCTTGCTATCTGGAGCCTTTTGGCTTGGAATTATTTCCACGGAGGCGTGCCGAGCCATCACCTGCTTGCGCGCGAAAGCTTACCTTCCATATCAAACGGGTGGGGTGCTCTTTTACTTCCATTGCTAACCTGGTTTTTATTATATCGTACCAGTAAGCGAACCACCCAAACTCATGAGAAGGCAGGGTTACAGCTAAATGTCTGGATTGTGTTTGGTGCTTCTCTATTGTTTGGCATCATGCTATCAACCTTTTTTCACCTATGAGGTTCCAGAATTATCCAGTTACATGCTGTTCTCAGTGTTTATCATGGCTTTGTTTTTTCCAGTATATCACGCGGAATGTTTGCTGGGTTTTGTGATAGGGATGACATACACCTTTGGTGCGGTACTACCAACGTTCATTGGTTCTATACTAGCGATTGTTGGAGCGCTAATATATCTGCTAATCCGACCAGCTATTTTATTTGTTGCCTCCAAGTTTACACAGATGGCAACTTTAAATAAGAACATAACTAAGTAGCAAAAGACTTAAGAAGGGCAATAACGTGGAAGAGGTTGGTAAATTTTTGAGGTGGAAAGTCTAATTGTCTGTTTAATCTGGGTCCTGATTAAAACTCAAAATCCTTTTAACGGCAAGACTTCTTTCACCTTTCGTTGCTGAGGTATCTAAAACTGAGTAGGCCAAGGCTTTGAGGTAGATGCCTTCGTATTTTTCTTTTGCCAGCTTGCTATGCATCTCTTTAACTTCATTGAATTCCCCCAGTTCTGCAAGGCTCCAATGTTCAAACACATTTCGTTCATAAAAATCAATTGAATCTCTTTCAATTGTTAAATAACCTTCTACCGTAAAAAGTTTTGATCTTTTATGAAGTGTATAATGCCAATCTTCCGTAATGGGTTTAAAGGAATCATCACAAGGCAATAATTCATCCTGGCCGCGGGTAACAAAAAACATTTCATCGTGCATGCCCAGAGATTGAGAGACATTATATCTTAAGTATACACTTTTATCATACATACTTAATTCATGTAACCGAATACCCAGTACTTTGTGGGGTAATCCACGATAAGTAGAATACAATCCATGACTAGTTGTGCCCCATGACTGCGTACTGTCACTTCGTTCAAACAATTCATGTAATTCATAATAGGAATCAACACCCGCTGCTCCTGCTTTTAAGAATAGTTCAAAACGAATTACACCATCTTGTGTTAGCCATTTGCCTTCATAGGCAGCCCACTCTTCGGAGTCAACAGTTATCAATGGAAAGAAGTCCTGATTACCGTTTTCAGGCAAAGTGCATCCTGAAAGGAAGAGTATCAAAGAAATTACCATTTTCATTTTAATACCTGATGCTATCTTATATAAAGATAGTAAAAGCAGCAGACTACCTCACTGTAGCCTTATCAATCCTTTTTGGTGTATCAGTACCCGCTATTATTGATTTCGAACTAAGTGCAATAGCGCGGATAGTGGTTGTTAAATTATTCATGTTCAAAGTCTCAATTTCATCGTCAACCGTGTGATAAAATTTATCGATGTCAATTTCATCGGTTGAAATGGTATGTGCGGGAACGCCTAGTCGCGCCAGCGTGGCGTTATCTGATCTGTAAAACAAGTTTTGTTCAGGGTATGGATCGGGTCGGAATTCAAATTGCGTTCCTGTTAAATTCTTTTGCAGGATTTCTCCAAAGTCAGACCGCTCGTAGCCGGTAATAAAGGCAAAGTTTTGTCCCCACTTAGATGGCTTGCCGATCATCTCGATGTTAAACATGGCCACTACCTTATCGGGATTGAGTTGCTCTGAAAAATATTTAGAACCGAACCCACCGATTTCTTCAGCCGTAAAGGCAACAAAGATTAGGGTGCGTTCATTGTTCTTAATCTTTTTAAAATAGCGGGCCAACTCGATCACTGCGGTTGTTCCTGAAGCATCATCATCAGCACCGTTTGCAATGGAGTCTCCATTGATTGGTTTTTCAATACCAATGTGATCGTAATGTCCGGAGAAAACTACCATCTCATCAGGCTTGCTTTTGCCCGGCAATATGCCCACTAGATTAGCCATCTTTATGGTTTCAATTTTTTGAATAGCCTTAATGGTATACTGATTCACCTCCGCAACCCCGGTAACAAACACCTTCGTGTATTTTCGGTTGTTGGTAAAGCGTCCGGTGAAGTAACCTTTCAGTTCCTGGAAATTATGTTGAAACCGGCTGTCAATCAAAACTAACATAGAACTGGTATCGCGTATCAAGGCAAATGCTTTATCAAAGAAGTATTGATCTTTGTTTGATGCGGTGGAGTCAAACGCAATTTGCTTGATTGGTAATCCCGAACTTAGACTTAGTTCAGGTTTCTCGGTTATGATCAGCATATTTTCTGAATTCACTTCTTTACCATCTATTGTTACCTGCTGACTGCCCGGTAAAATCCGTGACTTGGTAAATTCCTGACGGTAGGTTGTTAAGCCCTTCAGGTTTGAGAGCCCTATCTTTTTAAACTCACTTTCAATAAAGGCCGTAGCTTTCTCAATATGCTCGGGTTTGGATGCGGAGCGCCCCATCATGCCATCAGCCGTAAGGGTTTTGATGATGCGGGTTACGTTTTTTTGGGTTATCAGTTTATTAACGGATTGACCAAAAGTGTAAACAGAAGTCAATCCAAAGAAAAGTATTAAGCCTATTTTTTTCATTTGAGTGATTATTTGAGCCTTCAAAGTATTGATAAGCGGCTCCAATTCCAAAGACAATGTTTCCAGACTAGTGTTGAATTGAACTTCTTAACAGTTCATCCTGCCAACTCCACACTTCGGTAACCAATTTTATTAAAGACCCAGCCGGCAGGCCACTTTTGTCTTGTAATCGCACGGAGAATTATGAGACTTCTTTCTTTATTCTTGGTTCTAACATTCCTGGGAACTGCTGTACAGGCCCAGACCAGAATTTCGGGGTTGGTACAAGACGAAAAGGGTGAGCCCATTCCCGGAGCTAATGTTATGATTAAAGATTCGTATGACGGAACAAGTTCTGGTGTTAATGGAAAATTTTCTTTTTTGTCGGATGAGTTAGGCAGCCAGATTTTGCTGGTCACTTTTGTTGGTTACAAACCTGCAACACAAACGCTTGAGCTATCCGGGGTTGAGATAACTATTCAGGTCGCTTTAAAAGAGGAGATCAATCAATTGGATGGCGTAGTAATTTCTGCCGGGGCATTTACGGCCGGAGAGGAGAATCGAAGAACAATTCTGAAGCCGATAGATATAGCCACAACAGCCGGTGCTACCGCTGACATCGCAGGAGCGTTAAACACTTTGCCAGGAACCCAAAAGGTAGGCGAGAGCGGAAGACTATTTGTACGCGGGGGCGATGGCTCCGAAACCCGAACTTTCATTGATGGCATGGTGGTGCTCGATGCGTATTCGCCTTCGGCACCTAACACACCTTCACGCGGCCGGTTTCTTCCCTTCATGTTTAAGGGAACGAGTTTTAGCACCGGTGGTTACTCGGCAGAGTATGGCCAGGCACTTTCTTCAGCGCTTGTACTCAACTCAAAAGACATTGCTGAGATGAATCAGACCGACATTGGAATTCTTTCTGTGGGTGCCGATGTGGCGCATACCCAGGTGTGGAATCGCGCTTCCGTTACAGGGAAAGTTCAATACACAAACATCCAGCCTTATTTTGAATTAGTTGATCAAGAGGTGGATTGGAAAGCGCCTCCGGTTTCTCTGGAAAGTAGTGCAGCCTATCGTCAAAAGATTGGTAAGGATGGTCTCTTTAAATTCTTCGGCAATTTCAACAACACTTCTTTTTCCATGTATAACTATAGCATTCTCGATCCTTCGATTAAAATCCAATATGATCTTGATAACACGTATGGGTATGGCAATGCCACGTTTCAACAATCATTGAGTAGTACGTGGTCGATGCGAACCGGTTTATCTTATTCGTTCAATAGAAATGATGTTGCGTTTGACGAACTACCCCTTGGTGAAACGGAAAGTGGAATACATGCGAAAGCTGTTTTAGAAAATTCAGTCACAGATCAATTAGAATTGAGATTTGGCGGTGAAATTATTCATAGAGATTATTCGGCAACAAGATATAATGAATCAACAAACGCTACCGAGTCACTTTCTTTTTCAGAACCCTTGGCGGTCGCTTTTGCCGAGGCTGAGTTTTATGCTAGCAACCACTTTGTTGCCAAACTTGGAGGTCGGTTTGAGAACAATCATTTAAATAAGCAAGCCAGTGTAGATCCACGCATTTCATTGGCCTACAAACCAGGTAAGGTGGGTCAGTTCTCGCTGGCGTATGGAACGTTCAGGCAGTCAAGTCAAAATCAGTATACTCGCATTAATAATCAACTGCAGGAAGAAAAAGCAGATCACCTGATTTTGAATTATCAAATTCTTAAAGACAGAAAGACCTTTCGCATTGAGACGTATTATAAAAAGTACGATCAACTGGTAAAGTATAAAGACGGAAATCCGTTTCAGCTTACGAACGATGGGTTCGGAGATGCGAAGGGGATAGAACTCTTCTGGCGCGATAATGAAACCATTAGGAATGTTGATTATTGGGTTTCTTATTCATACTTAGATACAAAGCGAAACTATTTGAACTTTCCCTATTCGGCTGTTCCTTCTTTCGCCTCGGCTCACAACTTTTCATTCGTGTACAAACATTTTCTTACCGCGATGAAAACACAGTTGGGGTTTACATATAGTTATAGCAGTGGCCGCACGTATTTTAATCCCAATAAATCGATGGATGAATTTAATACGGATAAAACCGCTTCTTATCAAGATCTCAGCGTCAATATAGCCTACCTGCCCAAGAATAATCTTATTCTTTATTTGTCGTGTACAAATCTGTTGGGTCGGGATAACATTTTTGGATATCAATACAGCGCGGTACCCGATACGCAGGGATATTATCCGAGCCAACCAATCCGGCATGCTGCACCACGTTTTATTTTTCTTGGCGTATTTATCACTCTCTCTAAAAATAAATCAGTTAATCAATTACCCAATTTATAATCTGTCATCAAGTAATAATCCACCATTAAACAAAATCAATTATGAAAACCACAATCTTATTTCTTTTGCTTGTCACTTCAATTTCTACAAGGGCTAATGACGAAAAGTATTTCGATCAGATGGGTAAGCAGATTCAGGCTGTTTACACCGCTAAATCTATCGAGGAGTATCAGCAGGCTATCAATGCCTTGGATCGCATCGGCAATGCGGAAAAGACAAAGTGGGAACCCTATTACTATAGTGCTTTCGGAAATATTATGATCGCTACTAATTTGGCTGAAGGCTCTAAAAAGGATTCCTATCTTGATCTTGCGCTAACTTCAATTACGAAAGGTAAAGAGCTTGCTCCATCCGAATCAGAGTTAGTAGCCTTAGAAGGATTTGTGCACATGATTCGCCTTACGGTCGATCCGGCAACACGTGGGCAACAATACTCAGGACTGGCTATGCAAACTTTTGGCAAAGCGCTTGGGATGAATCCAAACAATCCACGGGCTATGTCGTTGATGGCTCAGATGCAATTGGGTACCGCTCGTTTTTTTAATCAGCTGCCAACCGAAGCGTGTGAAACGGCCCGTAAGGCAGCAACCATTTTTGAATCGGCCACTGAATCAGAAAATTCGTTGGCGCCAAGATGGGGAAAGGAAATGAATCTGGAGGTTGTAAAAAGTTGTAAGTAAAAAGACATAGTCACAAATAAAAGTTTGTTGCCACAGATTTACAGGTTGTAGGAAAAAAATAATCTGTGAATCTGTGGCTAAAGAGAATCATAGTAAATAATATCATAATTTGCAGCATGCCACCGCTTCTAAAATTCTTAAAAGAAAATCTTAAATCCATTTTTTGGGCAACCGGGTGTGGTTTTGTTATGAGTTATTTCATCTGGCGAGGATGTTGCTCAAGCATATTTCAATTATTCTGGATTGGTTGCTTCACGGCCCTTATGTGGGTAGCGCTTTGGCTTGGTAATGCGTATGTAAGTTGTGTCTTGGATTATTATTTTCCATGGGAAAAGCAAACCGTAACCCGATTGATTGCTGGTTTAATTGGGATGGTGGTTTATACTTTAGGTGTTGTTTACGGTTTAATATTTCTTTTTGGAACTGCATTTGGATTTAATCTAGGGGATGGGATGGAGGATACCTATTACACCACCACAGTAATCACTCTCATCATCACACTATTCATGACTGGGCGCATGTTTTTTGCTAACTGGCGTCAAGCGGCAATAGATGCTGAGCGATCAAAAAAGGAAAGTGTGCAAGCGCAATACAATAATTTAAAAAATCAGGTTAACCCACATTTTCTTTTTAATAGTTTAAATGCCCTCACCAATCTTGTTTATCAAGATCAGGATAAGGCCGTAAAATTTATTAAACAGCTTTCTGAAGTATATCGCTACGTGCTGGATAGTCGCGATAAAGAAGTTGTTCAGCTTGAAGAAGAGATGCATTTTTTGGAATCCTATGTATTTCTGCAACAAATCCGGTTTGGCGATAAACTTAAAATTAACATCGATTTATTAAATGTTAAAAGCCTGGTGGCACCGCTGGTTTTGCAAATGCTGGTGGAGAATGCCATCAAACACAATGAAATCTCGGAAGATCATCCGTTAGCGATTCGCATTTATAATCGCGATAAGAAAATTGTCATCGAAAATTCTTTGAAACGTAAACCAGTGTTGGCCGAGGATTCACAGGGTCTGGGGCTTGAGAATATAAAGAAGAGATATGAATTTTTAAGTGAGCATAAAGTGGAGGTGATTGAAGCAGAAGGAATGTTTATAGTTGCAATTCCCAGATTGAGAGTGTATGAAATGAGCACGATTGTATTCTTCAAACTGAAGAGGGTATTAGTTGCAATTCCATGTGGCCACTATAAATAATATTTAACGCATGAAAGTTTTGATTATTGAAGATGAACCACTGGCTGCAGAGCGACTAGGGAATTTGGTCCGCGAGCTTCATGCCGAAATTCAACTAGTGGCTACATTAGATTCAGTGCAGCGATCTGTGGTATGGCTTTCTCAAAATACGGTCGATTTAATCTTTATGGATATTCAATTAGCCGATGGGTTAAGTTTTGAAATTTTTGAGAAAGTAGAAATTAAAACCCCGGTAATTTTTACAACCGCTTACAACGAATATGCGCTCAAAGCTTTTAAAGTGAATAGCATCGATTATATCCTTAAGCCTATTGATAAAGAAGAGCTAACAGCAGCCTATAAAAAATATCAAACGCTTACTCAACGACCTGCTGCTCCGGCCAAAATGCTTGAGAGTATTGGCTACGCCATGCAACTGCTTACCAAAAAAGTACAAAGAACGCTTCGTAATAAAAAGTGGGAGAGCATCTTAAGTCGCTGGAGATGAAAGAAATCTTGTTTTTCTTCAGCCTGGAAAAAACAACTTTGGCCCAAACCAAAGATGGTCGCAAGCACATTCTTGATTTCACATTAGATCAATTGGAAGGCTTACTTGATCCGACTCACTATTTTAAAATCAACAGAAAGTACATTGTAAGTATGTCTAGTATTCAGGATATGATTAACCACACGAATAGCCGCATAAGACTTGTTTTGAAAACGAGTGATGATGCGGATGTGATTGTAGCACGCGAACGGGTACAGGAATTTAAAGAATGGCTGGACAGATAATTTATTTATTCATAAATTCTGCAATCAATCTGTGAAAATGATGAGTACCCATCTCCCGGGTAACGGAGTATCGGCCATGGGCGTAAAAACGTGATCGAATTCCTTTCTGAACGTTTTGAACTATATCTTCATCCTCCAATTCTACTTTATGTAAATCGCCACCTGCGCCTTGTCGTAACTTGCTTTCGTCCCACACATAGGAGAGAAAAGATACTTTTGTCTTCTTAATAGAAATAGGGCGCACAATATTTACCGATAAGCCCCAAGGGTAGAAGTTAAACATCATGTTGGGAAACACCCAGAAATAGTAACCCGCTACGCGCTTTCCGTAATCCGAGGAAGTAGTTGGTAAATCAAAAATTAATTCCCCTTCTTTTGCGATTCCAAGTTGTAAACTCGAATACTTAAATAGCTCAACATGATAATTTCCATAATCGATAACTGAATTTAATCCGGCATGAACGAAAGGAATATGAAACCCCTCTAAAAAATTCTCGCAATAGAGCGCCCAGTGCGCATCGATATAATAATCTTTTGATAAATCCGGTCGGAACACAAATTCATTCAGCGGCATCCAACTCACCCGGTTCATCATTTCCTTAAAATAGGGTTTTGGATCGTTCGATGTGTTTAATGAGGTAAACAATAACTTCCCCCAGTTGTAAAGTGGCAGATTGGTCAGATCATCTGCTTCGGTCGGAAAATCCTTCACTTCTTTAAACTCAGGCATCGAAAGAAATTTCCCATTTAGGTTAAATCTCCGGCCATGATATTTGCATCGGATATCATTGAGCTTACAGGGTTTTTCAATAATTAAATTGCCCCGGTGGGTACAAACATTAGACATACAATGAAGTTCACCCTGTTTGTCGCGTGAAAGGATAAGAGGCTCATCCAGGTAATTCTCTAGAAGATGCACCGGGGTTACCCAACCATCTTCTTTTACCTGATCGGTATCGCCAATCAGATGCCAACTCTTCGCAAAAATATTTTCCTTAGCTTTTTTAAAGTTTTCTGGAAGTAAATAGAAATCGGTAGCAAGTGTATGGGCTTCTGAAATATCCGGGTTAACCTTAAAATTCGTCATGCATTTAAAATTTGCTTAAAGATAATTGTTGAAATGTAGGGTTCTGTCATCTCCTTGACAATCTTTAGTCCGTGGACCTTCGTATAATACCAGTAAAATCAAGGTCATGAAATATTTTCAGCCGGTACTTTACTGGGGAGCCCGAATTATGGCTGCCATTATTATGCTTCAGACTTTGTATTTCAAATTTTCCGGATCGGAAGAATCAGTTTATATTTTTACTACCATTGGTATGGAGCCTTGGGGAAGAATTGGAGTAGGAGTTTTTGAGCTGATCGCTTCTATTTTAATCTTAATACCGACAATGGTTTGGTTGGGATCAGCGCTCGCTATTGGATTAATGGTTGGCGCTATGGGATTGCATGTCACTATCCTGGGAATAGAAGTGCTGGGCGATGGGGGCCAGCTTTTTATTTATGCCGTGGTGGTAACCCTTTGTTCCAGCTATGCACTCTGGTACAGTTTAGGCTCTATTCCAGAATTCATTAAAGGTAAATTGCCGTTATTTCTCCAAAAGTAAAAGTAGCGCATTCAAGTCTTCGGTTAACGCAGGCACGTTAGCCAAATAACCTTTTAAACCATCGGTTAGATAATTTGGAATGGACTCGTTTTTGTTCACCCTACCTTGAATGTCTCTTAACAAATCCAACGCATCTTTTTTAGATGCGAAATCCTGCGCTTCAACTTTTCCAATCAAGGTAGTAATGGCTACCGATTTTTCATTCACTTCGCTGGATGGAAGCACTTTATCCTTATTAGCATTTGCGATACACTCATTGTATTCGTCAACTATTTTATCCAGTTCTTTCTTCGAGAAGTCTCCATTTTTTATTTTACTGACAATGGACGAGCAGTCCTTCAAGAAGTTTTCCATGAATCGCTTAAAGCTTAAGTTTGGCACCTCCATGCTGGTGCCATCAAGTTTGGTCAAAAATCTACCATCAAATGAATTCTGGTTCTCGATTCTAAATGCATACAGACTTAAGTAGCCTGACTTAAGCATTTTCATAAGTAGTATTTTGTTTTCGTATTGGATCGGTTTGTAAACCTGGCTGTCGATAGTAACCGAAAGTACCTGAAGGGCTGTAAATGTTTCTTTCTTTTTATTTACTTCAATTTGTACCCGATCAATTAAATCATAAGAAAGAATGCGGGGTTTACCAAAAATTGTATCGAGTTTGGACGTAACCAGAAAATTATTTTGAGCTTGCGTGGCAACGCTTAACAAAAGAAATACAACAAACAGACGGAACATAACTAAATTTTAAAAGCCGAAATACGTTAATAACACTATTCATACCAAATCAGTATCAATTTTTGTTTAAGCTTGCTGTTTCTTTGAGGGCTTAGCTAACAATCCAATCTGACTGCCCAGTTAGTGCACGGAAACTCGTCCGATGCTCACTTTGCGTTAAGAAGTTCCTTGTCGAGTAGGAAAATGATTTTTTTAATTAAGCTATATTAGTGCGATTTTTAATTCCTTATGGTAACCTACAATCCTAAAGTCTGGTTTTCGCTTATATTTCACGCCTATAGCCGGGGTGTAATGAAAACGTTGACTCCCGCTATTATCTTCATGACGGCCTATGCTGCAGGGATTACTTATTTACTTTTGGATGTCTTGCATTTTCATGAACACGATTTTCATACCACCATCTCGATGCACTCCCTGCTGGGTATTGTGCTCGGATTGTTCCTGGTGTTTAGAACTAATTCGTCCTATGATCGGTGGTGGGAGGGCCGTAAGCTTTGGGGAAGTTTGGTAAACAACACCCGCAATCTGGCTCTTAAGATAAATGCGTTCTTAGATCCTGCCGATAGCGAAAGTCGGGTTTGGTTCGCCAAGATGATACCAAACTTTGTATTCTCTGTAAAAGAACATTTACGCAAAGGCTCCAAGCTAAGTGAACTTGAGATTGTTGATGACCGTTTTCTAGAGAATCTGGAAGGCATAAATCATGTACCCAATCGACTTTCGTCTATGATGTATTTGCGCGTTAATACATTATATAAGAAAAATCAAATCAGTGGTGATCAACTTTTCCTAATGGATAAAGAGTTGAAAGAGTTTACCGATATTCTAGGTGCCTGTGAGCGAATCCGGAATACCCCTATTCCTTATAATTACAGTATGTATATCAAGCAGTTTATATTTATCTATTTGATTACCCTACCATTCGGATTTGTTACAACTTCCGGCTACTTAACTGTCCCTATAGTTATGTTAATAACATTTGTTTTACTCAGCGTTGAATTGATTGCGGAAGAAATTGAGGATCCTTTTGGCAGGGATATTAACGACCTGCCTACGGATGAACTGGCAGAGAAAATAAGGGGTAATGTAAATGAAATTCTGTTACCTAATAAAAAGCTTCATTAATCAGAGACTACGGTAACAATAAAGTAAAGTAGAATTAACAGAATCATCACGGCATACATTACCAGGTCTACCCGCACATATTCTTTATACTTATGATACAAATCTCTCAGGGCTTTAAACATTATTCGATTCGGTAATAGGGGTTTTTTTGAGCTTGATTGTCGTAAGATCAAAAATCATAAAACAATTTTGTTTTTAACAAAGGTAACTTAATAGGCATGATTTCGTTCTTATTCCTTTAGCAATTTATTCATGAGAATTTTTCTATTTATTTTATTGTTTAGTCCGATCGTTTCCTGGGCGCAACAAAAGTTTACGATCAATGGTTACGTTAAAGATGCGGCCAACGGGGAGGAGTTAATTGGCGTTACGGTTTTGGTACAAGGCCAAAGCATGGGTACAACAACCAATGTGTACGGATTTTATTCACTTACGATACCAGAAAGTTCTTATATACTTCAGTTTAGTTATGTCGGTTTTGAGACGCAAACCCTTCCGGTTTCGTTAGATAAAAATGTAACACATAATATTGAACTCGTTAATGAGTCAACGCAGATGGAGGAGTTGGTGGTGAGTGGAGAGCGTATCGATGCTAATGTGACTGATCCACAGATGAGTAAACGAACCATTGACGTAGGCCAGGTGCGCAAGCTACCCACGTTTATGGGTGAGGCGGATATTATAAAAACTATTCAAATGCAGCCGGGTGTTGTTATGGCTGGTGAAGGGAGTAGTAGTTTTTTTGTGCGCGGTGGCAGTGGCGATCAAAACCTGATCTTGATTGATGAGGCACCCATCTACGATCCATCACATCTATTCGGATTGTTTTCAGTGTTTAACGCAGATGTACTAAAAGGAGCAGAACTCTATAAGGGGGGGATCCCCGCACGCTATGGGGGGCGGCTTTCCTCCATATTGGATGTAAGAACAAAGGATGGAAATAATAAGGAGATTCAGGGTAGTGGTGGAATTGGAACTTTAGCAAGTCGTTTTATGCTGGAAGGCCCTATTCGAAAAGAAAAGTCTTCCTTCCTTATTTCAGGAAGACGCTCGTACATCGATGCATTCTTAAAATTGGCCAATAATGATAACTCCGTTTTCTTTTATGATATCAACGCTAAGGTGAGCTGGAAATACGGAAATAAAAATCGTTTCTATACTGCGTTTTATTCAGGTCGCGATCGTTTTGATATCGACAATAATTTTGGTTTTGAATGGGGTAATGCCACCGGTACATTTCGTTGGAATCATCTTTACAATGACAAGCTGTTTTCAAACTTATCTATAATTGGTAGCAATTTTGATTACAAACTTCAGATCAATGATCCGGTCCAAGGCTTCGACTGGACATCCAATCTTCAGCAGGCCAGCATTCATTACGATTTTAATTATTACATAAGTCCAAAGCATGAGATGAATTTTGGATATCAACTCAGTGGCAGAAGGTTTTCACCAGGCACTATTACGCCAACCAGTTCTACCTCGGCCTTTCAATCGCTTGCACAGGAAAAAATGTACGCTATTGATCAGGGGGTTTATGCTGACTACACGCAAAAGCCCAACGATAGAATCTCCATCACCTATGGGCTGCGCCTATCTATTTTTCAAAACATTGGCAAGGCTGACGTGATTCTTTATCAGGATCCACGCGACAATGTGAACATCACACGCATCGATACCTTATCTTATGAGCCCTGGGAGACTGTCGTATCTTACATTAATCTGGAGCCTCGTTTCCTCTTTCTCTATCAGCTTAATTCATTCAGTTCTTTGAAAGCCTCGTATAACCGCATGGTTCAAAACACGCATTTAATTTCCAGCGGAACTTTACCCTTACCATTCAATACGTGGAGCCCGAGTAATTATTATCTGAAACCACAAGTAGCCGACCAGTATGCGATTGGGTATTTTCGGAATTTTAAGGATAATCGCTACGAGTTTTCGACTGAAGCATTTTATAAGGACATAGATAACATTACCGATTTTGCCGACAATGCGCAGCTCTTTTTTAATACCGATTTAGCAACAGAATACAGACAAGGAACTTCGTATGCTTATGGTATTGAGTTTTTGGCAGAGAAAAAACGTGGGCAGCTAACCGGTTTTTTAAGCTATACCTGGTCTAAGGTAATTCGTGATATACCCGGAGTTAATCAGGATCTGGAATTTGTAGCTAATTATGATCGCAGAAATGTGGTCAATCTCGCATTGCTGTATGAACTAAACCCGCAATGGACCTTTGGCACTACATTTAACTATAGTTCGCCCCGGCCTATTACGATGCCGAGTGGCAGTTATCAGTACAATACCTACAATGTCGATTATATAACCGAGCGTAATGGATACAGCCTGCCCGCGTATCATCGATTGGATTTATCCGCAACCCTAGATCCCAAACAAAAAAGAGAACGGAAGTGGAAAAGTCAGTGGGTATTTTCCATTTATAACGTGTATAGCAGAAAGAATCCATTCACTATTTACACACGCACAAAACAAGATAAGGATGGTAATATAATTGGAGATGGTACTGAAAAAGAAGCCCGCTTAATTTACCTGTTTCCGATTTTGCCTTCTGTTACCTATAATTTTAAATTCTAATGAACCAACGATATCTCTATATATTCCTAATGCTGATTCTTTTGACGGGCTGCGAAGAGACTATTCAATTGGATTTGGATCAAGTAGAACCAAAAATTGTAGTCGAAGGTTTGCTGACCAATCGCCTGGGCGATCAATATGTAAAAATTACCAAAACCGTAGACTTCTATGCATCGGGTGGAGCAGAGAAAATTACCAATGCCAACATAAAACTGATTGATGATTTGGGGGAGGAATATTCCTTTAATCAAACTTCGCCCGGCTATTATTTGCCCGTTGTTGATTTTGCAGGAGTTGTTGGCAGGTCGTATTCACTCAGTGTAGAAGTAGATGGTGTGTTCTATCAATCGGAAGATCAACTGCTCCGTGTTCCGGAAATTGATTCGCTTGGTTATTCGCTGAACGATGATCCTGACCAGGATCGAATCGACTCCGGTCATCTTTATGACTTACTACTCTATATGAAAGAGCCCAAAGAGACAACCGATTATTATTTGTTTAAGTTCTATCGAAACGATTCTTTGACGTTCACCAACTCCAATGATATTTATCTATTGACAGACGAAGCATTGAGTGAATCAATCAGTGGTTTTCCAGGACCCGTTTATTATGCCGAAAAAGATACCGCCCGCATGGATATGTTTAGTGTTACTCGTAACGGATATGTTTACTTTAGTGATTTAACGAATCTTCTGTTTAACGATGGTGGTTTGTTTGGTCCGGTACCCGCTAATCCCAGGAGTAATATGAGCAATGGTGCGCTTGGTTTTTTTCAAGTTAGCGCAGTAACTACAACACAGGTAATTCTTAAGAAGAAAAATTAACTGATCCGTTTTGTTGTCGATAGTATATTTCAATAACCTGATGTAGCTTTCCACCTCAAGTATCCATCAGGTGTTAACTAGTTTACGAGTACTGCTAATCATTTTATATTTTTCTTCTACAGGACTGTCTCAGTTTACGCCTGTGATGGAGAACAATCCACATCTGCGGTGGCAGCAAATCAATACCGATCATTTCAAAATTGTTTTTCCTAAAGGATTTGAAGGGCAAGCCCAGCGAATGGCGAATACCTTTGAACACATTCGCACTCCGGAAGCAAAGAGCTTGGGCGTAGAACCAAGAAAAATTTCTGTTATTCTACAAAATCAATCGAGCGTTAGTAATGGTTTTGTGTCAATTACGCCCCGTAGATCTGAGTTTTTTGCTATGCCTTCGCAGAATTATAATTTTTTGGGTAATCTGGATTGGTTGGACTTACTGGCTACTCATGAATATCGGCATATCGTGCAGTTTCAACATGCTAATCGAGGCTTTAATAAGGCGCTGTTTTATTTATTTGGCGCCAATACATTGGCCGCACTTTCATACATCGCAGTTCCCCAGTGGTTTTGGGAGGGTGATGCGGTGGCAACCGAAACGGCCTTTACCTCAAGTGGAAGAGGGCGCATTCCTAATTTTGATTTATTGTTTCGCACGAACTTGCAAGAGGGCAGGACTTTCAACTATAACAAGCAATATCTTCGCTCTTACAAACACAATATTCCTGATCACTATGTTTTGGGATATCAGATGGTATCTTATTTAAGGAAGAAGTCGGGCAATGCGGATGTATGGGAGAACATTACGCGCAGGGCATGGAGCGTTCCGTTCGCACCTTTCACTTTTTCAAATTCAATAAAAAAAGAAAGCGGCCTTTATGTAAAAGAGCTCTATGCAGAAATGGCTGCCACCTTGCGGCAGGAATGGAAAGAAGAATTAAAGAAGATAGAAGTAACTCCCTTTGAAATAATTCATAATCGAAGTAACAAAGCGTATACGGATTATAAATATCCTTTTGAATTGGCAAAGGATTCAATTCTAGCATTAAAGTCGGGCATTGGCGATATCGAAGAGCTGGTTCTATTATCTGGCGGAAAAGAGAAACGATTAACTACTCCCGGAGTAATTAATGCAACGGGTATGCTTTCGGTGGCGGGTAATCGGGTGGTGTGGAATGAATTTCGGTATGACCCACGCTGGCGCATGAAAACGTATTCGGTTATTGTTGGGTATGATCTGAAAGAAAAGAAGAGAAAATTTATTTCGCGTAACTCCCGGTATGCTTCGGCTGCCTTATCGCCAGACGGAACAAAAGTTGCTACAATAGAAACCAGTACGGACTATTTAACGCGATTAGTTGTGCTTGACTATGAAACCGGAGAAGTGATTAAATTTTTTGAAAACCCTGACAATGATTTTATTTCGATGCCACATTGGAAAGAAAATGGTACGGAACTGATAGCACTTGTCACCAACCGATCGGGTAAGGCACTGGCGCAATTTGATTTATCGGGTCAGCAAAAATTAGTGACAGAATTTACGGATGAGAATATCGGCTATCCGGTACCGTATCAGAACTACATACTTTTCAATTCACCGCGAAGCAGCATTGATAACATCTATGCACTTGATACCCGCTCGAACCAAAAGTATCAGATTACTTCGAGTCATTATGGTGCTTACAACCCATCGGTGAGTTTTAATGGAAAGTATCTTTATTACAACGAGCAAGGTCGTGATGGATTAAATGTGGTGAAGGCAGACTTCGATCCCACCTTGTGGATACCGGTTACTGAAATAGGGGCACAACCCACAGAGTCTTTTCAACATTTGGTAGAGCAGGAAGGCAGACCCGATTTGTTGGATAGTATTCCGGGCGCAAAATATCCTATAGGAAAATATTCTCCCGTGTCGCATGCCGTAAATCCCTATGGATGGGGTGCTTATTTTACAACTTCACTCACTGAAGTGAATATTGGAATTACGTCACGCGATGTACTAAGCACCACAGCTATCAATGCCGGTTATCTGTTTGATCTGAATGAACGCACGGGATCATGGAATGTTGGAGTAAGCTATCAAGGTCTTTATCCGATTCTGGATGTTAATTTTTCGAGTGGCAATCGCTCTGTGAATGAAGGGGATTTGGAGTATGATAAAGTAGTTGGAACAGATACTACATCAACAACGGAAAATCTCACGTTCGATTGGCATGAGAACACCGTTGAAGGAGGCATTCGAATTCCTTTACTTACAACCTGCTCTCGGTTTTTAAGTAGTATTTCACTGAGCAATTACGTTGGTTTTTCGCACATAACAGATTTTGTCAACAGTATAGATGGTGGCGGCCGAATTGTGCCAACCAACTACCCACAATATATTTTTAGGGATTATGCCGATAATGGCAATCTTTTTTATAATCGATTTAATATTTCGGCTTACCGGCTACTAAAGAAAAGTCGTAGAGATATTAACAGCAAGTGGGGGCAAGCCTTGTTTGTCAATTTGTATAACACACCGTATGGTGGTGATTATAGCGGAAATCAATTTTCATTTCAAGGGCAACTTTTTTTTCCTGGGCTAGTGAAGCATCACTCGTTTTGGGGCTATTGGGCCTACCAAAAAACAGAGATAGCGGATATAAAAGCAAGTACCGGTGAGGGGTTGGATAGTTATCTTTTCAGAAATCAAATTCCTTTGCCGCGCGGACAATCTGTGACCCGATTTCAGAACTTCTATTCCATGTCTGCCAACTACACCTTGCCTGTTTGGTATCCCGATTTGGCGCTCGGTCCGATCCTTAACATTCAACGGGTACGGCTTAACGCTTTCTTAGATTATGGCTATGGAAATAGTGTAATTAATCAAAACCCAAGTAGCAAAAGTTATCTTTCAACAGGAGGCGAGGTAAAGTTCGATATAAATATTTTCAGGTTACTTCCTCAATTGGATATTGGCTTCCGATATTCTTATGGAATCAGTCCTTCAACGGTGCAATATGAATTTTTAATTGGAACGCTGAATTTCTAAGGCAACCAATAAAGGGGAATTGTAACTTTGAACGCGAAGCAATTCTCTTTAATTCGGAAATAGAAGCCGCCAAATTGCTTGAAAATCGTATAAATACGCCTATTTTTGAATTCATCTTTTATTAAATCGACACATAATCTAAATCGAAATGGCAGAGATCGTAAGGATGCCTAAAATGAGCGACACCATGACTGAGGGGTGATTGCAAAATGGCATAAAAAGGTTGGAGATACAGTAAAATCAGGAGAACTCATGGCGGAGATCGAGACCGATAAAGCTACCATGGATTATGAGTCCTTCAATTCAGGAACCGTGCTGCATCTGGGGGCCAAAGAGGGTGAGGCTGTTAAAGTGAATGATGTTTTAGCCGTTGTCGGAAATAAAGGCGAGGATTTTTCTAGTCTGTTAGCTGCTTCGAAAAGTGAAAGTGCTTCCGCAGGAGGTAAGGCTGAAGCGGTCAAAACAGAAGCCGCTACGGCTGTTGTTGAGGCAGCGATCGATACTTCGGGCATCAAAGCTGAAATTGTATTGATGCCCAAGATGAGCGACACCATGAACGAAGGTGTTATTGCAAGCTGGAGCAAAAAGGTTGGAGATACAGTGAAGACTGGCGAGTTGCTGGCCGAAGTGGAAACCGACAAGGCTACGATGGAGTACGAATCCTATAATGCCGGAACACTTTTATACATTGGCGCAAAAGAGAAAGAGGCAGTTGCCGTTAACGGTGTGTTGGCAATTATTGGCGAAAAGAATGCCGACTGGCAAACTTTGTTAAAGGCCCATCAAGCAAAATCTGAGGCTGGTTCTAAACCAACTCCAATAGAAAGTAAACCAGCTGCAGAAAATAAGCCTGCCGGTGCTGCACCAACTCAAACAGCTTCTTCTGATTCCAATGGCACTTCAGATGCCAATGGCCGATTGAAGGCTTCACCGCTAGCGAAGAAGATGGCTAAAGATCTTGGTTTTGATATTCAGAAAATTAAAGGTAGTGGCGAAGGGGGTCGAATAACCAAACAAGATGTGGAATCTTATAAGCCATCAGCTGCTCCAGCAGCTGGCGGAAAAACTTCCACTCCGGTTGTATTGCCAAATGTGGTAGGAGAAGAAAGTTTTGAAGAGGTAGCTGTGTCACAAATGCGAAAGACAATTGCACGCAGACTTTCTGATAGCATGTTTACGGCTCCGCACTTCTACGTTACCATGGAGATTAACATGGACAAAGCCGTGGAGGCTCGTAAGAGTATGAATGAAATTGCTCCCGTAAAAATTTCCTTTAATGATATTGTCCTAAAAGCAACGGCCGCAACACTTCGTCAACATCCGGATGTAAACTCAAGCTGGCTGGGCGATAAGATTCGTAAAAATCGTCATATACATATTGGGGTAGCAGTGGCTGTGAAGGATGGCTTATTGGTTCCAGTGATTCGTTTTGCAGATAATAAATCACTTTCACACATCGCGGTAGAAGTAAAAGAGTTGGCTCAGAAAGCTCACGATAAAAAACTTCAGCCAAGCGAATGGGAGGGAAGTACATTTACAATTTCAAATCTGGGTATGTTTGGTGTTGAAGAATTCACCGCTATCATTAATACCCCAGATGCTTGTATTCTGGCTGTTGGTGGTATTAAAGAAACAGCCATTGTAAAGAACGGACAACTTGCCGTTGGCAATATTATGAAAGTGACCTTGTCATGCGATCATCGGGTTGTAGATGGAGCTACCGGAGCAGCTTTCCTAAAAACCTTGAAAGGACTATTGGAAGATCCCGTTAGGATTTTGATTTAGACCCGAGCATAACTGCTCATACGATCCCCTGAATAAGCCCATGGAAAAAATACATTCTACAACCATTCTTGCCGTCCTTCACAATGGAAAAGTTTCTATTGCTGGCGATGGCCAGGCAACGATGGGTAATACCATAGCTAAAAGTAATGTAAAGAAGATCCGTAAACTGCAGGAGGGGAAAGTGGTTGTGGGTTTTGCCGGCTCTACGGCCGATGCCTTTACACTTCTTGATCGCTTCGATGAAAAGCTAAATGCGCATGGCGGCAATATGAAACGAGCTGCGATTGAATTGGCCAAAGACTGGCGTATGGATCGCTTTCTGCGTAGACTGGAAGCCATGTTGATTGCCGCTAATAAAGATGAGATTCTGGTAATTTCAGGAACCGGGGATGTATTGGAACCCGATAATCAGGTTGCTGCTATTGGTTCAGGTGCTATGTACGCACAATCGGCTGCGCTGGCATTAAAGAAACATGCTCCCCAACTTTCGGCTGAAGAGATAGTTCGAGAAAGCATGATGATTGCTGCTGACATTTGTATTTATACCAATCATAATTTGGTTGTTGAATCGCTTTGATGCGCATCATTCGAAGCATGGTCTTGTGGTCCTTCTGAAATATTTTCGATGGGTACATCCTCAATTAAAATAACGAAGGCTTTTAAGTGACGGGTGTTCGAAAGTATTATTTTGGAAAGTCCGAGGAGTGGAATAGCCAAAATCATTCCTGCGATGCCCAAGATTTTTCCCCCAATCAGCAATGAGAAAATGGCAGCCAGCGCGTTGATGCTAACCTTGGAGCCGGTGATTCGTGGTGTAATGAAATTGCCCTCTAGAAATTGAACGATTGAAAAAATAATGATTACTCCTACCGGATACCAAAGACTATCTTTGGTAAGCAATGCCATTAAAACCGGTAAGGTAGCTCCAATAAAAATTCCTACATATGGAATAATAGTTAGTACGCCTGATAGAATTCCAAAGAAGATAGCATGCTCAATACCAAGTATCAATAAACCTACACTGTTTAGGACGGCAATAATCAGCGTTACCAAAAGTAATCCGGAAATGTAACCACGAATAACATTTTCAACATCTCGTTTCCAGGTTATATCTTGAGCATCGGGCAACAAGCTCATCATAAACACCCTGAAGCGATTGCGGTAAATGAGGAACAAAAATATGTAAATAGGTACCTGAATAACCAGCGAAATAATGTTGGTGGTGGCTGCCAGTAAATCGGTGGCGTAAGAGCCCAGTGTACTAAGCCCTCGTTTTAAGAGTTGATTTTGTTCGGTTGCGCTAACCCCAAAGGTGTTTAGTGTTTCACTGAGGCGATCTACCAGGCTGCTGAATCTAGATTCTAATTGGGGCAAATCACTTACCAAATCTTTTACTTGATTGATGATGAGCACGCCCACCATTATAAAAAACAAGAATGAACCAATTAATACCAAAGTAATGGAAAGCGTAGCTGACATTTTTTTTTCGAATCGCTTTACAACAGGTAAAAGTACGATCGCAAGAATCGCTGAAATCAAGATGGGCACCACGATGTCACTGGCTAGCAGACTTGCGGTGATTACTAATGCGATAATTACGAGAAGTTTATAAGTGTAATCAAGCCTGTCAAAAGTTTCAGTTTGCTTCATGTTGCTGTGCTTTTAATAAGCAAGTATATAGTTTAGTTTACGCTTGATCAATGGCTTGCAAAATAACAGAACATGCTTTTTTAATTTCTTGTTCCGTAATGGTAAGAGGTGGAGCAATCCGGAAACTATTGGGGTGAGATAGAAACCAATAACAGATCACGCCATTTTCCTTCGCGTAGTTTACAATACTGTTTACAGTCTGTTCCGAATCGAAATCAAACGCAAACAGTAGCCCGATTCTTCGCATCGTTTTTATTTTTGGATGCTGCAATAATCCTTCGAATAGTTGTCCTTTGCTTTCTACGGTTGCCAAAAGATTTTCTTTTTCAATTACTTCAAGAGTGGCAAGAGCCGAAGCACAACAAACGGGATTGCCCCCAAAGGTAGTAATATGACCAAGCATCGGATCGCGTGAAAGAGTTTTCATTTTTTCTTCTGACGCTATAAAAGCTCCGATGGGCAAACCTCCGCCAAATGCTTTGGCCACCGTAAGAATATCGGGCACAATTCCAAAATGCTCGAATGCAAATAACTTGCCGGTTCGCCCCATGCCACATTGTATTTCATCTAGAATTAGAAGCGCTCCCGTCTCATTGCATCGTTTTCTTACAGCTTTCAAATATTCCTTATCAGGAATTCGCACACCGGCATCGCCTTGAATAGTTTCCATTATCACACAGGCGGTCCGTTCCGTGATTTTTTCGAGATCCGAAATTTTATTGAAATCAATAAACCGAACATCGGGCAATAACGGTCGGAAGGCTTGCTTCTTTACTTCATTGCCTGATACGCTAAGCGAACCATGCGTACTTCCATGATAAGACTTACGACATGAAATTATTTCTGTTCTTCCGGTATACCGTTTTGCCAACTTTAAGGCTGCTTCATTGGCTTCGGTTCCAGAGTTTACAAAGTAAATACAATTGAGTGCTGGAGGAAGGAGCGAGGTTACCTTCTCGGCTAATGTATTTGAAGCACTTTGAATATATTCGCCATACACCATCACATGTAAATGTTTATCGAGTTGATTCTTGATGGCTTGAATAACATGCGGATGCCGATGACCGATGGCACTAACCCCGATGCCTGAGATCATATCCATGTAGGATTTTCCGTCAGGCCCATACAGATAAACACCCTCAGCTCGTTCGATAGCTATAAGAAACGGGTAAGGAGAAGTTGGTGCCAGTGTATGAAGAAAAGTTTCCTGCAGTACATGAGGCAAAGCTACAAACAGGAACTGAAACAGTCATAAAAAGAAAACCCCTGTAGTTTCCCACAGAGGCTTTACCAAACACCCTATCTTAACGGGTTAGTTTCCTAACCTCTTTATTATCTCATTAATAGATCATTCTACTTATTCTCCAATTTAATTTTGGAGTCAACTTCTTCACTTGCCTTAACGGTAAGTGTAAATAGGATTCCAATCAGTACCAGCGCAATTAATACCAGCAATTGTTTCATTCTGGCCTGTACGCTCACGTTCGTCAACCCTTTCATAGCCATAATTTTTTAGTGCGGTTAGCATCTCAAATGTGCGTTCTTGCCAGCGAACTATTTTTTCGATAAGGCCTTAAATCATACATCCGTAAATAAATTTTTAAGTCCTTTTTACATCAACCAGCGTGCAGAAGTTGTTTTTATTTAGCTGATATTCAGTTAGATGCTGGTTAATCGACTTCATTGAAGTCCTCAAATAGCCACTTTGTCGTCCTTTTGACCCTTAAGCTTGATTTTCTTGCTTTTCTTTAACCTTTAATAATTGAGCAAATGCTTAAATACAGTTTATTATTATCAGGCCTTCTCTTTTTTGCCGGATGTATTGGCGTTGATTATCTCGATGATCCGATTGTTGGAGAGAGTATTGAAACCGAGTCGCAACCCGTTGCCATACTAAACGGGAATACCTATCAATCAACAGCTATATACTACGACCAATATGGCGTGGAGCAAATGGTCGATCTTGTCTGGTCATCGTCTAACTCACTAATTGCTTCAGTAAATGAGGATGGCTTAGTGACAGGCAACGCATCGGGTCAGGCAACTATTGTTGTCTCGTTTAATACTGCCGAATCTTCCTTTCAGGTAAATGTTGTTTTAGATCAAAATCAAGTAGCTAGTGTAGAGATTAGCACACCAGGCAATCAAACTTCCTTAGCTATTGGTGGAACAGTATCGCTTTCAGTGAGGTAAAAAATTGAAGCGCAGGCGTTAGGGATCGAACGATTGAATGGTTTAGTGAAAACGCATCCATTGCATCAGTAGATAATATGGGAGTAGTTACCGGATTGGGTATGGGCATGGTGGATGTTCATGCGAAATCGGAAGGCGTGAAGAGCAATGTGATAACGCTTTCGGTGGGTGGAGGCCGGTCGGGTAGCTTTGTGGGGGCTGGTGGCTACACCGCAGCCGGCACAGCAACGCTGAATGTGATGGATAACAAGTTGATACTTCAACTCAGCAATAATTTTCAAACAAGTTTCGCCCTCGGCACTTTCGTTTATCTAGCTAATTCAACCAATGGCGCCCAAGTGCGGGCGAGTGGTTTGGAAGTGGCACAGATAACAACTAATGGTGCTAAAACTTTTGACATTACAGCCATTAGTCCTACAACCGGTTTGTTAGACTATCAGTATGTAATCATTTTATGCAAACCAGCAACGGTAACTTTTGGATACGCTGATTTAAATTAATGAAGAAGCTAATTTTCATATTATTGATTTGTGTATCCATTCAGACTTTTGGTGGCGGGGGTTGGCCCCAACCCAAACGGGGTGGTTACTTTAAGTTGTCACAGAACTTTATTGGTTCTTCCAATTTCTTTGCGCCAGATGGTTCTATTGTCGATATCACCACGGTGCGGTTGTATACCACGAGTATCTATGGCGAGTATGGTTTTTCCAGCCAACTAACAGGTATCGTCTATTTTCCTTTTTTTGTTCGCAATACACTGAATGAAATTCAATACAACCAAAGTGGAAACACCGAACCGGGCGATGCACTTCAATCTATTGGCGATACCGATATCTCCATTAAATACGGACTGATTGTAAACAAACCTGTGGTGGTAAGTGCCACATTACTTTTCGGTTTGCCTTTGGGTGTTGCGGCTGGTGGCTCTAGCCAAATTTTACAAACAGGTGATGGCGAGTTTAATCAAATGCTTAAGGTGGACGCCAGTTATTCGTTTTACCCCAAGCCCGTTTATGTATCTGCTTATGCAGGATTTAACAACCGCACCAATAGCTTTTCGGACGAAGTGCGCTTTGGCGCAGAGGTAGGTTTAACCCTCAAGAAGTTTATTCCTATTCTAAAATTAAATGTGATTCAATCGCTTTACAACGGTAATGCCGAGGAAGCACAGAATGGAATCTTTTCGAATAATACAGAATATGTATCCCCTACGTTAGAACTTAACTATCAATTAAATGACAAGTGGGGTGTATCGGGCTCGGGTGGTTTTGCCTTTGCCGGCCGAAATATTCTGGCCTCACCCAACTGGAGTATAGGGGCGTATCTGAAACTTTAACCCAAAAAGAAAACGCTGCCTCAAAGCCTTTAACTTCGAGACAGCGTCTCCATTAATCTATTTACATTTTACTTCTTAGCCAGTTCCTGCACCAGGTCAATCAACTTGTTTGAATAACCCCACTCGTTATCATACCAGGCAACCACTTTCACAAATTTATCATTCAGAGCAATGCCGGCTTTCGCATCGAATATTGACGTACGCGCATCGCCCACAAAGTCCTGAGACACTACATCGTCTTCTGTATATCCTAAAATACCTTTCAATTCACCTTCCGATGCATCCTTCATCGCTTTCTTAATATCTTCATAAGATGCAGCCTTTTCTAACTTCACTGTAAGGTCAACTACCGATACATTCGCTACCGGAACCCGGAACGACATGCCTGTAAGTTTTCCTTTTAGCTCGGGTAACACCAAACCAACTGCTTTGGCAGCACCGGTTGAAGAAGGGATAATATTCGAGAAACCACCACGCCCACCTCTCCAGTCTTTGGTTGAAGGACCATCCACTGTTTTTTGTGTGGCGGTTACCGCATGTACCGTGCTCATCAGACCTTCAACAATTCCAAACTTGTCGTTCAATACCTTGGCGATTGGCGCCAGGCAGTTGGTGGTACACGATGCGTTCGATACAATGGTATGACTTGCATTTAAATTTTTATGATTTACACCCATTACAAAGGTTGGGGTATCGTCTTTCGCAGGCGCGAGAATACTACTTTTTTAGCACCAGCGGCAATGTGCTTCTGGCCATCGACTTGCGTAAGAAATAAGCCGGTACATTCAATTATTATTTCGGCACCTACCTCATTCCATTTAAGGTTAGCAGGATCTTTTTCTGCGGTTACGCGGATTTTTTTTCCGTTTACAATCAGGTTGCCATCTTTTACTTCTACTGTACCCTCAAACTTACCATGGGTTGAGTCGTACTTCAACATGTAGGCCATGTAATCCGGATCAACCAGATCATTAATACCCACGATTTCAATGTCCTTGCGGCCCATGGCAGCTCTGAAAGCAAGGCGGCCGATGCGACCAAATCCATTTATTCCAACTTTTGTCATTGTGATAGAGGTTTAAAATTGCGATGTCAAAAATAGGCTTACTTGGTGCCAAAACCAATGAAATATAAGTTGTGTGGGTAACTTTTTTAACGGTTACGTTTGCATTTGCGGATAGTGGATTTATCTTTGCGACTCGAAATTTTAAGACGGTCCCATCGTCTAGGGGTTAGGACACCAGATTTTCATTCTGGTAACACGGGTTCGATTCCCGTTGGGACTACCAAAGCGGACAGGTGAGGAATTTTTCCTTCCTGTCCGCTTTCATTTTGTCTTAGCGACTCTGAGAATGAGTAAGTTAGAGCTAGTACTGGATTGACCTCATCGGTTCGATAATGGTCTATTTTTCGATCATACAATAATCCTTTCGGAAAGAGTAAATTTTGGATATTCTTCTTCTCCTTAGACCCACCAGAAAGCCACAAATTCACCAAATTTGACATGATTTCAAGTGCTTTATTCACCTGGTCTAGTGGGTTCGATAAAATCAAAGATGACTTTTCAATTTCATTGCTTAAGTCAGTTAACTCAGCCTTTAATTTTTCTGAAATCTTCTCATAAATCGATCTATCGATTTCACCATACGCAAATCTTTCCTCAACTTTTTCAAGCTTCTGTTTCAGCTCTGTTAGTTTAGTTTTTATTTCCTTATTGCCTGAAGCATTCTCTTTAACTACCTCCTCATACTGTTCAAGAATTTTATCTCGTAATACGGGTACCCACAATTCATTAGTTTGGAACGCAGATAAAAGCTCTTGGAAACGAGCATGAAGATGCTTGGCGCTTTTATTACACTTACATCCTATCTTATTGCACTTATAGTAATACAACTGCTTGCTTTTAACGATATAGGCAGTAAACGGAGTGCCACACTCTGCGCAATAAACAAATTGTTTTAAAGGAACATTGTCATTTTCCTTTTTATGCTTGTACCCTGAAAGATTGGCTTTAGATTCTTTAATAACCTCGTTTGCCAGAAAGAAGATTTTGTCGGAAACAATAGGTTCATGATTTCCTTTCACCACTTGTCCTTCCAGTAAAGAATGAGAAAGGAATCCACAGTAGAATGGATTCCTTAATATTTCTGAAATTCTCTTTCTGCTAAGTTTTAATCCACGCTTGGAAAGCCTTTCAGCGATCTCAGTGTTTGAAAGCTTTTCGTGGACTTTCATTTCAAAAGCTTTGCGTATCAACTTCCCTTGTTCGTTGGGAACAATTCGTTGAACTCTGGTATCTGACCGATCGTAGAAATATCCAATGGGAGCACCACCAACCCATTCACCTCTTACAAACTTTTCCTTCATTCCTGCAACACACTTCTGACGTCTTAAATCATTGTCGTATTGACTGAATAAGAATAGAATGTTTTGTTGTAATACTCCTGAAGGATTACTTGTATCAATTGGTTGAGTAACTGAAACAATTGCAATTCCTAACTCTCTTAATTGCCTCGATAACCAAATTGCATTTTCACCCGTGCGGCTAAATCTTTCGAGACTGTAAACAACGATGTAAGCAATTCCTTCTTTATAATTTTTTGCGAAGTTGACCATTCGCTTGAACTCATTTCTTTCATCTGTCTGAGCACTCTCGTATGTTCCTCCAAATCTTCCTTTCACTTGTAGTGAGTTCTTGATGGCAAATTGTTCACACCCTTTTAGCTGAACTTCAAGACTCAGATTTTCCGTTTGCTCTTTACTTGATACTCGCGTATAAATAATTGCATTCTTGCTACCACTCTTGATTTTCTTTTGACCCTTCCCGAAGTTTTGAAGAATTTTCAGATTTTTCATTTTCTTGATAGTTTCTCATGTGAATTGAAAGCAAGATGCGAGCCAGTCTTTCGATGGTCTCAATAGCTCTTTCTGCTTCTTCATCACTGAAGTTTTCAAATCCTTTAAATTGTCTAAGTCTCTCCGGAGTCCACCGCGAAGATTTCAATCCCACCGCACCCATTCTTTCGCTCCTTAAATATATACCAACAAACCACTTCCAAAACTATTTTTTCCTTTTTCTCGCATTATAAAGAACTGGCCCTAGGTTCTCACTAATCTTCTCAAGGGATCGACCTGCCACATAACCACCAACGCCCAAATCCATCATCGTCCAAATGTGATCATCGAGGGTTGTTACTGGTAAATTGAAGTACGGCACCAGCACATAGTTGTTGAAAACTATAAACATGCAAATGCACATAAGTACAGGTCGCCAGTTTCTCTGAAGCCAGCTCTCCCCCTTTGTTTCTGATTCAATGATTTTCGTCTTGCTCTCAAGGAGTTTGCTTTCATAATCAATACAAGCTCCTTCCATATTCAGGAGAAGTTCTTTGTACTTCAATTGAAGTTCAAGCTTCTCATCCGACTTATCGATCTTGTCGATTGCGTTTCCTATTGAATCGACTGTCTCCTTTACACCAGCTCCGAGGATTTTAGACAAAAATCCCCCTATGCCTGCCTTTGTACCAACTTCACTTGCCTCCATATCTGTCTGTTTAGATTGTTAATAATTCTTTTGATTTGTTTTAACTCTTGCTTTGTGGCTCCTGCCATTGTATTCCAAATTGTCTGAAGAAATCCAGGGTGCTTTTAGGAGCATATCGGTTTTTAGTTACTGTCACCACGCCTTTATGAACTTCTCCAGCTATCTCGGCAATGTGTTCCCAGTCTTTTCCACCTTTGAAGTCTCCCGCCTTTGTGTGTTGAAGTATGAAGATGAAAGCAGTATCCGGATGCTCTTTTCGCATCTCCTTGTACTCATTGATCTTTAATCCCAAATCATTCACTGAATCAAGGATGATGAACTGATAATTCGAAAGATTAGGGTCTTGCAAGTTTTCAGCAAAATGTAATCGCGCAGGTAAAGGATTTAAAAACTCATTTACCTTTTTGGTCATCGTAGGTGATGCAAACTCCTCGGATGACACATAAAGAACATCTCCAAAATTATCAGCCAGGTATTGTGCGAGCTTCAATAGGAAAATAGTTTTTCCATTATGAGGCTCTCCATGAAACATCATCGTAAAGTTCTTAGCCGGATTTCCGAACAGGGATTGCCAGAATGAAAAGAAGCTAAGCAGGTCAAGTTTTCGATTGGCCATTTCCTCAGCTGTAAGCACTCCGCTTAATCCCTTGTTGTGTGAGCAAGCTCCACGACTTGCATCCGAATACGTCTTCCTTTTGCATGGCCTAAGTTTCTTTCCTCCTGTATCGTAAATCCTTCCAACGCCATCCTTGCATCCACATGCTTTTACAATTCCTTCCAGCCCGTTCAGCTCCGCTTTGGAAATTGAAATCTTGCTACTTGTCCTTTGTTTCAGGCTCTTGTAGATGGCATTTACCTTATCCGCGTATGGATCATCCTTTAAGATTTCCTTTTTTGCCACCAGGTTCTCCAGTTGTTTGAGGAAGCCATTTATTTTTTTCTCATCGTCTTGCCCTTGCAGTCCAATAAACCTCTTGATGACCATAATGGAGGGATAAACCTTTTCACCTCCAGCAATGGCGACCAGGTGATTCAGGTCTTTCTCATTAATGGCAAAAGATTCTTCTCCCTTCATCTTGTTGTACGCCTGAACAAGCTTGTTCTGAATCATTTCAATTTCCTCTGCCAACGGTGAGGTTTTACGGATGAGCTTTTGAACGATGGACCGCTGCAAGGCCTTGATGAATGAAAGGATGGCATTAGGAGATTTCACCTTGTTGTGCAGTCCGACATACCTTTTGATGTATTTCACTTCTTCTCGGATATGCTCAACATGCTTTACATTCTTTGGCTCTTTCTTCTCCTTCACCTTTTTGGGGGAAGCCTTCCGTTCTTTGCTTTTTCCGTTTGCGGGTTTCCTCTTTGGTTCCGAGGTAGCCTTAGCTTGGGTTTGTTGAGCTTCCTTCGGTTTCAAAGTTGAGGCGAAGTCGTTCAGCTTTTGAAAGTATAGGTCAATGACCTTTTTGATGCCTTCACTACTTTGATAGGTAGCCCAATTCGCTCCGTTGGATGTACTCTTCACTACCAGGTCATGACCTTTCTGTAGCGTTTCCGGCAACGTGTTTACACCGATTCGCTCCACTTCAATAAAATAATTACTAGCCGTTATCATTACGCTGCAAAGTTTAATAGTTCTAATTCGAGTTCCAGAGCAAGAGCTTCAAGCTCCAGTTGCTCCATTTGAGATTGTGATTGTTTGGGTAAGACGACCATGATAGGTTTTGCCCTGCTTTCCCTTTTAGGAATTTCTCCTTTGATCAATTCGTATTGCGGAGGACTCAGCGAAACGCTGTCATTGAATTTCTCCTGTAATACCTGGACGAACTCCTCTATCCTGTTTTCATCCACTAAAGCAGTCATACGATCCGAAATCTTTTCAAAATTGTTTCGATCAACGATGTTCAGAAGATCAGGATCAAGGTAGGTGTCACCACCTTTTGATCTGGCTGCGGAGACCACTAATTTGAATTTGTCGGGTTGCCTGAAAATGGAAACTCCATTTTTCGTGGTGATGCTTGATCCAATCGTTAATGAGCGAATGATTTTCATTGCCCTGGAAATAGGAACCACGGTTTTTTGTTGCACATCATTTTTTGGCTCCCAATATTCTGGCATAAGAATGCCTTTCTTTACGGCAGGCGCTAACTCTTGACCGCCATCATAGCTATTGACCGGATAGTTAAGATTTCGTCCTACATAGAATGAGCTGAAAATTGACTCCAGGTATTGCCTCCGGTTATTGAAAGACCGTTTGATCTTTTCTTCAGAATCAGCCATTGCCTTGTGTAACTCGTTTGTCCTGGCTTGGATGACTTCCTGCGCTTCATCTGCTGTACCTTTTTCAAGAAGCTTTTGAATCTTCTTCTCTTGTGGAATCTTTTGTATCAGGTCTTCATAGTAGGAAACATTCTCAGCGATTTCACGATTAAGTTGCTCCTCCATGTAGCCTTCATACTCCAGCTTCACTTCCTTTTGCAATTCTCTTCCTTCTCTACCTTGAAGTGATTCGACCAGGAGATTGCTTAGCTCCTGGCGTGAGAATGGTTTCTTTAAAACGTTCGCCATGACCGTCTCCAAAATGCTGTCATCGCCAAACTCACTTGTTCCACCTTTGCCCACGATAACAGCCCTGGAAGATTGGGTTTCAGTTTGGAGATCCATCGCTTCTACTTCAAGATCATACTCACCGATCTGTTTGAGATACTCTACATACTCATTGTATCGGTTGGATATTTCATTGTAAAAGTCTTGCTGCATGGCTGTGGAAAGCACAGCTACTCTGCCAGAAACTCGATGCGCTGCATCCTCTAGTTCTGCTCCATCTACTTCTCGTGTTGCCAGACCCAATGGATCATCCAATAACGTGTTGACCTCCAAATTCTCTTTTAAATACTCCGCGACAATGCGGTCTCCATACTTGTTAAGAAAATCAGGAACGTCCAGAATCTTTGTTGATGACTTCTGATTGGACGTGGTATTCGCGTCCAGCGATTTCAATTTCTTTTGAAGCATCATCATCAATCGTTTCTCAGCAGGAATTGCAGAGTTGACATAATCGTAGATCGGTTTGTAAATCTGTCCGGTGCGGTTTATCCGGCCTCGTTTCTGAACCTCTGTGTTGATGTCAAGCTCGGCTTGCAATACAATCATGACTCGTTGCTTCACTTTTTCTTTGACAACCTTTGGAGTGATGATCGCGTGTGCAGATGCTCCGGTACTTCCTGACTGGTTGATGAGTAGAACGTCTACCTCGTTATTATTGAACTGACGAAAAGCATCATTGGTATTTACCCGCTTACGAGTCATGATAAGAGCCTTGTTGGTCTTCGGATTAATTTGAAGCTCGTACTTGCGACCTGTAACCTCGGCCACTTTGTATCCCGCTTCCGTAATCTTTCGGACAATCACATCAATGGGAGAAATAGTAATTCCGGTTGAGGCTTCTCTGATTCGATCACCTATTCTTAGATACTCTGCTTGTGCTTCCAGGGAGAAATCTGAGATTTCAAACTTCTTGAAAATCTTTTCACCATCGGTGTCTGTCTCGGTATATCGCAGAACTCCATCAAGACCTTTCTGAAGTACTAATGAAAAATCTGAATTGATCGTGTCACCATCGGTCACCGCAAGGCCGGCATCATTCTCCATTTGTTCAATGAAGCTTCCCATGGTACTCGCGAAAGCGATAACCGGTTTCTTCCCTTCCTTCAATCTCGCAATAGCTCGTTCAGCTACCGCTTCTGCCTTAATGCTGAAAAGCATCTGGTTAATCACGTTAAAGACTTTGGAGAAATATGGTAGGTTATCGACTCCGGCTTGTGAAGTGCCTTCCCGAATTTCCACTTGTTTTCCTTCAGCCACTGCGATGTCATCCAACTCATCGACAATCTCATCCACATAGGTTGTCTGAAATTTGATGATGTCGCGAATAATGGATGTGACATTATCAGCAATGGCTCTATGCTCTTGCTCTTTTTGTTCGAGTGTGATGTAATTCACTTCAACACCTTCAAAAGAACGCTCTCTTCGAACCATTTGACCTTCGGCCACAAGCTGACTTGCCAGGATTTCTTGCAACGCCACTCCACCTTTGGTGATCGCTTCAATCAAAGCATCCCTGGTCATGCTCGCATCACGAATGGATGTCTTCATCGCATAGATAGGCATGTTATCAGGACGCTTTGCGAAGGTGGCAGAAAGGAATACTACACCTCTGGTTTTGGACAAAGCAGATTGCATGAAGTTTCCGGTGTTGCCAGAACCGGATGAATTGTGAGCTTCATCCATGATGACAATGTTATCCTCAGCAATTGCATTCAAGAAAGCAGGCTTTGTTGGCTTCTTCTCTGGGGAGTTGAACTGTGAGTACGTGGCTACCACAAAATGAAAGTTTCGTGGTATGCGTTGTCCTTCAAATATTCTGTTTTGGTCTGCGGCTGGAAGTGCCTGGTAAATTATGTTCCCATCTTCATCCTTGATGTCAGTTTTACTCTCACGACCATTAACAATAAAAGGGATAAGGTGTGAAGAGCCAATGGCTGACAAATCACGGTAGATGTCAGAGAACAAGTTAGCCTTTTCGGTAATGAAGATTGGTTGAACTCCTTGTTCCACGGCATAGCGAATAATAGAAGCAGCAATACGTCCTTTACCAATTCCTGTTTGGTCACCGATAATCATTCCAACGCCTCGTTCCTCGATGTTGTAAACGGACATAGCGACCGCGTCAATCTGTTCGGCTGATAAAGCTTTACATAATTCAACATTGGTTCGGTAGTTGAGTTTGATTCGAACATATTCGTCAATATCTCCTCCAACGGCTTCCTTTATTCGTTGTAAAGCACTGTGGGTTTCAAAGCCCATTGAATCCGGTACAACGGTATTGAGAACAAAGCAACTACTTGATGCGGGTAGGTAAGGCATACCAAGTTCATCAAAGCTCATCAGTTCAAGTTCCAGGGCAAGAGCCTGGGCTTCTAATTCTAGTCTTGTCATTTCAAATTCTTGTCTTGGTGAGGTTACACTTATGATGCGTTCATACAGCTCTTCAAAGGAATCCACAACCTTATCTCGCTCTTCGTCTTTTAATGGTGCCGCTCCAGAAGGTTGTGACTTGCGGCCATCAATGAGCATCAATCGTGTATCAAAGGAAGTTCCTTGCCGGGAATAGAGTTTTTTACCATCAATGGGAATGATGTCAACTACATAGTATCGGCTAAAGAGATAATTAAAGAAGAAGCGGTTTTTGCCTTTTTGTACTCTTCCTTTTTTATCATAGCGTGTATGTCCTCCGATTATGATGGCGGCTTTACCATTATCCTTCATGCAATCCAGCGCACGTAAGGCCATGAGATGATCGAGTACTTCAATATTGAAGGTCTCGTATTTTTCATCCCGATCTAAAAGTCCAAAAGGTGGATTTGTTAAAATGGCATCAAACTTCTTTTCAAATCCTTTGAATGGATGTGTGGCATCTTGCTTTAATACTTGACGATAGCCTTGATCAAGAAGATTGGATCTTCTCAAATCATCAATCTCATTGACAATAACCCTTGAAGGATGTGCCGCTACGGTAAGAAGGCCATTTCCGGCAGAGGGTTCAAAGACTAAAATGTTTTGGTCTGCGTTGGTGAAGATTCCGGCTAAAAAGGAAATAGGAGTCGGAGTACTGTATTGTTGCAACAACATACTCTGGCTTGTACGATGCGAAATGTTAACCTGGCTTTTATAAAGCTCAACGATACACCAATATTTCTCCTCAACGCTTGTTGATGAAAGTGAGATGCTCCTTGCCTTAAGAACTATTGCAAGCTCGGTGTATTCTTTTACTTCTGATTTATCAACAATACCATAGGATGATGCAATGCGCTCAACCGATTTTCGATTGTGCTTTTTCTTTGCATCCAGCTCGCTGCGAACATGCTGAAGAAATTGTGCTTTTATAATAACCTTGTCCTCCATCCACTTATATTCTGTTCGAAAATAGAATGGAGACGAATTGAAGGTTAAGGATTGTTAATGATCATAAACGATTATAAAGGTTTTTGAATGTTTATAAATTTCAAATGGTGAGAATGCTCCTAAAATCACTAAAATTGGTACTACCCCAACCGTGTCAACTTCTCATGATTCTCTGATTGGTGAATGGTGAGTTTTTATGAGGAATAATTATTCGTAGCCTAAATCAATAAGGAATGTTTTTTAAGACTTCATCAAAATCAGGATTAACACTCCTTGCAAAAAGAATGGCTGGATGATCCGCCTTTAGTTCATTGAAATAAAAAGGATTGCCATTGGCGCGTTCCTGATCGAGAGTCTGCACCATCTCTTTCAACCCTTTCATATAGGGTTCATAATTCTCTCCTGCTTCTTTTGACTTAACGACAAACAATAGTGCACCATCAGCAAACGGAGCTTCCCACCCTGTGGGCATATTCGAACCAAAATGAAACACGGAGCCGGTTTCCATGACCTGTCTTTTACCTTCGCTACACAGTACCCATTTTCCCTTTACTGTATAAACGATGCTTTCGGTTGGGTGTGGATGTTCACTTAAAAACATACCCGGTTTTAATTCAATAAAAAATGATCGAATATCTTCCGCAAAAAGTAACGGACCAAATATGCCTTCATGAGTTAATACCCCGACTGATTTAACCGCGTCATTGATGTTCGGTATCACTTCCACATTAGTTGCCAGTTGAACATACTCAGGCGACACAGGGGTAGCCACAACTACTCTTTTTTCAAGAGTATCTGCTGGAGCTTTTACTGTTACAGAGTCGTGAGAATGTGAATGGGAGCCGTCACCGTGATCATGTTCGGTGGTAGTTTCTTTTTTATCGCATGACCAGAAAAGAGTAAGCAGGAGTAATAAATAAATTCCGTGGCGCATAAAAGGTTAGGTTGTTTGGGGTTTCGTAAAGAATTGAAGAAATATACCAATTATGTCAAATGTGAAAAAGAGTAATTATATAAGTGGACGTATGGTGGTAGAATTCCACGGGCAAAATGAGGCTGGAACACTGTCGGATTATTTAGTATGTTCGCCATCGCCAAATGACTCAAACAATGAAAAGACTTATACTCCTACTTTTAATCGCCATTTCCTTTAGCTGTACTTATACCAGTACAGAACCTACAAAGTCAACGGAACAAACTATTCCAAGGGTGGCGTGGAGCAAAGTAGATACTATTGACATTACAGCTTTTAATAAAGATTTGGAGGAAGGGAAGCCCACCCTTGATATCGGAGTATACTTCCCATCCAACTTTGATACTGCCTTTAAAAAGGTGACGCTTGCCCGTATGTTGGAAAGTATTCGGTCAGCGAAGGAAATCTATAAACCTACAGGCGTTCAGATCAACCTGCTTTGGGTGAAAACAGGTGAACTAAATCCCCGATATTTTTCCATTCAGGCCAATGAGGTGCCTAGCATACCCGATACCGAATATACCAATATGTATGTGCATGCTCGAAGACACCCATCTCTGCTCACCGAACATGCCAGAGAGGCATTCACCAGCATCATTGAGCCAGATGAACAAAACTCCAGAACGATTTACCTGATTGCACTTCAGGATGTTTTCTTTCCTTTTCTGGAAGTATCAGAAGGACGAAACTGGGCCATGAAAACGGTTAGGACTGGTGGATTGTCTTTTCCTACTTATTCTTATGTTAATACGCTGCCGGATGCCTTACGGGGAATAATTACGATTACTAATTTGTCAAGGCCTGATCGGTATAGAATAACGGTAGCACACGAAATTGGACATAAAGCAATGAATGTAAGTCATGAGTACATGAGTACAAATCCTGGGCATGAAATCTATGCTGACGGTGGCCTCATGTTATATGGCAACGGTGAAGATATTCCTTCTGGTAAAGAGGGTAGATGGCACCTGGAACGGCTTCATCTTTCTCCTTTTATATACCGATTACAAAATGGCACCAAAGTTTGGAATGACGACTACAAAGAAGGCGGACACTACTACGATCCTATCTACGGTGACAAAGTGATTTACTTTGGTGGCAAGGCAGAGATAGATGAAAATTGGTAACAGTGGATACTTTAAAGCAGTTTCTTGATCACAATTGAAACTTGTACAATTCCGCCACTGTTTTTTGTAACTCCTTATCCTTTATCAGGAGCTTATCGTATGCCGCGTAGAAATAGCTTAGTTCCATAAAATATTCAATGGAAGAAATTTGACCAGCTTGCAAGGCTTTGTTAAGAAGCTCTGAATTATTTGCTTTTAATAAAACCTGATTATATTCCTCTACCGTGCTCTTGAGATTCTGATATTTTTCATACAGTTGCTTTATGTAGAAGCTGTGCTCGGTTTTATGCTCCTGCAATTTTAAGTCACTGTGCGAAAAGGTGGCTTGTTGAAACTTCACTCTATTCTTGTTTTCCCAAAGTGGAATAGACAAACCAATATGTGCTCCCTGATATCGCTGACCTAAAATGGACTGGGCGTGATAGCCTGCTTCAATCTTTGGTAATGCCATTGATTTTGACAGTTCAATTTTTTGCTGAGCAATTACTTTCTCCTGTTGCAATACTTTGGCGATAGGATTGTTTGCCTCAATAATACTATCTAATTCATTTAATTCCGGAATCACTGGAAGCCCTGAATAAGCTGCTTCATTAAAAGCTATCTCAATGCCTCCATTGAGTTCAGTCAATTTATGATTCCATTGCTTCATGGAACTTTTACTACTCTCTAATTCACTTTTTAAAGTGATCAGTTGCAGGTTCGCTTTGTTCACGTCCAGGATATTTCCTTCTCCTTTCGCTAATTTTTCCTGAAAACTGTTGCGTACTTTTTCAACTTGTGCCAGGCGATTGGTCAACTCTTGATTTATCTTATTCAGATAGATCAATTCAAGGCAAACTTGCTTCGCCTCTAAAAGAATATCCTGCCTGACCACCATCATCTGAAAAGTAGATTGTGTCACCTGCTGTTCTGATACTTTGTTTTTCTTACCATACGCAGTAGGAAAGTCAAAAGCCTGGGTAATGTTAAACTCCTCTTGTGTACCCGCTCCATCCGGTCGGCCCGGCAGATAGTCGTACTCGACTTTTGGATTGTTAGGAGTTAAGCCCGTTTTATATTGAAGATCCTGAGCATCCCAATATTGTTGAGTTGCTAAAATGGATTTGTTATTCCGGGCAATCTGCGAAATGACATTGTCCACGTTGGTTTGAGCGGCACCTGTTAAAGACCAGGTGACACTCGCGAATAGGAGAATGATATATTTTTTCATGCGTTGATTGCTTTTTTTGATTGAACCATCCAATACACCATCGGTACAATGAAAATATTGAGTAGAGTCGAACTCAATAATCCACCAAGAATGACTTTTGCCATCGGACTTTGAATCTCATTGCCGGGTAAATCTCCGGCTAAGGCAAGCGGAATCAAGGCAAGGCCCGCTGTAAGTGCCGTCATTAAAATAGGACTGAGTCTGTCTTTCGATCCCTGGATTATGGATTCGTACAAACCCACACCTTGTTGCTGCAAGGTGTTATAATGTGATATCAGTAAAATTCCATTTCGGGTTGCGATACCAAACAGTGTTATGAAGCCGATGATAGCCGGAATGCTGATGATACCAGATGTAAGCCAGATGCTGGCAACACCTCCAATTAATGCCAATGGAAGATTCAATAATATAATCGTGGATACTTTAATGTCTTTGAACTCTTGAAATAGTAACAAGAAGATGACCAGTACAGAAAGCAGAGAGGTAAAGAACAATGTTTTAGAAGCTTCCGCCTCAGCTTCAAATTGTCCTCCGTATTCAATGCGATAGCCCTCTGGTAACGTTACCGACCTTTGAATCTTTGATTTAATTTCTTCTACAACACTTTTCTGATCGCGACCTGCTACGTTAGCGGAGACAACAATCTTTCGTTGCACATTTTCGCGATTAATGGTATTGGGTCCTGTAGTAGATACTATGTCAGCCACATAATGAAGTGGTACTTTTTTTCCATCGTGTGTATCAATGAAGGTGTTACGGATGTTTTCGATTTTACCCCGGTTGTCATCATTGAATTTTAGGATCAGATCGAAGCGTTTATTACCCTCGTAGATCTCAGAGACTTTCTCTCCGGCAAAAGCTACATCGACAAACTCTGCAAATTCACCAACGGTAATTCCATACTTCGCCAGCATTTCTCTGTTGGCTTTGATTTGCACTTGTGGAATTTCTATTTGTTGCTCAACGCTTAGGTCGACCAGCCCTTCTGTTCCATCAACAGAAGTTTTAACGGCATTGGCAAGAGTAAATAGCTTATTGAGGTCATTACCAAAAATCTTGATGGCAATGTTAGCCCTTGTTCCGGAAAGCATGTGATCGATACGATGACCAATGGGCTGACCGATGGTAATATTAGCTCCTGAAACCATGGCTAATTTATCTCTTACATCTTGCATGAACGCGGCACGACTCCGGTCAGTGAGTGTAAACGGAGCATCAATTTCTGATGCGTTGACACCTTGTGCGTGTTCATCCAATTCAGCACGTCCGGTTCTGCGTGTGGTTATTTTTATTTCGGGAACCCGTAACAATGCCTTCTCAATTCGTGTTCCGATCTTATTACTTTCTTCCAATGATATGCCAGGTAAACTAACAGCGCTTACTACCAGGGAGCCTTCATTAAATTCTGGAAGGAAACTTCTTCCCAAGCCGCTCATAATAATTACGGCACCTATAAATAATACAACCGCAGCTCCAATCACTACCTTTTTGAATTGCATAGCCTTCAGCAAGGCAATTTCATAATAGTAATTAAGGTTGCGGACCAGCCAACTTTCTTTATGCTGACCCAATAACATCCGGTCACCGTTAAAAGATAACTGCACAAAACAGGCGTGAGTGTAATCGCTACTACTAAGGAAGCAAAAGGGATACAATAAAAGCAATACCAAGAGGAGCTAACAGTCTTCCTTCCATTCCCGAAAGGAAAAACAACGGAATGAATGCGACTATAATAATGAAAGTGGCATGAATAACAGACGAACGTATTTCTACCGAAGCGTCATAAATTACCTTTAGTTTACTCTGCTTCTCTGCTTCAGGGCGTTTGGCATTTTCTTTTAAACGTCTGAATACATTCTCCACATCGATGATGGCATCATCCACCAAATCGCCAATAGCAATTGCCATCCCGCCAAGGCTCATGGTATTGATACTGAAGCCAAGCCACTTCAGTGTAAGGATGGCCGTAAGTAATGAAATGGGAATAGCAATCAGTGAGATTGCCGTAGCCCGCCAATTCATTAAGAAAAGGAATAACACAATTACAACAAACACTGAACCTTCCATCAACGTCTTCTGAATATTCCATACGGAGGCGTTGATGAAATCTGCTTGTCTGAAAATCTTTGTATTGATTTTTATATCATCTGGCAAATTGGTGGAGAGGTCGGCCAATGCCGCATCAATTTTTTCGGTCAACTCCAACGTATTCGTGTTGGGTTGTTTCATGACGGTGAGAATGACAGCTGGTTCACCTTTCAATGATCCATCACCAATCTTTAAAGACGCTCCGATTTTTACCTCAGCTACATCTTCAATTTTTATGATAGAACTATTAACTGTTTTTACAACGGTTTTACCCAATTCCGATATGTCAGTGGTGCGCCCAATACCACTTACGATATACTCATTACTGTATTCATTCATGAATCCACCGGCAGCGTTTTTGTTCGCCTCCTGTGCAGCTTTAAGTAATTCACTCAGGGTAACATCGTGGTATTTCATTTTCTGAGGCGATGCTAATATTTGATACTGTTTATACTCGCCATTAATAACTACCATTTGCGAAACACCGCCTATTGCCAATAGTAATGGTCGTATTGTCCAATCCGAAAGTGTGCGCAAGTCCATGACACTCGTGCTGTCTGCCGTCACACTGATGAGCATGATTTCACCCATGATGGAAGAGTTGGGTGCAAGGGTTGGATTGCCAACACCTTGTGGCAGCTTAGAAGTAACAGCAATTAATTTTTCACTTACAATTTGTCGTGCCCGATAGATGTCTGTGCCCCATTCAAATTCAACCCACACAATAGAAATACCTGCGGATGAAGAAGAGCGTACTCTCCGTACGTTGGTTGCACCGTTCACAGCCGTCTCTAATTGAAAGGTAACAAGGCGTTCGACTTCTTCAGGGGCCATGCCATGTGCTTCCGTTAACACAACTACCGTAGGAGCAGTGAGGTCTGGGAACACATCCACTTCCATACGCGTAGCAGTATAAGTACCCCAGGCAATGAGTAAGGCTGAGGTAATCATCACCAACAAGCGATTACCCAGTGAAAAATTTATAATTCTATTGAGCATGAAATTCGGTTATTAATGTTCGTGACCATGAGCAGGTACTGCACCCGACATCGTGGCTAATTTGACCTGATACGACCCTTTGGTAACTATACGTTCACCATTGGAGACACCAGAAAGTATTTGTACATATTGCCCATCGTTACCACCCAGTTTCAATTCACGCTTTTCAAAACTCTCTCCGGCAGTTTGAACATAGACATAGAATGTTCCTTGTTCCTCAACCAATGCTGAGATAGGGATCACCAATGCATTTGCGATGGTGTTCGATCTCATAAAAATTTCTACCAATGAGCCGGGTATAATCTCACCGCGATTATCAATTTCAAAGACTACCGGAATTAAATGATCTTCATGGTTTACGTTTTTACCGTAGGAAACGAGCTTGCCATTGAGTGATTGCGTATCATAGACCTTACCGTCATAAACGGTTTTAAAATTGGCAGACTTCACGGAAGCAAGTTTTGAATAGTACCGTTGCGATACTTCAGCTTTTAATCGCAGTTTCTGATTTTGTGAAACGGTTGCCAATGGCTGACCGGCTGTTACGTATTGACCTTCGCTGACCAGAATATTTTTAAGATAGCCCCGGATAGGAGCATTAATACGCTGCCCACGAACAGAATAGTTTTTGCTTAATGTGCTATACGCGATCTCGGCATTTTCATAAGCTGCCTTTGCTGAGAGGTAGTCCTTTTCAGAAACAATTTTATCTTTTACCAAAGCAGTGGCACGTTCATAATCCGCCTTTGCTTTTTCGTAATTCACTTTGGCTTCCTTATAGCGGCTTTCCGTATTATCAGTCACATTTGTTGAACCGGATAATACAAACAAAGACTGCCCATTACTTACCATCGCACCTACCGTTAACTTATTGTCTGAGAAACTAACGGCTCCGTTGGCATTTGCAGTAACGATAACTTCATCGCCAGGAGCCGATAAAATTTCACCGGACGCTTTGATGACTTCATGAAATGGCTGAGCGTAAACAGGTGCATTGGCAAACTCCACCTTCCAGGCTTGCTCTTTCAGGTATGACAACGTATTCGAAGAAGGTTCTGGTTGTGCTTCGGCCATGGCAGCCTCGGCAGTAGCATATACAGTCACATCATCCATTACGATTTTATCCGTATAGTCTTTTGTTTTTATATCAAACACTAAACGACCTTTTCCTGCTGCTGAAGGCTTCAATGCAAGTCTGTAAATTCCCGGTGAGGCAGGTGACTCTTCAGTGTGACGAACTCCTTTTTCACCCATGATGAGACTTACCGTTACCGTTCCTTCATTAAGTGCAGTAAAGTTTTCACCAAGCTTGGTGAAATGTGCAGCAAACGTAGAGGTCGTTCCCATTACCAACGGTTTGAACTCAACAAACAATTCTGTTTTATCCGTATAGAGTGTGTAGGATAGCGATGCAAGTCCATTGTCAGGAGCATCGGTGGAAGAATTACCCCCGCAACCCATTAGGGCTGCGAGAGTAATCATGATAACATATCCGATTTTCTTCATCGGATTAATGCTTATGTTCTTCACCCTTTTCGTGTTGATGGGCATGTTCCGTAGAATCGGATGCCGTAGAATCGCTTACGACTTTAAATTCTTCTTGCTTGGTTGTATCTGTTGCATGGTCATCATGTACGCTACCATCGTCATGTACGTGAGTTCCTTCCTCGGCTTTCTTACCGCAGGAGATGAAGAAAAATGAAAGTGCGAAAAACAGGATAATTAACTTTTTCATGTAACTGGTTTTTAGTGTTAAAATTTTAAAATGATAATGGACTTGCTGATGAATGGCAAGCGAGATCAATAAGAAAAAAGGAAAGTTGATTTCTATACTACCGGAGGTGCCCGTAGTAATGCATCCGTAATCGAAAAGTTACGTGCTCGCTTTTCTGGAAAGGCGTTGGAAAATCGCCTGGTGGAATAAAAAGAAGCTCCAGTGACAACGCCACCGGAGCAACAAATTCAACACCTGAAAATAAAGTCTTATAAAAAGCAGATACCGTGTGATTAGAAATTGAATTATCAGAGTCAGGAACATGTACAATGTCTGAAAACCAATCGACTAATTGGTTCCCTTCTCCCTGTTTTTCGTGGCCATGCTGATGTTTTTGATCAGTATGATGATGGTGCGAAACCTCTGCCTTTTGCTCTTTAGCATGGCTATGAGGTACCATGTTGTGTGCCAACAAGGCCCCGTAAGACAGGAAAAAGAGGGATAATATGGCTATTCGCTTAATCAAGATGCGCAAACATAATGCGATAATGGATGAAATGCAACGCTAATTATTTACTGATTAGTCGTTCCGAAACCGGTTTTCCATCACTTTTTCTTTAAATGAAGTGCCAAACGTATAACCGAAAGTTGCCATAATAGCTTGTGTATCTAACTTGAAAATCCGACTAAATGTGAAATTATCATCAGAGATGATAACCCCACTCTTTTGCGTGTTGAATAGGTCGGTCAGCACTACTCCCAATCTTCCTTTGCCCTTGAGCATGCGATGCTGGAAACCCACATCGACAAAATATACCGCGATGGATTCTCCCTGTGGTATAGCTGTTGGGGAAGTATAATTTCCAATCACCTGAAGTTTCCCATTTCTATACAATGTGAAATTATTAACCAGTTTCGTGTACCAGCTAATCAGATTTTTAGATACTTCTGTAGAAGTACCAGTTTCTTCTATTTGAACTTTAAAAGCTGATAAACTGAAATTTAAACTCCAGAACGAAAATGGATTGTAACTGGTAATAACTTCAGCACCATAGGTCATCGCTTTTCCAAAATTTTGTGGTTGCGTAAAAGCAACGCCATTTTCGTCTAACACTGTATAAGGTAAAATCGCGTTGTTTCGCAATCGGTAAAAAGTAGCAAATGAGAGCGAGCCCTTTTGTAAGGTGTTATTGTATGATAACTCCCATGAGTTGATAAGCTCTGGTTTCAGATTAGGGTTTCCTGATCGTTGATTAAGTGAATCAGTAATGTCAGTGAATGGATTTAACTGACCTAGGCTGGGTCGTGTGATGCGTCTGCTATAACTTACTCTGAAATTATTTCTGTTTGACGTATAGTAAGATAAACTTCCGGAAGGAAACAGGTTGAAATAATCATTATTAAATGATTCTGTCTTATCAACTGTTTCACCTTCGTTCCAAACCTGTTCAGCCCTGAGCCCCACATTGTATTTTCACTTTAGTATCTTCTTTATCACCCTTCCAACCAGAATACTGTAAATAACCGGCATGAATCTGTTCATTAAATTCGAAGACATTCGTGTTTAACGGATCAATCATAAATTCACCATTTTCCTGCGTAGCTCTTTCATAGTCTGAATTCAAATGGCGAATAATACCTTTATAACCCGTTTCAATTATACCGTTTGTTGATATCGGTTGAATATAGTCAACCGACATGTTAGCCAGGTTTGTTTTCTGATAGACTTGTGTTCGTTGAAGAGATGAAGTTCCCATTGACTCTCCTTGTTCTGTTAACGCAACGGTAGTTATATCTGTTTCTTCGTTGTCCTTATTGAATGTGTTGCTCACGTTGGCCGTGAGTAGTTTATCAGGGTTATCAAAATGCTTTATATATTTTAATGAGATTTCTACTGTATTGCTTCTTCTTATCTCGTTGGAGTGCCGCTGGTTGCTGCTGGTAAAATCTCCGGCTTGGGTTTCGTATGTATTCTTCAATGTCTCATTATTGTCTTCGCCAGGAAATGCCCAGAGAGCCTCTACATTGAATGTGTTATTTTTATTAGGAGTAAAGTCAATATTGGCCTTTGCATTTTGATAAAATACAAGACGCTCGTCAAATCTTCTTTGGGTGAGATAATACTGATCAGGTAAATCAAAATTAACGCGGTCTCCTTTTACGCTGCGGGTTCGGGTAGTGTACCAGTTATCATAAGCCCCACCGATATTCCATTTATTTGTTTTATGATTCACGAGTGCAGAGACATTCAGGCGATAGCGGTCACCATAGCCGGCACCTACGGCAAAGGCGCCATTGGTTCCCTGGTCTTCATTCTTTTTCAAAATGATATTGATGATCCCACCTTCTGAATCCGCATCGTATTTAGCCGAAGGATTATTAATAATCTCAATGCGATCGATGCTGCTAGCCGGTATTTGGTCTAACTGCGCACTACGGTCGGTTCCTGCGATTCCGGATATTCGTCCATTAATTAATGTAAGGGGTGTTTTGCCCCGCAACGTAACTCCACCATCAGCACTTACCAAAACACCTGGCATATTCTTTAATAAGTCGGCTGCCGTTCCTCCAATTTGAGTAATGTTGTCCGAGGCTTTTACAATAAATCCTTCGTCTGTTTTTTGAATGAGTTCTCTCAAGGCCACCACTTCTACGGAATTTAATAGGAGTGCATCCGGTTCAAGAAGAAGTGAATTTAGGTTAATGTCCTTAGTGAAGTTGTCAATAGATACATCCATTTCCTTCGGCACAAAGCCAATTACTTGGATGTGCAATACATACCGTTCAAATGGTATTTTCTGTAGCACGAAGTTACCCAGGCTATCGCTTACTGTACCCGATATGATTTTGGTGGAGTCATTTTTAAGGGTAAGAAAGACATTCGCATATTCTACCGGATTATTGCCTTCCTTGACAGCGCCTTTCACAGAACCTACACCCTGAGCGAAAAGCATAAGCGTTCCATGCAAAATGAAAAGCGTAATAAAAACAGAGCGCATGTTGTTAGGTAACTACGGAGTGTAACGAACTATCCAATTTTCTTGGCAACAGCAAAACGCTCAGCCACATTATCCCAATTAATGATAGGAAATAAGTTGTCAACAAACTCAGCCCTGCGGTTTCTGTATTTCAGGTAGTAAGAATGCTCCCAAACATCAATCACCAAAATCGGAATAACTCCCCATTGGGTTAGCTTCTCGTGGTTCTCACATTGCATAATGGTAAGTTTTTGTGTGGATGGGTGATAACCTAATATTCCCCATCCGTTGCCATCAACTCCTTTTGACGTTTTGGAGATCAGAAGTTTTAGTTTGTCGTACGTACCGAAGTCTTTCTCGATCTGTTTTAGCAGCTCACCTTTTGGATCGGTTTTCTTGTTCGTGAGGTTTGTCCAGAATATGGTGTGCAGAATGTGAGATGAAAGGTGATAGGATAGTTTCTTCGTCCAGTAATCAACTACCTCAACATTATTCTCATCCAGTGCTTTTCTCACCATCTGCAAATCTTTGTTAGCTGCTTTCACGGCATCGCCATGATGGAAGGTGTAGTGCAGATGAAGCGTTTCCTGATCCATGCTCGGTTCAAGAAAAGTTTCACTGTAGGGCAATGACTGTAAGGCAAAGTTGCCTTCGGCATCTGTGAGTTTATCCATGCCGCTCTCTTTCAATCCTTGAGAGAAGACAGAATTCGTTGGCAGTAAACTGGCTGCCCCTAAAACCAGACTATTCTTTAGAAATATTTTTCTGTCCATTTTATTAATTGTTTAAGTTCTGCAAGATAAATATTTACGCTTACTTTAAGATGGTGATTTTCAAATCATCGAACAATGAAATGGCATCGGCCTTAGTCCAAAACCCAACAAGCCCAGCATTGGGAAAGGTATCGTCCTTGCTGCTTAACAACTTCTGACCGTCATAATAGCAGTCGATGCTATTACCAGTCATAACAACTTTCAGGGTAAACCATTCCGATGACTTCATTTTCACGTTAGCCGACTCCATTTGTTTTCGGTTTCCGTTCACCACTTGGTACAGACGCAAATTGTTTTCGAGCGGGTTGGCTCGCATGATGTAATAGTTTTGTGCATCCTGGTATCGCCAGACTAATCCACCTCCCTGGTCTTCGCCACCTTCCGAAGCCTTTACTCTCACCTCGGCAGACAAATTCTGGTAACGCTGGCTTCCCTCCACGCATATATTATATTGGCTCCCGGAATTTTTTTCGGTTTGCTTCATGGCTTTGTTATTGCCGTCTGCAACGATTGACCATGTACTGGTTGCGGGTGTCCAGTTGGATGGCAGTTTACCCGGTTCATCATTATCAAAATTAAAGACCACGGCAGGGTCTTGAGTTTGAACAGCTTCCTCGCTGGAAGTTTCCGTATTGGATTTTGTGTTACTACAACTTAACACAACCACAGCGATCAGAAATAAACTTTTAGTTTTCACGGTTAATAGCTTTATGTCTTATGTCATGCTGTGCAAAATGCCTTCGGGAGGTTAATCCTAAAAATACAATTGAATAATGGAGGAAAAATGAATTTGCATCTGTTCTGTCTTATGCGTGTTCACAACTTTGCAGAAAACTTTAAAGGCTTCTAAAAAAAGAGTACTAAAATACAAATCTCCAGACCAGCTTTGCCACGCCCGTATTTGTTCTTGGTGCACGGAGATCTAACATCTCCAACTCATCATAGCTTTGGTTGAACACCAGGTAGAAGTCAGTACCCACCTTGGGTATCCAATGCAGCCTGAAGTTACCGGCCAGGTAATCAGCAACGGAATTCCATTGAACAAAATAGGCAATTGAAAGTTTTGTGGTAAACGCATAATTGATGAATTGTGCCAATTCATGTGTGTCAACATTTCCCTGAGGTAGTCGAATTGAGTTAAAAATGTATTCAGTACTTAGGTTGAAGTGTTTACTGAGGTTCACACCCAATTCAGTTTCCAGCGTTCTGATGTGTCCCGTGTAATATCCACCCCATTGATATGCTGCGGACATCCATAGTCTCCGCCCCTGAAAAGTGCCGAACTGAAGTTCTTGCCGGTACATCCAGTATTTACCGGCTGGAATAATTATTTCCGCTGTAAAGTCAAAGTCCTCGTCCGGCCTGTCATATTGCTGGAGTAAATTGTATTCAAAATACTCACCGCTTTTAAGAAAAAACCCAAAAGGTCTGCTTTCATTGTTGAAAGATTCCAGTTCACCGGTATTCAATGTCTGGTAGTAGTTAAATCCCCAGGGCCTGAAGTTCATCTTTCGCACACCCAGATTTGTAAACCAGCGAGGCGTAAATCGAAAGAACCAGGTGTACAGCCTGTAGTTTTTTCGGTTTATAAATCCAGACTCGGCATTAAAATCATTAGACACCTCACTGATCGATGCAAAAATGTCCATCAAGTCATTCGGGTAATCAACGAAGTTGTGCTTATCTTCACTGATTTTAGATGTGGTGATAAAGCCTACGTTGGATTGCTTGCCTATATCGTGTCGGTACCTGAACACGGTGTGATTGGTTGAGGGTATCGTGTCTTTGTCGGCAGTTTGAATGGATAGGAATCCGATGTTACTTTTTTTCTCTTTACCAAATAGCCGAACCCCCGCAATCACCGGAACGGGTTGTCTATTTTCCAATCCAATTGTACGGGTGTAGAAGGCACGATTATTTCCGAAAGAGAACTCGTAGTTCTGGTAGCCTTCCAGGAAAAACTCTCTCTCTCCGGATAAAAAGATACTGAAGCGAGTCAGGTTAACAGGGATTCGATCTGCTTCAACTTGAGCAAAATCCGTGTTGGTAGTCAGGTTTAGTTTTAACGTAGGCGTAATATTTACATTGAGGTCAGCACCGACTTTATTGGTGTAATCCGTCTTACTTGCGTTGTTGCCAGCGTAACCTGCCAGGCCGTAAGGTTTAAGCTCAAACTTTTTTGAGTACCCGATATTTTCCATGCCAGCGAGTGTTCCGGCATTGACTATGCTTTCGAAACTGAAATCCCGCGACCAGCCTTGCCAGCGTACTTGTTCATTTTTTGAACGAATATTTCTCTCAAAGTTGATGGCCCATATATGATGATCGCTTTTTTTGAATTTTAGGGATGTGAAAGGAATAACTATTTCAGCAAACCATCCTGCATCAGTAATAGTCGTTTTCGTATCCCACACTCCGTTCCAGTCGATGTTGCTGTCTTCTGCACTGGAAACCAACAGGTCAGCGCGCGCGCCAAGCGGGTTAATTATAAACTCATAACCATTGCGCCTGTCATTGAAAGGGCTAATAATAATTTTGAAATTGTCATCGGACTCAAAATCAAAGTCGCGTTGAAGAAATTTTGAAATAACAGATTTGGGGTCTTTCTGATAGGCCCATACGCCAATATAAATCCCGAGTTTAGTATAGATAACCGCTACCTCTGTCTGCTCAGAGGATGGCTGCCCAAAGTCTAGCTCGCGCTGTGTAAAATTACTGATGTGTTGAGCCTGGTTCCAAACTTCTTCAGACAGTTTGCCATCGAATTCAATTTTTTCTGTAGTAAAAAACGCCTTGACAGTGTCAGGAGTGGAATGCTGTGCGGAAAGAACTAATGCAAGTAATACAAGGGCCCCGGTCAGTGTGAATCTCATAGCGTAGCGAAAGTAGAGCGGAGCATATTGGAATCAAGAAGTATCATCACCTGCTTGTTATACGGAAATTGTTTATTAAAAATGAATCTCAAAAACATGCTCATTGTTATGAAATTTATATTCTAGTGACCATCCATTTATGTCGCAGATTCTCTTGGCGATGGCAAGTCCAAGACCCCAACTTTGCTTGTTGGTGGATTGCTTTGAAAATCGTTGAAACAGTTTGTCTTTAGGAATCTCTTCCCCAGCAGGAGAATTGCGAATTATGAAACTTGAATCTGTACTTCTAATGTGGACAGTCCCTTCACTGTTAGTGTGCAGGAAAGCATTTTTTATCAGGTTCATTAAGAGCACATCAAGCAGCATGGTATTGGCTTCAACAAAGGCTGGTTTCAAATCGAGCGAGAGATCAATTTTTAGGTTCACTTGTTGTCCTTCAAAGTAGGAAAGAATCTTCTCCACCAATAATCGCAAATCGTTCTTCTCTCTCTCTGGAAATTGTTGATTATCAATCTTGGCAAGAAGTAACAAAGTCTTATTTAGTTTTGAAAGCCGCTGAATGGCATCCAATAACATTCGTATTTTTTCGGATTGCACTTCGGTCATTGCAGGATCACCAATCCACATTTCCAACTGGCTTTGAATAACAGCCAAAGGGGTTTGCATTTCATGCGAGGCGTTTTCAGTAAATTGCTTTTGGTTCAGGAAAGCATTTTGTGTACGTTATGTTAGTTCAAGAATTGATTTATTCAATACATTGAATTCTTCAACGGAAGAATCAGACAGCACAAGTTTTGATGACTTCTCAATCTCAAACACTTTCAACTTGCCAAGTGTATCGTGAAAGGGTTGCCAGAGTTTTGCTGAAAAATATCGTGTCGTAAAATAGAATACACCAAGCATCAACAGGAACGTCAAGACTAGGGATAGTACAATGGTACTTATGATTTCTTCTGTCTCAAGATGCGCCTTAACGATCTCAAGCCTGTATATTTTTCCTTTGAATTCAAAAGTTGAGGTGAGCTTTCGATACTCATCGAACTCGACATCGGTTTTCTCGAAGATCAGCGTATCCGCATACAAATCCTGCATTGCAGTATCTGTGATTCTCATCCTGAAATCAGTTAAACCGAATTCATCGGCAGGAACTCTTCCGCCTTTTGCCTGAAACAGTTCAATGATATTATTTCTGCGGTTAGAAAGTATCTCATCGATGTTCTGCTGAACCGTAATGTGCAGAATAAAGTAAAAGACCCAAAAGAAAAGGACAAGTAACACAAAGAACACCAAAAGGTAATTCCAGAAGACAAAGACAGAAGGCTACGTGTCTTCATAACTCAATAATTTGATAGCCTACACCATATACATTCCTGATTTCAATCGTGGCGTTAGCTTGCTTAAGCTTCTTTTTCAGATTTTTCAAATGAGTTGAAAGCAGGTCAAGTGAAAGGGAATCGTCTACGTAGTCTCCCCATATATATTCCACGATTGAATTCTTCGATACGACTATATTCCTGTTTGCAACCAGGTGCTGAAGTATATCAAACTCTTTCTTCGTAAGGTTAACGGGATTGCCGTCAACTTTGATAATAATCTGAAGCAAATCAATTTCAATATTGCCGAACAATGCCTTGCGGCCAGTATCAAATTTTTTTCTCCTGATAACGGCTTGAATTCGTGCATTCAGTTCAGATAAATGAAAAGGCTTCGTCAGGTAATCATCAGCACCCAGGTTAAGCCCTTTGATCTTATCGTCAATAGAATCACGGGCGGAGATAATAATGACCCCTTCGGTTTTATTGATTTCTTTCAGTTCATCCAATAACTTAAAACCACTGGCGTCCGGCAAGTTGATGTCTAATAAAATGCAGTCGTAGTTATACAATGATATTTTCTCCGAAGCATCCTTTGCAGTACTGCATCAAAGGCAAACTTCTCCTTAGACAGGAAATCCATCAGAATTCCTTGCAGGTCAGTCTCATCTTCTACAATCAACACTTTCATTGAAATACAATTGAATTAAAAATACAATGTAAATTGGATCAAAAATTAAGTTCTGAATCCTTACTTAAGAGATTGCTCATAGAAGTAGATGATCATATATTTATTAAGTTGCTTATTGAACGTACCCAACTCACTGTCCCGTTTGAATGACGAATCAACAAAAGTCAGGAATTTTAGATTTCCTGAAAAAGCACTTTTTAAGGCCTCCTTTGTAAGCGGTATGATTTCTGAACTGGACTTAAACTAAAGAAAACACATCTTCATAAAGCTGCCCTCGCTGCTAACAATGCTCTGATCGACTGTACAAAATAATGGAGTCGGTATTGATAACTTGAATTCCATGTTTTGTTGAATCCGATATTGTTGCGACAGGTACGCACTCCGAAAATCTCAGCCTTAGCAAACTTATGTTTCTCTGATTGATCTTGACAGTAATGAAGCGGTTTTTGAATTTTAATCCAATTTTCATTAGAAGTGCAAGCTGACGGCACGGTTAACTTACTATTAGCAAAGTCAACTGCGCTGAGGTACACGCCACTGGTGTCATTCTGTGATAAAGCCATTGCGCTGATAGAGAGAAAAACAAGAAGAGTAAGAATAGTTTTCATAAAATAACTCTCTAAGTCCTTAGAGTTCTAAATAATTAATTGTCAAATTTAATGGCTACCCGTTCTTTCTTTTAACTCTTCATTTGCTTTTATGACCAGAGTGTCGCCTTCCTTCAGGCTGCCAAAAATCTCTGTTTTATCCGAAAGGTTTAACCCTTGTGAAACATCAATCCAATGCGTAGAATCTTTTGATACTTTTATTACAAACTTCTTTTCAAGGGTTGTTACTACGGTAGAGAACGGAACGAGATAAGAATCTTCAGAGCGATAAATATTCATAACTACATTGGTAAACGACCCTGGCTTCAGGTTGCCTTTTTCATTCTTAACTTCAAACTCCCAAATCTCTGTTCTTGTATTTGCATCAATACTTCCTGCCTTTCGCATCAGCAAAGCATCGAATAATTGATTGGGATTACTCTTGGCTGAGAACTTTACTTTATTGTCTTTCAGTAATACTCCCGTTAATGCCTCTGGAACAGCTACGCGCAATCTCAGCTTTGAATTGTCCTCAATTACGAGAATCGGTTTTTCATTGGGTGATCCAACATAAGCGCCTTCATTAACATTTCGCTGTGTAATGATTCCATTGAAGGGAGCAGTGATGGCAAGATAGTTTCCAACTTGCTGATACGATGCCGCAGAAAATCGAGCTGCGTTGTAATCTGCACTATCAGTTAGCATTTGATTCTTTGCTCGTTGTAATTCATTAGGAGAAACAACACCTTCGGTTTTAGCTGCATCTTTAATGCGGTTGTAGGTATCCAGGCTGGTCTGGAGTTTTGCCTTTGAAGCCTGAAGTTTTCCATTGGCCTCGCCAAGTCTGGATTGAATCTCAGGTGCGTCAATCACTGCCAGAATTTGTCCTTTCTTCACGACTGATCCAATATCAACCTTTAATTGCTTGATGTATCCCGTTACTTTCGGATGAATCTCAACATGCTCAAACGCCAAAAGCTCTCCGGGGAGTGAAGTTTGTTTCTCCACTTTCCCTTTCTTTAAAGACAACACTTTGAGTGTATCCACTTTTTTTGTTTCGCTTGACGTAGTGTGATCTTCATGTTGCTTGTTACAAGCCATGAGTAGTAATCCAAAAAGCGAAATGATTATAAGAGATTTCATGTGTTAATTTTTATTTTTTCGTGGTCACATGGAATGGCCAAGATTATCATTCCGTTGGGTGTAGAACATCTTAATGGCCATTTCATGTATCTATTCAATTGAAGTTAAATTATTGCCCAAAGTTTTTACTGGTCTCATCATCCGGATCAAGGGATGCGCTTACATATTGTTTGCTTCCGATTACCCTGCTATAGATCACAGGTAAAACGAACAGTGTAGTCACGGTAGAAAAGAGTAGTCCACCAATTACTGCAATACCAAGAGGAGCCGTTTGTTCAGCACCTTCCCCGAATCCGATTGCCATTGGAATCATACCTGCAATCATGGCAATACTTGTCATGAGGATAGGACGTAATCGATTCTTGGCTGCTTCCAATCCTATGTTTGTATTCAGCACATTTTGCTTTCGTAGATACTCTGCGTTAGTGATCAGGAGTATGGCATTGGATACTGAAACTCATCGCCATGATCGTTCCCATGAACGATTGAATATTCAGTGTCTTACCTGTTAGTAATAGCAGAAGAAATGATCCAGCAATTACTGCCGGAACGGTTGAGAGTATCGACCATGAAAGGTTAAAGGATTGAAAGTTAGTGGCCAGCAATAAGAAAATAATAACAATTGCAAGTATCAACCCAATTCCAAGCTCACTCATTGTTTGATCCAAAATTTCAGCCTGACCACGCAAATAGATTTTCATACCGTGTGGTATTTCTCCGATATTTTTAATCGCTTTATTCGCATCTTTAATGGCTGAACCTAAATCTTTATTATTAAGATTTGCTGTAACGGTAATGTAGCGTTGCTGATTGAGGCGGTCATATTCACCTACGGTATTCATTTTCTTCCAATCGGCTACATCACGCAGGTAAATGTTTTGATCGCCTTTTCCATCAATAGGTATTTGCTCAATCTGATCCGGGCTATTCATTCTGAACTGTGGATATTCTACCTGAACCTGATAAGCATTTCCAGCAGCTTTATCCAGCCAGTAAATAGGCTGGGTTAAACGACTTGAGGATGTTCCTGCCAATACGGATTTCGCAGCCTGCTCCACCGATATACCCATCTGTCCAGCTCGCACACGATCATAATTAATCTGAAGACTTGGATAATCCAAAGGAAGCCCATACTGCACATCTCTCAAATATGAAATCTTCTCCAATTGTTTTTTAACTTTCTCTGCGTACTCACGCCCTTGTGCCAGGTTCTTTCCTTGTACAGCAATTTCCAGTGGTGTATTCGTTCCAAGGCTCATCACCTGATCAACCAAGTCGGCAGGTTCGAATGAGATAAGGGCTGAAGGCATTTCCTTTTTTATACTATCGCGAAGCTGTTCCTTGAATTTCTCCAGTCGAATCCCTGAGTTACTTTTAAATTTCACTTTCATCAATGCCTCATGGGGTCCGCTTGTCCACATGAAAATAGAATTGATGGCATACGTCTGTGGTTGGAGACCAGCAAAAGAAGAAGTGATTTCAATGTTGTCCTTTCCAGCGATCTCATCAATGATCTTTAATACATCTTTTGTTGCCGTTTCAGTTCGTTCAATACGTGTACCGGTTGGCAGCCGTAGGCGAACCTGAAATTGACCGGCATCAACTTTTGGAAATATTTCTGTGCCGATAAAACGATAACCTACCAGGGCAACTACTAAGGCAAGAACTAAAAACAGTGGAGCAAGACTCCTTGATCTATCAAATTGCTTATAAGAGAAGTTTGTGTACCATTCCTTAAATCGCTCGAATCTTTTATTACTTGTACTAACACCTTCTTTCAATAGCCAGTTGGAAACAACTGGTACGAAAGTTTGCGATAACAAAAACGAAGCGATCATTGCGAGGCCTACGGCAAGTGAAAGCGGAAGGAACATGGCTTTGGGTACACCCGACATAAATAGTGAAGGCACGAATACTGCCAGGATGCTTAACAGGATCAGGAACTTAGGCAATGCTATTTCTTTACAAGCATCAATGATCGCTCTTGCTTTTGACTTCCCATTCTCCTGATGGTGGTGAATATTTTCAACAGTAACGGTAGCTTCGTCCACCAGGATACCCACGGCAAGTGCTAAACCTCCAAGTGTCATGATATTTATTGACTGGTCAAAGAGGTATAGAAATACTACTGCTGACAGTAAAGCAAGGGGAATGGTCAGCACCACAATAATCGCACTGCGTCTATCACCTAAAAACAAGAGTACCATAAGTCCGGTAAGGATCGCTCCTAATCCTCCTTCGAACAAAAGACTTCGAAGCGAATTGATTACATAACCAGATTGATCTAACTCGTATGACACTTTTATATCATCCGGAACCGCTGCCTGCATTTCCGGCAATGCCTTCTTAATATTTTGTACCACATCCCATGTTGAAGCATCGGCTCTTTTTGTAACCGGGATATATACCGAACGTTTACCATTGATCAGTGCGTAGCCCGATGTAATATCTGCTCCGTTGTCAACACTGGCTACATCCCGAACATAAATGGAAGCACCTGTTCCTGATTTGAGTGCAATGGATTCAAGCTCTTTGAAATTATCAACAACACTGTTGGAAGGTGTTATCAAGGAAAAATCACCAACACGGATATTACCCGCAGGTGAGATCGTATTATTCTTTGCAATAGCGGTAACAAGATCATCGGGTGTAAGGCCATAGCTTCGCATTCTTTCCGGATCAGCTTTTATTAGAACCGTTCGTTGATTTCCACCTAAGGGTGGTGGAGCTGATACCCCAGGCAATGAAGCAAACATCGGACGTACTTTAAACAACGCTAAATCCTGGATTTCGCTGAGTGTTTTTGTTTCACTACTGAATACTAATTGTCCTACGGGAACAGAACCTGCATCATAGCGCATGACAAAGGGAGGCAATGTGCCAGGAGGCATAAACGATCTTGATCGATTTACATACGACACCGTTTCAGCCATTGCTGTTGCCATATCTGTTCCTTCATGAAATTGCAGCTTGATAAGAGTGACTCCTTGAACCGATTTACTTTCTACGAACTTAATTCCCGTGATGTATAGAAAGTGATACTCATAGTAAGAAGTAATAAATCCTTCCATTTGTTGAGGCGAAAGTCCACCATACGTTTGAGCAACATAAATTGTAGGTAATCCTAAAGTCGGAAAAATATCAATCTTCGAATTGCGTATGGCAACCGAAGAGAAAATGAGTATGGCAATAATCGCTACAATTACCGTGATGGGTTTGCGTAAAGCACCTTGTATTAAGTTCATACTGCTTACTTGACTTGATTTAAAAATATACCGATGTCACCCTGAACTGCTGCCTTATAAAGCAGTGCCTTCCATGCTTCCAGATATGACTTCTTTAACTCTGTTTCTGCTTTTACCAGACCATACTGCGCCTGGATCAGATCAGCATAATTGGTAAGTCCTGAATTGTATCGCGTTGATAAGGCACGCAATGAAAATTCAGCGGACTTATAAAACACCGGGCTTTCTTTGGCAACTTCCAATGCATTTCGAAGAGTTAGTTCAGCAACTTTGTTTTGCTTATTCAATTCAAGTTTTATCTGATTGAGTCGTTCTTCCTGAGCACTGATTAATGCGCTTTGTTGATTAAGCTGAGGTCGTACTTCTATAAATCGTAAGAGCGGAACACTAAGCTGAAGGCCAACTCCATAATTATACCTGCTGAAGGACAGACCATCACTTGAATTAACTACTCCATCATATCGAATACCAGAGCCACGTGCATAGCCTGTAGCCCATACAGAAAAATTAGGATTAAGCGTTCGCCTGATTGAAGTTTGCTGCTGACGTTGATTCTGGAGTTTACTTTCTGAAAGCGTTAGTAAGGGGTGATTGGATGATATCGTGTCAGAAGGATCGGAAGGCAGAGCATGAAAGTAACTACTATCGGGAGTGTAGGTTGCTTCATCAACGGCCAGCAATTCCGACAAAGAAGCTTGTTGTATTTCAAGATATTTCTGATGATTGAGTAATTCTATTTTAGCACGTGATAGTTCACCATTAAAAAGAGCTGTATCCACACCTGGATGTAATCCGCTTATGGTAAGCGTGCGCACTACTTTTAAATTTTCTTTCGAACGTTGCAGGTTCTTAGTATACACGTTAAGCAGTTCGTGCGCCATTAACACATCGAGATATGTATTAATGAATGTTACCTGATGTTTGAATACTTCATTGCGTGCATCGGCTTCATTATATTTAACTCCAGTTTTTGCCAGATCGATACGCGAGCTTCTTTGACCGAATGTAAACGGTTCCCACTTCAACAATAAACTACCAACACTTCCAAATGCTCCACTGGAAGTATTATCGGATGAAGGCGGGCCACTAATAGGAACGAAGTATTGCGGCATTGCCATACCAGTAATATTGTTATAGGTGGCATAGTTAATCTGGTATGCTGCATCCAATGAAGGAAGTGCGGAATTTTTGACCGAGGACACATTACTTTGCCCTGCGTGCACTTCAAAGGCCTTGGCTTTTAGAAAGGGGTAACTGGATTCGGCCTGTTTCAGCAACTCATGAAGGGTCTGACTGTTTGCCGTTGAAACGGTCAGCAACCCGATTGCGAGCCAAAGTATTTTCATTGATTTTTTCGCTTAAAGTACAATTCAATAATGGAGGAAAAATGGAGTTTACTATTGTCAGATTATGGCCGTTAACATAAAATTCACATGAGCAATTTTAAGGCAATCCCTATTGCGGCTGCGGCAAGAATGATAAAAGGTTCCTGAAGTTTTTTAAACTTAAAAAGAATCGCAGCGGTGGATAATGCGATAAGAACAGTGGGTATATCTATCAATGTTCTCTTGCCTAAAACCAGCACAGCCCCGGCAATAGCCCCGATGGCCGCTGCCGTTACACCATCCACAAAAGCTTTGATGGCAGGGTGTTTTCCATACTTTTTAAAATAGGGTGCAGGTATAACCGTAAAAACATAGCAGGGTAAAAATGTCGCTAAAGCAGCAACACACGCTCCGGGAACTCCTGCAACCAAATAACCAATGAACCCAACCGTAATTACAACGGGACCGGGAGTAATCATTGCGACAGCTACAGCATCTACAAATTGCTGTTCGGTTAACCATTGATATTCTTTCACAACGCCTCCATACAAAAATGGGACAATGGCAAGTCCACTACCAAATACAAACGCTCCCGCTTTCGTGAAGAACCAGCCAATTTGAATAAGCTTTTCCGATGATGATACTGAAGGGACAAGTTGTAAAAGAACCGGAGAAAATAGTACAGATGAATTGGTGAATGTTGGAGGTGCTTTTGCAAACCAAACAACAAATCCTCCCGCTAGTATCAACCAGATTATTTCTGACTCGGTGATGAACGTTGTAATCCCCAGAACAATAAAAATTGTCCATAAGAGATAATCTTTGCCAATACTTTTTGTGGTGAGTTTATAACTACTCATGGCAATGATGCCAATTACAGCTGCACCTACTCCATAGAAAACGGCTTGCATCCACGGTAATCCACCAAACGCAACATAGGCATATCCAATTAGTAGTACCATTAGAAACGATGGAAGCACAAAGGCAAGGCCAACAAGTGTAGCCCCTGGAATTCTATAATGAACATAGCCAAGATAGATAGAAAGTTGAGCAGCCAATGGCCCTGGTGCAAGTTGTGAGAGCGCTAATCCTTCACGATAATCTTCTTCTGTGATCCACTTTTTATCATCCACTAAGTCGCGATGCATGTAACCGACCAGCGCCACAGGACCTCCAAAACCCAAGGTGCCTAACTTGAGGAAGTAAATGATTAAATCTTTTAAAGTATAAGGTGCATTCATTACTGATTTCAGATTTTTGGCGACCATGTGTGTTTCTCGTTCTGAAACATACTTTGCCCAACAGTAAAGAGCATCGTAGATTTTCAGTCCGATGGCTAGTTGTTCAAGATCGTTTTTGATGTTGTAAGACAACCCTGCCGATATAGCCCAAAGGCCAGCCGCTTGTGGCGCAAGTTCAAAGCTATCTGTATCGGCACCACGAACAATAACAGCAAGTTGTAGTATAGCCTGATCGGTTATGTTGTGTTTTTTAATAATGTAATCGAATGTGCAGAGATCACCTTCATGCGAGTACTCGGCACCGGGTATGTCGTAAGGTATGGCATCTAGTTCTTTTGCCTGACTGAATACCTTATCCTTTGGTACGTAGATAAATTCCGCATCCTTATCAACAAAATTCTTAATGAGCCAGGGACAAGCAATGCGGTCAATCTTAGGACGCTCACGGGTAATCCATTTCATAGCCTGCTGATTTTAAGTCATGTAATGCTACGAAGTCCCTGGAAGGAAGTATAGAATGAAATTTACTTTTGGAAGAGTCTTTACTTTTTGCCTATACTTTTTTTGTAGGAAAGTGGACTTTTGCCTGTTGTTTTCTTAAAAATGCGGGTAAAGTGACTTTGATCGGAGAACCCTGTGAGGTAAGCAATCTCGGATAATGAATGGTTGGATTCTTTCAAGAGTGCAATTGCTTTTTCAATCCTCAACTTTCTGATATAATCACCAAAAGATAGATCATTAAAGTATTTGGAAAACTCACGCGATAAGTAGGTGGGATGTACATCCAGATTTTGCGAAATTTCTTTCAGACTTAAACTAAGATTTGTGTCGATTTGATCTTGTATAATGTCTTTTAATTCCTGTGCCCACTGTGGAATTTTCTTTGAACCCGATTTCTGTTTGAGAAATTTCTTATAAATATCAAGCAACAAATGATCTATCGGATTCTCAGTATGTTTTTCATGTTGAAGATGTTTAGCCCAACTGTATAAAGCATCGTAGATCATCATTCCCTTTTCCAATAATTCCTGATCATTTTGATAGTTATGAGAAAGTCCCGCAGAAATTGCCCATAGTCCGGAGGCCTGATTGGCAATATCATGTCGGTCAGTATCTGCACCTCTTACGATAGCAGAAACCGTTTTCAAGGCGGGATCTTTTAGCTCATATTTTCTAATGAAATAATCGAATGTACACTCATCACCATAATGTGTAAATTCTACGTCAGGTATATCAAATGGAGTCGCGTTTAATTCAACTGCTCCTGACTTCACCTGATCAAAAGGCACATAAATAATCTCTGCATCTTTGTCGATGAATCTTCTGATTAGCCAGGGACAAGCGATACGATCAATCTTAGGACGCTCCCTTGTTATCCATTTCATTTTTAACCAGATTAAGAAATTGTCACGCAGCCTTAAACATTTGCTCTACCTCAGTGATGGAAACCTTGAATCGTTTAGGCATACCAAACACTTTGAAGATAATAAGGACTTGGTTAATACTGTAGAAGTGTCCGGTCTTCTTTCCGATTTCTTCCTCGTGTCTTTTTACCCACCTCTGAAACGTCAACCAACATACACCATAGAAGTCGGCCAGTTGTTTGTGATTGTAGGGTCTCAAAACAAAAATTTCTGGTTTGTTTCCGGTTTCCTCGGTTTTTGTGATTTCGCGTTTCATATACATTCTCTTTATAATTTTCTAAGCCAGTTTGCAATGTTAAGTATTGCTTACTAATATTGTCAAGTTTTACTAAACAAATATATTTATGGTAACAAAAGAGGTTGTTGGTAATCAAATAAAGGCTTTGAGGCTCGAAAAAGGCCTTTCCCAAGAGGAATTCGGCACTCCCGTCAATCTTAGCCGATCAGCCGTATCTCAGATTGAAAGCGGTATAATGTATCCTTCCCTGGAGTCAATTGATAAGATAGTTAAGTATTACTCAACAAGTTGGGACAGCCTGGTTGGTAATCCAAAAAGACAAAAACCTTCCGAAACCGTAGCTCCTACAGTTAGGACGTTGGTCACTACGATCGACAAATCTGGCAAGGATAATATAGTGTTAGTTCCCATTAAGGCTCAGGCTGGTTATCTACAGGGTGCGCAACAACCAGAATACATTGAACGCCTGCCAACCTTTTGGCTTCCAGGATTAAATAACGGAACATTTCGTGCTTTTGAAGTGAGCGGTTATAGCATGTTGGCCGACCGAGCCGGATTTTACCCTGGTGATATTGTAGTGGGTGAATATGTTGAACGATTAGAAGATATTAAAGATGGCTTTGTATATATCCTGGTAAACAATGCTCAGGAGGTCGACAACATCGTTTTGAAGCGTTGTCTCAACTACCTGGATAAAGGTGGTTTGATCATTTGTAAATCCGACAATAAAGACCCTCAGTATCCAACTTTTCCACTACCTGTTGAAAGCATTAAAGAAGTGTGGAAATTCAAAATCAAACTAACACGTCAGGCACCAGAACCATCTGGATTGTACGAGAGGATTAATGCGTTGGAGGGTGATATGGTATTGCTCAAAGAGCAATTGAAAAAAGTTTAGTTACTAAACAGGTCCTCTACCTCGTTTACTGTCACATTGATTTTCTGCGGTATTCCGAAGAGCTTAAAGATTATGCGGACCTGGGGTACATGGTAAAAATGACCTGTCTTCTTACCAACCTGCTGTTCTACCTTCTTAATCCAATTCTGGAATGTTATCCAGCATACTCCATACATCTGGGCAAGTTGTTTGTGTGTGAGGGGTTTTATAACAAAGACATCTTCTTTCATTGCACCGTTCCCATTCATCGCTGTCATATCCCCTTATTAAGTGACGTAATAATACAACAGCCTTGAAATGTCTTTAACATCTATTAACGATTGTGAACTATTTTGAATGATTATTAGTGAATTGAATTCCTGATATATTATTTTCTTTGAAAGCACACCCTTTGAATATTTGCTGGTGAGTTAAAATAAAGTTGAAAATGGGTTGAAAGAAGTTAAAAGGAATTCAATTTCAGTTCCTAAAACTATAAAAAAACTCGCTATTTTAAGCTATTTTAGAAGGTTTTAGAACATCCCTACAAAATTCAAACGACCGCAATGGGCAAGAAAGTAAAAATTGAGCAAGACGAACCATTAGAGAAAAAGCTTTGGAAGGCTGCCGACAAGCTGCGGAAGAACATGGATGCTGGCGAGTATAAGCATGTGGCACTTGGTCTCATTTTTCTAAAATACATCTCAGACGCATTCGAGGAACTTTACAATAAGCTGAAGGAAGGCAAAGGAGAATATGAAGGAGCCGATCCGGAGGACAAGAATGAGTACATAGCTGAAAAAGTATTCTATGTTCCTCCCTCTGCCCGATGGAAATGGCTTCAAGGCAGGGCTAAACTACCTACCATTGGCAAAGACATTGATGATGCAATGGATGCCATTGAAAAAGAGAATCCACAAAGCTTAAAAGGTGTTTTACCTAAAGTGTATGCTCAGGAAAAGTTGGATAAGGCAAGCTTAGGTGGACTTATTGATTTAATAAGTACTACTGTTCTTGGAACAAAAGAAGCCCAAAGTAAAGATCTGCTCGGACGTGTATTTGAATATTTCCTGGGTGAGTTTGCTTTGGCCGAAGGAAGGAAAGGTGGACAGTTTTACACGCCTGGTAGTGTGGTGAAACTATTGGTTGAAATGCTGGAGCCCTACGAAGGGCGCGTCTTTGATCCTTGTTGTGGCAGCGGTGGCATGTTTGTGCAGAGTGAAAAGTTTATCAAAAAACACCAGGACCACTACAAAAAGAATAGCGGCAAAAAACTTTCTCTCAATCCTGCCGATCATATTTCCATTTATGGGCAAGAGAGTAATCAAACCACCTGGCGACTAGCTAAGATGAATCTTGCCATACGGGGCATTGATAGCAGTAATGTAAAATGGAACAATGAGGGAAGCTTTTTGAACGATGCCCACAAGGACGTGAAAGCCGACTACATCATTGCCAACCCACCCTTTAATGATAGCGATTGGAGCGGTGAGCTTTTACAAAAAGATGCGCGATGGGCTTATGGTGTTCCTCCTGCCGGAAATGCCAACTATGCCTGGATACAACACTTCCTCTATCATTTGGCACCGAATGGACTTGCTGGATTTGTTTTGAGTAAAGGATCACTCACTACAAAAGCGAATGGCGAATACGAGATACGAAAAGCGTTGATTGAAAATGATTTGTTGGATTGTGTTGTTAACCTGCCTACCAAACTATTTTTGAATACTCAAATACCTGCTTGTCTTTGGTTCCTGCGCAGAAATAAAACGCAACGCAAAAAACAAATACTATTCATTGACGCGCGTAATCTTGGACACCTGATTAACAGAAAGAACCGGGACCTCACCGATGATGACATTACTAAAATAGCATCAGCCTATCATAATTGGAGAACAGGTGAACATGAATACACCGATGTACAAGGCTTTTGTAAAAGTGCAACATTGGATGAAGTGAGTACACTAAATTATGTGATTACACCAGGGCGATTTGTAGGCCTCGCTGATGATGAAGATGATTTCAACTTTGAAGAAAGGTTTACTGCCCTGAAAGCCGAATTGGAAAAACAAATGGATGAGGAAGCTGAACTAAATGAACGAATCAGGAAAAACCTGAAGAAATTAAGCTATGAACCTTCGGTGCAGTGATTGTGAAATGGGCATAAAAAAACCCGGAGGCTTGAATCGCTTCAGGGGCCTCCGGGAACTATAATTTGATACAAAGATAATCTACAGAACTAACGAAAACAACCTCTGTGAAGTTTAAGGATTTTGAAAGTGTTATTTCCAGTGCCCGAATGAGCTGCTATTTGCAGGCTGCTGGGCATTCCAAAAAGGCAATGACCCTTTATAGGCTCAATTTGAGACTTTCTCAGGAGTTTTTTACAGTTATTAGCTGCCTGGAAGTTGCACTTAGAAATGCCATTGACAGTCATTATTCTACCATACACGGTCTTGATTGGCTCCGCGATTCAGCCCAGGGAAATGGCTTTTTCAACCAGCATAATTGCGGTAAAACCCCCAGTATCATAAATATGGCAATGACCAGGCTAAACCCTTACTCACATCAAAAACTAATAGCCGAAATGGACTTTGGTTTTTGGCGTTACACCTTTGGCAGACACCAATTCCATGCAGGTGGGCAAACTTTATTGGCCATTTTTCCGAACAAGCCCGCCAGCACTCCACAAATTCAATACAACAATACCTACATTTTTACTGAGCTCGAAAAAATTAACATGCTGCGTAACCGACTTGCTCATCATGAACCTATTTGTTTTACTAACGGACAAGCGGTTAAGGACACCACGTATGCACGACAGCACTATGCCCAGATTTTAGAACTATTTCGGTGGATGAATATAAATGAGCAAGCGTTGCTTTATGGGCTTGATCATATTGAAGATGTAGCTGATAGTATTGATAACCTTTGAAAAGAAAATGAGCAATTGGAGCGAATATAAATTAGGAGAACTCATAGTAAATGGGAAGGCTGATCTCCAGACCGGACCTTTTGGTACGATGCTTAATGCTTCCGAATATAGTAGCGATGGTGTTCCAGTGATAGCTGTTCAGGATATAGGAGACAATAAGCTTATCTACCATAAATTTGTCTACGTAAATCAAGAAACAGCCGAACGCCTCAAAAGATATAGAGTACTCGAAAACGATATAATTTTTGGCCGAAAAGGCGCAGTTGAACGAAGGGCACTAATAAAGAAAGCAGAGTCTGGTTGGCTACAAGGAAGTGATTGTATTAGGTTAAGGGTTGATTCATCTATTGATGCAAAATTCATTTCCTACCAATTGGGAAGCAGCTACCATAGAGATTGGTTGATGCAACACGCTACTGGTGCTACTATGCCTTCTCTCAATCAGGATGTTTTAAAATTACTTCCTCTAAAAATTCCTCCACTAGCCAAACAAAAAGAGATTTCGGATATACTTGATAGCATTGATAAAAAAATAGATTTACTACATCGTCAAAATAAGATTCTTGAGCAATTGGCTGAAACACTTTTCAGACAATGGTTTGTAGAAGAGGCGGAGGAGAGTTGGGAAGTTGGAAAACTTGATGATGTTATATCTGTAAAAGGAGGAACAACGCCAAGCACAAGCCAACCAGAATTTTGGAATGGTCACATTCACTGGACTTCACCCAGGGATTTATCAAGTGCTTCGTCTATTTTCTTGTTTGATACAGAACGAAAAATAACTGAGAAAGGATTAGCCCAAATAGGTTCTGGATTATTGCCTGTTGGAACGGTTTTACTATCATCAAGAGCACCAATTGGATATTTAACAATTACAGAAATACCAGTAGCAATAAATCAAGGTTATATAGCCATTGTATGTGATAAATTGGTTTCAAATTATTTTATATTTCTATGGTGCAGAGCAAATATGGATACTATTGAAAATGCCGGAAATGGTTCGGTATTTCAGGAGATTTCCAAGGCATCATTTAAAAATCTGGAATTAGTTATTCCACCAAATGATAAGCTAAAACTCTTTAATAAAGAGATTGAACCATTATTTCAAAAATTAAAATACAACACTATCCAAATCCACACTCTTACACAACTGCGAGATACCTTACTTCCTAAGTTAATGAGTGGAGAAGCAAGGATTAATTATTAATATCTATGTTCATCACCCAACCTAAAATATTTATAAGCAGCACTGTTTTTGATTTAAATAACGAAAGAACTGCTGCCTATAATGCCGTGAATAAGGTTGGAGGTTTTCCAGTAATGTCAGAGAAGACAATGGAAGCCCAAAGCACAGATTCTCTTACTGCTTGCCTAAGCAAAGTGATGGAATCGGATATTTATGTACTCATTTTAGGTGCGCGCTATGGTTGGCAACCCGTGGGGAAAGAATCTATAACAGAACTGGAATATCAAACTGCGAGAAGCCAAAAAATACCCGTATTGGTAATCAACACTACTTACCCAAAAGAAACACTACAAAAGGAGTTTGAAAAGCGTGTAGAGACAAATTACTTCAGAAAGACGGTGAATGATGCTTTTGAACTCGAAAAGGAGTTGGAACAGGCATTAAAAACTGAAATATGTAAGAAACAAAACGAATACTTCAACAAGACAGAGCCAGTTTACTCCAACCTGGTAAGAATTCAGTTTCCAAGCCATCTGTTCATTGCAGATTTGGATATAGATAAAAAAGCTGTTAAGAAGTACAACAAAGAAAGAAAGCGTCCATTCTTCAAGCCAAACCTTCATGATTACGCGGTTTCTGCTTTGTATATGAAGGACATTTCATTTCCGCATGATTGGATAGTATGGGATGGGAAAATTATCACCTTTCATAATCTGCAAGATGATTCGATAGGTTTAACCAAGATCACTGATCGAGGAACGGCAGAGTCCTTAGCTTGCGATGAGTTTTATGATACCTCGGTTGACCATTTATCACAATTCAAATATCTATTAAAAAAATGCCTTGAAACGAAACTACACAAGCTCAAAATCAAGTGGCTTAAAGATGAAAAGCTCTTTGCATTTCTACCAGTTCAAAAAGATGATTTGGAAAGATGGCAGCCAAGGTCAATTGAATGGACAAAAACTAAGAAAAGTGCGACTAGAAAAGTTGTTGACGTAAAGTACGATTTGAAAGATAAGACTAAGGTATTCAATTTAAGGAGTCTTTCATTTCGAACTGGTTTTGAAATCTTAGAGAGCGATTGGTATTTATCAATAAAACCTGAATGGATTTTCCTTTGGAGTGACTTAAAAGTCTGTCATTGGGCATTCAAAAATATTCAGTGGTTAAAAAAGAATGAACGGAATATGCATGTCTTCAATCACTATAACTTCATTCTCCGTTATCTGCAACCTTCCCAAATGGAATCCCTATTTATTGAATATAAAGATTACCCATTTATTAAGTTAGAAAAAATTGAAATGTTTGATTTTGCTCCTATCGTTCATGATTCCGTTTGGAAAAATTTAGAAGCTATTGGCGCACAGAAAAAACTAACAGACGAAGACGGTAACGTAGATTTATTTGGAATATGAAAGCGGATTATATACAAGAACCTTTTTTATTTTTCGGCAAAGGCAAAAGTATTTGTCCAAGAGAAGGTATTGCAGAATTAAATGTTTACGATACAGTAATAGAAGCAAGGAAAAGTCAATTACTAATCGGCATAATTGGTATTGAAGAAGATATTGAAAATCTAAAAACCTGGTTAAAGCGTTTTGAGAGTTATATACCTCCGAATCCTAAAGGAAAGCAAAAGGGCTTGTTCAAATCATTCCCAGGCTTTAATCAGGATAAAGGTTTCTGCGCGAAGTTTATTTACGATTCAAATTACGAGAGAATACTTTCGCCAAATGACATTAAAAAGATTCTGAAAGAGCCAGACCGAGATAAAAAAGTATTGGAGGCAGTCGAGTTATTTGGTGAAAACATCGGTTTCCTATCTGATATTAAAAATTGTGATGTTATAATTTGTATCATACCAAAGAGTTTTGAAGGCAAAATTGTAAAAGAAAATAAGGATGATGAACCAGTAGAACAGGATGCGGAAGATAGCGAAGAGCCAGAATTGGAACTTAACTTTAGACGAGCATTAAAAGCTCGTGCAATGAAATATAATACTCCAATTCAGCTATTGAGGGAGTATGTTTTGCATGACAACAATAAATCACAAGATGCAGCAACAAAAGCATGGAACTTCTGCACTGCACTTTATTACAAAGGCCTTCAAACAATACCCTGGAAATTAGAAGTTGATGAAAACAAACCAAAGGTCTGTTTTGTAGGGATTGGATTTTATAGAAGTAGGGATAAAAAGACTATCCAAACCAGTTTAGCACAAATATTCAATGAAAACGGAAAAGGCGTCATTCTTAGAGGAACTCCCGTAATTGAAGATAAAGATGACAAGAAGCCCCACTTGACTTATGAGCCATCTTTAACCCTTCTTACAGCCGCTTTGCATAAGTACAAATTTGCGACTGGTTCAATGCCAGGAAGATTGGTTTTGCATAAAACCTCTAAATATTATGAAGACGAGTTGGATGGTTTTACTCAAGCAATGCACGATTTAGGGATAACTGAATACGACATAGTAACTGTGCTGGAAACTGATTTACGGTTTTTTAGAAACAATCTTTATCCTCCAGTAAGAGGCTCTCTGTTTTCACTAACGGAACAAAGACATGTTCTTTACACAAGAGGCTCTGTACATCAATATCAAACGTATCCGGGTATGTATATGCCTGCGCCATTGGAGATAAGAATAGTTAGCTCTGTTTCATCTGTAAAGACTGTATGCAAAGAGGTTCTTGGATTAACGAAAATGAATTGGAACAACACACAATTCGACAACAAATATCCAATTACGATTGGTTGTGCCAGGCGAGTCGGTGAAATAATGAAATACCTTGGAGAAAACGAGCAGCCAAAAGAATCTTATGCTTTTTATATGTAATGAAACTCAACACCAAAAATATCAATGAGCAACATGGCAGAAAATAAAAATAATTCATCTGACATTATCCTTTACAGTTCACCAGAAGGAAACATTAAGGCAGATGTAATGTATTCTGGTGATATTTTCTGGCTTAGCCAAAAGCGCATGGCCGAGCTTTTTGGAGTGGATAAGTTGGTTGCTACCATGCCCCTTCAAAACATATTTGCTGCCAATGAGTTAGCTGAAAATTCTGTGTGTGTAAAATTTGCAGATACTGACTATTTCCGTTTTGGAAACAGTTGCCCAAAAAAAATATGACATGAAGCCCATCACCGAAAATATCATAGAAGAATCAGCGATTGAGATTTTACAATCGCAGGGATGGGAATATATAAATGGGAAAGAAATTTCGCCTGAAGGACTATTTTGTGAAAGAGAGAATTTTAGTGAAGTCGTTTTAATAAATCGTCTACGAGCTTCCATTGCTAAAATCAACACTTCTATTCCCGTTGATGCACAAGAGGCTGCTATTCAAAAAGTATTGCGCATTGCTTCTCCTGATTTGCTGCATAATAATGAAGAATTTCACAGGTTGTTGGTCGAGAAAGTAAAAGTCCCCTATCAGGAAAATGGCTATGAGCGCAGTCATGAAATTGCACTTATAGATTTTGAAAACGCCTCGCGCAATCAATTCCTGGTCGTTAATCAGTTCACTATCATTGAACGCAATCAACACAAGCGCCCCGGTGTATTGGTATTTGTGAATGGTCTACCGTTGGTTCTTGTTGAATTGAAAAATGCTGCGAGCGAGAATGCCGACATAAAAAGTGCCTATCAGCAAATACAAACATACAAGGCGACTATACCTACTTTATTTACATACAATTCAATCTGCATCATTTCAGATGGATTAGAATGCAAGGCTGGTAGCGTGTCGGCAGACCTAAGCCGGTACATGGCCTGGAAAACGGCAGATGGATTAAAAGAAGCATCACGATTCAAACCCCAATTAGAAACGTTGCTAAAGGGTATGTTGAATTCGGCAACCTTACTCGATATTATTCGCAATTTCATCGTATTTGAAAAATCGAAAAAGAGGATTCCAAGACGGGACTTATTCAAATCCAAACGGTGAAGAAGCTAGCTGCTTATCATCAATACTATGCAGTAAATAAAGCGGTGCAATCCACAGTTAACGCTTCTGGTATTCATGGAGACAAGCGAGGTGGTGTTGTTTGGCATACGCAAGGCTCCGGAAAAAGCTTGAGCATGGTTTTCTATTCAGGGAAGCTTATCACTTCCCCAGAAATGCAAAATCCCACAATTGTAGTTATTACTGACCGCAACGACCTGGACGACCAACTATTTGATACGTTTGCCTCCTCTGTGCAATTACTGCGTCAAGAGCCAGTACAAGCAGAGAACCGGGATCATTTAAAAGAGTTATTAAAAGTTGCGAGTGGCGGTATCGTATTCACCACGATTCAAAAATTCCTGCCACAAGATAATAAGTCCGTTTACGATCAACTTTCGGACAGGAAGAATATTGTGGTGATTGCTGATGAGGCTCACCGGACACAATATGGATTTGAAGCTAAACTAATTGATCAAAAAGATAAGGAAACCAAGGAAATAATTGGTAAACGTATCGCGTATGGCTTTGCCAAGTATATGCGTGATGCCTTACCCCCAGGCAACTTATATCGGTTTTACTGGAACACCTATTGAAGGAACCGATGTTAACACACCACAAGTTTTCGGAAATTATATTGACCGTTACGACATAAAAGATGCAGTAGATGACGGAGCAACTGTTAGAATCTTCTATGAAAGTCGATTAGCTAAAGTTAACCTGGACGAAGAAGGCAAAAGACTAATTGATGAATTTGATAAAGAGCTAGAGCTGGATGAAGAGGTAAGTGATAAGCAAAGAGCCAAAACCAAGTGGACAAAGTTGGAGGCCATTGTCGGTCACCAAGATCGTGTTAAGAATCTCGCCAAAGATATTGTTACTCATTTTGAAAAGAGACAAACCACTTTTGAAGGTAAGGCAATGATTGTTGCCATGAGTAGAAGAATTGCCGCTGGTCTATACAAAGAAATTATTTCGCTTCGACCACAATGGCACAATGATGATTTAACGAAGGGAGCCATCAAAGTGGTAATGACCACAAATAGTGCCGATGGTCCTGAAATATCAAGGCACCACACCACGAAGCAACAGCGAAAGGATCTTTCGGAAAGAATGAAAGACCCAGCAGACGAACTAAAGTTGGTGATTGTTCGCGATATGTGGCTTACTGGCTTTGATGCGCCCTGTCTGAATACCATGTATGTGGATAAGCCGATGAGAGGCCACAACCTCATGCAAGCAATTGCAAGAGTTAACCGCGTATTTAAGGATAAACCCGGAGGATTAATTGTTGACTATCTGGGTATAGCAACGGATTTGAAAAAGGCTTTGGCATTTTATGGTGAAGCCGGTGGCAAGGGTGATCCGGCAGAAAATATTCAAAAGGCATTTGAAATATTTACTGAAAAACTAGAAGTAGTACGCCAAATGTTTGAAGAAAATAGCAAGACACAAAAAAGATATTTTGCTAGAGGAACCCGAAGCGTATTATGATGGGGTTTCGAGTTTTAATTATCGCAGATTCTTTGCAGTAAATCCTCAGGAAAAATTATCAATCATCCTACAAGCCGAAGAGCATATTTTAGGTCTCAGGATGGCAAAGAACGATTCATTAGGGAGGTAAGTTTGTTAAGCCAATCCCTTTCACTTTGCATTACTAAGCAGGAAGTTCAACCGTATTTGCCGGAGGTAGCCTTCTTCCAGGCAGTGAAATCAAGGCTAGCCAAGTTTGATAGTCCGGCAGGTGAAGGGAAATCGGATCTGGAGGTTGAAACAGCCATTAAGCAAATAGTTGATGAAGCTTTAAACAGCGATAAGGTAATTGACATTTTTGATGCTGCCGGAATGGATAAACCTGAAATTTCAGGATTGGAGCTTCTGTCTGATGAGTTCTTACTGGAATTTCAAGGGATGCAGCACAAGAATCTTGCAATTGAGTTGCTGAAAAAGATTTTGAATAATGAATTAAAACAGCGCGCTAAGACTAATCTTGTGAAGAGCAAGAAACTTCTTGAAATGCTGGAAGCTGCAATAAAGCGATATCAAAATAATTTACTAACGACCGCTGAAATTATTCAAGAGCTAATCAATATAGCCAAACAAATTAAGGGAAGCGGACAAAGAAGGCGAAAAGCTTGGATTAACAAATGATGAAGTGGCTTTTTTATAATGCGCTTGAAATAAATGATAGCGCAGTGAATATATTAGGTGATGAGACGTTGCGAATTATCGCAAAAGAAATTGCCGATAAGGTTCGGTCAAACGCCACAATAGATTGGACTATTCGTGAAAGTGCCAGAGCAAAACTCATGGTGCTTGTTAGAAGAACTCTTAATAAATATGGTTATCCTCCTGATAAACAACCGAAGGCAATTGAAACGGTTCTTAAACAAGCGGAGCTTTTGGCTGATTATTGGGCTTAGTTAGTTTTCATAAATAACAGTTCCATCTCCTGAAATGGAAAAACTGTGTAAAACAACCAAGGCCTTAAGAGGGTAATACATGTCATTTCCTTTAGTAAGCTCACTTCTCCATTGACAAGATATCCAATAGTCACCACGATCATCCCTAATAAGTCTATTGTGGAATTCTTTTGGAAAAATATCTAACCAGGATTTATCGATCGGTTGCATATTATTGTGGTTTAAAGGCTACTAATTTAGATAAAATAGTTCCACGCGGAACATTCATTCAAATTCTTTCAAATTCCTTCACATTCCTTTACAAACCTTCACAATCCTACATAAAGTTGCACAGTCATTCACGACCGTTAACAATCGTTAACCTACTCTATTGGGTCACTACATCTTTGACCCATGAACACAGCGATAAATCAAAATCATGGGATGGGCAATGGGATTGCCTTTCTTTTCGGAGCAGCATTTAATCTGCTGGCCAATGTAAATCTTTTATTTCTTCTGGACTATGCGCTGCAAGCCATTGTGGGAGGTATCATCTGTCTTGTCTTCAAGATCATTGCTGATGTCTTTAGTCCACTCTGGCAAAAGCACAAAGACCGAGTGAAAGACTATGCGAAAACTTAACAAGGTAAAAGGCATCAGGTTCAGAAGGAAAAAGCGCAATGATCAAGAGTAGTCACATACTGATCGGAGCCGGTGCAGTAGCAGCCATCTACTTTGGTGGCAGCTACCTGCTCAAACTCAATAGACTTTCGAATGAATTGGAAACTGAAACAAAAGTTTCTATTCACACGGTAAGCCTGAGCGGAATTGAGCTGGCCATTCAAGTGAAACTGAAGAACCCAAGCGGTGGAAGTATCCAGGTGAAGCATCCTTTTGTCAAGATGATCTATGCGGATAAAACCATAGCCTCATCCGAAGTGAGAGATGTGAACCTAACTATACCCAAGTTTAGTGAAGTCAATCTTGATCCGATAAAAATCAAGCTTGGATTTCTAAGCCTGGCAACAACGGTTCCAGCACTTGTGAAAGAGTACCGAGAGACAGGTAAGCTCAATTTGATTGTACACACAGTTACAACAATCAACGATAGTTTACCCTATACAGAAAATAGACATGATCACTTTGGGCGGAGGAAAGGCTGCATGACAGCTTAAAAAGATGATGAAGAAAGGAAGAGGCGTATGGTAGCGGACAGAAAGAGGCGATTGAGGGATGGAAGGGAGTTCGATCATCTCTTTCCACCCCCAGGTGAAAAAGATACTACGATAAAGAAGAGTGCGAATGTAGAAGATACGATGAAACTCATTCGCACTGCATTGCCGAAGACGTTATGGCAAACAGAAAAGATTGCGAAGGTATTGAAAGGTCGGACACTGGAAGAAACCTGTTCCAACATCTGGCACTTCGTGTACCAACACATTCAGTATAAAAGAGACGAGGAAGGAGTTGAGCAAGTACGCAGTCCCAGAAGGGCATGGAGCGATAGAAAGACGGGAGTAGACTGTGACTGTTACACCGTATTTATTCTCTCCATCCTCCGCTCTCTTAATATAGACTGTCTTGCCAGGATAACGAAATATCCAAAGCGTTATCCGGAAGTTCCGAGATGGCAGCATGTATATCCGATTGTACCAAAGCCTGGTCATCTGGAAGACTACATAGATGAACGTGATTACTACATCGTGATTGATTGTGTGAAGGACAAGTTTGATGATGAACAACCTTATTTAGAATGTAAAGACTACGATATGAGACTGGATTATTTAGACGGATTTGAGAACGACATGCAAGAGGAAACTTTTGACCTCGTAGAGCATGACAATGTTGACCTCTCTGATCTCGCCTCAGTATATGATGATGAGGAGATGGGAAACATCTTCAAGAAAGTGGGAAGTGCGGTAAAGAAAACGGTGAAGAAGGTAGGCGATAAAGTGGGAGACGGAATTCGGGTCATCAACCGCTACGTCAATCCCGCCACATTACTTCTGAGGAATGGCTTTTTGTTAGCCATGAAAATTAACCTCATGAATGTCGCAGGCAGATTGCGTTACGGTTACCTCACCGATTCCCAGGCACAAGCCAAGGGCATGAACATGAGTGAGCTGAAAAAGCTTCGCTCCATAAAAGACAGAGCTGAGACAGTCTACTGGCAAGCTGGAGGTAAAAAGGAAAATCTTAAGAAAGCCATTCTACAAGGCAATGGTAATAAAGATAGAAATGTACCCTTGAGCGGTCTCAATGGTTTAAGCGATGTGTACGCAGACCAGGATGAGTATAACATCATCTACAGCGATAACATTGAAGGACTAGGTGAACTTGCCAGCGGTGCAGCGATCGCGGCAGCAACTACGGCTGTAGCTGCCATCGCTGGAGCTTTGAAACAAGTGAAAGGATTATTCATCAAAGGTGGAAGCAATGAAAAATCATTTCAGAGTGACACCGACAATGCAGGTACGGCTGCATCTGCTCCATCGATGATACCGGAAGATGAAGACGCCTTCAAGTATGATAGCTATGTGGCACCACCGGTAACACAACAACAGCCAACACTGGTATCGAAACTAACTACCGCTGTAAAGTCAATTGTCACAAACCCGATCATCGCACCTAAACAAATCGTCACGGCAACATCACCAACAACATCAACACAAACACCAACGCGATCATACGCACCAGCACCGAGTGTGCCTGCAACAACGATCAAAACCAATGAAACGACAAAAATATATTCAGCTCCTGCTCCGATTGCTAAGCCTGTATTATCAAATGAACCTACCGCCAGCGGATCTATGCTTGTACCAGATGAGAGTACAACACCTGGCGATGCTATACAAACTCAGGATGGTTCAGAGAAAACTGGCATCGTTCAAAAGACTACGACATGGATGAAAGCAAATCCTGGAAAGTCACTGCTGGTAGCTGGTGGAATCATCACCGGAGGTCTTCTGCTCATGCGAGCTATGCGAGGCGGATCAGGAACCAATGGCTTAAGCGGACTTCCTGCGAAAAGGAAAACGAAGAAACGTAAATACAAGAACAGAAAAGTAAGTGGTAAGAAAAGCAAAGTGAAATTTCAAAATCTATTATAGCATGGGACGGACAAGAAAACATAAAAACAAAAAACACCAACAAGGAAATGGACTCTTCGGAACTGCACCAGTGATGCAGCATCCGATAACCCAAACAGTAACCAAAGGCGGTCTTGTATTACTGGCTGCCATAGCCGCAGGCGGTGCCGGTGCAGCACTTGGCAAGCACTCACTACTGGCCGGAATTCCGGTAACGCTACTCGGCTTTCATAAGAAGAACCCATACATCATCGCAGCAGGCCTGGGCCTCACGTTGAGCAATGGATTTCAAAATCAAAACAAGACCACTGTTCAAGGAGTCGAAGGCTTTGATATGAAACAAATAGCGGAGCAAGCCAAAGATCGTGTAGGAACATTCTTCAAGAATTTTTCGGAGAAGCTCTACATCAAAGCTGAGCCTACCGGAACCGCTGGACTAGCCGGAGAAGAACAAGTGACCTACTTCGTCAATCCTTACAACGCGAAAGAATTGGACATGACGGCCATTGATCGAATCCAGGAACAGATCGCCAACATGAATGGAGGAATGAATGCAGTGGATGAAACAGAAAGGGAATTTTAAAAAGAGAGTTAACAATTAAACACAAAGTAAAATTATGCTGGGAGCATTAGGACAACTCATGGAGAGTGAGTACACAAACCCAACAGAGTTGTTGGGTCTGAATGGAGAGATGGATACCGAGTTGTTAGGGTATCTGAATGCGCTGAACCCTGTGCAACGGGCAAAGGCGATGAGCAAGATTGTGAAGCGACACATTCCTTCACAGGGATCGCGTGCAGAGTTTGAAAAGTTCTTTGTAGAACTGCCTAAGCACATCAAAGAGCAATTGCTTCAGGGCAAACTTCGTCTCGCTGATCAGTTGATCTATACGATCAAGCCAATCAAAGGTGCGAAGACAATCAAGATGTTTGAAAGCCAGGATGTGAAAGAAGTGAACCTGCGCAATATCAGCAATGCCAAACTTCCGAAGAACATGGCGTTGCTTGTGTCAGGAATTTATCTCCTGCATGGTATTGCCACCTCACTGGATATTGATGACATCAAAACAACCCGTTTTGATTCCATCGAAAACATTGGAGCACTTGCCAATGGTGAGTTCAAACTCAAGGCCAACAAAAAGCAATTGGTGAGCGATACTTCTAATAGGAAGTTTGTGACCACTCAGTTTGACATGGTGCCAAAGAGTTTTTACAAACTGGCGAACCCTCGTCTGATTCATGATGACGTAGACATCGAGTTTGAAATCGAACTTGGAACCATCAAGGGGCTGGATGCAAACTCAGTTTTGTATGTAGGTCTTGAAGGAACAGCAACCATTCCTTAGTAGGTCATGGAGAAGCGTTTGGTGGATAAAATCTACACCTTCCTGGTGGACGCGGAAGGGCAACCGGTGAGCAAGAAGTTTGACCTGGATAAGAATGTCAAAGTGGTGCATGGCATTATGATGAGTTCTGACAGACCAAACCTCTTGTTCTACCGGGGCTCTCAACGGATCGAGCTTAGCGGAGAAGAACTTTATCCTGAAGACTATGAAAGCAAAATGTTCATGAGTGGATTAGGAGTGGCTCCGGACCTACGATACAAATCATTGGGTAACGGAGTGGTTGCAGGAAATGGAGAATTAAAAATCCAGTATAAAGACACGCCCAATCCGAACGCTCCTTTTGCGGCCTACAAAGTGATCATCAGCCTTTCCTGTGAGATGCGATGATCATCACAAAGACCAAACGGAGAATCATCGTAACCAAACTTGAGGTGAATAAGCTTGAGCGGTTCAAGCCATTTGAAATCAGGTTACCGGCTAATGTGAATAAAGTAACAGGAATACTTGTAACAACGACTGCAAAATGATACCTGGGCAATTTAAGCTTTCAGGCCAATGATAAGATGGATGTCTTTTATGTGGCGCAAGTCCAGGAAGATGGAATTGAATCTTCAGATGAAGCTTTATGCCTGGTGGAAGACTCGCAGTTTGATGGAGACAAAGCGTGGGTCACCGGAAATGTGCCGAAGATGAAACCCGTCCACATTGAAGGTGATACTTCGATTATCAATGCCTGGTTCAAGGGAGTGGAATACACAAATCCATTTGTGATAACAGTCTATGTGGAATGTGAGATGGCGGAAGAGTTAGAGGAAGTAGTCGCAGAAGATAAGATGGAGGAAGAAGACAACGACTACCTGGAACCGATGGAGATCAACTTATGACAGAACAATTCATTCTTCAGTTTGCGCCCTTGAGACTAAAACAACAGGGATACGGCAAGTATCACTTTCGTCATCGTGATTTTATTGTTGATGCAGGAAAAACTGTAACCATACCTGCCTACAATGAACTGTTCTTCATCATTGATGAACCTCCAGGACTTGTGGTGGACTCTGATTATGGAATGTATGATTCAACGGATGACCCCATACCAGAGAGCATTCATATCCATCGCGGTGAAATCAAGATTACGAACCCAGGAGATGCAAAGCGAAGAATAAAATTTATACAGGCAATCATTGTGAATTAAGTATGGCACTACCGAATAAAGAAAAATACGAACAGAAAAAGATTGACAACCTTTTGCACTACCTGCGCCTCTACCATGAAAAGGGTCAGCCCATTGATTATGAAATTCTGGTGGATGGGTTTAAGGCAGTGCGCAGAACCAGTGACCCTGATATGTTTACCATGTTTGAAAACTTTGTCACTGCTGATACACGGTCCATTGAGATTTTACTCTTTACAGGAAGTAGCAACAACAATGAAAAGCGAATCTTCTACTTCGGTGAAGATCAGAAAGAAGGACTTTCGGGAGTAGATGTAAAGAACATCGTAGATGAGGAAGTGCAACGAAAGCTCCGTGAAAAAGAATACGATGCGCTCAGGGACGAAAACAAAAACCTGAAACAACACATTGCAGACCTGGAGAGCGAGGTAGATGAGTTAGAAAAACATAATGCTCGACTTGAATTGAAGCAATCTCCCTTGAATAGCTTCCTGGGCGATGTTGGCTCAAGCCTGGTCGAGAGTTTCATCAAACGAAATCCAAAACTCATGGCTGCCTTCCCTGGTGGAGAAGCACTCGCGGGTCTATTGCAGCCAGGCAATGGTGAAACGGGGGATGAAGCAATACTGGATTCAGAAGTAAGCTTTAAACCAAAGGCAAGCTCCTCTGCACATTCTCCCAGTGAGGATGATCAGGCCGCCATTCAATTTGTCGATCAACTCAAGTCACAGTTTAGTAAAGAAGAGTTTGAGAGCGTACTCCATATTCTTCAAACCCTGGCTGATGACAAGAGTAAAATTGATCTCTTAATAAATCATTTAAATATTAAACAATCATAGTCATGAACAAGTACAGTTTTGAAGTGAGCATTGAAGCACAAACGCAAGGTGAGGCAGAAGTAAAACTGACAGCAGCATCCATCCTGATGCAAAAGTTAAAGGCACGCGAAATAGCAAAGCTTGCCGATGTGGTAAAGAATGATCCTGGAAAGACAGCCCTGGCAAAAAAGGCGTTGGGATTATAAAAAAGAAAACGAAGGGACGAGTACGGTATGAATGTAGACGGACAGAAGATTCAAAATTTCAAGACCATGGTGATCTATTCGACACTGGGACTTGGAACGGCTACCGGTCTATTTTTTCTGGCGCGTCACTTCTATAAGAAAACAAGAGCGAATGTTTCGCAAAAGCATAGTCTTGAGGTAGGCGATCCGGCAACCTTTGCCAAGCAATTGAAGATGGCTTTTGATAATGACAACTATGCAGGTTGGGGAACGAATGAAAAGATGGTGATGCAGGTGTTTAACGAGATACCATCCAAGAGCATGTACTCAAAAGTACAGAAGGAGTACGCTAACCTCTATGGTAAAAGTCTGAATGCAGACCTGGAAGACGAGTTGAGCAGTGAAGAGTATAACGAGCTGATAAGGATTTTAAACGCGAAGAACTAATGGCGAAGACGGTATCGAAGGGAAAGAAGAAAACGAAGGGCAAGAAGCCTAAATCCAAACCGGCTGCACAAACAAAGAGTCAGGGTAAGAAGCGTGGAGTAAAACCTGCTAAAGTATTTATCTATGCCCTTGCACTTGCGGCTCTTGGCGGTGGTGGTTATCTGGTATATGATCGGGTAAAAAGGAAGAAGGCGGTTGAACAGAATCAATTACCCTCTGACAATAACTCTGATACGATCATTATTAATAATACCCTTCCTACTTCGATAAGTTCGTTCACTTCGAAAATGTTGAGTTCAGCCAGTGATAGCTTCCCATTGAAGCGAGGAAGTAAAGGCACGCGGGTAACTGCACTTCAGCAAGCGCTATCAAAAACGACACCTTCTATTTTGATTGATGGACAATTCGGACCACAAACAGCGGCAGCATTAAAGAATGCAGGCTATCCTGAAATAATAGACGAAGCCCTTTTCAATAAGATTACGGGTGTAACCAAAAATACGGTTCAGGTAGTTTTCAATCCCTCGTCACTGGCATTGAATCTTTATAGTGCAGCCCAATCAAAGAACCTCACTCAGGTACTCAGTGTCTTGAAACAACTTAAGTCTATTTCAGAATATTCAGCGGTGAATGAGTACTACAAAAAGCAAGGCTTTATTTCTAAAACCATCGTGAACGATCTTCTGGAATATGCATTCAAGAGTAATGAAGCAGCCAAAGTGCAAATACGAAATGAATTCCTGCGCATCGGTTTAAAGGTGAGTAGTACAGGAACGTGGAGCTTGCAAGGATTACGCTTATACAAAGACCTGATCGCAATTCGAGAAACGGTAGTCACTGATTCACGAAACAACCGAATACCCGTGCGCAGGAATACAATACTCGGAGATGAATTGGAAGTAGCCAATGGAATGACCTGGTTTAAGTCGATTGATGATAGCATTCTGAATGTACCCACACAAGACGTCAAGTACACTTAAAAAAATTAATACTAACAATGGCAAAGTTTGAAAACTTCGCAGGCAAGCTCCTGCGATTAGAGGGAGGGTATGTGAATCATCCATTGGATAAAGGAGGCCCGACTAAGTATGGAGTCATTCTTTCCGTGTGGAAGGAATATGGGCATGACAAAGATGGTGACGGAGATATTGATGCAGAAGACATCAAGAAACTCACCGAAGAAGATGCACGGTATATCGCCAAGAAAATCTTCTGGGATTACTTCCTGGCTGACCATATTTCCAATGAATCGGTGGCCGAGTTTATTGTGGATTGGGGTTACAACTCAGGAAGAAAGACTGTGGCTAAGATCGTTCAGCGTTTGGTCAATGTAGAAGTGGATGGTACCGTAGGGATTCAAACCCTCCGGGCCATCAACAGTACTGATCAGGAGCGACTGTTTAACCTGCTTAAAATTGAGCGAAAGGTATTTCTCAATAACATCATTCGAAGAAAGCCTGATCAGATTGTATTCTATGATGGTTGGATGAATCGGGTAAACTCATTCAAGTACTCCTGACGAAAATTTAAGAATCAGCGCATGTTATCACGTATCAAGGAAATTCTAAAAGAATATGGCTTTGTTCTCTACACAAGGCCGTATGAACTTAACATCGTAGGACTACGGAGTAAAAGTGTTCAGTCAAATGCCTTTGACGATGAGATCCATGTATTTTATAAAAAGCCGGATGGAAAGTGGGAATACCACATCTATCCGGCTACGACTGATCCAGGAACCTTCTGGCTAAACAATCCATCATATCCCCAAGGCACAGCCATCTTGGCACAAGGTCAGAATGTAGATGCTTATGCCATCGGAAAACATAGAGGAATGTACGAGGCACTTGTTCAGCAAAAGCCAGTCACGGTGATCAGAGATTATGACCGTGATGCGATTTTGGATTTCAAAAATGGAACCAAGCAAACAGGGAATTTTGGCATCAACATTCACCGAGCTTCTGTGTCAGGAACAACCAAATCAATTGACAGATACTCTGCCGGATGCCAGGTGTTTAAGAATGCTGATGAATTTCTGACGTTCATGGAATTGTGCCGTCAGCATGCCAAGCTCTATGGTAATAAGTTCAGCTATACGCTGATTGATTTCAGATCGCTAAGGCGCATTACACTCAAGCGAGTAATCACGGCCACCACCATTTTTGCAGCCATCGCTTTGGGATGGGTATTTAAACCGAATGTTAAAATACTATGAGTGTACCAAAGCCACCATTTCATTCAGCATCGGAAGAACTGCTTTACAACATCTATCTAAAGCTTCAAGATATGAACAGCCTCCAGGAAAGTGATATTAATACACTGGCCAAGTTGAATGCCATTCTTACGGATGCGGACCTCATGAAGGTTGAAGACATTACGTTAGCAATTAATGCAATCAAAGGAAATGTACCGGATGCTGGCAATACACTTGAAAAGATATTCAATATCATTCAAGGGTTTACTTACCTGAAAGCAGAAGACATTGACACATTGGCTGAGCTAAACGCAATACTTTCGGATGCGGATATCATCAAGACCGAAGACCTACAAGGCTCCATCGATTCGCTAAAAGGAAATGCCCCGCTGGCAGGTAACACATTAGAAAAGCTATACAATCTTCTTCAACCAATTCTTTCAGCCTGGGTTCAGGACGGAAATAATACTGGAGCAATAAAGTCCATTGGAACAAAAGATAATTTTCCATTGCCCTTTATCACAGCCAATGTTGAACGAGGAAGATTTGATGTTAACGGGAACTTCCTCATTGGGTATGGAGGATTGGCTATTGGAAAGATTCATGTAAGAACAAGCGACTCCTTAGAGGCTAACTACGCCACCTACATCGAAGACCCCATACTGAATGTGCTTTTTGGAGTGACGAATTCTGGAAAATTCTTGATGAACAAAGACCAATCAAATCTTTTAGTAAATGGCGGTTGGCCAGGCATGACGGGATTAAGAAACATGGTCATTACATCGGGAGCTTTAGGAGCGAAAATGGTTGACTCAGGCAGTGACAATACTGTATTTGGATATAATGCAGCATCCAGTTCTGGAGCTTCTCCTGGAAGAGGACTAACCCGAAATGTGGTCATAGGTTCGGAGGCTGGTGCATCCGATAACAATGGTTCGAGCTATTCCGATTGTGTGTTTGTCGGTTATCGTGCCGGAACATTGATTGGATTTAACACAAGCCACCGAAACACAATGATTGGTGCTTCTGCTGGAGCGACTGCCGCTCAGGGCGGAACAGATCATACGCTTGTTGGTTATGATGCACAAAACGCCAGGTCGAATTCATTCAATACATTATTAGGGTCGGGAACAAGAGCTTATAACAGCTTTGGAGATTTAATCACGAATGGTGGTGGTCAGAACTACATGACCGCTATTGGTGCAGGGGCCATTGTACGAACTCCAAATACCATTGTCATTGGTAGAGTAGTTAGTGACCAAATTGTGATTGGAGCAGAAAGTAGTAATTATCAATTGCCTGGAGTAACGGCTAACCTGGGTTTTAGTGGATATAAATTTCAAGTAGTTCGACCTGGAAGTTTAGCATTGGGTGTGTCCGGCTCGATATACGTTCGTGACGGAAATCTTTCTGTCAACCTGGGTGAAGAAGGCAGCAGCACCGTCAAAAACTCAGTCCGGATAAACAGTTACGTAACAGGTTATGGCGGCTATGAATTTCTATTGAGTTCGAACAATGTTAACGCTACTCTGGAAATTACTGACTACCTGTTTGGCGGCACCAAAACAGAAATGCTTAGGCTCTCACCTGCCGGTTATGCCAATACTGCTATACTGGTAAGACCGAACGATATATATCATACCGGATACGGCTACCGGTATATACTGCAAGGGGTAAACACAGGACTTCAAAGCAGATTCATAACAGCTTTTCATGGTCAAATCACCCTCTCAACTGATGATAGCTTTGCAAATAACAATCGAGCGCAGCTATTCACAGCTCAGGCTTCCGTGACCAATCATTATGTCGATGGCTTCTACGCGGACATAAGAGGTACTGACCCTAATGCGCAAGTATATGCGTATCGATCTCTTGGCAGTCGAATCAATTTTGATGGAACGGGAATGACCTTTACGCTTCCTGTGGTTGCAATGAGTACGGATGGGTCGGCTCATGCGGGAGCCAATGCTTTGCTCCTGAATGGAAGTTTCATAACGAGTGCCGCTCTCTTTATCATTCCGAAAGGTTCTGAACGAACTGGAGTGATCATTTCTCCAGGACAAGCCCAGGCTAATGGATTATTCATTAGCCCTCAGCAAGCACTGGGTACCTACAATTACGATGGCTACTTATTGTGGCTTCAATACAGTACCACTGGAAACAACATGCTTGCAGGAACCGCAAAGCCTATGTTATTAATGAGAAAACACAATGCCGTATTGAATGGATTTGATCACACAGGGGCATTTATCCGATTAGAAGAAAACATCGGTTCAACCGGACCATTTTTAGAAGCGTACAAATACGACACGCTAAGTAGTTCTCTGAAACTAAAGTTCTCAGTAAATAAAGATGGCGTTGTATCCATCGGACAAGTGACTATAGATCCCGCCAGTATCGCAGGAGTAGGAAGGGTCTACTTCGTGGGCGAAGACCTCAAGTTTGTTACTCCATCGGGAGTTGTTAGAACAGTAAAATTTTAATCTAAAATATTATATGAGTAGAAAATCAATTGTTGTGAATCTTCCAGAAATAGACTCCACAACCAACAAAAGAAAAAAAGTGATTCATGACTATCTCATCATTAAAAACAATCTGGAGATGCGCCATGGTATAATCCTGGAGTTCACCGAAGGAGATGGAAGTAACATTGTGCCTTCGAATGAACTTCAACGGCAATTATTTCTGCCTAAGCAAATCACCAAAGAGACAGATGGAAACTTAACTAATCCATTGACAGGCATTCAAGCGGTACCTGATTCACCAAATGCAATCACCGAATTGGAATACTGGCAAAACATCGACTTAACAGCTTATCCAGGCATCGGCTCATTACCCTCTGAAATTAAGGAGTCACTCAAATCGATTAAGATTTCAGACCTGGTTTATTGGCTCATCGAGCAATCTATTTTAAAAGGACACGCAGAAGGAAAATATTAAATCAAGATACCATGACAAACAAAGAAGCTTACAGACTCATTACGGCATTGATGGATACTCAGGCACCTGCCGGCACGAAACTGGAACATGCCAGAAATCAAACTCTGAAAAATGCCTCCTCTTTTATCGAGGCATACAATGATAAATTGGAAGACCTCAACATTGACTATTGTAGTACCGATGAAAAAGGGAATATCATTCGAGATGCGAGAGGACAGTACATTTTTAACAAAGACAACCAAAGGGCACTCTCTAAGGAACTTAAAAAGTTCATGGATAGCGAGTTGATTGTTCCTTTTGAAATAGTATCCACGACTGATAAAAAAGGTCTAAGTGATCCCCAAGTCGAATACCTGAGCGAGGTAGGATTTATTCGCGGATTAATGACAGTGATTTAAGAAAGGCTATTATTTTGCCGAAAATATTTGCGAGAGAGCCAGAAAGGAGTCGTGCGAAAGTGTGGCTCCTTTTGTTTACCAATGCATCTGAGAAACAGTATTAAATAATTTCAAAATTCCCTATATTTGATTTGAGCCCATTTGTATCGTCCTGACGATATAATTGGGCTTTCTTGTTATCTCTAACCTCTCAAAAGTTATGACACAATTCAGAATTTCAGGAGTGTGGAAAGACTCCAACAATGTTATCACTCACTATGCATTTCACACAGTTGGAGAAACCTCTGTTTCCCGTGCATCTAAGACATCAAAATCACAAGCTATAAGCCTTTTGGAAACAAAGGGGAATAGTGCGACTACCTGGGTATGGAATTATTCTCAGGCAAAATGTAGTGTCGGTGAAAATGTTGAGGTGGTCAACGGTTCAAATAGTAAGTATTTGCGATCTAATCCTGATAACAAAATTACCGACAATCTTGGTCATCTTATCGATTTTGATTGGATCGCTCCCTGAGGTTATTTTAAAACCTTAAGTCGCTGAATTTCTTTAGGTTTTCTATAAACTGGTTCGATATTCGTAACCTTGGGGCTACAAAAAGCCTTTATTCAGCAATGAATAGAGGCTTTTTTTATAGCTAAACTACGGGCATATTAACGGACAGTTTTTATGTTCTATTAGCAATCTTTGACACGAGCTGAATGACTCCTTAGTAGCAAAATCTTGCCCGGCAGGCGCTATAAAGGATGTTTCATAGTTCACATCCGCAAAAAGAATAAAAGGCATCTACGTTGGGTCTGGAGCTATCATTTCTCTATAGAGTAATACCAGTTTATCAAACTCCATGGTTAGCGTGGGGGCAATTTTTTCGTTACTGATTTCAACGGCATCGGGCGAATAGTTTTTTCCAATCAAGAATTTATAGTACAGCCATTGGTCGGCTTTGGTAAACTCCCACAGTGCATCTTCAGTTTGAAAAAATTCAACAGACTTTCGTTCGCAAGCAACCTCTATCCAGTAGCCAGCACCAAGTGCTTTTAGTCGTGTAAAAAAATGGTTTCGGTATTCGGCATCGTTCATCCTGCTGCTAAAATAGGAACGATCGGCTTTGCCATTGCCAGATGTACCCGCCATTAAGTAAACACCAACATCTTTTTGATTGATGGTAATTTGCAGATGCATTACCTCGTGAATAGTTGCATCGTATTTTTTTAACGCGCCCATGCTGCGGCCATACGCTAACCAGACACTTCGCAGCTGACGATCAGTATGCTGCGCAGGATCAAGACTGCTTACCATTGCATCGGAATAATCAATTTTTAATTTGTGGACATGACCTTTAATCTGATCATGAAGCTGCAATAACTTGGTTTGTAAACTCATGCGCCCGGCAAGTAGCTCAGGTGTGGTAACACGGGCTTTGTTATTGGCGAGGGTGAGGTAATCTTCTTTTTTGAAGTACTGGTCTTTAAATTTTATATGATCCCAGGAAAAGCCTCCGGTGGTTAGCGCGAGCAATTGGTTTTTTTCATTTCGGGATTTGCTTTCACGTTCCTTAAAAGTGGGATAGACTAATTCATATTCCTGAATAAGATTTTCATTGAGAGGGTCAGCAAATTCGTAGTAGCCTATAAACCACGATTTCAGCGTTTCAATTTCTTTCGCATCCTTCATTTTGTAAAAAAGCTCTTCGCTGTCTTTGAGGCCTTCAAGGGTGAAGTGGCCCGAACCAACAAAGGCCATGGATTTTCGAAAGGGTAAATCGAAAATATACACATTGGCATGAAATGGGTTGCGCGTGTAAATATTTAGTGTGATGCGCCCCTGGTAGTGGCGCCAGATTTTACGCAGTACTTCGGGGTCGGTAGGCACATCCAACCCGGTTACAATCTCCATTTTGGTTTTAGTGGGTATGCGGCTTCGGATAAAATCGAAACCGGCTTCGGAGATTGCGGCAGTAGCGATATAGCAATGTTCTACTTGTTGCAGGAGCTTATCGTTAATGAATGGAACAGCCAATTTTTTAATAATCATGGACGGGGTAATTGATTTCTTTTGTTTGCAAATTACATAGGTTAACTTGTTGACTCAGCATTATCTGATGTATTTTACATGCCAAATTAATAACCATGACAGAACGTGAACTTATCAAACTAGAAGGCACCATTCGCAAAAAGATGGATGACATCAGAAAGCAGCGTGTATCCTTGAAAGACTCGGGTATTGGCGGGTTAATGGTCTCTTTAAAGAAAGTGGATGAAGCACTTTATGAAAAAGATTCTTCCCGAGTATAAAAAGATGGCAGCAGAGAGCAATATCTTTAAGTAGCCCGACACCGCATATCATTGAATTAGTCAACGCCTTCCCTTAGGAGAGGTTTCTGGAGCAGTGCACAAATATATTTATCTCTTTTGGTAACCTTATTCTTCTGCTGGAGTAATCTACTAGTACCATCCAAATACCATCACTATGAATACCTCCAATCGCTCCCTGTTTGTTTTGCTACTTGTTTTGCTTGCCGCTGTTCCTGTTTTTTCTCAAAATACCGACACAGTCACTAAGAAAACGGAAAGTAAATCCACCCAAGAAAAATCCCGCGAGGATGGATTGGTAGGCTAAACTCCAGCCGAAACTGGGATTTCAACATCAACATCGATGAGAAAGCTTTGGAAGCTGATATTGAATTGGCAGTTCGGAATGCCATGCGCTCGGTAGAGACTACACTCGAAACGTTGGAGATTCACATCGAGCCAATCGAAATTAATTTGAAAGATTTAAACCTGAATCTTGATCGTATCGATATTAACATCCCCCGCTTTAACATCGATATCGAGCCGATTGAAATTGATCTTCATGATATGGACATTGACATTGATGAGGAGGACTTTGATATGGATATGGATCATGATTTTGATTGGGGCGATGATGAAGATCGCGTTGTGATTCGGGAACATCATTCTGATTGGGAAAAATCAGCTAGTGATGATAAGATGAAAGAAAAAGAAAAGCAGAAAGAGAAATCTGATAAGGAGGTGAAGCAATCAAAAGATAAAATCTCTAAAGATAAAGAGAAGGGTCTGAAGAAGATTAACTAATAATGCGATAACCCGCCTCCGAATGGGCCGCCCAACCATCGGAATACTACAGCTGAGCTTGATAGCAGATAAAAATTAAGGAAATCTGTTACCGAATCATAGAGTGTTTTATTTTAGGTATCTTTATATAAGCTTACTTAAACCAAGCCCGCTATGACTCCTGCATCAAAATCGGTTTACTATTTTGGTTTCTATTTGTTAGTGTTGGGCATTTCATTAACAGTTGCTCCTAATACTTTACTAGGCATGTTTCAAATGCCACCTACCACCGAGGTGTGGATTCATGTATTGGGCGTGGTGGTGTTTGCCATTGGCATGTATTATGTTTTTATGGCACCCGCTAACCACACACTTTTTTTAACCATAACCGTGTATGCACGGATTTCTATTTTATTTTGGTTTATCGTGTTTGTTGTTTTGGAATGGGCGCCTGCGCAATTGACACTATTTGGTGCAGCCGATGCGGCTGGTGCGTTGTGGACTTACCTGGCTCTGAAAAAGAATTGATTTGCAGAATCACCGTATGAAAATAATCCTCTACATTATAATCTTGTCGGCTTACAGTTTCGGGGGTATCGCGCAGCCTACGGAATTAGATAAAAAGGTAGAAGCTTTTCTCAATAAGCATAAAAGTACCTGGCGCGATCTCAATGTGCCTTATGAGGATGGGAAAATTTTGTATGAGCTTATTATTAAGAATCAGTACACTTCTGCATTGGAGATCGGTACCTCTACCGGGCATTCTACTATTTGGATTGCCTGGGCTATGAGCAAAACCGGAGGCAAGGTAATTACCATTGAAATCGATAAGAACCGGCATCAAGAAGCGATTAAAAATATTGCTGAGGCGGGCTTATCAAATTATGTAGATGCCCGGCTTACCAACGCGCATGAATTAGTGAAGCAATTGCCCGGGCCTTTTGATTTTGTTTTCTCTGATCCGGATAAAGCTTGGTACAAGCAGTACTTCCTGGATGTTCATCCGAAATTAAAACCGGGTGGATGTTATACCACACACAATGTAGCCGATGGTTTGGCTGGCGATAGTTATTATAAATTTGTCAGCGCCCATCCCGACTATACCACAACATTAGATAGAACAAGTAGAGCGGGAGTTTTGATAAGTTATAAAAAGAAGTAGGTGTAATAATTATCTGTCATTTCTTGCCTTCCGTAAGCCAATCCTCCACTCTATAATTCTAGTTATAAATACTTTTCAAGATTCTTTTTAAAGTAGATGGCGTTGTCGGTAATGCTCTGCATGGAATTCTTTGCAAAATTTCCGCCCTGCTCGATATAATAATACTGCAATCCCGCTTTATCAGCCAAAGGAAGAATCTGAGTGTAGTCAATGGAGCCATTTCCCAGTTCGGTATAATCCCGACTCACTTTATCCATGTCCTTAATATGCCACATCACAAAACGACCTGGCTGTTTATTGAAAAGCTCGGCTGGAGTTAGCTTGGATGAATGCATCGTCCAATAAAGATCGATTTGCAGTTTTACTAGAGCCGAATCCGTTTCGCGCATGATAATATCATATCCATTTTCGCCATTATGATCTATGAACTCAAAATCGTGATTATGATAGGCAAAGCCAAGTCCGGCATTTTTCACCCGTTCGCCAATGCGATTGAGCAACAAGGTTAATGACTTAAATTTTTCTATAGTTCTGTATTCAGGATCAAGCCAAGGCCAGGTAATGTATGGCTGACCCAAAATCTTTGCGCCTTCAATACATTGATCAACATAGCGCATCATTTCATCTTCGGGTTTATTCAGATATTGGGAGAACATATAGTGCCCACTTGTTGTAGTCAGCCCCAAACCATCCAGGAGGGTTTTAAAATCTGCTGCCTTTAATCCATAGTACTTCATGGAATCGCCATCATACCCATAGATTTCAAGATCCTGATAGCCCAGTGCGGCAACTGTTTTCAATGTTCCGTTCAGATCTTTCGCAATCGCATCCCGAATGGAAAAGAGTTGTAACCCCATTTTATATTTTTTGAATGCCGCACCTTGAGCTCCGTTTGACAACAGTAAAGCGGAGGAAGAAAGTACAGAAGCCTGTAAAAGGAAATCTCTTCGGGTTATCGATGATTGGTTGTTCATAATTGGTCTTGAGTGAATCTAAATGTATGAAAAGATGCATTGCCTGCAAGGGTAGTGGTAAATCAAAATGAATGACTCATCCATTTTTTCGTCCGGTCTTTAACTTCTTCTTGGTTTCACGCACCGCAATGGCCGGTAGGGTTGTTTTATTTTCAGTAACGTAGGTAGTTACTCTTTTGCGATAATGTTTTATCATGCTTCGCAGCACCCACGAGATTGCTTTTGTGATCAACACTTCCTTTTCAGCTTTCAGCCGATCAATGTTTTGCAAGGCTACTTCAGAAAGTTCTTCATTATCTGGTTTTCGTAAGGGTGCGCAAAGAAGCACCATGGAGGCTCTTCGCTTTTGAATGTTTTTGCTTTTTGACAACAATTAAAAGTGCTCTCCATGGTTTCCATTGGGCAGTAATCTCGGTGCTTGTATATTTACTCGTGCAAAGCGTATCCACCTCTACCCAGCCGATAACATGATTGAGCCACAAGTCAAATATTTTTGGATTGAATTGTTTTTGCTCAGGGGTGGCATAGTCTAGCAACATACCCGCAGTTGATTTTTCTGTGGAGGACGCACCCTCAAATAAACTCGTTAAAAGTTTTGTAAAGTCATTAACTGAAAGTTCACGATGCTCTTTCATCCATTCTTTGAGCACACCGCGCAATACAGGGTTACTGATAGGGTAGCGTGGATGTTCATTGCCGAGATAAGAATCTGAGAAAGTATGCTTGGTTGGCGTTCCTGAATTTTGTTTTATGCGTTTGAGAATCTCCCGGTGATGCAAATTCATCCGAATCTTTTTGATAAAGATAAGTAAGAAAGGAGTATCCAGGCACTCCTTCTTCACCAATAAAAGATTGATGTTGTATACTTAATTCTTACTTGAAGCCTGCGCCTCGCTGCCCAGCGAGAGGGTAGCTAGCAAACGATTCGGAACTGCCTTGGAGGTATAGATAAGTGTAAAAGTTTTCTGATCAGTTTTTTTGAACGACAGAATCTCTTTTGCCATTATGTTCATGGGGGCGGCCACTTTCGGAGAGTCCGAAAACTTCCATTCTTTCAATGCCTTGCCTGATTCATCTTTTAGGGTCAGCGTGCGATCCGAACCGATTTTGCCACACTCATTGTAGGCAATTGAGATCTGATCATTGTCTGCAAGGGCACCCAATGAAACACGGGGCGTAGTGGATTTAGAGGTAAAATAATTTTCCGCTAGCAACTTGTTGTTCACATGCAGTGTAAAACCTTCGCCACCGAAAGGTGAGAATGAGGCCAGCACCGCAATAAATGCGATTCCGACAAATACGTTTAATGTTTTTTTCATAGTGATTAAATTTTGATTAGTTACCCTAAGTACGCACGAAAGGCATATTTCTTTACAAACCTTTGATGAGCTTCATGAAATCCTTGACCAGTAGCGAAATGAGCCATCGTCATGCACTTGAACATTTTCTTTAACCTTCTCCCATTAGGGGATAATTTGATACTTTTACCTTATGCGAATAATAAGGAGTCGTTAAGGAAAAGAATCAATTTTCACAAAACATATTTCCATAACATCCTTATTTTTATAATAATCTATATCTATCACACACATGATTAATCTTTACATTCTATTTATCGGAATATCCTCACTTCTTCAAGAAACTAAGGAATACGTGTGCCTACCGTGTGGCTACGATTGTGATATTACTATCCATAAAGGCCCGGCATGTGCCCGGTTTGCAATATGAAGTTGGTTGAAAAGTCAACTATAAAATTTAAAAACCTAAGCATCAATGAATTTTGCGATCGTATCACTGCCAACCCCAAAGCGGTGTTGTTGGATGTACGAACTTCGGGTGAGTTTAATGCAACCAACACCGAAGTGATGAGCTTTGGTCATTTCAAAAACGCTATCAATATTAGCGTGGAGGAGTTGGAGGGAAGGCTGAGTGAATTAGACAAGTATAAGGATCGAGAAGTGCTGGTTTATTGCAGTCATAGTCATCGCAGTCCGCGGGCCAGTTATTTATTGAGCACACGTGGATTTAAGAATGTAAAAACATGACTGGTGGAGTTTCTACGTTTCCCCAGCCTGTCCTAAACGCGTGTCTGAAAGAAAACTTTGTGGCACATGCGCATTGATAATATCGCTATGAATAGAAACTTGCTATTTCTGTTGCGGATATCTTTTCGAAAGAGCTAGTACACCGAAATACCAAGACATATCTGGGGCAACTTGCTTCAGTAGAACCGCCCGGAGCACCAAATGGCGAGATCATAAAATTAACTTTGAAGATTCTAAAGTCTTTCTGGATACATCGCGGGGTTATTTTTTACCAATTGCCATAATGCCCGAATCATTGCCCGTCATTTGCCAGGTGCCCAGTGAAATGGGGATGCAGCCAATAGCATTAAGCTGATCGAAGAAATCTTTCACTTTGAATTCTTCGTTTTTAGATTCTTTCATTTTAGCATAATCGGCCAGGGCAACTTCTAATAAATATTTGCCGGTAATGTAACTGCTGCCATAACCGGGCTGCCGCAAGTATAAGTGCTGTTCAAACATGAGTAACTCTTTTTCAGTTTTCATCCAACCACGGGGTGTGAATTCCGAGTGAATTTTTCCAGCTTCTTCCATAGTTAACTCATTGGCTTGTGCATAGAGCGAGCCCAATCCTCTGGCCGCTCGTTGGGCAATCATGATGTAGACAATTTCTCTTACCCGTGGATCATCATTGTACAAACCGGCTTGCATAAACATTTCTTCTACAGCGGTGGCAGTACCTTCATTCCGCGAATCAAAAATATTGTAGAGCAGTGGACCTTTTCGGATTTCGCTTGGATGAGGTTCGTTATCCATACGGGCCAATTCAAACCAATGGTAAAAATGGGAGTACAGTGGCCGCGGGTCATAATGCATGCCTATTAAAAAGAAGTTTCTTTTTTCAGTCGGCACAAACCTTCCCAGGTGTTCCCTTAACGCGGGTTCAAAGTAATCCTTAACGGTAACAATTTCATCTTTCTCCAAAAAGGTTAAAAAACTTTTAGCCGATCGTTCTGCCAACGCCTTAAATTCTTCGGGCGTGTTGGCAGCTTTTAAGAGTGGTAAGTTTCTGTTGTTATGCTCTTCTAATTTAAGACCTGTCCAGGCGCGGGTTAGCTCGCGCTTCAATAGCATGACTTCATCTTCCCACGTAAGTGGTACCAAATGTACGTTTTGTAAATACCAGGTGTAATTTTCTTTGCCTATTCCGGAAGGTCCGGTTTTAGAAGCAGATTCTTTTTCTAACCAGGCGACCAAGTCGTTGGTAGAAGTAATGGCACTGTTAATAGAACTAACCAACCCCGCTTGCCCCGCTACGCCCGGCAATTCTAACAATGACTTCAAATCTTCGCTTTGGGTTTTAATGTCGCGGATGCCGGCAATCCACAGTTCTTTTGCATTACCGGTAAGGTTGAGTTTAGCTTGTTCGTTTAGCGGAGCGATTGCATTTAATTCGTTTATCAATTTCATTCCACTTTCTGTGTCCAATGGAAATTGATACGTCCACACATCAACTATTCCATGATGCGTAGAACCCTCATGCGCGGGCACATCACTGCGTTCCATCCACAACGTTTTATAATAGGCCGGGTCGCGTTCCCACGGTTTTAAAATTCGGTAGTTAAAATCCCAACCGTTCATTTCGGCCCTTACAACATGCCAATCAATCCGCTGCTCAAGCGGCCAGCCTGCGGTGTCTATGGTCAGCAATCTGTCTTGTAGGGTTTTGAATTCCGGAAGTCGTTTTGCAAATGTTTCTGCAGTATAATCAGGTGCGCCATCACGCTTAGGCGGATTTTCAAACGTGCGCCATTCTTTAAATAGATCCACGAGACTCGGGTAATCCGATACCGTAACGGTTGGTTCTTTTTTAGTTTCAGTAGTGCAGGCAGTCATAAAAATAACGGCACATAAAATGAAAATCTGGGATTTGCGCATAGAGTTTAAATAGGATGGGAGCGAAGATAAATGATTTTCAAATTTTTCCAGTCCGTTCATCAAGTAAGGAGCGGATAATTAAATCGCCTGATTGGATAATCATTTCATCTTCAACACCAACGAAGGATCAACCGGGTAACGGCCAAATGATTTACCATATACTGCGATACCGCCTTTACCACTCGTCTCCAGTCGTAACAAAATCGTTCCTTTTTCAACAGCAGTCTTAAGCTGAGTTTTAGAAACCTGAACCTTAACCAGGTACCCATAAGAACCTGCCTCGCGCAATTTTTTATCTTTTAATTGGTGATGCCAGGATAATACGCCCCGATGATCTGCCGGATCATCTTTTAACGTTGTTGATAATGCGGTTTCACCATTTACAGTTATCACAATTTTTGAAGCGAAGAGTGTTTCGTCTGTCATCGGGTAGGCGTTGGGATTACCACTGGGCGAGGCTTTGCCGCCCAACATAAAATCAACATCTGTTTTCTCTTTCTCATCATAATCTTTCACAAACAATTCTTTGGCCGAAAGTTCGATGAGGATGTACGCTTCTTTAATTGAATTGAGATTGGTTGACTTATCCAGCGTAATTGAATATTCAAAAAAGCCCGAGCCTGCACCGTTTACTTTTAATCCGTCTAAAACATTCCATTGCTTTGCACTCCAGGTAGCTTTTGTAAATTCAGCAGGAGCCACGGAAAGTATTTTTGTTTTGGGCAGAGCTGTTTCGGAGATAACCTCAAAATGCACGAAGTTATGATGCAACGCAGTGCCTTTTAAATCTTCCAGTTGCAACGTGAGGATGGATAGACCAGCTACAGCAGGCATTTCAACAGCGAGTGCTTCAAGCTCTTTTTGCAGATAAGGTTGGTAGTCGATAAGCTTTGAACCCATCGTAACCAATGAAGTTTCGCCAATAGCGTTTGTATGCTTTAATTGAAAGGATAGACGAAGTTGTTTTCCATAATCCACATTCGACATAGAAGAAAGGTAAAGCGGTACGCTTACTTTCTCGCCACCTTTTACCGTAGTACAAATCTCATTACCAGTAGAAAGATAAACCGCGGCATGAAAATCATTAAGCGTCATGCCGGGCATTAGTTCTTCAAGCCCCGTAAATTTTTGAGTACGGTCAAAGCGCCAGTAGCCATTCCATTCGTTTATCACATCGTGGTGCTCGGTATAAAGCCATCCGGCTACTTCTGGATATTTTCTAAAGGTATTTATCATGCGATGGTAATCCCAGCTATAATCAACATCTCCGGTGCTGCCCTCATAGCCCCACACATTACCACACTCCGAATTAATTTTCGGTTGTTTGCCTTGCTTAAAGCCAGACTCGAATTGAAACGTACTACCCTCAAAAGATTTTTCTGTCAGGTCGTTTAGATGGTTGTCCCATTCCCATCCCGGAAGGTAATCATGAAAAGAGTTGAGGTCGGTAACGGTATGACCGGCTCCACAGCAAATAGAATTATCTTCAACCAATCGGGTTGGGTCTAGCGATTTCGCTAGATAATACATGGAAGAAACCCACATTTGTGTTTCAGGTAGATACTGGGCCTCCTTTTTTCCGGCTTCTTCAACATGAGTGCGTAATCCCCAGGTCTCGTTAAATAAAATCCAGGAAAAGATCGCGGGGTGATTAAAGTCACGCTTTACCATATCGCGAAAAGTATTCTCTGCTTCTAGCTGCATCTTCGCATCGGGGTCGCCCCAACTGTTTGGTAGATCGGCCATCACAAGTACTCCGAGTTTATCTGCCCAATAAAGTTTGCGTGGAATCTCTGATTTAATATGCGGGCGAATGCCGTTGAGCCCAATGGACTTAGCGAGTTCTATCTCTTTTCGCATAAAGGCATCAGTTGGAAAAGTATAGAACCCTTCCGGGTGATAGGATTGATCCAACGTAAGTTGAAGATAGACCGGCTTATCGTTGATCGCCACATACGGAAACTCTGTTCCCGGTAGATTGACAACCGAAATCTTTCGCATTCCGAAATAAGTTTTAACCGCGTCATCGTTGAGCTTAACTTCTGCTTCGTAGAGATACGGATCTTCTAACGACCAGAGGTGAGGCTTGGGAATACTGACAGTAAAAACATATTTATCTTTTCCTTTTGGGATGATAATTTCTTTTGTGATGGGAGTGCTTTCCGTTTTAATCGTTACCGAAAGTTTTGTGTCGGCCGTGGCCTCCGTAGGCAAATAGGCTGTGACTTTAGCTTGCTGATTATCAATATCGGGAGCAAAGTGAATGGCATCTATAAAATTATTACCGCGGGCTTCTACATAAACGGTTTGCCAAATACCCCGTGCGTTTCCGTAACCTTGTTTTCCGTAAAGAGTAAAATCTCTCCGCTTGTCATCCACGCGTACTACTAATTTTTGAGATTTACCATAGATAAGGTGTTCGGTTAACTCAAAAGAAAAGGAGTATAACCACCTTGGTGGGTTCCTAATAATTTCCCACCCAACCATACGGTTGTCTCCCAATCAGAAGCGCCAATGGTTAAAAATGTTCTTTTGCTTTTCCATGAAGCGTCTATAACCAGGTCTCGCTGATACCAGGCAATGTCAGCTTTGTCTTGTACACCCGAGAGTTTGGAGCCCCACGGGAAGGGCACACTTATTTTATGAGCAAAAGAAGAGTTGCCTTCATTCCATTTTTTTGCAATACCTTGATTGAGCGAATCGAATTCAAATTGCCAGACTCCGTTTAAGTTCTGCCATTGTGAGCGTTCAAAATCGGGCCGTGGATGTTCGGGCAAAGGGATTGTTTGCGTTAATGCAGTGATAGGCGCTATCAATAAGACTAATAGGAGACGTTTTGCTGTATTCATAATTGAAGTTTATAATTATTTCTTAACTTTTAATTCAAACACATCATTTCTAGCATAATGACCAATCGGGTCAAAATCCATTTTTGCTTTGATAATTTCGCGGTGATCAATTTCGGCAGTTAAAATTCCCTCTTTATCATAAAGTGGTCCGGCCAATCGCTTACCTAATGGTGAAACGATACAACTGCCGCCACTACTTGGTAAGGAAGGATGTTCGTCAGTTAGAAGTACTTGCAAATCTTTTGGGTAATGTTCTTTTGTAAGATATTGATTACAACCTAAAACAAAACATCGACCTTCGCAGGCAATGTGTTCCATGCTGGCTTGCCATGTACCCCGGGAATCAGCGGTGGGCGCCATGTAGATTTCAATGCCTTGTTGATATAAGGCGGTGCGCGCCAGCGGCATATAATTTTCCCAACAAATTAAGCCTCCTATTTTTCCTAAGGGTGTATCGAGCACTTGCAAATCGCTACCATCACCTTCACCCCATATGATACGCTCGGCTGCGGTGGGTTTTAATTTTCTGTGTTTGTGAATTAACTTTCCTTCCGGAGAGAAATAAAGCAACGTGCAATACAGCGTATCGCTGATTTTATCTTTTTCGGTAACGCCTACTACCAGATAGGCTTTTGCTTCTTTAGCTGCGCGTGCAAGTTGATCGGTTTCTTTGCCCGGCACTTCAATGGCATTTTCCCAATAGCGCAAAAACATTTCCCGACCTTCCGGTAAGCGACCACCCACGGTGGTTCCAAAAATTAATCCGCGTGGGTAGCCGGGAATAATTACTTCGGGAAATAGGATGAGCGAAGCTTTTTCCTTGGCTGCCTCCTGCGTCAGGCTTATGAGTTTATCAACAGTTTGAGCTTTGTTAAAAAATACCGGTGCTGCCTGCACGGTTGCAGCAATAAATGCAGGAGGTGTTTCCATTCGCTGAATTTGTTTAGATTTAAATGTAATAAATGCAGGGGATACTGCCTTATAATTTTATTTCAAGGAGTAGCTTTTCAGGTTCAAATTTACAAGTGGCCTGTGAGGACACAGGCCATGGGGTAGTATATATTAAAGAAATTAAGTAAAGATGTTTGAGTATGCATCGATATTACATTTTTGAGGGACTCTTTGTTTTGCTGGGATTAGCACTGGTAGCTTCAGTATTAAAGTATCCTAAGGATATTTTAATAACATTACCCCTCGGTATATTAAAACGGGTTTTACTCGGTCCATTTCATGGACTTTTTGATTCCGATACAAATAAGGATGATAAACCTTATCCATCTAAAGAGAAGTTAAACGTTGATTTTAACGATGGAGAGAAACTCATTTTTGTAATTTCTACAAACAAGTCTATAGAGGTTATTATTGACGACTTCCTTAAAGTCTTAACAGGAAATTATTTAATAGATGAATTTAGTATTGTGACCCGGGAGAAACAGGCAATAGTAAAATTTCCAAATCATATTAATTTCTATGACTTTCATTTCTTTGTACAACATTTTAATGATGAACTTGGAAACGAAAAGAGTTTTGGAGTCTTTAAATCTTATAAACTAGACTATTTTGTTTTTCAGGATAGAGAAACATTAAATAATTTAATAGGATTTACTAGTGATAAAAAATATTTTTCAATTTATATGTTGGACAATCTGGATGAGAATCAATATTTGAAATTAAATCAGAAATTGAAAATTAATCGCGTTTGGGTAGAGCAATATTATAATCATGAAGTTTTTAAATAACTGTCATTTATTATCAAACAAGATACTTTATGGATATAATTAATTTTCAAACCATCGATTGGCGAACTATTCCTAAGACGGAACACATTGGGGAAACCGGCACTTCCTTTTGGCAAACGCTTCAGTTAGGCGGACTTCGAATTAGGATGGTTGAATATTCTGCCGGCTACATGGCGGATCACTGGTGTCAGAAAGGTCATATTGTTCATTGCCTGGAAGGTGAATTTATTTCAGAGCTAGAAGGTAAAGACAATGTACTGTTGACAAAAGGAATGACCTATGTTGTTTCAGATAGCCTGAGTTCACATAGATCCATTTCAAAAAATGGAGTTAAGCTGCTTATTGTTGATGGCGATTTTCTAAAGAGTGATACAGTTTAAAAATTATCCAAGCGGTAATTTGATTTAGAACAATTAATTTTTAATTACCACATGCTAAAATACTCCTTGAAAGCAAAGTTGTTGATCCTATTTAGTCTGGCACTAGTGGGTGCTTGTAAACCCTCCATCCAAAATCCTGATAAAGGAGTCTCATTTGAACTTAACGAACAACGCAAACGAACACTTTCAGAAGTTTCCTACCAACTAGACCTTGATATTCCGGCTGATAAGTTTACGCCTATTACTGGTCAGGTGGTGATCTCCTTTTCTATTAATTCATTAGGGGATAATCTAATAATTGATTTTAATGAAGATGCTTCGAATTTAAGTAAGATACAGATTGATGATAAAGAAATACCGTACACCTTTTTCAATGAGCATATTATAATTGACTCTAAATATTTGAAAACAGGTTTGAATGCTATCAGGATCGATTTTATCGCAGGCAATCTTTCTTTAAACAGAAATGATGACTATCTCTATACGCTGTTTGTGCCCGATCGGGCAGCAACATGCTTTCCATTATTCGATCAACCCAATCTAAAGGCTACTTGTGAAATTACACTAACAACCCCGGTTGGCTGGGAGGCTATTTCCAATGGTAAGAGTAAAGAAGTTAGCGCTAAATCAAATGAGACTGTGTATGTGTTTGAAAAAACGAAGCAGATAAGTTCTTATTTGGTAGCCTTTGCTGCTGGCAAGTTTAATAAGTTTAGTCGTATTGTTAACAATCGCAGTATGACTATGTACTACCGCGAAACGGATAGTGTAAAAGTAAAGCGAAATCTGGATGAGATTTTTGAGATTCATGGTAAGTCACTGGCTTGGTTGGAAGACTATACAGCCATTGATTATCCTTTTGATAAATTTGATTTTGCGCTCATTCCATCGTTTCAATATGGGGGTATGGAACATCCGGGTTCTATTTTTTATAATGAATCTTCCTTGCTTTTGGATGAGAAGGCGTCCATCAATCTAAGAATGGGCAGGGCAAGTTTGATTGCGCACGAAACTGCACACATGTGGTTTGGCGATTTGGTTACGATGGATTGGTTTAACGATGTGTGGATGAAGGAAGTGTTTGCCAATTTTATGGCGGCTAAAATTGTGCAGCCCGCTTTTCCTGAGATTGATCATAACCTTCGGTTTTTACTATCGCATTATCCTTCGGCTTATGAGGTAGATCGAAGCGCGGGCGCTAATCCAATTCTGCAGAAGTTGTCGAATTTGAAAAATGCCGGCTCTCTTTATGGAGCCATTATTTATCAGAAGGCACCGATTGTGATGCGTCATCTGGAACGAAAGATAGGTGCGGAATTAATGCAGGAAAGTTTACGTGAGTACTTGAAAAAGTATTCGTATGGCAATGCTGAATGGGATGATCTCATTTCCATTATCGATTCAAAATCTAACGAAGACATCGAGGCATGGAGTAATGTTTGGGTAAAAACAGAAGGCATGCCTACGTATGAATGGTACAATCCGGAATCCGTTAAACAGCGTAAGGATCAAACATCAAATCGCATCTGGCAGCAGCCTTTGGAAATTAAACTCGGCTATGAGACAGAGATAACAATTGATCTTATAAATGCAAAACCTGTCCGCATTGATAGTTTGTCGGCCTATAATTTTTTAAACTCCGATGGTTTTAGTTATGGCTATTTTAAACTTGCTGACAGTAGTAAGAATGGATTCCTTGCAAATCCCTTATACAGTAATGATCCCGTATTCCGTGCATCTATGTGGATCAACTGTTGGGAAGGTATGGTGCGTGGTGATGGCCCAACACCGAACTTGATGATTCAATCCATGTTGGGTGTATTGAAATTGGAGGAAAATCCATTGATTGTCGATTATTTACTTGGGAACTTGCAGACAGCCTGGTGGACTTTTTTGCCCGAACACAACAGAAGTCTTTTACAGGATGAGCTTGAGGCGACCTTGTGGGAGTTGGTGCTTGAGACTACCGATGCTGGTAAGAAGAATTCCTTTTTCCGTGCGTATCGAAACTTGACCATGAGCGAAACAGGACTTGAAAGAATTGAGCAGCTATGGCTCGATAAACTCAAGATTAAAGATCTCGTTCTTTCAGAAGAAGATAAAATGACGTTGGTCTACGAACTTGCTTTGAAGAATCAGGAGAAAAGCAATTATTACTTATCAACTCAATTAGAGGAGACCAAAAATCCTGACAGAAAAAAGCGATTTGAATTTGTGATGTCAGCTTTGAGCAATGATCCATGGGTGCGTGATTCATTTTTTGAAGCATTAAAACAAGAGAAAAATCGAGAACATGAACCTTGGGTGCTAGAGGGCTTGCATTATTTACATCATCCGTTAAGAGCAAGGGATTCTCAAAAGTATTTGAGACCTTCGCTTAATCTGCTACAAGAGATTCAATTGACGGGAGATATCTTTTTTCCGCAGCGGTGGCTGCAAACTACGTTTAATGGTTACTCATCGTCAGAAGCAGTTGCCATTGTAGATTCATTTCTCAATGAAAATCCAAACTATCCCTTTTATCTTAAGAATAAGATTCTTCAATCCGCTGACTTAATGAAACGAGGGGTGGCTTTACAACAAGCACCTGCTATCCAATAAAAGGTATTTTCCATTCCCCCATCTGTTCTAAGAATATACGAATCGAGTCAGGGTAAAAGACTACGCAATAAATGATGCCAAACAACGAACCATATAAATGGGCATCGTGATTAATGCCGTCTTTTGATTTTTTTGAACTCTAATAGGAGTAACCCAGACAACTCACACCCAGTATAAATCCCGGAAAACACAGTACACCATAAAAGCAGATATCCCGCAAAGGCAAAAATAAAATGCAGGCAAAAACAACCGCTGATACAGCTCCCGAAGCGCCTAAAGAATTGTAATAAATATTTTTCCGATGTTTAAATACGGTAGGTAGATCTGAAACAATAATGCCCAAAAGATAAAGTACGATAAAATGTACACCACCCAGCCCTCCAAAAATTTGTTGGAAAATGTATTCGAGTTGGGTGCCAAAAAAGTAAAACGAAAACATATTAAAGATCAGGTGCATATGATCCCGATGAACAAACCCGGAGGAAATAAGGCGGTAATATTGCCCCGAATGACTAATCTGGTACGGATTCATCATCAGGCTATTTAACACCCGTGGTTTTTGCATGGTGTATAGACTGACTGCAACCGTAATAATGATAATGATTAGGGTGATGGTTACTTGCATTTTGCAAAATACGATTTATCGGAGTAATTGAGGTGAAAAGTTTATTTGTGAAATATTTTCCAATCTCTTACTTGACACCTAATTTTTTCCGATCTTTCAATACGGCATTAAACAATACTTCAATGAAATCATTTTGTGGCTTTATCCTATTGCTTTTTCTGGCAGCTTGCAACACAACTACTAAAAATGGCCAAACCAGCATAGACAGTCGTGTTGACTCAGTTCTGAATTTCATGACCCTCGAAGAAAAAATCGGACAACTTAATCTTCCGTCAGCGGGTGCCGTTGTAACCGGAGCTGTTGAAAGCTCTGACATTGCTAAGAAAATTGAAGAAGGAAAAGTGGGCGGACTATTTAATATTAAAACGGTAACCAACATTAAGGAGATGCAAAAGATTGCAGTTGAAAAGAGCCGGCTCAAAATTCCGTTGATCTTTGGCATGGATGTAATTCATGGGTATGAATCTGTTTTTCCAATTCCGTTGGGATTGAGCTGCAGTTGGGATATGAATTTGATTGAGCATAGTGCGCGCATTGCCGCGCAAGAAGCTAGTGCCGATGGAATCAACTGGACATTTTCGCCCATGGTAGATATCTCGCGCGACCCACGCTGGGGTCGCATTTCGGAGGGCAGTGGCGAAGACCCTTATCTCGGATCAGAGATTGCCAAAGCGATGGTGCGCGGGTATCAGGGTAATGATTTGGCAGCGGCTAACACTATAATGTCTTGTGTAAAACATTATGCGCTTTATGGCGCCTCTGAAGCCGGGCGCGATTACAATACGGTTGATATGAGCCGCCATAGAATGTATAATGAATATCTACCCCCCTTATAAAGCGGCTTTAGATGCTGGTGCTGGAAGCATCATGGCATCCTTCAATGAAATAGATGGCGTGCCGGCAACGGCCAACAAGTGGTTGCTTACGGATGTGCTTCGCACCGAGTGGGGATTTGATGGTTTTGTTGTTTCGGATTATACAGGTGTAAGCGAAATGATTAACCATGGGTATGGCGATCTTCAATATGTTTCCGCCAAAGCGTTGGATGCCGGACTTGATATGGATATGGTGAGCGAAGGATTATTAACTACACTTGGAAATTCTGTGAAGGAAGGAAAAATAACAGAGCAGCAAATTACGGAAGCGTGTAGAAGAATTTTAGAAGCAAAATTCAAATTAGGTTTGTTTGATAACCCCTATAAGTATTGTGATGAAGGTCGTGCCAGGAGCGAAGTTTTTACAACGGAAAACAGAGAAGAGGCCCGAAGTACCGCGGCACAAAGTTTTGTACTATTGAAAAATAAGGGCGATGTTTTGCCTATAAGCAAATCAGGTACCATTGCTTTGGTTGGTCCATTGGCTGATGCAAAAGAAAATATGACCGGTACGTGGAGTGTTGCTGCGCGGTTTTCAGAATCAATTTCTTTACTGGAAGGTTTGACAAAAGCAGTGGGTACAAATGCCCGAATTGTCTATGCGAAAGGAGCGAACCTGACGGAAAATGAAACGCTGGAAGCAAACTCAACCCTGTTTGGTAAATCATTGCATCGCGATAAGCGAACTGCTGCTGAGTTGCGTGATGAAGCTGTGCGCATTTCTAAGAATGCTGATGTAATTATTGCCGCTGTTGGTGAAGCCGCAGAAATGAGTGGCGAGGCAGCCAGCAGAACAAATATTGAAATTCCGGAAACGCAACGAGAATTATTGAAAGCATTACTAAAAACAGGTAAGCCGGTTGTGTTGGTATTATTTACAGGCCGGCCTTTGGTACTAACATGGGAAGAAGGAAATGTGCCTGCTATTCTTAATGTTTGGTTTGGCGGTAGCGAAGCGGGTGATGCCATTGCCGATGTGTTGTATGGTGATGTAAATCCATCTGGAAAACTATCGACTACATTTCCACAAAATGTAGGACAGGTGCCTATCTACTATGCCCATAAGAATACGGGTCGTCCGTTAAGTGGCCCTTGGTTTCAAAAGTTTCAATCTAATTATCTGGATGTACCCAACGAACCATTATACCCGTTTGGATTTGGATTGAGCTATACCCAGTTTGGCTATGGTGAGATTAAACTTAGTGCTACTGAAATTACTTCATCTGATTCGGTGCAGGTTTCTATTGATGTGACCAACCAAGGGAAGCGAGATGGGAGTGAAGTGGTGCAACTTTATATCCGTGACCTGGTAGGGTCTGTAACCCGACCTGTTAAAGAGCTGAAGGGATTTAAAAAGATTAATCTGAAGGCAGGCGAAACTAAAACCGTAAGTTTTACGCTGGGAATGAAAGATCTATCTTTTTATAATTCGGAATTAAAATTTGTGGCCGAGCCCGGAAAATTTCAAGTGTTTGTTGGTGGTAACTCCAGAGATGTGAAACAGACAGAATTTATGCTAGAATAAGGCTGCACAAAATTAAATGAACTACTTAGTTTTTCTTCTTCTTACTGCTTTTTGATTTTGACATGCTCTTATTTCTACCACTGGTAGAGCGTGGTTTTGGCAGCGAGGATTTTAAAGCAGCGGCTGGCTGACCTGATGACTTGGTCTTAAATTTTTCTTTGCTTTGGATGATTCTGGAAATCCCAAACGATGCCGAAAGATAAAGTTCTCTACGTTGGCCATATAGATCGGGCGCAACCGGCTTTCCATTAATATCAGCGGGCCAGAAGGGTTTTTTAATTGATCAAGGTAGGTTGAGTTACGGGTATCTAAAATGCCAAAGTTTGCACGGCCATCAAAGTTGATGCTCCAATCATCATTAAGATCAAAATCAGAGCGCAGGCCGACAGCTGCAAAAAGTTGAAATGCATTATACTTATCCTTGGAGACATAGACTTCGTCATCCATATCGGGAACAAACACGCCATCATACACAATCTCATACCCTGGGTCGGTGGGCACACTAACCCGGGTGGGTACTTAAGTTTAGTCGATTGACCGGGTGAACTGATCGTATACGTTTCCTGGCCTTGAATTAAAAAAACTTGGAGCAATTGCAGCAACCAGGCTTAACCGAAAGAAAGACATGTCGTTAATGTGAAGTTTAAGTGCAACCGGCACACTGAAATAATTCATTTGAACATCCCTCGTGCCTACCTCACCACCAGTTGTATTCTTAATAATAAATTTTTGACCGGTCCGCGTATAGTTAGGAGTCAATAAGATTCCATGACCAACGCGGTCGTATCCATAAGAGAATCCAATCGGGCGTGGATCGAATGGTTAGCTTGCCATAAAAACGCGGATCTTTACTTAATCCCTGGTCAACCGTAAAGGGAAAATTGAACCCTCCGAAAATCCCAAAGGCCTCCACATTTTGTGCTGAGGCCTGAGCAAAAACAATTAACAAAAAGCCTGTGAATACGGCCTTCATTGGGGGTGTTAGGTTGGGTTATTACCTTCTAAAATTAAGCCAAAAGCAAGTATTTTGTTTTTGGCAGAACTACAAATCTAAGATAATTAGGGAAATAAGTACGGCCAAAACCTGCTCAATAGGCGTATTTTTACATGGTTTTGTCGAATAATCGCTTAGAGGCGGAATCCAAACTCAAAGTTTGAAATAGGTGGCTGGTTTAAGCCAGATTATGATAGACGGATTGCACATCATCATCGGCCTCAAGAGCACTTACGCATTCCATCACTTCATCCTGTTCAGCTTCGCTTAACTCTTTGGTTGCTGTTGGTATGTATTGAAGTTCAGAACTCTTAGGTTCCAGATTTTTGGATTCGAGAAACTTTTGCATGTGACCAAATTCGGTGAACTTGGTATACACAATAGTCACTTCATCATCTGTCTGAATTTCTTCAGCCCCGGCATCAATCAAGTCAAGTTCCAGTTCATCAAGATTTAAAGTTGCCGGATCAAATTTAAAAACACCTTTGCGCTCAAATAAAAACATAACGGAAGCGGAGTTGCCCATAGCGCCACCGTTTTTCGAGAAGAGTAGCCTAATATTAGCGACTGTACGCGTTGGGTTATCAGTAGCGCATTCCACAACAACAGGTACACCGTGGGGCGCATAGCCTTCATAAATTACTTCTTGAAAATCTTTCTCTTCTTTGCTTGACGCTCGTTTGATAGCCGCGTCAACCCGATCCTTGGGCATGTTTATCCCCTTGGCATTTTGAATAGCCATGCGTAAGCGCGGGTTGTTATCCGGATTGGGCCCGCCTTGCTTTACGGCAATGGCAATGTCCTTTCCAATTCGTGAAAAGCCCTTGGCCCATACGGTCAAAACCGGGCAAACATTTTGTGCTTTCTTTTCAAAAACTCGTCCCATACTTCTTAGTAAAAATTCGGAGCGTAAAAATAGCGAAATGAATGGAGATAGGAACTCCAATATAAAATCTTTGACTATCTGAATTTGTATTTCTAATTTGTAGTATGGGAATACGAGATAAGCGCATAGATTCTTACATTCTTAAGTCGGCAGATTTTGCCATTCCTATTTTAACTCATCTCCGTGAACTTGTGCATGTGGCTTGTCCGGATGTAGAAGAAACTCTGAAATGGAGTTTTCCAAACTTTGAATACAAGGGTATGATGTGCCACATGGCCGGGTTTAAAAATCATTGTTCCTTTGGATTCTTTAAGGCTTCACTCATGAAAGATAAAACGCTTGTAAAGAATGCGAAGAGTGAATCTGGGATGGGGCATTTGGGCGCGATAAAATCACTCAAAGATTTGCCTTCCGACAAAGTTTTGATTCAATACATAAAGGAAGCCGCTAAATTGAATGCGGAAGGCATCAAGGTTGAGAAAAAGAAACCTGTAATAAAGAAGTTAATTATCCCGCCTTATTTCATAAAAGCATTGAAATCTAACAAAGCGGCACTCAATACATTTGAAGCGTTTAGCTATTCGAATCAGAAGGAGTATATTGAATGGATTACAGAAGCGAAAACAGAAGTTACCCGTGATAAGAGAATGGATACTGCACTTGAATGGATGGCAGAAGGAAAAATCAGAAATTGGAAATATTTGAAAAAGTGATGCTGGATTCTTGAACAGATACTAATTATTAATTACTAAGGACTCAATACTAACTACTAAAGACTATGTGCTCAAGACTCCTGGCTTTAATACTCGTACTTTCAGTCATTACGCTACATAGCCAGAATCTCATTGACTCATCGCAACGCGAGATTGTTTTCACTTCTGTAAACGTAATTCCGATGGATCGGGAGCAAGTGCTTGAAAACCAAATGGTGTTGGTGAAGAATGGTCTTGTATCGGCAATTGGTAAAAATATTAAGTATAGTAAAGAGGCACTCGTCATAGATGCAAAGGGAAAGTACCTGATGCCCGGCCTCGCGGAGATGCATGCACACGTACCACCCAATGATAATCTGGAATCGCACAAAGAAGTATTATTTCTGTTTGCTGCCAATGGTATTACAACTATTCGTGGCATGTTGGGGCACCCAAGTCATTTAACCCTTCGAGCAAAAATTAATAGTGGTGAGGTATTGGGACCACGATTTTATACAACCGGTCCTTCTTTTAACGGTTTGAGCGTTAAAACAGCCGAGCGTGGTTCTGAAATGGTACGTGAGCAAAAGGCGGCTGGCTACGATTATCTAAACCTTCACCCTGGTCTTACTAAGGAAACATTTGGAGCAATTTCTACTACGGCTAATGAAATAAGAATTCCATTTGTGGGCCATGTAGCTTTTGGAGTTGGTGTGTGGCGTGCCATTGATGCGGGGTATTCGTCCATCGATCACATGGATGGTTTTGTGGAAGCCATGGTGCCTGGTATTGAAAGCATGGTTGAGCAAAAAGCAGGATTATTCGGAATGTTTGTAGCAGATAAAGCTGATGAGTCCGTGATTCCTAAACTGATGAAAGAACTGAAGGATAAAAATATCTGGGTGGTACCAACGCAATCCCTTGCTGACCGCTGGTTTGATTCCGCATTTACTCCTGAAGTATTTCTAGCGGATCCAGACAGTAAATACATGAATAAGCAAATTGTCGATCAGTGGATTGATAGTAAGAAAAACTTGATGGCAAACCCACAATATGATGCTGCCAAAATTGAGAACTTCATTAAACTAAGGCGAAAACTGATTTATGAATGTCAGAAAAATGGGGTGGGACTTCTTCTTGGTTGCGATGCGCCACAGATATTTAACGTTCCAGGTTTTTCTACACACAATGAATTGAAGTATTTGGTGGATGCAGGCTTAACACCTTATGAGGCATTGCAAACTGGAACGGTAAATGTAGCTAAGTACCTTAAACTAACAAATGCCGGAACAATAAGACCTGGAGCCGTAGCAGATCTTTTATTAATGGACGGCAATCCTTTAGCTGACATTACCAATTCAAAAAAGTGGTTGGTGTAATGATTCGAGGCAAGTGGCTTTCAAAATCTGAAATTGATGCTGGACTTAAAAAACTAGTTAAATAGTTTCTATTTTATTATTCAGCCTCAAACAACCAGTATCTTGCCACTGTGATTACACTCTTCTCTTACTCACTTTCTTTTACTGAAATATCTATTGTTTTGCTGGTTGCCTTATTTATTGGTATGGCCAAAACAGGCGTGCATGGCACCGGCATATTAGCGGTTCCGCTTTTGGCTACGGTGTTTGGGGGACAGCAATCAACAGGCATTTTATTGCCCATGCTCATGTTGGCCGATGTTATGGGAGTAGTTTATTATCATCGTCATGCTTCGTGGCATCACTTAAAAATACTATTTCCATGGGCTGCTCTTGGCGTTATAGTAGGAACGCTTGTGGGTAGCTACATCAACGATGAGGTTTTCAAATTAATCATGGGAGCAATCATATTAATTAGCGTGTTAATTATGATTTGGTTGGAAAAGTCAAGTCATCAGGATGAAGTGCCAACTAATAAGTTATTTGCTCATGGTATGGGAATAGCCGGTGGATTTACTTCTATGGTGGGCAATCTGGCTGGCTCAGTAATGGGTATCTATTTGCTTTCGACCCGGCTGCCTAAAAATGCCTATATAGGTACAGCCGCGTGGTTTTTCATGGTTGTTAACTGGTTTAAGTTTCCTTTTCATGTTTTTGTGTGGCACACCATTTCGATAAATACGATGCTCTTTGATTTGGTTACCTTGCCTGTTATATTACTGGGTGCCTTCCTGGGCATTGTAATTATTAAAAAGGTATCAGAAAAAATTTTCCGATGGTTCATCATTGTGATGACTTTAGTTGCGGCTATGGGTATGATTTTTTAATCTTTATGGTATGAAATCAATCAGCATTAAAGAGAAATTCAGCTTATTTTCAGAAACCTGGACACCTAAAATTATTGGCGAGCTGAACGGCCAGTATGTAAAGCTTGCCAAACTGAAAGATGAATTCGTTTGGCATAGCCACGAACAAGAAGATGAACTGTTTATGATCTTTAAGGGAACATTATACATGGACTTTCGTGATAGAACTGAAGTTTTACAAGAGGGTGAGATGATTGTTGTGCCTAGAGGAGTTGAGCACAATCCACGCACGAATGGAGAAGAAGTATGGGTTTTATTATTTGAACCAAAGGAAACGGCTCATACAGGCACTGTAGAGCACGAGCGTTCCGTGCATAATCAAAAGTGGATCTAGTCTTAAGAATAATGCTGATATTGGTCTTTTCTATTAAAATCTGATATGCGAATTATCTTAGTTGGTTGCTTAATAAGCTTTGCCCTAATGCTTCATGGGCAGGATCCACTACGTTTCGAGAGGGAAGTCAACGACTTGGTTGCCGAAGATAGCTCTCTTAATAAGAGAAAGCTTATACTTTTTACAGGTAGCTCGAGCATTCGCTTTTGGAAAAGTTTGCAAACTGATTTACCAAAACAAAATGCATTGAATCGCGGCTTTGGAGGTTCTGAAATGACTGACTTGTTATATTTTGCTGAAACGTTGATCGTGCCCTATAAGCCAAAAAAGATTTTTATTTATGAAGGGGATAATGATCTTAACTCTGGAAAATCAGTAGAGGAAATTTTGAAGACAGCTGAAAAATTGATGACACTTATTCGATCCAAACTTCCGAAGGGATCCAAGGTAATTTTTATCGCAGCCAAACCAAGCTTAGCCCGTTGGAAGTTGAAAGATCAATATCTAGACTTTAATAAGGCATTGAAGGAGTGGACTGAAAAGCAAAAGGTGTAAAGTTTGCGGATGTGTGGACGCCAATGACGGATTCAAACGGGGAGGTGTTAAAGGATATTTTTGTTGAGGATGGACTTCATCTTAACGAGAAGGGGTATGTGCTTTGGGCAGATGTGATCCGAAAGTTTATGTAAGAAGATGCAAATTTATTTCTGCTGACTATGAAGTTTAAGTTGTTCTTCCTTTTTCTTTGCTTTGGTGCTATGTCATATCTTGCATATGGGCAGGATAACGTGAAGAAAAAAATCCCGACCATGGTGTCGCATCTGCCAGCCGCCAATCGCGCAATCCTGCACTCCAAGAATGCGAGTCATCATAATCTTTTTCAAAAGACCTTATGCTTTAAGCAGAATTGTCGCAGAGCGATGAGTTGGCAGAGGGCTCAAAAGAAGAGGCGCTTCAATGATTATAAAAATGTGCCTCAGGTTCGAAATGATAAAAAAGGGAAGAAGCAAGCCACTCATGCAGTAAATCATACTACCGAACCTCCAGCGCCACTACCCGATACTACACAACTTAAAAAGCAAGTCGCTCCGGTTGTAGATAAATTAGCGCCCGTTGAGACTAGATTTATTCTAAGTGATGTTCTTTTTGATTTTAACAGTCCAACCTTGAAAGAGGACTTCACATCCAGACTGGATACATTAGTTGATATTTTGATGAAGAAAACATCCATTCAGGTAATGATCATTGGCCATACCGATAACACCGGTCGCGAAGCTTATAATCAACGATTATCAACCAGTCGGGCAGAGGCGGTTGGCTTGTATTTAATCGACAAAGGTATTAGCCCATATCGGATTCAGTTTGAAGGCCGGGGCAGCAGCGAACCCATTGGCGACAACACGTTTGAAGAAGGCCGACAGAAGAATAGAAGAGTAGAGATTATTTTGAGAGAGTAGGGGCTACCAGTTAAATTTATTTCATGACTAATTTCGATTCTTCGCTTTCTCAATCTTATTCTCCAACCGTTGCGCATCAATATTTCCAGGATCAAGTTTTAATGCTTGTTGAATAAATTTGTCAGCCTTCTTATACTTTTTCATTTTAAAATAGATATCGCCATATACCACATAAGGTTTTGGCGACTGCTTGTCTTTAAAATTTGCTGCTAACAAATCTGCTTTTAATAATGCGACTTTATAATTTCCAGATTCGGCCTCCATGTTGGCGGCATACCCAAGCAAAAAAGGTTTGTTTTGTTGTTGCGGAGTAAGCAGATAATAGAGTGTATCTAATGCCTGGCGTGGGCCATAGTTGTGTTGCAATACTTCAATGTATTCTGCCCGGTAATAGATTTCATCCGGATATTGATGCACAATTTTTTTCAGATTTCTATCACTGGTAGCAAAGGCTACTTGAAGTTGTTCTTTTGCTTTTTCAGGATCGACTTCGCGCAGGTTGGTAAGTTTTACTAATCCAATGTAATTATCAAGCAGGAGTCGTTCGTCACTTTGAACTTCCTGTTTTCGGGTTTCAAGTGTTTGCTCAATCTCTTGTCGCTCATTCAAACTACGGGTAATCCTTCCCAACAAACTCAAGCCAACCAAAAAGTCTGAATCGAAAGTCATCATCTTACGATACATTTTTTCAGAGGCTGTGTAGTCGCCTTCATCCATTACTTGTCGCCAGCCTTCATAATAGTAATAGATCGCTGAGTCGGATTGGGTAGATAATGACAATCGTTGTGCGGCAAGGTGATTGCAACAAAAAGTTAGACTAGCGAATAAAATTAAATTCATTTTCATGATTACCGTACCAAATGCACCCAACCTGTAAGTTCTTTATGGCAACCTTTATATATAAGAGTACGAATGAAACAGATACTGACTTCCTCCTACTATAAGATTGACCTTCCCAGTAAATTTATTGAGTTCTGAACATTATTTTTATGTAACGGCTTAAATAATGATAAGATTTTAGCCAATGGAAAGAATACTCTCACTTTAGGGGATTGGCTTGATTCGGTTGTGAATTGCTTGTAGGAACCGGAGACAGTGGAACTACAGCATATGCGATTCTCTTGGTAAAGAAAAGCCGGTTGTCGGATAGTATTATCACGTTGACGAGTGATTATATCAGAGCACAGGAAAAACTGGTTTTGAAGTATTCTTCTTAAAATAAATACACTAAGGTGTAACAAAACAATTGGAGTAAAGTCTTTGCTTTGTTACCAGACACTATGTTAAGAAAGCTTTTCAATTCCTTTGTTTTGGCTTTTGCCAATATCCGGTCTAATTTGTTCCATACATTTCTCTCCGTGTTGGGGATTGTTATTGGGGTAGCATCGCTTGTATCGATACTATCCTTAATAGATGGTATGGAGAAACTTGCTCGCGAACAGATTTCCAACACCACCTCACTCAATGCAATTATTCTGCAAACTAACCTTTACAGAATTGTAAATGACGTTCGTATAAAGCGCGATACCTTTCAGGTAATTGATTACGATTATTACAAACAACTGGAAAGTACGCTCACCAAGCCAGCGAAGGGTGTTTTCAGAACCTCTCTTGTGGGTGAAGCAAAATTAACGGATAGCCTAACCATTGGTACGTATGCATGGACAAGTGCTACGGCCATCCGCGATGATACCGCAAAGTTCACCGGGGCTATCTATCAAGTTGCCGATGTGGATCAAAGACGAAAGGTTGTTGTTGTGAATAACTCATTTTTAAAAGCTACCGGGTATAAGTCGGAATCGCAATTAATTGGTAAGATAATTTCCTTTTTAGGAAGAGAGTTGGAAATCATTGGGGTAGTGCCAGAACCAAAAGTGAAAGCACCTCAAATTTACTTTCCTATTTCGTTATTGTCACTTTCAGAATTACAATCACATCCGCCCATGGTATATTTTGATGCTGAGAAAACAGAAGATATTCCAGCGCTTAAGGAAGAGATCACTTCCTGGCTGGCTAACAATTTTAAAGAGTCTACCGAGAATTTTAGCATTCAAACTAATGACTTAAGGATTGATCAGGCAACAAAAGCGTTTCTGATCTTTAGGGTGGTAATGGGATTGATTGTGGGTATCTCGGTGATTGTCGGTGGCATTGGGGTAATGAATGTGCTACTGATTTCAGTGACTGAACGCACGGCTGAAATTGGCATTCGTAAAGCAACGGGCGCAAATCGGAAAGATATTATCCTTTTATTTTTATCTGAGTCTATCACAGTGTCAGCCTTTGGTAGTTTCCTTGGTCTGGTCTTGGGTGTTTTAGGAACGATGGCCATAATTCCCATTGTGCGGGCTGTTACGGAAGTTCCCTTTCAGGCAGCCTATACACTCAATACGTTCATCTTGATTTCTATTATTTCTGTTTTGGTAGGTATTATTTTTGGAACCTATCCTGCTATCCGGGCTTCACGGCTCAATCCCGTAGATGCTATACGCCACGAATAGAGAATTTTTTTTACAAAATTGAAGGCGTAGTAGGGGGTACAGCGAGTGAGGGTTGTCTTTCGGGTATAAAATTCTGTAACATGAAATTCCGATTTTTAATTACCCTATTATCACTGGTCGTTGTAGTGTATGCAGCTTCAGCCCAGGAAATTCAATCCGTTTTTAAAGGGGCAAAAACTACTGGCGGGTATGGAGCGCTAGCCAATAAATTTACCACTATTCAAGGCCAGTATGCCAATTTGTGTGAAGTATATGGAGGTGTTTTTCTTAACCGTAAGTGGATGTTGGGTTTATCCTTTGCGGGATCTACTAATAATATTGAAGTGCCGTTCGAATACAGTGCGAATCCTTTACAACCCATGACCTATCAATACAGTCAGGGTGGATTGATGCTGGAACGTGTAATTGGGTCTAATAAAACAGTTCACCTCGTTTTAAATCTGTTTAGTGGGGCTGGATTTACTATGCAGTATAATCGCGATTACATGTACGATTATGATTACGACTACAATAGCCCTGTGCATGACGAGAATTGGTTTTATGTGGTAGAGCCTGGAGCTCAGCTGGAAATCAATCTATTTCGGTGGATGCGGTTAAGCCCGGGAATTTCTTATCGTAAAACGTATGGAAGTTCCGGTCAAAGTCTGTCTGATAATGATCTCAGCAACTGGTCATATAATGCAACCCTTAAGTTTGGTGGCTTTGGTAAGCGAAATGGACAAACAGACTAAATGAATTTAACTAGTGTAATGTAAATTGTCGTTTGGATTACAATCCCCTTACAAGGGTGATTCTCAAACAACGAGAGTATTATTGCTTACCTTTCTATCAAAAAACTGGTATGAAATATACGGGGGCAACAATCTTATCTATTTGTTCATTATTGATTCTTACTTTTGCACGAATCAACAACAAGCAGAATCAAAGGCTGCAACGGCTCATCATTCTGAACAGATAGCCAAAATATTTAAAGCGCACGGTGGCTTTAACCAGTGGGCGGAAATGAAGACTTTGAAATTTTCTAAGGATGGCGAACATCATTGGATTGATCTCAATTCTCGCAAAGTTTTGGTAGAAGGGCAGAAGCGAACGATTGGGTTTGATGGCAAGAATGTTTGGGTAGTGCCCGATAGTCTTACGAATGGCGCTCGGTTTTATCACAATTTGTATTTCTACTTTTATGCGATGCCATTTGTATTGGGCGACCCAGGTATACATTACGAGGATGTTGGAAATAAGCAACTTTTTGGTATGAACTTGCATGGGATTAAGATTTCGTATGGCGATGGGGTGGGTGATTCGCCAAAAGATAATTACATCCTTTATTATAATGAAGAATCAAACACAATGAAGGCTTTAATGTATACGGTAACGTTTCGTAGCCAGGAATCGAGTGATAAGTTTAGTTTGATCAAGTATGATACGTGGCAAGATGTTAACGGAGTCTTGCTCCCCGAAAAAATACAGTGGTATAATTTTAAGAATGATTCAATTGGAGAAATGCGGAATGAAGTACTGTTCACCAATGTTTCGCTCTCCAAAGATCAGGTCGATCAGAATTTGTTTGCCATTCGGGAAGGCGCTGGCATTGCAGGAATGCAATAAGATGGATTTTAGGTCTAGTATGCCTGAACTAAACGAATTTAAAATGGTTATTAAAGAAGTTGAACCACATTGTTATGAAATGGCTTGATGTTTTGCAATATGCTTCTAAGGGGAATCTCGCACCCCGGGTCGGGTAGAGAAAACCGATGAAGAGTGGAGAAAGATTTTAAACGCTGAAGAGTTTCAGGTAACCCGAAAAAAAGGAACAGAGAGAGCTTTTTCGGGTGAATATTGCGAAGCGCATGAAGCAGGTCTCTATGCCTGTCGCTGTTGCGGTACAGTTCTTTTTGACTCGCGTAAAAAATTTGATTCGGGAACAGGTTGGCCAAGTTTTGTTTCTTCTGTTGTACCAAATGTAATCAAGTACACCAAAGACACAAGTTATGGTATGACAAGGGTAGAAGTGGAATGCAGTGTATGCGACTGCCACTTAGGTCATGTGTTTCCCGATGGGCCACCACCCACCGGCCTCAGATTTTGTATTAACTCGGCTTCGATTAAACTTGTCCAGTAGTAGCTGGATGCTAGTCTCTAGCAACTACTGACTATTCACCGGACTGTGTCATTCAGCAATGTTGGTATCTTATCACTATGGATCCGGGCTTTAGTAATACGCGCCAAAGCTTTTTTCATGAAAATTCTTAAAGACGTTGTGTAGTCCATATCTGGATAGTTTGTGAGAATTCTTTCTCACTACAACTTTTTTACGCTTCAATACATCTCATCCCCAGATAAGGGCACGAAAGTTTATTGAATCCCCAATTTTTACCACTTTTGATAAAACCCAACTCGTATGCTGCACAATTACCTCAAAATCGCGTTTCGCTCATTGTGGCGAAGTAAGATTCATTCCTTCATCAATGTTTTGGGATTAAGTCTGGGGATAGCGTGTTGCGTGCTCATTGCGCTATTTGTTAAGGATGAGTGGACGTTTGATACGTTTCACACAAAAGCTCATCGCATTTATCGCGTGTATGCACGTGAGGATTATGGGAAGGATGAAAAATTCTTCTATACGAACACCCCATTCCCAATGGGACCTGCTCTTAAAGACAACTTTGAAGAAGTAGAAGCCCAGGTGCGCATCAACAACATTGGCAGTCCTGTAAAAGTGGGTGAGAATATATTCAACGAGCAAATTACGATAGGGGGTCAGGATTTTTTCGAACTTTTTGATTTTGAACTTGTAAGTGGTAATCGGGCAGCATTACGTGAACAAAGCAGCATCGTGCTTACCGAATCAACGGCAAAGAAATATTTTGGTGAGGCTGATCCTATTAACAAAACAATCTCCATTCAATTGGATACCACGTTTGAGGAGTTTACCATAAAAGCGGTCACCGCTAATCTACCTACTAATTCAAGCATTCAATTTGAGTTACTGATTTCTGATCTTAATTATCCAAAGCTTTATAACCCACGAGTACTTACATCAGCCTGGTTCAACATTAGCCCTGAAACCTATGTGCTGTTAAAAGAAGGTGCTAATCGACAGGAATTAGAAAGTAAGTTTCCTTCGGTTTTCCAAACGCTTCTTGGCGAGGAAGCTTTTAAGGAGAGCCATTATGCACCCGGCTTACAACCTCTGACTGAAATCCATCTGGATACAAGTTACCCGGTAGGGATTGCTCCCGTTAACGATCCGAAGTATAGTTATATTCTCGCGGCTATTGCAGTTCTTATTTTGCTGGTTGCATGCATCAATTTTGTAACATTATCAATTGGTCGCTCTATGAAGCGGGCTCGCGAAGTTGGCATTAGAAAAGTTGTAGGTGCGGAACGTAAGCAATTGATTTTTCAATTTATTGGCGAGGCAGTAATTGTTACGCTGATTGCGCTGTTTATTGGCGTAGTCCTTTCGATTCTGGGTTTACCTGTATTCAATAATTTCTCAGGCAAGCAATTGTTGTTTGAGTTTAATGGATTTACGGTTGCACTAATTGTGTCACTGATTACTGTCATCGGTATTATGGCTGGCAGTTACCCGGCTTTTGTGTTATCAGCTTTTAAGCCGATTGCAATTTTAAAAGGCTCTCTGCATACCGGTAATAACAAACAACGGGTGCGACAGTTGTTAGTGGGCGTTCAACTTGTGCTTTCTATTTTCCTGATTTCGAGTACATTAATCATGCGCGAACAACTTTCATTTTTACAAAACAAAAATCTTGGTTTCAATAAAGAACAATTAGCTGTCGTTCAACTGAGTGTTCCGAATTCCGGTCGATTGCCAGAGCGTGTAAAAGCAGGTTTCGATAAAGCTGAATTATTCAAAACAGAACTTAGTAAGCTACCCGGTATTGCAGCGCTTTGTGCATCGTCACATGATTTTGGAAATGGTGGTTGGACCAACATTGGTTATACCGATGATCAAGGCACGTATCGAACGTTTGATATGAATATTGTTGATGATGAGTATGTGCCTGTAATGAAAATGGAAATGGTGTGGGGTCGCAATTTTTCTGATAGTAATCCTTCCGATGTAAGGCGCTCCATCATCGTTAATGAAGCCTTCGCAAAAGTATATGGCTGGACTAATCCTGTTGGGATGCGTATTCCCGGAAAGGGTTTTGCCGATCATGAAGTAATCGGTATTGTGAAGGATTTTAATTACGCCTCCTTGTACACTTCGGTGCAACCTCTGGCTATGATGCAAGATACGGTTATTATTTTAAGTGGTACTGAGAATATTAATATGGACAATAGTCCGATTCCAAAATTGATGATCAGGCTAAAGCCGGATAATATGGCGGCTACCTTAGTTCAAGTTAAAGAGTCATGGGATCTCTTGACTGGTGCAGAAGAGTTTGCTTTTACGTTTGTAGATCAGACCATGGATAATCAATACCGCAGCGACCAGAACTTAGGTAAGATTGTAAGCATTGCAACATTGCTGGCCATGATCATTGGAAGTCTAGGATTGTATGCGCTGGCTTCATTAGCGATGCAGAATCGTACAAAAGAAATTTCCATTCGCAAAGTAATGGGTGCCACGGAGCAATCATTGCTAGTGTTACTTTCTAAAGACTACGTGTACCTGATTGTGGGTTCGTTATTTTTATCAGTACCAATCACCTGGTATTTAATGAATAACTGGTTGCAGTCCTTTGAATATCGGGTCGGAGTAAGTTGGCAGGTATTTGCTGCGGCTGGTGGATTATCATTATTAATCGCCCTGCTTACCATCAGTTATCAGGCAATAAAAACTGCGTGGACGAGGCCAGCAGAAACGTTGAAGTATGAGTGAAAATCGATACTGGTTGCTGGATACTAGATATCTAGTGAACAGTATCCAGTATCGTCCTTTTTGAATAAAATTATCCTATTTCTTTGATAAAATTGTAACAAATCAGAAAATATTGAGTATATATGTTTGACAAAACGTATAGTAATGAACAAAGACTATTTAGGAGAATTTGAAGAATTGGTGTTAACCATGGTAGGCATCCTTCAGGAAGAGGCATACGGAAATGCCATTGTCAATGAAATAAAGGAACGATTGGGACGTGATTCTAATCTAAGTGCTGTGCATGTAACACTCTACCGATTGGAAGACAAGGGTTTTGTGAAGTCGAGCATGGGTGGAGCAACCAACACGCGGGGCGGAAGACGCAAACGAATTTTTACAATAACCAACGCTGGGCTGGCCATGTTGCGGAATATGAAAGAGGCGAGGACAGATTTATGGAAGCTAGTACCTCGTCTAAACTATGATTTATTATGATTAATCGATGGACTATGATTTGTTAACACGATGACCAACGAGAAGTATAAATATTCTGAATTGACGGGCAAGATTATAGGCTGTGCATTAGCCTTTGCTCGAGAATTTGAAATGCCAATTCATTATAAGGATATCCCCAACGGGTTGAGACGAGTCGACTTCTTTGTTGAAGATAAAATTATGGTTGAACTCAAAGCTGTAATTCATTTAGAAGATGTGCAATTGGCGCAAGCGATTAATTATCTAGAGGCATACAATATGGAGATTGGACTTCTTGTAAACTTCGGAAGCAGGAGCTTAGAATTTAAAAGAGTGATGAAGCCTGAAAAAAGATCGAATAAAGTATGGCTCACGACCAAAATCATAGTCAATCAAAGAATCAGTCTAATCATAGTGTAGAAAATTGGCTGCACCTTTTGGAATGGGCTTGCCCGCCCTCTTTATATGAAGGTATCGAGGGTGATTTGCTAGAGCAATATGAATTGGATGTAGTCGCTCTTGGTGAAAGTAAAGCAAGGAGAAAGTTTATTTGGTCGGTTATAAAATTTTTAAGACCGGGTATCATTTTAAGAAATCGATTTACAGTATCAATAATCAGTACAATTATGATAGGAAATTATTTTAAAGTAGCGGGACGAAACATTCGCAAACGCAAATTCTATTCGTTTATCAACGCCTTCGGGTTAAGTATTGGCCTGGCGTTTTGTATGTTAATTACCCTTTACATTCAGGATGAAAAGGAGTTTGACCGATTTCATGAAAATAAAAATTCAATTTATCGGATTGAAGAAAAAAGTTTTGATACCTGGCAGCATGACTCTGCTGATCCCTATCGACAATCTGCATGGATACAGACAGGTTTAGCCCCTGCGTTGAAAGAGGAACTTCCTGAAGTGAAATATGCTACGCGCTACAACAGTGGCGCACGCGGAATCTTTCGCTACGAAGAGAAAGTGTTTACCGAGGAGATAGCGTATGTAGATGCTGATTTTTTCAAAATGTTTTCCTTCTCTCTGATTTCAGGAAATGCCGAGCGAATTTTTCTTGATAAATCAGAGATTGTGTTGACACCGGCTATCGTAGAAAAATATTTTGGAGATACCGACCCGATAGGAAAAACAATTCGTATTGATATCAACGGTGAAAAATCGTATACGGTAAGCGGAATCATTGAACCGGCACCTGCCAATTCAAGTATTCATTACGTAATTCTAATCCCGCAGGAAAACAGACCTTACTACGATCGCAATCTTGCCAATTGGGGAAATTACAATACACCTACTTTTGTGCAGTTAATTCCTAAGGCTGATTTAACCACTTTCAAAACTAATCTGGATAAGGTTGTTGATAAATACATGGGTAAAAAACTAGAGGAGTGGCGCAAGGAAGCGGTGGTTCCTATTCCCGCAGATGTGAAGATGATGGAGTATTTCTTCACAGCACTTCCGGATATGCATTTGAAAAAAGAGATTAGCTGGGAAAAAGTGAGTGATCCTCAATACTCAATCATATTAGGAGGTATCGCGTTGCTAATCATGCTCATTGCGTGCATCAATTACATTTCATTGTCGCTCACAACGTCTGCATCGCGCAGAATAGAAGTGGGGGTGCGTAAAGTGGTAGGTGCCCAGCGTAATCAGTTGGTGTATCAATTTAGTTTTGAATCATTAATACTTGCCTTTGCTTCTATGGTGATTGGTTGTGTGCTGGTAGTATTATTTCTTCCAGCCTTCAATGAATTTACAAATAAAGGAATTGAACTTACTTCTACCAAAGTGATTCAATTGTTGTCGATAGGATTTATTCTCACTATGGTGGTTGGTTTGCTTGCCGGAAGTTACCCTTCACTTTTTCTTTCGCGCTTTAAACCCGCTCAGGTATTGAAAGGGGGTTTTACTTCACGACTTCAAGCAGGGTTTACAAAACCGTTGGTCGTGTTGCAATTTGCCTTGTCTGCGTTTTTAATTATCAGTTCGGTGATGATGTATCGCCAAATGAATTTTATCACCACAAAAGATCTTGGATATAATAAAGAGCAGGTTTTGGTAATTCCAACACAAACTGGTTGGAACGAAGAAGGCAATAAAGTGATTGAACAATTTCGTACGCGCGCTGGCAATGAACCTGCTATTGCATCTGTGACCGGAGCCAGCACCGGATTTAATCAAGGCTACTCGCGTTGGGGATTTAAAATAAAGGGCGAGCAAAAATCAGCGTATGTCTATAGTATTGATCCGTTCTATTTGCCCACGCTCGATATTCAGTTAGTGGACGGAAGAAATTTTGATGCAGCCATTGCAACCGATACCAGTGGTATTATTGTTAATGAAGCCCTCGTACGCGATATGAAATGGACAGATCCTCTGAATGAATATTATAATTGGCAGGAAGACTCAGTAGGGTTGGGGTCGCCCATCATTGGCGTGGTAAAAGATTATCATTTCCTTTCATTGGAACGCCAGTTTGAACCCATGTTTCTTTCTATGAATACAAAAGAAATGGGCTACTTAACAACCATGATGGTGCGACTGAGTACTACCGATGTAGTAAGTGGACTTGAAAAAGTGAAGACGCTTTGGTTGGAATTATATCCTGATAAGCCATTTGACTATACCTTTTTTAGACGAAGACGTGGCGAAACAATACAAAAGTTATCAACGCTGGATGAGCATTATGGGGTTGGCCACAGGATTTGCTATCCTTATTTCATGTTTAGGATTGTTTGGTTTGGCAGGAATCAATGCAGTGAATCGCACGAAGGAAATTGGAATTCGTAAAGTAATGGGAGCAGACTTGCAATCTATCTTTGTTTTACTTAACCGCCAGTTTATATTATTAGCCTTTGTGGCATTTTGTCTGGCCGCTCCGCTCTCATGGTGGTTTATTACAACCTGGTACCTGAAGGACTTTACCTACAAAGCAACGATAGGTTGGGAATTGTTTGCATTGAGTATGGGCGCTGGCCTGTTGCTTGCACTGCTCACGGTAAGTTATCACGCCATTAAAGCCGCATTAATTAACCCCGCGGAGACGTTGAAGTATGAGTAGAGAAGAGTAGAAGATGCTGGATACTGGTTTCTGGAAATCCAGTGACGAGTACCCTGCAACTATTCACCCATTTTTTTGGATTCCGAAAACTGTAATATGCTGCAGATTTAGGAATCCAAAATTTGATTTTGAAAGCAGCCACAGTTCAGGAGATAAAAAAGGAGTTAGGAAATCTTGAACCTAGCCAAGTACAAGGCGTATGCCTGCGATTAGCAAGATTCAAAAAAGAGAATAAAGAATTGCTTACCTACTTATTGTTTGAAGCGAATGATGAGCACGGGTATGTGGAAAATGTAAAGCGCGAAACTACCGAACAATTTGTTGAGCTATCTAATCTGAGCGTCTATTTTGTAAAGAAAAGCTTGCGCAGAATATTGAGAATGGTAAACAGGCAAATTAAATACTCCGGATTGCCTGCTACAGATTTAGCATTGCGAATTCATTTTTGCCAGCAAATTAAGGAAGCGGAACTTCCAATTGGCAAAAGCGCTGTCTTGGTAAATCTCTATCAACAGCAATTGAAAAAATTAACCTGGCACAAAGCAAATTGGAAGAAGATCTCCAATACGACTATCAATCTGAAATAGAATCTCTGAAATTATAAGTATGACAGAATTGCAACCTAATAACCCCCTTCATGGAATAACATTAGAATCCATTCTGATTCGTTTGGTAGATCGCTACGGCTGGGATGAGTTGGGGGAGCGGATTACGATCAATTGCTTTATAAGCAATCCAAGTATTAAATCTAGTTTAACCTTCTTGCGTAAAACACCCTGGGCGAGAAAGAAGGTCGAGGATTTGTATTTGGAATCGTTAGGCTGATGCCTGTAAAGGATGTCGGGTTTATTTACCTAGGCTCACTCCGACCAATAGTAGGAATAGCATGATCAGTATAACATAGTCAAGCAACATAATAGCCTTGAAGTAAGTTTGCCAGTTATATTGAGCATATTTTTTTGAATTTGTATATGACGCACAGTTGCCATCAGTAAGGCAAAAAATCCAGCAGCGAAAAGAATAACAGCGATCCTTCGGGGTGTTAAAAACTCCAGCACCGGGTGCGATCCTGATTCATGAAGTTTTGCATCCAATAATTTATAAAGAGCAAAACCAAAAATGAGGATATGGGTCGCGGCCTTTATCCAGGCGATTAATGTTCGCTCGTAGGAGATAAGTAATTTTTCAACGGTCATCTCCTCTTTTTCAGCTTTCTTCTTTTGCTTATCCTCCTTCTTTTCTTCCGGGTTGGTGATTTCGATGTCTTGCATATAGTTGATTCGGAATTCTGAATTAGTAGGGAACCTCAATAATTACTTTTAACAACTCACCTTGCTTAAAAATTTTATCCTCTGAAATCCCATTGATGGCGGCAATTAATTTTGTTGAGAACAGATTTTGAGATCGATCACAAATCCCTTTAAGATTTTCACCATCATTTGCTTCCACCACACGTATGATTCTTTTCGTTATTTCCTTTCCTTCCTGAGTAGGTAAGGAGGTAAAACTTTCCATGTTTGATATCAAGACCGTTTCAAATCCTGGTATGGCACTGCCCACAATTCTGTAAATGATTCCTTGATACTCTACCCAAAGTACCTTTATGGTTTGCTTAGATCGATCTTTACTTTGGGTAAATGAAATCTGACTGGCGGTTAACCCATTTATCTTATCAGAATTTACATCAATGGATACGCCAGTTTTTTTCTTAAAAACATCGGCAAATGCAGTGGCCCCTTCGTTGGCTGTTTTCGCCTTGGGTTCAATTTCCAGCATCATCATTACGGATTGAGTCGTATCCACAGCAATCATACTGGAGGGATTATTTTGATGCAACCATTTGAACGGAACACTTATTTTAAACTTTAAGTCTGGATGAATAAACCAATCTCCTTTAAATATGCCTTGCCCAGGATTTTCACCAACGATTACTCCATCCAGGGCCTTTAAGAAATCGTTTTTTGTATTGAAGATTTTGGTTGATGGGATCGCTGTTAAATTTGCAGATTCCTTTTTTGATTCGCGATACGCGATCCGGTGTATATGGATGGTCGTTGAAATAGCTTGACTTTTCTTTTTCACCCGTAAAAATTTCAATTGATTTATTAAGAGTAGATAGAATATCGCCTAAAGCATCAGGCTGGTATCCACTTTTGGCAGAAAGTTGAACGCCCAGATCATCCGCTTCATATTCATCCTTGCGACTGTGGGAAGCCATCATAGCTTCTCCACCTTTACTGAGCGGTGAAAATATTTTGAAGCATCGCCAGCCACAGAACTTGCTAATACTTCAGGCACCATCAGAATTCCGGGCACAATACTTTTTTTACGTTGTTTGATGGAATGTCTATTATAGGAGTGAATAATTTCATGACCCATTACACCGGCAAGTTCATCTTCGCTGTTGGCCAATACCAAAATACCTCGGGTAAAAAATATATACCCACCGGGCAGGGCAAAGGCATTGGGTTCTGCGGAATCTACAATGAAAAACTCGTAAGGAAAGGGTTGGGTTGCCAGGTTACTAACTAAGTGACTTCCAATACTGGAAATGATTTTTGTTTTAGATGGGTCCTGATAAATACCCATAGTCGCTTCCACAGAGGCTTTCCCTTCGGCACCCATCTTTCGGTCTACCGAGTAGTCCTGAGCGATGGTGGCAAGCGAACAAAATATAAAAAGTAAAGAACTGATAAGTTTCATTTAACCAATTTTTGATGCAAGATATAGAACTATCTATTTCTTTAAAACTAAATCGCCTGCCTGCCGTCAAGCTAATTCTGTATCCCTGTATAAATTTAAACCAGGACTTTTTCCGATCTTTACAGGATGACATTTCTCTCAAGACGGGTATCTACCATTTTGGCCATACTTTTATTATATACTACCCAGACGGGCTTTGCTCAGTCTCTAAAATCGAATTTTCCCATTATCATAATCAATACAAATGGTCAAACAATTTTGGATGACCCCAAAATTTCAGTTTCAATGGGTATCATTGATAATGGATCAGGTGTTCCTAATAATTCAACAGATCCATTTAATAATTATGACGGTAAGATTGGCATTGAGATTAGAGGTTCATCTTCGCAAATGTTTCCAAAAAAACAGTTTGGCATTGAATTACAGGATGATCTGGGCGAAGGAATTAGCGCACCGTTATTGGGCATGCCATCCGAAGAAGACTGGGTACTTTTTGCTCCTTATAATGATAAAAGTTTGATGCGGGATGCACTTGCTTATAAGTTAGGTCGTGATTTAGGTCAGTACGCACCACGAACCCGTTTTTGTGAAGTAATAATTAACGATATTTATCAGGGAGTTTATGTGCTAATCGAGAAAATCAAGCGCGATAAGAATCGGGTTGATATTAATAAACTTGATCCCGATGAAAATTCAGGCAACAATCTGAGTGGCGGTTATATAATTAAAATAGATAAGTCTACAGGAAGCGGTAATGGGGTTGGACATCAACCTACACGCCCCCGGGACGCAACGGAAATCAAACCATTTATTTTCAATATGATTATCCTAAAGATGTCGACATCACCAGCCAGCAGAAAACCTATATTCAGCAGGTCCTTTCCAATTTTGAAGGCACACTGGCTGGAAATGATTTTGCAGATCCGGTTCAAGGGTACTCACAATATATCGATGTTAATTCGTTCATAGATTTCTTTATTGCCAATGAGGTAAGCAAAAATGTAGATGGGTATAGATTAAGCACCTATCTGCATAAGCAAAGAGATTCGGATGGTGGTAAATTACAAATGGGGCCTATCTGGGATTTTAATCTTGGATTTGGGAATGCAAATTATTGCACGCAGGGGAATCCCGAAGGATGGGTAACTAGTTTTAATAGCATCTGCCCGCAGGATTTTTGGCTGATTCCCTTTTGGTGGAACAGGCTTAATCAGGATGGTCATTATAGAAGTCAATTAGCTGCCCGCTGGGTAGCCATTAGGGCAAATGAATTTGCAACTTCTAAAATCATTACCTATATCGATTCAGTATACAATGTGTTAAATACAGTTTTACCGGGTGAAACTAAGAGTGCCCAACAACGTAATTTCGAAACGTGGCCTGTATTAGGTCAGTACGTTTGGCCTAACTATTATGTCGGTTCGTCTTTCAATGATGAAGTGAACTGGTTGAAAAACTGGGTGACTAATCGAATGAATTGGCTCGACTTAAACATGCCTTCCGTGATCACCGAAATAACTGATGTAACCGAAGGTGTTAGAGTTGATGCTTTTCCAAATCCATTCCTTAAAGAAATCACCTTTGATTATTCACTTGCTTCAGCGGGTGCAATAGAGATTAAACTTTTTGATTTGCTCGGACAGTTGGTTTTAAAAACCCGCGCAAGTCATGCAGAAGCGGGTGCGTATCAAATGACTTTGAAAACAGAAGCGCTGCCGACAGGCTCCTATTATTATCAGGTAACTTCTGGAACTGATCTTATCTCTGGTAAAATCATAAAGTGGGAGTGAGGCAGAACTTTGAATTAACCTTACACACCTTTTTTCCCCAATTTCGTATCTGTCAGCTATGATTATTCGATTATTGTAGGCAATTTAATACCTCAATAATTCTGATCCCATCATGCATAACCGAAGAGAATTCATTAAGCAATCAGCCCTGGCCGGTGCAGGCATATTCCTTGCACCCTCCGCATTTGGCAAAACAATTTCGCAGAATGAAAAAGTGGTACTTGGCGTAGTGGGCACGAACAGCCGTGGCCATTATTTGGCTACTATGTTGGCTCAATTGCCTGATGTTGAGATCGGGTATATCTGTGATGTGGATGCTAATGTATTAAGCAAGACTACTAGCGCAATTGAAAAGCAAACCGGTAAAAAACCGAAGGGATATAAGGACGTACGCAAGCTATTAGAAGAAAAAGACCTCGATGCGATTGTAATTGCTGCGCCTGACCATTGGCATGCACCGGCCACATTGATGGCTTTGAAAGCTGGCAAACATGTATATGTTGAAAAACCTTGTTCACACAATCCGGCAGAAGGTGAGATACTGGTTGCGGCTGCTTCCAAATACAATATGCTTATTCAAATGGGCAATCAACGGAGATCTTTTCCGCGAATGATTGAAGCAGTAGCGGCCTTGCAAAGTGGGGTAATAGGTCGGGTATATTTTGCCAAGGGCTGGTATGCCAATGCACGAAAGGCGATTGGTGTTGGCAAAGAAGTTCCTGTTCCGGCACATTTAGATTATGAGTTATGGCAAGGTCCGGCTCCGCGCAGACCTTATAAAGATAATCTCATTCATTATAACTGGCATTGGTTCTGGAACTGGGGCACAGGCGAAGCACTGAATAATGGTACACACGAACTTGACCTCATGCGTTGGGGAATGGGAGTTGATTATCCCTCTAAAGTAGTTTCTGCCGGTGGGCGCTTTGCTTTTAAAGATGATTGGGAGACACCCGATACACAAACGATCACGTACGAATTTGCTAACAATACGGCCATTACCTGGGAAGGAAGAAGTTGTAACGATTACGATGAAATGCACAGTGGTCGCGGAGTAATTTTTTATGGAGAGAAGGGTACTATGGTGATACCCGGTGGTGATGATTACAAAGTATATGAATTAGGCGGCAAGTTGATTCAAGATGTGAAAACAACTATCCAACAGGCAGATGCTACCAATACCATGGGTATGGGCGAAAAACTGGATAGCCTGCACCTGTTAAATTTTGTTGAGACTGTCAGAGGGAAAGCAAAACTGAACGCGCCAATCAGCGAAGGGCATAAATCAACTTTGTTACCACAGTTAGGAAATATCGCTTTCCGTTCGGGCCACACTATATATTGTGATGCCCAGGGAAGAATTAAAAACGATAAAGAAGCAAATGCTTTATGGAGTAGGGAGTACGAGCACGGATGGGAAATGAAATTGTAGAAGTTTCTTAATTGACATTTATAAAATGAGAAAGATTTTAGGCCTTATAATTTTATTTTTTGTCTTGCAGCCTCTGCAAGCAAAGGCATTCCCACCTAAAGAAAAATGGATTAACCTTTTTAATGGAAAGGATCTTACGGGTTGGAAACTTGTTAATGGTACGGCAAAGTATGATGTAGTTGATGGAATGATTGTTGGAACGTGTGTAAAGGATTCGCCAAATTCCTTTCTGGCATTGGACAAAGAATATGGAGATTTTATTCTTGAACTTCAGATAAAGATAGATGACGGCATAAACTCAGGTATTCAATTCAGGAGCTTGCAAAAGCCGGAAGATGGTCGCGTTAATGGGTATCAGATGGAAGTGGATCACCGCAAAGAGCGCAGTTGGTCTGGTGGCATCTATGACGAAGCTCGAAGAGGTTGGCTTTATCCACTCGAATTAAATCCGATTGCCAGGCAAGCGTACAAGTGGGGCGATTGGAATACCTATCGGATTGAATGTATTGGTTCCACCATTCGCACCTGGGTAAATGATATCCCCACCGCTTATTTAATTGATGATGCTTCCTTGAAAGGATTGATAGCCTTGCAGGTTCATGCGGTATATGATGCCCAAGGGGAAGGCAAGAAAACGTATTGGAAAAATATTCGCATTCAAACAGAAAATCTTCAGGCCCGACCCTTAACGGATATCACCGTTGTTAATCTGGTGCCTAACACGTTATCTCCTTTTAGAAAAACAACAAGGCTACCGATTGTTGTGGGATGGAAAAACCACCACGGGTTGGCGTGGGGCTTTTAAAGACTCTTTTCCTGATAAAGGATGGGAAATTAAAGATGGAATATTATCGGTATTTCCATCTAATGGCGGTGAATCGACCAATGGTGGAGATATAATTACAGATGAAAGATTTGATGCTTTTGAATTAACCTTTGATTTTAATTTTACCAAAGGGGCAAACAGTGGAGTTAAATATTTTGTAGATGAGAAGTATCTTTCAACAGGTTCTGCCATCGGCTTAGAGTATCAGATTCTGGATGATGAAAGACACCCGGATGCTAAGGAAGGCGTGGTTGGCAACAGAACGTTGGGTTCGCTCTACGATTTAATTCCGTCCCTGAAAATTCAGGACATCCCCAGAACATGGAATGAAGGTCGCGTTGTTGTACATCCCGATAATCGAATAGAACATTGGTTGAACGGAAGAAAGATAGTTGAGTATCAACGAGGAACACCTATCTATTATGCCTTAGTGGCCCGTAGTAAATATAATGCATGGGCAGGTTTTGGTATGGCCGAAAAAGGGCATATCCTTTTACAGGATCATGGCGATGCTGTATCTTTCAGAAGCATAAAAATCCGTGCGCTAGATTAACTCTTATGAGCGAACCTATTTCATTCCTGAATGAAGATTTTCTTTTGCACAGCGAACCAGCACGCGAACTCTATCATGACTATGCCAGTACGTGTCCGATAATTGATTACCACAATCATTTATCACCAAAAGATATTGCAGAGAACCGACAATTTGAAAACCTAACCACGATTTGGTTAGAAGGCGATCACTACAAATGGCGCGCTATGCGGGCTAATGGAGTAGATGAAAGATTCATTACAGGAAATGCAGAACCTCTGGAAAAATTTTTAGCGTGGGCGAAAACGGTGCCCGCCACATTGCGGAATCCACTCTATCATTGGACACACCTTGAGTTAAAAAGATATTTTGGAGTTGCTGAACTTCTTAATGAAAAATCGGCTCCGGATATTTATAAGCACTGCACTTCAAAACTTAAGCAAAATGATTTTCGTGTACAACCATTATTGACCAGCATGAAGGTTAAAGTAGTTTGCTCTACAGACGACCCAACCGACTCTCTGAATTATCATAAGGAGATGGCATCACACATTACTGATCTTAAAATGCTGCCCACGTTTAGACCCGATAAAGCGTATGCAAGTGGGCATGTGGAGAATTATAATCACTATCTTGATTTGTTATCCGAAGTATCGGGCATTACTATTGAATCATTTGGCGACTTAATAGCTGCTTTGAGAAATAGAATAGACTATTTTGATTCACATGGTTGTAAGGCGGCCGACCATGGGTTGGAATGTATTGGAGATGTAAACAGTACACAAAAGGGTGAAGTAATCTTTAAGAAAGTTCGTACAGGCAGTCAATTAACAGCCGAAGAACAACTGATTCTTCAAGGAGCAGTCTTACTTGAATTGGGTAAGATGTATAATGAAAAAAATTGGGTACAACAATTTCATATCGGTGCAATTCGTAATAATAATTCTCGCTTGTTAAATAGTCTTGGGTCGGATACAGGCTTTGATTCTGTAGGTGATTTTTCGCAATCGCGAAATTTGTCTTCCTTCTTAAATAGATTGGATCAAACCAATCAGTTAGCAAAAACTATTTTGTACAATCTTAACCCTGCCGATAACGAAGTTTTTGCTACCATGACGGGAAATTTTTGTGATGGATCCATTCCCGGAAAAATTCAATGGGGTTCAGCCTGGTGGTTCCTGGATCAAAAGGACGGGATGGAGAAACAAATAGATACACTTTCCAACATGGGCCTTTTGTCTAGATTTATTGGTATGGTTACTGACTCGCGGAGCTTTTTATCTTTCCCGCGTCACGAATATTTTAGACGTGTCTTATGTAATCTATTAGGTAATGATATATCAAAAGGTGAGCTACCCAATGATGTAAAGTTAATAGGCACTATGGTGCAGGATATTTGTTATAATAATGTTAAAAACTATTTCGAATTTGAATAATGAGTTTGAAGCCCATTAAAACTGCGATCCTTTCTTATGGGATGTCGGGTGAAGTTTTTCATGCACCGCTTATCGATGCGCATCCGGAGTTTGAACTTTCGTTAGTACTGCAAAGAAGCAAACAATCAGCGGAAGCGCATTATCCTAACTGCCGGGTAGTAAAGACTTTTGAAGAAATTCTTTCCGATCCGTCTGTTGAATTAGTTGTTGTGAATACGCCCAATCACCTCCATCTCGAACAAGCTGCTAAATCTTTGCAAGCCGGTAAACATGTTATTGTTGAGAAGCCATTTACCGTTACGGTGCAAGAAGCGGATGAATTAATTGCCTTGGCTGGTAAGCACAATAAAATACTTACCGTATTCCAGAGCAGGCGGTTGGACGGTGATTTTCTTACGCTGAAAAAAGTTATTGATAATAAGTGGGTAGGTAAAATAGTTGAGTTCGAAGCGCACTACGATCGCTTCCGTAATTACATAGAACCTAATTCCTGGAAAGAAGAAGCTGGACCCGGTAAAGGGATTTTATATAATCTGGGTTCGCACATGCTTGATCAGGTTTTAGTATTGTTTGGGATGCCATCAGAAATTGATGCACGCATTGGTATTCAACGACCGGGAGGAAGTGTAGATGACTTCTATGACCTACGTCTTACCTATCCCGGCCTAAACGTTATTGTAAAATCGAGCTATCTGGTTCGTGAACAGGGTCCCCGCTATCAATTACACGGCACAGAGGGGTCATTCATTACCAGTAGCAATGTTGACCCGCAGGAACAAGCACTCAAAGAAAAAAAGATTCCGGGTACTCCGGGTTGGGGAACATTACCAAAAGAATGTTGGGGCCGGCTGAACACAACAATAGATAGGTTGCATGTAGAAGGAACGATCGAGACTATTCCAGGTAATTATTTAAACTTTTACCAAAATATTTATGAAGTTATCCGCGAGGGCAAACCCTTGGATGTTAAACCCGAAGAATCCCGCGAAGTGATCAGGCTGATTGAGGCAGCTTATGAAAGTAATCGTACCCGTAGATCAGTAATACTAAAAGCATAGAGCATGAGTTACATCGAAGAGCTATTCGGTTTAAAAACGAAAGTGGCTGTAGTCACTGGAGGTACAGGCGTGTTAGGCAATACCATGTGTAGAGCCTTGGCTAAGGCCGGAGCATCGGTGGTTATTCTGGGAAGGAGAAAAGCGGTGGCCGATACTTTGGCCAAAGAAATTATTCAATCAGGTGGAAATGCTTTTGGAGTTTCGGCTGACGTGCTAGATGAAAAGCAATTAGTAGAAGCCAGGAAACTCATTCTAGAAAAATTTGGTACCATTGACATACTGGTAAATGCAGCGGGCGGTAATTTGCCCGGTGCGGTGGTTACTCCAGATAAAACCTTTCTTGATTTAAAACTGGACGATTTCAAAAAGGTAGTTGATTTAAATCTGGCTGGTACATTGTTGCCTTCACAAATTTTTGGAGCAGTGATGATAGCTTCAAAGAAGGGAATCATCATTAACATTTCTTCGATGACCGCCATTCGGCCACTAACCCGGGTAGTGGGTTACGGAGCGGCAAAGGCCGCGATAAGTAATTTCACACAATGGCTATCTGTTGAAATGGCCAAAAAGTTTGGCGAAGGTTTTCGTGTAAACGCCATCGCTCCGGGCTTCTTTCTGACAGAACAAAACCGAACGTTGTTAACCCATGCAGACGGAAGCTTAACCGAGCGTGGCCAATTGATAATTAAGGGGACACCCTTTAACCGATTTGGCGAGCCCGATGAACTTTCCGGAACGTTGCTTTGGCTTTGTTCCGATGCTTCAAAGTTTGTCTCCGGAATTGTTGTGCCGGTTGATGGAGCCTTTAGCGCCTATGCTGGAGTTTAATTCCTAATTAAGCAAGCTCTCTTAAGTCCACAGGTACTACACGCGAAATTCCTTTCTCCACCATCGTAATTCCATAGATAACATCAGTTGTGGTCATCGTGCGCTTATTATGCGTAACAATAACAAACTGTGAGTCTTTACTAAAATTGCGAATGATGGTATTGAACTTATCAATGTTGGCATCATCTAGCGGTGCATCCACCTCATCAAAAATACAGAAGGGAGCCGGCTTCAATAAATACATAGAAAACAATAGTGCCGTGGCCGTAAGTGTTTTCTCACCACCTGATAATTGATTAATAGTTAATGGTCGCTTGCCTTTCGGTTTGGCGATAATATCAATCTCAGACTCTAAAGGTTTGGTGGGATCAGCCAATTTTAAATCACAATCATCACCCTCATTAAACAACGAGCGGAATACCCGAACAAAGTGTTCTTTAATCTGTGTGAAAGCAACCATAAAGGTCTCGCTGGCTACGCCTTCAATTTCACTGATTGTACTAAAGAGTGATTCTTTCGCTTTTAGCAGATCGTCTTTTTGTACGTTAATGAAATCATTGCGTTCTTTTATTTCCGTATAGGCTTCCATGGCCATCGGGTTAATCGGGCCCATGTTGTCCAGCTTCTCGCGAATTTTGGTTACATCCGCGCGAAGTTTTTCTTCATCGAATAACGCCAACTGTTCCGCTTCTTCAGGCGTTGCCTGGCTCAATACCGTATCAAGATCAATATTAAACTCAACCGACAATCTTTCTTTAACGGAATTGAGTTGAATCTTACTTTCATTTAATTGATTCTGTAACTCCATCAACAAGGTGTCGATGTTTTGGCGCTGATGTTGTACCTCGCGCAGATCTTTTTCAAATTGATCAATCTCGCCACGGCCAGAGTAATATTCTTTTTCGGCTTCTCCTAAGCCTTTCTCCATCTCTTCCTTCTCTGCATACATGCCAATCAGTTCCTCATCATTGCTTTGTGTAGTTTCAATAATGGTTCTGATTTCGTCATCATTTTTCTTCAGTTCTTCCGAGTTCGTTTCAACGCGCAAACTACTTTGCTCCATCGACTCCTGCTTGAATCGCATTTCTTGCTCCACACTCTTTACACGGTTCTCTTGCTGATGAAAGAGAATATTTTGTTCATTGTAGGTGGATGATTTCTGACTCAGGAATTCATTTTGAATATTTAATTCAGAAGTAATGAGTTTCAGTTTTTCATCCTGCTGACCCGATACCAATTGTGCTTGTTCTGCTTTTGGCCGCAGATCAAGAAGTTCCTGGTTCAGGGTTTCAATTTTTTCTATAATATCTTCCTTGCGCAAATCTGCGCTGTTCAACATATTCGAAAACTGTTCCTGCTTGGTGCGCACGGAAATGAACTCATCATTAACCAACTTAATGGCATTTTGAGCTTCTTCGATTTGTTGCTTTAGGGTGTTATTGCGCAAACGCTCAAGTTCCCGTTGCCGGTCAATCAAAGAGTGCCGGATGTCTTCAACCTTTTCGTGAACTCCTTGATCTCTTTTTCAAGTTTCTCAAGATTCTTAGCGCGCCCGATTTTCTTACCTTCAAACAATCCTACCGATCCACCGGATAAGCTGAATCTACGTCTGGTAACTTTACCACTCTTGGTGGTAGACGTATTTTCGTCAGTTGGTATATTCCGTACATCGCCTTCGTACACATAAACCTTATCAAGGATAAAGGCCATGAGTTTGTTATACTTAGGATCGAATTCGATGATTTGCGTTGCCGGAAATGCATTCGAATACATTTGAATGTCTGAGGGCGAAAACTTTTCAAATGAGTCAAGTATAAAGAAGTTGGCTTTGCCTTTACTGGCATCGCTCAGGATATTGATCGCTTCATACGCTTCGGCCTCGTGCTCAACAATGTAATAGTTGAGATAAGGTTCCAGATAGTTTTCAATAGCCACCCGATACTCTTCGCTGGTGGAAAGGATATCCGAAAGGAGCGGAGCATTTTTTGTCCAGCTTACATTCTTCTTCAGGAATTTAATGGCTTCAGGAAAGCCTTCCAGATTTTCGACAAGGGATTTAGTGAGTTGAAATTCATTTTGACGCGAATCGAGTTTGCGCCCGGTCTCTGTCATCTCCTCACGAATCATTTCAATCGTCTTCTCCAGCGAGGTGATTCGCGAAAAAACATCTTCCTCTTCTTTCTTTAATTTTTCGAGATAGCTGTTTTTTTCTTTGATCTCTTCGCTTAAGACTACGGTCTTCTTCTCGAACTCAGCAATGCTGGCGCTTTGATGACTGGTGTCAGTAGTCGTGCGTTCTAATTCTTGTTTGAAAGATGAGATTTGAATCTCCCGGATTTCAAGAGACTTATTTAATTGAAAAGACTCTTCTTGCTTAGTGCGATACACCTGGCGAAGCGCATCCGATTCACCTTGCAATGTATACGTTGCTGCTTTTTGTGTTTCGTATTCTGATTTAAGTAGATCAACTTTATCTGAAATTTCTTTTAATGCCTGATGGGCGGTATCTCGTTCGGTCTCCAGGCTTTGAATACTGAAACGAGCCCGTTCGTTACTTTTTTTATCCTGATCGATTTGTTCTTTCAGGTTATTAACCCGGTCGTTAAGGGAACGTAGTCTTTCATTCTTAATCTGTTTCTCACTCTCGTACTGCCTGATTTTAGCAACGAAATCGTTGATTCCTTTTTGACGCGAGGATAGTGTTTTCTCCTTAAGAAGAAGTTCTGCTTTTGACTTTTCAATCAGTGCTTCTTTTTCAGCAAGCCCGGTAGTAAGTTTTGTTTTGCGATCGCTTTCAGTTTCAACTTGCTTTTGAACGGTGGCAAAGGTTTCCTTCTGTTTGTTTACAACTACTTTTGCTAGTTGTATGCTTTTCTCTTTATAGTCCTCCTTAATTTTGTAATACTGTTCAGTTTGCCGGGCTTGTTTCTCCAGACTCTTCATGTTCTTTTCTATTTCAAAAAGTAAGTCTTCCACGCGCTCTAAGTCAGCATCAGTGTCTTCCAACTTCTTCAAAGTTTCCTTCTTGCGCTTTTTGAATTTTGAAATCCCCGCAGCTTCTTCAAATAACATTCTTCGTGAGTTATCACGGTCATTTAGAATATCATCAACCATGCCTAACTCAATAATGGCATAGCTGTTAGACGCTACTCCAGTATCTAAGAATAGGTTAGTAATATCCTTTAATCGGCAGGCAACTCCGTTAAGCAGGTATTCACTTTCACCAGAACGATACAACCTACGGGTGATAGTAACCTGCGAGTATTCTGTTGGAAGAATATTTTTAGTGTTGTTAATGGTTAAGGAAACCTCAGCCATTTGCTGTGGTGAGCGTTGGCTGGTGCCATTAAAAATAACGTTCTCCATTTTTTCAGACCGGAGAGCGCTGGTTTTTTGTTCACCTAATACCCAGCGGATAGAATCCACTACGTTTGACTTTCCGCAGCCGTTTGGCCCAACGATACCTGTAATTCCTTCGTCAAAATTAATCACTATTTTATCGGCAAAGCTCTTGAATCCCTTGATCTCCAACTTCGATAACTGCATGAATCCCTTGAGAATTTAGTGGTTGAAAAAATAAGATGGCAAAGATAACCGTAGGATTGGCAATTGGAAAATCGGGCTTACTCATTTCATCCACAATTTATCCCAAGCAAAAAGTGCCTAAAAACGCTGTTTTTTGATTTATTTCAATACCTTTGAGTCAATCATGGATATTCAGTTTTGGATTTGGCTCATTGTGATAGTAATCACCTTAATAGCCCGGGCAAATAAGAAGAAAGCGAAGCCGTTTGAGACCAATCAATCGGATGATCTTCCTTCGCTGCCAGAGACTAAGCCAATATCTTTTGAGGATCTTCTTCGTGAGATTCAGGCAGCAAAGGCGCCTAAACCAGTCAAACAGCCAATTCCACAACCTGCACCTGCCAAGCAATATGATTTTGTTGATTACGATGACAATCTAAAAAATGAAGTTGAAGAAACTGAAAGGGTAGATTATAAGTCTCAGGATCAGATTTATGATACCTACGAAAAAGCGAAGCGTGATGCTTTCAACCGGCCATCTTTAGAGGAGACAATTAAAGTTGAGGATACTGATACAAGCTTTGGTCAGTTTAAGGGATATAAGCGCAAGGAGCGAGGCGCTATGGTCAGTAATTATATCACAGAACTAAAGAATCCAACCAGTTTTAAGAAGGCTTTTATACTGAGTGAGATTTTAAGCAAGCGGTATTGAAAACATGATTTTTTTACTAAAACATTACTTAGCTAATGGGTAATGTGTTTTTTTAGATAAGTTGGTCCTAGAATCTACATCTTTACATGAGTAAAAGATATTTTTTAACCTTTTTCGCTGCTCTCAGGAATGCAGTATCTTGCTTTTAATTACCTCTCCTATGAACCTTGGCAAACATTTCAAATACAACATCTTAGGAGTGATATTTGTTTTTATATCGATCCTTTCGTGTGGTTTGCCAGCAGGGCCTGTAGCAGGCTTTGAAAAGTGCGATGATTTTGATGTGAGATTAACCATCACACACACGTCAAATGGACAGAAGAATGGTGAAGTAGTAATGGAGTACAAAAACTCCGATTCATATACATATTTTGTTTTTTCCGGATCAAATCAGGATAACCGATTGGAAGGTAAAGGCGAGAAGATTAGTGACTTAGATAAAGGCGATTACAACCTTTACATCCAAAGTCCGGATGGCTGTTCAAAACATATGAAGTTCAAAATTAACTAATGACGTCCTTGAAATCGAAAAATCTATTTTTTTGGGTCTTTATAGGACTTACTTTTTTTTCGGCTGTAGCGTGGGCTCAAGCACCCGTTGTAACAGTAGACAATAAAAAAGATGCTTGCCGCGATTTGATCGGAGGCGATGGTGTACTCGACAACGGCTCATTCCAGGTAACGGTTACTTCAGGAATACCCTCAATAGAACTTTTTATTTTGGGTCCAGTTAATTATTTGAATATTCCCATGGCACTGGGAGTCCCTTTTCAAGTGACCAATTTAAAACCGGGGCTATATACTATTGTAGTTCAGGATGGAAATCCGCTAGATTTTACTCAGAATAATTTTGCTATTAATGGCACAACGGACATTTCAGTTTCAACCACAGCAGGTTTTCCTATTAATAGTACAAGTTGTGCAGCGCCTAATGGTCAGATTTCCATTGATGTTTCCAGGAGGCACATCAAATTATTCTTACTCATGGACGGCCACCAATGGCTTTACTTCTTCCGCTCAGGATATTTCTGGACTTACCGCTGGAGATTATACCGTGGTTGTTAATGATAATGGAACGAACTGTAGTCAGACCATTGGCCCCATTTCAATCATTGAGCCTCCGGCACCATCCAATGCAGTACTTGCGTTAACTGGAACAACACCAATCTGTGTGGGTGAGTCTTCCACTTTTAAGGTTGATGTAACGGGTGGCGTTGGACCTTTCACGCTTACGGTCACCGGCCTTGGGGTAGTGAATAACTATATCAGCGGATCGGATGTTTCCGTATCACCATTAATCAATACAACCTACACATTAACAAACGTCACCGATATTAATGGCTGCGTTTCAGTGGCCGTTAGTGGTTCGACATTAATTACTGTTAATCCGGTGCCTGTAGCTCCTGCGGTTACGTTTACCCCCAATACTTACTGTGTTAATGATGCTATTGTTACTCCCAGTATTACAACTCCTACAGGAGGAAGCACCTACAATTGGTATTCAGATGCTGGGTTAACCACCTTGCTGATCGCAGGAACGAATCCAACCAATGTTCAGCTAGGCTTTAGCAGCGTTGCAGCCAATATCACAACTGTATTCGTAGCGGAAACAAATAGCAGTAATTGTGAAGGTGCAGCAACAGCTGTTAATTTAACAGTTAATGCAATTCCAATTGCCCCAGCCGTTACTTTTACACCAAGTTCCTATTGCGTGGGTCAAGCGATAACACCCCCAACTATAACTGTACCAATAGGAGGGAGCACCTATTCATGGTTTAGTGATATCAGTTTATCTACTCTCTTAACAACAGGAATTGCACCCACCAATGCACAATTAGGTTTTAGCAGTGCCTCTGCAAATACCACTACCGTATATGTAAGAGAAACCAATAGCAACAATTGTCCGGGCCCTGCAACCCCGGTAACATTAACGGTCGCTGCAATTCCAGTCCTACCCGGTATAACTTTTAGCCCGAGTTCGTATTGTGTAGGTACAGCCATTACACCACCCATAGTAACCACTCCGGTTGGAGGCAGTACCTATAGCTGGTATAGCGATGCTGGCCTAACAACAATACTAACAACCGGATCTACACCAACAAATGCACAACTAGGATTTAGTAGCGCATCAGTAAATACAACAGTTGTGTTTGTTACAGAAACGAATAGCAGTAATTGCATGGGGCCTGCAACCACGGTAACACTAACTGTAAACCCCATTCCTTTAGCTCCGGCTATTACTTTTAGCCCAAATTCCTATTGTGTTGGTCAACCGATAACACCGCCTATTGTTGCGACACCTATTGGTGGTAGCACCTATTCCTGGTATAGCGATGTAAGCCTTTCTACATTGTTAACAACCGGAACCATACCAACCAATGCCCAACTGGGTTTTAGCAGTGCCCTTGCCAATAGCACAACAATTTTTATTACAGAAACAAATAGCAGCAATTGCCCGGGTCCTGCTACGTCAATTACCCTTACTGTAAGCCCGGTACCGGTTGCTCCAGCTGTTACCTTTAGCCCCAGTTCCTATTGTGTAGGCTCAGCGATAACACCACCCGTTATTTCCACACCAACAGGTGGAAGCACCTATACCTGGTATAGCGATGCCGGTCTTACAACGGTGTTAACCACGGGCACTTTACCAACCAATGCACAATTAGGCTTTACTAGTGCAGCGGCCTCAGTCACGTCTGTATTTGTTACAGAGACAACTACCAATAATTGTACTGGTCCGGCTACAACGATTACCTTAACGGTCAATGCAGTGCCATCAGCTCCAGCTATTACGTTCAACCCAAGTATTTACTGTGTAGGTCAGGCAATTATTCCGCCTGTTGTTACTGTTCCGGTTGGTGGAAGCACGTATTCCTGGTATAGCGATGTTAGTTTATCAACCCTTATTGCTACTGGAACTGCCCCAACCAACGCGCAACTTGGATTTGGTAGTGCTGCACCAAATAGTACCACCGTTTTTGTAACGGAGATGAACAGTAGTTTATGTACGGGGCTGGCTACGGCTGTTACCTTAACAGTGAATCCAATACCATCGGCACCAGCGACAACCTTTAATCCATCAACTTATTGTGTAGGCGCATCTATAGCCCCGCCCGTAATTACCACCCCAAATGTTGGAAGTGTGTATACCTGGTATAGCGATGCTGGTCTTACTACCGTGCTCACAACAGGGAGCAATCCCACGAATGTACAATTAGGCTTTAGCAGTGCTGTTGATAATACAAAAACCATTTTTATAACTGAGAAAAACAACACCAATTGTCAAGGATTGGCAACTCCTGTTACTCTTACTGTAAATGCAGTACCGGTAACACCAGGAATTACATTTACACCCAATGTCTATTGCGTAGGCGGTGTAATTATACCTCCGGTTGTCACTACACCAAATGTGGGTAGTATCTATACCTGGTATGGAGATGTTAGTTTAACCACAATTCTAACAACAGGGACAACACCAACGAATGCTCAATTGGGCTTTAGTAGTGCAGCAGCCAATGTTACAACAGTTTTTGTAACAGAAACCTTTAACGGTTGCGAAAGTTCTGCTGCCTCTATCACATTAACGGTAAATCAACTGCCTACTAGTGAGATTACCGGAAGCACTACCATTTGCAATGGTCAAAGCACTAATCTGAATTTTAATTTCACAGGAACAGGACCTTGGAATTTTCAATACTCTGATGGGGTAACAACCTTCCCTGGTAATTCAGTAACTAGTTCTACTTTAATCTCAGTGTCACCGGCTACTGCTACCACATACACGTTGATCAGTGTTACAGATGCAAATTGTCCTGGTATCTTGGTGGGTGCTCCGGTTTCAATTAGTGTTGATGAGGTGCCTTTGGTTGGGTTAGCCGTTACTACTCCACTTAGTCCGGTTTGTTCAGGCGGGTCGAGTTCTGTGGAGGTTGCAAATTCTGAAGTAGGGGTAAGTTATCAGCTAAGAAATAATGCTGATAATAGTCTGATCGGATCGGCATTGGTTGGAACAGGTGCTACCTTAGCATTACCAACGGGAGTTTTAACTTCAGATATCACATTTAATGTTGTGGCTACACGGGGTGTATGTGCACCCATACAATTATCGGCAACAGTAACCGTTACCGTTGTTGGATCCATTGATGCTTCTGTTAATGTAAGTCCGCAAGCGGCTGCGGTTTGCTCAGGGTCTTCAACCAATATTCAAATTACTAATTCCGAATCGGGCGTAAATTATCAACTGCGAAATGATGCCGATGATAGCTTGATTGGCGTACCAGTTGCTGGTACGGGTGCATCAATCGATTTGCCCACAGGAAATCTTACGGTTGGTACCACATTTAATATACTGGCGTCTAATGGAATTTGTTCGATAGAGTTGACCAATCTGGCCACGGTAAATGTGGATGTTGATCCAAATCCTGCTCTGGCGGTTACCGGTCCAGCTTCTACGTTATGTGTAGGAGGTTCTACAACTATAGACATTGCAAATTCAGAAGTGGGTGTTAGTTATCAGTTGCGAAACGATGCAGATGACAGCTTAATAGGGGCTGCTATGATGGGAACAGGCGCCACCTTGTTACTTTCAACAGGGGCACTAAATGCACCAATCACATTTAACGTGTTGGCTACGGGTGGTGTTTGCGCGCCTGTAGAGTTAACATCGACTGTACTAGTAAATGTGGCCGGTGCCATTAACTTAGGTTTGGCAGTAACAGCTCAGTCAAACACATTATGTGCTGGCAATGGAACGGTTGTTCAAATTGCAAATAGTGAAGTGGGTGTTGACTATCAGTTGAGAGATGATTCTGATAATAGTTTGATCGGTGTTTCGGTTGCAGGTACGGGCGGAACACTGGATCTCGCAACAGGAAATTTGCTAACATCTCTAACGATTAACGTTTTGGCCACTACTGTAACTTGTGCTGCACCATTAACAGCTATAGTCTCTATAACTGTCAACCCCGCACCGGCTGTTGGGTTAACGGTTACTGCACAGACTGCGGTTATTTGTTTCGGGACCTCTACAGCTATTCAAGTTGATAATTCTGAGGTGGGAGTGAGTTATCAGCTAAGAGATAACGTAACTAATAATACGATAGGAGGCCCAATAGCTGGAACGGGTTCTACCCTAAGCCTTCCAACAGGAGCATTAACTTCTAACTCAACATTTAATGTTTTTGCAACTATTGGATCATGTTCAAATCAGTTGACTACTGTGGTATCAGTTTCAGTTTTACCATCGGGAGATCCGCTGTGTGCACCTTTAAACAATTGTGCAACAGTTATTATTACACCCGTAACTACGCTGGCAACCTGTGGGGCTGCAGTACCGGATGGTACCGTAACATTTGATATAGTTCCGGCTGTACCGCTTGTTAATTTAATTGGAGTCAAGATTGAAATTGATGGTCCGGTTCAGGCAACCCAATTCAATAATTTTATATTTACGGGTCTACCAATAGGTATTTATAATTACACCGTTACCTATGGTGATGATACAAATCCCGCCTGTATTAAAAGAGGTTTGTTCACGATCGATCCAACTGGAATTCCTGACCTCGTGGACTTTGATATAGCTTCTTCTACCTACGATTGTCTTATAAGCTCAGGAAGTGTAGTCTTAACGGGTTTGATTGGCTCCACTAATACAGATTACACCTTTATGGTCTTTGATAATGGAAATATTGTGCAGGATGGTACCATAACAAAAGATCAGGCAGCTTCAGGTGCGTTTACCATTTCAGACTTGGCATTAGGTTCGTACCAACTTCAACTTTCTCAAAATCAATCGAGCGTAAATGGATGTGTAGGTTCCGTGACATCCGCATTCTATGATCTTGATATGGTTGAACCAACGGGTGGCTGCGGTCTATTTGTGCCCAACGTATTTACGCCTAACGGAGATGGTGCCAATGATCTATTGGTGATTCGGAATTTACCAACGAACTCCCAGCTGATAATTACCAATCGCTGGGGTAAGGGAGGTATTCTCCGCTTCTGATTATAAAAATGATTGGACTGGTGGTGATATTGCGGATGGTATCTATTATTATATGCTTTCCGCAGATGGTCAGGCCTACAAGGGATGGATTGAAATTCTAAGAGGTCAGTAAGCTCTAAATTGAAGTTAGAAATTTCATGGTATCTATTTGGTCGGCATAGTCAGACACATCTGGTCTTTGTGCGGTGCCAAAAGCTAAACTGCTTTTATACCATCCGTCAGCGGATACAATACATTGGATCTTTTCTCTTTGTAACTGAATCTTTTGATCCAGGTCAGCCTGATTCGTATACGTTTCATAAAACAATACAGAGATAGGCGAGACTAAGTTCTTACTGGCCGTTGTTAATAAGTATCCGGTATCATAAAAGTGTATACCGTTCACCAAAAGAATTGATTTTTGATAATCGTAATTATTCGCATACTTATGATGATGAATAATCGATTCATACGATTGCCAGGCATCCAGTAAATTCGGGAAGTTGTAATCTTCCGGTACATATATCTTTGATACGTTTCTGCAGCCCAAACCAAAGTAGGTAAATACATCTTTGCCCAATTCAAAAAGTATTTCAGGAGTTTCCTCACCCATTAGCACGGCAATGGAGGTTCTGTTTTTTCTTATAATGTGCGGAATTGTTCGGAAGTAGTATTCAAAATAGCGTGCGGTGTTGTCGCTGCCGGTTGCAATTACCGCTTCTACACCATTTAATCGTTCTTCAAATCTTATCTTGGATTTAAATCGAGGCTCAATTTCAATTAGCCAATTGATCAACAAATCAGTTAAGTATGAATCCTGTGAACTCTTTTTTGCAATAAGCTGATGTCCGCATAGAAGTATACATAATAGGTCATGAAATCCAACCAAGGGAATATTTCCAGCCATGGCTACTCCTACGGTTTTACTCTTTTGATGTTCGATGGGGTATTGAGCTGCCCAGTTTGATAAAGTATCTTTCTTTAAAAAATGATTGATCCCCGATAAAGCCGTTGCCACTGAATCGTGCGTAAACCACGGATTCAATTGGGCGGCATTAACGGCAATGTCATTCTTTTCTGAATCTGTCAGCCGACTCATTTTGTGCCCTAGGGCTGCAAAAGCGTTGACTTTATCCTCTAATTTCATCGCGATTTAAAACTTTAAGTGAGGGTTTGTTGTTTTGACAGTTGACTTTGTAGCCGTATTTTTGTGGCAAAAGTACTTTACGTAATTGAAATTTATCGCACATGGCAATAAAGATAACGGATGAATGTATTAATTGTGGGGCATGCGAACCGGAGTGCCCTAATACCGCCATCTATGAGGGTGGCCGCGAGTGGAATTGGGCAGGGGGTACAGCCCTTACCTAGGTAGAGTTGGAAGATGGATCTCAGGTAGATGCTAAATCGTCTCAAGCTCCAGTGTCGGATGAATTCTATTATATAGTATCTGGAAAATGTACGGAGTGCACGGGTTTTCACGAAGAGCCTCAGTGTGCGGCTGTTTGTCCAGTGGATTGTTGTGTGCCCGATCCGGATATGGTTGAGTCGAAAGAAGAGTTGATGGCCAAGAAGTCGTGGCTCCACAACGAACAATTACAATCCTGATTTCTCAGTTTAAGATTATCGCATTTTCGATCGCTTGATCATATAAGTCTGAAGTACCTCAGAATAGCCATCCTGAATATTGGCCGAGAGAAAATCAATTTTCAGTTGATTGCATTTCATTTTAAGCTTGGCGTGGTACTCTTTTAATTCCTTTTCATAACGATCTTTAATCTCGTGCGGGTTCAGTGTTAATTTTTCACCGCTTTCCAGATCAATAAATTCATATGGTCGTTCATCAAAGTTAAATGCGAGCTCGGTATCATGATCGGTTACATGAAATAAGACCACTTCATGTTTGTTGTGTTTGAGATGCTGGAGGGCTTTTATAATCTCTTCATCATTTTCGCCACCCTCAAACATATCGCTAAAGATTATTACTAAAGATCTCCGGTGGGTCTTCTCAGCAATTTCATGGAGCACATTAGCCACCCGGGTTGATTTCCGGGTAACCTCAGTATTTTTCAAACGGCCATTCAGGAGTGTAAATAATTTATCCAGGTGCGAAGGCGTAGACTTTATTTGGGTGAGTTCTTCAATCTTATCTGAGAACAAGCATAACCCGACCGCATCACGCTGGTGGTTTAGCATGTAGGCAATAGCGGAGGCAGAATAAATACTGAACCTTAGCTTTTGCATCGTGTCCTTCGGATAGTGCATGGACGAGGAGCAATCTATTGCAATAAGGCACCGCAAGTTTGTCTCTTCTTCGTATTGTTTTGTGTAGAGTCTATCAGTCCGTGCAAAAACTTTCCAGTCGATGTGGCGGGTGCTTTGGCCTTGGTTATATAGTCGGTGTTCAGCAAACTCAACCGAAAATCCATGGTAGGGTGACTTGTGAAGCCCCGTAATAAACCCCTCAACCAACTGCTTCGCTAATAATTCAAGGCTGCTGGATAGCCTGATATCTTCCATCTTCATATCAAAAACTTAAGAATCACCCAAATTTATACTTCACAAACCGATTTGAATCACTAAAAATAACATTCAAATGTGAGAAGGTGTTTGCATTAAAAATTTTAAATACTACCTTCGATTTAACCATTTTTACCCAAAAACCTAACCAAAACCAAAGAATCTGTGGAAGAGAACAAGAACAATGGACGAGAAGAGATTTTCTCTGAAAAAGTGAAGGCGGGCAAACGAACGTACTTCTTTGATGTCAAGTCCACCCGATCAAACGATTATTATCTCACCATTACCGAAAGTAAAAAGAGATATAATAAAGACGATGAAGGGTTTACCTATGAGAAGCATAAAATTTTCCTTTATAAGGAAGATTTTAACAAATTCATGGAGGCTTTGAACAATACAGTTAACCATGTTAAAACCGAACTCCTGCCCGATGTTGATTTCAATTCTTTTGACCAGCATCGTGAAAAAGAAGAGACCGAAGCAAAATCTCCTACAGTTGACTCAGAATTGAAGTGGGATTAAAGATTTTACCTAAACCTAAATGAGAAAAAGCCTCGATGAAAATTGAGGCTTTTTCTTTTTCACTTAATTATTAAATATTTTCTGATGGTTGCGATGCTAACCGCAGCAGATTTTTAAAGTTATATTTAGATTCGTTTTTTCAAAACGGGGATAAGTGTGAAAATATTAAAGTACTTGGAGCTGCCGCTTCTGCTTTTCATTGTTTATTTTGGTTGGGCTATTGGCGATCGAAACCGTCTTACTTTCTCACATCTTACCAATGGTGATGGGTATGACGTAATCATGTCTTTGTTATCTGTCTTTTTATCTTTTTATACGCTAAAGTATTTGGTTAAGTATCTGCTTACCCAAGCATATGGCAAGTTGGGAATAATCTCTCGGATCTTTCTGGGATGGTTAATGGTTTATGCGCTGAACCTTTTATATCTGTGTATTTCTAACAGTTTTTTTTTCGATCGTTTCTGGGACAATAGTTTTTTGTATCACACCACTCCAATATTTGTAGCTTTCTCACTTTTTGTGGTACCTTATTTTTACTTTTTATTCACATATATGAAGAAAAGAGAGGAGCAGACTATTACCTTAACTGAAAGCAAAATTGAAATCAAGACGCTCTCTGGCAAAAGAATAGTTGTTTTGGATGAAGTCTATTTTTTTAAGAGTGAAGGGAAGCAAACATTTGTGTATTGGGAAACTATTCAAAGAAGTCTGATTGAGTACACCCTTAAAGAATTAGAGGAGTTGCTCCCAAAGCAGGACTTCTTCCGAGCGAACCGTCAATTCCTGATCAATCGAAGTAAGATTAAAGGTTACAATAATGTGTCTTTTCAAAAACTGGAGGTACTATGGAAGGACTCAAACCTTTCTTTACCAGTAGTTGTGGTTAGTAAATACAACGCTGCAGCTTTCAAAAGCTGGATAGGTTCAGGTCTAATTTGATTTTTTTTTGCCTTAGAGGGTTTTATCCAACCAATTCGCTCCCTGAATTAACCAACTCAGTACTATTTCTTGATTTCTTGCATCAAAACCAATCAGCCCCACGTTGTTTGCGAAAACTTAATAAATGAAATCTTTACTCTACTTTTTTTTTCTATTATTCGTCAATTTGTCTTATTCCCAATCCTCAACCCAGCAAATACTGTCATTTGCCTACGAAGGTGGTAACATTACCCGTCCTGGCCTTAGTTTCGGATACTCGCTTTCAATTAAACAATTACAAAATTGGGTAGTTCTGACGGGTGCGAAAATTGGCTTTTTACTATCATCATAACTATCAAACCGCTATCTTTTTGTTGCCCAAATTTGAAATTGATCACATTGGGGAAACAGGCTTCCTTTATGGAGTTGAAGTAGGCTTTGGTCCGCAACGGACCTTCATTCCGCACGTTTACGAAGTGGATGCTAGCGGCAATATTGAAAAACAAAAAATGGGTGGCGTGTTTCACTGGGTCATTGCACCCGGACTTCGATTCGGAAAAGATTTATCTGTTACCAAAAATATTCCAATTCAATGGTTTATCAACCCTCAGCTTCAATTCAGAAATCCTGCTGTAGGCCGCAATGAAAAATACCTGATTATAGGAATTGGAATAAATTATAAACTCAAATAAAATATCAATGAATTTTCGGCAAACACATGTTCTGGTTTCGATTCTACTCGTGCCATTCGTATTCCTTCTTTCAGGTTGTGATGATGAGCCCGAGTTATCCGCAAAGGCAAATGATTTTTATCACATCGAAGTGGATGATGCCTATTTACCGGTTATGGTAAGAGGCAATACCTCGTCAGGTATTTTACTCTTGTACATTCAAGGCGGGCCCGGCTATCCGAGTATTGACTTTGCAACCATCGACTATCCACAATGGAAGAATACCATCGAAAAAGATTTTGCTGTGGTCTATTACGATCAGCGTGGTTTTGGGAACAAACAAGGTATTGCCGACCTGAAAAAGATGACAATGGCGCAATACACAAAAGACATCTTATACATTTCAAAGTTTCTAAAAACAAGATATAAGGACTCAAAAGTTATATTGTTTGGTCATAGCTGGGGAGGAGATTTGTCCTACCATTATTTGCTAAACCACCAAAGTGAAGGAGCTATAGATGCGCTAATCTCTATTTGCGGCCCAGCCACACATGATGGGGATAATGTAGCACTATTACGATGGGACTTTCGAAGAAGTTATTTGATCAATGTATCCGATGTTTTCATAGATGCCGGAACTGATGTTGACTATTGGAATGAGGCTAAGAGTTGGGCCATCGCCACAAATCCAATCGCTACTGAAGCGGAGATGAAACAGTGGAATAAATATGTGGCTAAGGCGGAGAAATTTACAGAAGGTGAAATAGGAGTTGGTGCCTATATAAAAGTAGGTTTCTTTTCTCCTTATAATATTTTTCAAAGTCTTCAATATGAACTGAATGATGAAGTAGCCACCGCATTGATACAAGATGAAATAAAAACAAACATCATGAATGATTTTGATCAGATCACGTTAGCCACGCTAATGATTGGCAGTCGGTTTGATGACCAGGCTCCACTGGAAGAATTGCAATACATATTCGATGGTCTGGGAAGCTCGCAAAAACAATTTGAAATTTTCCTTGATGCGGGGCATAATGTATTTCTGGATGACCCTGTCGGCTTTAGAAATGTAGTACGAGATTTCTGTTTAGGACTTTAAAACGGGTCAACACAGGCAAGCATAAAGCCTAACCTTAAGCGCAATTTCGATCAAAAGGGTAAGTTTGGTTTATAGTCCGAAACATCCTGTACTCTTCACCAATGGGTACCGCTCAAGCACCAAATCGGTTGCTAATTCTGGCTTCTAACCTCCACCTTCTTATATTTGCGCCCTGATTTAATAAAAGACAAGAATCATGGGATTGAAGTGTGGTATTGTAGGCCTTCCGAATGTAGGCAAGTCAACTCTTTTTAATGCAATTTCGAATAACAAGGCTGAGGCAGCCAACTTTCCATTTTGTACGATTGAGCCCAATGTTGGGGTAATTTCTGTGCCTGATGAAAGGCTAAAAGTATTAGAAGCGCTTGTAAACCCACAACGGGTGCTTCCTACGTCATTTGAATTTGTTGATATAGCTGGTTTGGTAAAAGGAGCCAGCAAGGGTGAGGGGTTAGGCAATCAGTTTCTGGCTAACATCCGTGAAGTGGATGCTATTGCCCATGTAATCCGGTGCTTTGATAATGACAATATAATTCACGTAGCAGGTAAGGTGGACCCGGTGGGGGATAAGGAAGTAATTGATATTGAACTTCAACTCAGAGACCTCGATTCTGTTGAGAAGAAGATTGCCAAGGTTGAGCGAACCGCAAAAAGTGGTGATGCCAAAGCAAAGAAAGAACTTGCTACGCTGGTGACTTATAAGGAGACATTACAGTCAGGTAAAAATGCCCGCAGCCTGGTTTTGGATGTTGAGGACAAGAAAGCAATTGAGGACTTGCAATTGTTGACGGATAAACCTGTGATCTATGTGGCCAATGTAGATGAGGGAGCCATTCATACAGGGAATAAGTATGTGGATTCATTAAAAGAACTGGTAAAACAAGAAGGCGCAGAGGTAGTTATGGTTTGTGCAGCCATTGAAGCTCAGATCGCGGAATTGGAAAGCGAAGAAGACCGGAAGGTATTTTTAGAAGAATATGGTTTAAAGGAATCAGGACTAAACCGGCTCATCCGGGCAGCCTATAATTTGCTAAACCTGATCACGTATTTTACGGCTGGCGAGAAAGAAGTTCGTGCATGGACTATCCATAAAGGCTGGAAGGCTCCTCAGGCCGCAGGCGTAATCCATACCGATTTTGAAAAGGGCTTCATCAGGGCCGAGGTAATTAAAATACCTGATTATCAGAAACATAAATCAGAGGCGGGTTGCCGTGAGGCCGGAAAACTGGCTGTGGAGGGAAAAGAATATGTAGTGGAGGATGGCGATGTGATGCACTTTAGATTTAACGTGTAAGGTATTTATCAAACTTTCACTTAATCTTTTTCTCAAAGTGTTGACTTTATTGCGCTGATTTGTAGTACCTTAGCTTTCCGCAATTTTTTTTAAAGGCGGGGTTTTTATTTTTTACCCCTTAACAGAATTGTCACTTGAGAATCCGGATTGTCTTTGCTCTTAAAAACAGAGGAGCGTATGTACCCTTCCATCATCAATTTTTGTTGGCCCAAACCATCAAAGGGTTGGTTATGCTGGGCAAGAATGAAAAGTACTTTTCATTTACTCAATACAATTTTTCGGGTTTAAAGGGACAGATAAAAATTAGCCGCAAAGGACTTCATTTCTTCTCGTCAAAAGTAACGCTGGTTTTCTCTTCATCCGACCAGGATTTTATTGACTACTTTACCAGTGTGCTCTTTTTACAAAAGGAGTTATTGATAGGCAGTTTACAATTGAGCCCTGAGTCCGTAGAAAATGAAGAACCAGCTTCTATCACAGACTCTGTAAAATTTCTTTGTATATCGCCCATCGTACTAGTGCCGGCTTCTTTTAATGATGAAAGCGGCAAGCGTTTCATCAGCCCTGAGCTGGACGAATTTTCGGATCTGCTCTATGACAATACCATTGCCAGAATGGAAGCCAGCGGAAAATATTCAGCCTCTCAACTGGCCGATTTCTACAAGTTTCAATTAGTGGCCGACAAAGATTATATTAACCGGATTCAAAGTTCGCATAAAAAGTTTGCCCGCATTTACCCGTTGTATGACTCGGATGTTAAATATGAAATTCGGGGTTACACCTTTCCATTCACGTTGTATGCTCCGCAACCCGTGCAACAGTTTGTCTATGAAAATGGCTTAGGGCATTTTTCACATAAAGGCTTTGGAATGTTGGATGTGGCCAATGCAAGTTCTATCCACAATGATGCTGACCAAGAAGTGAGCTTTGCTAGCGCGGATTAACCGGTAGCTGAAAGTAACCAATCAATAAGTCTGCATTCGGTTTCCAGGGCCGGTAATAGATAAAAACCTCATAAAGATTTTCAGTTTCAAAATAACTACCTTCCACCAGATAGGCGTTCTCTTTGGGTGACTCTACCCAATACTGATAATCATACCAGCCTTGCTTAAGGAAAACAGTTTTTTCATATACTTTATGCTGCGATAGAAAATCCATTTTTGAGTTGTTGGATCGATCCCAATTATTGAACGCACCCATTAAATGAACACTTCCATTAACGGGTTGGGATGTCTCCAGACTAAACGTTACAAATACATAATCTCCCGATACGGCACCTTCCCGGTTATCCAGATTTTCTATAACAAAGTTTCCGTTCATGTCTGCATATTGCGAGTATACCTGTTCGCCTCTAAAACGATCTGATAATACAGACAGGTTAAAAGGTCTTTTACTTCGATCAAGCCGACCCGTATTGCGTCCAGGAAAGTTTAACGATCGAAAATCAACAAACCGAAACTCGTTACCCGCCATAAATTGTTTATCCTGATCGAAGAAGCGATACTCAAGCTCTCGCTTATCCTCACGAATAAAACTGGGCACTACGTTGGCCCGGGCGTTATCCCAACGTTGGTTTTGTCGAATGGTAGTTTTAACAGCTTCCATCGGGTTAGAGAGGTCAAGGCGCGAATAATTGATTTTAAAATTAATTTGTTGGTTGGTGGCATAGAGGCTTCCCACACCTTGGCTCTGCCGTTCGGTAGTCAAGGTCACTTTTTTATCATAAATCATGAATCGTCTGGTTAACAAAAGATCATTTTCGTCACTTGCGCGGTATACAACCAAAAGATAGTTGCCAGGTAATTTTACCGGAGGTACCAAAAAGAGTAATGGATATACGGAATAGAGGTGTTAAAGGAAGGCTCATAGTCGTTAATGGGGTACTCATTATAATCGAATAAAAAGTCAAGGTCCATTAACGTAGACTTGGTCCAATCGTAGTTGCAATGAATTATTTTTACATAATAATTACTCCGTTGCTCGACCAGGTCATCAAACTCAAGCAACAGGTTTTGACCTTGAAGTGGCACAACGGCTGGCCGTAAATTATCTCGTGAACCATTCAGGGCTGGATGGAGCATAACCGTTCTTATTTCTTCTTCGTAGGATTTATCAATAAACGAAAGTTTTTTTTGTGCTGATACAGAAGTGAACACAAGTAGGATACATACGATAAATACAATGCGCATATTCAAAATTAAACGAATAATTAAAGAAATGTTGTTAGTAAAAGCCCACCATTTTACACTTTTTTACCTCATTTTATCTTTAACCAATCAAGATTAAAATAAATCGGGTTACGTTATTGATGAGGTTATGTATAAATGCAAAAGATTGAATAATAAGTTAAACTTTCTTTTCGTTTTTGAGTCAAAGAAGTCCTTGATCATTAAACTCACTCATTATGGAATCATTAAAAGAGTTCGTGAATCGGAAAGTAATTCCAGGATTGTATGCGCTTTTGTTTGTTGTTGGTCTTTTGCTTTTAAGCATACTTTTAGTTCGAAGGCAAATCTACTTTTAATTTAAGATTACATCACCTGCTTAGCTGGTTGCTTCCAACTCATCAACCTCGAGCATCAACTTCTCCCATTTCATATTTGCTTCATGCAAACTAGAGGCCAGTTTATCAAACCGTTGCTGACATACAGATAGTTTAGTAAAATCTCCGTAAACGTCAGGCTTTGCCATTTCAGATTCTACTTGCCCTTTTTCACGCTCTAACTTTTCAATTACGTCTTCTTGTTTCTTCAAATCCTGATTGAGTGCCTTAATCTTTTTTTCATTAGGATTAATTGTATTGATGGGCTTTGGTTGTGGTTTCGGTTCAGCTTTCTTTGCAGGCACAGGTTGTGGTGCAGCGTTCAATGCATTTTTGCTTTCTCCAATATTCATACTCTTCATAGGTGCCTGGATATTCTTTTTATCTGTTGATCTTCGATGTACCAGATTTTATTCGCTACCTGGTTTACAAAGTGACGGTTGTGAGATACAACTACAAAACTTCCCTGATATTGTTGCAACGCCTGGATCAGAATATTTTCCGAAATAAAGTCCAGGTGGTTGGTTGGTTCATCCAGCAAAAGAAAATTAGCTTCTGAAATCAACGTCTTGGCAAGGGCCACACGCGATTTTTCACCACCCGATAGCACTTTAATTTTCTTAAATACATCTTCATCTGAAAAAAGAAAGCAACCTAATACGTTTCTTAGTTCTTGCTCGGTCTTGGCGCTACCGGCCTGTTTTAACTCTTCCAAAATTTCACTCTCCACATGCAACGACTCCAACTGATGCTGTGCAAAAATCCGTAAATGACGTTGTATCCAATAATGCGTTCGCCCTCTACAGGCTCTGAATTAGCTAAGATGCGTAACAAAGTTGACTTCCCTTTTCCGTTGGCTCCAATCAAGGCAATTTTATCACCGCGCTCAATGGCAGCCGTAGAGTGCTTTAAAATGGTGAGATCGCCATACGATTTAGATAGATCTTTAAGGTAACCACATGGCGACCGGAAGGTTGCTTGAATGTAAATCTGAAATTAACAGCAGCGTTATCACTCACCACTTCTTCTACCAGATCCATTCTATCAAGCGCCTTAACGCGCGACTGTACTAATTTAGATTTGGATGCCTTAGCCCGGAATCGTTCTATAAATCGTTCGGCTTGCCTAATTTTGGCTTGTTGATTTTCATACGCACCTTGCTGAATGTTCTCACGCAATTCTTTTTCCTGCAGATAAAAGGAATAGTTTCCTTCATAGGTTACTAATTGGCCGTTCGTAACTTCTACTGTTTTGGATATAACATTGTTTAGGAAGGTACGGTCGTGCGATACAATGATAACCGCCCCATCATAGTTGCGCAGGTAGTTTTCAACCCACTCAATAGAAGGTAAGTCCAAGTGGTTGGTAGGCTCATCTAGCATCAGGCAAGATGGTCGCTCTAGCAAAAGTTTAGCAAGCATCACGCGCATGCGCCAGCCTCCGGAAAATTCTTTTAATGGACGATGTAAATCTTTAGTCGCAAACCCAATTCCCTCTAATACTTCTTCAGCTTTCGATTGCATGGTGTAGCCATCCAACTGCTCAAACTTCTCTTGCAGGTTAGTTAGTTTTTCAACTAAGTCATCGGAATAGTCGTGTTCGAGTTTATAAAGAATTTTTTCTATCTGACGTTGAGTATCGACCGCCTCTTTAAAAGCACCCATTGCCACAGTAAGAATGGCATCTTCAGTTTGGTAGGAGAGGAGATCCTGATTTAAGAATCCAATAGTGCAATCTTTTGCTTTGCTGATGGAGCCTCCGTTTATGCTTAATTCGCCATCAATTATTTTTAATAAGGTTGACTTACCGCGTCCATTTAGTCCGATTAAGCCAATTTTATCGTCTGGTTTTATAAACATGGAGGCGTCCTCGTAAAGCGCCCGGCCACCGATGAAGTAAGAAATGCTGGAAATTGAGATCATTTAACTGGAAATTCCTGCAAAGGTAACTTTAAAAAGGGGCTTCATCCAAGATTTTGCGCAATCAGCAATATCTGGTGTAAAATCTTTTAACTATTCAACATTACCCTTCGATATTTGTTGTCCAAATAGGGACTTAATCCAATGCGATATAATTATGAAGAGATTTAAATTTTCGATTTTGACGCTGGCTTTGATAGCCATGATTGGTTGTAATTCAACTAAGGATGAAGTCTTCAGTGATTTGTCACTGAGCGCGATTAAACTTCCTCCCGGATTTGCCATTAATATTTATGCGGATGTTAAGGATGCACGTTCTATGGCACTATCACCTTCGGGTGTTCTTTACGTGGGAAATAAGGATGGAGATAAGGTGTACGCGGTAAAGGATACTAATGGAGATTTTATTGCTGATAAAAAATGGGTGCTTGATTCGGGATTGAATATGCCAAACGGTGTAGCCTTTAAAGATGGCGATCTGTACGTAGCCGAAGTGAGTCGCATTTTAAAGTTTACCGATATTGAAAACAAACTTGATAATCCGGGTGAACCGACAGTTGTTTACGATAAGTTTCCAACAGAAGCGCATCATGGATGGAAATACATTGCGTTTGGTCCGGATGGAAAATTATATGTACCGGTCGGAGCTCCCTGTAATATTTGTGAACCAGAAGATCCAATTTTTGCAGCCATTCACCGCATGAATTCAGATGGAACAGGTCTTGAATTATTTGCTAGTGGTGTGCGAAACACCGTAGGCTTTACCTGGCACCCAGAAACAAATGATATTTGGTTTACAGACAATGGCCGTGATAGGTTAGGTGATGACATTCCTCCCTGCGAGCTTAATTCAGCTTCTGGTCCGGGGCTGCATTTCGGATATCCTTATTGCCATGGTGGCATAGTTAAAGATCCTGAGTTTGGTGACAAGCGCGCATGCGATGAGTTTGTAAAACCGATGCAAAATCTAGATGCACACGTGGCTCCCTTAGGACTTAAGTTTTATACAGGAGAGATGTTTCCGGCTGATTATAAAAATCAGATCATCCTGGCGGAACATGGTTCCTGGAATCGCTCAAAGAAAAGCGGTTACAAGCTGAGCCTTGTAAAGTTGCAGGATGGTAAAGTAACGAGCTATGAGCCCTTTGCCAGCGGTTGGTTGGACGAGGCTGCGCAAACAGTTTCTGGAAGACCTGTAGATGTATTACAAATGCCGGACGGTTCGCTGCTTGTCTCTGATGATCAAGCTGGGAAGATTTATAGGATTACGTATTCGAAGTAAAGGAAAAAGTAAGCCTTGACATGTATAAGTTGAAGTAGATTGATCTAACAATCATCCGCAACGGCTTCAACTTTCTTCCCCTTGTCTTCATACATCATTCGGATAACTGGCCCCGATCGATAGGTAAGACTTACATGTTTACGGTGCCCTTTGTACACAAGACTTAAGTTCTCGGCTTTCCAATAGTAGCTTTCGATACGAATACTGTAAGTTGCCTTCCCATACGACTTTTCAAGACCTCGCATAACCTTGGGATCTTTGGCGGTTGTTACATCAATCTCATAAATAAGATCTTTGTAGGCTTTGATCGAGACTTTTTTGACTGGGACATCCCCAATCAGCATATAATCAGGATGCTCCGTTTCGTACACTTTGGCCGAGAACTCTTTTCTTTCGATGATATCTTTTTTGAAAACAAGACCCTTCACACTATCAATGGGATAACCCAATTTGATTTCTTTAAACCCATTTCTATTATCAAGCTCAGCAAGGTCTTGAGAATAAAGGCTTAGGCTAACAAAAAGAAACAAGAGGGTATACAGTGCCTTCATGGTAACTTAGGTTCTTGAAATTGAATGGGTATTTGAATCCGGATGGAATCCCAGAGAAGCACGATATCGGCTACGTTGTTTTTCTGTTCAATCAATATAGTAAACGGTTCAAAGACGGCTCCCTGAAGCGTTTTGGTTGGGATGTTAAATCTCATCACATCAAGTTTGGCGTTATAATTATATGAGCCCCACAGGCCTAGTTCACTGTTAAGAATGATAGTCCAGCTTTCCTTGTCGGGGATGGTGAATATTGAGTAGGTGCCAGCGCGAAGGAGAGAATTATTAATTACTATGTCTTTGGTAATGGTCATCTCAGTTGCTTCGTTGGCACCCGTGCGCCAAACCTGACCAAAAGGTACCAGACTTCCAAAAATGATCCGACCTCGCTTATGGGGTTGGCTGTAGGTAATCTTCAGATAGGTGTCCTTGTAGCGTGCTGTGACCAGGCTCGTGGGACTCGGTCTGTTTTTAATTGCTTCCTGCGCGGCAGCCTCAAATGATAATGAAACGATTACGATGAAAAGAAATCTTTGAATACCCTGCATGAATCCATTTTACTTCGCGAATATACTATTTTGAATTCTTATTTTTACCCAATGAGCCGTCCTGAGTTCGATGATATCTATATGGAGCTAGCCGTTAATCTGGCTAAGCGTTCGCATTGTTTAAAAAGACATGTTGGTGCTGTACTTACAAAAGACACGCGCATTATTTCTATTGGCTACAACGGCCCGCCATCGGGTACACATAACTGTGATGAAGAATGGCCTGAACAGGGCTGTCCGAGGGATTCAAAGGGTGGTTGCTCGCTGGCCATTCATGCCGAACAGAATGCAATTCTGTATGCCGTTAAAAGCAAGACTTCGGTTGATGGTGCAACGCTCTATGTAACGTTGTCGCCATGCCTGGCTTGTTCGCGTATTATTTTCAGTATGGGTATCCGAAGAGTTATCTATCTTAATTCTTATGCAGAATTTAAAGGACTGGCTTCAGACGAAGGCGTGGATTTCCTTAATAAGTTTGGCGTTGAATGTCTTCGCTATGCGGGAACATTGACCAACGTTACCCATATGATATAAAAAAATAGCCGGCTTAACCGGCTATTTAGTTTTTGCTAAGCGAATGGTTAGCCCAATACCTTTTCTATATTTTTTACCATTGCGGCAGTGACACCTTTAGTCTTCTTTGTTAGCTCTTGTTTGAAAGCGTCCACAGATTTGGCAGCAGCTTCTAAAAGACCCGTTGGATTTTGATCGTATCGGTAGCTTCCCAGACACCACTCAATATCTGCCTGTAATTGATGTTCAATATTAAGAGCCTTCAATTTTGCGAGTATATCTTCAGATACTTTTTCAATATTTAAAGTTGGAGCAGCCTTAGGTTTTGAAGCAGCCTTTTTTGCTGGTGCTTTTTTCTCTACTACGATTTTTGTGGTTGATTTAGCCATGCGTTCTATTTGTTTTAATAATGCTGCAAAGGTAAGGTCCTTTGGAGGTGCTACCAAGCACTCAATCCATTTAATTTATGCAATCGAATGTTCAAGATCATGAAATTCAATGCGTTGCGGAGTCAAATAAGCATAAATACGAAGGTTTTGTAATCATCTACTGATAACCGTTGGTCGTACTGGTCAACTTACTTGTGATGAAATATGAGAATAGTTTTGAGTAGGTCACACTAGCTTCTATAAGAATATCTACAAAAAAAAGAGAAGTGATCTTGGATCACTTCTCTTACTAAAGTATCAAGTCAAACTTGATTACTTCTTCTTCTTAGCAGCCTTCTTTGCTTTCTTGGCTGCTTTCTTAGCGGGTTTTTTTGCCATAACGTTTTAATATTTTTAAGTAAAACTGTACGAAAGGTATAATAAAATATTAATTCGCAAAAATTTTGTTAAAAAATATTTTATCTGACAAAAGAAAATCAGGTACACTATTTCATTCTTTTTATCATAACTGCATGTAATTTATTTTAGATGATGTTAACCTCCAGAGTTAAATCAATATGGAAAGTTGTACTAACCGAAGCAGAAATTTTTTTAGCGAGTTGAAAAATTTCTTCACCACTTCCATTACCATAATTCACTAATACTAACGCTTGATTAGCATGCACACCAACATCGTTAAATCGTTTCCCTTTCCAATCACACTGTTCAATCAACCAACCTGCAGGCACTTTAACATATTGATTTACAGAGGGATAACCAGGGATAGTAGGATGTGTTTTCTTTATCTCATTATAGTGATCTAATCGAATAGTTGGATTTTTAAAAAAGCTACCGGCATTTCCTATAACGGCTGGATCAGGTAATTTACTTCTTCGAATATTGATGACTGCATCGCTTATCGTTTCAATTGATGGAGATTTTTTTTTCTCATCAAGTATGGTGGTGATAGCACCGTAGCTTGTATTAAGTTTATGATTATCCGTGGTCAATGTTAAAGTAACACTTGAAATAAAAAATTTTCTTTGAGTTCATGTTTAAAGATACTTTCCCTGTAACCGAAGTAACATTCGGCATTAGTCAAGGTCTTTCGCTTACCGGTTTGCAAATCAATTCCTTCTACACATTCAACAACATCTTTTATCTCTACTCCATAAGCGCCAATGTTTTGTATAGGTGCCGCACCCATTGTACCCGGTATTAGTGAAAGGTTTTCTATGCCACCCCATTGTTCGTGTACGCAATACATAACAAACTCATGCCATACTTCCCCCGATTTTGCATTTACTGATATTGTATTTGCAGTTCGACTCTTGATCTCAATCCCTTTAAGGTTGACTTTAATCACCAAACCCTCATAATCTTTAGTAAAGAGAATATTGCTGCCTCCGCCCAAAATAAGGTGCGGCATATTTTTATATTCAGGGGTTTCTAATAGCTCTAACAGTTGATCTTCAGAATTTATACTACAGAAATACCGGGCTTTGGCGTCAATGCCAAAAGTGTTATACGCGCTCAGGCTTACGTTTTCTTCGATCTTGATCATAAATTGATGACCAAGGAATAAAAAAGGGTTGAAATAAAGAAATGATTATTGGAATGACTCAATCAATTGTTCCTGCGAAAGCTTAAAGAGACAAATTCTCGGAAATCTTCCGGCTACATAGGTGGTTCCGCAAATACCCAGTCCGCCATCGGTAGTAGGTGTAATGGAGGCGATCTCAAATGAATTGGAAAATCCCAAATAACGACTGCCTAAGAACTCTCCGCTAGCTTCATCATAACCATAGAGGGCAATTTGATTGCTACGGGTATTACTTCCATAGAGCACCATCTTTGTGGTATTCACCGCTAGCCGTAAAATTTTTACAGGAGCATTATCAATTAATTCCGGAAACGGATTACCTCCCAGATCGGTACTGGAACTAACACCGGTTGTATTTAACGTGGTGTTTGGAAGATAATAATTATCCCCAAAGTTGAATCGTGCCAGCGCGAATTTGCCACCTTCTTGCGGAACCACCTGACTTAATCCGCCATCGTCTTGCTGACCCTGAACAACGCCTTGCGGATTGTCATTTTGAAGATCTGTAAATACCAGCGATAACGTATAGTTATAAAAACCATTAAAGAAATACTGCCCGGCTGGAGTCTTACCTACTATAAAGGGCAAGGGTGTTCCTGTTCGTAAGAAATGATTTATGATGGGTTCCTCCGCGGCATCACCGGCTCCTATACTAAATCCCTTTGATTGAAGTACTGAACCGGCCGGATTAACCACTGATACAACACTTAACTTATTGAAGTTGTCATAACTCAACAACAGAAAATTGCTGCCATCAATGGCAGCAGCGGCCGGGTAGGTGCCACCCACGCTAATGGGATCGCTTAACGTTCCTTCAGCATCCAATTGGAATAATTGCGTTTGCAAACCCGTAGAGGTCATACCAAAGAAATAATAATTGCCGCCATTTTCGAGCAACGGACCAACGGGATTAACAAAGGCCTCATCAACCTCCATTTCAGACACGTAAGCACCAAATGGATCAGTCTTCAAAAGATAGATACCTGTGAAATTCGAATCTTGAATTCTTCTTCCCCCCAAAATCAAATACCCGCCATCGGGCGTTTGCTTCATATCAATAGGATAGAAAGAGGCATCAAACCGATCGTTGTCATAAATGCGGGTGAAGGCAGCTTTATCGGCTGTCGGATCCGATTCATTCGCACACGATGTGAATAAGAAAACTCCGAATACAAAAACTATTAATAAGAAGCGCATAGACTAACGATCTAAGGTTTTAAAATCACTACTCAGGTAACGCATAGGAAAAAGAACTCCGGCCGAGATAACAATATTATTTAAGTCGAGATCATCCTGAGCATCGCCAATGCCTGATAGTCGATCGTTACCAAATCGGTTACCTACATGGGTGATATTACTCATACCTTTCCAATACGAAGCATCCAGAATTACCCGAACATTACCAAGGTTGTAATCGGCTCCGATGCCCGCCATGATGCCCCAATAGTTGTCGAATAAATCTTTGGCACCAACAATAATTTCCTGATTGGCAAATTGATTGGTACCACCTGAGGCATAATCGGTTCCCGAAACCTTTACCGATTTGTTTGCATTAATTAGCATGGAATAAAAAAATACCCGCCTGCATATAAGGCCTGAACTTGCTTCTTAAAACATCATACTTAACGATTAGCGGAAAATCAGCATAGTCCAGTTTCTGTTCCTGGTTGTATTGTAACACCAGGCTTTCGGATGGGCTTTCTGAATTAATCCACTCATATTGGTTTGAGTAAACAAACCGGCTATTTCTATAGGTAGGTTGTGTGCTGAATGAAAATCCTTTATAATAAAAAGTAATCTCAATGCTGGCCTGACTCCCGGCCTTATTGAAAGACTCATACGTCTTATCTGTTAAACCAACTGCATAGTTGGTTGGCGTCATTATCGTGTAACGCTTAATCGGTACCGCTTGGGTTAAATTAGTGCCCGCTTTAAACCCAAGCCACCATTGCATTTCTAAAAACTTACTTTGTTGACTGGGCTTGGAAGCTATGCCGCCCGGTTTCCGTTTGTATTGGGCCGTGGCCGAAAACGCAAAACCAAGTACGAGTACTACCGTAAAAATTTTCTTCATAGGTTATCGGGTAACAACCAGTTTTTTGGTTTGGGTGACGAAAGATGTTTTCAATTGATAAAAATAAACGCCAGTTGGCAAATCACCTACGTAGGCACGTACTAAATGCTCGCCTTCTGGCTGTTCTTCGTGTAATAGTGTTTTAACTGTGCGCCCTTGGTTATTGATGAGGGTTAGATCTACCAGATTAGCGGTATTGATTCTAAATTTAATGGTGGTGAAATCGGTAGCAGGATTAGGAAAACAATCCTCCAGCACAAATCGGGCATTGATAAAATTTTCCTGCACGCCAGAGATAACCTGAGTCGCTAGCGGTAAGGGCTCATAGCTGCCTGCGCCATCTTCTTTGGGTCCGTTAATAAAATCCTTAAAGAAAATATCTGAATTTATTTTGGCTTCATCTACCAGCATCCAATCACGCAATAGGTTTGCATATACTTGCCTATAATCAAATTGCATTTCTACATTTTGTTTATTGAGATCAGGAACTACACCCACAACGCCTGGTTGTACACCTTTCCCAAAGATCATAACCGGTGCACCGGTACCATGATCGGTTCCGTAACTTCCATTGGCCCGCACGCGTCTTCCAAATTCGGAAGTTGTGACGGTGAGCACCCTGTCTTCCAATCCTCTTGCTTTTAAGTCATCTTGAAATGCCTTCATGGCGGAAGAGATATGATACATAAGCGCAGCATGTTGACCCATGGTTGGATCATAGCTTTCAACTTGTTGAGCATGGGTATCAAACCCACCCGTTTTTACAAGGAATACTTTTGTCTTTACCCCAAGGCCAGGACCACCGCCATCCAACAGGCGAGCAATTAATTGCAACTGAGGAGTTAGGCCATTTCGCATACTGTCTTTTGGCGCATTGAAGGGATAGCGTTCCGGATATGTCACCGAACTAGGCGAGGCTGCCTTGTAAACATCATATAATCGTTCGGCATAGTCTTGCGATTTATCTTCCAGTCCTAAAATCCAATTAAGTTCTTTTCCATAGGGAGAATTATCAAGCGCTGTGGGTGGCTTGCCTCGTGGATCAATACCCTGATCCACGAACCCCTCCAACTCACCGACCAGACGAGCAAAACTTTCTGGATTGTTTAATGAAATTGACGTTGGAATATTTCCTTGCTGATGGAAGATCAACGAAACATCACTCCCCATTTCGATCGCAAGTGGATCTTTCATCTCAGCGTTGGGAAAATCATTAGGATAAACTTTTGGTTCAAATTCCTCTTGGAGATATCGGCCTACCCAACCGGATGAGAAGTAATCGTCAAAGCCACCACCCATAAAAGAGATATCACGACCTCTGAAATGAGAGCCATTATTGTTTTTATAAGATACGCCCTGCACCACCGTCATACGTCCACGATCATACAAGTCTTTCATAGCAATCATATCCGGATGTAAGCCAACTTGTGCTGCAGACGGAAGTGTACTATCCAATGGAATCATTTTTCGCAAACTATTTTTTGCTGGAATGGCAATGTTAGCGCGCCATTGGTAATAAAGATCATATGCTTCTACCGGAATGATACTATTAAGGCCATCGTTACCACCGTGCATTTGTAGAATGATTAGCACCCGGTCGTTGGTACTTTGCTCAGCCATCCGCGTAAGCGAGTTTTCCGCCATTAGGCGAAGGGGTATGCCACCCAATGTAAACGGTACGGCTGCCAGTGAAAGTTTCTTTATAAAATGTCTGCGTCTCATTCGATAAGTTAATAAAGTTGATACTCGGGTGATTGAAGCATGGCATTGAAAAGACTTTCCAATTGTCTTTTTACAACTTCCATATCAACCGGATTATTCCAGCGGAAAGCCCACGCACCTTCCGGATCGGCATCTATTTGGGGTGCTTTCAAAAATGCTGTTAAAAAATAATTCATACGCTCGGCTGTAAGTCCTGACGTATCATCCAATGCCGGGTCGAAAGTCAGGTTATCCGTTACCGGAAGAAAATACTTAGCTAGTTCAATGATAAGCGCTTGCGCATTCGAGGCGGTAGCGTTGCTGATGTTCGTTTGTACGAAGGCTACCACATCAACTTTTAATGCACCAGGCATGGCCTGGTTGTCTGAAATTATCTTTCTAATAAACTCATATCTGCGGATCAAATAGTTAGTCGAGATCCAACTGCGATGGTAGATGGGAAATTGATGATAAGCATCGTACCCGGCCACATCGAAAGGCTCATAAAAATGCATGCCCATGTCTTCCAGATTTCCTATCAGTTCTCCAGTTTTTTCATAGAATGTTGTGGCTGAAGTAACCGGATCAGGCAATTGAATATTGAAAATCCTGAAGGTACCCACCAGTAAATCGAGCGGAGATTTTATGATTCCGCCAAAGGCATCATCGTTTACGCCCGCAGCGGCATCATAAAAATGCTGGCTTTGAAAAAGATCTTCCAACACCGGTTGAAGCTTGTATCCACCAGCAGAAAAGGTATTGGCCATCTCAGCGATGATTGTATCGTCAATAGTTTGAGTTATTTCATGGTAGACATAGTACCGATAAATTCTCCGGCAAAAGTTACGGGCTGTTTCAGGTTTTGAATAGATAAGTTCTATAAGCTGGTCAATTTCATCCTGAGCACTGGCTTCTGTTGCGTTCGAACCGGCTAGAAGAAGTGGATCCGGCTGGATGGTGGCGTTGCTAAACCTATCGCTAAATTGTTTAACCGTATTATCATGCGAATTAGCATTAGTTATGCTACCTCTTACTTTGCCTCTAGGTAATTGTGTTGTTCCTGTAAGATATAAAGTAACATCCGGATCTGGTGTAACAAAGTTTGTATCTAATTCCCCTCCTGATAAAACCTGCGCGGCTGCGCGCACATCCTGCTCTGTGTAGTTAAAGTAATCTCCGGGAATAGTAGCGGGAGGCAGTGTGCCTTCCAGGCCACGACCGATGGTATATAACTCGAGCAACTCCCGACCATAGTTTTCATTCACACTTCCATTTACATTCAGGTTGCCATCGAGCAAACGGAGCATGGCATTATCAACACTAACTTTCTTAATAAGAGTTTTGATATTGAATTCTGCGGGAAGTGTTTTATCAAAGGCAAACTTTCTATAGAACTGATTCTGAAAGTACAGCGAACGGCTATTATCAACTTTAGATTGAATGGTAGTGAAAACGGAATGCAGAAAGAAAACAATCTTTTCGCGAGTTGCATAGGCGAGATAATTATTGGCCGGAATACCGGTTCCCAACATCTGGCTAATAAACCATCCTTTGAAAAACTCTTGCAGGTCACTGTCTCCACTATTCGCATCGGTGGTTCCCGTAAGCACCCATTCCGTTCCGGTTTCCGGATCGATGGGAAGTACAGGATCGGGTAACGGTTGTTGAAACAGAAGTGGAATAGCCTGACCCGCGGTAAGGGTGGCAAACGAATCTATTTGCAGTTTTGTAGGACCACACGTGGCCCGGTGTAATAAATGAGCAGCCCTTTTATAACCCAAAGGACCACCAAAGGATGGTAATGGCATGTGTAAAATTTATTCTCTCGACAAGTTAATTCATCTGACAGCAAGATTGAAGTTAATTTTCAGTTAAGTGGCTGATAAAGGCGATTATTGCCCGTATTTTTCCTTGATGCTGAGTTACCTATTTTTGTTTTATGAAGATTATTGAATGCCCACGGGATGCGATGCAGGGTTTGGAGTTATTTATTCCTACTGAAGACAAAGTCTTGTACATCAATCAACTACTCAAAGTAGGCTTCGACACCCTTGATTTCGGAAGTTTTGTTTCGCCCAAGGCGATACCCCAAATGCGAGATACAGCCGAAGTACTTGCACAATTGGATCTTTCAACAACCCAGACAAAGCTGTTAGCGATTGTAGCAAATACACGTGGTGCGGAAACAGCTTGTTCATTTGATCAGATACAATTTTTGGGCTTCCCACTTTCCATTTCAGAGACTTTTCAACAACGGAATACAAATAAGTCAATCGTTGAGGCCTTACAGACAGTTAATGAAATTCAAGAACTGTGTAAGAAGCATAATAAAAAGCAAGTAGTATATATAAGTATGGGTTTTGGAAATCCTTATGGCGATCCGTATGATATAGAAGTAGTAGAAAAATTTACAGATATCCTGGCTACGCTTGAGGTTGAAATCATTTCTTTATCGGATACCATTGGGGTTTCCGAACCCGGGCAGATTCAATACCTGTTCAATACCTTGACAAAGAAATTTCCAAAAGTTGATTTTGGGGCACACCTACACTCAACACCTGCTACCCGACTCGAAAAATTGAAGCGGCTTTTAATGCGGGTTGTCAACGTTTCGATGGTGCAATAAAAGGTTTTGGGGGCTGCCCGATGGCAAAGGATGAATTGGTAGGTAATATGGCTACCGAAACCATTTTATCTTTTCTTAAATCAAAAGGAGTGGCTCCTGATTTGAATTATTCAGAATTTGAAAAAGCAATTAAGTTAGCAGAGGAAATTTTTCCTCATTGATAAATCAGTTTGATAACCAACTCTGCGCTTCTTTGCGTGAAATGTATTTTCAATTATCTTAAGACATACATTTTTCCCGGCAACGACTTCACCGCATTTTTAAATTCAAGCGTAAGTAGGAGTGAAGCTAACTGACTCGGAGGTAAATCCGATTTAAAGCTAAGTTCATCAATCATTACCGGAGCATTTCTTTCTTTTAGGATGGTTAACACTTTTTGTTCTTCCGGCTCAAAGAGGGTAAGCTCTAATGAAGTTTGCATTCCGTCAATAGGTGCCGACCAATTCATTATGTACTCAAGATCTTTTACGCTTGTGAATAAGTTTGCTTTATTTATTTTGATAAGTTTGTTACAGCCGTCCGAATACTTTTGTCCGAGATTGCCGGGGACTGCAAATACATCTTTGTTGTAACTATTGGCGATGTCGGCTGTAATCAACGCGCCACCTTTATCGGCTGCTTCCACAACAATCAAAGCATCGCATAAACCGGCAATAATCCGATTACGTGCAGGGAAATTATGGGCATCGGGTTTTGTGCCAAACTTATTTTCTGTGATAAGTCCACCCTGGTTGATCATTTTCTTTGCTGTATCTTTATGCACAGCCGGATAAATAATATCCATTCCACTGCCCATAACGCCAAGGGTAGGCATTCCGTATTGTAGCGCATATTTATGTGCCTGAATATCGATTCCATAGGCAAGACCGCTTACAATCAATGCTTGATGAGGAACAAGATCTTTACAGATTTTTTCAACTATTTCCTTTCCATATTCCGTGGCCTGTCGGGTTCCTACAATGCCAACACTTTTAGGAACATTAAGATTTTGGTTTCCTTTATAATAGAGTAAAGCCGGGGCATCTTCAATGGCCTTCAATCGATGTGGATATTTTTTATCTGTATAAAGTAATATTTCAGTGTCTTCCCGTTCTGCTTTTTTAAGTTCTTTTTCGGCTTCGTGAAAGGTATTCCCTTTATTAATGGCATCAATGGAGATTTCGCCAACCCCTGGAATCTTAAGAAGTTTTCCCTTTGAAGTTTGGAATACATCGTGCGCAGAACCACAATAGCTTACCAATTGCTTTACTAAAAAATCACCAATACCCGGAGTAAGGTGCAGCGCAATAAATGATAAGCGTTCTTGATCCATGAATTCAAATGAGAATTCGGAATTTAGAGAATCTTAATAAATAAATCCGGAATTTGTACTAAAGTTTTTCCCGTACCTGAACGAGAAACTGACGCACCTTTTTCAGCGAGTCCATTAGATCCATTTTATCGCGAACCGACTGGCCATCGTTCTTTAACATCTCTTTGGCGCCTTGCAGGGTAAATCCTTTTTCCTTTACGAGGTGATAAATCGTGCGAACATGATCAATATCATCTTTCGTAAACTGACGATTGCCTTTGCGATTCTTTTTCGGTTGGATGAGTTCAAACTCAGACTCCCAGAAGCGTATTAGGGAGGGGGCTACATTAAACATCTCGGCTACTTCACCGATCGAATAATATATCTTCTCAATTTCTTTTTCTTTATACGCCATGAGGGACAGTGAGGGCCTGAAATCGATCGCGTTTTTTAAACGATCTTCATGCAAAGTAACAATTCTTTAAACCTGAAACAATGTTGGTAATTTATTTTATCGACAACCTATTCACATCAATTTGTGGAATAATAAACCCACCCATTGTCGTCAAATCTCAAAGGGCATTCTGGAAAATCTTCGGTAGTTAACTCCTTAATTCGCTTTAAAACTTGGTTTTGAGAATCAATCATAACATTGGATCGGGGTGCTTGCATAGTGGAAATGATTTGCGCCTTTAAAAATTTGCCCTGATTGTTTGTGTATACCTTAATAATAGGCGACCAGCCATTGATTCCGGATACATTAATACCACCGTAAGTGGAAAAATTGCCCAGGCTGTAAGCAATAAATTTATCCTTATAAACTTCAACTCCTCGCGTTACATGTGGCCCATGGCCGAAGATAATATCGGCACCAGCATCGATAAGCGTATGCGAAAACTCATACACATCGCCCCGGTCTTCGCCATAAAACATCTCATGCTTGCGCGGAACATGCTGGTGTTGCGGTCCTTCGGCCCCACCATGGAAGGACACTATAACAATATCAGCAAGCGAATCTAAGTGCGCGACTATTTTTTTGGCTTCTGGCAAATCGTTAATGTTCAAGCAACCGCTGTTAGGCGCAAAAGCTGTAAACCCATATCGGATTCCTTCTTTCTCAAAGATTGTATAAGGGTTGGATAGTTGGCCAGCATGATGGATGCCTGCCTCTGCCAACGCTTTCATAGAACTTCTTCTTCCAACCTCTCCAAAATCACCTGCATGGTTGTTGGCCAGGCTCATGACATCAAAACCGGCATTGACAAGATTTTGCACGTAACTCACCGGACTGCGGAATACATAACAAACCTTTGGGTCGCGACAGGTTTTGGCGGTTCCGCCACTATCCAGTAATACGCCCTCAAGATTTCCCATGGTAACATCGGCACTGGATAGAATGCTGCTTACATCCTGCAAAAAGATTCAGCCCTTGATTAGGAGGTAGCACTTCCTTGGGATAATTGCTACCCATCATTATATCACCCACACCAATTAATGAGATGGTATCTTTTTTTGGTTTTTGGGTAAACGCAATGTTAGTTATAAAGAGAAAAAGAAGGCAATATTTTATCATACCAGAATATTAAGGCTGCAAATAAAAGGAGAAGAACCTAAAATGTGAAAGAGAAATGAATTAATCCAATGAACTGGCCGACATACTGCCGACTTCGATTAGCTTTTCGTATTCCTTGTTGTTAAGGTCGCGTTGGAAGAAGTTGATTGGGTTGATGGGATTGTTTTTGTAAAGAACCTCATAGTGAAGATGGGCAGAAACCGATAAGCCCGTATTACCTACGTAGCCAATTACCTGACCGCGCTTAACCCGCTGGCCTTTAGTTACAATAAACTTAGTTAAGTGTGCATACCTCGTTTCAAATTGATACCCATGATCGATGTAGACCACGTTTCCATAAGAAGTTGAAAACTGAGCATACTCAACCCGACCATCACCAGTAGCATAAACAGGGCTTCCGGCTGGTGCTGTAAAATCAAGACCATTATGGGGCCGTACATATCCCAATAATGGATGCAGTCGTAATCCAAATATGGTATGCAGGTGGGTTAAATCTTTGTTGCTAACAGGTTGTATGGCAGGCCTAGATGCCCACATCTTTTCTTTGTTTGTTAGTTCATTCATTAATTGCTGGAGCGATTGCGCTTCAATGTCAAGACGATTCTTGATTTTCTCAGCCCGTTCGTAGGCTGTACGGATTAATGGATACGGGATAGATTCACTTTCTTTTTCACGACCACCGACACCGGCTTCACGTTGCGATTCAGCCAAGGGTTCTAAATCGAGAATAACCCGATAGTTATTATCATCATTTTGCTCCAACGTACTTAGTTGGCTGGAAGTTCGTTCCAGTTGCTTGTAAAGGACTTTCCATTCGGTCTTTAACTTATCATTCTTGCTGGCCTGTAAGGTTTCATCAATAAGTGGATATCGGGAATTGAAATAGATCAAACCGGCTACACCGATAAGGAATGAGATGCCAAGAAATAGGAGAAGCTTACGCCCAGCCACTTTCGGAGAGATCACTACCGGTTCATAACGGCAGGTTTCTTCATTATATGTGTATCGGACTTTAGCCATCAGTCAAGAGATTGATTTTGTTTTTTCTAAAGTTCACCAAGGCTTCGTATTGACCCGAAGCAATTCCTTCCATGAAAAAATCAATCGGATTTAAATTGTTGCCATTTTTAATTACCTCGTAATGGAGGTGCGGAGCAATGGAGCCACCGCTGGAGCCAACAATGCCAATCGACTGGCCTTTCTTCACAGTTTGACCTTGTCTAACTACAATCTCTTCCAAATGGCTATAACGGGTAACATATCCATCCCCATGATCAACTTCAAGGTAATTACCATAGCCAGCAACTAAATCACTTCTCTTCACGATTGTAACCTGACCTTCGGCTGTGGCGGTTACTACGGTGCCTCTTGCCGATGAAATATCTACTCCATCGTGATGGTAATTTCCTTTGTGAAATGGATTAATGCGAATGCCATAACCGGAAACCAATTTACTCACTTCAAAATTTTCAACGGGCGCAATAGAAGGGATGTTTGCGAGACGGGTGAGATCTTTCTTTTCCAGATGGGTCTTTGCCTGAAAGGAATAACTGCTCTTTTTGCAGCTTGAATTAATTCAGAGAAACGCTGACTTAATTGATAGGCCGATTCATCAAAATCGCCCGAACTAGCAAGTAGTAACTCTTCACGCTCTGGATAAACGGGTGCCGATTCATCTGAAATATTGGTTTCAAATAATTTTTGATAAAGCGCGATATCTTTAGTTTTTAAATCTGCTAATTGATGATTTGATTCTGCAAGTTGAGCAGTCAACAACATTTTGTGTCGATCCAAAGCTTTGTTTTCAGCTCTTAAATATTTTTCTGAAGGTGTTTCAATTATCAAATTCTGAAGTAACACTAAGCCAATAAAAAAAATGACCCCAAAGGTTAGATAGCCTATAGAAGTCATCAGCACATTGAAGACAGAAATCTTCACGCGCTCATACCGTAAGGTTTTGGGGTTATAATTATACTTGGTTGTAGACATTACTTCATAAGCATATTCAATTCTGTTCCAGTAACTAAAGCAAAAGACACAAAATCGAATTTCAAGTTTCCTTTCATATTGATCCCAATGGGATTAATTTTGCTGTTTATCTGGGTTTAGAACCCATAAATATAGATAAAAACATCAGTGTAAAAAGTTAAAATGGCCTTAGATTTAATGGATTCAGCTACAATTAGACGCAAATTCCTCGATTTTTTTGAAAATAAGGGCCATAAGATAGTTCCATCGGCCCCCTTGGTCTTAAAAACGACCCGTCCCTACTCTTCACCAACTCGGGTATGGTGCAGTTTAAGGACTACTTTTTGGGTAATTCAGTCTCTTCCAATAAGCGCGTTGCCGATACACAAAAATGTCTCCGTGTAAGCGGAAAGCATAACGACCTGGAAGATGTTGGGCTGGACACTTATCATCATACCATGTTCGAGATGCTTGGCAACTGGAGCTTTGGTGACTATTTTAAAAAAGAAGCGATCGCGTGGGCGTGGGAATTATTGACCGAAGTATACGGCTTGCCCAAAGACAGATTATATGTAACTGTTTTTGGTGGTGATAAAAAAGATAACCTTCCAGTTGATGAAGAGGCGAAAGAGTTGTGGAAACAATTTGTTTCAGAAGACCGCATCCTTCACGGAAGTAAGAAAGATAATTTTTGGGAGATGGGTGAGCAAGGTCCTTGTGGTCCGTGTTCTGAAATTCATATAGACTTGCGTACGGATGCTGAGGTTAAGAAAAAGCTTGGTAAAGAATTAGTGAATAGCGACCATCCGCAAGTTGTTGAAATCTGGAATCTTGTATTTATTCAATTCAACAGATTAGCATCAGGTGCATTAGAGCCACTACCCGATAAACATGTGGACACCGGCATGGGCTTCGAGCGCTTGTGTATGGCCATTCAGGGAAAAACCTCTAATTACGATACAGATGTATTCAGTCCTCTAATGCAGTTTATTGCCATTCATGCTAATGTTCAGTATGGAGAAAATGCAAAGACTGATGTGGCTATTCGCGTAATGGCTGATCACATTCGCGCGGTATCATTCGCTATTGCGGATGGTCAGTTGCCAAGTAATACCGGAGCTGGCTATGTGATAAGAAGAATTTTAAGAAGAGCGGTTCGCTATGGATTTTCGTATTTGAATTTTAAGGAGCCTTTTATACATCGGCTTGTATTTTTATTAGCGAACCAATTAAGGGATGTATTTCCTGAATTAAATCAACAACAGGATTATGTAACCCGCGTTGTACACGAAGAAGAGATTTCTTTTTTGAGAACGTTGGATAGGGGACTTAAACGAATTGAAAATTTTGATAAGACCATAACAGGACCCGAAGCTTTTGAACTTTATGACACGTTTGGTTTTCCTTTTGATCTAACTTCATTAATTGCCCGTGAACGCGGATTCTCCGTTGATGAGAAAGGCTTTCAAGAGGAGATGGCTAAACAAAAGGCACGCTCTAAAGTTGATGCAACTAAAGAGACCGGAGATTGGATTTTAGTAGGAGCCGATAGGAAGCCAGAATTTGTAGGCTACGAACAAACAGAAGCCGATTCAAAAATTGTTAAGTACCGTAAGATCAAACAGAAGAATAAAGAACTCTTTCAACTTGTATTTGACAAAACTCCGTTCTATGCTGAGAGTGGTGGCCAGGTAGGCGATACTGGTTTCATTGAAAATGCAAACGAAAAGATTTTCATTACCGATACAAAAAAGGAAAGTGAGTTAATCGTTCACTATGCAGATAAACTTCCTGAAAGTCTTTCGGGTGTTTTTCAAGCCGTTGTTGATAAAAATACAAGAACTCGTACCACGAGCAACCACTCAGCAACACACTTGTTGCATGCTGCGCTTCGCCAGGTGTTAGGAAAGCACGTAGAACAGAAAGGTTCTTTGGTTAATGATAAGATTTTGCGTTTCGATTTTTCGCACTTTGCAGCGATGACGCCTGAAGAGATTTCAAAGGTTGAAACAATTGTGAATCAAAAGATTCGCGAGAATATTCACTTGGATGAAAAAGAAATGTACCTATTGAGCAAGCCAAGAGTTTAGGCGCCATGGCATTGTTTGGCGAAAAAT
>JADJRT010000003.1:25000-336322 GCA_016712035.1 Flammeovirgaceae bacterium | reverse complement strand
GACGCAAAGTGTCCTATACGCCCTTATTGGTTGTAAGATAAGCCCTTGATTCAAATAGTCCAACGGGCTGATTAATTTATCAAAACCTCGTTTTGTAACATGTGATGTAGCGCTCTGTAGTCAGACTGCTTTCATGACCAAGTAGCGTTTGAATGTAGCGTAAATCGGTGCCTCGCTCAAGCAAATGGGTGGCAAAGCTATGGCGTAATGTATGGGCACTCACCCGCCTACGAATGCCTGCCAGATGCTTGTACTTATGTAAAATGATTCACACTTCGAGAGGAATACTGTCCGCCACCGGGCTTTCAAATAACCACACCCTGGGCTCATATAAATTCATATAGTGTTTCACATAGTCGAGAGCAAGCTTTGAAAGTAGGGTAATCCGATCTTTCCTTCCCTTTCCTCCACGGATATAAATAAGCATCCGATATTCATCAATGTCCTGCCATTTTAAGTTTAAAAGCTCACTAATCCGCAGCCCTGCCGAATATAGCAAAAACATAATGCAGCGGTGCTTGATATTACAAGTAGCCCAAAGTAATTTTTGAATTTCCTCTTCTGAGAGTACGGAGGGAAGCAACCTATCCTTTATCGGGCGATCGACATAGTAAAGCGTTCTTTCGCCTTTATGCACTCTTTCCAGATAAAATTTGATTGCATTGATGGCTGTGTTTTGTGTAGACACGGATACCCTCTTCTTCTCAACCAGATAAATCATATATTCATCAATGATTGATTTAGTAATTCCATCTATGGCAGTAGGATAAATAAACTCTAGAAACTTTTGCATTTGAGTTTCATAGGTAATACGGGTGCTATCACTATATCGCATACGCACCAAACACTCCCTATAGCCAATGGGCAAGGCCATCTTCGATTTAACTGGCGCTAGTGTTTGTTGTTCATTTTCCGAAAAGGAAACAGGCATTTTAACTATGCTTACTGCTGAGAGAGTTTGATGTAACAAGTCAAGCGTTGCCGGTGTGTATCGTACATACCAACAGCCGTTTGATTTACTGTACATACGATTCGGAAAATTGCGTACCAACTGATTTGCTTGTTCGTTCAAGCGACTACGAATAGCTATGCAGTACATTCCGCGGTGCCATAGTGGAGTAAGATGAATTGAATCCATATAAAGGCAAGACTAACATGAAAAAAATCTGGAATCGTATATTAATCGATTATAAACGTTTAAAATCGGATATATTTTTCAGACACGCCAGAATATATTGGAAAGCATGATTTTGGAGATTATAGCGTTTCTAACTAAAGCCATTGGCTACAGTTACACAATCGAACGAAATTAAAAACTAAAACCTGCGATCAGCGATTCACTTCAAAACTTTCTGCGGAAGCGTGCTTCAAATACGCTTCATAATCAAAGGGCACATCGCCACCATCCAACAAGCAACCATCGGGTATGGGTGGGTAAATCTCTTCATAGGTTTTCACCATATTCATAAACACCCGTCTGTATACGTGCGTACGATTTATTTTATCGGAATGATCAATGCCCCCCGCGCCAATCAACTCAACAAAACTCTCTACCGTATTTTTATGATAGTTGGCTACGCGCACGGTTTTGTCTTCTACCACAAGGCCTTTCATAAAGTATGGATCTTGGGTGGCTACCCCGGTAGGGCAAGTATTTTTGTTACACTCCAGTGCCTGAATGCAACCCAAAGCCATCATCATAGCACGGGCACTGTTGCATACATCGGCACCTAATGCCATGGCGCGTACCATATGAAAGCCTGTAAGAATATGACCCGAAGCAATCAACTTCATTTGATTTCGAATGCCAAAACCACGCAACGCATCGTCAACAAAAGCAATCGCATCGAGCATCGGCATGCCCACCGAATTGGTAAATTCCGGAGGCGCAGCCCCGGTGCCTCCTTCACCACCATCCACGGTAATAAAATCAGGATAGGTATTGAGTTGAACCATCGCTTTGCAGATGGAAAGAAATTCTGTTTTGCGACCGATGCATAACTTAAAGCCAATGGGCTTTCCGCCTGATAAATCGCGCAACCGTTTTATAAATAAAACCAATCCGGTCGGTGTGTTGAACGCACTGTGAAAGGGTGGCGAAAACACGGTAGTACCCGGTTCCACCAACCGGATGGCGGCAATCTCGGGTGTGTTTTTCTTGCCGGGTAAAATTCCACCATGGCCCGGCTTTGCTCCCTGACTGAGTTTTATCTCAATCATTTTTACATTAGGCTTGGTGGCGTTTGCCTGAAAGGCCTCAGCTGAAAAATTGCCGTCTTTCGTGCGAGCACCAAAATATCCGGTACCAATTTGCCAAACTATGTCGCCTCCGGGCTCCAAGTGATATGGACTCAAACCCCCTTCGCCTGTGTTGTGTGCAAAGCCGCCTATCTTGGCGCCACCATTTAAAGCGAGCACCGCATTTTTACTTAGCGATCCAAAACTCATGGCGCTTACATTAAGTACACTCATCGCGTAAGGCTGCTTACAGTCTTTTCCACCCATGGGCACGCGTGGGTTATGATCCATTTTATGAAAGTCTTTGGGTATAATAGAATGGGTTATCCACTCGTAACCTTCGGCATAAACATTTAGTTGTGTTCCAAAAGGAATAGTATCGGTTTGCTTTTTTGCCCGTTGATAAATAACAGAACGCTCATTACGATTGATAGGCGCACCATCCGTATCGCTCTCTACAAAGTATTGCTGAATCTTGGGCCGCAAGTCTTCAAACACATACCGAAGCCGACCCAATACCGGAAAGTTTTTGCGAATGGACTGCTTGTCTTGCAGCACATCCTGAATGCCAAGGATAATAATAGGGCCAACGATCAGAAACAGGAACAGAACATCAATCCAGAAGTATGCCCAAACAAGAATAAGCGAAACGGAAACTATGGAGATGAGATAGAATAAAGAGCGTTTCATAAAACGGGTTAGATTAAAGGTTGGATAAATTAGCAATTCATTTCGTTAACTGCAAAGCTCAACAAATTTTAACCGCAGAGGACACGGAGATCCACCTAGGTGTTTTAGGTTATTCATTAGTCAAGTTATTTTGTGCCTCAGCGAAACTCAACGCTCTCTGTGGTTTAATGTAGATTTAGGCAACGTTCATCTGCATAATGCCCCGATTCTTATGAATCTTAACGTCAAAATGTTTGAGTACAAAATGATTCATGCGATTTTCGGCCAGATGGGCGTGCCGGTTGTCGGGCAAAAAAACGGTAAGGTCTAATACAGCTTGTATAAATAACTCGTGGGCACAAAATTGTTCCGTCCAGGTAGTAAAAATCTTGCGTCCATTCCTCTTTATAGATTTGACTATGATCGCGGCCGTCCCACACAAAGCCCAGTTGATTTTCGCCAAACTTATAGCGATATACGCCTGCCAGATTTTGATAAAAGCTATATAAGGGTTTTCGGTTTTTAGACTTATACGCTTTAAGCCGCGAGGTAAACGAGTCATCTAAACCTAATGGATTATGAATGGCCTGATGTTGAACCTTTACTCTTTCAACGAGTTGGTCGAGCAACGTATCCTGCAAAGAAAGCTGGGCTTCTTCGAGAAGATAATTTTTGTCTAGCGGAAAAAATTTTCGGATCACGCTGGGACTGAAGGTTTTGCAAAAGTAAGGAGTAATTGACAATTGACAATGGATAATTGACAATAAGTTAGCCCCATTGTCAACTGTCAATTACCCATTGCCAACTATTTTATCGACTTGCTTGCGAACTGATCATTGGCCCTAGAAAAATAGAATTCAACAACATTCGATTTGTGCCAAACCAAAACGCACGAAAGGCCATGTTTTCTGAAAAACCAATTACCCGGCCCTGGCCCATGCTTGTTGTACCCAACACCGAAGAGTTTTTCAGTTTCTCTAAATTAGATTTGGTGATGTAGCCACTCAGCAAAGGATTGTTGCCATAGGTAAGTGGATTAGAATAAGCACCCGTTGCTTTTTGTATAAATATGTTATTGCCTTTAAACAAGGGTACTTTTGAATTCGTATAACCATACATAATCGGATGCGTTAAATCAGCATCCGCTTCGAAAATGGATCCACTGGTTGCGCGGGCTCCAAAATCCTCATTGATATCAGCATACGACCTGGGTTTAGCCGCATCCTTTTTTTCTTCTTCTTTCTTTACCTCAAACTTGCCAAAACCGTTGGCAGTAAACCAACTTAAGGCTCGCTCAAATCCAATAAGCACACCGCCAGCCTGTACCCAGCTTTTTAGTTTTTCTTTTCCGCTTTCGCTGATGCCCTGGTAACTTCCTTCCGGGAAGATTATGGTAGTATACTTTTCTAAGTCAGCCGAATTGAATACGGAAGTAGGAAGCAATGTTACCGGAATTTGAAAACGAGTATCCAGTAAATGCCAGATTTCTCCGGCATCAGTAGGCGATACACCGCCATCGACCAGCATGGCAATGGTTGGTTTCTCTAACACATAAAATGAACTGCTACCCAGGCTTACGCCTTTGTAATCAAGACCCGTGCCTACGGCATAAACATCGATAGCATCTTGCTCGGTTATTTCTTTTATCAGCACGCTAATCTGATCAGGTGCCAACGTCTGATTATCTACCGGTATCATTACCGAACCACGTTCAAATCTTTTACCGCCCGCATAGAAGATTTCGTTCGATACTTTAACGCGAACCTTTCTATCTAGTAAGCGGTAAAGTGCGCGGTGTGTGTAGTAACCATACGGTTCAAACACATAGGCATAATCGCCCGTGCCCATGAGTTTACCTTGCGGCATGGTTACTTCCGTAAGTTTTTCGCCCAGGGCGGGTGAAGCTTTTACTTCTTCATAGTCCAAACCAAAAGCAAGAGGTAATGTCCAACTGGAGATATCATAAAAAATACTGTCTTTAAATTTTACCTGCTTATCAAACATACCGCGAATCAGTTTGTATTGTGTCTGGTTCATCGGAATCATGTAGCTCGAGGTGGCATCAAATGTTTTTCCGTTGATGGTTTGATTGCTGTTAATCTTATATACATCTACTTTTTGGCGCAGCGCCATCTCAGCAAAATGGAAAACGCGGGCTTTATCTTTCGAGCCAAAGATGTAAGCTTTTACAGGATCTTTGGCCGCTTCCGCGGAAGCGTTCTTAAAAAAATCGCGCTGAAAATTGAGTAGCTCTTCGCGCATTTCGTTAATCGCTTTGAGCGAGCTAAGCATGGTTACAAAATGATTGCGAATGGTAAACGGAAATCGCAATACACCGTTAACACTTTCCTGTGCGTGGCCGCGCGAACTGGCTTGTTCAAATAAAATACCGATAGAGCCTTGTGCATCCGGAAAGGTTGAGCCCTTGCCGTAATAAAAGTCATCGTACCCTTCTTGAGTAAAATACAATGATCCAATTTCATCCAACGCTTTCGCGTGATACTCACCCATCTTGCGCGTAAGCTCCTGATTTTTTTCGGGTGTAATTGGGTTCACGCGCGAAGGCACCCCCGGCATAAAAAAGAAAGTTGCATTGGTGCCTTGTTCGTGATGGTCGGTAAGTACGTTGGGGCGCCATGCCTGAAATTGTTTAGCGCGCGCTTGCGATTCGGGATTTTGAGCCACCAGCCAATCGCGATTTAAGTCGAACCAATAATGATTAAAGCGGCCACCCGGCCAGGCTTCGTTATGCTCGGTATCGTTAGGGTCAGTAGAAATTACTTTGCTTTTGCGTGAGTTTACCCAAGCCGAAAAGCGCTGTAAGCCATCAGGGTTAAAACTGGGGTCGAACAGGATCACCGTGTTTTCTAAATACTTTTCTATTTCAGCACCTTGCGCAGCCGCGAGGTGATAAGCCATTACTAAGCCTGCATTGGCACCGCTGGCTTCGTTACCGTGAATGGAACATCCCAGATAAAATACAGCCGGCATATTTTTTATGTCTAGCGAGCTTGACTTAGCTGCATCACCGAGTTGTAAATGTTGCGTGCGCAAGGCTTCAATATTCTGGTGATTTTTAGGAGTTGTAATGGTAAGCAATAACAAGGGGCGTGCTTCGTGGGTATAACCGGTTATTTGAAGGCTTACTCGGTCAGAGGCTTTATCGAGCGCAATCATGTAATACACCAACTTATCGTGCGTTACGTGCCATTCACCTACTTCGTGCCCAAGCACCGATTGAGGCGTGGGAATGGCTGGATTGTACTGAACACCCGCAGGCAGATAATAAGAAAGATCGGTTTGAGCCTGAGACAGTACAGACACAAATAGCCATAATATCGGAATAAGTAATTTTTTCATGGATTCTAATAAGATTAAGAAAGCGTAAATAATTGGTTTTTCACTCAAAGTGCAACGGATAAAGTACAAGTGGTTTAGCGGGTTATGAAATTGTTAATAAAATGTTCGAAAGATTTAAAATAGACTCTGACTGTTTTATGGCTCAAAAGGATACTTTTGCGACCTGTATACTGACACACTTAAATCTTAATATTATGAGGAAAATTTTACTGTTTTTAATCTTTGTTTTCGCGGTCTCAGGGGCTACGATTGCGCAGGTAACAACTTCATCCCTTACCGGTTTGGTAACTGATTCGGATGGTGCTGCGTTGCCGGGTGCTAACGTAACGGCAACCCACACACCTTCAGGTACTTCTTATGGATCGTCCACCTGGGCCGATGGCCGATATACCATTCCAGGTATGCGTATTGGTGGACCCTATACTGTTAAAATCAGTTTCGTTGGTTATAAAGAGCAAGAGGTTCAGGAAGTTTTCCTGAGTCTTGGTGTGGCGGCAAACATAAATGCCAAGTTAGATCCTGCCAGCACGGAATTAAATGAGGTTGTTGTATCGGGAGTAGCGAACGATATTTTCAGTTCTGACCGTACAGGAGCAGCCACTTCGTATGGTAAGTCAACGATCAATAGTTTACCAACTATTGGAAGAACGGTGGATGATATTGTAAAGTATAATGCCTATGGTAACGGCCGGTCTTTTGCCGGGCAGGACAGCCGTTTCAATAATTTTACCATTGATGGTTCTGTTTTCAATAATGGTTTTGGTTTAGGTAGTTCGTCACAAGCGGGTGGCCGTACAGGAACAACGCCTGTTTCGTTAGATGCCTTTGATGAAATTCAACTTAACGTAGCACCTTTTGATGTACGCCAGTCTGGCTTTGCAGGCGCTGGTATCAATGCTGTTACCCGTTCTGGAACAAATGAAGTATCCGGTTCGGCTTATTATATAACCCGCAGCAATGGTCTTACAGGTAACACTGTATATGGTAAGGACTTATCCGGAATCAACATCGATGAGAAAACTATGGGTTTCCGTGTTGGTGCTCCCATTATCAAAAACAAACTTTTTATCTTCTTTAATGCCGAGCAGTTTGAGAGTTCAACTCCGGCCCTTAACTGGCAGGTAGACCGTGGCGCAGGTGGAACGAACGTTTCGCGTACTACGGAAACTGACTTGAATGCCCTGAATACCTACATGGGAACAAATTTTGGCTGGAATGGCGGAGCTATAGACAACTATAATAATGACCTAATCAGTAAGAAGTTTCTTGCCCGATTGGATTATAACATCAATGACAACCATAAGTTATCACTGCGCTACTCGCAGCATCAATCTGAATCAGGAGTAATTATAAGCAATAGTAACAGTAGTAACACAGCCGGTTTTAACCGTAACAACCTGCAAGCAGCCGTGTCGATGGAAAATACAGGTTACAAAATTACGGATAACACAAATTCAGTAGCCCTTGAATTGAACTCCAACTTTGCAAGCAAGTTTTCGAACAAGGCAATCGTTACGTACAACTTTCAGAATGAAGACAGAAAGTATAGAACGGATTTGTTCCTACTATAGAAATACAAGATCCTGCTACAGCGTCTACTTATACTACCGTAGGATTTGATCCTTTTACTCCGGACAACAAGCTGAGATATTCTACTTTTAACCTTACGGATAACTTAACTTACTTCGCTGATAAGCATACGATCACGGCAGGCATTTCTTACGAATATTTCACATCCGATAACCTCTTCTTCCCAAGTTCAAACGGGGTGTATGTGTATCGTTCGTTAGCAGATTTTTATACCGCCATGGATAGCTTTTTTGGCTAACCCATCTAATCCGGTTTCTCCTGTAAACGTAAGTCGTTATAACGTGAGAGTTTCTTTGTTGCCTGCCGGAGAAAAGCCTTGGCAGACACTGAAGACATCTACGTATAGCTTCTATGTACAGGATGAATTCCAGATGAATGAAAAATTGAAATTGACAGCCGGTTTACGTGGTGATATTTTTGCCTATAACAACGAGACTACAGAGGCCTACGAAAACCCAGTAGTATCGGGGTTGACTTTCAAAGATGAGTATCAGCAACCCTATAAAGTTTCTACGGGTGCTTTCCTACAACCAAATTATTAATGTCCCTCGTATTGGGGTTAACTATGATGCGTTAGGAGATCAGACACTTCAGGTGCGTGGTGGTACCGGTATTTTTGTTTCCCGTATTCCGCAGGTATTGGTATCAAATCAGTTGGGTAATAATGGTGTGAATACTGCTGTGGTTACTCTACAAAATACGAACACTGTTCCTTTCCGTACCGACCCTGCCAACTTGCCTCCAGGCCTTATCAACCCTACGGCACCTACCGGCTTTGTTGTTAATGCTTCTGATTCAGAACTCAAAAATCCAATGGTGTTAAAGACTAACCTGGCAATCGATAAAAAATTGCCTTATGGTCTTATTGCAACCGTGGAAGGTATTCATAACAAAAACATCCAGGCCTTGCGTTACATTGACGCTAACTTGAATGTGCCAAATGCAGCTTTCACAGGTTCTGATACCCGCGACAGATTTAATACTGCCGGTAATCCTCGCTTCATCAATACGCAGGTAAGTAACACGTTTGTATTAAAGAATACCTCTAAAGGATATTCTTATACCTTAACTGCTAAACTTGAAAAACCTGCCACGAATGGTTTAGGCGGAATGTTAGCCTATACCTATGGCTATGCACAGGATATGCAGTCGGTAGGTAGTACCGTTCAGGCAAATATGCCTACCACGGTAGGCCAGAATTACCTGGCAACTTCTATGCGGATAATGACCTTCGTCATCGTATTATTGGATTTGTGAACTATCGCAAAGAATATGGCGGTGAGTTTGGTGGCGCAACTACTATTACGCTCGGAACAACCGCTACCAGTGGATTCAAAGTATCGTATATCTACAGCAACGACATGAATGGCGATGGTCAGAACAACGACCTAATCTATGTTCCTAAAGACAATACTGAACTTACGTTTTCTACGCTTACGGTAGGTTCAGGCGCCAGCGCTAAAACATTCACTGCCGCTGAACAACAAGCTGCGTTTAATGCGTTTGTTGATGGCGATGATTATTTGTCAAGCCGAAGAGGTCAGTTTGCAGAAAGAAATGGACAAGACCCTCCTTGGCTAACCCGCTTTGATTTAACCATTGCGCAGGACTTCTTTGTTAAAGTAGGGGCGAAAGCCAAAAAGAATGCGTTCCAGGTAAGATTTGATATCCTGAATTTTGGCAACCTGTTGAACGATAAATGGGGTGTGGGCTACCAAACTGTAACAACCACTCCTTTAACGTTGGCAAGTACCAGCGGTACTGGTGTTCCTTCTTACAGAATGGCAACTCAAACCATTACTTTACCGTGACGGAACCAATTCTGTTGTGTTAGCGCAAGATCGTTTTGTACGGGTATTACATTAAATAATACTTGGCAGAGCCAGTTAACACTTCGTTATACGTTTAATTGAAAAGCAAAATTTTCTTGATAAAAAGGACCCTTCGGGGCCTTTTTTTATTTAGTTCCGAAACCGTATCTTCATTTTATGACTCAAAGATGCGGATGGCTTATCTCGCTTCTTTTTGCAGTTTCTTGTCTCTATAGTTGTCAGAAATCGGCTGATCAGGACGAGTTTGCGAAAGAACCAAAAGTTGAACTTGACCTGGATGCCATTCGCAAACGTGGCTACCTAACCGTACTAATCGATAATAATTCAGTCAGCTACTTTATTTATAAGGGTCGCCCTATGGGCTATGAGTATGAACTGCTCAAGCGGCTGGCGCGTGATCTTAATGTTGAGTTAAAGATAAAATTGATTGCTGGCATTGAACAGGCCATTGATCTTCTCAATAAAGGTGAAGGGGATATACTTGCCTTTCCGCTCACCATTACACAGGAGCGGACTCAATACATGGCTTTTACGGATGCTCCTTTAACACCTATCAGGTGCTGGTTCAAAAAAGCCAGCCAATTGGCGCATGCAACCTCCACAGTTGATTGAAAAAAAATTAATCCGCAATCCGTAAAACTAATTGGCGAAGAAGTTCACGTTTTAAAAGGCTCCGCATTTAAAGAGCGAATGATCAACCTTTCGAATGAGGTAGGTGGTGTGATTAAAATTGTAGAGGACAGCGCACTGGCCGAAACGGAATCGCTGATTCGACAAGTAGCGACCGGTGAAATAAAGTATACCGTAACGGATCAGACACTCGCCATGGTTAATTCATTTTACTATCCCAACCTGGATATCAACACTGTTTTGAGTTTGCCACAACAAATTGCCTGGGCAGTACGAACCAATTCACCCGAATTACTGAAAACGACCAACGCCTGGTTGAAAGAGTCTAAACGAAGCGGGGTGTTTAAGGTGATTTATAATAAGTACTTCAATAGTTCGAGATTAACAGAAGCGCGAATAACCAGTGAGTATTCGTCTATGGTAAGCAATAGATTGTCACCCTTTGATGAGCAGATTAAAGCAGGCGCAGAACAGATTGGATGGGATTGGCGATTGATCGCTTCCGTGGCCTATCAGGAATCAAACTTTGATCCACAAGTAAAGTCATGGGCGGGTGCCATTGGGTTGATGCAGGTAATGCCAGCCACCGGTGATTTTTTTAAAGTAACAAATCTGTTAGACCCAAACCAGAATATTAAAGTAGGGGTTAAGTTTTTAAAATACCTGGACACGCGTTGGGCAAAAACAGTTCCCGATCCGGAAGAGCGGATAAAATTTGTGCTTGCTTCTTATAACGCGGGTCTTTCGCATGTTACCGATGCACAGAAGTTAACTCAAAAATACGGCAAAGATCCAACCGTGTGGAGCGATAATGTAGAATACTTTCTATCGAAAAAATCGGACCCAAAATATTTCCGCGATCCGGTGGTGGTGGTTGGATATTGCCGGTGCATTGAGCCTGTAAAGTATGTAAAGGAGGTATTGCAGCGCTATGACGAATATAAGTTAAGGATTGCTGTGTAAGTGCCCAGCGTATGTTAATTTAGGCATCGATTAGAGGTGCTTAAATTAAGTTCATGGAAGAAATAAAGTTAACGCAGTTTTCGCATGGAGCTGGCTGTGGTTGTAAAATCGCCCCAGCCGTATTAGATAAAATCCTTCACACCAGTTTACCGAAAGCAAATTTTCCCAAGTTGTTGGTTGGCAACGAATCGAAAGATGATGCGGCTGTCTATGAGTTAAACGATGGTAGTTGCATCATCAGTACCACCGATTTTTTTATGCCTATCGTGGATGACGCCTTTACCTTTGGTTCCATTGCTTCGGTCAACGCGATCAGCGATGTGTATGCGATGGGCGGCAAACCCACGATGGCATTGGCGATTCTTGGTTGGCCGATCAGTAAGTTACCAGAAGAGTTGGCGCAAAAGGTTTTGGATGGAAGTCGGGACGTGTGTGCGAAGGCTGGAATTCCCTTGGCGGGAGGCCATAGTATCGATAGCCCCGAACCCATTTTTTTGTTTAGCCGTAACCGGCACAGTCGAAAAGAAAAATCTTAAAAAAATAATTCCGCGCAAGCGGGCGATGTGTTGTATCTCACCAAGCCGATTGGAGTTGGTATCATAACTACAGCACAAAAGCGTGGTTTAGCCGAGGCTGATGATCTGGCAGAAGCCGTACGAGTGATGACAGAGTTAAATATACTGGGCGCGGATTTTGGAAAGCTCGATTATGTAAATGCCATGACTGACATTACGGGGTTTGGATTGCTTGGTCACTTAATTGAGGTGTGCGAAGGCAGTGGCTGTTCGGCTGAGCTCGATTACGCAAATGTTCCGCTAATCAAAAATCTTGGACACTATTTATCTAAAATGATTTACCCCGACAATACGATGCGCAACTGGCAGAGTTATGATAAAAAAGTAAACGGAATTGGCGCTGAGTCTTTGCTTACGTTGTGCGACCCACAAACAAGTGGCGGATTATTGGTAACCATTCCAAAAGCTAAATCAACAGACTTTGAAAAACTCTGTAATGCAAAAGGACTTAACATCGGGCCAATCGGAAGGATTGTGAAAAAGAATGACCATGTTGTAACCATATTTTAAAATCTTGATCGAAGACGATATCATACAACAACTATGGCGGGCATCGGAGGATAAGCATTTATGTCGCATATTGCTAGAAGGCGAGCCACTTACCCGAACCATTGAACCGTACGGAGTTGTTCGAACAACCAAAGATCAAATTGTTTTGGTTTGCTGGCAATCGATTGGATTTACGAAAGCCGGTGGAAAGGCAGGCTATCGAAATTTAGTACTCGATCGCATTATTGAATTGGAAATTCTTGAGCCCCATTTTCAAAAACGTACTGATTTTAATCCTGTGGACGGCCAGTACAAAGAATGGGTCTATCATATTTAATACAAACTATTTTTAATCATGAATCGATTTCTATTCTTATTTTTTTTCCTGAGTTTATTAACGACTGGTGTTTGGGCTCAGAAATTTGAAAACAATCTTTTTAAAAATTTGAAAATCCGAAATGTGGGACCAGCCAACATGAGCGGGCGCATTACGGCCATCGATGTGGTACAGGGCAATCCCAAAATCATGTACGTGGGTGCGGCTTCGGGCGGGGTGTGGAAATCAGAGAATGGGGGTAGTGCATGGACCAGTATTTTTGATGATAACCCAACCGTAAACATTGGCGCGCTCGCGATTCAACAGAGTAATCCAAGTGTTGTTTGGGTGGGCACTGGCGAAGGCAATCCACGAAACTCAATGAACCTTGGGTTGGGATTATTCAAAAGCCTGGATGCCGGAAAAACCTGGAAGCGCGTAGGTCTTGAAAATTCAAAGACGATTCATCGGATTCTAATTGATCCTACTAATTCCAATGTAGTGTATGTGGGTGTAATGGGCGATCCGTTTACACCGGATGCAAATCGGGGTGTTTATAAAACGACTGATGGGGGCGCAACATGGTCAAAGATTTTATTCACGAACAATCAATCAGGCGTGGGCGATATGGTTATGGACCCTTTTAATCCCAATAAAATATTTGCAGCGATGTATGAACATCGCAGAACACCTTACAGCTTTACATCGGGCGGACCCGGCTCTGGATTATTTGTTACCTATGACGGTGGTGTGAACTGGAAAAAATTGAGCGAAGCCAACGGATTGCCAACTGGTGAGTTAGGAAGAATTGGTATCGCCATCGCGCGAAGCAATACAAACCGGGTGTATGCAAAAGTGGAGGCAACAAAGAATGCACTTTATCGAAGTGACGATGGGGGCAACTCATGGGCGTTGATTAATGACAACCCCCGCTTTACGAACAACCGGCCTTTTTATTTTCAAGACATTGTGGTGGATACAAAAGATGAAAATAGACTCTATAATATTTATCAACCTTTATCAGTAAGTGAAGATGGTGGGAAAACATTTGATCCTACTCCGATTATTCCGGCTGATGAGACAAAGGGGATTCATGCTGACTTTCATGCATTTTGGATTGATGCAAACGATCCTGACTTTTATATTATTGGTGGTGATGGGGGTATTGGCATAACACACGACAAAGGCAAGAGTTGGTATTTTCCGGAATCCATTCCAGTAGGTCAGTTTTATCATATCAATGTAGATAATGACGTGCCGTACAATGTGTATGGAGGCTTGCAGGATAATGGCAATTGGTTTGGGCCTGGGTATGTGTGGAAGCGCGGAGGCATTCGTACTTTGTATTGGCAATACTTAGTAGGTGGCGATGGATTTTATATTTCACCCGACTCCACAAATTCGCGTTTTGGTTATGGCACTTCACAAAATGGAGATCTTTATCGCTACGATAAAATCACGGGCTACTATCAAAGTATTAGTCCGCCTGCGCCCGACTTAAAAACCAGACTTCGCTTTAATTGGAACGCAGGCTTTGCGCAAGATCCCACTAATAACTCTATTGCGTACTATGGCAGTCAGTTTCTTCACAAAACGATTGATAAGGGTGCAACGTGGCAAATTATTTCTTCAGACTTAACTACAAATAATCCGGAACACCAGAAGCAAGATTATGGTGGGTTAACGATTGATGCCTCGGGTGCCGAAATCTATAATTCTATTCTGAGCATCGCGCCAAGCAAATTAGATAATCAGATTATTTGGGTAGGTACCGATGATGGCAATGTACAGCTAACCCAAAATGGTGGTAAATCCTGGACAAATGTTACACTCAATATTAAAGAGTTGCCCAAGCAAAGTTGGATTGCACAAATCAAGGCTTCGCGTTATAACAAAGCAGAAGCATGGTTAGTAGCCAATCACTATCGCAAAGGCGATTTCAATCCGTATATTTTTCGAACTAAAGATTTTGGAAAAACGTGGGAACGTGTGGTCGATGCAACGAAAGTAAAGGGGTATGCCCTTACAGTGATGCAAGATACAGTCGAACCGAAATTGGTTTTTGCCGGAACCGAAAATGGTTTGTGGATTAGCGTTGATGAAGGAAGGAGCTGGGTACAAATGAAAAATGGATTTCCATCGGTCTCCACCATGGACTTAACAATTCAGGAACGTGAGTCAGCGTTGATCATCGGAACCTTTGGTCGTTCGATCTGGATTTTAGATGATTTGCTTACGCTGCGAAAAATTGCGCGAGGCGGATTGCCAAAAAGCTTTCAGGTCTTTACGGTTAATGATGCAGTGCAAGTGAAAGGAATTTTTATTGCGCCTCCCGGCAACATCTGGACAGGATTCCATACAACTTTTGAAGGAGAGAACCGCGCGTTTGGCGAGGCAACCATTCCGTTTTATGTTACAGCTAAAACAAATAATGAAGTAACAGGTCAGGTTTTTAATGATAGGAATGAACTGATCCAAACAATCCAAATATCAAAACCGGATTCGGGTTTGAATTATATTTCGTGGCGATTGGATGAAGCAGTAACAAGACGTGCAGGCGGGTGGGATGATCCGGAAGCAAAAGGAATTCTGGCCTTGCCGGGAAAGTATAAAGTTGTGTTGCAGTATGGCGGAAAAAAGGATTCTACTGATGTAACTGTAATTCCAGATCCGCGCTTTGAATACAAAGTTGATGTTGAAGTAGCTCATCATGATGCACTAAAACGACTAGATAAAACGGCTGCGAAACTGGCCACCGCTTTAAATAAATTGAAAGAAAGCAATGAAGTAATTGATAAGATTTTGCTCCAGCTTGATAAAAATCAATTAAAAGAATCGGAAGACCTTCGTAAAGAATGCACAACCATTAAGACTTCAATAAAAAATCTAACAGAATCAGCAACCGGATCGCGACCGGCCAAGCAAGTTGGTGCATGGAGTTCATTTCAAGTTACCGTGCAATCAAAAGTATCGGAAGCGCAACACGCTTTGCGTGCTCGGTTGTATAAGCCCTCGGAGCAGGATATACAACGTATTGAAGTAGCTGAGCAATTAACAGAAGAATTCGCTAAACAGGTAGATGCATTTTATGCGAAAGAGTGGACTGCCTATCGCTCAAAAGTTGAAGCGGCCCGGTTAAGCTGGTTTAAATAATGCTGAAATAGTTTGAACCTAAAGTTGGTTCGGGTGTACAGGGTATTAAAAATCTATCGTAATGAAACGAATTCTCATAATTCACCTGATGCTCATCGGATTTTCTGCCACAGCAATTCCAGAAAAGATTTACCCGAAAACAAGTATTTTAAAACCTGTTGGTTGGTATTCCGAACAAATGTCGGAATGGCGCAATTACTTACAGGCTAATTCTGCAGATGCTGACGGTTGGCTGAATTATTATGCTGCGGCCCGATTCGCGCAATCCAGTGATCAAAAATTGGAGGGAATTGTTGCCGAGATAAAAAATACAATCCCGAATACATTTGAGTACTACCTTATTCAAGGCTGGCAGGAAGGATACACTTCGTCAGGATTTGAAAATTTAAAACAAGCCTACGCGTTGAATCCAACTCACTCAGGCACGTACGGACTTTTGATGTTGGCCAACGAATTTAATTTTGATAAACAATCCCGCAAGGAATATGCAAAAAAACTGCATACGGCCGGAGTACTCTCCACCTCATTGCTCAGTTATAGTTATAACGTCCTGATGTCGGTGAGTACAAATTCCGTATTAATTACCGAAGGCGAGAACACCACCTTGCCTTTGCTCGCCCTGCAGGATCTTTGGAATGTAAGAACGGATGTTGCCATCCTTAACCTAGACATGTTAAAGTATGCTGATTACCGACAAGCGAAACTAAAGTCGGCTGGTCTCGTACTTACTTCAATTTCGGATTCAGATACTGACTTCCGACAGCAGGTGTGTTCCATTTTGCCTGCTGAGAATGCCGGACATAAATTTTATTATGCCCTTACCTTGGCGAAGGAAAACATAGCCACCCTTAAGGACCAACTTTATGTAGTCGGGCTCGCATCGCAGCATAGTGCAACACGCATCGATAATCTTGCACTCATTAAACAGAATCTTGAAAAGGAATTTTTACTGGATTACTTAACTGTTGATTTCAATGGAACTAATCCATACGATGCGGGCAAAGTTTTAAGCGCCAATTATCTGGTTCCTATGTTGCTGTTATATGAAGACTATGCAAAAAACAACGATAAAGAAAGGCAGGACGAGCTGGGTGCGTTGGTGCACAGGATTGCAGCGCATACAGATAAAGAAGATTTGGTTAATAATTTTCTGAATCGAAATAGCAGTTCTGAAATCCCTTATTTTCCAGGAACATTTAACGCAAAATCAACAGAAGGACACTTTCGTACTATGAACGATAAAATTTTTGCGGAAGAGGCAGAAGTAAGAAACGAACAGTACAATGAATTTTTAGCATATCTGACCCAGCACGGGCTAAAGGATCTCTATGATAAATATAAGTTCGACTTTAGCCGGTATGAGGAGCCTGCGCTGGCTTTTATGACAACCTATTCTTTACCGCGTCCGGATAGTAAGAAGAACAGACACTATAATCATTATCCGGCAGTTAATATTTCTTTCGAAGCGGCTAACGCTTATTGTGATTGGCTCACACAACAATATAACAATGTCACTGAACGAAAGTATAAGAAAGTAAAATTCAGATTGCCTACATTAGATGAATGGCAGATTGCAGCGGCCAGTATAAAAAATCCAACCTCGTGGAAATTGAACGAACAGGAAGCGGAGGTTAAGATAACGCCTCAAGGATCTGAGTTTGATAAGAATGCAGAAATAAAAAAAGTAACGTTGGATGATCCGGAGATCTTATATCCCTGGTTTCGGTATTATGGCTTGAGAAATTCACCGCTTAACAATAGGGATTGCTATTTAGGCAATTTTAAGTCAGAGCCCTGTGGTTGCCCGGGATCAAAAGGCCAACAACCGACTCATGGCGATGGCTTTGCCATGATGAGTCCAACCAAGTCATATTTCCCTAACGACATTGGATTGTATGATGTAGTAGGTAATGTGGCTGAGATGATTAACGAAAAAGGAAAAGCATGTGGTGGGAGCTGGAACCAATCGCCTAGTGAATCAACGATGAGAAGTGTGAGTATCTATGAGAATCCTGATCCAGCAGTTGGCTTTAGAGTTTTTATGGAAATTATTGAGCAATAAAGTTTCGGATGTTTTTTAGAAAGCGACTCGCTCAGGTAAGCGATGAGGAGTTAATGCGAAAAGTACAGTCGGGTAACGAAGCTGCGCTGACAGAAATTTATCAGCGTTATAGCGTTGCCTTGTTACGCTATTTTACACGCATGCTTTGGCAGGATGCAGAACTAGCACAGGATTTTTTACAGGATTTATTTCTGAAGGTACTTGATAATCCCAGTCGATTTGATTCATCGCGGAACTTTTCAACCTGGATATTCTCGTGTGCCCATAACATGTGCAAGAATGAATATAGAAACAGAACCAATAGAGAATCGGCTGTTATTCCAATTGAGCGGCAGAACCACACAGACCTACATAAATTAATTGACGAACGGGACTTTAAAGATAGACTCGATTTATTACTTGAAACATTAGATGAGGAAAGCAAGACGCTCTTTTTGCTTCGGTATGAGCAGGAACTTGAACTGACCAAGATCAGCGCTATTCTTGCGATACCTATTGGAACTATTAAGTCGCGGCTCTTTTATTTGCGGAAGGGGTTGAGTCAGGAGTTGAATGAATATAAAATTATTTTAAAAGAAGGGATGCTATGATACACGCTGATGAGTTGGAAAAATTGGAAAGCCTATTGCAAAGTAAGTCCTACGATGCTTTGACTTCCGAAGAAAAAATCTGGGTAGGTCAATGGATTGCATCGGAGGGAGTGTATAACAATCTGCGTAAAGCAGAAGGAGAAATACAATCCTATTTCAAAGGTGCAAGCTCGTTGACTCCCGCTCCGGAAACACTGCTTCATTTAAAAGCGCAACTACATGCGAGGCAATCAAGTTTGCCATTGCATTGGTGGCAAGTCGCTACACCGAGATGGAGTGCCATATTACTTACCATCACATTTGGAATTGCAGGTTGGTGGATTGGTTCATCTCAAAAAAAATCAGATCCCATTCAGGCTTCTTTGCCAGTAATTGTGCGCGATACAGTTTATCTGGCAATCAAGCCCGATACGGTTTTTGTACAACAGGTTATTTATAGAGAAAGATCCGTGCTTGCTAAAACGGTAAAACAATTAGAACCATTGTCTAGTGAAGCTCCTGCGAGGGGAATTAATATGAAGGAAAAGGAGGAGTTAGAAAATTTGCTTGTTTCCGGATCGATGTAATTAGTTGTCAGTTCTACTTGTATTCTCTATTTCGTGAATCAAATCTGCCCCATAGGCCATGGCGGGAGTTTGATACCCAGGTTTAAAATTCCCAGTAAGAATTTTTTCTGCAATCAGGACTGCTGTTTTTGCCGTGAGCGTGTAACCACTTACTGTTTCTAATCTGCTTTCAGCCGTGTTACTTTTTTCATCCCAAACTTTTCCCCATAAAAAGCTGCGGCCACTTTCTCTTTTTTCATCACTGGGTCCGGGCTTTTGTTTATCGATTTTCTTCAACATAAATCTTTTCACCCAACCCATGCGCAACAACCAATTGATATATTTTGTGCGTTTCGCATTTTTAATCATGCTTTCTGTAGCGCCAGTATAAACTTCAATATTTGGAATTCCCGTGCTGCGCCACGCGGTGGAGATATCACCCCACGGAATACATAGTGTAGGCGTTTTAAATGAGCCAAAATCAACCTCCATACTTTTTGCCCCTAATGCCAGGTGTTGCAGTTTTCCATTCACTCTAATTTGCCCACCATCGCCCATGCCTTCGGTCATGCTTTTCTTGGTTCCGCGCGACAAGCCACCTTTCGACATGGTAAAAGCAAGTTGTAAATGCGTTGCTGAGGGCAAACGATTTTTAAGATGCAGTGCCAGGCAATCGGAGGGTACAACATCGAAGCCAGTACCGGGCATAATCATGATGTTGGCTGCCTTTGCTTTTTGATCGTAGCCAGCCAGCAATTCAAACACCTGATACTCTCCCGTAATATCAGTGTAATGCGTTTTAGTTTCCAGGCAGGCATCGGCCATCGCTTTGGCAGTGTGTCGGAAAGGTCCACCACAATGAATAACTAATTTTGCTTTGCTCAGCAACGTTTTAAGAGAAGCCGTATTAGAAACATCAACAACCTCAAAGGGAAATCCTGTTTCTGTACTTTGTTTTTGAAGAGCTTCTTTATTGCGACCAGCCAGAATTACATTCAGGTTTTTTGATTGACATTCTTTTGCAATCAATTTGCCCGTGTAGCCGTAGGAGCCGTAGAGAATTATAGTCGTATCCTTCATTGCTGCTTTCCACTTGCGCGTTCAACTTTTTCTACGAAATATTTTGTGTCTCCCCGCCAAGGGAAAGTGAGATATCGTTTTACAAAATGAAGATTTACGCGATCGCCTTCAAGGGCTACTGTCTGCAAATCGTTAATTACTTCTTCTGCGCTATTCTCAACGGAGAAATCCCGTGTTTCTGCAATTGGGCTGGTTCCTTTTAAAGCACCAAAGGACTCCATAGATATTTTACCTTCATGTGTTTTGAAAAGCATTCCTTTTTCAGAAACGCTCAACACTTTCCCGGCCCATACGCCACGCTCATAAACACCCCAGTACATAAATGCCAAAACTCCAATTCCAAGAGCCAAGGCAATCAACAGCATTTTTTTAATGATCCTCATCGTACTGCGGGCGGTTTTTTTAATAAAGCTTTCGGATTCCATACTCATTTCTTTTGGTTGAGCAATTTACTCTTTCTATTCAATCTTATATAGAAATAGCCAGCAATTGAAATAACCACCAATGCGATAAATTGCGAATTGGATAGGATGTTTTTGATTAGAAAGCCCCGCTGGATGTCGCCCCGGAATAACTCAAGCACGCTGCGACCGGCCGCGTAGGCGATCAGATAGAGCAAAAAGACCTGGCCATCAAATTTCTTTCGCGATTTCAGAATGAGGAGAAATAACATTAATCCAAAAATGAAGGTTGCCTCATACAACTGCGTTGGATGTAAAGGTGTGTTTAAGGGTTCGGCCTGGCAAACCGGGCTTGTAAAAGTAACGCCCAAAAAACTTTCGGTAGGAATGCCGTAGCAACAACCCGCAAGGAAACAACCAATCCGGCCAAAGCCATGAACCAGACAAGTTACAATGGCCATTACATCGAGCATCCCCAAAACCGGTGCTTTGATTTTTTTGAAATACCAAAGCATGATTGGGATGGCCGTCAACAACGAACCATAAAAGACAAAGCCACTGCCTGATACTAATTTTTTGGGTTGTGATAAGTAGAGAGAAGGATCTTCAAAAATGAGGAAAAGTTTGCCCCCGACTACACCCGCTACCACAAGTAGGATGAACAGGTTATTGCTTTGATCGAAGGTAAGGCCAAACTCTTTTTTACCCTGCCCATACATGTAAGCAAAGCCTGCCAGCGCGCCTACCGCAATGCAAAAGCCATAACTGTAGATAGTAAAAGACCCGACTTCAAAGAGAATGGGATGCATGGCTAGTGGATAATTGATAATTTAATAATTGATGATAGTCGATCAGATCTCCTTATTATCAATTGTTCATTATCCATCGTCAATTATACCGTCATAATCTCAGCTTCCTTCTTTTTAAGAAGTCCATCAATCCTGAGACTATAATCGTCTGTGAATTTTTGAACCGTTTCTTCGGCATTCTTTACATCATCTTCCGGAAACGCCTTTTATTTTCTTGAGTTGCTCATTCGTGTCTTTGCGAATGCTACGGATACTTACTTTTCCCTGCTCACATTCCTGGCTGGCTTGTTTCACCAGTTGCTTTCTCCTTTCCTCAGTAAGCATGGGTATGTTAATGATCACCTGGTTGCCATCATTCTGCGGAGTAAGACCGATGTTAGCCATCATAATCGCTTTTTCAATTTCCTGAATCAGGCCTTTCTCCCAAGGTTTAATAAATAATGTCCGCGCATCTTGCGAGGTGATCGATGAAATCTGATTAAGCGGACTCATGGCTCCATAGTAAGAAACCTGAATACCATCTAACATGGCAGGATTAGCTTTACCAGCCCGAATTTTAGCAAGTTCAATTCCGACATGTGTCAGGGTTTTACCCATTTGCTCCTGGGCTTCTTCCAGATATAATTCAATCTCTTCCATAACTTTTTATTTTACGTCCCGATAGCTATCGGGAGAAGATTTTATATTTATGATTTATGATACCCTTTAGCTTATAAGGGTTCCGGCTTCCTCACCCTTGGCTATTTTTAATAAGTTGCCTTTTTTGTTCATATCGAAAACAATAATGGGGAGTTTATTTTCCTGACAAAGCGTAAAGGCCGTCATGTCCATTATGTTTAATTTCTTTTGATAGGCTTCCTGAAAGCTGAGGTTGCTGTAGCGAACAGCATCCGAAAATTTCTCAGGATCTTTATCATACACACCATCCACCCGGGTGCCTTTCAAAACCACATCTGCTTGTAATTCAATAGCCCGCAAACTCGCTGTAGAATCTGTAGTGAAATAAGGATTGCCAATACCCGCACCAAAAATAACAATCCGTCCTTTTTCCAGGTGACGAATCGCTCTGCGCCTGATAAAGGGCTCACATACCTGTTCCATTTTTATTCCAGACATTAAACGGGTGTACATGCCGTGCCGTTCCAACGCGCTTTGTAATGCCATAGCATTAATAACGGTTGCCAACATCCCCATGTAATCTCCTTGTACGCGATCAATACCTAAAGCCTCAGCCTGGCCACCTCTAAAAATATTTCCGCCTCCAATTACGATGGCTACTTCGGTTCCGGCTTCTTTCACGGCTTTTATTTCTTCCGAATATTGTTCAAGAACAGCCGGATCGATATGGCTGTTTTTAGAGCCCATGAGGGCCTCACCACTGAGTTTTAGGAGAATGCGTTTGTACTTCATGTGTTTAGTTTGGCGATCACAAATATATTTCTTTTAACGTGTACAAGCACCGCTAATTGGCAAAATGAACTTTTAATTTTCTCATTTCAAAAAATATTTCCACCCCAAACAAAATCTTTGAATTGATGATGGGCGTAGCGGCTTATTAAGGTAAATTCCTTCAACTTTATAGACTCAGTTCTCTGTTTTAAAACAAAGAGGTCCTGTTCAATGGCAGTCTCTTTAACCTCTATGCCCTTTCTTTCATCGATAATGAAATCAATCTCTTGTCCGGTTTTGCGTTGATAGTAGTTTAGATTATCCACCAGGGGTATGAGTTGAGCAGCTATAGCATTTTCAAACAGCTGGCCGCTGGATAGTTGATTGCCAGCCAATTCATTTAATATTCCATTATCCGAAAAAAACAATTTAGGTTGTTGGGAAATAGCCTGGTCTATATTTTTTGAGTAAGGAATTAGCAAGTAAACGAAATAGGTGTGTTCAAAAAGATCAAGATAATTTTTTAGTTTTAGTCGGTTTATACCGGCTATACTTCCCAGTTTGCTATAATCAATTTTATTTCCTGCGCGAGCGGCTAATAACTTGGCTATTTTATAAAGGTCTTCGCTGATTGAAAAATCAGAAAGTAATTTTACGTCTAATTCGATGTACGAATTGATGATGTCGCGCAGTAATTCTTGCTTGTTTTTCTTGTTTTTTTGCAGGACTACTTCCGGAAATCCACCATAGCGAAGATACTCTTCGTATAATTTGTGACAGCGCTCGTACCATGGCTTGCTGTAGGGTTTCCAGGCATAGGTTGCAATATTTTTAATTCCACTTTCTTTGAAGTCAAGAAATTCTTCAAAGGTTAATGGATACATTTCAAATATTCGCTTACGACCCGCAAGACTCTCTGAAAACCTATTTTTAATATAATATGAACTAGAGCCACTAACGATAAATTTCGCTCCATACGTATCGTAAACATATTTAATAAAGCTAGGCAAGGTTTCTACCAACTGAATCTCATCAAGGGCAATAACGCAAGGGCTTGAAAAATTGAGCCCCTGAAGTTGTAGATGCTCGACAATACTTTCGTAGTGAGGTGTGTTAAAGAGAACCCGAATTTCAACCCGCTCGCAATCCAGTAAAATCTTATTAGTGTGCTCAACCTTATCTAACAAATATTGAATGGCCATGCTTTTGCCTACTCTGCGCATGCCTGTAATCACCGTCACTTGTCGTTGAGTAAGGTGGGCACTTAATTCGGCAAAGCATTTTCGAATCTTCATGCTTACAAAAGTAAACCAATAATTGTACTTTAAGATATTAAAAAATACAAATAGTTATACTTTATGCTAAAAAATTTGTCAATTAGGCGGCTATTTCTACGCTGTGCTACCTGATTTAGGTTTATGACCTCTTTGCGTCACTGCGCCATAGCGGTTGGAAATTGGCACTCGTATCATCAAAACTCAACCAATACCTGTCCCTTCTCCACGCTATCGCCTTTCTTTACTTTTACATTTTTTACCACACCTTCGCCTGGTGATTTTAAAATATTCTCCATCTTCATGGCCTCCAGAATCAGCAGCGCATCGCCAGGCTTTACGGAATCACCAATCTTTATTTTTAAATCAATGATTAAGCCCGGCATGGGGGCCTTGATTGAATTTACTTTACTACTGGCCGTAGTGTTCATTCCCATCTTTTCCAGCAGTAAATCAAATTTATCTTTCAGGTTTACCGTATAGCTGTTGCCATTTATTTTAAACGTGAAACTTTTGGTTTCCGGGTCTGTCTTTACGATTTCTGCACGGTAACTTTTATTCTTGTAGAGAATATGGAAATACCCATCGGCAAGTTGTACCAGATCCCATGCTTGTCGTTCGCCATTCACCAGCCAACCCGATTCATCCGAATCAATCTCAAACACTTTATTGTTAACAGTAGCTTTGTGCATAATAGAATGTTCAACAGTTTAAGTTGCTCTCAGAAACCAGCATCCAATATTCCTGAAGTGCATTGCAAAATAGATAAAGTCATCGTTACTTTGCCCTGTCATGAAAGAAAATCATGACGGGGGGTGCCAAATAATAGGGCTGAGATTATACCCATAGAACCTGATGCCGGTAATGCGGACGAAGGGAGGCAGATAAAACACGTAAGTAAGGTACATTCCCCGGTGTGCCTGCGGGTTTAAACTAGAAGTAATCATGTTAAAGTTTATGATGTCGGTAGCCTTGCTGGTGTTGTTCATACACGCAGAGTCGCAAATCATTCAAGGCTATGTGAAGGATGGTAGAACTAATGAGCCATTAGCAGGTGCAACGGTAGAACTCAAAGAATTAAAACAATTTTCGGTTACAGATGAGAATGGATACTTTGTTTTTACTCAACAACCACCGGGGGATTATGCAGCGGAAATCCGTTTTATTGGATACAAATCACAGGTGATTTCAATTTCAACAGGGGCAAGCGATTGGATTACTGTTTTATTGGAGGAAGATATTTTAATGACGGATCAGGTAATTGTATCGGCTACCCGTGTTACTGAAAAAAGCCCCACAACGTTTACCACCATTAATAAAGCCTTACTTCAAAAACAAAACTTTGGTCAGGATCTTCCCTTAACGCTTAACTGGACGCCCTCGTTGGTTACAACCTCTGATGCCGGGGCGGGTGTTGGTTATACAGGTCTGCGCATCCGCGGAAGCGATGCCACCCGAATTAATGTTACAATCAACGGTATTCCGGTAAACGACAGCGAAAGTCAGGGTGTGTTTTGGGTGAACACGCCCGATCTTGCTTCTTCCACGCAAAGTGTACAGGTGCAACGAGGCGTGGGTACTTCAACAAACGGAGCAGGTGCTTTTGGCGCCAGCGTAAACCTGCAAACCAATACCCGCAACGATAAAGCGTATGCCGATCTAGTAAATTCTTTTGGATCATTCGGCACGCTCAGAAATACGATAGCCTTTGGTACAGGATTGATCAACGACAAATTTGTGTTTGATGGTCGCGTTTCTCAGATTAGATCAGATGGCTACATTGATCGGGCCAGTGCTGATTTAAAATCATACTATTTAGCCGGTGGATATTATGGAAAGAAAACTATGATCAAGGCTATTGTATTTGGCGGAAAGGAAATTACGTATCAGAGTTGGTATGGTGCGCCTGAATCGCGATTGAATAACGATGAGGAAGCGATGCTTGAAACGGCATCGATAGAAGGGTGGAATCAGGAGCAAACGGATAACCTGCTATCTTCCGGCCGCACCTTTAATATTTACACGTACGATAATCAGGTGGATGATTATGCGCAAGATCACTATCAACTTCATACCTCGAACCGATTTTCAGAATCACTTACTTTAAATGCGGCATTGCATTACACCTATGGCCGCGGCTATTATGAAGAATATCGGTATGCGGATGATTTTGAAAACTATGGGCTGAGTAATGGGGTGGTAGGTGGGATACGATTACTTCTACAGATTTGGTGCGCAGGCGCTGGTTGAATAATAACTTTTATGGAATTACTTACTCGGCTAACTACGAAAAGGAAAAATTAAGTTCTGTTATAGGTGGTGCGTGGAATCAATACGTAGGCGATCACTTTGGTCAGATTATCTGGGCTCAGATTTCAGACGTACCCAAAGATTATCAATACTATTTTAATCGCGGTGAGAAAAATGATTTTACGGTTTATTGGAAAAGTAATTACCAGTTTACCGAAAGGTTTACCGGTTTTATTGATCTTCAGTACAGAGGGGTTTCCTATCAGGCATCCGGAAAGGAGAATAAGCAATTTGATTTTAGTGTAGATCAGCAATATAATTTCTTTAATCCTAAGTTTGGGTTTACGTATCAAGCAACCGACAAGCAACAGTGGTATGCCTCGTATGCGGTGGGTAATCGCGAACCAGTGCGCAACGATTTTATTGATGCCCCGGCAGATAGAATTCCGAAGCATGAAACACTCCATAATGTCGAAGCAGGTTGGCGATTTACACTAAGCCGCTTAAATCTGAATGTGAATTATTATTGGATGAATTACAAAAATCAATTAGTACCTACCGGTGAGTTAAATGATGTAGGCGCAATTGTTCGGACTAATGTGGATAATAGCTACCGGACTGGTATTGAATTGGATGGATCAATTCGGATTAGTTCGAAAGTATTATGGAACGCAAATTTTACTTTGAGTCAAAACCGAATAAAAGAATTTAATGAAGTGATGTATGATTATGGAGCTGACTTTGAGGAATACAATGAAGTGGTCACTACGTATACAAACACAGATATAGCCTTTTCTCCAAATATTATTGCTGGGTATGGGTTTTTCTATATGCCGCTTAAAGGTGTGGAGGCTGGGTTTCTCACCAAATATGTAGGCGGGCAATTTTTGGATAACACAACGAATGCGAGCCGGAGTATCGATGCTTATTTTATTAATGATTTTCGATTGTCTTATCGCTTCCAGCCAAGCTTCATGAAAGAGGTTTCGGTTAGCGTGTTGGCCAACAATATTTTTAATGTGCAATATTCCTCCAATGGTTACACCTACGGCTACCTGGGCGGCACTACAGAATATCGTCAGAACTTTTATTATCCACAGGCAGGAAGAAATTATTTGCTGATGGTAGCATTGAGATTTTAAAATATAGTCGCTGGATACTTGATTCTTGAAACCAGACGCCAGAATCAAGTATCTAGCATCTGACTATCTTTACGGCAAATGTCCACAGAAAAATCCCAACCGTTCACTATTCGTGCGCTTTTGCGCCTTACCCGGTTTTGGAATCTGGTCATTATAGGAATGGCTCAATATTTCACAGCAGTCCTTCTGATTGACAAAAGATTATTTTATGATTGGCGTCTTTTTCTATTGGCCACCTCTACGGCAATAATCGCTGCGGCCGGTTACATTATCAATGATTATTACGACATCAAGATAGACTTGATTAATAAGCCCGGTCGGGTTGTAATCGGCAAAGGTATTACGCGCAGGTATGCCTTATTTTTTCATAGTGTTCTTTCGTTAACAGGCATCGCGCTTGGATTTATCCTGGGCTGGCGAATAGGTGTAATTCATTTTATGTCGGTGTTTTTGCTTTGGTGGTATTCCAACAGTCTTAAACGTCAGCCATTTGTTGGAAATTTTGTGGTTGCCTGGCTAACGGCTGTTTCTGTTTTACTGGTGAGCATTGTCTATTATTCAAATAATCCGCTGGTAATCATTTATGCGCTCTTCGCATTCTTCATGACGCTGATTCGAGAAATTGTTAAAGACATGGAAGACTTAAAGGGTGACAACACGTTTGGATGTAAAACCTTGCCTATTATTTGGGGTATTCGCAAAACAAAGTGGGTTTTGTATCTCTTGCTTTTTTTACTTGCTACTTCTGTATTGCTGTTAAATACCCGGTATACCCAATTGCCACTTTCTTATTTTCTGATTTTTCTTTTTGTTCCGCTGGGCTTGCTTTTGGCACGATTGCTTCCGGCCGATACGCGCAAAGATTTTTATTGGCTAAGCCAATGGTGTAAGACGATTATGCTGTTGGGCATTATGAGTATGGTATTTATCTGAATCCAGCCGAATGAGTTTCAAGGTCTTGTCTAATTTCTTTTCTTTGCGTCCATGACTAAACCTATACGGTTGGCAGTTTTTCTATCGGGAAGTGGTTCTAATGCTGAGAAAATTTTTTTGTATTTCAATAATCATGCAACCATAGAAGTAGCCTGTGTGCTTAGCAATAATCCGCAGGCTGTTGGTTTGCAACGGGCAGAAAAGTTTGGTTTGCCAGCCCGGGTGTTTTCAAAAACTCAGCTCCGCGAAAGCGATGAAGTAATTAGTTGGTTGAAAGAGGCAGGAGTAACACATGTTGTTCTGGCTGGATTTCTTTGGATGATTCCACCCAATCTTGTTCGGGCCTATCGACAACGCATCATCAATATTCATCCGGCTTTACTGCCTAAGTTTGGCGGCAAGGGAATGTATGGAAGTAAAGTTCATGAAGCGGTTAAAGCTGCCAGTGAACGCGAGACGGGTATTACGATCCACGAAGTGAATGAACAATACGATGAAGGTAGAATTTTGTTTCAGGGAAAATGCCCGATCCACCCCAAGTTTTCAGTAGAACAAATTGCTGAACAAGTACAGCGGCTTGAACATGCGCATTATCCACGCGTGATTGAACAATGGGTTAATGAAACTAAATAATTATTTCTTAACGAGAGGAATTATTTCAAAGTCCTGTGCTTTTGGAAAATCTTCAAACACTTTTTGGATAAATAAATCAGGCACCGCCAATTTTCTTTTTAGCACATCAATCCAGGCGCCATCTAAATTAATAATAGCCGATAAGGTTCCATCTGCTTTATAGAAATGATGGCGAATACTCCAACGGCTGAAATCGGGCGTGGCTTTGGTAACCATAAGATCGATGGTTACGCTGTCTTCAAACTTTATTTCTCTCTTAAAGATCGCTTCTTCACGAAAGAGAATAGGGCCGATACGAAGCTCTTCAAATTTTAAATTGGTAAGGCCGTGCTTTGAAAAGCAATCGATACGAACGGTAGCGCCATAATCGTAATAGGCGGAATGACGGAGATGTCGGTTTTGATCAATGTCGGACCAACGAACTTGTATCGGCAATGAAAATGAATCCATAGCAATGGTTAGCTACCCGTGATTGGTTCAGCAAATTTAGAAGCCAATTTTTTCCCGCTTCGACCAGATTTCGTTAATCGGATCACCTTTACTGCTTTTGCCGCTGTGGTTCCAGTCGCCTTCCGCATTGAGCGAAAAATCAAAATCAAGCTTTGCGCCTACACGACTATTGTCTCTGGAAAAAACGTCAATGGTTTCCGTGTACTTACCCTCCACGGATGTATAGGTGCCGCCCCCGGTTCCAAAGAATTCTTTGGTTTCCACATTGTAGGCAATCCATTGAAAGCGTGTGCCAGACAGAATTTTCATAGTTCTTCGTGCGCCTGGAGTTCTTTTTTCAATACCTGTTTCAGTAACGCGGCCCGTAAACAACCAGGCTCCCGCTAAGGCACCGGGTTTTCCATCATCAATTCGTGTAAAGGCTTCGTTACTATCTTTTGTATTGAAATTTAGTTTATCCTTTTTCAAAGATACTTCTGATTTTTTTTCTGTACCAATCCATTCCGGTTTCATCGTATTGAATTCATGGGTTTCAATAAACTGATTTTTTTCGATGCGCCACGCGCCTCCGTATGTACCGATGTAACTATTATCTTTTTTATTATAAACGACAGCGGAAAAAAACTTACCTGCTACAATCATTACAGTACGATTTTCATCCGGACCACTCTGCCAGGCACCCGTGAGATTTAAATTTTGCGAAAACGATGTAATGCTGATAGAGATGAGGCAGAACAAAAATATCTTTTTCATAAGCATATTATTAATTGAATAAATTTAAGGTGTATTTACTTCATGAAAGCCGCCTTCTGAATTGTCCGTCCAGCTCATCGGATATTTATCATCTAAAAATTCCAGCGAATCTTCCGTAAGGAAAAGCGGCCGAAAGGTGTCAACCATTACAGCCAACTCATGCGTTTCTTTTGCTCCAATGCTTTTTTCTACCGTGCCCGGATGCGGCCCATGAGGCAAGCCTCCCGGATGTAAAGTAAAGGAACCCCGCTCAATGCCTCTGCGACTCATAAAATTTCCTTCGGCATAATACAACACCTCGTCACTGTCGATGTTGCTGTGGTTGTATGGAGCAGGTATCGCCAGCGGATGATAATCGAATAAACGAGGTACGAATGAACAGATCACAAAATTGTGTGCCTGAAAAGTTTGATGCACCGGGGGTGGTTGATGAATGCGACCGGTAATCGGTTCGAAATCGTGAATAGAAAATGTATACGGCCACAAAAAACCATCCCAGCCTACTAAGTCCAATGGACTATAATCATAGATATAGGGATGCAAATAGCCTTGCTTTTTTATTTTTACCGTAAAGTCACCCTTACTGGTGTCGGTAATTAATTCATGCGGAGGCCGGATGTCGCGCTCGCAGTACGGAGCGTGCTCGCCTAATTGCCCCAATTCATTTCTGTACCGTTTAACGGTTTCAACAGGCGAAGCCGATTCTACAATCAATAATCTCAAGGGACCTTCTTCAAACTCCAGTTTGTAAATTACGGTGCGAGATATAACCACGTAATCGCCTTGTTTGATATCTAATTTTCCAAAGGGTGAAATTAATACGCCTTTGCCATCATGCACATAGAGAACTTCATCGCCTTCGGCATTTTTATAGAAGTAATCCATTTTTCTTTTTGATGGCGAACAGATAGAAATGGAACAATCACTGTTTGCCAATAGCACTTTGCGGGCGTCTAAGTAATCTACTCCTGTGGTAGTTACTTTGGATGTATTAAGGTGAGTTTGGCGCAGCGCATAGTCCTGAATTATTTTGGGGCCATACTTTATCGGGTCTTTCAGCGCTTTGATTCGTGTGGGCGCATGGATATGGTAGAGGTTAGAGTAAATTCCAGAAAACCCTTCGGAACTAACTAATTCTTCTTTATACAAACTGCCATCGGGTTGCCTGAATTGTGTATGACGCTTGTGCGGAATATTTCCGAGTTTATGATAATACATGGTAATTATTCGTAAAAATTTTGATTTGTGAAATTACAAAAAAAACTCACCCTGCACGAACACAAGGTGAGCCTTTTAACGCTGAGTTCAATTACATTTTATTTCTATTCAACTCAGGTATCCGATCAAAAAGTTTAATAGCCTGCTGCAACACTTCATTGGTTTCGTTAATGATCGGATAAAAACTTTCGTTATCCCACACGTTTCGTGCAATCTCTGCTTTTAGATAAACCTGAAAGAGTCGTTTGTTTTTGGCTAGATCATTCGGGCGAGGCGTAATTTTCTCGTTCATACCCATAACCACCACCCGACTTAACATCGCCTCGTTCACTTCAAATTTCTCCAGGTATGAGGTGTAACCCTTCTCTTCCAACTGAGTTTTATTTTGCTCAGCAAAAGTAAAAGCATATTCGCGCAGAATATTGGCATTAAATAGCTGGTTAAAATATTTGCTGGAGGAAGTTGTATCTAACGGCACAAAGTAGTCGGGCATAATACCGCCCCCGCCATACACCGATCGTCCATTTAGCGTTTCGTATTTAAGCGAGTCGTTGAAGTGAATACTGTCTGCTGAGAAAAACTCACCTTTTTTATAGCGCTTGGAAATATCATTTTCGTATTCCTCCAGATTATCATAAGGCTTTTGAATGGAGCGGCCGCTAGGCGTGTAATACCTGGAGATAGTAAGTCTTACTTCGGCACCATCATTTAAACTAAAAGGGCGCTGCACTAAACCTTTTCCATACGAGCGTCTTCCAACAATTAATGCGCGGTCGTTATCCTGTAAAGCCCCAGCCACAATCTCTGAAGCTGAAGCACTACTCTCATTAACAAGAATTATAAGATCCCCTTGTTCAAAATCTCCGCGGTCGGTGGCAAAGCTCTCTTCATTATATTTTGTTTCCTGTCCTTTTGTGAAAACAATCTTTTCTCCTTTTTTCAAAAACTCATCGGCAATGCCAATGGCCTGATCCATGTAACCACCTGGGTTGCCTTGCAGATCCAGTACAAGTTTAGTCATGCCGCTTTTCTTTAGCTTACTAACAGCATCTTTCACCTCACTATAGGTAGTTTGAGAGAATCGATTCACCTTGATATATCCGATATCAGGATTAATCATATAGGAAGCATCAACCGAAAACTGTGGAATTTTATCTCGAATGATCGTGAACGTGATAGGCTCTTTTACATTCTTTCTGACTACTTCAATCTTTACTTCCGTGCCCTTCGGCCCTTTCAAATGTTTTTGAACATCCAGGGTGGATAGTCCTACGCTGGCAATGTTGGTTTCATTTACTTTTACAATTTTATCGCCCGAGCGCAGTCCAACTGATTCGGAAGGGCCACCACTCAAGGCTGCTACCACAACAAGCGTATCATGAAAAATATTGAATTCAATTCCAATTCCTTCGAAATTTCCGCGAAGGTCTTCATTGGCTGCTACCTGATCTTTGGCAGATAAATAAGAGGAGTGCGGATCTAATTTACCCAGCATATGCTCAATGGCATCTTCTACCAGCACATCGGTCTCGGCTTCATCTACATATTCATTTTTTATCAGGCTTAGTACCTCCCGCATTTTTTGTACATCGTTGCCTATTTCGCCCGACCCGCTTTTGTTTGTGAGGCTGGCTCCGATAAGTACCCCTGCGGCCAGACCAATGCATAAAATCAATGGTAAACTAATCTGATACGATGAATTCTTCTGCTCTTCCATACTTTTTCGTTTCGATTTTAGTTCTATAACGGATCGCCAAATTAATTGTTAGGGTGAGACTTTCGCTAAAATGAGTTTACTATATTTACCTGATTGATGGAAAAAATAGCCTGCAGAGTAAAAGTATTAAAGAATTGGTGGATCAGGACAACGTGCAGGCCCATGTGCTGTTCTATTTCGGTATTAAATTTTATGAATTTTCGGAACAAACACTCGAACAAGTTTGTCTGGAAAAAGGTTTGAGCGTGGATTTGGTGGTACGTGAGCTGGAAAGTCCGGAGTCGATTTTTGATGAATCGGAATTACCCTTAATCAGTTACCCGGTTGATCTGATTATTGAATATTTAAAACACACCCACTATTTATTTGTAAAACATAAACTCCCCTATATCGGGCAACTTTTGCAAGGGTTTCGGGCTAACCATCCGGATTATAATACAATTGAAAAGGACTTGAAGACCTTGTTTCCGCTTTTTCTAGAAGATTTCATTCATCATATCTATGAAGAGGAAGACTCGCTCTTTAAATACATCAGGATGCTTGAGCGGGCAGCTCGGGGCCAATACAATCCTTCACGACTCTATGAACTCATGGAGAAATATTCGTTACAAAAATGTGCCCTCGAGCATGTGGCCCATGATGATGAGATGGAGGGAATCAGAAAAATCACGAAAGACTATCACCTGACAGCCGATGCGCCTTTGCATGTTAAAGTTATCTATTCTGAATTAATTCAATTTGAGAAAACCCTGAAAGTGCACGCCCGGATAGAAAATGAAATTCTTTTTCCTAAAGCGATGGCACTCGAAAATGAGGTGAAGAAGAAGTTTTTCGAAAAGGCCAAACTCAACTAAATACTTCAAATTCCCGAATGGGACGAATTCTGGCTATAGATTATGGCACCAAGCGCACGGGCATAGCGGTAACGGACCCGCTAAGAATAATAGCCACCGCACTGGAGACTGTTGAGACCACTCAGGTTCTTTTATTTCTACGCAACTATTTTAAGCAGGAAGTAGTGGATGAGGTAGTGATTGGTATGCCGAAGCAGCTAAACAATACAGATTCTGAAACAGCCCCAGCCGTTCGAAAATTTATTGAATCATTTATAAAAACTTTCCCTGAAACCCCATTCAAACCATTGATGAGCGATTCACGAGTTCAATCGCGCAACAGGCTATGATAGACGGTGGTATGAATAAGAAAAACCGGCAGGTGAAGGGAAATGTTGACAAGATAAGTGCCACTATAATTTTGCAGGATTACTTGCAGATGAAGGGATATTAGGTTCAAATTCCACACCGCAAGTATTATTTTCATTGAATGTGCCTTACCTTTGCAGTTTAATTTTTTGATCGATGATTTATCCCATAGTGGTTTACGGTGACGCAGTATTGCGAAAGCGTGCAACGAATATAAAAGCAGGTGCCGACCTAAGAGAATTAGTGGAAAACATGTATGAAACCATGCACGGGGCTCATGGCATTGGTTTGGCCGCGCCACAAATCGGTAAAAGCGTTCGTTTGTTTGTAGTAGATGGCACTACGCTGGATGATGAACCTACGCTGGCTGATTTTAAAAAAGTATTTGTGAATCCACAGATTTTAAAAGAGAGTGGTGAAGAATGGGATTTTGAGGAAGGGTGTCTGAGCATTCCGAATATTCGGGAAGATGTTTGGCGCAAAGAAAATGTGCGAATCAAATATTTTGACGAACACTGGAATGCCTTTGAGGAGGAATTTACAGGCATGAAGGCTCGCATCATTCAGCATGAATACGATCATATTGAAGGAAAATTATTTATTGATTACCTGACGCCCTTAAAAAGAGAATGCTTAAAGGCAAGCTTGCCGATATTAGTAGGGGGTGATGTTGATACAGACTATCGGATATTGGCACCACTCAAAAAATAATAATTCGCTTTGAATATTAACTCGTCTTCCAGAAGTTGGCACTTCTATTTTCACGGTTATGTCGCGCCTGGCTGCGGAAGCGGGAGCCTTAAATCTCTCGCAAGGCTTTCCTGATTTTCCCATTTCGCAGGAGTTGATAGAATTTATATACAAAAACATGAAAGCCGGGCACAATCAATATGCGCCTATGCCAGGCACAATTGCATTGAGAAAGTCAATTGCTAATGTGGTTCTAAAAACGTATCAACGTGAAATTGATTTTGAAACCGAAGTTACCATAACTGCAGGTGGTACCGAAGCTCTTTTTTCAGCCATCGCTGCTTTTGTAAAGCAGGGCGATGAAGTAATCGTATTTGATCCGGCTTATGATTCGTACAATCCGTCTATTCGATTAAATGGCGGGGTACCGGTTCATATAAAATTAAAGCCGCCTCACTTTGGTATCGATTGGGAGGAAGTGAAAAGTAAAATCACTTCCAAAACGCGAATGATTATGATTAATACTCCGCATAACCCGACCGGTGCCATTTTATCAGAATCGGATTTAAAAACCCTTGAGCAGATTGCGATTGAGAATGATTTGATTGTATTGAGCGATGAAGTATACGAGCGAATTATTTTTGATAATCAGGAGCATCAAAGTGTTTTGAAATTTCCTAAGCTTGCCGCACAAAGTGTGGCCGTTTTTTCGTTTGGCAAAACCTTTCATGCTACCGGCTGGAAAGTAGGCTATGCTGTGGCTCCTGAAAACCTCACCAAAGAAATCCGGAAGAGCCATCAATTTATAACGTTTAGTGTAAACACCCCGGTGCAACTTGCTTTGGCCGAATATCTCACCAATCCAAACAATTATTTGGAGCTGGGAAATTTCTACCAGAGAAAGCGAGATTTATTTCTCAATCAGATTAAAGGTTCATCCTTCCAACCGTTGCCTTGCCGGGGTAGTTATTTTCAACTTTTGTCATACAAGGCGGTGTCCGACAAAAATGAAATGGAGATGGCTGAATGGATGACCAAAGAGAAAAAGCTGGCCCCCATTCCGGTTTCCGCCTTTTATAAAGACAAATCCGATCATAAGCTTCTTCGTTTTTGTTTCGCCAAGGGAGAGGAGACTCTCGAAAAGGCAGGATCGATTCTTCGAAAACTTTAACTGGTTTTTATTCTGCAAAGGGTTCAAAATCTGCCCTCGTATTGCTTTCTTTGCAGTCCGTTTGCTACCACTATGCAAGATTTAAAAGTCACCATCATTCAAGCCGATCTTCATTGGGAAGATACTGGCGCCAATTTGGCCATGTTTGAGGAGAAAATCTGGCAGATTGGTGAATCTACCGATGTGATTGTATTACCCGAAATGTTCACGACCGGCTTTTCGATGAAGGCGCCTAAGCTTGCCGAATACATGAATATGCGCACATTCAAATGGATGAAGCAGATGGCAGACCAAACTGGGGCTTTGATTCTGGGAAGCTTTATTGCAAACGTACACGATCGATTTTATAATCGGCTGCTTTGGATGGAGCCGGGGGGCAACTATAAAACGTATGATAAGCGGCATCTCTTTCGCATGGCGGAAGAACATCAGGTATATACTTCAGGGGAAAGTTTGTTGATAGGTCATTGGAAAGGGTGGCGAATTTGCCCCTTGATTTGTTACGACCTTCGTTTTCCGGTTTGGAGCCGAAATCGTTGGAACGCCTCGCTAAAAAAACCAGCGTACGATTTATTGGTGTATGTTGCCAACTGGCCTATGGTTCGCGGTAATGCTTGGGAAACTCTGCTTAAGGCGCGTGCGATTGAGAATTTAAGTTATACGGTAGGTGTGAATCGCGTAGGCTTAGACGGAAATGGTGTTGAATACAATGGCCATTCTGCGTTTATCGGGCCTCGAGGAGATTCTTTTTATTCTGTTGAAAGTGTGGAAGCAATAAAAACATTGGAGTTGAGTGCGCATGCTTTACAAGCTTACCGTGATAAGTTTCCAGCTTTTATGGATGCCGATGATTTTACAATCGAAGCGGAAGAGTTTGAAGAACGCGACCTGACGGACTTAAGTTAAAGCGAATTCCTTAATCCGATCTTTTATTTTATCAGCACTATCTTCCCGAATAAATTTTTCTTGTAAGGTGTTCATCAAGCGTTCTGCTTGTTCATTGCTTCCAACAAAGGCGACTGCATAAATTTTATTTTTTGAACGCATCAAATGATTTAGCACTTTCAATGCGGCTCCCAGCGGTTGTTCCGGTTGTGCCTGAATAAAAACAAAGATGGATTGCATCTGATCACAAAGCTTGATTACCAAATTGGCAATTGACGCATCCGATTGATTGTCCATCTCGGTACCAATCACATCCGCTGAAAGGGAAGAGGCATAGGTGAGAAGTGGTTTTTCATAACCAGTGTCCTGCCATTTGGTAAATCCTATCTGAAGAAAGAGCTTCAATGCTAATTTTTTTTAACCGCTAAGACGCAAAGTAATAAATGAGTTGCTACAATAAACATTGCGCCTTTGTATCATTGCGGTTTTTGATTTTTACCTTTTAGGTTCTTTGCGCTTCAGTGTTCAATATTTCGCAGTTTAAACTTTTGTGTTCTTTACGCCTTTGCGTGGAATATTTGCATTTTTGCACCTCAATAAAATGCCATGTCCCAGAAGAAAATCTCCCGTGCCCTCGTTTCTGTTTATTATAAAGACAATCTTGATCCAATCATTCATTACTTGGCTAAACAAGGTGTGGAATTTGTTTCTACAGGGGGAACTCAGGAGTTTATCGAGAAGTTGGGTTATGCAGTTACACCGGTCGAGAATCTAACCGGGTATCCTTCAATTTTTGGTGGTCGGGTAAAAACATTGCATCCAGCAGTTTTTGGAGGCATTCTTTTTAGAAGAGACAATGCAAGTGACGTCAGTCAAAGTGAGGACTTTAAAATTGCACCGATTGACCTGGTCATTGTTGATTTATATCCATTCGAAGAAACGGTGGCCAGAGGAGGTAGCGAAGGCGACATCGTAGAGAAAATTGATATTGGTGGTATTTCCCTGATTCGTGCGGCAGCAAAAATTTCAATGATGTTTTGATTGTCTCGGCCCGCAATCAATATCAGGAGTTGCTTGAATTACTGCAGGCAAAGAATGGAAATTCTGAATTGGCAGATCGAAAACGATTTGCGGCCAAAGCTTTTGATGTCACCTCTCATTACGATTCGGCCATTTTCAATTATTTCAACCAAGAACAACAACTTCCGAGTTTTAAGGCCAGCGTGCCGCAAGGCAAAGTATTACGTTATGGCGAAAATCCGCATCAGCAGGGCGTTTTCTTTGGCGCACTCGATGATCTTTTTGATCAGTTAAATGGGAAAGAACTTTCCTATAACAATCTGGTGGATGTAGATGCGGCCATCCATCTGGTAAAGGAATTTTATGGAGAGAAGGCTTTTGTAATTATTAAACATACCAATGCCTGTGGGGTAGCTACAGCAGGTGATGTAAAGACAGCTTACCTGAAAGCCTTCCAGGCTGATACTCTTTCTGCCTTTGGCGGGGTGCTGGCAACTAATCAAAAAATTGATCTGGCCGCGGCCGAAGAGATTAATAAACTTTTCTTCGAAATATTGATTGCGCCTGATTTTGAACCTCAGGCGCTTGACCTTTTGAAGTCAAAAAAGAATCGAATCATACTTAAGCAAAAGCAATCACTAAAAGGGGCAAAGCAATTCAAAAGTTTGCTCAATGGAGTTATAGAACAAGACTTGGATTTGAAAACAGATTCTAAAGCAGAGTTAAAAACGGTTACGAAGCGCGCACCATCTTCTCAACAGATTGAGGCCTTACTTTTTGCAAGTAAAATTTGTAAACACACGAAGTCAAACACAATCATATTGGCAGTAGATGGGCAATTGCTTGCCAGCGGAGTAGGGCAAACGAGCCGCGTGGATGCGTTGAAACAAGCGATTGAGAAAGCTGCGGCTTTTGGTTTCGATCTTAAAGGTTCAGTTATGGCATCGGATGCCTTCTTCCCTTTTCCGGATTGTGTGGAGATTGCTAATCAACACGGCATTGAGGCGGTCATTCAACCGGGCGGATCCATTAAAGATCAGGATTCAATTGCTTATTGCGATCAACATAACATGGCGATGGTCTTTACGGGTACACGCCACTTCAAGCATTAATACGCTGTAAGTTTTTCCCTCTTTATTGCTTATTAATCACCCATTTATTTCTGTAATTTCGGGCCTAACTTTTTACCTTACGCCAACGAATGGGACTTTTTGATTTTTTTACTCAGGATATTGCTATCGACCTGGGAACTGCCAACACATTGATCATTCACAAAGACAAAGTAGTAGTAGACGAACCGTCTATTATCGCGTTGGATCGCGCCACAGGCAAGGTGCTTGCCATTGGTCGCGAGGCCATGCAGATGCATGAAAAGACCCATGATAACATTAAAACCATTCGACCTTTAAAAGAAGGTGTGATAGCTGACTTTCACGCGGCCGAGATGATGATTCGTGGAATGATCAAGATGATTGACACGGGTCGCAAACTTTTTCCACCATCCTTGCGCATGGTGATTTGTATTCCATCAGCTATTACCGAAGTGGAGAAACGGGCGGTTCGCGATTCGGCAGAGCACGCTAATGCAAAAGAGGTTTACATGATTCATGAGCCGATTGCGGCAGCCATTGGCATTGGTATCGATATTGAACAGCCCATTGGCAACATGATTGTGGATATTGGTGGTGGCACCACTGATATAGCGGTAATCGCCCTTTCGGGGATTGTGTGCGATCAATCTATTCGCATTGCCGGAGATACATTCAATCGCGATATTCTTGATTATATGCGCAGGCAACATAACTTGTTGATTGGCGAGCGCTCAGCGGAGCGGGTGAAAATTGAAGTAGGTTCAGCCCTTACCGAACTAGATGATGGTCCGGATGATTATGAAATCAGAGGCCGTGATTTAATGACCGGAATACCGAAGACAATAAAGATCTCGTATTCTGAAGTTGCCTTTGCTTTAGATAAGTCCATTTCAAAATTAGAAGAAGCCGTACTGAAGGCACTGGAATTATCGCCACCCGAACTTTCCGCTGATATTTATGAGCAGGGAATATATTTAACGGGTGGAGGAGCCATGTTGCGCGGATTAGACAAACGTCTTTCTCTAAAAACTAAATTACCGATACACGTAGCCGATGATCCGTTGCGTGCGGTAGTGCGAGGTACTGGTGCAACCTTAAGAATCTTGACCATTACCGAAAGATATTGATGACTTGATGAATGGAGCGACTCTTAAATTTTATTTTCGAGTACCGGGCTTTTTTCACATTCTTACTTCTTGAGTTATCGTGCGCCTGGCTGGTTGTTGAGAATAATCAATACCAAAGCACAAAATACTTTAACTCTTCAAATCAGATTGCAGCCAACATTATAGGTTTCTCCCAAGGGGTAAGAGAATACTTTTCATTACGAACCATCAATGAAGAATTGGCTGCTGAAAATGCCAATTTGCGTACGCAGTTGGAGAGAAAAAATCAATTTGGAGAACACCGCATTCAAAATCAGGACACCGCCCGAATCAATCAATACGAGTATGTTAGTGCCAAGGTGGTTGGTAACTCAACAAGCCTTTATAAAAATTTTATCACCATCGATAAAGGAGCTGTTGATGGCGTGGCACCGGGTATGGCGGCCATTAGTAATTTGGGAGCTGTTGGAAAAGTAAAATCGGTTTCAGATCATTATGCGGTTCTCATTTCACTTCTTAATGTAGATGAACAAGTTTCGAGCGTGTTAAAAAAAACAAATCAATTAGGAAGCGTGCGGTGGGATGGTGCTAATATGCGATACTCCAATCTGTTGTTTATTCCCCGGCATGCTACCCCGGTTATTGGCGATTCGGTGATTACCTCAGGATATAACGCGGTATTCCCAGATGGAATTCTTGTTGGTATAGTAAGCGAAGTAAACCTCAAAGAAGAAGCGCCATTTTGGGATATCCGAATAGAGTTATCGCAAGACTTTGGCCGATTGTCTTTTGTTGAAATAATTAAGAGTCGTTTGAAAAATGAACAGGACTCGCTGAAACAAGTAACTATAGGTGATCCCAAATGAATCGGTCAGGCATAATACAATTTGTTTTATTTTTTATTTATGTATTGGTACAAGTACTGGTGTTAAGAAATCTGGTTTTGTTTAATTCTGCTTTCTGCTTTTTATACATCGCTTTTATTTTATTGCTGCCTATCGAACTCAATTCTTTGGCACTGATGGTGATTGGGTTTGTACTTGGATTTACTGTTGATATATTCTACAATAGTATGGGCTTGCATGCCTTGGCTACGGTGCTGATTGCCTATGTGAGAAACTACTGGTTAGGTACGATAACCCCTCAGGGCGGCTACGATACAAATTCATCCACAACGTTAGCGTCAAACGGGCTGCAATGGTTTTTGGTTTATTCTTTACCATTGGTTTTTCTGCATCATCTTGTATTGTTTTTCGTTGAAGCGGCAGGCTTTGCTCTGTTCTGGTATACCATGCTTAAAGTGGTCGGGAGGTTGTTGTTTACTATGGCATCTATTATTTTGCTACAGTATTTATCTCCTCAGCGCAGGCGGTCATGAATGAAGGTAGAAAGGAAATAGTGCAGATAGTGTTTCTCTTGATAGGAATTGTCTTCCTCGTAAAGCTTTTTTTCATTCAGGTAATAGACGACCGGTATGCCGAGTTGGCCGATGGCAATGCCATTTTACGGCAAGTTGAATACCCCTTTCGTGGATTGATCTATGATCGAAATGGCAAACTGATTGTATATAATTCTCCAGAGTACGATCTGGAAATGGTGGTGAAGGATGTCAAAAAATTTGATTCGCTAAAATTTTGTGAGGTCTTTGAAATTTCAAAAGAGGACCTGCGGAGAAGATTCAAAGAGATGAAGGCCCGCAAAGAATATTCGCACTTTAAGCCAACACTTTTTATTAACCAATTATCCAGTGTCGACTTTGCCCGCGTTCAGGATTATCTTGATGAGTTCCCGGGTATTTATGTACAGGCTAGAACCAGCCGATCGTACGAAGCACCCGCCCTCGCCAATGCCCTTGGGTATGTTAGCGAAATAAGTAAGGAAAATCTCGCTCGGGATGAATCTAAAATTTATAAGCAAGGCGATTATGTGGGGCAAAGTGGAATCGAATCGTTTTATGAAGAACAACTTCGGGGCAAGCGGGGTGTTCGATTTAAGTTACGTAATGTAAAAGGTATTGAAAAGGGTCTGTTTAAAAACGGAGAGTATGACACCTTATCTGTCCCCGGTCAAAACCTGATTACCGGAATAGACATTGACTTGCAGCAATACGGAGAACTTTTAATGAAAGGCAAATCGGGTAGTATTGTAGCCATCGAGCCTTCATCGGGAGAAATTCTTTCTTTGGTCTCTGGTCCATCCTACGATCCCAATCTGCTGACCGGAAGAAGTTATAGCTCCAATTTCAAGCTAATAAGTACCGATACGTTAAAACCGTTGTTCAACAGACCGCTCATGGCCCAATATCGGCCGGGTTCTATTTTTAAAATTGCTCAGGCCATGACGGCTCTTCAGGAAAAGGTGATTACACCAGATACCCGGATTCGCTGTGATAGAAATGTGATCAATTGTCATGGCGCTCATAGTAACGAAGATCTCCGCGGGGCAATCGCCAATTCGTGCAATCCCTATTTTCATAATGTCTTAAGGCGAATGTTAAATCAGGGTATTGGTAAAGATCCTTTTGAAGATACCCGTATTGGTTTAGCGGAGTGGAATAAGCACATTGGTAGCTTTGGATTTGGCAAAAAGCTAGGCATTGACTTGCCAAACGAGAAGGAAGGATTGGTCCCTACGCCTGCCTATTACGATAGGGCATACAAAAGTCCAGCCTGGAAATTTTCAAATATTTATTCGCTGGCCATTGGTGAAGGAGAAAATCTGGTTGTGCCTATACAGATGGCCAACTTTGCTGCCACCATCGCAAACCGTGGATTTTACTATACACCGCATTTAGTTAAAGCCATTGGCGAAGAAGGAAAACCATTACCGCAATACACCGAGCGTCATTATACGAGCATTGATTCTTCTTACTTCATTGTAGCGGTAGATGCGATGCAAAAAGTAGTGGAGGAAGGAACAGGACAATATCGCTAAACTGGCGGATGTAATTGTATGTGGCAAAACGGGAACAGTTCAAAACGCACCACCCCTGTTTGACCACTCTGTATTTATCGCCTTTGCCCCGCGCGATAATCCAAAAATTGCTATTTCTGTTTATGTCGAAGATGCAGGGCAGGGTGCGCGGGCTGCCGCATCCATTGCCAGTTTAATGATTGAAAAATATTTGTTTGGTCAAACCAAACGCCCGCATATTGAGCAATATGTGCTTGCCGGAAAGTTTGAATGAGAAATGAAGTAGACATATCGGGTAAACTGGATTGGGTAACGGTGTTACTCTATATCCTGCTGGTGGCGCTAGGATGGATAAACATTTTTGCGGCCGTCTATGACGAAACCGCCAATCAAACAATTTGGGATCTTTCGTTAAACTCGGGTCGACAGTTGATCTTCATCGCAGCTTCGGTCGTATTCATTTTTGCGATTATCATCATCGATATGCGCTTTTATGAAACGTTCGCTTACCTATTCTACGGAGTAATCTTGTTTGTTCTTTTACTGATACCGATTATCGGCAAGGAGGTGGGCGGTAATAAGTCATGGATAGGCGTGGGTTCTTTTGGCGTACAGCCCTCTGAGTTTGCCAAATTTATTACAGCGCTGGCGGTAGCCAAGTTTATTGGTTCAGTCGGTTTCAAAATGGATAATCTAAAGAATCAACTCATTCTGCTTACGCTGATGGTGATTCCCATGGGACTTATTCTATTGCAGAAAGATTTTGGAACAGCCATTGTTTTTGCCTCGCTACTATTGGTTTACTACCGCGAGGGCATGTCACCTTTTCTCTTGATTGTAGGAATTTCAATGGCTGTAATAGCCATACTTACGTTGATCGTTGAAAATCAACTTTACCTCTATGGAGTTATTTTAGTGATTCTCGGACTGATCATTTTTTTTTGGCAAGAGAACCCTGCGAAGGATTTTAACCTTGTCGGCTGGAGCGTTAATAATTATTCTAACGATTCAAAGTTTCGATTACATCATTAATAATGTGTTACCTGTTCGGCATAAAAAAAGACTGGAAGCTTTGGTGAATCCCAATTTTGATCCGATGGGAATAAACTGGAATGTTACCCAATCTAAAATTGCCATTGGTAGCGGTGGTTTTATTGGGAAAGGATTTTTGAAAGGCACACAAACTAAATTTGATTTTGTTCCTGAACAAAGTACTGATTTCATTTTTTGCACCATTGGTGAAGAACACGGTTGGGTGGGCAGTTTAGTGGTAGTGAGTTTGTTTATGGTTCTGCTCATGCGGGTTATCCAGATTGCCGAACGACAAAAGAATCGTTTTAATCGTTCTTATGGCTATGCAGTTGCGAGTATATTCTTCTTTCATTTTGCAGTCAATATCGGCATGACCATCGGTTTGTTTCCGGTTATAGGAATTCCCTTGCCTTTTTTTAGCTATGGAGGTTCCTCTCTATGGGGATTTACAATTTTGCTTTTTATCCTTTTAAAGTTGGATGCACACAGAGGGCAGGTGCTGCAAAGAATTTAATTAAACCGATTCTGGAGTATCTCAATAAACTCTTCATACTCCTCGCTTTCAATGTCCCAATCGGGGTAACCATCATCAATAAATTTCATGGCTTGCGTCAAATTATCCAATCGATCCAGTTTGTCGATGGCTTCCGAAAAGATTTCAAAATCACCATGAAATAAAATCTTGGTAAACATGAATTTTTGATTGATGGTCAAACTTTCCTTGAGCTTTACCGTCTTCTGCTTCGCCAGATTGTCGGCCAGCGTTGGGGTAGCTTTTGCTTCGATGATTTCTGCAATCACTTGGGGCTTGCTCGTAATTTCTACCTTAGATTTTAACTCGGGTGCGGGCTTTGGCTGAGTTCCGTAAAAACTTTCAATTTCTACAGGATGTATCTTGTTAAAAACAACGATATACGATTCAAAATCTTCGGGTGTAAAATTCACTTCTTCCAGAATGTGATCGAGTAGCGCAAAGGCTTCTTTCCCCGTAAGGGTAGTGATATTTTTTTCCTGAAGATGCGCCAGTAGTTTTTCAAGAGGCGCCTGATTGATCTTAATATACTTGACTTTATTCTTCAAGGCTTGGGTTTGCAGAGATTCGTGACCTTTACCCTCCAGGGTATCTGCATAAAAATCATAGGGAGCCAAAATCAGGTACAGTGTTTGGCTTACGGCCTTTTTTAGTAAGGGGAGAAAATCCGCTTTTCCAATTAAGATGTGATTGCTTAAGGTATTTTGAAATTGATTGATAATTTCGATGACAGGCTTGGCTTCGTAATCGAAGTAAGGACTTTTTAGTTTTTGGCTTTCCTGCTGCCAAACGCTAAGCAAGTCACTAATCACAAATAGATTCACCTGCTTTACTTCGCATAGCGACAGTATTTCGGGGCCACTAATTTTTCTTGCTTTGAAAAGAATGAATCGGCCAGTTGATTGGCATATTTTATTGCGTATTGATCTACCGACTTCAAACTAATCTTTTCGTCCATGAGTTAATATTTTGTATTCTTGTTAACCAGGCTTACTTCATTCCTGTCAGGTTATTATGGTAAAGATAGTGATTGAAAATTTGGCTCAAAAAGAAGTCTACTCGAATGAAGACCGGGCTTCCGTTTTAAAAATTTTTCATTCAAACTATATAGACTGGATGCACGCGTGTGGCGGTAAAGGCCGGTGTACCACTTGCAAAATGATCGTGCTGGAGGGCGCCACCCATTTATCTACCCCTTCCATAGCCGAAGAGGGGTATCGTAAAAAAGGCGAATTGGCAGATGGTGAACGATTGGCTTGCCAGACCTATGCATCGGACTATTGCAAAGTTCGGGTGCCCGATGAAAATAAATTGCCTCATCTTGACTATACAGCCTAAGGTGATGTCGGAAGGTGTATCTCTAAAATCTTAACTTGCACTATGTTTATTGAACCTCAACTGGGTAGAAGTAATAAGCCTGACAAAAGCGGATGGATTGAAGTTATCTGTGGTTGCATGTTTTCGGGTAAAACGGAAGAGCTGATTCGAAGGCTTAACCGGGCGCTGATTGCAAAACAAAAGGTAGAAATTTTTAAGCCCAGTGTGGACACCCGCTATCATGATAAGAAAATTGTTTCTCATAGCGAGCGCGAGATTCGCTCCACACCCGTAGACTTTGCCAACGACATAATCTTATTGGCTGGGACGTGCGATGTGGTAGGAATTGACGAAGCACAATTTTTTGATGACTCCATCATAGAGGTGTGCAATGCCCTTGCCAATAGTGGCAAGCGGGTTATTGTAGCCGGCCTGGATATGGACTATGAAGGTAAGCCTTTTGGCCCGATGCCTCATTTATTGGCCGTGGCAGAATATGTTACCAAGGTGCATGCCATTTGTGCGCAAACCGGAGAGCTTGCTTCTTATTCGTTTCGGCTAAATGCCAATGATGCCAAAGTAATGCTTGGCGAAAAAGATTCTTATGAAGCCCGGAGCAGGCAGGCATTCTTCCAGCATATGAGCAAACCTAAAAACTAACGTGCTCCATAAAACCAAGGGTATTGTTTTTCGATTTACCAAGTATGGTGAGACATCCATAATTGTTAATATTTTTACGGAGGTTTTTGGATTACAGAGTTATATAGTTAATGGGGTAAGAAGCAATTCCAAACGAAGTAAGATAGCCCTCTATCAACCCCTCACACTTTTGGATTTGGTTGTCTACTATAAAGAGAACGCCAATATTCTTCGAATAAAGGAAGTGAAATGTTATCACCCCTATCATTCGATAACACACGTAGTTCGTAAATCGGCCATCGCCATGTTTATTATCGAAGTGTTGAATAAAGCAGTAAAGGAACAAAGTCACGCTGAAGAAATTCATGAGTTCATTTCCCGATCATTACTGCTTCTCGATAGGCAACTTCATTTCGAGAACTTCCATCTGATTTTTTTGTTGGGATTAAGTAAACATCTTGGGTTTGGTCCTAACCTGACCGAAGAGATTATTGGTGGTCACTGGATGGATAAGGAAGAAGAACAGTTGCTTAAGGAATTAATGCACGCAGACTATGAAACCCCCGTGCCCATGAATTACGATCAACGGCAAACGCTTTTAATAAGCCTCCTTCGCTTTTACAGCAATCATATCGACAATTTTGGCGAAATGAAATCACTACCTGTTTTACGCGAAGTTTTACAGTAAGTCCCTTAGGCAGCTACTGCTATTTCTCGAGTATTTCGAGTGGGCTTCGCACTAAGAGTTTTCAATTGACGCGCATGAGCGGCAACGGCCTCAAAGAAAGTTTCTTTTGATTTATAGGGCAAGTTGAATTCGCCTGCTGTTTGCTTCACAATCTTTGCCAGATCGCGATAATGCACATGGCAGATGTTGGGGAAAAGATGATGTTCAACCTGGTAGTTAAGGCCGCCCACATACCACGAGAAAAGTTTTTCTTTATGGCCAAAGTTTGTTGTTGTATGCAATTGATGGATGGCCCAGGTGTTTTCCAGATTTCCATTTTCATCGGGTAGTGGATATTCAGTGCCTTCTATTACGTGAGCAGGCTGAAAAATCATGGCAAGAATAAAGCCGGCAATGTAATGCATCACAACAAAGCCAATAACTACTTGCCAAAAGGACACTGGAAGCAACCACATAGGGATCACGAAAATATAGGTGTAGTAAATTGCTTTGGTTGTCAACATCGTAATCCACTCGCGCGTGGCAGAAGTTCTTTGTTTTTTTACCAATCCTTCGCGTTGGTATTTTACAATTCGAGAAAAATATTTTACCGTTACCCACACTAAGGTCATCAGGCCATAAAAAAACCAGGCATAGTAATGTTGAAACTTATGGAGAGGGATCCACTTGGATGCCGGAGCCATACGAATAATTCCGCGTGGACTGATATCTTCATCTACATCGTGAACATTGGTATACGTGTGGTGTAACACATTGTGTTGAACTTTCCAGTTAAGTGCATGGCCACCCACCAGATTAAGAGAAAGACCGAGTAAATTATTTATCCACGGCTTGGTTGAGTACGCACCATGATTAGCATCGTGCATAATAGAAAGACCAATGCCAGCCATTCCTAAACCCATAACAGCACAAAGACCAAGCATGATCCAGGGATTAGAGGTTATGCCACCAATCAATAAAAAATAGGGGACCAGATACAATGAAAACATAAAAATGGTTTTGATAACCATTTCACTATTCGCAGTACGTTCAATCTGTTTAGTCTTAAAATAGGCGTTAACCCGTTGATTCAGGGTCACAAAAAAATCCTTCTGATTATTGGAAAACTTAATGTTTAGATTCAGGCTCATAAGATTCAAATTCAAATAGTTCTTCGACTGCCGGTCTGATCACAATTCTTTGACTGGTTCATTTTAGAAAGATAAGTATTATGATCTTGAAAACATGCGTATCCATCATATTGTTTATGAAAGGCAAATAATTTTGATGAATTGAAGGCATTAGAATTCGGCAATAACTGTTTTACCACCTTTGGTGATGTCGCCTATCTTGACAGAGACCTTTGCAGATAGCGGTAAAAATATATCTACGCGCGATCCGAATTTGATAAATCCAAATTCATCGCCTTGTTGCAAGGGTTGTCCTTCCTTTACATACCATTTAATTCTTCGTGCTAAGGCACCGGCAATTTGTCTGAATAGAATTTCGGTACCAGAATTCATTTTTGCTACCAGCGTGGTGCGTTCGTTTTCAGTACTTGATTTTGGATGCCAGGCCACCAGGTATTTGCCTGGGTGATATTTTGCGTAGGAGATTGTACCCGATACCGGCATTCTGTTTATATGCACATTGATGGGCGACATGAAAATGGAAACTTGCTTTCTGCGCGACTTCAAATATTCGGGTTCATCCGTTTCTTCAATCACTACCACTTTTCCATCGGCTGGAGCTAAAACCTGATTTTCGTTTTTCTTGATCTGAAAAATGGGAATCCTAAAAAATTGGAGGATGATAAGATAAAAGACAATGCTTACCCCAATCAATATGTTATGAACAACCAATTGGCTTGGAAAAAAATATGAGACCGCCCAATTAAGCCCAAATAGAACTATCAATAAAATAAATAATAGGGTGCGGCCTTCTCTATGAATTGTCATCGTTTACGTTCGGGGTTTGAAAACCCAAAGTTCAGCATTTTATCCTACAATCCGAAGATCGAAAGTATAATGCTGGCAACTAGTTACTGAAATACCATTTCAATATCCACCTCTGTATTTGTACGTTTTGGCTACTTTATCAATGGCCACCATATAAGCGGCAATGCGCAACGAAACATTGTATTGAATGGATGTTTTATGAACATTGTTAAAAGCATCCTTCATAATCCGGTCGCTCCTGCGATTTACTCGCTCGGCTGTCCATTTATATCCCAAACGATTTTGCACCCACTCAAAATAAGAAACGGTAACGCCACCTGCGTTGGCAAGAATGTCGGGAACCACGCTGATTGCTTGTGCGTAAATAATACTATCTGCTTTCGAGGAAGTTGGTCCGTTGGCTCCCTCTACAATCAGCTTCGCTTGAATTTTCCTGCGTTGCTACTGGTAATCACATCTTCGGTAGCGGCTGGCACGAGTACATCCACGGGTAGTGTCAGTACATCTGCGCCATTTATTTTTTCAACCTCCGCGTACCCATCCAGAGAGCCCTTCTTCTTATCGCGGTAAGCAATAGCCGCATCAATATCGATTCCATTTTCATTATAGTATGCCCCTGATATATCGCTTACGGCCACTACTTTCAAACCGCGCTCTGCAAGAAGACGTGCTGCCCATGAGCCCACATTTCCAAAACCCTGCACCGCACACGTTGCTTTGTAAGGATTGATTTTCAATTTCTCCATAGCAGCCAGCGTAGAAACCATAACGCCTCTTCCGGTAGCTTCGGTTCTTCCTAACGAGCCTCCCATTACGATTGGTTTGCCGGTAACAACAGCCGCGTCCAAAAACATCTACAAGTGCTTGTGTATAGGATCGCATTAAACGTTCAATCTCACCGGCACTCATTTCCCGTGGGTTGCAGGTTACACCACCTTTACCTCCGCCATAGGGGATATCCACCACAGCACACTTCCAGGTCATCCAGGCAGCCAAGGCCTTTACTTCATCCAGATTAACATGCGGATCAAAGCGAATTCCGCCTTTAGAAGGACCAAGAATAGTGGAGTGAATTACCCGGTAGCCTTCAAATACCTTGATGCTACCGTCATCCATCGTTACGGGCAAGGAAACAATCACCTGTTTGGCGGGTGATTTAAGCACGTTATAAACTTCGTCTTCCAACCCCAGAATTTGTGAAGCGGTGTGAAACCGCGACATCATTGCCTCAAACGGGTTTTCCTTGTCAAGAAGCGGAGCAGGTTCTATGTATGCCATAAAGTTTTAGAGATTTGAGTGGGTCGGGGACGTTGGTAAAAGTTTGATTTTAGCCCCCTAAATCGGTTGCAAAGATATAGAAATTCGGTATTACCAAAGGGTTGTTAGGGATGAAAAACTTAATGGATGATTAGATTCTGAGATAATGAATGAATCAAAATATCTCCAAAAACGCTACAATAAAGGGTGCAGAAATCAGCAGCCCATCAAAACGATCGAGAAACCCACCGTGGCCCGGCAAACTATCCCCAGAGTCTTTTATTTCAATACTGCGTTTTAGCAACGATTCGACCAGATCGCCAAAAGTGCCGCCAATAATAATGATTACGCCAATGACCATCCATTGCCACGAGCGAATGGTGGGTTCGTGACCAATAGCACTGAAGAAATAGGGAAGTCCATAGGCGAACGAAAAAGCTAAAGCGGCTCCACCAATAAATCCTTCCCACGATTTTTTTGGAGAGATGCGTTCAAACAATTTTCGCTTCCCAAAAAGGGTACCCGCAAAGTAAGCACCTGAGTCGCTGGCCCATAAAATAAAAAGGCAACCAAAGATTATCTGATAGTCATACACTTGATTTTCGAAGGCGGCAATATTTAAAAGCATGAAAGGCACAGCCACATAAAAAATGCCGAGAAAGGTGTAGGCGATATTCGTAAAAGGTTTGCGCTCAAACTTTTTATAAAGTTTGATCATATACACGCACGAAACAGTTGGAAAAATCAGGAAGTAATAGCGATACGAAATATCTCCGCGCTCAATAAAAAAGGAGAGACAAAAAATAGCAATGCCACAAAGCGTGCCAAAAGTTTTTTGAGGCACTAATCCATCAAGTAGGGTAAGTTTATAAAATTCTATAAGCGAAAAAACACAAATGATAAAAAAGATAATGAAGTAAGTCCACTCGCTGTATACAATGCCAAACACAATACCGGCTGCACCTAAAATAGCAGTAATAAGTCGTTGAGTCAGGTTGCTGAATTTACTGAGTGCCGTCACACTACTGATTGGTTAGTTGATTGATGATACTTTTTGAAGTAGTAAAGCAAGGCGCCAAAGATGATCGTAAAAATAAGTACTAATGGCCAAGGTGCTGCTTCCGGGGATTCCATATCAACAGCAATTGTTCCTTTTTGGTAGAGGTACATCATCAGTACTGAAAATCCGTTATTTACAAAATGGGCAACCATAGGCAAAAGTAAATTACCTGACCAAACATAGAGGTATCCAAACAAGGCACCTAACAACATGCGGGGTACAAAGCCAAAAAACTGCATGTGGAAGGCACTGAATATGATAGCCGAAATCCAGACAGCAGCATGCTGATTTCCCGTGGCGCGATAGAGTTCAGGTTGCAGCATGCCGCGAAAGACAAGTTCTTCTCCTATAGCCGGGAGGACAGCTATTACAACAACGCCAATCAGGAACTGACCATCCGATTCAAAGGCGACAAAGAACTTTGTAAGCTTTTCAGCAAGATCTTCCCGCTCACGGGCCCAGTGTTCAAAATCTTTTAGGAATTCAGGAAAAGTAGCTGTCGCGTTCCACTCAATAAATACTGTGTTAGGTGCCATAAATGACAAAACAATGGCGGCCGTTACTAGAATGATCAACCACGAAGTTGATTTGCTTGTAAGCCATTGGACTGGATTTACCCGTTCAATGGAAAGTAAGTAAAGAAACGGAATCAGGATTAATCCGAATAGGGTGGCGCCTCCTTGAATTATAATAAGGGGCATTCTGATTTCGGGATTATTTATTGGGTTTGTAATTTTTTCGGTTAACTCAAAAATATTTCCATCATAGAACGGAAGCGCGATCAAAAAGCCAATGGCAGGACCAATGACAATAAAGCCAATGGCCATGGTAAGTAAAATGAAAATAACAGATATAAGGGGATGTCGGTTGGAAATCCCTGTCAGTTCAGACATCTCGACAAAAGGGTTAATTTTGTGGTCGCAAACAACGGAGTTTTAGGTTAAATATCAAATTTGGTACAAATCGGTAACATACAGCTAGGGAGTTCCCGCTCTTGCTCGCTCCCATGGAGGATGTGAGTGATCCGCCTTTTCGTGCAGTTTGTAAAGAAGGGGGTGCAGATTTAATGTATACAGAGTTCATTTCTTCTGAAGGCCTCATTCGTGATGCAGCCAAGAGCCGTCAGAAACTTGACATTTTCGAATACGAACGACCTATCGGCATTCAACTATTTGGGGGCGATATCGGCAACATGGTGCAATCGGCACAGATTGCGACAGCGGCTAATCCTGATTTGATCGATATCAATTATGGTTGCCCAGTTAAAGCAGTGGCTTGCCGCGGGGCCGGTGCGGCATTGTTGCAAGACATTCCAAAGATGGTACAGATGACTGCCGAGATTGTGAAGGCAACGCATTTGCCGGTAACTGTAAAAACCCGGTTGGGCTGGGATGATAATACCAAAAATGTTGTGGAAGTTGCTGAGCGCTTACAAGACATAGGTATTCAAGCCTTAACGATACATGGACGCACGCGCGTGCAGATGTATAAGGGCGAAGCGGATTGGACCTTGATTGGAAAAATAAAAGAAAACCCACGGATGAAAATTCCAGTGTTTGGCAATGGCGATATTGATTCGCCACAAAAGGCATTGGAATACAGAGATAGATATGGAGTAGATGGTCTCATGATTGGTCGCGCTGCTATCGGTTCTCCCTGGGTGTTTAATGAGATAAAATATTATTTCAATACCGGAACGGAACTACAGCCACCAGACATGATGGAGCGCGTTAATACAACACGCAAGCATTTGGATTTTTCCATTCGTTGGAAGGGCGACAAGTTAGGCATCTTTGAAATGCGCAGACATTATTCAAACTACTTTAGAGGAACACCGGATTTTAAACCGTTTCGCACGCGGTTGGTGGAGGCACTTACCCAAGATGAAGTCAATGCAATTTTGAATGAGGTAATCGAAACCTTCAGCGCTGTTCCGCTTGAAGTCTGATGACAAATAGCAAGAAAGCAGATTTGAATTCCTTAGCCGATTATCGTTCTTTGCGCGCACTTTGTTAAGCTGCAGGGCGCCACATGTCACAAAATAAAAATTTCACTGCTGTATTTTTGCTGATCACACTTTCCCTTATCTGGGGCACTTCGTTTATTTTAATTAAACAAGGCTTAAAAGTGTTTGCTCCCGATGTGGTGGGCGCATTGCGTGTAACAGCAGCATCCCTTTTTCTTTTGCCACTGGCTTTACCCCGGCTTAAGGAATTAAAGCAAGGAGATTCTTACAAACTTTTGGTCTCCGGACTGATGGGAATTTTTTTTCCAGCTTTCTTATTTGCCTGGGCGCAAACCCAACTCAATAGCTCGCTCGCAGGAATTCTTAATACATTATCACCCTTATGGACCATGATCATTGGTGCCCTGTTTTTTACGCAGCGCTTTCGCGGATTCGCGATTCTGGGTATTGTCATCTCGTTTACCGGAACAATTTTATTAGCGCTTTCGCGGGAAGGGGGAACGGTTACTGGTTTTAATGTATATGCCTTGATCATTGTAGTTGCCTGTGCTTTGTATGGAGCCAATTTAAATTGGGTCAAGTTCAAAATTCATGATCTTGGTTCACTGGCTATAACCAGTATTTCACTTTTGTTTATTGGCCCACTGGCAGCGATCTATCTGTTCGGCTTCACGGATTTTGTAACGACAGTTACTACAACACCCGGTGCCTGGAAAGCTTTTGGTTTTATTGTATTGCTGGCGCTCATGAGTACCGCGCTTGCCAATCTTATGTTTGTAAAACTTTTGAAAATCTCTACACCCCTCTTTGCGAGTTCAGTAACCTACATTATGCCGATTGTAGCGGTTATGTGGGGCGTTATTGATGGCGAGAAGTTAGCTACGGCCACTTCATTGGTATGGTTGCCATTTTAGGAGGCGTTTATATAGCTAACAAAAAATAGTCTTTGGAAATCCTCTCCTCCGGGAGAGGGCAAGGGTCAAGCTTTATTTCAGAGTAAAAGTTGCCAGTACTGGCAAATGATCAGAAGGATAGTATTTTCCATCATAATCCTGAATTACTTTATAGTTACCTGCTTTCCATTGTGGGGAGTGAAAAATATAATCGATTGTGCGGCATTCCATTTTTCCAACTTCAAATCCACAGAAAGTTCCGGTTAAATCTGTAGCGTGTTGTGCATCAAACAAGACAATATCTTTTCCATTAATCATAGTAAGATAGGGTTCGTCTGTAGGCTCCAAATTGAAATCACCTGAGACAAGAACTGGAATTTCTTTTACAGTTTTTTCAAAGGTTGCGCCAGTAATAAATCCATTTAGAAAAATCTTTATCAACGTAGCGCTATTCTTCCGGGCTTCTTTACCCATATGATCGAAGTGCGTGTTTGCATAGAGGAATGACTTGTTGGTAATCTTATCTTTTAACAGTGCAAATGAAACAACGCGTGTGATGGCGGCATCCCAACTTTTACTGCCGGGGATACTAGGGGTTTCGGATAACCAAAACGTTTTTTGAAATTGAACTTCGAATTTATCTTTCTTGTAAAAGATGGCCGAGTACTCACCCTTTTCTTTTCCGTCATCGCGGCCAACACCAATAAATTCGTACTCAGATAATCCTTTTTGTAAATCCATCATCTGATTATGAAGCGCCTCTTGTACACCTAATAAGTCAGGATTATTCTTTTGATTAGGGCAATTACTTTATCCGTTCTGTTTTTCCATTGATTGATGCCATCGGCCTCTGTATCCAGCCGAATGTTATAACTCATTACTGAGATGGATTGCGCGAAATTTTCAGCCCAGAGAAAAGTAAGAATAAGGAGAGAGATAAATTTCATGAAGAGCGAATCAGCCAAGTGCATCCACTTCCTCTACTTCTTCGGGCATCATTCGCTTAAATAAATTTTCGATGCCGGCTTTTAGCGTTACAGTGGATGATGGGCAGCCGCTACACGATCCCTGCAAGGCCACGGTCACTTTTTTATCGTGATAGGAGTGAAAGGTTATGGCACCGCCATCCTGCTCAACAGCAGGCCGAATATATTCGTCTAAAATGGTTTTTATCTTTTTTACGATTTCCGTTTCTTCTTGTTCGGGAGCTTCCGGAGCTTTCATGTCTAAAATCAATTTCCCCGATTCAAGAAAGGTTTTGATGTGATTTTTTAGCGTCTCCTGAATTTCCATCCACTCTACATCCTCCTTCTTCGTTACCGTAACAAAATTGCTCATGTAGAATACGCGATCTACAAAGGGATACATAAATAATTCCTGAGCTAGTGGTGCCTCTTCTGCATCGGCAGGGGTTGGAAAATCAAAACTCAAACCTTCCGGAACGAGAATCTCATTGACTACAAATTTTAATGAATTAGGATTGGGGTTTGACTCCAGGTATATATGAATATTTTTTGGTTCAGGTTTCAGCATAGTATTTGGCTTTGAATCTTTAACAAAATTAAGAAATTAAAGTTCGGCACCCTCGGGCAGCGGGCTCCCAGTGCATTTTCCCATTTGCTAACTACAGCCGTTGCAACACTGTTACCTACTACATTAGTAGCACTTCTTCCCATGTCTAATAACGGATCAATTCCAAGCAATAAGGCAAGGCCGGCTTCCGGAATATTGAAGGTTGCCAGTGTGCCCGCTATCACAACTAAGGATGCCCGGGGTACTCCTGCAATTCCTTTGCTTGTTAGCATGAGTACGAGCAGCATGCTTAACTGAGTTGCTATGGGCAAATCCATACCGTAAGATTGAGCAATAAATAAAGAAGCAAACGTCATGTACATCATGCTGCCATCCAGATTAAAGGAATAACCGAGCGGAAGCACAAAACTTACAATCTTGTCCTTACAGCCAAAGCGTTGTAATTCTTCCATTGTTTTAGGGAAAGCTGCTTCGCTACTGCTTGTACTGAAAGCAAGAAGAATCGGCTCTTTGATTCTTTTCACAAGGCCAAAAATACGCTTACCAATAACTACAGAACCGGCCAATGCTAATATCAACCAGAGTAGAAACAATCCAAAGTAAAATTCGCTAATGAAGATGGAATAGGTTTTTAAGATTGAAATCCCTTGCTGCGCAATAATGGCCGTCATAGCTCCGAACACCGCCAAGGGGGCAAAGTTCATCACGTACCCTGTAAGCTTTAAAATAACATGCGCACAGGCGTCCATAAAAGTTATTACCACTTTACCCTGCTCACCAATGGCCGCAGTGGCAACACCAAAAAATAAAGAGAATACTACAATCTGTAAAATTTCATTTTTGGCCATCGCCTCTACAACACTGCTTGGGAAAACGTGGTAGAGAAAAACTTTTAGCGATAGCCCACCTCCATTGGTTATTCCCGGAATCTCGCTCACTTCCGGCAAGGGCAAATCCATGGCAATGCCTGGTTTAAAAATGTTCACAAGCACCATTCCCAGCAACAGACTGGTAAAGGATGCAGCTAAAAACCAAAGCAGGGTTTTGCCGCCAATTCGACCTACAGCACTTATATCACCCAGTTTGGCTACTCCGACTACCAGTGTGGTAAATACCAAGGGGGCAACAATCATTTTAATGAGGCGTAAAAAAATATCGGCCATTAATGAAAAGGGTTCAACTTTTTTATCGCGTGCGGTTAATAGTGCACCCCTTTCTTTACCGAGTTCTTTTCTTTGATTTTCAAGTTGGCGAATGACCAGCGAGTCGCTGGTTAGCTTTAATTGCCCTTGTACTTTTCGAATCGATAAATCAATTCCCTTCAACGCTTTATTATCTTCCGATAAGTACGTTTTGTTGAATGTGAAGCCAAGCGCAACGCCAGCAATCAAACTAATAATAATGTAGAGAGTAAGTTTGCTCTTCTTTGGTGATTGAGGGGCTGCCATAGACTTGGATTATTAAGAAGGCAGCAATATAGAAGTTTTGATAATACTTTTAAGAGGCAGAATTGAGGGGTCAGGGCTTATTTATATTGGTGGTAGGGTCGTTTGCTGTGGCAATGTTTAGTTCGTTTTCGCTGGTCGCAACAATGCTTGCTACAGTCGAGTCACCCGTAATATTCACAGCTGTTCTCAGCATATCTAGGGTCTGTCTACAGCCAAAATTAACGCTAACCTGCAGGGTCAAGACCCACCGATTCCAAAACTATAATGAGCATGATGATACCAGCCCCGGGAACGGCAGCCGCTCCGATGGATGCTAATACAGCTGTCATGAGAATGGTAAGTTGTTGTCCCAAGGTAAGATCAATACCAAAAGCCTGAGCAATAAAAACAGCTGAGATTCCCTGATGAATACTGGTGCCATCCATATTAATGGTTGCTCCCAATGGTAAAACGAAACTGGATACTTCTTCCGAAATCCCAAGATTTTTTTCTGCACAATCCATCGTAACAGGTAATGTGGCTGCACTCGAGCTTGTTGAAAAGGCGAGAATCTGTGCGGGTAAAATTGCCCGAATAAATTCTTTGTATTTTATTTTGGTAAATATCTTTAATAGGGTTGGGTACATGACAAATACCATTATCGCTAGTCCTAACACTACGTTTAAGCTATACACACTAAGTGCTTTCATTAACTCAAGGTCAATACTTAAACTCGCCAACAAAGCAAACACACCTAGAGGTGCATACCGCATGATTATATCTACGATGCTAAGAATAACCGCGTTGGCTCCATCGAAAAAGTTTTTAACAGGTTGAATCTTTTCTTTGTTTGCCAGAATCATGGCCACACCAAACAAAATGGAGAAGAAAATGATCTGCAACATGTTGGTGTTATCAGATGCAGCATTAAAAAAATTATCCGGTACGATATTTACTAAAGGCTGCAAGGGTCCTGTATCAGAGGTTGAGTGAGCAGTTGTAATGCTTTGATCCAAATCAGAAGCAAAGTTCTTGTGCAAACTGTCTCTCCGTTCAGCAGAAAGAAGCTTGCCGGGTTCAATAATATTAACTAGCACAAGCCCAATAGAAATGGCAAACACGGTGGTTAACATATAGAGCCCAATGGTTTTGCCGCCAATGCGCGAAAGTTTTGAAACATCCGAAAGGTTGGACACACCATCCACCAACGATACGATAATAAGTGGAACAGCAATCAACTTCAGGCAGTTGATAAATATAGTACCGAAAGGTTTTATCCAATCTTGTGTGAAGTCGCTTAAACCTAGTGCGGAGGCAGAAAGTCCCCAAACAAGACCGAGTGCCATGCCAATTAGAATTTTGGCATAGAGCGGAATTTTTTTCGTCTTCATCTTTAAATTTAATGGAATTGAAAAAAATCACGACTCCTTAGTGGATTTATTCCGATTTAAAATACAAGCGGTTGGATTACACTTTGTAAATGGGCTAAACGATTAACTAAGTTTGGCCACTTTGTTGCGCATTAAAAAATCGGCCATCACAATTGCAGCCATTGCTTCAACAATAGGGACAGCCCGGGGCACCACACAGGGATCGTGTCGCCCTTTGCCAGAAACGATCGCTTCATTTCCATCTTTATCAACACTGGGTTGATCTTGCATAATAGTAGCTACAGGTTTAAAGGCAACGTTAAAATAAATATCTTCTCCATTGCTTATTCCACCTTGCACACCACCTGAATGATTTGTTTTGGTTCGAATTCTCCCGCCTTCTTTTACAAACTCATCGTTGTGTTGTGAGCCACGGAGCTTAACACCCTCGAAGCCACTTCCATATTCAAAACCTTTTACTGCATTGATGCTTAACATCGCCTTCCCTAATTCTGCGTGCAGTTTATCAAACACAGGCTCCCCTAATCCAACGGGTGAATTTTTTATGACGCCCGTAACAATTCCACCAATGGTATCACGGGCCAGTCTTACCTCATCAATCAGGGCAATCATTTTTTCGGCAGTAGCCGGATCGGGACACCGGATAATGGTTTCTTCGGTTTTTGATAGATCAAGTTCGGTATAAGGAGGCACCTTAAGTTCGCCCACCTGCGATACAAAAGCACTTATTTCAACCCCCGAATTTTTTAAAAGTAATTTTGCGATAGCACCAGCAGCTACCCGAGCTGCCGTTTCACGGGCCGAACTGCGACCACCACCACGGTAATCACGCACCCCATATTTACTTTCGTATGTGAAATCGGCATGCGAGGGACGGAATGTATTTTGAATGTGTGAATAATCTTTGCTGCGCTGATCTTGATTTTCAATCACTAAAGCAATGGGTGTTCCGGTTGACAGCCCTTCAAATACTCCGGAAAGAATTTTAAATGTATCGTCCTCTTTGCGCTGCGTAGTTATTTTTGATTGACCGGGTTTTCTCCGATTCAATTCCGATTGAATAAAATTTTCATCAATGGATAATCCTGCCGGGCAGCCATCAATAATTACTCCGATGGCCGGGCCGTGCGATTCACCAAACGTACTGATTCTAAAAAGGGTGCCGTAAGAGTTCATGGTTATTTCCGAAATACAAGATAGACTGATGCCGCTAACATAACTACAATAAACAAGTTAAACGCGATTTTCATCCAATCATTCTGATGGACTTCCCGAACGATGTTATCAGTAGCATCGATGCGATCATAAAATGATCCCAAATCTGTGCTTTCAATAAACTGATTCTTCTTGCTCTCTCCGGTAACGGATACGGTAAGTTCGACCGCAGTGTATCATACTTATTTGTGTTCGGATTAAAAAACACCCATTGAAAATAATCGGCCAGGTTATAGGTTCCGGGTTCCTTGGGAATCATAAAATAGTTGAAGGACTTGGTGCCCGTTACCCTATTACGCTCGCGGTTAATATTCTGCTTTATATTGGGCTCATAAAAGTCAAACACATTATCCTTAATAAGATTTGGTTTTTCTACCGATGAGATATTTCCCTCGCCAAATACACGAAACTCGTAAGAAACACTTTGGCCGGTTTGTAACTCGGTGGAACCAATTTTTTCATCTAATCTGTAATCGCCTACACCCACGGCATCACGCATCGGGTGGGGTGGCAACTCCTTTACTTTAACGGTTTTAGTTCTTGAGTAAAACGTTTTAAAGTCCTCTTGCCGATTCTGACCAAAGAAGGAGGGATTTTTGGCAACCTTGAATTTTATCATCTCTAACCCAACACTTGGAAATTCGATAGACTGGGTATTGAGAGGATAAAAGGAGCCTTGGTAAATTTTATATTGGGTGTATCCTTTACCTTGAATGTCGATATGCTCGCCTTCTATATTTTCAATATTAAAATTTTCTTCCCAACAGGTAGCGGGTCTTAGTTTTTTCAAAATATCGGCCAGTTGTTTTCCGAGTTCATGAAATTGCATAGGTGCCCGATTGTTATCAGCAACCAAAAAGGATAACGTGGCCGTGAATCCTTCGCCCACATATACTTCATCTTTACTGGTTGTTAGGGTGAGTAGCGCATCTTCCTTAACATCAACAAACTCCGTATCGCCACGTCCAAAAAAGTCGTCCATAGGGTCACGATCAAAAAAATTACGGTACGGGTCACGTTGTTGTGACTGCACAGCAGCACCAACTTTTACCCTTTTTCCGGTAACGGAAAAAATCTGATCATTTACTTTCATTTTAAAGGACGCAACATTGACAGTTCCTTGCCCGGTAGGCAGGTAGGTCATAATAATACTCTGGGTCGAGCTTACTTGGCCGTTTACAATGCTGGTTTGCGATTGGGTAGAGGTGCCGCGTTTACGAAAACCTTCGATATCCGGAAAGTTGTCATAATTCTTTAATCGGTCGTTATTAACGGTTACGGTTATGGTCCAGGCTTGATTTTCACCAATTTCATCAGGACCTAGTGTTATCTGCACGTTATCCTGACCCACAGCCGCAAGGGCAATTACCTGTAAAGAGACTAAAAAGATCGTTTTATAAAAAAAATTCATACCGCAATTAACTTCGCAACTCGTTGCATTATACAAAAGTAAAATCTTCTTTTCACTCTTCAATTTGCTTTTGTATTTTCATGTTAGCAACGCAAATATTTCAGTTGCACAACGTACTTACAAATTTTTTAAATGAAGATGCTCAGTTACGTAAAGCACATCCTAAGTCGGGTGAGTTTTGACGCGCGGCTTTTTGAGAAAGAGTTGCGTAAGGCTATCAAAATGCTGATAGCAGAGGAAATCCAGGATCTCCAGCGTTGGTGCTATGCCAACTATGCGAGAGAGCACGAGGCGAGTTTAAATCGCTGTTTTGTACGAGTCTGATATTTTGAAACTCAAAATTAGTTTAAGTCCTGCAAAAGCAGGACTTATTTTTTTGTAAAACCTTAATCAAGGCGGCTCCAATGACCAGTCAGAAGCAAGAATGACAAGTTTTAATGCTATTCTAATCTTTAGAACTTAAAAAGGCAATGTTCCGTTTAAAGCCTTCGAATTTGGTGCGTTTAACAGGCGAATTTTTAAATAATGTCTTGAAAACTTCTTCTGTTATCTCGTTCCAATCATTTTGAGTCATCTTCTGCAGGTTATCGGGTGGTACAAACCGAGGTTCGCTATGTGGTTTTGAAAAACTGTTCCACGGGCATACATCCTGACAGATATCGCATCCAAAAATCCAGTTTTCAAATTTTCCTTTTACCGATGCAGGAATTTCTTCTTTTAATTCAATCGTAAAATAAGAGATGCATTTACTGCCATCTACCACATAAGGTTCTGCAATTGCATCGGTAGGGCATGCGTCCATGCAAGCCGTGCAGGAGCCACAGTAATCTTTAATCGGTCCATCATATTCTAATTCCAGATCAACAATAAGCTCTGCCAGAAAGAAGAAACTGCCCATGCTGCGGTTAAGCAACAAACTGTTTTTACCAATCCAACCTAATCCTGATTTTTTTGCCCAGGCGCGCTCATGAACGGGTGCAGAGTCAACAAAAGCACGGCCTTCCACCGACCCCACTGCTTCCTGTATTCGGTCTAAGAATATTTTCAATTTATCTTTTACCACTTTGTGATAATCTTCTCCGTAGGCGTATTTGGCAATTTTGAAGCTCTCTGGATTAGTATCAACTAAATCTTTTTCAGGATAGTAGTTATAAATCAAACTGATAACCGATTTTGCACCCGGTACAAGAAGAGTTGGATCCAAACGTTTATCGAAATGATTTTCCAGGTAACTCATTTTTCCCTGGTAGTTTCGTTTCAACCATTCTTCAAGTCTCAGGAGCTTCCTCGGCTAAAAATTCAGCTTTCGAAATTCCGCAATAGCTAAAGCCGAGTTCGGTGGCAATCTTTTAATTAATTGAGTATAGATTTGCCATCATCCTTGGCCACAAAGACGCTAAGGCATGATGGTATCCATTAAAAATGATTCGCTTAATACCTTCCTTCATTAATGGAACGTTAAAGTTTATTAGGAATCCTAATCGCTTATTTGTTAATTTCAGATGACTTAAAACTTGCGCTTGCCATACAGGATTAAATTGTTCATCAGCTTTGGTTTCAATCACAACTCATCCATCAACGAGAAGATCAAGCCGTAGACCTTCTTCGAAAGTTATTCCATCGTATTGTATAGGAATATCTACTTGACGATCAACTTGAAATCCTTCTTTTCTTAATTCGTGTGTAAGGCAAACTTCATAAACTTTCTCCAACAAACCTGGCCCAAGTTCCTTATGTACTTTAAGTGCTGCCTCAACAATTGCTTTTCCAATTTCCTCCTCATGTTCACTCAGCTTAGAAAATTCCATATTTCTGTGCCTTAGAGTCTTAGGGTCAAAAAAATATTAATCAAACAGTCCTCCCCCGCTTTACCTGGCGGAACTATTTTCAAATGTTTATATGCTTTTTCAGCGGCTTCTCTTCCCCGGCTTGTTCGCTTTATGTATCCTTCTTGTATTAGAAAAGGCTCGTACACTTCTTCAATCGTTTCGGCCTCTTCGCCAACGGCTGTAGCAATGGTGGTAAGACCAACCGGGCCACCTTTAAATTTTTCAATAATGGTAGATAAAATCCTGTTATCAATATCGTCTAATCCATTCTCATCTACATCCAATGCCTTCAATGCCATTTGAGCAATGGACTTAGTAATAGTGCCATCGCCTTTGATCTGGGCGAAGTCCCGGGTTCGCCTTAATAAATTGTTAGCAATGCGCGGGGTGCCTCGGCTTCTGCGTGCAATTTCAAAAGCAGCATCTTCTATGACTGGGGTCTTGAGAATTTCAGCCGAACGATTAACAATTTTTGTAAGCAGTTGCGAATCGTAATACTCAATCGGGCGTTGATGCCGAACCGAGCTCGTAAAGGAGAGGTCAGTAGCCCGGCCCGTGTAGTAGCGCCAATCAAAGTAAACGGATTGAGATTAATCTGAACGGAGCGAGCATTGGGGCCTGAATCGAGCATAATATCGATTCGAAAATCTTCCATGGCTGAATATAAATACTCTTCAACAATGGGGTTAAGGCGGTGAATCTCATCGATGAAAAGAACATCGTGGGTTTCGAGGTTGGTGAGTAACCCGGCTAAATCACTGGGCTTATCCAATACCGGACCAGACGTTATTTTAATATTCGATCCTAATTCATGGGCAATAATAAAAGATAGTGTTGTTTTGCCTAACCCCGGTGGGCCATGCAATAAAACATGATCGAGCGATTCTTCGCGCTGCTTCGCGGCCTGAACAAAAACTTTAATGTTGTCCACCACTTTTTGTTGTCCGGTAAAATCATCGAACGAAAGTGGGCGCAAGGCTTTTTCAATTTCTTTTTCAGCCGGACTAAATCCTTCCGCATCACCTGTTAAATAATCTTCGCGCATAGCTCTTTGTTCTTGAAAGTTACGCAAATAAACGGCTAAAATCGTTTGGGATAAAATCAAGCCTTATAACTTGCAATCCCAATTATAGCGTATGGATAATCGTTGGAAGAATTCACTCTATTCACTAATACTAGTAAGCGCGGTAGCGTTGGTTTGGTGGTGGCGGCAACCATCTAATATAAATATGATGAAGATAGAAGGGGAGACCATGGCCACTACCTATCACATTACGTACTTTGATGCGGAGCAGCGTAATTTCAAAAAAGATGTCGACTCACTGCTGATTCTGGTGAATCAATCGATTAATAATTACAATACTACATCTGAAGTAACTCGTTTTAATAAATCTAACAGTGGTTTTCGTTTCGAACTTCCTTACCTATTACCACCCATTAAAGTTGCTGAGCAGGTATTCTCCCAGTCTCAGGGTGCGTTTGATCCTACGGTAATGCCATTAGTAAATCTGTGGGGCTTTGGTTCACAAAAAATTACAAGGCCTGATAGTGCAAAGATTGATTCGATCAAGCGTTTTATCGGATTTGAAAAAATTAAATATAATTCGGATAGCGTGTGGAAGTTAGATACCCGTGCGCAGCTTGACTTTGGCGGCATAGGTCAGGGTTATGGCGCGGATGTTATTACTGATTTTTTAAAGTCGCAGGGAATTAAAAACATGCTGGTAGAGTTAGGTGGGGAGGGTATGGCATGTGGGATTAATCTTCAGTCCGGAAAGCCATGGGAATTGGGAATACTTGATCCTAACGCTACACCTGAGCAACAGTTTTTTAAAGCGTTTATTTCTTTGTCAGATAAATCTTTCACAACCTCGGGTAACTATTTTAACTACCGAGAAATAGACGGAAAGAAATATTCGCACACGATTGATCCGGTTACCGGGTTTCCGGCAACCCGAGCTTTACTAAGTGCATCCATCTTTACCGAAAATGCCACCACTGCCGATGCCTGGGGAACGGCTATGATGGTGTTGGGTCATGAAAAGGCTATTGAACTTTGTAAGAATCATCCGGAGTTAGGCGTTTTTCTGATCTACTCAACTCCGGACGGGATTGCTACCTTTGCCACTGATAACATAAAGCAATATTTAACGATTAATCCCTCATCAGGTCTTCAATGACCGGTTAACTTTCACAGAGCGAATGCCATTAAAACTAGCCGTTCTTTTTCTCACTCCACTCATTGCTGGCCTTATGGTTTACCTGGTGCCAACAGCCAAGGGGAAAAATTTTAAACTCATTCTGGTTTTTGCGGGCTCTTATTTATTTGCGATCACGGTTACCCATATTCTCCCAGAATTATATCGGCAACACCAGGAAGTAGAATTGATTGGCCTATTTGTGTTGGCAGGATTTTTCTTGCAACAATTTTTAGAATATTTTACCTCTGGGATAGAACATGGTCATATTCATTCGCACGATCATCATGATCATGGCCATCACCATTCGCACACACATCAAACTGTTTCTGCGATTGTTTTATTATCTGCTTTATGCGTACATGCATTTTTAGAGGGGGGTATGCTGGCTCAGTCTAATGCCCCAGGTCTTGGCTATGATGCAAACGCGGTGTTATTGGGGATTGCATTACACAGAGCGCCAGCTGCTTTTGCATTAATGACCGTCTTGGTTTCTCAATTTCATTCGAAGCGAAAATCGTTACCACACTTGTTTGCGTTTTCCATTGCTGCCCCACTAGGTTTATTGATCAGCACCTATTTTGTAGAGAGCGAAGTGCTTACCGATAATGGGTTGTTTTATTTGTATGCCTTGGTGAGTGGTAATTTTTTGCATATTTCTACTACTATTGTTTTTGAAAGCAGTCCTGAGCATCGCTTTAATGCGAAAAAGCTGGCGGTGGCTGTGGCAGGCGCCCTATTTGCTGTGATGGTTGAGCACATGGTCTAGAGCCATTAATATAATGGTCTTTTGATTTCTCCTGTAAGAAATCGATTTTAGCAGTAAGTTAAAATCTCATCTAATCAGTTCGTTTATGAAGAAGATCCAAAGTCAGAGTGATTATCAGGAGGTTTATCAGGAGAGTGTGAATCAACCGGAAAAATTCTGGGCTGAGATTGCGGAAGATTTTGTCTGGAAAAAAGTGGGATAAAGTTCTTGATTGGGATTTTAACAAGCCTGAAGTAAAGTGGTTTGTTGGTGGCAAGCTGAACATTACCGAAAATTGTATCGATCGGCATCTGGCCACACGCGCCAAGCAAACGGCCATTATTTGGGACCCAAACGATCCACATAGTGAATCCCAATGCCTTACCTATCAACAACTTCATGATCAGGTTTGTCAGGTAGCCAACATGCTCAAGAATCAGGGTGTAAAAAAGGGCGATCGGGTTTGTATTTATATGCCTATGATTCCGGAGGTGGCGTATGCGATGCTGGCTTGCGCACGAATAGGTGCAGTTCATTCAACGGTATTTGCTGGTTTTTCAGCGGGTTCATTAATAGATCGGATTAATGATGCCGGGTGTAAAATAATTCTCACCAGCGATGGTTCCTACCGGGGTGAAAAGAAAATAGACTTGAAATCAATTATTGATGATGCAATCACGAAGTGTCCGACCATCGAGAAGACAATCGTTTTCAAGCATACCGGGGTTCGGGTTTCTATGAAAGCGGGTCGCGACTTTTGGTGGCACGAACAAATTGAAAAAGCTTCCGCACACTGCGAACCGGAAATCATGGATGCCGAAGATCTGCTTTTCATTCTCTATACCTCCGGATCAACCGGTAAACCAAAGGGAATGGTGCATACCATAGGCGGGTACATGGTATTTACAGCTTATACATTTCAAACCGTTTTTCAATATCAACCCGGCCAGGTGTTTTGGTGCACGGCTGATGTAGGTTGGATCACCGGACACTCTTATATTTTATATGGACCGCTTGCCGCTGGTGCCACTACTGTCATTTTCGAAGGTATACCCTCCTGGCCTGATATGGGTCGGTTTTGGCATGTGGCTGAAAAACATCGTGTAAATATTTTTTATACAGCGCCCACTGCCATTCGCTCATTAGAAAAAGCTCCGCTAAGTTTTGTGCATCAGTACGATCTTCAAGCAATTAAAATTCTGGGCACGGTGGGCGAACCGATTAATGAAGAAGCGTGGCACTGGTATCACGAACATATAGGTCGCAAAAAATGTCCGGTAGTTGATACCTGGTGGCAAACCGAAACCGGGGGCATTATGATTTCTCCCATTGCGCACGTAACCAAACTAAAACCTGCATTCGCTACGTTGCCGTTGCCAGGCGTTCAGCCCGCTGTTATGGACGAAAGCGGAAAGGAATTAGCCACGCATGGTGTGGAAGGACGGTTAACGATTAAATTTCCCTGGCCCGCTATGGCGCGCACAATCTATGGCGATCATCAACGATTCAAGGACACCTACTTCTCAACCTTTCCGGGAAAATATTTTACGGGCGATGGTTGCAAACGCGATGACGAAGGGTTTTATCGGATTACGGGCCGGGTCGATGACATTATTATAGTATCAGGTCATAACATGGGTACGGCAGAAATTGAAAGTGCCATTGATGAACACTCCGCGGTTTGCGAAACTGCCGTAGTGGGCTATCCGCATGATATTAAAGGGCAGGGAATCTATGCGTATGTAATTTGTTACGATACCCCGCATGAGGAAGAAAATCTTCGCTCTGAAATCCGCGATTTGGTTTCAAAAATTATTGGCCCCATCGCTAAGCCCGATAAGATTCAATTCGTAAGCGGACTGCCAAAAACGAGATCCGGAAAAATTATGCGTAGGATATTGCGCAAGGTGGCAGAAGGTGAAATGCATAACTTAGGTGATACTTCAACGTTAACGGATCCGACTGTTGTTGATGAGATTAACACTGGGGCTCTTTAAGATTTGGAGATAATCGGGTACAAGTTTAATTAAGTAGTATTTTTACATATTAAAAGAATAAAATTATGGCAATGGATGTAAGTGGAACAGTAGTAAGTTTATTACCGCTTCAAACCGGACAAGGAAAAAACGGAGTCTGGAAGAAGCAGGAATTTATTTTAGAAATGCCCGGTCAGTTTACTAAAAAAGTATGCATCTCGCTCTGGGGCGAAAAAGTGGATGAGAATAAAATTTCAATTGGGGATAAGATCACGGCTTCTATCAATCTGGAGAGTCGTGAATACAATGGCCGTTGGTACACCGATGCGCGCGCCTGGAAAATATCCCGACAAACCGGTGGCACTGATCGCGAGGTACCGCCCCCATCCTCAGACGAATCATTTATTCCTGATACCAACGCAAGTGACGATTTGCCCTTCTGATAAAAATTGAAATGAAAATCAACGATTGAAAAAAGGCCGCAACAATTGTCAGGGTTTTCATTGCTTTAATTAAGGATTTTTCAGTCTTACGATCCACACGTATCGCAGGCATCGGGATTATCCAGGGAGCAAGCCATATCGGCACGCTTTTGATCAAACTCTTCCGCTGGTTGGTTATATGGAATCGTTTGCTGTTTTTTAGATTTTGTTGCGTAGGCAACGGCCGGTTCGGTTACCGTTTCAACTCCAGATTTCGTTTCGCTCACGTGAGGTTGGTCCATGGCTGTTTTGTCCAGCGTAAACTTGATGGCATCCGCTGCAGCTGTAGAGCGTAGGTAGTACATGCCCGTCTTCAATCCTTTTTTCCAGGCATAGAAATGCATAGAAGTAAGTTTGCCAAAGTTTGGATCAGTTAAATGGATGTTCAAACTCTGTGATTGACAGATGTACGCACCGCGATCAGCGCTCATATCGATAATAGACTTCTGAGAAATCTCCCAAACGGTTTTATAAATCTCCTTGATGTTTTGAGGAATCTCAGCAATAGGCTGAACAGAACCGTTGGTGGCAATCAACTTCTGGCGCATCGTTTCATTCCAAAGACCCAGGCTGATCAAATCCCGCATCAAATGTTTATTGGCAATAATAAATTCGCCAGATAATGTTCTGCGGGTATAGATGTTTGATGTATAAGGTTCAAAACATTCATTGTTACCGAGAATCTGTGAAGTCGAAGCCGTAGGCATGGGCGCTAACAACAACGAGTTGCGCACACCGTGTTGCTTCACGTCTTTCTTCAAATTATCCCAATCCCAACGACCCGAACTCGGTGTAACTCCCCACATATCGAATTGAAAAATCCCTTTTGATACAGGTGAACCCTTGAAGGTTTCATAAGCACCATTCACTTTGGCCAGTTCCATAGAAGTTTCCATGGCTGCGAAGTAGATGGTTTCATGGATGTCGGTATTCAAGCCACGGGCTTCTTCCGAATCGAAGGGCATGCGCAGCATGATAAACGCATCGGCTAATCCTTGCACACCAATACCAATTGGGCGATGGCGCATGTTCGAGTACTTGGCTTCGGGAACCGGGTAATAGTTTACATCAATAACCTTGTTCAGATTGCGGGTAACTACCTTGGTTATTTCATATAGTTTCTGATGATCGAAGGTGCCCTCTTCGGTTATAAATTTAGGAAGGGCAATCGAGGCCAGATTACAAACCGCCACTTCATCGGGAGAGGTGTACTCCATGATTTCCGTGCAGAGATTGCTCGACTTGATTGTACCCAGATTTTTTTGATTTGATTTTTTGTTGGCGGCATCCTTGTATAACATGTACGGTGTACCTGTTTCTATCTGCGCTTCCAGTATTTCAAACCAAAGGTCTTGTGCTTTTATTTGCTTGCGGGCCTTTCCTTCTTTCTCATATTTTTCATAGAGGCGTTCAAACTCTTCGCCATAACAATCGGCCAAACCAGGAGCCTCGTTCGGACAGAAAAGTGACCAGGAGTCGTTATTTTCGATTCGCTTCATGAAAAGATCCGGAATCCACATAGCATAAAAAAGGTCGCGCGCGCGCATCTCTTCCTTACCGTGATTCTTTTTCAACTCAAGAAATTCAAAAATATCGGCATGCCACGGTTCCAGATAAATAGCAAAACTTCCTTTGCGTTTACCACCACCTTGATCCACATACCGGGCAGTCATATCGAAGTTTCGTAACATCGGCACAATACCATTCGATGTACCACCTGTTCCTTTAATATAGGATCCTTTTGCACGCACATTGTGAATGCTGAGACCAATACCACCTGCGGATTGAGAAATCTTGGCAGTTTGTTTTAGGGTATCATAAATTCCATCAATACTGTCATCCTTCATGGTAAGAAGGAAGCAGGAAGAAAGTTGAGGCTTAGGGGTTCCAGCGTTAAACAGAGTAGGGGTTGCGTGGGTAAACCATTTCTCTGAAAGCAAGTGATACGTTTCTACAGCGGCTGAAAGATCTTCTCCGTGAATACCCACCGCTACGCGCATGAGCAAATGTTGTGGGCGTTCCACCACTTTGCCATCCACCTTCATCAGGTAGGAGCGCTCTAAGGTTTTGAATCCGAAGTAATCGTAGCTGAAATCCCGATCATAAATGATGGCATCATCGAGCTCGGCAGCATTCTCATGAATTACTTTCCAGGTTTCTTTCGAAATCAGCGGAGCATTTTGTCCGGTTTTAGGATCCACATAGGTATAAAGTCTTTTCATCGTGTTCGAGAAAGACTTACTGGTAACCTTGTGGAGGTTTGAAACTGCGATACGCGCTGCCAACTTGGCGAAGTCGGGGTGCTTGGTAGTCATGGAAGCGGCAATTTCCGCAGCCAGATTATCAAGCTCTATGGTGGAAACACCATCATACAAGCCATTAATCACTTTCATGGCCACCTCTACCGGGTTGACAAATTTGGGATCTAAACCATAGCAGAGTTTTTCAATTCGGGCAGTGATTTTGTCAAACTTTACGGACTCCCTGTGTCCGTCACGTTTTAATACGAGCATTTCAAATAGGGTTGTGTTTGGTAAAAAGAAAGTTTAAAAAATGTGATCGAATGTATTAAAAATCTTCGTTGAGTGAAAACTTCGGAGAAGAATCTTTTTCCATGCTGTTCATAACTCCGGCTTTCTGATACTCAGCCACACGCTTCTCAAAGAAGTTTGTTTTGCCTCGCAGCGAGATCATATCCATAAAATCGAAGGGGTTAGTCGCACCATATATCTTCTTGCCGATTAGTTCATTAAGCAAGCGATCGGCAACAAACTCGATGTACTGGCGCATTTGTTCCGCATTCATCCCAATCAGGTTAACGGGCAAGGCATCCGTTACAAATTCTTTTTCAATTTCAACGGCATCTTTAATAATATCAATTACCTTTTGTTCGGGTAGTTTGTTAACCACGTGCTTAGTGTACAAGTGACAGGCAAAATCACAATGAAGGCCTTCGTCTCTGGAAATCAACTCGTTCGAAAAGGTTAAGCCAGGCATTAAGCCACGTTTCTTCAACCAAAAAATGGAGCAGAAGGAGCCAGAAAAGAAAATACCTTCCACAGCGGCAAAAGCGATCAGGCGTTCCTGAAAATTGCCCTGCGAGATCCAACGCAAGGCCCAGTCCGCTTTCTTCTTCACACAATCCATGGTATCAACCGCATGAAAGAGTTTATCTTTTTCTCTGGGATCTTTTACATACGTATCGATCAGGAGCGAATAGGTTTCTGGAGTGAATGTTTTCGATAGCAATCTGGAACCCATAAAAAAACTTGGCTTCTGTATATTGAACTTCACCCACAAAATGTTCGGCCAGGTTTTCATTTACGATGCCATCGCTGGCTGCAAAGAACGCAAGCACATGCGTGATGAAATGCCGCTCACCATCATTCAGGTTTAGCCAGTCTGTCATATCCTGACTCAAGTCAATCTCTTCGGCCGTCCAGAAACTGGCCTCTGCCTGTTTATAAAACTTCCATATCTCTGGCTGTACAATTGGAAAAAGCACGAAACGGTCTTTGTTTTCTTTTAGAATAGGTTCTTCCTGTACAGATTGGCTCATCGTAAAATATTTTTTAAAGGTTACTTTATGTTTTCGCAAACAAAAACGGGTGCAGGTCTTTGTTTGACGGTATTTATTTTTTGTAGCAAGTGTGGATGGAGACATCCAAACACCAACATCAATTCAAACTGAACAGAATCCCCCCCACCCCGACAAATATTCGAAATGATGAAGGAAAAACAAAGCGATGAATTTGATGTAAATGGACCCGAAGTGATTTTGATGTAAGTATTTGGTAGATAGTTGATTTAAATTTTTTGTGTCAATCATTAGATGAGATAAAAAAATAATATTTTTTTCGACTTATGATAATTAGTATAATGAACCGAAAATTACTAGTTAACAAAATCTGGTAAGGAGTAAAGGCAGTTGTGTTTTTGAGGCTTGAATTATGGATCATCAGAAATGACTTTTCACCTATCAGGAGAACAAGCAGGATTTATTGAGGCTTTTTCTTCAAAAGAAAGAATGCCTACAAACCTAAAAAACGTGCCTTTAAGGGCAATCCAGATGATTTTACCAGCACCTATTGTTTTTCAAATCCATTGATCTATCTTTGCAGTCCATTTTTAAAACCATAATAAGCATGTACGCAATAGTAGACATTGCAGGAAAGCAGTTTAAGGTGGCTAAAGACCAATATATCTACGCTCCCAAGATGGAAGGGGAAGCCGGTGCAAGCGTTTCGTTTGACAAGGTTCTTCTTTTAGATAATGACGGAAGTGTAGACGTTGGCGCCCCAACTGTAAAAGGTGTTAAAGTATCTGGTAAGATTCTTGAACACGTAAAAGGAAATAAAGTAATCATCTTCAAGAAGAAGAGAAGGAAAGGCTACGCGGTGAAGAACGGTCACCGTCAGCAGTTTACCAAGGTGCAAATAGAAAGCATCGGATAATTGATTTGAGAATTTGAAGATTTGACAATGAGTCTTCAGATTAGCTAATCATGAGATTTTCAAGTTAACGAATTATCAAATTTTTCAAATTGAGTTATGGCACATAAAAAAGGCGAAGGTAAAGTAAAGAACGGCCGCGAATCGGAAAGCAAACGATTGGGCATTAAGATATTTGGTGGTCAAAAAGTAATTGCCGGCAATATTATCGTTCGTCAGCGTGGCACCAAGCATCATCCGGGTCGCAATGTGGGTATCGGAAAAGACCATACCTTATTCGCACTTACTCCAGGCGTTGTAATATTCAAAAAGGGTAAAGAGAACAAATCTTTTGTTTCCGTTCAGGCGGAAGCCTGATTCCTATAAAACTTGTAGATTAAATAAAGGCATCTCCGTAACGGAGATGCCTTTTCTTTTATGAACATATTTAACTTTTCGCAATCGGTTGCGAAAACAGTCTAAATTAGCTGAAATCGTTGTTTTCAAATCCTTTTTAAATGGATTATTGGGTGTCAGGCCAATTCAGCCAAACTATATTTTTTAATAATTTCATTTCAAACTATTTTCTGTTACGATTTTATGACTAATTTGCCCGTTCAATTTTAACAATTTAACCTAAACCTTAACCTATGAAGAAGTTTTTACTGTTATGCTTCTCATTTGTGATTGCGCTAAGTGCCTTAGCTCAAGAGCGAGTGGTGTCGGGTAAAGTAACGTCATCGGAAGATGGCTCTACATTACCAGGAGTGAATGTGGTTCTAAAAGGAACTACCAACGGAACGGTTACCGATGTCGATGGTAACTATAGACTTACCGTGCCAGCTACAGGGGGTAGCCTGGTGTTTTCATTTATTGGTCTTCAAACTCAGGAAGTCGCCATTGGCGAACGGTCTACTGTAGACATTGGCCTGGGCTTGGATGTTCAGCAACTATCAGAAGTTGTTGTTACCTCATTAGGTCTTGAGCGTGAGAAGAAGGCTCTTGGCTACTCGGTAGCAAGTGTTTCTGGTTCTGCGATGCAGCAGCGCTCTGAGCCCGATCCGCTTCGTGCGCTTCAGGGCAAAATGCCGGGTGTAAATATCACCGGTTCAGGTGGTGCACCGGGTCAATCAACCCGTATTAACATTCGTGGATTTTCTTCGTTAACGGGTAATACCCAGCCACTATTTATTGTAGATGGTATTCCGTTCGATAACGGAGTTAATGATGACGTATTCGGTGCTGCCCGGGGTACTCAGTTCTCAAACCGTGCGTTTGACCTTGACCCCAACAACATCGAATCGATCACGGTATTAAAAGGTGCTGCTGCTGCTGCGCTTTATGGTTCACGTGCAACCAATGGGGTTGTGGTGGTTACTACCAAAGCTGGCAAAAAAGGTTCTAAGAAAGGATTAGAGGTTTCTTTCAACAGTTCAATGAACTTTGAAGAGATTTCCGGTCTTCCAGATTATCAGGACGTTTACACCCAGGGTTCTAACCAGAACTACAATGGTGGATTTATTGGTAACTGGGGCGCGCCTTTCCCTGAGTATGTTGATCAATTGAATCAGCAATACCACGGTGGTACGCAACGCTATTCAAAAACGTATTCTCCAGGATATCCGGAAGGCACTGTACCGCACCCAATCACAGGTAATGGATATGGTATTGGACAGGGCTATCAGGCCGCTTTTCCTGAACTAATGGCAACTACGGATGTTAACGGCAATGGTTCACTAGACGATCCGCTTCCTGTTGTTTTGCGTCCTTATGATATTGTAGGTGGTTTTTTCAACACAGGTCGTGTATTTGAAAATGCCTTAACCGTAAGCAGTAGCAACGATAAAGTAGCTGTGAGTGGTGGGGTTTCAAGAATGACCAATGAAGGTATCGTTCCTAATTCTGAAGCCGGCCGTACCAGCATAAACTTTGGTGGCTCGGGTCAATTGGATAACGGATTGTTTATTTCTGGGTCTATGACGTATGTAAATACCACCCAGCAAACTCCCAACGTAGGGCCTTCTATTTATTCTGACTACTCAGGTGGTTCAGAAGGTTCTTTGTTCTCTCGTCTTTTTTATCTACCAAGAAATTATGACTTGAATTCAAGCAACCCAGAAGGTATTCCTTATCCTTCAGAAAACCCAATTAACGGAAACAACGTGTTCTACCGCGCTTTGGATAACCCAATCTGGACAGCGAAGTATAACTTATACAACAGTAAGGTAAATCGTGCTTATGGTAACATGACCTTTGGCTACGATATTCAGGATTGGTTGAATGTTACTTTTAAGGGAGGTGTTAATACTTACTCAGAGGCTCGCAGAAGCGTTACCCGTGCGGGTGGTGCATCAATTCCTGCCGGTCAGATTTTCTTGCAGGATCTTAATAACCTGGAAATGGATTACAACTTAATTTTCACAGTAACGAAAGATATCAATGAAGATATTTCTTTCCGCGGAATTTTTGGTGGTAATGCCAACGAGCGTCAGTACTCAACCAATGCTGATCAGGGAACTGATTTTATCGTGCCAGGTCTTTATACCTTGCGCAATACGGCTACTCAAGTCAACTTGATTGACTATAAGCGTTTAAGAAGATTGATTGGAGCGTACGCAGATCTTTCTTTCTCCTATAAGAAGTACTTGAACTTAAGTATTGTAATGAGAAATGACTGGGCCTCTACCTTGCCAGCAGAAAACAGAAGCTTCTTCTATCCAGGAGCCAGCTTGGCTTTCGTGATCACGGATGCTACTGATGCCTTGGATAACATATTTAGTCTTGCTAAAGTACGTGCTGCCTACACCATTGTAGGTCGCGAAGCAGATCCTTACCTGACAAACACAGTATATTCAGTAACTACGCCATTGAATGGTGGATTTTCTCAAGGCGTTTACCGAAGAGCTACTTTGGGTAACACCGTGGGTAACCTTGATCTGGTAAATGAAACCACCAAGGAACTTGAATTTGGTGGTGAATTCCGCACAAAGAACGATCGGATTGGATTGGATATCACCTGGTTCAAGCGTAACTCATTGGATCAGATCATTCCGGTACGGGTATCGCCTTCTTCAGGCTTTACTTCAGCGACTACCAACGTGGGTGAAATTGAGAACCGGGGTTGGGAGATTGGCTTAACCGCTACTGTTCTAAAGCTTACCAACGGATTCCAGTGGGATCTTAATGCAGCCTATACCCGCATTCGTTCGGAAGTATTGGATGCAGGTCCTGCCGGTGAGTTGTTGATTGGCGGTGTGGGTGGTGGTAACAGCGGAGTACTTCAGAACGTACACCGCAAAGGCCAGCCCTATGCTCAGATTTACGGAACCAGCAATGCCCGTGATGAAGAAGGTAACTTGTTGATTCAAGAGGCAACCGGTCTTCCTTATACCTATCCGGATGCAGGCATTATCGGAAATCCGCTTCCTGATTTCACCTTGGGTGTTACCAATACATTCATGTGGAAAGGCATTACCCTTTCTGCGCTCTTAGATTGGAAACAGGGGGGTGACTTCTACTCAGTTACTGCGGCTTCATTATTCTTACGTGGCCAGTTAGCTTCGCAATTAGATCGTGAAGGCTTACGCACAACGCCAGGTGTTTATGGCGATCCTGCCGACTTTACAACAAATGCTAATGGCGATCCTGTTGGCGTTGCAATTTTGGATGAAAATGGCCAGAAGGTTCCTAACTCGACAAGTGTAAGTGCTTTTGACTACCACTTTAGTGATGGTTTTGGAGCGTATGGTGCTGATGAAGTAAGTATTTATGATGGAACGACCATCCGCTTACGCGAAATTTCATTAGGCTACAGTCTTCCTAAAAATATCCTAAGCAAGACTCCATTCGGAACAGCACGTTTCTCTGTATCAGGTCGTAACCTGTGGTGGAAAGCGCCTAACGTATTGGAAGGCTTAAATCTGGATCCTGAAGTATTGGCAACTACGGCTGATTCTAACGTACAGGGTTTTGAAGTGGGTGCTACACCTACTACAAGACGCTACGGATTCAACCTGTATCTTACTTTCTAATAACTTAAATGATTACAAGAATGAATCTTATAAAATATCGTTTTAGAAAAATAGCAGCCATTCTTTTGGTGCTGTTTGTAGTAACGAGTTGCGATATATTCGATCTGGATATTAACACCGATCCGAATAACCCGACTGCGGTTACGCCCGATTTATTATTACCCTCTGTGATGTACAATGCTTCTGCCAACTTTGCAGGCGGTGTTAATTCTAATTCACATGGTTTTGTGGGAGCCATCGCTTCGGCTGACGACTTCAACTTATCCGTTACCAGTTATACCGGCCTATGGGCAAACTTGTACACAGGCTCACTGAAGGATCTTGATGAAGTGATCAAGTTCACTACCAATGCCGGAAATCTTCCGGGTTATTTGGGTGTTGCGCAGGTGTTAAAGGCTTATTATAGCAGTTTGCTGGTTGATTTGTGGGGCGATGTTCCCTATTTCGAAGCCTGGAATGGTAACAATCTGGCTGACCCTAACCGTAACCCGGTTTATGATGGTGGATCTGCAATTTACGATGATTGTTTCGCGCTAATCGATGCTGCTCTTGTAAATCTGGCCGCTGTCGATCCTACCAATATGGCCTCTGGTGACGCCATGTATGGTGGCAGTCGCACTAAGTGGATTGCGGCAGCTAATTCTTTGAAATTGAAATTGTTGATGCAAACCAGTAAGGTTCGGGACAATAAAGCAGCCATCGCTGCGGTATTGGGTCAACCTTTAATTGCTACTACTGCAGACGACTGGCAGTTTCAATTTGGTAAAACGCTGAATCCGGATAACCGCCACCCTTGGTATCAAAATGCCTACACCGGTGCAGAAAATGGTTATAACTATATGAGTCAGCAAATGATGTATGAAATGTTTCGCGATGGAGATCCTCGCTTCCCATTCTATTTCAAACGTCAGACGACTAAGATTCTAAACTTTGATGATCCTACAGAGCGTTCAACGGCCCCTTGTACACAAACTGTGGGTTGTAAGTATGGCTATATCGTATTGAATACAGGAACCTTTAATACCCGCGCTGAACTGCAGGCTGCTGGTCGGATTTCGAATCCTCCAACTGCTGCTGATAATGCTTATTTGGCTGGTATTTTTGGCCGCGACCGTGGTGACCGTGCTGGTGTGCCGTTGGATGGTTCACTTAGAACTGCTCCGGGCGTTTACCCTGCCGGTGGCTACTATGATGATGGTGGATTTAACTCTGCTGGTTCTGCCTTACGTGCGGTACGCTCAAATAATGCCTTTGGAAATGGTATTTTCCCTATGATTACCGCAACCATGGTTAAATTCTATCGCATCGAAGCTATTTTAACCGGCCAGGTTGCGGGTACAGCTGACAATGCGAAAGTACTTTTCGAAGCTGCAATTCGCGAACACATTGCTAAAGTAGTTGCCTTCGGACGTGCCCTTGATGCGGTATCAGTAACGCCTTCCTCCGCCTCCGTAGAAAATTACGTAAGTCTTTGGTTAGGTAAATGGGATGCGGCTACCGACAATAATGCGAAGTTAAACATAATGTTTAAGCAAGCCTGGTTTTCAAACCTGGGTAATGGCTTTGAGATTTACAATGGCTTCCGCAGAACGGGCTTTCCAACCGATATCATGCCGCCTATCCAACGCGTGCGTCAGTTTGCATTGCGGTTACCGTATTCATTGGATGATCTGACCTTGAACCAATCAGTAACTGATGCGCAACGCGAAACAGTTTTTGATCAGGATGCGGTTTTTTGGGATGTTCTTAAGTTCAAGTTCTAATCTGTGATAAACATGAAAAGATTTAATAAAATATTTTTAACCTCAGCCACCTTAATCGGGCTGGCTATTGGGTGTAAAGACGATTCGCTTAGTCCGTATATTGAACCGAATGGAGGTGCCAGCGGGTTAGGACAATTTGTTTCCTTGGTTGATGGAACTACCTTGTTGCCAACGGCAACCGCTTTTTATAGTCAGTCCGCAGTGGATGCCGCAACTTTCTTTGATGAGAACAATCAGGCGAATGGCATCAATTACAAGTTGCAGTGGGTGTCTTATGACGACCGCGTGAACATTGCCTCCATCGAATTGTACGTTGCTTATAACGAAACCTATTCAGATGCTGATCGCAATCCGTTGATTGCAGACCATGGTGGTCCTTCAAAAGGGCCATCGTATCCGGAAGGAAAATTCTGGAAGTCTGTAACCCCAACGGGTGCACGGGCTCCGATAGACCTTACGATCACACCATCGGATATGTTTGAACTGTTCAAAGATCAGACCTGGGATTATGATGATGATGGTACGGAAGAAGGTATATTCTCAGCGGAAGCTGCTGCCATTACCAAAACGGATCGTACGGTCTCCACCAAACGCTTTTTAAGCAGCCGCACCGTTACCCTTACAGCGGGTAACGTGACTTTAGCCGCTGACCAGTTTGTGTTACGTTGGAGATTGGTTGGCGATGATGGTAAAGGTTACGGTTCATGGAGTGCTTCCGTTTGTCAGGAAACAGTGGGTATTAACTGTTTGGGTCAGTGGAGAGTAAACAAAAGCGTTTTCAATCCAAAAGCTACTTACACGAGAGAGACAAGTGCTAAGGCATTCCTTAAGGATGGCGATAAGACTACAGTAACCATTACTTACGACAAGTCGATTGCTACCGCACCTGTAGTCGCGCTTACAGGTCCAGGTACCTTAGGTCCTTTGACTCCGGTAGCTGGTTCTACAACCAAGTTTACGGTTGAGTACACAGCTCCTGCGGGTTACACAGGTACAGTTACAGTAGGTACTTCCGGTGCGGTATCAACTGGTGCTGCGCCAGCCGGTGGTTTAACGCAGGTCGCATCTACCACTACGTTGAATGTGGATAATCAGGCTCCAATATTGGTTAAAGCAGCGACATTCTCACCAACCCGAGTAGGAAGAGGTCAGGCTACGCTTTTGACACTTGACTTTAATGAGGCCATGAGTGCAACGGCTGCCAATGCTCTTAAGGTTAGCATTACAGGTCAGCAGGGATTGGATGATTTAGCGGCTACTTCCATGACACTTGCTGCCAATGGATTATCGGCTACTTATCTGTATCTATGGAAAGACAGCAGTGCTCCTTTTGATAATACACATGGTGATGTAACTGTTGCCGTAACTGGCGGTAAGGATTTGGCGGGCAATGCTTTTGCAGGAATCAGTCCAACCTTCCTGAATGATGCCGGCAATACTGTAGCGGATGCAGGCTTGGCAATCAATGTGTCAGGGGTAGTACCTGCACCGACAGCAACTTTTACGGCTGATTTAGGAACTCAATTGCAGTGGAGTATTGCTCAGACTGCCTTTAGTGGTTCTTCAACCAGTGGTACTTGGTTCTGGGTAGCGGTAACGGCTGGGTCTACAGCTCCTGTGCAAGCTGTACGTGACGTTACTGGTTTAACCAACAAGGTTTATAATGGTTTTGGAACAATTACAAACTCCAAAGCTTCAGGTTCAACAACCGCAAGGGTGAAACTTCACACCGTTTACGGCTAATGGTACGTTTGATATCTATATGTACTTTGTAAGTAGCACCGGTAATACGAGCCCTAATTCGTTAGTGCTGGCAGGTGTTGTTATGAATTAATATTTAGATAATACTTTGTTAAGAGGCTGCCCCGAAAAGGGCAGCCTTTTTTTCCTTGAGCCTCCCGTATCGCCCAATCCAGAGCGGCCCTGTCCGCAAAAAGTCAGTTATTAGCAGACCATAAAGAGAACTACTCATTTCGAAAAGCGCAGTAAAAAGCGAAGGATCCCCTAAGAAGTAAACGGGTTTCACCAATGAGATCCTTTGCTGATCTGGTTTAAATGAAGCGAGTTGTTATTGATTGTTTTTAGTCTGATTGTATTGACGAATGCCGCTCTGGATTCGAGTTAAAAAAAATCGAACTCTATCCAGAGCGGCCCTGTCCGCAAAAAGTCAGTTATTAGCAGACCATTAAAGAGAACTACTCATTCCGAAAAGCGCAGTAAAAGCGAAGGATCCCCTAAGAAGTAAACGGGTTTCACCAATGAGATCCTTCGCTGATCTGGTTTAAATGAAGCGAGTTGTTATTGATTTGTTTTTAGTCTGATTGTATTGACGAATGCCGCTCTGGATTCAAGTTAAAAAAAATCGAACTCTATCCAGAGCGCCCCAGTCCGCAAAAAAGTCAGTTATTAGCAGACCATTAAAGAAAATACTCATTCCGAACAGCAAAAGCAAGGATCCCTAAGAACGGGTTTCACCAATGAGATCCTTCGCTGATCTGGTTTAAATGAAGCGGGTTGTTATTGATTGTTTTTAGTCTGATTGTATTGACGAATGCCGCTCTGGATTCGAGTTAAAAAAAATCGAACTCTATCCAGAGCGGCCCTGTCCGCAAAAAAGTCAGTTATTAGCAGACCATTAAAGAGAACTACTCATTCCGAAAAGCGCAGTAAAAAGCGAAGGATCCCCTAAGAAGTAAACGGGTTTCACCAATGAGATCCTTCGCTGATCTGGTTTAAATGAAGCGAGTTTTTATTGATTTCTTTTTAGTCTGATTGTATTGACGACTACCGCTCAGGATTAAGGTCGCAAAAAATTTATTGCAACATTTTCAGCAGCGTTGCCAACCGGCTTTTTAGATTTCTTCTATCCACAATAAAATCAAGGAATCCATGGTCGAGAACAAACTCTGAACTTTGAAATCCTTTAGGCAAATCTTTGCCAATCGTTTCACGAATTACCCGGGGGCCTGCGAATCCAATTAAAGCATTCGGCTCAGCAATATTAAAATCGCCCAGCATAGCATAGGAAGCGGTAACCCCACCCGTGGTAGGATCGGTTAATAAGGAGATATAAGGAACTTTGGCTTCATCCAACAAAGCAATTTTTGCGGATGTTTTGGCCATTTGCATTAAGGACAATCCGGCCTCCATCATGCGGGCACCACCCGAGCGGGAGATCATTAGAAACGGAGTTTTTGTTTTAAGGCTATGGTCCATAGCCCGGGCTATTTTTTCACCCACAACGGAGCCCATCGATCCACCAATAAAAGTAAAATCCATACAGGCCATGGTAATATCCAGGCCATCCATTTTACCATAAGCAGTACGTACGGCATCTTTTAGACTAGTTTTTGCCTGAGATTCTTTGATCCGCTTGGGATAGGCTTTGGTATCGGTAAACTTAAGCGGATCGGCCGATTCCATAGTGGCATCTAATTCTGTAAACTCGTTGTTGTCAAACAGAATCTCAAAATATTCCTGCGAGCCGATTTTAACATGATGTTCTTCCTCCGGAACAACATAGGCGTTGCTCTTCAACTCACGGGTGTGTATGATTTTGCCTCCCGGTGATTTAAACCACAACCCATCGGGCACCTCGCGCTTCGCTTCGGTGGGGGTTAAGATTCCTTTGTCAGTTCGTTTAAACCAGGGCATATGTTAATTTGTTGATTTAAGTGATTTGAAGATTTGAAATTTTAGAATTTGAAGATTGTAACAGTATAATCTTCAAATTCTAAAATTTCAAATCTTCAAATTATTTATGCTACGTCAATGGTCTTATCAAGATAAACATCTTGAATAGCCTGTAGAATTTCAACACCCTCCTTCATTGGGCGCTGAAATGCTTTACGACCAGAGATCAATCCCATGCCACCGGCACGTTTGTTAATAACGGCTGTACGAACTGCATCTGCCATATCACTGGATCCTTTTGAATCTCCTCCTGAGTTAATAAGTCCGGCACGACCCATATAGCAATTCGCTACCTGATAGCGACATAAGTCAATAGGGTGGTCGGATGTTAGCTCAGAATAGATTCTTTCATCTAATTTACCATAGCTGCTACCACCGGTGTTTAAAGCTTTATAACCACCATTGTTTTCCGCTAGTTTTTGTTTGATAATATCCGCTTGAATAGTTACGCCCAGGTGATTAGCTTGTCCTGTAAGGTCGGCAGACACATGATAATCGATACCATCTTTTTTGAAGGCGGCATTACGGATATAACACCATAGAATAGTTGCCATCCCCAATTCATGCGCGCGCTCGAAAGCTTGTGCTACTTCCTGAATCTGACGCGTAGAATTATCAGACCCAAAATAGATAGTTGCTCCAACGGCAACAGCCCCTAAATTCCACGCATCTTCAACTGAACCGTACATCACCTGATCCGCTTGATTAGGATAGGTAAGTAATTCGTTGTGATTAATCTTAACGATGAATGGAATCTTATGGGCATACTTGCGTGACATCATCGCCAATCCACCAAATGTGGTAGCAACGGCATTGCACTCACCGGCAATAGCAAGTTTTATAATATTTTCAGGATCAAAGTAAATCGGATTTTTAGCAAACGAAGCTCCGGCACTGTGCTCGATCCCCTGATCAATGGGTAAGATGGAAAGGAAACCCGTTCCGCCCAAGCGGCCATGATCAAAAAGTGTTTGTATGCTTCTAATGGTTTGCGTGTTTCTGTTGGAAATAGAAAAAACACGATCTACGAAATCTGGACCAGGTAAGTGCAGCTGTTCCTTTAAAATAGTTTTGCTTTTGTGTGTAAGGAGCGATTCAGCGTCTTTACCGAGTAGGGAACTAACATCATTTTTTGCCATAATTTCTTTTGAAGTGAGGGGCAAATATAGGTTTATGGGCCCTTTTCTGCAATGTTATGTAGGGTAAGGAACAGGAATGAAAAAACCCTGTTCTAACTTAGTTAAAACAGGGTTTTATTATAATTTAGAGAGTTTTAATCTACTTGTTTACTGCCAATTTTTCCTTAATTCTGGCAGATTTTCCCTGGCGTCCTTTCAAATAGAACAATTTGGCTCTACGAACTTTACCAGCTTTGATAAATTCAATTTTGTCGATGCTTGGGCTTAATAATGGAAAAATTCTTTCCACCCCTACGCCATTGGAGACTTTTCTTACCGAGAAACTTTCGCCATTGGTTCCTTTGCCGCGTCTGTAAAGGACAACGCCTTGAAATTGCTGAATTCGCTCTTTAGTACCCTCTCTAATTTTTACGTGCACATTAATGGTGTCACCAGACTTAAAATCAATAATATCTGCTCTTTTTAGAGGCTAGTTCTTTCTCAACTTCTTTTATTAAATCGGCCATGACGCTCGTTTTTTTAAATGGACTGCAAATATAGGGGGAAAAGCCATAATATTAGATGCTGACCTGTAGATTTTTTAGTCATTAAAAAGGCCGGGTCGCCTCAGTTTGGTTCTTTCCAGTGATTTTTCGTGTTTCCACGATTCAATATTTAACTCATGACCGGAGAGCAGCACGTCAGGGACTTTCCAGCCCTTGTACTCAGCGGGACGGGTATAAACAGGAGGGGCCACCAGGCCATCTTGAAAAGAGTCGGTCAGCGCGGAGCTTTCGTCAGAAAGAACCCCTGGGATGAGTCGGATAACCGCATCGGAAATAACGGCAGCGGCCAATTCACCACCAGATAGTACATAGTCGCCAATACTTATTTCGCGGGTAATTAAATGTTCCCGAACGCGCTCGTCAACTCCCTTGTAATGGCCGCAAAGTATTATCAGATTTTCCTTAAGGCTCAGTTCGTTGGCGATGGCCTGTGAAAACAAGTTGCCATCAGGACTCATGTAAATAATTTCGTCATACGTTCGGGTAGCCTTAAGTGCAGTAATACAATTGTCAATAGGTTCAATTTGCATTACCATGCCGGCTCCACCACCAAACGCATAATCGTCAACGGATCGATGTTTATTGTTAGCATGCTCACGCAAATCATGCACCTGAACAGTAACCAATCCTTTTTGCTGAGCACGTTTTAGAATGGAGTCCGAGAACGGGCTGTCTAGCAAACGGGGCAAACAGGTTATGATGTCGATGCGCATCAGGCTAATTTACTTTAGGGAAACAAGAAATACTAAATGTCAAAAAAGCCATGCGGTAACTGAACTACAATTTTCTTTTTGGTCTTGTTTACGGATTTAATAAAAGGCCCGTTTGTAGGTATCAGTACCTCCTTACCCAGATAGTTTAGGGATAACAATCGGTTGGGGCCAGAGGGAACAACCTCGCTTACAGTACCCAGCGGTTCATCGGTTTCAGTTACAACCTGGAAGCCCACTATTTCATCATCGTAAAATTCGCCTCGGTTTAATTTGGGTCGCAGTTCCTTTGGCAGATAGATGCTACATCCTTTAAGGGTTTCTGCTTGTTCGGCTGTGTTGATATCTTCTAACTTAACAAAGGCTTTGTCTCCTCTATCTGAGATCTCTTCAATAAAATAGGGGACGAGATTGCTGTTAACGTCAATAAAAATAGATTTTAACAGACTTGGATCAACTGCTTCCGTAATCACCACAGTAATTTCTCCTTTCAAACCATGAACTTTGGCGATATAGCCAACTTTGTAACAAGTTGTTTTGTTCATGATATAAAACGAAAAGAGTTAAAATGAAAAATGCCAATACAAGTGCATTGGCATTTTTATATGAATTAATGGGATTATGCTTGTGTTTCGGCAGGTGCTTCGCCCTCAGTAGCAACTTCTGCAGAAGGTTCACTCGGAGCTGCCACCGGTGGTACAATGGCTTTTTTACGAATGGCCTCAGTACGGGCTTCTTTAACCTTAGTTTCAGCATCTTTTCGTGCTTTCGCGGCAGAGTGCTTGGCTTTTGAAAGACCTTCAATTCTGGTCTGAATTTTATCCGTCTTTGTTTTCACCCATTCAGCCAATTTCGCATCAGCTTGTTCCTGGGTGATCGCGCTTTTACCAACGCCAATCTGTAAGTGTCTCTTAAGCATAACGCCTCTATAAGAGAGCATAGCTCTTACGGTATCCGAAGGTTGTGCCCCTTTCATCAACCAATCAAAGGCTTTAGCATCATCCAATACAATTGAAGCGGGCACGGTAGCCGGGTTATAAGTACCAATTTTTTCAATGAATTTGCCATCGCGGGGTGATCTTGCATCGGCCACAACTACATCATAAAGAGCCAGTTTTTTACGGCCTCTTCGCGCTAATCTGATTTTTACTGCCATTTTCTTTAGTTTTTAAATGTTGGAACTCGTCCGTTTTTTAAGGACTGCAAAGGTAATTTTTTTTGTGATTTTACCAATCGTAACCTTAAATAAACTGTAACCATCTCATTATCTATTATATTTGAATAAGCGATTATTCGGTTTTTAATATTTAACTCGCCTCTTTACATTTGATTTCCTTTTAAAAGTAACCATGGATAAGTTTTCTTACATCTCCAATGCAGATGTTGGCTACCTCGACCAACTCTATCAAAATTATAAAAGTGATCCGGCCTCAGTAGATGCCACGTGGCAGAAATTTTTCGAAGGCTACGATTTTTCGCAACAGCGATATGGCGAAAACGGAGGAGCATCGGCAAATGATTCTGTGTCTATTAAAGAGACCCAGGTTCGGAACTTGATTTTTCAATATCGGTCCTTTGGCCATTTGAAATCCAAAACGAATCCGGTTCGGGAAAGAAGAAATCATAATATCAATCTGGAGCATACCAAAGTGGGTCTTACGGATGCTGATTTAGATACAGCGTTTGATGTGGCGGCCGAAATTGGAATGCCAAGAGCAAGCCTGAGAAAAATTATTGAAAAATTGAATCTGCTCTATCTTGGGCCCATCGGATTTGAATATAACTTTATTCGCAATGATGAGATTCGAGAATGGTTCCATCAAAAAATTGAGCGCGAGTATTACGAGTACAATCCTAACTTGGATGAGAAGAAGCGTATCCTTTCTAAGTTAAATGAAGCCGTAGTATTTGAAAACTTTCTCCACACTAAATTTCTGGGGCAGAAAAGATTTTCGTTGGAGGGTGGAGAAAATACCATTCCGGCATTGGATGCGATTATAAATAAATCGGCTGAACTTGATGTAAAGGAAGTTGTAATTGGGATGGCACATCGGGGCCGGCTCAATGTGCTTTCAAATATTCTTGGAAAAACGTACGAGCAGATTTTTACCGAGTTTGAAGGCAATGTAAACCCTGACTTAACCATGGGTGATGGTGATGTTAAATATCATTTAGGATATGCCAGTCACATCAATACCCCTTCAGGAAAGAAAATCTATGTTAAACTAACTCCTAATCCTTCGCACCTCGAGGCTGTGGATCCGCTTGTTATCGGGTATACCCGTGGACAAATTGACGAAGAGTAAAGGGCGATCTTAAAAGTGCCATGGCCATATTAATCCATGGCGATGCGGCAGTAGCAGGTCAAGGCATTGTATATGAAGTTGTGCAAATGTCGGGTTTACCGGGATACACAACGGGAGGAACCATTCATTTTGTAATTAATAATCAGGTTGGTTTCACTACCGATTTTGATGATGCCCGCACGGCTATTTATTGTACGGATGTTTCTAAAATTGTTGATGCGCCTGTATTTCATGTAAATGGTGATGATGCAGAGGCTGTTACATTTTGTTCAAACCTGGCTGTAGAGTATCGCCAAAAGTTTGGGAAAGATATTTTTATTGACTTGCTGTGCTACCGTAGGCATGGACATAATGAAAGTGATGAGCCTAAATTCACACAGCCCAAGTTGTATAACATCATTGCCAAGCATCCAAACCCGCGGGAGTTGTATGTGAAGAAGCTCGTTGAAAAGGGAGTTGATGCCTCTTTGGCTGATGAGATGGATAAGAAATTCCGTAATCAACTTCAGGATAGACTAAATGAGGTAAAACAAAAGCCACTTCCTTATAAGGCTCAAAAAATTGAAGAAGAATGGGAACAATTGCGTAAAGCAAAACCTGAAGACTTTGATAAATCGCCAAGTACCGCAGTAAGTCAGGCGCTAATTGATAAGGTTGGCAAAGCGTTGACCACGATACCGGAAGGCTTTAAACCTCTGAAGCAGATTGAAAAGCTTCTTAAGGATAGGAAGGCAGCCTTCTTCGAGGATAAAGTTTTAGGATGGGCAGAGGCTGAATTATTAGCCTATGGAACTTTGGTCGCAGAAAATGTCCCGATTAGAATGTCTGGTCAGGATGTTAAGCGGGGTACATTTTCTCATCGCCATGCTTATTTCTGGGATGCGAATACAAACGCAGCTTATTCGGGGTTAACCAACATAGATAAGAACCAGGCTAAATTTTCCGTTTATAATTCGTTGCTTTCAGAGTTTGGTGTACTTGGATTTGAGTATGGTTATGCCATGGCTACTCCTTATGCACTCGTACTTTGGGAAGCGCAGTTTGGTGACTTTGTTAATGGCGCCCAAACCATTATCGATCAATTTATTTCCAGTGCCGAATCGAAATGGCAACGGATGAATGGCTTGGTGATGTTGTTGCCGCATGGCTACGAAGGGCAGGGACCGGAGCACTCGAGTGCACGGCCAGAAAGATTTTTGCAGCAGGCAGCTGAATACAATATGGTAGTTACAAATGTTACAACGGCCTCAAACTTTTTCCATTTACTGCGAAGGCAAGTAGCCTGGGAGTTCCGTAAGCCTTGTATTGTATTTTCTCCAAAATCATTATTGAGAAATCAATTAGTGGCTTCACCCATTAGCGAATTTACCGCAGGATCTTTTACGGAGGTAATTGACGACCCGACCGTAAAAGCGAAAGATGTGAAGCGGATTATTTTCTGTACAGGAAAAATATTTTACGATCTACAGGAAGTTCAGCAAAAGAAAAAGATAAAGGATGCGGCCGTTGTTCGTATCGAGCAACTCTATCCTTTCCCGGATAAGCAGGTGAATAAGCTGATAAAAAAATACAAGGATGCCAAACTACTCTGGATTCAGGAAGAGCCTAAAAATATGGGCTATTGGTCATTCATAAAACGAATGTTACCTGATGTTGAAATACAATTGGGCGCGCGTAAATCGAGCGCTTCACCGGCAACCGGATACTCCAAGATTCATAAAATCGAGCAGGAGAAAATTGTTAACAAGGCTTTTGAAATTTAATTAACCTCAAAAAGAAATTTACATGGCACAAGTAAAAGTTCCAACCGTTGGTGAGTCAATAACCGAGGTTACCATTGCCAACTGGCTTAAGAAGGATGGCGATGTGGTGAAAATGGATGAAGTGATAGCAGAACTTGAATCGGATAAAGCAACCTTTGAATTGACGGCTCCACAAGCTGGAAGATTGAAAATTGTAAAACCCGCTGGTGAGACCGCTGCGATTGGCGAATTGATTTGTGATATCGATGAATCAGCAGCCGGAGAAGCGGGTAAAGAAAGTGCCCCTGCTAAAGAAGAATCGAAATCTGCGGAACCAAAATCACAAGCGCCTAAAGCTACGGGTGGCGTTAAAGAAATGAAAGTTCCTGCGGTGGGCGAATCAATAACCGAAGTAACCATTTCAACCTGGCTAAAGAAGGAGGGTGATTTTGTAAGGTTGGATGAAATTATTGCTGAAGTTGAATCGGATAAAGCAACCTTTGAGCTGCCAGCTGAAGCGAATGGAATGTTACGCATCGTGGCAAAGGAAGGAACAGTACTTCCAATTGGCGGATTGATTTGCAAAATTGAAATCATGGAAGGCGGTGCTTCCACAGCGCCAGCAGCAAAGACTACAGAGGCTTCTGCAACAGCAGGAGATAAGTCTTATGCATCAGGTCATCCTTCACCAGCCGCAGGAAAAATTTTAGATGAGAAAGGGAATTTCTGCTTCACAAGTTTCCGGGACAGGTGTTGGTGGCAGAATTACAAAGGAGGATGCAGCTAAAGCTCAGCAAACTTCAAGTAAGGCGGAAGCGCCAAAGACTGCTGCCTCTGCACCCGTAATTACTTCTGGTGGTGGAAGAAACAAGCGCAGCGAAAAGATGTCGTCACTTCGCAGAACGATAGCAAAACGTTTGGTCTCTGTAAAGAATGAGACAGCTATGCTTACAACCTTCAACGAGGTTGATATGAAACCCGTGATGGATTTGCGCTCTCGTTACAAGGATAAATTCAAAGAGAAGTATGGCGTGGGTCTTGGTTTTATGTCATTCTTTACCAAAGCAGTTTGTGTTGCTTTGAAAGAGTTTCCTGCCGTGAACGCACAACTAAACGGTGATGAGATTTTATACCATGACTATTGTGATGTTTCTATTGCCGTGTCGACACCGCGAGGATTAGTAGTACCGGTAATCAGAAATGCTGAATCACTTTCTTTTGATCAGATAGAAGCGGAAGTAGTTCGGTTAGCAACGAAAGGGCGTGATGGAAAACTCTCTATCGATGAAATGCAAGGCGGAACATTCTCCATTACAAACGGAGGTGTTTTTGGTTCTATGCTTTCTACGCCAATTTTAAATCCACCTCAATCAGCCATTTTAGGAATGCATAATATTGTTGAGCGTGCCGTTGTTCAAAAAGGGTGAAGTTGTAGTTCGACCTATTATGTATCTGGCTCTTTCTTATGATCACCGTATTGTGGATGGTCGCGAATCGGTTAGCTTCTTGGTGCGCGTGAAAGAATTATTGGAAGATCCGGGACGCTTGATCTTAGGCGTCTAACATTTGATATAGTAGAGATTCTGAAATTATTTATAGTATGCAATATAACGTTACAATAATTGGATCGGGCCCGGGTGGATATGTTGCAGCCATTCGCTGTGCACAGCTTGGCTTTAAGACAGCTCTTATCGAGAAGTACGATACACTTGGAGGGACATGTCTAAATGTTGGTTGCATTCCATCCAAAGCATTGCTGGATTCTTCTGAGCATTTTCACAATGCAGCACATACGTTTAAGGAGCACGGTATTGATATCAATCCCCCTAAGGTAAACATCACCCAAATGATTAGTCGCAAGGCGGGTGTTGTAAAAGCCAATGTGGATGGTATTGCTTACCTGATGAAGAAAAATAAAATTGAAGTGCATACAGGGGTTGGTTCATTCATTGATAAGAACACAATCAAAATTGTAAGTAAGGACGGAAAGGAATCACAGATCACCACAGAGAAAGTAATTATCGCAACCGGCTCTAAGCCTACACCATTACCTTTTGCTCCTTTCGATAAGAAAAGAATTATCTCGAGTACAGAAGCTTTGGAGTTAAAAGAAGTTCCTAAGCACTTAATCGTAATTGGTGGCGGTGTTATCGGAATGGAGTTGGGCTCTGTGTATGCGCGCATCGGATCAAAAGTATCGGTGGTGGAGTATTTAGATAATTTGATTCCAACTATGGATTTGGCTTTAGGAAAAGAACTCATGAAGTCTACCAGGAAGTTAGGTATGGAATTCTATATGGGTCATAAGGTAACAGCTGTTGAGAATAAAGGTAAAGAAGTAGTGTTGAAGGCTGAGCCAAAGAATGGGGGAGCTGCCATTGAACTGAAAGGTGATTATTGTTTAGTAAGTGTTGGGCGCAGACCGTTTACTGATGGATTGGGATTAGATAAAATCGGAATAGAATTAGATAAAGGGAAAAATTCCGGTTGACGATCATCTTAAAACGAAAGTGGATAATGTCTACGCCATTGGCGATGTAATACGCGGAGCCATGTTAGCACACAAGGCTGAAGAAGAGGGTGTACTCGTTGCTGAACAATTAGCTGGACAAAAGCCCCACATTAATTATAATCTTATTCCAGGCGTAGTGTATACATGGCCTGAAGTTGCCAGTGTTGGTTTTACGGAAGAGCAATTGAAAGCAGATGGCAAAGCATACAAGACCGGTAACTTTCCTTACAAGGCACTTGGTCGTGCGCGTGCATCTATGGACTTAGATGGCTTTGTAAAAATATTAGCTGATAAAAATACCGATGAGATTTTGGGTGTACATATCATCGGTGCTCGTGCAGCTGATATGATTGCTTCCGGAGTTACCGCCATGGAGTTCCGTGCTTCCGCAGAAGATATTGCGCGTACCTCCCATGCACATCCAACCTATATGGAAGCAGTGAAAGAGGCTTGTTTAGCAGCAACTGCTAATAGGCCGATTCATATGTGATTCTATTTGATAAGCAGCTTCGAGATTAGGAATGACCGGATGGCAAGGGCTATTACTACTGGAATCAAGAATACATTGAGTTGTTGAGGCAGTAACCACCAAAACAGAAGTGTTGATCCTAAAAGGATGGCTATCATCTTAAAATATTGTATTAAAAACTCAGATTTTTTTTTCCTGATTAATAAAACTGCTGCTATCGCATGAAGGGGAAATGCCCAAAGTAAGTTTAGATTTCGTGCAGCGGCCTGATGGTCGGTAGCTACCCAAAGCATAAGTAAAAGAATACCTACCCACCCAACAACAGAAAATAGGATTACATCAAACCACTTGGTTAGTTTTTTTCTTTTCCAATCATAGAAGCACAACCCGAGCGTCAGCGCAAGAAAAAATCCAAAAATAATCCAAGGATGAAAAAGTTCGAATGAATCATCTTCCGGATTAGGCGCGTAAACAATATTTTTTTTCTTAACGATAGGTTGGTTGTTTATCGTTGCATGATCAAACGATGATTCTATATAATCGGGGAGAAACATGTATTCGTAGGGAGATGCCTTTTTATCCATAGGTAATCCCAAGCAGATATCAATACCTAAATCGCCCCAAGGTTGTGGCTTTAAGTATAAATCCGTAAGCTCACGAATGGTGTAATCTGTTTTGATAAAGGATCCATCAAACGTTAGATTCTCCTTAAGGACTTCAGAAAATACATCGCGTATTTTTGTGGCACAGTTGTTATAAAAATAATCGTATCGATAGGTTTGGTTTTCAGGTTTTGAATTCCAATTGAGATAATCAAAAACCTGTTGTTTTTGCTCGGCTGTTAAATCTAAAACTTGTTCATGTACAAATCGGTTATGCTCAATGTAATGATCCCGAAAATCAGCATAGTAATAAACCCCCAATTTATAGTAGAGGTAGCCTCGGGCAAAGTTCAAATAGAAATTGGGTTGGTTAAAGTCAAATACACCATAGTTGTAGGCAGCATCGAACTTCTGCGCAGGATCGTTAACACGGATAGCGCTATGGCCAAAGGCTGCGTATAATTCCTTCCCATAGGGGCCGCAGGTAATAACAGAAATGGTTGCGCTATCGGATAGGATGAAACGTTGAGAAAATCCACTAGTGGAAAGCAGCACCAATCCAAAGGCTATTATTTTATTCATGCGTGAATAATTGTTTTAGTAGCCCCCCTCGTCGAAATAAATATGCGGAAAGATAAAACAATAGGGCTGCAAAAGGTAATTTTGACTTTAGGGTATGATTGGAAATTTTAACGATACGTGGAATTTGATTGGGAAGATGACTCCTGCACGTATCGCCAATGCCTCAAAAGTATTTTCAAGTTATCATTATTCAAGATTTACCGGTAAGGCAGCACATGGGGGAATGCCCATCAGTATTGCGATAGAGCCAACAACATCTTGCAATCTTCGCTGTCCGGAATGTCCTTCTGGGTTGCGTTCTTTTACACGCCCAACAGGGATGTTACAAGCCGATCTATTTAAGAAGACAATTGACGAGTTAGCGAACACCTTAGCTTACCTTACTTTTTATTTTCAAGGCGAACCTTATTTGCATCCGAAATTTTTGGATTTAGTTCAGTACGCTTCCTCCAGAAAGATTTATACTGCCACATCTACCAACGCACATTATTTATCAGAGCAGATGGCCAGGCGAACTATTGAGTCTGGATTGGATCGAATTATCATTTCTATCGATGGAACCTCGCAGGAAACGTACGAGGCTTATCGTGTGGGTGGTAAACTTGATAAGGTACTGAAGGTGCGCGTACTATTGTTCGATTAAAAAAGGAGTTAAAGTCAGTTACACCCTTTGTAATGTTTCAATTTTTGGTTGTAAAGCCCAATGAACATCAGATTGATGCGGTTCATAAGCTCGCGAAGGAAATTGGTGTGGACCATGTTGCTCTTAAAACGGCACAGATCTACGATTACAAAAATGGTTCGGACTTAATGCCAACCATCGATAAATATTCGCGCTACCAAAAAGAAAAGGATGGAACGTATTCGATTAAGAATGAATTACTCAGTCATTGTTGGAAGATGTGGCAGAGTTGTGTGATTACCTGGGATGGAAAGGTAGTCCCTTGTTGTTTCGATAAAGATGCCCATTATGTAATGGGCGATTTAGCGCAACAATCGTTTAAAGAAATCTGGACAAGTAAAAATTATAATTCTTTTCGCGAAACTATACTGCGATCAAGAGATGAGATAGAGATGTGCCGTAATTGCACTGAGGGCACCCAGGTTTGGGCTTAGTCTAAAGTCCTTTCGCTTTTAGTTCCTTTTCGATCTTCTCTAAATCTAGTGCGCCACACTTTGAACAGCCTGATTCACAGGCATTTTTTGCGGTAAATGAACGATAAGCCAAGCTTTACCAACATAGAAGGCAGCACCTCAAAAAAGAGCCAATTAAGATTTGCTGAATCATAGCTCAAAGGTAAGAATATCATTATAAAGTAATTCAAGGAACGTAGGACTCTTAATCGTCCGATGACGGACAGTTCGAGAGCGTTATTGAACGGGGTAACGTATTTTAATCAACCATCTTTAAATTCAGGCTAATCTAGGCATTTTCCATTGGCACTATACTTGACTTCCGCGTGAATAAGTTAATCCCAAATGCTTAAAAATTACTTCACCATTGCCTTTCGAAACCTGTTGAGAAACAAGAGCTACACATTCATTAATGTGGCCGGCTTGCTCTGGGAATCACTAACCTGCATTATCATTTTTTTAATTATTAAACGTGAGGTGAGTTTTGATCAGGCATTTCAACTCAAAGAATATTTATCGAATAGTACGCGAAACCACTGATGCTTCGGGTGTTGAAAAACAACAATAACACCTTACCCTTTGGCAGAAGCCTTAAAAAATGATTTCCCGGATTTAATCTCTACGCAGTTTCATTTTCAGGAAGATGCATTGATGACTATTGATGAAAGAAAAGAGCAGAGGACGAATATCATGTTTGCGGATCCATCATTTTTGAGGTCTTTGATATCGAGGTGCTATCAGGTAACCCAAGAGAAAGATTTGACTGATCCCGGTAAGGTTTTCTTAACTGGAGGAGTTTGCAAAAACTTCTTAAAAAGATATTAAAAACATAAAAGCTTGAAAATCTTCTCGACCTGAAGTAGCGGGCATCATCCGCATGCCCTCAACACCTACGCATTTGAACATAAACATGATAGTTTCGCGTGCCACATTAACGCCCGATGTTACAGAACAATTTCTTGGATTTTCTATGGATCAATGGGGTTAAAATGCTTCCTGGGTTTGCATATATTTGTTCTGCCTTCTTCAGAAACACGGGAGTCGATGGAAACAAAATTTCCAGCTTTCGTTAAAAAGTATTACGAAGCCAAGGATGCCAATCGACAAACCTATTTACTACAACCGCTTTCTGAAATTCATTTCGATACAGAGTTTAGCGAAAACCCGGGCACCACGTCAACCAATTCATCAACACTGATTGTTCTGGCATTCATTGGAGCTTTCATTTTATTAGTAGCCTGTGTTAATTTCATCAATCTCTCAACAGCACTTTCAGTACACAAATCCAAAGAAGTGGGTGTTAGAAAAACTTTGGGAGCACAGCGGCATCAACTTACCTGGCAGTATCTAAGTGAAGCATTTCTGATTACACTGTGTGCCGGTATTATTTCTGTTGGTATTGCTGAGGGGATTGCACCCATGGTTAGTAATTTCTTAGAGCGTGATGTACAATTGAATTTGCTAAACAACCCACAGCTAATCTTATTTCTGATTGCAATTATTTTTGTCACGGCACTTTTTTCTGGATTTTACCCGGCATTGGTTTTGTCAAAGTTTAATCCAGTAAAAGCATTGAAGAACCGTATGTCGACAGATAGTAGATCACCTATATCGGTACGAAAAATTTTAGTAGTAGGTCAGTTTTTTATTGCACAAGTGCTGATCATTTGCACCTTGGTGGTATCGAGCCAACTTTCCTTTTTTAGAAATTCATCACTTGGATTTACGAAGGAAGCTGTGATAACCGTAAGTATCCCCGATAATAGTGCAACTAAGTTGGAGGCCTTTCGAAATCGATTGGAAACCCTTAATGATATTAAGGGAGTTTCATTCTCGCTCGGAGCCCCCATTTCGACGGTAATTTTGGGACGGGCATGTATCTTACTGATAAAGGTGAGACGGATCGATACTCAATGAGTTTAAAACTTGGCGATGTTCAATATAAGGATGTCTATGGGCTTGAGTTAATTGAGGGACGTTGGTTTTAGAGAGTGATGAAAAGCTAGCTAACCTTGAAGGACAGAGCGAGAGTGGTCCTACGTGCTTAATGAAGAGGCTGTTAGAACACTAGGTTTTAGTTCACCAAAAGAGATAATTGGTAAAAAAATTACGATAGGGTTTAATGATATTTCAGGTCCGGTAATTGGTGTTGTAAGAAATTTTCATACACAGTCTTTACAGCATGGTCTTGAACCGGTTGTCCTGTTGCCATTCAATTATTTTTTTGAAACAGGCATAAAAATCAATTCAGCCAATGCTGCAGCTACGATAAAGAACATTGAAGAAGCATGGCTGCAACAATTTCCGGAATATTTGTTTCAATATTCTTTCCTGGATGATTATGTGGGTCGTTTGTATCGAGAAGCGGAACGATTGTTTGGGTTGTTTGAAATCTTTGCAGGTATAGCCATTTTTATTGGTTGTCTGGGATTGTATGGATTGGCTTCTTTTATGGCGCAGCAAAAAACAAAGGAGATCGCAATTCGCAAAACGTTAGGAGCATCAGTAACTCACATCGTAGCTCTTTTTTCCCGCGACTTCGTTCTATTGGTAGTAGTGGCATTTGTACTTGCTGTGCCCGTTGCGTGGTATGCCATGAACCTGTGGCTTGAAGACTTTGCCTTTAAAGTGGAGATCACCTGGATTGTTTTTGCGATTGGAATCTTAAGCACGTTAGCCATTACATTTATCACCGTAGGTTATCGATCACTTCGGGCAGCTATCGCTAATCCTGTGGATGCACTGAAAAGCGAATAATTATTTTTTTGTAGAACTCTTTAGGGGAAGTAATCATCTCAATTCTATACTCTTACCGATATGTTCAAGAATTATTTAAAAACAGCTTTTAGAAATCTGATTCGGCAACGCGCTACTACGTTGCTTAATATCGGGGGACTTACCTTAGGCTTAGCAACGAGTCTGATCCTTTTCTTATTAGTCCGTTACCATAAAAGTTTTGACACTTTTCATTCAAACTATCATCGCATATACCGCGCGGTAGTTCAATCTGATGGAAACGATGGCAAAAATTATACACCCGGTGTTTATCCTGGTTTTCCGGAGCGTTTACAAATGACTTTCCAGAGGCAGAGCAAGTTACTTTTATCTCGTATCGTGCAGGAAGCTTTATTACCATTCCGCAAGTTAAAGCTGATCCCAAACGGTACGATGAAGAGAGGGGAGTCGCTTTTGCGCAACCCGGTTTCTTTAATGTATTTGATAGAAAGATTTTGATTGGCGATGCAACCACTGGGTTGGATTGAACCTAACGAAGCGATTCTATCAAGCCGATGGGCGACCAAGTATTTTGGAAAAGAAGATGCCATAGGCGAGGTTCTAAAGTATGAAGGACAAGAGTATCGGGTTACCGCGATTATGGAAGATTTGCCCTCCAACACCGACTTACCATTTGACCTGCTGGTTTCTTACATTACTATTAAAAAGGAGAAGGACGAAAGTGGTTGGAATGGAATCTGGAGTGATGACCAATGTTATTTTACATTGCGATCGGGCAGTTCGATTTCAGATGTCGAAGTCCGCATACCGGCTTTTATTTCTAAGTACTTTGGAGATACTTCCCGTAATCAGGACAATAAAACGTTTATCATGCAACCATTTAGCGAAGTGCATTTTGACGAACGCTTTGGTAATTACAACTACAACACGATTAGTAATTCGCAACTTAATGCATTAACCATTATCGGTATTTTCTTACTCCTTACAGCATGTATCAATTTCATAAATCTTACCACTGCTGAGGCAGTTAAACGATCGAAAGAAGTGGGTATTCGCAAATCATTAGGAAGTACCCGTTCACAACTTATGCTTCAGTTTTTAGGGGAAACAACGCTAATCACGCTGGTATCCATTTTACTGTCATTGGTTGTGGCCGAAATTGGCTTAGCCTTTATCAATACCTTTTTGGATTTACCTCTTGCTCTCAACTTTGGTTCTGATGTGGCACTCTGGGTATTTCTAGTAAGCACGCTGGTTGTGGTTTCACTTTTGTCAGGAATTTATCCTTCGATTGTCGTTAGTGGGTTCAATCCAATCAGTGCTTTGAAAAACCAAATCAGTGCTAATCACTCCACGGGTTTTAATTTGCGAAGAGGCCTTGTGGGCATGCAATTTTTTATTTCTCAGCTGTTAATCATTGGCACAATAGTTTTGATTACTCAGATGAATTTTTTAAAAACAAAAGAATTAGGTTTTAAAAAGGAAGCGATTATCACGGTACCTATCCCTGAAGAGGAATCGCCCACAGAGGATGGTTCTAGTAAGATGCGGACTTTACGTAATGATTTGATGAACATAGCCGGTGTGGAGGCAACCAGTTTGTCCAGCACCCCACCCTCATCGGGGAGTGTTTCCAGTACGGATTTTCAAATTGAAGGAGGTGATCAGCACTATGCAACTCAGGTGAAACAAGTGGATGGAAATTATTTTGATTTGTATGGAATTGAGTTTCTTGCAGGAGCAGGGTTGACCGATGCGGATACAGCCCAGTCTTTCGTTGTTAATGAAAGATTTACGCAAGTGATTGGCCTATCTGATCCACAGGAAATAATTGGCAAACGGATCAAGATGTGGGGCAAGAGTCTTCCGGTTAGTGGCGTAGTAAAAAACTTTCATACCGTTTCTTTGCAAGATCCGTTGGAGGCAACCATTATGCTTAACCGTATTCGAGGTTATAGAACACTTTCCATTAAACTAAATCCACAATCGGTGCAGCCGAGTTTGAAAGAAGTACAAAGAAAATGGGAGCAAGCGTATCCTGAGTTTATATATTCCTATGAATTTCTGGAAGATGAGATTAGAGAGTTTTATGAGGCGGAAGCCAAGATGTCTGTTATGCTTACGGTGTTTACATCCATGGCAATTTTTATTGGCTGCCTGGGCTTATTTGGTTTAACTGTGTTTATGGCCAACCAGAAAACAAAGGAGATCGGAGTTCGCAAGGTACTTGGAGCTTCTGTCGAAAATATTCTGCTTTTATTTTCCCGTGAGTTTATCAGATTAATATTAATAGGATTTGTGCTGGCGGCACCTGTGGGTTGGTATTTCTCTACTAAATACCTAGAGCAGTTCGCTTATAAAATTTCAATTGGCCCTTCGGTGTTTATCGTTGGCCTTGGCAGTACTTTTTTGATTGCTTTTATTACGGTGGGGTACCGATCAATTAAGGCAGCTATGATTAATCCGGCAACGTCATTGCGATCAGAATAGAAGAACTTAAAACCATTTCTTTTGAACTACTTTCAGCATTTCAGCATGAATCATGCCTCCGGCACATAATTCTTTTCCGTGAATATAATTAGGCCCACCTGAAAAATCTGTTACCGTGCCTCCTGCTTGTTGCACCAGAAAGGCACCTCCAGCAACATCCCAAGGTGAAAGATTGTACTCGAAAAATCCTTCTAACTTACCGCAGGCTACGTAGGCGAGATCCATTGCTGCACTCCCAAGTCTACGGATGCCATGTGTTTGTTCAAGAAAGACTTTTATTATTTCAAGATATTCTTCTTTTTTTTCAGAATGATAGTAAGGAAATCCGGTAGCCAATAAACTTTCTTCTAGTTTATTTATAGGGGATATTCTGATCTCTTTTTGATTGCGATAAGCCGGTTGATTTTCAATTGCATGATAGCAATCACGATTACTTACATCATAAACAATCCCCATAACGGTTTTGTCCTTCAATTCTAAGCCGATGCTAATAGCATATATGGGTAATCCGTGTAAAAAATTTGTTGTTCCATCTAAGGGGTCAATAATCCATCGGTAATCGTTGGAGCCTTTGGTCTCCGTACCTTCTTCGGCTAAAAAGCCAGCACCTGGAAATAATTTGGTTAGCCGCGCTACCAATTTTTTTTCTGATTCCTTATCTACATACGATACCAGGTTGCTGAAACTTCCTTTCTGCTCAATCTTCGAAAGATCAAAGTTTTCACTTTCTTTCTTCATAAACTCACCTACTTCATCGCATAATGCGATTACGTCTTTTTCTAATAAGGATAGGTTCATTTTTTCTTGGTTTGATTCTTAACGAAAGCTAACAGAATAATTAATACCGAAACCCAGGCTGCGGTTCGTGCAACCAACTCACCGGTAAATTTCTCTTGTAATATATTCGATTCATTCGAGAACGAAATCATTTGCGCACGATTTACACCTAAGGTATCCATTTGGTAAGAAAGGACAATTGGTATGCCGATTAGTAATATAGCAAATATGAAAAGATAAAGGTTGAATGTTCCTATATGGAAAAATGAAAGATAGAAGACGAGATTGACAGATAATATCCACAAGGATACTCCCAGGTAGCCGGAATGATTAGTCCATCTGATCCAGTCTGGCACAAGACTCAGTGAATCAGCAAGAAATATAGTTTGCTCCCGCCAAGGCAGATTTAATAAAACAAATTCAAGACCTAACCAAAAGAAGATGACGGTAAACTTACCTAACCGGGAGCCTAGATTTTGATAAGCAAATGAATACCCAACAAAGGTGAGTGTTAAAACAATGGCCTGAACTAAAACAGTAATTATGATCTGAAAATCAAAAAAGCTTGCCGCAAATAATGAGATGGTGAGTGCAAGAAGAATGAGTTCAAATCGGTTCCAAGGATTTTTGGAATCACGGGCATAATCAAGTATTGCGAATAAGGGGGCAAAGCCAACGAAGATTAGAATGGGAAATGGCTTCATTAACCAGCCAGCACTCAGTAGCACTGCGGAAAGTCCAAACAAACTCCACGGGGTCCAGACTGATTTATTTTTCTTTGCCATTGATTACAATAACAATCTCGCCTTTCACATCTTTTAGTTTAAAGTACTCAAGTACTTCTGTAACTGAACCTGTTTTTGTCTCTTCATGAAACTTGGTGAGTTCGCGCGAAACAGAAACCAATCGTTCGGATCCAAAAAATTCGATGAGTTGTTCTAAAGTTTTAATAAGTCGATGGGGTGATTCATACAGCACAATAGTTCGATCTTCTTCACTTAATTTCTTCAGCATAGTTTGCCGGCCTTTTTTGTGCGGAAGGAAACCCTCAAAGGCAAATCGATCTGTCGGGAAACCAGATTTTACTAAGGCAGGAATTAGCGCGGTTGCACCCGGCAAGCAATCAATTTTTAAACCTGCCTTCAGCGCTTCGCGCACCAACAAAAAACCAGGATCAGAAATGCCGGGTGTACCGGCATCGCTGATTAGAGCCATTACCTCACCTTGTTGCATGCGGGTAATTAATCCAGCTAATGTTTTATGTTCGTTAAAAATATGAAAGCTCTGCAGCGGCTTTGAGATTTCGTAGTGTTTGAGCAGAAACCCTGATGTACGGGTGTCTTCAGCCAAAATGGTATTTACGGATTTCAATACCTCCAGCGCGCGTAACGTAATGTCAGCGAGATTGCCAATAGGAGTTGGTACAAGATACAATGAAGTAACTTCAGCTGACACGATTATACAAGTTGATCAATAGCTTGCGCCAGTTTTCTGTCTTTATCTGTAATGGTATCACCTGCATCGTGTGTGGAGAGTTCGAAACTCACCGTGTTATATACGTTTGTCCAGTAAGGATGATGATCTGCTTTTTCTGCGATGAGTGCTACCTTCGTCATAAAACCAAAGGCCTCCCTAAAGTCCTTAAATGAAAAGGTCTTTTTAAGTCGATTGTTCTCTTCTATCCACATAAAACTTTGAATTAGTTTGGATCTGCTTTATCTTTTTATTTGACCAATTCGATCATTTGATAAAGTTAGACTAAACGGAGTACCTAAAATAGTATTTTTAGAATATCAGTATTTAAAGCGCAATTATACCCTTAATCAGAGCTGCGGCTTGATAGATTTCAATAACCGCGTCAGCGGAGGGAAGCATAGCCTCGGTTGTTACGCTTGTGTAATTACCATTTTTAGAAGGTCTTTCTGTTGTGGTATGATTAGGGAACAAGGCTTTAACTTCGGCCTCTTTACCGGTTGGCACAATAAACTTAAACCTATAGAGCGCTGGCCACGCATAATGCTGGTCGAGTTTTTCACGGAAGTTGATAAGCCATTGTTCGTTCATAAAAGAAAAAGCGCCTCTGAAGTTTACTTCTGAGGCGCTCGTTTAATTCATTGATTATCTCTTAAAAATACTTATACCGTTTATCCTCAATCTTAGCGCCTTCTTTCAAAGCTTCAGAAATGCTATAGCCGACCCGGCCATTTAATCCCTGTAACAGCTGGTTTTTAAACATGGTGTAATCACCCACCGCTGGCGCCACTGTTTTGTTCTGAAGTTCTGCTACTAATACACCGTTTTCTCCGGCAAAGGGTTCAGAACGTTTACCATTTTCAAGCGCGAAAATTTTACCGACAGCTACCGGATCGAGCCCAACGCTTGGTAGTGTGTTTGAATTAAGCTTAAGATCGCTCGAAGAAGCAACTATTGCATCTGAGCCAAACGCTTTGGCCATCTCATCCAGCGTACCTTTCTGTGCGCTCAGTGTTTCAATTATCTTTTTTCCTTTCACCTGATTAAGTACCGCTGGTCTTATTTCATCTTTCACTTCCTCAAAGGAACGAACGCCTGCTTCCGTTTCGCTGGTCATAACAGCCACTGTATAATCCGTATCTAAATCAAACACATCAGATACCTTTCCAACTTTCGCCTCGCGGAATAGCCAGGTGATCATTTCGCGGGCATCTCCCAAGTCATTTATCCTGCGATCAACGGTCTTTAAGTCATTCGCGTTCATCACCATTAATTGTTCGGTTTTAGCGCTTTCATTAAACTCATCCACACCCGATACGTTGCTGGCAAATGTTTGTGCTTTTAAGTAAGCCTCATTTTGAGTTTCGTCACTAGGAGCAATAGCGATTTCTATCGTGGCAACAGAGTACGTAGTGTAATCAGCTACTCCGGTTACGTCAATAATATGATAGCCAAACTGTGTTTCAACAACATCATTTAGAACTCCGGTTTTCTTCGCACTGAAAACAGCTTGTTCAAAAGGTTTAACCATTTGGCCTGTGCTAAACCAGCCAAGATCACCCCCTTGTGTAGATGTACCGTCCGTACCGAATTCACGAGCCTTGGCAGCAAAGTCAGCGCCAGCCTTTATATCAGCAAGAATTTTTCTCGCTTTTTCTTTGGCTGTCTTTTTGGAGGCTTCACTTTCGTCATCCCAACGGATTAAAATATGGCTTGCTTTCGCATTACCTACGGTGTCCTTACCAAACCGTACTAGTTTAACAACTTTGAAAGAGTTTCCATCCAAGAGGGGACCGAAGACGCTTCCAGCAACCAATTGATCTTTTTGATCGGCTAAAAAGCCTGGTAACGTTGAGTTAGAATATTTTGTAAAGGGCTCATTCCCTTCTGTGTTTGCAGCTGCGAAAACAGAATCTTCAGTTACAGTTTTAAAGTCAGCGGCCAATTTCTCTAGATCTTCTCTGATTTGTGCTGAGTCTGCAGCCGAAGCTTGGATGGGGAAACTGACATAGCTGAGGCTGCGGGTTTGCTCTGCCTTATACTTATGTTTGTTTTTGTTGTAGTATTCTTTAAGGTCACTGTCACTAACGGTGGAATCGCTGATTACAAAATAAGGCACATAGAGGTATTTAACCTCGGCTACATCGTTCTGAGTATGATAATCGCGTTCCGCTTCGGCTTCCGTTACATAATTGGTTTTGATCAATAAGTTTTCATACTTAAGTCTTTCGCGACCTAAGCCCAAATCGCGCTGAAAAGTAGACCAACGATACTTCGCTTCCTGGAAGCCTGCCAAGGCTTGTGGATCAGTTGGGGTAGGGGGCATTAAACTGATTTATATAAGCGATCAGTCTTGAACGATCAAAGTTTCCTGCAGAATCCAAAAAAGACGATTTAACATTTTCATCGATATTTCTTCCCTGAATCATATCCCAGATTTCATCGGTAGTAACTTTTACACCCACCTTTTCAAACTCTGGTTTAATAGCTTTCTGTGAGATCAAAAGATCCCAGGCCTGTTGTTGCAAGAGTGGTCTTTCGCGATCGCCAGGTTGACGACCGAAATTCAGAATGTAGTTATTCTCGCGCTCCTGAATAGCGGCCTGATATTCTTCCAAACGGATGGTGCTGCCACCTATTTCACCTACTGTGTTATCGTTACCAAATACAGCTGTAGGGCCATTTCCAAATAAGTCGTTTAAAACAAATGCTGCAATCGCGATTGCCACAAAACCCACCACCCACTTGGTCATCTTGTTCCTCAATGTTCCAATCAATGCCATAAGAGAAATTTATAATGTTTGAATTGTTTATTCGTTTTTGAGGTCTATTTCCAAAGAAATGAAGCCTTTTTGTTTAAAGAACCGCAAATTTAACCCGTTAAATCAATTCGGCAAAGCTGCGCTTTAATATTACTTGAATTTAATAGCGATTGGTTATCAGGGTTTTACGGGCGAAAACCAGTAATACTGACTCAACGCTTTTTGCGATAGGTATAGATAAAAAAAATCATTACGGCCAACATCACCAACCAATAGGCCTCGCCTATACCCACCGTCATAATCTCGTAAATAGCGATGATGACAATAGCTGCCGCCAGCGATAACAAAAGAACATCTATTAGTTTCATGAGTTAACTATCACCTGATTATTCTTCAACTGTAAATTCACCTTCCGGATTCTTGATCTGATAGGTTGATAAATCCTGCGCTGCATCCAGACCGGTACCGTAGATCACTTCATTTTGAAGTTTGATGGTGACAAACTTATCGGTAAATATTTTTTTTGTGTCGGGTTTCCAAAACAACTCTTCCGTGTTTAATTGCTCTTGCTTGGCAGTATTAATTACTTCCACCTTGCCCCGGCCTCGCCATTTATTTTCCTCTTTAAAATAATAGGCACTATTCGCTTGTAGGGTTGAGGTTTTAGTGCCGAACTCATCAAAAAATTCGAGGTAAATACCTTCCGGGAATTCCCGATCACCATTTTGAAATTCAAAGATTTTTTTTGCTTTGAGTTTGACCTTAACGAGATCTTTTTCGGAGTAAAACATTTCCACATCTTCGGCCTCACTCAAAGGGCCTTCGTATAGTACAGGTTTGGTTGCTTCCTGTGTGGTGCAAGCCGACAATACCAGAACAAGTGCAGCAAGAAAACTGCAGCTTAAATTCATAGATTTTATGGGCAAACAAGTGACTTCCATATAATGAAGAAGGCCAGCTTAAAAGCTAGCCTTCCAATTAGTTTATGTTTATTTATTCCTTACCACGGGTGCGTAACACAACGGTTTCGCCCACCCAACAGGAAATAGATTTTGTGTCACCTTCTTTCCAGTTCAATTCAAACAATTCAGTTACAGAAGGAAACTGGCCACGTGCCTGATTCATCTTTGACTGATCGCCTGCTTTGGCATACATATCGTATGCTGCAATGTAGACTAAACGATCTTCTGCCAAGCTTGATCCTTTTGCGCAATCTTTAAAAGAACCCATGTAAAGGTCACCGATTTTCTCAAAACCTATTTTCCCGGCTTTGCGGTAGGCTTCACGCGCTGCAGACTTGCTTCCTTTCTGTGCCAGCAGGTCGCCAACCAGAATGTTGGAGTTTTCTTTTTGCTCAGGAGTAGAAGCGATGGTTACCGCTTCAGTTGCTAATGCTTCGGCCTTCTCCATATTACCATTTTTCGCATAAATCTTTGCCATGTTAATAGCTAATCCATAATCGGGGCTATCCTTGTGCAATACTTCAGCAGCCTGCAACCAAAGTGGGTCTTCAATACAGCCACCAGTGGTCATGAATTGGAAGATTTTTTTAGCTAATGCGATATCGCTTGGATTTTGCTTGAATTTGGGTTCGAGGTTTTTCTTAACAAAATCACAATCCACCTTTACCAACTTGATAAGAATATCATCCACGCTGCTTTTTGTGGCCTTTAATCTTTCCACGTCTGCCTGCTTATTTTCAGCCTGCGCTTTTTTAATCTTCACATCAACTACGCCTGAAAGTTTATCATAGCGTTCAAGAATCTGATCATCGCTTAGGTTTTTCAACAACACTGCATTTAGTTGAATAACCTGCATGTATGAAAGTAGGTTGTTATCCAATACGTTGTTACCGCTGATTGCATAAACCTTATCGTATAGAGCCAGTACTTCTGCTGTTTTATCTTTATTCTGACCATTATAAACGGCCGCGTAAATTGCCTTACGGTTTAAAACATTTACTTCGTCACCGCAATTGGTTACACGCATATCGTAAAGCATCATGAGTGAATCAACCAACACTTGCTTTTTCTTAGGATCTTTTTCTACCGATGCAAGTTTATTGTAGATATCTGTTCCGTCTATATAAAGCTTGGTATTCCAATTGGGTGCATTTTTAAGCATCCACTGAAAAGGGGGAACAGCTGCTCGCCAATTCTGTTGTTTCATCGCATCGCCATAAAGCGCTACAGACTCTTCAGCTTTTGCCTTGTTTTCCGGCCATACAACTTCCTTGCATTGTGAAAAACCGGTTATAGCTGTTAAGAGGATAAAAGTGATTCCTAACAGCGATGACTTCAATTTCTTTTTCATTTGTGTTTAGTTATTTAATCAAATCTTCTTCTGACAAACCATTGGTCATTAAATGTCGCACCAAAATAAAACTTAAAATAGTTTTCTTCAATTGTATTGTCTTTCACATTTCCTCTTTTCCCGACTTTAAATGCAAAATCGATACTTGAGACTCTGCTTACTGGCATAGAGAATCCAAAATTAATGCCAAAATCTTTAAGTGGCACGCCATTGATCAAATACGGGTATTTATCATAGCTTACACCTGTTCGGTAAGTAATCCGCTTCAAGTAACTCCCCAAGGCTACCACATCGGGTGTAAATTCTGTTCCCAAGGCCAATTTCCAGCCCTTGGTTGCTTCCTGACTTACTTCACGACCGCTAAACTGAGTATAGTCAAGTAAAACAAAATCGGAACCAATCACCCAATGATCTCCCTTGCCAAAAGATAGCCCCAAAGCGAGTTTGGCCGGTAAGTTTATTGATCCAGGCTCATTGTTGGCCACGCTTGTGGAGAATAAGGTGTCTACGTCATTCCTCTGTTCAAAGCGTGCGGTATATTGAGTTTTAAGGTCTGTCTTAAAATCATAGACCACACCGAGGTTGAATTTATAATTTTTATTAAACAGGGAATCAACATGGTAGGATAGGCCTGAAGTGAAAAGAAAATCTTTTACATAAGTTCGTTCATATACAGTGGGGTAGTAGGTAACTGCTTGTGCACTTTGGGTTAAAGAATTCGAATATTCATTTTCTATCGAACTGAACAGATATGCCGCTTTAACGCCTAAAGAAAGATTTTTATTTAATGAAACGCCATGCGACCACGCAAATTGATTGATCCCTCCACTTCCTGATTCAATAACATCTACCGTGTTAGCACTTCCCAGAATGGAGTCTGTATAATTAAGACGATAATTTACGGTTGTATAAGGCGCCAGTCCTAATGAGGTTGCCCATCGGCCAACTTTTATCGGGAACCCCATAATCAAATAGTTAAGATTGGCGTTTCCATTTGTTTCAGAAACTCCATTGCCAATAACCGTTCTGCGCTCACCAATAAATCCGGCTTCAAAAGAGGTAAATCTATTAAAAACCAGTAATGCAGGATTTTGATTGTTTAGGTAAAAGTATTGAGGGTTACTGATGCCTACTCCTGCCATTCCTTGATTATGAGCAAGGGCATTTCCATAGTATTCACCAATACCGAGATAAGAAAATGGCGTTTGCGCTGCTTGCCCAAAAATTTTTGGGGAAATGAACAGAAACAAGCTAAGTATTAGTAGAGTATTCTTCTTAAAATTCAACATGATAACGCAAAATCCTGTTCAAACCGCTCAAAACGAGTTCGGGGGCTACAAATATGGAGTGTTTAAGCTTGTTTTCAAAAAAAGTGGAGTCGCCACCACATAATATCACCTTCATCGCAGGGAATAATTCAATATATCGGTTAATAATCCCATTAATTTCTTCAATAGCTCCATTCATTACTCCACTCTGCATACATAATTCAGTACTAATACCAATCAATGTTGGTTCATATATTGGCTTTACTAACGGAAGTTTAGAGGTTAACGTATGCATGGCTTCAAACCGCATCATTACGCCTGGTGAGATGGAACCCCCCATATAAATCTTATCACGACTTAAAAATTCATAATTAATACACGTACCGATGTCAATGACGAGGCAGTCGTGGCCCGGATACAATTCAAGTGCACCACAAACAGCGGCAATGCGATCTACACCAAGTGTTCCTGGGGTTGCGTAGTTTAAAGTAACAGGAAGAGACATTGTTGCGTCTAGTACAATTTTTTTTCCGGAACATTGAGTCCAGGTTAAAATTTCGTTAGCACCATAGCTGACGGAGCTTACAAGAACATGGCTAAAACTATTTTTAGTTAGAAAGTTTCTTAAGAGCTCACTTTCAGAAAATGAATATTTCTGAATTAAGGATGCCCCCTCAAAAACTCCTATTTTGAAACGCGTGTTACCAGAATCAATAACCAGGTTCATAATTTAAAAGACTCCAAAAATAAGAAAACTGCTTCCATCTACGATTTAATATCTTTGGCCCCTTAAAGAATAAAGGATGAAGGATCTACTGGAAAAGTTTGAAAATAAACGACCAGAAATTGTTTTTGAGTGGAAGGATAGTGAAACTGAGGCCGAAGGTTGGGTAGTTATCAATTCCCTCCGAGGAGGTGCTGCCGGGGGTGGTACACGCATGCGTGTTGGTCTTGACAAAAGAGAAGTTGAATCGTTGGCCAAAACGATGGAGATAAAATTCACGGTTTCGGGTCCACCCATTGGTGGTGCAAAGTCTGGTATCAATTTCGATCCTAATGATTCACGCAAAGAAGGCGTGCTTCACCGCTGGTATGCTGCTGTTATGCCAATGCTCAAATATTATTATGGCACGGGGGGTGATCTGAATGTGGACGAAATTCATGAAGTAATTCCACATACAGAAGATGTAGGTATCTGGCATCCTCAGGAAGGCGTCTTTACCGGACATTATAAACCCACAGAGCCCCAAAAGGTTAATCGGATAGGTCAACTACGCCAGGGTGTTATTAAATTAATTGAAGATGAAAAGTATACACCCTCGTTGCAAAAAAAATATACGGTTGCCGATATGTGCACGGGCTTTGGCGTGGCTGAGGCGGTAAAGCATTACTACAATTTGTGGGGCGGCAAATTGGAAGGAAAGCGGGTGGTAGTACAAGGCTGGGGAAATGTTGGTGCTGCGGCCGGATTTTATTTGTCGCAGATGGGAGCCAAGGTTGTAGGAATACTTACGCGCGAAGGAGGGGTGATAAATCAAGCCGGGTTTTCGCATCAGCAAGTTTGTGAGTTGGTGGTGAACCGTAAAGGCAACAAGCTGGTAACGGAAGAATTATTGCCTTTTGAGATTGTAAATAAAAAAATCTGGGACTTAACTTTTGAAGTATTTGTACCCGCTGCGGCTTCGAGGTTAATAACGCAAGATCAAATTGATCGGATGATTGATTCTGGTATAGAGGTTTTTTCTTGCGGGGCCAATGTTCCCTTTGCCGATAAAGAAATATTCTTTGGGTCAACGGGTCTTTATGCCGATGAAAAAATTTCAGTGATTCCAGACTTTATCGCTAACTGTGGGATGGCCCGTGTGTTCGCTTATTTTATGGAGCGCGAAGTGAGCATGACCGATGAAGCAATCTTCACGGATATTTCTCAAACGATCTTAGTGGCTCTTGAAAAAATCAGAAAAGTCAGCTTAGCAAAAACTAAATTGGCTCAAACTTCTTTTGAGATTGCCTTGAAGCAATTGGTTTAAACTATACTTGGCCTCCAAGCATTATACGGGTGGATGCACTGCAAGGACGGATGTATCAGGAGGTATATAATGGCTCCGCAAAATATCCTAACATGGCCAGCAATGAGATTTTTTTCAAGTACCAGATAAAATCAATTTTCTCCATACCCATTACGGCTACACCCGCTGCTGAACCAATAATCAAAATACTGCCACCGGTACCCGCACAATAGGCCAGGTATTCCCAGATCATATGATCCTGATAGTAAACGTTCATGTCGTACATACCCATGCTGGCAGCAACGAGCGGCACGTTATCTACTATGGCTGATAAAATTCCGATAAGTGTAATAATGATGCGCTGGTCACCCAAGGTACTGTCAAGCCATGCGGAAAAGTGATTTAATATTTCCATGGATTCAAGAGCACTGACAGCTAACAAAATCCCCAAGGAAGAATAGAACACTGGGCACATCAATTCGGGTTAAGGCACCAGCGGCTGTGTACGGTCGCTTATCGGCTTCATCCATATCTGGATTAATCAATTCAGAAACAACCCAAAGTACGCCAAGCGCCAGAAGCATACCGAGGTACGGAGGTAAGTGGGTAACTGTTTTAAAGATGGGAACAGAAATTAACCCCCCTATACCCATAATCAACATGGTAGTTGCTCCTTTAACCGGTGCCCCATTACCTCCATGATGGCTATTGCCCGTATCTAAATCTTGATTTTCCTCGTGTGTCCCGAGTTCTCCTTTAAGGGTAAACTGTAAATAGATTAACGGCACAACCATACATATAATGCTTGGAAGTAGGAGTGTTATAATAATATTTCCGGAAGAAATCTGACCGCCAATCCAAAGCATGGTGGTGGTAACGTCACCTAATAGGCGACCAGGCACCACCCGCATTAGCCGCAATTACTATCATACCGGCAAAGAACAATCGCATTTGTTTATTGGGAACCAGTTTTCTGATTAGGGAAACCATCACGATGGAGGTTGTTAGGTTATCCAGAATAGCGGAGAGAAAGAAGGTAACGATACAAATAATCCAAAGTAGTTTTTTAGGATCTCTTGTATTGATGCGATCGGTGATAACCTTAAAGCCTTGGTATGCATCCACTAATTCCACAATCGTCATGGCGCCCATCAAAAGAAAAGGATACCCGACACCTGTCCTAAATGATGATTTAATTGCTCGCCAATATGCTCTATTGAATTACTCGAAAACAAAGCGTAGAGCGTCCAGCAAATCACACCCGTTAATAGTGCGGAGGCTGTCTTATTTATTTTAATAGGATGCTCGAGGGCAATAGCCAAATAACCCACAACGAAAACGAGAATTACAAAAGTTACCATAAATCCAAATATTTAGGTCCATGGTAAATATAGTTGAAAAAAAGTTTCTCGTTTATTAAATTTATTTATGACTTTTTTTCCGGATAAACGGTAATAATTCTTGATAGCGAATGTATCTTTTTTATAAATGAAAGATTCCTTCATTTAATAAATTCAAAGCTTTATCTTTTTGACTGCTGTCAACCAGAATGGAGATGTTGTTATAGCTACCACCGTAAGAGACCATTCGAATAGGTATAGTTTTCAGTGCCTCAAAAACCTCTTGAAGTACCCCTTCTTTTTCGGAGAGTAAATTACCCACAACACAAATGATACTTTGATTCTCATCTACTTCTATATTTCCAAAACTTGTTAGCTCTTCTAAAATAAGTTTCAGATTTTTGTTATCATCAATCGTTAACGAGATGGCAACCTCTGACGTGGAGATCATGTCAATAGAAGTTTTATAGCGTTCAAACACTTCAAATACTTTGCGCAAGAATCCATGGGCTAATAGCATGCGCGAGGATTTTATTTTTATTGCAGTGATTCCATCTTTTGCTGCAATAGCTTTGAATTCACCCCGACCTCCTTTATCGCTAATAATGGTACCGGTGCTTTTTCATCCAGTGTGTTCTTTAAGCGAACTGGTACACTATATTTTTGAGCCGGCACTATGGTGGAGGGATGGAGTATTTTTGCTCCGAAGTAAGCAAGCTCCGAAGCCTCGTCAAAAGTAAGTTCAGCGATAGGCACGGTCTTTTTTACGATGCGCGGGTCATTGTTGTGCATGCCATCAATGTCCGTCCAGATTTGAATTTCTTCGGCTCGAATGGCCGCACCAATAAGCGAAGCCGTATAATCGCTGCCGCCCCGTTTTAAATTATCAATCTCATTTTTATGATTTCTGCAGATGTATCCTTGAGTAACCAAAATATCTACGTGACTCATGGTGGCCAGAATGGGTTTCAATCGTTCACTAATTTTTTTGAAATCTCTTGCTCGGCTGCGGTATGCTGCTGCGCCACCAAATGATCTCCGATGCGCACGAGGGTATTGGTGGTGCCACTCAGTGCTGAGAGAACAACGATTTTTTTACCCGGCATTCCCATAACCAGGTTAGCAATCTTCTTCATTCTTTCAGGCTTACCTACAGAGGTGCCACCAAACTTTACAACAAGCATATGTAACTGTTAAATTAAAGGACTGTAAAGATAGTTTTGATTGATTAAAATCAGAATCAAAAAAAGGAAAGAAAAAAAATAACCCTTCGGATGTTTGCATCCGAAGGGTCGTTAGTAACTAAGGTTACCGAATGATTTATTTTACTTCTTCGTACTCTACATCGGTTGCATTACCATTGCCACCGGCTGCTCCTGCACCGGTGTTAGCCGATTGATTTGGTTGCTCACCTGGTGTTGCTCCAGCTTGTGAACCTCCGGCATACATCTCCTGCGATGCTACCTGCCAGGCAGCATTGAGCGTATTCATAGCGGTTTCAATAGCCGCTACATCCTGGCTCTTGTGAGCTTCTTTTAGTTTATCCAAAGCTTGCGTAATCGCAGTCTTATTTCCTTCAGAAAGTTTTTCACCAAACTCCTTCAATTGTTTTTCAGTTTGGAAAATCAGCGAGTCAGCCTGGTTAATTTTCTCTACGCGCTCTTTTTCTTTTTTATCGGTTTCTGCATTGGCCTGTGCTTCTTCCTTCATCTTCTTGATTTCCGCATCGGTCAAGCCGGATGAAGCTTCGATCCGAATCTTCTGTTCTTTACCCGTGCCTTTATCTTTTGCCGATACATGAAGGATACCGTTGGCATCAATATCAAAGACTACTTCCACTTGCGGTACTCCGCGTGGTGCAGGGGGTATTCCATCTAAGTGGAACCGACCAATAGTACGGTTGTCGCGAGCCATCGGGCGTTCGCCTTGCAACACATGAATTTCTACCGAGGGTTGATTGTCTGAAGCAGTTGAAAACACTTCAGATTTTTTAGAAGGAATAGTTGTGTTTGATTCAATCAATTTAGTCATCACTCCGCCCATCGTTTCGATACCTAAGGAAAGTGGCGTAACATCCAATAGAAGAACATCCTTCACTTCACCGGTGAGCACACCTCCTTGAATGGCAGCACCTACGGCAACTACTTCATCGGGGTTTACACCCTTGGAAGGTTTCTTGCCAAAGAATTTTTCTACTTCATCCTGAATTCTTGGAATACGGGTAGAACCACCCACCAGAATTACTTCGTCAATCTGACTTACAGAATATCCAGAATCGGCCATAGCCTTTTTGCAAGGATCCAATGTGCGTTTGATTAAGTCATCACATAACTGTTCAAACTTAGCACGCGAAAGTTTTTTCACTAAGTGTTCGGGCACACCGTCCACAGAAGTGATGTACGGTAAATTGATTTCAGTTTCATTACTGCTCGATAGCTCAATTTTTGCTTTTTCTGAAGCTTCCTTTAAGCGTTGCAAAGCCATCGGGTCTTTGCGCAAGTCAATATTCTTATCGGTTTTAAATTCATCTGCCAGCCAGTTCATAACGCGCATATCAAAGTCATCGCCACCCAGGTGCACATCACCATTGGTCGACTTCACTTCAAACACGCCATCACCTAATTCCAAAATTGACACATCGAATGTACCACCACCTAAGTCGTACACAGCGATTTTCATGTCCTTGTTTTTCTTATCCATGCCATAAGCCAAGGCAGCAGCCGTAGGCTCATTGATAATTCTTTTCACATCCAATCCGGCAATTTGCCCGGCTTCCTTCGTTGCCTGACGTTCGGCATCATTGAAGTAAGCAGGAACAGTAATGATTGCTTCCGTAACTGTTGTTCCAAGATAGTCTTCTGCCGTACTCTTCATTTTTTGAAGAATCATGGCAGAGATTTCCTGAGGAGTATACAACCGATCGCCAATGCGCACACGCACCGTGTCGTTGTTACCGCTTTCCACTTCGTACGATACCATCTTCTTTTCGCCACTTACTTCACCAAACTTTTTACCCATGAAGCGTTTGATGGACGATACGGTATTTTTTGGATTGGTAATGGCCTGACGCTTGGCAGGATCACCCACCTTGCGCTCGCCCTTTCCATTATCTAAAAACCCTACGATTGAAGGCGTGGTTCTACGACCCTCGCTATTCGCAATCACCACAGGTTCATTGCCTTCCATTACGGCAACGCACGAGTTGGTGGTTCCTAAGTCTATTCCAATAATTTTTCCCATGATATGATCAGTTTTTGATTACAGATTTTTAATTCGACACAATCCCATGAACAAGGGTTATGCCAAGGGGGATTTTATGGAAAAAAGTGACAGAGTGGCAGAATTAGTCTACTGCGACCACTTCGTGGGTGTCCGATCCCACCGGTGGACTTTCAAATCTTGGTGTAATAACGAGTCCAACCGCTTACCATCACTAGACTTAATATTCGCCTCCACATGTCTTATTTTACGCATGCCGGGTATTATAGTATGCACATCATCATTACATAAAATAAAACGCAAAGCCATTTCGGGCATGGTCATACGATTGGGGATTAAGGGTTTTAAAGCCTCTGCATGATCAACGCTAGTATTTAGATTTTCAGGAACAAAGTAGGTGGCTCGCCAATCTCCTTCCGGGAATACAGTATCCTTAGTTAACAGGCCGGTAAGCGTTCCCTCATCAAATGGTACTCGGGCGATTACCCCAATGTTTAATTCGCGACAAACTGGAAACAAATTGTCTTCTGGATTTTGGTCGAAGATGTTATAGATTACCTGAACGGAATCGATAAGGCCGGTCTTTAGCGTGTTGAGTACATTGTCCGGCTCCCATCGGTTTACACTTACACCTATATGCTTTATTTTTCCCTCGGCCTTCAGTTTTTCAATGGCTTTTTTCCATTCATCGTTGTGCGCCCAACTGTCTTCCCAAACATGAAATTGCTGCAGATCGATGCAATCCACGTTCAGATTTTTTAAACTCTTTTCAGTGTATTCCACAATATGGGAAGCAGGAAAACATTCCTCTAACGTATAATTTGCTTTTGAAGGCCACTTGAAATTTTTAGGTGGAATTTTGGTAGCGAAATGCAATCGTTTAGAAGCGTGATGGCGCAGCAGTCTTCCTAAAATTTGCTCGCTTACGCCAGTCCCATAACCCCAGGCGGTATCAAAAAAATTGCACCCTAGTTCGACAGCTCGGTCAAGAGCTACACCAACCTCTGCATCATCCGTTTCTTTCCATCCGGCAAGGCCCCACATACCGTATCCAATTTCACTTACTTGCCAATTCGTTCTACCAAATTTTCTATACTCCATAATTAAGTTATTTAGATGCGAATTTAAATTTGAGGGTAGGAAAAGTAGCTGAACTTAAAGGGAGACAAGATACTCAAATTAGTTACTTTTGCGCCTCATTTTTATCATGACACAGGAACAGGAAATAAGCAAACGAAGGACTTTTGGTATCATCAGCCACCCCGATGCAGGAAAAACTACGCTTACCGAAAAGTTGCTTCTCTATGGCGGAGCTATTCAAAAAGCCGGTGCTGTAAAATCATCGAAGATCAAAGATCACGCCCGCAGCGATTGGATGGAAATAGAAAAGCAGCGGGGTATTTCTGTAGCAACATCCGTTATGGGCTTCAATTATAACGACATAAAAATAAATTTACTGGATACGCCCGGTCACCAGGATTTTGCAGAGGACACGTATCGCACCCTCACAGCGGTGGATAGCGTTATCTTAGTGATTGATTGTGTAAAGGGCGTTGAGTCGCAGACTGAAAAATTGATGGAGGTTTGCCGCATGCGCAATACTCCGGTTTTATGTTTTATTAACAAGTTGGATCGGGAAGGTCGTGACCCGTTTGATTTGCTTGATGAAATAGAAGAAAAACTTGCTATTAAAGTAAGGCCCTTAAGTTGGCCCATTAGTATGGGAAAAACTTTTAAGGGTGTTTATAATTTGTATGAAAAGAATCTGAGCTTATTTACACCCAGTAAAGTTACTATACAAGAAAGAGTTCAGATTGCTGATATTCACAGTCAGGAACTAGACAAGTTGGTTGGAGAAAATTATGCCAATCAATTGCGTGCAGATGTTGAATTGGTAGAGGGTGTCTATCCGGAATTTGATACAAACGATTATTTGAGTGGAGAGGTAGCCCCTGTATTTTTTGGTAGTGCTGTAAATAATTTTGGAGTGCAGGAATTGCTCAATACGTTTATCACCATTGCTCCAACGCCTATTCCCCGGGCAACCACGACCCGCGTAGTTGATCCAACCGAAGAAAAATTTACGGGATTTGTTTTTAAAATTCATGCCAACATGGATCCGAGGCATCGAAACCGAATAGCCTTTTTGCGAGTTTGCTCAGGTAAGTTTGAACGAGCAAAAAATTATTATCATGTTCGGCAGGAAAAGGGAATCCGGTTTTCAAACGCAACAGCCTTTATGGCGCAGGATCGTGAAACAGTAGATGAGGCTTGGCCCGGTGATATTGTTGGATTGTATGACACGGGTAATTTAAAAATCGGAGATACACTTACGGAGGGGGAAAAGATGTTGTATACAGGTATTCCAAGTTTCTCGCCTGAGATTTTTAAAGAAGTGATCAACAAGGATGCAATGAAGACCAAGCAACTTGAAAGGATTACTTCAATTGATGGAGGAGGGCGTAGCGCAATTATTTACTTATGAGTTGGGCAATCGAAAAGTAGTAGGTGTAGTGGGGGCACTACAATTTGAAGTTATTCAATTTAGATTGAAGAATGAATATTCGGCTTCAGTCGATTTTGCCGGCCAGAATATTTATAAGGCGTGTTGGATAAGTAGTAAAGATGACAAGAAGCTTCAGGAATTCCTTGATTCGAAGCAACGCCATATTGCCCGCGATAAGGATGGTAAATTAGTATTTATGGCAGAGTCACGTGCGTGGTTGCAAATGGTCCAGGATAATTTTCCTGACATAAATTTCCATTTTACCTCAGAGTTTAAGGATTGATTTCTGTTTTAATTAGCGTAATCGTAGATCATTTTGGAGATGTCAGCCATTACGGCAACCCCGGCATCAGCATCGGGCAGGTTTTTTGAGAGCAGAACCAGCACGTACTTTTTACCATTCGGTAAGTAAACAATACCCGAGTCATGTTGTACACCTGTAATGGATCCGGTTTTGTGCGCCACTTTTACATTGGCGGGTAGTTTAGCCGGAATGATTTCGTTGAACCGCTGATCCAGTAAAATATCAATCATGCTCATGCTGGCTTCATTGTTAACAATTTCTTCGGCATCAATTTTTTCAAACAGCAACATTAAATCATACGCGGTTACTTGATTATTGAGGCCTGCGGCAAATGCTTTTCCATCTTCTACACCCCGCAATACCTGAATATCGTTGGCGCCAATATCACGCAGAGTTTGTGTTACATTTTTTGCATCGACTAAGTCAATTATCAGGTTGGTAGAAAGGTTACTGCTAATAATAATCATGTCATACATCAGCGAATAGATTGTTCTTTTTTCACCGATATGCTTATAGATTAATGTATCGCTGTCACTATCCGGAGTTAACGAATATGTGCTGCCATCCACAATGCTTATAAATTCATTTTTAATAACAATTGAATCTTTAAGGGAAAATTTTCCCTCAGCCGCTTGTTTGTAAACTTCAAACATCACCGGTGTTTTCATGGTGCTGGCGGCATGAAAAAGTTCGTGTGCATTAATAAGTAACTGTTCGTTGGAAGAAAGATTAGCAAAAGCTACTGCGAAAGCCCCAGGTTGTTCAGCCAACTTCGCTTCAATAGATTTTTGTAAATCATCGATTGATTGTTTCTGGGTACAGGCAGTAAGTGACAGAATAAACAGTAAAAAATACCCAGGTTTTATCATTGTGTTTTTGTTTGTTCTATATCCGGTTCTAACTTACAAAGTTTTATGGTTAATCCCCTAAAGGTTTTATATGAAGACAATCACCTGCTGATTATTAACAAGCCGGCAGGCATGTTGGTACAGGGTGATGTAACTGGAGATAAACCTTTAGTTGACCTTGGAAAGGAATATATTAAGATAAAGTATCAAAAGCCCGGGGAAGTTTTTTTAGGTGTGGTTCATCGTTTGGATCGGCCCGTAAGCGGAGTAGTTGTTTTTGCCCGGACCTCAAAAGCGCTGGAGCGGGTGAATGCGCTTTTTCGCGAACGCGAAACTCTAAAAACGTATTGGGCGATTGTTGAGTCAAGGCCACCCAGGCATGAAGATACCTTGATACACTGGTTGGTGAAGGATGAGAAGAAGAACAAAACAACAGCCTATGCTCGCGAAAATCTAAAAGGTCAGCGATCTGAGTTGAGCTACAAATTAATTCAAGAGCGATCAGGTTTTTATTTGCTTGAAGTTAAACCGGTTACGGGGCGTCCGCATCAAATACGCGTACAACTTGCATCGATCGGTTGCCCTATTGTTGGCGATTTAAAATATGGCTTTCCAAGGCCCGCCTCCGATGCAAGTATAGGATTGCATGCGCGTCAACTTGAGTTCATTCATCCCGTAAAAAAGGAGCCGTTGTTAGTTTTAGCGGAAGTACCAAAAAATGATTTATGGAAACCCTTTTCTTGATTCATTGCTTATTATCTTGAGGCGCAAAATTTATTCATGAGTTGGTTAACTAAATTGCAGACACGATGGAAAGTAAATAGCTTAGGTCAGGTTGTCCTGATTCTGATTGTTTTCGCATGCACTGGATTTACCGTATTATTTATCAAGCAACCACTCTTTGAATATTGGTACCCCACGGGTACCAAGCCTTTGTGGGCGAGCATAGCCTATTGGATCTTGATTTTTCCTGTTTATAACGTTTTTCTGTTGTTCTATGGATTCTTATTTGGTCAGTTCCGTTTTTTTTGGGACTTTGAAAAGCGTTTTTTCTATAGAATTATGTCTAACTTTAAAAAATAAATCCCACTTGCTATGAAAAAAATTATTTACCTATTAGCTGTAGTGCTTCTAGCTTCTTGTTCTGGACCTAAATACACCGCCAGTTTTAATTCATATGATTCACCGAGAGGTTATCATAAAGAAACAATTGTTGAAGCGCCTGTTGTTGTAATCGATCCTGCAACCTTGGTGGCAAGCACTTCCGAAGCACCTATAGAAATTAAGGAGACTGAAGCTCCGGTTACAGAAGTTCGTAAAACGTATATTCAAATGACGAAAACGGAGCGGAAGGCTCTTCGCAATCATATCCGCACGGAAATCAAATCAACGGTAAAAGAGCAAAAAGCTAAACTGGCACCATCCTCTACAGCGGCTACCAGCGCTATGGACAACGACTTGAAACTTGCAATCATTTTTGGAGCTGTTGGTATAGTTGGATTGATGCTAGGGGGTGCCAGTAATGTGTTTTTTTACATAGGAGGGATTGCATTGCTCGTTGGTGTTGTGTTTTTTGTAAAGTGGGTTATTAGACAGTAGCCAGATAAATGATCAATAAAAAAACCCGATTTTTCGATCGGGTTTTTTTATTGATAAAATTTTAATGACAACGCTAATTCTTAATTCCGTCAGCGAGTAGAATTACTTTATTTTTCAAGACTTCTACCACACCTCCGGTGATATGAAGTTTTTCAGAAAGTTCCTTTGATTTATATTCCACCACCCCATCCTTCAACAAGCTAACGAGTGGAGCGTGATCATTCAAAATCTGAAAAGATCCATCTTCTCCCGGAAAAGTTGCTGATGCAACATCGCCTTCAAAAATTTTCTTTTCAGGTGTAATTATTTCCAAATGCATAGTTCTAGAATTAAGAATTCAATCGCCTGATTTCTAAATTATCCGGCAACGTCAGCCATCATTTTTTCACCTTTGGCAATAGCATCATCAATGCTTCCTACCAGGTTAAAGGCCATCTCTGGCAAATGATCTACTTCGCCATCCATAATCATATTAAATCCTTTAATGGTGTCTTTGATATCAACTAAGGCACCTTTCAATCCTGTAAAGGCCTCGGCCACGTGGAAAGGTTGTGACAAGAAGCGCTGCACCCGTCTGGCGCGTGATACAGTAAGTTTATCTTCATCAGACAATTCATCCATACCCAGGATGGCGATAATGTCTTGTAATTCTTTGTATCGCTGTAGGGTTAGCTTAACGCGCTGCGCACAGTTGTAATGTTCCTCACCAACAATATCAGCTCGCAAAATCCGAGAAGTAGAATCCAATGGATCCACAGCCGGATAAATACCTAATTCCGCAATCTTACGCGACAATACCGTAGTAGCATCCAAGTGTGCAAAGGTTGTTGCCGGAGCCGGATCGGTCAAGTCATCGGCAGGCACGTAAACAGCTTGCACCGATGTAATAGAACCATTTTTTGTCGAGGTAATGCGCTCTTGCATCGCGCCCATTTCGGAAGCCAGTGTTGGCTGATACCCTACTGCAGACGGCATACGACCTAACAAGGCTGATACTTCTGATCCGGCTTGGGTAAAGCGGAAGATATTATCAATAAAGAATAGAATGTCCTTTCCTTTTCCCTGACCGTCACCATCGCGGAAATACTCTGCTACGGTTAAACCAGAAAGTGCAACTCGGGCACGGGCACCAGGAGGCTCATTCATCTGACCAAAAACAAAGGTTGCCTTGGAGTCTTTTAATTTACCTTCGTCTACTTTAGAAAGATCCCATCCACCTGCGTGGAGTGATTTCATAAACTCAGGACCATAATCAACAATCCCGGCCTCAATCATCTCGCGCAATAAATCATTTCCTTCGCGGGTACGTTCACCCACACCAGCAAATACCGATAACCCAGCATATGCTTTTGCGATGTTGTTAATCAATTCTTGAATCAATACAGTTTTGCCTACACCGGCACCACCAAACAATCCAATTTTACCACCTTTTGAATAGGGCTCGATCAGGTCAATAACTTTGATACCAGTAAACAGAACCTCTGTGGAGGTTGATAGACTTTCATAACTCGGTGCCGAGCGGTGGATGGGCAATGAATCTTTTCCTTTAGGTTGAGGGATGCCATCAATAGCCTGACCAACCACGTTGAACAATCGACCTTTAATATCTTCGCCAATAGGCATTTGAATAGGCGAGCCAGTGTCTACCACTTTCATACCCCGAACTAACCCTTCGGTACCATCCATCGCGATTGTCCGCACCCGGTCTTCACCTAGGTGTTGCTGACATTCAAGTACTACTAAAGTTCCGTCTCCTTTTGTTACTTCAAGAGAATCAAGAATGTTTGGAAGTTTTGTTCCGGGCTCGTCAAATGCAACGTCTACTACCGGACCGATTACTTGGGTGATTCTACCGCTATTGGCCATTGATTTATAGATTATTTTAAGATTATCGATTATTCGGATCAAGCCCCTGATTTGGGCTAAAAATCCGGCCACAAAAGTAATTTTTTACTGGCTTAATACAAACTAGCGATCAGGTTTTGTTGAGTTAAGTACGTTCAGGATTTTTTAAATCAAGATCTGATAATCAGGGAGTTGTATGCCTTAAATGGTTTGTTGGTGCTTTTAAGCGCTTTTTAGTTCCACGCGGAAAGTAGTGCCTTGGTTTTCTTCAGAGGATTTCACGAAAATTTTTCCTTCGTGATACATCTCAATTATTCTCTTAGCTAGCGCCAATCCCAATCCCCAACCTCTTTTTTTAGTGGTAAATCCGGGCCTAAAAACGTTTGCAATGAGGGCTTTGGGAATTCCTTTTCCAGTATCTGAAATATCGATAAATACTTTATGATCGCTACCCCTGAGAATCTTGATAGCAATAGTACCCGAGCTGCCCATAGCATCAACGGCATTTTTGCAAAGGTTTTCAATTACCCATTCGAAAAGCGGAGCATGCACGCGAGCCTGGATGGTTTCTGAAAGTGTGTATACTTCAAAATTAATTTTGGATGACACCCGTGGCAGTAAATAGCCGACTACGTTATTTATCAACTGATACACATTTTCATCTTTGAGTACCGGAGTAGACCCGATACTCGAAAAACGTTCAGTCACTACAGTTAGCTTTTTTATGTCTTTGTCCAGTTCATCAACAATACCTTTGTTTTTAATGTCCGGATCATCGCGAAGTACTTCAACCCACGCCATAAGGGAGGAGAGAGGTGTACCCAATTGATGCGCTGTTTCTTTTTGCCAAGCCTACCCAAACCTGGTTTTGTTCGGCCGTGCGCGAGTAGTTAAATGCGAGGTAAGAGATAAAGCCAAAAATGGCCAGTACAGAAAGCTGGATGTAAGGAAACGCAATAAGTTGTGTCAATAAGAATGAGTTTTTGTAATAAACATACTGCTTACCAAAAATCTCGCCTGTACTATCATCCCGTAAGATAATTTCAATGGGATCAAATGAATCTTTCATTTCCTCCACCTGCATGCGTAGGAATGCATTCTTTCTATCTGGCGACCAGTTTTCGTTGATTTCTATGTTGACGTACTGGTACTCATTGTCTTTAGTAAGCCAGATAACCGGTATCGATTTGTTTTTAAACAAGATTTCATCGGTGATAAATACAATGTTACCATCATCGTTTATCAAGGTGTACTCAAGGGCTTTCGCAAATAATACGACCTGCTGCTTTTCGCGATCTTTTAATTGTTCGACCAATACATTGGTATAGTAAATAGATCCGAAGCTTATCAACACAGAAACAACCAGGATGATCCACTTTAATTTCGTGTTATCCTGATAAAACTCCATCGAGGCCGGTAATTGAAGTTTTTTACCCATATCCGCATGGAAATTAAATAAAAAAACCGGATCGAATGTGCGATCCGGTTTTATGATAGGAGTAGTCTAATCTTTATCCTTTCATCATAAACCACTTGGCCAACACTTTGTAACTTACTTTGGTGCCCGTCATGAGAATGCCAACGCGATAAATTCTTCCGGCAATCCAGGTCGTTAATAAAAAACCACCAATCAGCGAGAATATAGAAAGCGCTAACTGCCAATCGGGCACACCAAAGGCAATACGGCCTACCATGGCCACGGGAGATGTAAATGGAATAATGGAGAGCCAAAAGCTAACTGAGCCGTGTGGGTCGCGCAAAATAAACATAAAGAGACCCATGTAGCCAATAAGTAAGGGGATGGTTACCGGAAATTGAAACTGTTGAGCTTCTTGTTGTGAATCAACAGCCGAACCTACAGCAGCGAACAAGGCTCCGTAAAGGAGGTAGCCTCCCAGAAAATAAAAAACAAAGACTAGGGTGATTTTGAGTAAGGGTAATTCACTCCAATTGCCTAACAGTTCAACCACTTTAGAATTTTGCTGTTCGACTACCTCCTTCATTTCAGGATCTTTTTCCATTTGCTTTGTTACCTGCTCCATCACTTGTTTCTGCGGCATCTTTAAACCAAAGTAAGCCAATGTGCCCGATGATAATACCGTGATAAGCATAATCCAGATAGTAAATTGAACCAACCCCACAGAGGCAATGCCAATTATTTTTCCCAGCATGAGTTGAAAGGGTTTTACAGACGAAACGATTACCTCAACTACCTTAGAGGTTTTTTCATCAATAACTCCTTGCATGATCTGGATACCATAAATTAAAACAAACATGTATATCAAAATGCCGAGACCAAATCCAAGGCCATATAAAATACCTGCACTACTGGATTTTTCTTCGCCCGTATCGGATAGATTAAACTGTTTAAGGTTTACTTTCGGCCGCAAGCTTTTTAACGTTGCTTCATCAATGTTGTACTCCTTTAGTTTTAAATCATGGATTTGATTTTCAATGGAAGACTCAAGATCACCCACCTTTTCTATACTCGGATTTTCTTTGGTATAAATAGCAATGCCTTCAGGTTTGTTAATATCTATTTGAGGAATGTATAGCAGAGCGAAGTCTTCCGTTTCATTATAAACTTTTTTGGCTTGGTCCAACGAAAGGTCAAGTGGCACAAACGTAAAGCGTTTGTTGCTTTTAAAAGTGAACATCTTGCTTTCATCCAACACCTGCACGGTATCTGCTTTAGCTGATTCCGATTCTTTAATCATAATAAAGATTAATCCGCCAATGATAGCGGGAAAAATAAGCGGTACCAGAATGGTGGCTATCAAAAAAGATTTTTTCTGAACCCGATTTAAAAACTCACGCTGAATGATTAACCAAATTTTGTTCATACGGATAAGATCTTTGTGTTAAGCTTGTTCTTGTAAATGTTTCTTCAGCGCCTCATCGCCTTTCACCAGACTTATAAAAATATCCGACATAGTGGGCACCTTTTCCTGGAAGCTATGCACTTCGGTTATGTCAATCAGATCGCGAATAACCTGATTTCCATTAATACCATTTTTTGCTTTTAGCGTTGTAGAGTATAATTCATCGTCCAGCGGTTTTTGATTTATTAGTTCATACCGATCTATTGGAAAAGTGAATTGATTGCCACGATGCTCCACGATGAATGTATTTGACTTGTATTGATCCTTTACTTGTTTTTTGGGGCCTTCCAGTATTTTCTTTGATTTATCGATAAGGGCAATGTGATCGCAGAGCGACTCAACGGTTTCCATGCGGTGTGTAGAAAAAATAATGGTACTTCGCATTTCTTTAAGTTCCAGAATTTTTTCAGTAATTAACTGGGCGTTTACCGGATCAAATCCAGAAAATGGTTCATCCAGAATTATTAGTTTGGGTTGATGCAATACTGTACTAATAAACTGTACTTTTTGCGCCATTCCCTTAGAAAGGTCTTCTACTTTTTTGCCCCACCAATCTTTTACTTCAAATTTTTCGAGCCAAATTTTTATCCGCTCTAAGGCCTGCTTACGGCTGAGTCCTTTTAACTGCGCGAAGTAAAGCAGTTGTTCGCCTACTTTCATTTTTTTGTACAACCCACGTTCTTCCGGCAGATAACCAATCATTCCAATATGTTTTTCTTGTAAAGGCTCACCAAAAATTTCGATCTGCCCTTCCTCCATATTGATAATCTGATTGATGATTCGGATGAGCGTAGTTTTACCAGCGCCATTAGGACCTAATAAGCCATATATAGATTTTTCTGGAATAGTAATGCTTACATGATCCAGGGCTGTGTGATTAGCATAGCGCTTGGTAACATCGCGGGTTATAAGTGCGTTCACGTGCGTTGAGATTGGTTGATTCAGTTAGTAACAAAAATAGCAATAGAATTACAGGAACCTGAACTTGATGAGTTCAAATTAAAGATACTAAAATGTTTTTGTTAACGATTTTTTTCGCGGAAGACGATTTTACCCATGGATACATCGAGATCAAAGGTAAGCGCGTCCTTGCTGTTTGCCGAATAGGCTGCATTTGCGAAGCGATTTTGTCCAATCTTTTTAAGTGTAGGAGAGATGCTGAGGCTACACAACCACGAATCGTTAATGGTCACCAGAACGGGAACATCTTCGGCAGGCAACTGAATGATAAGATTACCTGCCCCCACACTTCCAATCACATGATTGCTTATAACAGGTTTGTTGCTGAAATCGAGAAACATATTGCCGAAGCCTACATCAGCCACTACCACTTTAGAGCGGGCCAGATTCAATTGGCGGGCGTTTAACGAACCCATATCCACCTTCACACAGAAGGTATCCATTTCAATTTTATTTTGAATCCCTGTACTGTAACCAATGTTTACATCTGCGCTGCCAGTATGAATTTTAAGCTTGCTAATTGACATGCCCGAGAGATCTATATTAGCATTGCCTAAACCGTAATCAAGGTCAAGTGAATAAGGGGTTGTTTCGGACAAATAAACTTTCCAGAATTTATCACTTGGGCGTTCCTCCGAGCCGAATACCTGATAGGAAATTTTTTGACTTACACCCCGCTGGCTTTCTTGTTCAAGGGAAAGGTTAACTGAGCAGGTATTATCTTTTATTTCATTGCTGAATGAGTGGGCGTATTCGTCCAGATCCTGGTTACTATAAATATTTAGAATGTCATCGCTATTGCTGGGGCGAATAAAGCAGTTACCTGTTTTAGCGCGCAAGGTTAAGTCAACGCGCTCGCAAGGTTGAGTTTTCTCTACCGTGAACTGCTTTTTAATCTGACCGCAGACCGTTAAGGACGTACTGCTACTTATAAAAGCCAAGACAATCAATCGCCACATATCCCTTTTACGTGTTAGATCAGGTTCAAGTTTTTGAATGTAAGAAAGGTTGAATTTTTTGTCATTTAACCCAATCGTCAACTTACGATAACAAAAAAATAACCCGTAAGGAACGTATACGGGTTAAATAAGGTCAAGGTTATGAAAAACCTAAATTTTTTTCTGCTTAACCAAAATACTCTTTCATTCGTTCGAAGAATCCTTTTTCTCCAGCATCCGGGTGAGGCTGAAAGTTAGGCGAGTTTCGAAGGCTTTCTAGTTTAGCTTTTTCTTCGCTGGTTAGTTTTTTAGGGGTCCACACATTGATATAAATAAGTTGGTCTCCAGAGCTATAACCGTTAATGTCTTTCAAACCTTTACCCCGGAGTCGCAATATTTTTCCACTTTGCGTACCGGGTTCAATTTTTATCCGAACCTTACCTCCAACGGATGGAACCTCAACACTGGTGCCAAGGGTTGCATCTATAAAAGTGATATGAAGGTCATAAACAAGGTTGTTGCCATCTCGCTTCAATTCCTTATCCTCTACTTCTTCAATCAGTATCAGCAAATCTCCGGGTACACCGCCTCCGGGCGCTTCATTTCCTTTGCCCGACATGGAGAGTTGCATTCCTTCGCTAACACCTGCTGGTATTTTTACGGTTATCATGTCTTCCTTAGAGACCAGACCCGAATTGTCTACCCCAGGAGGACGCTTATCAAGTAATTGCCCGGCTCCATTACAAGTAGAACAGGTGGTAGTGCTTACCATTTGCCCCAGCATGGTGTTAACCACTTTACGCAACTGGCCCGTGCCTCCACAAGTTGTGCAGTTTTTGAAGGTGACACCGTCTGCCCGGATAAGTCTGTTTACTTTTATTTTTTTCTCAGCACCATTGGCAATTTCCTCTAATGAAAGTTTGAGCTTTATGCGCAGGTTTGATCCTTTTCTCTGACGGGTTCTTCCTCCGCCCCCGCCCCCAAAAAAACTATCGAAGGGACTTCCGCCCCCGCCACCAAAGATGTCTCCAAATTGACTGAAGATATCTTCCATGTTCATGTCGTGGCCCCGGAAACCACCATTGCCCGGACGCGAATGACCAAAGCGATCGTATTGCGCCTTCTTTTCATCATTGCTCAACACTTCGTAGGCTTCTGCAGCTTCTTTAAATTTTTCTTCGGCTGCTTTATCGCCCTGATTTTTGTCGGGATGAAATTGAATAGCCACTTTGCGATAAGCCTTCTTTACTTCTTCTGAGGTTGCATTCTTACTGACACCCAGTATTTCGTAATAATCTCTTTTTGTGGACATGGTGCTTACTAAGAATGTTAATTACCGACAACAACTTTGGCGAATCGAATCACTTTGTCGTTGAGAAGATATCCCTTTTCAACAACGTCTATAATTTTTCCTTTTAATGATTCCTTCGGAGCGGGCGCTTGTGTAATGGCTTCATGAAAGTCGGCATTGAAATCACTGCCCGATTTTATTTCCATCGGTTTTACACTATACAGTTCCAGTGTTTTTCTAAACTTATTCTGAATTAAAAAAACCCCTCTGCTTCTTTATCATTTTTCTCTTTAAAAGATTTTTCGGCTCTTTCGAAATCGTCAAGTACCGGAAGTAGGGCAATTAGTAATTGCTCATTGGCGGTCTGAATCATCTCCAGCTTTTCTTTTGACGACCTGCGTCTGAAATTATCAAACTCTGCATAAAGCCGTAAATACTTATCTTTCGCTTCTGCCAATTCGTCTTGTATTTTCTTAATTGGATCGATTGACTCTTCTTTCTTCACTTCCTCAATAGGCTCTTCGGTTTGGCCTTCAGGGGTTTCGGCAGTCAAATCACCGGATTTCTCTAATTCGTGGTCGGGTTGTATGTTATTTTCCATGATATCTTAAAATGCGAAGCGAAAATGACAAGAACTTTGCCAATAGTCGAATTTGTGTCAGAATGGCGTTGTGCGATTAATTCAATTCTTTCCAAATCATGTCCTTCAATTCCGGAATTCCCTGATTGGTAATGGAGGAAATAAATAGAGATGGTATATCGGAAGGAACTTCTTTATTCAAAGCAGTTTTTAATTCATCATCCAACATGTCACTTTTTGTGATAGCCAGAATTCTCTTTTTGTCAAGCAATTCAGGATTATACTTGCGAAGTTCGTTCAACAAAATATCATATTCAGCCTGTATATTTTTGGCATCAGCAGGAATGAGAAATAATAGCAAGGAGTTTCTTTCTATATGCTTAAGAAATCGAATTCCTAATCCTTTACCCTCAGCGGCACCTTCAATAATTCCTGGAATATCGGCCATTACAAAAGATCGATCGTCACGATATTTTACGACACCTAGGTTTGGTGTGAGCGTAGTAAACGCATAGTCGGCAATTTTAGGCTTAGCAGCCGACACCACCGAAAGTAAAGTTGATTTACCTGCATTGGGGAATCCAACCAGACCCACATCGGCCAGCAGTTTCAATTCAAGTATAATCCATAAATCAAGTCCTGGCTCTCCGGGTTGTGCATGTTGGGGCGCTTGATTAGTAGAGGTGGCAAAAAATGAATTTCCTTTTCCACCACGGCCTCCGGGGAGCAAGATAACCTCCTTGCCGTCTTCATTAATTTCGCACATTAATTCCTTCGTCTCAAAATCCCGGGCAACGGTTCCTAAAGGCACTTCGAGGATGATATCCTTTCCAAATGCACCCGTACAATTTTGAGATTCACCCGGCTTGCCAACTTCAGCAAAAACATGCTTTCTAAATTTGAGATGAAGCAAAGTCCACAACTGCGCACTGCCCCTGAGAATAATGTGACCTCCGCGGCCACCATCTCCACCATCTGGGCCTCCCTTTTCTATAAATTTCTCGCGATGAAAATGACGGCAACCGGCTCCGCCATGCCCCGAGCGCCCGTTAAATTTTACATAGTCGATGAAGTTCGGTGAAGACAAGGGAATTACGATTTATGATTTTTGAATTACGATTTACTGATGCGGTTGATTTCTTTCTACTAATGACTCAGCACGGAAGCTTATACCTTAATTATCGTACAAAGATTTTCGAAGATTTCGTCAACAGCTCCAATACCATTTACCGTCTTTAAACGATTCTGACTTTCATAAAACGGAAGCACATGAATGGTTTTGGTAAAATATTCATTGATGCGTTTGTTTAACTTGTCTTCTTCATCATCGGCCCGATTATCGATTATCCTACGTTTGGCAATACGACAACGAACTTCTTCTTCGGTAACATCCAGAGCAATCACATAATGAATGGCTGTGCCATTATCTTTCATGAATTTATCCAACGCTTCGGCTTGTGGTACGGTGCGGGGAAGCCATCAAAAAGAAATCCTTTTGCTTCAGGATTTTTGTTAAGTTCTTCTTTAAGCATGGCGATGGTAATTTCATCAGGTACCAGCATGCCGCTGTTCATTATTTCTTTTACTTGCTTGCCTAAAGGGGTGTCATTTTTGGTATGCCACCGAAAAAGATCACCGGTACTAATATGAACAAAGCCATATTTGCGGATGAGTTTCTCGCTTTGTGTGCCTTTGCCAGCCCCGGGGGGGCCAAAGAGAACAAGATTGATCATACTAACGGTCTAGGTTTAGGTAAAGTTGGGCAAGATAAGGATCAATTAGGCATTAGCCAACTAGCCGATTTTTGTCACAAAGCCTTATAAATGTCCTTGTAATTGCGACCCAGCCCGTCATAGTCGAGGCCATAGCCCAACACAAATTCATCTTCGAGGTCGAAGCCGACATATTTTACTTCAATATTTTTTTCGCGTGCTGGCTTTTTTGCGCAGTAACGAAACAGCCTCAACGGATTTAGCTCCCGATCGCGAAGTTCGGTTAAAATTTTATCCAACGTAAGCCCCGAGTCTACAATATCTTCTACAATAATAATGTGTTGATTGAAGAGGCTCTCATCATGACCAATTAAAGTCTTAAGCTGGCCCGTACTGGAAGTGCCTGCATACGATGATGTTTTCACAAAAGATATTCTGCAGTCAATTTTTATTTCCTTAAATAAATCAGCAGCAAACATAAACGAACCGTTGAGGATCGGTAGAAAAACGGGGGTTTTCCCGTTGTAGTCTTCGTTAATCTTATCAGCCAGTTCAGCAATTTTCGTTTCTATTTTTGATGCAGGAATAAACTTTTTGAATTCCAGATCATTAATTTTTATGTTCGCCATAGAGGCACAAAGATAATTCAATTACTAAGACAAGTTCGGTAAAGTTAAAACAACTAATTTCTTAATCATTACTTTCTGGTGGTAGGCAGTTTATAATTAAGAGTTTTCTATTTTATCTGTTAATTTGTCTCCCATTAATTCGAAGGATTGCGTTGAGGTATAAATTAACTTGTCTGCTGTAACCTATTACTATGAACCTTTATTCAAGTCCATATTCATCCATTGATTTAGACAAAGAAAGCAAACTGATGAGTGTGCAATGGCACAAAGAGTGCAGCGGCTTAGGCGAAGATGCGGTGATTGAAGAGTTGAGTAAAATTCTTCACTATTTAAAGGAGTACACAATCTCTTATGTACTAGTCGATTCCCGCAATTATCCATTCCGGTCAAACGAGAATCTTCAGCGCTGGATAAACTTTACCTATATGCCGAAAGTAATTGACTTTGGTGTACTACGCTATGCCCTTGTTGTTAATGAAAAGCTAGCGTCCATCTATGAAGATTTTCAAGATGAAGATGATGTGGAGGACGATCTGGCTGTAGAATATTTTACAGATACAGAAGCCGCCTTGCAATGGATTCAGTCCGCCCAATCTGGACAATAAAAAGTCAGTAAAATTCGAGCTAGCGTAAAATCGCAGCAGGAATATTTTTGATAGGCTCTATTAAAATATTTCGATAGAAAACTTCTGCGCCTTCAGACTGAAGTTGAATTTTCCCTCGCGCAAGTGGTTCCAAAGAACCTGACTCTAATTGACTTGAATTATAAAGAATCATATTGGTTACTCCATTTACTATGTGAACAGCCGTATCGCCCAACACATAAAGCTCTATGGAGTTCCACTGCCCGGTTGGTTTTTCGGCATCAGGCATTTTTATACAACGCCTTCCAACTTCTTCATTAGCTTCACTAAATAGAAAGAGCTCACCTGTGGGCTCGTACACATACTCTTCGTTTTGCTTTCTGGCCGTTATCTCAAAAGAGCCACCGGCAACGCCCCAATAATCGCCACAATCGCCCTCTTGAATTTGAAATTCCTGCGAGCGCATCCAGAACCCATAATCGGCACCGTGCATACCTACGGCATGGTATAGCAAGCCGCTATCTCTTTTTATCCTTGCGTGGATGCCAGCGGTTAGAGCCCCATTTAAACTCTAAGCTTAGGTGATAGTTTTGGAACGCTTGGGTTGTTGAAATTCCACCAAAGTTTTCTCCCGAAATGCGGATAGCAGGTTTCTCATCCTCCTTTATGACTTTAAATACCTCATTCGGATCGTTATTTAATCCAATGATTTTCTGGGATCAAAATCACCTTTAACCGAATCATAGATCGGGCCCAGGTAGGTATCCCAACCGGTTAAATCTTTTCCATTAAAAAGTGATTCGGGCGTTTTTGCATCTTGAGAGCATGAAAAAATGCTAACAATAAAAAGGATGGGAACGAGATTTCGGTAACACATAATTAAAGATAACCCATAATTTGATTGCCCTTTCCATTTTTGGGAAACTGAATCCCTGTTTGATAAGATTTTATGCAGCCTTTAAAAAACCAGGATAAATTAAATGCTTTTTTGCTAAAAAAACGCAGTTTTTCGGATTTTGACTCGCTGTTTTCAAACCTGTTTGATTTTTGCCAATAGGAAGGGAGAGATACTCGATTAAGCGTAGTGTCTTGAAATTATGGAAACAGAAGTGATGGTGTCGATTGTTCTCATTTTAATAGTTGCAGGTGGATTGATTCTCTTCCTGATTCGGGAGCAATTTTCTGGAGCGGATTTTCAACACAGTATTGTTGGGGTTTGGTTTAACGAACATCTCAATATTCGAATTCTGATGTATGATGTAGACTCGGTTTTTCAAGGTTCGGTGGTGTGGGCTGATAATTTAAACAACTCGATTTTGGGAACCCGGGTTGTGGAAAATCTTAAAGTTGGATTCTTCAATATTTGCAAGGGAACCTATGTAGATCCATCAACTTCAGAAAAATATGATCTACGATTATCTTTGAAGGGGAAAAGTATAATGAAGCTTAAAGCTTTTCATAAAAGGAACCCAGGAGGTAGCATTCGATCAAGAGTGGACGTTGCTTAAATCGTAAACACAAATCAGGCCTTCGGGCCTGATTTGCTTAATACCTGTTTTAATTTCTATCTTCGTAGAATCATTTTTTAAACTATGCTCAAAAGATTACCCCCTGCCTTTAGAAATTTTTATTTTGTTACCGGGCTTTGTTTTTTTGTTTGGTTGTTATTTCTTGATTCTAACGACCTGATCTCCCGCGTTAAAATGACCAATAAGATTAATACGTTGGCTAACGAAAAAGAGTTCTACCAGGAAAAGATTCAAGAAGTAGAAAAAGACCGCAAGGAATTGATGACGAACAAAGAGTTGTTGGAAAAATTTGCTCGTGAAAAGTATTTGATGAAAAAAGAAACAGAAGATATTTTTATCGTTCAAGAGGAGTGAAAAATCTATTCGTACTACTTACGCTACTCGTATCTATAAGCGCACAGGCGCAATGGGGCGAAGAACCTATGGATGAAAAACCAGATTTTAAAGACCGTATTTTTACAGGTGGAGGTTTTGGAATGGGTTTTAGTTCTCAATACGATTTCATTTCCGTCTCACCGATTATTGGTTATCAGCTTAGTCAGCGTTTAGCGAGTGGGGTTAGTTTAATCTACCGGTATACGAAGTATAAATATGTAACACCCAACATTTCAGCGAATGATTTTGGCGTAAGTCCTTTTTTACGTTTTCAGGTTTATGGCCCTTTATTTTTACATGCCGAGTACGAGTATCTCAATAATGAGTACGTGACTTATGGAGGTCAATCCGTTCGGCAGAACTTCTCAAGTTTTATGGCAGGGGGTGGTTTCTTTCAACCCATCGGCAGACGTGCTGGATTTTTTGCTGTTGCCCTTTACAATTTCTCCTATCGCAACCCCACCTCACCAAACGACTACTATCCATACAGTAGTCCGTTGGTAATTCGCGCTGGTATTACCGCTGGATTTTAGAACCTAATATTGAATTTTGTTCCGAGTTCTTTAAGGTCTTGAACTACCTTTGGATTTAATGGAATCCCGGAAATCATTCTTTCTTTTTCACTTTCGCGTTCTGGATCACCGGGTATAATTAGCCGATCCTGTGCTTCTACCGTTTTTGCTGATCTAAATCGGGTTATCCAATTATCCATGTGTTTTTTGAAATCATCGGCAGGCCTAAAGGCATCTACACGCATCGCGCCAAAAAAATGACCAATACCATCGCCTACGGGATCTGCTGGGGGTGCCAGAAAACTTACAAAGGGTGGAACCCAGGGGCCATAGTTGGCTCCACTCAAGACTGCTGAGAAAATATCTACCCATGCTCCTAAGCAAAATCCTTTGTGACTTCCATGTTCACGATCGCTTCCTAACGGAACCAATGCGCCACCATCTTTTAGCTCGTTTGGATTGATCGATACACTGCCATCTTTTTTCTGGATCCACCCTTCAGGTGCTTCCTGATTTTTGCGTTGCAAGATTTCAAGCTTACCATTAGCGGCAGTTGTGGTTGCAAAATCAGCAACAAAGGGAGGTTGTTCACCTGCTGGAATGGCAACACAAATTGGATTGGTGCCCAGTAACCTTTCAACAGAAAACGTGGGGGCAACCAGCGGACTCGCATTCGTCATGGCCATACCAATCATATCATGTTCGAGGGCCATCATGGCATGATAACCAGCAATCCCAAAGTGATTGGAGTTTTTGACAGCTACCCAGCCAGTGCCCACTTGCATTGCTTTTTCGATTGCAATTTTCATAGCCCTTGGAGCTACAACTAATCCTAATCCCTGATCGCCATCTACAACGGCAGTGCTTGGAGTTTCATGAACGATAGAGATCGTTGGCTTACTGTTAATTCGTTTGGCCTCCCACAATCGCACATAGCCCGACAAACGAGCTAAGCCATGTGAATCAATACCGCGAAGGTCTGCGTTTAACAATACATCGGCAGCCAGATTGGCCTCGTATTTGGGGCAATCCATTTTAAGAAAAATATCAATGGCAAATTGCCTTAATTGATTGTAGGGAAGAACAAGATCATTCATGATGCAAAAGTGTTCGATTAAAGGCAATATTCAAGATTTTACTAAAATTTATACTATTCAATATGGAAATTTACCCCACGCGCATCTTAGAGTCAAAAAACTGAAAATCATGAAAAATCAAATTCTATCATCAGCCTTAGTACTTAGTTCGTTAGTTGCCATCGGTCAGCCAGATAAACCTGTGGATTCAAAAATATCGGATGTCACCGTCTTTCTAAATAAAGCCCAGATTACCCGCGAGGTTAAAACCCGACTGGAGGCTGGAAGGACTAATTTGATTGTTACGGGATTAACAGCACAACTGGATCCGCAAAGTATTCAAGTTAAAGGACAGGGAAATTTTGTTATTCTCGGCATCAGCCATCAGCAAAACTTTTAAATGAGTTTAACATGCCAAAAGGTCTTAAGGCATTGAAAGACTCTTTGTCAACGATGCAACGACAAGTGCTGCTTGAGCAAAGCCACAAGGAAATTTTGAATAAGGAAAGAGCAGATGCTTTTAAGCAACCAAAAAATTGGTGGAACAAATCAAAACCTAACGGTGGCTGAGCTGAAAGCGATGGCTGATTTTTATCGCAGTCGATTGGGTGATATCGTTACGTCACGCATGAAGCAAGATGAAAGGATCAAAAAATTAAATGAGAATATCATACGCTTGAATGCACAAATTAATAATCAAAATGAATTGTATAGCCACAACACCAGCGAGATAGTGGTGAGTGTTTCTGCGGAGGCTGCAACATCGGTTGAGTTGGAAGTTAATTATGTAGTAGCCAATGCGGGCTGGTATCCTATCTATGATTTACGTGCTGCCAACACAAAAAATCCAGTTCAGTTGAGTTACAAGGCGAATGTGTTTCAAAGCACAGGGGAAGAATGGAAAAATGTAAAGTTGAAATTGTCGACAGCTAATCCAAATCAAAGCGGTCTGAAGCCTGAACTTGCTTCGTGGTTTTTGGATTTCTATCAACCCATTTCCTATGCTTTATCAGAAAAGGCAGCCGGCATGACATCGCGATCGGCTCCCATGATGGCTAAAGAGGATCTTTTAGAGTCGGAAGTAGATGCGCAATCGGTAGCCGATTATGTAACCACGATTCAAACCACATTGAACACGGAGTTTGAGATTTCTTTGCCTTACACGGTATCGTCTGCAGCAAAACCCACGCTGGTTGATATTCGCAGTTATGAGATGAAATCAGATTACGTTTATTCGGTGGCGCCTAAATTGGATACGGATGCATTTTTAATAGCGAAAGCTACCGGTTGGGAGGATTTTAATTTATTGCCGGGTGAAGCTAATATTTTCTTTGAGGGCACCTTTGTCGGTAAGTCGTACATCGATCCTAATAACATAAAGACACACTTTCTGTATCGCTGGGGCGCGATAAAAGAATTGTGGTGAAGCGTGATAAGTTGAAAGATCTTACCTCACGTAGTTTTATGGGCTCTACGAAAAAGGAGAGTTATGCCTGGGAGATTTCGGTACGGAACACAAAAACAGAATCGATCAAGATAATTGTGGAAGATCAGGTACCCGTTTCGCAAAACACGCAAATTGAAGTTTCTGTATTGGATACTGGCGGAGCCAAATACAATAAGGCAACTGGCAAACTTGAGTGGGAATTCGAGATCAAACCAAATGAAACAAGAAAGATGACGTACAAGTATGAAGTAAAGTATCCTAAGGATAAACAGATTTCAGGCCTGTAATTTTTCTGGCAAATTAAATAAAAGAAGGCTATCGTAAGATGGCCTTCTTTACTTTTAGATAAGCGATGCGAGCACACCTTCTTTTAATGAATATGAAGAAACCCGGATTTGATTAAAACTATGAGTGTTCAAAAGATATTTGATGAGGCAGCAGGCCACTACAATCATATCCACGCGCATTTCAATCATGCCTTGAATTTGCATGCGGGCCGTTCGGTCCTTCACCAATAACTCTTCATAGATTTCGTCAAAGGCTTTTATGTTGAAAGGAGTTTCAGGACTGTCTTGCATCGGTAAATCATTTCGCATGCAATAAATATCGCTTAAGGTATCGAAGGTACCCGAAGATCCAATCAATGTTTTTGGTTGATGAATTTTAAGTTTATCCAGCAGGGGCTGTAGCTCTTGCTTAAAATAAACAAACAATTCTTCAACTTCTTGCGATGTGATCGGATCGTGCCGCTGAAACCGTTCAAGCAATCGCTGTCCGCCAATTTCAAAACTATGACTCCAGAAATTTTTGGTTTCATTGCCAATAATAAATTCAACACTGCCTCCGCCAATATCCATGATCAAACACTTTTCTGTTCCCATGTTAATGGCAGCTTGGATTCCTTTATAAATGTATTCGGCCTCTTCCAGCCCAGAAATAATTTGTGTCTGGATACCCGTTTCTTTTTCTATTTTCTTTGCTACTTCTTTCCCGTTACTGGCGTTGCGCATGGCGCTGGTTCCGAAAGCCAGTACCGTAACGATGCCGTCTTCTTTGAGCGTCTGCTTAAACGACCGCATTGTGCTAACCGCTCTTTCAATGCCCTCTTTTGTAATGAAGCCCTGATTGATTCCGCCAACACCAATGTTCACGGGCACTTTTTCTCTATGGGTAATCGTGAATCATTCGTCCCGAATGTTGGCCAGCAACAAGTGGAAAGTATTGGTTCCCATATCAATGATGGCTACACGTTTCATTACGCTCATTTCGATTGGCACAAGTTACCATTTCACTCATAACTATCCCTATATTTGACAGTATCAATGAGAAAGTATGGCTAAGCGAAAAATTAATTCAGCAGCACTTCAACCTAAGTTTGATGAACTGGAAAGAAAAAATCAGGAGTCTCTTTTGGGAGGCGGAGAGAAAAGAATTGCCCAACAACATGCCAAGGGAAAACTAACCGCTCGCGAGCGCGTGATGTTACTTTTGGATGAAGACTCCTTTGAAGAACTTGGAAAATTTGTGATGCATCGCAGCAAAGATTTTGGGTTGGATAAGGAACACTATCTGGGTGATGGAGTGATAACTGGGTACGGAACTATTCAGGGAAGATTGGTTTATGTTTTCTCTCAGGACTTTACGGTGTTTGGCGGATCGTTATCTGAAACACATGCCGAAAAAATTGTGAAGATCATGGAGTTGGCCATGAAGAATGGGGCTCCGGTAATAGGTCTTAACGACTCGGGCGGTGCGCGCATTCAGGAGGGTGTAGTTTCGCTGGGCGGCTATGCAGATATTTTTTATCGCAACGTAATGGCATCTGGCGTGGTGCCTCAGATTTCTGCGGTGATGGGCCCATGTGCCGGAGGAGCAGTTTACTCACCGGCCATGACCGATTTTATTTTTATGGTAGAGAACACCTCGTTCATGTTTGTTACTGGACCGAACGTAGTGAAAACAGTTACCCACGAAAACGTAACAGCAGAAGAATTAGGAGGTGCCTCTACGCATAGTATGAAAAGTGGCGTTACCCATTTTGCCTGCGCCAACGAAGCACAATGTATCAATGAGATAAAGCAACTCTTCAGCTATATACCTCAAAATTGTGAGGAGGTTGCACGCGCGTTGTCTTATACATCGGGCAACGAGTCGCGTCCTTCGTTAAATGAAATTATTCCTTCAAATCCCAATCAGCCGTATGATATGCGCGATGTGATTCATGGCGTGGTGGATGATCAGTCTTTTTTGAAGTGCATAAAAATTTTGCTGAAAATATTGTTGTAGGTTTTGCACGGTTAGCCGGAAGAAGTATTGGTATTGTTGGTAATCAGCCCGCTTCGATGGCTGGGGTGCTGGATATTGATGCCAGTGTAAAGGCTGCGCGATTTGTTCGTTTTTGCGATTGCTTTAATATTCCGTTGTTGGTGTTGGAAGATGTTCCAGGATTTCTACCGGGCACCGATCAGGAATGGAATGCAATTATCACCAATGGAGCTAAGTTATTGTTTGCTTTTTCGGAAGCGACCGTACCTCGTGTAACCGTTATTACCCGCAAAGCCTATGGGGGAGCGTATGATGTAATGAACTCCAAACACATTGGTGCCGATCTTAATTATGCTTGGCCAACAGCAGAGATTGCGGTAATGGGTGCGAAAGGTGCCGCAGAAATTATTTTTAAGAAGGAGATTTCGGAGGATGCTAATCCGGAGGCAAAACTCAATGAGAAAGTTGACGAGTACACGCGCAAGTTTGCCAACCCATTCCGCGCTGCGCACAGAGGGTATATTGATGAGGTGATTTATCCCGATCAAACCCGCGAAAAATTAATTCGGGCATTTAAGATGCTTGAAAATAAAGCGGCCAAACTACCGAAGAAGAAGCACGGAAACATTCCACTGTAAAACACACGTATGACAATCGAAGAAGCCCAGTTACAAGTTGATCAATGGATAAAATTACACGGGGTTCGCTATTTCAATGAGATGACTAACATGGCCATTTTAATGGAAGAAGTAGGGGAGGTAGCGAGAATTATGGCGAGGCGATACGGAGAGCAATCAGAGAAAGATTCAGATAAGGACAAAGACCTTGGCGATGAAATGGCCGATGTACTTTGGGTTTTAATTTGTCTTGCCAATCAAACTGGAGTCGATCTCACCGAATCCTTTAAAAGAAATCTCGAAAAGAAAACCTTGCGAGATAAAAATCGTCATCATCAAAATCCTAAACTTCAATGAGAAATTTTATTCCTGTTTTAATTCTGGTTGCTGTATTGATTTCTTGCAGTAAGTACCCTGTTGCGGATCAGGTTGTATTTGGTAAAACGTGGACGGGTGATGACAGCAAGCCTTGGGCTGAAGCATTTGCCATAGTGGGCGACTCGGTTGTTGCAGTCGGCTCATTAGAAGAGATTGAAAAATGGGTGGGCCCGAATACAAAGAAAATTGAAACAGCGGAAAGCAATTTAATTGTGCCAGGCTTTATCGATTGTCATACTCATTTTATGGAAGGTGGTTTTGCGCTGTCATCCGTTCAATTGCGAGATGCGAGAACCCCACAAGAATTTATAAATAGGATCAAGGCCTTTGCGCTGACACAACCCAAACGACAATGGATTACTTCGGGCGATTGGGATCATGAGAACTGGGGTGGCGAACTTCCAACAAAAGAATGGATTGACTCGGTAACTGCTGACAATCCGATTTGGATAAATCGGCTGGATGGACACATGTCTTTGGCCAATTCCCTTGCCTTAAAGTTAGCAGGTATTACAGATCAGGTAAAAAATATTGAGGGCGGGACAATCGTTCGAGATAAAAATGGACGTATAACGGGCGTATTGAAAGACAATGCAATGAATTTGGTCAATCAGGTAGTTCCTGATTTTAGTGATGAGCAAAAAGACAAAGCATTAATAGCAGCCATGAACTATGTAGCCGCTCAGGAGTAACATCCATACATAATATGAGCGGGTACATGGATGTGTTTGAACGGGCGCATAAGCAAAAAAATCTGATTACGCGGATTTATGCGGGGATGATGCTAAGTGATTGGAAAGTACTTAATGCTAAAATAGCCGACCAAGGACGCGGAGATAAATGGCTTCGTATTGGCGGATTGAAGGAATTTGTAGATGGTTCATTGGGTTCTCATACTGCGGCTTTTTTTAAACCGTTCACGGATTCTCCAAATGACTCAGGATTTTTCATTACATCTGAGAGCGATTTATATATCCGAATTAAATCAGCCGATAGTGCAGGATTACAAGTAATGACGCACGCTATTGGTGACAAGGCCATTCGCACCTTACTGAACATTTATAAAAGAGTTGAAGATGAAAACGGAAATCGTGATAGACGATTTAGAATTGAGCATGCACAGCACATAACACCGCAAGATTTTAGTCGCTTTGCTGAATTGAATGTAATACCAAGTGTACAGCCCTATCATGCGATTGATGATGGTCGATTTGCTGAGAAACTTATCGGTGCTGAGCGAATTAAAACTACCTATGCGTTTGGGTCTTTATTAAGCGCCCATGCCCGCTTGGTATTTGGTAGTGATTGGTTTGTTGCGCCCCCAATTCCTTTGTATGGTATTTACGCGGCTGTTACTCGTCAAACGTTAGATGATAAAAATCCGAATGGCTGGGTGCCGGAACAAAAAATAAGTGTTGAGGATGCGTTGAAGTGCTATACAATCCGTGCTGCTTACGCATCCTTTGAAGAAAACATTAAAGGTAGCATTGAGCCCGGTAAGTTGGCTGACTTTGTCATTCTTGAAAAGAATCTGTTTGAGATAGACCCTTCTGAGATCCGGGAAGTAAAGGTGATTACTACTACCGTGGGTGGCAATCTTGTTTATTCAAACAACTAACAAATCAATACGTTGTTAACTAAGCGTGGCACAACCGTATATTGATCTGAAGTAAGACAAAACTCAATATCCTTTTCGATGTTTAGTCGATTCAATCTTTTTACGTGACTGGAACCTTTCAAAAAGTCAACCATATTATCCTTCGCCAGATTGTAAAGATGCTGAGCAACCAAGGGTGCATCGCAATCTTGTTCAATATGATTTTTAAGTTTTTCTACTAAAGCTCCTGCAAAGAGCGAATCCTCCAAATTGATTTTCCCTTTCCACCCGGCACATACAACCAGAATGTTATTATGACTAAAGAGCAAGTGCTTGGTAACAGAGCTTAAGTTTAGAAAACTGCCGATAATGATTTCTCGCGCTTGTTTGGATTTCTCAATTGCCTGAGTTCCATTCGTGGTGGTGAACGCAATTTTTTTCCCCTTTACTTCTGAGCCCATATATTCAAATGGAGAATTGCATATCGAACCCAGCAACTTTTTTACCATCGCGTTCGCCTGAAGTAATGTATCCGCGTAAGCGCATTTGACTGCATTCTTCCTGATTGGCGAATGGGACTATTCGCTCGGCTCCATGAGCAAAGGCAGTTACCATACAAGAAGTGGCGCGAAGAATATCTACGACTACAACTGTTTTGTCATTTAACGAATACAAATGAAGCAGTTCCGGAGTTAAGCAAACGTCAATAGTTTTCATTGGATAACCTTTGCGGTTAGGTTTAAATTAAAGGCAACTTACTTACCATCGCTTTGAGCGACCGTCCGCGTACATCTACAAAAATTTCAGACCCGGGAGATGAAAAATCTTTTGTTACGTAACCTAACCCAATACCTATGCTCAACATAGGTGATTGGGTGCCAGAAGTAACTTTGCCAATTACATTACCAGCTTCATCTTTCAAAAGATAATCGTGGCGGGGAATACCTTTATCTATCATTTTAAAGCCAACCAGTTTTTTGGTTACTCCTTCTTCTTTCTGCTTTATTAGATTTGCTGAGTTGGTAAAGTCTTTTGTAAATTTTGTGATCCAACCTAACCCTGCTTCCAGTGGAGAGGTAGTATCATCAATATCGTTGCCGTATAAGCAAAAGCCCATCTCCAATCGTAAGGTATCGCGTGCGCCTAACCCAATCGGTTTTATGTTTTCATTTTTACCAGCTTCAAAAATCTCATTCCAGATTTTTTCAGCGTGTTCGTTGTCAACATAGATTTCGAAACCACCGGCACCCGTGTAGCCCGTGTTGCTAATGATTACATCTTTCGTTCCTGCAAATTCACCTATCGCGAAGTGATAATATTTAATAGTACTTAAGTCGATTTTTGTAAGTCGCTGTAAAACCTCCATGGCTTTTGGTCCTTGCACGGCAAACAAACACTTACTGTCGGAAATATTTTTAAGGGTGGCTGCTTTCGTATTGTATTTTGTAAACCAGTTAAAATCCTTTTCGATGTTGGAAGCATTAACCACGATAAAATAGTCGTTGTCTTTGATCTTGTATACGATCAGGTCATCAACAATTCCTCCGGTTTCGTTGGGCAGGCAGGTATATTGGGCTTGACCATCCACCAACTTCGAAGCATCATTGCTGGTAATGCGTTGGATGAGGTCCAGTGCATGGGGGCCTTCCACTTTAAATTCGCCCATGTGCGAGACATCAAAAACACCCACGCCTTTGCGAACCGCCATGTGTTCTTCAATGTCGGATGAATACCGGACTGGCATTAAGAATCCGCCAAAAGGCACAATCTTTCCACCCAATTTAACATGCAGTTCGTGTAAAGGAATTTTCTTGTCCATGAATCTCAATTTTCGTGAGTAAAAGTAAGCATTGAATTGGATAATTTCATTCCATCAACTTTGATAACTATCCATCAATGTCGAAGAAATTTGGGTTCTCTTTTATGTATTGATTGAAATATCGGGCTGGCAGGAGTGCTTTCAATTTGTTCAGGCTTTCATTGGCCTCCTCATCAAAGCCAATCAAGGCAGCTTCCTTTATATATGCTTTCAAAAGCTTGATCGAGTTGGGCCGGGCAAGCAAACCAGATACTAAAATAGAATAGGACTTTATCCGATCGGTAGTATCTAATGAAAAATACTGAGCCGAGGAAATAAGACCTTCTGTAAAGTGAATGTTAACCGTGCTCAAATATTCGAAACCAACACGGGCTTCTTCTGAACGGCCAGCATATTCATGCTGCAAAGATTGTAGATAGACTAATTCGTTTGGGAAAGAAGGCTTTAGGGATTGAATCTTTTTAAGATCTTGCTGTAAAAATAAATCTGTATTCGTTTCTGCGAGAAGCATCAGGTTGAGCATAAGAATTTGATCATATACGTGCTTATCCGCTAGCTTAAGACCTTTTGCCTTCTCAAGAATTTTAGAAGCTGTCATTAGATCATCCTGGGCATACCATTTCTTACTGAAATTAAGAATAGCGCGCGCTTTTAATTCTTCCTGCTGGATCGACTTGGTCATTTTCCAGAATGTGAGTGTATCGAGCCAATTTATTTTATAGCGCACGTACCAATACTTATCTTCATCAGGCATGCTAAATATTTGAGTGGGAGATGCAGATAGAACCGCGAGGCTATGCTTTGAGATTTCAGCATTCCCTTTATCGCCAGCCCTTGCTAAACTATCCCACAACGGTAACGCTAGCATCAAACTATCAGATTCAGTTTGCGCGATGGCTGCATAGAGCAAAGCCCTTGGCTGATTTTTATCTTTTGCTATTTCAAAGTAGTTCGCTGCAATCTGAGGATTATTTTGGTCAAGGGCCCACATGCCCAGCAGGCTGAAGTATTTGCCGCGCCCCGAACTATAGGCAACTTCACGAGTAAGATCGAAGGCACGCTTTACTTCGCCTTGCGCGTAATACGCTTGGGAGGCTGCTACCAAAATAGCTTCTTTAAAATATTCGTTAACCGGTTTTCGTGCCAGTGATATAGCATGGGCAAGATGAACCGTATCTACAGTATATAATTGATTAATGAAATAGTTACAAATAAAAGTGGCCTCTGTAACAGAAATCACGCTATCGGCCGGAGAAATATATTCTACTTCAATGGGTAGATTTTGAAGATTGGCGAGCGCAAGCGTATTGGCTCTTGGACCAAGTTTTTGAGATCCGATAAGTTGAAGCAACGAATCGGCAGGATAAGCAAGTTTAAATTTAGCACTTGTTGCAAGCAGATTTGTTTCTGCCATTTCTTTAGTTGCCCGCGACTTACGGGCTTCTTGAAATGATAGGAGGGCTGAGTCTGATATTTTTAATTTAGAAAACACGAGACCCAATGCATTGTGAACAATACCGCTAGTTGGAAATTCTTCTTTCGCCTGTTTCAGTATCATTAACGATTGAAGCGGATTGCCTGTGCGCAAATAGGATTCACTTAAATTCAGAAACGCAAACTCTGTCGGATTTCCGGTTGCTTCTGCGAGTTCAAGTCTTTCTTTCTGCAGTTCCAGGCGAGCGCTCTGTATAGAAGCAAGTGCGTAATGTGCGTGATGATTTTGGTTTCGATAAAAAACAGACTTGTTATAAAAACCTTCCGCAAGCTCGCTATCACCCTGTGTGTAATATAGATCGCCATAGCCATTGTAGTAGGCTGCATAAATTTGATTGATAGGTGTTCGCCAACTTGTGTCAAGAACCAAAAAGGCAAGGCATGTGATAAGGCCCATCATGCGGAAAGTGAAATACGGCATAGTAGTGGGTTTGTAAAGCACCTTATATACCTGCAGATTTTTTGAAAGCATCGATCCAAAATTTGAGATGATGTACAGAAGGAATATGATTCCATACCCTAAATGGCTGTACATAACCATGTCTTTTAAAAGGTTAATGACTACATCATTGGCGGTTGCCAACAAGTAGCCCATCGTACTGAAGGAAAGGAGTGCTAATGATAAAATTAGATAAATCCCGTATGGATCGGCTGGAAGGATAGACGCATATTGTGCTTCGCGTTGGCGAAAGCCCCAGATGCCCAGCACAGAAGAAATGGTAAAAAGAAAAAAGAAATCGATAACCCAGATGTTACTTTCCAGGTAACCGGTATTGATTCCGTAAGCGAGCAAAAGATTGAGTAAATAGAATCCGGTTAATATTAAAAAATGTCTGAGGCTCTTTGTTTGACGGGTGCTTTGTGTGAGGATGCTAACGAACGCAGCAGGGATTTCGGGGCCAATCATTAAAACAAAAACAAGCGAGAGAATAAATCCGGCCGTATATCCATTTACGGAAATATGCAAGAGTGGATTTTGCACCTGACTAAATTGAACTAAGACTGCTCCTAAAATCAAAAAGAGAAGCGTTAATGAAAGCAGTCGGATAACGAATGAAGTCTGGCTGCGAAAAGCTTGAAAATAATAAGCGAGTGCTATTATAAGGATTAATATCGTGGCAGTTGGAATCTTGTTAGTCAGCCCAAATACTTCGAGTACTTCAATCTGTAAACTGATAAGGACTAAAGAAAAGGTACCAACCCCGATCAGAAACCAAAAACGATTAAGTGTGGTAATAAGGGTGAGGGATACTAAGATGAAAATAAGTATGGAGAAAAGAAAAATGTAGGAGGCTGTAAGATTAGGAGTAAGCTGACTGCCCAGTTGAGCCTCAGAAATCATAAAAATATCGGCTTGAACGGGAAGACTGTGCAAACCAATTTGAACAAATCGAATTGGGATTTCTTCTTGCTGGAGTTCTTGATAATACTGCCAGGTAATAACCGGAGCCGGTGTAAGGATGTAGGAGTACCAAAAAAATCCAATGGCAACAATGAGTAACACGCTCAAAAACCAGAAGAAATATTGATAAGGCTTATTCCATGATTTCCAAAACTGAATGGTATGCATACGTCTCCCAATTTGAGCAACGCAAGTTTACCCTTAAAAATACGATTAGCAAAGAATGACGATGTGGTAATTACTCTAACACCTTCGGAACCCGAAAGTAGTCGGAGTCTTTTTTCGGGGCGCTTTTTAATGCCAGTTCGTGATCAAGATGAGGCTGAACAATATCTTCACGCAGAGCATTGATTTCATGGCTCATGGTGGTAAGTGGCTCAATCCCCTGCGTATCCACTTCATTTAATTTTTCAACAAAAGAAAGGATGTTGGTCATGTCCTGCATCATTTTTTCTGAATCCTGTTCATTAAACTCAAGCCGGGCGAGGTGTGAAATTTTATTCAACGTGTCTTTATCAATTTTCACGGTTCTTCAGTTCGGTTGCAATTATTTCAAACACTTTGTTTTTTAATTGTTCAACGTGATCTAATGTGTAGCCTGTTGTTTCAATGGGTTCGTGGAAAATCACATGGATAAGCCCCCGATGTAAATGCATGGGTTCTCGGTCTGGTAAAATTATCCAATTGTTGGGTAATGTAACAGGCACCACAGGAATTTGTTTTTGAATGGCTGCCCGAAAGGCACCATCTTTAAAGGGTGCCATCTGAGGTGGGTTTTTACTAATTATTCCGCCTTCCGGAAAGATCACCAGGCTTTTTCCATCGTCTATTGCCTGAAGTGATTTTAAAATTGTATTCATCCGGCTTTTAAGTTTCGACCGATCGACCGTGATGTGAAGTTTGCTATACATGAATCCAAACAGCGGGATTTTTCCATATCATTTTTTCCAACAAATATGGCATTGATTGGGTTGAGGCCTAGGGCAGCAATATCGAGATAAGAAAAATGATTTGGACAAAAAATATATTGACGTTTTGGATCGAGTTTGACGCGACACTCAACTTTATAAGGGATAAATAGAATAGGGAATAGGAGATAACCCCACAATCGGTTAATGACGCCTACCAACTTAAATTGGCTTGGGAAAAGAATGGGGATGAGGAAGAAAGGGAAGAGCAGAATGAAAACTATTGAGAAGAGAACGAAGCCATAATACGTATGTAGTGCTCTTAACAGTTTCATTAAATGAAATTAATTTGTTTCAAGATATAAAAAAGTCCTCTTTCGATGAGATCAAAAGAGGACTTGATATTATGAAATAATTAACTACTGCCTGTTAATGCCGCTCATTTTTGGAATGGTAATAATTTCTTTTTGCCGCCCATCGATGTATCGGAAACCGGTTTCATCAAAAAAACCGTCTTCTTCCAACTGAATGCGAATATCTTTTTTCCACTCAGGAATATTGACCGTACAATTCAATTCGATAGAATAAGCTGTGTTATAATGCAACGGATAATCACCTGTAAAAGGCACACCGCCTTGCATATCCCACATGCCTACGGTAGTTCCGGCTGCATGTCCGTGAAAGCCAATTGGGTGTGTATAAATCGAAGGAGTAATTCCTTCGGCAATAGCTTGTTCGCGGGTGGCTTTTAGAATTTCGTTGCCTGTTCGGCCTAGCTTATAATTATTCGTTAGCAAATCTTGTAAACGATTTCCTTTGGTAAAAGCATTTTTTAGATAAGCGGGCACTTCCGTTTCGCCTGCTTTAAGAAGATAGGCGTGTTGTTGCGTGTCCGTATTAAGTCTTAGATAGGTAATTCCAAAGTCTACATGTATAAAATCGCCTGGTTGAATTACCAGCGGTTGCGGTCTTTTGGCCATAAGGGCATCGGCTTCGTTTCTCTGAATAGAAACGGATGGATGAAACCATGTATCTAACTTCAATTCCTTAATTCTTTCGCGATACCACCACACTACATCTTCTGTTGTAGTTACGCCTGGCTGAATCACTTTATCGGAGAAGCCTTCTTGAATAATGTCGTGCGCGATACGACATATGTGCTGATAGATCGCCATTTCTTTTTCAGTACGTGTCTCCAACCAACTAACGGCAAGTTTTTCTGCAGAGGTTACTTTGGGTTGTAGATTCTTGGGTAACACTTTAATGAGCTTGTCATAATCATTTGATGTAAGTCCATCCGCATGACCCCAGGAAGGAGCTTTGTTAACGCCAATTTTTTTAGGATTGCGTTCACTAATAATTTTTCCCAGTTGCGCCCATTGATCCGGGTTGGCATCGGGATCCCAGGCACGCTTGAACATCTTGCCTACATCATAGCGAGCTACGGCTAAATATTCCATTTCTTTATCGGCACCTCGATCGAAAGCAATGAGCATAGTGGTTCTGCGAGCAGCATGCCAGGTAGCTGGTAAAAATGTTCTGATCACTGGGTCTTCATTGTACTCGCGGGAGATTATTACCCACATGTCGAAACCTTCTCTGCGCATGAGGCCGGGTAATACCGTACGAAGACGATCATCCAACAGTTCGTCAATAACACGCGCCTGATCGCGCTGCGTTAGGACAAGCGGTTGGCTAAATGAAACCGAAAAAACGAAAAGTAAAAAGAATGAAAACAGATACTTCATAAGAATATATTTAGGAAAGCAAGAATAGGGGAATTTACGGGAGTTTAAATACAATTTTACACCGTTGGTCTTTAAGTATTTCGTGTGCATTTTCTACTTCGAAATGAGATTTGGCATCATCCATTTTATCACGGATGCCACCCCTTATTTCTTTCAACCACATGGCTTCAATAAATCGCTTTACATCTTCCTTGCTTTCCAGAACCAATTCGGGTACCTGCGTTGGTTTGTCATCGTCCCCCTTGGCTACCATCGTAAAGAATGAGGAGTTGGTGTGTAGTACCTTCCCGGTCTTAATGTTTTGAGACTCCACGCGTATTCCAACTACCAGCGAGGTACGGCCTACATAATTGACAGAAGCGTGAAGGGAAACCAATTCGCCTACCTCCACAGGATGAAGAAATTCTACCCGATCGACTGTTACGGTTACACAATAGGCGCCCGCGTGTTTGCTTGCAGTGGCATAAGCAACTTTATCCATTAAGGATAATAATGTGCCGCCATGAATCTTACCACCAAAGTTGGCGTAAGAGGGAATCATCAATTCGGTAATGGTAGTTTGTGAATAGCGAACAGGGCGAGGCTCTTGCATGGGTTAGGGTTTGAATGAAAGTTAGGATTTTTTTTAGCCACTTCAATCAAAAAAAAAGAGAACCCTTACAAAACTGTAGGTGATTCTCTTTTCCTATCTAAACCAATTTTCTTACCTCCTATTTATCCTCTCTTAATTCCAGCCACCACCCAGGGCATGATAAATATTAACCATGGCATTCATCTGCTGTTTCTTGGTTTCAATCAGTTCAAATCTGGATTCGAGGGCATCGCGTTGGGTCAGCAGCACTTCCATGTAGTCAGCCCTTGCCGATCTGAAAAGGTTATTTGAAATGGTTATCGACTGTGTAAGAGCCTGTACTTCCTGTGCTTTTAAATCATAGGTGTTCCCCAGATTGTTAATCATGGATAACTGATTGGCAACTTCGATGTAGGCGTTTAATAATATGCGCTCGTAATTATAGACGGCTTGTATCTGCATGGCATTCGCGCTGTAGTAAGCTGCTTTTATCGCATTCCTGTTTATTAAAGGTGCCGTTAAATCTCCTGCCAAAGAATAAAGTAATGATTGTGGTGATTTTATTAAGTAGGATGGATTAAACGCCTCAAAGCCAATGCCTGCTGAAATACCTAACGAAGGATAAAATCTAGCCTTGGCAACTTTAACATCTAGTTTGGCTGCCACCAGTTGTAGTTCAGCCTGTTTTACATCGGTCCGGTTTTCTAATAACTGTGAGGGAATGCCAGCCTGAATAGTATTCGGAATCAAACTATTGAAATTCTGAGAATCACGTTGAATGGGTTGTGGATATCTTCCTACCAAAAAATTGAGATGGTTCTCCATTTCAGTAATGCTCTGTTGAATACCAAACTGAAGACTGCGTGTGTTTAACACTTGTGCTTCAAACCTGCGAACGGCCAATTCGGTAACCCGGGCCGCTTGTTTTTGTTGTCTTACTATTAGAAGTGCATCGCTTTGTATTTCAATGTTTTGTTTTACAAGATCAAGCTGATTATCCAGTGCTAGTAATTCGAAATAGGAATTAGCGATTTCGGCAATCAGGTTGGTGACTACAAAATTCTTACCTTCTACGGTAGCCAGATACCTGCATACCGCAGATTTTTTTGCATTGTGCAGCTTGTTCCAAATATCTACCTCCCAAGTGGCATAGGCTCCCATCATATAATTCTGCAAAGGTTCAGGTGTTTCTTTGCCAGGCATAATTTCTGTGGTTGCCTCACTGGAGCCTCGGGCTGTATACCGACCATGTTTATCAACACCGGCTGAAGCACCAATACCAACAAAGGGCAAGTACTCTCCCTTTCGTGCTCTTACTTCATTCCGTGCAATTTCTATTTCCTGTAAAGTGACATTTAATTCCTGATTGTTGTGCAGCGCAGTATCGATTAGTGCCACCAAATTTGGATCGGTGAAAAAGTTCTTCCACTTAACCGTTGCTGTATTCGTTGTGTCTTGCGAATTGCCGAAACCCACTGGGGTAGTTGTGTTTTCTGTTTTTGTAACGAGTGTTGGCGTACATGCCAAAAATAGTATCGACAGGAAAAAAACTCCTACGAATTGATGTATGATTTTATTAGTCATTTTCTTCTTTCGTTTTTTTGTGTTCGAATTCTTCTGATAGAGGCCGGTCGATTTCATCCTTGAGCAAATGACGACCTTCCGCCAGGTTAGCGAAGATGTAATACAAGCCAGGTATAATGATTACCCCCATTATGGTTCCGATTAACATGCCACCCAGAGCTGAACCTCCAATGGTACGGTTACCGATGGCACCCGCGCCCGTTGCCACTACTAATGGAATCAATCCCACAATAAAGGCGCTACTATCAACACCGCATTTTTTCCTAGCAAACCTATCAGCATGATAATTCCAATCTGTGCATAAATGTCGTTGTCCAGTCCCATCAGTTTTAGCAATAAGAACGAACCAAAAATCCCAACCGGAAGCGAAAAAATAACAGCTAAAGGCAATAGGAAACTTTCATATTGCGCAGCTAACACCAGGTACACGAACGCCAATACAATAATGAAAATATAGATGGATTCGTTTCCACTATTGGCTTCATCATACGAAAGACCTTCCCAGGCAATGTCATATCCTTTTGGCAATGTGGCGCTGGCAACTTCTCGTATCGCCTGAATGGCATCAGCCGTGGTATATCCGTTTGCCGGAAGTCCACGGATGGCTGCTGAATTATACATATTGAAACGAGTAACTTCGTTTGGCCCCTGTGTCTTTTTGAGTTTCATAAAAGAGGAGTAAGGAACCATTTCGTCATGATCATTTTTCACGAACAAATTCAAAATATCAGACGGTAGCCTTCTGAATTCGGGAGCGGATTGCACATACACTTTGAAAAAACGTCCAAACCGAATGAACCCTTGCTCATACGTACTACCGATGAGGATGTTAAGATTTTCCATCGCCTTACCAATTGAAACACCTTTTTGCATCGCTGCTTTATTGTCAATCTCTAATTCATATTGGGGATAATTGGCTGCGAAAAAAGTAAACAAACCCGTTAACTCTTTTCGCTTACTCATATCATCAATAAACTGCTTATTGACTTTATCAAAATCATGGTAATCGGTCTCGCTATTTTTATCTAACAGACGCAAGGAGAAACCTCCGGAAGATCCAAAACCGGGAACGGCCGGGGGTTCAAAAAATTCGACAACAGCGCCAAGGTTGCGTGACTTCTCCTCTAACTCCTCCATAATTTCTTTTACGGATTGCTCACGCTCCGACCAGTTTTTTAAGTTGATCAAACACGTACCCGCATTGGAGCCCCTTCCCTCTGTCATAATCTCGTAGCCCGCCAATGAAGAAACCGATTCTACACCATCCACTTCTTCGCAGATCTTCTGAAGCTTTTGCGAAACCTGATTGGTTCTTTCGAGTGTTGCGCCCGGAGGAGTTTGAATGATTGCATAAATGGTACCTTGGTCTTCGCCCGGAATAAAGCCTGATGGCAACACTTGATTCTCAACAAAAATACCGACACCGAAAATCAGCAATACACCAAACGTCACCATTCTTCGGTTGACGATTAATCGTAAGAAGCTTGCATATTTTCCGGTAAGTTTTTCAAACCCGCTGTTAAAGCTGTCTAGTGACCGTGTAATCAGGTCTTTCCTTTTAGGTTTGCCATGATTATTCTTCAAAAGCATAGCACACAAAACCGGAGTAAGCGTAAGCGCTACTACACCTGAAAGCACAATAGATGTGGCCATGGTAATCGAAAACTGTCGGTAGAAAACACCAACAGGTCCAGTCATAAATACCAATGGAACAAATACAGCTGTCATTACCAGTGTGATGGCAATGATGGCTCCACTGATTTCGTGAAGTACTTCTTGTGTGGCCTTATAGGGTGAAAGATTTTTTTCTTCCATTTTAGCATGCACGCCTTCCACCACCACAATGGCATTATCCACCACAATACCAATCGCTAACACCAATGCGAATAATGTGATCAGGTTAATGGAAAGCCCGAAAAACTGCATGAAGAAAAACGCTCCCACTAAGGATACAGGAACAGCAAGTGTTGGAATCAACGTAGAACGCCAATCGCCAAGAAAAATAAACACCACGAGGGCAACCAGAATAAAAGCTTCACCCAATGTATGTAACACCTTTTCGATGGAAGCATCCAAAAATTGAGAAACATCATAACTAATTTTATAATCTACTCCCGGAGGGAAATCGGCTTTCATTTCTATAAGCAACTCCTTTACTTCTTTGATTACTTCACTAGCATTACTACCATAGTTTTGTTTCAGTACAATTGCTGCCGAAGTATGACCATCCAGGTTGGAATAGATATCAAAGAATTCACTTCCTAATTCAATCTTGGCAATATCGCCAAGGCGGATACTTTCACCCTCGGCATTTGCTCGAATAATAATATCTTCATATTCTTCGGGCTTATTATATCGGCCTTTATACGTCAATACATATTCCAGTGACTGTGCGGCAATGCCTGAACTTTGACCTATTCTACCCGGTCTGCCAATAATACTTTGCTCACCCATTGCCTCCATAACATCTTCAATGGATATACTATAGGCGCGCATGCGAGTGGGATCAAGCCATACGCGCATCGCGTAGGTTCTACTACCTAATATTTGTGTTCTGCCTACTCCGTTGATTCTGTTTATTTCAGGAATCATTTTTACGTTGGCGTAATTGTATAAAAACTTCTCGTCCAGATTTTTATCTGTACTATACAAGTTTACATACATTAACATGCTGGGTTGAATAGGTGTGATGATTACGCCTTCGCGCTGCACCAAATCAGGTAAGAGGGGCATCACCTGATCAACCCTTGTTTTAACACGGATAACCGCCTGATTGGGATCTGTCCCTGGCTCAAAAATTACACTTAATGTTGCTTCACCCGCACTGGTAGCATCGGAAGTCATATACCGCATCCCCTGAACACCGTTGATGGAGTTTTCCAACGTGATGAGCGTTGACTTAATCAATACATCTGCACTGGAGCCCGGATAGGCAATAAAGATACTTACGGTTGTAGGTGCAATCTCAGGAAACTGAGATATCGGTAGCTGTTTGATAGCCAACGAACCGACAAAGATAAAGATAACCGAAATTACAATTGCAAAGACAGGCCTGTGTAATATTTTACTAAACATTTCTTTTGATTTTTAGGTACGTATTACTCCGCGTATAAATTCAACTGTGACAATACCGAACTTGGTTTTACAAATTCAGAATGTATTTTGTCACCTTCACGCACCAAGCGTAATCCTTCAAGAAGTATTTTATCCGTTTCTTCAAGCCCACCATTTACGGCATATATATGAGGAAGTTCCGCATCGATGGTAATAAGTCGTGATCGAACAATATTGTCTTTGTCGATAACGAATACATATTTTTTGTCCAAAATTTCAAAAGTAGATTTTTGTGGAATTAGCAACGCATTTTTAATCGGGGTATTCAACTGCACAGTACCTGTCTCACCGTGTCTCAGCAATCCTTTCGGGTTCGGAAAAGTAGCGCGGAAAGCAATGTTACCAGTTTCATTATTAAAATCAGCTTCGATAGTTTCTATTATCCCGTGGTGTTTAAACAGCTTACCGTTTGCCATTAACAGATTTACCTGTGCCAGACTATCCTTTTTTATAACCGTTTCGTACTCCAGATATTCAGCTTCGGGCACATTAAAGTAGACCCACATTTTACTGTTGTCGGATAAGCTGGTAAGCAACTCGCCTTCATCAACCAGACTTCCAAGACGCACATGGAAACGATCCATGATGCCATCGAATGGAGCTTTGATTCGTGTAAAATCAAGATGAACCTGTGCCAACGCTACCTCAGCCTTAGCTTTATCAAATTTTGCTTTCGCTAACGCTAATTCATTTTTAGATACCACATTGCTATCGGCCAATGACTTTGTGTTCAGGTATTCAATTTCTACATAGTTGGCTTCGGCTTGCGCCTTTTGCATCTCGGCTTGATACAACATGGGCATTACCTGAAACATCAATTGCCCCTTCTTTACCCGTTGTCCTTCATCGACATAGATATTTTGCAGATACCCTCTTTCTAAAGCCCTTACTTCAATGTGGTTTATAGAGTGGATCTGGCATACATACTCCTTTATAATGGAAGTGTCCATCCGTAGAGGGCTGGTAACCAAAAATTTGGTTTCTTCCTTTGTCTCTTCTTTGTGCGACTCACAACTTATGTTACCTAGCAACACGCACAAACCAAGGAGCATGATAATTGTCTTCATAGTTAATTTTTTTAAAAACTGTATTTTTTTGTTTGACGATTTTTTGATTCGTTGCAAAATCCATTTTTGGCAAATGCCAATGGATGCTCAACAATTAAACGACATGGGGGAATAGGCAATTAAAAATTGCCTGAGAGGAAATCAAATTCTGAATACCTGGAATGTAATGTATGAGCTATTCGATGTGAGCTCTGGAGTAGGATTAGCGATGTGTTCGCTTTTATTTATAAGGCCAAAGAAATGGCCTGGTATTAAATCGGAAAAAAGGATGGAAAAGGAATAGCTACCCGTTAAATATTTTTTGAAAGAAAAGAATTTGTCCTTCTCTTCTTCGATTTCGGCAACATCTATTTTAAAACTATGCGCTGAGTTGGTGACAATGGAATGGTTATTCTTAACACTGTCAAAGTTGGTGATTGAATTGTCAAGAACTATTGATGAGATGCCACAATCCTGACTGGCAAGTGCATATTGATTGCTGTATCCAATCGATAGCAAGATACACTGCACCAAAACGAATCTGACAATCAGTTTCTTCATCAGGGATGCAAACTTATGCAAAGTTGATTTATATTCAAATATCTTAAAATTGACTGGAGCGTCATTTTATGATCGTTAAACGATGAAGGCTGTCAGTTTGTTCTTATTTATGGAGAGAAATGGCTAATGTTGACTATCAACAGCATTGGTTATTGATACCGAAAACGTTTCCAATGGGTCTTCATTGAACTTTGGAGGAAAATAGTTTACTCAGGATTATTGTTACAATTTATGGGAAAGCCGATTAAAGCGCATCATCATGGCGGAAGCTGTTAAGGTGAGGCCAACCGATAAGCCAATCCAAATTCCATTTGCACCAAGTTGTAGCGGAAAGGCCAACCAGTATCCAAGTGGCAAGGCTATAACCCAATAGGAAATAAAAATCAATATGGAAGGTATTTTAACATCCTGCAATCCGCGTAATGCGCCAGCGGTTACTACTTGTATTCCATCGGATAATTGAAAGAAAGCGGCTATAATAAGTAGTGGAGCGGTTAGCCCTATAACCGTTAAGTCATCGATATACAGCGAGGGCAAAAAGTATCTTCCAAAAATGAACAGCAATGCCCATATCGTCATAAGGACAGCAGCCATGGCAATCATAGTAAAGGCAGAGGCTCTTAAGTTTTTTCGATCTTTTTGGCCCCAAAAATTTCCTACCCGAATAGTGGCTGCTGCTCCCATTCCCGAGGTAGTCATGTAACTGATGGTAGCGAGATTAATAGCGATCTGATGTGCAGCTAAAGCATTAGTACCAAGCCAGCCCATCATAAGTGCTGAGAAACCGAAGGCGCCAGCTTCAAAAATAAATTGCAATCCGGCTGGTAAGCCTATGTGTAACATTTTTGAAATAAGCTTGCGAGAATAATTACCAATAGAAAATCCTGCTGTGAAAGATTGAAATTTTCTTCCATAGTAAATGTATAACATCATGCTTAACGCCATGATAATGCGTGCAATCAAGGTAGCCCAGCCGGCCCCATTAAGTCCCATTTCGGGGAAACCATAATATCCAAAAATCAATACATAATTAAGTGCGATGTTAAGGAGGTTACTCATTACTACAATGATCATCGCCACTCGTGTACGTTGAAGCCCCTCAGCAAATTGCCTGTAGGTTTGAAAAATCATTGTAGGAATAATGGAAACAGCTATGATGCTGAGATAGGGGATACCCAACGTTACCACTTCTGTGGGTTGCCCCATTAAGTGCATGAAGGGTTCTATCGAAAAAATGAGACCAACCAGGATAAAACCCGTAACAAGATTTATTAATGAACCATTTTTTAATGTGCTGATTATGTTGCTGGTATCATTGGCGCCTTCGGCTTGCGCCACTAAGGGTGTTATGGCATACGAAACACCAATCCCAAAAAAAAGTGGAATTGAAAAAAAGATATTGGCAAACGAAGAGGCAGCCAACGGTATGGCGCCCGTCCAACCAATCATTATACTATCGGCAACGCCCGTCATCACCTGACCAAGCATACTTAGCATTACCGGGTAGGCGAGTAGGAAGTTGGGTCGAATGTGAGAACGGAAGTTCATTTTTCTGGATGCTCGTTACTGGATACTGGATTGTGACTGTTACCGGTTACCTGTGACTAGTACCCCTTCATTCTTCCAACTTTAAGAATTCCTATCACGCTCAGGCTGTCGGTAATCTTTCCATCCTGTACCATTTTTAAAGCTTCAGCCAAAGGAAGTTTCCAAACTTTTAAATCAGCTTCGGTATCCTCCAGTTCGCTTTCCTTTTGAGTAAGATCTTCGGCTAAAAAGATAAAACCTTCTTCATCCGAAACGGAATTGGAAAGGTGCGTACGTTGAATCATGGTCCATTGATTAGCAATCAATCCTGTCTCTTCTTTTAATTCTCTCTTGGCGGATTCCAACGGGTCAGCATGTAGTGCTCCACCCCCTTCAGGAATTTCCCAACTCCATTCATCTAATGTATAACGCCATTGACCAACCAGCCACGTGTTTGCTTCTTTATCAAGAGCGACAATGCCAATGGCTTTATTTTTAAAATGCACTTTACCATAGATTCCTTTTCCGCCCGCGGGATTTACCACCTGGTGTTCCACCACTTGAATCCATCGATTATCATATTTTTCTTCCGAAGAAAGCGTTTGCCAAGGATTCATCATTCAAAATTTAAAATTCAAGATTGAAAATTATACTGACAATTAGTTGAATTAACCTTGAATTTTCATTTTTGAATCTTGATTTTTGGTGAAATGTTACTATCCTCATTTACACACGATTTAATTGAAGCCGGTTGTGACGAGGTGGGAAGAGGGTGCTTGGCTGGCCCGGTGGTTGCAGCTGCGGTTATACTTCCTAAGAATTATCAACATGAATTACTGAATGATTCTAAGCAGCTAACCCGGCAGGAAAGACAAACATTACAAGCAGATATTGTTCGTGATTCATTGGCCTGGGCGATAGCTGAAGTGAGCAATGGAGAAATTGATCAAATAAATATTTTGAATGCTTCATTTAAAGCCATGCATTTGGCGTTGGATAAACTTTCGGTTCAACCCGAATTTCTTTTGATTGACGGAAATCGATTTACACCTTATGGGGATTTGAAATTTGAATGTGTGATTAAAGGAGATGGAAAATATTTATCAATTGCTGCGGCCTCTGTTCTGGCTAAGAATTATCGGGATGAGTTAATGGAGAAACTATCTCTTGAATTTCCGGGTTATGGCTGGAATACCAATGTTGGCTATCCTACAGAAGAGCATCGGGATGGGATTCGGGCATTAGGTATTACACCGTATCATCGAAAAAGTTTTCAATTGTTGCCTTCACAGTTAGAATTATTTTCTTCTTGAAAATTAAGTTTTTAAATAGGAGACAAGACACCTTCAATTATAAGATTGATCGTGCATGCGTTACTTGTGGCAACGAATTTAAAGGACGGTATTGTAACGTTTGCGGAGAGAAAGTAATGGAACTTTATGAACGCTCAATCCTATCATTTTTGAGTGGTCTCTTAAATGCCTTTACCTTCTTAGATGGTAAATTTTTCAATACTGTAAAGCTTTTAATAGTTAAGCCAGGTCAACTCTCGAAAAACATTCAGGAAGGTAAACGAGTGCCATTCATGAATATGCTCTCATTGTTTTTCGTTGCAAACTTTTTCTATTTTTTGTTTCCCATATTTGATTCGTACAACTCAACGCTTTATAGTCAAATGTATCAAGTAGGCTATCATAGCGAGATTGCTCAAAAAACTGTGACCGCAAAATTAGATGAAGCCACTATTGCATTTAAAGATTTTGAGGAAACATATAACAGCCAGTCAACCAATCTTTCAAAATCGTTAATTATAGTCTTAGTATTTGCTTTTTCTGGAATCTTGATGGTGATGAACTATTCTAAAGGGAGTTTCTTTTTCAATCACCTTTTATTCGCTCTGGAGTTTTACAGTTTTCAGCTTTTGTTGATTGCTTTCTTATTGGCTAATCTTATTAGGGTGTTAGTTAAAGTTGCCTTTTATTTTGGAATCGATTGGGCATTCTTACTTTCTGACTTTACGTTCACTTCCATCCATGTGTCCTTAATAGCTTACTTTTGATTCGTGGCTTGATTACCTATTACCGTCAGAAATGGTATTGGGCTATATTAAAGTCGATTGTCTTAATTTTCCTTTTACAAGGAACTGTAATTACATATCGAATCATGCTTTTCTATTTCACCATCTGGACAATGTAATATGTGCCTGATATTTTTATCTATAAACAACCATCCAAAATATAAACTCATTGTAGCGGCAAACCGCGATGAGTTTTATAATCGTCAAACAGCACCCGCTCATTTTTGGAAAGATCATCCCGAAATTATTGGTGGACGTGATTTGGAAGCATCGGGCACCTGGATGGGAATGAATATAAATGGTAGAATTAGTTTAGTTACCAATTATCGGGACCCGGCTAATATTAATCCTCAGGCACCATCACGAGGACAATTGGTTTCGGACTATTTAATCAATCGTGTATCACCATTCGATTATCTGCAAGAGATTTCTGCCCGCGCTTCTCAATACAATGGTTTTAATTTGCTTGCAGGCACTCCTGATGAACTCTGGTATCTCTCCAATTACAAATCGGGTATTCAGAAACTGGATTCTGGCATTTACGGCCTTAGCAATCATTTGTTGGATACGCCCTGGCCAAAAGTTCAGCGTGGAAAAGAGAAGTTTAAATCAATCTTAACCTCGAAGGTTCTTTCTTCGGATGCCCTGTTTGAATTGTTGTATGATGAAAGCCGTGCAGACGATCAAAATCTTCCTGATACAGGCATCGGTTTGGAACGCGAGCGTGCGTTATCATCGATGTTCATTAAAACAAATGGGTATGGTACCCGATGCTCTACCGTGGTATTAATAGACTATCAAAACAATGTGCAATACTCGGAACGAACATATGATACCAGCACGTTTGTCCATAATACAAAGACCGTTGCCTTTGACATTACTGAATAACGAGGCGTTTTATTTCTCCCGTTGAGCTTCTCACAATGTATACACCCTGTGCCAGTGTTGAGATGTCTATTTGGGTTACTTCAGTTACTTTTAATACAATCGCACCCAGATTATTCGAGATCACATACGTATCTTTTTTATTAAGAGTAACCACTCCACCCATGCTTACCGGATTAGGATACATAACGAACTCATGAATGGCATTGATGTTAATGGCAATCACTTTTGAGTAAGAAGATTTCTTGTCAAAATCGGTTTGCTTAAGCCGATAATAAGAAATGTTTTGCAGCGGAGTTACATCAGTATACTCATAGCTTGATGAAGCTGAGGTTGTACCGGCTCCATTAATTTCCATGATGCTTTCATATTCTATACCGTCTGCAGACCGTTGTACAGTGAAAAAATCATTATTCAATTCAGAGGCTGTTACCCAGTTTAGTTTTACATTTTCATTTAATACCTGGGCAGTAAAACTGATTAACTCAACGGGCAAGGGATTATCAACGGTGGTTGATCCTAACGTGATTGGACTGAAACTGGTAATGGGTGCAGAAGTAATTAAGGTGCCTGCAGTTGCATTGCCTGTAGTTCCGCCATTTCCATGATTAACCCAGGATGATACACCATCCCATCGCATTACGCGAAGGTTAGGCAAATTGGTAATGTAGGAGCCCGTGCAGTCTGGGGAATTCCAACTTAGCGTAACATTTACATTTGATGTACCTACGGTGCGATCCAACACCCAGTATTCGCAAGAGCTCACGGTTAATATACCGGCTGGGTAAGTAGGTGGTCCGCCAAATGCTTGGGCGGCTTTGAAATACTCTGCTCTGAATGCATGGGTGTTATTAGCTGGTGCAGAAATCGAAATAGGTCTGAAAATTCCTGCATCGCCCGTTGGGAATGAGAAGGCAGCATTTCCAATTTTTACAACAGGGCCATCTATATGACTTGCATTTGATCCGCCTGTAGAGGTTGAGCCATTTACAAAGGTTAAGATGTTGGCTGCTGTGGTATTGAGAACACCAGCAGTGAATATGGCGTTTGTTGTAACACTTGCATCTGTAGTTAAGGTTACTGCATTACTCGCCTTGTTCATAAGCAACCTTCTAAATACGGGTGAAGCAGTGCCACTCTTGTTTACATTTTGCGCGTTACTGCCTGTAAATGTAATGGTGCCATTGTTTGCCCCGAAGGTTATAGGAGAAGTTCCATCTACCGTTACGGTACCGTGAAATGTACTTGCAGCATTATAAGCAGGCTGTATAGTTCCACTGGCTTGATTAAACGTGGCGTTGCCAACAAAGTCATCGGTGGTTACATTTGCTAAACGGAAAACACCAGTACCTGAATTGGTAAAGGTTGTATTGCCCACAAAACTATTTCCGCCTACGCTACTGTCTGTGGAGGCTCCTGTTTTAATCAATGAATTAGTAGCGCCATTCAGAACTGAGCCATCTAAAAACAGAGCGGGAGAACTGACGATCAGACTTCCATTCCAGGTTGCACTTGGGCCACTTCTAAATGTTGAAGCTCCGGTTAAAACTAAATTTTGCACAGTGCCTCCGGTTTGAGTGAAGCGCTGAAGCGTAAGTGTACCAGCTGTAAATCCAGTTCCCCCCACCGAAATAGTTTTTCCATTGGCAAGTGTAGAGGTTGCTGCTCCGGACTCACTAAAAATAATTCCCGTGCCGCTGGTGCTATTCACTTCAATGTTTCCATTATAGTTGCTTGCGCCTTGATAACTCATGCGTACGTTGGAAGAGCCTGAATTGATAAGGGTTAAATCGCCATTGTAATTACTGCCACTGTTTAACTCCAGAAGCAAATAATTTGAGCCGGAATTTATCAATGAAGTAACTCCATTAAAAGTCATGTTACCATCGGTGCGCAAGAAACCTGTACCGCTATTGCGGATAGTTGCTGCAGCATTAAATGTGCTGCTTCCAGTTCCACTATTATCAGTTGCACCAGTTTTTTCAATAAAGGCTGTGCTGTTGTAAGAACCACTATTAATAAATACTTGAGGCGCTCGAAAATCAACAGCACCGTTAAAAATTATAGATGGGCCCAGAACAATTCCTGCAGTTCCTGTAAAGACAAGATTTTGAGCCGTGCCACCATTCTGTGTGAATCTGCGGAGGCGTAATTCGCCTAAATTAAATCCAAGTCCACCAACTGAGATTGTTCTACCAGATGCTAATGTTGCGGTTCCACCACCGCTTTCGCTGAAATAAATTCCGCCACCAAAAGTTGAGTTGACAATTATATTTCCATTAAATACTGTACCCGGCACATCATCTGCCATTCTGATGGTAGATGAGCCAGTATTGGTGAGCGTAATATCTCCATTAAATGTATCAAGAGTTATTAACGCAAATCGGAAGAATCCGCTTCCAGAATTAGCGATTGTTGTTACTCCATTAAACGTGTTGCCACCGTTACTATCGTTGTTTGTAGCCCCGTTTTTCCAGATAGGTTGTTCCATTGTAGATGGCCCCATCTAAAGCAAACTGAGGCGAACGAAAATCTACATTTCCATTGAATGTGGATGAGGGGCCTATTCTCAGTAATGAGGTGCCGGTTAAAAGTAAACTTTGGGCAGCGGCACCTATTTGTGTAAACCTTCTAAACCTAAGTTCACCACTACTAAACCCTAAACCACCTGTAAGTAATGATGCCCCGGTGCCAAGAGTAGCATTCCCTGCTGCTGAGTTGGCAAAATAAACACCACCACTTCCTAATGTTGAATTAAAAGTTATGTTGCCGTTAAACTGATTTCCAGCGACATTGTCTGCCAAATAAATGACATTGGAACCAGTATTCGAAACGGTTAAGTTTCCATTGAATATATCAGGGGCAGTACTTGCTGTAGCTAAATAGCCAGCCCCCGAATCAACCAAAGAAGTTGTTCCGTTAAAGGTGTTGCCTCCAGTTCCATAATTGTTGGTAGCTCCATTCTTTTCGATGTAAGCCGTGCCATTATAGGTTGTACCATTTAAGAGTATTTGCGGTGCACGAAAATCTACATTCCCATCGAAGATTGAGCTTGGTCCTAACGTAAGTATTGCTATGCCCGAAAGGTTTAAGGTCTGGGCAGTCGGTCCAACTTGGGTAAAGCGGATTAATCGAATATCACCACTGATTACCCCGGATGAGCCAACACCAATGGTTCGGCCTGCCGCCAGTGTAGAGGTTCCGGCAGCACTATTCCCAAAGTAAATGCCGCCACCAAAAGTAGAGTTCACTTCAACGTTTCCATTAAACTGATTGCCCGCAGCGTTGTCGGACATACGAATAGTAGACGATCCTGAGTTAGTTAAAATCAAATTTGCATTAAAAATATCAGGAGAAATTGAGGCAGTGCGCAAGTAAGCACTACCTGAGTTAACGATTGTAGTTGCCTGATTGAAAATGTTTCCACCATCACCATCGTTGTTTGTGGCGCCATTCTTTTCCAGATAGGCAGTTCCGTTATACGTTGCTCCATTTAACAGAAGGCGTGGGGCAACAAAGTTTACATTACCATCAAACGCACTGGCGGGACCAATCCATAATTGTGCAGAACCGGTGAGCGTTAGATTTTGAGCAATTGCGCCAACTTGTGTGAATCTGCGCAAGCGAAGTTCGCCAATAGAAAATCCTGCTCCACCCGTTCTTATTGTTCCATTTGTAACTGTAGATGCACCACTGGCGTTATTGGAAAACAAGATGCCAGGTGCGCTTCCTGTATTGTTAACAGTAATGTTGTTGTTGAATTGATTGCCTGCAACGTTGTGGGCAAGGTAAATCCAATCACTTCCGGAGTTTATTATTGTAAGGGCACCATTAAAAATATCAGGAGTCACGTTGGCTGTCATTAGATAATCACTCCCAGAACTGACCAAAGTGGATGTTCCATTAAAAATATTTCCACCGTTGCCAGCGTTGTCAACTGCTCCATTTTTTTCGAGATACGTTGTTCCATTGTAAGTTGCACCGTTTAGGAAAAGTTGGGGCGCAACAAAATTCACATCGCCATCAAAACTTGAGTTAGGGCCTACCCGAAGAATAGAACCATTGGTGAGGGTTAGATTTTCTGGAATTACACCAACCTGAGTAAAGCGATATAGGTTTAATGAACCACTAGAGAAAGTACCTGATGAGATGGCTCCATTAAGGATAGAACTAGCCGCTACTTGGCCATTAAACGTTACTCCTGCTGCCCCACCAGAGTTTACAACGTTGATATTTCCGTTATAAGATGAAGTACCATTTTCACCCATTTGAATTACTGTGCCCACTGCCGTATTTGTATTGTTGATATTAACAGGTCCATTATAGATGGCTGTAGATCCATTACCCAGTAAAAACCTGTGATTGCTCTGAATTGCACCAACACAATTAATTGTAAGTGTTCCGCCTATTGAAAGCCCTATATTATTGCCTTCGCCAACTAAAAAAGACCATGGATCACTGCCGCCCGTTTTATTTGAGTTGAGGGTTATATCGGAAGCAAACGTTGTTGTTTGGCCACCATGATTATGTGCAAAGTAAATTCGGTAGCTACCTGTGTTGTTAAATGTAGTAGGACTCAAAAATTGATCACTATTACTGCTGCCTAAAAGCAAATATCCGGAGCCACTATTAGTAATGGTTGTTAATCCGGTGAAAATATTTCCACCAGTACTTGAATCGTCTCCGCCACCATTTTTTTCAATGGTTACGGAGCCACTGTACGTGCAACCATTTAAGTATACCCTTGGAGAACTAAAATTCACATTTCCATCAAATGCAGAAGTTGGCCCAACAATAAGCGATGAATTTCCAGTTAACGTAAGCGTCTGCGGAGTTGCTCCTATTTGTGAAAAGCGAAGGAGGCTCAATATTCCATTAGAAAATCCAGAGCCACCAACAGAAATTGTTTTGGTTGCTGCTAAGGTGGAAGAGCCGCCAACATTTTCAGAAAAATATACACCAACTCCAGCGGTGCTGTTAACGGTAATATTTCCATTAAATGAAGTTGCACCTAAGTAGGCTACTCTAACATAAGAAGAATTAGTATTTGTAAAGGTGACATCTCCATTATAGGTGCTGCCAGAGGTTAATTCTAAAAGTATGTCTGCTGTTCCATTATTAGTTATAGTAGTTGCTCCGTTGAACGTGTTATTTCCATTTGTTCGTAAGTATCCCGTTCCACTGTTTACAATTGTTGTTATGCTGCTAAATGTATTGTTTCCTAATCCTGTACTGTTTCCTGCATCGGTCTTTTCAAGATAGGCGGTTCCGCCTACATCAACTCCATCTAAAAAGAGTTGAGCAGAACGCAAATCAGTGTTACCACCAAATGTGGTAAGCGGACCAACACGCAAAGCTGTTGATGACCCGGTTAGATTAAGTGTTGTGGGTGCTGCTCCTAATTGTGTAAACCGTGGAATATTTAACGTACCGCTGCTAAATCCGCCTGCCCCTATGGAGATTGTTTTGGTTGCAGCTAATGTTGAGGACGCACTTGCATTATTATTGAATGATATTCCACTAGCTCCACCACTATTTGCAACTGAAATATTTCCATTATAAGTTGTCGTTCCGGATAACTCCCATTTGTATTGCAGTTGAAGACTGTGTGTTTGTCAAGTTAACGGCAACATCACCACCAAACGAGGCTGTGGTTCCTGCTCCTTGTAAGATGCGGTGATTGCTTTGTAATGCACCCGCACAGTTTATAGAAAAATTTCCGGCTACTGAAATATTGGTATTGGCGCCCTCGGTTATTAGATAAGACCAAGCGTCTGCACCCCCTGTTTTATTTGAATTTAAAGTGAGGTCAGCCGCAAATGTTGTTGTTTGACCTGAATGACTGTGCGAGAAATAAATACGAGAGCTTCCATTATTGTTGAAAGTAGTAGTCGCATTGAATTGAGTCTTGGCGCGGAAAAATTAGCGTTACCACCAATGGCAGAGTTTGGCCCAACCTGAAAGCTTGAAGAACCTGTTAAAGGCAACGTCATGGCTGTAGTTCCAGCTTGCGTAAAATTGCGAAGTAATAATCGTCCACCGGTAAATCCAGATCCGCCTAATGCAATTGTATTTCCAGCAGACATAGCTACCGTTCCAACACCATTTCCAAAAAGCACGCCATCGGTTGAACTGTTTATTGTTATGCTTCCATTGAAAGTAACATCGCCATTCTGGCCTACCCAAAAGTCAGCGCCATTGCTGGCGTTAGAATTAAATACAACAGGTCCATTAAAAGTTGTTAAACTTCCGGCATCGTAGCTAATATGAACATCACTTGCATTTCCGCTATTGTTAAAAACAGTAGTACCGTTAAATGTGGTGCTTGCCGTTGCCATTCTGCTTACTTGTATGCGACTATTCACATCGGTTGCACTGGTGTTGGTAAAGGTTGCGTTTGCATTAAACAAGTTTCCGGCATTGTCTTCACCTATTCGAATTCGGTTGCCTCCGGTATTGTTGAAGAAAGCATCTGCATTCCAGGTGTCACTAGCATCGGCCGCGTTTGTTCCCATGTGGAAATCACCACCTTGATTATTAACAGTCATTACTCCATTAAAAGTGTTTCCGCCTCTTAAATTGTCGTTTTGAGTCCCCGTTTTAGTGATCGTTAAAACTTGAAAAGAACTTGAATTAAGAACGATGGAAGGCGTGTTGGTTGTAACGGAACCTGCAAAGGAAGATGCGGGCCCGAATGTTAGAGTAGCTGTGTTATTACCAGATAAATTAATTGTTTGTGCTGTTGCCCCAGTTTGTGTTAGCCTTGCCAGAGATAAGTTTCCACAACCGGCTCCTCCAAAACCAACAACAGATATTGTTTGCGCAGCTGCTAACGTTGAAGTTCCACCATTTGCTCCGAAAGTAATAGCTCCTGTAGAATTATAGGTGATTGAAATGTTTTGATTGAATTGGGTTCCGGCTGCATTATAAGCGACCTCTATGGGTCCGGTATTTCCACTCACTAACGATAAGGCGCCATTGAAAATATCGGGGTTGGTTCCCGCTAATCTAAACTGACTGGTTGAACTGTTTGTTAATGTAACAGCTCCTTGAAAAGTATTGCCTCCAGTACTTAAATCAGTATTGTTAGCAGTTTTGTTTATAGAAACAGTTCCATTAAAAATTGATCCGTTAAGGAAAATACGGCCCGTGTTTCCATTTACATTTGCGCCAAAAGTAGTTCCATTAAAGGTTGATGTTACTGTGGTGTTTAGTGTGAGTGCTGCAATTCCACCCGCATTATTTATTGTTCCGGTTGAGAAAGAATTCGTGCCGGTAGTGGTGAGGTTAAAGCCATTTATGTCAACGGTTCCCGTATAACCATTTATAGTTATCCCGGCAACGGTAGGGCAACATCTAAAGTACAATTGCCAAGACCGAGCGCATTGAATGTTACCAGATCACTCGCTCCAGGAACAGAAGCCCCGCCTGCACCACCCGAAGTCAATGACCAGTTGGCTGTATTGTTCCAATTTGAGGGTGTGGCGGCTACCCAAAACCGTTGAGCAAAAAGAGATTGAAGGGAAAAAGTGAGTAGAAAAGCGGTTAAGCCAAAAAGTATTGTTTTTTTCATGTAATTGAGCAACTATAATCAGCAAAGTTAGGTTTTATACTCTTAATTGATTCTATGTAACTCGCGCTTTTTTATTGTAGAAGGTGAGCTTTAATTATTGAAATATTGAAAAATAATATTCCACTGGCACTCCGATTTGTTCGATGGGTTTTTCCCAAACTAGAATTAATATCTAGCTCATTGGCAGTTGCCTATTTTGAAAAGATATTCTTTACCCCGATCCGGTATAAGGCTACCTTGAAGGAACACGCGTGCGAATTACTAGCTAACAAGGAAAAAATCCATGTTGATGGAAAAAAAATACAGACTTATGAATGGGGAAATCCTGATCTTCCCTATGTGATTGTAATTCATGGATGGGCGGGCCGGGCCACTCAATTTAGAAAGTTTGTCCCTGTTTTTAATGAAGCCGGTTTCCGAATCCTCGGGTTTGACGGACCTGCCCATGGACAATCTACAGGTAAGAGAACTGATATTTCAGAGTTTAGCATCGTACTTCAGACAATCATTAAACAAAAAGGAGTACCGGAAGCAATAATCGCGCACTCGTTTGGTGGTGGCGCAGCCTTATATTCAATAATGAATGGATTGCCCGTTACTAAACTTATCAACGTGGCAAGCCCAACCATGGCTGATGAGATTATCAAATCGTACTTGAATGCCATTGGAGGTTCTTGGAAAACGGGCGAACGGTTCAAGCAACTTGTATTAAAAAAGTTTGGAAAGCCGTTTGAAGAGTTTACGGCCTTGCATTTCGTAAAACATATTTCAAATCTCAGGATTATGTTAGTCCATGATAATGAGGACAAAGATGTTCCTATAATTCAGGCGCAGGAACTTGTAAAAAGTTACCCCTCGGCTACTCTGTTAACCACTCAGGGATTGGGTCACAACCGAATATTAAAGGACGACCATGTAATCAAGGAGTGTTTGAATTTTATAAAGAATTAGTGGTTTTATGTAACTTAGAGCGCTTAAACTCGTCTACATTAAAACTTTATCATTCTCTTTTGCCTCTTAAAGCATTATAGGAACATTTCATGTTATTTTTGAAACCTTAAGTTAATTTACCAGTAGACGGAAGAGACCTTCTCAGATAAGAATTAGTGTACTAAAACCCAAATCATGCCGAATATTATTAAGACTACCCATATCTCGAAAGTTTATAAAATGGGTAATACCATTGTAAATGCCCTTCAGGATATTTCCATTTCGATAGATAAAGGTGAATATGTAGCCTTTATGGGACCTTCTGGCTCCGGAAAATCGACACTCATGAATATTGTTGGTTGTTTGGATACACCAACATCCGGTGAGTACTGGCTCAATAATCAATTGGTGAGCGACATGACAGAGAACGAACTGGCTATGGTTCGTAACAAAGAAATTGGATTTGTTTTTCAAACTTTTAACCTTTTGCCCAGAGCCACTGCATTAGATAATGTAGCCCTTCCGCTTATATATGCGGGATACAGTAAATCTGAGCGCACCGAGATGGCAATGGAGGCTCTTGAAAATGTAAGCCTTGGCGATCGCTATCATCACAAACCCAATGAACTTTCGGGAGGGCAACGCCAACGTGTAGCCATTGCCCGGGCGTTGGTAAACAGTCCTTCCATTATTTTGGCCGATGAACCTACCGGAAACCTGGATTCAAAAACTTCTTATGATATCATGAGTTTATTTCATGAGCTTCATGAAAAAGGAAATACTATTATCATGGTTACACACGAAGATGACATCGCCCACTATTCGCATCGCATTATCCGTCTGAAAGATGGATTGGTTGAGTGGGATAAAGTGAATGAGAACATCACACGTGCCGAGACAGTGGCTGTCCATTAAAATTTTTTGAGGAGCAATCCCTGAGCTATCTGGTGTAAATATCAATATGAAGATCTACACGAAAACAGGTGATGAAGGAACAACATCGCTCTTTGGGGGAAAGCGTGTATCCAAAGCCGACTTGCGTATTGACGCCTACGGTACTATTGATGAATTAAATTCATGGATCGGTGTTATGCGCGACCAACCCGTAAATCAATCCCGCCTTGAGTTGTTAGCGGAAATACAAGATCGATTATTTACCATTGGGTCCATCCTCGCCACTGAACCAGATAATAAAAAAGTAAAGATTCCCGCTCTGGTTGAAACTGATATTGAATTACTGGAAAAGCAAATGGATGTGATGGATGCGCAATTGCCGGCTATGCGTCATTTTGTTTTGCCGGGTGGTCACTCATCTGTGTCTTTTGGGCATGTTGCCCGTACTGTGTGCCGAAGAGCCGAGCGTTTGGTAATTGCCCTCAATCAGATTGAAAAAGTTGATCCATTGGTAATAAAATACTTGAACCGCTTGTCTGATTTTTTATTCATGCTTTGTCGCTCCATGGCATTTGAGTTAAAAGCACCAGAAACCCCCTGGCAACCTAGAATGTGATTCAATTACTAACATCTGTTAGCCGGCTTTTAATTTTAATTGTAACTTGCGGCCTCAAATAATTTCTGGTTAAAGATGGTTGAAACAATTAAAATTTCTATTGACAAAGTTTTAGAATCACGCCTTAAAACGACTGATTTATCAAACGTTCCTTTTGGCACAGTTTATACTGACCACATGTTTTTGGCTGATTTTCGAGATGGGGAGTGGGGAAATTCAAGAATTGTTCCCTATGGAAATCTCTCGATAAGTCCAGCAACGCCAGCCTTACATTACGGCCAATCTATTTTCGAGGGCATGAAAGCGTATCCGTCTAAATCTGGCAAAGAAGCTCTGGTGTTTCGTCCGCTAGAGAATTGGAAACGGATGAATATTTCGGCTCATCGTATGTGCATGCCCGCTATACCCGAAGAACTCTTTATGGAGAGTTTGTCTGCATTAATAGATTTAGATCGCACCTGGATACCAGAATCTGCAGGAAGTTCTCTTTATATAAGACCCACTATGTTTTCGGCTGATGAATTCATTGGGATTCGACCTTCGCTAGCGTTTACTTTCATGATTATACTAAGTCCGGTGGGTCCTTATTACTCGACCCCGGTAAAAGTTAAAATCGAAACCCATTATACTCGCGCAGTAGAAGGCGGAACAGGCTATGCAAAAGCCGGTGGAAATTATGCTGGTGCGATTTATCCAGCCAAGTTGGCGCAGGATGAAGGCTATCATCAGCTAATATGGACCGATGGCAAAGCGCATGAGTACATTGAGGAAAGTGGTACAATGAATGTGATTTTTGTGATTGATGATGTGTTGATTACTCCTGCTTTGAGCGATTCTATTTTGGCTGGTATTACGCGGCAAAGTGTTTTAGAGTTAGCGCGCCAATGGGGTATGGCTGTGGAGGAAAGAAAAATCTCTGTTAAAGAGTTAGTGAAGGCTATGGAGGAAGGCAAAGTACAAGAAGCGTTTGGAGCAGGCACCGCAGCTACAATAGCACACATAGAGTTAATCGGTTATGAAGGTAAAAACTATCAATTACCACCTGTAGAGAAGCGCGTGTTTGCGAATAAAGTATTTACTGAACTGGAGAGTATTAAACGCGGAAAAAACCCTGATCCATTAGGATGGATTTACAGAATTTAAATAGTTTCAAAAAAGCGGGTTTGCCCGCTTTTTTTGTTTATTGCCTAACAATATATAATCGTGTGAACGCAACTCTAAAAATAAAATTTACCATATTAATCCTGTTACTGGTTGGTGTTGTTACAGTAGGCCAGACTCAGAATCAGTTAATCTTGCTGAAGCGTGGTGATGTAGTGGCACGCTTCTCGGAAGGCGAGAATATAAAATGTGTAATGAAAGATAAGTCGAAGATAGAGGGTATTGCGATTCGGTTTAATGACTTTTCGATTATCACACTCAATGATACTATACCGTTTGAGTCTATTGAAAAGTTATATGTGAAAGGTAAAAGAAAAATGAACACACTTAATAAAGTAGGCACAGTTATGATGATTGCCGGTGTAGGCTATTTCGTTATTGACCAAATAAACGCTCTCATTGTAGAGGGCCATGATGGAATTGATAAGAATGTTGTGATTACTTCGGTTAGCTTAGCCAGTGTTGGCGCTGCTTTATGTTTTATTAAAAGCCCTTACCAAAAGCTTCGCGGCTTATCGTTGCGCACCATCGATCCAAATTCCCGTTATTACAAATACGATTAGTGTATGGTTGCTGTTATAATTCAGCCCAACCTGTTACCTTCGCGGCAGAATTTAATCCCATCATGACCACCGAACAATTAAAGGACCTAAAAGCCCGTGTTGCCGCCCTCAGGCGGTATCTTTGACTACGACCGTAAGATTGGAGAAATCGAAGACGAAGAGAGAATCACCCATCAAGCCGATTTCTGGAACAAACCCAAAGAAGCAGAAGTAATTCTAAAAGATATTCGCTCTAAAAAAGTATGGACCGATTCTTTCAGTCACGTAAGTAAACTGTTGGACGACCTGGGCGTATTGAACGAATTCCATGAAGCGGGGGATGTAAGTGAAGAAGAGTTGGACAAAGATTTTCATAAGACAGCTAAGGCCATTGAAGAACTTGAGTTCAAAAAAATGCTGAGTAAAGAGGAAGATCAACTCAGCGCGGTCGTTGAAATCAATCCCGGTGCAGGAGGAACAGAAAGCAACGATTGGGCCGACATGCTAAACCGCATGTATATCATGTGGGGCGAGAAGAGCGGTTACAAAGTTTCACAGATTGATTATCAGGCGGGTGAAGTGGCCGGTATTAAATCTGCTACGTTGGAAATTGAAGGCCCCTTTGCATATGGAAAACTAAAATCAGAAATAGGCGTACACCGCTTGGTGCGCATTTCACCATTCGATTCCAATCAGCGCAGGCATACATCTTTTGCTTCTATTTTTGTTTACCCCAAGGTGGACGATACGATTCAGATCGATGTAAATCCTGCCGATGTAGAAATTCAAACTTCACGCTCGGGCGGAGCCGGAGGACAGAATGTAAACAAGGTAGAAACCAAAGTTCAACTTACGCACAAACCATCAGGGATTGTAATTGTATGTCAGGTGGAGAGATCGCAACATGCTAACCGCGAACGCGCCATGCAAATGCTCAAGTCAAAACTTTATCAACAGGAAATGGAAAGACGCAATGTAGCGCGCGATAAAGTGGAAGCCGGTAAAATGAAAATTGACTTTGGTTCGCAAATCAGAAACTATGTCTTGCATCCATACAAATTAGTGAAAGATGCGCGCACAGGTGTTGAGAGTCATAATGCGCAAAGTGTATTAGATGGAGATCTGGATGACTTTATAAAAGCTTATCTCTTAGAAGATCAAGATCAGGCGAATAAAAAGTGATGGTAAGAGGTAGTTGGTAGTAGGTAATCAGTATTCGGTAAGTGGTCATCAGTATTCGGTAATCAGTAAATAGGTACCTATGGAATATGTTGGAAGCTACAAGGAACTGGAGGTGTATAAAGTGTCAAGACAATTGTCGAGGGAAATTTTTTCTATAAAAAAGGGCTTTCCACGTGATGAGATGTTTTCATTGACTGATCAAATCAGAAGGTCATCGCGATCGATAGGCGCACAAATTGCTGAAGCATGGGCAAAAAGAAGATATGAGAAACACTTTGTAAGTAAATTAACCGATGCTGATGGTGAACAACAGGAGACACAGCATTGGATTGAAACTGCGCTTGATTGTTCTTACCTGTCTCAAGAAGTAGCTAATAACCTCCTTAAACATTGTAGTTCCATTGGTAAAATGTTGAATTCTATGATCAGCAAATCTGCCACCTTTTGTAAACCATCAACCTAGAAATAACAATTATTGCAACAGAATAAGTTAGTAAAAACTGATTGCCGAATACCCTTACCGATTACCGATTACCGACCACCGATTACCTTTTACTGATTACCAATTTGACCAAAACCTACACCTCCTCCTTTTGGCTACTGTGTCTAAGCTCGTTATTATTTTTTGCGAGTTTCAATATGATTATTCCGGAATTACCGGCCTACCTCACACAACTTGGCGGAGCGGAGTATAAAGGTTTGATCATTTCTCTTTTCACCATAACGGCTATGGTGTCACGGCCATTTAGTGGAAAGTTGGCTGATAAAATTGGAAGAGTACCGGTTATGATTTTTGGTGCCCTGGTTTGTCTGATCTGCAGTCTCTTCTATCCGTTAATATCCTCACTCGCAGGCTTTTTTCTTTTGAGATTGGTTCATGGTTTTTCTACAGGCTTTACTCCCACAGGTACTACGGCTTACTTATCTGATATCATACCTGCCCAGCGCAGAGGAGAAGCGATGGGTTTACTCGGCACAGCAGGTGCGGTGGGTATGGCCGGTGGTCCTGCATTAGGTGGTTTACTTTCGAATCAATTTGGTTTGGACTTTATGTTTTACGGATCCTCCTTGCTGGCATTTATTGCAATTGCTATATTATTGAGAACCAAAGAAACTTTGAAAACGAAGACAAAGTTTTCGATTGACTATCTAAAAGTAAAACGGCAAGATATTTTTGAACCGCTTGTGTTAGCACCCTGTTTGGTCATGATGCTTTGCGCCTTTTCCTATGGTGCGGTGTTTACAGTTATACCCGACTTTGGCGAATTTGTTGGAATAAAAATAAGGGTTTACTCTTCACCTTTAACCGTGGCTTCGCTAGTTGTTCGTCTGCTGGCTGGCAAGGCATCCGATCGTTACGGTCGGGTATCAGTATTGCGCGTTAGTACAGTGGTTATGGGTGTTGCGATGGTAATCGTGGGTACAGCAACTACTTCAGGGCAATTGATAGTGGGGGTGTCCTTATACGGACTATCACAAGGCTCTGCCTCACCAACTCTTTTAGCCTGGGCAACTGACTTAAGTCACGATCAATTTAAAGGCCGGGGTATCGCTTCACTCTATATCTTCATGGAATTTGGCATTGGCATTGGTGCTTTTGTATCGGGATTAATTTACGCCAATGATCCCTCCAAATTTTTTATTACTTTTCTGATGAGTGGCATGCTAAGCGCTTTGGCATTTTTGTATTTATTAGTTAGACCTCAATTAATAAAAATATGAAAAGAATAACCTTGGTTTTCTTTCTGGCAGTAGCTCTTGCTGAGCTGTTAGCGGTAATCTTAAGTTGGGCTCCTTTAAATTTCATTGTCAAGCCCTTAATTGTAATCTCTCTGGCCGCTTATTATTTAGCTAACACGACCCATAGACGATCGTTGTTTCTTATCGCAATGGCTTTTTGCTGGTTGGGCGATGTGCTGCTTATGTTTCAGGACGATCAGCCCATTTTTTTTATGGCAGGGTTGGGAGCATTTCTTCTAGGCCACGTATTATATATTATGAGCTATCAGCGGTTGCGATTGGGTACCGGTAGTTCTGCTTTACTGGGTCCACAAAAAATCCGATTCTCCTTGCCCATTATTTTAGCCGGCACCGGGTTGGTTGTAGTTCTTTACCCGAAGTTGGATGACTTAACCGTACCTGTTATGGTATATGCACTCGTAATTACGGTCATGGCTTTGCAAGCACTCTTTAGATTTGGGTACACCAACAAAAAAAGTTTTACGTTGATTTTTATTGGGGCACTTTTCTTTATGATTTCGGATTCGCTTTTGGCGATCAATAAGTTTTTAACACCCGTTCCACTAGCCTCTCTGGGTATCATGTTCACGTATATGTTGGCGCAGTATTTAATTGTGGAAGGTGTTTTAGCTCATGACAATAAATAAAAAAGCAGCTCAGAAATTTCTGAACTGCTTTTTTTTATCCCGATAGCTATCAGGACGTAAATCTATATTCGTCCCTCGTAATTCTGTATTGGTAATTCTAAAATCACATCTTCCTCACCTTGCCACTTCCATTCGAGTGAGTGTTTACCTGGCTGGGACTGCCTTTGTAGGAAACACTTCCGCTACCGGAGATATTCGCCTCTAATTCCGATTTTACGTTTATCTCGACATCACCCGAACCGGAAATCCGGACTTCACATTTTTCTACTTCTAAATTGGCAGCACGCACCTCGCCCGAGCCACTGATGGTTGCTTTAATTTCACGCGCTGTTCCACTGGCCATTATTTTACCAGAACCCGAAACATTAACATCGGCACGGTCATTAATAGTAGCAGCAATTCTAACATTGCCCGACCCGCTCACTTTGCTTTCAAGTGTGCGGCAACTTCCTTTCACATCAATATTTCCAGATCCCGATACATCGGCCTCCATTGCTCCATTGGCGCTAACTTCAATTTCAAGATTGCCCGAGCCACTTACATTTAAATCTAGATCTCCGGTTTTCAATACGCCTTCGCTTATTGCATCGCCCGATCCGCTCACGCTAATGCCTTCAATATCTTTGACGGTTATGTAAACGATAATTTTATCATCATCCATATCCCACATTCTCCAGTTTCTATCCTCGCGCCCTATGCTCAGGCGCCCACCACTTACTTCCGTTTCTATTTTAGATAGTACATCTTTATCCCCTTGCAATTCAACTTTTTGAACAGGCCCTTGCTTAATGTAGAGTTTGCCTGGTGTGCGAAAAGAGATTTTGTAAAGGTGTCAACATTGCGAGTTTCCTTATTTTGTGCCCAAACCAGGCTGAATGCAAAAATCAAGGCTAATGAGGTGGTTATTAATTTTTTCATAAATATTTAGTTAACGGTTCAAGGACAGACCTGAGGCGAATAAGTTGCTCCTCGGGAAAGATTTTTTATCTGATTACTAATTTCTTTCTTTAAGACGCAAAAAGCCAGTCCTCCGTTGCATGAACACCTTTTCTTTTTTAACCATTGACCAGCCTTCGGAAGGAATTTACAAGGAATTGGGAAGCAAATTTTTGGCTTTCGCCTATCCGATTGGCCGCGAATCAGAAATAAAAGAAAGGGTGGATTCATTAAAGAAAAATATTTTGATGCCACCCATCATTGTTTTGCCTGGATACTCGGAGCTGATAAATCCCGGTTTCGGGCCGTTGATGATGGTGAACCGAATCATTCGGCTGGTGATCCCATTCTCGGACAAATCCGATCAAAAAATCTCGCAAACGTACTGGTAGTTGTTGTGCGTTATTATGGAGGCACCAAACTTGGGGTGGGTGGTTTAATTCAAGCGTATAAGCTTTCCGCGGAAGCGGCATTAAATAATGCAACTATTGTTGAACAAGATGTGACGCAAACAATAGAACTGCTATTCACCTACAATGAAAATGCAGAAGTTATGCGTTTGATTAAGGAGTATGATCTAAAGATATTAAGTCAAAACTATACAGAAGATTGTAACCTGCAGCTCGAAGTAAAGCTAAACAGACTTCAACCCTTGATGTCCAAATTGAATTTGTTAACAGATCTCGGCCACAAAATTTCCTTTAAGGAAGTTTAAAAACATTTATCTTTCAGATTCTTTTTCAAAAAATGAACGCAGGACGACAGGCAGCCATCGGTTTTATTTTCGTAACCATTCTCATCGATACCATCGGCTTTGGCATTATTATTCCCGTATTGCCTAATCTTATTATTGAACTTACACACGGTACCACCAGCGAAGCGGCCCGTATTGGTGGCTGGTTGTTATTTGCTTTTGCCATTGTTCAATTTTTGTTTGCACCTATATTGGGTGGCTTAAGTGATCGCTTTGGTCGCAGGCCTATTCTATTAGGTTCTCTTTTTGGTTTTGGATTGGATTATATTTTTCTCGCCTTAGCGCCCACCTTGCCATGGTTATTCTTAGGAAGAATAATTGCCGGAGCGTTAGGGGCCAGCTTCACTACAGCCGCTGCTTATATCGCAGACATTAGCTCGCCAGAAAAACGTGGACAGAATTTTGGAATGATGGGTGCCGCCTTTGGTTTAGGTTTTGTTATTGGGCCGGCCATCGGAGGCTTGTTGGGAGCGTATGGCTCGCGGGTTCCTTTTCTTGCAGCTGCGGGGCTGAGTTTACTCAATTGGTTGTATGGATATTTTGTTTTACCCGAATCGTTAAAAACAGAAAACAGAAGACCGTTTAATTGGAAGCGAGCAAACCCGGTAGGATCTCTCATGAATCTAAAACGTTACCCGGTTGTGTTGGGGTTAGTGGCTTCTTTGGTGCTCATTTATATTGCTGCGCATGCAGTACAAAGCAACTGGTCGTACTACACCATGGAAAAGTTTGGCTGGGGCCCAGCCATGATTGGAATTTCATTGGCGGCAGTGGGACTTTTGATTGCCATTGTTCAGGGAGGATTAATAAGAATTATTATCCCCGCATGGGGACAAAAGAATTCACTTTATATAGGGCTTGCACTTTATAGTCTTGGATTTTTTCTTTTCGCGTTGGCTACGGAGAGTTGGATGATGTTTGCTTTTTTAATTCCGTATTGTCTCGGTGGAATTGCCGGACCGGCCATACAAGGAATTATTTCTTCACAGGTTCCACCCAATTCTCAAGGTGAATTGCAAGGGGCCCTCACCAGTTTAATGAGTGCTACGTCAATTATTGGTCCGCTGTTGATGACACAACTCTTCAGTGCCTTTACGGGATCCTCAAATCCGTATTATTTTCCCGGTGCGCCTATGGTGATGGGCGGTGTACTTACACTGCTTAGTCTATTGTTAGCAATGCGAGCTTTAACAGGGTTTGGTGGTGTTAAAAGTGAAGACTAAGATAATTTAGGAATTATGATTCTAAATCAAATTAACATGTCAACGGTATACCAATTTTTTTATTTAATGTCCACACCTACCTGACTAATTTCCTTGACAAAGTTTGGCGTAGCCGAAAGAGCGAAAGGAAAATTATCTAATTGGATTCAAGACAAACAACCGGTCTAGTCGAATAGCGAGTGCAATGCATAGTAAAATTAAAAACGCACTTAAATAGCCGAGATAGTTGTAATTATGAATAGCAAAATCTGTATCACTAAAAGTTATCCAGCCACTTAGTAAGCCCGCGAAGCCTGTACCCAAGGACTGGAGGCAGGAATTCAAACTCATAAAGCCGCCACGAGTTTTAGCGGGCACGGCTTGTGTAGTCATCGCTTGACCCGGTACTGTTCTTCCAGTAGCAGCACTAAACCAAATTGAAAAACAATCAATACAAGGTATACCGGTGTTCGCGGCATATTAGTCAGCATCAAAATAAAAACCAGTGATGCGATTGCGGCCACTACAAAGACCTGACGTTTACCATATTTATCAGACAATTTTCCAACCAGCTGTGCGGTTATTAACGAGCTAATACCACCGAATAAATAAATCAGTGGCGTGTCGCTCTGAGGCACTCCTACATTGTAGACCATATAGGGATTGAAAAGTGGGATAATCAGAAAATGTCCCATGATCAATATAAAACTAAAGCTAACGCAGTAACTTGTGTTGGATCTGAGAAGATATGAACAAAGTTTTCAATTCGTCCTTTCAAAGGAGTCGGGCTGGCGAGATGACCTCTAACGTTAGGTACAAATCGTACCAAGAACGGAAATAATAAAGTGCCTACACCTGCCACCACCAAAAATGGGAAATACCAACTAAATTTATTCGCTAAGTACAATCCAAATGGAACGCCAATAACCGATGCCAACGCAAAACCTCCCATCAACAATCCCATTGCCTGTCCTCTCCGTTCGTAGGGAATAATGTCTGCAATAATGCTCAAAATCTGAGCGCTGATAAGCCCTCCAAAAATCCCCGTTACAGCTCTTGCAATTGCCATTGTGCCGCCATCGGTTGCAAACACGCAACCAAATGTGCCTGCCAAAAAACCTAAATAAGCTACCAGTAATAATTTTTTTCGATCGAATTTGTCGGCAAAAAAAATAGCCGCAAAGCTACTGACAAAAGCAGCCAGCGAATAGCTAGAAACGATGATAGAGAACTGAGAGCTATTCAAATTCCACTCAGGCATTAGAATATTGCCCAGCGGCATCAATATCATAAAGTCCAGGATGTGAGTAAAGTTAAGTAGTGCCAATAAAGCTACTAAAACTAGTTCGTTTCGTTTCAAGATAAGAACGGATAAAAAATAGAGACCAATAATTAAGTAAGAATAACACAAACAGGGTAAGATTAGTTTTGTTTAAAATCAGTATTGTTATTTGAACCTGCGCTTTTGTCAACTTATTTTTAAAAGTATTGGCTCATTGCAGAAAGTGACTTCTCACGTGCGACCAGAATCAAATTAGATGAACATTGGATCGCACCTGAGCCCTTTTTCAACTCAGTTACTCAGCTGCTCTTGTTATCATAATGACGGTAATAGATGAAAATATCGTACTTAAAGTCTGGGAGGATTGACATCATGCTAAGATACTAAATCGTTGCCTGTCTGCTGTAGCTTTCGCGAAGGCAGATGGCGGTAACTAATGAAGATATCGTATTCGAAGGTCGGGAAGATTTAAGCATTCCTTAAATATCAATTTATTCATTGCCCCACAGAGTGTGCGCATACCCTCAGGAGTTTACTGCAGATGCAACAGCTTAATCGATCTTATGAAGAACAATTTTATCTTTCGCTTTAAACTGAACGATTAAGAAATTCCCATCTCGAACAGCCTTTGAAGTTCCCTTTGATGTTAGCGTGTACTTCTCAAATGGCAACTTCAATTTTATGCTTGCTTCTTCCTCAGCCGTTAAAACTACTTCGGTAATGCTGCCGTTCTCTCGTGTTGCACTCACTAAACAAGCTCCTTCTGTTCGCAGGTTTTTAAAAGACACATTTTTCCAATTCGCAGGGATGGCCGGCATTATTTCTATGAAACCAGCATAACTTTGAATTAGCATCTCTTGTAAGCCTGCGGCAAAGGCAAAGTTGCCCTCGAGGGTGAAGGGGCGGTACGTATATTTAGAAAGGCCAGATTGGGTTTGATCGCCATTCACATGAAAACTATTGATGGAGCAAAATGCTTTTGCAAAAATCTCAAGAGCTTTGGCGGCACCTTCGCCATTTTTCGCGCGCGCTTTAAGATTAGCAAGCCAGGAATAAGAGTAACCCGTCCACCAATCCGGCCCAATGCTGTCCATGGCATGAAGTGTATTGCGGATAATAGTTTGTGATCGTTCACCGTCTTCCCACTTAATTAACCCGAGTGGATGGATTGCCATCGCATTACTAAAATGCCGGTGTGATTGATTGAACTCCATAGAAGGAGCAAATTTTAATACGTTGTTTTTGGATAGAGAAAAGTCGTTGAACTCTCCCTTTATCTTGTTCCATCTCGCTTCATCATCCGCAAGATTAAGTTCGTGGGCCAATTCCGCAGAAGTGTTGAAGACAAATTTCATCAAAGCCAAATCGTAATTGCTGTTTTCGGAAAACCAAGCACTTAATGCATTATCATTTATTTCGGGGCTGGCACTATAAACCAGTTTCCTAAAACCGTTTTCATCTTTTACGGTTACCGCCTCCAGGAATGTAGCCGTTTCTTTTAACCACGGGTAAGCCCGCTGCTTCAAAAAATCTTTGTCCATGCTGTAGCGCCATTGAAGGTAATAATGATGCGCCAGCCAGGCCGATACCGTGGGCGATAAAGAATATTGAATCCATCCGCCCATTTCCGTTCCATCAAGCGTGGTTACGCCAGGGACAGCCAAACCCGGTTTATTAAAAAACTCTTTCGTATAGCGGATGTAGTTTGGTTTATTATTTTCGAGATGGTCAAAATAATTTAACCCTTCATCTAAATGATTACCACTATAACAGGGCCAGTAACTGAGCTGCGTGTTTAAGTCGTGGTGGTAGTCACCTTTCCAGGGAGGCAGCTTGCCATTGTCGGCCGTCCAAACAGCTTGCAGAGAAATGGGAGGCGCACCCTTTCGTGCGGCAGAACCAAACTTATAGGTTTCCAAGTACCATTGTTTTTCAAGGAGTGCATTGGGTACTTTAATGGATGACTTGCTCCAAAAAATTTTCCACCAATCAATATGGCTGGAATAATCTGTTTTAAAATTGCTGTTAAAATTTTGCAGCGTTACGACATTGGCCGTTGCTGATTTCGGTTTGGTGGGATCGTGAGCAGATATACTCCACAAACCTTCCAGTTTTGTTTTGCCTGACCGCCTCCAGCGGATGCTGATTTCATATTCAAAGCCGTTCCATCCTGCCTGGCGGTAAATAAGTTCGCCAGAAAGTTTTGTCACAGTTCCTTGTTTATAGCCAAGGCGCGAAAGGTCATCGCCTTTAACAGAACCACCCGGCTCGGTGGAAGTGCCCTCATATTTCGGTGCAACTAAAGTTGGTTCAAAGTTTTCATCCACACCTTCAAACAAAAACCAACCAATGGGTTTTTCAGCATGAACAAAAGTTGTAAGCGATGTGCCGCTATTCCAATCCACTTTACAAAATGGCCTCTGCAATATCGAGCCTAATGGCTTTTACTTCACCTAAGTTGTCAATAGCAAACTCCAGTGCACCACCGGGTATTTTAGATGGGGCCGGCCAGTGTTCATACGGTTCATCAAAATATTGCTGCACAGGTTTGTAATCTTGCTTCTTCACCTGTTGTAAAATCCAATCGTAACTAAACTCGGGTCGGTGTAAACCTTCCATGGGCCGTAAATCCCATAGATCGGCACGGTCTAGCGAGAATCTCAAATTCCCTTCGCGTTGCCAAATTAAAGCACCGAGCATTCCGTTGCCCAGCGGTATAGCTTCATCCCATCGGGTGGCTAGCTTAGTGAAAACTAAGTCGTGTGCGGCTTGGGGTTGCGCAGATGAATCAATAGAAAATAAAATAAACAAGAGGCAACACCTTAACGCTATTTTGGGTATGTGAATTTTCATTAGCTTTTTCAAATCGATGATTGAAGGTAGTATTTTATTAATCACCAATTACTTTGATGGTAGTGGCAAGTTCCTTGTTTTGTGAATCTTATAAAAATCGCGACTTTCGTACAGCAACATTCGATCAACATTATGCCGGCCTTCGATTCATTGCAGTAGTTATTAGCATGATTCTTCTCGGATGTGTGTCCGAAAAGAAAAGTGATCCTCCTAATATTGTAGTGGTACTGGTAGATGATATGCGGTGGGACGAATATAGTGCAGCGGGTCATTCATTTATCAAAACTCCTAACATTGACCGAATCGCTTCCGAAGGCATTACCTTCAAAAATGCTTTTGCCACCACACCTCTTTGTTCACCGAGTCGTGCTTCTTTTCTTACAGGGCAATATGCGCACACTAATGGAATCACCGACAACACAGCAAGGAATGAACAAAGTCATAAGTTGAATACTTTTCCTAAAATGCTTCATGATGCTGGATTTGAAACAGCTTTTATGGGCAAATGGCACATGGGTAATGATGATAGTCCGAGACCTGGATTTGATCAATGCATTTCGTTAAAAGGACAAGGCGAGGCACTAGATCCGCAGTTTAATATTAATGGAGAACAAACAATAATTCCCGGTTATGTTACCGATATTCTTACGGAGTATTCACTTGCGTTCATAAATAAGGCGAGAGAAAAACCTTTCTTACTTTACATGTCGCATAAAGCGCTTCATCCCAATGTACATCAAAGGGATGATGGCAGCGTGGACCCGCTGGCGGAGAGTGGATTTATTGCTGCCGAGAGACATACAGGAATGTATGCCAACAAAAGCTTTAACAGACGACCCAACCACGGAATACCCCCCCTCGACAAACCTGCGTTGATGCGGAGAATTGGGGATTTGCCGCCTCTTGGTTTGGAAACAGCGACAACAGATAAAACTATTCAAGAAAGATCTGAGATGTTGATGGCCATTGATGAAGGATTAGGAAAAATTTTGAATGCGCTTGAAAAAAATGGTCAACTTGAAAATACCATTGTTGTATTCACAAGCGATCATGGCTATTGGTATGGAGAGCATGGACTTGATGAAGAGCGCAGACTTGCCTACGAGGAGGCGATTCGGATACCCATGTTAATTCGGTATCCAAAAAAAGTACAATCAGGTGGTTCACGAAATCAAACGGTGTTAAACATCGATCTAGCACCAACACTTCTCGAGTTAGCAGGCGTGGCCCCTTCTCCGGAAATGGATGGACTTTCGATGTTGCCAGTTATTAACAACGCGGAAGTAACGTTACGGAAATCATTTCTGATTGAATATTATTCAGATATCGTATTTCCGCGGATGCTAACGATAGGTTACAAAGCGGTGCGCAATGATCGGTACAAATATATCCGTTACAATGAACTGGAAGGAATGGATGAGTTGTATGATCTTCAACAGGATCCCTATGAATTGAAAAATATTATTAATGATTCGGGCTCACAATTGATTCGGAGAGAAATGAGCGATGACCTTACCCGTCTGTTGAATGAAAAGCCGTGAGGCAATCTTTTATCTTTTCTTAAGGTTCTTCTCAGTCGCTAATTTCTTATCTAACGCCACCTAAATCTGATTCACTTCTTGTGAACACAGTATTTCCGAAAATATTATTGTAGTGAACTTCCTTTTCAAATTCCACAAAGAGATGCCCATCAATAAGAATTTTTGGATTGATGCTTAGGAGAAAAATTTCTTTGTACACCTTCTTTTGATACGTAGCATCTAACCCTCTTTTTTTTCTGAGATTCTTTTGATAGGTATATGCATTTGATAAGAGAATAAAGGGATAAAGCATGATGAGCAATAATAGAGAGGTTGTCTTAATTCGTGTAAACTGTATGTGCTTGATTCTGAAGCCAGCTAGTTTTGCCAACACTCTTAGTTTTTGAATACCAATCAGGAAAATGTGGCCGAAGTAAATTTCGTTCGTCTGATGTTTAGTATCCATCCAAATGGAATCAATTTCGTTAGGTGCCATGTAACTACCAAATCGCTCACTTTCACCGAGCAAATAAGAAACTTTAGACCGCAAATTTGAATGGTTAGGCGTTGTGATGATCAGGCTGCCGTTATCTTTTAAAATCCTATTGAATTCCCTAAAAGGCTTTGGATTGGTCAGAAAAGTGCTCAATACCTTCCTGGCATATTGCATAGTCCACGGATCGGTCTTCTAAAGGAATGGCTTCTACATCTGCTTTTTTGCATGTCACTCCGGTTACTTCAAAAGTTTCTGGAAACAAATCGAGTGGAACAGGAATGGCACCAATTTCTAACAGCGTTTTGGTAAGAATCCCCTTGCCAGCAGGTAAATCCACAACTGTTTTGTTAACAAACCTTTCCTTATTTCTATGTAGATATTTATTGATGTGGTATCTTATACTTCGAGGACTGGGTGTGTAGGTTTCCATGTATCTGATTGAATCGTTAGCGCTATAAAAAATAAGGTCGAAGATAGGTACTTTTTTATTCCTCAGCGGTTTTTCCTTATTATACTTTGTCTGATATGAGCGCATACGATAACCACTTATATTAATGTGTATCTTCGTAGTATAAATAAAATCAAGCGCTATGGCGGCAATTAATTGGCAACAAGCCTTACAACCTCTCATTAAAAAATATAGGGGCAAACAACATCCGTTGGATCATCACCACAATCCGTATGAGTTGTTAGTGATGGTGGTTTTATCGGCACAGGATTCGGATAGGAACATCAACAAAATAGCGCCTGAATTATTTAACGCTTATCCGGATATGACTGCCTTACGCAAAGCGGATGCTGAATCGCTTTACCCGTTTGTGAATAAGGTTCGTAGTTCCAGAAAAAAAACAACTTGGTTGTTGGAGATCGCTACGCAACTTAAACAGGATAAAAATATCCCAACCACATTGGATGAACTCACTGCTTTACCAGGCATTGGCCGGAAGTCTGCGAATGTAATCATGCGCGAACTCGGTGTAAAAGCCGAAGGAATTATTGTTGACCTTCATGTTGTGCGAGTAGCACCACGCCTGGGGCTGGCTACCGGAACAGATCCTAAAAACTGGAGAAGCAAATGATGGAAGTAGTGGATGCCAAAGATTGGGGCGAAGCCGGCATGGCTATTTCATCTCTGGGCAGGGAAACCTGCCGGCCAACCAATCCTAAATGTGATGAGTGTGTAATGAAAAAAGAGTGTACGTATACAAAGACGCTATAAGAGAAATATTTCCGCAAATCTCTTAATTAAAATTCTACCTGCACGCCTTGGCCCAATTGTATGGCCTTTTCATATATCGCCTGTGCCACAAACAAATCGTAAACGGCCATACCAGCCGATTTATAGGTGGTGTTGTTACGTACATCCACACGTTGTTCTTTGGTAATCAGTTTTCCGAGTGTGTATAAATCTGTCTCTTTTAAAATATTTTTCTTTACAGGATTTATACAATCGCCTGTTTCTACACGCGCAAATTCTGAATCAATAAATAGTTTACCTGCCAAACGAAAGGCCGCATCTGGCAATTCCTGCATGCTAGGTTTGTAAGAGCCAATGCTAATAAGGCATTTGCCTTTTAGTAAATGCTCATCATCGGGTAGCACAGGCTCTGCCGAAGTAGTAGCCGCTATTATCGCATTCGTTTTACTCAATAGTTCTTTTACAGAATAACTGGCGACAATCGAGACATCTGGAAAATGCTCCTTCACAAAGGAAATTAAATGTTCTGCTCCTTGGTCGGATCGATGCAAGTAATGGATCGTAGAAATATTTCGAACTGTGCACGCAAACACGGCCTGATGAATTCCCTGAATGCCACAACCAATCAATCCAATGCTTGTTGTGTCTTCCGGTGTAAGATACTTGAGACCTAAGGCACCCAGAGCGCCTGTGCGCAGAGCTGTCAATTTCGAAGCGTTCATAAGGGCTACCGGTTGGCCGGTTGCTCCATCGTTCAGTACGAGTGCACCAATGGTAACGGGCAGATTTTTATCGCGATTAGCAGGAAATACATTCGCCAATTTTATACTAAAATACTTATCGCCCCATGCAGGCATGCTAATCATCGTATCCTTGTTTTTGTCAAGGTGCATGCGCAAGGGAACAATGACCGTATTCTTTTCATAAGCAACCATAGCACGCTCAACGGCATCTACAATTTCCTGCAAAGAGAGTAAGTTGCCTATTGAATCATTTTGTAGAATGAGCATAGTAAAAATATTTACTTGGTGACTTTTTGCAAGCCAGCCCGAAGCATAATGGTAGCCGTGTAAATGATAACCACAATTACTAACCAACGAAGTGCATCCAGTGGTAACGATTTTACAACGAAAACTGCAATCAAAACCCCTATAATTCCGGTTATGGCAATAGCGAAGGAAGCTTTCCGGTTGTAGGCACCGGACTTGATAAAGCGGCTAGCCGCTACGGGCATAAGAAAAGCACACGAGCCCATCATAATTGGAAACGCTACTGCTGGAGACATCCCTAAAGCAAATACTAAGGCCATGCAGGGCGCATATAATCCAATGCCGGCAGTCATCAATGCACCCAGAATAAAATTAACCGTTACCGCTAAGATTAATTTACCTCCTTCTAACTGGATCGCTTCGCCACCGCCTTCCATCCATCCCATTTTGGTTGCGATCATAAAGCCTGCTGTGGCAAACAAGGCAACACCCATCGTTAAGCGAATGATACGCTCCGGTAGTTTGGCAACAATATCCGCCCCAAAAAGGGCACCAGCTCCCGATGCCAGTATCATAAGTATAAGCGTGATTGGCTCAACTTCTACTATTTGAATGAAAATGATTCCTTGGGCTATTGTGGGGATAGCATTGGCTACATTCAACGTTCCCGGAATAAGTCGGTCTTCCGATTGCTTCATGAATTTGAAGAGCGCTGTTTCAATGGCAAAAGATCCAATACCCAACGTGTCAAAAAAGTTACCAACAAACCCAATGAACCCGGTTTTAGTCCAGCTATTGTTTTCGAGATTTTCTCTGTGTTTTAGGTAATCCCGAAACAGGGCCACGGCAATCCAACAAGCGAGAAGGAGAAAAACAACCCATAGAATAGTTATCATAGAAGTATAAGCATTTAGGGATGTAAATAATGAATAAATTCTTTACATTGGTAATAGCGACAATCAAAAATTTAAAACCATGGAAAGCTATCCGAGTATTTTCAACGATGTAATAGGTCCGGTTATGAGAGGTCCATCAAGTTCGCACTGTGCCGCTTCGCTGCGCATTGGAAGGCTTTGTCGTGATTTGATGGATGGAGAGATAACCGAAGTGCATATTGAATTTGATCCAAATGGCTCACTGGCAACTACACATAAAGGTCAGGGATCGGACATGGGGTTGTTTGGAGGATTTCTTGGTTGGGAAGCTTTTGACGAACGATTGCCGGGATACTTGCAAGCCGTGGATGAAGCCGGCATAAAAATCAACATCGAAATTCATTCTATTGGTGCTACGCATCCCAACACGTATAAGCTCACTTTAAAAAATAAAAAGGAGACCCATACGCTAACAGCACTTTCTACTGGTGGCGGTATGATTCAGGTGATTGAAGTTGATGGCGCTTCCGTTTTGATGGCAGGCGATTTTTACGAAACTCTGATCTATGTGAAATCAGGTGCGCAGGTAATGGAATTCTTAAAGAGATCAATTGCCTATGATGAAATTAATATCCGTCCGGGTGACCTGAATTTTATTGAAGTGAAATCCGATCAATTTTTAGCGGATAGTATAATTGAGGAGTTACATAACATGGATGATGTTTTGTTCATCAAAAAACTATCCCCTGTACTTCCTGTGTTAGCTCGAAAAGATTTGGCTGTTCCTTTTATCACAGCTGCCGAAATGTTGGAATACAATGAAGGCAAAAGTTTAGCGCTGTGGGAATTGGCTATTCATTACGAAAGTGCCCGCGGAAATATTTCGCATGCCGAAGTTTTTGAAAAGATGCGTTCGATTGTCATCATTATGCAAAATGCGATTGAGATTGGGGTAAAAGGCACTTCATATGCCGATCGGATTCTGGGCCCGCAATCAGTAAATTTCAAGGAACAAATAAAAAAGAAAACACTGGTAGAAGGGGATGTATTGAATACTGTTATCCTCTACACATCGGCCATGATGGAAGTAAAAAGTTCGATGGGTGTGATCGTGGCGGCACCAACAGCCGGTTCTTGCGGGGCATTGCCCGGTGCGGTAGTTGGAACAGCTACCGCTTTAAAATTATCACAAGATGAAATGGTGAAAGCGATGTTGGCCGCTGGCATCATTGGCGTTTTCATTGCAGCTCATGCAACGTTTGCTGCTGAGGTTGGTGGGTGCATGGCCGAGTGTGGTTCGGGTTCGGGAATGGCCGCAGCCGGAATTGTTGTATTAAAAAATGGAACACTTGATCAATCGCTTACTGCTGCATCGATGACGTTGCAAGCTTCCTTAGGAATGATTTGTGATATGATTGCCGATCGGGTGGAAGCACCTTGCTTAAACAGAAATGTGATGGCTGCATCTACTGCTATATCATGTGCGAACATGGCATTGGCAAATTATGATCAGGTTATTCCATTGGATGAAGTGATTGAGACAATGAAGAAAGTTGGAGACAATACATTGCGCTGCACAGGTCTCGGTGGTCTTGCCATCACCAAAACAGCTAAGAAGATTGAGGCGATGTTGGCAAAGAATGAAGCAGTACAAAACAAAACGTTTTTAAAGTTTGTTGAGCTAAGAGTTCTCTTACTTTTGTTGCAGTAAAAGGTATCTCGCTTTACGTTTGATAATTCTGAATGGGCACTGATTGCAATGCTACAAATTTACTTTTCCGAAAACAGATTCATTTCGCTGTTCCTTTGGTGTTGTCAATTCTAAAAATTCTGGTCTGAAAAGGAAATGCCGGTATTATAAAATACTATCCATTAATCCAATTTTCATTCAACTTCCAAATACCCGGAACCATTCTTTTATTTTGATCGCTATTCTATACAAATCCAACTTAAAGTTACATTCCTCGTATACTGAACTGGTTTGAGTATGTCTTCTTTACTTATTCTTGATTAACTATACCGACTGGCATCTTATTAAGTACCTAAAAACATGAATGAAAGGATGGATAAAAGAAAGATAATTCAATTCGGGGAGAAACGTAGAGGGGTATACCATCCCTGTTCTAAATGAACGGGAAATCAGAGCTTCTGCAGGAATACTATTTGTATTCATGCTCATCTCACTGATGATGATTCTGTTCGAAGGAAATTTCTTAATGATAAAGTACGTCATCATAGTGTTTCTTACGGACATGCTCATCCGGGTATTTATCAACCCACGATTTTCTCCAACGCTAATTATCGGTCGATTGATTGTGAGCAGGCAGGTTCCGGAGTACGTGGGGGCGAAGCAAAAGAAATTTGCCTGGAAAATAGGAATAGCTTTTGCGAGTTTAATGTTCGTTCTGTTAATTGTACTAAATTCCTTTAGCATTTTTACAGGACTCACCTGCCTGATTTGTCTCCTATTTTTATTCTTTGAGTCGGCCTTCGGTATTTGCCTGGGATGTTTGGTTTATAGCTTGTTTTATAAAGACAAAGCGCAATACTGCCCAGGTGAAATCTGTGACGTAACGCAAAAGCAAGATATTCAGAAAACATCATGGGCACAGCTCCTTATTGTTTTTGCTTTGATTGGCTATATACTAGCTGCGGTATCATTGTTCAACGAGAGCTTTAAAGAAAAGCCAAAACTTTTGTGGGAAATCCTTGATTCGACGAAGACTAAATGAAATTGAGCGAGTCGGATTATTTCGATAGAAATATTTCTACTTAATAAGTCTTTTATAAATCTCCAGGCAAACCCATGCATCGGTTGCCGCATAGCTGATTTGTTTTTCGTTAAGCGTCTCAGCTTCCCAATTACTGGTTTGCGCGCTTTTAGAAATTCGGAAACCGAGTAACAAGGCGGTTAGTTTTTTGACACTTTCAACTTCTAGTCCGGCTTGCTTACTAAGCTGAGCGAGTTCAATAAATCCGCCAGGTTCATAGTGCTTTAATCGCTGCAAGCCTTTAATATCATCTCGTAAGGCGACTCCGGCTTTTAGGATTTTTTCATTTTCCAGAAAATTAACAATGGCTGCATGCATCCCTGTTTGTTTAAGCCGGATAAGAAATACAGTCTCTTCCACGGCAATTTGAATGAGCGAAACCTGGTTTTGTTGTCCGCGCACAAATACAGGTTTGGTTTCTGTATCAAAGCCAACCAATGTGTGTCTACTGATTTCAGCAAATACTCGGGTAAGATTCTTTTCTTCTGATACAACAATCACCTTTCCCTCAAAAGCACCTAAGGGGAGTTCGTTAATCTCTTCGTTGGTTATCGAGATAGGGAATTTATTCTTTGGGGTCATTCAGCCTGCGGATCTTAATATTGAGATAGGCCTGTAATATAGTCATGAGTGGACTTATCAAACAGAAAAAAGTATAGGGGGCATATACCATGGTGGCAACGCCTAACACATTGGCTTGGGTGGCACCGCACGTGTTCCATGGAATTAGTACGGAAGTAACTGTCCCAGAATCTTCTAACGTGCGACTCAACACTTCGGGCTTTAGGCCGCGCTTGCGATATGTATCCGCATACATACGACCTGGTACCGCAATGGCCATGTATTGATCAGATGCAGTGAAATTAAAGAAGATACACGTAGCCGCTGTTGACGCAACCAATGAGCCGGTGGAATGGGCAAACTTGATGATCTGTTCGGCAATAGCTTTGAGTAACCCGGATGATTCCATGACTCCACCAAAAATCATTGCACATAAGATAAGCCAGATTGTATTTAACATGCCACTCATTCCTTTTGCAGTGAGCAGTTCAGTGATCATCGGATCGTTGGTTTGAATATTGATCGAAGTAGTCATGGCATTCATAAAGGCAATAAAAGATGCTTTGAGGTAATCACCTTCGATACCCGAAATTTGAGCAATTATTTGAGGCTGAAAAATAATAGCCGCAATACCCACGAGTAACGCACCCACCAACAAGTCACACACTTCAGGCACTTTTTTTACAATCATAACAATTACAAGTACGGGTACCATAAACAAAATAGGATTCAAATTGAATTTGCTTTCCAGGGCTAGTAGCACCGATGAACTGTCGGCAGTTGCCCCGGTTGTATCTAAAGTAAATCCCCAGATAAAGAAAATGACTAACGTTATAAGAAGGGTAGGCACGGTTGTGTAAACCATGTATTTTATATGGGTGAATAAGTCGGTACCTGCCATGGCTGGAGCAAGATTGGTTGTATCAGAAAGTGGCGACATTTTATCGCCAAAATAAGCGCCTGAAATTATGGCTCCTGCAATCACACCTTCAGGGATGGCCATCGATTTTCCAATCCCCAAAAGGGCAATGCCCACCGTAGCTACCGTTGACCACGAACTTCCGGTGGCCAAAGAGACAATACCACTAACAATACAGGCGGCAAAAAGAAATATTGTTGGGTTTAAGATTTTCAATCCGTAATAAATCATCGCTGGCACAATACCGCTTAATAACCAGGTGCCCGAGAGTGAACCAATCGCTAATAGAATAAGCATGGCCGCCATGGCTGAGCTTATACTTTTTACGATGCTGCTTTCAATTTCTTCCCATGAATACCCGAGGCGAAACGAGATAACTCCGGCCACACCGGCTGCAAGAAGTAAGGCGATTTGATTTGCCCCAGAGATGGCATCGGAACCAAGAACTACCACATTAATGGTGAGCAGAAAAATGAGAATCGCTATGGGAAGGAGTGCTAGTAGGAATGTAGGTTGCTTCTTTACTTGATCCATGCAGTAATATTAAAAAGTTAAGGTAGGCTAAAAAAAATAAGCAGCCTATTAGAATGAACTGGTTTTATAAATTACGTCTCGTTCTTTTAAGTAGTTGACGATAAAATTGAAATTTTCAGAGTCTGCACCCAGATATTCAGGAGGGCAAATACCCACCCGGTTAAATTTACTTTCGGCTATCAGGTTGGCAACTGCGGTGCAGGTGTAGCCGGTGGTCCGAGCCATCGAGAGTGTTCCGCTCTTTTTTTCTGTTCGATCCAACAAGGTATATTCAATTTTCTTTGCCTGACCTTTTTCTTCTCCGGTAATCCGGATGCGCATGACAGTAAATTCTTCTTCGCCTGGTTTTAGTTTCCATTTTGGAAAGAGTAGCCTTGCAGTAAGATCAATCGGTCGCACTTTTACGCCCTTTACGTCTACTTCCTCGTACGCGAAAAAACCAGATTCTCTCAGCACTTGCAAATACTCGACACAACCTTGATCCCGCAATGTTTTTTCAATCATATCCGGAATGTGGCTCATTGTTTTGATTAAAGAACGCAACCCGTCTGAGTTCCATGACTCCAAGGTGCCCACTTCATTGAAATGAATCAACTCGGCATCCGATAATGCTTCGCGGGTTACAACAATTCCATTTTGTACGAACCGGGCTGGCCGAATATATTCTTCAATAACATCAATGGGTGAGAAAACCGCTTTGTACTCGTAAGGCCATTCACGTACAAGCGGTAAGCCACCCACCAGGCACTCATACGAATTGATTTTCATTTTTTTATCGTGATAGCCCAGAATGATATTGCCCATACCGGGTGCCACTCCGCAGTCAGTCACAATGGTTACCGCATGCTTTTTTGCCAAATCGTCTAACAGGAATGGATCTTCAGGAAAGAAAGAAATATCCACCATGTTTTTTTCGGCCTCGATAACGGTCTTGCAGGTTTTGAAACCCATAAATCCGGGCACAGCGCCAATGACTAAATCAAAAGGTTCAAGCAGATTTGTAAGCACCGTGGTGTTGGCGAGATCCACTTTCTTTGTTTTTACTCCTTCTTTGCTTAGTTCAGACAAAGCCTGCTCATTAATATCAACAGCCGTAACGTCAAAATTTTTGGCCAGGTCAATGGCCATTGTTTTTCCAACCAGTCCAGCTCCCAAAACAATTACTTTTTTCATCTTCTATTTCTGATTAATAAAATCGTACTTCGTAATTCTAATCCCTATAAATAAGGGGGACATTAATCGTACTTCGTAATTCCTAAATTCGTAATTCCTATTATGTTCGATGCCGCCAAAATACTGCAAAAAGCAAAACATTCAGCCTTTTATCTAAAAGTGCTTAATTGGTCGCTTAGCAGGATGATTCCGTTTAACAAGCCACATGGTTTTAAAATAATCGAAATCGAAGATTATCGATTAAAAGCAATTATGCCCTACCGCAGAAGTAATTTTAATCATATCCGCGGCTTACGCCTGCGGACTGGCAACCATCTCAGAATTTACAACGGGATTTCTCCTTTTAAGTAGTCTGGATATGAATAAGTACCGAATCATTATGCAACGACTTGAAATGAATTATCATTATCAGGGAAGATGGATGCAACCGCGGAGTTTACTATTTCAAAGGAATGGCTTGAAGAAAAGTGATTTTGCCCTTGCAAACACAGGAATCAATAGTGGTGCCTTGCGAAATAAAAATTCATGATGTGAAGGGAAATCACCTGACTACGGGTTTGGTGTACTGGCAATTTAAAGATTGGAGTAAGGTAAAAACCAAGGCTTGATTTATTTTGGTTTGAAATTTTACCTCCATCATACGGCTGATTTAAGTTCACCTTTTTTACCAGGTACTCAATTTTTGTTTAACGATTCAAAGCATCTTTTGCTTCAAACTAAAAAAGGGTGGCACACTTTTGAGTATCGCGAAATAAAATCAGACAAAGTAAGTGCCCGAATTTCTTTTCAAGTTAAAGTCAAAGAAGCAGGAGCCCTTTGCGCGCGCCATTTGGTGGCTTCGAGTTTTACAGAAAACTGAGTAAGGAGCAACTGGAAGATTTTGTAATTCAAATTCAGCAGAAGCTGATACAACTAGGTGTAAATGAAATACTTATTCGTAATCATCCGAATTTATACAATGAATGTGAAGCTCAACTTTTAAATGATTCACTGTTAAATCTCGAATTTAAATTTAGCGAAGATGTTTGCAGCATCATTTTAGTTGATGAGAAACCCTACCATAGAAAAATCAAAATTTCGGAAAGACAAAAATTAGTTAAGGCCGAAAAACTATTTGAATTTGAGAGGGTTAATAGAAAACAACTACCTACGTTGTATTCTTTTATTGCTTCCTGTAGAGAAGAGCGTAACCAATCGCTTTCCATGACGTTGCCCGAATTGAGGAAACTAGTGACCGTATTTCCTGATCGGATTTTATTTTTTAAGGTTGGAACGAATTCAGAGATTAGTGCTGCTGCCATTGTGATTCGTGTGAGCAAAACAATTCTTTATACGTTTTATTATGCGCATACAAAAACTCATAATCGTATTAGCCCGGTTGTTTTTTTAATCTCAGGAATTTATGATTATGCGTTAAAGCTCAAGATCAGCATGATCGATCTGGGCACCTCCATGATCAATGGCCACGTAAATAAATCGTTGCTTCACTTTAAAACAAGCATTGGGGGGGTTGTAACCAAGAAACAAACATTTACAAAGATGTTATGAGCACACCGCTTGTTACCATTATTTGTGTTTGTTATAACCAGGCTCGCTTTGTCGAAGCCGCTTTGGATTCTGTTATCAACCAAACGTACAATGACATTGAATTAATTGTAATCGATGATGGGAGTACCGATGGTAGCCCTAAAATAATTAAACGCTGGATTGCCAATCACCCCGAAACTACTCTTTTGATTAATGCAACTAATCTTGGGTATTGCAAAACTTTTAATAAGGCTTATAAAATTTCAAAGGGTGAATATGTTATTGATCTGGCAGCGGATGATATTTTGTTGCCAAATCGAGTGGAGGTTGGAATAAAGGTATTTATGAAAGCAGGACAGGATTATGGTGTAACTTTTTCTGATGCTGAACACGTTGAGGAACAGGGTACTTTACTAAGACTACATTCTGACAAATACCCCCATCATACAATCCCAAGCGGGGATATTTATAAAGATGTGATTGACCGATATTTTATTTGTTCGCCCACGATGATGTTTCGCAGATCGGTGATTGACCATTTAAGTGGCTATGATGAACTGTTGGCATTTGAGGATTTTGATTTTGCAAGTTTAAATTCATTTACACCCCACAAGTACTTTTAAAGAAGCGATCTGTTTCAAATTCGATGTCGAAGAATCAATTTAAAAAATCGAGTACCCAACGTTGGTCTACCCTAAGGGTTTGCCAAAAAATAAAGGAACTCAATGTGACTAATGAAGAAACAGACGCATTGAAACAAAGAGTGAGGTACGAAATAAAATTGTCTTTGAGGTTGCTGGACGTTCGCCTGGGGGTAGCTTATTTTAAACTACTTCAATCTCTTTAGCGATCTACTTCCTGTTATCTTCCCCCAGTACCATACTCAGATAGCTGTTATAACGACTTGGAGCGATCAACTCCAGATTCTACGGCTTCTTTAATCGCACATTTAGGTTCATTGATGTGCAAACATCGGGAGCCGAATTTACATTCGAGGCGTAGGCTTCGCATTTCTGGAAAGTAATCCGAAATTTCCTGCTGATCCATATTCACCAATCCCCACTCTTTGATTCCTGGAGTATCAATAATAAAAGTAGATGTATTTACTTTCAACATTTCGGCAAACGTAGTGGTGTGAGTCCCTTTTTCTGAGAAATCAGAAATAGCACCCGTACTCTGTTTGAAATCCGGTGACAACCGGTTAAGTAGAGTCGATTTACCGACACCTGAGTGACCGGCAATAAGGGTCACTTTGCCTTGGAGAATTTTCTCAACCATTTCGATGCTTTCGTCTTGTTGTGCAGAAATTGATTCTGTCAACACGCCAATGCTTTGATAAAGTGTAAGCACGTGCTCTAATGCATCAACTTCTTTTTCATTCAGCAGATCTTTTTTGTTAAAAAGAATGACTTGTGGAATTCGAAATGATTCTGCTGAAACTAATACCCGATCAATAAAACCCATGGATGTGCGCGGTTGCTTGATAGTTGCCATGATCAATACTTGATCGATGTTGGCAGCTAAAACGCTTGCATGACCTGTGCGTTTAACAGATTGCCGCAGCATATGATTGTCGCGTGGAAGAATTTCAGCGATAATCCCTTCGTTCTTATCCAATTCAAAAACAACGCGATCGCCCACTGCAATGGGATTACTTTCCTTGAAGTCTTCAAGTCTTAATTTTCCCCGTGTGCGACAAGCATATTTCTTTTGATCTTCTCCAATCACTTCATACCACGAGCCCGTTGATTTCATTACCCGCCCAATCATGTATTAAGAAGTTTGTGGCAATAAGACATTATTTTTTCGGTAGCTCCTAGATTTTCTGTTACATATGATTTAGTTACCTCACAGGCCAACAAATAATTTTCTGGGCGATTAATCATTAACTCATAGGTAGCTTTCAATTCGGACTAATCGGCTACACTAAATGCACCGCCACGCATAATTAGTTCTTTGGCTTCCTCAAACTTCTCATAGTTTTTATTTCCAAAGAAAATGGGCACGCCATAACAAGCCGCTTCCAGAATATTATGAAGGCCTTTTCCATACGCGCCTCCCACAAAAGCAAACTCACCATACCTATATAAACTCGATAACATGCCAACATTGTCAATGATCAGCACATTGTATGTGTGTAGATGTTGTCCTGTTTTAGAGAAGCGAACACTTTTAACATGAATCGAGGTTTCAATTTCTTTTAAAAAATTCTCACTTATTTCGTGGGGCGCGATAATAAATTTTAACAAATCTTTATTCTCATTAATGAAAGGAGCAAGTACTTCGAGATCTTCCGGCCAAAGACTCCCGACAACAAAAACTTTGTCAGTATCCTTAAATTGTTGAGCAATGTCAATGGGATTGGAGTTTTGAACGATATCATGAACGCGATCGAACCGGGTATCGCCCGCAAGGGTAACGTTTTCGATTCCGATTTGGTTGAGCAATTCAATCGACTGATTGGACTGAACGAAAAAGTGTGTGAAGTTTTTAAGGATAACCCGAAAAATAGGTCCATACCATTTAAAAAAAACCTGATTGGGCCGGAAGATGCACGATGCTGAGATAATCGGAATGTTTTTACTGTTTAACTCTTTTGAGTAATGATACCAGAATTCATATTTAACAAATATGGCTAAAGCTGGATTGGCAATTTTGATAAATCGTTTTGCGCTTGTTGCGGTGTCCCACGGTAAATAGAAAATGTAGTCAGCTCCCGGATAGTTTTTCCTCACTTCATATCCGGAGGGTGAGAAGAAAGTGAGCAAAATCTTATAGTGTGGAAGTTGTTTTTTGAAGGCTTCTATGATAGGTCGTCCTTGTTCAAACTCACCCAGAGAAGCACAATGAACCCAAGCCAAGGGTTGATTATTTGCAGCCAGCCTTGATTTTAATTTTTCAAAAAGACCCTTCCTTCCATCAACGAATAATCGTGCTTTAGGATTAAAAATTGCTACTATAGAGTACAGCAGCTGAGCTGTAACAATTGCAAGTGAATAAATGAAACTCACGTAAGTTGTAATTCGTAATTCACAATTCGTAAATCGTATGTCATTTTCCTTTAAAATTCGGTTTTCTTTTTTCAACAAACGCTCTCATGCCTTCCTTCTGGTCTTCCGAAGCAAACGTTAGATAGAAATTTTTTCGCTCAAGTGTAAGTCCTTCATCTAAATGAGTTTCAAAGGAACGATTAATGGATTCTTTTGCTAGTTGAACTGCCACAGGCGAAAGCTGCGCAATCTCTTTCGCCAACTGAAAGGCTTCATACAAATACATTTCTTTTGGAACAACTTTATTCACCAACCCATAAAAATGGGCTTCTTCGGCAGATAAAAATCTTCCCGTAAGAATTAACTCCATGGCCTTCGCCTTACCCACTGCTTTCGTTAATCGTTGTGTGCCACCCGCACCTGGCATCGTACCAATTTTTATTTCTGGTTGGCCGAACTTGGCTGTCTCAGAAGCAATCACCATATCGCAGGTCATAACAAACTCACAGCCACCACCCAACGCAAAACCCGACACAGCCGCTATAATGGGCTTCTTTGTTTTACGAATCTGATCCCAGGTGCTAAACTGATCGATCATTAACATATCGATGGCCGTCTTATCGGCCATTTGTTTTATATCTGCTCCAGCGGCAAAAGCTTGTTCGTTGCCGGTAATTATTATTACACGCACCGCGTCATTCTTATCTAATTGTTGCAACGCATCTCGTACCTCTTCCATGAGCTGTCGGTTGAGCGCATTCAGTTCTTTAGGCCTGTTTAGTTCGATCAGGGCTATATAGGGCTCTTTGTTGTCGGTAACTTTGATAAACTCCATGTTGAAAAATTTTGACAAAGTTATTGATTTCGGTGGTGTTTATAAATAAGAAAGGATTCACACTTTCGTGCTGAACAGTTTTAATGAGTATGGATGAAAAATTTATGAAGTAAGTTAGCTGCAGCATTATTCGGTCAAGTAATCTCCACGCTGTAATTTTGAAGGATGAAGGTTTTATTTGTTTGTTTGGGCAATATTTGCCGGTCACCCATGGCGGCTGCCATTTTTAAACATAAGATTCAGAAGCAAGGTCTTTCCTATTTGTGCGACTCCTGCGGTACGGGCGATTACCACATAGGTGGGCCTGCCGATTATCGTACGCTGGCTGTTTCTCAAAAAAATGGAGTGGCCATGAATCATACAGCACGACAATTATGCGATGCTGACCTAAAAGAATTTGATTACATTTTTGCTATGGACAAGAGCAATCAATTTAATATTCAGCGTTTACCCTCGGCTCAAACACATAAGCATAAAGTCAAATTAATGCGCGAGTATGATCCAAACGGTTTGGGAGATGTACCCGATCCGTATCACGGGAACATAGCTGATTTTCAGGAAGTTTTTGAAATGTTAGATCGATCGATTGACCAATTTGTAAATGAGCTTCAGTCAAAGGCACACTAACTTTTAACCAACACCTGCAATGTAGATCGAGAAGATTGTTCCAGAATAACACCCGGCATGGTTCGGTATTCATGAAATGTGGCCACATCATAATTCTTTACCGTTATCAAGGTAAGGTCCGTATTATAGTACACTTCAAATTTCTTACTTAAAGCCTCAATCAACAGACTAATTTTAGGTTCGCGAAAGTCGACACAAAAGGAAAATGAAATAGCGGAATTTTGCATCACGTTAACGCGTACATCGCGTTGAGAAAGAATTTCGAAAATTGTGTTCATCTGGGGCTCGTTCACAAACGAGTAGTCAGTCACCCGGCAAGAGATCAAGCATTGATTGTCTTTAAACACAATGAGCGGAGGCAGTTTATCGATTTTGCAATCGTGGATAATCGTTCCGGGTAACGATGGATCATCAAAGTTTTTTACCCATAAAGGAATGTTAGCATTAGCCAACGGCTTAATGGTTTTCGGATGAATAACGGATGCGCCATAGTAGGTCATCTCGGCAGCTTCCTGGTAGGGAAGCTCATCAAATACCACCGCATTCTTTAAACGCTTAGGATCGGCACTCATCACACCGGGCACATCTTTCCAAATGGTTACTGACTTTGCATTTAAACAGGTGGCAAAAATAGCCGCACTAAAATCTGAACCTTCGCGCCCCAGCGTGGTAGTCGTGTTGTGTGTAGAGCCACCAATAAAACCCTGTGTAATTATAATTTTCTTTTGAAGAATTTCATTCAGTGATTTTATTGATGCTTGCGCTTGTGACCAATTCACTTTGCCTTCCCGATAGGTTTCATCGGTATATATATAATTACGGGCATCAATCCACTGAACTGAAAAATTCTTTGACTGAATAAAACTGAATAAAAGAGCTGAGGATAAGATTTCACCTTGAGACACTACTTGATCATAAATAAAATCATATTCACCCGCTGCTTCGGCTTTAATCGCTATTGTGTGCATTATAGTTTCTAAGTACTGATTAATTGTATCAGCCTCCAGTTTCAATTCGATTATGATCTGCTTGTGTTGATGATGGATTTCCAGAAGAACTGATTGATAATCCTTTTTGGCTTGTGCCAACGCTACAACCCGTTCCAGTGCGTTGGTTGTTTTACCAATGGCCGAAACAACAACCAGCAGCGGCTCCTTTGAATGCTCCTTTATTATAGATGCCACATTATGGAAACCCTGCGAATTCTTAAGTGATGCGCCCCCGAATTTAAAAACCTTCATACTACTGTTTTTGTTGATTTCAAACGTTTGCAAAGCTATATTTGCAATGCCTTTAATCGGGCGAATTTAGTAATCCCCCAGTCAAACACCATCTTAATGAACAATTTCATGGAAGCCTCGCGCATAGCCCTGCCAATTGGCACCGCCCTCGACCGATTCATTAAAAATAATCAGGATCAGTTTCAATATGCCAGTGGAGAATTATCGCAATTGTTGCGAGATATAGCACTTGCGTCTAAAGTGGTTAATCGGGAAGTAAACAAGGCGGGCCTTATTGATATTATGGGGCCCATGGGTTCGCAAAATTCGGGTGGTGAGCAACAACAAAAGTTAGATGTATTGGCAAACATCCGCTTTACGCGTGCTTTAACAAAAGGAGGCGAAGTTTGCGCCTTAATTTCTGAAGAGACTGAATCTTTTGTGGACTTGAACAACGATGGAAATTATGTTATCGCTATTGACCCACTGGATGGTTCTTCTAATATTGATGTGAATGTTTCGATTGGTACAATCTTTTCTGTGTACCGTAGAAAAAGTCCGGTAGGGCAGCCCATTCAGGATCAGGATATTTTACAAACCGGGGCAGAGCAAGTGGCTGCCGGATACATTCTATACGGATCGTCTACCATGCTGGTTTATACAACCGGTCATGGCGTAAATGGATTTACCTATGAAAGTACTTTGGGTGAGTACGTGTTATCGCATCCGGATATGACCATTCCCGCTGACGGAAAAATTTATTCGATCAATGAAGGGTTGTCAAACTCGTTCTCAGAATCCGTTAAGACTTATCTTAAATATTGCAAGGATAATAATTATACAGCTCGGTATATTGGCTCGTTGGTTGCCGATTTTCATCGGAACTTATTAAAGGGTGGAATTTATATTTATCCGGCAACAGCCAAAGACAAAAATGGTAAGCTGCGCTTGATGTACGAGTGTAATGCGCTTGCTTTTTTAGCCGAGCAGGCCGGTGGCATCGCAACAGATGGGAAAAATAGAATTCTGGAAATTAAGCCTAAAGATCTTCATCAGCGCACACCATTTTTTGTAGGTTCAACTAAAATGGTTGAAAAAGCGGGAAGTTTTACTTAATCAGCCTTCTCTGCTTTTTCGGTAAAAATTTCTGGAGCTTGCTCTAATAATACCCCATACCACTTCACCAACTTTTTAATGTCGGATACATAAACGCGATTTTCATCGTATTCCGGAAGTACTGATTTTAAAAATGCTTTTAACTCATTGCCGTCTGAATTTCCATCCACACCCAAATCATCTTTAAAGTCGGCATGGATTTTTTTCAGAACTTCTTGTAAGGCCGTTGTTCCTTCTTTAGTTGTAGTATAAATTGAAATCTCACTTAACAAGGATAGTTTTTGAGAAGCACTGGCTACAATCCGGGTCTTTGTTGCATCGAGCGATTCAAGTAACACCCCTGACTTACCTGGCTTTAATACTTTAAACAAGCCACCCTTTCCACTGATCGATGCGATTTCTGATAATTCCATACGATAAATTATTTAGCGCGCAAAACTAATCAATTTCTCTATCCGCCAGCATAGCGGTTTCGATAAAATCCAGAATGGCGTTGCGGCCAGATTTTTTTTCAGCGGAAGTAATAAAAAGTGGTGGTAATTCATCCCAATCTTCTAATAAGCGTTTCTCTAATTTATTCTTTGATTTCCCTAACTCGCTTTGCTTAAGTTTATCGGTTTTAGTAAGCACAAGTGCAATCGGTATTCCCGATGATCCTAACTTTTTAATAAATTCCATATCCTTTGCTTGTGGATCAAGTCGGGAATCGATCAGAATAAAAGTGCAGTAGAGATTTTCTCTGTTCGCAAAATATGAATCAATAAAAGTGATCCAATTTTGCTTTAGGGTCTTACTTACACTGGCATACCCATAGCCGGGTAAATCAACGAGATACCAGGCTTTGTTAATAAGAAAGTGATTGATTGTTTGCGTCTTTCCAGGCGTGGAGGAAGTCTTAGCTAAGTCCTTACGTCCTGTTATCATGTTTATCAAAGAGGATTTACCCACATTGGATCTACCGATGAATGCAAATTCTGGCTTATTCGGTGGTGGACATCTTTCAATGTCGGTATTGCTGATTATAAACTCTGATGAGATTATTTCCATGGCCCAAGATCACGTTAAAGTCTGCAAAGTAGTCAAGAATGTAATTTTCAAGTACTTTATTCGATCAAATCGTAAATTTTGGTGTCTTGAGTTTTTACTACCTTGCCAATAGCTTGAAATTATTCAGGTTTTAATGGCGATAATCTAATTGTGAATCCCATGTATCGGGTAGGGAGTGGTCTTATTTTTTTAACTTTTTTTCTTGCATCAGTGCTGGGCTTGGCTCAACAACAAGATAAAGAGCAGGCGCGACAATATTATGAGATGGCCACAGAAATTATGGCTAGTACCAAAGCCGTGGATGATGCCCGCGAATTGATGATCATCGCAGCCAATTACGACACTACCAATTTAAAAGCGAATGTAGAGGCCGGGTTAATGCATGTGCGCACCATCCAAAAGGAGTTAGGCGTTAAGTATTTGATGCGCGTGTATAATCAAAATCCAACCTTTCGGTTTGATCTTGAATATCAAATAGGCAGCAGCTATCATTTTGGATTACAGTTCGACAAAGCGATTGACTTTTATACCCGTTACAAAATAAAATTGGATAAAAACCCTAATTATAAGGGCAAGGATCGGGTTGAATTAAAAGAAGTATCCTTTAAACTGGACGAATGCGTTACTGGCAAGGAATTGATGGCTTCACCCAAGCCTTTTTCTATTACCAATATTGGTCCTGAAATAAATTCCGAGTTTGATGATTACGCTCCGGTAATAAATGCCGAGGAAAGTGAATTATACTTCACAACCCGCAGGCGTGAAGGAAACCTGAATGAAAATGTGGGTGATGACAATAGGCCTTTTGAAGATATTTTCGTGAGTAAAAAGGAAGGCGGAAGTTGGCAGCCGGCACAAAATATTGGCCCTACCATCAATACCCGTTTCAATGATTCAAACATTGCCTTATCACCGAATGGTAACATCCTTTTTATTTATAAAGATGGAGTTGGTGATGGCGACATTTTTTCAAGCAACCGGCAGCCCGATGGCACATGGAGTAAGCCGGTACCCTTACCGGGAGCTATCAACTCGTCTTTTTATGAATCTTCCATTACAATAACAAAAGATGAATCGACTATTTATTTCGCTAGCGAAAGACCTGGTGGTTTGGGTGGATTAGATATTTATTCATGCACTAAGGATAAAAAAGGCGCCTGGACTGTTGTAAAAAATTTGGGCCCAGGTATTAATACGGAGTATGATGAAGAGGCTCCCTTTATAGATTACGATGGTAAAACATTGTATTTCAGTTCTAAGGGAAGAAAGGGTATGGGAGGTTACGACTTATTCAAAGCCACCTTATTGAATGCGGAAAAGAAAGAGTGGACAGAACCAGAAAATCTGGGTTACCCTATTAACACACCCGATGATGAAGTATTTATTGTTGCCACCGGTACACCCAATAAATTCTATTATTCTTCTGTGCGAGCCGATGGGTATGGGTATTCTGATATCTATATGATTTCCGATTTAAAAAAGGATTCTGTTGCGGCAAAAGCCCCTGTTAAAAAAGGAGTTCAGCCTATTAAGTTTATGTTGGAGATTATTGACGCGGAAACCAAACAACCAGTAGAAGCAACCGCTCGCATGCGCGGAAAGGATAACTCAATAATTGGCTCTGTGGAGTTAGGCACAGGTGCTTATGAATTTGCCATCATGTCAACCGTACCGAAAGAGTATGTGGTATCGATCGAATTAGAAGGATATATTTTTGAAAACGTTAAGGTTTCCCTTGGGCGCGCAACGGAGGAATCTCAAACGGTTACGCGAAAAGTTCAGCTAAGAAAAGTAGCGGTAGGTGAAGTTTCAGCATTACGGCATGTATTTTTTGATTTCGCCAAGGCTTCGTTGCAAGAAGCATCGTTTGATGAATTGAATATGATGCTAACTATGATGAAACAGAACCAGTCTATGCAAGTTGAAATTGGTGGGCATACCGATGATGTGGGTAGCGACACCTCTAATAAGAAACTTTCTCAACAGCGCGCGGATGCGGTTAAATCCTATCTTACTTCCAGCGGTATTTCCAGTCGTAGAATCAAGTCCGTAGGGTATGGTGAGGAGCGACCGTTGGTTTCTAACGATGATGAAACCGGAGGCCGGGAAATAAACCGCAGGGTTGAATTTAAAGTACTGGCAAAATAATACTTCCTATTTTTGTCCTTTGTCATGAAAGAATTCGGAACTTCTAAACCATTCCGTTTCCTTCCTGTTTTTATAGTACTTTTGTTACTACGTTTAAAACTAATCATTTCATTTTGTCAGTTGTTCCTTATAAAGAAGATCGCGCTGGTAAAAAACAGCAGGTGGCTCGCATGTTTGACTCCATTAGCGGTAACTATGATTTTCTCAATCATTTTTTGAGCCTGGGTATAGATATCCGTTGGCGAAAAAAGGCAATTAAATTGCTCGCTAAGAGTAAGCCAAAGCTAATTCTTGACGTGGCCACTGGCACGGGCGACTTTGCTATAGAAACATTGAAGCTCAACCCCGATCAGGTTATTGGAGTTGATATTTCAGAAGGAATGTTGGAAGTTGGCCGTAAGAAGATGAAGGCGCGTGGAATTGATCATAAAATAGACTTACGTTTGGGCGATTCAGAAAATCTTCCCTTCGAAGAAAATAAATTTGATGCCGTGATCGTTGCTTTTGGAGTGCGCAATTTTGAGAATCTTGAAAAAGGCCTTACGGAAATGCAACGAGTGCTAAAACCAGGAGGTCAATTGGTGGTACTGGAGTTTTCAAAACCACGGACTTTTCCTTTTAAACAGCTCTATAACTTTTATTTTAAATTCGTTTTGCCTAAAATAGGACAATTGGTTTCGCGCGACTCAGCTGCCTACACATATTTGCCCGAGTCTGTGCAGGCTTTTCCAGATGGTACTGATTTTACTAATATTCTTAACCGGATTGGTTTCAACTATACTACATGTCAGTCATTAACATTCGGCATCAGTTCGCTTTACACCGGAACAAAATAGTTCTGTTGGTTCTGCTTGGCCTGGCACCTTGTGTTGGACAGGCACAATTGTTTAAGTGGGCCCGGCAAAATAATCCAAACTACGACCAGCGGTTGATCAGTTACGGATTTATGATTGGGTTACACACAACAGCTTATCAGGTTAAGTATGCCGATCAATTTGTTACCACACAATATGATACGGTGCATTCTGTTATGGCTGGATTTTCACCCGGATTTTCGTTAGGTTTTTTAGTGAATTACAAACTAAGTGAATTCGTTGATTTGCGGCTTATGCCGAAAGCAGGATTTTACACACATACACTCCAGTATAACTATACCGATGAAGCCACGGACTTTCAATCGATAGAGACAACCCATGTTGAGTTTCCTTTTTTGCTAAAATATAAATCGATGCGCAGAGGGAATGTGCGCATGTATATGGTGGGCGGAATTACTCCGGGCCTTGAGTTGTCAGGTAAAAATGATATTCAGGCAAGCTCGGCTACATTGGATATCAAAAGGTATAACGTGCAATTGGAAACAGGCTTAGGTTTCGATTTCTATTTCCCACTATTCAAATTCTCACAGGAAATTCGATTTGCAAAAGGTTTGGTTGATGTGTTGGGATCTGACCCAAGCGTCTATAGCGATCCGCTGAAACGGTTAAATACGAATACGATAGCTGTTTACTTTATTTTTCAATAAGCGGATTTCATCCCCACATTTATAAGTTAATTTGCAGCGCGATAGCATTCAAGCTGTCATATAATTAATACTATTCTGATGTCAGATAAACGAATCGCCCTGATAACGGGGGCCACCTCAGGAATTGGTGAAGCCACGGCCCGAACCTTAGCCATCAATAATTTTAAACTTATTTTATGTGGCAGACGAAAAGATCGCTTGCAAAAGTTAGCATCAGAATTACAACAGCATACCGAAGTAACAACGCTTTCTTTTGAGGTGCGTAATCAGAAAGAAGTAGCCAACAGCATTGCCTCCTTACCGGATGCCTGGAGGACAATCGATGTGCTTATCAATAATGCAGGTAACGCGCACGGGCTTGATCCTATTCAAACCGGCAGTATCGATGACTGGGATGCGATGCTGGATATTAATGTAAAGGGTTTGCTTTATGTTACCAAAGCCGTGTTGCCGGTAATGACAAGTCGCAATAGCGGGCATATTATAAATATTGGCTCGATTGCCGGTAAAGAGATATATGCCAATGGTAATGTGTATTGCGCCAGCAAGTTTGCGGTGGATGCACTTACCAAAGGGATGCGGATCGATTTGAATGCTCATAGCATAAAAGTTACCGCGATCCATCCCGGATTAGTAGAAACTGAATTTTCTATAGTACGATTTAAAGGCGATGAAGAACGTTCTAAAAATGTATATAAGGGATTCGATCCTTTAATGGGTAAAGATATTGCCGATTTGATTTTGTTTGTCCTTACTCGTCCGGCCCACGTGGTTATTGCCGACTTAGTTGTGTTACCTACAGCGCAGGCAAGTGCTACGGTTCTGAAGAAGAGTAGTTAAACAAGGTTACTTCCTCCGGATTGTACACCCAGCCGCCCGTTGCATGGCAACATCAACTTTTTGCCCGGCCAGCAATTTTTCGATGGCGTCTTTTAAAAACGTTTGCCTTACATCGTTTGCAGTTTGTGGGTTGTCATCAATGGCACCATAATAAACAACTGTAAATTTTCCGCTAACGGTTGACAATAAAAAAACTTCTGGGCTTTTGCGAGCCCCGAAAGTTTCCATGACTTTTTGGTCTTTGTCGGCTAAATAGGGGATTGGTAAATCACTATAATGGATGGCCATTTGGGCTTCGTTTTCTTCCGATTCCTGATTGGCATTGATAAAGAGAAACTGGATTTTTCCAGAAAAAGTATTTACCAATCCCTTCAGGCGGTCTTTGTAATAATTATCGAACGGACATTCGTGACTGGTAAATACAACAGCTATACCTACCGAAGATTTGTATTGACTAAGAGAAACTGTCTTTCCATCTTTTACATTGGTAAGCGAGAAATCTTTTATCTCAGTTTGTGCATTTGCGGCCAAACTTATCATCATCAAAACAGCAAGCCCTAGTTTTTTCATATTCTAAAGTTAACCAGATTTTACTAAAAATTAAGGTCATCAACATTCGTATATACCAACACATAGTCGGGCTGCACACTATAGGTTAATGCCATTTCGCGACTGTTGCTATTGGCAATTATTTTTCCCTTTAAATCGCCACTGCGCTTTAATTCAAAGGGCTCAATTAATAAATGATCGGCAAAGTGTAACCCTCGCTTTCCATACGATTTATACAATGCTTCTTTGCTACACCAATAGATGCAATGTTTAATTATATCGGTACCGGCATCTTTCAATTCAACAACTGATAATACACGGTGTGCAATGTTCAATAATTTTGGCTTAGGCTGCTCCAGGTCAATACCAACCGCACAGGTTGGGTCAATTTGAGCTGCCACATACGGGTAAGAGTGGGATAAAGAAATGTGATGAGTATGGCGCTTTAAAAAGGGTTTCCCGAATTCATCCTTTTCCAAACCATAAAAGTCCAAACCACAATTTTCCACAAGGGCCTTAATTAAAGAACGTCCGGCAAGCCACTCTAGCCTTTTGGTATTACTGACGATCGAAGGATCAACAGTTTCTTTTGAAGCTTCGGAAAGTTCCTGCTCTGCCTCTGTAATAAACCAAAGCCCCCAGCCGCTCTCTTTGCTTGACATTTGTGTTTTTAGTAGCGGCATTGGTTTCTTTCGCTTATTAATTCAATTTTGTCTATTAAACTCTTAAATCATCCATTTAGCAGAATAGATGTCAGCAATAAAGGTAGAAAAACTTCATTCACTAACAGGTCACCGCGATTGTGTTTATACCGTTGTTCACTCTGATTTTCCAAGTATTTTTTTCTCGGGTGGAGGCGATGGCATGATTGTAAAGTGGGATTTATCTAATCCTGCCGAAGGTGAACTGATTGCCCGGTTGCCAAATTCAATTTATTCTCTGTGCGCTATACCTAATTCTAATCTTTTGATTGCTGGTCATAATTACGAGGGTATTCATATGTTGGATTGGAAGGAAAAGAAAGAAGTGGCCTCACTGCAAATGACGAAAGGAGCAATTTTCGATATTCAATGTTTTGAGAATGATTTATTAATAGCGACCGGAGAAGGAGGATTGGTTATCGTTGATCTGGATAACAGGGTTGTTAAAAAGAAGTTCGCCATTTCCGAAAAGAGTGCCCGTGTTTTGGCTGTCAATCCACTGGCAAAAGAAGTGGCGATTGGGTTTAGTGACCATGCCATCCGGGTTTTTTCGCTGCCAGATTATAAACTGAAGTATGAATTTGTGGCACATAAGAATTCGGTGTTCACACTTAACTACACGAATGATTATAAATTCTTAATCAGTGGCTCGCGAGATGCACGTTTAAAAGCCTGGCAGGTTGATGCAGCATACAAACAAGCGGGCGAGGTGGCTGCGCATCTCTTTGCCATTAATCACATTGCCTTTAGCCCTTCCGGGGAATATTTTGCAACAGCCAGTATGGATAAATCAATTAAGATCTGGAAGGCGGATGAACTAAAGTTGTTAAAAGTAATCGATAAGGGAAGGCATGCCGGCCACGGTACTTCCGTAAATAAATTAGTTTGGACAGATTTCAATAACCAGTTGGTGAGCGCCAGTGACGACCGGACGATATCGGTATGGGATCTAACGTTTAACAGCTAGTATTAGTAATTGACTTAGAATCAGCTGCTTTTGAAACCGGACTGTGGGAAATTTCACATAAATTCATACATTTGACTGTGGATTAACGTTATACAGCAAATCCTTAATGAATTAGCTGTACTATTTTTTAGGCTTGATCATTTTTTAAACTTCAATTTTAACCACGCCAATTATGAAAATTACACCGCTGGAAATCCGACAGAAGGCTTTCGAAAAAGTTTTAAGAGGTTACGACAAAGACGAGGTCAACGCATTTTTGCAAACCCTTTCGCAAGAGTGGGAACGATCGCTGGACGAGTCGAAAGAGATACGGATAAAACTGGAAGCAACTGAACGCGAAGTTTCGAAATTGCGCGAGGTAGAAAGTTCCTTGTTCAAGACATTGAAAACTGCGGAAGACACGGGAGCCAATGTTATTGGGCAGGCTAATAAAACAGCCGAATTGATTTTGCGTGAGAATCAAATGAAGGCTGATTCGCTTCTTAATGAAGCCAAAATAAAAGCTAAAGATACCATTGAAGAAGCCGAGATGATCTCTAAGCAAATGTTGGCCGAGATGGAGGATAGACTTAAAGCATTAGGACAACATTATAAAACACTGGAATTGCATCGCGATAATTTGTTATCGGATTTAAAAAGAACCGCTGGCGAAACCATTGATCGGGTGGAGCGAGCTAAAACAGCTGCCCGCGATTTTGACCCCGATCAGCATTTAGCGTTGGCCAAGCGCGAAAGTAGAAAAGCACTCTTTCCAAACGCAGTTATAGAAACCGAAATAAAGGCATCAGCACCCGTACCCGTTTTAGCTCCCGAGCCCGTAAAATCCATGATTACTGAAGAACCCAGAATGCAACGATCTTTCTTTGATGATATTCAATGACAGGTAAAGTAGCATTAGAAGGTCTGGAATTTCATGCCTATCATGGTGTGTATCCGCATGAACGCTCTTCAGGAAATAAATTTGACGTAGATGTAATTGTAGAAACCGAGTTTTTGGATTCTGCTTTTCGCGATGACCTCGCAGGCACAATCAATTACGAAGATCTCTATGCCATTGTAAAAGAAGAAATGGGCAAACCTTCGAAGTTATTGGAAACCGTAGGCCATGCCATCGCCAAACGTTCGCTCAAGACGTTTACAGAAGCTAAAGCCGTGGAAGTACGGATTTCGAAATTCAACCCACCGATTGGTGGTGTTTGCAAAAAAGCGACCGTAACAGTAAATCAAATCAAGAATTAAAGATTGTATGCTGGTTGCGCTGTCTGATCTTTTCTCAGCACGTTGACTATATTTTTTCCTAACCAGGCTCCATGAATTTTTGTTGATCGGCAAACATAAAGCCCTTTGCATCGGCTCCCTCGTAAAAGTCAACTTCCTTACCAAATAGGTACATCGTGTGTTTTTTATCTACGTGTAGGGTAATTCCTTCTAGTTCGTAGGTAAGGTCTGAAGTCTTTTGTTTGTCAAAACCAATAATCAGGGATACCCCCCCGCAACCGCCACCCCCCCGAACACCAACGCGCAATCCATATCCGGCAGGAATATTTTTAGTTGCCATAATCTTGCGAACTTCTTCAGCGGCACGGGGGGTTAAGCCAACAGGTTTAATATTATCGAACATCTAGGTTTTATTGGAGGTAAGACTACCAAAAGTATCTAAAATTTAAACACCTTTGATCTTGATTTAATTCCTATGGAAGCACTTATTGAATTTGGTAAAATAATTATACCCGCCACGCTGGTGCTGTACGCGGTTTATCTTACCGTACGATCCTTTATTCTAAAAGAAATTGAACTAAAGAGATTGGAAGTACGCAGCCGAAGCATCGAAACCATTCTGCCGGCCCGCTTGCAGGCCTATGAGCGCATGACGTTATTTCTGGAAAGAATTGCACCACAGAATTTACTGATCCGGTTGAACAATCCTGGTTTTACGGCACGCGATTTTCACAAGGTTGTACTAGACGAAATTAGAAACGAATACAATCACAATGTATCGCAACAGGTGTATATGGGTGAGGAGGTTTGGAATCAAATTCGCAACGCAAAGGAAGACTTGGTTATTTTGGTGAATGAAGCTGCATCCACCCTGGCTGCAGAGGCCACCAGCATTGATTTATCAAAAAGATTTTTGAAATGGTGATGGAGAAGAAAGTGGATTTGATAAATCACGCACTTACCGAATTGAAAAAGGAAATCCAACAGACTTTTTAAATGGCACGCATCGCCTTGATAGCTGGCTCTACCGGTTTAATCGGAAATCAATCGCTACTGCTACTGCTGGAAGCATCCGAGTACGATAAAGTAATTGCACTCAGCCGAAAACCTTTGGAGTTGCAGCAGCCCAAGCTGGAGAATGTCATATTAACGATTGATCAGTTAGATCAATTGGCAACCTTAAAAGCTGATGATGTTTATTGTTGTTTAGGCACTACCATAAAACAAGCTAAAAGTAAAGAAGCTTTTCGAAAAGTTGATTTTGATTATCGCGTTGCGCTTGCCAAAATGTTAAAGCATACTGGAGCGCAACAGTTTCTATTAGTATGAGCGCTGGGAGCAAACAGGAACTCAGCTATTTTTTATAATCAGGTAAAGGGTGAGGTGGAAGATGCTATTTCTAAACTTGGTTATAACTGTTTTCACATTCTTAGACCCTCTCTCTTGACTGGCCCGAGAAAGGAAAAGCGAGCCGGTGAAGATATTGCCAAAGTGGTGTATAAATATTTGGGCTTTTTAATCCCAAACAGATATAAAAGTATAGAGTCAATCAAAGTGGCCCGAGCTATGCAAACTCTTGCCAAAGAAAATGGAACCGGAATATTTTTTCATGAGTCAGAAGTTATGCAGCGGTATTGAACGATGAAATGCTTTTTTACAGCAGTTTGTTTGTTTGTTTCGATACTTGGATTTACTCAACACAATACTCTTACAGGCACAATCACTGATTCAGAGACCAATCAGCCTGTAGCTTTCGCTAATGTATTCTTTGCTAATACCAGAATTGGAACAAGTAGCGATGCGGCTGGAAAGTTTTCGTTAAGGGACTTTCCTTCTGGGAAATATGATTTAACGGTTACGTTTGTTGGCTACAGTACCTATCAGCAATCGCTAGAGTTTAATGACAATGGTTTTAGATTAGAGATAAAGCTTACACAAAAAGAAATCAGACTGAGCGAGGTTATTGTAAGAGAAGATACAACTGGTTGGGCTCGTAATTTCGAAATATTTAAAAAGCATTTTATTGGCGAGACAATAAATGCAAGACAATGCAAAATTCTTAATCCAAAGAACATTCATTTATACTACGATACGAAGGCCAATGTATTAGTTGCTCATGCACGTGAGCCAATCCAAATCGAGAACCAGGCCTTAGGTTTTAAAATTGATTACTACTTATATTCATTTGAAATTGATTTTAAATCCGGAAGCTTGATTTATGTAGGCATTCCCTCATTTCAAAATTTGACGACAGAAAAAAAATCGGGAGAGAAACATTGGAATAAGGAAAGGCTCAGAGCTTATAAAGGCTCCATGTCTAATTTTATAAGAATGTTGCGAGCAGACTCATTGCTACAGCAAGGTTTTGAAGTAAGGAAATACTTTAAGATCCCCAATCCAGAGCGACCCTCGCAGAAAATTTTAAATGCAAAGATCAGAACTTTGCGTAGCCAACAGGAAGGGTCAGAAAAAAGTAAAGAAGATAGCCTACGATATTATTTGAATCTAAGTTCTAAACCAGAATTGATTGATAGCTTGGGAAAGATTTTGCTAACGGGATCTGAAATAGTAAATTCCGATCACGAAGTTGAATATCAGGGAATGCTTAAGATTGATTACAAAAAAGAGAAAGAGGAGGGTGGGTACTTAAAAGTTGCTGGACGTACCAGCGTTAAATGGCAAACTTCGATTATAAATTTTAAAGCGCCTAAACTTAAGCTCTACGCGAACGGATATTATGAAGACTATCGTGATGTTTTCGTAGAAAATTATTGGGCATGGTCTGAGAAAATGGCGGATACGCTTCCGTTGGATTATCAACCTGAAACAGTTAAAAAGAAAACAAGATGATAGCCGTTGTTCAACGCGTAACCAACGCCTCGGTGGAGATAGATGTAAACATAAAAGCTCAGATTCATGCTGGGTTGGTTGTATTGGTGGGTATTGAGGAAGCGGATAATGCCGAAGACTTTGAGTGGCTGGCAAGTAAGATTGTCAACCTTCGCATCTTTAACGATGTAGAAGGTGTGATGAATGTAAGTGTGAAAGATTCAGGTGGCGAAATTATTCTTGTTAGCCAATTTACTTTACAGGCAAGTACCAAGAAGGGGAATCGACCCAGTTACATAAAGGCTGCACGACCCGAGGTAGCGATTCCTATTTACGATAAATTTATTGCAGCTGTAACAACTCAATTAGGTAAATCCGTACAAACCGGAGAGTTTGGTGCAGACATGAAAGTAAGTCTGGTAAATGATGGCCCGGTAACTATTGTGATTGATACGAAGAATAGAGCGTAACTGGTTACTGGATTCTAGTCTCTGGATCTATGCCGATCACATTTATTTTTATCTACTCGTATCAGACATACAGAATCATGTCACCAGTATCAAGTGACAAGTATCAAGTATCCGATTTTAGAAGATTGCCACTCCAACCAATATCACATTAGAAATAACATAAAGAATAACCACCCAACGGGATCCTATGTGGTTGTAACGGACAGCAGCTTCCTTATTTCCATTGTCATATTGCCTCAACGCGATAGCGGAGACAACCAGGGTTCCAAAAATGGCAAGGAATGTAAGTGTATGCAGTGAATCCACCAATGTAAAGGCCGATGTTTCTGGTAGTATCGAATCGATAATATATTTATTACCGACTGTGGCAAACAAACCACCTACAGGTAGTCCAAAGCGCGGTTCCAATTCAGAAACCTGAATGGTAAAACTGATTATCGAAATCAGAAAGGCGATATACATGCCAATAAAAATTTTAAGGAAAAGCCCCCAGGCGTTTCGCTCAATATCCATCTCAAGAAGAAAAGCTGAAAAATTTTGAAGACTTCGCGAGGGTTGCTGATCACCAAAACCAGTCTCATAATCATTTTGGATATTAGAAACTTTAAAGTTCTTAATGTTCCAGCCATCCAGAGCATCTTCTTTATCGTAGGTACTGCCAATCACATCTGGCTTAAAGACAAGGGTTTTATTGTCGAATAAAGAATTTTCAATTTGTACGCTCAAGTGTTGCTCGTCAAATGGAAAGTCGGCCACCTTCCAGCTTTCTTTCATCGTGGCTTTCATTTTCATAATGGCCCAGGCCCTTCCTTCCAGACTATCTAAAATAATTTCGGGAGGATCAATGGACTTAGCATTAGGAATATCTAATTGAGTACTAAAATCAAAATCAGGATTATCGTATAAAAACCACAACCAGAACCGCATGGTGTATTCCTTGTCCCTAAAATTTATATCGTGTACGCTGATAACGTAAGCGCCAACATTTACAGTATCGGGTTGGGCCTGCACCAAGGAAAATCCCGAAAGGAAAAGAAGTAGTGATAAGAATATTTTCATGTGATTAGCCTAGCCAGTGAAGGTAGCAAAGTTCCACTATCAAAAACAAAATATGGAGTTCTAACCTTCAGCATCAATACTTTAGATTAACCTTTTCGTCTTTTGGTTTTTCTTTTGCCTTCTTCACATAGGTATCCAACCAACTATCCATTTCCCAAAGCGTATGTAAAATACTTTCCTTGGCCGCATATCCGTGACTTTCATAAGGCAACACTACGTAACGTGATGTGCCACCATGTCCTTTAATCGCATTATAAAATCTTTCGGTTTGGATAGGAAACGTTCCTGAATTATTATCGGCCTCACCATGAATAAACAGAATCGGTTCTTTTAGTTTATCGGCATACGAGAAAGGCGACATTTGGTAATACACTTCCGGTGCTTGCCAGTAAGTTCGTTCTTCGGCCTGAAACCCAAACGGGGTAAGGGTTCGGTTATAAGCACCGCTACGGGCAATACCGGCTTTAAAAATATCAGAGTGCGCGAGCAGGTTGGCCGTCATAAACGCTCCATAAGAATGACCGCCTACCCCCACCCGCGTTGGATCGAGTACACCTAAGGAAGCAGCATGATCAACAACTGCCTGTGCACTGGCAACCAATTGCTGCACATACGTATCGTTGGGTTCATTATCGCCTTCTCCCACAATAGGCATCGAGGCATTGTCTAACACCGCATAGCCACGCATTACCCAATAAATAGGGCCGCCCCAACTCAATCGGGTGAAAGTATATGGCGAACCTTTTACTTGTCCGGCTGCATCGGCAGATTTAAACTCGCGGGGGTAGGCCCACACAAATCCCGGTAACGGACCCGATTCTTTTTTATAGCCAGGCGGTAAGTATAGATCGGCAGTAAGTTCCACACCATCGGCACGCTTGTATTTTAGTACTTGTTTTTTTACATCTTTAATTTGCGGATAGGGATGCGGAAAAGAAGTAATGGCCGTTACTTTGGAAGAGCCAAGTGTGCGGGCATAGTAATTAGGATTTTCAGTATTCGATTCACGCGAAGTAACAAAGGTTCCTTTTTTTGAATCGAGAAAAGTAATAAAGTATTCATAGTACGGGGCCACGCATTGCCATTGCCGCGTTTTCTTTAATGAAGTTAAATCCATCTTATCTACAAAGGGCATATCACCCAAAGGAGAAGGACCTGCACCACTTAAAAAAACACTATTCTCTTTAATCATGATGGTATTAAGACCAAACTGATTAGTCTCAGTAATCACGCTACCCGGATTATTATAGCCATCATCGTAGTCGCGGTCGAACAAAGTTTTCTTTTGTCCGGTAGCTGGATTAACCTGGTACACACGTTCCTTGCGGTCGCTTACCCACCGTTCATATACCCAGGCAACATTATCGTTGCCCCAAACAATACGACTGTGGCGCAATGGCAGTGCGATGAGTTCTTTCGCATTACCCGAAAACGGATAGTCTTGTGTAAAAACTTTATCGCGGATGTCGGCCTTCATTTTTGGATCGCCATCATCTTGCGCATGCACCCAAACAAGCGTGCTGGGTTTATCGGCTCGCCAATTATGCCCGCGGGGTTCACGTTGTGTTGCGTTAAATCCAGTTGGTATATAATCAAGCAGAGGAATCCTAGCGATCTCTTTCACCAACTTTCCATTCAGATCAATAACATTTACCGTTTTCGGGAAGAGATAAACCGGCACCAGGTAGGAGTATGGATGCTGAACAATTTCCGTGAGCACCAGTTTACCATCAGGTGAAGGCGTAAAATCGGAATGAATGGCAGCGGAACTCAATGTTTTCTCAGTTGCTGTAAATACATTTTTTAAAATCAGATCGGATTGCGTGTAGTAATCAAATGCCGCTTCATCATACCTGTTTTTTAAAAGATCCTGATAGGTACGCGAAGGTGCCTTCTTGCCAAGGTTTTCTTCAACAATGGGGCCTGTAGGAATTCTTGTTTTTTCAGGAAGAGGTTTTAATCCATTAGGGACTGCTGTAAAAAGAACGTGTTGAGAGTCCGATAGCCAGGTGTAGCCACCCATTGCAGTATTTAATTTTCGTTCGGAAAGTTTCGATGCGGTTAATGTAGCCACATCAATCACCCATAACTCTATTCTACTCGCATCATTTTGAATAAAGCAGATTCGTTTGCCATCAGGTGAAAAAGTAACACTGCTACCGGTAAGTGGTGTGGGAAGATTTTTTACCTCTAACTCCTGGTTATCGCTTAAGCGCTTTACTTTTATTCCAATAGTATAATTGCCTCGACTGGGGCCAAAATTTTCTGGGTTAATGCGTAACCCGCCAATGCGAAGTTCGGGTCTGGATAACTGTTCAATCGTTGGAAAATCAGAGCGCTCTAGCAACAACATCCATTGTTTGTCAGGCGAAAAGGAAACAAAGGGAGTTAAGGGTGCCTCCAGCAGTTTAGCAATTTCTTCTGGCGGCCGTTGATAGGAAAGATTTTCCTGACCGTTTACAAGTACAGAAATAGAAATAAATACTAAAACGAGTAGCTTTTTCATAACAATGAATTTTATTGAAAAGTAATTTACCGGATTAAATCAAACCTGCAGCCTTTATTTTTTGAATGCTTGATTTTTATTGTTGTTTGGTTAAAATAAGTCAGAATCTTGCATTAATTTCGAACTCACTCAAAAATTCGATTACCATGCTTGATTTACTTCTGTTGACTCACTCTGTCGTTCGCTACTTTATTTTGATTTTTCTATTGGTTGTGATTGTTCGGTCTTTTTCGGGGTGGCAAAAGAATGCCGATTATACAGGATTGGATGATAGGATAAGTCTTTGGCTTTTTATCCTTACTCACACACAATTGTTGGTAGGATTTCTTTTATATTTTGTTAGTCCGCTGGTAATTTTTAGTGGCGCGTCTATGAAGGATTCCATAGCCCGTTACTGGCTGGTTGAACACAACACCATGATGTTGATCGCTATCGTATTAATTACGATGGCTCGGATTTCCGCAAAGAAGATGGCGGATGCAGTTGCCAAGCACAAGCGGCTGTTTATTTTTAATGCACTTGCACTTATTATTATTGTTGCAGCCATTTTTCAGAGTGGCAGAGGATTTTTCAGTTTACCCGAATAAATCAGATTAAGAATCCTGTTTATTAGGCCTGCCTTGTAGGCGCGGTTTTAGGTATATTTTAACTGTCGATTGAAAGTGTTAACTTTATCAATAAATATTTTTTAATGAAATACATTCTCACCCTGTTTTGTTGGTTAGTTGGTTCAATTGTTTTTTCTCAGGAGATAAGCCCGCGGTATGAATTAGTGAAGATGAATGATAACATTAACACGCTCTACCATCAGGTATCGCCTGTTATTTCTATCGATGGTACCAAGCTCTACTATTTTGTTAGTAACCATCCGCAAAACACGTATGGTAAAGAAAACAGTCAGGACATCTGGGTTTCTACGTTGGATGATAAAGGGGTTTGGTCGGAAGGAAAACGAATGGGTGCGCCCTTGAATGATAACAGATACAATCAGGTGTTTAACGTAATGCCCGATGGATCGTTGCTGATACGCGGAGGCCGTACAAAAAACTCAAAAGGTTTTTCACTAGTTAGTCCGGATGGGCGAATAAATCAATTAGGTATATCCGGCTTTGCGGATATGGATAAAGGAATTTTCAATGGCGCCAGTATCTCCTCAGATGGCCAGTATTTGATTATTTACTTTTCAGAAAAGCAAGGCGACAAGTTTAGCGACCTCTATCTTTCTAAAATGCAAAACGGACAGTGGACTGTTCCGGTAAAACTAAAAATCAGCTCTGCTGCTGATGACTACAGCCCCTTTATATCGCCCGATCAAAAGACATTATATTTTTCAAGCGATCGCTATGCGAAAGATAAAGTGGGTGGCACCGATATTTATAAATCCACTCGGCTGGATGATAGCTGGACGAACTGGTCAGAACCTGTAAACCTGGGCCGTTGACTCAATAGTGCTGTTGGGGACGCTTATTTTTCTATGGATACGCATGGTAATATTTTTACTGCCCGTTCAGGTGCTCGCGTGGATGGGGGTAACTTCGATTTATTTATTTTAAAGCCACGCAATTTTAAAATCCTTCTTACCGGTACCACGTTCGATCAAAAAACCAGGCAGCCGGTTCAATCAGCTATCGAGTTAAAAATGAAAGAGCATGAGCCCATTCATTTACGCACCACTCCTTCAGGAAATTTTGAAACCTATGTGCCGGAGATTGACTCCTATTCGGTAATAGCTGCCTCAGCCGGGTTTCTTCCGTTTAATCAAACCTTCAAAATTCCTAAAATCAATCACGATACTACGCTGCATGTCGATATCTATTTAAATACAATCGCCAAACCCCTGGTTTTGAAAGGAGATCTAATTAATAAGAAGACGGATCAAAAGATTGCGGGTTCAAAAGTGAATATTGAGCTTAAAGCTGATCGTGCTATCAGATATTCCTTATCAGCTCCCGAAGGGTCCTATCAGCAGACTATTTCGAGTTTGGGTTGGTACATATTTTCGGCTTCTGCCGATGGGTATTTGAATGCGAGCGATAGCGTGGAGGTGGTGAGTGAGGAGATAACACCGGTAGTTAAAAATATATACCTCACACCCATTGAGGTTGGACTTACCGTTAGGTTAAAGAATATCTATTTCGACTTTGACAAAACAACTTTAAAGTCAGAATCATGTGTTGAACTCGATAAAGTGGTTGATTTTTTAAAACGTAACTCATCCGTCTCCATAGAAATATCCGGGCACACTGACAGCAAAGGCAGCGATAGCTATAATGAAAACCTTTCACAAGGAAGATCGCAAGCCGTGGTGGATTACCTGATTAGCCAGGGTATTGATTCCTCGCGATTGGAAGCCCATGGTTATGGCGAATCAAAACCAATTGATTCCAACGATACCGAAGCAGGCCGTGCAAATAACCGAAGGGTAGAATTTACCGTTTTAAAAATTTAATCATCCTATTGATTCAAATTCCCGCTGGCAATTTTCGCAAGTGTACATCTTTTTTTCTTCCATAAAGGGGCTTACAAACATGGTAGTGAGGATATTTTCAAGGACTTTGGGTTGACTTTTCTTTAAGGCTACCTTATTGGATTCACAAAATGGACATTGCAATTTTTCCTGATCATTGTCTGTCTCCTCTTCCGTAAGTATGTCCTTTACGCGTTCAAGATCGTTCGCAAAAATGTGCAGGCGCACTCCGGAGAATAGCTCATTGCGAAAGGGATAAAGCCCTACAAAATGCTCGCCCGAGAGGAAGCAAGGAATACCATAGGCATCTAATTTGGTTTTAACCAGGTTAGCTGACATCGCAGTGTCATACGAATCGAATACAATAATTTGATCGGCCGGGTCGCTCATAAACACACGTAATCAGGCTTAAATAACAAAGAAGTCAGGTTAACCCACCTTCTGAGAGAATATTTTTTTGAACTATCTTGTAACAACTTACTATAAGCATCGTCTTGCTTTTGAAACAATGAATCTCGAAACTTTTGAAAACCGGGTTCTGCCGACTAAAAATAAGCTTTTTCGATTTGCTTTCCGCTTAATGGGAAGTACGGAAGAAGCAAAAGACATCGTGCAGGAAGTAATGATCAAAGTTTGGAACGGACGGGAGCAAATGGCCGAAGTACAAAACATGGAAGCCTGGTGTATGCGCATCACCAAAAATCTCTCGCTTGACCGACTTCGCTCAAAACAACGCAGAGTAACGGATCCGATTGAACAAGGAATGGAGATTAAAAACGAAACGCTAACGCCTCATGAGAGGACTGAAATTCATGAGAATATGCAACGACTAAACGAAATGATAGCCGCGTTGCCAGAGAAGCAACGCCAGGTGATACACCTTCGCGACATTGAAGGGTATAGTTACAACGAGATTTGTGACATTCTGGAACTGGACATGAACCAAGTGAAGGTTAACTTATTCCGGGCACGAAATACGGTAAGAGAAAAATTTGTAAAAATTAATGCGTATGGACTCTAAGCATATAGAATCGTTGCTGGAGAAGTACTGGAACTGTGAAACCACGTTGGAGGAAGAGCAACAGCTTCGTGAGTTCTTCAAGAGCGAAGTTCCAGAATCAATGAAGGATGTGGCTGAAGTCTTTCGATACTTTAATGCACAACAAAAACAGCAATTGAGCATTCATAATTTTGATTCGTCTATCACCAAAAAAATCCAGCAAGATAAGCCGAAGGGTAAGGTAGTTCAACTTGTTACAAACTACAGTCGAATTGCGGCAGGCCTGCTGGTTGTAGTGGCGGCCACCTATTTTGTGCGGCTGGAAGTTCGCAAAGCCTACCCACCCGAGATAGCCGATACCTATAGCGACCCCAAGTTAGCACTTGAGGAAACTAAAAAAGCTTTGTTGATGATATCGAATGGATTTAATCGAGCACAGAAAGAAGCGAGTAAAATAAAAGTATTCAACGAAGCTGAAGAGAAAATTCAAGGAAAATCGTTGGAAGAAGTAGAAACGAAAATTTAAAACATTAAATAATACAGGTATGAAAAAGTTATTAATAGGAGCAGTGATGATGATGATGGCTTTTGCAGCCCAGGCGCAAAACGATGCCATCGCGAAATTCTTTACCAAGTATCAGGACGATACATCGTTTAGCCAGGTAACAGTAAGCGGCAAGATGTTTAATATGATGGCTAATCTTTCGGGTGATACCCCGGAAGAAAAGGAAATGATTCAGGCCATTAGCAAAATCAGAGGTTTAAGAATTCTTTCGAAAAGCGAAACTAGAAACTCGCGAGAATTATATAAGGAAGCCATCTCTATGATTCCTTCGAAAGAATTTGAGGAGCTGATGTCAATACGCGATAAGGATAAGGACATGAAATTTTACACGAAGGAGTCGGCTGGTAAAATCAGTGAACTGGTAATGGTGATGGGCGGCAATGAAGAGTTTATGGTAATGACAATCTTCGGAGAAATTGATTTGAAGGAGATTTCCAAAATAGGCAAGTCTGTTAATATTGACGGATTGGAGAATCTGGAAAAAATCAAAGACAAGAAGAACTAAATTCAAAGAAAAGGAGGATGCCCGTAAGAGTATCCTCACTTTTATTGATGTCCATAAAAAATCCATGGAAATGAAAACTCTGAAAGTTATACTGTTTGTATTTGCCAGCATGGGTGTGGCAAGTGCGCAAACCAAAAGCTATCAAACCCTAAAAAGCACTTTTTCGGACGAGCCGGAGATACATAGTTTTTCTTTTAGCGGATGGATGGGCCGTTTAGTGTTAGACATGGCAGGAGAACATGAGTTTAAGAATGCGATCAAGGATCTTAATCACGTTCGTTTTATTACCATTCCACGTTCCGAATTTGACGCCCGAAATTTGTCCGTAAACGGCTTCAAAAAAGTATTGCAACAGGATTCTTTTGAGGAGATCGCCTTTGTTCGTGATCGGGGTGAAGAAGTTACAATATATTTACGCGAAACAGGTGCTCAGCAAAACCGTAAGAACGTATACTTCGTATTAGTGGAGGAGGAGCGTGAAGTAGTGGCTATTGAATTAAGAGGATTACTGGATACTCAGCTTCTTAGCACAGGCAACACCACTTTATTAATCAACAAATAAATGCGATTCATTTTATTAATTCTTATTAGCAGTACGCTGGCTTTTGGGCAAACTAAGACAACCGAGGCACTGGATGACAAGTATGAGGGGGTATCTGTTTTCTTTTATAGAAATACCTTGCGTATGCTTAATCAAACCGATGACCCTGCTTTTGATGACCTTATCAAGGATATTGAAAAAATGAGGTTCATGATGATTGACAAATCTGGTTTGAATTTTGGTAAGCAAGATTATGCAAAACTTTTGGCTGGCTACAAATCGGAGGATTATGAAGAGGTAATGACCGGTCGGTACGATGGCCGCAACTTTGATATTTATCTACGCGAACAGAATGGCGATATAAAGGGTACAGTTATTTTGACTAATGATTCCATCAATCTTTTTGTTTTGGATATTAAGGGTAAGATAGCCCTCGACAAAGCGCCCTTGTTATTCAAAACCATTGACGGCAGTGCTGACATTGCTAAGATGGTTAAAGACTTTACAGGCAACGCGGAAATAGGAGAAAAAACCCCTGAAGGTAAAAAGAAGAATGATCCCAACAATTAATTCAATTTATTTTGGAAACCGTACTATCAACAGATAAGCTTACGAAACATTTTGGAAAACTTTGTGCTGTCAATCAGCTAGACCTTGAAGTAAAGAGAGGTCAGGTGTTTGGTATGTTAGGCCCCAATGGAAGTGGGAAAACAACTACATTAGGTATGTTGATGGGTGTTGTGAATCCATCGGCTGGGAGTTTCTCCTGGTTTGGTGAGCCAGCTACACATCACACACGAAAAAAAATCGGTGCCGTATTGGAACACCCAATTTTTTATCCTTACCTAAGTGGCCAAAAAAATCTAGAGTTGAATGCGTTGATCAAAGGAGCTGATCCCGCAAACATTGCCAAGGTTCTGGAGATTGTTGAATTAACTGCTCGCAAGGATGATAAGTATCAGACCTACTCACTAGGTATGAAGCAACGCCTCGCTATCGCATCGGCATTAGTTAGCGATCCAATCATATTAATACTGGATGAACCTACGAATGGCCTTGACCCGATGGGTATTGCTGAGATTCGTGAAATCATTAAAAGAATTGCTGCCGATGGAAAAACGATTATCCTGGCAAGTCATCTCTTGGATGAAGTACAAAAAGTGTGCACCCACTTTGCTGTGTTGAAACGTGGAAACTTAATGCATATTGGACCTGTGGATGATGTTGGTAAGGGTGAGGAGATTGTTGAAGTGCAGGCCTACCATGATGACTTAAGTATCCTTCTACAAGAATTTGTAGGAAGTGCAAGTATCAAAAAGGAAAATGGATTATTTGAGGTAATGATGAAGGAAGGTTATCACGCTAAAGACCTGAATCGATTTTTATTTGATAAAGGAATTGTGGCTTCGCACCTTCATACTCGCCAAAAGAGCTTAGAAAAACAGTTCCTCGAAATCTTGGCCGATCACAAAGTTTAAGTCGTAATTCTTAAATCGTACTGCGTAATTTCAAAATCATGCTTCATTTACTAAAAATCGATCTAAAGAAAATGACCAACTACCGCACCTTCTGGGTGATTTGTGGTTTGTATTTTCTTACTCTTGGATTTACCACGGCCAGTGGTATGGAGATTTTAAAATGGCTGGCAAGTAAAGGTGCTGAGTTTGGTGCTTCTATAAATATTAATAGAGTCCCGCTTTATCACTTCCCTGATATTTGGCAAAACCTGATCTGGATTAGTGGACTGTTTAAAATTGTGTTGGCAGTCATGGTAGTTATATCCATCACCAATGAATATCAATACCGTACCTTGAGACAAAATGTTATTGACGGCATGAGCCGCTGGGAGTTTTTGCAATCAAAGATTTTGACCAACGTTTTACTAAGCTTGGTGAGTGTTACTATGATTTTGGTAATTGCTTTGTTTACAGGCTTTATTTATACACCTGAAATTGAGTGGAATTACTTTTTTGTGGGGAGCGAATTTTTTATCGCTTATTTTATTGAAGTCTTCTCTTTCCTTTCTTTTGCCCTCATGCTGGGTGTATTAATTAAACGTTCGGGGCTTACTATTGTCATGCTTATGTTAGCCAGTATGATAGAGGCTATTATAAAAATTAATATTTTCCGATCTGGTGTTGAGGATCAAATTGGTTGGCTAAAGCAATTTTTTCCATTAGAATCAATTACTAACTTGGTTCCGCTTCCATTTGCACGGTATGCGCTTCAGGAGATTCAAGATTACGTAGCGCTTTCAGCGGTTGCTATCGCTATAGGCTGGACGGTTCTTTTCAATTATTTCGCGTATCTGAAATTGAAAAAATCAGATATCTAGTGCGCGATTTTTAAATCAAGTAGTTTTATAAAGTGCTTGCTGGTTTCCGTGTACCCTTGCCGAAGATAGTACTCATGCGTTTCGGTTCTGCGTAAATTGCTGGTGACTTCAATTTTATAGCAAGGCTGCTGTGTAAAATATTCTTCGGCTGCCAGCAAGCGCATTCGTCCAACACCTTGCTTTCTAACGATGCTATCAACACAAAATGAGGTAATGCGACCTACTGGTCCTGGAAGATGGAAAGTTTGATAGTGATGCAGGCAGATAAATCCGATTGCCAGTTTATCTTTTCTTGCGACTAAGATTTTATAGCCAGGTGCCTGATGTGCACTGATTCTTAAAAGTATATCCGGTTCTTTTGCGGGATAGCCTAATTGCGAAAGCAGATTTGCGATTTGATGGGCATCACCAGGCTTGGCATCACCAATTGTTATTTCCGCTTTCATTTCTGTAATGAAGATACCAAATCTGTAGAATTGTTGACTCACTCTTTTTGTTGGCTGTAATACTATTTTTCAAAGTCAGGGTTAAGGATTAATGATCGCAACAATGCTTATCACTGGCGGCCTTTTCAAAACACTCTTTACCTTCCTGATACGAGAACCACGCAAGCCCAAGCGTACCCAACGCATCCGCGTAAGCGAAACCCGTATATTCGTAAATGGCGCTCGATGCCAGCAGCACACACGACATATAAATGCACACTTTTGTGCAATTGGCATCGGCTAATATTGCATCCGAGTTAAGCTCTTTTCCGCTTTTTATTTTTCCATATATAAGAAATAACATCACTACAATGGAGATCAATGAAACAACCACTCCCCAGAATGTGGTAACAGGCTTTCGTGCCAAATAGATTGTAAGGATTGAAGAAATGGTTAGACCGGCAACTAGTATATAAAAGGAATAGCCAGTAATTTTTAAGGCTGTCTTTTCAAAAACACTTCGGTTACTTCCAGGTGCCTTTCGAATGCGGGGATCATGTAGATGATTCCGATTCCGGAAATCATTTCAATAAAACTATCAACACCAAAGCCAAAAGCGCCAGCGTTTCATCTTCGAAACCAAACCAAGTAGCGATTATGCCTTCAATAGATTATAAACAATGGTGAAAATGCCTAGTGCGAATGCCAGGTCGTACCACTTTTTTCATGCTTGGATAGCTGAATGGAATCCATAGCCTAATGTAGGGCTGAGAGATAATCATTCAAACAGAATAGTATGAAATATGATGTTATTGAGACTTAACTGCACAATAAGGCCTCGATTCTAGCCATTAATTTTTTGAATGGATTAAAGTCCCTTTGCACTCATACCGCCATCAACCGAAATATTCTGCCCCGTGATGTAGCTACTCTTATCCATAGCCAAATAGCAGGCAAGACTGGCAACCTCAGCAGGTTTGCCAATCCGCCCCATAGGAGTGCGGGCAAGAATTTTTTCTAATCGATCGGGTTGTGTAAGTACAGGTTCAGTAAGTGGCGTTTCAATATACCAGGGCGAAATGGCATTGATGCGAATTTGATCCACACTCCACTCGGCCGCGAGGTGTTTAGTAAATTGGATAATCGCTGCTTTCGTCATTCCATACGGTGGCCCACTTTGTACATCCTGCATACCTGCTACGGAAGCAATATTGATAATACTGGCATGGCCGGATTTCTTAAGCATCGGGTGGCAGAGTCGGGTTAGCTCCATCATGCTGAATAGATTGGTTTCAAAGAGTTGACGGATTTCTTCTTCGCTATACTCAATAAATTTCTTGCGGATGTTAGTAGCTACATTATTTACCAGTATATCAAGCTTACCCCAATTATCAGAAATTTTTTGAGCCAGGTCCTGCCTGAAAGCAGGGTTGCTTATGTCACCTTCGTTGGTAAACAGATTGGCCGAATTCTTCAATTTACCCTGAATGCTTTTTGTGTTTCGTGCGATTACCAAAACTTCGGCACCTAGCTCCAGGAAGTCCCGCGCAATGGCAAGACCAATTCCTTTGGTGCCTCCGGTTATCAATGCTTTTTTTCCTTGCAGTGTCCAGCCACTCATAACGGTTGTTGTTTTGGTGATTCTTTTTTTACGACTAACAGATACCAGTTTTTATCCATGGCCAGGTAGCCTTGTTCATAGCAGAAATGATACACGGCTCCTTCTTTGGTTACATACTGACTGGTAAAGTAAGTAAAATCAAAACCTTTCTCATTTAATTTTTCCCGATTCACTTTGGCTTTTCCAGTGGGATTTAGTTCAAGCAATATCCTGCGGTTTTTGCGGAGAATGTTCGTTACATTATTCATGTAGGCGGTCTCATCCCGGTTCAACTTATTATTATAAGATACCCGGCACTGGTCGGAGCAGAATTTTTTGTCGGCTCGTCCAATAATTTTTCCACCGCACTCTAAACACCCTTTTTCTTCCTTTTTTGCCATGATAGGCTGGTTTTAGTGGTTTTACTATCCGATTATAAACGTTTATAAACGAATATAACCGAAAGTAATTGAATAATAAACGACTGTCGGCATCCGGGCCCCTCACCTTTGTCATGTCAATCGGAAACAAACCCGGTGGCAAGACTTGAAAATAAATGTTTAACAATTAAATAGTACAATTATGAAAAGTGTAAGAAACAGCGTGCAGTTAATCGGTCGTTTAGGTAAAGACCCCGAAGTGAAGACTTTTGGCAAAAGCCAGAAGGCATCGTTCTCTATTGCTACCACGGATAGCTACAAGAATGATAAAGGCGAAAAAGTTGAAGACACCCAATGGCACAACGTGATTGTGTGGGGAAAACTGGCCGACATCGCGGGTCAGTATCTTAAGAAAGGCGCAGAAGTGGCCCTTGAAGGCAAACTGGTGCACCGTGTGTATGAAACGGATAAGGGTGAGAAGCGCTACATCACCGAGATCAATGTAAATGATTTTGCAATGTTAGGTAGCAAGCAGAAATAATAATCACCTTTAGCTTGCCAGAGGCCATCCGGAAACGGGTGGCCTTTCTTTTTTCAACTTACCGCTTGTAAAGCATCTACAACTTCAAGCGAAAATCAGCGTTCTTTATCTCTGTTGAATGATTATTTTTGCGCAGATGAGTTTTAATTATCCGCAGTTTCTTTGGGCACTTACGGCCTTATCCATACCTATCATCATTCATCTTTTTAATTTTCGTAAGACAATAAAGATTTTTTTTTCTAATACCCGGTTTTTAAAGCAGGTAAAGCAAGAGACCACTCAAAAACGAAAGTTGAAGCAATTTCTGGTACTTGCCTCGCGGTTGTTATTTTTATTTTTTTTAGTGCTGGCTTTTGCCCAACCCTTTCTGCCGGCTAAAGAACAATTGACTACGCAGCGTAACTTGTCTATTTATCTTGATAATTCTTACAGCATGTCCACTCCGGTGCGCGAAAAAGTAAGAGCCCTTGATGCGGGAGTTGGGTTTGTTCGCGATATCGTGGAGCTCTTTCCAACCGAAACCCGATACAAGCTTCTTACTAACGATTTTGCACCGTTCTCAAATTCCTATAAATCAAAAGCAGAAATTCTTGATCAGCTTTCGCAGATCCGAATGTCACCCATAAGCCGATCGGGTGAAGAGGTGATGAAAAGACTGGGTGAGCCGTCCAATACAATTTTCTGGATTTCAGATTTTCAAAAATCAACCTTTGCGGAAGGAAATCAAGAAAGTCTTTTCTGGCTTGATAGCGCACGAACGGAACAAATCCGGTTAGTGCCTATTGAATACAATCAGGTGTCTAATGTCTTTGTGGATTCAATCTTTCTAGAAAATCCTTTTGTTATTGGTGGTGAAAAAAATTCCATTCACGTACGCCTTCGCAATGAAGGCCCTCGAACGTTGGAGGGATTAATCACGAAACTTACCATCAATGGAATTCAGGCGGGCACGTCATCGGTAACTATTCAATCGAATAGTAGCGTGGAAACAACGTTCGATTTGTCGCGGGGGTTAACGGGCTATAACAAAGCAGCTTTAAGTTTTAGTGATTTTCCAGTGAGTTTCGATAACGAGTTTTATTTTACCTTAAACTATTCGGGTCGGTTGCGCGTGATTGAAATTAAGCCTGATACCCGGACTACCTATGTCGAGAACGTTTATGGCAATCGCGAGCTTTTTGATTTTCGTGGCTACGCGGTGGGCAATGTTGATTACAACGTTTTGGCTTCAGCTGATCTGGTTGTGGTGAATGGAATCGACAAGATTGATAATTCGCTGAATGCTGCCTTGCAGATTTATCGAAATAATGGTGGTGCCATGTTGGTGGTGCCAGGCAAGCAACCCGATCGGGTATCGTATCAGAATTTGGTAGGTATTGCATCACTCGCTACACTAGCCAAAACAGATCAAATCGAGTTGGATAAACCTGATTTTCAAAATCCATTTTTTGAAAATGTTTTTGAAGAGAGATCAGCTTCCCTGGAAATGCCCCGGGCACAACGGCTTCTGGATTGGGGTATGGATCGATCTGCTATTCTCCAATTTAAAAATGGACAACCTTACCTATCTAAGTTTGGTAATACATTTATAATGGCCAGTTCACTGGATCGCGAACAGGGCGACATGGCTTCGCACGCCATTTTTGTACCGGTCATGTATCGAATCGCAGCCAGCGGCAAGAAAGCTGAGCGTAAACCTTATTATTATTTATCTTCATCGCTCGTTGTAGTGCCTGCCGATAGCTTGATAGGGGAAGAACCCGCGCGAATGATGGGTGATCAGGAACTGGTTCCGTCACAGCGAAGCATGGGCGATCGGCTTTTATTGGAGATACCCCGTTATTCTGTAAGCAGTGGATTTTATTACGTAACGCATGTGCGCGATACGTTGGATCTCCTGGCATTTAATCTCGATAAAAAGGAATCAATTCTTACCCAAATGACGGGTGAAGATGTGAAGACACTGCTTGGTGGAGGGGATAGGATTTCAATTTTCGAATCATCTTCTGAACAAACATTTAGTAACGAAATAAAAGAACGATATTTGGGGACGCCATTATGGAAGTATGCGATTGTTTTAGCGCTGTTATTCCTGCTGGCTGAGGTTCTTTTAATCAGGTTTTTGAAGTAATTTTAACCCTTGTCTTAAACTGACAAATGAAAATACTCATCCGCTCCGCACTCATCCTTTCGCCCGCCTCGCCCTTCCATAAAAAAAAGAAAAACGTACTCATTAATAATGGTCGTATTGAAGAGATTGGAGATAAAAATTATTCTGCTGATCGGGTTATTGAGGCTGACGGAATGATTCTTTCCGCTGGCTGGTTTGATTTGGGAACTTCGGTAGGAGACCCCGGTCATGAGCAAAAAGAAGATTTGAATTCTTTGGCAAAGGCGGCTATGGCGGGTGGCTTTACCGAGGTAGCAGTGTTACCGAATACGCAACCCACCGTTCAAACCAAGAATGAAGTTAGTTATATCACCGGACTCAATGAAAATAGATTAGTGCAAATCCATGCCCTGGCTGCCGTTACTAAAAATTGCAAAGGCGAGGAGTTAACGGAGATGATTGATTTGCATGAGGCCGGTGCTGTTGCCTATACCGATGGACTGAAACCTGTTTGGCATACCGACATCTTTCTTAAGTCGCTGCAGTATCTGCAAAAATTTGATGGCTTGTTGATTGATCATCCGGAAGATGTTTGGCTTAATCTGTTTGGCCAAATGCATGAGGGCCCGGCAAGCACCATGCTTGGTCTAAAAGGAATGCCGCGCATTGCCGAAGAAGTGGCGATCAGTAAAAATCTTGAATTACTGAGTTATGCCGGTGGACGATTGCATTTTGCTAAACTCTCCACAGCTAAATCGTTAGACCTGATTCGCGCAGCAAAAAAGAAAGGGTTGAATGTAAGTTGCGATGTAGCCGCGTATCAGCCACTCTACAACGATGAAATGCTTGAAAATTTTGATACGAATTATAAAGTGAATCCGCCACTGCGCGAAAAAGCAGATCAGGACGCGTTGATTAAAGGACTTAAAGACGGCACGATAGATGTCTTAGTCAGCAATCATTGTCCGCATGAAGATGAAAATAAGTTTTTAGAGTTTGACCTGGCTGATTTTGGGTTGATTAATCTTCAGACATTTGCCGCGCAGCTTGTATCGCTTTCCAAATCTATCGAAATAGAAACCTTACTTGAAAAGGTTTCCGATGCACCGCGTAAACTTTTAAAACGTCAACCGGTAATTATTGATGTAAGCACCAAGGCCAATCTTACGCTACTTGATCCCAATTGCGAATGGACGTTTGCGCAAGAGAATAATTTTTCTAAATCAAAAAATTCTCCGTGGCTCGGCAACGCCCTTAAAGGGAAAGTGGTTGCCGTATTCAACAACGGCAAACAGTGGTTAGATGTCTAAACCCATGCCCCGGCTTGCTTTTATTTCGATACGAAACGGATTATTAGCCGGAGGATTGGGGTTTATTTTTTTGCTGACATTATATTATCTAGGTAAACATCCGTTTCTTTTTCCGGTGTACTTCGATTTTCGCCTTGCTCTGCTATCAGTTTTTATGGTAATGGGTTTAAAAGAACTCAGGGATTATCACCAGCAAGGGCTGCTTTCCTTTGGCGAAGGCATGATTAGTAATTTTTTATTTACCACACTGTTTTGCCTGCACTGCCTCCCTATTGATTTGGATTTTTATGGCGATAAATCCAGCCTTTTTGTCAAATTATATTCAGGTAGCAACCGATCAACTTAACTCGCTTCCGCCTCCTGTTATTGAAGAACTGGGGAAAATAGAGTTTGATCGCAATGTTACAGCCCTGCAGGCTACTACCAAGAGCGATTTGGCTCTGGATTACCTGATCAAAAGCTTTATCATTAGTTTTTTTATAAGCATAATTATATCTGTAATTTTAAGACGACAACCAAAAACCAATTAAAATCATGGAAGAAGAAAAGGAAGAATCAACCCTGATGAACCACATTATTCGCTGGGGTCTAATTGTTGGTGGTGTAAGCATTACGATTACGGTATTGCTCTATGCTATTGACTACACATTAATGGTACAACTTAAGACATTATTCGGAACACTTTTAGTTTACCTGGGCTTAACTATTTATGCAGGTATTGATTACAGAAAAAGTGTTGGAGGCTATTTAAAGTACAGCCAGGCCTTTTGCATGGTTTGGGTGTGTTAGCACTCTCTGGATTAGTCGCTACTATTTTTGCTTTTGTGTTATATAATTTCATTGACTCCGGAATTGCCACAGAAGTTAACCGATGCTTCTATCGAAAACACCCGCGCTATGATGGAAAATTTGGAGCCCCGGAAGAGTCTATTGAACCCGCATTGGAAAAAGCAAAAGAGCAATCTGAAAAGCAATTTACCGTAGGCGGCCAAGCACTTGGCTATGTATATATGGTTGTCTTTTCGGCAATCATGGCATTAATTTCAGCTATTTTTGTAAAGAAAAACGAGCCCGAAGAAGTGCTTTAAAATTTTGAATGGATATTTCAGTTATCATTCCTGCTAAAGACGAGCAGGAGTCTATACCAGAACTTAGTCAGTGGATAAGCCGTGTGATGGAAACACACGGCTTTTCTTATGAGGTGCTTTTTGTTGATGACGGCAGTACCGATGGCACCTGGAAAGAAATTCAAAATATAAACCTTGTTAACCCGGCCTTTAAAGGAATTAAATTCAATCGCAATTTTGGGAAGTCAGCTGCGCTGCACACCGCTTTTAAAGAAGCGCAAGGCGATGTAGTAATTACGATGGACGCTGATTTACAGGATAGCCCCGATGAAATACCGGAATTGTATCGGCTTATTAAAGAAGATGGATTTCAATTGGTAAGTGGCTGGAAGAAGAAACGCCATGATCCAATTTCGAAAACTATTCCGTCAAAGTTTTTTAATTATGTTACGCGCAAACTTTCGGGCATACCCTTGCATGATTTCAATTGTGGCTTGAAGGCGTATCATAATCAGGTTGTAAAAAATATTTCGGTGTATGGCGAAATGCACCGCTACATTCCGGTGATGGCCAAGTGGGCCGGCTTCACAAAAATTACTGAGAAAGTGGTAGAGCACCGTGAACGGAAGTATGGGTATAGTAAGTTTGGTTGGGAGCGTTTTGTGCGCGGCTTTCTTGATTTACTCTCGATTACGTTTATTGGCAGGTTTGCGCAACGGCCCATGCATTTTTTTTGGCAGTTGGGGCATCGTTTCATTTTATTTGGAATGGGCTTTACGATTAAGATTTTATACGATAAGATTGATTCTGTTTTCATTTCTAAAATTCCACTTAAGCGTGAAGTGACAGAGTAACCGATTTTCTTTTTAGCACTGGTGGCCTTAGTTATTGGGGTTCAACTTTTCCTTACAGGATTTATTGCAGAGTTGCTGGCGCGCCAATCGGTATCGAAGAAAAAATATCTGGTGATTGATAGGGTGGGAGTGGAGGGTAAGAAGTCTATAGTCTAGAGTCTCTAGTATTGAGTCCACAGCCTTTAGTACAATTCTTTACTAACGACTCAATACTCAGGACTATATACTCAATGTTCCCGACTCACGACTATGTACTCCCTGAACTAATTTTCCCGTACCTTTGTCTTATTACTTGATTCGTTCTTTGAATGTAAACTATTGCGGCCGGGATGGAGGCAGTTTGTTTGAGCCCGAAATGGGTTTGAGCGAAAGATTGGCGAGTGCCGACAGCCCGTAAGCCGCCCAAAAATTTCTAAAAATAATCAACCAATAACTAACAACTAATTATTGGGGCTGACCGGTTTTGACAGGATGTTTGGGGGTGTATGCCAGCATGCAGGCTCGTGGGATGAGAGCCTTGAAAGATAGTCCTACAACCATAAGTGGCGAGAATACTTACGCCATGGCTGCTTAATCTGACCTAAGGTTAGATTTGCTTATCCGCTGATAAGATCGGTGGAGGCCATCATTGCCCGGTACTCTGTTTAGCGGTGCCGGAACCGCAGTGTCGACAGCATAAACTGGGCTTCGTTGTTGTTGCGCAACGTTGTTGAGATAACAGTAACTACGGATTTGTTTAGGCTGTTGCCTGGCTTGCAAGTCCCGACAATCAAAGGCAACTAAGCATGTAGAACGTACACGTTCAATTTCTCTGGACCAGGGTTCGATTCCCTGCAGCTCCACCATAGAAAGAAAACGACTATTCCGTAGTCGTTTTCTTAGTGCATTGCCGACCAAAAAATGACGACCTTCGATTAAAATCCCACTGTTTCTAAAATGAGATGGTGGGATTTTTTTTGTAGCAGGTTTATACAATTCTTACAACACTACTTAATAACGAATAAAGATTTTAAAACTTGTAGTTATATCCAAAACGGATCACTTGAGTTTCATAGTAGTCTGCACTGGTGTAGAAGAAATTGTTTCCTTTGATTTCTTTTCGGATCACCATTGTATTCAATAGGTCGGTAGCATTCAGAAATAGCTCTCCTTTACCTTTCTGAATAGCTCTCTTAACTCCTACATCCAGAGAAAATCGGGAGTCGATTGTTCCTTGTGGAATGATGTCGGGAGCAAGATAAATGGCCGTGAGTTGTGCTTCTGTGTTTTTGCCAAACTTAAAATTGGTGTTCAGTTTGATATTCCCCGAATAAACCTCTTGCTGTTGTGCTGTAAACGTATTTTCTATTGGGTATTGGTTGACAACCGTAAATGAATCAATTTGATTGTAATAACCATTGAGGTTCAGATTTATACTTATTTTATCACTCAGCTCCTGACTAATCACCACCTCAATACCTGTGTTAGAACTTTTACCCGCGTTTTGAGAAATGTTGTAGATCAGGTTTGTAGTGTCAACGGTAGTTGCAATTCGTGTAATTGTTCCATCTGCCATGCGGTGATAGGCTGCACCGTAGAAATAACCCTCGTCCCAACTGTTTTTATAACCCAGCTCAAAGCTGTTAGTGAATTGAGGTTGTAACGCAGGGTTACCTACTTTGATAATTTCTGAATCATCATATTTTGGAAAAATTCGAATGTCCACTTCATCCGGGCGGTCAACTCTTCGGTTGTAGAAAACGGAAAGCTTGTTTTGATCGTTGATTTTATAAGACAAGCGAGCATTGGGGAAGGGCTGAAAATACGTGTACCCGTCACTTTGATAGGTGTTGTGGTTTGGGTCGACATCATATTCCAGGTCAACGTACTCTACCCGTAAACCAATTTCTGCTTCTAGTTTTTTGACTTCATAGGTGTAGTTACCATAGAGCGCAGGAATGGTTTCCTTGTAGGTGGCAACACCATCCGCACCCGTATCGAGAACTGAGTTTTCATCGGAAGGATTGAATTGCATATCGGTGGGTATGGTTCTTCGTCTGAACTTAAATCCTGTTTCCAGTAAACCGTGTTTCAATGGCTTGGTGTAATCAATCGTAAAATCAGCTACTTTTTGATCCGCAATTAAAAAGAATGATTCTTCAGCAGTGAACGATGGCGTTGTATTTGTAAAGAAGTACTTCTCGTCTTCTCTGTCAAATGTGTAGTTGAAGCCGATATTCAATTTGTGCCCGGGTTGCAGAAACTTATGCTCGAAGACAAAAGATGCCATAGCGGCCGTAAGCACTTCATCTTCTAAAAACTGCCACAGTCTTAGGCTTTCACCCGTAGTTCCGCTAAAGAAGGGTTGATCGCCATAATCTTTAATGGACTCCTGGCTAAAATATCCGGACACCGTTAAGGTGTTTTGCTCACTCATAAACCAGTCTACACCCGCTCGGGACGTAAAGAAGTTTGTGTTTCGGTTTCTTTTTAGTTGCTGATTGATTACAGTACCGTCATCATAGGTTCGGGTTACAAATTCATTTTTATTGAGAGTTTCTGTGTACAGATTGTCGGCTTGAAGAAAAAGATTGACTTTCTTTTTCCTGTAGTTCAATGAAAGAGAGGGATTAATTTTTGGCGTGAGTTGGTATTGAGGACGGATGCCCGGTAAATTCTCTTTTCGTACCCACAAAGCGCCAAGCCCTGCTGCTATTCCTGCTTTACCATTCAGGCCGGTTTCTTCTTCTTTTTTTAAGATAATATTGATGATACCTGCATTTCCGTTTGCATCGTATCGGGCTGAAGGATTGTTAATGATTTCAATTTTTTCAACTGCGGAAGCGGGGATGTTGTCAAGTCCATTTTGATTGCCAAAGCCAGTAATGGCTGTTTGTTTGCCATCGATCAACACAACCACCTGATTGTTTCCTCTTAGAAGAACCTGTCCGTCCTGTGTGGTAACACCCGGAAGGTTATTCATCGATTGTAAAACACTTCCACCACTTTGGCTTACATTGTCATCTACGCTATACGTTTTTTTATCCATGGCACTTGCAACCGCATCTTGCTGGGCGATTACCACCACTTCATCTAACTGCTGCACATCTTCTTCCAGCACAAACGCACCCAGGTCGATAAACTCAGAGTTAGAACCTATAAATAGCGGGGAGCTATTTTTTTTATAACCGATGTAAGACACTTCCAACAAATAATCTCCAGGCTTTACGTTCGAAAGGGTAAATAAGCCGTCATCATTGGAAATCGTTCCTGCTATGAATAAAGAATCAGCCATCTTTTTCAAAACAATATTCACAAATGGCAAGGTATTGCCTGAGGCTTTATCTTTTATGGTTCCAGAAACATTAACAGATGATTTTTGAGCCCACAGGCCAAAAGAAAAAAATAGCAAGCCCAATAAGATAGTTAAGTTAATCTTCATTTTTACCATACTTAAATTTATTATGGACGTCACTGTCCCACGACACCAAACCTTGTTTTTGAAAGTCAAAACTAAAAACTTACGGTGAACCCCGCAACTGATTACGCATTTTGTTGTGTATTGCCCGCTTCACCTGTCTTGTTTAACACATCGTACCATAAACTTACGCAACTCCGCTTCTTTGTCAGGCTCCATATTGTGTTCATGTGAATGTACTGTTGTATAAACGTTCATTATGTGAATGTGGCTTTTCCCTTTAAACGTTTCTTTGCTGTCAGAGGTAAAATAGTCAGCAAAAACATTTGAAAAATTGAATTCACCACCTTCAATTCTACCTGTCGGGTATAAGTTTAATGGATTTCCTTTTTTAAATAAGTCAATCCTTTTTTCATAATTCAAAAAACTGAAATAATAGTTTTCTTCTGTTAGTTCTATCGTTTCTAATTTCACCTTTCGCGGACTTTCCTTTACAAGGAAATTAAAATAATCAATCCAGTCACGAGTAATAGGTATTCTCCAACCCTCTGGACATACTGAGTCAATCGTTTCAAAATGATAATATCTTCCGTTAAGATTGAATTCTTTAAACTTGTTATTTTGCTCTTGAGTCAAGCCTACTGAGTTTGCAGCTTCATAGTCAAGGTTATCGAGCATCCAGATGGTTTCACTAATCTTTTTTGTCAGATAGATCTTTCCATCGCGTAAATCCCTAAGCGTGTCAACCTGACCGATTAAAGTAATTGGTATGAGGAACATCAAAAGAGACAGTCGTTTCATCTTTAATCCTTATGAAGCTTTCTCTAAAGCGGCAACGTTTGTGTTTATGCAGTGGTGGGACTTTGAAAAACTAAACTGTCCCACGTAACCAAACGTTGAACGAAGATAACACTTGTTGCTTACACGTCACCCCACTATTGCGCAAACTTTTTGTTAGCGGGTCATTGTTTCAATTTCTTCGTCAGTTTATATCTTAAATGAGTTGTCAAGTCTGATGGTATCACTTCTTCAATTTGAATACCATATTTGTCTTTGTCAATGCCATCAAAGAGTCGAATACCACTGCCTAAAAAAACAGGAGCAATATGAATGAAAAATTCGTGAATAAGGCCGGCATTTAGAAATTGTTGAATAGTGTTTGCTCCACCTTGTATTCTAATATCCTTTCCTTTTGCCGACTGTTTTGCCTTTTCTAATGCACTTTCTATTCCGTCATTAATGAAGTAAAATGTTGTTGTCCCTTTCTGAACCCAAGGTTCTCGCTTTTCATGTGTCAACACATAAACGTCTGCTTTGTATAAGTCTTCTGGCCAACTTGCTTCACCTTCCTCAAACATACGTTTTCCCATAATAAACGCACCTGTTCTTGCATTTACATCTCTAATAAGTTGTCCTTCAAAATTATCTTCTTTGCCACCATCCATTCCTAAATATTCCCAAAACGCTTTTTGATTAAGTGTCCACATATGAATTTTACCTGAAACTCCACCCATCGGATTACTTGGCCCTCTGTTGTCTCCTGCGAAAAAACCGTCAAGTGATATTCCGCTGTCAAAGATTATTTTGCTCATAATTTTCTATTTTATTTCGTTATTTACTGCTTGTTATTAAATTAAGATAGTTTTCAAGTCGATTTAAAGTCTGCTTGCCACCTTCAATGGCATTTACTTTTCTATTTAATTCTTCGATAATTGCTTTTGACTTGAATACCGATTGCATTTTCAATAATGTTTTACCGTCAACTTCTTCAAAGAAAACTGAAACGGTGAAATTATAATCTTCGCTCTCTGCACCTGTATGTTTATAGGTCAAAAGAGAAGGTCTTTTTACTTCTACATACTCAATTTTGTTATCCCAATCACGCCCCATCCCGTGCATAATAAAATCCCATAGTTCTCCTGTTTTTACAGTCATTGATTGAGTTGTTAGCGAAAATCCATTTGGCCCCCACCATTCTTTTATATGTTCAGGAGTTGTCCAAACTTCCCAAACTAAATCTCTTGGTGCATCAAGAATTCTTGTGTGGGTCAGAATGTTGTCTTCTTGTTTGAATGAATTATATTCTTTCATATTTCTATTTCCTCTTTTTTTGAATTTTTGCCAAGTAACTATCCAGTGAGTCTAATTTACTGTCCCAAAATTTTCGGTATTGATCTACCCACCCTGAAACTTCAATTAATTTATCGAGCTGTGGTTCACAAACTCGTTCTCTACCTTGCTGTTTAATATTAATAAGGCCACATTCAGTTAAAATCTTCACGTGTAATGAAACTGCTTGACGTGTCATATTAAAGTTATCAGCAAGCGAATTCACATTTTGCGGTTTCTGAGAAACCAAGTGAATGATAGCTCTTCTTGTTGGGTCAGCTATTGCCTGGAAAACATCTCGGTTGGGATTCATATTCTATACGCAAGTAATTTCTTGCGAAATTATGAGCAAGCTTTTACTTGCGCAAATTTATTTGTCCCTTTCTTTAAAAATTATTACTGAAAAGAAGAAGGGGATGTCGGTCTGTTTGGGTGTCGCTCTGCAATGCCCGCTAACATCCGAATATTTACAATTGTTGTTATTTCCTGTGATTAGTAAATAAAAACTTCTAAATCTGATCAAATATATAAAACGCGACCGGGATATTTTTTCTTCAACTCATAGGGCAATAATTATGAGTTATGATCTGATCAAAATTAAAACGGATAGCCAATAGCTATATTAATAGCAGGATTCCAGAAATTAATATCGGTGGTCCATCTTTCTCCGGCAGGCAAGTATGGTGTTCGCAAGGTGTACGCAAAGTCAAGTCGGGCAACAATAAAACTAAAATCCCAGCGCATGCCCCAGCCCGAACTAATCGCTATCTGCTTAACAAATGTGTTAAAGCGAAATGTTCCGTTCGGTCTTGATGGGTCTTCTTTGGTTAGCCAGATATTTCCTGCATCTACAAACAGAGCCCCTTTCAGATTACCATACACATCAAACCTGTATTCCAGATTACCTTCTAATCGGATGTCGCCGTTAAGTCATTGTATCCTTCAGGCGGTATCTCACTGCCCGGTCCTACCGATCTTGCAATAAAGGAGCGTAAACTATTGGTGCCCCCTACATAAAATTGTTTTATGTAGGGTATAACATCTGAATTGCCAATCGGTAACCCAACCCCTGCACTAAACCGGGTTACTAATTTTGATTGCTGACTTAATTTGAAGTTGTACGTGAGGTCGACCCGAGGTCGTATATATTGCGAAAAAGGAACGCCCAACAATGTATATCTTCCAAGTGAATCTTTGGATGCGTTCGATGCCGAAAATAAACCATTCATAATATTTCCCGCCATGTCAATTCCACCTCTAAAGAAAAATTCATTGGAACGGTTAGCCCCGGATTGAAAAGTAAACTCATACCCCATGCCCACAATAAATTGTTCATCGAAGCTGCGCTGCACCCCTGGGTTTTCCAGTAAATATTCCTTGAACTCATCCGATTGGGAATCTTCGGGAATTTTGGTAAAAACAATTTCAACTGGATTAAAGGAATGAGTGATGCGCTCTTTTTTGCTCCATCGGTATCCAAAGTTTGTATACGTAGAATTCAGCCGATAAAGATCCAATCGATTAAACAAGTTATAACCAGCCGAGATATTTGTTTTCAGTAGATTCTTTTTATCTGATTTAGAAAGGAATCCGGGATAGAGCCTCGGCAACGTGTAGGTGGCCTCCAGACCTAATTCATACGCAGGATTAACTTCTTTATCTACAATTTGCAACTCAACTCGCCCCCGTAAATTTATTTTAAACATTTCGGCAGCTTTATTTCGGTTTCGATCTGTGTAGCTGAAAATTACACCCGGGCCAAAATAATTTGTCGACCGATAGATGGCATTAAATTCGGCCGTATACGCGTAGCGCTTTCGCTGAGCCAGGTTGAGGACGGCATCTAGTTCATTGGTATTTTCCTGTGGTAAAAATTTTATGTTCGCATTTCTTAAAATGGGAAGCGAATTCATATACCGAATCGTGTGCATGTAATTTGATTGAGCAAAACCTTCACCAGGCTTCAGAAAAATTCCTTGTTTAAGTACATCAAATCGAAGCGTTTTATTTTGTGAGATCAAGTAGTAATTGTCGAATTGAAGCGTATCGACAGGCACGTTATCAAGTATTAAATCGTCATGAATGAAAACCTTTCGGATCGTATAGGCCTTTCTGGATTCCGGTGGCGTTTCCGGTTTGATAGTTATTTCAGCATTTACACGATGGTCACCCGTTATCGTATCGGCTTTAAGGGTAATAAATTCAGGATTAAAATAAATGTATCCGTTTTCTTTCAGGTTGAGATCAATTCGGCTTCGCTCATTCTTTATTCCGGCTAACGTATAGATATCACCTTTTTTCAAAAGCGATTCTTGCCGGGTGTCACTTATTTTTTTTGTGAGATCATCTTGAGGTTTTGGAAAGATAATGGACTCAAACCGGTAGGGTTCACCCAGTGAGATTGTATATCTATATTTTATCTTGCGTTGACCATGATAAATCGTATCGAACGCTACGGTATTATGGAAATAGCCATTATGAAAAACTCTGTTTTGAATAGCAGAACTAACCTGCTGGGGATGAGTTTGAGAAAGTAGAATAGGATCTGAAATTTTATTCTTCCAGAACTTTTTCTTTTTAACGGATTCAGAAATAGTGTTGTTAAGGGCCAGTGCGGGTCGCATCCACAAAAATTTATTATTAGGCGCTGGCTTTAGTACATCATTTATAACAGGCATTAATTTTATTTTTTCATCGCCCTTTGCAATTACTTTTATTTTGTACCCGGTGTAAAGAGGATTCTCAGACGATATTTGCTTCATGCCCGTGCAGCCCGCTAACGCCAGCACAAAAACCAAGATGAATCTATATATAGATGATTGACTCATTTGTGTTTATTCTTGTTGCTTTTGTGTGCAAATTCACGAATGAATACCAGGGATATGCCGGTGTTTCGGATTTCCTGGTAGATAATATCATACGTTTGATTGTTGAATAATTTCAGCTGCTTATCTCCTTTGCCGGTGAGAGTATAAATAATAGCAAAATCACCCCGGTAATTTTTGCCCGTGTTGCTACCCGATTGATCCTGATTGAGATTAAAATCTCCACCCACTTCGAAGGACAACCGATCATTCATGATCGACTTGGAGACCCGGAAATCCATAGCCGTTTGAGTCTTGCCACCCGGTGTGGTATAATCACTGTATGATTGTATTCCGACATCAATGTTTACATTTTTAATATACTGGCTGGCAAATCGATTAAGTTGGCTGGCCAGTAAACTGTTAACACTATTATACAAGGCCGTTGTAGCAATCGTGTTGGAATTGATATCCGAGCCACTGGATTCTGGCAAGAACCCGCCAAGCACCAATAGTCCGAAAACCTGTTTATTTAATTCGGACGCATATTCGGGTTGTCGTAAACGATCTAGCTTATTAGCCAATACCGGATAGCTCACCTTCTCTTTTTGCGGAAGATCTAGCGAAAATGATATGACAGGTTTCTCGATGGTTCCGTTGATGTTGATTCCTACTTCATAGTCAAGGGCTCTTTCATAAACTGATTTTTCATTTTCGCCAATTTCATGGCCAATCAACCCGATGGAATTGGATTCTACGACATGCACAGCTTTTATATTTAGGTCTCCGTTTTTCGGGGAGCCATTCCAGTTGATGGTGGAGCCATTAAGGAGTGTGAAATTCTTTTTACCAGATTATAAAATGACAAACTATAAATTCCCTTAGTGACGGTATAGTTTCCAATAAGCTTAAGATTTCCGGTACGGTCGTAACCCAATTCCAGGGCACCTGCTCCGGAAGTCTCTATGTAATCCCCAGACTCTTCATCAATCGCAATCCGGAGCATGGCATTTTTCTCTATCTGTACCGTTGAAGTAAGATTGAAATTCGGAAGGCTAGCGAGTAATGAATCATACAGCGTAACCGGTTGATCCAGGGTTACTGAATCCAATACTATTGTTGGGTCAACAAATTCAACAATTCCCTCAGCTTTAAGAAGTTTAATGTCTTCCTGCTGAGTCACGAAAGTAAGCTTCGTGGCATCTTTAACCGTAAGTTTCGCATCAACGGAAGCATCTGTCTTTCTTCCATTTATTTTTATATCGCTATCAATAACCAGTTGACCTTTGAAGTCGCCCGTTGCGGATTCTGGGGTGTTTATGAGCGCATAATCTTTTGCATTTAATTGCAGGTTATAGGAAAGGGATTGGTAATCAAGACTTCCATTAATTTGCAGTGGATTATTGGCTTCATCGAAGAGAGTAAAATTGTTAAAGTGTATAACTGAATCATCGATCGAAATCCGATCGTCCGGTATTTTAAAAGTAACGGTGGGGTTGACCGTTGTCACGCCTACATTCTGAAATTGCAGATATCCTTTTACAGAGGGTTTCTTTAATGACCCCCGAATCCTTGCTTCCCCGCGGAGGTTTCCCTTCATATCGTCTATGATTTCAGAGACCAGAAATGAAAATATTTCCAGGTTGTTAACATCGAGTTTCAAAGAGGCATCAACCTCATCATGGGTTGGGGAGTATTGCCCTTTCAAGTCAATCTTATTGGATTCATTCGTCAGCATAAATCCAAACGGAACCAATGTTCCGTCACTTGTCGCGTTTGCAGTAATGGTTACCGGTTTTAAATTATAAAGAATAAGACTATCCACAACCGCTTTCAAATTAAGTTCCTTGCTACCAGCGTAAGAAACGGAACCAGTGAGCAGTCCTTTGTTAATGATCGTTGTATCTCCGGCAAGCAGATAGTTCAGGGGAGTAAGGTTTACGTTTTTAAGGGATATATCGAAGGTATCTAAATCTCCATCCATTTTAATTTCCATATCAGATCGGGAAATCAAAAAATGATTGAACGCTAAATCACTGTTTTTTATCGACACCGGATTATTTGAATCAACAAAATATTCGTTATCGAGAAACAGTAGCTTATTAGGATAAATCAAAGCTCCGCTATCGGTAGGAAGAATGCGGGTATCTAAACCGAGCAGGGTAAGTGAATCATTCGCCAATATCAGGTTAGCTTGTATGATTTCACCTTTCGTCAGCATAGCCAGATTGACATTACCTAACGCGATAGAATCGTAATGTAAGTTGGCAACGATTATGCGGGTACTTAGGCTGTCCTGAATGGCATGTAGTGTATCTAAAGAAATACCATATCCTTTAAATTTTCCTGAGGTAGCCTGGAAGCGAGGATCTCTTGTTTTGCTCATCGAATTTTCCGGTTAAACGTAAGTTTGAAACATTATCAACATCGATTCCTAATAATTGAAAGAGACTGGCGTTTTCCGCTTCGAGGTTAAAATAAATAGTTCTGCCTGCCGAGAGGCTTGCAATCTTATCAGTTGTTGTAAAACAGTACTGATCCATTTCTGGATAATATCCTGTGAATCCCGGATGTCGAAGTTTGAGACTAAGTTGCCTTTTTCATTATCGGCATAATATTCAAGTTCACTGCCCGTTAGCGACATCATCGCACGGAAGGCCATGGTATCGAGTAAATATTTAGTGGAATGATTTTGAAGTAAAATACTTTTCCCTTCAACCGATCCTCCAAGAGAAGCCTCATCGATCGTTAATTTGGATTTAAAATCGCCTGTAATAGATAGGGTACTGTCCTCATCCAATAGAGCTCCAACCTTAAACTCATCAAGTTTCATTGTGGTGATTATCGTCAGGGATTCAGAGAATAAAATTTCTGAATGGATCTCTGAACGATAGGCTGGATCATCGATGGCGACCTCGATGATGGTGTTATCTTTTCTCGTCAGGCTTTTAATAGCAATGTTGGAAATAGATTGATCAAGAACTTCCATATGGGGGATCGTCCCGTTGATTTCGAGATTCTGATCGGTACCTAGATTACCTTTCGCTACTAAAGAAAATGCAGCAGGCCCCAACGCGGGTACATCAACCCATTTTCCAATGTCAACTTTTTCACCGATTACTTTTACATCGAGCCCGGTATTACCAGTTTGCAACATTGTGAGACCATCGAATTGTGCACTGCCCCAAATCGTATCAATGCTTCCCTTTGCAAGTATTCTTTTTGGATTTCCAGAACTTAGTGCGCGTATTGTTATTCCGTCAGGTATATTAAAACTTCCAGCAAACGGAGTTATTATTTCTTTAAAGTCGGAGCCTATTTTTGCATTAATCGCAATGTCCTCCCAGTTTATCTTTTCATGATCCCAAGCATCCGCTATTTTTCCATCAACCTGTAAATAGCTATTTGCTGTTTTTACATACAAGGTTTTTATTAACCCTTGTCCCTGGTTGTAGTTGCCTTCCAGTTTTACTTCTGTTAGTTTCCAATGTTTAAATTGTTCCAATAAAGAATCACTAAAGAAGTAGGCAAGTGCTGCTGGTTCAATTTTGCCAAGAACGTTAAGCTCAAGATTGTCCAAATCAGAGTCTTCATTCGAATTTAACGTATAGACTTTGAGGTCTGCATCGAGTTGATTGGTATTGGATGCCAGATGAAGGTTGGTAAATGCGAATTGCTGTCGGTTCCATTGCAACGCAAATCGACCCTCATTCAATTTAAAGCTGGGCATCTGTGCCGAGAGTGAAAGTAAATCTCCGTTAAGGGTGTCTTCATTAACCAGAATATCTGTGAGGTTGATTTGAATATCCTGAAGTTGAATGTGCGTAGGATCGAATTTTTGGGTAGTTGTTATCCGGTTGTTGTGAAGAGAAAAATTGCTATTCTCTACGTTTAGATTCGCGACATCAAGAGCAATACCCAGATCTACATCGAGGTTAAACACATTGGCTTTCGTTGGGGCAGGGATATTTGCACTATTTTCTGGATTTTCAGATTGAAATACAATTAATTCAGCCTTGCTGAGATAAATACTATGGGCTATAATCTTATTGGAGCTGGTGATAAATTCAGCTTCCTTACCATCTAGCCTTCCTACATTAACATCAATGTCTGTTCCATTTTTTATGGAAGTAAACTTAAAATGGAGGCTATCCAATTGAATGCTTTTGAATAGAATCGTTACCGCATTTGATTTTGCAGAGGGAGCCTCACCAGATTGGAAGGCATCGAGTATAAATTGAATATTTAATCCGTCCTCCTGTTGAATCAGATGAAAGTCCGCATCCGCAATATCCACCTTATCGAAAATGAGGTTGCGCTTAATCAAATCGGATAGCGCGGATGTGACCTCAATTTTTGCGGCTGAAAAATCTTTGTGTGGTCAGGATCCCATACGGTTATATCTTCAACACTTACTTTACCCAGTAAAGAAAATTCAATGCTTTGAATGTCTATCCGGGTCTCCGTTTTGGAAGACAAGTAGTTAGCCAATGCAACGGTTATCTTTCTTTGTACGGGAGGTAGATGGATGAAAGCAACAGCGACAACGATCACCAGGAGAAACCCAAGTATTATTTTGCTCAGGAGTTTGGAAGCTCGTAAAAAAATAGTCCGTGTGCGCATGTTACGGATCAAAATACGAACAGATCAGTTCATTATTTATTGCTTGTGCCAGTAAGCAATAATATACAGATATCTATAAAATAAAAAAGGTTGACATTGCTGTCAACCTTTCTCTGAACATAAAGTTCATTACTTCTTCTTCTTAGCAGCCTTCTTTGCTTTCTTAGCTACTTTCTTCTTAGCTGCTTTTTTAGCAACCTTTTTCTTAGCGGCTTTCTTTGCTTTTTTTGCCATAGCATTTAATTGTTTAAGTGAAACATGGGTTAAATGTAAGTGTTAACTTCATTACATGCAAATTTTATGACAAAAGAGTTGCGATGATCAAGTTAGTGATGTATATACGATGAAGCATGAAATATGATTTATGAACGAGTAACATCATAATTTTTTATTGCGTATGAATAAAATTTTGCTTTTTCAGTTTATCAGGCATCAATGAAAATAATATCCACAGCTCTAGGGGAATCACATTAATTCATTAGCCTGTTTTCTTTATCTTTGGTAACGATGAAAAGGAGGAACATCATTCAATCTGCTTTTGCACTGACAATTTTTTCGTTTTTATTCTGTCAGTGTGTACCCAAGAGCAAGTCTACGATAAATACAACGACCATCTATTCGTGGACAACAAGCGCAGATCAATCGCAACTGCTTGCACCTTCCAGTGATTTGATTTTTGGCAACATTGACGCGAAAGATTCCTCCATTAACATCGATAGTACGATTATATACCAAACCATCGATGGTTTTGGATATACCTTAACGGGTGGTAGTGCTATGCTTTTATCCACTAAACTGAACGATAATGAACGCACAGCCTTCCTGCGTGAGCTTTTTTTGAATGATGAAAAGGGGATAGGGGTGAGTTATTTGCGTGTGAGTATTGGCGCCTCCGATCTGGACGAATCTGTTTTTTCTTATGATGATCTGCCAACCGGAAAAACCGATTCATTGCTTACTAAATTCAATTTGTCTTATGACACGCTTTATCTCATTCCGATATTAAAAGAAATAATCTCGATTAATCCTGATATTAAAATTTTAGGTAGCCCCTGGTCGCCACCCACCTGGATGAAAACGAATCATCATGTAAAAGGAGGAAGCCTCAATCTCCGGTATTATGGTTCATACGCCAACTATTTTGTAAAATATCTCAACGCGATGGCAGCGGAGGGAATTATGATTGATGCGATAACAATTCAAAATGAGCCTGAAAACCCTAACAATACACCAAGCCTGGTCATGACGGCAGCAGAGCAAAACGAATTTATTAAGAATTATTTAGGCCCCGCTTTTAAGCGTGCAGAGTTTCGAACAAAAATTATTCTGTTCGATCACAATTGTGATCATCCCGAATATCCAATTTCAATACTCAACGATCCGGAAACAAAGCAATATGTAGATGGATCGGCCTTTCATATGTACCTGGGCGAGATCGAGGCCCTCAGCACTGTACACAAAGCCCATCCTGATAAGAATTTATATTTTACTGAACAGTGGACATCCGGTAAGGGAGAGTTTAGTGGCGACTTGCGTTGGCACGTTAAGAATCTGATTGTAGGTGCCACGCGAAACTGGAGTCGCACCGTGTTGGAGTGGAACCTGGCTGCAGATGAGAATTTTGAACCTCATACACATTATGGTGGTTGCGATTTATGTCAGGGCGCTTTAACCCTCGGAGATTCAGTGAGGCGAAATGTTTCCTATTACATCATTGCCCATGCTTCTAAATTTGTGCCACCCGGCTCTGTACGAATTGCATCTAATCATACTGACAATCTATTTAATGTCGCCTTTCTCACGCCTGCGGGTAAAAAGGTGTTGATTGTTGTAAACGATAATGACTTACCAAAGTCCTTCTCTATTAAATATAAGGAGCGGGCGGGACGCACCAGCCTGGCCGCAGGGGCAGTATGTACCTATGTTTGGCAATAAGTGTTCAGGTGAGTCGGTACTTAGCTTATTCCATCTACATTATTAATAGTTTTCGCAGATTGTAGCCATTCATTACCTTTGCCCCGATTCTGACTATATATATTATAGTGTTTCAGGTGGATTAGGCTTCGTAGTACAATGGATAGTATTTCAGATTCCGATTCTGAAGATGCAGGTTCGATTCCTGCCGAGGTCACAATTGCATAATATGTATTGTCTTATTCTGAGAATAAAGAACTTTACGTTGGAATTACTAACAATCTCAACCGCAGAATAAAAGAACATAATTTGGGCAAGAACAGGTATACAAAAGCTTTTATGCCGTGGCGTGTTGTTTACACGGAGTATTTGCCTGACTATGCCAATGCACGTAATCGTGAAAAGTATTTTAAGAGTCACGCTGGTAAGAAATTTCTTCGTACGAGACTGAAAGATGCAGGTTCCCTGCCTGCGTGACGCAGTCAGGCAGGGATTCCTGCCGAGGTCACAAAAAAGCAATTAATAGAACGCATAGCTTGCCTTTTTTATGCTTAAGGTGACAATCGGGCTCATTTTCATTCAAAATCCATCCATTTTTGATGGAATGGTTACTTCTTATGCTGATCCGTCCACTCCTTAATATATGGTCAAAACCTGCAAAGCAGGGAAAAACATCTCATCAAATTTTTGTACTTTTGCCAATCAATTATTTGAATCGTGCTGCAGGCTATCCATCTTTGATTAAGATCGTTACCTACTACTTGATTTTCAATTGAAGGGCGCTGGCGAAATCCGCACCCATTCGGCTAATATTAATATAACGGGCTGGTGAGAAAATCTCACAGCGGTTTTCATGCAATTAACCTCTTATGTCAGTTCTCACAAGCCAAAAACCACTAACCTTCGCCACTTCTCAACGAGAGTTTACGGCTACCTTAAATAAGCGGGTTGCCGATTATTTCAAGACAAATGGACTAAACCGGCATGCCGATTTAGAAATGATAATCAAGACATTTATCATGTTTGGCGCTTATTTTATACCCTATGGCCTTATTCTGGGGGGTGTTGTTTCGGGTACGGGTTGGTTATTGCTTTCTGTTATTATTATGGGGTTGGGCTTAGCTGGTATAGGATTATCCGTTATGCATGATGCTAATCATGGCGCTTATTCAAATAAAAAGTGGGTAAATACGCTTGTTGGCTATTCCATGAATTTGATCGGTGCAAACGCGTTTAATTGGAAAATTCAGCATAACGTGCTCCATCATTCCTATACCAACGTACACGAAGAAGACGAGGACATTAGCCCGCGAGGAGTACTTCGGCTGACTCCGCATTCTGATTGGAAATGGTTTCACAAGTATCAGTTTGTTTATGCCTGGTTTTTATATGGCCTTATGACTATTACCTGGATGGTATTCAAGGACTTTTCTCGCTTAAATAAATACGATAAAACAGGACTGGCCAAAATGAACAATGCTCATGTAGGCAAAGAATGGACAATTTTGATCCTGACTAAAATCGTATACGTTAGTTATATTTTTATCATTCCGGTGTTATTTACCCCCTTGGCCTGGTGGCAGATTCTTATTGGAATTTTGATGATGCATTATATAGCAGGCTTTTTGTTAGCCATAATTTTTCAACCAGCCCATGTAATAGAAGGCACGGAATTTCCGTTGCCGGATGATAATCGGAAACTGGAAAATAACTGGGCCATTCATCAATTGCTCACCACTACCAATTTTGGAAATAAGAGTCGCTGGTTTTCCTGGTATGTAGGGGGGCTTAATTTTCAGATTGAACACCACCTTTTTCCGAATATTTGTCATGTGCATTACCGTAAAATCTCAGGAATTGTAAGCGAAACGGCTAAGGAGTTTGGGCTTCCTTATAAGAGCGCCCGAACGTTTTTTGATGCACTAGCCGGTCATACCCGATTATTAAAACAATTAGGCGCGCGACCCGTTTGAATTTTACGGACCAATCTTTTGTTAACAATACGAAACCACATATTTATCCATGAGGCAATTAAAAATAAGTAAACAGATTACAAATCGCGAGAGCCAGTCTCCCGACAAATATTTAGTTGAAATCGGAAAAGTAGATCTGATTACCGCAGAAATGGAAGTAGACCTGGCCAAAAGAATTCGTGCCGGAGATCAGGCTGCACTTGAGAAACTTACCAAAGCTAATTTGCGCTTTGTTGTTTCTGTTGCAAAGCAATATCAAAATAACGGTTTAACGTTGGGCGACCTTATCAATGAAGGAAACGTGGGGTTGATAAAGGCTGCTATGCGTTTTGATGAAACCCGGGGTTTTAAATTTATTTCATATGCGGTATGGTGGATTCGTCAATCCATTTTGCAGGCTTTGGCCGAACAATCGCGTGTGGTACGCCTACCGTTAAATCGGGTGGGTTCTTTAAACAAGATCTCGCGAGCGTTTTCTGAATTGGAACAAAAATTTCAACGCGAACCTTCGCCAGCCGAAGTGGCTGAAATTATGGATGTAACCATCGAAGAGGTGGAAAGCACTATGAGTGTGGGCGGTCGTCAAATATCCGTGGATGCTCCATTTGTGCAGGGCGAGGAAAACAGATTGCTTGATGTATTGGAAAGTAGCAGCGAAGACACACCAGACTCCGGCTTAATTATGGATTCCCTAAAACTGGAAGTTTCCAGAGCTTTGTCAACGCTGACAGAAAGAGAATCAGAAGTGATTTGTGATTATTATGGATTAAACGGCAGCCATCCAATGAGTCTCGAAGAAATTGGTGATAAGTTTAAGCTTACCCGCGAGCGTGTGCGCCAGATCAAAGAAAAAGCCACTCGAAGATTGCGTCATGCTTCCCGAAGCAAGTATTTGAAAGCCTATTTAGGATAATCCATTTTTATATTTAATCTAGTTATGAATCAGAAATTCTTTAGTACCAACGGAGGCGAAACGTATGTATCACTGTGGAACAAGTATCGTCCTGCAATACTAAAGCTGATGGTGGATTCGGAAAAGGAGCCCCAGCAATACCAGTTTTATGGTCATGAGTTTAAAGCCTTAAACCCTAAAGAGAAGAAGGGCTTTGCGTTTACGATGCAAGCTTCTGAAGGTAAAGCTTTGAATAGCATCAAAAGCTCGGTAGTGGCTCAAGACTTACTGTATGTATTGGCCATGTCAAAAAAGGCCACAGAGTTGATGGGCGAAAGCACCTACGAGTTTACGCTTAATAAACAATTCAACCTGAGTGTTACGAAATTAAGTCCTGCAGAATAGCAGGACTTTTTATTTTACCACTTTTACCTTTATGGCATTAAGTCCTTTAAAGCCACGCTCGGTTTCAAAACTTACTGTGTCATTTTCCTTAATGGGCGACATCAGGCCATTACTATGAACGAAAATACTTTCGCCATTCGAAGAGTCTTTAATGAAGCCAAAACCTTTGGAGGTATTGAAAAAAGTAACTTTTCCAGTTCTTACTGCCCCTGAGCCTTGATTGACTGAACCGAAATTGGAAGAGCCAATAACAATATCTTCGGTTTTAATAGTGGTTTTCTTTCTTGTTGGATCGGGTGGGGTGGAGGTGATATTTCCATTCTCGTCAACATAGGCCATCATGTCTTCTAAAGAACTTCCTTCCTTGGCATTTGCCTTGCGTTCTTCTTTACGCTGCTCCTTTTCCTTTCTTTTTTGCAGTCTCTTTTTTTCTAATTCTTTCTTGTTAAACGTTTCTTGCGGTCTGGCCATTTGTTTTTGTTATGCTGATAATTGATTTTATCCCTTGTGATTCGGGATGGGAGTAGCGGGGCTATCTCTTCTCAAAGCAGAAAGGACTGTAAAGATAAGAAAATCTTTTCAAAGTGAAATCTAAACTTCCCGGCTAAAGACCTAACGGATAACAGGTTTGGGGTAAATTTGATTTTGATTCGAACGGGTTTTGAGTTAACTAACACCTATATGATTTCAGTCACAAGCATTCCGTATGATAATTCATCGTCTTTTATGCGTGGTCCGGCCTTGGCACCCGATGCCATTAGAGCGGCCTTTCATTCCGATTCGTCCAATTATTTTACTGAGTCCGGAGTAGACTTAAAGAATCATTCGGGATGGGTTGATTCAGGGGATATTTCCCCTTGAGGGAACTTTGCCTGTGAATTCAATCGAAATGGGAATAACTAGTCTGCTTTCTCAGTATCAAAAAGTGTTTACGCTGGGAGGCGATCATTCTATTACCTACCCGGTGATTAGGGCGTTTGCTAAAAAGTATTCTGAACTAAATATTCTTCATCTCGATGCCCATGCCGATTTGTATGACAATTTTGAAGGTTATAAATATTCGCACGCGTGCCGTTTTGCACGCATCATGGAAGAAGGCCTGGCGGTGCGACTGGTGCAGGTTGGTATCCGAACACTAAGTGCACATCAGCGCGAGCAGGCTAAAAAATTTGGTGTTGAGATTATTGAAATGAAAGATTGGAATCCAGCTGTTCAGTTTAAGTTTCAAGGTCCGGTTTATCTTTCCTTAGATGTGGATGCGATCGATCCTGCTTTTGCACCCGGAGTATCACATCACGAACCGGGAGGATTTTCCAGTCGCGAAGTGATCTCTATAATTCAAAAATTGAAAGGTAATTTGATAGGTGCTGATTTGGTTGAGTTTAATCCAACCCGCGATACTTCGGGTATAACCGCTATGTTGGCAAATTTTTAAGAATTTCTGGGTCGTTTTTTTAATAGAATATCCCGGGTGAACTATTTTAAGAAATGGCATTAAGATGCTCTGCACTCAGGTATGATAACCTCGCCATTACTCCTGTTGAAATAGATTGCTATGAAAACAATTTTCCTTGTTAACCTACTTGCCTTTTTTGCTTCGTGCCAGAGCAAACAAGAATATGATTTGATTATAAGAAATACTACTGTCTACAATGGCTCTGGCGAAAAACCATTTGCAGGGGATGTGGCCATTCAGGCAGATACGATTGCTGAAATAGCTACCATTATAAACGCTAAGGGAAAAAAAGAAATTGAAGCCAAAGGCTTAGCCCTCGCCCCTGGTTTTATCAATATGCTTAGCTGGGCGGATGGCTCGTTGTTAAAAGACGGCCGATCGATGAGTGATATCAAGCAAGGCGTTACGCTTGAAGTTTTTGGCGAAGGCTGGAGCCCCGGTCCTCGAATTAAAAAAGATGAAAAGGATTCTTTATGGTCTACCCTGGGTGAATATTTTGAAACCGTAGAACGCAAGGGGGTAAGTACAAACTTCGCATCCTTTGTTGGCGCAACAACTGTTCGCAATTATGTTCTGGGCTTTGATAACCGCCCACCCAATCCGCAAGAACTTGAGCGCATGAAGACTTTGGTAAATGCGGCTATGGAAGAAGGAGCAATGGGTTTGGGTTCATCGCTTATTTATGCGCCTGCTGATTATGCGGATACTAATGAGTTGATAGAACTTTGTAAAGTAGTTTCGAAGCATAATGGATGTACATAACTCACATGCGAAGTGAGAGCGATAAAATTTATGCTGCTTTAAACGAATTTTTTAAAATTTCGCGCGAAGCAAACCTACCGGCCGAAATCTACCACCTGAAAATCAATAACACCTGGAATTGGAATAAAATAGATACAGTGCTTGCCAAAATTGACAGCGCACAAAAAGCAGGCTTGAAAATTACAGCCGATATGTACACGTACAACGCAAGTGGTACTTCGCTTACCGCCCGTCTGCCTACGTGGATTCAGGAAGGAGGAGCACCTGCGATGCGGAAGCGATTGAAGAATCCAACAATAAGAAAAAAACTATTGCAGGATTTAGAGCTTGGCATCCCCACGCGAAATTCGGATCCTAAGGATGTGATGTTGATTGGCTTTAGAAAAGATTCATTGAATGCTTTGTATAAAGGCAAGCGATTAAATGAAGTGGCTCGGCTACATAAAAAAAGCGCGAATGAAACTATGTTGGATTTAATTGTTGCCGATAAGTCAGGCATAGCCGCTATCTTCTTTTTGATTTCTGAAGAAAATGTACAGCGCATGTTGGCGTTGCCCTATGTTAGCATTTGTTCGGATGCTGGTTCCATTCCAGCCGAAGAACCCTTTCTTAAGGATGCTACCCACCCACGAACCTATGGAAGTTTTGCACGGTTGTTAGGAAAATATATTCGCGATGAAAAGATAATGACTCTGGAAGAAGGCATCAGACGAATGACTTCGTTGCCTGCAAGTAATCTTAAATTAAAAAAACGAGGTAGTATTGCACTTGGTTATTATGCGGATGTTGTTGTTTTTGATCTGGCCACCGTGCGCGATCGGGCAACTTTTGAAGAGCCACATCAATATGCAGAAGGTATGATACATGTTTTTGTTAACGGTACACAAGTTTTGAATAATGGCAATCACACAGGTGCTATGCCTGGCCGTTGTATTCGTGGGCCGGGTTGGAAAAAGTAATTCATGGCTAGATGATTGATTTATTTTCTTCGCATTCGCAACAATACGCAGAGTTTAGACCCACGTATCCACAAGCGTTGTATGATTTTATTTATTCTCATGTTAGCACTTTTGAAATAGCCTGGGATAGTGGTACGGGCAATGGGCAAGCAGCCCACGTTTTATCACACCGATTTAAAAAAGTACTCGCCACCGATATCAGCAGTAAGCAACTTAAACAAGCCAATAAAGCCGATTCTATTTCGTATTCAATAGCTGGAGAAAAAACTGAGTTTGCTGACATGTCTATTGATCTGGTCACAGTAGCGCAAGCGATACATTGGTTTGATCTGGATAAATTTTATCAAGAGGTGAATCGTGTAGCCAAACCCGATGCACTCCTTGCCATTTGGGGTTATGGTTTGCTTCGTATTGACCCTGCAATTGATTTGCTTGTGACCGATTTTTATAAAAATGTAGTCGGCCCATACTGGAACAAACAAAGGAAATTGATTGACGAGGCTTATCAAACAATCCCGTTTCCCTTTAATGAAATAAAGGTTCCGGAATTTAAAATTTCATTGGCTTGGACCATTGATCAACTGGAAGGTTATTTAACTACATGGTCGGCCGTCCAAAAGTATATCCAAACAAATCGGGTTAATCCGGTGGAGGCGTTGATAAGCCAGATTGCTCCCTTGTGGGGTGTTCAAACCTTACCGGTGACCTTTCCGCTTTTCATGCGTTTGGGCAGAGTAAATCCGACCACTTAACCAAAACTTTATTTGTTTCTTCAGGCGATTGTGTACATTAGACATGCAGTGGTTTATTTTGGATATAACCTCAAAAAACAATTCCATTTATGAGAAATGAAATCAATCGAAAGGAATTCCTTGAAAAGAGTATTGCTCTTACAGTTTCCGCTATGCTAACTCCTTTTATCAGTAAGTCTGGAGAACTTTTTCAAGTGGATAAAAAAATTAAAATCGGTTTAATTGGTTGCGGCAGCGTTTCGGGTATGTATTTGCCGCACTTATCTAAATCTAAGTTTGTAGAGATTGTCAGTGTTTGCGATATCATCCCCGAAAGGGCGAGCAAAGCCGCTGAAAAATTCAACGTGCCAAATCACTACACCCACATTGATCAATTACTTGCTGGAGCCCCCTTTGAGCTAATGGTGAACTTAACCAATATGCAGGAACACGGTCGATTAAACAAACAAGCGTTGCTTGCACGTAAACATATTTGGAGTGAAAAGCCCATGGCTAATACCTATCAGGAAGGGAAAGAACTTTTGGACCTTGCGAAAAAACAAGGGGTGCGGATTTGGGGCGCGCCAGCCGTTGTTAATAGTCCCCAATTTACCTACATGGCGAAAGCAATTCAGCAAGGAAAAATAGGTCAGTGTCGGCAGCCCATGCACACTATGGTCATCTGGGCCCAACATGGTCTGCATTTTTTTATGAAAAGGGTGGGGGAAGTTTACCGGATTTGGGTGTGTACAACCTTGCCACACTTACTGGATTGTTAGGACCAGCAAAATCCGTTATGGCCATGACAAGTATTATTACCCCCGAACGGACGGTGGATAATAAAGGAAAAATTAAGGTGGAGGCCGAAGACAACGCTATGGTATTGATGGAACATACCAATGGAGTTTTATCGCATGTGCAGTGTGGTTTTAATTATTTCGATCCATATGGCCATGAGGGCGAGGGACAGGACAAGCCTACTATTTCCATTTGGGGAACGCACGGCAATCTTCAACTAATTGGATATGATTGGGCACCGTTTGGTGTTGATGTGGCTACTACAGAAAATGAAAAGACAATGCGTGAATCTACGAAGCATGATACCTACGCCTGGGAGGAAGGAGCTTCGGTGATTTCAGAATGTATGGCTACTGGCAACGAGCCGCTGATTGCCGCTGAGCACGCTTTACATGTTTTGGAAGTGATTGAATCGGCCCGTGAGTCACAAACTTCTGGTAAACGCATTCAATTAAAATCAACTTTTAAATTCCCGGTAGTGTAGTCAGTCTTCAACAGGCTAAGATTGATATAGATTAAATGAGATAAAGTAATTACTTTAAATTGTCACGCTGAGATTGTCGAAACGTGACCAAACTAAACCACCTAATTCATGAACCGTTTATTTTTAGCCTTCTTAATGCTGATTGTTTTATCAGCTTGCCAAAAGCAAAAGTATGATGTCATCATTAGAGGCGGTACCGTTTATGATGGCTCGGGTAAACCAGGTGTGATTACCGATGTAGGTATTAATGCCGATACCGTTGCTTTTATGGGTGATCTGTCGAAAGCAGTTGGCGAAAAGGAAATTGATGCAAAAGGACTTGCCGTATCTCCCGGTTTTATCAACATGCTAAGTTGGGCTGTAGAGTCATTAATCATCGATGGAAAATCGCAAGCCGATATCCGTCAAGGCGTAACCCTTGAAGTATTTGGCGAAGGCTCCTCGATGGGGCCAATGAGTGATCAGATGAAAGCTGATGCCAAGGCAGACATGAAACGTAATCCGGATTGGCAATACGATTTAGATTGGACAACGCTTGGTGAGTATTTAGAATCAATGGAACGAAGAGGCATTGCGCCCAACATAGCTTCCTTTGTTGGAGCTACCACTGCACGAGTGCATGTGCTTGGTTATGAAAACAGATTACCAAATGCAGAGGAAATGGAGCGGATGAAAGCATTGGTGCGGGCAGCTATGGAAGAAGGTGCCTTGGGCGTGGGGTCATCTTTAATTTATGCCCCTGCTAATTATTCATCAACGGAAGAGCTTATTGAATTATGTAAAGTGGCTGGCGAATATGGTGGCATGTACATTACCCACATGCGCAGCGAAGGGAACGGAATTTTTGGTGCAGTAGATGAAACGATTCGCATTGCGCGTGAAGCAAAATTGCCCGCGGAAATTTATCATTTAAAAATGGCGGGCAATGATAACTGGTGGAAGCTTGATTCGGTGCTTTCAAAAATTGATGCGGCTAATAAAGAGGGTTTAAAAATCACAGCAGACATGTACACCTATCCTGCAGGAGCTACCGGACTTGATGCATCCATGCCACCCTGGGTGCAGGAGGGTGGTATAAAGGTTTGGATTGAGCGCTTGCAAGATCCTAAAATTCGTAAAAAGGCATTAGAAGAAATGCGCAAGCCTTCAGATAAATGGGAAAACTTGTTGTTAATGGCTGGAAGTCCGGATCGGGTTTTATTATTGGGCTTCGCTAATGATTCATTAAAGCAATTTACTGGAAAGACGTTGGCGGAGGTTGCAATGATTTATGGTAAGTCTCCGGAAGAGACTGCCATGGATCTGGTGATTGCTGATAGTACGCGCGTGGGCACCGCTTATTTTATGATGAGTGAAGAAAACATTAAACGCCAACTGGTTTTGCCGTATTTAAGTTTTGGATCAGATGCCGAATCGCCAGCTACGGAAGGCGTATTTCTTAAGTCGAGTACACATCCGCGCGCGTATGGGAACTTTGCGCGTGTGTTGGGCAAGTATGTGCGCGATGAGAAGGTAATTACAATGGAAGAAGCTATTCGGAAACTTACTTTGTTGCCGGCTTCAAATTTAAAAATTCAAAAGCGTGGCTCCTTACAAGTTGGGTATTATGCTGACCTGGCGATTTTCGATCCGGCAAAAATTCAGGATCATGCAACCTTTGAAAATCCACATCAATACAGCACAGGTATGGTTCATGTGTTTGTAAACGGCACGCAGGTGTTAGCAGAGGGTGAACATACGGGCGCAACACCGGGACGCGTGGTGCGCGGACCCGGGTGGAAGGGAAAGTAGATATCAGATTAAAATAAGCAATTCAATAAAAAAGAGATGAATAAGGTAATAGAAGCAGCAACAGTTTTTTCTGTACAAGATAGTATTGAGTATGCGGCTGGCTCTGTAGTCAGCAAGACAATTGTAAAGAAACCTACGGGTACAATTACATTATTCGCGTTTGATGCAGGCGAAGGTTTATCGGAGCACACAGCACCTTTCGAGGCGGTTGTTCAGATTTTAGATGGCACGGCAGAAATTACTATTGATGGAAAGCCCTTTACCGTAGAAACGGGAGCGGGTATAATTTTGCCTGCTCAGGTTCCACATGCTTTGAAGGCTTTGGAAAGATTTAAAATGATGCTTACGATGATTAAAAGTTAAGTGATTCAGATCTTTTCTGAGTCCTAGAAACGGAGTGCGGGCTGTAATAATTAAGCGATGGGTGAGCGGGGAAAGAAGATACTGGTTTTCTTTTTGTATGCTTCAAAGGCAGAATTACCTGCATACTTTTTCTCTAGCATAGGAACACCCGAAACATACCGTAAAAGATAGGTGATTGTTAGGGGGCCAATAACAGTCATCCAACCGCCAGGGAAGGAAATCGCTAATAAGAATATCCCCCACCACTGCAAGGCTTCTCCAAAGTAATTAGGATGTCGGGTAAATTTCCATAAACCTGAAGACATAATTTTATTCTTATTATCGCTGTTCTTTTTAAACTTCATTAGTTGAAAATCACCTACTACCTCAAAATAAAAACCGATAAACCAGATCAGAACACCGGCAACATCTAACCACCGAAAGCTAATAGGTGAGTTTATATTAATAAAAACAACGGGCCATACCGTTATGAATAAAAAAGTGCCTTGTAGAAGAAAGATTTGAAAAAAGCTGCGGGTATAAAAATGCTTCCACTCTCTCCGCCATTTCGCATACCTAAAGTCTTCGAGAGGTCCTGAATTTCTGGAAGCTATATGCCAGGCAAGCCGCAAACCCCATACCGTTACTAACGTATTTACTAATAACGCTCTAGCATTGCCATCCCCTAAAAAATAAGAAGACCACGATACAAGAATAAAACCTAAGCCCCACGCTACATCCGCGATATCATTTCTTTTTCGCACAACAGCAATCGCAAATGCTATGATTACATAAATCAAAAGAATAGTAGCTAAAGTTATATAGTCTTTTAAGCTACCCATTTGATAGCAATCAAATAGGTGATTGTACTTACGCTCGAGGCCAAAAATGTTCCCCATAGCATATCTACCCATACTACTGTAAGCGGCCAATCTTTTAAGGTCGCCAGGTTGGTGAGGTCATAGGTGGCATATGTTATCAGGCCAAACAACGCACCCGCTAGCAGCGCATGCATCCAATCCTTTTTTTCTACAGCGGGACCAATAACGAAGATGACCAAACCAACTAGAAATAAAAGATAGAATACTATCGCTGCCGCCCAGTTCACATCAGGTTTCATTAAGAATCCGATTTGGTTTTTGTAAAACGTACGGGCAACAAAGCCTAACCAAAGCATATCAATGGCAAAGAACACGGGCAATGCAATAGCGTAGAGTTTAAGGAACATTATAAAAGACTTTATTTAGTAACACCTGATATCGCATTTTGTTATACCCATTAATAGTTGTTGAAGAGATGGTTTAACTTGAGCTGGTAACAGGTCGGGTTATCGTTAAGGCCGCACTTAGTTGCTTTGCTTCCTGAGTAATGTCGATTGGGTAATTTGCCAATTCTAAGATTTTAATTGCATTTCTTGTCTTTAGAGGACCAGCCTTGATGATATGATCGAAATGTAGTTCGTTATTTTCAACGGATTCGGTAAAGTGAAACAGATCGTATTCATGATTGAGCATCTCAGCTAACTCAATGTCGTGAGTAGAGACAATAACTATATTGTCGTTACGATTCAGGTACGAAAGAATCGCTTTGGCGGCTGCAATTCGCTCTATTGTATTGGTTCCTTTAAAAACCTCATCCAGTACAAATAGATTTAGATTGGGGGAGTCTACTTGTTCCAACAACGAACGCATAATGGTAACCTCTTGCAAATAATAGCTTTTACCTTCAAACAGATTGTCATCTATTCTTATAGATGAAAACTGTTTTAGAATAGGGGAGACAAATTCATCAGCAAAGCAAGTATGAATAGTTTGCGCTAACAGCGAGTTTATTAGCAACGTTCTTAAAAAGGTTGACTTACCCGACATATTTGAGCCTGTGATTAAAACACTTTTTTCGAGTATTGAGAAATCATTTTCCATACAATCATCAATCAAAGGATGATACATCCTTTTGGTAGAAAGTTCTTTCTTAGGCGGAACCAGCGTGGGTATGCACGTTTTCTTTTCTCCTGCCCGCAACGAAACGATCGAGAGAGCAACGTCAATAGTGCCTACATAATTGAAAAGTATTTTAATGGATGATTGTTTGGATTCTAATTCCTTTGTCACTTTAAAAAGTGTGAATACCTCGATTAGAAAAATTGCTTTGAGTAATTCAACTAAATACAAACCCAACTGACTTAGCTCGGCCTGTATGCCTCCTTCGCTGTCGAACTTAATTAATGCTGCTTTTCGCTGAAATGATTTTAAGTTGGCAATACTTGAGTCTACAGATTCATTCCGAAAAAAAAGTCCATTTTAGTTAGCACTTTTGAAACATTAATCAACAAATTCAGCTGTGGGAAAGATCGGATAAAGGGATACGTATTGCTCTTATTCCAATAGTGCAAAAACATATTTAGTGTTATCGGAATAATCAGAAAAATAAGAAGAACCGGAAATTTAAATGCTAGAATAGCTAGGGTCCCGGTAATTGCTACATCGAGAACCAGGAGGTTGAACCATTTTGGTTTTTCCAACAACTTATCTTGTAATAACGTAGAAATGTAATAGGCATCGCCATGGTTAAGTTTGAGAAGTTCTAATTGAATGGCTTCCCGTAACTTTTTATCTTCTTCAAATATCTTTGTAAATCCCGCCTGCGGATCTTCCGTAGCGTTGCCAGGTTCCAATAGTTTTTGAAAAGCAATTGTTGACCTACTTTACTGGTTGACCGGTCAATAAATGTGAAGAGACCGTGCAAGTCGATGTCCTCAATGGTTTGGTCTGTTAGGCGATGAAACGTGTTTTCCTTTACAGCGTCCGAATATCTTCTAATGTTGTCGAAATCAAAGGAGTCTGTTTTCGGTTTACCCCAGGCTGCACGAATCTGCTCGATTTTCTTTTTTGTTCTACGCTTGTTTGATTGATGGAGTACAAGGAGTATTACCAGGATGAGTATTGAGCCGAGTAGTAGGTATTCCATGCTGCTGATCTACAATTACTGATTTTTATCCTGCATCAATGTGCCCCTTTCACATACGCCCAACCCTTTTCTTGCTTTAAGGTAAGTTCTATCATGGCCGAGGGCACTACGGTAGCGGTTGGAAGTAAATCAGCCTTTGTAAGTTTTCTTCTTTTCATGGTATTGTTGCAGGCAGCAAACACAACCCCTTTGCTGGTCCATTCAGCTACTTCCGCGGCTGCTTTGGATTTAGTGGTTTGGAGTAGTTCCAGTCCACCTCCGTGGCAAACCACTTCTATTTGTGCATTGGGCCAGGCGGTGCGAATATTTTTTACCTGCCCTACTACCGAGGCCTGGGATACAGAATCGCTGGCGGTGAATTGCATCACAATTTTATGTTTCTTCATGTCAAGAACGCCTTCTTCCTGACCATATACTTGAATTGTTACAATAAAGAACAGCACAAAAGCAATAAGTTTCATAACGTAAAATTTAATTTGGGAAGGTAACAAAGTTTAAGGCACGTTGTGCTCCGCTTGCCCTTTTTCTAGTACGCGTTTATAAATTCAAAAGCTCGTTTTTCCATCCAGTTTTCGGAGAGAGTCTTTAGTGAAAAGCCTACATGTCCGCCCTTGTTGGGAGTTTCCAGATGCACGTATGCATGATCTTTTGCCAAGGCATAGGGGTAACAAGCTTCAGGTAGAAACGGATCGTTGATGGCGTTGACAATAAGGGCCGGAGTTTGAATCGTAGAAAGGTAAGGTCCACACGAGGCTTTTGAATAAAAATCATCGGCATCCGCAAAGCTGTGTAACGGTGCCGTATAGCGATTATCAAACTCCCGAAAGGATGAAATATTTTTAAATCCTTTAATTGAAATAAGCTCTGGAAACAAGTGCGACTTGGCTAACATTTTTTTCTCCAGCTTTTTTAAAAAGCGTTGGAGGTAGAATTTATTTGCGGGCTTCTCTAATTCGCTTGCGCTGGAACCCAGGTGACACGGTACTGAAAAAACAGTAGCCGATTTTATTTTCGTGTGAATACCCTGTTCGCCTAAATACTTTAAAGTCATGCTACCCCCCATGCTAAATCCAACCAAGGCAATATGTTTATAATTTTTTGCGACCGCATAGTCAACCACAGCAGCCAGATCATCCGTTGCACCATGATGATAGAATCTCGGCAAGCGATTAATTTCACCACTACAGCCACGGCAATTCCAGGCTACGGCATCCCAACCTCGTTTAAAAAAATAGGCAGCCATTCCTTTTGCATAATGCCTCTCGCTATTGCCTTCCAAACCATGTGAGACAATTACCAGTTTATCCTCAGATTTCGAAAACCAATCAAGATCTAAAAAGTCTCCATCATGTAATTCAATGCGTTCTCGTGTGTATGAACCGGGCACGGTACGAAAAATGCTGGGCATTATCGTTTCAACATGATTATTGAAAAGAAAAAAAGGTGGTTGATAGGCGGACGATTCTACAAGGGGCATCGGGGTATTTTATCTTCTCATGCCCTAAGTTACGACTTATATCGGGCACTGAGCAAAGTCATTACTACAAACAAAAAGGCAACCAATCCCAATGCAATGCGCAACGACTGCCAATCGGCAAGCAAGCCGATTAACGGTGGGCCAAACAGAAATCCAGAGTACCCAACGGTGGTTACCATGGCAAGTCCCACTCCGGCAGGTAAGTCTTTCGTGTTGCCAGCAATGCTATAAGCAATGGGTACAATAGAGGAAAGACCAATACCGGTAATAAATAATCCAAAAATTACTGCGTAAGGATGAATGAATATCATTGTTACAATAATGCCAATCGTTGCAATTAGTCCACAGACCATCATTAGTTTTCTATCTCCAAATCGTGCACGGGCAGAGTCTCCGAAAAATCTACCAACCGTCATGGCTAAGGCAAATGCAGATAGACCGATAGGCGCTAATGCTTTGCTTGCGTGTGCGATATTCTCCATGTAATTAGTACTCCAGTCGGCCATGGCGCCTTCACCGAGCATACAACAAAATGCAATCACGCCAATACTGACCATGGCAGCATTTGGCAGACGAAATGCGGGCTCCCCGGTCTTTTTTTCTGCAGGCTTATCATGAATAAGATTGTAACGCGCCCAGATGGCTCCGGCAATGCTCAATGCAATAATGATACTCAAGTGAGTAAATAGTGTAGTGTTTAGTTTTATAAACAAGGCTCCACAACCTGCACCAGCTACCATACCAATACTAAACAGGGCATGAAAGGAAGTCATAATGGGTTTACGATGTTGTTGCTCTACCATAACGGCTTGCGCGTTCATTGAAACATCAAGCATGCCTGCTGTTAACCCCATCACAAAAAAAAGTATTAACAGCGAAACTATATCGGGCATGATTGGAACAAGCGGCACGAAGATGCAATAAGCGAACACGGAAATGATTCCAATTTTTCGACTGCCATTTCGGATGATGAGCCAGCCTGTAAAAGGCATGGCAAGCAATGCACCCAACGATGAAGAGAGCAACACAAACCCTAATGTGCCGTTGTCTATCGAAAATATTTCCTGTACACGTGGAAAACGGGCTGCCAGGTTTGCATGTACAAATCCATTTATAAAAAAGACAAGCTTAACAGCAATTCGGGATTGAGTCAAAGTAAGTATGTTGAAGGTTACCTGGGTATTTTAACTGTAAAGATACAGCTTTCGCTGATTGGGTAGCCCTGCTCGCTTATTCCCTGAATAATGACTTGATAAGTACCGGGTTGATCAGAGGTGTAGAATGTTAGTTCTTCGCGTTGGTTAGCAAAGGTGAAATCGGGTACCCAACACAGTAACTGGCGCGGATCAGGCAGTCGGGATTCAAGTTGTGCAGGGCTTTCATATTTGGGCGAAAAGAATTCGCTTCGTCTTTCTAAGGCATCGTAATCAAGGGTAAAGGCTTTGGGGTCAATGGGAAATCCGGCCAGGTCGCCTGTATAAGTTTTAAAGCTCACAATGCCATCAAAGAATTGGGCACCCAAAAAATATTTGCCTGTCACTACGTCTATTTGCATAACCTTCAGCGGATCGAGTGTCATGAGTTTATCGGTATCAAACACGGGCACACCATCCAATAGCACCAAGGGTTCATTATCATAAACGATATTGCGCGTACCGTTAACTACTTTAAAAATGAAACGATCATTATTCTTTCGTAACCGAACGCCTTTAACATATTCGCGCATCACTTCTTCCATCAAAGGAAATCTCGTGTAATCATTGAGGGTATATTCCTCCTGCGCTGTGCCATAGAAAGAAGAGCTATCTGTAATAGTCTGTGTGGTTTGTATGGGTTGGTTGTATACGTCACGAACTTGCATGGCTACGCTCCGTGCAATTAACGCCTTTGAAGCCTTGTTAGAAAGATCTACAGGAGGAAGTGAACGTATTGAAAATTGATCAGAGAAGGGTGGTAATAGCTTAATTTGAGCAACGCTATCTGCCGGCAAAGTTTGAACAAAAACTTTTTTAGGACCAATAAGATCGGACACTTCAAAAGTGATGTTTCCATCCCGATCACTAATTGATTCGTACAACTCTACTTTCTTTTGGGGTGAGGCCAGGTAAGTCGTAATACCTGACAAAGTCTTTTCGGTGGCACGATCTACAACTTTACCCGTTATTAAATGACCACGATATTCCGGTAAAAATTTAATGATATCGGTCTCTTCTCTAACATCATCCCATTGAAAGCGACTCCAGCCATGCGTAAGCATCAGATGATCGGTGGCCTCGGCAACCGATGGGTCATTCGAAAAATAGAATTCAGGCCATTCGATGTTTCCTTTCAAATCACTGGTTAAGTACAAGTAATCGTGAATGTTTGTTGGTACGAATTGTTGAAGGGAATCTAATTTCGAAATAGAAAGAGAAAGATTGATAGATCCCTTTAACTCTGTTTGTGGGTCAATAGTTATTTTAACTTTCGATCGCGTTTCATATTCAGGAAGTTCCGTAGTGAGTTTAGTCATGCTATTTTTTTTCGGTTGAATAAAAATGAGTCTTTGAGCAACCGGTTTAAACTCAGCATTGAATAGGGTTATATGAGAGATCCCTTCACCAAATTCTTCTTTAGCTATAAGAATATCCACCTGACCATTATTCAGATGATTGGTATTTGCTACTTTAATTACTTGACGGGTATGGCCAATTAAGTAAACGATCGGTGATCGGATTTCCGGTCCTTTGGCTTTTACAGATACTAATAATTTGTTTTGCGAGCTATCTTTTACGTGTAGCGTATAACCTGATGATTGAATAGGGGGCAAGATAGCCGCAGATGTTATTCCATTTAATTCCTTGATAACGACTTTATATTGTTCAGCTTGAAAAGGAGTGAAATAAAAATGACCTATACCAAATTTCAACGGTGCAAAACGGACCAGGGTGTCTCCTTTGCTGGAGAGAATGAATCCCATATATGGAATTCCAGTTCCGGATGCATTTACAACGCGGCAAGCTATTTTGCTGGTCAGGCCATTGACCAATTGTCCACCTTCTGGGAAAAATTGAATATCTAATTTAGATACTTCTGGTTTTTGGTTTTTCTCCAGACTTCGGAATACATTAACTATTGTTATGGGTTGTTGAAAATAGAATTCAGGGCTAAAGTTTTTCATCCAGTTTGTATACACGCGGAATATATAATTACCGGAACTTAGTGATGCTGGTAGACGAACAGAACCATTTCCAGTTCCGTCCTCCAGTCCTACCTTAATTTGTACTACAGGTTTTTTTTCTTCATCCAAAACTTCGAGATAAGCTACTTTGCTTAGAGCTAAAGGCTGATGTATATACCCATCCGTTACATAAATTTTAAACCAGGCTTTTTCTCCTGCAGCATAAAAGCTGCGATCCAAATGAACAAAAATCTTTTCCTGTAATCGACCTGTCTGGTAGGCTTCAACTTTCTTTACGTATTGATCTAGTATGGATTGTGCATCGGCAAAGGATACGGCAAGAAGTAGAAAAGTTAAAAGGCCAATTTTTTTCATTCCCAAAAATCGGGTTTAGTCGTTGAGCCACCCCGCAAGGTACAATCGGCACAAAACTGACTTGTATATGTATATCCAATAACCCCTGGCCCATTCGGGTTGGGAATTCCGCCAACAAATGTAAAGGGACCACTAAAGTTTTGCAGCCCTGCCAAAAGCACACCGTTCAATTCGCAGCTCGAATACCCCGTATCGTAAAAGGGAGGAGAAGGAAGATCTTCGAAAGAAATATAGATGCGTTTGGAAGAAACTGAACCTATATGAAAGTAGCCAACTACTTTTTCGGATGGATCGGTTATGCATTTAAAGTTTCCCGTAATTTGTGTCGGTAGCGGCCCGAATAGCGTGCCCAGGTCTTCGGTATTTTTCTTTTGCTGCTGCCAATAGTTATAAGAATCTTCGGTAATGGCATACTGATTCACCAGAATACTATACCGGTACCTGAGTTCTTCAGAAGTGTTGCCTTTATAAATTAATGGAAATTCACTGATAACATTTTTATTTAGCCTTTGGGTGGTTGCAATCAGAATATCATTTGAGCGATCTGAAGTCCAGCATTGATAAATACTTTCTGTGCGTACGGTAACCGTTTTTGTTGCCGGATTAAAATCGTACACAGAGTTATAGGCTGCTGTGTATGTCCATGTCTCTTCGAAAGACCAACGATAAAATCCTTCCGGGTTTTGATCGTCATGGGTGCTCACATAGAGTTGAACACCTTTGTCGGCTGTTAGCTCCCAACTTACACTGTCAATAGCCGGACTTTCCATAACAGGTACAAATTCGGATATATATTCCTTTGAATCCTGGGTAATCACATGCAGACTATATTCTTTGGGCGGAAAGGATTGTGCAGCTAGTGTGTATGTGCCACCCCCTTCTTCCTGTAAAAATATTTTATTTCCAGCGTTGTCCTCCAACCAAAGGGTAGCTCCTTCTTCAATTTCTATAGGATCTGTTGAGGTAAGATTTTTTGTTCTGGTGAGATTAATGGTACTCTTGGTGGCCGTGTCAATATAACCATCAATGACCAAAAGAGAATCTGAGGATTTAAGGTTCGGAGGAGTGTAAGGATCAACACAACCAGAAAAAAGAATAATCAGAAACAAAACTCTTTTCATCCGACTAAAATTTAAAATTATAAGTGATGGTTGGAATCGGATTTCCGAAAATGGAAAGTTTGTATCCCCGAACAACGCCATCATCCGATGTGAAATAAACAGAATAGGCATTTCGCCTTCCAGTCAGGTTATAGACCGAAAAACTCCACGAGCTATGCGCCAGTTTTTTTATTTTATGATTGCCTTCTATATTTAGAGATAAATCGGTTCGGAAGTAATCGGGAATACGGTATTCATTCCGGTCAGAATATAATAAACGTTCAGCTACATCAATCGTGTACTTAGCCAACGGCAATGTAATAGGTCTGCCTGTACTATATACCATGTTAGCTGAAAGACTGAATCTTCTATTGAATTTATAATTTCCGATAAAATTAACTGCGTGCGGTTTATCGTAATTACTAGGATAGTATACACCGCTATTGATTGTCTCGGCTTCAGAATCTCCTTTGGTTTTAACTAACGAGCGTGAATAGGTGTAACTAAGCCATCCATTTAATTTGCCACTCGTTTTTTTCACCATGAATTCCGCTCCATAGGCTTTACCTTGCGAATTTAGAACGTCCGTTTCAATATGATGATTTAAGATTAACTCAGCGCCCCCTTTATAGTCCAGAAAGTTCTGCATGATTTTGTAATACGCTTCTATCGATACCTCGATTGACTTCGTTCTGGAATTTTATAATAACCCACCGAGAACTGATCGCCCAGTAGCGGTTTTATATAAGGATCACTTAGCTTCCAAATATCAGTTGGCGCGATGGCCGTGGTGTTTGACAACATTTGAACGTATTGCCGCATGCGATTGTAGCTAACTTTAATGGAGGTATTCTTTAACAAGCTATATCGTGCGGAGAGTCTCACTTCGGGCCCACCTGAGGTAGACACGGTTTGATCTGCGGAATACGTGACGGTGTCTATAATTGTAGTTACGTCCAAAACGCTTCCCACTTGATAAATTAAAACATCACGAGGGCCATAATTTCTGAAAAATGAATACCGCAATCCGCCATATAAGGAGAGTCGGGAGTTCACTTCGAAATTGTCACCCAGATAGGCCGCACTTTCAAAGGCTTGTTCATTCTGTAAAACATCGGGTATTACCAGCGACTCGGTTCCTACGGGAGTAAGTGTGCCTGGGGATAATTGGTAATTTATTGAGCTGGCACCAAAGGTGAGAGTATGCTTAGAGTTGAGGAAATAGGTGAAGTCCGCTTTTGCTTGTAGTTGTTGTATAGAGTAAGTTAGATCAAATGCATTAACTGGATTTTTGTCACTTGAAATAGTATAATCATAACCACTGTAATTTCCGGTAAGTACACCAAAAAATTTGTTGTTGAATATGTGCCGCCACTTGGCTGACAGCGCCTGGTTGCTATAGCTGTAGGCTGTGTCGCCTTCTAACTTAAACCGATCTTTGCTGGTGTAGCCCGAAAGATAGATATTGTTCTTACTATTAATTTCATGACTGATATTCAAGTTCAAGTCATAAAACGCAGCTTCGCTGTTTTTTACCCGATCGTAAGACGACTGTTTCAAAATCCAGTCGGAGTAAGTAGAACGACCGCCAATTAAGAAGGAACTTTTATCTTTCATGATCGGACCTTCTAAAGCAAATCGTCCAGTGATGGGACTGATGCCACCCGATCCGCCCCACTTTCGCTTGTTGCCTTCGCGTGTAGTAACATCTAACACAGATGAAATTCTTCCCCCGTATTCAGCCGGTACTCCGCTTTTATAGAGCTCCACATTTTTGAGCAAATCGGCATTGAATGAAGAAAAGAAGCCAAATAAATGTGATGGATTGTAAATAGTAGCATCATTGAATAGAATTAAGTTTTGATCCGTTGCTCCTCCACGAACGTTAAAACCCACGGTAGCTTCTCCCACCGATTGTACACCCGGTAGGGTAAGTACAGCTTTTAAGATATCTGCTTCGCCCATTGCCACCGGAATTTGTTTCATGGTTTTAATATCGATTCGTTCTAAACCCATTTGTAAACCCAGTACACGTTCGTCCCGCTCTGATTCCACGATTACTTCTTTGAGAGGTAAAACATCTTCCTCCAGCTCTATGTTGAGTTTCCCGTCAGAATGAAGCAAAATATTACGTTCAGTATTCTTCATGCCCATGCTCCTAATTTGAAGCGCATGTGTCCCACGTGTTAGGGTAATGGAATAATAACCATTCGGGTCGGTAGCTACGCCAGTCAACGGATTTTCAATCAGTACCGATGCGCCTATCACCGGCTCACCTGTTTTTCTATTGCGAATATAACCAGCCACGCTCGCTGTTGGTTTGCTACTTGTGCCACGAACACCAATGGAAATTAGTTTTTCTACTTTAATCTTTTCGGCATCTTCAAATCTTTTGTCATCCGTTTGTCGAGGTAAGGTATCTGAAGAGATACCTGTTCGGTCATAGAAATCAGAGGGAAGTTCAGTGAGAATAATATCTTGAATGGTAATATAGATATACTGATTAGCATCTAGGGCATAGCGGTACTCGGTATTTTTAAATACTTCACTCAGGATTTCTTCAGCCGATTGATTAACAGCCGAGACTGTTACCAGGAGACTATCTACCGAGGCGGGATTAAAAAAGAATTTGTAATCTGATTTTTGTTCAATCTCACTTGCGAGTCTTGTAAAGGGTTGATTCTGTAATTCAATTGTAAATAGATTGGTCTGCTGGCCTTGGGCCTTCGATATTGAAAGACAGGCTATAATCAAAAGAATTAAGAGGAGCGTACCTGATTTCATTTACCAGTATTCAATTGATCAAAGTAGGCACCCATTCTTTGCAGCGCGAATTCCTTATTCTTATTGAAGGAAATATTTTCTTCGGCTAGCAGTTTTTTGAGTTCGCTTTTTCTTTCTATCAGAACTTTTAAAACGGACCCTTTAGAACTTACGGGGTAGTAGATTCCATTTTTCAGGATAAAGAGTTTTTCCTTAGGAAGGAATTCGATTGTTTTTGTTTTAGTGGTGAGGATATCTTGCGTTAGTTTGTATCTTTTAGAATAGACTTTCAAGTCACCATCGTAAATCTGGTCATAGAACCCCGCAACCGGTGATTGTAAGCGCACAAAAAAATGTTCAGCTATTCCAAAAGATTCTACTTTTTCAGAAATCAATTCAATTTCTCTGTGACTGGTAGGGTGTTCAACATGTATCTTATCCTGGAACAGATCGTATTTAAGAGTAACGGATTCATACTGTTGACCATCATAATTTATGATTCCCTCCTGCCACTCATCGGTTACAAAGTAGGGGTGCCCATTCAATTGGCTGCGTTCAAATGGATCAATAAACTCGTGACCATTGTAAAGGCTCGAGTTTTCCTGAATAGTTTGATCGTACAAAATGATGGCTGCTTTAAGTGATGCTTGTCTTAGGGTAGAGTCGGGAAAGGCAGGCTGAGCAAAAACAGTTGAAATTGACAGCACTATAACGATTGCGGAGATTATAACTTTGTTTCTTGATGGTCTAACTCGCTTTATACTGGATAGCATCACTCGCCTAAAATAACTCATGGGCAAAAAAAATCGTACTACTGATAGAATTCCTGAACTTATAAATATAGAATAATTACGCGTAACGCATTTTATAAATGAAAAACCCAGCTTGAATGGCGTAGCATTTTTCTACACCTTCAAAACTTAACCCTACACTTTCTAATTCTTTTAATCGCTTAATGTATTGTTCCATCACCTCGCGTCTTGCACCTGGCCGTGCGCCTGAAATGGCATCGCAGGCTTGTACAATTGGAGAGATAATGCTGGTCATCTCAATTTCATCGTGGTGTGCACCAATAGCATTGCAAATTACCGGGTGCTCTTTGTATTTCTGCGCTTGTTCCATGCCCACAATAGCATGTGGTTTTTCCAATTCTTCCGGCCATACTTTTCCTATGTCGTGTAACAAACCGGCACGCTTGGCTTGTTTAACATTCAGCCCGAGTTCTGCAGCCATAATAGCGCAGAGGTTGGCTACTTCACGTGAGTGTTGTAATAAATTTTGACCATAGGAAGAACGATAGCGCATTCTACCTACCATCTTAACTAATTCGGGGGCCAAGCCATGTATGCCTAGGTCAATGATGGTCCGTTCACCAATCTCTATAATTTCATCATCAATGTTTTTGAAAGTTTTTGCAACAATTTCTTCAATCCGAGCCGGATGTATTCTACCATCCTGAACCAATCGGTGTAGCGATAGTCGGGCTACTTCTCTGCGCACCGGATCAAAACCCGATATAATGATTGCTTCGGGCGTATCATCAACAATAATTTCAACTCCGGTAGCGGCTTCCAGCGCCCGAATGTTGCGACCTTCGCGGCCAATTACTTTCCCTTTAATGTCATCGCTTTCAATATTGAAAATGGACACACAGTTTTCAACAGCGTGCTCGGTGGCTGTGCGTTGAATAGTTTCTACTACAATTTTCTTCGCTTCTTTGGTGGCCGACAACTTAGCCTGCTCCATGATATCTTTTATGTATGAACTGGCCTTGGTTGCCGCTTCTTCCTTTAAGGACTCTACCAGTTGATCGCGCGCCTGGTCGGCCGTAAGTTTAGAGATACCTTCCAATATAGCCACTTTTTGCGCGTTGAACTTATCGAGTTCTTCCTTGCGCTTTTTCACGAGGTCATGTTGGTGCGCCAGACTCTGTTTTTCTTCATCCACTTCAGATTCCTTTCGCTTCAGAGTTTCCAATTCTTTGCTGAGCTGCGATTCGCGTTGCTTGATCTTTTGTTCGTTGGCGATGATCTGATTTTTCTTGCGATTAGCTTCTTCTTCAAACTCTTGCTTCATTTTTAAGAGTTTCTCTTTGGCATCAAGAATTCGATCTTTCTTGATATTCTCGGCTTGTAGTTCAGCTTCTCTGATTATAAGCTTTGCTTTCTCCTCAACGACTTCTTTATTCTTTTTTATTTTTCGCTTGTAAAGAAGAAAGCCAACTAAAATCCCAATTAAAATAATTGGAATAAGGCTAAGCAGGATACTAGCAATGAGCATTCCTATTCCTGAGCCCGGGGTTAATAAATCCATTGATTTAGGTATTTAAAGTTAAAATACCCGGTTTGGCCAACCGGCCAAAGACTAAAAGGAGGAATCTTAAAAGAAAGAGATTAGAGTGATTGGGAAACCAATTGATTAATGTGGTTTACCTTCTCAATCACGGTTTGGTCTATTACCTGCAGATTTTCTTCATCTGCTATTTTATCTACCAAACAATCGAATGCCACCATGGCCAGCAGGTCTTGCTTATCGTCAATACCAAACTGTTCGCGGTAATACTTTATTTTCTCGTTGATGACTTTGCCGGCCGCCCGCACTTTTTCCTCTTCCTTGCGCTTTACCTTCATCGGGTACTCGCGGTCTGCAATTTTTATTTTTACTGATAATTCGTCCATCAACCTTTACCGGTTATTTACTCAGGTGAGCAATACACTTATCGATTTCGCGGATATACTCGTCTACTTTCTTTTTCAAGTCCGAAACACCTTCGTCTTCCGGGTTTATATGATCTACAATCTTAGTGATTTTAATCTGATTTTTAAAATGATGAAGCTGCTCGTCTCGCTTTTTGAGATCTGTCTTCAATTCGTAATTCTCGAGTTTTATCCCTTTCAACTCGTCTTTTAACGACTTATGCTCATTCAACAACACCAACACCTTTCTCTCTAATCCACTGAGGCTTGATTTTAATGCTTCCTGGTCCATACGTTAATTAAAAATTTTGGGCACCGATATTATGAAAAATCCAGTTTGTAAGGGCAAACAGACTTTCAAGCCTAGTAGGGTGCCTACACAAACGGATAAACTTAAGACAATTAATTTTTTTTGCATAAAGGTTTTCAAAACCGGAAACCCGAAAAACACTGCAGAAAATAAAGAGACCAACGGGGGAGGAAACCCCCTTTTTCTCCCCCTTTTTTTAATATTTTTGGTCAAGAATAAAGCCGCAATTTATTTTCGAATAACAGCACCCATTTTCCCTTCAAAAGCGCTCATTAGCCGAGTCATTACTTTATCAATTTCTTCATCGGTGAGCGTTTTGTTTTCATCCAGTAAGGTAAAACCAAGCGCGTATGCTTTTTTGCCTTGCGGGATTTTATCGCCCTCGTAAACGTCAAAAGCAATAATTTCTTTAATCAGTTTTTTCTCTGTGTTAACAACAAGTGCACGAATTTCGTCAAAGGTTACCTGCTTATCCAAAACCAGTGAAAGATCGCGCCTTACTTCCGGAAACCGGGGTACTTCCTTCACAACGAACTTAGGGCTTGCCGACTTGAAAAGCAAGGTAGTAGATAGATCGGCATAAAATACCTCCTGCTTAATACCGAAGTCTTTGGTTAAGGCAGTTTTAACCTTCCCTAGTTTGCCAATTTCTTTGTTGCCTTTCATCAGTCGCATCCCATAATCAAATAATGGGTCATTCAACGTCTCTTGCTTAAGATTTTCTATCGATGACTTCTCAAGAAGTTGCACTACATGTTGTGCCAGATCAAAATAAGTTACCGATCTGGATTTATTCTGCCAGTTTTCCGTTTCAAAATTGCCCGTTACATATAGAGCCAGTCGCTCTTCTTCCTGGTAAGCCGTATTCTTTTTGTCTTCATGATCCGCTTCGTTTTTCCAATAAGTTTTACCAAACTCATAAAGCTTTAGGTCTTTCTGCTTCCGGTTAATGTTATATCCACAAACTTCCAAGCCCGTAAACAGCATAGTTTGACGCAAAATACCCTGCTCTTCACTGAGTTTATTCAGTATCTCAACGGCTGCCCCATTAAATGTCAGATTATGTTTTTGCTGATAGGCACTGTTGGTTAATGAATTGGTTAGAATTTCATAATAGCCATTGCTAACCAATTGACCACCTAGCGTGCGCTTAAATTTGTTTATATCTTTTTCAGGAAACTCAGCCAGATAATCCGTGCCCGTTATCTCTGTTAGTTCGATATTATTAAAACCATAGATGCGCAGAATTTCTTCCACCACATCGGCTTCCTGGATTACATCTACACGATAGGGAGGAACCGATACCGTAAATCCATTTTCATTCTTGCTAACAACAGCAATCTCCAATCCTTCAAGAATAATGAAAACCTCTTGACGGGGGATTGTTTTGCCAATTAATCGGTTTACGTTTTTGTCTTTAACCTCAATCAGCCGATTTTCAACTTTTACAGGATAAATATCTACAACTTCAGAGGAGATTGAGCCACCGGCAATTTCTTTGATTAGCAAGGCAGCTCTTTTTAGTGCATATACCGTTAGGTTCGGATCAGTGCCGCGTTCGAATCGAAAAGATGCATCCGTTTTTAACTGATGATGCATACCGGTTTTTCGCACATAGTCTGGGGAGAAACAAGCACTCTCCAGAAAAATGTTTATTGTTTTAGGTGTGATACCTGATTTAATGCCACCAAAGACACCCGCCATGCACATGGACTCTTCGCTATTACAGATCATCAGATCGTTTGCCGTTAACGTGCGCTCCTTGTCATCAAGTGTTTTAAATTTTGTTCCAGCGGGGAGAGTTTTTACAACCACTTTCTTACCTGAAATTTTATCTGCATCGAATGCATGTAGCGGCTGACCTGTTTCATGTAAAACAAAATTGGTGATATCAACAATGTTATTGATGGGTGCTAAACCAATACACTTAAGACGGTTCTTGAGCCAGTCGGGAGACTCTTTTACTGTAATCCCAGATAAGGTAACTCCGGAGTATCGCGGACACGCCTCTGTATTTTCTACTTCTACCGCGATTTTTAAATCGCTATTATCGGATTTGAATTTATCAACATTCGGTAAGCAAAGCTTTCGCTTTCGTGAAGCTTTGATATCACGCGCCACACCAATATGCGAGGCGGCATCCGCACGATTGGGAGTTAATCCGATTTCAAGTACATAATCAGTCTCAATGTTAAAGAAGGTGGCGGCCGCAGTCCCATTGGGCGTATCCGTCTTCAACACCATTATCCCATCATGACTTTCTCCTAATCCAATTTCATCTTCAGCGCAAATCATTCCTTCCGAAACTTCGCCCCGAATCTTGGTAGCTTTAATGGCAAAGGATTCGCCTTTGGTTGGGTACACGGTTGATCCCGGTAAAGCCACTACTACTTTTTGACCGGCAGCAACATTAGATGCGCCACACACAATAGATAATATTCTATCGGCAACCTGAACAGTGGTGATAGAAAGCTTATCGGCATTGGGATGTTTGGCGCACGTTAACACTTCACCAATCACTAATCCTTTAAGCCCGCCTTTTACAGTTTCAAAGGGCTCTACACTTTCCACTTCCAAACCGGTATTGGTAAGTACATGACCAATTTCTTCAGCTGTTTCAGGAATGTCGATGTATTGCTTAAGCCACTGGTAGGAAATCTTCATAGTTCAGAAAAATCAGAACATCAAAAGTACGGGTTTCCGGCTTCTTTTCTAAGCACCGATTCTGATAATCAAGGTGCTAGGGATGATAGTTTTTCTCCCCAGCCAGTATGGGCACTTTTAAAATATTTTCCCTTGGTGGGAAAGGGCAGGAGTAACTATCGTTATAGGCACAGTAGGGATTATAAGCCAGGTTAAAATCAAGAATTACCGTTGAGGCTGCAGGCACTTTTTTTAAATCCAGATAGCGGCCGGCACCATAGGTCTCGTTGCCGCTGGTCTCATCCGCGAAAGCGAGAAAAAGCTTGCCGCGATTAGGACCCGTTTCCATTAATTCAAGAATAAGTAATTGATTTTCTTTTCCATCAAGAGAGAATTCGGCAAAGGCATACTCCAGATAGTTTTCTTCCTTGCCATCGCTCGTGGCAAGCAACACAACTTTCTTACCCTCAATGGCCCGAAGCTTTGCTTTGATTCGATATTTCTCATCAATAGGAAAATAGTGAAGCCTCGTAAAGGGGATGCTATCTTTTATAAAAGGAGAGCCATCGCCTTTTTTCATAAACTCTTCCTTATCGATTCGCTCTTTTTGAACAGTGGCTCCATAATCCTCCTCGTCTGATCCGCCCTGCAAAGAATAAATTACGAATGCAGCAACAGCAATAATGATAATAACGGGAACAAGGCGGGAACTCTTCATTAATTATTAGAAACGGGAGTAAATAGATTGGTATTGGTAACAAGTATAAGTTTGCTTCGGTTATCCCAGTCTTGAATGAAATCGGCTTTTTGGGTGTATCGTTTAAAAAATTCGGGAATAGAAAGATCGGACAGACTTCCTGGTGAATTGGTTAGCACACAAATAGCCAGTCGATTTTTACGATCAATGGCCACTTCGCTGCGATAACCATTTACATAGCCGCCATGATATTCCAGTGTATCGTCTTTAAAATTTATCACACGCCATCCCAAGGCATAGTAAGATGCCCGTGGACGTTTCCACCGCCAAAAATTTCTATTTTTTGAAATCGCTTTTACCTGTGGTTCAAAAATTTCACTCAATGTGGAATCCGACATTAATGCCTCGGATCCATTTAACAAAGCGCGCAACCACAAGGCCATATCGGTAATGCTGGCATTTACACCCCCCGCTGGTGCCGAGTTATAATAGGTATCGGATATGGGCACGGTAACCCAATGCTTTCGCGAGAAGTAATGCGGACGGGCTACATTGTTGTGTTGCATAATGGCTTCGTACGAAGCCGAACCACTTCGCATATCAAGGGGCTTAAATACATAGTGTGAAAGAGCTTCTTCAAAGGATTCATGCGAAGCGTTTTCCACTACTTTTTGTATTAAACTATATCCCACATTCTGATAACTATAGATTTTTCCAGGTTCTGTAGAGGCTACCAGTTTCAGATACTTCATTAATGTATCAAGAGGTAAGTGCTCTTCAATCATATTAGTATATGCGTGATAGGGAAGCCCCGTTGTATGCGATAGCACATGCCGGATGGTAAGTTGCTGCGTGTACTCTTTCGATTTTAATTCAAACTCTGGAAAGTATTTTACTACCGGATCATCCCAATTAATAAGATTGTTACTAACCAGCGCACCAGCCAATACGGATGCCATGCACTTGGATACCGATCCTAATCGGAATACGGTATTCACATCAATAGAATCTGTTGTTCCGGTTTGCTTTAAGCCAAAGCCTTTTAAAAATATAACGGAGGTATCCCGAATAATAGCGACAGCTGCTCCTGGAGCCATCCCTCTTTTTATAGCGTTCTCAATAAAGGCTCCATATTCGGATGCCACCTCTTGCATGTATGGATTTGGATCTGGAAAAGCAGCGAGTATTCTTTCTTGAGCGGGATTTGATGGTGGATTAGAGGCCAGCGTGGTAGTATCGGGTTCAATTTTAGAGAGGGTGACTTTATCATCTTCGGGAGTTGAATACACAAACGCCACCAGCAGAATCAGTAAAACACCAAAAATAATCCCGTAAACCGTCTTCATTGTTGGTTATAACAGTCCTTCATCTGCAAAGCTAAAGTATTTCTGGTTAGTAATGATCAGATGATCAAGCAACTGGATTTCCAGAAATCTACCCGCTTCTTTTAATTTTTTAGTTAAGTCAATATCGGTTTGACTTGCCGTAAGATTACCCGAGGGATGATTATGGGCCACGATAACACCACTCGCCAGATCTTCTAACGCCAGCTTATAAATAATTTTTGGATCGGCCACAGTTCCCGAAACCCCGCCTTCGCTAATTCTTTTTTTCTTTACAACGCGGTTTGCTCTATTTAGGAGCAGCACCCAAAACTCTTCATGCGGTAAATCCATAAAATCACCTTTCAACAAATCAAACGCATCTTTCGAGCTGTTTATTTTAGGCTTCTGTTCAGGATCTTGCTCTTTTCGCCTTCGGCCAAGTTCAAGAGCAGCTACAATGGTGATTGCTTTTGCCTCGCCAATGCCTTTTATTTTTGTCAGATCTTTAATGCTGAGCCGAGCTAACTCATTTAACGAGTTATTCCCTGTTAAAAGAATCTTTTTCGCTAGCTCCACAGCACTTGTCTTTGCGGTCCCCGACCCAATCAATATTGCGATTAACTCGGCTTCTGTAAGCGCAGAAGTTCCCTTTAACAAGAGCTTTTCCCTGGGCCGGTCTTCCGGAGACCAGTCTTTGATATTCAAGGGTTTACTATCGTCAATACGCATTTTCGAAGATACTAAATTTCATTGGACCGAAGTCCTTCACCTGTCAAGGCATAAAAAAACCCTCCCCGGCAAAAGCCAGAGAGGGAAAAATAAAATTTTGATTATGAATTAAGCTAGCGCATTTACGCGCTTTGCCAATTGAGATTTCTGGTTTGCTGCTTTTTTCCAATGAATAACATTCTTCTTCGCCAATTTATCGATCATAGCAGAAACCTCTTTTAATAGAGCCTGCGCCTCATCTTTTTTAGTGGTAGCCACTAATTTTTTGACTTGCGTACGGGTTGTTTTAGCCTGATAGCGATTTCTTAAGCGCTTAGTCTCATTCGCTCTGATTCTTTTCTCTGCTGATTTGTGATTTGCCATAATACTTTTTTCAAACGGACTGCAAAAATAAGGGCTAATGCCTGATTTGCAAGGTATTTTTTCTCATTTCTTTTGAATTGTTCCTTCATAAAGAAGCCACGTCTCTGGATCTAAAACCATCTCTACAGGCTCGAATGCGGTTTTTACAGTCAATTTTGATTGTTGTGCCTCAATTTTAACAGTTTTGATTTCTTTATTTCCATCAGCCCCAATAAGTTCTATCTCCAACGGAAATTGAAAGAAAGCGCCTTTCTGAGTCTGTTTTACATCAATCGTAACTTCCTTCAGTTTTGCATTGTAGCTCCAGCTTCCTGTAAGGTTTGGGTGCCCGCCCGTATAAAGCCATTGATGAAAGAAAAGCGATAAATCCTTGCCGGATGCTTCCTCAATCACTCTTTTAAAATCCGAAGTCATAGCATTGCTGTTTTGATAAGTTGCATAATACGTTCGAATTCCATTCCAGAAATCAACATCGCCTACTTCATTTCGTAACATATGCAGTACCCACCCTGCTTTTTGATAGGTATTGGTGCTAAGTACTTTATTTATATCCATAATGGTGGTGTCCACAATGGGGGCCTGATTTTTTTTGTAGAATTGGATGATCTCTTGTCGGTCTTTCTTTTCTTCTTCTACCAGGCGGTCGTGGCCATAAGCATACTCCAAATACAAACTGGTGAAGTAAGTCGCAAACCCTTCGCTTAGCCATACATGATGCCAGTCGTTTTCGGTGGCTGAGTTGCCAAACCATTGGTGTGCTTCTTCGTGCGCGATTAAAGCTTCGCGTTCACCTTTGCCGGTTACAGAGTTTTCGAAATAGAAAATGGTATTCGCGTTTTCCAATCCGCCCCAGCGTGTTTTGGATTGTACGTTGGCTAATTTTTTATATGAATATGGACCTATGTGCCGATGAAAATAATCCAGCACTTTTATGGCTACCGCATAATCATAAAAACCTTCGGCTCTGTTTTGTGGATACACCCAACTCTCGACCGAGATATCATCTACTTTGCCTACATACTGAACTGCGAAGCGCGCAATACCCACTACCATTACTTTTACCCCGATTGGAACTTCTTCGTGCCAATGAGTAAGCTTACGGTTAGCATCCAAAAAACTCTCTTCAACTTTTATTCCATTGGCCACCACCGAGTAATGCATTGGGGCAATGACAATAAAATCAACAGTTGCTTTGTCACTCGGGTGATCGACTACTGGCAGCCAATGATGACCGCGATTGGGCCAATTGTCGCCAAAGAAACCGCGGTCGTTAAATTTATTTTTCCCGATGATGAGACCATCTTGAGGAATGCCGCTATAATTAATTTCAAAGTTTAGTGCCTCATTTTCTTTGGCAGGATTTGGGAGCGTTATTTTTATTCGATCAGAGGAATGATTGAATGTCAACTTTTTCCCATCCAACATAATAGCGCTTACACTCATTCCTTTTGCGGATTTGTCTTTGCCGATTAAGTCAAGCTCAAACTCGGTTGTTGGCTTTTAAATTTGATGGAGACCGAGGCCTTGCCAGCAATCACATCCGTAGAGTCATTGACTTCTAATTGAAAAGTATAGTGCAGTATATCTATTGCAGGGTTTCTTTTATAGGGATCGGTGGCCCGGCTATAAAAACTGATAAACAGGAGTAGGATTAAAATATTCTTCACGATTTGTAACTTTAGTTTGTAAGGTAACTCATGAAAGCAATTCTTAAAATAGTTTTGGTAGGAGCGGGGCTGATGTTTTCCAGCTGGGGATTTTTTGCGCACCGAAAAATTAATCAATTGGCGGTGTATACGCTTCCATCCTCTATGGCTAGCTTTTACAAAAAGAATATTCAATACTTGTCGGAGGCAGCCGTAAACCCGGATCGCAGGCGCTATGCCGTTCCCGAAGAAGCTCCGCGGCATTATATTGATCTGGATGATTATGGGGATAGCGCAGTTTATAAGCTACCACGGTATTGGAGTGATGCCGTGAAGCAATTCGGTGAGGATTCCCTTCAGGCCAGAGGGATTGTGCCGTGGCATATTTACCGCATGTATTTTCAATTAAAAGATGCGTTTCTTTTAAAAGATCCGGATAAGATCTTAAGAGTCTCTGCTGATTTAGGTCATTATGTAGCCGATGCCCATGTGCCGCTTCATACCACAAAAAATTACGATGGTCAATTGACAGGCCAAACAGGTATTCATGGATTTTGGGAATCGCGATTACCCGAATTGTATTTTGAAGAGTATGATTTTTTCGTAGGGCCGGCTACGTATTTACCGAATGTGCAATTGGCTGCCTGGGAGATGATCCGGCAATCTAACCTGGCCGTTGATTCTGTTCTCCGATTTGAAAAGGAACTTTCTGAAAAGACTGGTGAAAACAAATATAACTTTGAAACAAAGGGTAAACAGACGGTGAAAGTGTATTCGCAGGAATACTCCTATAAATATCATCAAATGCTATCGGGTATGGTGGAGCGGATGTTTCGAAACAGTGTTAAGAGTATTGGCGATATCTGGTACACGGCCTGGGTAGATGCCGGGCAGCCGGATTTAAAATTATTAATCAATTATAAACCAACTGTTGAAGAATTGGAAGCGCGGAAAAAAGAATTGGTAGCGTGGAAAGAGAAAAATGTACAAGCGCGTGATCATGAAATAATCGAGAATTAATTTTTTCGTTTGTAAATAGCTTAGTTTATCTAGCGAGTAACTCTTGTGTGATCTTGCTCCATTCTTCTTCTAAAGTGGATGTAGGCAATGGGCGGTTTGCGCGGGTGTACCAATACTGTGCGTTAAATTGATCACCTTCTTTTCTATGCAGGTAAGCATGAATCCAGGAACCATCCTTTGTGTTAACGTCCTGCGCAATAGTATGAGATTTTTCCCAATCTCCCCGGGCAACATACCACATAGCCTCCAGCAATGGGGCGACTTTTGGTGGTGAAGAATTATTTAATGTTTCCTTGAACTCTGAAAGCGTCACAAATCGTCTACTTAGCTAGGGTCTATTTTTATAGAAAACCAAAGTATCAAAATATTAACCTAAACAAAAGGTTGGATTTCTGTGAAAAAATTTAAAAATTAGCCAATACTTAAACCTCTACCCATGAATTTTTTTAACAACCCGAATCGCATTCCTGAGAGTTACGGTCTGAAAATAGCCGGTGGCTTGATAGCCTTTTTTCTTTTAATGAAAGTAGTGGGTCTGGTTCATCACTATGAACTTCGGTTTCTTAATGTTTTCATTCAGGTGGGGGTATTTACTTCGCGTTGAAAAAATTTAAGGAAACCCATGAAGAGCACATGAACTATTTCAGAGGCTTGATTACGGGTGTGGCCACCGGTGCCATTGCATCAGGTATTTTTGCCATCTTCCTCTTTGCTTACATGTCGATCGACTCCACGTTAATGCAAGGCATTATTGAAAATGAGCCGATGGGCCGATACCTCAATCCTTATATCGCGGCTTTTATGGTTGCCCTTGAAGGTTTGTTTTCCGGATTGCTATTCACGTTCATCATTATCAACTATGTGGATACCGATGATGTGAATGATCCACAGGGTGAAAGCAATTAACTAATTGTTCATTGTCAGTTGACAATGAACAAGGCGCACTATTGTCAATTTTTCATTTAATTAAATTATAAACAAATCCTTCCTAAGAGAATGAGACACGAACCTATTGGCAAAGAATTATTCATAGCTAACCGCAAGCGACTAATAAAGAAGTTGAATCCGGCATCGCTGGTAGTGTTTAATTCCAATGATATTATGCCCAGTAATGCCGATGGCACATTGGGGTATATACAAAACAGCGACTTGTATTATATGAGCGGCATTCATCAGGAGGAGAGTATGGTGCTGCTGTGCCCGGGTTTTCCCGATAAAAAATATCACGAGATACTTTTTATCAAAGAACCGAACGAGTTGATGGAAAAGTGGGAAGGCCATAAGTTAACCAAGAAGGAAGCTACTGAAATCTCAGGCATCGAAACGGTGGTGTGGGTTTCTGGTTTTGAAAAACTCTTCCATCATATGATGACGATGGGTGGCGTTAGCCAGGTTTATCTCAATACGAATGAACATTATCGCTCGGAGGTAATGGTTCAAAGTCGTGATGCCCGCTTTATTGAGTGGTGCAAAAACACATACCCGTTGCATCGATATGAAAGAATTGCTCCCATCATGGGCGAGCTTCGAAGAGTAAAGCAATTCCGGGAGATAGAACTCATTCAAAAAGCTTGTGACATTACCGAATGTGGATTTCGCAGAGTGCTCAATTACTTACGGCCCGGGGTAATGGAATATGAACTGGAGGCAGAATTTATTCATGAGTTTAAAAGATTGGGGTCGAAGGGTTTTGCGTATACCCCAATCATTGCAGCAGGCGAGAATAATGTGATTCTTCATTATGTAGAAAATAGTCGCCAGTGCCATAGCGGTGATTTGGTATTGTTAGATGTAGCGGCTGAGTATGCTAATTACAATTCAGATCTCACCCGAACCATCCCAGTAATTGGAAAGTATTCTAAAAGGCAAAAGGATGTGTATAACGCGGTTCTACGCATTAAGCGTGCGGCTTTTAAAATGTTGCGGCCCTCCGTAGTTTATTTCGATTATCAGAAGGAAATTGAAAAATTAATGCAAAGTGAATTGCTCACGTTAAAGCTGATTGATAAGACAGACATTAAAAATCAAACAGCCGAAAATCCCGCTTATCGAAAGTATTTTTATCATGGCACATCGCACATGCTCGGCCTCGATGTGCATGATGTGGGCAATATGCACGACAAAGTACAGGTGGGCTCCGTCTGGACGATTGAGCCCGGTATTTATATCAAAGAGGAAAAATTTGGGGTGCGGCTGGAGAACAACATAGTCATTGGCAAAAGTAAAAATATTGACCTGATGAGTAACATTCCCATTGAGGCGGATGAAATTGAAGAGATAATGAATAGCAAAATCCAAAACAGGAAAAGATGAAGAAGAAGGTTTTAGCACTTTCTATGCTATTGGTGGTCGCATGCTTTGTGCAAGCGCACGAGTTCTGGCTTCAGCCTAAAAAATTCCGATATGCTTTGGGTGAAGATATAAAGCTAGACTTTATGGTAGGCGAAAGCTATTCGGGTGAGTTCTGGGATTTGTCCTTCCATAAAGCAGAGCGCATGAATCTGTATCGGGCAAGTGGTGTTGGCGATTTAAAGAGCAAGATAAAACCAACGGAAGGAAATAATTTGTTGGTTAAAGCAGATCAGGAGGGCACGTATCTTTTTGCTTTGCAGAGCAATGCAGCATATATTGAACAGGAAGGTGAAAAGTTTAATGAATACCTGAAAGAAGATGGGCTGGATTATATTTTAGATGAAAGAGCACAGTTAAATATTTTACAAAAGCCGTCAAGAGAATTTTATACCCGCTACGCCAAGTTGTTGGTTCAAGCGGGTTCAAAATCAGATGATACATTTAAAAGGACAGTTGGCTTTCGATATGAAGTAACGCCCCTTCAAAACCCGTATTTACTGAAGTTAGGCGATCATTTACAATGCCAGATTTCCTATGGAGGAAAGCCCGCACCTCACGCATTAGTTAAAGTGTGGAATAAAGTTAACGGTACCACATTCTTACAAAATATTTATACCGAAACGGATGGTACAATTCGTTTTCCAATCAGTGCAGCTGGCCCATGGATGGTGAGCAGTGTGAAGATGATCCCATCCGAAAAGGAAGGCGCGGACTACCATAGCCTGTGGGCAAGTTTGGTTTTTGGGATCGAGTAATAGTTGTCAGCGAATTGATAGTATGGATAAAAAGATAATTAATTCCGATAGCGCCCCCGAACCCGTTGGTCCTTATCCACATGCACGAAAAGTGGGCAATCTACTTTTTCTTTCAGGCGTTGGGCCGCGCAAAAAGGGATCAAAAGAAATTCCGGGCGTAACGCTTGACGAGAATAAAAAGATTTTGTCTTACAACATCGAAGAACAATGCCATGCAGTTTTTCAAAATGTGAAATTTGTATTGGAGGCATCCGGATCATCCTGGGATAAGCTGATTGATATTACCGTGTATCTCACAAACATGAAAGACGATTTTGCGGTGTTCAATAAAATCTATGCTTCCTATTTTCCCGACAAGGCAACACAACCCTGTCGCACTACGGTGGAGGTAAATGCTTTACCTACCCCAATCGCTATTGAATTGAAGTGCATCGCTGTTGTTACGTCTTGAGAAAATTATTTCAGGATCATAACTCGCTCCCGCAAAGGTTATTAACTAGTATCCAGCTATCAGCAACAAGGATCTGCCTTATATAGAAAAACTCTCGCCACAACCACAGGTGCGTGAGGCGTTGGGGTTTATAAACTGAAAACCTTTGCCATTCAATCCATCCGAAAAGTCGAGGGTAGTTCCTAAAAGATAGAGCAAGCTCTTTTTGTCAACAAGAATTTTTACACCCTTGTCTTCAAAACCTGGTCGGCTGCGTTGATGTGATCATCAAAACCCAAATCGTACATTAAACCTGAACAACCGCCACCTTTTACCGAAACCCGGATGTTATGGTTTTCACTTTTTCCTTCTTCAACGCGAAGGTTTGTGATTCTGTCTTTGGCTTTATCGGTTACGCTAATCATAGTTTCTAAGAGATTGGATTCAATACAACACTAAACACGGTAATTGTGTTCCTGTCGCGACCATAATATAATTTCTCCAGTACGTCCATCACATTGCTGGCGCGAAAGTAGGAGGTATGCAATTCGCTGTCGTTTTTGGTTACCCACTGAATGGTGTAGGAGTTTTCTTTTTCTTTATAGTTCTGAACATAATCCCACATTTTTTTCAAGGCATCCACTTTATCGCTTCCGCTTTCGGATCGGAAAAGGAAGGATTGATTGTGGCGGGGATTAATCGTGATCAGATCTAATTTTGTTTTACCCTCGTGCACGCTGTATTCAAAAATAAGGTCGCTGGTACGCAAGCCAAGATAATCCATGATTTCCTGCTGAACGCGGGCCGCCTCTACATGAACATCGCTAGTTGATTCTGTTGTGATTTTTGGCATTTCGTTTTAAAACTTTCGTAAACGAATAAAAGTTTCTCAAATTCAACTCAAAATTAGCAAAATCGAACCAATTGAGAGCTATGAATAAACTGGAGCATATCGGCATTGCCGTCAAAAATCTAGAAGAATCGAATAAATTGTTTGCCAAATTACTTGGTAAACCGCATTACAAGACCGAAGAGGTTGAATTGGAAGGCGTACGAACTTCTTTTTTTGATGTGGGTGGGATTAAAATCGAATTATTGGAGGCCACACGACCCGATTCAGCTATTGCAAAGTTTATTGAAAAACGTGGCGAAGGATTGCATCATCTTGCATTCGAAGCCGATCCGATTACAGATAAAATGAGCGAGTTGAAAAGTGATGGCTTTACTTTATTAGCCGATGTGCCCAACCCAGGTGCCGATAATAAAGAAATAGTCTTTCTGCATCCTAAAACAACGAATCATGTATTGATTGAACTCTGTCAGGAAAACGCTGATCAAAATTTCATTTTCGGGTGCGCATTTTTCCCGTATTGAATATCATTATAATATTTCTGCTTCTTTTTGCCTTCTTTCGTTTCGTAATAAGGCTTTGGGCCACCACATGCAGCAAAAAGTATTGCAGCAAGTACAAATACAATTGCATTCTTTTTCATAACCACTGTTTAGTTGTTAATACATGAAATTACCTCGATTACCCGAGTTTAAGCATCAAATAGTATTTTTGTCGGATAAACAAACAATCTACCCGACTAACAGCCCTTACCATGAGCGAAAATCGCACGGAACTCTCCCAATTGGGTGAATTTGGTTTAATAGACCACATAAACAGCAAATTTTCAATATCGCAACCCTCCACTATAAAAGGTATTGGCGATGATGCCGCTATAATTGAAGGTGGTAGTGATTCTCTGCTGATCTCAACTGATATGCTGATGGAAGGAGTTCATTTCAATTTATCGTACATGCCGCTACCGCATTTGGGTTATAAAGCGGTTGCTGTAAATGTTTCTGACATCGCTGCGATGAATGCTACACCCACACAAATTGTAATTAGCATTGGCATTAGCAATCGTTTCTCATTGGAAGCTGTCGATGCTTTGTTTGAGGGAATTCACGCGGCCTGTAAAAATTATAATGTTGATTTGGTGGGTGGCGATACTACTTCATCGGTTTCTGGATTAGTAATTTCCATAACTGTATTGGGGCGTGCATCTAAGAATGAAGTGGTTCAACGTAGTGGGGCAAAGGCGAATGATATTATCTGCGTAACCGGAGATTTAGGCGCGGCTTACTTGGGGCTGCAAGTGTTGGAACGCGAAAAAGAAGTTTTTCTTTCTAACCCAGATGTGCAACCTGACCTGGAGCAATATGAATATCTGGTAGGGCGACAATTAAAACCGGAAGCCCGCATGGATATTGTGCATGAGTTGCGCGAAAGAAAGTGTATTCCTACTTCCATGATTGATATCTCCGATGGTCTGGCTTCGGAATTATTTCACTTAGGAAAACAATCGGGTGTGGGTGTTAAAATTTTTGAAGACAAGGTACCGATTGATCACATGACTTTCGAGACCGCCATTGAATTTAAACTCGATCCGATTACCTGTGCACTGCATGGAGGGGAAGACTATGAACTTCTCTTCACGATCAATCCAGCTGACTACGACAAAATCAAAAATCATCCGGATATTCATTTCATAGGCCACATGCATCCGGATGCGAATCAAAATGTAATGGTTACCAAACAACAAACGGTTATTCCTTTAACTGCACAGGGGTGGAATCACTTCAAGAGCGAGTAGTGGTTGATAAGTTTTCAGAATTTTGATATGCCTCGAATCATTTCTAATATTATGTAATAAAATTAAGAGTATGGCACACCTACGCACAGTCTGTTTCCTTTTATCTTTTTATTTGTTTTATCCTCAGGTAGTGCACAGGAACTTCCTGTTGCTAAGCCGGAGGAGTTGGGTTTTTCAACGGAAAGACTTCAACGACTTACCGATGTTTTTCAAGCGTATGCTAACGATAAAAAAATGTCCGGCAGTGTGGTGCTTGTGGCCAGACATGGTCAAGTAGCCTACTTCAATGCCTTCGGTAAGCGCGATGTTGAAGCAAATGCAACTATGCAGAATGATGCCATTTTTAGAATTGCTTCGCAGACAAAAGCATTGGTAAGTGTGGGGATCATGATTTTGCAGGAAGAAGGGAAACTTCTTATTGCTGATCCTGTGAGTAAATACATACCTGAATTTGCAGAAACAACGGTGGCTGAACCTAAAGAGGGTGGTGGATATAATATTATTAAAGCCAAGCGTCAAATTACACTTCGTGATCTGTTAACCCATACAGCAGGTATTGGCTACGGGTACGGATTGGCTGCCGATAAATGGAAAGAAGCCGGCATTCAAGGCTGGTACTTTGCCGATCGGGATGAGCCGGTAGGTGCCACGATTGCAAGAATGGCTAAACTTCCCATGGATGAACATCCGGGTGAGAAATTTGTGTATGGCTATAACACAGATATTTTAGGTGTAGTCATTGAAAAAGTTTCCGGAAAGCCGTTGGATGAATTTATTAGTTCCAGAATTCTTACTCCGCTGGGTATGAAGGACACATATTTTTATTTACCTCAAAATAAAGTAAATCGACTCGCGACTGTTTATTCTGCGTATGCAGATAAGCCCCTTCAGCGCTCGCCCGATCCGGGCGGAATGGTGGGGCAGGGTATGTATGTTAACGGCCCAAGGAAAAGTTTTTCCGGGGGCGCGGGTTTACTTTCTACTGCGGCTGATTATGCAAAGTTTCTTCAGATGATGCTTAACAAAGGCACCATTAATGGTAATCGTATTCTTGCCCCCAGTACAGTAGAATTAATGACGGTAAGCCATCTGAACGAAATAAAATATAATCCGGGTATGGGCTTTGGACTTGGGTTTTCTGTTTGCGAGGAATTAGGCGATCGGGGTGCCCCCGGCTCTGTAGGCGAGTATGGCTGGGGCGGAGCGTACGGCTCTACCTATTGGGTCGATCCAAAAGAAGATTTGGTGGTTGTTTACTTTAAACAATTAACGCCAACCAATAATCTGGATGATCAGAATAAACTACGCGCCCTGATTTATCAGGCACTTGTTAAATGATGAAATTGACTTAGTCCTCAGGAAATGGAATGTAAACGAAGTTGGCGAACTCCTCATCCACCACAAACAAACAGCAAAATTCATCCGGGTCTCTGTAATTATTTTTAAACTCTTCCTCTTTGTCGGCAGCAACGAGTTCGCGCTGTACAAATTCATTTAAAAAAGATGCGTTGTAATTCCAGGTAAGATTAAGTGGCTTACGTGGAATTAATAATTGTCCGATCGGAATTTCTTTTTTTGAAATCGGGAAGATGGGGAAATCAAAACCGCTTTTGCGGATTTGGTAAGAGGCTTCTTTTAGTGTGTCGGCCACTTTTATGAAGTCCTCCGAAATAGTGCCTAGGTATTTTCCGTTTAACTCCGGATCATTAAACATATCTTTATTCGTTTACTGATTTCTATTTATTCATGCAAAAATAGATCACTACGAATAAATATCTTCCATTTCTGTTATTTCTTTTGGCTGTTTGATTTCGCAACCAGGAATTGTTCGCACATTTCTTTTAACTCAGGGAAGAATTGAAGAAACTCCTTCTCAAACTCAGGATAATATTTTTTTAGTTCAACGGTAGCTTCCTCCATTTTCGATTCGTAAGGAGATCGATGTGCCATACCACTTAACGCGCGGTTAATGCCTTCCAGTTGGGCATAGCTCACAAGCCAATTTCCTTTTACCATATAAGGCAGCAATTGCCGAACGCGTTCAGGGAGTTGATCGGAAAACTTCTGAAGCAGCTCATAACTTTCTTTTGCGTATTGATCCAGCGGAAGCGGATGATATTCGCTCCAATTCCGGGCAAGAAAGTGGTCGTAAAACATATCAACAATAACAGGTGCGTAATGCCTGTATTTTGGTCGTAATCGGATCTTACTTTCCAGCACAACAGTATGGCTATCGGTGAAGTCATCAATTTCACGATGAAGTTCGATGCCCAGCGCGATGTTTGGGCTAAACTGTTCATAGACGTTTCGTCCGCGTACAAAGTCACCAATAAAATTTCCTACTCGTGTTTCAGGATCAGTGCCGGATAAAAAAAGATGCGCTAAAAAATTCAAATCAATTAAGTTTTGGACGGTATGTAAGATAGGTGATTTTAATCTATTTTTACCCAGCCAAATTGTGTGTTACTTAAGTCTTACACTATGATCGTTCTGGAACAACTTAAACTGCTTGTAAACCTGGCGCGCATGGATGGCGAGCTGGCCATAATCGAAAGAAATTATATTGTCAATATTGGTAAAGGCCATGGGTTTCCGGAGTCTTCTGTTGAAACCCTGTTTTATTCATTCACGAAACCATTCTGGCGGAAGACTTAACACCTAAGCAAAGATTCAATTATCTTTTTTAATCTGGTTCAATTGATGAAAATTGATGAAAAACTTTACCAGGAGGAAATAAAATTCTGTGCGAACATCGCTACCCGGCTCGGCTACAAGTCTGAAATAATGTTTGACTTACTGCTGAAAGTAAAGTCAGGCCCGATGGACCAAAAAGATATTGATGCCTTGCAGGAATCGACCGCAAAGTATCTCACCATCCAATAGTTTATATAAATCGATTTGTCTTAATTATTTTTAAACACACTTAAATTATGAAAAAATTTTGTTGATTATTTTTCTGTTCAGCGTTAGCTCGCTGACTTTTGCGCAGCGCACCCTCATTCATTGTGGAAGTCTTATCAATGGAAAAAGTAAGGAACACAATCACAGGTAACGGTTGTGGTGGAAGGAAATAAAATTCTTTCAGTCGATAAGGGTTTTACGAAGCCTGGAAAAGATGATAAGGTGATCGACTTAAGTAAGAAAACGGTTATGCCCGGATTGATTGATATGCACGTGCATATTGAAAGCGAAACAAGCAAAGATGCTTTGGCCAAGCGCTTTACACAGAACGAAGCAGATGTAGCCTTTCAATCAACTATTTACGCGCGCAAAAGTTTGATGGCAGGTTTTACCACCGTGCGCGATTGTGGTGGCTCGGGCGTAAATATTTCTTTACGGAATGCCGTAAATGCGGGAACGATTGTAGGCCCCAGAATTTTCACGGCCGGAAAAGGTGTGGCCACTACAGGGGGGCATGGTGACCCAACCAACGGAAGTCGGAGAGATTTAATGGGCGACCCAGGACCGAAAGAAGGCGTAATCAACGGGCCGGATGATGCGCGCAAAGCAGTTCGGCAGCGTTATAAAGATGGAGCCGACTTTATAAAGATTACGGCAACAGGCGGTGTATTAAGCGTTGCTAAAGATGGAAGTGGTCCTCAGTTTACACAAGAAGAAGTTAATGCTATTGTGGAGGCGGCCAAAGATTATGGATTTCACACAGCCGCGCATGCCCATGGTGCCGAAGGTATGAAACGGGCTGTGTTGGCAGGTATTACTACGATAGAACATGGAACTCTAATGAATGACGAGGTAATGGATTTGATGATAAAAATGGGAACGTATCATGTGCCCACTATCATTGCCGGAAGATCAGCAGCCGAGTATGCAAAGATTCCCGGATACTATCATCCACTGGTAGCGCCTAAAGCAATTGAGATTGGTTCTAAGATTCAGGAAAATTTTGCAAAGGCTTATAAGCGGGGTGTTAAGATAGCCTTCGGTACCGATGCGGGTGTGTATCCACATGGTGAGAATGCACGGGAGTTTGGTTATATGGTGGAAGGCGGTATGCCAGCAATCGATGCGTTGCTTTGCGCGATGCAGACAAATGCTACTATTTTAGGTATGGGTGATAAACTTGGTTCGGTGGAAGCCGGTAAGCTTGCCGATATTGTTGCGGTAAACGAAGACCCAACAAAAAATATCAAAACTATGGAGAAGGTTACGTTTGTGATGAAGGATGGCGTGGTGTATAAAAAACGAGTAAGAATTTTTAATTACATTTTTAAAGGACTGGTTTTTTAATCAGTCCTTTTTTTTAGTTTGATTTCTAGCAAATAAATTATGGAAAAGGCGTAAAGAGGAACATTTTGAAGCACAAGTAATTGTTTGGGTGCTATTTAAGGGTTACTTCGTAGTGCAATAAATCGTTTAGTATGAAGTGGATCTATCGGATTCAACAAAAATTGCCTATAGCATTTTTGTTGGCCATTATTCTTGCTGGGGTGTTTATAAAAAACATGGTGGAGCGAAATAGTGTTTCTGATTTGGGAGATTCTTTTTCTTCTGTTTACGAAGATCGATTGTTGGTTGAAAGTTATATTTATCAACTTTCGGATAGACTCTACAAGAAAAAATTAATCGTAGGCCATTGTGGCGAAAGTAAAAATCCGGAAGAAGTGCGTACGGAATTAAACGCGCACAACGCGGCTATACATATATTGGTGACAAACTATGAGAAGACAAAACTAACTGAAGCTGAAGTTGTTTCTTTTCAATCACTAAAATCAACTTTATCTGAAATAGAGATTATTGAGGCTGAGTTTTTAAAACCGAAAACAGAAATTTTAAGTCAAGTTTCCTTTGAAAGGGAATTTAGAAAGGCCTCCGAGAACCTTAACCAGCTTTCGAATATTCAATTGGTCGAAGGCAAAATATTAGCCGATCAATCAAAGAAAATTGTTGCGGGTTCTACTATTCTTACTCAGTTTGAGTTGGGCATGATTATAATTATTGGCCTGATCATTCTGGCGTTGGTTTTGGCTTCGAATTCCATAACATCTAAAACAGCTCAAAAACACCATCTGAACTGAAGTTAGTTGGCGGTATACTTATTTCCAGAACCAACCGAACGGGTCATTAAGTAGATCGTCTATATTTAGGCCTGATCTTGCGCTATGAAAAATAAGAGCTTGTTATTGTGGAATAGGCTCTACACAATTAGGCCTTACCACACGGTAAAACTCAGGATTTCAATTATAAGCTATAGCTTTTAAATCATATCGATTTGTCAGTAGCTTTGGTTCGATGTTTGATGTTAGGTTATAAGAAAATGAAAAAAATTATTATGAAAAACAACAAACTTAATATCTCAAAAAGGTTGATTGCAGTTTTCTTAGCAGTCATCTTTTTAATTACATCTTGTAATGATGATGGCCCTGAATCACCCGGAGTGGCTCCCACCATTCCTCCTTCCTCCAGTTTCGAAATGGACTTCAACCAGTTTCCAGAGGATGGTGGAAGCGCAGGAGGAAGGATAGCAACAGCTGCCAACTGGAGTCACGCAGCCGTTAATGTTGGTGTTTGGAACCTGATCATTGGCGTGGCTACTGTAGTCCCAGTCGCGGCTTTTAAAGCTGCTATAGATAAAACTCCAGAATTTATTGGTAGCAACACCTGGCAATGGAGTTACAACTTTGAGGTTGATAACATTCAACATTCAGCCAAGCTACATGGAACGTTGGTAAGCGATGGTGTAAATTGGAAAATGCTTTTATCAAAAGCCGGTGCCTACACCGATTACGAATGGTATTCCGGGCACTCCAATTCAGAGCGTACAGAAGGTTGGTGGATATTAAACTTTGGCCCCGTTGAAGCCAGACCCTTTGTAAGGATTGATTGGAACCGAAACGTTGATAATACAGTGGCAAGTATAAAATACACCAGTACCGATCCTCAAAACGCAGGTATTGGAGGATACATCTATTATGGAATTAATGAACAAACGCCTTTTAATACCTATTATGATATATTCGATAATCAGGATGACAACCTGGTCGAGATAAAATGGAATCGATCTAACCACGCAGGTACAGTTCGTAATCCAAAATTCTTTGGTGATACAAACTTCCGCTGCTGGAATACAGCCCTGCAGGATGTAGCTTGTGAGTAATATTTTCAAGTAACAGGTATCATGGCTTTTTAAACAAACCATGATGCCTGTTGCTTTTTAATTTCTAAATGCAAAGATTATCTTACTAAATAAAGTCAGACTTTTTCTCTATGATTGGATCTAAGGGGTATTTAATCCAATCTAAAAAAATCCCACTTTACCTTATAAATGTTTTATAGGCACTTGTAGGGTTTAGCCTCCAACAGAACCCTCTTTTTTGCTACCTTTGCGGCCTAAATCGAACGAAAGAAATGAAGGGAATGGACAACATTCGCAATTTTTGCATTATAGCCCATATCGACCATGGTAAAAGCACCTTGGCCGACCGCCTGCTGGAATTTACAGGCACCCTAAATTCGCGCCAGATGGAAGCCCAGGTGCTCGATAATATGGATCTGGAAAAGGAAAAAGGCATTACTATTAAGGCCCACGCCATTCAAATGAATTATGTGGAAGGCGGCATCACTTATATCCTAAACTTGATTGATACCCCCGGCCATGTGGACTTCAGCTATGAGGTATCGCGGGCTATCGCCTCGTGCGAAGGCGCCCTTTTAATTGTTGATGCCAGCCAGGGTATTGAAGCGCAGACTATTTCGAACCTTTACCTGGCTTTGGAGCACGATCTGGAAATCATTCCGATCATGAATAAAATAGACTTGCCACACGCCAACCCTGAGGTAGTAGCCGATGAAATTATTGAACTGATTGGTTGCAAACGTGAAGACATTCTATCCGCCAGCGCCAAAGAGGGTAAAGGCATTGAAGAAATTTTGCAGGCCATTGTAAAACGTATCTCTGCGCCCAAAGGCGATACCAAAGCTCCCTTGCAGGCCATGATTTTTGATTCGGTATTTAATTCGTTTCGGGGCATCGAAATTTATTTTCGTGTATTCAACGGTACACTAAAGAAGGGCGATAAGGTTAAGTTTATCAGCACCGGGCAAGAATACTATGCCGATGAAATTGGCGTACTAAAATTAAACAAACAGCCGCGTGAAGAGATAAGCGCAGGTAATGTGGGGTATTTGATTTCGGGTATTAAAGTAGCCAGCGAAGTACACGTGGGTGATACTATAACTAACCCTTTAAATCCGGGCCCATCCTTGAGGGGATTTGAAAAAGTTAAACCGATGGTATTTGCCGGTATTTATCCTGTGGATACAACCGAGTTCGAGGAGTTAAGAGCTTCGATGGAGAAGTTACAACTTAATGATGCTTCACTTGTTTGGGAATTGGAAACTTCGGCTGCGCTGGGTTTTGGTTTCCGGTGTGGTTTCTTGGGCATGTTGCACATGGAAATTATTCAGGAGCGGTTGGAGCGCGAGTTTGACATGACGGTTATTACCACTGTACCTTCGGTGCAGTTTAAAGCACACCTTACCGATGGATCGGAAATTTTTATAAACGCGCCTTCCGAAATGCCTGACCCTACGCGGATGAAGAGCATTGAAGAACCGTACATTAAAGCACAAATTATTTCCAAGTCTGAATACATCGGTCCAATTATTAATTTATGTATTGATAAGCGTGGGCAGATTATGAATCAGAACTACCTAACGCAAGATCGGGTAGAACTCACATTTGAAATGCCGTTATCTGAAATTGTATTCGACTTCTTCGATAAACTGAAATCTATTTCACGTGGCTATGCCTCGTTGGATTATCATTTGATTGGAATGCGCGAATCGGATATGGTAAAGTTGGATGTAATGTTGAACGGAGAAAAGGTTGATGCGCTAAGTGCGATTGTTCACCGGTATAAGTCGCAAGACTGGGGCCGAAAGCTGTGCGAAAAATTAAGAGAATTAATTCCGCGCCAGATGTTTGAAATTGCAATTCAGGCGGCAATCGGTCAAAAAATTGTAGCCCGCGAAAACATAAGCGCCATTCGTAAAAACGTAATAGCAAAATGTTACGGTGGTGATATTTCGCGGAAACGCAAGCTGTTGGAGAAACAAAAGAAAGGTAAAAAGCGAATGCGGCAGGTAGGTAATGTAGAGATTCCGCAAGAGGCTTTTATGGCGGTACTAAAAGATAGATGTAACGTTAACCCATAGATGCATGACGGAAACGCAGAACTACACCCTTATCGATGGTCGCAAGATTTCATCAGAAATTAAAAAGGAAATTTCTGATAAGGTTGCTGTGCGCAAACAAGAAGGTAAAAAGATTCCGCACCTCGCTATCATTTTAGTGGGTGATGACGGGGCCAGTCAAACCTATGTCGATCATAAGGTAAAAGCCTGTAAGGAAGTGGGTTTTCATTATTCAATGCTTCGCTTTGCCGATACGATTAGTGAAGATAAATTGATGAAACACATCGATCAGGTAAATCGCGATGAAGATGTAGATGGTTTTATTGTCCAGTTACCTTTGCCGCCAAACATTTCGGTGGAAAAGATTACCGAAAAGATCAGACCGGATAAAGATGTAGATGGTTTTACAAATCGCAACTTTGGAAGTATCGTATCTAAAAATCCTTTACTACTTCCGGCAACACCTTTTGGTGTGATGGAATTATTCAAGCGTTACAATATTGCAACGGAAGGAAAAAATTGTGTAGTGATAGGCGCCAGCCGGTTAGTGGGCGCACCGTTAAGTATGATGTTAGTGGAGGAAGGAAAAGCAACCGTTACTATTTGCCACAAGTACACCAAAGATATCTCTCAGTTTACAAGACAAGCTGATATTCTGGTAGTAGCCGTAGGCAAACCGGGCATGGTTACAGCGGATATGGTGAAGGAAGGAGCCGTGGTTATTGATGTCGGCACGACACGCGTAGAAGGCCCCCAATTTAAAAATGGTTTTGCGTTGAAAGGCGATGTTGACTTTAAGCAAGTTGCACCCAAAACATCATTCATAACACCCGTACCGGGTGGGGTAGGCCCTATGACTATCGCATCGCTCTTACTGAATACATTGCGGGCAACAGAATTACGAAATCCATAAACTTGGAGAATTTTAAATCTCAAATTTTGAATTCCCTTCCTTTGATGGAAGATTTTTACACCATTCAGGGGGAAGGATTCTATCAGGGTAGTGCCGCCTATTTTATACGCTTGGGCGGATGTGAGGTGCGTTGCGTTTGGTGCGATGTAAAAGATTCGTGGGATGTAGATGCGCATGTAAAAGTTGAGGTTAGTCACATCGTTGACAAAGCCAAAGCCAGTGGCAGTAAGATAGCGGTGGTAACTGGTGGCGAACCTACCATGCACGATTTAGGGCGTCTAACAACAGAACTTAAAAAGACTGGTCTGAGGACGCATCTTGAAACATCTGGTGCCTATCCGCTCACGGGTGATTGGGATTGGGTGTGTTTCTCGCCTAAAAAGTTTAAGCCCCCGCATCCATCCGTTGCTGCACATGCTAATGAATTGAAAGTGGTGATCTTCCATAAATCAGATTTTTCTTGGGCTGAAGAGTTTGCAAAACTCGTTAACCCTGACTGTGAATTATTTTTGCAACCCGAGTGGTCGAAAGAAAAAGAGGTGCTTCCTATGCTGATCGAATACGTGAAGGCTAATCCTCAATGGAAAATTTCGACACAAATTCATAAGTACATGAATATTCCATAATGAAGATTTTACGTATACAGTATGATTCATTCTAAATTTATAGATCAGTTAAATGAGTGGGGACGAAAACAAGTCCCTTTTTTATTTTTAATTGATTTTGAATTAGAAAAGCCCAGGGCTTGGCAGTTATCTGAGGTTGATTCAAATGAGATTCTATATTCATTCAGCGGGATTTCAAATGTCTCAGACGATATTTCTATTTACAAGGATGTACAAATACGATCATTTCCATCTCCGTTTGAAGAGTATAAAGAAAATTTGATATAGTTTATGATCGCTTAAATTATGGCGATTCGTTTTTGGTTAACCTTACCATGAAATCCAGCATTGAGCTTGATGGTTCACTACAGAACTTATTTCACAGGGCACAAGCCAAATATAAATTTTGGCTCAGAGATGAGTTTCTCTGTTACTCACCGGAAACATTTGTGCAGATACGGAATGGAAACATATTTTCATATCCAATGAAAGGGACAATAGACGCTTCCGCAAAGGGGGCTGAACGGATTGTTTTACAAAACAAAAAAGAATTGGCGGAGCATATTACAATTGTTGATCTTATTAGAAATGATTTGAGTCAAATGGCTTCTAATGTTTCTATTTCCAGATTCCGATACCTGGATAAAATTGTAACCGGTGATAGAAGCTTGTTGCAGGTAAGTTCTGAGATCGTTGGAGATTTGGCGCCAAACTATTTAGAGCAACTTGGTACCATACTCTTTTCGCTGCTACCTGCAGGCTCTGTTAGTGGCGCACCTAAGCGGAAGACTTGCGAAATCATTAGAACTGCAGAAAATGAAAAGCGTGGTTATTATACAGGCGTATTCGGTTATTTTGACGGACAGAATTTAGACAGTGGAGTTGCTATTCGATTTATAGAACAAACGGAGGGCAGAACCTTTTATCGAAGTGGTGGTGGTATTACTGCTCAAAGTATTGATAACGAGGAGTACACGGAAGTAATTAGAAAAATTTATGTGCCTGTTGCTTGAGACAATCTATCTGAACAACGGAGCGTTTCGTAATCTTGATTACCATCAGGCGCGAATGAGTAAAAGTTCGCAGTCGCTATTTGAGGCAAATTCCCCTGAATTAGTTTCCGCACTCGCTTGTAATATTATTCCTTTATCAGGCTTGTTTAAGGTTCGAGTTATGTATGGTCAGGAGATTAAAAATATTGAATTTATTCGTTACCAAGTCAAACCTGTTCAGTCCTTAAAGCTGGTGTATGATAATCATATTTCATACCAACATAAATTTACAGATCGCTCTCAACTGGAAAGACTGTTAGATCAAAAAGAAAATGCTGATGAGATTTTAATTGTTAAGAATGGACTGATTACCGATGCCTCTTTCGCGAATATAATTTTTAAAAAAGGAGAACGTTGGTTTACTCCGAGGGCTTACCTTTTAAACGGTGTAATGCGAAAATGTCTTTTGGATAACAAACACATTGAGGAAGCAGATATAAATGAGGGCAATTTTCGTGATTATGAATCGTGTAAGTTGATTAATGCCATGTTAGGAATGGAAGCTAGCGAAATTCCCCTTGTGGCAATTTCATGATTGTATATTCGTTTACTGATTACTATTTAGGGTGGCGCCAACAGGCCTACATTTTGTACCTTGCTTTATGAACTATTCAAAAGTATTTTTTATTGTGGCGGCAATCCTGTTTTGGCACCCGGGTTTTGCGCAATCCTTAAGCACTAAAAACAAAAAGGCAATAGATCTCTATGTACAGGCCGACAACTATCGTGTTCGCGGCCAGTTTAAGGAAGCTGTTTCTCTTTTGCAGCAAGCCATTGAGAAGGATAAGAAATTTGAAGAAGCTTATTATCGGTTGGCTATTACCTACAAAAGTATGGAGAATCTTCCTTTATCAGCTGCAACGTTTGAGCAAGGACTTGGTATTGTTCAAGATGCATCACTCAAAAAATCGTTTTTATATGAACTTACCGATGTTAATTTGAAACAGGGTAATTATGAGAAGGCTCAAGGTTTCAGCGCACAATTTCTCGTATTAGAAAAAGCCGACAAGCGAAAAATTGGCAAAGTGTCTTTATGGAAGAGCCAGACAACTTATTCTATTTCAAATAAAGATGTGATTGGGAAGTTTACGATCGAACCGTTAAGTGAAACTGTGAATCAGTATCCCATGCAATATTTTCCAGTTGTTACGGGAGATGGATCCCAACTTATTTTTACTGCGCGCTTTGGTGGTGCCCGAAATGATAACGAGGATATTGTAATCTCTTCTCTATTAGAAGATGGAAGTTGGGGTGCTCCAGTGTCTATCTCCAAAAATATCAACACGATTCAACGCGAAGGCGCTTGTACTATTTCGGCAGATGGCAGGCATTTAATTTTTACCGTATGCGGAAGTATGGGGTGCGATCTTTATGAAAGCCGGAAAAAGGGCAATGATTGGTCCGTTCCTAAAAACCTGGGCCCGAAAATTAATAGCTCGGGCTGGGATGCTCAACCTTCACTATCTGCAGATGGACGCGAGCTCTATTTTGTATCCGAGCGCAAAGGTGGATTTGGTGGATATGATATTTGGCATTCGCAGTGGGAAGATGCCGGTTGGACTCAGGCAAAAAATCTGGGGCCAGCAATTAATACACAGTTTGACGAGATCTCGCCCTACATCCATATTAACAATCAAAACCTTTATGTTGTGTCGAATGGATACCCAGGGTTTGGTGGGTACGATATTTATCGCAGTGAAAAATCTGACTCGGGTTGGAGCCAGCCTGTTAATCTGGGTCAACTGCTGAATGATTTTAATGATCAGTATTCTTTCATTGTATCAGGCGATGGAGCCATAGGCTACTATTCAAAAGAAGAAAGCAAAAACAGAAGCCGACTTTTTAAGATAACCCTGCCGGAGAATCTGATAACAAAAGCAAAAGGAAATATCGTAAAGGGCACCGTATTGCATGCTACAACCAAAGCACCTCTTGCCGCAGCTATTGAACTTATAGATTTGAAAAAGACAAATACTCTGGCGCGCGTTACTTCCGACTCTGTGACAGGAGAATATCTAATGGTGCTACCTGGCGGATCTGAATATGCTTTATATATAAATCGGTCAGGATTTCTATTTCAAAGTCTTCATTTTAATTATACTGAAAATACGAACAAGCCGGTTGTTAAAGACATCGCTTTACAGCCTGCGCAGCAGAATGCCAAAGTTATTTTGAATAACTTATTTTTTGATTTGAATGAATATGAATTGAAGCCGGAGTCTATCACGGAATTAGAAGAAGTAGTCAATTTTATGAATCAAAACCCAACGCTTAGGATCGAAATCAGTGGCCACACCGATGCCTCGGGAACAGAAGCGTACAACCTTCAACTATCCGCCAAGCGGGCACAGGCGGTAGCCGACTATCTAAAACAAAATCAAGTTTCGGATAAAAGATTCGTTACCAAAGGCTACGGCTCACAACAGCCTGTAGCGCCTAACACAACGGAAGAAAATCGACAGTTAAATCGCAGAATTGAATTTAAGATTTTATAAATCTTTAAATCTGTTGAACTATCTCTTCAAAAGATAATTGGTCACATAATCTTTCGCCCCTTCTTCCAAAGAGGTAAAGGGCTTCGAGTAGCCAATCGATTTAAGTTTATTCATATTGGCTTCCGTGAAATATTGATACTTGTCGCGGATGTCGGCCGGTGTATCAATAAACTCAATGGCTTCAGGTTTATCTAACGCCTTAAATACCGCCTTTGTTAAATCCACAAATGTCCTCGCCATGCCCGATCCAAGATTATAAATGCCGGAATTCTTGCGGTGATGCATAAGAAAAAGGCAAACGTCAGCTACGTCTTTAACATAAACGAAGTCACGCATTTGTTCACCATCTTTGTAGTCTGGGTTGTGTGATTTAAACAGTTTCATCTTTCCGGTTTTGGTAATCTGCCCATAGGCATGCCAGATTACAGATGCCATTCGGCTCTTGTGATATTCGTTGGGGCCATAGACATTGAAGAATTTTAACCCAGCCCAAAAGAAAGGCTTATCTTTTTGGTTCAATGCCCAAACGTCAAAATCTTGCTTTGATTGACCATAGGGATTCAATGGAATGAGTTTGGAAATCTGTTTCTCGTCATCATCGTACCCAAATTCACCGAGCCCGTAAGTAGCAGCCGAAGAAGCGAAGACCAGGGGAATTTGATATTGACAACAGCGCGTCCAGATGTCTTTCGTGTATTGTGTATTAAGTTTGTTAAGTAGGGCCCTGTCAAACTCTGCCGTATCGGTACGGGCGCCAATATGAAATATAAATTCTACGGTTTCATAGTTTTTATCAAGCCACGCGTGAAACTGATCACGGTCTACGCGCTCCTGAATGCGGGAACCTACCAGATTTTTATTTTTCTCTTCATTGTCAAATTTATCGACTGCGATAATGGCGTTGAAATTATCCTGGTTGAGTCTTTGAATAAGATAACTGCCAATAAAACCTGCTGCTCCGGTTACTACAATCATACCTTTTTAATTTTTTGCAATTTACATAAAACCTGCTTCTGTGAATGAACTTAAAGACTATTGTATATTTACCTTCATTTAATAGAACATGGTTTACGTTAGCAGAAAAGAGCATTTTAACGCGGCCCATAAGCTTTACAATCCTGCATGGAGCCCCGAGAAGAACAAGGAAGTATTTGGCCCTTGTGCCAACGAGAACTGGCATGGCCATAATTTTGATCTTATTGTTACTGTAAAAGGAACTCCCGATCCGGATACAGGTTTTGTGATCGACCTTAAAAAATTAAGTACGCTTATGCGATTGGAGGTTACTGATAAACTGGATCATAAAAATTTAAATCTTGATGTGCCTTTTATGAAGGATAAGCTTGCCAGTTGCGAGAATCTGGTAATCGAGATTTGGAAAATCCTCGCACCTAATATTTCAACCATCTCAAAGTATGGCGTGTTGCACTCTATCAGACTTTTTGAAACACCCCGTAATTATGTTGAGTATTTTGGAGAATAGTTATTAATCACTCATACAATTTTGATAACCTTTATTCCATGCGGTATTATTTTGTAGCAGGCGAACGATCAGGTGATCTTCATGGGAGTAATCTAATTAAAGCGTTGCGCAAGCACGATCCACAAGCAGAACTACGCGGGTTTGGTGGTTCTCTCATGAAGGAAGCAGGTATGGAACTGAAGGTAGATTATCAACAGATGGCTTTCATGGGTTTGATTGCTGTGATTGCAAACATAGGATCGATTATTAAGTTATTGCGCTTTTGTAGGCGCGACATACTTTCCTATAAACCTGATGTTGTTGTCCTTATCGACTATGCCGGGTTTAACATGCGCATCGCCAAGTTCTGCAAAAAGAATAATATTAAAATTTTTTACTACATCTCACCAAAAGTGTGGGCATGGAATACCAACCGCGCCTGGAAACTCAAAGCCAATGTAGATCGCCTGTTTTCCATTCTTCCATTTGAGAAGGACTTTTTTAGAAAATTTGATTGGGACGTGGATTATGTAGGAAACCCGGTTCTCGATGCTATTAAAGAGTTTCAACCAGATTCAGATTTCTTAACTAAGAATGACCTTATTACGGATAAGAAAATTGTAGCACTTCTTCCAGGAAGCCGAAAGCTTGAGTTGCAAAGAATGATTCCTGTGATGGCCGAAGTAGTACATCAAAATCCTGATTATCAGTTTGTGGTGGCAGCGGTAAAAAACCTTTCTGAAGAATTATACGCTCCGATAAGAGAGATAACATCGGTAAAGTTTGTTTACGAATCTACGTATGATTTGCTCACGCGCGCACAGGCCGCTATTGTAACCTCGGGCACGGCTACTTTAGAAACCGGATTATTTAAAGTGCCACAAGCTGTTATCTACAAAGCCAGCAAACTTGAGTATTGGATCTTAAAAAAATTAGTGAAGGCACCCTTTATTTCACTTTCTAATCTTATCGCAAATCGATTGGTGATTAAAGAATTTATTCAGAAGGAGATGAATGCCGCCAATTTAAACCTGGAGTTAAAACAACTTGCAGAAGAAACACCGGTGCGTGCCAAAATGCTATCCGATTATGATGAAGTCTATCGAATCCTGGATACCGGATCGGCCTCCGAAAATGCAGCTCGCTTAATGGTTGGTTATCTAACAGCAGCGAAAAGCACCGCTTAGGCTACCTTCAGTTTGCTGTAATGCGATTTGTTGAATTTCTCTTCCGCGTAAGCGCGATTAATCACCAGTTTGTCAGTGGTTTTATCCGAAGGTAGTTCAAACATGGCATCGTTAACAATGGCTTCGCAGATTGAACGCAAACCACGAGCTCCTAATTTATAGTCGAGCGCTTTTTCAACAATAAAATCAAGGGCTCCATCTTTAAACTCCAACTCAATACTTTCCATTTCAAACAGTTTCTTATACTGCTTAACAAGTGCATTCTTTGGTTCTGTCAGAATTTTGCGAAGGGCCGTATGATCAAGAGGATTAAGGAAAGAGACAACAGGCAATCGGCCTATTAATTCAGGAATAAGCCCAAAACTTTTTAAGTCCTGCGATGAAACAAACTGCAACAAATTTTCACGGTCAATATCGCTGGGGCTTACGCTATTTGCACTGGAGGAAAAGCCCAACGGTTGAGTATTAAGGCGCTTACCGATTAAGCGGGCAATGCCTTCAAACGCGCCTCCGCAAATAAATAAAATGTTCTCCGTATTAACGGTAATCATTTTTTGATCGGGATGCTTGCGACCACCTTGTGGCGGAACGTTGACAGCAGTGCCTTCTAAAAGTTTTAACAAAGCTTGTTGCACACCTTCGCCACTAACATCACGGGTGATGGAGGGGTTATCTGATTTTCTTGCGATTTTATCGATCTCATCGATGTAAACAATGCCACGCTCGGCAGCCTCGGTGTTATAATCAGCTGCTTGCAGCAGGCGGGTAAGAATGCTTTCTACATCTTCACCAACATATCCGGCTTCAGTTAGTACGGTGGCATCGGCAATACAAAAAGGAACCTGAAGAAGTTTAGCGAGTGTGCGCGCTAAATAGGTTTTACCGGTTCCGGTTTCGCCCACCATAATGATATTTGATTTTTCAATCATGATATCAGTATCAATTTTGCGCTGCATTAAACGCTTGTAGTGATTATAAACCGCTACTGACATAATGCGCTTAGCCTGATCTTGCCCAATAACATATTCGTCAAGAAACTTCTTAATCTCGCGAGGCTTAATCAGCTTGAAGTTAGGGAGTGAGCCGGGCTCAACCTTGTTCTTCTTTTCTTCCTGAAGAATCTGAGTGGCCTGGGTTACGCACTTGTCGCAAATGTGAGCATGAATACCTGAGATCATCAGGTCTACATCCTTTTTATTTCTACCGCAAAATGAACAGGTAACTTCGGCCATTATCTTTATTGATTTGTCAAAAAAGTCTGTTGAACCCAATTGGAACTTTCAAAGGTACCCAATTTCTGGCACATTTAACTTACCAACATATCACGCAATTATTTCTTGTTTCTTTCCAAAACTTCATCAATCAATCCATACTCTTTGGCTTCTTTGGCGCGCATCCAGTAATCACGATCAGAATCTTTATCAATTCTCTCGAAAGTCTGTCCGCTATGGTTTGCCAATATGGTGTACAAATCATTACGCAATTCGATGGTTTGTTTCATTGAAATTTCCATATCGCGAGAAGTTCCTTGCATGCCTGCTGATGGCTGGTGAATCATAATGCGTGAATGTGGAAGCGCTGATCTTTTTTTATTTGTTCCAGCTGCTAACAAAACAGCTCCCATGGATGCGGCCATGCCGGTGCAGATAGTTGCTACATCCGGATTTACATATTGCATGGTATCATAAATACCAAGCCCGGCATAAACAGAGCCACCCGGACTATTAACATACATGATAATGTCTTTTTTCGGATCGGAGGACTCAAGAAAAAGCAATTGAGCCGTAATAACATTGGCTACATAATCATCCACCGCAGTGCCAAAGAAAATAATCCGATCGGCCATTAAGCGTGAAAACACATCAATTACGGTGGCCCGCATCTGCCGCTCTTCAACAACATTGGGCGTCATGCCAGTAACGGTGTGTGTCGTTTCGTTCATGTATTTAGCATAGCTGTCTAGCGAATTGCCACTCATCCCCATGTGATGGACAGCAAATTTTCTGAATTCATTGGATTGTCACGTATTGCTAATTTATTATTTCAAGCTTAATGAAAGAGTCGTTTTCCGACTGATTTTTATTGTTTCCACTTCAATGATACTAAGAAATCTTTAATAAAAAAGCTCCGCGAACGCACGGAGCTTTTTCTTTAACAATTCTGGAATGCAGTTAGTTCTAAAAATCAATGGCGATGTTCCTCGGCCAGTTTTTTAAACTCATCAAGCGTCACTTTTTTGTCACTTACTGTAATAGATTCCTTTATCACCTTCATTATTTTTTCCTGCCGAAGTTGATTGTAAATCTTCATAAAATTCTCGCCTTTACCATCTTGCCCCGACAAATAATTATTGGCAATATCATTTAGTTTGTCGCCTAGTTGAGCGGCAATGGCAGCGCCTCCAAATTGCTCAGCAATAAACTGCTTAGCTTTTTCACGCACTTCATCACCTTCCACTTTAATTTCTTTCTCTTCGGCAATTTTATTCTTTATCAAATCCCATTTCAGAGAATCTTTATACGAATTAAATTCCTTTTCGAGAATGTCATCTGTTACCTGCCCCTGGCTGCTGTTCTTAAGCCAGGTTTTAAGAAATGCCTCAGGCATGGTTATTTTAGTATTATCTACAAAGTAATGTTGAATCTCATGATCGAGTAAATGTTCCGTTTCGCGATTGTAATTTTCGCCAATCGTAGTTTTAATTTTTTCGATAAAGTCAGCTTCGTTCGCCACGGCATCTTTGCCAAAAACCTTATCAAAGAATTCCTGATTCATTTGAGCAGGTTCAGTCTGGCTTATGTTAGTTACCGTAAATGTGTAAGTTCCAGTAGCAGTTTTTGCTTCGTCTTCGGAGATGTTAAGGGTTTGCGAAATAGAAAGCGGGTCGCTAAAGACTTTTTCTATTTCGAATTCAATAACATCGTCTTTCTTTACGCCAATAAATTTCTTTTGTTCCTTTTTGGCAATTTTTTCAATAGTTATGAAAGAACCTTTCTTATCTGTCTCTCCACCTTTTACGATATCGCCATATAAGCTATCATTCGCTGAACTTGCTTCCGGATTGGTCGTGTTTCCAAATCTCTTTTTAAGATCCTCCAGGGTTTCATCAATCACCTTTTGATCTACCTCGATAGTATGCGATTTTACTTTTGCTTTAGGCGAGAGTTCTAACGTAAAATCCTCAACAAGCCCAATTTGAAACTCAAATTCAAAATCTTTCTGCACATCCCAATCAATGCCAAATGCTTTTTCCTGATTGGGCATTGGGTCACCTAAAATTTTTAATTTCTGATCGCGGATATAATCGGAAACGGAATGAGAAACGATATGATTTACTTCTTCCACCAGAATTGATTTTCCGTACATTTTTTTGATTACACCAGTAGGTACTTTGCCTTGGCGAAACCCTTTGATGTTTGCCTTACGCGCATAGTCTTTTATCTTTTCTTCAACTTTAGGTTGATAATCAGTCGCGGTAAGATTAATTTTAATCAAACCATCAGTACTACTTTGTTTGTCTAATGTGATATTCAAGGTGTTGAAAGTTTATTATTTACAAATTCGTTTTTTCGCCAAGGTCTGGTAAGAATTAATGAACCCTCCGGTCAAGTATTTCTAACCAGAGGGTTCAGTTTATGTGCGGATGAAGGGACTCGAACCCCCACGCCTTGCGGCACCAGATCCTAAGTCTGGCGCGGCTGCCAATTACGCCACATCCGCAGATGCCCTTTGAATTAAAAAAATCGGCCTTTTTTATCAAAGGGAGTGCAAATTTAGGGATTATTCGTTATGATTAAAGGCTAGTTATAAAAATCGATTTAAAATGAATAAGGGCTGTGGTAATTGATGCTGTTGAAGAGAAGAAAGAGATAATTGCCCGATACCGCAGATTACTGCGGCAGGCAAAGCCCGTTCTGAATGAAGGCGATGCCAAACTGATTAAGCGAGCATTTACAATGGCTATGGAGGCGCATAAAGATATGCGCAGAAAATCCGGAGAGCCATATATTTTCCATCCCTTATCTGTGGCCGAAATTTGTGTTCAGGAAATCGGCTTAGGTACTACCTCCATAATTGCGGCATTGCTACATGATGTAGTAGAGGATACGGACATCCAACTTGTTGATATAGAACGGATTTTCGGAAAGAAAACAACGAAGATTGTTGATGGCCTCACTAAAATAAAAGGCGCTTTTGAATATGGCTCTTCCGCGCAGGCGGAGAACTTTAGAAAAATGCTTTTTACCCTTTCCGAGGATGTTAGGGTAATTCTCATAAAATTAGCCGATCGGCTTCATAACATGCGCACCCTGGAGAGCATGCCCAGGAACAAACAGCTTCGGGTTTCTTCTGAAACAATTTATTTGTACGCGCCACTGGCTCATCGTCTGGGTCTCAATGCAATCAAAACTGAACTAGAAGATTTATATCTAAGGTTTACAGAACAATCGGTGTATTATGATATCGCCAATAAAATAGATGAAAGCAAAGCATCTCGAAATAAGTTTATAAAACAATTTGTACAGCCATTAAAAGATGAACTGGATAAACTGAATATTGAATATGAAATAAAAAGCCGGCCTAAATCGATCTTCTCCATTTATAGTAAAATGAAGAAACAGAATATCCCTTTCGAGGAAGTATATGATTTATTTGCTATACGAGTAATACTTGATACCCCTGTTGAGCAGGAGAAATCTTTTTGTTGGCAGGTTTATTCAATTGTAACCGACTTTTACACCCCAAATCCCGACCGACTTCGCGATTGGATAAGCACGCCAAAGGGCAATGGATATGAATCGTTGCATACCACTGTAATGGCCAAAAACGGGCAGTGGGTTGAAGTTCAGATTCGCACTAGACGAATGGATGAAATTGCGGAAAAAGGATATGCAGCCCATTGGAAATACAAAGACAGTATCTCTAGTCACGAATCAAATCTGGAGAAATGGTTGGTAAAAGTTCGCGACCTCTTGGAAAAGCAGGATTTATCAGCACTGGAGTTTGTGGATGATTTTCGCGGAAATCTCTTTAATGAAGAGGTTTTTGTGTTTACGCCAAAGGGTGAATTAAAAACACTTCCAAATGGAGCAACAGCACTCGATTTTGCTTTTGATATACATACAGATATTGGTGCAAAATGTATAGGAGCGAAGGTTAACCAAAAACTGGTTCCTATAAATCACATCTTAAAGAATGGCGATCAGATCGAGATTCTAACTTCCTCTAAACAAAAACCAAAGGAAGATTGGTTGCGGTTTGTTATTAGTCCAAAAGCCAAGTCAAAAGTAAAGGAATTGCTTAAGGAGAATAAACGCTATTTGGTTGATGAGGGGAAAGAGATACTGGCAAGGAAACTTAAACAACTTAAGATTGATGGTAATAGCCGGGTGTTTGAACAAATGCGCGCTTATTTTAATGTCCCTTCACAATTCGAATTACATTTTCGAGTTGGCAAAGGGTTAATAACCGTTAATGATTTAAAGCGCTTCAAGGAATTTAAGCCGTCTTCGCCACTTAAAACCAAACCCCATTCGGAAGTGCCAGACGTTAGGACCATTGAACAGGAAATTTATAAAGCGAAAGGTCGGCATGAAGATACCTTGCTCATTGGGGAGGACATGGATGTGGTGGAGTACAAGTTGGCAAAATGTTGTACACCAATTCCGGGGGATGATGTATTTGGTTTTGTAACTGTTAATGAAGGCATAAAAATACATCGTACCACTTGCCCTAACGCTACCGAGTTGTTGGCAAATCATGGCAATCGGGTTATAAAAGCCAAATGGACTTCCCAACACGAAGTTGCTTTTTTAACCGGCCTTAAAATAGTGGGCACCGACCGTGTTGGTTTGATAAACGATGTTTCGAAGGTAATTTCTGAAGAGTTAAAAGTGAATATGAGTTCCCTCTCTTTCAAATCCGATCAGGGAATATTTAACGGTGAAATTATGCTTTATGTAAACGATACCCGGCATCTCGAAATGCTGATAACAAAATTAGAAAAGGTTGAAGGTGTGGTTATGGTAACAAGGTTTGATTCAAGAAATGCGGGCCCCGTTTATTCAAACGAATAATATTGCTCAACCTGTACACGAAATAGTATATTTGCCACGGGTATACACATGGCATTAAATCAGAAGGTATTTGAGGAGGTAAAGCAAATCTTTACTGGCTATTTGGAGAAAAAGGAGCTTCGAAAAACTCCTGAGCGTTATGCTATTTTGGAGGAAATCTATTCTTTGAATGGACATTTTGATGTGGAATCGCTTTACATCAATATGAAAAATAAAAATTATCGGGTTAGCCGAGCAACAGTATATAACACGCTAGACTTATTGGTTGAATGTGAACTGGTTAGCAAACATCAGTTTGGAAAGAACCAAGCTCAGTATGAAAAATCGTTTGGATACAAGCAACACGATCATTTGATTTGTACGGATTGCAGTAAAGTTATTGAGTTTTGCGATCCGCGCATTCAAACAATTCAAAATACGGTGCAAGAATTGATGCAGTTTAATGTGCATCAACATTCGTTGATTTTGTATGCAACATGTGCTAAAGAAAATTGTGAAAATAGAAAACTATGAACTTTGGGCAGGAAATTAAGGGTAACTCCTTGATATTAAGAATAACAGGCGATTTAATCGGTGAAGACAATGGTACGCAATTGATCAGCGCTGTTAACGATGCCATGAGTCATCAGGCTAGCGTGTGCATTATCGACATTTCTGATTTACGCTACATAAATAGCAGTGGTATTGGTGTGCTTATAACCATTCTTACAAAATTCAGGAACAAAGGCGGAGAAGTTTATTTAATGAACCCTTCTGAAAGTGTGAGTAAATTACTTGTCATAACGAAGTTAAATGCAATCTTTCAGATTATTAAATCAGAAGATGAAGTGCCTAAAAAGAATTAATCGCCAACCAATTATTAAGTATTGCTAAATGAAAGTAGATGTATTGCTAGGTCTTCAATGGGGCGATGAAGGCAAAGGAAAAATTGTTGACGTTTTGGCTCCCAAATATGATGTTGTCGCTCGGTTTCAAGGAGGCCCCAACGCAGGCCATACATTAGAGTTTGACGGGATAAAACATGTGCTACACCAGATTCCATCAGGAATCTTTCGTGAGAAAACCAGAAATGTTATTGGGAATGGTGTTGTTTTGGATCCTATAGTCTTTCGATCTGAGATCGAGAAGTTAAGCAAGTATAATCTCAATGTTAAAGCAAATTTATTCATCTCAAAAAAGGCCACATTAATTGTGCCTACCCATAGACTGCTTGATCAGGCTTATGAAAAGGCTAAGGGCGATGAAAAGATTGGATCAACATTAAAGGGAATTGGACCATCGTACCAGGATAAGATTGGAAGGCAAGGACTCCGAGTAGGTGATGTATTAGCAGATAACTTTAA
>JADJRT010000003.1:0-20000 GCA_016712035.1 Flammeovirgaceae bacterium | reverse complement strand
TAGGACGTTAAAAGGCGTAGGTATATGCAGTGTAGGCAAATCCGCACAGCTTGCTGAAACCCAATAGTACTCGGAGGCTTCGGCCAAAGAGATAGACAGCGTAAGCAGACTTCCAAGAAAACCTTCTAGCGTTAATCATTATGGTACCCGTACCGCAAACCGACACAGGTAGTCAAGGAGAGAATTCTAAGGCGCTCGAGTGAATCGCGGCTAAGGAACTCGGCAAATTAACCCTGTAACTTCGGGAGAAGGGGTGCTGCAGCAATGCAGCCGCAGAGAAATGGCCCAGGCGACTGTTTAGCAAAAACACATGGCTTTGCGAAATCGAAAGATGAAGTATAAGGCCTGACACCTGCCCGGTGCTGGAAGGTTAAGGGGGGACGTTAGTCGCAAGGCGAAGCGTTGAACTGAAGCCCCAGTAAACGGCGGCCGTAACTATAACGGTCCTAAGGTAGCGAAATTCCTTGTCGGGTAAGTTCCGACCTGCACGAATGGTGTAACGATCTGGGCGCTGTCTCAGCCATGAGCTCGGTGAAATTGTAGTCACGGTGAAGATGCCGTGTACCCGTCACGGGACGGAAAGACCCCATGCACCTTTACTATAGCTTCACATTGGCATTGGGTAAATGATGTGTAGGATAGGTGGGAGACATTGATCCCGGGCCGCTAGGTTTTGGGGAGTCAACGGTGAAATACCACCCTTTATTTTCTTGATGTCTAACCCCTAACAGGGGACAGTGTGTGGTGGGTAGTTTGACTGGGGTGGTCGCCTCCGAAAGTGTATCGGAGGCTTTCAAAGGTATGCTCAGTACGGTTGGTAATCGTATGTGGAGTGCAATAGCATAAGCATGCTTGACTGTGAGACCGACGGGTCGAGCAGGGACGAAAGTTGGATATAGTGATCCGGTGGTTCTGCATGGAAGGGCCATCGCTCAAAGGATAAAAGGTACGCTGGGGATAACAGGCTGATCTCCCCCAAGAGCTCATATCGACGGGGAGGTTTGGCACCTCGATGTCGGCTCGTCACATCCTGGGGCTGGAGAAGGTCCCAAGGGTTGGGCTGTTCGCCCATTAAAGTGGCACGCGAGCTGGGTTCAGAACGTCGTGAGACAGTTCGGTCCCTATCTGTGATGGGCGTAGGAAGTTTGAGAGGATCTGACCTTAGTACGAGAGGACCGGGTTGGACTAACCGCTGGTGTACCGGTTGTCGTGTCAGCGGCACTGCCGGGTAGCTATGTTGGGACGGGATAAGCGCTGAAAGCATCTAAGCGCGAAACCCACCTCGAGATGAGACTTCCATTAAGGGACGTCAGAGACTATGACGTTGATAGGCTGCAGGTGTAAAGTCAGAAATGGCAAAGCTGAGCAGTACTAATTACCCGAACGCTTCAGTAAACGAACTATGTGCTCGTAACTTTTACTTAAAAACTTTCAAATACTCTTTTATCAATACTGTCAACGATATTGAAAAGTCCACAGTCCACGGTCGATAGACCATGGATATGGCTAAGGAACATTAAGACCCTGACCATGAATGTCAGGGCAAGTCTTAAGGTGACTATAGCGGTGGGGATCACCTCTTCCCATTCCGAACAGAGAAGTTAAGTCCACCCGCGCTGATGGTACTAGGGTAAAACCCGGGAGAGTAAGTCGTTGCCTTTCTTTTATTTATCTAAGAGCTCAGTATATCTATACTGAGCTCTTTTTTTGTCATTTTGTGATATTCTTTCACGTGTCCTAATCTTTTTAATTTTGTAATTTTGGGATTGGTGAAAAAAAATAGTGCCTTCCTTGTTTCACTTTGTTTCCTATTAGCAAGTGTTCTTACCTCTTGCGATGATTCTGAGATAACCTATTGGGATGTAATTGATCAGAATTCAATTTTAGTTTTCGAGACAATTCATGTGCCAACAACTGCCCAGCAATTGTTAATACCTTATTTAAATGTATCGTCAACAACTTTCGCGGTTTCGTTGCAAAACATCTCTAAAAATGAGTCGGATTTACTCTATTCTTATTCAATACCAGAGAAAGAGTTTTCGATATTGATCAATGATAGCACACTAAATCAGGGTAACCATAAAAGAAAAAGTCGATTCTATAGTGGTTTTGAAATACGAGAAATTAGAGATGAAGTCAATTCAATACTATTTGCGTTCGCCTATATAAAAGGAGTATTCGTGATGAGTGAGTCAGTACTTTTAATCGAAAATGCGATTCGCGTATTTGAAAATAAAGATGGTATAAATTTTAAAGTAAAGAACCGAGACCTGTTTCAATTTGCATCTATTAAATCAGATGAGGGAAATCTGTTCGTGAATTACTCACAAGTATCAAGCACGCTATTAGCGGGTTCTAATCTGAGAAAAACAATACCCTTCTTGGCGAATCTTGCTGAATCTTCAATGCTAGATGTGAAAGTTGAACCGAACCTGGTTTCAATGAGTGGGTTTACTTTAGATAGTGCCAATACGCAAGGGCTCTCTGTATTTAACGGGCAGCGGGCAATCCGATCTAGTATAGCACGATTTGTACCCAACTATTCGAATTATCTTATTTCTTATGGAGTCTCTGATTCCAAACGATTCATAAAGGAGCTAGGTAGCCTCAACAAATTGGCCTCAAATTTTGGCGGTGAGGTGGCGCTGTTTTCAATCAATCAAGAACAAGCAAAATATATTGCTATTGTTGCTCTCGAAGATGAACCAGGTGCTAGTCTTGATTCAGGAACTTATGAAGAGGTTTATTCTGGATATGAAATCCGAAGTTTAAGGAAGCAACCCTTAGAGCAAGTTTTTAACCAGTTGATTCCTATTAAATCGTTCGAGTATTTTACACAACGAGAAAAATTTGTCTTTCTGGCAAATGAACCAACTGAACTTAAGTTGATGATTGATGCTATTGAAGCCGATGACACCTGGGGTAAATCAATAACCTTTCAGAAGTTTTATCAACGAGGATTACAAGAGAGTAACGTTTCTATAATTTTTAGGGAACCAACTCTTTCTATAGCAAATCAAAAATGGGAACCATTATTAGATTCCTTAAGATTGTCACCGCTTTCCTGGGCCAGTATTCAGTTTAGTGCATTAGACAATCATTTCTACACAAGCGTGAACCTTGCATTGCCAATCAAGGAAGAAAAATCTACTGACCAGATAAAATCAAAGCTTTCATACAGACTTCCTAATGTTATAGACCGCGGATTTGCGGTTAAAAACTATATAACGGGAGGTAGTGAAGTGATCCTACAGGATTCTACTTTTAAAATCCATCTTTTTAATCCAGCCGATGCTATACTATGGCAAAGCCAACTGGATGGAATGATTCAGAATATCAGTCAGATTGATTATTATAAAAACAATAAACTACAATATTTGATTTCTACGCAGTCGTCTTTGTACTTAATTGATCGATTAGGTCGGGATGTGGAAGGATTTCCAAAAAATTATTGATGCTCGTAAATTCCATGGAATTGCTGGATTATGATAAGCGTCGGAATTACAGATATCTCGTCCAATCTTCTAACAGTGACGTTTATATTCTGGATAAAGATGGAAAGCCTTTAGAGGGGTGGTCTCCTAATCACTTTCTATTCAGTATAAAAGATAAACCAAAACATTATCGAATTGGAGGCAAAGATTATTTTCTCATGTTATCTGTTGATGGGTTTATTTATCTGGTCAATCGTAAAGGAGAGGTTGAGAAAAAAATCCCTCTTACTTATAAATCCTATTTGGGTGATTACGTATTGGGTATGGGTACCAATTTAGCCACCACTTTTATTCAATATGTCTCTTCGGATGGCGTTGTATACAAACAAAGTTTAGATGGCAAGAGCTCATCGCAAGAAAATTTGATAAAGGGGAATGGATCGAAATTCTTATTGCGGAGAACAGCTGCGGGATCAGCAGATTTTTTCTTTTTTCGGATGGATACCGATAAAGTCGCAATTTTTGATAAGCAGCAACAACTTGTTATTGAAAGACAAAATCCGGGGTCTTCCCAGTTGATACCATCTGTTGTTAGATTGACGGATAAGACAGTTATCTTCTGTTTTTATGATCTTGAGCAAAAGTTATTTTTCCTATACGACCAGGTGGGCAATCTGATTGGTAACCGACCCATAGAAAGTACCCGGGCACCGATTTTTGGAAGTGATAGTAAGGGAAAGAAATTCGTTGTCTATTCCATTGACTCTGATGTTTTAACATCCACGCCTCTCAATTAAGAGGTTTGAGTTTAACTACTTCTTTTTCTAACTTTAGAAACGTTTGTGTTTCAAAACATGAAAGTAGCCTCAATCATTACCCTATATTTTAGTTGTGCCTTCCTTCCGGGTCTATCTCAAGACATAGAGAAAAAGACATTAACCAATGAGCTGGCCCTTGCGATTGATAACGACATATTTTTTGGCCATGATCGATACTACACAGCAGGCCATCTGCTAAGCTATAGGAGATTATTGAAACCTAAATGGTATGGAGACAAGCGCCAAACATCAAAAACGATATTAAACTTCCAGTTAGGTAGTAAAATCTTTACCCCCAAGCGTACGCAGTTTGTTAATCCTATTAATATGGATCGACCGTATGCAGGATTTAATTTTATTGACGCTACGGCAATTTATTCAGAGCATAAGAAATCACTTTCACACTTTGGTATTGAATTAGGTTTAGTGGGTGAGGCCACGGGCTTAGGTAGAGTGCAACAATGGTGGCATAGGAACACAGGCTTCAATGAACCCAGAGGTTGGGATTCACAAATTGCCAATGAATTGGTAGTTAATATGAGGTTTCAATTTCAAAAAAACTTTTCGATTATTAAAGGTTTTGATCTAGTTAGTACTTCGGGATTTTTTCTTGGAACGGGGTCCAATAAAATATCCCAAAATTTAACATTCCGTTTTATTGATTTTAATTCCATTGATCAGTCAATATTTTCCAATACCCGGTTAGCCTATGAAAGTGATCTAGCCAAGCGAGAATTCTTTCTTTTCTGTGGAGCTGGAATAGACTACGTTATATCTGATATTTTTCTGGAAGGTAGTTTGTTTAATGACCGAAGTCCATTTACTGTTTGTGCTACTCCCTGGGTTGCCCGCGGCAATGCAGGGTTGATGTATGCTAAAAATCGAGTATCCTATTCAGTAAGTGTAAATGCCGCAAGCAAAGAGATGCAAGAGGGCTTCTGGCATAAATATGTTAGTCTGAGTTTTTCTACTCGATTCTAAATCGAATTGATAGCATCTATTTTCTTGTTTTCTCTAAAGCATCCCACATCTTTTCTGGGATTGCTTCCAAGTGACTAAACTCGCCACCGTTTCTTAACCATTCGCCACCATCAATTGTAATTACCTCGCCATTAATGTACGCTGAATAATCGGACATGAGGTAAGCAGCCAAATTTGCCAACTCCTGATGCTCGCCTACACGTTTTAAAGGAATACGCGCAGCAGGATCAAACTTCTCCACAAGTTCGCCCGGAAGTAACCGGCTCCAGGCGCCTTCGGTAGGAAATGGTCCGGGGGCAATGGCATTACTGCGAATTTTATATTTAGCCCATTCAACAGCCAGCGATCGTGTGAGTGCTAAGACGCCCGCCTTACTACACGCGGATGGTACCACATACCCAGAGCCAGTCCACGCGTACGTGGTAACGATGTTAAGAAAAGTGCCAGGCTGTTTTTTTTCGATCCAATTTTTACCAACGGCCAACGTCATGTAATAGGTTCCTTTAAGAACGATGTCCACAATGATATCAAAGGCTCGATGAGACAGACGCTCGGTGGGGCTGATAAAGTTTCCGGCTGCATTATTGAGAACTCCATGAATCTGACCAAATTCATTCTCCGTCTCTTTGATCACATTAACGATCTCTTCATACTTACGAACATCACACACAACAGGAAGAACCCTTCCACCGGTTTGAGATTTAAGTTCGTTAGCAGTTTTTTCTAATACATCCTTCTTTCGACTCGTAATGACCAGGTTCGCGCCAAGCTCAAGCATATATTTACCCATAGACTTGCCGAGCCCCGTGCCACCTCCGGTAATAATAATAGTCTTCCCTTTTAAAGATCCTGATTTAAGCATGCCTTCCATTACGTATGTAGTTTGGTGAGTTGGATATTATGATAATCTCGATTCGGTATCCTACGAAAGTAAGAATTGAATTTTATTTTAGATATTTACAGGCATAATTTTTTAAACTATGAGAATAAACATACTACTATTTTTGACATGCTCGTTACTTTTTTCGTCTTGTATTGTGACCAAGAAGAAGTATGACGATGTGCTGGCCCAGAAAATAAAGACTGAGGGTGAGTTGGCAGATAAAGCGAAACAACTGGATAAGGCAAATGAATCAATCACTTCCCTCAATGAAACGTTAAACAAATTGAAACAAGACACGGCTGATCTCAACCAATCCTATCGAACCACCAGTAAGAAGATATGGCCCAACAGCAGGATCAGTTACTGGCAATACAAGAAAGTTTAGAGCGCACGCATAAATTGAATGATTCGTTAAGTAATAGTTTGGTAGAACGTGAAAAGAAAGTAAAAGAACTTGAAAATATTTTGGCCAATAAAGATCGTGCTGTTAAAGATTTAAAGGACCGGATTACTAATGCCTTATTGAATTTTAAGGAGAGTGACTTGACTGTAAAAGTGAAAAACGGAAAAGTTTATGTTTCGCTCGCTGAGCAACTTCTCTTTGGATCGGGGAGTATTGTAGTGGATAACAAGGGCGTTGGAGCATTGCAGCAACTGGCCAAGGCGATTAAGGACCAAAAGGATATTCAGATTACCATTGAAGGACACACGGACAATGTGCCTGTCTCAAAAAAATCTACCTACATGCAAGACAATTGGGATTTGAGTGTAATGCGCGCAACATCGATTACTAAAATTCTTACCGATGCTGGATTGTCGCCAAAACAAATTACAGCTTCAGGCAAAGGCGAATATTCACCCTTAGCGCCAAATGATTCTCCACAGAATAAGCAAAAGAACCGGAGAACCGAGATCATCATTACACCCAATCTGGATGAACTTTTCAAATTGTTGGAATCAAACTAAACCAATATGGCAAGGCTAATAGCTTTTTTAATACTGCTAATTGACGTGGTTGTTGTTCTAGAAATCATTAGAAGTAATAAAGATGTGGAGAAGAAGATACTCTGGATTATTGCTGTAGTTTTTTTTGCCTGTACTGGGTCCCATTCTTTATTTTATAATGGAAGGAAATAAAAAAGGGAGCTAGCTCCCTTTTTGTACTTGATTTTGTTCTTTATAACAAATCTATTGTTACAGCACTTATTTGCTTCTGCTTCACTAATTCATTAAAGCGAGGTAACTTTTCGGTCATCACTTTATTTAGTTGATTTAATTGAATATCAATCTTCTCGGTTATTTCCTTGCTCACAGCCTTTGCCTGTTCCGTTGGTTTGTAATCACCACCATCAACCTCAGAGCCTGCTGCGGCCAGTTTGTTGTTTAGTCGAACCGGGTAATTGAGTGGATCCTGACCGCTGCGATTTTTGGTTTGATACAAGGCTTCTTCAACGCTCTTCATATCATCCAAAATCGATTTAGCCAAGTCAGTCACCTCTTTCATGTCTGCTTTCCCTTTCATTGGTTCGGTTACCCGATTGATTTGTTCGCGGGCAGCGCGAATTTTCTTTATCGCTTTATGAGTTTCGGTCAGTTTATCGCGCACAGCGATAGAGAAGTCGAACTGTTCTTTGATATCAGCTACTGTTCCGCTTGATCGAGGATCTTTAACGATTTCAAATTCAGTTTCAGTTGCCTTACCATTCACGGTGAGTTTTGCTTTGTATATTCCTGGAACTGCTTTAGGTCCTGTTAGCGATCCCCCCCACATAATCAAGCCATCGAAACCTTCGGCATTAGCATACCGCATGTTCCAATTAAATTTGTTCATGCCTGGCTTAATTTTCGATCTTCTTCATTTGCTTTTTATCAGGCTTAGTGGCAAACTTCTTTATTAGCGTTCCACTTTTTTCCAGTATCTCTAACGAGGCAACTGTCTTGGTGGTATCTTTTAGGAAGTAGTGAATCATCACGCCATTCGGATGATTGGTTCCTTCATTTTTTGGTTGGCCTCTGCGACCCGCCTGCGCACCATTCATGCGATAGCTTGGCATGGGCTTAAAAAGATGTATATCACTTTTTGCGACAGTTTCATTTAATTGGTGCAACGGAGTAATATCATCAATCAACCAAAAGCTCCGGCCTTGTGTTGCAACAATAAGATTATCATTCTTTATCGTGAGATCAGTTACGGGAACAATGGGTAGGTTAAGTTGAAATGGTTTCCAACTTCCACCATCATCAAAAGATATATACATACCAAATTCGGTGCCTGCATAGAGCAACCCTTCGCGCTTAGGATCGGCTCTAACAACACGTGTAAAATGACCTGGGTCGATACCATCGGTTATTTTGGTCCAGGTCTTTCCGTAGTCCTTAGTTTTGAAAAGGTATGGCCGATAGTCGCCTGCTTTGTAACTAGTAGCGGCCACATAAGCGCCACCTTTTACAAAGGGATCAAACTCAATACTGTTAATCATTGTCCATTGTGGGATAACAGAGGAAGTTACATTGTCCCATTTTTTCCACCATCGCGTGTGATATGGATAAGACCGTCATCTGATCCAGCCAGAATTAAATCTTTTCATAGGGAGATTCAGCCACTGCGAAGATTGTACAATAGTATTCTACGCTGGTATTATCTTTCGTAATAGGGCCACCCGATGAACCCATTTTGGTGGGATCGTTACGGGTTAAATCGGGACTGATTATTTCCCAGCTCTCGCCTCCATTATAGGTTACATGTAAATTCTGAGAGGCTACATACATTTTCTTACTATCGTGCGGTGAAAAGAAAATCGGGAAGTTCCATTGGAACCGATACTTGGCACCTTCTGCACCATGGCCCATTGGGTTGTCGGGCCAGGCATTGATGCTGCGTTCTTCGCCTGTGATGTGATTTTTGCGTGTAAGAAATCCATCATAGCTGCCACCAAATACAACATCGTTGTTGGTGGGGTCAATTGCGATATGGCCACTCTCGCCACCCGCTATGGGTTCCCAATCGCGCTCGCCAATGGAATAGCCATCGGTGCGATGGGCTATGCGTTGCGTGGAGTTATCTTGTTGAGCTCCATAAATCCGATACGGAAAATGATTGTCTGTAGTAACCCGATAGTATTGGGCTGTTGGCTGGTTGTGATAAGTTGTCCAGTTTTCTCCTGCATCGAAAGATACCTGGGCGCCACCATCATCGGCAATAACCATCCGCTGATTATCTTCGGGTGCAATCCAAAGATCATGATGATCGCCATGGGGTGCGTTATATGATGTAAAGGTTTTTCCGCCATCTTTTGATTTGTGGTATGATACGTTCATAACGTACACCATGTCTTCATCTTTTGTATCAGCATAAATGCGCGAATAATACCACGCCCGTTGACGCAGATTGCGATCTTCATTCATTTTACGCCAGGTTGTTCCGGCATCATCCGAACGATACACTCCGCCATTGTCATTTTCAATGATTGCATAAATGCGATTTGAATTTACTGGCGAAACAGAAACACCAGAGATTCCCCAAATGCCTTGTGGCAAGCCTTCATTTTTTGAAATGTTTGTCCAGCTGTCGCCACCGTTCGTGCTTTTCCAAAGGGCAGAACCTTCGCCACCACTTTCAAGACTGTAAGGCGTTCTTCTTATTCTCCAGGTTGAAGCGTAAAGGATGCGTGGATTGTTAGGATCCATACTTAAATCAATGGCTCCGGCATCCGCATTAGCGAATAAAACCTTCTTCCAATTTTTTCCACCATCTTCGGAGCGATAGACACCCCGTTCTTCAGATGTTTTAAAAAGATCGCCTAACACCGCGGCATATACCAGGTCAGGATTTTTTGGATGGATGCGAATGCGTGATACATGCTTTGAATCTTTTAAACCACTAAAGGCCCACGTTTTACCGGCATCCGTAGATTTATACATGCCATGACCATAAGAGACATTCCCCCTTACAGTAACTTCTCCCTGTCCAACATATATAACGTTGTTATCCCATTCGCTAACCGCAATGGCGCCAATGGAACTTCCAAAATAGCCATCGGAAATATTTTCCCAGCTATTGCCTGCATCTGTTGTGCGCCAAACACCACCACCTGTTGCACCAAAGTAGGAAAGATTTGGTTTGCCAGGAACTCCGGTAACGGCATCGGCCCGACCGCCACGGTAGGGTCCAATACCGCCACTCTAGCGCGTTGTAAAGTTTTTCGTCATACGTAATTGAGGATTTTGCTGGGGCTGGTGCGCCTTTCTTTTGCGCGAATAGCCCTGGCCAACAACCAGAAAATGATAAGAACAGGATGATAAGCTTCTTCATAGATTAAATTTTGATTTATAGCAGCGAGTTTACTTCTATTAGGTCAAAGTTCCATTGCTTTTTTTATTAGTGGACAATGAGACAAATGACAGGTGGGATTGGATTTTGGCAAAACTCACCTATTTTGAAGGAAAATTGCAAGAATGAATTCCAATAGTTACAAACAGCTCTTTAGTATACCGGTAATTGTAGCCGCTCTTGGATATTTTGTGGATATCTACGATCTGTTGCTTTTTAGTATTGTGCGCATTCCAAGTTTGCGATCGATGGGTGTTTCTGACGCTGATATGTTAACGCAGGGAGAGTTTCTTATTAGGGTCCAAATGGCTGGCTTATTAGTGGGCGGTATTCTATGGGGTATTATGGGGGATAAACGTGGCAGGCTGTCGGTTTTGTTTGGTTCTATTTTGCTCTATTCTCTTGCCAATATTGCTAATGGGTTTGCTACCACGGTAAATCAATATGCCTTACTAAGATTTATTGCCGGTATTGGTTTGGCAGGTGAGTTAGGCGCAGGAATAACGCTGGTTTCAGAATCGTTGCCAACAAAGCTGCGCGGATATGGTACAACCCTGGTGGCTACCGTTGGACTATTAGGAGCCGTGCTGGCTAATTATGTTGCCAAAATTTTTGATTGGCAGGTTGCTTATTTTATTGGAGGTGGCTTGGGTTTAATACTCCTGGTAGCCAGAGTAAGTGTTTTTGAATCCGGCATCTTTTTAAAGATAAAAGAACAAGGCGTTGCGCGTGGAAATTTCTTTCAGCTTTTCAATCAAAAGGAAAGATTTATAAAGTTCATTGGATGCATTTTAATTGGCTTACCCATTTGGTATGTGATTGGCATTCTGATCACGTTTTCTCCTGAATTTGCGAAAGCAATGAATATTGATGGCATTGTAGCAGGCGATGCGGTTATGTTCAGTTATATTGGTTTGGCCGGAGGCGACATGTTAAGTGGCATAACCAGTCAGATCATTCGATCGCGAAAAAAAACAGTATTTGTTTTTATTTTATTGACGCTCGCATTCGTTATAACATTTTTGTATTGGCCATTTGAAAGTGCCGCAGGGTTTTATGTTGGATGCTTCTTGTTGGGCTTTGGCGTTGGCTATTGGGCCTTGTTTGTTACCATTGCAGCCGAGCAATTTGGTACTAATTTAAGATCAACAGTAGCAACTACAGTTCCTAACTTTATCAGAGGTACTGTTATTCCGCTCACCATTATGTTTAAATATCTCAGAGAAAGTTTTGGAATTTTAGAAGGGGCTTTGATTTTAGGTGTTTTTACAATTATCATAGCTTTTTGGGCTTTGCGCCTGATTGATGAGACATTTGGAAGAGATTTGAATTTTGTGGAGAAGGACTCTTAATGGGTCGTATTAGGATCTATATCGAATGCCTGTGACTACGGTCATTAATGCAAAATCTTATCATTCGGCAAACATCTTACATGGGGTAATAATAGCGGGAAGCGATTCGTAAATTGCGAGTTGAAATGAAAAAATGAAAGTTCGAATAGCTTGTATTCTTTCTTTAGCCGTGGTCATAAACTCCATTCAGGGGCTGAGCCAGAATCTGAGTACAATTGATAGTTTACATTTTACGCTAAATCAAAAAAATCAATCTCAGAAAGATGAATTTGAAATTTTGAATGCGATCGGTTTTGAATACCGCTATTCTTATCCCGACAGCACAATATACTATTGTACAAAGGCCTCCAAACTTGGAAAAAGTATTTCCTTAACCAAGGACCTGTCAAAGCCATTAAGTTATATCGGGTTGGCTTATGCAGCGAAAGGTGTATATGATATGTCTGCTCAATACCATGAGCAGGCAATACAGATTGCGATTGATCAACAGGATTCTATTCAATTGGGATTTGGCTATAACAATTTGGGGCGGATGTTCTTTGATGGTGGTGATTTGGTACGCGCTTTCGATAATTTAATTCTGTCGAAGAATATTTTTGAAAAACTTCAAGAGAAGTCAGGCTTGGCATATGTCTATCGAAGTTTAGCTAATATTTACAAATCTCAAAATGATTTTGATAAAGCAATAGAAATGTCTACCCAGGCATACCAACTTCGAAAACAATTAGATGACAAGCGGGGCATTGTTTCTTCATTGCTTGAGTTAGGATTGATATATCAGGCTAAAGGCGATACCAAAGCAGCGTTAGAGAGACTGCGGATTGCGCACAAAGTGGCTGAGTCTATGAATGATAAGGTTACCCTTGCAGAATTGAAACAAGGAGAAGCTGAAATATTACTTAATGAGGATGCCTTCGAAGAAGCTTATATAAAAGCAACCGAAGTATTGAAAACCGTTTCGGAAGTCACCAATCAGAAATTATTCATAAGAGCATCCCTTGTTAAGGGAAAATATTTGCTGCAACAAAAACAGTATTCGCTGGCACTGCTGACTTTTGAAGATGTAATAGCCAAATCCAAGCTGGCTGGAAATTTACTTTACGAGATAGATGCCGTTGGAAATGCCGCCTTGTGCTATCAGGCACTTGGTTATGGGCCAAAATCGCAGGCGTTGAAAAATCAGCACGACATTTTAAAGGAACAAATTAAAAACACAGACCTTCAACGACAGATAGAGCGATTGCAATTCTTGTTACAAATTGAAAAAAAGGAAAAAGAGAATGAGTTGTTGAAAGCCTCTCAAATAGAAAGCTCCTCGATTATTTCAGCGCAACGATTCCAAAACCGGATGCTGATAATTTTATTTATTTCAGTAACGGTTGTGATGGCTTTTTTCTGGACATTTAGCCGTAAGCGCAAAATCATTAATCAAAAGTTGCAAGTTCAAAATGAGAAAATACTTAAGCAGCAGAATGAGATTACGAAAGTAAATGAAGATTTAAAAAAACAGAATCATCAGCTTAATGATTTAAATAATGAGAAGAACTCATTAATGAATATTGTTGCTCATGACCTAAAATCTCCCTTAAATCGAATTACGGGTCTTGCCAGTATAATGGAGATTGAGAGTGCTCTGTCTTCCAAGCAACTAGAGTACTTGCAAATGATTAAGCAGGCTACCCATGCTGGTTCTAATCTTATTATTGATTTGCTTGATGTTAATGCCATTGAAGAGAATGCAGGCTCGCCAATAATGTCCACCTTCGATTTAAATTTCCTTTTGCTAGATCGAATTAATTCATTCAAAGTTTCTGCCGAATTAAAATCAATTCAAATGGAAGTAACCAGCACACTAAGTAGTTCCTTCAAATCTGATCCAGATTATCTCAATCGAATTCTAGACAATCTCATATCCAATGCCATTAAATTTTCTCCAAAAAAATCACTTATTACTATCTCTGGATTAATGGAAGGAAACGATGCGATAATCAAAGTTGCAGATCGAGGCCCAGGTTTTTCAAAAGCCGATAAGGGATTTTTATTCCAGAAGTTCAAAAAACTTTCGGCCCGGCCAACGGGTGGCGAAAGTTCTAACGGTTTAGGCTTAGCTATTGTTAAAACGCTTGTTGATCGTCTCAATGGTGAAATAGAATTAATAAGCGAACAAGGTCACGGAGCAACTTTTGTTGTAAAAATTCCTTCTCTATAAAAAGTAACTTGATTCTATTTCTTGATTTCAAGGTTGTTTATACTTTCGAAAGAGCTTGGTCTAAGTCTTCAATCAAGTCTTCCACATCTTCTACGCCAATACTCAGGCGTATCAGGGAATCACTAAGTCCGTTTTTAATACGTTCTTCTTTTGGAATACTGGCGTGCGTCATGGAAGCGGGATGATTGATCAGCGACTCAACGCCACCCAGCGATTCCGCCAACGAAAATAATTCAACGCTTTCCATCATCAAGGTTGCTTTTTCGATGCTATCATTTTTTAATGTGAAGGATAACATGCCTCCGAAGTCGCGCATTTGTTTTTTAGCAATGGCATGATTGGGGTGATTTGTAAATCCTGGCCAATACACTTTCCCCACCTTTGGATGATTGAGCAAATGTTCAGCGATTTTTTTTCCATTAAAGCAATGCCGCTCCATTCTTAAATGCAAAGTTTTGATGCCACGCAGAACGAGAAAGGAATCCTGCGGGCCTGGAACTGCGCCACAGGAGTTAGCAATAAATGCAAGTTCCTGAAATAGTTTCTCTTCATTGACAACCAATGCTCCCATAATTACATCGCTATGGCCGCTCAGGTATTTAGTTACGGAGTGCATAACAATGGCGGCACCTAAGGCAAGCGGATTTTGTAAATACGGTGAGGCAAATGTATTATCTACAGCCACTAAGATGTTATTCTGTTTGGCAACGGATACGCAAGCTTCAATATCAATGATCCGCATCAAGGGATTGGAAGGAGTCTCCAACCATAAGAGCTTTGTATTTTTATTAATATGTGGAGTAAGATTGGCAACATCCGTCAGGTCAATGAAATGAAATTTAATCCCAAATTTTTCATAGACCTTTTTAAACATGCGGTACGAGCCGCCATATAAATCATTGCTTGTAATTACCTCATCGCCTGGTGCCAACAATTTAATAACGGCATCGGTAGCTCCCATTCCCGATGAAAAGCAAATTCCAAACTTTCCATCTTCAAGTGCTGCAATGCTTTTTTGCAGTGCATTACGGGTTGGATTTGCGCCTCGCGCATAGGCATATCCTTTGTGCTTGGCTGGAGATTCCTGCACATAGGTAGAGGTTTGATAAATTGGAGTCATAATGGCTCCTGTACTTGGATCGGGTGTTACGCCCGCATGCACGGCTTTTGTTCCAAAATTCATGTAGAAATTTTTTACAATATTAAGTAATCAAAAGTGAAACATGCATAGTATGCTCGAATTGCTTCTTGATTCATTATTTGAAAGTCTATTAAAATCTTGTAGATTTAGAATCCCCGTTTAAATACAAACGTTTAATTTAATACCTTAACCTAACCTGTTTATTATGTTTGCTAAAGTCTATTGTTTGGCTAGTCTTTTGTTTTTTAGCGCGATACTAGCAAAAAGCCAAAATTCAGTAGGGATTGGAGTGGTAACACCAAATAAGAATGCTGTGCTCGAATTAGTATCTCCGGGTAACAACCAGGGATTACTAGTTCCAAAACTCACTACCAGTCAGCGTATATCGCCAGCCTTTACTTCCACGTTGTCTACTGGTGAGAATGGTCTATTGGTTTTTGATAAGGATGAGAATTCATTTTATTTCTGGCAAATCAATCAATGGCAACTCTTGCGAACGGGACTTGAGTTAACAGCAGGGGATGGAATTGCAATTTCGGCCAACACTATTTCGGCAATACCTCAAGATTTACAATTAGTGGGAAGTACATTAACCATCACAAATAACACATCGGCCACGCCAATAAACCTTTCGGCTTTTACAGGTGTAAATACTGACGATCAGGCACTATCTTTTAATGGGGCGACAGGGCTACTTTCGTTATCAACTTTAGGAGCACCCTCTACAGTAACAATTTCAGGTGTTGTACCAGGAGGAGCTGCTGGCGGAGATTTAGCAGGCACTTTTCCTAACCCGACTGTAAGCGCGGATGCAATAACAAGTGGCAAAATTTTAGACGGAACAATATCAACAGCCGATTTAGCGAACGCTTCGGTAACGGCAACTAAGTTAGCTAGCACCGGTGTTGCATTAGGTACATACGGATCAACTACCACGGTTCCACAAATTGTTGTTGATGCGCAGGGAAGAATTACTTCTGCATCGGGTGTAACGATTAGTGGTGTTTTACCAGGGGGTAGCGGGTGGAGATTTAACTGGTGCTTATCCGAATCCAACTATTGTCAATGGTGCGATCACAAGTGCTAAAATTCCTGGATGGTTCTATTACCAGTGCCGATATTTTCGATGGAACTATTGCAACAGTTGATTTGGCTAATGCTTCAGTCACTGCGATTAAATTGGCTAATACAAGTGTTACGTTGGGTTCATATGGCTCCGCAACGCAGGTACCAAATTTTACCGTAGATGCCTCAAGGAGACTTACTGCAGTAGGGAATACAACTATTGCTGGTGTAGCACCAGGTGGGCTGCTGGTGGAGATTTAACCGGCACTTTTCCAAATCCTACGATAAATGCAGATGCGGTAACTAGTGCAAAGATTTTAGATGGTACCATTGCTACTGCGGATTTAACTAATGGTTCGGTTACAGCTGCAAAGTTAGCGAACACTGCGGTTACGTTGGGTTCATATGGTTCCGCTACTCAAGTTGCGAATTTTACTGTGGACGCTCAAGGGAGAATTACTTCTGCAGGTAATACAACTATAGCTGGGGTAGCACCCGGAGGGTGGAGCAGGTAGTTATCCAATCCTGCGTGCTGGCACTTTTCCTAGCCCAGAAGTTGCACCGCACCATGCAGCAACCAAGTGCAAAACTTTTAGATGGAACAATTACGACTGCTGATGTAGCCAATGATGGAGTTACAACACTTAAAATTTTAGATCCAGCAATTACGAATAACAGTAAACTTTTAGATGGTGCAAACACATCGGTAGTTGGCGGGTGCTTATGGCTCAGTCACCAAGTAATCAGTCATTTACTGTCGATGCCCAAGGAAGGCTTACCTCAGCCGGGCAATACAACTATTGCAGGTGTAGCCCCCGGTGGTGCAGCAGGAGGAGATTTAGCGGGTTCGTATCCTAATCCTACTTTGGCGCTCACATCAGGTAATAGTTTAGTTACAGTAATTAACAGTGCGGCAACCACAGGATTGATTGATGCACTTAAATTGAATGGTTCAGTGGTGCTTGATTCAGAATCGCCAGCTGTTGGAAATATTACCGGGACTTTTGGGTCTGGCTTAAATCTTAACAATACGGGTGTTACCGGAGGTACTTATGGATCAGCAGCTACTGTTCCACAGATTGTGGTCGATGCACAAGGCAGAATAACTACGGCATCGAATATTGCGATCACTTTATCGGGAGCTGCAGGTGGAGATCTTGCTGGATTTTATCCAAATCCTACCGTAGGAAATATCATTACTTCAACCAAGATTGTTGATGGAACTATTGCGAATATCGATATAAGTGCAACGGCAGCAATTGCCGTTTCAAAATTACAAGCAGGTACCGCTGGGCAAGTGCTCGTCAACTCAGGTGGTTAATACCCAATGGGCAGCCCTGGGGGACAACTTTAATCAATCACTAACCAGGGGAAATTTAGTTGCAGGTAATCCTATTGGCACAGTAACTTCGGGAACGGACAATGCTTTTTATGGCTCATCCGCTGGAAGTGCAAATACATCTGGAAGTTATAATGTGTTTATGGGAACACAAGCAGGACAAAACACAACAACAGGTGGACTAAATACATTAATTGGTTGGCTTGCCGGTAGTGCAAACGCAACGGCCACATTTAATGGTAATACATTTATTGGTGCTCAGGCCGGTCAGGCATCTACTGGAGGGCCAATACTTTTATTGGTGAAAAATCGGGGCAAGCTAATACTTCAGGAACTCAAAGTCTTTTTGCGGGAAATAGGGCGGGCATAACCAACACTACAGGCGGGCAGCATACTATACTTGGTTACTTTGCTGATGTAAGTTCAACTAATTTGCAAAATGCCACCGCTATTGGATATAACACCGTTGTTAATGCAAGTAATAAAGTTCGAATTGGTAACGCAACGGTAAGTGTTATCGAAGGTCAAGTTGCTTTCACGGCAGCCTCAGATAAACGCCTCAAACAAGATATTCAAGATATTGATGCTGGTCTTGATTTTATTTTAAAGTTAAAGCCCGTGAGTTATCAGATGAAAAACCTAGCGGATAATCGACTTAATTGGGGATTCATTGCGCAGGATATTGAGAAACTTGTAGGGGAAGAAAATGCTATTTTAACTATAGGTGGAGATGAAGATCGCACTCTGGGATTGCGCTATACCGATTTCGTTGCTCCGCTTGTAAAAGCAGTCAAGAGCAACAACTGGAAATAAATTTCTGTAGGAATAATTAGAAAAACGAGATGTATAAATTCAGGCTTTAGAGGCGTCTCTTAAAAATGTACAATCCGAGACTTCAGATTTGGAACTCGGAAAGTTGAATTGGGAAAAGATTAAAAAAGCTTTAGGCTTAGAAGTTGCCAATACCTCCGATACAAAATCAAAGCCATGAAAAGAAACTTGATCGCTTGTTTAATTAGTGTAATTCTGTCAAGCCATGGTTTTGCACAGGGGTTCTACAACAGTGGCGCAACCATTAGCATTGCCTCGCAAACTATCTTTACTGTGCCAGACAGTTTGGTGAACAATGGCACGCTAACGAATAATGGTGACTTGCGAATTTCGGGGGCCTGGATTAACAATGGTACCTATGATGCTGGTACGGGTGTGATCAATTTTAATAGTGATTTGGTTCAAACAATTAATCATAATGACCAGTCTTTTGAAAGGTTGGTAATAAGTGGTACGGGTGAAAAACAATTTCTAGCCAATATTACTATGAGCAGGAGATCTTCAGGCGAGCAATCCCAAATCAGTTAATGGAGCTAAAATACCTTTAAACGATGGGGAGTGTGCTTGGGATCAGATCAGTCGCATGGTGGGCCCGGTTGAAGTGCAAGGCACAGGGGATTGGATTTTTCCAATAGGTAATGGCACTACGTATTTACCTGTTGAAATCAGCAATGTTACAGCTACTAATACTTCGGCAACTTTAACGCTGCATGAACTAAACTCAGGGGAAGTATTGACGGGAGAAGTTGATATCGCTAAACTTTCTTCAAAAGCGTTATTGGGAACTAGTGCTTGGTGGGGGAAATTTCAATCCGAGCACGGTTACATTGCCCTTAAATGATGAAGCTGACCTTACTACCAATTTGGATTTAATGATTGTGTCCGAGAGCAGTGTGGCCTTAGGCCCTTATTCAAGTTTGGGAAAATCACTTTTAACAGGCGATTTAAATGCGGGCTCAGTAACAAGTGAACTCCCGCCCTCAGTTTCTTTCTTGACTGCCGCAGCCTTAAGTGGCGAACGAGACATTGAGGTTTACAATGGAGTCTCCGTTACGCAAGACGGAAATAATGTATTGATGAAAATCAGAACATTGAATTACATCCTGAAAAATAATGTCAGAGTATTTCATAACCGTTGGGGCGATCGTTTTCGATATGAATAATTACGATAACCAGCGTACTTCAAAGGAATCAAATGTTAAAGGAAACAATAAACTACCAGCAGGTACTTATTTTTATTCTATCGATCTAGGCAATGGAACACCAAAGGCTACTGGATATCTCCAAATTAAAAGATCGGGAGTTATCGAATTTCTAAGCTAATCGGCCACAGCTCAACCAGTACTTCTCGCCAAGCGATCCATCCAGCGACATTATCGATGGTCATAGGAATGTGATAAGAACACTTTATGGCGAATGGCGATTGTATCCCCGTAAGGAGTTTCTATTACAGCCGGTTTTTTTCTGGAATGGCACTTTAATGCAATAATGCCTACTCCGTGGTTGCATGATGATAGGGGTCCCCATTACATTTCCAAACGAAACCAGTCATTTTAGAAAATTGTAAAAGTTCCAATCGGAAAGTTCATCTATCGGGCTTCAATTTGATTTCGACGA
>JADJRT010000002.1 GCA_016712035.1 Flammeovirgaceae bacterium | reverse complement strand
CACTTTTAGCGGGATTAGGATATGTAAGTGAAAGCGAGATCCTTGCAAGGAAGAATTTCGGGTTGAAGAAAGCCTTGCGTTAAGCTCAGATTAGAATTTGAAAAAGTTAGAATGGCGGGCTCACCGATGGAGGATGTTACAATAAAGTTAGGAACCGAAAGATCGAAGCCGGCCATGTTTGTTACCTGTTGGCGCGCCTGGCCCACACCCAAGATGGGCAATAGAAGAAGTAGCAAACAGGTAAATTTCGATCTCATAAGTGATTAGGAAATAGAAACTTACAACATTTGGTTAAATATTCACATAAGGTGTAATTTTTTAATCATTATTTCCTTTTTCCAAAGCAAGGTCGGTATGATCGACCCTTATAAATGCTCCCCTAAAAACAGTCCGGCATAGACCGCCAAAACAGAGAGTAAAAGACTTACGATCACGTAAATCAAAGAGTTTAGGGTGAAACCGCTCTGTAATAGGGTAAGGGCTTCGTAGCCAAAAGTTGAAAAAGTACTGAAGCCTCCGCAGAAACCTACGGTCCAAAACAACCGGGCTTTAGGTGAAAATAATTGGCGGTGATCGGCCAGGCCCATGATTAATCCGAGGACAAAACAGGCGACAATGTTGGCAACCAGGGTTCCGTATGGAAAGTTATGGCCGTGAAGCGCATTGACCCACTTACCCAATGAATAGCGGACAATGCTGCCAAGGCCACCACCGATAAATACCATTAAAAGTGCACGCATTGTATAAAGTTAGGCTAAGTATGACTTATTATCATTTCGTGCATGATCGCCTTTGTCTGTTCCCTTAGCACTTTGGTATCTGAAAAATCGGCCACCGGAATTTCTTTACCTACGACAATGCGAATGGTACCGGGCAGTAGTTGGATTGTGCCCGGAGGCATTAGTTTACCGGCACCCAGAACCACTATGGGCAACAAGGATTTTTGCGTATCGGCTGCAATTCGAAATGCACCGTCTTTAAAGGATTGAAGAATTTCTTTACTTCGGTTTTGTGTGCCTTCCGGAAAAATCAGAATGTTAATGCCCATCGTTAAAATTTCTTTCAAGTGATCGAGGCTTTTCTTACGACTTTCATTGCTGGTTCGATCAACCACCACACAGGTGGCACGCGTTATCCAACCAAACACGGGTATTTTCAAGAGCTCTTTTTTTGCCAGTGGCCGAAACTGTCCGCGGATAGTCATCGCAATACCGGGCAGATCAAGAAAAGAGGTATGGTTGCTTACGTAGATGTAAGATTTACCTTTCTCAATATTCTCCCGACCAATTATTTTATACCGGATAAACGTGAGTTGGCTAAACACCCACGACCAGGCTTTCATAAAAAAGTAAGTGACCGAAACGGCATGTTGTCCAAAAAATGCGGGTAGAATAATGCCTGGTAAAAATATAATCATGAAAACAGAGAATACCAGAAATACCCAGACTCTATAGAGGAATAATATAATGTGATTAATGCGTTTCAAGTAGCTAACTTTTAAGTGAAAAAAATTCCCGAAAGGTGCGAATCTTTCGGGAATTCATAGAACGGTTCGTGATGAATGGTGGCTATGAAAAATAATTTGTTACGCCCGGTATGGCCACCGGATAGAAACCATCCTCATTAGGTAGAATAGGTGGCTGCGCATTAAAATCAAATTTGGTTGGCATAATAGTCATGCCCGAATTAAGCGCCTTTTCAAAATCAACAACCTGACCCGTGTAAGTAGCCAATCTGCCGAGTATGGCGGTCATGGTTGTCATGGCCCCATTTTCCGTATCTGCAAATTTGTATTCTTTTTTAGCAATAGCGGCAAACAATTCATCATGTTCTGTCTGATACGGATTGTTCTCTTTCGTGCGATCAAATTGATATAATACTTTTCCTTTGCGATCAACAATGTTTGCTGCACCCGCGTAAATACTTCCTTTTGTTCCCACAATCAATTCATCCACTTTGCTCATGGTGCCTTTGATGTGGCGGCATTGACTATTTAACACAGTGCCATCAGCATAGTGAAACTCTACATAGTGGTGATCAAAGATTTCCCCATACTCTTTGCCTTTTCTCACCTCACGGCCACCCATGCCTTGCGCTTTAACCGGATAGCCACCCTTAAACCAGTTGATCACATCAATATTGTGGATGTGTTGTTCCACAATGTGATCACCACATAGCCAATTGAAGTAATACCAATTGCGCATTTGATACTCCATTTCAGTCTGGTTGTATTGACGTTTGTTTACCCACACACCTTCATTGTTCCACCAGGCTTGGGCCGACACGATTTCACCAATCATTCCTTCTTTATACTTTTTATAAAGTTCTTTGTATGAATTTTGGTAATGACGTTGTAAGCCAACAACTACATTTAGTTTCTTCTGCTTGGCTATTACTGCCGCATCCAACACCCGCCTGATGCCGGCCGGGTCGGTGGCCAACGGTTTTTCCATAAAGATGTGCTTGCCCTGATTCACGGCTTCTTCAAAATGAATAGGACGAAAGCCCGGTGGTGTTGTAAGAATAACCACATCCGCTAATGCGATTGCTTTTTATAACCATCAAAACCAACAAACTTATTTTCTTCAGGTACATGAATCTTGTCTTTCAGATTTCCGGTTGCGCCCGACCAATCCGAAATATCATCTGACATCAATGCTTTGTAGCAATCGTCCAGCCGATCTCGAAACGCATCGGCCATAGCAACCAGCGTAACATTTTGCTTAGAAAGCAGCGCTTGCATAGCCGCACCGGTTCCCCGGCCTCCGCAACCAACCAACGCTACTTTGATTGAATCATCAACCGAAGTATTAACATGTTCTGCTTTTGTAATGAAAGGCAGCGCTGCTAGTGAACTGGCGATTAAAGAAGTTTTCTTTACGAAGTCTCTGCGTGATTGGGTAGATTCGGTTTCATAATAAGTTGGTTAAAGGTTTTTGATAAAAGTCACTCGTTACTGGCTTGCTAGCAAGAGACGATCGACCAGAGTCCAGTATCCAGCATCTACTTAAGGTTATAAAACTTTTCAATTTCTTCCTTCGAAGGTTGTACGAGCGGTCGCACCACCCGGAAGCCTACAAACATGCCGTCTGTTAGCCACCATTTGCTTTTGGGTATTTGCGGATCGCGTATATTCCAATTGGCCTCAGAGGCAATGGGATTGGCACAACGTAATTCCTTTGCTTCGTCTAAATAAGAGCCGCCTTTTTACTCTTTGGATATTTTGAACCTACAGTTGTCGAGGGTTTTTTTGAAGTTATTTTTCGTAGTATGCAGGGTCGTATTGATCAATCGTCCACTCGCTTAAATTACCCAATATATCATACAAGCCCCAGGCATTTGGTTTCAATTGGCCTACATGATGGAAACTTTCCATTGCTATTGTCTTTGAAGTATCCATACTTCTTTAAACTTTGTGCACGTTGCCAAATGGATATGCAGTTGTACTTCCCGCACGGCACGCATATTCCCATTCTGCTTCAGTAGGCAAACGAAAGAAAACTCCTGTCTTAGTATATAACCATTTACAATACATAACAGCAGCGGTGTGACTCATACTATTGGTAGGATGTTTTCCATCGCGGCCCATTCCCCAGGTAAGATCAATATACTGAGGGGTAGCACGCGTTACACCATCAATAGTTTTGACTTGCGGAAGAGTATTATCTTTAAAGTATAAATCCCACTCAGCAAACGTCACCTCTTTAGTTGCTATCCAAAACTGTGAAAGTTCACTTTGTTTTTGTGGACCTTCATCCGCATCTCGCCCGCGCTCCATTTCCGGGCTGCCTATTTTTAATTTCCCTGCCGGAATAGCAGCCATTTTAAAAGTGAGTTCAGTATTTGGAATGGTTTGATCGTAGGTTTTGAAATCCTGAGCGTGGGCGATGGTGATTGAAAGTATTAGGCAGATGATGAATGCTCTTGTCATACTGGATACTAGTTACTGGATTCTGGTAGTTAGATATTAGATAGATTATTTACCGCTAAATACTGATTACTGACTACTGAATACCGGTAAGCTTAAATAAAGTTTTGTTGATCTAAATTTAGCTAAGGTCATTGTTTTTCCTATACACCAAAGTCGTGGATGCCTATTAATTTACCGATTAGTATATTCTGCTCTAGAAGTCACACACTACTTCTCTGCTTCTCTTTTGCTAAACTCAGAAGGACTGCAATGATACATTTCCTTAAAGCATTTAGAAAAGTATGATAGATCGTTAAACCGTACTGAGTAGGCTATCTCCGAGATGTTGCCATTTCCCTTTTTAAGCAAGGCAGCTGCCGCTTTTAATCGTTCACTTCTCAGGTATTCGGTAATGGAGAGGCCGATTAATGATTTCAATTTTCGATACAATTGCATTTTACCCATACCCATTTTATCAGCAAACTCTTCTGCTGAAAACTCAGGCTTCGATATCTGTTCGTTAATTAGTTGTTGTAATTTATCCAAAAATCAGTTCATCGATTGAATTGATTACGATATCAAGCGGTTTTAGAATTAATTCTTTGCTGTAACGCTGTTGGAGTTTTTTTCTTTCCTGTATTAATTGATTTACGGTTTCCTTTAAAATAGCATGATTGAAAGGTTTGGTTAAAAAGGAATCGGCCGTACTTTTTAATGCATCCAGATGTGCCTCATCCGAAGTTTTGGCAGTTAATAAGATAACGGGTATGAACGAAGTAAGTTCATTTTCCTTGATCGACTTCGTAAACAATAGGCCGTCCATGATTGGCATCATTACATCAGAGATGATGCAATCGGGTATTTCTTTCTGAGCTACCAGTAATCCTTTCTCGCCATCGGCTGCTTCTAAAACCTGAAATGTGCTACTGAAAATAGAGCTTAAAACTTTTCTTATCTCCGGGTTATCATCGATCACTAAAAGTATAGGCAGTGAGTTTTTACTTTCATTTGCTTCTGTACTAGTTCTATCTTCTATTTCTGTTTTTACCAATACTGCATTTGAAGAATCCATCTGCAAGGGCAAGGTGACTGAAAAGCGCAGTACGCCTGCGGCAATGCTTGTTTCTATTTTTCCTTGATATAGTTCTACCAACTCTTTTACAAGTGCCAGGCCAATGCCAATTCCTTGCTGATTTTCGTTCTTTTGATAAAAGCGCTCAAACAATTTGGGTAAGTCTTTTTCTGTCAATTCACTTCCGGTATTCGCAACCACAAGATGTAATTGATTTTCAGTAATGGAGGAAGAAAAATTGATCTCTTCATTTTCGGGAGTGTATTTAAAGGCATTGGTTAATAAATTGGTTACTATCTTTTCAATGATATCCTTATCGAAGTAATACGCTTTGTTCGCATTGTTCAATCGCTGATTTTAATCTGAGATTTTTTCATGCGCGTGAAACGTAAAGGGCTCAAGGATGGAATGAAGAAAAGAATGTAGGTCACCTTGTTTTAAAATTAGTTTTAAACTGCCACTATCGATTTTAGAGAGTTCCAACAGCTGATTGACTAATTCCAGCATTCGATTGGAATTGACCTCAATTAAATGGAGCTGTTGTTTTTGATCTTCGTCTATCTTAGTGGATTGTAAACTTTGTAAGGGGCTTGTTATAAGCGTGAGTGGCGTGCGAAACTCGTGCGAGATATTGGCGAAAAACCTGGACTTAAGCTGATTGATTTCTTTTAGCTTTTCGGCTGTTTTTATTTTGTTTCTATATGCATAGAATAACGCACCCCCTCCCGAAAGAAAGATAAAAAACAGACCAACAAATAAATTGCGTTGCTTGGCCTGATTGGCAGCGGCCAATTTATTTTCAGTCGTGAGTAGTTCTATTTCTTTTTGCTTTTTCTCGGCTTGATACTTTGCTTCTGCGTCCGTAAAGTCTGAAAGATTTTGCCGTTCTGTTAATGTATCATTTTGCAGTTTAAATTCCTTTAAGTAATAATGGGCTTTTTCAAAATTATTAAGTTTAAAATAGTCTTCTGATAAGTTATAATTCGCAGCTGTAAACATTACTAAATCTAAATTTTTTTCCTGTTTAAATAACTGAATGGCTTTCTCGTATTCAGTTGCTGCTTTATTAAAATTATTTAGTATATCATGAAAGGTCGCATAATTGAAATGTGCTCTTGCCAAGCCATTGATATCCCCTGAGATAGAATTTAACTGAATATTTTCAAGATAATACTTCTCGGCCAACTCAAATTTACCCCAATCTCGATATAAGCTGGAGTAGGCCCAAAGCATTGATGCGAGCTCCTTTTTGTTATTAGTGGCCTTGAAATAATTGTAAGCCTCGTCATAAAGCAAAAGAGCTTTATCGTATTCTTTTACTTTTTTGCGAATTAGCGTTGCCGCGAGGTATGAACCAGAAACATGTTCTTCAATTTTGTCACCAATTTTTTTTGCTAATTCATGAGCTTTCTGAAAGTATTTTTCGGCTAATAAAATCGGATCTTCTCCATTATATTCATACCCTCTTAAAAATAAAAGACCCACCATTTCCAGTGCCTTAACTACGGTTGCGTTTTGAATTGATAGATGAGATGACATGGAATCTATTTTTTGATAGTAGGAAATCGCCTTGGAATCCTCCAGGTTGAAATAATGAATGTTTCCTACTATAAGATAAGCATCCATTAAGCTCTCAGCATCTTTTATCGTGTTGATAGTTCAATGGCTTTCTGCCCATAAACGTAAGCTTCATCTTTTTTACCTAACCGATACAGTGCATTCGCCATTGCTGTATTCGATTGTGATTGTAGTTTTTTATCCGTGGTATTATTTGCCAGCTCTAAACTTTTCAAGGCATAGAAATAAGCACTATCCTTTTCGAGTTGTGCAAGGAAGTTTTTGGATTTAACAAGTGCTTCTTTCGAAAGCGCTATTTCTAAAGGTTGCGAATAGCAGACACAATCTATGAGGCAAAAAATAAGGAGTAAGTTATTCTTCATAGGTTGGTATTATTCTTAAAAGTAGTAAAACAAAGGCCAAATTTCGATTGTAAAAATTCCACTTTGGCTAAAAAATCAACCACTCGCCAGCTGCTTTTAAACAAGAACTGAGCAAATCAATTTATGACTTGCTCAGTTCTATAAGCTTTTAACAGTACTGTGTTGAGATATTTTCAGGTGCGCTACTTTGTAAACGTAAACACCCAATTGCCACTTACCTGCGCTATTCTGCTTCCCGTAAAACCATCGCCTACATAGGTAAACGTTAGAATTAACTGCGTATCGGATACTGTATAGTCTATAGCCAGATCTGGATTATCGTGTCTTACTAAATCTTCAGAAGGAGTAGCCCCAAAGCTCCAGGTTCCGCCAGTAGGAGGCCAGGGATTATTGCTTGGCCGCTTACCTGCAACCGAATATTGATATGGCCCTCGTGGAGTGGACTCGTTAAAAGTGCCTGCGAGCGTTAGTTTAAAATCAGTAAAGTCAGCAAGCTTGTAGAAGCGTTATCCAACGTTACTGAAGAAACAGTCCAGGTGTTAGCCAGTTTGGCAAGCTGCACTTTTTCAACGGACTCCAAGCGCTGTGTTTTTTTCGCATCCCATGCAATAAACACCAAGTACGATGAGTATAACTAAAGATAAATTTTCTCTGTGTAGTTTCATGGGTTTAATGTAGTTAGGACGTGTGTTAAGTCTATAGAAAGTATGAACAAACAATTTCTACTTTTGTGCTTTTACATTCAGCATCTCTTCAATCTTTTTCACTCGGTTTTCTAAGTCCGATTTTAGAAGCTGATTTTCCGTTTCTAACTTACCCGTTACGGACTGATGTTGTGTTTTTAATAGCGCGACTTCTGCCTTTAATTTTTCGATCATCTCTTGTTGCTCTTGCATCGCTTTCACCATAGGCGCCATCAAATCATTGTAACGAACGCTAAGCATCCCCTTATCATCTCGAGAAATTATCCCATTGTTGGATACCCCGGATTCTAACAGTGTTGCTTCCAGTTCTTGAGCAATGAAACCATACTCGCGCTTCTTGTTTTCATCGTTGATACGCAAGTACGACACAGGCTTAAGTTTGGAAATAAAATCAAGGCCGAGGTTAGATTCGGTGATGGCTGACTTCCATCGTCTGTCGGAAGTAATAGTCCAGGCTACCTGAATACCTGCATAGCTAACGTCAATATTGCCTATTCTTACCTGATTGTCAGCAGTTCCGTCAGGCACTTGTGCATTGTATCCAATTGCAATATTGTTGGATCCAGTTAAAATATCCCTTCCAGCCAAATTACCAAGGGCCGCGTTATAATTACCAGTTGTATTGCGGGAGATGGCATCTACTCCGTCAGCTGTGTTAGCGTAACCTGTTGAATTCCGTTTTAGCGAAGATGTTCCGTTAGCCGTGTTGGAATAGCCTGTTGTGTTAGAACCAAGTGCATCATCTCCATTAGCTGTGTTGCTACTACCCGTGGTGTTGGAAAAAAGCGCACCCCATCCGTTAGCTGTGTTGCTGTTCCCCGTGGTGTTAGAACCAAGTGCATCCCTTCCAGTAGCTGCGTTGAAATTACCGGTTGTGTTGGCACGTAGCGCACTCACTCCGTTAGCTGTGTTGCTGTTCCCCGTGGTGTTAGATTGAAGTGCATACCTTCCAGTAGCTGCGTTGTCACTACCTGTTGTGTTATAGCGAAGCGCCTCCAGTCCGATAGCCGTGTTCCAAATACCCGTTGTGTTGGAGGTAAGCGCCTCCCATCCAGTAGCTGTGTTGCCACTACCCGTAGTGTTGGAGCTAAGCGCAGTCCTTCCAATAGCTGTGTTGCTATTACCGGTTGTGTTGGCTGCACCAACCATAAACCCAATAAAAACATTTTGATTGAGTGTTAAATCATCAGCAGCACCTGCACCTTCACCAATAAATACAGATTGCCCCGTATTATAAGTTTCAATCTGCCCCTTGGTAGTAATGCGCGTTCGCAATATATTATTGGTACGGATGTCAAAGCTCTGCGCATCGGTGGTGCCTATAAAATTAGTGCCCGCAATGGTGCCCGTTGCGCCTGTTAGTCCCCACCCGTTGGCAGATCCATCGGCCCCAGCCGGGCCAACTAAAGAAATACCACTTCCCCATCCAGCACCAGTCTTCGGTCCGAACAATGTGTTAGTAGCGGTGCGGATATAAAATTCACCAATAACACCAAGCGCAGGCGGAGGAGTTGAAACTCCATTTAAAATATTTAAGCCATCGGTGCCGCTTACTCCAGCAGCGCCACCAGGCCCAACTAAGGAAATTCCATTTGGCGGCCATGCTCCTCCAGCTTTAGGTCCGTGCAAGGTGTTGGCTACTGTGTTTATATAAAATTCTCCGTTTGCTCCAATACCAGCAGAAGGATTACCGCTTCCACTAAGAACATTCCTTCCATTTGCACCCGCAGTTCCTGCAACACCCTGAATTCCTTGTGCCCCTTGAGGACCAGTTGCTCCCATTGCACCTGCTGGTCCTGTTGGTCCGGCCGGGCCTGCGGGTCCTGCTACACCACCATTGGATGAATACAATGCATAAGGAACACTGAGCAATTGTGAAGCACCCATGCTTGTGTATGAAGCACCGCCATTAAAGTCTGCTTCAACCTCAATAAATTTAGATCCACTTCCCCAGTCAATCGAAGAAAACGTTCCACTCACTACTGCGCCACCGCCTACAGAAATAGTAAACACACCAAAGGCGTTGGTAGTAGCCGCGTGTGTTCGGAATACACCACGGCACCCGTTGCTGTTTGGTCGTGTATGCGTATTCGCAAACCAATACTCTTGCTTACCAGTTGTAGGCCGGCATTGTCGCGGGCCACGGATTGGTATTTGAAACTTTGCGGGGCCTGACCCAGCGAAGGGAAGCTTACAAAAGCTGCCAACATGAGAGTGACGATAAGGAAATACTTTTTCATAAGTAGGATTTTAGAGTTGTTCTATTCCGATGATTACAGGTTTTCATAAAGTGCTTCTACAATTTTTCAATCTTGATGCTATAATTTTTTTTCGTTAATGAATTCGTTAACCGTAATAAGTAAACGGCCGCACGAAATTCTTTCATATCGATTTGCCGGCCATTAACTCCGCTTGATGTATCGCCCAAAATATCCACTAACCGTTGCCCCTGAAGATTGTAGAGTTCGACACTATAATTACTCATGTCAGCCGCCTCCAGGTATAAAATATCTTTGACAGGATTTGGATAGATACTTACAGCTTCGGTTTCCTCAGCTATTCCGGTAATCTCTATAAAGAAGGATTGTTGGAATCCTTGAGTAAGGTGGCCGACAGACTTTTGGTACGTTTCTGTTGAAATTTCACCTAACGTCCAATCAAGACTTCCTGCAGACGAGGTAAAGTATGCGCCCGTTGTGGCAACTACGGATGACTGAAATGATTGTGAAAAGGCAATGGATGTAAGCAGACAGAAAGTGACCAGTAAGCTTGCCTTCAGTATTTTATTCCTTTTCATTGTATTGAGTATTTTATTTAAACATCCTATTCAAAGCCAAGTTTTAAAACAAGATATCTGTTCGGGATTTGTAATCCCGAACTTTGAGCGTGTATTCTAAAGTCTCATTTTACTTTTGAGCTTTAGCTCCTACCATATCTTCCAGTTTTTGCAAGCGGCTTTCAAAACTTTCCTTTAAAGAAACATTTTCTGATTTCGACTGTGCAAGTTCCTTTTTCAAGGCTTCAATTTGTTGCTGTTGTTCCTGCATGGCTTTTACCATAGGCGCCATTAGATCATTGTAGCGAACGCTTAGCATCCCTTTATCATCTCGTGAAATTATACCACTGTTGGATGCGCCAGATTCTAACAGCGCTTCTTCCAGTTCTTGAGCAATGAAACCATACTCATGTTTCTTGTTTTCATCGTTGATACGCAAGTACGACACAGGCTTAAGTTTGGAAATAAAATCAAGACCAAGGTTAGATTCGGTGATATCTGACTTCCATCTTTTGTCGGAAGTTACTGTCCATGCCACCTGAACAGATGCCAAGGTAATTGCTGTATTTCCAAGACGTATCATATTGCTTGCCGATATCTGGGCACTTTGACCAATCGCGGTGGAGTTGAAAAAGGCTGCCCCCGCAAAAAAACTATTTTTTCCAATAGCCGTATTTCCGTAGCCTGTTGTGTTTGATTGAAGTGCAGACCATCCAATAGCCGTGTTGTTATAGCCGTTTGTGTTGTAGGAAAGAGCACCCCATCCGTTAGCGGTGTTATTAATACCCCATGTGTTGTTGCCAAGCGCACTCAATCCAGTGGCGGTGTTATCATAACCCGTTGTGTTGGATGCAAGCGCATAACCTCCGTTGGCGGTATTATTGTAACCTGTTGTGTTGGAGGCAAGCGCAATCCCTCCGTTGGCGGTGTTATTGTAACCAGTTGTGTTGAGGCGTAGCCCATCCCTTCCAGTAGCTGTGTTCATAGTCCCTGTTCCGTTGGAGAGAAGCGCCTCCCTTCCAATAGCTGTGTTATCACTACCGGTTGTGTTGGCAATAAGCGCCTGGTATCCAGCAGCTGTGTTATTACTACCCGTTGTGTTGGAGGCAAGCGCAGACACTCCATTGGCTGTGTTATCACTACCCGTTGTGTTGGAGCGAAGCGCATCCACTCCACTGGCTGTGTTTCTATTACCTGTTATGTTGGAAAAAAGTGCATCCCTTCCGCTAGCCGTGTTTCTATTACCCGTTGTGTTGGAGCGAAGCGCATCCCTTCCGCTAGCTGTATTGGAATAACCGGATGTGTTTGAATAAAGCGCACCCGCTCCGTTGGCTGCATTTTCATAGCCCCATGTGTTAGATCGAAGCGCATCCCTTCCAGTAGCTGTATTAGAAAAACCCGTTGAATTGGACGCAAGGCTCTGCAAGCCGGTAGCCGTGTTATCACTACCGCTTGTGTTACCGATAAGGGCACTCACTCCATTAGCTGTGTTGTTGCTACCTGTGGTGTTGGAGTAAAGTGCTTGCAACCCGGTAGCTGTGTTGCTACTACCGGTCGTATTTGCGTGAAGCGCGTCCTTTCCGCTGGCCGTATTTTGATTACCTGTTGTGTTGGAGAAAAGTGCATTCATTCCGCTAGCCGTATTTAAACTACCTGTAGTGTTGGTTGCACCGGCTCCAAATCCTATAAAAACATTTTGATTGTTTGTTAAATCATCAGCGGCACCTGGCGCCTTCACTAATAAATACAGATTGCCCCGTATTATACGTTTCAATCTGACCTTTGGTAGTAATACGTGTTCGCAATAGATTATTAGTACGGATGTCAAAGCCCTGCGCATCGGTGGTACCTATAAAGTTGGTACCCGCAATGGTGCCTGCACTTCCTGCAAGTCCCCAACCACTTCCTCCACCTACAGTTTGCCAGCTGGCTAAACCCGAAGCATTAGACGTAAGTACTTTGCCAACCCCTTGGGTGCCATCTGTGATTTTGATGCTTCCAACAATATCAAGTTTGGCAGCGGGTGTAGTAACACCAATGCCTACATTACCGCCATTGTTAAAAATATTACTGTTGTTAGTAATCCAACTTGTGCCATTCCAATACGGTGTATTGCCAGCAATGCTCCCCTGGGTTAACATCCCTGCAGGGCCGGCAACACCCCTGCGGACCTATCGGTCCAGTATTTCACTTGCAGCAAACAATGCATAAGGCACGCTCAATAACTGACTTGCTCCGCTAATGGTATAGTTGCTTCCACCCGTTGGGTCGGTTTCTGTTTTTATAAAATAGGTGCCCGTTGCCCAGTTGATACCCGCCATCGTACCGCTCACTGGTGTGCCGCCACCTATTTCTAAAGTGACTAGCCCATTAGCATTGGTAGTGGGCGTTTGTGTTTCTACATAAACCGCTGATCCTGTTGCAGTGCCTTGTAAAATACTGATGCGCATGCCAACCGGTTTTGAAGTAACAAGTTCATTGGCACTTGTGCGAACTACAGCTTGATAGCTCATTTTCTGCGGAGCCTGAGCTCTGACGGTCTGTATGGACGCAACCACCATGATACATGCGGCTACGCCTTTTAATCGTGGTAAAATAGTTTTCATAACGTAGTTGGGTTAATTGATTTTTAAAATTTTAAAGATTTTTACTTCTCTATTTCCGTCAATCACTTTTATAAAATAGGCGGCTTGAACATAGTCGCTCATGTTAATACTAGTTTCAATAGCCTTAACTTTTTTGCTTTCGAGTTGCTTTCCGGTCAGGTCATACAATTCATAGACTAGGCCGGTTGTTTTGAAATCTTCTACTTTCAGCGTTACAGAGTGGTAGGTGGGATTTGGATACACATCGTAGTGCAACGTAATTCCTTCCGTTCCTTCAAGACCAGTTACCATTGAAATTGTATAAGGTTGCTGTACACCCTGCGATAGAGAGCCGTTACCTTCTACCGTATAAAGAACTTGACCTACGGTATAACTCACCGTACCTCCGGTACCTGTAGCATTGCTACCCGAAGCAGATGCGGCTACTTGCGCATGTAGCGAGTGAAGGGCGAGGCATAACAAGAGCGCGACTCCTAATTTTACTTTTGAATGTTTCATATCCTTACCATTTAGTTACTGTTCTTTTACTTGATGTAAATTCACTAGCACGTCCTCATTCTTTTTTAAATGCCGCTTTAGTGAGCACTTTATTTTTGTGGATGATATCCAGCTGGTAATCGCCCTTTTCAAGATGATTGACATTGATATAAATTTTTTTTTTCTGGTAAACTTTCTAGCTCCCCTTTATAGTGGGTTGGCTTTTTCTTCGACATAGTATGGGGCAGTTTCTTTACGAAACCAAAAGTAGTGGCTGGCAAGCCAGAGGGTTATGACTGTTATAACAAATGCTATAACAGATATAACAGCATGTATTTATTACTTGGATTTACCGTAATAATAGAATTTTGGGCTTATAGAATGCAGAAACCACCAATCAAGCTGGCGCTTCTGCGGCAAAAATTCAATAAAAATAGTTAGTTGTTAATAACGATTAGGCAAACTGCCCATGGGTGAAGGAGATAGATAAAATTGTATAAATGATGGGTAATCTCAGCGCTGGCCGCTGAATACTTGATCGTTATTGCTAAAAACTGACTGCTGATTACCGACTACCTATTACTATTTACTAAAGACTCAAGACTAACTACTATTTACTTCTCTTCATCAACGCCATGTAAAATCCATCAAATCCTTCAGAAGGCAAAAGCCATTTTTGATCAATCAACTCGAATGAATCTTTTCTTGCTTCCAAAAAAGTAACTACTTGAGTTTCGTTTTCGGAAGGAAGCAAACTGCAGGTAGAATAAACCATCAGTCCGCCCGGTTTAAGAATAGTACTGTAATCGGCAAGTATATGTTGTTGAAGTTCCTTAACACGCTCAATAAAATCTATCGAAAGTTTCCATTTGGCATCTGGATTTCTCTTGATCACGCCTAATCTCGAACAGGGTACATCCAACAACAATCGATCGGCAGAGTTCTCAAGTCGTTTAATTGTTTTGGAAGATTCAATCACGCGGGTTTCAATATTGCCGGCCCCGGCTCTTCGTGCTCGTTTCTTAAGTTCTTCCAACTTCCAGTCTTCAGTATCCAAGGCAATAATGCGTCCTTTATTTTGCATGAGTGAAGCCAGGTGTAATGTTTTACCACCAGCACCGGCACAAGCATCGACTACCCGCATGCCGGGCTTTACTTGTAAGAAGGGAGCAATCAATTGCGAGCCGGCATCCTGTACTTCAAACAAACCATCTTTAAATTGCTGCCGTGTAAAAATATTTTGTCGTTGTTCCAATAATAAAGCATCCGGATATTGTGGTGGTGCTTCAGTGGCAATTTCTTCTGCATCCAGTTGTTCTTGCAATTCCTTTCGAGAAGTTTTTAGCGTGTTGACCCTTAAAACCACTTTCGCTTCTTCGTTAAGCGCGGTTAATTCTTTATCCCAATCCTTACCTAATTCATGGGTTCCTAATTCATCCAACCAATCTGGTATTGACTCGCGAACTTTTCTATCCGCTTGAGCGGCCTCATAGCCGGCTTCAATTTTTTTTCGGTTTAGCCCTTCAAATTCTTCCCAATCAGGAAACTCAGTGTTGTTCCATAAACACCAAACCCCGAGTAATTTCCAAAAATCCGCATCCCCTGCATCTGAGATTTCTTTGAATAAGCGATACCACCGCACAATATCATAAGTTGTTTCAGCGATAAACCGTCTGTCGCGGGCACCCCACTTGGGATTACTTTTTAGGATTTTCTCAATCACTTTGTCGGCATATTTCTTGTTAACAAAGATCTCGTGTAGGCCATCTACCACGGCTGCCGACAAATTGCGGTATATTTTCATCTGTTAATTTTGTTTTTAATGGTCAAATGGAATGCCCATACCAAATATTATTCTAAGGGTTGCTTTTTTAATGGGCATTTCATGTGGGCAAGTTAGAAACTGGCTGTGGTAATCAGGGTATTTTTGCAAGAATGTTTTTAACTTGGGTGTTCTATAGGTAAGAGTATGGGTCGTATTTTCTTAATCATATATAACCCGCATAAGGGTAAGGAGCAGGAACAACTTTCAATTGTTAAGTCAGGCTACGTACTGTTGATGGATGGCGGGTATGTTACTGATGGTCCGCCTATGCTTATGAAGGCTAAGAACGGAAATTTATTGCTGATATTTGAATGGAAAGATTCTAATAGCAAGGAGATGGCTCAGGCCGATCCTGCCATTCAGGAACAGTGGAAGCGAGTAAGTAAAGTGAGTGAATTTGAAAAGCCCGATTCCTTAATGGAATTCAGCGATGTGTTTCCAGAATTTGAAGCTATACCCTGGAATGATTACGCAAAGAAATAATAGAATACGTACTAACCAATTCATAAAAATGAAAAGAAGAAATTTTATCCAGGCCGGACTCACCGCAGCAGCCTCTACGTTCACCTTGTCCTCCGCTCGCGCAGGAGAATTTACCACCACGCTAGCAGCAAAACCTTTTAAACTCAATTACGCGCCTCATGATGGCATGTTTAAGAATCATGGCGGTAGCGATTTTGTTGATCAGATAAAATTTATGGCCGACCAGGGCTTTCGCGGAATTGAAGACAATGGCTTGTTGGCGCGCCCGGCTGTTGAGCAAGATCGCATAGGCAAAACACTTTCGATATTAGGCATGACCATGGGTGTGTTTGTTATTGATGGTGGCGAAAATTGGAAAACCTCTTTAACTACAGGTAAACAGGAATTCAAAGATGTGTTTATCAAAACGTGCAAAGCTTCGGTGGAGGCGGCCAAGCGAGTAAATGCAAAATGGGCAACAGTGGTGCCTGGCTTTTTTGATCGTAAAATGCCGATCGGTTTACAAACTGCCAATGTAGTGGATGCCCTGCGCAGGGGCGCTGAGATTTTAGAACCGAGTGGACTCGTGATGGTGTTGGAGCCATTAAGCGATACACCCGAATTGTTCTTACGCACATCCGATCAAACTTTTGAAATCTGCAAAGCGGTTAAAAGTCCTTCGTGCAAAATTCTTTACGACATCTATCACATGCAACGTAACGAGGGCAACTTGATCAATAACATTGATGCAACCTGGGATGAAATCGCTTATTTCCAGATTGGTGATAACCCTGGTAGAAAAGAGCCAACCACAGGTGAGATTAATTACAAAAATATTTTCAAACATATTTATGATAAAGGCTACCGCGGCATAATGGGTATGGAACACGGCAATGCCAAAGAAGGAAAAGAAGGAGAGTTGGCATTGATACAAGCGTATAGAGAGAGTGATAATTTTTGAGTAGGAAAATAGTTGTCAGCACAAGCACAATTTGTTTTGCGTAACTCCAGTGAAGTAATTTTTAATTGATAGCGTGATGAATATGAAAAAGATTGTTTTTGGAATTGTGCTCGTTGTTCTTCCGCTTATGAGCCAGGCGCAATTGGGTGGTATGGGCGATAGACTGCTAAAAAAGGCAAAGAATGCAGGCAAGGATCGGGCTAATAATGAAATTGACGCGAGCCGCGATCGACTCGATTCAACGGATTTCAATTATGCGATAACCGTAATTGATAATTCGGGGATGATGAATGTGAAACACCTGAATGAGCGCGTTGTAAAAACCGCTTCGGCAACAAGTAATTTTCTTGGCAATGATACTAATAAGTCGGCTGCTCAAAAATGCCGTGATATTTTAGATCGCGCAGAAGCTCTTTATGAACTTCAAAGATTCAAGTTGGCTGAGGTTTCTTTTTTAGAAGCTTTAATTGCCTACGAGGCTGATAATTTAAAGACAAATATTAATTACAGCAAGGTACATGCTGACCTCGGGTTGTTGTATGCAACTATGGGACGGTATAATCTGGCAGAGTATCATAGTTCAGAAGCATTATCCATTCGTGAGCAAACATTAGGAAAAGAAAGTAAAGCCTATGCAGCTTCGCTTAATAACATGGCCGTGCTCTATCAGGAAACAGCACGCTTCAACGAATCTGAAAATTATTTTAATGAAGCACTTAGTACTGTTGAGAAACTATTTGGGAAGGAAGCACAGGAATATGCTGTGGTACTAAACAACCAATCTATACTGTATGCGGAAATAGGAAGGATTGATCAAGCGGTAGGAAAACTCAGTACGGCAATAGCGATTGTTGAAAAATTAAATGTTAATCTAAATAGTCAAGTAGGGTTTCAATCCAACCTCGCGCTCTTGTATCAACAAACAGGAAAATTAACGGAAGCAGAAGCAGTCTATTTAAGATTGGAGAAGAAATTGAAAGTGATCGCGGATAATCCTTACTATGGAGGAATCTTGAATTCATTAGGACTACTTTATATTCAGATGGATAAGATGGATAAAGTAGAAGACTATTTGAAACGGGCTGCTGACTTTTACCTGAAGAAATTTAAAAGCAAGGATAATCCCAATTACGCAAAGGTGTTGAACGACCTTGGAAATTTTTATCGGATGCAAGGTAAGTTTGCGGAAGCTGAACAAAACCTTACCGAGGCATTGCGAATTAGAGGAATAGCACTTGACAGCAATCATCCGGATTATGTGAAGTCGCAGGAAGATCTGGCGATTCTATATTGGAAAAAAGGCGATCTGGCGAAAGCCGAATCGAGCTATAAAATCGCCATGGATAAGTCGCTCGATTTTATCAACCGATATTTTCCGCCCATGAGCGAAGCAGAGAAGACAAAATACTGGGATGTGTTGCATCCGCGGTTTCAGCGCTTTTATAATTATTGTCTGGAGGCGAGTGTTACCAATCCGGCTGTGGCTCAAACTATGTATAATTATCAGATTGCCACAAAAGGCCTTCTCTTAAATACGACCAACAAAATCAAGAAAGCGATTTTTGCCAGTGGCAATAATGAATTGATCAAAGACTATGTAGCCTGGTTAGATAAAAAGGAAACGCTGGCCCGTTATTATTCGCTTTCTAAAGAAGATTTAAGTAACCAGAAAATTGATTTGCCAACGTTGGAGAAGGAGGCAAATGATATGGAACGCTCGTTATCACAGCGATCTTCAGATTTTTCACAAGGCTATGGTGCCGATAATGTTGATTTTTCCCAGATAGCTTCGGTGTTGACCGATCAGGAAGCGACCGTTGAATTCATTCGGATTCAATCGTACGATAAAAATTTCACCGCAGATTCAAAGTATGCAGCATTGATTCTTACCAAAGGCATGGCAACGCCTAAGCTTGTTGTACTCGATAACGGAAATCAGTTGGAAACCCGGTACGCTAAGTTTTATCGCAATGCCATTCAGCAAAAATCAGCCGATACGTATTCGTACGATCAGTTTTGGGCGCGGGTTGATCCCGCTTTGGCGGGAAAGAAGATTCTTTATATTTCAGCGGATGGGGTTTACAATCAGATCAGTTTAAATACCCTGAAGAAAAATGATGGCCCGTATTTATTAAATCAATACGACCTGATAACCGTTGGAAACTCAAAGGATATTCTAGAATTAAAAAATAGGAAAACCGTTGCTGCGAAGAAGAATGCTTTCTTGCTTGGCTTCCCGGATTACGGGGGCGATGCGGTGGCTGCATTGCCGGGAACAAAAGTTGAAATTGATAACCTAATAAAAATTTTAAAGACAGGTGGTTATCAAACAACTCCGTACGTTCAGAAAACGGCAACGGAAGCAATTTTAAAATCATTGAAGGGTCCAGCGATTGTGCACATAGCAACACACGGTTATTTCAACCCGATGTTGAACAGTCTGCTGCAGGCGTTAATCAGGAGAATGCGCGTAACAATCCATTGCTTCGCTCGGGTTTATTGTTGGCTGGTGCGTCACCTACGTTGAAAGGCGAGTTAATGCCCAACCTGGAGAGTAATGATAATGGAGTGCTCACCGCGTACGAAGCCATGAACCTGGATCTGGAAGGAACCGACTTAATTGTATTAAGTGCCTGCGAAACCGGCCTCGGTGATGTGCGTGCGGGTGAAGGGGTGTATGGATTGCAACGCGCATTTTTAGTGGCCGGTGCCAAAGTAATGGTGATGAGTTTATGGAAAGTAGACGATGCCGCTACGCAAGCGTTGATGACAAATTTTTATACCAACCTTGCCAAAGGCGGCAGCAAAGCGAAAGCTTTTAAAGCGGCACAATTGCAATTGATGACTAAGTATAAAGACCCTTACTATTGGGGTGCTTTTGTGATGGTGGGGATGTAGATTGGTTTGTCATTTCAGATGTCCGATTTTTTATGACGTGTAAATTTTTGTTGATACTTCAGCTGGTTATCAAACTATTCAATGTAAATAAATTTTAGAGTCTCCCAATCGAAAGAGTCCTGAGTTTGATATTGTTAACCCGGAAAACTGAGTCCAGTACTGGTCTAATTTCTTTTTCTATTTTAGCTGTACTTACGCTTGAAGGCTCAAGTCTAGAGAGTTCTTGCCTTATTAAATATCTTATCTCACTGTTACAAAATTCCACCAATTCCTTTTTGTTAAACTCCTCCTTGTACTCTACAATGCATTTGTAGTTTACACGGACAACTATTCCGTTTCGAGTTAATGACTCTAATGTGTCGATATTTAATTCAATGGTTTCAATTCCGTCAACTTGACCCAAGCATTTGTCAAAGGCAACTATTGCGAGAATGAATAAAAGAATTAATCTTATTTGCATTTTTTTGGATGGTTAAGCAACCGCTAACATCCGAATATAAACAATTGCTGAGATTTCGCGCATGTTAACATCGTAAATTTAGGTTTGTTGTTGATTTCCCTTTCTGCATATATTTATAGTGTGAAAAATTGCCTTCTCATTTTATTGCTGCTCGCACAACTCCCCGCTTTTGCGCAGGACTGGCTCACGCAAGCGTTGGCCGAAACAGGCTCCACGCAAAAGGCTAAGCTTGATTCTATCGACTTTCAATTTGCCATGTCGGTAAACGAGAACTCCAGTTTTCTCGACATTCAACAAAAAGGCGAAAGTTGGACGAAAGGCTTTTATGCCATGAAAGCAAAAACTCAACGCACCTTATCCGAGGTAGCGAGCGATACGTTAAACTGGGCGGTGGATTATTACAATGCGCGGTGGTATAAAATTGCCGAACTATCGTTTCTTACCGCGAAGGGATTTATGGAAACTAATAACATGATTAATGATATTAGCTACATCCGGTGTATTTCCAATATGGCGGTTATGTATTTGGTGCAAGGCCGCACGTTGGAAGCAGATCAATACATAACCTATGCGTTGAACGAGAGTGAAAAATATTTAGGTAGGCAAAGTATTGCCTACGCGGCCAACCTCAACAGCAAAGCAAAGCTGCATCAATTGCTAGGGCAGTACAATGAAGCCGAACAACTTTTCGATCAGGCGCTACCTATTCTTTTAAGTACAGTAGGTGAATCAGGAATGCAATATGCCATTGTAGGCAATAACAAGGCTATGTTGTATCAGGCCATGGGCAGGTATGAGGAAGCGATTGCACTTTTAAAAGGCGATTGCTGCGTTGGAGGTTTCAAACAAAAGAACGTTACAAGGAAAAAAATCATTTGACAGCCGTAAGTTTAATAGTAACCTGGCATTGCTGTATCAATTGTCAGGCGATTTACCGCAGGCTGAAACTGCTTTTTTGGGAATAAAAAAAGTTTTTGAAAACCGGGTGCAAACGAATAATCCCGAATACGCGGTTGTATTAAATCAGTTGGCGCTACTCTATATTCAAATGAATAAAATAGATCTGGTGGAGCCGTTGTTGCAAAAGGCATCTACCATCTACAAGAAAAAATTTACGGAAGAGAATGCAGCCTTTGCAAAAGTTCAAAACGATTTGGGAAATTTTTATCGGTTGCAGTCGCGTTATCCCGAAGCCGAAACTGTACTCAGTAAAGCACTCGCCATTCGCCAGCGCACGTTAGGCGAAAATCATCCTGACTATGTGAAGTCCATGGAGTCACTTGGAATTTTATATTGGAAGCGGGGCGATTTCAGTAAAGCCTATCCACTTTTAAGTGGTGCAGCCAATAAATCGCTTGAGTTTATTTATAACTATTTTCCGCCCATGAGCGAGGCCGAAAAAACAAAATATTGGGATATTCTTCAGCCTCGGTTTCAACGATTTTATAATTATGCGATTGAAGCAAGTACGCAGAATCCTGCCGTGCTTACCGATGTTTATAATTACCAGATCGCGACCAAAGCATTGTTACTGAACTCCACCAATAAGATTAAGAATGCGATTCTTTCCAGTGGCGACCAGTCGCTGATCAATGATTACATTTCATGGATCGGCCAAAAGGAAGCCTTGGCGCGATACTATGCATTGTCAAAAGAAGAATTAGCGCAACAGAAGATTGACCTTGCGGCCATGGAGAAAACAGCTAATGCCATGGAGCGGTCCTTATCGCAACGGTCGGGCGATTTTGCGAAAGGCTATGAGGCCGAGCAGATTACCTTAACGCAGGTGTCTTCTCTTTTACAGGACACAGAAGCCATTGTTGAAATTATTCGGGTGCGCACGTTTGATAAAGATTTTACAGACGACTCACGCTACCTGGCTTTAGTGCTGAGTAAAGGAAGCACACAACCGGTTATGGCGGTACTTGACAATGGCAATCAACTGGAAACCCGCTATGCTAAGTTTTATAAAAATGCCATTCAACAAAGGATTGCCGATGAGTATGCGTTTGCCCAATATTGGCAACGCATCGAACCCTTGCTTACTTCGAAGAAGTCTATTTATTTATCGCCAGATGGGGTTTACAATCAGATTAATATTAATACGATCAAAAAACCGGAAGGCGAGTATCTTCTTAATCTTTATGACATTGTCGTTATCGGTAATTCAAAAGACTTAATCGCATTGAAAACAAAAAATCAGCTTTTGCGAAAAAAATGCCTTTGTGTTAGGGCTTTCCTGATTATGGAGGGAATGCTGTTGCCTTACCCGGCACCAAAGTGGAGATTGATGGCATCAATAAAATTCTTTCTGCTTCTGGCTTTAATGTTTCAAAACGAGAGCAAAGGAAGCTACCGAGGCGGCACTTAAAAAATGTGAAAGGCCCATCCATTATGCATATCGCGACTCATGGATATTTTTAGCCGATACAGATCTGAAAGGAAACGATGCCATGGGTGTGGATGCAGAAAATGCCAAAATAATCCTTTGCTCCGGTCGGGATTAATTTTATCAGGCGTGCCTGCTCCGGGTCAGGATAAACATCGATTGATTTACAGAGTAATGATAATGGAGTGCTAACCGCCTATGAAGCGATGAATCTTTCTTTGGAAGGAACAGACCTGATTGTGTTGAGTGCCTGCGAAACCGGGCTGGGGATGTGCGCGCTGGCGAAGGTGTGTATGGATTGCAACGGGCTTTCCTCGTAGCAGGCGCTAATGCATTAATCATGAGTTTATGGAAAGTGGATGATGTGGCTACACAACAGTTGATGACAAATTTTTATACCAACTGGACTAAGAGTGGAAACAAACAAAAGGCTTTTAAGCAAGCACAATTGCAACTGATGACCAAGTATAAAGATCCTTTCTATTGGGGTGCTTTTGTGATGATGGGGATGTGAGAGATTTTAGAACTCAGCCGTTAATTGATTTCACGCCTGCATGTCGAAGCCACTGCATTGGCACGCAAAGACCCCCCCCCCCCCTTTCCCCCCCCCCCCCCTTCCTTTTCCGGCCCCCTCCCCCCCCCCCCGGCCCCCCCCCCCCCCCCCCCTGAGGGATTTTTTTAGTTTAGTTTCTCTTACGATTCTGCTTGGCTCAGCCCAATAGAATCGTGTTGATACGATGGGGAAAGAATAAAGAGATGCGCAAAGAAATCGCAGAGTTGCTTAGCGAGCTTTGCGTTGATTTTTTCTTAGCGTCCTCTGCGTGAAATGGAGATTTCACCTATATCGATAGCTTCATTTTTAAGTATTATATTTAGGCTATGAAAAATCTAACAACTTTGACTTTTGTAGTCATACTGCTTTTGGGAGCATGTACCCCTTCTCAAACTAAACAAGATCAAAAAATGCTGCGCCACGTTGTACTCTTTAAATTTCTTGACACCGCATCACCTGAAGATGTAAAAAAAGTAGAAACTGCTTTTGGTGAGCTGAAAGGAAAAATCAGTCTGATTAAAGACTATGAGTGGGGTACAAACTCCAGCCCCGAAGGTTTAAATCAAGGACTCACCCATTGTTTCTTTGTAACGTTTGGTAGTGACAAAGACCGCGATGAGTATTTGGTGCACCCTGATCATCAGGCATTTGTGGAAGTATTAAAGCCGTATTTGGATAAGGTAACCGTAGTTGATTACTGGACTAAATAAATTTGATTTAAATAGTATTGTAAGCTTGTATTGAACAAAGAAATGAATCAGCAAGAGTTGGATAAGTTAAGGCTAGAACTTTCCGTAAAAGCAAAAAATGGTTTAGATTTTATAGTGGCAGCTATTATTGTCTGGTCCATAATTTCATTCATCTGGACATTGTCTTATTCTAATTATGACAAAAGCGTACTGACGTTTATTGTTGGTGGCCCTATGTTGCCACTTGCCTTTTATTATCGAAAGTTTTTAAAACCACCTGGAAGGTTGAAGGCAATCCCTTGGAGCCACTTGGGTTGTGGCTAAACTTTGCACAGCTTTTTTATTTCCCGATGTTGGTTTTTGTGTTGATAATGAAGCCTGAGTATTTTGTTTTGTGCTATGTGATTATTACCGGAGCACATTTTTTTCCATATGCGTGGTACTACAATACGAAAGCATTTGCTGTTATGGCCGGTGTAATCTCAATCGGTGCTATGGCGATAGCGTTAGCCGTGCAACCCGAGAATCTTTATTTGATTCCTTTATTTATGGTGTGTTCACTTTTTGTGTTGGCTATCTGGTTGTTCCTGGACTTCAAACAGAGTAAGCTGAAGTATGAAAAACTATAATGAAGTTGATCAGCGACTTCTGTTTGAGATTTTGTTCATGAGTTGGCTTTGCAGTTTCATGCCTAGCATCAGCGATACCCAAGCCAACAACACAACAAATTCTGAATAAGAACCTCCTACGTCAGGTAATTGCCCGCGAACGCGCGGCAGGTAGCTCATAAAAAAAATGAACCACACGTAATGCAAGTAAATCAGGTTGAGCCGGCTAAATGCTTTTAGAGAAATTTTATTAAGGTCAAACTGGTACTGTACATAAGGCATAGCAAAAATCAGCACGTATGCTAGAAAACCTCCGGCCAACCGAATGGGAATCAATTCATTCCCTGACAGATATACAAAGGCCAACAATTGAATAAGGTGAATGCCATGGGCGATGGCAAAAATGGAATAGTACTTATCAGAAAGGATAGAAGTAAGCTTAATGTATTGGTGTTTTTGAAAGAGAAAAATCAGGCTGAAAATCGCAAGTGATGCTCTCCCCGAAAATCGTGTAACGGCTTGAAGGGTTTCGAGAGTGGCTCCATAATTGATAACGGCCAGCAAGGCGATACCCACCTGCACAATTAACATGCTCAGAAAGGCATCTTTAAATTTCATACCACAATTTTCTCTTTGATAGCCGCAACGAGTGTGTTAACCTCTTTCTTCTGTATTGTAATAATGAGGTGAGATACGCAATGCCCAATCCACCTTCTTTACATCGAAGTCCAATAATGCAAAGCTTCGGTGACCTACAGAGGTGTTTATATTTTCGGCTCGAAGTGCTGTTAATACCTCTGGTGCTTTTCTATTTGGAATTTCAACGGTGATGATACTACTCTGTTCGGTGCCGAGGTCTAGTAATCGCACGGGAAGCTTTGCAAGCGCATTACGTATTTGATCACCGATATGAGTATTCTTTCTTTATTTCATGGAGGCCGATCGCAAGCGCATAATCAACCGGTGCTTTGCTGCCCAACACCAAGGCATAAGGAAATTCCCAATCTTCAAACCTCTGCGCATCCATACGGGGGGTGTATTCATCAGCCGGAGATCCAATCGGCACCGCGCATATCAATAAACAAGGGTTCTAATTTCTGATGAATGATTTTATCGGAAACATATAGAAACCCCGCACCCCGTGGACCTCGCAAAAATTTTCGAAACGTCCCGCTCAAAAAATCACACCGGATCTTTTCTAAATCCACCGGAATTTGTCCAACCGATTGACAGGCATCGACTAAATAATATATGTTTCTTTCTTCACAAAGCTTTCCAACTTCTTCCACTGGTTGAATGAGACCCGTATTACTGGGTACATGCGTAAGAGAAACCAAGGTAGGACTATGTTGATTCATGAGTCTTTTCAGATCTTCTACATCTACGCCCCCTTCAGGCTTACTGGCAGCGCGAAGGATTTTAATGCCAAATCTTTTTTGGAGTGACAGAAAGGCAATCGTTGGTTGAGATATAATCATTCGCAAGAAGGATATAATCTCCTTCCCGGAAAGGAATACAGGAAAGCGCCCGCGCAAAAGAGTTTGTAGCACTTGATGTAAAAGCAATGTTTGTTGATTCACAGTTTAGTAGTTGTGCTGTGCTTTGCTAAAAAGCCTGCAATCTCTTTGATTTTAAGATCAGCGGCTTCGTAGCCACCAACGGTTGCTTCTGAGTTAATATGATCCTGGATGGCATCAATCACCGGTTTTGCATGAGCGCGTCTCCGGCATTGTTAAAGTGAATTTTACTTTGACAGCCGGGTGTTTGCGCACGAAGTTGTTCGAGGTTCGTCATACTTCGATTATCAGTTTTCTGGTTTCAGCAAGAGTGACTTTGACTGCGACTTGATTTCTTCTTTGTTCATCAACATTTTTCTGAATTTACCAGTCGCAAACATTTCAGCCTGATCGCTATAATGATCACTCATTACATTGCCCGATTGACCGCTGGGTGAAACGGTTATTCCGGTTTCTACATTACTAAAGTCTGTGATCTTGCGCAAGGCAGGGCCACCATCAACCGGAAAGTATCCGGTAGTATCCAGTTTATAATGAAGGTTATTAATCACTTCACTTCCTCCGCTCACGGTAAATGGCCCTACATTGAAAAACCCTTTCAGTGGTTTCACCGCATCGAAAGCGTGCTTGTGGGTTAGAGTATGAATTTTTCCCCAGGTCCATTCGTTGGGATTGTTGCCTGAAGTTTTCGTGAGTAGTTCAATTGTTTTATGGGCAGCTTGCTCAACAATTTGCGCGCGGGTCTCTTTATCATCTGTTTGCCGATTATCCCACCACGGTGAATTTTCATTTTTAATAAATTGTTCGTAGGTGTTTTTGAGAATGGAAGTGGCTGCCAGTGATTCAAACGCTTTATCGGTAATCTCATCGGCCATAGCCATACGCATTACTTGTGAAAGTAAATTGTTGTAGATAGACGGAGCGATTTGGTCAACACCATGATCGCCTTTCCACGCGGCCAGCGTTTCGACTATCAACTTGTACTCACTCTTGTTTACAGATTTTAAAATTGCGGCAAGTTCGTGCGCGATGTCGGCATGCATGTGCGAAGTAACATCTAAGTCTAAGGTTTGAATATCTTCGACAGTCCATTTTTTATCTTGGGAAATTAATTCAACAATTCGGCCAGCCCGACTTCTTGGATAATAATAACCGGGATATAAAACACCATCAACCGAATCGGGTTGGTTGTTAGCTGAGTAGACATACCCCGAGGGTGGATTAACGGAGTGGATTTTTAGAAAAATCGTAGAAGCCCAGATAGTCATCGTTGCCAGAACTTCCATCAAGAAAGAATTTTGAAGCCACGTGCGCAGGTCTTATAGGCAACTTGGCCACAGCCCACCAGGCAATATTTCCTTGTACATCGGCATACATTACATTAAGCCCGGGTGACGAAAATAGTGAAGCGGCATGTTCGGCTTGCGCGAATGTGGATGCATGATTTAAAGTATAAGCAGCCTGAAGTGATTCGTTTGATAATTGATTCAATACCCAATACAAAGCCGTGGGGTTGGTTTCTTCGGTAAAATCGATAACCTCGTTGATTACATTGCCGTGGGGTGTAACGGGAATTACAATTTCAACATCCAATTCTCCTTTTACTTTAATGAGTTCCTTTCGCCAAACTACATCTACCCACTCACCTTTGTATTTTACTTTACCGTTGTCGTCAAACTCCTCCACAAAAAAATCGGTATCGTCATTTTCAAACATGGTTAATCCCCAGCCACAAAAGTCATTCTGACCTAAAAGACCAAAAGGAATTCCTGCAATGTGATGACCATAAAAACGGAAGCCCGGTGCTTCGAGGTGAGCCTCGTACCAAACGGCAGGTTGTGCAAAACCAATGTGGTATCGTTTGCTAAAATGGGTGCGCCTGAGGCCGTGCGATTTCTGCGATAACCCAACCGTTGCTCCTGCCATAGGGGAACGGGGATTTTTCAAGGCCTCACTAAAAAAGCAAATCATGGAATCGCTTGCCTTGGTTTGCACTGATGCTTGCCTGGGCGTTCCATTAAAGTTTTTAATAATCTCGCCATTAGAAGGTGTTTGTACGTGCTAGGTCTTTCAGATAGGCAGCTCCTAATTCGTTTCTTATTTTTCCAAAACAGGATCTACCCGTAGACCTTCGGCAAATCCAAAACGACATAAAACCAACCGCGAGGTAAATGTCTTCCGGGGTAAAATCAGTCTTGGGTATACCCATAATGGTAAACTCGAGAGGCGTGGTACCGGTCTTTACAAATTGATTAATTCCTTTTTGATAGGCCAGCGCTGCCTTTTGAAAGGCGGAGGTATCGGCATTAAGATATTTTTGAGCTTGTTCTCGGGCGAATTTATTAATTCCCAAGGTTCGGAAAAGTTTGTCTGTCTTTAGTAGATCAGGTCCCAGAATTTCAGAGAGTCGACCACCGGCCGCTCTGCGAATCATTTCCATTTGAAAGAGCCGGTCTTGGGCATGCACGTACCCTAAAGCGTAATAGGCGTCTTCATCATTTTGCGCGTAGATGTGCGGTACGCCATAGTCGTCATACAAAACTTCGACAGGTTTTTGCAATCCTTCAAGTGTTAACTCACCGGAATAGGTTGGCTTTGTTGAATTCAGATAATATAAACGGTGACTGACAATTAGCAGCGCAAGGGTGATGACGGCAACCAAAATTCGTTTGAGGATTTTCATAGGTAGATAATGATTATCGAAAGGTAGTGACTTTGCCCACCCAGTAAAAGTATAGTTGATGCGTTCCCCCCCCCCCCCCGACAGGGGCGCAGAAATGTGCAACTGACACGTAAGTTTGCTGGGGTGAGGGAAGAGGAGAAACTTTAAACTCACTATCTTTAACTCAATTAACCGAATGCCTATGAAATGGACGCTTGCGCTTTTGCTTATACCGAATTTGATTTTTGCACAAAACAAATACGGACTCACTCCCATGAAATTGGAGCCGTACAGAAAAAGTGTAGTTACTAATCCACAAAACGAATTGGTGAATCTTGAAAAATTTATTCCAGGTATTGAGCTAAGCATCGGCTATGCCACTACCAATAATTTTACCGGTACAAAAATCTATAATCTGGCGCGTGCGTACTCGCGAAGGCCCGTAGCTGAGGCGCTCAAGAATATTCAGGCAGATTTAAAGAAGCAAGGTCTGGAGTTGAAAATCTTTGATGGGTATAGACCTTATTCGGCAACCGTCATGTTTTACGAGACCTATCATGATACTACGTATGTGGCCTCGCCTCATAGAGGTTCGAAGCATAATCGGGGCTGTGCCCTTGATCTTACCATTATTGATTCCAAGACTCGCAAAGAATTAGAAATGCCAACAGGCTGGGATTCGTTCAAGAAGGACGCATGGCCATCAACCCCGGTAGCGGATCCCGTTGTTAGTAAGAACCGGAAAAAGTTGATAGATATTATGGAAAAGAATGGCTTTAAAGTAAGCACTTCAGAGTGGTGGCATTTTGATTTTGTAGGCTGGCAGAATTTTACCGTGATGGATATTGATTTTGAGGAGTTGGAAAATGATTAACTTTGAGATTGCTAGATATTTTATAACCGATTAATTACTCTTCTACCCATGGACAAACAAAGCAAAAAATTCCTGTTTGATTATTTAAACAATGCTTCGCCTACGGGCTTTGAACAAGCCGGGCAGCAAATCTGGCTTGATTACATGAAGCCTTACATTAACGATTACATCGTAGATGTGTATGGAACTGCCGTGGGTGTTATCAATCCCAAAGCTGCATACAAAGTAGTGATTGAAGCACACGCTGATGAAATTTCATGGTTTGTAAATTATATCAAACTATTTAACGGGTCGTGCACTTGATAATCGAATGGGTGGTTATATGATTGCTGAAGTAGCACGCAGACTCCATGAGAATAAAAGAAGTTACCATTCTGCTTGTACGTGGTGAATGCGGTGCAAGAGGAAATCGGGTTACGCGGTGCCGAGATGATTTCGCGTAGACTAAAACCTGATTTGGCAATTTGCACAGATGTAACCCATGATACACAATCTCCTATGTATAATAAGAAGGAGAGCGGTAATATGAAATGCGGTGCAGGACCCGTGTTATGTTACGGACCGGCTGTGCAAAACAATGTGCTCAAAATGATTATTGACGTTGCGAATAAAAAGAAAATTCCATTCCAACGTCAGGCAGTTTCACGGTCCACCGGCACGGATACCGATTCATTTGCGTACTCAGCAGAGGGCGTTGCTTCTGCATTAATCTCGTTACCCTTAAAATACATGCACACTACGGTAGAGACTGTACATAAAGATGATGTTGAAAACGTTATCAACTTGATTTATGATGTACTGCTGCAGGTAAAGCCGGGTCACGATTTCAGGTATATTAAATAACAATACGGTCCACGGTCGACAGCTGACAGTCGACTGTGGACTTACCTTATCTCAAACCCAACACTCTGCATATCATCCCAAAACCCGGGATAGGATTTATTCACTACATCAGGACTTTCAATTTTAAGATTGGTAAGGGTTGCTAAAGGCGCTAGTCCCATGGCCATCCGGTGGTCATGGTAGGTATTGATAGTAATTTCTTCGCCAGAAACTTTTCCGGGAGTCAGCATCCAGCGTCCAGCATCCATTTCAGTAAGCGTTGCTCCAATCTTGCCAAGTTCGTTCTGTAGCGCAGCAATGCGATCTGTTTCCTTTATACGCAGGCTTTCCAATCCCGTAAAGGTGCCGGTAATTCCTTTGGCGGCACAAACAGGAAAAACAGTTTGGGCTAAGTCGGGGCAGTCTTTGAAATCCCAGATTAATTCCGTTCCAGCTTTTTTTTGGTAAGAAATAATTGATTGTCCTTAAAAGTTGACTCAACACCGAGGTGATCCATAATCTCCGCTATTACCCGATCGCCTTGTAGAGATTTTTCAGAAACATTGGGTAAGGTGATAGCAGCTGTTTCCGCCAAAGCGGTAAACCCATACCAATAACTAATCGATGACCAATCCGCCTCTACTGTTATATCGGTTGGTTTATAGGCCATTGGTGGAATGGCAATTTTTGAGCCTTCAAATCGATTTGGCAGGTAACACCAAACTCGGCCATCAGGGCAGCCGTCATTTGAAAATAGGGGACACTTCCCATTTTCCCCGTAAGGGAAATAGTAAGGCCTTTTGGTAAGATGGGCGCAATCATCATTAAAGCCGAAACGTATTGACTGCTTACGTTACCCGGAATAGTTAGGGTGTTAGTTTTCTGAGCTCCGAACCCTTTTGTCTCCATAGGCGGAAAGCCTTCTTTATCCAGATAGTCGATGGTAACACCAAGTTTCCGTAAGGCATCAACCAGAATTCCAATGGGGCGTTCCTTCATCCTGGTTGTTCCGGTAAGCACTTTATGTTTATTAGTGATGGCAAAGTAGGCGGTTAGAAAACGCATGGTAGTGCCGGCATCCAATACATCGATCATTTTATCGTTATTGGTAAGCAAGCGATTCATGGTTTGGGTATCGCGGGCATCCGAAAGATTGCTAACAACTGATTGGTTTCCACTTAATGCTTTAAGTATTAGCGCACGGTTGCTGATACTCTTGGAAGACGAGAGTCTATGGGGAGTGCCGAGGAGGTTGGCGTTCTTAGAAATGGATAGATAAGTCAAGAGAAGTAAGGTATAATTGAATTAAGACAAGAACTAGGCAGTCAACAACCCTCCCAGAGAGGGATGAGGTAAAAATAATTTTAATCCAAAGATTTTAGTGCGTGATGAAACATTTTAATTTGAATATTGGTTGAAGTATATATGAAAACGACAAGTAAAGTTGCCATTGGTTTAGGTGTAGCAGGCGGAGCCTTGCTAGCGGCCTGGTTGTTAACGGGTGATCGCAAAAACAAAACGAAAGAGTTTGTTACTAAGAAAGCGAATGATCTGAAGCAGGCATTGAAGAAAGAAGTTAAAGATCTAGAGGACTCAGAATCCCTATATGTCTAAATCGATTGATAATAATCAAGCGAGGCCTCAATCTCTTCTCCACTAACCTCCACATCCCACACAGCCTGACCTATTCCCTTGGTCAAGGCCATAAAAATCTTATTTCCTTTATTTTTCTTGTCCTGGTCATTAAATCCAGGATCGGTTTCCTTGCTGCTGGTAGGGAAACTTGGGGGTAAATCACTTTTAAGGTAGGCTGAGATTTCATCAAGCTCATCTTTTGCTAGTAGATTCTTCTTCCAGGCAATAAATGATTCGCAGTGCATACCTATGGCAATTGCCTCGCCATGAAAAAAATCCGGTTGCCCGAATCCAGAAAGTAGCTTTCAACCGCGTGACCAACCGTATGGCCGAAGTTGAGAATCTTCCGAAGGCCACTTTCCTTGGGGTCATTTTCCACCACCCTTTTTTTGAATGCAACCGAATGCTCGATCAATGCATTCCAATCCTGGTTAGCCAACGTTTTCTCTTTTATCGTCCGCCAAATCGATTTGTCCGAAATAAGGCAATGTTTGATTACCTCGGCAAAACCCGACCGCAATTCCCGTTCGGGAAGAGTTTTTAAAAAATCGGGACTGATAAGCGTTATGACGGGATTACAAAACACCCCAATGTGGTTTTTAAAGTTTTGAAAATCGATGCCTAGTTTTCCACCCACACTGGCATCTACCTGAGCGAGCAGGGTTGTAGGCATTAGCACAAAGTCTACTCCGCGTTTATACGTTGCAGCACAAAATCCACCCAGGTCACCCAATACGCCTCCACCGACTATCAATACCAACGAATGCCGGTCGAAATGCAATTCTGTTAATTTCTCCCAAACCTGTTGGCAGGTAGCCAGGTTCTTGTGCTCTTCTCCGGCTGGAATTACTATGAGTTCATGACCTGGCAAACCGTCTTTCACAAGCGGGTAGCAAAAACGCTCCGTATTCTCATCGGTCAGAACACCTATTTTGGAATAGAATTTCCCCGCAAGGAAGGGAGTTATTAAATCTTTGACGTTATGTTGAATAGAAACGGAGGACATGTTGACTTATGGAGCACCTGAGTTTTACGATTTAATTAACAAATTAAATCAATTCTACTCTTTACGTAGCCTATCCCGTTAAAAATCTGCCGCAATCTTATATTTGTGACCTAAGCTCAATATTTATGGAAATACAGTCGAACTTACATTTTGATGATACTGAAGTAGCTTTTTCCTACAAAACCAATCAGCAGCTAAAGAAAGCGAACTTCATCTTTTCCCTTGTAAACCACCCGTTTATTTCATCAATCGCCACCAGTCTGGTTAAGGTGGGGTTAACGTTGCATCTCCCCATAAAGGGATTAATTAAGACTACTGTATTTGAACATTTTTGCGGAGGCGAAACCATCGATCAGAGTCAAAAGACAATCGACACCTTGAATCGTTTCCATGTGGGAACTATTCTTGACTTTTCTGCCGAAGGCGCAAAACCGAGGCTGGCTTCGACAAAACGATGGAGGAAATTTTAAAGACACTAGACAAGGCTAAGGGAAATCCGGCTATCCCCTTCACTGTTTTTAAATCAACGGGTTTGGTGGATATCGATCTGCTTACGAAAGTTCAGGCAAAGGAAACCTTATCGCCAAGCGAAACAGAAGCCTTTGATCATTTTCATACCCGGGTGGAAAAGATTTGTGAGCGGGCCCATCAATATAACATACCGGTAATGGTAGATGCGGAGGACAGTTGGATACAAAATGTAATTGATGCGATTGTCTATGAGATGATGAAGAAATTCAACACGAAGCAAGCCATCGTTTTTAATACGTATCAAATGTATAGAAGCGATATGCTGGATAATTTACGTAAGGCCTTTCATGAAGCAACCATGCATAATTATTTTTTGGGTGTAAAGATGGTGCGTGAGCTTATATGGAGAAAAGAAGCCGAGCGAGCCGAAAAAATGGATTACGCGAATCCATCCATCCAAACAAAGCCGCCACAGATGAGGCCTTTAATAAGGGACTGGCTTTTTGTTTAGATAATAAGCAACGCATTAGCCTCATGTGTGGCTCTCATAATGAATACAGCAATCAATACCTGGCCATTTTAATTGAGAAGCATGGCATGAAAAGTAATGACAACCGGGTATGGTTTGCGCAATTGCTGGGCATGAGCGATAACATCTCATTTAATTTAGCGAAAGCCGGTTACAACGTGGCCAAATATGTTCCGTACGGACCGGTAGAATTGGTAATGCCGTATTTGATACGCAGAGCCGAAGAAAATACTTCTGTTGCCGGTCAAAGTAGCCGCGAACTTACTATGATCCGCAAAGAGTTGAATAGGAGGAAAAAATAACGTTTAGCAATTAAGGTGTCCTACACTTTTAAAATGTGTCGATTTCAATTATCTTCAATAAAGTCCTTAATTTTTTTTGCCCCTCAAAGTAAATCACGCCCATGCAGTTAAGTGAACAGGAAATTATCCGCAGACAAAGTCTTGTAGAATTGGGAAAATTGGGAATCAACCCCTTTCCGGCCGAATTATTTGAAGTCAACACCTCGGCTGCAGATATTCATCAACATTATCCAAATCAAAAGATAGAGTTTAAAGACATTTCCATAGCGGGTAGAATTATGTCGCGCAGGGTAATGGGCAATGCTTCATTTGCTGAATTGCAAGATGAAACGGGTAGGATTCAATTGTATTTCCGCAGAGACGACATTTGCCCGGGTGAAGACAAAACGTTGTATAACACAGTATTTAAAAAGCTGCTTGATATTGGTGACATTATTGGCGTAAAGGGTTATGTGTTTACCACACAGACGGGAGAAATTTCGGTTCATGTTACCTCGTTTAAAATTCTTACCAAGGCGTTACGTCCGTTACCCATTGTAGAAGAAACGGAAGATGAACAGGGCAATAAAATATTACACGATGCCTTCACCGACCCGGAGCAGCGTTATCGCATGCGCTATGTTGACTTGGTTGTGAACCCGCATGTGCGCGAGGCTTTTATCAAGCGTACCCGATTAGTAAATTCTATGCGCGAGTATCTCAATAACAAAGGATACCTGGAAGTTGAAACGCCTATCCTGCAACCCCTTTATGGTGGTGCTGCCGCAAAACCGTTTAAAACGCATCACAATACATTGGATATGACTCTGTATTTGCGCATTGCCAACGAATTATATCTTAAGCGATTAATCGTAGGCGGATTTAATGGCGTATATGAGTTTTCGAAAGACTTCCGCAATGAAGGGATGTCGCGCTTTCATAACCCCGAGTTTACACAAGTTGAGCTTTATGTAGCCTATAAAGATTACTATTGGATGATGGATCTGGTGGAGGAGATGATTGAGAAGGTGGCCATTGATCTGCATGGAAAAACAGAGGTGAAGGTGGGTGAAAATCTTATCGACTTTAAGCGACCATGGAAACGCTTTACCATGTACGAGGCTATAGAACATTTTACCGGAATTGATATTTCTGAAATGGACGAAGTTGCCTTGCGGGAAACCTGTAAGAAATTGCATATACCGGCAGATCAAACCATGGGTAAAGGAAAATTGATTGATCAGATTTTTGGTGAAAAGTGCGAGCCTAATTTGATTCAGCCAACCTTTATTACGGATTATCCTTTAGAGATGTCGCCTTTAGCCAAGAAGCATCGGAGTAAGCCAGGGTTGGTAGAACGCTTTGAGGCGATATGTAATCGCAAAGAAATTTGTAATGCTTTTTCTGAATTAAATGATCCGATTGATCAGCGCGAACGCTTTGAAGAGCAATTGGAATTAGGTAAGCGTGGCGATGAAGAAGCCATGACTCTGGACGAAGATTTTCTTCGGGCCTTGGAATTTGGTATGCCGCCCACAGCCGGGTTAGGTATTGGTATTGACCGGCTTTCGATGGTTATGACAAACTCTCCATCTATCCAGGATGTGATTTTCTTTCCACAAATGAAACCGGAAAAGAAAGCAGAAGAAAGTACCGAGGCTGATTTTGAAGCCATTGGTGTGCGCGTTGAATTACTACCCATTTTACAAAAATTAGGAATTGTTACAGTAGGCAAATTAAAAGAGACAAAGGCCACCAAACTTTTCAATGATATTCCCGGTATGCGTAAAAAATTAAAGTTGGATTCTGTTCAGAATCCCACGCTTCAGGAGATTGAAGGTTGGTTGAAATAATTGTGTTTGATAAACCGTGTTTAACCGGTGCCTCAGTATTTAAATTAATTATCAAAGAAATTTCTTTGCCGGTCCATTTTCAAATCGCGTAGCATACCCGACTTAACGCCAATCGAGAAATTATAAGATTGATAACGGCCAAAAGGAACCCAGCCTAAACTCAGTTGCCAGCAATGCAGATCACGGTTAATGCTGATTTGAGTTTGTGTAAACTCTTTACTTTCAAAATCGAAGCCTGAGTTATAAACGATCTTCCACTTGTCTGTCAATGACAAGTCGCCATTAAAGCGCATGGCCTGTGTTATAGTTGGATCACGATTTTCCGTATGATTGTAATCAACGTTATAGCTGATTCGCAAATTCCAAGGCACGGTAAAGTCAACATACGCTTCTGGGTTATTAAGGAGAAAGGCTTTGTCTGTATCGGAAGCGTTTGATTGGGCAATTCGTTCGCGGGTTGAATTGTCACTCTTCTGGCCTTTGGGATTTAGGTTTGTACTGAAAGCGAAGTTTGCTTGCGTTATCCGGCCTGGTTTGCCGGCATTCCAGGCATATCGACTAATCCTTTTTTCGCTATAAATCGGATCCAATTTGTTTTCCTGATCTCCATAATCAGTTATAACCTGCCGATATTCATACGGATCAAGTGTGGCCCCGAAATTCAGATTGATTTTGTCATTTAAAACATTTGTGTTTGCGGATAAACCAAAGTTGGCAAGTTTAAAAGAGTCGGCCAGAAAATTATATGAGGTACCAATGGCCAGTGTGTTAAACAGTGCAATCTTTCGATCAACCGTATCTTTCTTGTTGCGCACCTTCATTTCAATATTATTATTGAGGCTCATATTAATCGCGCTACTTTGCCCAGGGCTTACCGTTCCATAAACAAACCCTTCATGTCTTGCCTTTAATACTTCGGATATATTTCCGGCTCCATCCGTTGTTGAAAAACTTTGATAGTAATTATATTTTGGATCGCTGAAATCGGGGCGATAGCTATAACCAATAGATGGACTAATTACATGTCGGATTGCTTTGATGCCGCTGCCTTTATTTTTTGTAAGATGCATTCCGTAAATCCGGGTAGCCAAGCTTATCCCCAATGAGTAATCCCAGACCTGATTAAACTCCTGGATTTTTTTATTCGTAAACTTTTTAGTCGAATCATTATAACTCCAGTCAAGTTTTTCAAAATACATCCGGTCATCAAAATTAAAACTTGGGCTAAGGGTTAAAAATTTCAAAGCTTTAAAGGAAGTGCTTAACGGAATGTTATGTCGCAGGCCCGTTTTGCATTTCTAAAAACAGCGGTAGGTTTTCAAACGTAAAGGGCGCGATACTGTCTTTAGGGTTTCCATTTTCGTCTATCGCTATATTACCGAGATCGTTCGTGATTTGATTGGTTCCATTCATTGAATAGCGCACGTTTATATTTTGAAGAAACATACTGTTTAGTGCATTTTTAAATGGATAAATGTTGTTGACGTTAAAACTTAAATCGGGTAACGGTAAATCGATTTTATTAGTACTCAGGTTCTGGCTGTGGCGAAAGTTAACCCCAAGACTAAGAGGGGTGCCCGGAAAAGATTTACTATAGTTGATACTTGAGCTAAGATTTTGGGTTGTATTATCAATGCGGGTGGAACCGGGATTCGAATTGACACCCAAAAAATTGTTTGTATTAAAGGTGGAGCTGGCTGCATTTACCGAAGCTGAAAAACGACCGGTACCTTTGGTTTGTGGACTATGATTCCACAACAATCTGAAATCTTTTGTCTCGGTTGGTGATTCTACATCATCTGTGTTGACGTTATTGGTAAATGAAAAGTTGAAAGCTCCGGTATAATTATAGCGTTTGTTGTAATTAGAGTTTAAGTACAAGGCGCTTCCACCTTTTGAATAGATGTCTCCGGTAACGGCCAACTTAACATACTCGTTAATGTCAAAAAAATACCCGCCTCCGCGCAAAAAGAAACCCCTTCTGCGCTCTTCCCCATAGGTTGGAATAATTATGCCTGAGGCGCTTTTTCTCGGAGACGGAAACATCCCAAAAATAAATCCCAATGGGGTTGGCACATCGAGCAATTCCATATAGAAGGGGCCCGAAATCATTTTGTCGCCCGGTATAGCCTTTACTTTGGTAGAATGAATTCTGAAGTGCGGGTGCGCAAGGTCGCAAGTTGTATAAGAATTACCGGTTGTAAACAGTTCGTTCTTTTCATTTTTATAGACTTGGTCTCCGTGTAAAAAACCATCGCCTTGCTTTGTAACTACTTCTGTGATTCTGGCTTTTCTGGTTTTAAAGTTGTAGACCATATCCTTGGTTTCATACTTTTCTTCTCCATTTATAAAGATAGGGTAGCCAACGGCTTTCCCAGTAGAGTCGAGCCGGCTATGCGCTGTAATGGTGGAGGCATTATAATCAATGACAATTTCCTCAGCCTGTAATTCAATAAGTCCGTATTTCACTTTGGCATCACCATACAGCTTGATAATTTTTTGATCAAGATTGGAATTTATACTGTCGCGGGCTGAGTAAAGGATGGAAGTTTCGATATCGCTCTTGGGTTGCGACTTAACAGAATCAGCCTTTACGACAACGGTATCCTTTTTGTTAGCATTGGCATCAGGCTTGCCAATCGAATCCTGTTTTACCGGTAGTTGGCCAGCCGGAACTTTAATGGATTGCTCAACTTGTGCATAACCGGCATAGGCTAGAGAAAACAGAAATAAAACGAAAATGAAACGAGACACAATCCTAGCAGCCTGTAATTTGAATTTCAGGGGTTTAGCTTTTAGTGAAAAATTCACAACTTTACGCAAAGTTATTGCAAATACTTCAGACATAGGTAAGACTGTGAAGAATATCAGAATCAAGCTCCTCCTAATAGCAATAACCTTGCTATACTTTTCCGGAACCCCGTTAATCCTTGATAATAAGGTTGATGTGGTTGTTATTGACGCTGGTCATGGCGGTCACGATCCAGGAACTTCGGGTAAAAGTGCGAAAGAGAAAGACGTTGTACTTAAAATCTCCTTGAAACTGGGTAAATATATCGAGGACAACATGCCTGGGGTAAAAGTGCTGTATACACGCAAAACAGATAAATATGTTGAGTTTCAAGACAGGGCCGATGTAGCCAATAAAAACCATGCTGATTTATTCATAAGCATACATGCCAATTCAATAGTGGGTGCAAACGCCTATGGAACCGAAACCTATGTAATGGGTTTACACAAGGATAAAAGTAATTTCGAGGTGTCGAAGCGCGAAAATTCGGTAATTTTAATGGACGAAAACTATAAAGAGAAGTATGAAGGCTTCGATCCGAATAGTCCGGAGTCATATATTCTATTTTCATTAAACCAGAGTGCTTACCAACAGAATAGTTTGCGATTTGCCCAAAAAGTGGAAGATCAATTTAAGAATAGGGTAGGACGATCGAGCCGGGGGGTAAAGCAAGCTGGTTTTTTAGTACTTTGGATGACGACTACACCTAGTGTTTTGGTGGAAACCGGTTTTCTGTCTAATAATAAGGAAGAAGGGTTTTTAGCGAGCGATAACGGTCAGGATCTAATCGCTTCTGGAATATACCGGGCTTTTAAAGACTATAAAGCAGAGATTGAATCTATAAATTAATACGTGTGAAGAATAAAGAATTTAAGGTTGGGTTATTTGTTGCGGCCTCTATTGTGCTTCTCTATTTCGGATTTAATTTCTTAAAGGGAATAGACTTTTTCTCAACGACTAATAAGTATTACGTTATTTATGATAATGTTGATCAATTAGCAGTATCGAATCCTGTTCTCATCAATGGTTTTGCTGTGGGCCGTGTAAATCATATCCGCATAATGCAAAACATGCAAAATAGAGTGCTTGTAGAGCTGATGATCGATTCTGAAATCTTGTTAGGAGATTCAACACAGGCAATTTTGAACTCTGATTTTCTTGGGGGTAAATCAATTTTATTATCCATTGGCCGCGTAACCGAACCGCTTGTCCCAAATGATACTCTGATTGCTGTTGTTGCGAAGGGTATTTTAGATGTATTGTCAGAAACTGCTACTCCGGTAGCCGACAACGTGCAAACTACGCTTAGAAAATTTAATGTAATTCTGGATAACCTTACCAAGAACTCCCAACAATTGGATTCTATTTTTCGGAAATTTCAAGCAACACCTGATCTGCTTAATACAACTTTGATTTCTGCTAATGGTAAAGTGGAAGAACTCTCAGCAAGTTTTAAACTGGTTGCCGACAACCTGAATGGTAGTTTGTTGGAATTGAAGCCAGCCATAGCAAACTTTAAAGTTCTTTCGGATTCTTTAAAAAGATTGGAATTGAATAAAACAGTTCGAACAGCTACAGCAACATTAAACAAACTCAACAGCACCTTAGACAAAGTTGGAAGCGGTAACAATACGATGAGCAAACTGATGACGGAAGATTCGCTGTATGTTAATTTAAACAAACTTCTGTTGAGCCTTGATACACTCGCTCAGCATTTTGATGATAACCCAAATCATTTTATGGCACCTTTGGGCAAGAGCAAAAAGAAGATTGATCGCGACCGCAGAAAGGAAGAAGAAGCAAAAAAGGCTGCTCAAGAAAAGAAATAGTTCACCTAAAGTTTATTGATTTATGGATCTGGAATTCAATAAAAATGAGGACCAGCTGAAGCAGCTTTGTTTTCAGTTAAAAATGAAAGCGAAGAGTACGCAGTTGGGTGGAGGCGAAAAGAAAATAGAGGCCCAGCACCAAAAGGGTAAACTAACTGCGCGTGAGCGGATTGACTATCTGATCGATAAGGATTCCGAATTTTTGGAAGTTGGTTTATTTGTTGGCGATGGTATGTATCAGGATCTTGGCGGTTGCCCCTCAGGGGGTGTTGTTACAGGATTAGGTTATGTAAAGGGTCGACAATGTGTAATTGTTGCTAATGATGCCACCGTAAAGGCGGGTGCTTGGTTTCCGATTACAGCCAAGAAGAATCTTCGCGCACAGGAAATTGCGATGGAAAATCGGTTGCCCGTGATTTACCTTGTTGATAGTGCCGGAGTGTTTTTGCCCATGCAAGACGAAATATTTCCTGATAAGGAACATTTTGGTCGCCAATTTAGAAACAATGCTAAAATGGCATCGATGGGTATCGTGCAAATCGCGGCTATTATGGGTAGCTGTGTGGCAGGCGGAGCCTACCTGCCCATTATGTCGGATGAAGCAATGATTGTTGATAAAACCGGATCTATTTTTTTGGCGGGATCTTATTTGGTGAAGGCGGCTATTGGTGAAGACATTGATAACGAAACATTGGGTGGAGCAACTACCCATTGCGAAATTTCAGGGGTTACGGATAATAAGTTTCCTAATGATCAGGCATGTCTGGATCACATCCGAAATTTGTTTGATAAACTCGGAGCTAACCAAACAGCAGGTTTCAATCGGGTTGTCCCAGCGCCTCCAAAATTAAAACCGGAAGATATTTATGGAATAATACCAGCCGATAGAGCGAAGCCCTACGACATGCTTGAGGTAATCAAGCGATTGGTCGATGACTCGGAGTTTGATGAATTTAAAGCCCTTTATGGTAAAACAATTGTATGTGTATTTGCACGCATTGACGGATGGGCCGTTGGCATTGTTGCTAATCAACGTACAGTAGTAAAAACAAAACAGGGCGAGATGCAAATGGGCGGTAATTTATTCTGACTCTGCCGATAAAGCTGCGCGGTTTATTATGAACTGCAATCAACGGAAAATTCCACTGGTGTTTTTGCAAGACGTTAGTGGATTTATGGTAGGCAGTAAAGCTGAGCATGGAGGTATTATTAAAGACGGAGCCAAGATGGTTAATGCAATGGCCAACTCAACCGTTCCTAAGTTTACCTTTATTTTGGGGAACTCATACGGTGCCGGGAATTATGCCATGTGTGGTAAAGCCTATGATCCGCGGTTGATTTATGCCTGGCCAACAGCACAACTTGCTGTAATGAGTGGCAGTGCGGCAGCGAATACATTGCTTCAGATTCGGGTAAGTACATTAAAAGCCCAAGGTAAAACGATCAAGCCCGAGGAAGAAAAGCTATTGCTTGCCGAAATTACCGATAGCTATAATGAACAATTGAAACCCTACTATGCGGCAGCAAGATTGTGGGTTGACGGAATCATTGACCCGCTGGAAACACGAACAGTTATTTCCATGGGTATAGAAGCGGCTAATCATGCGCCTGTGGAAAAATTCAACATGGGCGTCATTCAGACCTAACCAGAGATGGATTGAATTGAATTTTTTAGAGATGTCGGAAAATGAATTAAAAGCATTGGTTTCACTTCTGGATGACGAGGATAAACAAGTCTCGGATCATGTGCAGCAGAAGATTTTATCGTTAGGTACTGAAGCGATTCCCTTTCTTGAAAAGGAATGGGAAAGCAATCTCAATCCATCGGTGCAAACTCGTATTGAAGAGTTGATACACGCGCTTCAATATGAATTAGTAAAAGAACGTCTGCGCAAAGGGTATGCTTCACCCGATCAGGATTTACTAACGGGAATGTGGATTATTGGTACGTATCAATATCCTGAAATTGAACTCGAAAAATTAAAACAAGATCTTGAGCAAATTTACTATGAAGCCTGGCTCGAATTCCGCCCTGATTTGTATGCCTATGATCAGATTAAAGTTATCAATAGTGTTATTTTCAATAAATTAAAATTTGGTGCCAACACAAAGAACTTCCATTCACCCGGAAATTCAATGATCAATGTTGTTTTAGAAACCCATAAGGGTAACCCTATTACGTTATGTGTTATTTATTTGTTAGTAGCGCAAAAATTAAAATTGCCAGTTCATGGTGTTAATCTTCCCAATCTATTCATCATTACCTATAAAGACGATAAACATCAATTCTACATCAATGCCTTTAACCGCGGATTGATATTTTCCAAGCAGGACATTGAAAACTATATTCATGAACTCCATATGGTTCCACAGCAATCATTTTTTGAGCCCTGTAATTCGCTGGAAATCATTCGAAGAGCCCTGCGCAACCTGGTGATGTCTTTTGAAAAAATGGGCGAGCATGCCAAAGCCGATGAGGTGAAAGTTCTTCTGGTGGAAATTTCGGATGGTGGTGATTTAGGTGTGTAATCTATTTGAGCTGAAGGAGCGTTTGAGAATGGATTTCATGGGCACCGTCAAAAGTTATAACACGAGGGTTGAGTTTTAATTTTTCGTTAAGCTGTTCCATTTCTTTAATACGCGCTTCGGTAAGAAAGGGATCCCGGTTGCCATATACTTCAATTACTTCTTTATCATGAAAGAGCACCCGCCCTTTTTGAAAATCCATATCAGGCGGAAAAATACCAGCCCATAGTATTAGCCGATGAAATTGAATACTATCTGTTAGTGCCCAACGGGAAACAGTAGCGGCCCCTTGTGAAAAGTCAAAAAGCGTTATCTTATCGTTGTACCCCTCAGGGATTTCTTTTTTAAGGATTGAGTTGAGATAGCCCAGGTAGTTTTGAATGTCAACCAAACGATTTTCGCGAGTCATCCAGGTCGCACCCACTTTGCTGTTTCCGGATTGACTTCGACTGGTTATATCATCCAGATAAAAGCGTGACAGGCCCTTCCGGTGCAATCACACAGGTTTCATCGTTGACCAAGCCCGAGAATTTGGGAAGAAAATATTTAGCCAATTGTCCGTATCCATGAATAACAAACCAGATATTCTTTGTTTTGGCTGTTAGTTCGCCCTCCTTATAGTACCGTGCAGAAAACTTAAAACTAACTTCTTGCTCAGTCATGGATGAAAATGCTAGAAATGAAAACGGCTATCGGAAACCAATAGCCGTTAATTCAATAAAGGTCTTGTTATCGTTTAAATCCTAAGGCACTGCCGCCACAATGTGCAGAGGGTTCATCAAAAGTATATTGTATATAATAGATGCCCGTTGCGTTGCACGGGTAAGCAATGGCAGTAATAAACTGTCCGTTGATTTTACTGGTGGCCACTTTGTTTCTTTCTTTATCAAAAATGGTTACCACAATGCCATCCGCAGATGATCCGTTCGAACATACATTAATCATATATTGAGTTCCTTTCGTAAATACATAGCTGTATTCCACTTTCTCTTTAGCTAAGCCGTCAACCTTGTAGCTTTTCAGAAAATTAAATCCGGAAGCCAGTTTCGGGATGCAAGCGTTGGCCAGATTATCGGCATTGCATTGCGACTCGGCCTGTTCATTAGCACTGATCGCGAGGGAACTAACTAAAAGCAATATGAATAGTGTGGTTTTCATAAATGTAATCGTAGCAGAATTAACTGATTATTTTAGTTCGGATTGAGTTTGTTATATTTTTAATCTCCTCAACATTTTGCGGAGTAATATCAATGGTGGTGGTACTGTTGTCTTTAATTATCGCAACGCCATCAACGACCTCCATGGTTGATTCTTTATACGTGTAGTTGATATTGATTTTATCAAAGGCTGCTTTTAATTGCTCCAGATCGGCAGCAAGGCCCACCATGTTGGTGTCATTTTGATAAACCGAGAAAAGCAAAAGAATTTGTTCAAGAATTATTTTTTGCTCACCAATTTTTTCCTGAAGTTCTTTGTTGCCTGGATTTGTAGCGGCTGTTTGGCAGGTGATCTGCATAGCTTCTAACCAGCCTCCGGTAAGTAAAAGCACACTTAGATTGTCGCGACTTTGTGATTGAAGGTAATGGTTAATATGATTGAAATTCAGGGTAGTGATCAGCAACAACGAATCAAGATTTCTGCTATTGGTAGCAGCCGCCCAATTGTTTCCACATCAAAAAACTGCCCAATATTAAACTCATCGGCCAATGATTTGATAGAGCTGATGTATTTAATTCCATCTTGATTCTTTCCGAAAATATTGGTGTAGCCAAGATCGGTACCATAAATACCCAGGTTTAATGCTTTTTTATAATTGCTATTGTATTTGGGTAAGTTACCCGAAGAATTCAGCATGGCAGAGTTATACTTAGAGCCAGACTCTTTCAGGAGCACGGAAATTTCGAGCGGACTTGGAATTTGTTCTAAAATTGCATTGATAACTTGTTCGTCTACACCTTCGCCAGCTAATTTTGCTGAATCCAGACTTTGTTGAAAGGCTTGTTCATCCGGCTTTTTGCCAGACCCACAACTTACAAGCAGGGCAGCCAGAACCCTAGTACAAAAATTCTCATAGTAGTATTTTGAGTGTATACAAAAATAAGAATTCGCTATTCTCAACCAAAAGCCGGGATAGACCTTATTTCTTAATAGAAACGCTGAAATTGCTGAAAAGACCCACAAACTTACGTAACCATTCAAAGTATAAGGTTATGTAAAAGAAGATGGTTAATGTCCAAATTACCAAAAGGTTAAATGAATACGTACTTATTGTAGTGCCTATTAAGTTCTTTTCGGCTATGAAAAAGGACGCTCTATAATCAACAATATGGCGAGGTTTTGGAGATTGGAAAACCGGATTAATCATTTGAATAAGATTGCCTTTGTATTCCATAATCCGCTCTTTGGTATTGATATTTCTTACTAAATCCGAAAGGCTTTCATTAAAGTAGCTATTTTTCTTTTTGGATATCGAAGCCATTCGTTTCATAAAACGCCATTTTCTTTTCAATTAATTCCGCATTACGGTTATACGATTTTTGGTAATGCTTTTGTAGGCATCAAAATAACGGTCAAGCTCATTCCCAATTCTTTCTGTATATCCATTTTTTACGAATACTTCTTTTAAATCATTGGGGGGCAAGCCAATCGTGAACTTTTCATTTTTTAATTCCTTATAAAGTATTTGCTTGTTAACTCGAACGAGTTTTTGAATAGAGTCATTGGAGGAATTAAGTTGATCAAGAAGAAACTGATTTCTCTTTTTTAATTCGTCTGCCAGGTAGGCGGATTTGAAATCAGCATCCGCTTCTTCCCGTTCATACTCAAAGTACGGTTTTTGAAATTCGTTATTCTTAAATTGATAAACGGCCATGGCTTCATACGCCCAGCGAGAAGTCATTAAATCCGCTACCACCGGAACTTTTCCTTTTGTACCTAGTAAGTCATTGAGTTTATCAAAATCAAAAAGCACACCACTTAAAATCATTTGCGGAATGAGCAGTAGAGGAATCAAAACATAGACTGTTACGGCCGAATTGAATGCCGAGGAAATATTAAGCCCAATTACGTTCGCAAAGCAAGAAGTGGTAAAGAGTACTAACCAAAATGCCAACGTCATTCCCTGAATTTCTAAAATCAGATTACCGACCGCAATGAAAGTAAATGTTTGAATGGCTGATAGTAAAAAAAGAATACTTACTTTTGAGAGTAGGTAACTATTCCAGCTCAGATTGAGAAAAGATTCGCGCTTTAATATTCTTCGATCCCTAATAATCTCCTCAGCACTTACGGTAAGCCCCATAAATAAAGCCACAATGATTGACATCAAAAGGAAGGCGGGCAGGTTTTCGTTGTAGCGGAATATATAGGCGCTGCCATCAGGGGCACTCTTATAGCGAATAATAAATGCCAGCAAAAACGCTAATACCGGAGCTTCGAGCATGTTGATAAGCAGGTAGGGTTTATTGCTGATTTTAGCCAGAAAATCGCGGGATGTAAAAATAAGAGTCTGCACCAGCCGCGAAGGAATATGCAAGCTTCTTGGTGGCACTTCTTTTTCATCTTCGATGCGACTGGCTTTAAAACCACTCCGATACATTTCATGCCATTGTGTAGGAGTTACCTTACGCTTAAAGGTAGGTTGACCATACTCATCTACTACTTTGGCTTCAATGATATTAAAAATTTGTTCGGGATTAACATTGCCACATACTTCGCATTGCCCTCGGCTACTGTCAACCTGATTGGTTGCTTTCTTAAAATAAGGTTACTGCGGCCACTGGATTTCCATAGTAAATAGGATAGCCGCCCGTGTCCATCAAAATCATTTTGTCAAACATCTTATAGATATCAGACGAGGGCTGGTGAATGACTAAAAAAATGAGTTTACCTTTTAAGGATAGTTCTTTCAATAAATCGATAACATTTTCTGAATCTCGGGAAGACAATCCCGAAGTAGGTTCGTCAAGAAAAAGAATAGCTGGCTGCCTGATAAGTTCCAGCGCAATGTTTAAACGCTTGCGTTGGCCACCACTAATTGTTTTGTCCAACACACTACCTACCTTCAAATCTTTACGTTGTTCTAAACCAAGATCTTCCAATACTTTCAATACGCGAAAGTCTATTTCGATTTCAGTTAAGTGTGCCAAACAAAGCCTGGCATTATAGTATAGATTTTGATAAACCGTAAGTTCTTCAATAAGCAGGTCATCTTGCGATACATAGCCAATCACGCCCTCCAGGCTCGCCTTGTCCTTATGAACATCAAATCCGTTGATTTTAACTTTTCCTTTTCCAGGCTTTTCAAGCCCGGCCATAATATTGAGAAGCGTGGTTTTACCGGCACCGCTTGAACCCATTATGCCAATTAGTTTTCCAGGACCTTCCGCAATTTTTACATCGCGAATTCCCACCACACCATTATCAAATCGGAATTCATCAATCGAAGCGATAAAAGATAGTTTGGTAGTTTGAATCTCTTCATTAAAATCAGCAATCAGGTCACTATAATAAAGTGCGCCACCATCCGGTGTTTTAACAGTACTACCATGCGAAAACAGATACACCCGGTGAGGTTTCATAATGAAACCATTTAGATTGTTGGTGCCTTCACCCAGGTATTTTACAAAATACATTCCTACACTACTCACCCGCATAAAAACCAAATGGCCTTCGACATGTGCATGAATATGTTTTTGGAGGGAAGCAAGGGCTCCCGGAGCGTCATCGGCAATAAGGATGTCCGGATAATTTATTTTGCTTATCTGGTCGGCTAAAACAAAACTTTCAATCAACTTATATTCGCCTTGTTCTATATTGAACACCGTGGATACGGTATTCACAATCTCCATGCGTTGGGGTGTAAAGTTTTTGTCAGACCCTACCAACTCCAAAATCTTAATCAAGACAACCACCTTCTGTTTTTGGGTGAGGGTTTTGTTTATCTTTTTACAGATGGCGAGCGTTTTAATTGAATCTTTTACCGATGTTAGTTTGTTGCTTGTGTCATCTTCATGCTCAACCCTTTGTAAATTATAGCCAGAGATAGTATCATAAAGTTTCAGATATTCGGCTACAGCCGATTTCTCTAGTTCTTGCTGGAAGAAATTAATAACAAATTGGCGTTCGTTGTCCGAAACACCACCATCTTGTTTGGTAACTATGGCCAGGAGTTGCGTTAGTGCTTTTAGAATTTCTTCACTCATGGATTGTTAGATTCGGGATGAAAGCTATCCAACAATTTAGGCTAGTACGGTTGAAAATCAAACGGAATGGTTACCAGTTCAGCAAGTTCCTGTCCAGACTCCTCCATGTCTTCATCATCTTCCAGAAATTGCCAAATAATTTTAGCGCCTTTCATATTTTCCAGCACCTTAAAAAGATTGAGTAGTAAACGGGCCGTAGCCGGATTGTAATATTCAAATTTGAGACAAAATTTGGTAGTGCTATTCGGTGATTTACTGTACTCTTGTAACCAGTTCAAGGCTTGTTCAAACGTGGGTTCGGGGTTATCCGCCACGGATCTTCCTTCTATTAGAAAGATTTCTTTTTCCTTATCAAAGTGAATGGCAGGTGTTAAATCGGTAGCAGGTAGTTGAAGTGGTTGCACGGAAATTAGTTTAGTTTAAAAAATATTTCGAATGTAGAAATTAGTCATTCAGGCTTTCTTTGGTGAATACGAAAGGGAGTAAGGAAGCAGCTGAAGCACATCTTATCCATTGGTTATCTGTATGATGCATTACAATTTCAAAAGGTTTATGCTGCCTTTCCTCAAACTCAGCCATTACTTGTCGGCAAGCGCCACAAGAAGCTGCCGCGGTAAGTTCTTTATGATTTTTTTTATGGGCAACAATAGCCATTTTAACAATCTTCTTTCCGGCATGTTGCGATACAGCCGTATACAAAGCCACTCGTTCGGCACACATGCAAAGTGGGTACGATGCATTTTCCTGATTCGATCCGGTTACCAGCGTACCATCATCCAATAACAGTGCTGCCCCTACATGGAATTTGGAATAGGGGGCATAGGCATGATGCGCGGCCTCCTTGGCTTTGTGGATCAAATATTTTGACTCTGTGTCAAGGTCATCGATTGATTTAAAAATCTCAAATCCCTTCATACCCTAGGTGGTTTCTCGAATTAGAAAGGTAATAAACCTTCCCAAGGTTCGGAAATAATCTCGCTAATTCATTTATTTTATACTTTCTTAAGCGAATTATGGTACATAAAGATATACTAATTCTTGGTGCGGGCCGATCTTCCTCCACATTAATAGCCTACTTATTACAGAAAGGAGGATCGCGTGGATGGACCATTACCGTAGGAGATATTTCGTTGGCGCAGGCCACGGAGCGCATTACCGGATTTACTAATGGCGAGGCCATAGAATTTAATATTGAACGCAAGGAAGAAAGCCGAAGGATTATTCAGGCACATAGACTTGTTGTTTCTTTATTGCCGGCTCACCTGCATCCTAGTGCCGCTTCTATCTGCCTCGAAGAAGGGAAACATTTTTTAACAGCGAGCTATGTGTCGGACGAAATGAAGGGGTTCGATGAGCAGGCAAAACAAAAGAATCTGTTATTTCTAAATGAGTGTGGATTAGATCCGGGTATCGATCATATGAGTGGCATGCAGGTGATCGATAAGATTAAAAATCAGGGGGGCATACTTACTTCTTTCGAATCTTTTACCGGAGGCTTAATTGCGCCCGACACGGATCCGCAAAATCCATGGCGCTACAAATTCACCTGGAACCCGCGCAACGTTGTGATGGCTGGCCAGGGCACCGCTAAATATTTGCAAGAGGGTCAGTATAAATTCATTCCATATCAAAGAGTTTTTACGCGCACAACCCCGGTAGTTGTTCCAGGCCTTGGTGATTACGAGGGCTATGCAAATCGCGATTCGTTAAAGTATTTAGAGACGTATGGCTTGCAGGGAATTAAAACTATGCTGCGCGGCACCTTGCGCAATAAGGGATTTTGCAGTGCGTGGAATATATTGGTGCAGGTAGGTTGTTGCGATGATAGTTATTCGATGGAGGGAGTAGGCCTTATGACACACCGAGACTTTTTAAATTCTTTTCTTGCCTATCACCCATCAAATTCAATAGAGGAAAAAATCTGCAAGGTTTTTAATCTGTCCCTTACCGGGGAGGAGATAAACAAGCTACGATGGAGTGGTTTCTTTTCGGATGAGTTAGTAGGATTACCAAAAGGTACACCAGCTCAGGTACTGGAGCATATTCTGAATAAAAGATGGAAACTTAAACAGGGTGATAAAGATTTAATTGTGATGTGGCATCGCTTTCGCTTTTTAAAGGATGATGTGCAAAAGGAAATCCAAGCTCACCTGATCGCCACGGGAGAAAATGAAATAAATACAGCGATGGCAAAAACTGTGGGACTTCCATTAGCGATTGTGACCAGACTTTTACTAGAGGGAAAAATTAAAGCCCGAGGTGTGGTTATACCGGTACTGAAAGAAATTTATGATCCGGTACTGGAAGAACTGCAAGAATTTGGTATTCGGTTAAACGAAGAGGAATTTTAAGATCTTCTTAGTGCAATACTAAGGGGAAGCGAGATAAAGTAAAGAGTTGAAATAGCAGCTGACCCTGAGAGTAAAAAACAGATACAGGTTTGAACGGTGTAGAAAAATGGGATTAGCACTAATCCTGAGGCAAATTTCAATGAACCAATAAATTGGGGATCCTTAACCTTCGTTCGTAGTATCCAACGAACAATAAGTGTGGGGAATATGTGATTTACATATTGATAAAGGTAAATCGGGTTTAACCATTTTATGTTCTTGCCGGAAGGTTTAGCTATAACTTCTATTTCCGGGTTTGCCTGATCGACCACCTTTTGATCGGACTTTAGCTGCTCTAGCAGATCTTTTTTATTTCCCGGTTTGCCTGAAAATAAGCTAACCGCTTTTCATACTGATCGGGATTGATATGCAGAATCAAGGGGTCAAAGGAATCGGCTGTTGTCTTAATAAGGCTATCTATGTTTTCCAGTAATGTTTTGGAGGGGTTGGCAATTTGATTTACTAGTAAAGGAGCTCCAAAACTTACCAGTACACGTGAGCGAAACTTTTCGTGCGAATCATATTGCAAACCAACGGGAACAATCTTTACTCCTAGCTGCCAATTATTTTTCTCTTCTGCGGCCAGGGCAATGCGGGCAAATCCTTTCTGAAGCGACCGTAAGGACCATTGATCATTGTGGTTACCTTCACCAAAAACCAAAAGGCATTTCCCTGTATGCAAAAGATTTGCGCAGGTTTCAATCATCTCGTCATTTTTTCGAAGCGTACTAAAGCCATCGCGAAAGCGATAGACAGGCAGCATGTGGATTGTCGTTAAGAATTTGCGCACCAAGGGTTTCTCAAAAACGCCTGAGCGTGTTAGCGCCCACGGTTTTCGATGCGAACTGCAAATCATGAGGATGGCATCTAAAAAAGCGTTTTGGTGATTCGCCACAAAGATTACAGGTCCATCGGCTATGGGTGCATATTTATGAATTTGCCATTGCCTGAAGTAAAACCGCAAGGCAAAGCGACAGTAATTTTTTAATACATGATAAATAATTTTTTGAATCACGTTCTTACAATCAAGATTGAACTGTTTGGCGGGTAATTCTGCTTCGAACAAAAGCGGCAAAAGCAAAACCGGATATCAAATGCCAAACACCCCACCAGGCAGCTACAACGGCCATCGCTGTATTGCCATCAAAGAAATTAAAAATAAGGATTAGCCCCAAGCCTGAATTTTGGATACCCGTTTCGATGGCTACCGTGCGGTTTACGGCCTCATCATTCTTAAGTGTGGCACTGAAAAAATAGGCAGCTATCAGAACGGATCCGTTATGAAGAAGAACAATCCAAAATACTTCGCCCAGGTTAGCGGCAAATCCCTCCTGATTGTTGAGAACAGCCACTACAATAAATCCTGTTAACATCAACATAGAGAGAATACGAATAGGGCCGGCAATCTTTTTTGCAATGGCTGCGAACCGGGCTGCTACCAACATTCCCAATATCAAGGGAACCAGAAGAATAGAAACCATATTGATTGCAAGGGATGTGAAATCAATTTCGAAGGTTCGGATTTCGGCCGAAAGGGAAGGCAATAACGAAGCCCAAAGAAAAAAACTGATAGGTGTAATTACGAAAGCCAACAAAGACGAAAAGGCGGTTAATGTAACCGATAAAGCGACATGCCCCGCGCAAGCTGTGTGAAAAAATTAGAAACATTGCCACCTGGGCAGCAAGCAACTAGTAACATGCCTAATGCAATTCCCTTACTAATGGGTAAGAAGGCAATTAGCAATACTGTAAGGAGTGGAAGTAGAACAAATTGTGAGAACAATCCGGTGGCGACTACCTTTTTCTGTTTAGCTAGTCCTGCAAAGTGAGTCCACTTGATGTCTAGCGCGACACCGAACATGATAATGGCTAAACAAATGTTAAGCGCATTAAGGCTGGCAGAAGAGAAATGAATAGCTACGGGTTCGGTAGACAAATCAATAAGCTTTAAAGAATAAATATACAGGTTTCGATTTAATCACACTAATGGCTATTCTGTGCGATTGTTTTCGTACCACGTATCAATTCCTAAATCGCCATCGAGGGCTGCGCTTACAGCCAGTTGGTCGCAGCGTTCATTTTCCGGATGGCCCGCATGGCCCTTAATCCATACAAATTTTGGTTTGTATTTATGATGTAATGGAATGTAGCGTTGCCATAAATCGTCATTTGCTTTTTTGCAAACTCCTTTTTTTGCCAACCCCAGATCCACCCTTTCTCTACGGCATCTACCACATATTTTGAATCGGAATAAATGGTAACAGGAATCCCTAAACTTTTAATGGCTTCCAGTCCGGCAATCACCGCTAACAATTCCATACGGTTATTGGTAGTTAACCGAAAACCATCGGCAAGTTCTTTCGTGTGCTGATTGAATTTAAGAATGGTACCATACCCACCAGGCCCGGGGTTTCCTTGCGCAGCACCATCGGTGTAAATCCGAATCATAACGGAAATAAATTTGTTTTTAAAATTTTCACCGCGATGGCAAGTAGGATTACGCCAAAGATTCTTCGCAAGATAGCAAAGCCAGTTTTACCAATTACTCGTTCAAGCCACGAAACCGATCGAAGAACGAGGTAAACAAAGATGAGGTTTACCAAAATGCCTATCAGTACATTTTGCACTTCATAAACAGCCCGCAGCGAAAGAATGGTAGTAAGTGTACCGGCACCCGCTATTAACGGAAACGCTAAGGGAACAATGGACCCCGTGCCTTTTACATCTGGATCGTCTTTGATCAGGGTTATACCTAAAAGCATTTCCATGGCTACAATAAAAATAACGATGGCTCCGGCTACTGCAAAAGAGGCTACATCCAAACCAAAAAGATTAAGGATGGATTGGCCAAGGTACAGAAACACGACCATTAGTACGGCCGAGATAATTGTAGCTTTTTCTGCATGGATTCTTCCCTCTCTCTTTTTTATCTGAATGATGAAGGGTACCGAGCCGATGATATCGATCACGGAGAAGAGAATAAGGGAGACTGAAAATATTTCTTTGAAATTCATAGTGAAAATTAAGGACGTAAAGTTAGCAGAATTTTGGTTGGTTGAAATTCTCGGACTACGTGGCATACTTTTAAGATAGCTGTATCTTCTTTCAAATTTGTATTTTTGACTATCAACCAAGATCAATACAATGAACAGTGACGAAATAAAAATTCCTATAATAAATCATGATATAAATGGGGACATAATAATCACAGCATCGCCAACTTCATCTGCACACGACTTTGATTTTTTTGTAGGTAAATGGAGACTTCGTAACAGAAAATTGAAAGTACGATTAGAGAATTCCAATGAATGGGAAGAATTTGAATCTACTCAAGAAATGTATAAGGTATTGAATGGCATTGGCAATGTGGATAATTACCTAGCTACTTTTAATGGTGTACCGTTCGAAGGAATGTCAATCCGACTTTTTGATCTTAAAAGTAAATTATGGAGTATTTATTGGGCTGATTCGAACCAGGGAGTATTACAGCCAGCTGTAATAGGTTCTTTTGAGAATAAGGTGGCTCACTTTTTCGCCAGAGATACTTTTAATGATAAAGAAATTTTTGTTGTATTTCGATGGGATGTAAGGGATGAGAATAAACCAGTTTGGAGTCAGGCATTTTCGGATGACAAGGGTAAAACGTGGGAATGGAATTGGTATATGTATTTTAGTAGATTTTAGAATATTTAAAAAATGGCCTTAGTAACTTCTTCGGATAGAATCTTCTCTTACGTATAGTCTTTTGAAATTATTCAGTCTATTTTTTCACATCGATCCTTTGATGGCTATACTTGAATTTGATAAAATGTGAAAAATGTCATTTGCAGCTAGCGAAATTGCATTTAATGATGAGTGGATATTAAAAATAAATCTGGTACTGAAGCACTACCTGATTTTTTCTTCCGCTGCGAATTAAGTTAGCCCCTTGCTGTTCGTAGTAAGGCCTGTTTTGAACATCATCAAGGTTAGATTTTATTAGCATGTCCGTTAATCAACCAATTCACACCGGCTGCTATAACGTTCATTTGTTTATCCAGTCTTTCATATTTGGCCCTCATTAACGAAGCGTATGGCATGAGTGCGCCATTCCCCTCACCGAGTAAATCTTTTCTCATCAGGTAGCCTATTTGTGTGTAAATAACTTTGCCCGTTCCAAACATGGGAAAGGCGTTGCCCTGGCTGCCAGCAGGATAAGGTCCGGTAACCGATGAGGCCGGGTTCATTATTCCATTATAGCGGAGATAACCTGGTCCAAAATCGTAATTAAAATAACCGGCATAGGTACTTAACGCAGTTCCCTTTTCTGAATTAAGGGGCGCATCATAGAATAAGGCGGCTGACCATAAGTTTAAACTATGATACGTTGTGTCCGGACTGGCGGTTTCTTTCGTCCACATGGCTTTGCTTTGTGTAATGAATCCGGCTTCAAGATTTAAGATTTTCTTTTTACCCAAATAGGTGCCCGTCATATAGGGTGTAGTGTGCGGTTCTTTATCAAATAGGTTGTAGATAAAGAGGCTCTGATACTGTTTCGTGTGTCCCTTTTGAGAAAAGCTAGCATTGCTGGATAGAGGCGGAGGCGTTATTCCGTTGTCGTAATAGGAAAGGGATCACTTAGCACAACCCGATAATTTAATTTACCAACTTGTCCGCGCGCGTATAGACTTAACTTCCGTGAGAATTCATCGGTTTGATCAACCGTAGCCTGTGCAAACACGGGCACATCCATGGTCATAATGGTACCAACACTGGGTTGGCTAAATCGCGACAGGCCATTGGTTATGGTGAGTCCTCCACCCAGCATTAGTTTATCGCTTGCTTTTGAAATTCGGTATTCGCCAATGGCATCGTGAAAGAATGCATGAATTTTTCTGTTACCTGATGTCTGAGAAAGATAGTTGAAATTATTCTGGCCGAATTGCATGTAGAAGAACACCCGATCGGTTACCTGCCCATATAATTGAAGGCGGGTTCTTCTAAGTCCGATATCAAAAGTTTCGGGAGCGGGTTCATTCATAACCTGCGAGCCTGGATTACTCTGATTGAACCTAAGCCACACCTGATTGAGGAAGGTGGCTTTTACATAATGACTTCCCTCATCATTAAGGGTTAATTTCATTTCGGTTATTTCTTTGGGTTTTTCCTGTGCTTGCGCAGAAAAGCATAAACACAGAAATACCAGAGAAGCAAGAGTTTTAGCCATAGCTTTAATGTTTGTGTAAAAATAGGACTATTGTTCCTTAAAAGATTATTTACGCTACCCGTTCTTCATGTTTATGAATCAGGGTTACAAACTCTTCAGCGAATTTGGCGGTGTAAAGAATTTCGGAAGGATCTAACGACTCCCTTTTCTTAAAGAGGATTAATACACGCACTTGCTTCAATACGCAGAATCAGTGAATGACAGAAAATAACCCAGAAGTCAGTCTTGCGTTCTTTACTCTTATACTGAGATAGATTTTAATACCTTTGTGTCCATGAATGGAAGAAATCCTATGCGGATCACGACAAGCATCCTGTTGATTATCTTTCTGCTTACCCCGGTTGTAATTCGTACAATTCACGCGTTGACAGAGGGAAGGTTATTAGGCTTTTCCATAACTAAAACTTGCGGATCAACCAACAAGGCTGACGCTCAACTACTTTTTGAAGTAAAGGGAATTAAAGAAAAGGGCCTTGAAAATTCTTTCGACCAGCTTCCACTAATTTATGTTAAAGCCAGAAAAATATCCTTCGCGCAGGCTGAGGCACAAAACTATTTTTCGTACCAGCGTTTTTGCTTTGAGGTAACCGACCCCTCTTTCTCTCTAAACGAGCTATTCTAGTCTAATATTGAATTTGATCGGTCAAGCCAGACCTTTTAATTGTCCATTTTAGATTTTTAACTGCAGCATTCTTGTTGCAAAACGATGCAAACCAATTCTATTATTTTTGAGGAACACGAAGTTCTTCATGAGCTAAAACACTATTTACCAGCGCAAGCTCCTTTAAAAGATTTTATCCATCACAATACCTTACATGCCTTTCAAAAATTTAAGTTCAGCAAGGCGATCTATACCGCTTCCACCATGTTGGGCTATCGGGTTTCCATGTCTCTTGCTGAGTATCGCGGGTGCTATGAATCAGGAAGAATAAAAACTTCGGTGTTAGAAAAGATCCTAACACAACAAAAAGGAGTTGATCAGATTAAGGTGTGGAAGCAAAAAATGCTTCATGAAGTTTATCACAAACCTTCACCTCGTATTGGATCGTTACGGGCAAACTGGAAGCGCGAATATCAGATAGACCTCGACTCATTGGTTCATCCGTTGTTATTTAGAATACTTTGTTCTTTTTTGGACCAGGGAATTGCCATGTGGAATTTTCCTGTTTGGCATAATAGCTTTTTGGCCAGTATTCGTGAAATGGAACGAGTAAGTTTTTCAAGTTTTTTCCGTCAAGGTCGAGCGAAAAAACTTTTACTGGGTGGCCAAACCAATGTCAGCTATTTATTAAATATTTTAATTGGCGATGAGTCGCTTTACAAACAATACCTCTTTGATCAGCAATTTTCTCATCAGGGTTGGTCGGGTATGGTCTCCGCTGTTGAAGATCAACCTCAAACACTATTGGATGCCAGAAAGATTTCGTTGCATGATCTTATTGTTTTTGAATTGCTTTTAGAGATTGATGCATTGGATGATCACTTTGGGGAAGGGTGGCTTCCCTTATGCAAGCGAATAAAAGAAAAGCCTGTTGATCTTTTTGCAAAGTACGAACCAACAGAACTTGACGAAGTAACAAATCTTTGGCAGGAAGCTTATGAGTGGAGTTATTATGATGAAGTGTTGAAGGGACTTCAGACAACCAATCAGGGGGAGCCAGTGATTAAAGTTAAATCATTTCAGGCCATGTTTTGTATTGACGACCGCGCGTGTTCCTTGCGAAGATACCTGGAGAAGCATGATCCTGCTTGCGAAACCTTTGGAACACCCGGGTTTTTTGGTGTGGAGTTTTTCTTTCAACTCGATCATGGAAAATTTTATACCAAGCTTTGTCCGGCACCGATTACACCAAAATATTTGATTAAAGAAATTGGTGTAAGAAGGAAGCACGAGAAAGATGTGCACTTTACAAAACACAGTCACTCCCTCTTTAGCGGGTGGTTGATAAGCCAAACACTTGGTTTTTGGTCTGCATTTAAATTGCTCCTTACTATTTTCAAGCCTTCGGTTAGTCCGGCCATGGCATCGTCCTTTAAGCATATGGAAAAGACTTCGAAACTCACGATAGAGAATAAGCATCTCCACCATAGAGAGAATGATCTTCAAATTGGATTTACCATTGAGGAAATGGCTGTAAGGGTTGAAAGTCTTTTGAAGAGCATTGGGTTGGTGAAAGATTTTGCACCAATTGTCTACGTAATCGGTCACGGGTCCAGCAGTGTTAATAACCCTCATTATGCCGCTTACGATTGTGGTGCCTGTTCGGGCCGGGCCGGTTCGGTGAATTCGCGTGTGATCTGCCACATGGCTAACCAGCGTAAAGTGCGCGAACTTCTTTGCGATAAAGGGTTAGAGATTCCAGATACAACTCAATTTGTTGGCGGGTTGCATGACACCACACGCGACGAAATTATGTTTTTTGATGAGGAATTGCTATCAATCGGAAATAGAGAGCGTCATTGGGTTAACGAAAGCATCTTTACACAGGCACTCGATGCCAATTCGAAGGAACGATCAAGAAGATTTGAATCAATCAATACCGAATTAAGTACAGAAGAGATTCATGCCAAAATTAGAATACGCTCTGTATCGCTCTTTGAGCCACGGCCTGAATTGAATCACGCTACAAATTCTCTTTGTATTGTTGGTCGCAGGTCTCTTACCCAGCATTTGTTTTTAGATCGAAGAGCGTTTCTGAATTCATTCGATTATCAGGTGGATCCCGATGGCAACTATTTATTTAATATTCTTGAAGCGGCCGCCTCTGTGTGTGGTGGAATTAACCTCGAATACTTTTTTTCGCGGGTCGATAATCAAAAATTAGGAGCTGGCACAAAACTGCCGCACAATGTGATGGGCCTTTTTGGTGTTGCCAATGGCATTGACGGTGATTTACGTCCTGGGCTACCCAGCCAAATGATTGAAGTACATGACCCCGTGCGATTGCTCCTAGTAGTTGAGCATTTCCCTGAAGTGGTTTTAAAAACAATTCAAAAATCACTAGAGACTTATGAATGGTTTATTAATGAGTGGGTGCATTTAATCGTTATCCATCCAATCACACGCGAGCTTTTCCATTTCAAGGAGGGTCGCGTCTCAAACTATAAAACGCTTACTGAGTCTATCCAAAAAGTGGCAGACCTCGAGACTTTGTTAGAGTCGCAAACAGAAAATATTTCCGTTCACTTGATTTCTTAGGCACATGCATACGATACTTCAATTCTTTATAGCAATTCCTTTACTCGGTTTTTTAGTTAGCCTGTTAATACCCGGTAAACAGGAAGGCATACTGTCAAAGACGGCCTTTGGTATTGTGGGTTTGCACATGTTTGGTTTTCAGATTTTTGCCATCTATTGGTTATGGAATGGGCATCCTGCCTTAAACCTCAAAGAAATTATTCTGTACAAGACCAATGGCTACGAGTTTTTGTTGATTTCTATTTCGACAAAATCACCGCAACCTACCTCTTTGTTGGCTCTTTATTAACCTTTATGGTTACCATCTATAGTCGGTATTATTTGCATCGCGAAACTGGGTACAAGCGATTCTTTAATACGATTCTGTTTTTCTACCTCGGGTATAACATAACCATTCTGTCGGGCAATCTCGAAACATTATTTATCGGATGGGAGCTTCTCGGTATTTCATCTTTTCTGCTCATTGCCTTTTATCGCGATCGTTACCTGCCGGTAAAAAATGCAGTAAAGGTTTTTTCAATTTATCGCATAGGCGATGTTGGTTTAATTTTAGCGATGTGGATGAGCCACCACCTGTTTCAGGAAAATATCACGTTCCTGAAGTTGAGTAATTATGAACTTGTGCACTCGCACTTGCAAAGCCATAGCTGGATTGGAATTTTTATTTCATTGATGATTTTGATATCCGCAGCCGCTAAATCAGCTCAATTGCCTTTTTCAACCTGGTTGCCAAGGGCAATGGAAGGACCAACACCGTCAAGCGCTATCTTTTATGGTTCACTCTCAGTACACATGGGTGTTTTTATTTTATTAAGAACTTTTCCTTTTTGGGAACATCAGCTATCGGTAAGAATTCTTATCGGATTGCTGGGATTGACAACCAGTCTGGTTGCAACGGGCATTGCGCGGGTACAGTCCTCTGTAAAAAGTCAGATTGCATATTCATCGATTGCCCAGATTGGAATTATTTTTATTGAGGTCGCAGCGGGTCTGGAGTATCTGGCTTTATTTCATTTTGCAGGTAATGCTTTTTTAAGAACATATCAGTTGTTGGTGTCACCATCCGTAGTCAGTTATCAGATTCGCGAACAGTTCTACAATTTTATTCCGCGGCAACAAACGAAGGAAGATTCGTGGCCAAAAAAACTTGAATACTCCTTGTATATACTTTGTCTAAAGGAATGGAACCTGGATTCGTTCATGTATAAGTATCTCTGGAATCCGGTGAAGTGGGCTGGAAAGAAATTAGGTTATTTAACTACCCCCAAGGTGCTGACGTTTTTTATTCCTGCTTATATACTAGGTACCCTTCTTTTTTATTTTGAAGATCTGGTTACACCCTCAATTCATGAATTATTACCCATTGTTTTTTCGATAATCGGACTAATGATGGTTCTCAAATCTTTTACCGAGCGCATTCATGCCCGCCTAAGTTGGATATTGGTTATTCTGAATCACTTTTGGGTAGCGCTGTCCATTTCATTCAACGAGCATTTTGAATTTACTCATACTTTGCTTTACCTAAGTGGGATTTCAGTGTTCGGATTATTTGGATATCTGATTTTGCGAAGATTGAAAACCCTGGAGGGCTCCATCGATCTGGATCAGTTTCGTGGGTATTCGTATAAGCATCCTAAACTTGCGCTGGCATTTTTAATTGCCTGTCTTGGGGTATCAGGATTTCCTATTACGCCTACGTTTGTGGGTGAGGATTTAATCTTCACACATATCCATGAAGACCAGATACTGTTGGCGTTCCTTACTTCCCTCAGTTTTATTATTGATGGGCTGGCTATCATCCGCATTTATGCGCGTGTATTTCTGGGGCCGCACGTTAAATCGGTTTATGAAATGGCCTACCGGTCTTCCTAGCAATTATAGATAAGAATCAAGAAACTTCTGAAGTTGCCGAATCTCTGCTTTCTTGATAGCCGGGAAATTGGCGATTCTAAAAGTATCTTGTTTCAAAGTACCATAGCCATCACCTACTAGTATGCCATTCGCTTTCGCCTGATTTTTTATTTCTGTAATGAGTTCGGGTTTTGCGGTGAGCGTAAGCACTGTGAGCGAGCGAACACCTTGATTTTTAATATAAAGTTTAATGTTTTTGGATCCTCTAAAAAACTTTTGCCATGTTACGGATCGCAATTTTATTTTTTGATGAGTCTGTTCAATGGATTTTCTTTTTTTCATCGTGCGCATGAGCAAATAGATTCCAAGAACATTAGGCGTGTAAGCAGTTTGCCATTTATCCATCATCTCATTTATAAAGGACAAACTATTGTAATGATTCCTTTCGTGTTTGGCTTCCATGCGTTGGATAGCGTGGGGTGAACAAATCATAACGGCAAGTCCTGCAGGTAAGCCAAAACATTTTTGTACGGAGGCGAACCATACATCGGCCGATTTAAAGTTCAGTTCAATACCCGCCATAGAAGAAGTAGCGTCTACCGCAAGTAGCGCGTGCGGACTTTTTCTCTTAATAGCAGCAATAATAGAATTGTTAACCTCAGTACCATTGCTGGTTTCGTTTTGAGTGAGGCATATTACTTCCTGATTTTTCAGCGGAAGATTTTTAACTTCAAGTCTACTTTCAGTATCGAATGGAAAAGCTTGCGCACCGGGAACGAGTCGCTTGGTGTAGTCAAACCATTTTTCGCCAAACGCACCGTTAAAGATGTGAAGGCTATCGGTTACGATGAAAGACTGGGCAATAATTTCCCAACATTCAGTAGCCGAAGACGTAAAGAAGATTTTATACGAATCGGGGATTGTAAGTTTTGATTTCAGCAATATTACCGTCTCTTCAGAGAGGTTCATAAATTCCACGCTGCGATGATTTATGCTGAGAACGCCTTTGCGATGCGCTTCTTTTACATATTTTGGAATTTCATCATAAACCCGCGAGGGGCCCGGATAGAAAGAGATCATTTTCTTTGCATGTGTTGAATGGCCATGGCATACCCTTCTATGCCAAACCCGGTAATAAGCCCAATACACTTTGAGGTTATTAAACTCTTGTGTCGAAATTCTTCCCTCGCGTACACGTTGCTGATATGAACTTCAATAACTGGAGTTTTAATAGCAGCGATGGCATCGTGAAGCGCAACCGAAGTGTGTGTAAGCCCCGGCATTTAAAATGATTGCATCAAAACTAAAGCCTACATCATGGAGTTTATTTATTAATTCGCCTTCTACATTGGATTGATAATAGAATAACTCGATTTCGGAAAATCGATTTTTAAGGGTTGCGAAGTATTCTTCAAAAGTTTGATTGCCATACGTTTCTGGTTCGCGCTTTCCCAGCAAGTTCAGGTTTGGGCCATTAATGATTTGAATTTTCATGTTTCGAAGGTACAGCCAAAATTAGTAATAGTTAAGTTCAGGTATATTATTTTTAAATGGATTGAGAGTTTGGGTTCCTATATGCCACATGAAAATAATTCGCACATTTGTTGTGTGAAGAACTGGGAGAGTCATATTAAGCATTATGGAAGTTATTTGAAATTGGAGCGTTCGCTTTCACCTAATTCAATTCAGGCTTATGTGCGTGATGTTGAAAAGTTGGCTCAATTTATTGAGATGAAATTTGAAGGATTGAGTCCCTTAGTCATTTCTTCCAAACATCTTCAGCAATTCCTGCAATACATTAGCGAACTGGGTATGAGTGCCTTTAGTCAGGCCAGAATACTGTCGGGTATTAAAGCGTTTTATAAGTATTTACTTTTTGAGGAGTTGATTACAAAAGACCCGACCGCACTTTTGGAAGGACCCAAACTGGGCCGCAAACTTCCAGACACGCTTTCGTATGATGAGATAGTGAAAATGTTGGAAGCCATCGATTTGTCAAAACCAGAAGGTGGGCGCAACCGGGCCATGCTGGAGGTACTGTATTCATCTGGTTTGCGAGTATCGGAGTTGGTCGAATTAAAACTGGCCAATATTTATTTTGATCTCGGCTTCCTTCGTGTGATTGGAAAAGGAAACAAGGAACGATTGGTTCCTATCGGAAAGGATGCGCTAAAGTACATCAAGATTTATATGCAGGAAATCCGGATCCATGTTCCGGTTCAAAAAGGAGCGGAGAGTCATGTTTTTTTAAACCGGAGAGGAAAGAAGCTGACACGCGTGATGGTCTTTATGATTATAAAAGATCTGGCTCTGAAAATTGGACTTCACAAAACGATCAGCCCGCATACCTTTCGGCATTCTTTTGCCACTCACTTAATTGAAGGCGGTGCCGACTTGCGGGCTGTACAAGAGATGTTGGGTCATGAATCGATTACCACTACTGAAATTTATACCCATTTGGATCGGGATTATTTGCGGCAGGTGATTCAGGAGTTTCACCCACGCAGTTAATTTTAATTATCTTTGTTATATGAAAAAGCAATGGCTTCCTTTTCGTTACGTTAATAGCTTCGGTTGCTTACGGACAAGATATAAAAGTGGATTATGATAAGGATCTGGACTTTACTCAATTCAAAACCTTTCGCTTTGGGGAGTGCGAAGTAATAACACTCAAAGATCAGCAGGTAGTGAGTGAAGAGCAAATACACAAATGGGTTCAAACAGCAGTAATACGCGAACTTGAATCGAAAGGGTTAACGCGTGTAGACTCCTCAGCAGATATAATAGTTTCCTATGCTATTGGCGCCATGGCCCGCAGTGATGCAGGCAGCGTGGGCCCAATGGGATTAACACCGGGATCTATGGAAAGAAATTATATGCGGGATTTTAGCCAAGGTAGTTTTATTTTAGACTTAAATAATCGAAGTAATATTAAGGTATGGCGCATAAACGCTACCACTACAGCAACAGTTACCGATGGTGAAACTATGATCGATGGTATTGTGGCGAAAGGACTTAGAAAATTTGGTAAGCCCGAAAAGAAGAAAAAGAAGAAGTAAGATTATTTAGATGTATCGATTTTTTGTTCGACCGCTGCTCTTCCTTTTCCCTCCTGAATTTATTCATCATGTTACTTTTAATCTTTTAAGGGTGGTTGGAAAATTCCGGGTGCCTTTCCTATTTCATAAAGTATTCACCTTGCAAAACCCAAAACTGGAGCGAAGGTTATTTGGATTAACTTTTCCAAACCCGGTTGGGCTCGCTGCGGGTTTTGACAAAAATGCCTTACTCATCGATGAGCTGTCGGTATTTGGTTTTGGCTTTATTGAAATTGGAACATTAACACCAAGGCCCCAGCCTGGCAACGACAAGCCACGACTTTTTCGGCTACCTGCTGATCAAGCACTCATTAACCGCATGGGGTTTAATAATGATGGCGTGGAGGAGGCAGTGAAACATTTGAGAAATAGAAAATCGAATGTGTTAGTGGGCGGCAACATTGGAAAAAACAAAGTAACACCCAACGAAAAAGCTTTTGAGGATTATACCGAATGCTTTGAATCACTTTTTCCATATGTAGATTATTTTGTTGTAAATGTAAGTTCGCCCAACACACCTAACCTTCGAGAGCTGCAAGAGAAAGAACCGTTGAAAAGATTATTGAATTCAGTAAAAGCACTGAATCAAACCAAGGGAAATCCTAAGCCGATTTTACTAAAAATTGCGCCCGACTTAAGCGAATCTCAATTACACGATGTTGTTGAGATTTTATTGGAGACAAAAACAGATGGAGTTATTGCAACTAATACAACAATATCCCGCGAAGGATTAATCACAGACGCGCAAACAATTTCAGCAATTGGCCTGGGAGGCTTAAGTGGTAAGCCATTGCGCAACAGGGCAACAGCAGTGATTTCATTCCTGAGAAAGGAACTCGGCAAAGACTATCCAATCATTGGTGTTGGTGGTATCATGACGCCTGAGGACGCGGTAGAAAAAATTCAAGCCGGAGCGGATCTTATTCAAATCTACACGGGATTCATTTATGAAGGGCCAGGATTTGTCAAAAGAATAAATAAAGCCATAGCTAGTCGCCTTTAATTTTTTGCAAAGCAGCCTCCAAGCGCCTTTTCTCCGCTCAATCCTAGCTTTAACCCTTGGTGTTAAATAAGCACCTGTTTCCCTGCGTAAATATTTATATTACTCCCAAACGCATTCTGCGAATGATTTCATTCGGATCTAGACTCTTAAGAGTTACATCTTTGATAACCCTTATACTGGTGGGCGTTAACCTATGCAACGCTCAAACTATTGTTAACATGCCGGATGTTAATAAGCGGCCAACCATGGGTGCAGTTAGTTTAGGCGCAGAGCCAATGATGGATGGTCAGGTTATTGGAGACCCTATATGGGAGGCGATAAAGCCGACTGATCAGATGATACAGACAAAACCAAACGCGGGGTTTTCGGCCTCTGAAAAAACGGATGTAAGAATTGGCTATACAGCTACAACTCTTTATGTGTCGGTTGTTTGTTACGACAGTGAGCCAGCGAAACTGGTTGTCTCGGATGCGCGAAGGGATGCCACGTTAGATAATACAGATAGTTTTTTATTTATACTCGATACATTTCATGATGGCCAAAATGGTTTCATTTTTTGGAACAAACCCAATTGGCATTGAGTATGATGGCCAGGTTGACAATGAAGGCCAGGGAAATACATCACAGAATCGACAACAACAGGGAACCATTGGTGGTTTCAACCTCAACTGGGATGCCGCATTTACAGTAAAGTCTGTTGTGGGCGATTTTGGATGGAGTGCTGAGTTTGCTATTCCCTTGCGTACCCTTCGGTTTGCTTCTGGGCAAGATCAGGTTTGGGGATTCAATTTCCAGCGCAACATTCGTAAAACAAATGAAATTGCTTACTGGGCAGCTCTGCCTATTCAATTCGATCTTAAGCGTCTTTCTTTGGAAGGCACTCTTACCGGACTTAACCTTCAAAGTCCTGGTAATTTAAAGTTCATTCCTTACGTACTAGGCAAAGCGACTAAAGATTTTCAATCTACCGATCCAGAAACAAAATATAAACCTGCCTTTGGTGCCGATGTAAAATATAGTGTTACATCTGCCGTAACACTTGATCTTACCTACAATACAGACTTTGCTCAGGTAGAGGTTGACCAACAACAAATCAATTTGGATCGTTTCAATCTTTTCTTTCCGGAGAAGCGACCGTTTTTTCTTGAGAATGCCGGACAATTCTCGGTGGGTAGTCCGGGTGAAGTGGATCTTTTTTTTAGTCGTAGGATTGGCATCGGACCGAATGGTGAGATTGTACCTATTATTGGCGGAGCTCGCTTGTCGGGTAAGATCAATAATACAAACATTGGATTCCTGAGTATGTTTACAGATGATGTTGAATCACTCGGAATCAAAAAAAATAATTTCAATGTAGCACGGATCAATCAGCAATTGTCACAACGATCATCCATAGGAGCGATCTTTGTAAACCGTAATGGACTGGAAAGTGATGATGACTATAACAGGACCTATGGCGTAGATGGCAAGTGGGGAATAGGTAAGAAAGCTACTGTGTCTGGTTACTACGCGAATACAGATTCCCCAATGGATAGCCTGAACTCTGAATCATATAAACTGGCGGGTAATTACGAATGGAATGGTCTGCGAGCCACGCTGGCCTATACGCAGGTAGGCGAGGGGTTTAATCCGGAAGTAGGGTATCTTTTCCGATCTGGATTTCGCAAGCCCGAATTGCTGGTTTTTAAGCAGGTGCGGATGAATGGAAAGTTTGGGCTACTCGAATTGCGACCGCACGTAAGCTATCGTGGGTATTGGAATTTCTCAGACTTTCTGGAAACCAGTTTTCTTCATGTTGATAATCATTGGGTATGGATCAATGGCCTTGAGATTCACACCGGTATAAATTTTACAACAGAAGGTGTGATTGATCCCTTCAATATTTCTGGCATCACCGTTGATCCGGGAACTTATAATCACTCAGAAGCACAACTTGTATTGATGACCAACGCGAGTAAAATGTTTTATGTTAATACGCGTTCCATTTTAGGTGGTTCGTTTGGAGGAACCCGATACTTAAATAGTGGAACGCTTGGTTTCCGGGTGGGCGACAAATTCAATTCAGAATACAGTGTGGCCATCAATGATCTTAGATTACCAAATGGATCAACCGTATCCACTTTGCTTGGCGCAAGACTTAGTTATTCATTTACACCACGTATTAATTTTCAGGGCTTTGTTCAGTACAACAGCTTTGCTGAATTGTGGTCGCTCAATTTGCGTTTCAGTATTTTAGAGCAAGCTAATACAGGACTCTTTATTGTCTACAACGACATCTATACGTATGAAGAACCTAATAACCGAAGCTTCATTATTAAGTATACACATGTTTGATCTATTGGGGAAGAGAAAGTGATTTGGTAAAATCAAAAAGCCGGTACCGATTCTTATTCAAATCGACACCGGCTTTATTTTTAGTAGCCTGAGTTCGCGAGTTGACTAGCTAAATAATTCCAGCCTATTCCTTTATCCCGGCCAGGTCAACAATGAAGGCAAACTCCTGCGCAAGTTCTTCATACACTTTAAATCGTCCGGTAGTGCCGCCATGGCCGGTTTCCATATTTGTGCGAAGTAAAAGTTTATTATTATCCGTTTTAAGTTCTCGAAGTTTGGCCACCCATTTAGCCGGTTCCCAATATTGCACCTGTGAATCATGAAAGCCTGTGGTGACTAACATGTTTGGATAATTTTGTGGTTTCACCTGATCGTAGGGTGAGTAGTCCAGCATATACATATACGATTCTGGGTTTTCAGGATTGCCCCATTCATCAAACTCACCCGTTGTAAGCGGAATGGATTCATCTTCCATAGTAGTTATAACATCAACAAATGGAACTTTGGCAATTACGCCTTTAAATAAATCGGGCCGCATGTTAACGACAGCGCCCATTAACAAGCCACCCGCACTGCCACCTGATGCAAAAAGCTTTTCGGGAGTTGTGATTTTCTCTTCGATCAAAAATTCAGCGCAATTGATAAAGTCAGTAAATGTGTTTTTCTTCTTGAACATTTTGCCGTCTTCATACCATTGACGACCCATTTCCTGTCCGCCCCGAATGTGTGCAATGGCGTAAACAAAACCCCGGTCGAGTAAACTTAATCGGGTGATTGAAAATGTAGGGTCCATGCTGGCGCCATAACTTCCGTATCCATAAATTAAGGTTGGGTTATTGCCATTCTTTTGCATTCCTTTTTTATATACGATCGACATCGGAATCAAGGTTCCATCATTGGCAGTTGCCCACTGGCGTTCTGTTACATATTCATCCGGATTGTATCCGCCTATCACTTCTTGTTGTTTCAAGAGCTTGCGCTCCTGCGTTTTCATATTGTAATCGTAGGTAGAATTAGGGGTGGTGAGGGAAGTATAACCATAACGCAATAAGTCTGTATCAAAATCTAAATTGATGGAAGGATAGATTGTATACGCAGGTTCACCAAAATTCAGATAATGTTTTTTGCCGGTCTTTTGATCAATAACGCGCATCAGGGTATTCGCCTGAGCTCGTTCACTCAATACCATGTAATCTTTAAAAATTTCTATGCCTTGCAACAAGGTGTCTTTACGATGGGCAATTTTTTCTTTCCAGTTTGCTTTCGCTGTTTTTGTATCAGGGGTTTCCATCAACCGAAAGTTTTGAGCATCGAGGTTTGTAACTACATAAAACTTATCACTATAATGTTCGATCGAATATTCCAATCCACGTTCACGCGGACTAAACTCTTTGAACTTTCCGTCTGGCGAATTGGCATCCAGAATCTGATAATGGTTGGTAAGTGTGCTGCCGGCACCAATAATCAAAAACTTCTTTGACTTGGTTTTATAAATGCCTGTATAAAACGTTTCGTCCTTTTCTTCCGATACAATTTCATCTTTGGTAAATGCCGAACCGACTTTGTGTCGGATGATCCAACGCGAGCGGAGCGTGGTGGAATCTTTTTTTGTATAGAAGTAGGTCTTGTTATCATTGGCCCAGGCAACATACCCTTCTGTATTTGGCACGGGTGTTTCTGCTAATTTTCCTGACCGTAAATCTTTCACATAAACGGTGTATCGCCTCCGGCTTACCGAATCTTCCGCGTAAGCAAGCAAGGTATTGTCTTCACTTACACTTAACCCCGTGATAGAATAATAATCATGACCCTTGGCCATCTCATTAACATTTAATAGGATTTCTTCAGGGGCTTCCAACGATCCTTTCTTTCGGCAATAGATGGGATACTCCTGACCCTCTTCGTAGCGCGTGTAATACCAATACCCATTATCTTTATACGGAACGGATTCGTCTGTTTGTTTAATACGACCTATAATTTCGTTATAGATTTTCTTCTGTAGCCCTTCGGTTTTACGGAGTTCGGCTCTCAAATAATCATTTTCAGCATTCAAGTAATTGATAACCTTTTGGGTTTGTTCATCTTTCTGAACGGCATTTTTTTGTTCATCGCTCAATTTCATCCAATAGTAGTTGTCAATCCGATTGCCGGTTAATGTATCGGCAATCTTTTCGGCCGTTGGCGCAATCAGTTCCGCTTTACCTTCATTCTTTCCGCTGTTGCAGGCAGCGAACCCTATACTTATTGCAACCCAAAGCAATGATTTTTTCATATTGATAGTGGCTTTTGAATGGGCAAGATAAGGAGGTTTTGACTACTCAGGAACTTATTTACCTATTCTTACGGTTTTGCTCCTTCGAAGCATTAAGATTTCTATATTTTTGCGCGCGGATTTGATATGACCAATAAGAAGCGATACTATTTTTTTATTATTCTCATTCTGGGTTCTTTAGCTACCATCAGTCCATTTTCGATTGATATGTATCTGCCTGGCTTTCCGGCCATCGCTAAGGATTTGAATACAACCATTGATCGCGTTCAGTTGTCGCTAACAGCATATCTGATAGGAATAGCGTTGGGTCAATTAGTGTATGGTCCTTTACTCGATCGGTTTGGCCGAAAGACTCCATTATATATGGGCTTGCTAATCTACATACTTGCCTCGGTGGGTTGTGCTTTTACGGAGTCTGTCAATTCATTGATTGCCATGCGCTTTTTGCAAGCTATTGGCGGGTGTGCAGGCATTGTTGCTGCGCAGGCGTTGGTTCGAGATTTGTTTCCTGTTACTAAAACGGCTCAGGCACTTTCCTTAATAATTTTAGTGATTGCTGTTTCGCCCATGATAGCGCCAACCGTAGGTGCTTACACAACGGCCCTGTTCGGATGGCATGCTATATTTATTGTGCTAGCCGCGATCACGTTACTTATTTTAATTTCAGTTTACTTTTTTCTGCCTGCCGGTATGGAGGCTGATGCAAGTTTGTCGCTAAGGCCACGGGCGGTACTTTCAAATTATTATTTGGTAGCTAGTAATCCGCAATTTTTTATTTATACGTTGGCGGGTGGGTTGGCTACTGCAGCTCCGTTTGCTTACATAGCCGGTTCGGCCGATGTGTTTATGAATATTTATGGCGTATCGGAAACCCAGTATGGATGGATCTTTGCGATACTTGCTTCCGCGATGATTGGATCAACCCAGTTAAATCATATTCTATTAAAGAAATATAAAAGTGAGGATATTATTAAAGTAACCTTGTTTTACCAAAGTGTTGTTGGCATTGTACTGGTAACCGGTACTTACTTCGGCTGGTTTTCATTGACAGGCCTCATTGGATTACTGTTTGTATTTCTTACCGGGCAGGGTTTACTCGGCCCAAATACCGCGGCCCTTTCCTTAGCACCATTCAGTAAAAAGGCCGGCAGTGCCTCGGCCCTTATGGGAAGTTGGCGCTTGGGCGCGGGGGAATTATATCTGCGATCGTAAGTTTTTTACACAATCGAACGGCTATGCCTATGGTAGCAGTAATGTGCTGGTGTGCTGTAACTAGTTTGATTATTCTTTACTCAGGAAAGACTGTAGTTAAACATCGTGAAAGGAAACTGGTGCTGGAGCAGAAATCAATATTGAGTTAACGCTTCAGTTGAAGATAGCCACTTTCTGAAGATCGCCCGCTGGTAAATTGAATTTTATAAAAGTACGTTCCGGATGGCAATTCGTTTCCATTATCGTTGAGGCCTTTGAATACCCGGTCTGTATTATTGTAATTTTCTATTTCAAAAACTTTGCTTCCCCAACGATTGTAAATCGTAACGGTATTATTTTGGGTATCGGGTGTGCTGGCAATGTTTTCAATTCTAAAAATCTTATTTAATTCATCACCATTGGCTGAGATTGCATTGTAGACAATAATTCCAGCGCTAACTTCAATAGTAAACACTTGTTGTGCACAAAGGCCATTGGTATCGCATGCCTGAATAGTGATTAACTCGCTGCCGGTGAAATTGACTCCTGTATAGTCAATTGTCAGTATTCCGTTTGAATCAATGGTGGCTATCGCACCGCTGCTGGGCTGATCAATAACTTCTAGTGTACTTAAATTCAGACTACTATTGGTAATGGTTATTAAGGGTATTAGATCAAGGGTAATGATTTGGCCAGACTGAGTAGCCAAAGCCACAGTATTAATTTCGGGTGGCGTACCATTACAAGTATTGATGGTGGCAACCACTGAAGTAGGACTACTTTCACACGTGCCGTTATTGATAGCTACCCAATAGGTAGTGGTTTCAGTAAGGGGTGGAGTGGTATAGGTGTTGTTAATTTGCCCGGGTATTAAAACCTCTTCTGTAATTGGAAATCCATCGGGATCAAACCCATCTTGTAAAACGTACCATCGGTATTGCCCATTGGTTGCACCCGATGCAGTAAGAGTAAGACTTGTGCCTTCGCACCCTGAAGCACCCAAAACAGTTGCCTCACTGGGTGTGTTAAAAACAGTAAGTGCGATATCGTTGCCTACAATACTACCGCAACTATTACTGATTCGGCAGCTGTAGGTTCCCGCATCCGTTGCTGAAACAGCAAGAAATGAAATGGATGCAGATGTTGAACCTGAAATGTCAATACCGTTTTTTCGCCATTGATAAGATAACGGTGTACTACCCGAAGCGGAAACGCTGAACCCAAAAAATTGACCGGAGCAAACTGTTGCTGAGGCGGACTGAGAAATAATTCCTGGGCAGCCTGCCGTAACAGTTGTGTTAATCAACGTTCCCAAATAATCTTCATAAAGATTATTTGAGGTTGAATTATATCAAGGCGACCATCGTTATTTAGATCATGCAATACGAAACGGTTGCCTCCCGAATAATCTTTGTCAATTAAAACGGAATTGGAAATACCACCAACCGTTCCGCGGAATACAACAATTTGTCCGGGACTTGATGTATTGGTTCCTTGCGATCCTACAATCAAATCTTTTATACCATCGCCATTCATATCATCATACCCCCAGGGAAATCCACCTAAAGTAACGGACATAGCTGTGCCAGTAAAATTTCCAACTCCGTCATTAATGAAGTAGTCATCACCACCACTATTTGAAAAAGTAATGACATCGGGTTTGGCATCCCCATTCATGTCATCAACAAGAAAAAAACTTCCATTTTGAATATATTGTGTAGCTCCCTCTGTGAAACCACCTAATCCATTTCCAGTAAAGAGGACCATTCGGTTTATATTGTTAAAGCTGACAATAATATCTTGATTGCCGTCTCCTGTAAAGTCCGCAGCTTTAATTTCTGAAATATTTTGTGACGTAGGGATGGTAGTTGGCGTATTGAATCCAGTTCCGGTTCCTGTAAGGATGCTAATTAAATTATTCGTGTAACCAGATACAGCAATATCAATAAATGTATCGTTGTTAAAATCGGCCAGGGTCATTCGGCTTCCCGATAAAGCCACAACCGGTATGGTAGTTAACAGACTAAATGTTCCATCTCCTGCTCCGGTAAGAACGGTTACGCTTGCACCGGTCCAGTTAAGCGTTACTAAATCAAGGTGATTGTCTTTATTATAGTCAATCGCCATAATATATTGGGGCAATGCGCCAGTAGCATAGTTAGAAGTTGTATTTGCAAAACGTCCATTTCCCTGTCCTAAATAAATGGTAATAATACTGCTGGCATGGGACAAGGCAATATCGATTATGCCATCTTCATTAAAATCACCTTTCACCATATCGCGTGGGTCAGTTAAGGTGGGATATTTAACTGGCGCATTCGTAAAGTAACCGGTTCCATCTCCTAATAATATATCGGCAAACGGTGTACCACCCCACGAGCCAATACCAACCACATCAAGATTATTATCATTATTTACATCTGCTACCTCTATACCATTGGCATAACCCCGCGTTTCAAATTTTGCGAGTAAGGTAAACCCTCCGAGACCATCACCCAGAAAAATTCTTGTGTTTGGTGTGTTCTGATTATTATCGTTGGCAATAATATCCGGATGAGTATCTTTATTTAGATCTGCAACGGTGTATTCACTTCCCGTTTGACTAAGAATAATTCGTGCGGAAAAATTTCCGACTCCATCATTTAGTGTGTAACCACTTGATGCCAAAATATCAATATCACCATCACCATCCAGATCGGCTGAGGTAATTGGATTTCCGGAAAGTCCGAAAGAAGTTATGGTAGGCCCGATAGCATAAGTTATTCCGTTCCATCTCCAAACCACACCTGTACGGTATTGCTTACATACACCGCGAAATCTGGATTAGTATCGCCATTGAAATCTGCCACGGTAATGTCCCACACGTTTACAATAGTTATGATTGTTGGTGCTACAAAATTTCCGGCACCATTTCCAAAATAAATATATACATCATCGGGTGTTCCTCTATTGGAAACGAGGACATCTAAATTTCCATCTTTATTCATATCGCCCACAGCGATGCCTTGGGGTAAATCTCCGGCAGCAAAGTTTACGGGAGCCGCAAGGTTTCCCGCGCCATCGCCTAACAAAAGCGAGAAATTATCATTGCTTTGACTGCACGTAACTACATCTAAATTTCCATCTTCATTAAAGTCACCCACGGCTATATCGGTTGGGTTTGTAGCAGAGGCAAAATTCCTTTTGTTGGCTCCGGTAAATGTTCCGGTTCCTGTGTTGAGTAAGATAGTTACCTGCTGATTGGCAAAGGCATTGAATTGGATACTCACAAAGTCAATGCGACCATCATTATTAAAATCACCTTTGGCCAGTTCTTGCGGTGTAGAGGGCAAGCTGATGTTGGGTGTTCCTTGAAAAGTAACCTGAGCATGCAATTGCAAACCCAGGCAACTTAAAAATACAAATGCCAGCTTCTTTAAAAGAAAAACTACTGATTGGGTGTGTGCTTTCCACATGGTATTGATCAATAAGGTGACTGAATCTATTGAATCAAAATTGTTAAGAATTATGATGTCAGGATATTACATGATCATGTGATGCGTTAAACAAGCCGCTCTTTAAGGGCTTTGCTAACGGCCTCCGTTTGGGAGTGTACCTGAAGTTTTTCGTAAATCTTTTTGGTGTCATCAAAAACGGTAAGCATAAGAATGGGAACCTTTACTCCGGAAGCACGAACTTGTTTTACCGCTTCAATACCCGTGCGGCCGGGCATATCAATATCCATTAAAACGATGTCTGGCTTAATTTCTGAAATCTGACTTTCGGCAAACAGCACATTCTCAAAAGCCCCGGATACCACAAATTGTTCATCCAAACGAATCATGCTGCTAATGCTTTCGCGCAACATGTTGTTGTCTTCATATAAAAGTATTGATACTGCCATGCTATTAAACAAAGTAATAATAAATCAAACACCTGGCCTATACCCCAATCATGTAATAGGCATTTCTAATACAACGGAGGTTCCTGTGCCTTTAGCTGATTTTATCGAAAATTTTGCGCCCAGGCCGCTGGCACGGGAATTCATATTGACTAGCCCATTTCCTTTGCTTGCATTTTGAACTTCAAATCCAATTCCAGTATCGGTTATCGACATCGATAGTGTATTCCCATTTTGTTTTAGAGAGATAGAAATATCTTTTGTTTGGCTATACTTAGCCGCATTGTTGATTGCCTCTTTGAAAATAAGAAACAGGTTTTTTCTTTGTTTGGCATTGAGCGAGAGGCCACTCATTAATCCGGTTTCTGAAAATTGAAATTGGATATTTTGTGGCTCCAGTATTTCAGCAGCGAAAACTTTCATTTTCACCAACACCTTTTCGAATGAATCGTTGATCGGGTTGATTGACCACACAATATCACTCATGCTTTCCATTGTTTTGGAAGACTGATCGGCAATGCGACTTAGCTGTAGGTTATTGCCCGAAGGATTTTCGTGCATGGCAAGTTTGCTGATGATGTTAATGGTGGAGAGTGTTGAGCCAATATCGTCATGCAAATCGCGGGCAATATCATTTCGCACGGCTTCTATTTCAGCCAGTCGCTTGGCGCGATTGGTGATTCGATACCGATTAATTAGTAAAACGCCAATGACAATAATTAATACTAATGCAATTGCTGATCCGATTTGAATAGCCCGTTGCCTTCTGGCATCCAATGTTTTTAATTCGCTCTCTTTTTGAAGCAACGTTATCTGAGCTTCTTTTTTTGGTAATTCATAATGCGCTTGAGTCTGCGCCATAAGCGCTCTATTTTCGGATTGAGTTAAACTATCTTTTAATTGTACAAACTGTTGATGAACCTGCAGCGCCTTTTTATAATCTCCTTTCTCTTCAAAAGTCGCACTCACGGCTTCGTAGGTGTCCATCAATAAATATGCATTTTTTAAGTGCTTAGCCGTTGTACTTGCCGAGTCTAAGTAAAGTAGAGCCTCATCATATTTTTTTAACATATAGTAGGCTTGACCAATGGCCGAGTAGGCATAGGCAATCAATGATTTATTTGAATTTTCTTTAGCCAGTTTTAAGGACTGCTTGTAACTACCTAGCGCATCCGGAATTTGATTTTTATCAAAATAGATATTGCCAATGTTTTGTAATAGCTCAGCCTCGCTGCGTATATCTTTCAGCTTGCTATAAACCTCTTGCGCCTGCTTGTATTCCCACAGGGCACTGTCGTAATCGCCTTGTTTTCGATAAATACGGCCAAGTAATTTATGTGCATATCCAACAGAAGAAGAAAACGATTTATTTTTGGCGATGTCCATGCTTTGCTTACCATAGTATAGCGCCTTTTTATAATTTCCTAGTCGGTATTCAATGTTGCCTATGTTAGATAAAGCGAGGCATTGTCCATAGGGATCATCTAAAGGATTTTCATACAATTTTGCGGCACGAATGAAGTAGTCAAGTGCTTGCTGGTAATTACTCTCTTCCAAATAAACATTTCCATAATTATTGTAGATGCCGGCTTCTATACGGTAGTTAGAAATTTCCTGAGCCAATGCTAATCCAATATCCAAATAGTAACGGGCCGAATCCATCATAGACTTGCGCATGAAAGAATGACCCATGGCAGAGTAAACTTCAGCTTGTCCTGTTTTATCCTTCCGCGAATTTGCTATGGATAGTGCATGGTGAAAATTAATAATGGCCGAATCGAATAGCGCTTGTCCCTGAAAGGCAGCTGCCAGCGAGAAATAATTTTCGAAGACACCTTTCGGGAAAACAATTTTGTTGGCAATGGCTAATCCTTCTCTGGCCATTTCAATTGATTTTTGTGGATTGGATTTAGTCAATTCATCGGCTAACAGACTGATTAGAATAGTTTTGGAGGTATCGGATTTTGTTTGTTGGATAAGGGTTTGCAAACTATCAACCTTTTGAGCAAGACTGATCGAGCACTGAAGAATAAGAAATAATCCGGCCAGTAAATTTTTCATGAAACCTAAATTTACCGGAGGGCGAGCAGATTTGCAACGATGTCAAACCATGATCTTTTTTTGAGACAGCTTATCGCTTCAGCGCCAAATACCCAGATATTTGTTTCTTGCTACTATCAAAAGCAATTTTGTAGAAGTATGTACCCGATGGCAATTCATTTCCATTCTCGTTGAGGCCTTTGAATACCTTATCGTTATTGTTGTAATCTTCCACTTCAAATACTTTGCTACCCCAACGATTGAAGATGGAGACAGTATTGTTCTGTGTTTCAGGAATCAGGTTGATGTATTCTATGTAGAAAATATCGTTGAGTCCATCGTTGTTGGGCGACACGGCATTGTAGATTTCAATATCTCCAATTACCCCCACTTCAATGACTTGCTGAGTGCATTCGCCAAACACATCACATACTTGGATGGTTAATTCATCGGTACCAGTAAAATTTATTCCGGTGTAGTCAATGAGTAAGATCCCATTGGTGATCGTGGTTGGTGCCCCACTGGTTGGCTGGACTATAACGATGAGCGAAGAGAGTACAAGATTGTCGTCAGCATCTGAAATCAAATCTAAGAGATTAATAGAAGTTTGCCCGCCAATGGTTGTAGTAACAGAGGTAGGATTGATAACCGGAGCCGAATTTGTGCAAGGAGCAGGTACTATGGTAACTGTTAGAATATCCGAAGCCGGACTCGTGCAACCCTGCGTATCGGTAACCACTACGGAGTAAGTGCCTGCAACACTAACAGAAATCTGTTGCGTAATGGATCCATCCGACCAAAGATAATTAGTGAAGCCAACGGGTGCCGATAAAGTAAGCGCAGTAGTAGAGCAAATAGTTATCGCATTGCCCACAGCAATAGCACTTGACGTGATGAGAGTCTTAGCCGGAATCGGATTGACAAGAGCGGTGACATTAATCGCCATTGATACGACAACGATATTCGCCATTGCCACTAAAACCAGTAGCAACTGTGTTTGATGGAAAGATTTTTGTTGTAGTTCCTGTATAACCGCCACCGTCATTAATATCTGCAAAATCAGAGCCGTCATACTTTTGCCATTTATAAATAATGTTAGTAGTGCCCGTAGCGTCAGTAGAAAACGTTGCTGCTGAGCCTTCGCATACATAGGCAAACCCAGGCTGTTGCGTGATGGTAATAGTGTTTCCACCAGTTACTGTAAAAGGAAAAATACTGAAAGCTTTAACACATCCTATCTCAATGGCGATAGGACCCGTTGTGGTACCAACAGGAACAGTGGCTGTAATACTGCTAGAAGTGCTGGCTGTTACTACGGCTGGCACGCCATTAAATGTAATGGTATTGTTAAGTGGTGTACTGCTAAAATTTGTACCTATAAACGTAACCACCGTGCCAACGGGCCCGCTCGTGGGGGTGAATGATGAACTTGTGAACATAGGCAGTGAAGAAACTGTGTTCCGTAAAATAGAAACTGTACTTCCGTTATAATTAGTGGCAGCAATATCAGGTTTACCATTACCATCAAGATCTCCAATAGCAAGGCCATACGGATTTGACGTGGAAGTAAAATCTATGGGAAACGACAAAGAACCAATGGCAATGGGCGTAGAAGAATTCAGGTTTTTCAAAATTGAAATACGACTTCCTCCATTGCTGACAACCGCATCGGGTTTTCCATCCCCATCTATGTCGGATAACTTAACGTCTAACGGTCCGGCACCCGAAGTAAAATCTACTTTAGTTAAAAAGTCAATTGAACCTGAATTACTGATGTTGTCAAATACAGATAGAGAGCCCGAACTAAAATTTGCCACCACCACATCAGGTTTGCCATTGTCATTCAGGTCACCGATCGATACACTATAAGGGTCTAAACCAGTAGCAAGATCTACTTTTGCAGCAAATGAAGTTGCGGTAATTGATCCAACAGTGCTGGTATTTCTTAATATAGAGATTGAGTTGTCAGACTGATTAGTTACAACTAAATCGGATTTGCCGTCTCCATCCAAATCTTTGCTATCAATACCAATAGGAAAAGCCCCGTTGCAAAGTTTACGGCTGGTGCAAAAGGATGAAGCCGTGATGCTACCTGGTGTAGTTTGATTTTTAAGTACGGACACAGAATTACTCACATCATTAACAACCGCCAAATCGGGTTTTCCATCTAAATCAAAATCATCAATGGCTACATTCCACGGATTTTCTTCTGTAGCAAAATCAACTTTTGCGGCAAATGAACTGGCATTGATAACTCCCGTAGTGGTTGTGTTTTTGTAAATGGAAACATTGTCACTGTCATTGTTACTGACAATCAATTCTGGTTTTCCATCACCATCCAGATCGTGAATGCCAACGTAATAGGGTTCTGAATTAGTTATGAAATCAACTTTGGCTGCAAACGAACCCGCGGTGATTGACCCGAGAATACTTATGTTTTTAAACACAGAAATGGTATTACTGATTTGATTCGCTACAGCCAGATCAGGTTTTCCATCGCTATCCAAATCACCGATGGCAATACTATAGGGTTCCGATCCCGTGGTAACATCTACCTTTGCAGCAAACGAACATGCATCAATAATACCGCCATCAGCAAAAGTTACAACAAATGGTTTTGATGAGTAGCCGGTTAATCCGTTTACTAAAACGGATATGGGTTGATAGGTTGCGCCTAACGGAACACTAACGGTAAGTTGAGTTGGGGTAGCTGAAGTTACGGTTGCGCGGGTGGCACCGAAGTAAACAATGTTGTTTGCGGATGTTGAACTGAAGTTTGTTCCAGTAATGGTTACGGTTGTGCCGATGGGGCCATTAGCGGGAGCGAAGCTGGTAATAGTAGGTACCGAACTGCAAACAGTACCAGACGGTGTATCTCCTGTGATAGTCCATAATTTAGTACTGATTAAATTGGTTCTTGCCGCAGCCGCATTGGTTCCGTATTGCCTTCCTATGGCACCAAGTGTTCTGCCATTAGGGGTTGCGGGATTGGCGTTCCAACCAATAAGTGTTGCGGAATAATTACTGCAATCCATACCGCTATTGTTAAGCATATTACTCAAGTTAACGGCTGGGTTTAATGTCCAGGTTCCAATGTTTTGGTTGAAGTCCTCTGCGTCAGCAAACATACCTCTCATGTCAGTAACAGCCGCAGTATTCCAGGTCCCGATGTTTTGGTTGAAGGCAGTAGCGAAATCAAACATGCGATCCATGTTGGTAACGGCCCCGGTATTCCAGGTTCCAATATTTTGATTAAATGCGTAGGCATCAATAAACATACCGCTCATATTGGTAACGGCTGCTGTATTCCAGGTACCTATGTTTTGGTTGAAGTCAAAAGCATCTTCAAACATCCTGCCCATGTTGATAACGGCCGAGGTATTCCAGGTACCTATGTTTTGGTTGAAGTCATAAGCATATCCAAACATACTACTCATGTTGGTAACAGCGGCAGTATTCCATCCACTGATGTTTTGGTTGAATCTATATGCACTAAAAAACATACTATTCATGTTCGTAACAGCCGAAGTATTCCATGCTCCTATGTTTCGGTTGAAGGCAATGGCACCACCAAACATGTTAGCCATGTTAGTAACAGACGCTGTATTCCAGGCTCCAATGTCCTGATTGAAGGCAGCGGCATCAGCAAACAGACCAGACATATTAGTAACAGCCCCTGTATTCCATGAGTTGATATTTTGGTTGAAGGCACTTGCTAGAGAAAACATTCCTGACATATTGGTGACTGTCGATGTAATCCAAGAGCCAATATTACCAGGTGAATTCAAGTTGTTGCATGAACTAAACATTCCTGACATATCGGAAACACCTGATAAGTCAGGCACATCCGTGGCGGTTACATGCAGATTTGCACAACCGCGAAATGCATTTTGCATACTTGTCCAGGCAACGCTGCCCCATTGTTCTACTTGGACGAGTCTTCTACGATCTGATCCATTGTTGATAATGATACGTTGGAAGTTGGTGGGTGCAATCTCCAAGCGAATAGTTGCTCCTGCGGGTAACCCCGTGAAGGCAAGGGTTGCGCCACTCCAAGTGCCACTGCCTGATGCACTGCCAGGAGAAATTTCCTGCCAGGTGTAGCTAACTATGCCACTGGTTGCTGTGCCAAAAGATAGTTGAGTTGGACCAGAACCTGTGGTGGCAAGATTCCATTGCGTGATGAAATTTTGGGCTATTGTCTTTTGCCGGGCACACAGCAAAACTAAAAATGACAGAATCCAATATTTCATATTCAAAAAATTAGAAATAGACACGAAAACTGAATGCCGACAAATGAATACTTAAAGCGCATTAATTTTCACATTCCAAATCTCCTTACTGTTGTGGTGAATTGGAATCACATAATCATGTGAGAAGATATGCTTATTCCTTCAATCCAGAAAACAAAGAGTTAATATTTCAGTAACACTTATCGTTTTTCAGCACCAAATACCCACTTTCGCTTTCTCGCCCGCTGGTAAATTGGATTTTATAGAAGTACGTGCCAGAGTTTAAACCAGATTATCGTTGCTCATTTTGAACCTTAATTCTTTAAAAAGTACTAAACGATCGTTCATGAAAACTGAATGCTGAGAACAGAACACCTAACGTAAGCTCATGAGTTGTAAACTGAGAGCCTACCGATTTGTCGGTTGGTAATTCGAACACGTACCCAAAGCGATATTTTTCTGCCAATAATGTTTGCAGCAATACCCCGTAGGTATTTAAGTTACGGGTAAAGATGCCCGCTGTATGCATCTGATTGAAGTTTACATTGAATGCAAGATCAACGGTAGCCGGTGCTCCCTTCACACCACGAAGTAGGAGAGAGGGCTTAAGACGAATATGTTCATTTAGAGAATGGACGTATGCGCCCATCAAATAAAAATGTTGATTATACAATTCAAATTGCTCATCGCCATTTTCGAAATTGGTAGGTAGCAAACGGGGCACTGAAAAACCAATAAAATATTTTTCGCTTTTTAAGATCGCCCCCACACCCATATTGATACGCGTACCTTGTTCGCCTCCTGTAAAGGCAAGGTCACCGGGATCTAAAATAGAAAGTGAAGAATAATTGCTTACAAAACTTTGAACCCCGGCCTGCATACCAAAACTAAACGTACTTGTTTCCAGATTTAATTTGTAGGCAAACGTTGCGTTTGCTTCGGTTGTTTTCAAATTCCCGATTTGATCGGTGGTAACTAAAATGCCGGCACCCACTTTATTATTGACTAAAGAGGTATGTGCACTGGCATTAAAAGTTTGAGGTTGCCCGTCCAGGCCCGTCCATTGGGTGCGGTAGCCTACCATTACATTAAAATTATTATTAAGCCCGGAATAAGCGGGATTAATAACAAGCGGGTTTAACAGGTATTGGGAGTAGAGCGGATCTTGTTGGCCAAATGCTGATAGGGAAGCCAACAGGAGGAGGGGGATGTAAAGACTTTTCATATTCCAAATCTCTTTAGTATTGAGGTTAATTGAAATCACATAATCATGTGATATTGCCGGGCAGTTAATGCCATATTTTATAAGCTGGAAAAGGAATCCATCGCAATTCGCCACCATTCCCATTCTTTTGCAAAATTCATCATACCATGTTGTGTGATGAACAACATGAGGGCAATTATATAGGGCGAACGAATTTTTCCGGATCGCTTATCATCGAGGAGCAAAAAGAGCAATACCAATTCTATCAGTACATAACTCGTATTAAGTGATTTGTTAAAACTATCGATCCCTGGAATCAGGAAAAGTAAACGGGTAAGAGCGGGAATCAATGGTCCTAACGCGGTGCATACCATGTAACGTGCATGCAGTTGAACATTTTTACGATGTACCATTGCCAGTGCAAAGAATAAAATGAATATGGCCAAGGTAAAGAAATCGATGAAGGCTAATTGATACGGTACCTGTGGTGGGTAACTAGCTTTTGCTATCATCATACTATGCACCATATTCAATCCGCCAGCAACGATAAGGGGTACGAGTAAGAAAGATATTTTGCCGATACTTCGATGCCATTTCATTAATCCTCTTCGATATAAAAATGGTTGTACAATGAATAGCAGGAGCCAAAGGGTTGCTGTGATACCATGAAAGTGATGGCCGGTATCGGTTTCTCTTAATCTTGTAAAATAAGAAGGGATAAATGCGACAACGGTAACGAGTATAGCAAGAATAAAATAGAGGTAGGCGTTTTTATAAAAAAACCTTTTTCTTTAATGCATTACTAGTTTCATTCATGCCTTCGGAAATTTGGATACTGAAAATGGGATACTATTTTTACAGCTATCGTTTCAATACAAGATACCCCGTTTTAGAAGATTGGCCATTCGTGAATTCTATCTTATAGTAATAGGTGCCCGAAGGAAGTTCGCCTCCATTTTGGTTAAGTCCTTTAAACACATTCGTATCATTGTTATAATCGGCCACTTCAAACACCTGGCTACCCCAGCGATTGTAAATTGAAACTTTGTTTTCTCTGGTTTCCGTTGATAGCTCAATATTTTCGATAATCCATTTTTCATTGTACAAATCTCCGTTTGGAGAGATACCGTTATATACCACAAGCTCTCCCGACCCGACACAAGCAGATCCTCCAATAGTGATAGTGATGGGTGTTCTATTACTTTCGCACAACGAATTTATAAGTGACACATAATAGATTGAAGTTTCGTCAAGTATGGTTGTTGTGTAGTTGCTGTTTACTTCACCTGAAATATTTGAACCTGCGGTGGCCTCCGTGTACCAACGATACGCACCATCCGTGCCCCCGGAAGCTGAAAGGGTTACGCTCGCTTCAAGACAACTAGATTGATTACTGGCAATAGGCGCAGAAGGGAGAGCATTTATTGCCAAGGTTATATCATTCGTGAATGATGCAAGCGAGAGGTCGCCATTGATTTGACATCGATAGTGACCAGCGCCAATGTTGTTCGTTGTATTTACGGACAAAGTAGCAGTAGTCGTGTTTGCGTAATTATCATTATCAATAAGATCAGTAAATACTATTCCATCTGTAGAAAATTGCCACTGATAGGTTAGGTTTGTTGTACCTGTTGCCGCAACAGTAAATGTGATTGATTCTCCTAAGCAACTTGTTAAATCTGTCGGTTGCGTTGTAATTTGTATCAATGAAGATGGAATGGTAGCCAGATATGCTCCCAGATTAGTCCTTCCTTCAAATCCCATGTTATCAAAATATCCACCAACTATAATTTTATCTGCTGCGAATGCAACTGCTGATACAGCAGGATCGCCATCCGGGTCACTTCCTACATCTGGTGACCATGATGTGTAATCATTGTTATACAGATCGTATGCAGAAAGAGAAGGTCCTAGAATGAGTTGATCATCAGCCAGTGTAAAATCACTGATATTTGTAAAATTATCATTAACTATTCCAGAGGTTGAACTGAAGGCTGTTACTTCATCTGAAGAATTTTTTACAGCTACCCATTTTGCATTGACTTCAATTTTTACAACGTCTTGAATGTCTCCAGTTGCTGGATTCCAGGGTAACAAGCTACCCGTTGATAGATTGAAAGAAGCAACACGGTTTCTAGCCAAGCCATTCACATCAGTGAAATCTCCCCCAATGTATAATTGGTTTGTTGTGGCATAGAGCGTCCTCACCTCACCATTTATAGTTACACCCGCATTCCACGAAAGTGTATTACCGGTGGTCGCATCAACAGCAGCCAAACCATTTCGGGAATCTCCATTCACGTCTGAGAAATTTCCCCCCAGATATACCGAAGTTCCATTTACTGAGATTGCACTCACCAGGTTGTCAGTTGTTGGTGACCATGGTAGCACAGTGCCTGTGGTAATATCAACGGCTGCCAGCCCCTGACGTGATTGTCCATTTACTTGTGTGAATGATCCTGAAACATACAATGTATTTCCGCTGGTCATGGCATAATCAATTGTACCGCCTCCTAAATCGAGATCAGCTAAATAAATGTCACCAGTAGTATTATCAACAACTGCAAAATTGTTGGCATCAGGCCAATTGATTTGAAAGTAATCACCCGTCACAAAAAGAGATGTTCCGGAAAGTGCCATGTTAAGAACATATGCGTTTGGATCGGGATTCCAGCTTTGAAGTGTTCCATCAACCGTGCTCACTGCCACAAGATATTTATTGGGCAGTCCATTAACAGTGCTAAAAGTGCCTCCTGCATAGAGTGTCGTTCCGCTAAGCGCCAGTGTATAGACTCTTGAATCATCAAAATTGGGATCCAGCTGGTGAGTAAACCTGTTGAAATATCCACGGCAGCCAAATATTCTCGATCTGTACCACCCACTTTTGTAAAGGTGCCACCCATATACATGGTGCTTCCGCTAATCAACATAGCTTCCACTACGGAGCCGGAACCAAATCCGATACCCGTTGGGTTAGGGTTCCATGAAGTTGCGACACCCGTAGTTATGTCTATTGCTGCAAGGCTTCTTCTTGAAGTACCTCCGATAGTGGAGAAGTATCCGCTAAGGTAAACCAGGCTCCCTGATACAAGAATGTCACTCACGCTTGCATTGATTCCGTCTGCGGTGGGGTTCCATGCTGTAACCACACCTGTTGTACCATCCATGGCTGCAATATTTTTTCTTGGGGCCCCTCCGATAGAAGTGAATTGACCTCCTACATAAACGATTCCACCAGACGCTGTCAGCTTATCAAGAAAATTTATGCTGTTGATGCCTGTGTCCCAGGGCAAAAGAGTTCTTGTGGTGATATCGAAGGCGGCTAATCTATTTCGAGGAGTGCCGTCAATTTGAGTAAAGCTACCCGCAATGTATAAGGTGTTGCCATCCAACGCGAGCAGAGAGACAGTTCCATTTGCTTTGGGGAAACATATTTTCATCGATTGTTTTGTCTGCTTTTATATGTACCGGAATTCCAGTTGGCTCGCCATTAATGTCCGAAAAGCTGGTGATATACCAGCCGCCACTGCCATCAGATATTATATCCCCGCTACCAAAATGAAAAATTGGATAAGCAGTATCGTGGGCCCCTGTTACTGAATTGATCACTGCCCCACTTCCCTGATAAGGTCCTACTCCATCAAAACCTCCTCTTATCACTGAATAGCTATCTCCTGCTACAATGTTAGTTGTGTATCCGTTGGTGATAGGAAATTGTTTGATGTGATTATTGGAAAGCGATAAACCATTGCCGCTGAAAGTAAGTGAAGCATCATCTGAAAAAACATCACCAGATAAGTCACCAGATACTTTACAACGATAATTACCTTCTCCAACGCTACCAGTAGTATTCACAGATAGGGTGGAAGTAGAAACACCGGAATAGATGCCGTTACTATTTAAATCTTCATAATCATCTGTGGCTGTATTATAAATTTGCCATTGGTAGGAGATGTTAGTTGTCCCCGTAGCTTCCACTTCTAATATCACGGTTTCCCCTGCAACTACTGTCATGGATTCAGGCTGAAGCACAATGGCTAGCCCAGAGCACATAGTAGTGCCAATTTTTTGTATAAAAATATCCGGCTGTCCGACCGCACTTAAATTGAAAACGCAATTACCGGGATCGAAGTCAACATCTGTTCCCTGAAAAGATCCAGTCACGTAGGTATTTCCTACAATATCCAACACTATGGAATTGGCCACATCATTTGAATGGCCACCATAAGCTGACGCCCAGACTAAATCTCCTGCGGATGAATATTTCGAAATAAAAATAGGACCCGGGTCTGAAGTTAGAAAAAAAGTGACGGCAGGATCTGGATCAAAATCCACCGCACCGTAAAAGTGGCCGGCTACATAAATATCTCCTGTAGTGCTAGCGGTAATTGAATAGCCAACTCCATTAGAATCTCCTCCTAAGCTTTCCATACTCTTTGCCCAAACAAAATCTCCAGCAGGATCTAGTTTTAGAATGAAAATATCTTCAGGATTACCCGTTGCCGTTAATTCAAAAATACCCGGCCCTGGATCAAAGTCAACTGGGTCTGGATAATAGAAGGATCCGGTTGTGTACACATTTCCACTTGCATCTGCGGTTATAGAATTTCCATAGTCGTGACCTAATCCTCCAATCTGTTTGGCCCAATCAAAATCACCGTCCTTGGTTAGGCTGCAAATGAAAATATCTTGTTCTCCATTAGAAACGAGGTACGCTGTTCCTCCATTTGGATCAAAGTCTGCATCATTGGGACTAGTGTCATTGAAATATCCGGTTAAAAAAACTTTACCCATATGAACAGAAATGGAATTGCCAGTCTCAGACTCAGTACCACCCATACTTCTTGCCCAAAGGAAACTTCCATCTTCATCCAGTTTTAAAACAAACACATCATCGCTTCCTGCAACGGAAGAGAGTGGAGTTACTCCGACACCGGGATCAAAATCTATGGTGGATTGATAAGAGCCTGTTACATAAACGTCATGCCCATCGGCAGAAGGTTCAAGTGTTATAGAATTACTGTACTCATATTCGGGCCTCCAATCCCTGGGCCCAGAGAAAATTTCCATCAGAATCCAATTTGCAAACAAAAATATCTGTGTGCCCATTATTGGTGAGTGGGAAGGTTCCAAAATTTCCATCATCATAATATATCCCGGTTACATAAATATTACCTGCTCCATCCAGAACAATGGAGGAGGCAGAGAGTCCCCATATTTCTCACCCATATAAAACCTCCATTGATATCGAGCTTCAGAAGATAAGCATCTTGCTCTGTGACAGACGACACTTCAAAGATACCAGGTCCAGGATCAAAATCGATTGTCCCACTAAACGTCCCAGCAACATAGACGTTTCCATTTATGTCGGTATTTATTGAATTACCCAAGCAATATTCACCAGGCCCTCCAGCATTTTTAGCCCAATCCAGTTTGGGTATTTGGGCATATGCCGATGAAAGAAGAAAAGTAAATGCAATGAATAGCCAGAACTTTATTGGGCTAGGGGTGGTAGTTCTTTCCATATTTCAAATCTCCTTACAAACCAGATGATATGAAATCACATGATCATGTGATGTCACGATTTGAGATTTTAAAGTCTATTGAATGACAAAGCCTGAAGTTGTTCGGTAAAGTATTCGAATACCACAGCGGAAACAGTATCTTTCGTGCACTATGATTTCATTCACCAATTCAATTCTTGCTATGAAAAATATTCTACCCATTTTAACGATTCTGATTCTATCCTCAGTTGTAACGCTTCATGCACAATCCTTTCGGGATGCTGATAAAAGCCCGATGGATCAGGCTTATTTTCCTGATAATTTTGCTCACGACCGGAAAGATGGGGAGAAAGCGATTATGAGAGTAACCTATAGCAGGCCTGCAAAAAATGGTCGCGAGGTGTTTGGTAAGTTGGTGCCGTACGATAAAGTGTGGCGCACGGGGGCGAATGAATCAACGGAAATAAAACTTTATCAAGACGTAACTTTTGGGGATAAAAAACTTTCCGCAGGCACGTATACCTTGTTCTCCATTCCAACAGCCAATGAATGGACGATTATCTTTAGTTCGGATCTTGACCATTGGGGATCATATTCCTATAAAGAGAGTAACGATGTGTTACGCGTAAAAGCAAAACTGTTGAGAGTAAAGTAGTGGTTGAAAATTTTGCCATTCAATTTGAGAGTACTGGTAAGAATAGTGGGGTAATGCGATTGGCTTGGGATAAGGTGGTGGTTGAGCTTCCGTTTACATTTTAGGAGAATCTATTTTCTCTGCGGGATTTGTAATTCGAAGCGAATTGGATTTTAAAATCCTGTTTAGCTGGATTTCACACTTTAAATATCTAACGGGTAGGTTACATCGGTTTAACAATGGTTGCTGCACGCCACACTTGATCGTCATATAGCCGTGGAAAAGGAATTAAGGTTGTTTTGGAAAGAAAGGGCTTGATTTGTTGGGCTATGTTAAATCCGGCTCCTGCAAAAATCCGATCCGCCAATGGAAACCAGTCCATGGCTGGAAAATAGGAAAAGCAAATTCCGTTTCTAACCTCAATTGCCTGATCGCTAAGCACTACAAAAAATGGAGAAATGTTTTGCAGCGCTGCAACTTCTTCTGCGTAGTGCAACAAGGATTCTACCTCTTCCTTTTTAAAAGTGTGTACCACAATCCAAATAGGCTTTTGTTTTGGAATTAAGTTAAAAGGTATTCGACTTATGTCAGGTAGAGGATAATGAAGATCGAGCTGGATTAATTCATCGGTCCGGCTTGCTATAAATTGTCTATGCTCTTCCTCCAACAGTTCAATTTGATAAATAGTTGAAAACCTAAATTTCTCTTCAGTACGCGTTTGTATTTTTCCCAAATCAGTCGCCTTGCTATGTAGTGAACCTTTACATATTCAATTTTTTCAACAGACAACTCTCCTAGCAAACCAAAAGGAAAAGTGTCGATGTATAAATCCGAAACCAGAAGCGTAGGAAATTCTACTTGAAGAAATTGTTCGATTTCGAATGGATATGTTTCAGGCGCTAGGAATAAAATGTTTTTGGAATCGAAAAGGGTATAGGCAAGTTGGTTGGTCGTTAGAATCTTAAAATCTTTAATCTTGAATTGGTTTATGAATATGGAAACGCGGTATAAATGACCGAAGCCTCCACCCATCGTGTAAAACAATTTCATTTTCCTGTGGCACGAAGCTCTGCCATTAGAATATATTTTTCAAACTCCTTAAGTTCTTTTATTAACAGAATGGCAGGTGCCAGTGAACCTCCACACCCTTCCACGGTTAAGTTATCGACTACTTGGCTAGCGGCATTTTCGTCTGTGCGCAATTCCGATACAAGTGATTCGTTTCGTTCCAGTTTTATTTTGCCTTCCCGGAGTTTGATCTCGTAGGCGCCAGACATTTCTTCGTTGTTTGCCAGCTTTATCTTGTCCGGATACAATTTCACTTTCCAAAGCAACTCCTCGTTATGGTCGCGTAGTTTAAATCCGTCATCCGAAAATTTTACCGCATACTCCATTTGATTTGAAGATGCATAGTATTTCCGCTTTTCTTTTTTGAACACACCGGTAAGCGTCTTGTTGTTTGACGACACGCTTATGCTTTCAGAAATAGTGACCTCAGCTAGGGTCACTCCAGAAGAATCCTTTACCTGAAAGAAATTACCGTTGTTACCGGATGGGGTGCATTTGCACACTATGAGAATGACCAGTAGTATCCAGGATTTTTTTAAGTAGTTTTTCATAGTGTTGAGTTTCTTGTTTACTAGTGAAATTATTTGAAATTTTTTCTTGTAGTTTCTTGCCCATAAGGTTTTGCTCGGCTTTTGTGCACGCAATGAAATGCTGAAGTGCTGCAACACACGATTTTAAATCGCCCGGTTCAAATAGCAATCCATCAACCTCATTTTCAATTATATCTTTCATGCCGCCTACATTGGAGGCTAACACCGGAATCGATAGCGCCCCCGCTTCTAACAGCACATTAGGCATTCCATCATAATAGGAAGGTATCGCAACACCATCACAACATAGATAGTAAGGCATCAACTCATACCGATCCATAAAGGAAAAATGTGAATAGGCTATTTCCGATACCTGTAGAGTCTGAATAGTTTCTTCAGCAATTTCTCCGATGAGCAACAAATGGATTTTTGATGGTTGGCAATACCTGCAACAGCATGGATAAAAAAATCGAGACCCTTCTTTGCTTTTAATTGACCGAAAATTCCGAGTACCAATTTTTCTGAGGCATTTTCAGTTTTCCATTTTGCAGCAAAATCAAGTTCACTTTTGCTGGGTTGCCATCCCGTTAAATCTATGCCGTTGGGAACGTATTCAACATCTTTTGCATCAAAATATTTTTCTATTTTTTCCTTCTTATCTGTTGTTACTGAACAGATGGCAGTTGATACATCAAACAAGTCTCTTAACAAATCGCGTTTTCGCGGAGTAAAAATAGATGTGTCGAAATCATTGCCACGAATCATTGACAGCAGGGGTGCAGCCAACCATTTGGCAAATACAGGGGCAGCCAATACTGATAAGTATCCGCCAAAGCATACCAGCACAGAAATATTTTTGTTTTGGAGATGGTTCCAGGCGAGGTTTAATGTATGCGACTCGCTATCCTTAAACGGCACACTTGTATAGGTTCCGTTTAGCTGTTGTATAGTTTGAAAAGGAACACCTCTTTCAATAAAATGTATAATATCAATAACGAATCCTTCCTTTCTGAGCCCATCAATGATACGATCACAAGATTGTGCCATGCCGCCCCGTTGGGGGGGATAGTTTTCGGTGAGCCATAGTATGCGGTAAGTGTTCATTAGCTTTCGAAAATATTCAAGTTATTTTCTTCATCAATAACGAGTGGAACATCATCGCTGAAAGCGGTACTACTGTAGTCATTATTATTAAAATAGTTGCTTGCCCAAAAGGCTGCCGGAATAGATGAACCAGTAATGGCTGTTAAGCCTTCACTATTTTTATCGGCTGGTTTAAGGGAAATGTTTTTTTCTTCATTCAGTGTTTCAGTAGTTGGAGTGGCAGTTATATTTTCAACCTGCATGTAGATATGCTTTATGCCTGTTTGAAAATCATTCAGCTTAAAGATTCCATAATTCATTTCTTTTACTTTCCCCTTTAGTTTGTAAACAAGCGCTTCATTTGTTTCTTCCAATGTTAAATTATGGAGGGGTTTCAATTGCTTTGATTGATAGGTTTGTTTAGGTAGCGATAAGCGTATAAAATAATGATGAGTAGTCTTGGTTTTCGATTTGGATTTTCCATTAGCATTTCTGTAACTGAATTTTTTTAATTTCATCCGCTATGATAGTTTCCAAATAGGTGCCGTCCTTGAATGTGATCTTTCCTACAATGTATTTTGGTGAATATATCTCTAAGTTTCGCCCGTTCACTTTTGAAGAAGTGGGTTTGTTATATTTAAAAAACATCTCTAAAGTCAACGGCAGCAGAAAGTTTTGCTTCAGGGCCGGCAAAGTCTTCCATCATTCTTAGAAAGGGCATAAAAAATAAACGTAAGTAATTATTTAAGTCCCTGCTTTTCAACGTTGATTGCCGCATAATCAACCAAGCAGTAATACCAGCGGAAATTACAGGTATTGCAATAACCCACGGAATTTCAAATTCCGAATAGGCGATCGTGGAACCGATGGTTGCAATCACGCCTAAGGCAATGAACAATCCTGACCCACTGGCCATTTTATCCCGATAGGCATCGTAGGAACTGGCACGTGATAAAAAGGCAATCCAGTTTTTTACACTCATTGTGGTGCTCATCGTTTTATCATCGATAAAACGTTTTTCATGAAGGGTAAGCGATCGATAGAATTTTTTTGCGTCAGCCATATTGATAAGCTTTATTAAATTCAGAGAATTGTTTAGCGGGAAGGGTAAGATAACATGCCTTTAAGTTTTGTTCGATCGATGACCAGGTATAAGATTCAGCAATGGATTGGCGTGCTTTTTCTCCAAGGTTTTGACGTTGCTCGGGATAGTCCAGCAGTAGGCGCACGGCCCTGGCAATTTCGGCTGGCCTACCGGGTCTTACTAACACGCCATTTATATTGTGGGAGATAATTTCTCTTATAACTGGGAGATCGGAAGCCACAACGGGTACACCACAAGCCATGCTTTCAAATATTTTCAAGGGCGAACAGCCTTGTTCAATATTTCTGCTACATTCAGTCAATGGTGCTACAGAAAGTAATGCGTGTTGAATAATTTTTTGAAGTTCTTTTTTAGATAATTGATACTTCCAGATAACCTGATCGGTAATACCGAGTTTCTCTGCGAATTTTTTATATGGTTTCGATTTGTGCTCTGTATGCGAGCAGCAGACCACCAATCGCAGGTCGTCTTTGTCGCGTAAATATTTCATTGCGCGGAACAAGACATCTACTCCTTGCCAGGGTTGTAAGGCGCCAATATAAACGAGATACTTTTCTGCCAGTGGCGGGGAATTTACTTTTTGCACAAGCGTGGCGCCATTTGGGATGACTTCTATTTTATCGGATTTAATCCCGCGCCTAACAATTGCATTCTGAATGGTGTAGGAGGGCGTGATCACTTGTTTTGCCTGAAAGAGGCAATGGTTTTCTAATGCCTCCAGTTTTTTAAGAATGGCTGGGGTGAGTTGAGAAAACCGCATCGGCATTTCGATGGAAGGAAAACTATTGACTTCATAAAGGGGAAGGATATGAGGATGATTTAGAATGGCCATACCTCCCCAGACGTCTCTGAAATGACCAATTTCCAAGTAGTATTGTTGTGCCAACTGCTCGTTTGCCCACTCGGAAAAAGCTTGTGCCCTTTTTAACAGATTGGGTTCCAATGATTCAAAACAAGATTGGTAAATTGTTGGTGTTCGAATCTCCTCACCTTCTCCTTTCAAGGTGAGTAAAAGAGTTGGTCCATAACATTCCGCAAGTGTTGTGGTCATGTGATGTATATGAGTAGAAGCACCTTTATACGAAGGATGTGAATCGAGCGCTATGTATACCGAACGGAACGCGAGGGTAGGGGCACCGGATGCACTTTTAGAATCCACCATTAGAGATTGTATTTTCTCGTCCCTTAAATTAAGGATTTTTTTGCGAGTATTTTTTTACGTTTTTTTTTGTGTTATAACACTTTATTGACAAACAGCGTGGAAAGATTTGTTCCAACGTTCTTCATTTAACTTCGCACAATTTGATCTAAGAGAAACAGACCGAGGTGGTAAAATAAACAGGATTAAGGCTTAGTTTTCTGTATGGCGAATGCTTGCTTCTCTACCTCTTTAAAAACGCGTAAGAAATTTTCACTTGTAATTTTTCTTAACTCGTCTTCTTTCCAACCGCGTTTGGCTAGTTCTTCTAATAGGTTTGGGTAGCACGATACATCCTCCAACCCCTTGATTGTAAATTGTATTCCATCGTAATCACCAGCCATGCCAATGTGATCAACGCCAATAAGTTTTTTTACATAGTCGAAGTGATCGGCCATGTCAGCAACGGTTACCATTGGTTCTGAATTTTCCCAACGGGTCATAATGCTCTCCATCTTTAGACTGTCGTCAGGATAATCGTTTAGTGTTTTATAATAGAGTGCATCGCCTTCATCCAGCCACTGCATGTGTTCTTTTTTTACAAAGTAGGGCACAAACGTGAGCATAATCATTCCGCGATTTTCTTTTAACTTTTTTAATATAGAATCGGGTACATTCCTATTGACATCACATAGCGTGCGCGCATTTGAATGACTGAAAATTACGGGTGCTTTTGAGGTAGCTAAAATGTCATCCATCGCCTTCGCAGAGATGTGCGACATATCGATGAGTACACCTAGTTTGTTCATCTCAGCTACCATTTCTTTTCCGAACGTTGAAATTCCATTGTACTTAGTCGTGTCATCGCTGCCATCGGCCAATAAATTAGTGCTGTATGCAAAGGTTACGCTGCGAAGCCCGAGATTATAATATTTGTTGATTAACTCCAGGTTCTCACCTAATCGAACGGCTCCTTCCAGTGAAGGGAGCAAAGCAATTTTTCCTTCCTTGAAGGCGGATTTCATTTCAGATGAACTCTTCACGATTTTCAGATCGCTTCCATAATCTTTTTCTATTTGACGGAGTAGTGTCCATGCCCCCATATAGGATTGCTCAGTTCGCTCGCGGCCAAATATATTTAGCAGCACACCACCAACACCACCTTTGCGCATTCTCGGAATATCAGTATGACCAGAATTAAGGGTGTCAATTCTATAATCGGTTAAACCCCTTGGGCAACTTTTGCAATCAAAGTAATGGATGAAAAGATCGTTATGACCATCCACCACAGGTGAAACTTTTAAAACCTTTTTATTAGGACACTTGCTTGATCATCAGATACAGGATAGGTTCGTTGGACTACCTGTGAGAATGCTGAGAGGGAGAGTGTGTATAAAAGAATTGTCGATAAGAATTTCATAACTATTTTTTGTTTGGGTCTTACCTTCACTTCCGTTTACGTTTTAAAAGATTGCTCATGACTTAATTTTTTACTTTGTTTAAAGCCCATCCTTCATAATCATATTAATAAGCCCCACAAGCCAAATAAGAAAGCCTGCTGCAACTTGCCATTTGATTTTTTTATAATACCAGATGAACGATCCGAAAAGAATAAAATAGGTGAGGAGCAATACGATTGGGTACAAATCATCAAAGACATGGCCAACGGCTCGATCGATAGCTGGAAACATTAGCAGCAGGCATCCAAAAGATATATTCGTTTTGTGCGTCAATGCGTCAGTCTTTCTTTTTGCGAAACCAATAGTGATCAACACAATGGCAAACAGTAATTGTGAAAATACCATCTGCGTCAAATGTGACATATAGCCAAGTTCTAAAAACCGGGTTACATAAAGGTATCCAGTACTTAGAATCATGCCATAGAAGGCGATTATCCCAGTAATGCCAACCTGCTTATGTGTCTTGAGATTATTTTTCCTTATTAAGCCAGTTTGTACAACGAGCAGTGAAAACCAACTAAAAGCAAAAAATGCGTGAACAATAAATTTGGGAATGAAATTGCTGGCCTGCTGTGTATCGTATAACCAGTTGTCTGCAAATCCGATCATCATAAACAACCAGTAAATAATACTCATGATGAAGTAAAAGTTTTTTCTCATGTCAAATAGTAATCTATACACGAACAAAGGCCTGTTTCTTCCAATACGTTAAACTGCGCCATGCCCATTCCAATGGTCCATATAAAAAGAAGCGCATCCAGATAGTGCAAAAGATAATTTGAAAGAGCCAGATGCATAGAACCACCGCATAAACTTCATAGCGTTGTAATCTGCCGAAGAGCGCAAAACCGAAGCCATTGAATAGGATGCCACAGATCAGAGATTGCATTAAGTAATTTGTAAAGGCTATTTGTCCTACCGGTCGGAACAGCGAGAATATTCCATTAAACCAATTTGATTTATAAAGAAGCATGATCAATCCAATTATTCCGATAGAGCGGGGAACTCGTGAAAGCTCATAAAAGGAGAACGGTACAATCTTAATGTGATTGAACCAATTAAATTGACTCTCTATTCTGAATTGAATTATGAAATATGATAGCGTGAGCCCAATACCTAACCCTCCAATACACATCCACCAATATGTTTTCATAGGAGCATCTCCGGTAATAATGCCAAGTTTAAAAAATGCCATACCCAGTAACATGAAAGTCAATACATCCCACAAACTAAAATAGGTGTATTCGATAATATTCTCTACGTACATGTTTGTTCTATATTCGTAAACTGATGCGTAATCACCTCTTACTTTTTCATGATCTTCTTTCATTCGTTGTAATCGGCTGGCTGGCTCCATTCTTTTTCTGAATGACATCATTTCTTCCAAATCATTTTTTTGTTTTGACGTGAGTTTGGTGATGGTTGTATCCATCGCAGCAATTACTTCTCCTTTTTCAATCATTTTTTTGTGTGAGAAAAAATCACGGTTTTCCCGAGCTGTCATAAAGAGAATTGAAACACAGGCTGCTATAATTAATGTTTTTGGAGATTGATTCCTGAAGGCGAACATCATCATTCCATAGATAGCATAATCCATTAAAATATCTCCGTTCCACAGAAGTATATACACATCTACCAGCGAGAACACTATCAGCCAAAGCTGTCTTCTGAAAAAATAATCTGCCGGTTCAAGACCATTTGATTTCTTTTCTTGTCGACTGATGAACAAAACAATGCCTGCACCGAAGAGCAAGGAGAATATAGCGCGTTGTGTTCCATCAAAAATCCACTCCACCGCATACCAGATGGAATAGTTGATGGTGCCAAACTCATTCAATACGGAAGGGTTATGACTTACCACTCCTGAGAGCGAGAAGCTTGGTATGTTCATTAACAGAATACCGAGTATAGCGATGCCCCGAAGAATGTCAAGCGTAATTATTCTTTCGGACTGACTTGTAGGTGCGATAGTCATGCCAAATATTTAGCGGAGCATGATTTTCCGAATAGAAGATATTACTAAAATTGATTTCATTTTTTATCGGATCCATCTTGTTTGGCGCGCTTAATAACTTCCAAGGCTACCTCTTTTCCCAACTTAGCGCCAGCTTCATTGTCGGTGCGATAGTGAACTCCGCCTTCAAAGCGCGAGAGAATTTCTTCTTGCGCTAATGCATGAAATTCTTTGGCATCGTATGGAAACAAATACGAGAGCATCTCAGCCTGACTGGCGGCTACGGTCGCATGGCCTGCTGGGTAAGCTGGACTCGGTGGGGTTTTGAATACAGTTTTGTATGTGGGGTCTACTTGATCGGGACGAATCCGGAAGTACACATATTTTGATTCGATATTGGCAATTTGATTTTCGTGATCTGAAATGGACATCAAAGCATAAATACGTGCGGTGCGAGGTGCATTGTTTGATAATCCATACTCCATAATTTTATGTTCGAGTACGCTTGCCCACGGCCACTCAAACTCCCAGCGATAGGCTCGGTAGTTCGATGCATGTGTTCGCTTAAATGCTTTCAATTCTTCCATGTCAATTTCACATCGGGTGGCGGCACAGATCGAAACTGATTGGTCGAGCTAAGCACCCATGGTTTTACATTCGGGATATCAGCTTTCAATGGCTTTCCTTTCCAATACCCTTTTTCAGTAGGAATTTTTCCGGGCCAAGGTTTATCCCAACCATCTTTCTTCGCTCTGTTCTCAATGATGTAGTTGGCTACGCGCACGCCTAATTCAAAACCCGCTTTCACATCGCTTGGATATTGCACACCAGCCGCAACACGCGATCGGCCCACCTGTCGGGCAACTTCTAAAATGGAATCCGCCTTGTCGGGATATAAGTACCCTAACATAGTGGCGGCCGCGGCTGCAGTTACCGAGTGCTCGCATGGAAAGGAAGGCGTTTGGGGTGCCAACACTTCATACTTAATCTCTTGTGAGGCCGGGCGTGTAATGTTGTGTGCGTACTTGTTTTTCCACGCGGCAAGGGTAGCATCATAGATGGCTACATTTACTAATGCATAAACGCGCAAGTAATTTTGCGTTGTATCGATAAAATCATCAGCAATGGATTGCCACCGATAGGCAGGCGGCCCGGAATTCCAAAAATGGATTTGTGCCCGCATGGTAGAATCAATATTTTTTTGAGCGGCAGCAATCTCACTTAGGTCTTTCTGTAAAACATTTTTATCAGGTGGCGGGAGCAAGAATGAATCATTAGCTGGTATAACCCATGGTTTCCAGGTGCCGGCTGTTGGTTCTATGTAATTGTTAACCGGGGCAGGTTGGCACCCATAGATTGCAAATAGTATTAATAGACCAAAAGAATACGAGTTCCTTTTCATAGCGTTTGTGGTTTTAAGTAAAGATCGTAAGTCAGTGGAAGCAAATCTATCGCATGATCATGTGAGTAACAAAGTACAATTTTAGAAGTACGATTTACGATTTGAGAAATATTTGGTACCAAATCAAAAATTCCAAAATCGTACTTCGTAAATCTAAAATGAGTTTCTCATTCGGTAGATTTTTTTTCAAAACCCCTCCTTTTTTCCTGTTTCCACTTTGAATTTTCTGAAGAACAACTCATTTTCTCTTTCCTTTTCAAAGGCAATCATTTCTTCCATATCCTGTTGTGAAAATCCACTGGGGTAGCATTGGATTGACTCTATAGCTTTCTGTTCATCCTCATCGGTGTACGTGATTCGCGCATTGAAGTACTGGTCATCCACATAGCGTACCCATCCATCTCCATCAGCTTCCTGCGTTTTGTTCCAACCAAAATAATATAAGGAGTAAGCATCAACCCATCCTTCGCGCAACAATAGTTCGGTAACAAGGCTCCCAACCATAATATGCTCGGGATGTCCATACTCACCTTCAGGGCCAAACGTGATGATTAACTCCGGCTGGAGATCACTGAGAATTTTTTAAGTTTTTCTCTGAATTGATTGCCAGTTTCAACTGCATCGCGAACGCCATCTTTGTTTCCGTGCTTTCGATCTAGGCTGGTGAATGAAAGGAATATGGGTTTATTGATGCCCAACACTTCGCATGAGCAAGTCGCTTCTCTTTGTTTTATTTTCAACAACGAGTCCGGTGAAGCGGAAATCAAACGGGTATCAAACTTTGCATCTACTGCAAAGATCACATATACCTTGTCACCCAGTCGTGCTTGTTTGGCCAGTGCAGCACCAAAAGCAGTTTCATCGTCCGGATGTGCAAGAATAACGAGTATGGTTTTAGAAGCTGCTTTTTCAGATTTACACGCAAGCAACAGAACCGACAGCATTAAACTTAGTAGGGTAATTGTGATAGGTTTGATTGATCTTGCCATTATACTAATTTTTCATTAATGGCCTTGCTCACCGCCTCGGTCTGCGAATGCACATGTAACTTTTCGTAGATCTTTTTAATGTGTGTGCGCACGGTGTCAATGCTAATTTCAAATTGAACGGCTATGAGTTTGTAGCTGTTGCCTTTGCTCAACGAAGTTAGAATCTCTTTTTCGCGCGTAGTGAGTTGGTATGTATTTTCTACTTGTGGCTTTTGTTGCATGGAGGCGATGACCATCCTTGCAACGCTGGGGCTCATCGGAGCGCCACCGGCAAGAACCTCTTCGATGGAATCGTAAAGTTTAGTGGATAGATGTTTCTTTAATAAATATCCCGAAGCCCCGGCTCGAATAGCATCTAATACATGCGTGTTGTCATCAAACACGGTGAGCATGATGATTGGTGTTTGAATTTTCGATTGTCTAATCTCTTTCACAGCTTCAATACCACTTCTGCCGGGCATGTCGATATCCATTAAAATGAGATCAGGCTTATGGTTGTTTACCTGCTCCTTAACAGTAAGAACATTTTCAAAGGCACCTAGCAATGTCATTTCTTGTTTAGCTGTAATTAAACTGCTGATGCTTTCGCGGAGCAGGGCATTATCTTCAAAAATTAAAACAGAAAGTGATTTCATTTTATATGACAAAGCAGTAGATAATCTCAATTTTCTAAAATACCCTAATCATGTGATAGGCACCGCTAATTGGATTCGAGTGCCTTTTCCAGGTTCCGTGTTGTATTGAAGAGCTCCTGTAATGGCCGTTGCACGATCTTTCATGTTAGATAGTCCGTTACCTTGCTTAGCTTCTTCTTTATTAAATCCTTTTCCGTTGTCAACTACCTCAAGGTGTAAGTGGCTTGATTGAAGGAATAGATTAATAGTAACATTGGTTCCGTCACTGTATTTGGCGGCATTGTTTATGGCCTCTTTAAAAATCAGAAATAGATTCTTTCTTTTCTCCGAATCCAGTTTCAGTGTGTCAACAGAATCTGCAACCTGAAAGGAATAGTTGATGCCTGCTGGCTCCAGGATTTCGGCAGCAAACTCTTTCATCTTAAAAACCATTTGCTCGGCCAAATCATTTTTTGGATTGATTGACCAAACGATATCACTCATGTTCTCCATCATCTGTGCCGAGTGCGTAGCGATTTTCTTTAAATGATGACCCGCATTTCCATTTTCATTCAGCGCCAATTGACTCATGATATTGATACTGGAAAGCGTAGAGCCGATATCGTCATGAAGATCGCGGGCAATGGTGTTGCGCATCCGTTCCATCTCAATCATGCGATTGGCTCTATTCTTTACACGATAGCGATTGACTAAAAGAATACTAATGACAAGAACGGAAAGTAAAGCGAAAGCAATTAGAACCACATTGGTTCGCTCCCGACTTATGGCAAGCGCTTGCAGTTCCTGATCTTTTCGTAATAACTCAATTTCTTGTTGGTGTTTTTCGTTTTGATATTGTTCTTCCAATTCCTTCAACTGAAGTAGAACGGAACCTCCCTCAACACTATCGCTTAGTGCTTTATGTTCTCTAAAGTAGTAAAGCGCCCTTTCGTAATCTTTATGCAACGTGTAATAGTCACTCAGATGCAAGTATTCAATTGATTGCTGCTGCCTATCCCCAATTCGAATGACAGTATTTAAGCTATTTAATAATTCCGTCTCTGTATTTATTTTATTTTGTTCTACTACATCAAGGCCAATTAATTCCGACTTGGTCTTTGCCCGCGTTGTGCTATCACCCAATAGTTCAGATAGGACAATGCTTTTGTTAAAGTTTTCTCTGGCCAATTCAAAATTGTTCATTCTCTTATAAAGCAAACCTGTTTGATGCAAAATCCGAGCTTCTTCTACTACTAATTTCATACTGCGAGCAGTTGCCAGAGCAGATTTATAATTGACTTCAGCTTTTTGATTTTGATTTAGCTCTTTGTATACATCGCCAAGACTAATTGTTGTTGTTAAGACACCTCGCTTATCACCTAATTGCTCCTTTAATGCCAGCGACCTTTCATAGTATTTTTCTGCTTTTGAATATTGATTTAAGGAAAAGAAATCATTACCAAGACTTTGAAAACAAAAGGATTGACCTCTTAGATTTTTTAGGATTTCAAATAATTGCAAGCTTTTTAAATGCGAATTGGCTGCATTTTTAAAATCACCCATGTTGAAGTACAAATTGCCAAGATTCAATAGTTGACCCGCTCTGTTTTCATCTTCCTTCTTCCAGATGTTTATATTTTCCAATACATAAGGAAGTGCCTTTTTATAATCGCCTAAATTTTTATAGAACAAGCCAGCCGATTGGTTAAAGTTAAATTTAACCCGAACGTTGTTAGGATTATCTCGAACCAGTGCTTCGGCCTGATCCAGAAAATAGTGTGCACTATCTATTTGCCCGGATTGCTGATAGAGGGTAACTAAATAACCATAAGCAGATGTCAACCACTTGGTCTCTTTCTTTACATCAGCCTGACTCATAGCCTGCAACGAGTATTGTTTTGCTTTCTGTAAATCTCTACGCGAAAATTCATTTGATAGAAGTAGCAGCACGTTAAGTTCTATCGTATCCTTTTTATGCAAAGCAACGATTTGTTGGAGGCTATCAATATATTTGCTCTGAGCGTTAGCCGACTCTATCGTTATTAAAAGAAGCAATATGCCTATGATTTTTTTCAATCTGCTACAGGAGAACATAATCCCAAGATACACCAAATGAAATTAAGAAGGATTATCATTGAAAACAGATGCTAATACTATCTCTTCAAGGCCAGGTATCCGGTAACCGTAGAGCGATTTTCAAACTCTATTTTATAGAAGTATGTTCCGGAAGGAAGTTCATTACCGTTTTGATTAAGCCCTTTGAAAACCCGATCTACATTGTTGTAATTCTCGATTTCAAATATAAGATCGCCCCACCGGTTGTAAATGCTCACAATGTTTTTCTGCGTTTCAGGTAGCAGTTCAATATTTTCAATTAAGAAAATGGAATTCTTATCATCGCTATTTGGCGAAATCCCATTGTAGATAATAATATCGCCTTCAACTTCAATCGTAAAGGATTGTTGTGCGCAGTCACCGGAAAGGTCGCAGATCTCGATAAAGAGAATATCAGTACCTACAAAAGTAATTCCGGCATAGTTTACTCTAAGAATATTGTTTGTAATAGAAGCAAGCGCGCCACTAACCGGTTGCGTGATGATTTGCAGCGAAGTCAGATCCAGGTTATTGTCTGGATCCGATATCAAAGTGGATAGATCTATTGTAGCAATTCCTGCGACATACGTGGTAACTGTGGAGGTTTCAATATTAGGGGGTTGATTTGGTGTGCAAATAATTATCGTTGCTGTGGCTGGCGTTCTAAGACTTTCGCAAATCCCATTATTAATGGAAACATAATATGAGGTAGTAGTACTTAGTGGTGGTGTTGTAAACGTACTATTAACTTCTCCGGCAAGGGCAATGCCTCCTGTTGCCGCACTATACCACCGATATTGCCCATCGCTTCCACCCGAAGTGCTAAGTGTCAGAGAAGCGCTTGGTCCGCAGGCTGAAGCATTTGTTGTAATAGGAGGTAAGGGCAACGAATTAATTTGCGCCACCACTGCAGTTCGGGCACTTTCGCAGGTGCCATTTTGAATGGATACATAAAACGTAGTGATAACGTTGATAACAGGTGTTGTAAACACGCTATCACTGGCAATCGAAATACCACCTGTAGGGGCGCTATACCATTGGTACGTCTGACTACCCGTTGCACCAGATGCAGTGAGGGTTACACTTCCGCTTCCGCAAATGCTGGCTCCGGTTGTTGCAGGTGCGGTTAAAGGATCGCAGATAACTGCCGGAGTTAAAAAAGTATGAACGACTTCGCTGCTTCGTTGTCCGTTTTCACTAATGGCAGTTATATGAATTTCATAGGATGTATTGGGTAAAAGTCCATCCAATACAGCAGCAAAATCAATAGTTAGGTTTTTGGCAGGCGTAAAACCTGAATATGTTTTTAGTACGGATTTTGTAGTCCCGTCAAAAAAGTAATAGTCAACCGCCACAATGTTCGACCCACTGGCTTGTACAAAAAACGGTTTGGTGGTTAATAAACTCCAATTATTATTGGCATCTTGAGAGCGCATATATAAAAGATGAAAGCCAGGAGGTACAGCACTTAGATCAATGGTTAGTAGTTGATCTATACTTGACGCGGTGAGCGCAATCGTAGTTCCATTCCCAACTCCCGGGTCCACATCGAAAAAATATTCAATCTTTTTTAACAAGGGAGTTGCCGCTGTTTGAGCATTACGCTGAACAAATACAGTTTTCGCCACCGGAATGCTCCAGCGGCCATCGCTGGTGCGTGCTCTGAAATAAAGAATATGAAATCCATCTGGGATAGTGCTCAAGGGTAAGTTCAAGTTTTGTGATACATCCATACCTGCTGTGATAGGAATTGTAATGCCGTTGCCATATCCCGGATCGGAATCAAAAAAGTATTCGACATGATTAATGAATAGGGCGCTTGCTGTTTGTGCGCTTCTTTGAACGAATACGGGCTTTGCCATGGGTAAGCTCCAAAGGCCGTTACTTTTTGCACGTAGATACAATAAATGAAATCCTTCGCTAACCGTGTTTAATGGAATCGTAAAATCACTCGTGAGATCAGTAGCCGAAGTTATTGGAATTGAGATACCGCTGCCAAAACCAGGGTCGCTATCAAAGTAATACTCAACCCTGTTTATTACTTGGGCGTGCACAAGTGTGCTGCTTAACAACGCAAGAGCAAGTAGCCAACGCAAAGCTTAGTTGTTTGACTTCACTTTTATTTGAATAGGCAGCCCCGTATTTTTTTCGCCAATAGCAGGAGCCGTTAAAAAATAAATAGTCGGGATTGGTGGAATGCCTGATAGCACGTAGGGTTCGGGCCCGCCAAAAATACCCACGTCAACACCACCAAAGCCCGCACCAAGGCCTGGTGAAGTGGCCTTCAATTTCCATCGGCCATCGGTACTCCCGGTGTCAACAAATCGTAAACCAAGAGAACTGCTATTGATATTTCCATTTCCTGCAGGGAGATAACCATTGGTATGAATGTTATTACGGACAAGTGATGCGGATGCGGTAAATGGGTTGTCGGTATTGAAGAAGTTATTTTGAACGATGGCATTAGCAATATTGAATCCCCCAACAAAAATATTGCTTGAAACTTCAAGGGAAGAAGTTGCAGGTGATGACAAAGCAAGTGCTGGACCACATCCGAAACAACTGTGAAAAAGGTAATTGTTTCCAATCAAAATTCCAGACTTTCCGGCTGTAACCTCAATGAGTGGAATAGACTGATTTAAATTTCCGTCTACAAAGTTTTGAGTGAATAGAACATTTGATCCATTGATGGTTACCATGGTAAGATTGCATGCTCCTTCCTGGCTGATATGGTTCCTCTTAATAAGAATATTGTTGGCATTTATAATAAGCCGTCCAATAATTTCTATGCCCATTAATACAGAACCTTCAGATCCGGTAGCAAATTCTAGCTCTTCGCATATCCCCACTGCCGTATTATTTAAGTAAGCGGAAGCAACGTTGGCTTGGGTATCAGCGTTTTGGCTAAGAAAATATCCGGGACCAATGATAACTAGCCTTTTAGTCACCGTTACCTTGGTTGTGATGTAATTGACAGGAGAACCGATTAAATATAATGTATCCCCAGCGGTAGCTCCATCGTGAGCGGCTTGCAGATTTGTAAAATCTTTGGCAGTGCTTCCCGCATTACTATCAACAATCCAGATTTTCGCGAACGAGAAATGTGCTGTAAACAAGAGAACAATTACCAGGAGGATCTTCATAGAGTTAGTTGTTATTATATAAAAATATTTAAAAATTCTCACGTGCACACTAACCCACATGCTTATGGGGTGTTGATGGCCGAAGGGAATGAATTTTACGTTTTTTACTGGTTTTTATTAGCTTTGAGTACTTTTTAAACTAATGGCCGAAAACACGTACAAGTCCAACACCTTTAAGAAACCCGAAAAGGAAAAGAAATCAAAGTCAGGCAAATCCAAATCGCGGTTCAATCTTGATTTTTTTAAAGACCCGAGATTCGCTTTAGCGTTTGGTTTTTTTCTGTTGATAACTTCGTTTTATCTTTTCACTGCTTTTCTTTCATACCTTTTCACTGGCAAGGCCGATCAAAGTGTGGTGGAAGCTTTATGGAGCACGAACATTGTTGAATCCGGCAAGGAAGCCGATAACTGGTTAGGGTTGTATGGTGCTATCACTTCACATTTTCTCATTTTCAAATGGCTGGGTATATCTGCTTTTTTTATTCCACCCCTTTTATTCTTTCTGGGATTCAAACTGGTTTTTAAAAGAGAGCTCGTTTCCATTTTTTCAGCATTTATCCTTTCGGTCTTTGCCGGATTGTGGTTGAGTTTATTGCTCGGTTACATTACCCATTACATGGCAGGTGTTAGTGAAATAGGTTTTATCAGTGGTGGCCTGGGCTACGAATTGGCAAAAATTTCTGACGGACTCTTTGGCTGGGGGACATTCCTGATTCTCGTATTGACCCTGTTCATCTTTATTATCTATTACTTTAATGTAACGGCCATCAATGCGTTTCAGGTTAAAGATCCTAAACCAATAGGCAACGATGCCTTGTTACCCGACGATGATTTTATTATTAAGCCAGCCTATTCTGACGAGCGCGACACTTGGCCGGTGCAAACCAAAGTAGAAGATATACCCGAACCGGTTTTGATTGAACCGCTTGTTGACAAAACCCCAATAGGAGAAGAGCTGACTTTAGACGTTGAGCCGACAATGCCTGTAAAAGTTGAGAAAACTACAGAACCAATTTTCACGATAGAGGAAGCCAAGAGTGATACCGATGAGCTTGCGGAGCAATTGGTAGAAACACAGGGTGCCTATGACCCCACCCTTGATTTAGGAAGTTATAAATTCCCCACCCTTGAATTACTTAATGAATATGAGGCAAGTAAAGTGCAGGTAACCCAGGAAGAATTAAATCAAAACAAAGATAGGATCTTAAGCACACTCACCAATTTTAAAATCGGTATTCAAAGTATTAAGGCGACCATTGGGCCAACGGTTACGCTTTACGAAATTGTTCCGGAAGCGGGTATAAAAATCTCTCGCATAAAAAATCTGGAAGATGATATTGCACTTAGCCTGGCAGCCTTGGGCATACGTATTATTGCTCCAATTCCCGGCAAGGGCACTATAGGAATTGAGGTGCCGAACAAGAATCGTGAGATGGTTGGTATTCGTTCGGTATTAAGTACAGAACGTTTTCAGAAAACAGATAAAGAGTTGCCTATTGCTATTGGTAAAACAATCTCCAACGAGTTGATGATTGTGGACCTAACCAAAATGCCACACATATTGGTAGCGGGTGCTACAGGCCAAGGTAAATCGGTTGGCTTAAATGTGATTCTCGCTTCGCTGTTGTATAAGAAGCATCCCAGTCAGCTCAAATTTGTTTTAGTGGATCCTAAAAAAGTGGAGATGTCGCTCTTTAGTAAAATTGAGCGCCACTACCTGGCTAAACTTCCAAATAGTGAAGAAGCGATTATTACCGATACGAAGAAAGTGGTGTACACGCTTAACTCGCTTTGTATTGAAATGGAGAACCGCTACGAGATTATGAAGGATGCGGGCGCGAAGAACATTAAAGAATACAACGCCAAATTTGTAGCCCGCAAACTCAATCCCAAAGAGGGCCATCGCTTCTTGCCCTATATTGTTTTAGTTATTGATGAATTGGCTGATCTGATGATGACTGCGGGTAAGGAAGTAGAAACACCTATTGCTCGCTTAGCGCAATTGGCACGTGCTATTGGAATTCATTTGGTGGTTGCAACACAACGACCTTCGGTAAACGTAATTACGGGTGTGATCAAAGCAAATTTCCCGGCCCGTTTGTCTTTTAGAGTTACTTCTAAAATTGACTCGCGCACAATTCTGGATACGGGTGGTGCCGATCAGTTGATTGGCCAGGGAGATATGTTGCTCTCAACAGGATCAGAAATTGTTCGCTTACAAAGTCCGTTTGTTGACACGCCTGAGATTGAACGCATTTGCGAATTTATTGGCTCGCAACGCGGGTACGACTCGGCTTATATGCTGCCTGAATTTGAAGGCGAGGATGATGCCGGGGCTTCTTCTGTAGATTTGGCAGATCGCGATGCTTTGTTTGAAGAGGCTGCACGATTGTTGGTTCAACATCAGCAAGGCAGCACCTCACTTATTCAGCGAAAATTAAAATTGGGATATAACCGGGCTGGTCGTTTGATAGATCAATTAGAAGCAGCTAAAATTGTAGGCCCATTCGAGGGATCTAAAGCACGGGAAGTACTCATTAAAGATCCTATGAGTTTGGAACAGTTATTGAGTGAATTGAAGGAAAAACATAGTCAATCCTAATCTTATAAAATGAAAAAGTCCATTTTTGCCGCATTATTGATGTTTGTCGGCACATACTCTTATTCTCAGTACGATCCTAAGGCCCTTGAAATTCTGGAGGCCATGAGTAAAAAATATAAAGCAATACCCACGTTTGAGGCAAATATTACCACGGGATTAGTGAATGAAAGTGAAGGGGTGAAAGAAGAGTTTAAAGGAAAAATCACCGTTAAGGGCGATAAATTCAAATTATTGCTGGACGATCAGGAAATTATTAACAACGGTACTACCGTTTGGACTTATTTGCCATCGGCCAAAGAAGTGAATATTGATAATTTCGATCCCGGTTCCGATGATGTAAATCCTACCAAGATATTCGACATGTACAAAAAGGGATTTAAGTATCTGTACATAGCCGATAAAACAGAAGGTGGAGTGGTGTGTGAAGAAATTGATCTGGTGCCCGAAAAGAAAGACGCTCAGTATTTTAAGATCAAAATGATGATTGTTAAAAAAGATAAGAGCATTCAAAGTTGGACCATGTTCGATAAAGCGGGGAATCGTTTTATATACACGATCACCAAGTTCAACCCCAACATCAAATTAGACGATGCGTTTTTTACTTTCGATCCTAAAAAATATCCAGGTATAGAAGTGATTGACTTGAGATGATCAGTAATCGGTAAGTCGTAAAAAGTAATCGATAATTAGTGCCTAATCTCTAACATCTAGCATCGAGTATCTAGCATCCAGTTATGACCCGAGCCGAACTTTTCGAACAAATCAAGAAGAAGAATTCTTATTTATCTATAGGGTTAGATAGCGACCTGGAGAAAATTCCTAAACATCTACTTTCGTTGCCCGATCCCGTCTTCGAATTCAATAAACAGATTATTGATGCGACCCATGATTTGACGGTTGCTTATAAACCAAACATTGCTTTTTACGAAGTACAAGGCTCAAAAGGTTGGGAGAGTTTACAAAAAACATTGGATTACATTCCAAAAGAATGCTTTACCATAGCCGATGCCAAACGGGGCGATATTGGAAATACGTCTACCATGTATGCCCGTACGTATTTCCAAACCATGAACTTCGATTCGATTACGGTTGCGCCCTACATGGGAGAGGACTCCGTGAAACCATTTCTATATTTCACAGGCAAATGGGTGATTTTACTAATACACACCTCAAATTCTGGTAGTGTTGATATTCAACAACTGGAAACCCGCGATGGCCGGTATGTGTATGAAGAAGTAATTTTTGCTTCGCAGCGATGGGGCTCTGCCGATCAAATGATGTATGTGGTTGGAGCAACCAAAGCAGATAAAATTGGTACAATTCGCGCCCTGGCACCCGATCACTTTTTCTGGTACCCGGAGTAGGTGCCCAAGGTGGCGATTTGGAAGCCGTTTCGAAAGCGGGTCTGAATAGTCAATGTGGGTTGCTGGTAAACTCTTCGCGGTCAGTAATATTTTCATCCCCAAAGGAAGATTTTGCTGTAGCCGCCCGAAAGGAAGCATTGAAATTACAACAAGAGATGGCTGAATATCTTCAAAAATATATTCAGTAACAACTTACCTTTTATCGGTTAAAATCGATTTTATACTGTGTCTTAGTAGATAAGTGAATTGCTTCTGAAAAATTCAGATCGGGTATCTATTAAAATAGTAAATTGAAATTCATCGGTAAAACTGTGGGCGAATCTTTTCTACATTATATCTGGCAATTCCAGTACTTCCAAAAAGCAGCGTTGAAAACTACGGCTGGTGAAACTTTGAATATCATTAAGCCGGGAATCTTAAACTCGGATGCAGGGCCGGACTTTGCGCAGGCTAAAATAAAAATTGATTCCATCGATCGGGTGGGCAATGCGGAAATTCATATGAAGGCATCGGAATGGTATGATCACAAACACGATCGGGACTCTGCATATGAAAATGTTGTGCTGCATGTTGTGTGGGAAGAGAACAAGCCTGTGTACCGAATGGATGGAACAAGAATTCCAACGCTGGAGCTTAAGGACCGGATCGAACCACAACTGATAAAATCGTATCAGAAATTAATTAGTAGTTCGTTAACAATTCCATGCGAAAGATCTTTCGCTGACGTAGATGTACTGCTCAAGCACGCGATGATTGATAGTGCGCTTATGCGTAGGCTGGAGGCAAAGTCAAAATTAATATTAGAACGTCTCGATTATAATAAGGGCGATTGGGAGGAAACCACGTATCAACTGCTGGCCGAGAATTTTGGTTTTAAAGTAAATAAAGATCCCTTCGCTCAAGTTGCCAAAACTCTTTCTTATAAGATTCTTCAAAGGCATCGCAGACAACCTATACAAGTCGAGGCGTTGCTATTTGGGCAGGCTGGTTTTCTGGTAGCCAAAACCAAAGACGAGTACTTGACACAACTTTATAACGAATACCAATTTCTGGCAAAGAAATATGAACTGATCCCTGAACAGTTGAATGTTTCGCAATGGAAATTTTTAAGATTAAGACCTGCCAACTTCCCAACTATTCGGCTGGCTCAATTTGCCGCGCTTGTATCGGCTCATCAAAGTATCTTTTCCGCAATAATTGAATTATCGAATTATAAAACATTGGTTAATTTTTTTGAAATCTTGCAATCCGCCTATTGGCAAAATCATTACCGGTTTGGTAAAAAAGCAAAATCAACGGTAGCGGGGTTGGGGCAGGTCAGTATAGAAAATTTAATTATTAATACAATCGCCCCCTTGTTGGTTGCCTATGGCCAATCTAAAGATGACGACCAGCTGATTGACAGAGCACTAAATATTTTACAAGCTGTGCCCAGCGAGAAAAATAGAATCACCCGACTTTGGCAGGCGTTGGGGTACACCAGTAAAAATGCATTCGACTCGCAAGGATTGATAGAATTGTACAATAACTTCTGCCAAAAAAGAGCATGCCTGAATTGTGTCATTGGCTCTTCTCTGCTAAAACCTAACCAGCCATTGTAATGATTTTTTTTGGCGGCTTCATTTTCTTAATCCTCACTTGGTTTTTTTTTAAAAAGGCAGGTAGCGACTATCCCCGATTATTTTGGAGCGCCTTCTTTTACAAATGCGCTATGGCAATAGCACTGGGTTTGGTTTACTTGCATTATTATAAATCAAATGACACGTGGCTTTTTTTTTATGATGCTGTAAAAGCAGCTGAACTAGGTCGGACTGATTTTGGCGCGTACATTCAATTTCTTTGGAATAGCGAAAGCAGCAATCCAATAATGATTTCGTTGGTTAACACACAGGAGCGATCGCTGTTTCTTGTAAAAATCATTAGTATCACTTGTTTACTCACTGCAGACAATTACTGGCTGTGTTCAATCTATTTTGCCAGCATTTCATTTTTTGCTTCCTGGTTTTTGTTTGCCTCAGTCTCGCGTCACTTTGATAATTCCTATCGCGAAGCAGCGCTGGCATTTCTTTTTTATCCCTCCGTTTTATTTTGGAGTTCGGGTCTGGTTAAGGAAACATTGGCCTTGGCAGGAATTTATTTCCTTGCTACTATTTTCATTAAAATGGTTGGGTCAAATAGAATTTCGATTCCAGAATGGATAGTAGCCGTTCTCGCTTTCTATTTCTCCTGGAATCTTAAATATTATTGGACGGCCTTATTTATGGCAGTAGCAATTACGTCAGTCATGTTTATTTATTTTAAGTGCCGTAGACTGATTTCAACCAAGTATCAATTTCTAACATGGACGTTTATCTTTATTGTTCTTTGTGCGGCATTCAGTCTGATGCATCCAAATTTTTATCTCAACAGATTTTTAGATGTATTAATTACCAATCACAACGATTTTGTAGCTATATCGAAGCCGGATGCCCTCATACACTTCTACCAGTTGGAGCCAAGTTGGATCAGTATATTCATCAATTCACCCTGGGCACTTTTTTCCGGAATACTCCGGCCATTTCTATGGGAAGCAAATGGACTTACTGGATTGCTTGCAGCTTTTGAGAATTTGATATTACTGGTATTAATCGGTAGTGCATTCGTTAAGCGTGCTATGCCAACAGCGAATAGAATTTTATTATTTTCAACTTTAACTTACATTGTTTTACTGTGTATTTTTCTTACCCTTTCAACACCTAATTTAGGTACCCTCTCTCGCTATCGGGTTGGGTTTCTTCCTTTTCTTGTAGTTGCGGTTTCTTATCGCAATTCTTTATTAAAATATTTGAGTGAGAGAATTAACCAAGTGCGTCAATAGTGGATGCCAATCTTTACCTTTGCTAAATGGAAAATCCGGTAATCATATTTGGTGCTAATCATTTGGGTAGAGCGGCCAAAGAAATATTTGAAACAAATAGTGTGGTAGTCTATGGTTTTTAGACGACAACAAGAAATTACACAATACCGAACTGGATGAGGTGGTTATTTTGGGAGACACAGATAATGATGGATTTCTAAAATTGATCGGCAAGAAATGCGAAGCCTTTGTAGCGGTGGGTGATAATAAACTACGTAATGGATTAGTGAAAATGCTTCAGGAGGTCAGGCATGTTCAACCGGTAAACGCGATTCACTCCAAATCGGTAGTTTCTCAAAAGTCCAGTATCGGGCACGGTAACTTCATAGACTTTAATGTGTATCTGGCTCCGGGTTCCAAGATTGGTAGTCATTGCATTTTAAATGCGCGAGCTTATATCGGTGTAGAATGTGTGATCGGAGATTTTGTGCAGATCGGTGCTGGAAGCTCCATCAATGCAGGGGTTACTATAGAGGATGAAGTGTTTATAGGCTCTGGTGTAACCGTAGTAGCTGGGGTAACTATTGGCAAAGGAGCTCGGGTTGGTGCCGGTTCAGTTGTGATAGCTAATGTGAAGGCCGGAGAAACGGTGTTCGGTAATCCGGCTCAGAAAATAAAAAGTTGAATCGGCAAAAAATTTGTTGAAATCTACATGGCAAGAATTTCTGAAACAGATCTTATCCTAAATGGTGATGGCAGTGTCTATCATTTAAATCTGCTACCCAAACACATTAGCGACACCGTGATAGCGGTGGGCGATCCAAGTCGCGTGTACACGGTGAGTCAGCATTTTGATACCGTTGAGTTTGAGATGAACAAGCGTGAGTTTATCACGCACGTAGGGAAATATAAGGGTAAACGAATAACCGTAATCAGTACCGGAATTGGTACCGATAATGTCGAGATTTTCTTTTCCGAATTGGATGCTTTGGTGAATGTTGATCTTAAAACCCGTGAACCCAAATCGCGGAAAAAGAAACTGAAAGTGATCCGCATTGGTACCTCGGGGGCTTTACAAGAAGATATTCCTGTTGGTTCGCATCTGGTATCGGATTATGCAGTGGGCTTGGATAACCTGATGAATTTTTATGATTTACCAATGGATGACTTTGAAGCTGGTCTGGCTCACGATATTCAAAAGAAAACCGGGTTGCCGTTTATGCCTTATGTGGTTCAAGGTTCCGAAACTTTGCGCGAACAGATTGGTGGCTCTGATATGATTAAAGGCAATACCGTTACCTGTCCGGGATTTTATGCGCCTCAAGGACGCGTGCTGCGGATGCCCATTCGGTACCCAAGTCTCTTGGAAGATTTAAATTATTATAACAAAGGGGATTTTTGGCTTACCAACTTTGAAATGGAGACCTCAGCGTATTATGCCTTTGGCCGGCTTTTGGGACATGAAGTATTGAGTGCTAATGCCATCATCGCCAATCGGATTAAAACCAAATTTTCTAAAGACCCACACAAGATTGTTGAAGACCTTATTAAGAAGGTGTTAGATAGAATCTGATTTAACCCATTGCTGTCATACTTTCCATCCGTACAATGTGTTTACTGGCATTGTAAGAATCCGTATTATAAAAACCGGAAAGTATTCGATGCGCAATTTGCTCTACAATTAATTCATCATCCGATTTGCCTTCCTTACCGCGCCAAAAACGCGTTGTGGGTGCCGCTTCATATCTTCTACGTAGGATTTGGCGTGGTAAATTGATCATTGGTAAAAGTAATAGTAAAGCAGGTTTTTACATTTTGTGTTTCCATAGAAAAGTTTATTTGCAAGTATTGTGCCGTAGGCCATATGCGATTTTACAAAAAATAAAACTATTTTGTCAAATGCCGTGCCCGCAAGCGGTCATTCTTGTTCGGGCTTGGAACAAGTAAGGTATTCTCATTTATCGTGTTACTATGATTTGTACCCTTTGTGGAAGTACGAATGTGAAGTTTCTGGAGGTGGCTGGCGACAAGCGAAAATACTATTTTTGTCAATCTTGTTATTTGGTATTTGTTGATCCGAATTTTCATCTACCCCTTGAACAGGAGAAGATCCGTTACGAATTTCATAACAACAGCGACAAGGATACGGGTTATGTAAAATTTTTGGACCAGGTGATCTACCCTACGCTGCCTTTTTTAAATTCAGGCATGATTGGTTTGGATTATGGATGCGGGCCGAATCCAACTTTGTCAGGCTTATTGGCTAAGCTGCACCTCACGTGCCATAACTTTGATCCGCTATTTGGGTTTAGTCATCCTCGCCAGGTTTATGATTTTCTCTTTGCTACAGAAACAGTGGAGCATTTTCGGATTCCTAAATCTGATTTTTTGAAAATGGATAAGCTACTTAAACCGAAAGGCTATCTTAGTATTATGACTGACCATTGGGAAAGCTTGGATCAGTTTGCTAATTGGTATTATAGGCGAGATGTTACCCATGTCAGTTTTTTTCATAAGAATACATTTGCTTTTATATGTGCGCATCTAGGCTATGAATTAAAATACGGAGATGGCCAACGCGTTGTTGTGATGCAGAAATTGTAGTTTGGTCTTAATGAAGAAAAGTCACTTCCGTTTTCTTTTTGGATAGTCAAAAAACGCCATCTCACCACAACCAAAGTGGGCGTTTTTCCACTCGTTTATATTTAAAGTAGCAGCCACAACTCCGCAGGTTGGTATGTTCTCCAACTCTTCATTAAGCAAGGCATTGGCAAATTCTGTCAGACCGGGGTTGTGTCCAAAAATCATTACTATCTCCTCACTATCGCGGGGCGAGTCTTTCAATTCTTGTATCACTTTTAAGATCTGGTCATCGCTGGCGTGGTATAAACGTCTGTCGGTTTTAATTTTGTCGTCTGAGAAACCAAGTACTTTCGCTATCTGCTGGCAGGTAACCAGTGCCCTTGTTGCCGGACTGCTCAACATCACATCCGGAGTAACTCTTCTTTCTTTTAATCGCTTGCCCATACGGGGCGCATCCTTTTCGCCACGGTTATTTAAGGGTCGTTCAAAATCACTGAGATCTGGATTGTCCCAACTGGATTTAGCATGCCGAATGATGTAAAGAGTTTTCATAGTAAGTAATTGATGTGCATGTGTGGATTGTGAACATTTCAGATAAATTTAATCAAAGCTACCTGTATCTTTGCTAATCGGTATGGAAAAGAGACCCCTCGTTAAGCGCATTAAGTATTCGTCCCTTTACATTTTTATCCAGTTTCTGATTTTTTCATCAAATCTATTACCCCGAAAGGTTTGGATAGCCTTTTGCGGCTGGTTAGGTAAACTTGCCTATTCCGTTTCTCCGAAGCCACGCGAGCGTACCATTTATCATTTAGGATTAGCCTTTGGCAAGGAAAAGTCTACTCAGGAAATAGTTAGGTTAAGTAAAAAGGTTTTTATCATGTTAGGTAAAAATGCTGGAGATATTTTACGCTCACTCAAAGTAAGGACACTTAAAGATTTAAATAAATTTTTGGTGACCCACGGAATCGAAAACTATGAACAAGCTTTTGCCAAGGGCAAGGGTGTTATGTTTCTCACCTCGCATCTTGGGGCGTTTGATTTACAGATCACCAACATGGCCATGCGTGGATTGAATCCAAATATAATTGGTACTGCTTTGAAAGATGAGCGATTAAATGAAATGCTTTGGAAGTATCGCAATGCGCACGGGGCTGTAGCCATTCAGCGTGGTAAAGAGAGTATGCGGTTGTTTAAAGTTTTAAAATCGGGTGGTTCTATCGCGATACTAATCGATCAAGATACTAAGGTTAAGAGCCGTTTTGTTGATTTTTTTGGAATGAAGGCGGCAACGCCCATCGGGGCAACTGTATTAGCGCTGCGAACCGGAGCCGCGGTAGTACCCACCTATATTCATTTAGGGGCCGATGGAAAACAACATATGCACATCCTTCCGGAGATACCCTTGGTGATTACAGGTGATGAGGAGCAAGACTTAATTGTTAACACCCAAAACTTTACCAACTTCACCGAAAAAATTGTGCGCGAACATCCTGAGCAATGGGTGTGGATGCATGAGCGTTGGAAAACAGGCCAAGGAGAGGAGATCAACTAATTCAAATTCAAAACCTATCATTCAATATGAGAAGATTATTTTTATTTCTATTCGCAGCTCTTATCTCAATTTCTTCAATCGCCCAACTTGCTAAAGTTGAAAAGAAAATAGCTTCGTATGTGGAGGCGAATAATACAAGTGCCTTAAAGTTGTTGGAAGAAGTCGTGAACATAAACAGCGGATCCATGAATTTTGAAGGGGTGCAAAAGGTGGGGCAAATTTTTAGAGCCAAACTTGATGCCCTTGGTTTTGATACCCGGTGGGTTGATGGAAAACCATTTGGTCGGGCTGGACACCTGGTTGCCTATCACACAGGGAAAGGGCCCGGAAAAACACTTTTGTTGATTGGCCATCTTGATACGGTATTCGAACCCTCGAGTACACTGCAGAAATATACGGTGGTAAATGATTCGACCGCAACCGGACCAGGCGTAAGCGACATGAAAGGGGGTGATGTTATTATGATCTATTCGCTCGAAGCATTAAAGCAAGCGGGACTGTTAAAGCAGATGAATATTATTATTGTGATGACGGGTGATGAGGAGTTGAGTGGAAGACCGCTTTCGGTGGCGCGGGCCGAATTGATTGAAGCAGCGAAACAAGCTGACATTGCTTTAGGATTTGAAGATGGAGATAGCAATCCTAAAACTGCGGTTGTGTCCAGAAGGAGTTCGTCTGGTTGGGAATTAAACGTGAAAGGAAAGGCAGCGCATTCTTCACAGATTTTTACGCAGGAGATAGGCGCAGGTGCCATCTATGAAACTTCCAGAATTCTTATTGGATTTTACGAAGGGTTAACTTCTGAAAAAGATTTGACCTTTAATCCGGGAATGATTTTAGGCGGGAATGAGGTGAGCCGCGATGCTGTATTGGATGGAGGTGCTGCTTTTGGAAAAGGAAACATTGTTGCGAAAGAAGCGGTAGTCACCGGAGACATTCGGGCTATTTCACCAGAGCAATTGAAACGAGCACAGACAATAATGCAGGAAGTTGTGTCGAGACATTTACCAAAAACAGAAGCATCCTTAACCTTTGATGAAGGATATCCACCGCTGGCTCCAGCTGATGGAAATTTTGAGCTCTTGAATTATTATACCAAGGTGAGTACAGATCTTAATTTGGGAAGTGTAACAGCCGTGAACCCGCGTGATGCCGGTGCCGCAGACATTTCATTTACCGCAGGCTATGTGGATATGGCTATTGATGGTTTAGGTTTGTTTGGCGGACATGGTCATACGGTGGATGAATATGCCAATTTGAATTGGTTGCCCAGGCAGACAAAAAGAGCTGCTTTGCTGATGCATCGACTCACGCATAGTTCTGTAAACCTTAAACGTTAATCATTTCTTAAAAATGAAATAAACCGCTAGAATCAAAAAGACAAACCCAATCCCGTGATTCCAGCGAAGGTCTTAAAGAGAACCCCCATTCCAACCACCCCGGCCTTCATATTTTAGTTGTTAGTTGTCGTTATTGGTTGTTTGTATATTTTTCAACAACTAATAACGAAGAATTAATTACTTCACCAACTTCTTATACCTTATTCTATGTGGCTGATCATCACCTACTCGCTTCTTGCGGTTCTCTTCATACTCACTAAAAGTACCTTCATACCAAAATACTTGCGAGTCGCCTTCAAAAGCAAGAATGTGCGTACATACCCGATCCAAAAACCACCGGTCGTGTGAGATGATAACGGCACAGCCGCCAAAATTTTCAAGTGCTTCTTCAAGTGCACGCAGCGTGTTCACATCTAAATCGTTGGTTGGCTCATCGAGCAATAAAAGATTTCCGCCTTGCTTCAGTGCAATGGCTAAGTGAGCGCGGTTGCGCATGCCTCCCGATAGTTCTTTTACTTTTTTCTGTTGATCGGTTCCGCTGAAATTAAATTTACTCACATAGGCACGTGAATTAATTTCTTTTCCACCTACTAAAATTAATTCCTGTCCACCAGTTATAGCTTGCCATACGCTGTCGTCCGGTTTCAAATCATCATGCTCCTGATCTACATAAGAGATCTTCACGGTTTCTCCTAAAGAAAATGTTCCGCTATCGGGTTTTTCACTACCCGTTATCATTTTGAAAAGTGTTGTCTTACCCGCACCATTGGGTCCGATAATTCCAACAATACCGGCAGGGGGAAGTGTAAATGTGAGGTTTTCGTAAAGTAACTTATCACCATAGGCTTTTGATACTCCGTTGGCTTCAATAACCTTGTTTCCTAATCGGGGTCCAGGTGGAATGAAGATCTCTAACTTATCTTCCTTCTCCCGGTTCTCCTGACTAATTAGTTTTTCATAAGCTCCTAAGCGTGCTTTTACTTTTGGTCGAGCCAGCTCGAGTAATTTCCTTTCCAGGGAATTCCTTCGCCCCGGTCAAGTTCTAAGATCCAACCGGCTACATTATCTAAAAAGTATCTGTCGTGAGTTACAGCAATAATGGTTCCCTTATACTGTCTTAGATGTTCTTCAAGCCATTGAACCGATTCAGCATCCAAATGGTTGGTGGGTTCATCCAATAACAATACATCAGGCGTTTGCAATAACAACCGGCAGAAGGCTACGCGCCTCTTCTCTCCACCCGATAGGTGCTCAACCTTTGCGTCTGGTGGCGGGCAACGAAGGGCATCCATGGCACGTTCGAGTTTATGATCCAGCTCCCAGGCATTTGCGGCATCTAATTTTTCCTGAACCTCACCTTGCTTGGTAATCAATTTATCCATGGCATCCGGATCTTCCATTATAGCCGGATCAGCAAATTTTTCATTGATGGCCTCAAACTCTTTAAGCAATGCCACAACATCTTTAACACCTTCTTCTACAATCTCTTTAACTGTTTTGGTTTTATCGAGCTGTGGTTCCTGTTCCAGATAACCCACCGAATATCCTAAATCGGATACTACTTCGCCCTGAAATTCTTTGTCAATTCCAGCAATAATTCTTAAAAGTGAAGATTTTCCAGAACCATTGAGACCGAGTACGCCTATTTTAGCTCCATAAAAGAAGGACAGATAGATATTTTTTAATACTTGCTTTTGGGGCGGGTAAATCTTGCTGACACCCGTCATTGAGAAAATTATTTTTTCGTCTGCCATGGAAGTTTCGTGGTTAAATAGGAACGCAAATATGGCGTTTTTGGGTTAATAGTCCACAGAAGTTTAAAAACCTCGATGTTGTATTTATTGGGTTACTTTTTTAATTCCAGAACTATCGACCAGTACCTATTGACTATGATTGATTTAATTTTATTTTTGCGGAAAATTTAACAGGAGGAAACGACATATGTATTGGACACTGGAATTAGCTTCGTACCTCGAAGATGCGCCTTGGCCGGCAACTAAAGATGAGTTGATTGACTTTTCGATCCGCTCAGGAGCGCCCTTGGAAGTGGTGGAAAACCTTCAGGAATTGGAAGATGACGGGCAACCTTATGAGAGTATCGAAGAGATCTGGCCAGACTATCCGACTAAGGAAGACTTTTTCTTTAATGAGGACGAGTATTAAAAATCTTTTAATAGAATCGGGGCCTTGCGGAAGCAGGGCCTTTTTTATTTCAAACCAACTTTCTGGAATTTAAAAGAGCCTCGGCTACAATCAAATCTTCTTGAGTTGTGATTTTAATATTCTCATAACTTCCTTCAAACAAAGAAATTCTATGCCCGGATCTTTCTGCAACACTGGCATCATCCGTCAGGCTGGCATCTTCCTTTAATTGATAAGCCTGTTTAATTAAGTCCACATCAAAGGTCTGCGGAGTTTGAATTAACCGAAATCGCGATCGGTCAACTGCCTTGGTATTGTCTTGGTCCGTCATTCGAATGGATTCTTTTAATCTCACCGCTGCAACTGCCGATTGATGTACGGCAGCCAATCTGAACGAAGCCCCAATTATATCCTCACTAACCAGTGGGCGCACACCATCATGTATAGCTACCAACCCGGGGCCATCAATTTTTTCAAGTCCACTCTTTACGGACTGAAACCTGCTTTCTCCTCCTTTTGAAGAATGATTGGTTTATTGAATTGATGCTTCTTGCAGAGGTCATTCCAGATTTGGAAATCATCTTCTGGCAGCACAAGGACTATGCTTATAGATTTCGAATATCGGAAAAACGCCTCCAGTGTGTGGAGCAGAGTCGGTTTACCGTTTAGCTCTAAAAACTGTTTGGGTAACCTACTTTTAATTCGGGTTCCTTTCCCTCCAGCAACAATAAGCGCATATTCTTTAGAATGCATAGATTTGTAAAAATACTTGTTTTGCGCGTATGATGCTTGTTAGAATATTTTTACTAGCCTTTAATGTGGCCGTGGTTACTTATCTGATTTATCGGTTGCTTCAGATTTACAAATCGAATTCGCCTAATAAGAACTGGATTGTGGGCATTGGTATTTTTTTATTGCTTGTGCCCGTCACCATGTTGATGGGCTTTGTTAAGCCAACACACCTTTATCTTTTTTTGTACCCCGTGGCGATTTCGTTGCATCTTTATCTTATACGTAATTCGTAAAATTTTACAAATAAAAATGCCTGATTATAGACCAGGCATTTTTGTAAATAGTTTTATTCTGATTATACGATTAGCATAGAATCACCGTAAGTCAAGAATTTATATTTTTCCTTCTTAGCTGTTTCGTAAGCTTTCATGACTAAATCAAAACCACCAAAAGCACAAGCCATCATTAAAAGTGTTGATTCGGGCTGATGAAAGTTAGTTACCATGGCACTGCAAATCTTGAAATCATAAGGCGGAAAGATAAATTTATCAGTCCAGCCTTCTTTTTCCTTCAATCGATTATTTGCCGACACCGCAGTTTCCAAAGCACGCATAGAGGTTGTGCCGATTGCACACACTTTTCTCTTTTCGTCCAGCGCGCGATTAACAATTTTCACCGCTTCCGCGCCAACAATAAAATTCTCTGAGTCCATTTTGTGCTTGGTCAGATCTTCCACGTCCACTGCGCGGAAGGTACCCAGCCCAATGTGTAGAGTAACAAAGGTCATATCCACACCTTTAATTTGAAGGCGCTTCACTAATTGCTTCGTAAAATGCATACCTGCCGTAGGAGCAGATACAGCACCTTTATTCTTCGCAAAAATAGTTTGAAACCGTTCTTTATCGGCAGGTTCAACTTTACGTTTAATGTATTTAGGTAGCGGGGGTTTCTCCTAGTGTTTCAACAATTTTATCAAAGGCTTCCGAATCGCCATCAAATAAAAAACGGATGGTTCTTCCTCGCGAGGTTGTATTATCAATTACTTCAGCAACCAGATCACCATCTCCAAAATATAATTTGTTGCCAACTCGAATTTTACGAGCCGGGTCAACCAGCACATCCCACAAATGCATTTCGGCATTTAGTTCTCTTAATAAAAAGACCTCAATCTTTGCCCCTGTCTTTTCTTTACGACCATAAAGTCGAGCTGGAAAAACCATGGTATCGTTTCCCACCATCACATCGCCTTCATCAAAATAATTAACGATGTCTTTAAAGGCTTTGTGTTCGATTTTTCCTGTGCTGCGGTGAAGCACCATCATACGAGCATCGTCACGACTTTCGGCTGGATGGGATGCAATTAAACTGTTAGGGATTTCAAATTTGAATTCAGAAAGTTTCATAAGCTTACGGGCTTTTACCCACGGAAGGGGTGTTTTTTAATTAAGGAGGCAAAAATAGGATTTGTTTCCTTTCAAAATGGAATTTATTTCAAGGTTTTTTAGAAACATTTGATGTTTGATAGCGTCTTTTACCCAATTGATTACCGGTCAAAAGAAAAAAGAAACGATTTCAGCAAAAAAGCACGTTTATTGTAACCTGAAATCATAAAACGTGCGTTAAACCCACATGCTTACCATCCGATTAATTTTTGAAAGCCTCGGTTTCGCCTGGCGAGCCCTAAAATCAAATATACTCCGTACCGTATTATCGTTGCTTGGAGTTACCATTGGTATCTTCTCTATTATAGCTGTATTAACTCTTGTTGATTCATTAGAAAAAAACATTCGCGACAGCTTTAATTTTTTGGGTAGCAATGTGATTTACGTTGGTAAATGGCCCTTTACAGGAGGCAACGGTCGCGATTGGTGGAAGGAATATATCAAACGGCCCAACGTTTCATATGCCGAATACAAATTCTTACGGGCAAATATGAAGGATGCTGAAACAGTTTCTATTTACGCAGATAGAGGTGGCATGACGATTAAAGCAGGTAACAATGGTATTAGCCAGATTAACCTTACGGGTGCCGATTTAGATTACGATAGAATTTTTGAAATCAATTTGGATAAAGGTCGGTACCTAACCAATGATGAAATTGAAGCAGGGAGGAACGTAGTTATTATCGGGTATGAAGTGGCAAAAGCACTTTTTCCAAATACAGATTCGCCAGTCGGCCAGCAGATTAAAATCAAAAATCTGAAATTCAATATTGTTGGAGTAACTGTGCGTGAAGGTGAAAGCTTTTTAGGTACACCCAGTAAGGATTATGGAGTAATTATTCCATACGATGCATTTCGCAAGCTCTACCAAACAGGTACGGGTCAATGGTTTGAATTAGGATCAGACATTGGATTGAAAGGAAGGGAAACGGATATTGGATTGGTTGAATTGGAAAGCGAGGCTCGTGGATTAATGCGCGTGAAGCGCGGCCTTAAACCAATTATGAAGGATACGTTTGCCCTGAACAGGCCGGAAGCTATTGCCAATGCGATCAGTGGTGTTTTCGATGTGTTGAGTATTGCCGGCTGGATTATTGGTGGATTCTCCATGTTAGTAGGGGGCTTTGGAATTGCCAACATCATGTTTGTTTCTGTAAAGGAGCGAACCAGCATCATCGGCTTACAGAAATCGTTGGGAGCAAAGAATTACTTTATTCTTTTTCAATTTCTATTCGAGTCAATATTTCTAAGTCTTATTGGTGGTTTGGCTGGATTGTTTCTGGTTTGGCTATTAACTCTGGCGCCATTCGGAAGTCTGCAAGTAATACTTTCAGCAAAGAACATAGTGTTAGGTCTTGGAGTATCCTCCACAATCGGATTGATTGCAGGTATAATACCAGCTGCTATGGCTGCTCGTTTAGATCCGGTTATTGCAATACGGGCGTAAAGTAAAAGCGTAAGAATATTTTCCTAAAGTCAGTCTCCTTTTATCAACAAAAAACAGCCCATGAATTTTCATGGGCTGTTTGTTTTTCTGCTTATAATCTTAAAGATTAGATCAACTATTTCTTTTCCTTCACTTCCTTAACTTCTTTCTCATCTTCTTCTTCAACTTCTTCTTTTATTTCAGACCCGCTACTGATTTTGCCTTTGATTTTCTTTTCGAGTTCATCCATTAATTCAGGATTATCTTCAATTAATTGTTTTACCGAATCGCGGCCCTGGCCCAGTTTGTTTCCGTTATAAGAAAACCACGAACCGGCTTTCTGAATTACATTAAGTTCAACACCTAAATCAACAATCTCTCCTGATTTAGAAATACCCCTTCCATACATAATGTCAAACTCGACCACTTTAAAAGGTGGTGCCACTTTATTCTTTACCACCTTCACCTTCACCCGGTTTCCGGTAATGTCATCGGGGCTCTCTTTAATCTGGCCAATTCTGCGAATGTCGAGACGCACAGAAGAATAAAACTTCAGCGCATTTCCACCCGTTGTCGTTTCAGGATTGCCGAACATGATTCCAATTTTTTCCCGAAGCTGGTTAATGAAAATACAGGCACATCCTGTTTTACTAATAGTACCTGTCAGTTTTCTTAATGCCTGTGACATGAGTCGGGCTTGCAAGCCCATCTTACTTTCTCCCATTTCACCTTCCAATTCTGCTTTGGGAACAAGGGCAGCTACTGAGTCTATTACTATAATGTCGATGGCGCCAGAGCGAATCAGATGTTCTGCAATCTCCAGGGCTTGCTCACCATTATCGGGTTGAGAGATCAAAAGATTCTCCGCGTCGATACCTAATTTTTCGGCATAGGTTTTATCAAAAGCATGTTCTGCATCAATGAACGCGGCTAACCCGCCCTTTTTTTGTGCTTCCGCGATACAATGCATAGTAAGCGTGGTTTTACCAGAAGATTCCGGTCCATAAATTTCAGTAACCCTACCTCTCGGTATACCACCAATACCTAAAGCTATATCCAAGCCCAGAGAACCAGTAGAAATGGCGGGTACATCCATCACCTTAGTATCATTCAACTTCATTACGGTTCCCTTTCCGTAGGTTTTTTCCAATTTGTCGATGGTAAGTTGAAGGGCTTTCAACTTTTCTTTCGAGTCACTCTTTGATTCGCTCATATGAATTTTAAGTCGGTTTTTACAAATTTCTAGATTCTGGCTCCTAAATTACTACAATATATAGTATTTACAAGCGGACGCATATCTAAAAGCTAATTAATTTAGTATTTGATTTTATATCATGCTAGAATCCCCTAAAAATAAGGAATGAAGTTCAGGAGATTTTAATTTGCGGCACTATCCATGGTAAAAAAGATTTTCATTGTTTTTTTAGCTGTTTTGTTGGTCTTAATTCTATTCAATTGGGAGTTAGTGGCATACGGGACTCGTCAAGGGTATGGGCAATTAAAAATTGTGATGGATGCAAAGCCCATTGCAGAATTAATGGACGATCCCGTGTTCCCGGATTCGTTAAAGTAAAACTTGAACTAATTCAGGAGATTAGAAAATACGCGATTGACTCGCTTGGGCTCAAGGACACTAAAAATTACACGACCGTATACGATCAGCATGGCGAAGAAATCATGTGGGTTGTTCAGGCATGCGAACCCTTTCAGCTAACTCCTAAAATGTGGAAGTTTCCTATCGTTGGGGCTATGCCTTACAAGGGCTTCTTTCAAAAGGAAAGAGCAATTGATGAAAGAAACAGATTAGAACAAGATGACTTTGATACAAGCATTCGCAATCCGGGAGGTTGGTCAACACTGGGCTGGTTTACGGATCCTATTCTAAGTAATATGCTGAAACGTAACGAAGGCGATTTGGCCAGTCTGATCATTCACGAAATGGTGCACGCCACTGTCTTTGTTAAAGACGATGTCAATTTCAATGAGAATCTGGCATCCTTTGTTGGCGATACAGCAGCTTATTATTTTCTGGCTTCGCATTTTGGTCGCGATTCGGAGCAGTTTATTCAATACTTGCAGGAAGATCAGGATTATAGAATCTATAGTCAACATATCTTTAAGAGGCACTCAAATGCTCGATAGTCTTTATAAAAGTTTGAATCAGCCGAATCATTGAAAACTAAAAGACAAAAGAAAGAAACGATGATTCAGCAGATCATGACTTCGGCAGATACACTCTCCCTATTCAGAGCCCGAAAATCTTCCGCTAACCGGATGCCGAACAACACCTACTTTATGTCTTATCATTTATACCAGGCTCGGCAGGATAATTTTAATAAAGAACTTGATATTGAGTTTAGCGGAGATCTGAAAGCTACATAAACATCTTGCTGAAAAGTATCCCTTTCTTTAATGTGATGAAAGTGTATCGTAGCCATTAAGGAATTGTTAAGGAGTTAACAGTGGTTTTTAAATAGGTTAATTTGTGTCTACTTTTAATCCCTTATAGAATGAAACAATATGGGTAAGATCATCGCAAAAAGTTTTAGTAGTAGATGATGAAGAACCTATCCTTGAGCTTTTTAAAATATAACCTGGAGAAGCAAGGCTACGAAGTAAAAACAGCTTCCGATGGTTTTCAGGCTGTGGAAATTGCTAAGAAATTTCATCCTGATCTTGTACTGCTCGATATCATGATGCCTAAAATGGATGGTGTGGAAACCTGTCGGCTCATACGCGCTATGCCCGAAATGGTTAACACGTTTATTGTTTTTTTAACAGCACGGGCAGAGGAGTATTCGGAAGTGGCGGCCTTTGATGTTGGGGCAGATGATTATATTCTGAAGCCAATTAAACCGCGGGCTTTGATGAGCCGCATCAGCGCGTTATTCCGTAGAGATTCAAAAAAAGAAAATACCTCTGCGCAGATTAAGATTGGCGATCTGTTGATTGATCGAACCAGTTACACGATTCATGTAAAAGACAAAGAAATCTCGTTGCCAAAAAAGGAATTTGAACTTTTGTACTTTCTAGCCCAAAGCCCAAATAAAGTTTTCAGTCGTGACGATTTATTGCAGAATATCTGGGGGGCGGATGTATATGTATTAGCCCGCACCGTTGATGTTCACATTCGTAAAGTGCGCGAAAAGATTGGAGATGATTATATTTCAACCGTAAAAGGAGTGGGGTATAAGTTCAATCTTAATTAATGTATGGTATATAGTGCCCGTACGTTGGCTCTTTTGTTGGCAACTTCTGTTGCCTCGGTTACTTCCTTAATTCTTTCCTGATTGATAGTGTTGGTATGGATGCACTTTTGGAGCTGCTGTTATTAGTTTTTCTTCCTTTGTGGTCTCATTTGTTGTTTTGGAGTTTCTTGTTTTCGCGAGATCAATAAGATTTATAAAATGATGGAAAAACTTCGTAAGAAGCAACTCGACAATTTCGCAAACAAAAATCCGGGGCTTAAACCCTTTGCAGAAAATTAATGAAGAGATTTTTTCATTTGCCACACTCAAGCAAAAGAGATTGATGAACTTAAAAAAGTTGAAGCCTTTCGTAAAGAATTTATTGCCAATGTATCACACGAACTAAAGACACCGATTTTTGCAGCTCAGGGTTTTGTGCATACGCTATTGATGGGGCTGTTAATGACAAAAGCGTGCGAAACGGTTTTTAAAAAAGGCAGCCAAAAGTCTGGATGGACTTGATATTCTCGTACAGGATCTGCTTACGCTTTCGCAGATAGAGACCGGAGATATTAAGATGCGTTTCGAGCACATCGATTTACATAAATTGTGTGTTGAAGTAGTGGATCAATTTGAGGAGAAGGCCGAAAAGAAAAACATCAAACTGAAGCTGAAAGCTGTGCAAAACAAAATCAGCGTTTATGCCGACTGGCTTCGAATAACACAGGTGGTGACAAATCTGGTTTCTAATGCAGTGAGTTACACACCCGAGGGCGGCGGGGTTACCGTTTCGTTTGATATAAGTAAAAAATATTACCACGTTTATTTCGATACTGGTGAGGGAATTCCCCAAGAACATCTAGCTAGATTTTTTGAGCGATTCTACAGGGTTGACCAAAGCCGAAGTCGTGAGAAGGGCGGCACCGGCCTGGGGTTGGCCATTGTCAAACATATTTTGGAAGGCCACAACAGCAAAGCAGAGGTTCAGAGTACCGTTGGAAAAGGTACGGTGTTTAGCTTTAAACTCACCCGATCGCGTAACGATAGCTCAGATGTAATGGAGTCGTAGTAATTTGCGGCCGTGAAAATTCCTAAGTTTAAATTTGAGGAGGCTATCCTTTACCAGGATTCTGACTTTATTATTATCAACAAGGCCTCGTTTATCAGTACGCTGGAAGACAGGAACGATAGCCAGAACATACTTTACCTGGCCCGTCAGATTGAATCAGATGCGCAGGTTTGTCACCGGCTCGACAAAAGAGACCTCTGGGGTATTAGCCATTGCCCGCCACCCCGAAGCTTACCGCCATTTAAGCATGCAGTTTGAAAATAGAGAAGTGACCAAAACATACCATGCTGTGGTAGATGGGCTCTTCAGCTTCGATAATCAGTTGGTGGACGCACCGATTTTGAAGCAAAATGATGGGACGGTGAAAATTTCCCGATCGGGCAAAGATGCGCAAACCTATTTCACTACACTTCATTCGTATAAGAGCCATACCTTATTGGAATGTAAGCCTATTACGGGTCGGATGCATCAAATTCGAATTCATTTGGCTATGCTAAAAGCGCCCATCACGGGCGATGGCCTCTATGGAGGGAAGGATTTTTACGTATCGTCTGTAAAGCGAGGGTTTAATTTAAAGAAAATGACTGATGAGCAGCCCTTGATGCGGAGAGTGGCATTGCATGCATTTTCGCTGGAATTTGCATTGCTAAATGCCACTAAAACTACTATTGTAGCCCCCTATCCAAAGGATTTTCAGGCACTTATCAGACAATTAGAGGAAAATAAGCGCTAATCTGCATTTATTGAAATTGAGATAATCTGCCTAAATCTGTGGCCATGCTTGCATATTCAGTTTCTTGAATCTACTTTTGTGTCCCTTTTTAAAGGGGTAATTGTAATAATAATAGGTTTTTAAAGCTAAAAAAGTGGATCATAACAGCTATAAAACGATCAATGCCACCAAAGCAACTGTAGAAAAGGGTTGGTTTTTGGTAGATGCAAAAGATCAGGTGTTGGGCCGGGTTGCCAGCCAGATTGCAAGAGTTTTGCGTGGCAAGCATAAGCCAAGCTATACTCCTAATGTGGATGCAGGCGATCATGTAATCGTGATTAATGCCGATAAAATTAAAATGACGGGCAAGAAGTGGACCGACCGGGTCTATTTCAGCTATTCAGGCTACCCAGGCGGGCAGCGGGTCTTACTCCTAAAATGATAGGAACCGGAAAGCACCCACATAGATTAGTTGAACACTCGGTTCGTGGCATGTTGCCTAAAAACAGTATGGGCCGCGAAGTGTTTAGAAGTCTGCATGTATATGCCGGTACCGAACACCCTCACACAGCACAACAACCAAAAGAATTAAAATTCTAATTATGGAGATTATTAATACCATCGGTAGGAGAAAAGACCTCAATTGCCCGGGTTTACGTTAAGCCAGGGAAGGGTCAGATTATCGTAAATGACCGGGAACTGAATGAATATTTTCCATCAGAGATCCTTCAAACTACTGTGAAGCAGGCCATCACCCTGGTTAAGATGGATGGCCAATACGATGTAACAGTAAATGTTGAAGGCGGTGGTAATAAAGGACAGGCCGAAGCAATTCGTTTAGGTATTGCCCGCGCGTTAGTTACTATTAATGATGAAAATCGTTCTCCACTAAGAAAAGAAGGATTATTAACTCGCGATTCGCGCATGGTGGAAAGAAAGAAGCCAGGACGTGCAAAGGCGAGAAAGAAATTCCAGTTCAGCAAGCGTTAATAGAAACAGCATGGCAGAAAAAATAACAACCGAAAGTTTAATGGATGCAGGTGTACATTTTGGACACCTTACCCGGAAGTGGAACCCAAAGATGGCTGAGTACATCTTTATGGAAAACAACGGAATCCACATCATTGATTTGAACAAGACAATGAAGTGCCTGGACGAAGCTACCTACGCACTTAAAAATATTGTTCGTTCGGGTCGTAAGATTATGTTTGTTGCTACCAAGAAGCAGGCAAAAGATATAATCAATGCAGAAGCTACCCGCTTAAACATGCCTTTCGTAACAGAGCGCTGGTTAGGAGGTATGCTTACCAATTTCGCCACTATCCGCAAGTCGTTAAAAAAACTTGCCCAAATAGACAAGTTGATGAAAGACGAAGCCTTCAACAACCTGGCTAAGCAAGAGCGATTGATGATGACCCGTGAAAAAGCAAAACTTGAGAAATTATTAGGTGGTATCACAGATCTTAATCGTCTTCCCGCTGCATTATTTGTAATTGATGTAAAGCGCGAGCACATTGCAGTTTCTGAAGCCTTGAAATTGAATATCCCGGTATTTGCTATGGTAGATACCAATTCTGATCCTTCTGATATCGACTTCCCTATTCCGGCCAATGACGATGCGTTTAAATCCATCTCGTTGATTACTGCGCATGTTGGAAGAGCGATTGAAGAGGCCTTGATGGAACGTAAGAAAGATAAAGAGGAGGCAGGCCACAAGAAGGACGAAGAAGAAAAAAGAAAAGTTGACGAGGCAGTAGAAGAGGCAAAATAACTCTTCAATTAGCCGATGTGCTAATGTGATAATACAAGTGAACATCGGTTAACAGCCGATGTTTATTTTTTTAAACCCCACCGAGGCAAATGAAAACTAATCTAAAATCACTAATCAAAATGTCAATAACCGCACAAGATGTAAATAAGCTCCGCACCATGACCGGTGCCGGTATGATGGATTGTAAAAAAGCACTTACCGAAGCCGAAGGCGATTTTGAAAAAGCCATTGAGATTTTAAGAAAGAAAGGCCAGAAAGTTTCTGCCAGCCGTTCAGATAGAGATACAAAAGAAGGCTCCGTGTTTGTTAGAACATCAGCTGACAATAAGGAAGCTGTATTGATTGCTTTGAATTGTGAAACTGATTTCGTGGCTAAAAATGAAGAGTTTCAAAATTAGGTGCAAGTTGATTGCTGATACGGCGTTCTCAAAAAAGCCTGCGATCAACGGAAGCGCTTGTTGGCCGAGAAAGCTGATAACCTTACCATCAATGAGCGCATCATTGATTGAGTTGGTAAAATTGGCGAGAAGATGGAGATCAGTTCATTTATTCACATGACTTGCGAAGCAGTAGTTCCTTACATCCATGCCGGAAGTAAATTAGGCGTGTTGGTTTCTCTTAAGGGAGTAAATGGTAAAGATGTAACCGAAGCCGGTAAAGATGTTGGGATGCAGATAGCTGCCATGAGTCCGGTGGCTGTTAATGAAAATGATGTTGATAAAACTATCATTGAAAAAGAATTGGAGATTGCTAAGGCTCAGATCATTGCTGAAGGCAAACCTGCTAACATGATTGAGAAGATTGCCCAGGGAAAATTGAACAAGTTTTTCAAAGACAATACTTTGTTGCCTCAACCTTTCGTGAAGGACAACTCAAAAACAGTTGCTCAGTATTTGGACAGCGTTACCAAAGGATTGACCGTAGCTGAGTTTAAGCGCGTAGCGATTGGGTAATTGAATACAAAATAGATAGTAAGAAGAGGGAGCGATTAGCTCCCTTTTTTATTTTTAAGTAGAAAAGCTTTAACAGTAATTAAAGTATGAATGATAATCATAGTCATTATTGAAAACATCCATATGAGCATGGATTGATTTGTTGCTATGCTTCGATAAGTGAACCCGAATAGCCCTCCATAAAATCAATGAGTTTTAATAGTCCGAATAAGATTGTGAAACTCACAAACGATACTTCAAGCATGCCTACATATTTCAAAACCTGTATGAGCTTTCTCTTGATACAAAAAAACGAAAGTACTAGGACTGCTATGTTTAGGAAAAGAAATAGAAGGATCACAATATTAGACTTGGTTAAATGTTTGATTTCTTTCCTCCTAATTTAAGGATGATGTACGCAAACAAGGAAATAGTACAAATCACCAATCCGTAGATAATAGTAAGTAAGGCTACTTTTAAACCTCCCATAATCACCGGCATGGGTATTTCCTCGGAAGCCCCCTCAATGGCATCAAACGCATTTAATAATCCATACATTGTAAATAGTGTACCCCACACGGCAGCAAAGACACCAATGTGTTTTACTGCCTCAATCAGTTTGTTGGGTACTTCTTTCTTTGAAAAAATCAAGTAAGTCAAATAAGCGATGTTTACGACATTAACCATTAGCATAATCAAAAGTGGAAATGTAAAATAGGGCCCACCCTCATAGTGCAGTTCAATGAATTTACTGGCAAGCATAGTTGTAAAGTTTAGGTTAAAAATTGATTTGAGCAAGGTTAATGTAATTACGAGAGCAATTTTATTTTGATTGATAAGGGGTGATTGCTATTACGGATTCTACAGGGTTAAGCAAGTAAAAGGTGAAACCCATCCATTTTATGTCGAAAAGGATGAATTCAATGATCTTCACGGTACTCCTTAGTTTGAATTGATCGTTTTTTCCTAATTATGTAGTTGCATGAAGAAGTTTGAACTATTACTAGACCTCATCTTCACCCACCATCGATGGGTAATTCATGTTTTGTACTGGCTTGTCATTCTACTTCTCTATGTTATTTTTTTTGGACGAAAAGAAAGTAATTATTTGCAAACACTTTTTTTTGTTGGCTTGCTAATGCCGGTTACCCTCGGCACCACCTATTTTTTAAATTACTATCTCGTGCCTCGTTATTTAATGAAGGAGCGATTTGGCTTATTTCTATTGTATTTCATCTATACACTCATTGGTTCTCTTTTTCTTGAGATGATGATTTCGATGCTCACATTTATTGTGATTGCTGAAGTGCGGATAAAGAATATGAGTCCTGCCTCGTTTGATTTTTTCTTTTTATTAACCTCTCTTTTGATGGTTGTGTTTTTTGGGGTCGCTATCAAAATGATTCTTCATTGGCGTCAATCCAAGGAAGACTATCAGAAATTAGTGCATGATAAAGTTGAAACGGAATTGAAATTTTTGAAAGCACAACTCAACCCACACTTTCTATTCAATACACTGAATAATCTTTATTATCTCACAACGGAAAAGTCGGATAAGGCACCCCAGGCTATTCTTGCCCTTAGCGAAATGTTGGACTATGTTCTACATGCAGGTAAATCAGCCTTAGTTCCTTTAAAAGAAGAGTTAAAGCAAGTTGATAATTATATAGCGCTCGAGCTTTTACGCTATGAAGACCGCGTTTCCATTGAAACAAAGTATTCCGGTGATTTGGATCAACATAAAATTGGCCCAATGATTTTAATTACCCTTATTGAAAATGCGTTTAAGCATGGTGTAATGCCCATTGCAGGAAAAGCCTGGATAAAGTTTCAAATTACTTGTAGTGAGAGTTCTGTTGTTGTCTCCATGCGGAATAGTTCTCAACAACGAAATTCAGGGTCGGGTATTGGGCTAACCAATTTAAGAAGTCAGCTCGATTTCTTATACAACCGTAACTATACGTTGAATATTGGGCATGAAACTAATAATGAATTTTTTGTCAACTTAGTACTACCAAAGCATGAAGGCTAAGTTTATTATAGTTGACGATGAACCTCTGGCTCGCAAACTAATAGCGGCTCATGCTTCTAAAATTGAAAAGTTAGAATTGGTTGGAGAATGTGGTAATGCTATTGATGCGGCAAACTTGTTGCGAACCAAATCCGTTGATTTAATTTTTCTGGATATTCAGATGCCGGAAATGAATGGATTTCAATTTGTCAGTACGCTTAAAAATCCACCTGCCATTATCCTCACCACAGCCTTTCGCAATTATGCCCCTGAGGCGTTCGATCATGAAGTAATTGATTATTTATTAAAACCAGTTTCATTTGAACGATTTCTTAAATCTGTAAACAAGTTCTTTGACAGTCAGATAGGGGGCAGTGTTGTAACAGATAAGCATCAAGGGGATAGATTCGTCCTTATTAAGGCAGATCGCAAGATTCATAAGATCAATGAAGATGAAATATTCTACTTTGAAAGTATGGACAACTACGTGAAAGTTCATGTAAAGGATCAGGTACTTATTACGCATGAGAATATTTCCACATTAGAGGAAAAACTCTCGAATCCGCCTTTCGTGAGAATTCATCGATCCTTCATTGTTAATTTAAAATGGGTTAACACAATCTCTGGAGAGGGTATAGAAATAAATAAGAAAGCACTGCCCTTTGGCCGTACCTTCAAAAAATCAGCGCTCAATCAACTTTCCATCGGTCGCTTAAAATAAATTGAGTGTGATTGAAACATAATTCAATTATTTCCGTGATATTACAATCTTAATTAATACGAACTATGATCTTGTTGTTTTAATTCACCTGCACAGACGTTCCTGAATTTAAAATCAGGATGCAGTTGAATGTTGGTAACTCACCAAAAGTCTCCCGATACCCATCGGGATTAACAAGTTCAATTCATTAATTTTATTTTAATAATACCATGAGAGCAGTTTTTACTAAAATCGCTTCAATCGTGCGTTTGTTCAAAGAGGCCGTTCAGGGCTCTGAACAGGATTTCACACAAGTCAACATTAATAAAGCTATCTTTTTATTAGCGATTCCTATGATTGTAGAAATGGGTATGGAATCCATTTTTGCCGTGGTTGATATATTTTTCGTAAGCAAACTTAACGACAGCAATGCTGTAGCAACGGTTGGCTATACAGAATCGGTTCTTAGCATTTTGTATTCACTCGCAATGGGACTCGGCATGGGTGCAACTGCTATTATAGCCCGAAGAGTTGGCGAGCATGATAAACAAGGAGCCAGTACCGCAGCGGTGCAAGCTATTTATCTTGGCCTCGGTGTTTCTTTTATTATAAGTCTGGTTGGCACTCTTTATTATAAGGACATACTTCGATTGATGGGCGCATCGGAAGATGTAATAATAAACAGTTCATCGTATGCACTCTGGATGTTTGCCGGCAATTATACCGTTACGTTACTTTTTTTAATCAACGCCATTTTTAGGGGTGCGGGTAATGCTGCCATTGCCATGAAGGCATTGATGTTAGCGAACATCTTGAATATGATTCTTGATCCGATATTCATTTTCGGATGGGGACCTATACCCGCCTTTGGCGTGGAAGGTGCTGCCATTGCAACGAATTTGGGAAGAGGAATAGGTGTGTTGTTTCAATTGTATTTTTTGTTAAAGGGTCACAGCATTATAAAAATCGGTTGGAACAATCTGGGTATAAAATCAGATATTATTCTCAATGTAATAAAAGTTTCAGGCGGCAGCATTCTGCAATTTATAATCGGGTCTGCCAGTTGGATATTTCTGATGAAACTAATGTCGACCTTTGGTGAAAATGCAGTGGCGGGATACACCATTGCCATACGGGTATTCATTTTCACACTCTTGCCCTCCTGGGGATTGGCTAATGCAGGGGCTACACTTGTAGGACAAAATCTGGGTGCGCAGCGACCGGATCGGGCCGAAACATCTGTATGGCGAGCTGCCTACATCAATGCATTTTTTATGGCCTTTGTTATGATTTTATTTCTAACGATTGCCCCGCAGATTTTGGGATTGTTTACGCAGCAACCCGAAGTATTGCAATATGGCATTCAGGCGCTCCGCTATGTGAGTCTCGGATATATTTTCTATGGTTATGGAATGGTAGTGGTGCAAGGGTTGAATGGAGCCGGGGATACCTATACCCCAACCATCTTGAATATTTTTGGCTTTTGGATATTTCAAATACCCTTTGCCTATCTGGTGGTCAATCTTCTTGGCTGGGGACCCAAAGGAGTTTTCATTGCAATCGTATTAGCCGAAACCTTTATGGCTATTGCTGGAATAATAATTTTTAAGAGAGGAAAGTGGAAGTTGATGAAGGTGTAACTTCAGTCCATGGTCGATAGTTATATAGTCCATAGTAAATAGAAGTGAGTATTTACTATGGACTATCGACTAAATACTATGGACTCCTCAATTAAGGCTTCTTAAAGGCCGACTTCACCGCATTATTTAATTCTTCGCCCGCTTTCTTCAAACTCGCTTCTACTTCTTTCCAGCGATCTTTGTTTTCAGCTTCTTTTTTCAGCTTTTCGGCAGCAACTTTTAATTCTTCGTACCGGTCCTGCATGTTCCCTTCTACGCGGGTTCCGGCCTCTTTTATTTCCGCCATAAACTGATCCATTTTCTTTCCAAAATCTTTGAAAAACTTTTCCGCTTTTCCGGCATCGTTTGTTTCCATGGTTATTATTAGTTTAAATTACTTACATGTAACACCTTAACGCAACGCAAAAATAACAAAAAACCATCAGGCATTAGGACATAATCTTTCGAACAGAAAACTCACATAAAGTCAATTTGATATGAATAACACTCAAGCACTGGAACGCATTCATCATCTGCTGGAAAGCAAATCCACGGCCAAGCAAATTACTTATAAGAACTTGCTTACTGCTTTTTCACTACTTGCCGTGGAGTCCAGGCGAATTGTAGATGAACTTAAAAGAGAAACCCGCCTCTGCCGATCAAGATGTAACAGTTGATTTCTATTTTATTAATGAACACGAGTTTCATGTTAAGCTCGCGGGCGATCTGCTGGTTTTTGTTCTTCACACCAACGTGGTAACGTTTGATGATGAGCATGCCGTAATGAAAACCACTTATATCCGTGAGAAAGAAGTAAATCGGTATTTCGGGCAAATCATGATTTACAATTTTATGTCCGACTCATTAAAATTTAATCGGGTTAATGACCCGGGGTACTTGTTAGCCCGCATTCTGATCAATCATGAAAATCGCTTTATGGTAGAAGGGGATGGACAACTTGGGCAATTATTTAGCAACATCACCGAAAAAACTATTTGTGAAATAGAGCTGAATCTGATTATCAATCATTGCCTAACATCTGCGATAGAAAATGATTTGATGGCGCCTCCGTTTCCACAGGTTCGGTTTATTACCCTGTATCAAAAGATGGAAAAAACGCAGGAGTTAGGTGGGGGTCAGAAAATTGGTTTTAGAATGAAGTATAATTCTGAAAAGACAGGTTAATTTATCGAAAAGTTCTTGGGCTGGCGATTGTCATGGTTTAAATTTGATCAAACACCAGATACTTTGAAATTTAAGTTATTTGCGCTTCTACTTTTTGTTCTGTTCTCGGCTTGTGCGAGTAATCAGCAGCGTGGTTCGTATAAACCAAAATATAAAAAGCCAGATCCGAACAAACCCATGCCTTGTCCAATGAAAGATTGTTAGCTATGAGAAAAATTATTATTGCAATTGATGGATATTCCGCTTGTGGCAAAAGCACCACCGCCATCGAGGTAGCCAAAGAATTGGGCTACAAGTACATAGATTCGGGAGCCATGTACCGGGCGGTTACGTATTATTTTCTAGAGCATCTCGTGGCCATCACCAACCCAAAAGAAGTAGATAGGGCACTGCAACAAATCAAAATCTCTTTCATGGTCAACAAAAAAGGAGATACAGAGACATTCCTGAACGGAATAAATATTGAGAAGAGCATTCGCAAAATGAGAATTTCTGAATTTGTGAGTCAGGTGAGTACCATTAAAGCAGTGCGCGATGCGATGGTTAGCCAACAACGGAAACTTGGTAAGGACCGTGGTATTGTGATGGACGGTCGGGATATAGGAACGGTGGTATTCCCTGAAGCAGAACTCAAAATATTTCTAACGGCCGACATTCTGGTTAGAGCGTTTCGCAGGCAAAGGGAACTTTTAGAACGCGAAGATCTGGTCGATATTGATTCCATAATAGAAAATCTTCAACAGCGAGACAAAATAGACAGCAACCGTACTGAAAGTCCGCTTGTAAAAGCCGCAGATGCTGTGGGGATAGACACCACACACATTACCATCGATGAGCAAGTTGATGAGGTGATTCGAATCGCTTTGACTAAGATGATTCGCTCCATAAAGCGGCCGGCTTAAACAAGCCGATAAACCTGCTTTTTATTATCAAATTCTTTGTTTCTACATCCCTTTGTCTGTAGGATTTAATTGCTAATTTTGCCTCGATCTAAACTAATTTATTGCCAAAGTACGCATGGGCAAATTCATCCGACTTAAAAAAGGTTTTACCATCAATCTTCAAGGCAAGGCCAGCCCTAAAGTGGTAGAAATCGATCAACCCGAAACATTTGTAATTAAGCCAACTGATTTTCAAGGTTTATACATTCCTAAACCAGTTGTTAATGTAGGAGATAACGTAAAAGCCGGGTCGCCTTTATTCCATGATAAGAAACATGAGAATGTTATTTATACGGCTCCCGTAAGTGGCGAGATTGTAGAAATAAAACGCGGAGAGAAAAGAAAACTTCTTGAAATAAAAATACTGGCTGATAAAAAGGTAGAGTATGAAACGTTTAAAAAATATTCAGTTTCTGATCTCGCTAACCTTTCGGCAGCCAGCTTAAAAGAACAAATTTTAAAATCAGGTATTTGGCCAGCTATTATTCAAAGGCCATTTGGAATTGTTGCCGATCCGGCTTCTACACCAAAGGCTATCCATATTTCGGCCTTCGATTCGCATCCATTGGCGCCTGACTACAGTATTTTGTTTAAAGGACAAGATCAGTTTTCAGGTGGGTATTGATGTATTGAAAAAACTCACATCGGGCACAGTACATATTAACACCCATTCTACTAGCGAAATTTCTACCGTCTTCTCGCAAGCAAAAGGAGCAGAGGTAAATAAATTTTCGGGTCCTCATCCTGCAGGATGTGTTGGGGTTCAGATTCATCACATTGATCCTATTAATAAAGGAGATGTTGTTTGGACAATTAACCCGTTTGCGGTTATTCAACTAGGAAAGCTTTTCCTTAACGGAGTTTATGATACTTCGCGAATCCTTGCAATAACAGGTTCGGAAGTCAAAAATCCTCAGTATTACAAAACCTATACAGGCGCATCGATAAAGAAATTTATTGAAGGTAACTTAACGCAGGATCATGTTCGGGTTATTTCCGGAAATCCGCTGACCGGTACTGCCATTGGTAAGGATGGGCATGTTGGCTTCTTTGATCATCAGATAACAGTTCTTCCGGAAGGCGACTATTATGAGTTTGTAGGTTGGATTACTCCTGGTGCCCGCAAGGTTTCTTTCCAACGCTCCTTAGGCCTGCTCTCTTTCTTGAGCCCGGGTAAAGAGCGTGTGGTAGATACGAATACCCATGGAGAACCAAGAGCATTTGTTCAGTCGGGCGTGTTTGAACAAGTAACACCGATGGACGTTTTACCCACGCATTTGTTAAAGAGCATACTGGCGGAAGACCTGGATGAAATGGAAGCACTTGGAATTTATGAAGTGATTGAAGAAGATTTAGCGCTTTGCGAGTTTGTGGATGTAAGCAAGCATAAAGTTCAGGAGATAGTACGCGAGGGTATTGATTTAATTCAACATAGTTAATTCGGCTGCAATGAAGTTTTTAAGAAATCAGCTAGATAAAGTAAAGCATAGTTTTGAGAAGGGTGGAAAACTGGAAAAGTACTACTATGCGTACGAAGCCATTGATACATTTCTTTTCGCCCCAAACAGCACCAACGGTGTAAAGGGATCTCAAATTCGCGATGCTATTGATCTTAAGCGATTAATGATTACGGTAATCGTTGCGATGGTGCCTTGTTTGCTTTTCGGAATCTGGAACGTAGGGCATCAACATTTTCTGGCTATCGGTCAGCCTGATGCTGCCTTGGGCGATAAAATCTGGATTGGTGCGATACAAGTTGTTCCCATTATTATTATTTCCTATGGCGTTGGTTTAGGCATTGAATTTTTATTTGCTACCCTGCGCAGGCATCCGGTTAATGAAGGCTATCTGGTAACCGGTATGCTTATTCCATTAGTAATGCCACCCGATATTCCTCTCTGGCAAGTTGCGGTAGCCACAGCCTTTGCTGTTGTTATCGGCAAAGAAGCTTTTGGCGGAACCGGAATGAATGTAGTGAACATCGCTCTTACAGCCCGTGCCTTCCTATACTTTGCTTATCCAACAGATATTTCTGGAAGTGTTTGGACTTACCTGGGCGATGGCCAGGCAGTAGCCGGTTATTCAGGGGCAACGCCATTATCCATAGCTGGAGATGCGGTTACCTCTGGGGCAAATGTGGTAGAATCGTTTGGTTCATTTGGCGCGGGTTGGAATGATGGAGTCTATACGCTTTCAAATTTATTTATGGGTTTAAGACCAGGCTCTATTGGTGAAACATCTACCCTGATGTGTTTAATTGGTGCCGCCATTTTAATTGCTACTGGTGCCGGAAGTTGGAAGATAATTGTAAGTGTATTTGGAGGCGCTTATCTGATGGGCTTGTTTTTAAATTTAGTGGGTGGCAATGCTTTTCTTGAGATGCCCGCACACTATCACCTGGTGATAGGCGGCCTTGCCTTTGGCGCTGTGTTTATGGCAACCGATCCGGTTACGGCAAGCCAAACAGAATCGGGTAAATGGGTTTATGGTTTATTAATCGGAATGTTTACCGTGTTGATTCGCGTGTTCAATCCGGCTTATCCGGAAGGCATTATGTTGGCGATTTTGCTGATGAACGTTTTCTCTCCGCTGATTGATTATTTTGTAGTTAGTGCAAACAAAAAAAGAAGATTACAACGTGCGACAGTCTAACCTCTATATCATACTTTATGCAGCCGCCATTACCGTGGTGTGTGGAGGCTTGCTTGCTTTTGCCTCACAATCATTAAAGCCTTTGCAGGATGCCAATGTTGAACTTGAACGCAAGCATAACATTTTGGCAACTGTAATGGAAATCAAAAAGGGGGATGATATCAATGCCCTTTATGCAGCAAATGTAAAAGAAGGAGTAGTAGACTTTGGTGGTTCTGTAAAGGAAGGCATGAAGGCAGCGGACATTGATGTTTCTAAAGAGTATAAAAAGAAACCGGAAGAGCGCTTGTTGCCAATTTATGAATTCAAAGATCCTTCTGATCCATCTAAAGTTAATAATGTGGTGTTACCGGTTTATGGCTTCGGATTATGGAAAGATATTTCCGGCTTCATAGCGCTCAAATCAGATATGAATACCATTCAGGGTGTTAGCTTGGCGCACTTGGGAGAAACGCCTGGTCTTGGGGCACGAATTTCCAGTGAAGAGATTCAGGATCGATATAAAGGAAAATCAATTTTTGATGCTGATGTGCTAGCCTCTGTAACCATGCAGAAAGGTGAAGGAAATGATTATTCCAACGATCCGCATAAAGTAGATGGCATGTCAGGGGCAACCCTTACAGCCAAAGGAGTAAACAACATGTTTGTTGATTACTTAACCTGTTACAAGAATTATTTGAAGAAGAATCAGCAAAACTTATCGCTAAGCTTATGAGTACTGCCGTAGCCGAAGTTGTTGAGAAAAAGTCAGAACCCCTTTTCTCAAAGAAGAATAAAAAGCTAATCACTAATCCATTGGATATAGATAACCCTATTACCGTACAGGTATTGGGTATCTGTTCTGCGCTGGCGGTTACCACGCAAATGAAACCCGCTTTGGTTATGTCTATCGCATTATTGGTGGTTACAACCAGCTCGAATGGAATTATTTCTTTATTACGTAATACAATCCCCAGCCGGATTCGAATCATCGTTCAATTAGCAATTGTTTCGCTGTGGGTTATTCTGGTTGATCAGGTATTAAAGGCTTACTCATATGAATTATGGAAACAGCTTTCTGTTTACGTGGGTCTTATCATTACCAATTGTATTGTGATGGGCCGCCTGGAAGCCTTTGCCATGGGGAACAAGCCGGGCCCTTCTTTGCTTGACGGATTTGGAAATGGCTTGGGTTACGGATTAATCTTATTGATTGTTGCCTTCTTCCGCGAGTTGTTTGGTGGCGGGGCAATTTTCGGCTTTAAAGTATTTGACGCGATGGGTATTCATTACACCGGCAATGGAATTATGTTGTTACCGGCAGGTGCCTGCTTTATTGTGGGTATTGTAATCTGGGTGCAGAGAAGTTTGAATGGATATAGAGAGACTCATTAATATATAATATATAGAGCATGGAAAATCTTGTTAGTATAGGCATTCGCTCCATCTTCGTAGACAATATGATCTTTGCCTACTTCTTGGGCATGTGTTCGTATCTGGCGGTATCTAAGAAAGTATCTACCGCTTTTGGTTTAGGATTGGCCGTAATATTTGTATTGGGAGTAACGATTCCCATAAATTGGTTGATTCAAAATTATATTCTTACGCAAGGTGCACTGGCTTGGGTGGGTCCCGAGTTTGCCACTGTTGATCTTTCCTTTTTACAATTCATTATTTTCATCGCGGTGATTGCTGCCATGGTTCAGTTAACGGAAATGGCAGTTGAAAAATTTTCACCCGCACTCTATGGTTCCTTGGGTATCTTCCTTCCGCTGATTGCAGTAAACTGTGCAATCTTAGGAGGCTCGTTATTTATGGTAGGTCGGCCTTACAACTTGCTTGAAGCTTCTGTTTATGGACTAGGTTCGGGCATTGGGTGGTTGCTTGCCATTGTAGCCTTGGCGGGAGTACGTGAAAAAATGAAATACTCGAATGTGCCTGCACCCTTACGGGGATTAGGAATTACGTTTATTCTGGTAGGATTGATGTCGTTAGGATTTTTGAGTTTCCTCGGCTTCTCCGTATAGTATAGTATAGTATAGTATAGAATACTAACACAAAGGCTTCCTAACACAACGGAGGCCTTTTTATTTTACCACCATGAAGAACACATTCAGAACAATTGCCCGGTACTTTTTTAGCGGAATGTTATTCATTGTTCCGCTGGTAGCAACCGGTTATTTTATTTTTTGGGCATTTGCCCAATTAGATGGATTACTGAATCTTCCGTACCCGGGTTTGGGCTTTGCGATTATTTTTGGTGTGATTACCCTCTTCGGTTATCTGACATCCAATTTCGCCTTACGCACGGTTACCGATTGGTTCGATCATTTGATGAATAAAATTCCTTTTGTCAAATTAATTTACTCTTCACTCAAAGATTTGATTGGCGCGTTTGTGGGCGATAAAAGAAAATTCAACAAGCCTGTTCTGGTTTCCATCAATAAAGAAAACAATCTGAACCAAATTGGTTTTGTTACCCAAGAGGACTTATCAAGCCTCGGGTTAGCCGATATGGTGGCGGTTTATTTTCCGCATTCGTATGCCATTTCAGGAAATCATTTTTGTTCCGAAAGAAAGTATAAAACCTCTCCATATTTCTGGCCCAACGGCTATGAAGTTTATTGTTTCCGGAGGAATTTCTGGATTTAAGGAAACGTAACAGATTTCTGTTCTACTTTTTTATGCAGAAGAAACAAGAGCGATACAGAAGCGAATAGTGAAAAGGCTTCTGTGAATAACCAGGTTGTAACAAACGAATTAGGCGAACCATCCAAAATAATACCGGATAGCCGCCCGATTACAAATCCGGCAGTGTATAAAGCAACAAGCAGAAGAGGTGCCTGAATATTTTTAAAGATCCCCAAAGGCAAAATACACCAAACACTAAATGCATTCCGCCATACACGGCTCGCATAGAACTCAGTGCGCTTACGTTATCAAGTGTAATCCCTACATTAGCTAAAACCGCCTGTGGAGAGGCAAGTGCTTCAACCCCAACTTTGCAAAAGGCAAGACCCATCAGGCCCAGAAAAACTTGTGTAATTCGTTTTGTAATCATTATTGTTTTTTTACTACAAAAGTAGGTTGGTCTTTCAATGCGGGAAGTGATAAATTGTGACATAAACAGTACAGTTCACGACACATGTACGCGCACATGCCTATCATTCGGGATATTCTTTACGGTGCAGCCAACCGAGGGGCAAGCCTTTCCGAAATGTGCGGCAAACTCAATGTCTCCACAGTTGAATTGAACGATTCAGAAAAATACCTTGACTTTGATCGTGCTTATAAGGCGTGGGAGGTGGCGATGAGCGCAACGAATGATAAGTCATTGGGCCTGCATTTAGGCGAGACCTCGAATCCCTCCATTTTGGGTTTGATTGGACACCTTATGCAAAGCAGTCCAACTTTGATTTCTGCATTTCAAAGAGTTTGTCAGTACGGTAAGGTTGCCACCGATATGTTTTATTATGGTTGGGAGGAGCAGGATAAGGAGTTTACGTTAACCTTTCAACCGGCAGAAGCCTGGATTAAAGTATCCGAGCAGTCAGCACGGCAAGCGGTAGAGCAGGCTATGGCAGGAACGCTGAATGTATTTAAGTTATTAGTAGGTAAGAACGTATTTCCGGTTAAAGCTCGCTTCCAATTCTCCAAGCCAAAAACTATTGGCGAATACGAACGAATATTTCAGTCGGCAATTAAATTCTCTGCATCCAGAAATGAACTAGTTTTCAGGCAGGATGATTTAAATATTCCTGTAATTAGTTACGATAAATCGTTACAGGCACTTTTTGATCAGCTCTTAACGGAGCGAGCGGAATCCTTTTTAAATGCGAACAGGTTCTCGGATCACGTGAGCACCTATTTGCTTAAAGAGTTTAAAACACAGATACCATCGATAGAAGTTGTGGCAGCAAGAATGAACATGACCGTTCGGACGTTTCAAAGAAAATTAACTGTGGAGGGAGAGACCTACCGAAAACTATCTGGCAGGCTTAGAAAAGATATGGCCCTGAAGTTAATTCAAAATTCAAATCATAAAATGGATACGATCGCGGAAATGCTGGGCTATTCCGAAGCGAGCGCATTTCGAAGAGCTTTTAAAAGCTGGAGTTAATTAATCACACCTGATCCAATCAACTCATCGGCCTGATACCAGGCGGTAAATTGACCCGGAGTAACACCGCGTTGAGGCCGATCGAAGATAACATAAAGGCCTGTCTCTTTTTTGTAAAGCGTACAAGGTTCCAGCGGTTGACGATATCGAATTCGTGCCTGGTATTTTCTTGACTCACCTACTCCCATTTTTAAATCTTCGCGAATCCAATGTTCATCGTCATTCGGAATGAACAATCCCTTTCTGTACAGACCTGGGTGATCATCGCCACTTCCCGTATAAATGATATTAAGTTGGGTATCCGTGCCAATCACGAAAAGTGGTTTTTCGTAACCGCCAATATTTAATCCTCTGCGTTGACCGATGGTGTAGTAGTGCGCGCCATTGTGCTCACCCACTTCTTTGCCCAAGGCAGGATGTAATGTATATGATTTTGTAAGCCCTATTAAATCATCGGCTGCATACCCATTGGTGAATGCATTTGAGTAGGACAGCACTTCAATTACTTTACCTTTTTTGGGTCCCAGCTTTTGTTGTAAAAAATCCGGCAAATGAACTTTGCCAACAAAGCATAATCCTTGCGAATCTTTTTTATCGGCTGTCGCCAGGCCCGCTTTTTTTGCGATGGCACGAACTTCAGGTTTTAACATTTCACCAATAGGAAAAAGTGCTTTTGATAATTGCTTCTGCGTAAGCTGACAAAGAAAATAGCTCTGATCTTTGTTTGGATCTTTTCCGGCCAGCAGTTGATAAATGGTTACTCCGTTTTTTTTGATTTCACCTTTGCGGCAGTAATGACCCGTGGCAACATAATCAGCGCCAAGCTTCAAGGCGGCATCTAAAAATACATCAAACTTTATTTCTCGATTACATAAAATATCAGGGTTGGGCGTTCTGCCATTTTGATATTCGGCAAACATGTAATCAACAATGCGCGCCTTATATTCTTTACTTAAATCAATAGCCTGAAAGGGAATGCCTAAATGTTGCGCCACGATCATCGCATCGTTGCTGTCATCAATCCAGGGGCATTCGTTGCTGATTGTTACGGAGTCGTCATGCCAGTTCTTCATAAACATACCAATGACTTCATAGCCTTGCTCTTTAAGCAGGTATGCAGTAACACTGGAGTCTACGCCCCCGGAAAGTCCAACAACAACTCTTTTTTTCATTCTTCCACCAAACTATTCTGATAAAGGTAAATTTTCAGCTAAAAGTTCCTGCCTTCACTGCGCTTCGGCCAGGCAGGCGTTTACGATCTCATTGAATCGCTCTTTAAATTGGTTGTAGTAAATACCTGTGCCGGGCCCGGTAAAGCCAGTATGGATGCGCTTCACTTTTCCATCTTTGCCAATAAAAATTATTGTAGGAAAAGACAACACGTGATTCAATGCAGGTAATGTTTCGGAAGCCTGCGCTTTATCGTAGTTGCCTGCAATTACAAAATCGTAGCCCACATTTAATTTGTCTTTCATTTTTTTAACCCGACTGCTCGCATACTCAAAATCATCTTTGCGTTCGTACGCCAGGCCGAGAATCTCTACTCCACGATCTTTGTTCTGATCGTACCAATCTGTTAAGAATTTAGTTTCATCCATACAGTTGGGGCACCACGTTCCAAAAATTTGCAGGATGAGTACTTTATTTTTAAATCGTTCGTCTTTAGGCGAGATCAGATTTTTGTCGAGATCGGGAAAATTGAAATCCAGCGTTTCGTAGCCGGGTTTCAGATACGTTAATGATTCTGCATCGGGAAGGGTAGCGTTTTCATTTTTAATTCCTTTGAAAGATTCCAGACTTGCATTTCCGGAATAGAAATTACCTTTAAGCGAATCGCCTTCCATGTGCGCACGAAATACAAAGGCATGGTTGCCATCAAACGTACTTAACAGTAATTCATTGTTTATAATATTTCCTTGCAGATAGCGGTAGTCACCTGTTGGAGTAAGAAATGTACCTGTAACACTATTGCCCTCTTGTTTAAAAATTCCCACCGAAGGATATCGCTCGATGAGAGATTGAAATTCCAACGCGTAGGTGCCCGAAAAATCATTTGTAGTAATGGATTCTGGTTTTACATACCGATGTGTATCACCCGGTGTGGCAGTAAAGGGCAAGCGATAAGAGCGTTCGTAGTTTTTAATGAAATAGCCGGTAAGTTTTTCGTCACTGATTTTTGCATGCAGTTCTGTATCGAAGATGTGCATAACAATGCGTATAGAATCTCCTTCCAGATAAACCTCATCTAATGTTATTTTCTCACCTGCATTAATTACGGCTGCCTGCCATTGATTATTTACTTGTTGGATTTCCAGACCAAAGGGTAGTTGCTGTCCTTGCAATTCTAAAACTCCGCGCCAAATACCTTGCTTTAGTTCTACAGGTTTAGAAGAACAGGAGACAAGAATTGCTAACAAAAGTCCAAAAGCCGGTATTCTCATTTTATAATTGGTTACAAACTGTAAAAATGCTATAAATGATTCTATTTTCGTTGTCCGTTGGTTGACTATTACCAATTAAATAATACCATGTTTCAGCATCTTAAAGTTCTTGAATTGGCCTCCGTTTTGGCAGGTCCCAGTGTAGGGGCAGTTTTTTGCAGAGTTGGGGGCCGAGAGTAATTAAAGTTGAAAACCTGACAGGCGGTGGCGATGTAACCCGAACCTGGAAAGGTAAAGGCGAACAAACCGATGACCGGTCGGCTTATTTTTGCTCGGTTAATTGGGGAAAGAAATCGGTGGCACTTGATCTCAATTCCCCGGAAGGGAAATGGAGCGTACAAAAACTTGCTGCTAAATGTGATCTCATCATTGCGAGTTATAAACCCGGAGATGCAGAAAAGCTGGGTGTTTCTTACAAACAATTAAGAACCAACAATCAACAACTTATCTATGGACAAATCACGGGCTATGGATCGGATAACGATCGGGTAGGGTATGATGCCGTGATTCAGGCCGAAAGTGGGTTTATGGATTTGAATGGTGAAGCAGAAGGGAATCCTACAAAAATGCCTGTTGCATTAATCGATGTGTTGGCGGCTCATCATTTAAAAGAAGGCTTGCTGTTAGCTTTATTAAAACGCGAACATACAGGCCAGGGAAGTTTGATTGAAGTCTCGTTGATTCAAGCGGCCGTTTCTTCTTTGGTAAATCAGGCGAGTAACTGGCTTGTTGCCAAACAGCTTCCGGTGAGGCAGGGATCAGCGCATCCGAATATTGCCCCGTACGGAGATTATTTTCTTACCCACGATGGCAAGAACTTTTTACTTGCTGTGGGTAATGATCGTCAATTTTCGCACTTGTTAAAAATTTTGGGACTCGAAAAGCAATCTGATTTTGACACCAACGCGTTGCGTGTGGTTAATCGCGAAAAACTAAAAAATCTATTATCTGCGGCTATCCTAAAAATTGACTCAACAACTTTGTCGAACCGTATGAATGAACATAAAATTCCTGGTGGCATTATTCAAAATATTAAAGAAGTTTTTGAACAGAAAGAAACGAATCCATTAGTGGTAAAGGCATCCGGTTTAACCGGAGCGTGCATCTTCAGCACAAGGAATTGATACAGCTCAATCCCTTTTACCCCCACCACATTTTGGAGACACACCCAGGAGGTTTTAGCACAATTGACGAAATAAGAAATCGCGATGCTAGAAAATGACATAGAAACTTTTTGCCCATCAAGCCAACAAGATTGGAGACGCTGGTTGAAGAAGAACCATAAGTCAAAACAATCGGTTTGGCTTATCTTATATAAGAAGGAATCTAATAAACCAATAATTGGTTGGAGCGGAGCTGTTGACGAAGCACTTTGCTTTGGATGGGTAGATAGCAAAAGAAAGTCTTTGGACGAGGAGAAATTTATACAGTTTTTCAGTGTAAGAAAACCCAAAGGAACCTGGTCGAAAATAAACAAAGACAAAATCGAGCGACTTATTATGGAAGGCCTTATGACCCAGGCAGGCCTTGCTTTAAGCAAAGAAAATGGTTCGTGGACAATTCTAGATGAGGTAGAGGAATTAACAATACCTAAAGACCTGGCCAAAAGTTTCCGAGCCATCCAGGCTCGAAGGACTTTTTAACCTTAAGTAAGTCCTCGAAAATGATTCTGCGGTGGCTTGTTTTTGCTAACGCCAGAAACCAAGAAAAAATTTTAGAAATAGCAGCGCTTGCTGTTCAGAGACTTAAACCTAAACAGTTTAGATAAAGCATACTGTTGGTTTATTTCATATTTCAATGACCCTTCGCACCACACGCACGGTATAATTTCCGCATCTGGAAAAGGTGGTGAGATATTCTTAACATACCTTATTTTGCTTAGTGAAACTTCGTGTGCTTGGAGTCTTCGTGGTTAAAAGAACAGATGAACCACAAAGTCACTAAAGCACTAAGAAACACAAAGTATTCGCACTTAATTAAACACAAACAAACTATGAAGAACATTTTTAAACTGATTTTTATTCTCCTGTTAGCTTTTGCACAGAAGAATGCAGTAGTGGACGCCCTTATTAAGGAAGCGACTGATAATTCGCAGCTCGAAAAATTAGGACATGAATTAATGGACGGTATTGGTCCCCGATTAGTTGGCTCACCTAAGATGCAACAAGCCAATGATTGGGCGGTTGCCAAGTACACCGGCTGGGGTATACCTGCCCGTAACGAAAAGTGGGGCGAGTGGCGCGGCTGGGAGCGAGGCATCTCGCACATTGATATGGTTGCTCCGTGGGTAAAATCACTGGAAGGAACTCAGTTGGCCTGGAGCCCGAGTACCGGTGGTAAATCGGTAACAGGCGATGTAATTATTGTACCCGATGTAGCCGACTCGGTTGCCTTCGCAGCCTGGTTGCCGAATGCGAAAGGAAAATTTGTTTTGATTTCGATGAACCAACCCACTGGCCGCCCCGATTATAATTGGGAAGAATTTGGTACGAAGGAATCATTTGAGAAAATGAAAACACAACGCACCGCACAAACTGATGCGTGGACAGCTCGCATAAAGAAAACAGGTTATACTACGCGCACATTACCTGTTGCATTAGAGAAGGCCGGGGCTGTGGGTATTGTAAATGTCCAACTGGTCGCGGGGGTTTGGTGTTAACAAAATTTTTAGCGCATACACCAAAAAGATTCCCACTGTTGATGTGGCTTTAGAAGATTACGGATTGCTGTATCGCCTTACAGAATCAGGGAGCAACCCAAAAATAAGTGTGCGGGCCGACTCGAAAGAGAAAGGTGTTGTGCCCACCTATAATACCGTTGCTGAAATAAAAGGCACTAACCCGAATGAGTATGTGATGCTGTCGGCTCATTTCGATTCGTGGGATGGCGGCACAGGCGCTACCGATAATGGAACAGGTACGTTGGTAATGATGGAGGCCATGCGCATTTTGAAAAAAGTTTATCCGAATCCTAAGCGCACCATTTTAGTGGGCCATTGGGGTAGTGAGGAACAAGGACTGAACGGATCGCGGGCGTTTGTTGAAGATCATCCAGAGATTGTAGCAAACTTACAAGCCTTGTTTAATCAGGATAATGGTACGGGGCGCGTAGCAAACATTAGCGGACAGGGTTATTTGCATGCCTACGATTTTATTACGCGTTGGCTGGCGGCTGTACCCGAAGACTTTAAGAAAGGAATTGAAACAAAATTTCCGGGTACGCCTGGTGGTGGCGGTTCGGACTTTGCTTCATTTGTGGCCGTAGGTGCCCCCGGCTTTTCGCTGAGCTCGCTAAGCTGGAGTTATGGAAATTACACCTGGCATACTAACCGCGATACGTACGATAAAATTGTATTCGATGATGTGCGAAGCAACGCGATACTCGCAGCTATTCTGGTATACATGGCCTGCGAAGATCCACAGAAAACCTCACGCGAAAAAAGTGTGTTGCCGGCTACACGTACAGGCGAGCCGGGTAAATGGCCCGAACAAAGAAAGGCTACCCGCAAAGGCGGGATGGATTGACAAAGATTTAATTGAATTTGGAAGCCATGCATTAAGTTGTATACTTTTTTTATGATGGGGGAATTGAGAGGAATATCAATAATTGCATATATTCGAGTAGTGCGTATTTAATGGAAATGAAGAATTTGGCAAAGGCTATTTTAATATTAATTCTAACGATTGGTTTAAATCAATCTTACTCTCAGGAATGGAGTTGGGGCCTTAAAGCAACGGGAGACAATCAGTCAGACTATCGACCTTCATCAGAGATTCATGTAGATTATTATGGAAATGTTGTTATAGCAGGATACTATCAGCAAAACTTTGGTCTTGGATCATTTTCTTTATTTACTGAAGATAACTATTACTCTGATATTTTTTTAAGCAGATTAAATAAGGATGGAGAGGTTAAGTGGTTAAAGCACATCGAAGCAGGTGAATCATATGGTGATGATATTGGAGTTACTGTAGATGACGATTCAAATATCTATCTAACGGGAAGTAAGGAGGGTAGAATTTTTGTTACTAAATACGATTCTTTAGGCACTCTTGTATGGAATCAGGATTTTAATCAAGAGTATTATGGATATGGCCGAGCCATAGGAATAGACCAATTCGATAATGTTTATGTCGCTGGCGGAAGAGGATATGACTTTTTTATGGCAAAGTTGGACTACAAAGGCAATACTGTATGGAAGAAAGACATTTGGGTTAATAGCTCAAATGGTTGTAATGTTACGGACATTGCTGTAGACTCTATTGGCAATGTTTATTTCATCGGTGTTTTTGGGATTGACACACTCCCATTGGATGACATAGTATTAGAGCATGATGGCGGATGGGGTGACAATACTTTTTTCGGGAAAGTAGATACCAACGGAAACTTTATTTGGGGGAAATCATCATCGGGCAGGACTCATAGTAACCCTCAAATTGCTTTAACTTCCGACAATAATTTATTCCTAAGCGGGGCTTTATATACCGGAATTACATTCGATAACATTTACATTGATGGAATTTGCTGCCAAGAACCCAAACCTTATATAGCTAAGTACACTACAGAGGGAAATGTATTGTGGGCTAAAGGGGGCTTTTCATCATATTCTGAAAAGGGAGTTACACATGATATCAAGGTTGATTATGACGGATTCCTATATTTAACAGGAACTTATTTTACCTGTTATGGTACATTCTGCACCGAAAATGATTTTTATCTTGAAAGATATAATAATGCTGGAGAACATTTATGGAGAAAGGAGGTGAAGATGCCTAGTTTTGACTTTTCAAAGGCAATAGATATTGATAACAATGGCTACTTATATAACATAGGTTTTAATAATTCCGCAACCTTTATAGATGAAAATCAATATAGCAATATCAGAACCATAGGTGTTGGTAAATTGAATACAGGGTCTTCAACTAATAAAAGAACCCCCAGGCCCTATTCAAAACGATTTGTACAAGTATGTGACAACAATACCATAACTCTTGAAGCAAAAGGGGAAAATATCAAGTGGTATAGTGATCCTCTTAAAAGTAATTTGATGTGGACAGGAAACCTTTATGCGCCCACCTTAACAAGTACTGATACGCTTTATGTAACTCAGACATTCGATGAAATTGAAAGCTGGCCAAAAGAAATAATAGCCTACATTTCAGATATTCCTGACGAATTTTTAACATCTCAGAATGATACTATAAAAGCCCCTTATGGCAAAAATTTCAAATATCAATGGTTGTATAATGGTGATTCCATAGTTAACTCGACAAGAAACTTTGAACTTTTTGATGCCATACATAATTGTAATCTTTTTAGTGTAATAATTTCAGATTTTAGTTGTAGTAAAACTTTACATCAAGAAATAACGAGCATAGTGCCAGCCACTCCGGTGGTGAACATTACTCAGCCCACCTGCACTACAGCTACTGGAACAATAATGGTAACGGTTCAAAATTCTGGAGAGACCTATAGTTTTGATAACGGGGTAACTTACCAGTTGGACAACAGCAAACAGGGACTGGCAACCGGTGCATATCAGATTATTATAAAGAGTAGAGGAAGCTGTAATAATTCGGAGGCAACATCCGCTGTCGTCAATGCTCAGCCAGTAATACCAGCCAAGCCAACAATAGAAGTAAATAGAGTAACCCAGATATTCCGTTACTAACCTCGAGCGTGGCTGATGGCAATCAATGGTACCTCAATGGAATGGTGATAGTGGGGGCCAAAGGCCAAACGTATACTGTGTTGACTAGTGGAATCTACCAGGTCAGCGCGACCCTTGGTAGTTGTACAAGCGAGCTATCGCTGGCTAAGGTATTTCTTATCACTGGAAATGAGATAAAGGTTTCGACAATAAACATAAGAGTGTATCCCAACCCGGTAGAATCCATGCTTACTATCGGTTTGGGAGGCTTTGCACCAGATTATAAAGTGGAGATAGCTGTAACAGATATGAATGGCCGTGAGATCATGAACCTGAATAGCATGGGAGAAGAAGAAATTCAAGTAAACGTGTCATATTTTAGTACAGGGCTTTACCTCATTTGGATGACGCAGCATGACAAAGTCCGTACCCTACGATTCGTAAAAAAATAGAATTCACAAACTCCCACCATGCTGGTTTTCCCTAGCCTTTGCTGGTGTTCTTCACCAGCAAATTTGATAAACTTTTTGTTGGAGAGAAACTTCACAAATGGCGAGTAATTTATTTTATAAGATAATGAGTTAGAATTTAAAACATAACCAATTATGACATCCACACCAACCCAAACACCTTTGATTGTGAAAATCGCAAAACACCTTCCGCAAGTTGAAAAAGTATTTTTAGCTGCTTTCATTTTAGGAATGATTTTGAGAATCCTTCATCTCGACTCAACCGTTTTAAGTGTTTCATTACTTGGACTTGGAGTAACTTACTTTCTGTTTGGTTTTAGGCCTATTGACATTCCCCAACAAGAAAATGAAAAATTTGGATTTGCAGAACTGCTTGGTTTAATGATAGTGCCAAAGGTATTATGGCTAAGCTCAGCTATTTCTGCGCTTGGAATAGCTTTTTACAATTTTGATTTTGGAAATGAGGGATATAAACAAATGCTTTTGATTGGTGGGCTGATCATTGGGATTGGAACATTACTATTAGTTATTTTCATGATAAGTGGAGTGAGGCATATAAGGCTAGTGATTCTCTCGCCTTTGCTGGTGTTCTTCACCTGCAAATTTGTCTAAATTTTTCTTGTTGGAGAAGAACTCCAACAAGGGCAGGGTTTATTTAAGTTTTACAGGGCAGTTTCCAACTCCGGCAAACGGTGCTTTTTTCATTGTGAATACTTGTTTCTCTTGCCAAACAATACTAAAAGAACGCCTCCTACAATTATCGCAGAACTCACAATCTGTACCGCTAAAACCCGCTCGTTAAGAATCAGCGCGGCAAAAAGCGCACTGAAAACAGGAAGCGTATTATAAATAGTTGCCGCTTTGGCGAGCCGATCTCAACGATTGATTTATTCCACAAGTAATAGGAAATTACGGATGTCCCACGCCTATATAAACAAACTGCAACGTAGAGGAGGTGGTAAATTTTAATGAAAGGGATGAGCTCATTAAATCCATAAGAAAAATGGCATCAACATTAAAACACCCAATATGAATGTGGCAGCCACAAAAGAAAGGTTGCCAACGGCAGGGTTCTTTTTTCTTAGCAAGGAGGAGTAGAAGGCAAAGATGGAGGCAGCCCCGGCCATCCATAAATCTCCTTTATTAAATTCAAGCTCAAGAATCTTTTCCGGGTTTCCTCTTGTAAGTAATGTCAGTAACCCAATAAGGAGAACGATGAAGCCAATAGTTTGATTCCGTGTAATGGTTTCTTTGTAAAACAGCCAATTGAAAAAGACCACATAGATGGGAGCTGTAATGGCGATGAGTGATAAATTAAATGCAGAAGTAGTGTGGGCGGCAAGGTATATCAATGTATTAAATACCGTAACACCCGTAAATGACAGAACAAGGATGAGACGCCATTGGGCTATTAACATATTGAAGTCCCGCTTTAAATGGGGCAAAGCAAAAGGAAGAATGACCACGGTGGCAATGAACCATCGAAAGAATGAAATTGAAACAGGAGAATACGTTGCGTTTAAATCCCGTGCAACAATAAAATTACCTGACCATATAAGGGTTGCCAATAGAGCAAGTAAGTATCCGGAAGGTATTTTAGAATTCCTCATAATTAAGTCAAGCAGCCAAAGATGGTCAATATTAGAATGAACTAAAATTGGTGTGAAATGAAACCGCGCCTTTGCTGGTTTTCTTCACCAGCACATTTCGTAAAGTTTTTCAAATTGGAGAAGGACTCAACATGGGCAAAGAGAATGTATTACGAAGACTAATTGTCATTCTTTAGAATAGGACAAGCGTTTTAGATACTATAGCTTTGAATAAATTACAAATGTATGTGGTGGTTTTATGCAATACTATCAGCCTTGTTTGCCTCCCTGACAGCAATTTTTGCCAAGTTGGGTGTAGCGAATATCAATTCAAATCTTGCAACCGGAATAAGGACGGTCATCGTATTGATAATGATTTGGAGTATTGTATTCGCCAGGGGCGAAGCAAAGAGAATTAACTCGTTATCACAGCAAGGAGTTATTTTTCTTATTATCTCAGGTATTGCAACGGGTTTGTCGTGGTTGTTTTATTTCAAAGCCCTGCAATTGGGAAATGTATCGCAAGTGGCTCCCGTTGATAAATTAAGCGTAGCGCTCACCATTATTATGGCAGTTCTATTTTTAGGAGAAACGCTGACTTTAAAAACTGTAATCGGAGCAGTTTTAATTGTGGCGGGCACTTTGGTTTTGATTATCAAGTAAGATGAGACTCCGTAGAGGATAAGATTATGCAAATCACCGAAGCCATTCTGTAGTTAAAAATGAGACCAGCGAGGCAAATACTCAAACGAATTTTTACATCATCTCTCAAGAGATAATACTTGAAAATTTCTGTCTGGTCGGAGTCCACCTAGTGTCCTTGTATTTTAATCATACCAAAAACCGAGATCGTTCTTTAGTAAATGTAAGTGTAAGCTGATGCATGGCTCGCGTGCAGGCAATATAGAGCAGGCTTTTGTCCAAATCAGTTTGATAGTAATCTGCCGATGCAAAGGGAACAATCACTTCATCGAATTCCAAACCCTTGGCCAAGGGTATGGTGGTGATCACCACGCCTTCGCGGAAGGAAGTGCTTTCTGGTGTAAGCAACGACACGTCTTTTGAGTTAAGTATTTCCGCAAGTGTTTTAGCCTGCGAAAGTGTTTTACAAATGATGCCCAATGTTCGGTGCGAAGAGTTTCTGAAACGATTTACCAGATGCTTGATTTCTTCCTCTTCTTGCTCGCGTTGTTGAAACTCTTTCACTTCAGGTTCGGGTCCGTGCCGTTCCACCGCAACCAGGTCGGGGTTCGGACTGATGCGCTGTGTGAAGCGTGTGATTTCATACGTAGAGCGATAGCTCCGAAACAACTTTACAACATCGGCATGTGGAAAAATCTTTTCAATTTCTTCCGCGGTTGAACTACCGTATGTATTTATCGTCTGACTGGCATCGCCTAGAATAGTTTTCTTACAACTGAACAGCCGTGCCAATACCGCATATTGTATAGGTGTGTAGTCTTGCATTTCATCAATAACCAAATGCTTTACTTCCTGATAAGATCGAACTTCTTCCAACCGCATTTTACAATAGATCAAGGGAAATACATCAGCATATTCCAAAACATTGTTATTCATTCTGAATAAATCATCACGACCCAGCCAGGTATAAAACTCCCTGTAAAGATTTAGAAGACTCACATTTCCCAACGCGCCAGACAAGGCTTTATAGATCTGAGTTTTTTCGTGCCCGGATAACTTTCGTTGTACCGTAGATCGTACATGCGATTGTATTTCTGTAATTACCATGGGAATTCTATTCAATAAAGGTATTCGCTGAAAGGCTTTAAATCGCTCTTCAATAAATGCCGCGGGAACCAGTACCCGCCCCACTTGTATGGAGGGTGCTACGAACAAATTATTTTCTAAATGAACAAGATATTGATTCAGTTGACGGGTGAGCTCCGAAGAAGATTTGAACCGCAACCGTTCAATGAAATTTTCGTCTTTTTTATTTAAGATTGCGAACACCTGTTGCAGGAAACTTTGAAACTGAAATTTGTTGTCGAGCAATTCGTCCGCCAGTTCGTCCATGCCCAACTCTGGTATTTGTGATTCACCTAGTTCGGGTAGAACATTCGAGATGTAGTCTGCAAATACTTTATTAGGAGAGATAATGAGGGTATTCTTTGCGGCAATATCTTCTCTGAATCGATAAAGTAAAAACGCTATGCGATGAATGGCAATGGAGGTCTTGCCAGAACCCGCCACACCTTGTATGATTAAAACCCTGGACGTTTCATTTCGAACGATAGCATTCTGGTCGCGCTGGATAGTCGCGACAATGTTCTTCATTTTGTCATCAGATGACTGACTCAATTCTTTTTGCAACACCTCATCCTGAATGTTCACATCATTCTCAATCATGTATTCCATCTTTCCCTTCCGGATCCGGTATTGTCGTCTTAACTCAACCGTACCCTTCACTTCGCCTGCGGGCGTTAGATACCAGGCTTCACCCAACTCAAAATCATAAAACATGGAAGCCACCGGTGCGCGCCAATCATAGATCGGGTAGGTTTCTTTTGTTCCATCAATAAAGGAATGTATCCCGATATAAACCGGTAGCGGTTCGTTACCTCCCATTCTCACAAAATCAATCCGTCCGAAATAGGGGGAATCAATTAGTTTGTTAAGTCTTCGCTTGCTGGCAAGGTTCGATTCACCATGAAAAGCCATTCGCTTAAACGATTGACCAGCCGATACCCGGTCGGCATCATCCATTCCAGACCGTTGATCATACAGGTATTCTTCATTTTGCCTGAACTCTTTCGAGAATTGCCTGGCCGATTTGTCGACCTGCTGAAGTGCCCATTCCAACTTCCTTAGGATTTGATCCAGGTAGGCTCTTTCTTCTTGCTCTGTTGAGTGGACTTTCATCTCCCTTTGGTTTAATCGAATCAAATCAAATCTGCTGTAGGCAGTCAAATAAGAAGGCAAAGGTATTTAGGACGTTTTATTCATCATAGCTTCAAAAGACTTTTTCAAAAAATAATCCTGACTATTTTGTTTTTGTTTTTGCAATTTGCAGAGTGAATTGTTAGGTCAGTTACAAGCTGTCTACTACCGGTTAACGATCCATTAAAAGTAATCTTGCTATGAATAGAATCCTTTTATCAGCCTTGGTCACTTTAATAGTTACATCCTGTAATAATTCAGAAAAGATTAAAGTTTCGGATCAGGCGATACTCATTCACAATGCCAACATAATAAATGTTACGGATGGCAGTATTTTAGAGAACAAAGCAATTCTCATGGATAGCGGAACGATCCAATCGATTGGAGACTACGCCACCTTGAAATCTTTGGTAGATCCCAAAAAATCAGATTGACGCTGCTAGTAAATTTATTATTCCCGGATTGTGGGATATGCATGTTCATATTGAAGGTGAAGATTTGATTGAAGATAATTTTGCGCTGTTTCCTGTTTTTATTGCTTACGGTATTACAACGGTAAGAGATATGGCCAGCGATTTAGGCGAACAGGTTTTAAGCTGGAGAGAAGATATTAATCAAAATAAATTTCTGGGACCTCAAATATTTACCGCGGGAAGAAAACTGGAAGGCATTAACTCAATCTGGAAAGGAGATTTGGAAATAGCCAATGAACGGGAGTTAGAACAGATGCTTGACAAGCTTGAAGATTATGATGTTGACTTGGTGAAAATTACTGAAAATACCTTGGGGGGTCCGTTGTTTCTTAAAAGTGTACAAGAGGCGAAGAAGCGCGGCTTTTTAGTTTCAGGCCATGTACCGATTGATCTCACTATCAACGAACTTGTGGAGGCTGGATTTTCCAGTATTGAGCATGCGAGTTATTTACTTCGGTTGGGCTCCGATGAAAAGAACATTGTAAATCAACTCAGAGCAGGAACGATGACAAACAGTGAAGCGAATAACTATTATTCGTCAAATTTTAATCAGGATACTGCTATTCATGCCTATAAGAATTTGAGCAAAACTCAGATTGCTGTTACGCCCACTTTAATTGGCGGTAAACAGCTTGCCTATCTCGATGTGGACGATCACGCACAAGACGAATTCCAGAATTATTTGACTGATAGATTTACATCAAAATATCAGTGGCGCATTGACAGAATGAGTGGCGACACCCCTGAGCAAAAGCAAGCTCGCAAGGACCGATATAAATTGATCGCTCAACAATTGCCCTTCTTGCAAGAGGCGGGAGTAACTATACTCGCTGGCAGCGATGCAGCCGCATTGAATACATTTGTTTATCCCGCGTTATCCTTGCACGAGGAACTCGTACTGTTTCAAGAAGCCGGACTAACCCCATTACAAATCTTACAAAGTGCCACAATCAATGGCGCTGAATTTATGGAGAAGCTGCCTACGATGGGTACCATAGACATTGGAAAGCAAGCCGATATGGTGATACTCAACAACAATCCGCTGCTTGATATTAAATCCACGCAGGATATTTATGCCGTTATTAATAATGGACAATATTTTAATAGAGCGAATTTAAATTCACTATTAGAACAAGCGAAACAGAAAAAGGTGGAATTAGATAACGAGCGTAAATAATCTTGTGAGCTGTCGGAAATAGATTCAAGGTAGATTATGGATCAATAACAGGTAAACCAAATTTATGAGACCAAAGTATACCCTTTACTTGTCACTTTTGTTGTTAGGAAGTTGCAAGATGGAATCGAACAAGGATACTTCTGAGACTAATGTTGTTATCGCAAATAAATTTGTTGATGCATTTTATTCTTTCAACCGGGATTCCCTTCAAGCCATCCTATCATTGGCCAAAGAATCGCAGCCCAATATTTTATATTATCAAGGATGGGCAGAATGTGCAAATTACAAATTAGTCTATCGCGATAAGTATGTGGAGAAAAATGATTCGCTTGTACTATTCCCCGTCACCGTAAAGGATGATTTGATGACCGCCCTAAAAATTGATTTTAATGTTACCGACACGTTTCGCATTGCTATACAAAATGGAAAAATTCGTTCGGTACAAACTTCTTCCAACGACCCGGCCATCTATTACGAGGCCAAGGAATGGGTAAAACAGAACCGACCCGAGTTTGTTGAAAAATCCTGTGAAGGAATTTGGGAAGGCGGGCCAACCCCTTGCGAATGTATTCAGGGGATGGTGCGGGGATTTACTGATTTTATGGCAAGGGATTAACTCATACAATTTAAAAATATCAACAATTGCATATATATCGGTGCTGTGAACCACGCACTAAATGGAAAGGGAAAACAACACTATGTTTTCAAACTTTATCGATTTACTATGACATTGAATTTCTTGTAAAATCTTTTAATAACTTTATCGCAGCGGCAGTTGAAAGAAAAGCTGAACTTGAAACAGTTGAAATGGTTGTATTTCATGTGTTGTAAATAGAATACAAAATCGAAAGCGGGAGAGATTCATCTGCTCTATAAAATAAAGGTAATTCTTTGAGTAACCTCATTCCCATATACTTCGTTTAGAAACCTCGTGGAAAGATTATTTGCATATTTGAGTTGGCAGCGCGTACCAACGGATCAAATTCACTTTAAAGCTCTTACGCAAGAAACAAATGTCTTGCTTTTATATGCAATTCTTTACATTGTATCGGGCTATCTGCTTGGTTTGGTTATACAAATCATTCCATTACCCATTCTGCAAGCAACACAATTCAATCAGGATGTTTGGTACTCTTTGGTGTTTAAGATTACTTTACTCCTAATAGTCCCTGGTTTCATATATTTTTACCGATGGAATTACCGACCAGCGGATTTATTGCTTGGATTAAAACCAAGGGTAAAGATTGCCATAACGCTAGCGATCATGCCTACCGTTGGATTTTTTTTGAATGCAACACATTTAAAGGAACTAACTTTAGCCATTCCTAATTTTGAAGATGCTTGGCTTCGTTTAATCTTTGGAATTTTAATGCCTCTTTTCACAGCTGCCATTCCGGAAGAATTTTTCTTTCGTGGCTATCTTCAGACAAGACTTGAAAAAAAATGGAACAGACTCAGCGCTATAATGCTTTCAACTCTTTTATTTACTGCATGGCACCTACCAAGCAGGTATTTACTTTCTAACGGGGTGGAGGGGCAGGCTGGCGATTGGATTCAAGTACTCCTTCATACCGGTATTCCTGTATTTATTATCGGGGCAATATTTGCATTACACTGGAGCAGGTATCGTAATATAATTCTGCTTATCATTACTCATTGGGCTATTGATATACTACCTTCTTTAAGTTCATACTTTAAAATTTCATTTTAAGCTCTATTTCATCAACTTGAGCGTGTGCCTATAACAAACCGACTGGTAGGTTTCAAGTTCGCATATTGAAAATATGATCAATTACATTTATCCGGGTTTTGAGATGCAAGGAAAAATTCTTCTTAGTGATATATATTTAATAACTTGCATTTACGTTTTTACAAATCGGACCTGTTATGAGAAAATATATTTTGCCTTATTTTGTGGTGGCGATCAGTTTGGTGAGTCTGCCTGCTTTTTCACAGTCCGTGGCTGATTCAACTTTATTGGGCTTGCCAGGAGATAACCTTGACCTTTATGCCGTTCTGGATCTTTTTCAAAAATCAAAGACCATTGAAGATTTTGAAAAATCATTGAACTTGGAAAAAACAGGGATCAATAATATGGATCTGGATCTGGATAAAAAGGTTGATTTCATTAAGGTGGTTACAAAGCAAGAGAAAGATGACTTTACATTTGTTCTACAAATAGCGGTAAGCGAAAAGGAAACCCAGGATGTTGCTGTCATTTTGGTATCGAAGGATGAGAAGAAAAAAATTACGATGCAGATCGTGGGTGATAAAGATCTGTATGGCAAGGATTATATTGTGGAACTAAAAGAGACTTCCACTCCGGCAGTTACGGCCAATCCAGGGTACAAGGGTCCGGATACTGTTAAAGTTGTTAGTGCGCCTGCAACAACTACAACTGTGATTGTAGAACAAGCGCCCATTGTACAATATGTGTACTCACCTGCCTATGCACCTTATTACCCGCCCTACTATTATGGTTATTATCCACCTTATTATGCTGCGTTTTCTGTTATGGCCGTTGGTATATACTGGGGTAGTCATGCGCATTATCATCATGGCTACTATGGTGGTGGGTATCATGGTAACACAACTGTAATTCATAATACGAACAATTTTAATAACTATAACAGGACAAGAAATACATCCAATACGGTTAATCATAATAAGGCGAATGGTAATTATGGTAGAAATAATAGTGCATCAACACGTCCTTCAACCGGTACACGTCCGTCCACGGGGACACGCCCTTCAACTGGAACTCGCCCATCAGCCGGAACAACGCCCGCTACACGTCAATCAGGTGGAGCGGGACCTACGCGCGAAGCAGCCGGCATGCAGCCCTCTAACAACAGCAGCCAACGTAATACAACTCAACCCAACCGTAATTCAAACGGAGCATCTCGTTATAGTGGTGGTTCTGGTGGGGGAAACAGTGGATTTAGTGGCGGTGGTGGTGCCTCCCGAGGTGGCGGTGGTTTTAGTGGTGGTGGTGGCTCCAGAGGTGGAGGAGGAGGCCGAAGACGGTAGACAAAATCTCTCTCGAACCCCTTTATAGCAAAAAAATAACGCAACACAATTTTATCTGATAGTAGATCATGTGTTGCGTTATTTTTGAATCGAACTACGTGATTTTCTTTTTTATTTTTTTATTCAAGCGGCATATCTGAAGTGCTCATATCTCTCACAACGACATAACTCCCATCTCGCTTTTCAAATAGAACCATATAGTTTCCTGTATTAATAGGAGCATTAGTAGAATCCGCTAAGTTGTAATAACCAATCTCTACAACTTGATTCCCATCATTGGATACAAAAACTTCTTTGGTCGTAAAGGTGATCTTATTACCCATAGGGGTATCTTCAAGACCGGCTTTCATAAATTCGATAATAGCCGACTTTCCCACTAAAGCTGCTTTATTCTGAGAAAACGATATGGCGTCATCGGCATAGTACCCAATGCTTTTCAATTCCCGGGTGTTATATAATTCAGCAAATCGATTCTCCTTTTCCTGAATCTCCTTTTAATTTGTTCCTTATCAATTACCAGTGCTGCTTCTTTCTGAGGACCGCAGGCTATTAGCATGGATATTAAAAATGATGACACCGCTACCCCGATTAGTTTTTTTCTCATAATTATAGTTGTTCGAAACAATTGTCTAAGTCAATAAATGCCCGCAAAAGGTAAATAATTTATGTCGAATATTAGTTTATTTTTATTTTTTTCTCGTAGGGCTTAGAAAACCAAAGCCATCCTAAATCCGGGGAATTACAAGCATCGCTAGTGAAGGGAAGAAACTTTTTGAATGCTACTGGAAACTGAAAATAAAGACTAACTTTTCTGGATTTGTTGCAATAGACACCTACATTAGATTTGAAAAGCGTATCCAATAACTGATCTTAAAGTCTCTATTTTTATAATGACATGATGAAAAAAACATTCTTACTCCTGATAACACTGGTAATGGTTCAATCTGCTTTTCCTCAAGAGGCCTACCGCAGATGGCGGGTGATGAATCAAATACGCAATGATAAGTTTGATCTGATCCTGCCGGAAGTGATGAAAGAAAACAACATCGATATGTGGATCATCACCAATAAAGAAGGCAACTTCGATCCGCTGTATCACGATATGGGAGAGGGATATGCCGGACAAAACGGATATTATATTTTCACCAATATTGGGAAACCGAGAATAGAGCGTGCTGCATTGGGTATTGATGGCGGATTTCTGGAAGGCGGTGGATCCTATGATTATTTTGGTAGTGAAAGTGAACTGAAAGACTTTGTCACCAAACGCGATCCAAAAAGAATTGGACTCAACATGTCGAAAATGATTGGCGGTGCCGATGGATTGTCTTATACGATGTACCAACATTTAGCTGAAACTCTCGACAAGAAATACGAAGATCGGTTTGTGTCTGCCGAAAAATTGGTGTCTGATTTCAGATCAAGAAGAGTAGCCACCGAGATAGCCACATTTGCCGAAGCCGGCATGTTATCTTATACAATTGCAGAAAAAGCGTTTTCCAATGAAGTGATTACGCCTGGTGTTACTACTCTTGAAGATGTCGCCTGGTGGATGCGGGAACAACAATTTAAAAACAATCTCGAGACTTCGTTTGGCATGCCTTCCGTCTATGTTACAGGTCCGGATGGAATTGTTGCTACGTCTACCGATCGCATCATACAGCGCGGTGATATCTTAATGTTGGATTGGGGCGTTGGTCTTATGAACATGTACACCGACATGAAGCGAATGGCGTATGTATTGAAGGAGGGAGAAACAGATGTGCCGCAGAGTATTAAGAACGCCTTTAATCAAGGCGTGAAAGTACGGGATGTGATCAAGCAAACCATTAAACCGGGTATCACTGCAGAACAAAATATGATCAATATTTATAAGGCGTTGGAGCAGGCTGGGTTTTCAAAAATCACTTTTAACAAACCAAGCGCAGATAACAAAACAAATGTGGTTATTGGTTGCCACTCGGTGGGTAACTGGGGCCATGGTATAGGCCCAAGTATAGCCGAATGGAATCCGGTAAGGTTTAAATACACGGTGAAGCCAACCAATTTGTTATCAATAGAATTATTCGCATACACACCCTTGCCTGAATGGGGAGGAAAGAAGTTGCGCATACCGCTGGAAGATGATGCGGTGGTGACTGAGCGTGGCATCGAGTGGTTGTATCCGATTAATCAAAGAGTCTTGTTGATAAAATAAATATGCTTATAGCCATTAACCCAAAATTACCCATGCGTAACAAAGCAGTTACCCGTGATTATTATATAAATAAGTTAGGCTTTACAGAATTTGGCAGCGCAGACTATGAGGGGTACCTGATGGTCGAGAAAGACAAAATTCAAATCCACTTTTTTGAGTTTAAGGAACTTGACCCAAAAGAAAATTACGGCCAGGTTTATATCCGATCCAATTCTATTGAGGAATTGTATCTGAGTTTTTTAGACAAGAAAGTAGCTATTCATCCAAACGGTCATCTTGAAACAAAGCCGTGGAAGCAAAGGGAATTTTCATTGCTTGATCCGGATAATAATCTCTTGACTTTCGGGGAGGCTACGTAAGCCAATGCCTAGTTCCATTAATTCAATCGGGGCATGGCGTTAGACTCGTATTGAAAATATAACTTTTGCATTAGCGATTAATCATAAAAAGGTTCAAATTAGTACGGCATCTAATCTGAAAAATGTTTAATATTTTAAGGAGAAACATAATCTCGGCAACGATTAAGAATAATACAGTAAATACCATTTTACTCACCGGTATATATTTATTCTTACCAGCATTATTGATTTCAATTTCAAGAAGTAGTTTCACAGGCTGGTCTTTATTATATACACTACAGATTGGTATTTATGTAGCAATTATCCTAACCTACTTGTTTCGAAATAAGCTTCGATTATTCGTAAAGGTTTATGTATTGCAAATATCTATATTCTTAGTTGCGGTAACGGGCCTTCATAGTTTTGGATACCTCGCGAGTGCTAAGCTTTTCTTTATACTCATACCAATCTTCTTTTGGTTTTTTGAAAAGCGAAGCGTTGCCATAATTGCCACCATCATCAGTATTGCAACGTTCACTTTATATGGGTATCTATTCACTCATGGACTCCGAGGAATAATTGTGAATGTTGAAACTTATACGCAACTCGGAACAGCGTGGGTAACCTATGGCTTTGTAATGTTATCTATTGCAATATTTTGTATTGTTCTATTTAGTGAGTTAATGGACGCGCAAAGGGATGCCTATTCCCGCATTATGGAAAGCGAGGAGAAACACAGATTTCTAACGGATAACATAAAGGATATAATTTGGGTATTAGATACGGAGTCAAGGAAATTTACTTATGTGAGTCCATCAATTGAACGAATATTGGGCTACACCATCAACGAGTTTATGGAAAAAGAGTTTACTCTGCTTATACCAGAAGAAAACATTCCAACGATTGGTGAGCATACACAAGATAGCTCTTTAGATGTTAGTAATAAGAAAGAATCGGACTACTACACGACCGAAATGGAAGTGCCACATAAGAATGGACATACTATCTGGATGGAAATCATTTCGCATTATCGTAAAAACCCACGTGCAACTAAGGGTGAGGTTATTGGGACAAGCAGGATATTACAGAACGAAAAAAGGCACAACAGGCACATGAGAAAAGTGAAGAACGCTACAAGTTAGCCACTGCAGCATCCAACATGGGTATATGGGATTGGTTCACAGCATCCAATGAGGTATACTTTTCTCCCATGTGGAAAAAACAAATTGGGTATGAACCGCATGAACTTGAGCCAAAATTCAGTACTTGGATAGATCATTTACATCCTGAAGAGCGTGCCGTAAGACTGAAGGATGTGGAAGACTATATGGCCAACCCGGTTGGCAAGTTTATCTTAGAATTTCGCTTTCGTCACAAAAATGAATCTTATATCTGGATTCATAGCCGTGCAGAAACTATTCTTGACGAGAAGGGAAAAGTGGTACGACTGTACGGAACTCACCTGGATATAACAAAGCTTAAGATGAATGAGGATAGCCTCATGGAGAAAAACAGAACGCTTCAAAAGATTAATTCAGAACTCGATAATTTCGTTTACAGGGTTTCGCATGATATCCGAGCGCCTCTCTCGTCATGTTTTGGAATTCTTAATCTGATGGAGAAACAAAATCTCGTTAACGAAGGTAACGAGCAATATATTAAATTGTTAAAGGACGTACTACTTAAGCAAGAGACTGTGATTAAAAGTATTCTGGACTACTCCAGAAACTCTCGAAGTGACTTGATACTAGAAGAAATACCGCTTAAAGAAATGATCTTCGCAACCTTTAAGGATTTGAAATTTATGAATGACACCCGGGGAGTGGTAGAATTATTTGTAGACATACCTGAAGATTTTTCATTTGTTTGTGATAAAAACAGAGTTCAATTCATACTCAATAACTTATTGTCAAATGGTATTAAATACGCTGATCTCACTAAGGACAAACCGAAAATAGAAATAAGTGCAAGTAGCGGGGACGATGCTATTGCAATTACTTTTCGCGATAATGGTATAGGAATTCACACGGATATATTACCACATATTTTTGAAATGTTTTACCGGGGAAATATAGAAAGCTCTGGTTCGGGGCTTGGATTATATATTGTAAAAGAAACGGTCGAGAAGCTGGGGGGAACTATTCAAGTTGCCTCTGAATTTAAACACTTTACTTCCTTCACTATTACCTTGCCCCAAAGGAATGATTTTTAAAGCCTTCGCGCCTAATCAACGGAGTTTGGACTATTAAACCAAAAAGGGTGAATTACGTATTGCTAATCATAGCATATAAATTCTTTTAGCATGAAGACAGTAACCGTTCTTTATTTTATAATCTTGCCCGGTGTTTTATTCTCGCAACAAATTGCTGACACTACCTATAATCCGGTAATTCTGAATCCGTAGTACAAAAGCGGAAATGGATCAGTAGTATTTATAGATGAAGGTCATCATAACTTTCATACCAAAGAAGGACGATACAAAGCTTTTTCTAATTTGTTGGAACGTGATGGATACAAGGTGTTGAGCTATAGCGGTTCATTTGCTAAGAACGAATTGACAAAGGGCAAAATCCTTGTGATAGCTAATGCATTAAATGAGTTGAATACAGAAAACTGGTATTTACCCAATCCATCCGCGTTTACAACTGCAGAGATTGATGTGGTGCGCCAATGGGTTCAGTCTGGAGGGAGTATTTTTTTAATTGCCGATCATATGCCGATGGCCGGTGCAGCAACGGATCTGGCTAAAGCCTTTGGCTTTGAGTTTACAAATGGTTTTGTATTTGATTCGCTATCGAGAGGGCCTGCCTATTTTAACGTAAGGAATAAAACACTCACTGAAAGTATCATCACAAAAGGAAAAGAAAAAAGCGTTCAGCAAATTGCTTCCTTTACCGGGCAGGCTTTTAAAATACCTGAGGATGCTACCGGAATTCTAACCTTTAGCAAAGGATACATAAACATGTTACCAGATACAGCCTGGGTTTTTGATGATAAAACCACCCGAATGAATGCTGAAGGATGGTGGCAAGGGGCTTATAAAAAATATGGCAAAGGACGCGTGGTTGTTTTTGGCGAAGCAGCTATGTTTTCTGCGCAACTAGCGGGACCACAGAGAGTAAAAATGGGTATGAATAATGAAACAGCGCCTGAAAACTTTCAACTGTTGTTAAATATTATTCATTGGCTGGATGGTAAACTGGACTAGTGAACTTCACAACGAATAGAATGGCCAGGAACTTGATACCTATTACCTAAAGATAAGCGAGCCAAATAAAAGTTGTCTTCTTGCTTTGCGCAGTATTATCCGGGATCAAGACACGCAGGTTACGGAAACAATAAAATACGGAATGCCCTGCTTCTGTTACAAGAAAAAGATGTTCTGCTATTTGTGGACGGATAAAAAAACCAACGAACCCTATCTCCTTTTTGTTGAAGGGAAACATTTGGATCACCCAAAGTTGGAGGTTGGGAGCCGTTCCCGCATGAAGATTTTCCGAGTCAATCCAAATAAAGACTTGCCCATTCGTACAATAGAAAAATTACTTAATGCTGCTTTGGATTTGTATCGGAGCGGAATCATACAAATTAAGTAGAGGCCTTACTAAGTGCATAGCCCGCTGTTTTGGAATGCTATATATACCTTCAGGATACGCACCATATAAGAAATATTTTGTTGGGAGAACTTTCAATAGGACAGCTACTAAATAAAATCGCTGAATGATTATCCAGCGATTTTTATTTTATGCTAGTAAAGCAGTCTTATATAACACCCACCGTACTTAATAACACCAACCCAATTACGAGTGGGCAGACAAAGCGAATAAAGAATTTCCATAACGCAAGTGGCGTAAGATTTCCTATAAGCGGTTTATGAAAACCAGGCGCTCCAGTACCTATTTCGTTTGCTACCTTATTAATGTCCATGATCCAGCCAGTGTAAATACAAGTCATTAGCGCAACAATTACAATAAACAATCCACCAAAGAGGGCATCCATAATATCGAGAAAGCCGGTCTTTACTGTGCCAAATAAATTAAGTGTCATGCCGGTGAATAATTCTGAAGCCCCACCCGATAATGCGGAAGGAATCCCGACAAGGAAAGCAAGGATACCTACTGTCCACGCGGATTTTTTGCGGCTCCAATTTTTCTCATCAATCAGATACGAAGCCGGCACTTCAATCATGGAGATGGAAGAAGTAAGCGCTGCAACACATAACAGAAGAAAGAATGATGCGCCTACTATGCGCCCGCCTGTTGGCATGGAATTAAAAATGTCGGGCAGTACTTGAAAAACAAGCGCGGTTCCTTCAGCCGGATTTTTTCCGAATGAAAACACAGCGGGAAATATCATAAGACCAGCAAATAATGCAACAGCAGTGTCCATAAGACCAATCCAAGCACCACTGCTCACTATATTTTGATCTTTCGGTAGGTACGATCCATACGTTATAAGAATACCCCAGCCTACCGAGAGCGAGAAGAATGCCTGCCCCAAAGCTGACAGGATTACGCTTCCATTTATTTTAGAAAAGTCAGGAGTCAGATAATATTTTACACCTTCCATGGCACCATCTAAGGTTAAGCTTCTAAGCATCACCAGGAATACCAACAAGAATAAAACGGGCATTAATATTTTAGATGCCTTTTCAATTCCACCGGCAACACCACCCAATACAATGGCGATGGTTGCAACCATAAACACACCGAAGAATGGAATTACATAAACTGGAGCACTTCTAAATGTTTCGAAGTCATGGATGAAATCTGTGAACTCACTCACAATATAACCGATCGTCCAGCCAGCGATTACACCATAATAACTCAAAACAAAAAAGCTGACGCTGAGGGCCAGCACCGCTCCGGTGAATACCCAGAATTTATTGGCGCCTGTTCCTTTAAAAGCTCCAATGGTATTTCGTCCTGTAAGGCGACCGAGAGCAACTTCATTATAAATTAAAGGCAAGCCAATAAGGATCACGCATATAACATACACAAATACGAAAGCACCCCCCCCGTTTTGACCTACCACGTAGGGGAAGCGCCAGATGTTGCCAAGCCCCACGGCCGAGCCGGCAGCTGCCATAATAAAACCAAACTTTGAACCGAATTGACCTCTTGCAGACATAATGAGTAGGTTAGGTTATTGTTAAGAATTCGAAGTTTAGCAAATAAATCTGATTTCTAAATGGGCTATAGGAGTAATGGCATAATTACCTGATCAACTGAGAAGCTAGCAAGGTAAGACCATCTTTAAAACTGTGTGGTTGGTAGCCGAGTTCCTTTTTTACTTTGTTAATGATGAATCCAGTTTTGGGTGGCCTTGCCGCAGGTTGTTTAAAGGTACTTGAGTTGGCTGGCTTAATAAGCGATTTATCTAATTTAAAATGTTCTGCGGTTTGCATCGCGATATCAAAAGGAGTCAACATCTCTTCTCCGGAGATGTGATAAATTCCGGTAGCTTTTTTTGAGGCTGCCAGATAACAACCCATGGCTAAATCTTCGGCCAGGGTAGGGGTGCGCCATTGATCGTTCACAACGTTAATTGTTTTTCCTTCTTCTAAACTTTTCTTTACCCACAACACAATATTACTTCTGCTTAAATCGGGGGTAACACCATACACCAACACGGTGCGCAAGATGGCCCAGTTGAGTTTGCTTTTTTGAATAACCTGCTCGCCAGCTAATTTACTTTCGCCATAAAAATTTACCGGGTTGGGAACGGCCGATTCATCTAAAGGCCCGTGAGAGCCATCGAAAATAAAATCGGTAGAGACATGTACTAAATGACATTTAATCTTTTCACAGCCCTCCACTAAATTTTCAATACCCACTACATTTGTCATCCAGCATATTTCCCGTTCCGTTTCGCATTGATCCACCTGCGTCATGGCAGCAGCACTTATCACAACATCGGGTTTGGTAGTTGTTAGAACTTCCAGAGTCTGATCGTGATTCGCAATATCCAATTTAAAAAACTGAACGCCTTGCGGTAGATCATTGACTTTTTTTCTTGCCGTAGCAATCAGGGAGATGTCGGATTTTGTGCTGAGTAACTGAATTAATTTATAGCCCAATAATCCATTAGCACCGGTTACAAGTATTTTCATTGTTTAGCCGGGAATTTATACCCATACTTCGATTCAATTTCTTTACGCGGCATTTCTTCAATGGTCACCATCATGCGAAGATCCTGATTTGGTCTGTTGTTAGAATCTTTTTCTAGGCGTGCGATTTTGTCGATCACACCCAGTCCGTCAATCACTTTACCAAATACGGTGTAGTCACCATCTAGCGAGGGATATCCACCTACAGTCGTGTACGCTTTTATTTTTTCTTCCGAAACTTCTTTATAGATATTCATACCGGTTTGTTTTTCCAATCGGGGTACAAGACTATATATTTTCCGTTGATAGGCTTGCATATCACCCGTCATGTAGATTTGATTGAGCGTATCAATCAAGGGTTGGTTGGAAGGTTTTGCAAATCTGTTGAAAGGCAGCATTTAATTTTCCCTGATCAATTTTAAGTCCATCTAAATCTGCCGGAGATGTTACCGTGCCTTGCACAATATAAAACTGACTTCCACTGGAAGCTTTGGCGGGATTCTGCTGATCGGGCAAACGTGCTGCAGACAACGCGCCTTTTTCATGAAAGAATTTTGGATTGAATTCAGCATCGACTGTATATCCGGGACCACCCATTCCTAATTGCTGACCCGGTGTTGCATTTTTCGAATCCGGATCACCACCTTGAATCATAAACCCTTCAATCACGCGATGAAAAAGCAGGCTATCAAAATAATGCTCTTTGGCCAGTTTGATAAAGTTGGCTTTGTGCTTGGGCGTTTCATCATATAAGATGGCAACCATGTCGCCCTGATTGGTTTTTATAGTGACCAAGTAATCTGAACTATTGTCTGTTGAGCAGCTGCTTACAATTAGCAAGGTGATTAATGATAGAAAGAGAAAACATTTTTTCATAAGGATTGAAATTTCGAAATAGGTATTATAAATTTTTTTTAAGATTTGATGGTTTTGGCAATGTGTAGAGAAAGATCAAGAAAGATCATTTTGGCACTTCCATTCCGTTCTAAGTGATAAAGCGCCTGAGTAACTAAATGATTTACGGTTTCCACTTTTTCAACATCCATAATTTTGCTAAAGTCTTTTACAAACTTCACTTCACCCGTTTTCATCCGACTTATGCTATCTGCTCCGGCAGAATGAAGCAGCGTTTCGCGCATCATACTTAGGCTGTATTGAAAAAGGTTTCGCTGACTGAGTCGATCCAGATCGTGAAAGTCTTCGGAGAAACTTACCAGTTTTGGATAATCTCTTTTGTAACAAGAGCGCATCCAATCGGCAAAGCGATCTTGAAAATGATCTTCCTCGCGATCTATTAATTTAATAGCCATGTTCAGATCGCCTTCTGCCAGTTGTGTAATCTCCTGAAGCCGGGAAGAATCTACTTTATGATTCGCTTTTACATATTCTTGCAAATCTTCATCAGCAAGCAAGGGTACCTGTATCAGTTGAGTGCGCGAAAGGATGGTGGGTAATAGTTGTTCAGCCGCATTACTTACCAATATAAAAAAGGTATTGGCCGGAGGTTCTTCAAGAATTTTCAAAATCCCATTCGCTGCTGATGGGTGCATCAGTTCGGGCCGCCAGATAATCATTACCTTATAGGGACTTTCAAATGGCTTCAACGAAAGCGTTTTTATAATCTCCCGACTTTCTTCCCGTGAAATTAAGGCTTGCTTGTCTTCACCACCATAATAGGTTGTCCAATCATTTAAATCCCCGAAAGGTTGTTCTGTTAAAATGCCCGCCACGATTTCAATATTTCCGCTTTAAAGCGATCAGGATCTTTATCACCTTTTATATTACCTAATGGAAAAACAAAATTGGTGTCGGGATGAATGAACTTTAAACTTTTACTGCAAGCGGAACAGGTGCCACAGGCATCTTCACCATTTTTATTTTGACAATGCAAGTACGTGGCGTAGGCAAGTGCCAACGGTAAGTTGAGTGCTCCGGCCTTACCCATAAAGAGCTGTGCGTGGGCAATATGATTATGCGTAACGGCATCAACTAATTTTGATTTTGTTTCTGATAGTCCGGGAATATCTGAAAGTCTCTTGCGAATTCACCGAACAGGTGAAAAGAATAGAGTCTAATTTGAACTCTGTTTTTCGTATTTTTAAAACCATGTATTTCCGATAGCGTAAAAGAAAGATAGCTGGAATAATCCAACCACCATATTTGAATATCCATTCTACCCGACTAAAGTTTATTAAACCAGATTGAAAAAAATAAAATAGAGCAAGGCAGTAGCAAGGTAGCAATGGACCGCCAACGGCCCAATTGAAATGGAGTATCCCCAGACTCAGGAAAACGGCACCCAGTACTATACATAAAACTTTCATTAGCGCTTGTTCTTAATGAAATCTGTTATTTCTTTTCCCAAACCCGATAGTTTGAAGATTCATCAAAATAGTTTTAAAAATCTCTCCATCGATTTCTGTTAACACAACATTTCTTCGAGCCATCGCTTTGCTTGCTGTATCCAAGGCCTTATCCAGTTGATACGTGGTGAATCCTGCGGCACCACCCCACGCAAAAGAAGGAACGAAATTACGAGGATAGCCATCACCAAAATACTGGCATTTACGCCCACTACGGTACCCGAATTAAACATAGTGTTGATACCACACTTACTATGATCCCCAAACATGAGTCCGCAAAACATAAGGCCCGTATCTTTGAATCCGCCTTTCGCGTAATTCCACAGTTTAATATTCTCGTAATTGTTTTTCAGGTTCGAGGTGTTGGAATCAGCACCAATGTTGCACCACTCGCCAATAACCGAATTGCCCAAAAACCCATCGTGCGATTTATTGCTGTAGCCAAAAATAACGGAATTACTCACTTCGCCTCCAATTTTGGAATGCGGACCTACCGTAGTATCGCCCCGAACTTTTGCGCCCATATTAACGTGCGAGTCTTCACACAAAGCGAATGGGCCACGGATTAACGCGCCTTCGTGTACAACAGAATTTTTCCCTAAATAGATAGGACCATTTTCTGCGTTCAGCAAAGCTGCTTTTATTTGAACGCCTTGTTCAAGAAATACCTGATCCGGATTATAAATCCGGGTGAAGGAATCTTGTATAGCAGCGGATTTACGGCCCTGGGTTAGTAAGGCAAAGTCTTCGCGAATCTCGGCTCCGTTTTTTTGATAAATCTTCCAAACCTGATCAATAACAGTAACCGGTTGGGTAAACGCGTGGATCGCTCCAGTAATTACTTCAGGTACTTCAGAATCTTGCGTTCGCACGGCAAGCACCACTTCGTCTTGACTTAGCGCATCACCCAACTTCAATTCTTTGATAGCTTTAACGAAGGATGTGTTAGGGCATACCGCTCCATTGATCCAGAGATTATCGGCCTGATGATGAAGTGGGAATTTTTTTGATAAGTAAGCTTCGGTTGCATAAGAAGCTTTTACCCCAAGATACTTTTCCCACTTTTCCGCTATAGTAAGAATACCTACTCTAATGCTTGCAACTGGCCGGGTGAAAGTAAAGGGCAACAGGTTTTGACGAATGGTTGGGTTATCGAACAAAATCAAATTCATGTCGCTAAATTAGGTTGATCAATTCCGAATGACAAGTGGCTAAGGTTACTCCAAAATAAAAAGAGGCTGTATCAAATAAACTTTGGTAGTCAGTCTGAGTTTATCGAAGGCTAATCCACCTTGGAAATTAGGTTTCGACAGGCTCAACCTGATAGTTTGAATTATTTTTGAGCCACCCTCAAAATAAAAAAGGTCTCAGTGGGAGACCTTTTTAAGCAAAACACGCTAAGAAGAAATTCTTTATTTCTTTCCGTATTTCTTCTGGAACTTCTCAACACGACCAGCCGTATCCAGAAACATTTTCTTACCTGTATAGAAGGGGTGCGAAGCTGAACTAACTTCCACTTTAATTACCGGATATTCCTTACCATCTTCCCAGGTGATGGTCTCTTTAGGAACTGAAGTAGAGCGGCTCAAAAACTTGAAATCGCTTGTAGTATCCCAAAAAACTACGTCTTTATACTCAGGGTGAATGCCTTTTTTCATATTCTATTTTATTAAAGGACTGCAAAAGTATGAAAACGGTCCCGAAAAGCAAGGCATTAATCCCCAAATTTGCTAAGAAATTGTTATGATTGTAGGCTAATTTCGGGAAATTAGAGGGGGTTGCCACGGTTCTGCTATATTGGAATATCTAAAGCTAGTTCCCCGTTTTTATACTGCTTAATAGAAGGATAATATATGAGGAGGGCATTTTTTAGTTTCATAGTACTTACCTCTTTTTTTAAGGCAGGCGCCCAAAGCACCAACGCCACACTCAACGAAGATTACTATCATTGGATTGATCGGTATGAGATAAAATCGGGCCGTATTGTAACCGGATTCTTCACATCCGTAAAACCGTATAAGCGCGATGCGATTGTAGGTTACCTGGATACACTTTCACAGAACGAAGCTATTTTTTCTTCCCGTAGTGATCAATTCAATCGGGATTTTTTGCGCAATGATAGTTGGGAATGGAGCCGACCAGAAACCAACACCAGCAAGAAACCATTTATTAAAAGTCTGTACCGCAATAAATCGGATTTTGTTTATGTTGATAAACCTGAGTTTGACCTGCATGTAAACCCCGTGTTGTATGTAGGGGGTGGATTTGACAGTTACCGCAACGACTGGGTTACCACGAACACCCGGGGCATTGAAATCCGCGGCATGGTAGATCGCAAAATTGGTTTTTATACATTCCTTGGAGAAAATCAATCCATATTGCCTTTATATGTTCAAGAGGAAGTGGATCGAAATCGCGTGGTACCCCACGAGGGATTTTGGAAAGATTTTAAAACTTCTGGTGTGGATTTTTTTCAGGCGCGCGCCTACATCGACTTTAACGTTAGCAAACATATTTATCTGCAGTTTGGCAACGATCGTACTTTTATTGGCAATGGATATCGGTCACTTATCTTCTCCGACTATTCACCGCCTACACTTTTTTTAAGAGCCAATGTAAAAGTCTGGAAACTGAATTATCTCTACCAGATGAATCGGATGGCGGCCGATGCGCGCACATCCGGTAACGAACGCTATCCCGAAAAGTTTATGGCCTTTCATCACCTTACCTTCAATATTGGCAAGAAATTAAATATTGGGGTGTTTGAATCCATTGTATTTAGTCCACAGGATTCAGTCAATAATAATTCATTCGACTACGGATACTTAAATCCGGTTATTTTTTTCAGAGCGATTGAACAACAATATGGGAGTAGCGACAACGCGCTATTGGGTTTAGACTTTAAGTGGAATGCACTTAAAGGAGTTTCACTATATGGCCAACTGGTGTTGGATGAATTTAAACTTTATGAAATAACTTCTGGTGACGGATGGTGGGCAAACAAGTATGCCTGGCAACTAGGTGTAAAATATATTGATGTGCTGGGCGTCTCTAACCTGGATGTGCAAGCAGAGTTTAATTCGGTAAGGCCTTACACCTATGCGCATTTTTCGCAGTATGGAAGCTACAGTAACTACCGCCAGACTCTGGCACATCCACTGGGAGCTAATTTTAATGAATGGGTAGGCATTGTTCGCTACCAACCCATTCCTAAACTTAACCTGATTGCAAAAGCATTTTATGCCAATCCAGGTCGTGATGACACCGATCAAAATTGGGGCGGTGATATTTTGAAAAACTATGAAAGCCGGGAACAGGATTATGGAAATACGATTGGACAAGGAAATAAGAACACGATTTTCTTTGTTGATTTAACCGCATCTTATATGATTAGACACAATGTATTTATTGATGCGAAGCAGATCATCCGCCAAAGCAAAAGTGATTTGCCTGCGTACAACTCTAATTCATCAATTACTTCCCTAACTTTGCGCTGGAATATCCCACAGCGTCTTTATGATTTTTAAGTCAATCGGATGAAAATATTTTTTAGAATCCTTTCCTATGCCAATAAACTAAGAACACGGCTGGTTTTCTTTTTTCTATATTCCTTTTTAGGTGTTGTTTTCGGTGCCTTCAATATTGTACTTATTATTCCCATGCTTTCTGTGCTCTTCGGCCAGGATAATAAGCAGGTAGCAGTACCAGAAATCCCTGAATTCACTTTTTCAACGGATTATCTGTTAGGCGTTTTCAATCATTACTTTTTAGACATTATTAAGAATAACGGACAAATCAGTGCGCTCTTGTTCATCTGCGCGTTAATTGTTACTACCGTATTACTGTCCAACATTTTTAAATTTTTAGAACGGGTTATTGCGACAAAAATCAAAGTAGATCTTACCAAGAATATTCGTATGGATATTTTTAAAAAAGTTACGCAATTACATATTGGATACTTTAATACGGAACGCAAAGGAGATCTTATCTCCCGGTTTACCAACGATGTAAACGAAGTAGAGAACGCAGTAATGAATAGTTTGAAGGCAGTGATGCGCGAACCCATCACCATCCTGGTTTATTTCTTTGTTTTGTTTACCATTTCGCCTCAGCTTTTTCTATTCACGTTGTTGGTTTTGCCATTGACGGGAACGGTAGTAGCAGAAATAATAAAACGATTAAAGAAGCAAGCCACAGAAAGTCAGGAGTCTTTAGGTAGAATCCTTAGCATTTTGGACGAAACGTTTAGTGGTATGCGCGTTATTAAAGCTTTTAATGCCCGAAATTTTGTTGTCGGAAAAATTGAAACCGAAACGGCTTATTATCGAAAAACCACTAAGTCGATGGCTTATAAAAACGAATTGTCGGCTCCGGTGTCTGAAATTTTAGGAGTTATCATTGTTGCGGGCATAATTTATTTTGGCGGCAATATGGTTTTGTCTGACGAATCTTCTTTAAAGCCGGAAGCTTTTTTAGGTTTCCTGGGTGTGTTCGCTATGATCATGCAACCTGCCAAGAGTTTTTCTAACGGCATTACTTCGTTGCAACGAGGTACGGCTTCGGCCAAACGTATCTTTTCATTGATAGATGAAAAACCGGTGATTCATAACAAGCCTGGAGCTGTTGAACTTAAATCATTTGAAAAAGGAATTCAATTCAAGAATGTAAATTTTGCGTATGAGACAGAGCGCGTGTTAAAGAACATTAATCTAACCATTGAAAAAGGTAAGACGCTTGCGCTGGTTGGGCCATCACGGGGGGGTAAGTCTACTTTGGCAGATTTGGTGCCCCGCTTTTACGATCCTATTGATGGGGAAGTACAGATTGACGGAGTTTCGTTGACTGATTACGAATTGGAATCTTTAAGGAGTCATATAGGAGTTGTCACTCAGGAATCGATCTTATTTAACGATACAATTTTTAATAACATAGCCTTTGGTATGCCGCACATTAGCGAAGAGAGTGTGATTCAGGCAGCACGAATAGCCAACGCGCATGACTTTATCATGCAAACAGAAAATGGCTATCAAACGTTGATTGGCGAACGGGGTTCAAAACTTTCGGGTGGCCAGCGCCAGCGCTTAAGTATCGCACGTGCCGTTCTTAAAAATCCACCTATTCTCATTTTGGATGAGGCTACTTCCGCCCTCGATTCTGAATCGGAGCGCCTGGTACAAGAGGCTTTATTCAACCTGATGAAAAACAGAACCTCTATTATTATTGCGCACCGGCTTAGCACTATTCAACATGCCGATGAGATTGTGGTTATTGAGGATGGTGAGGTTACAGAACGAGGTACCCACGATCAACTTACTAGTAAAGATGGTTTGTACCGTAAGTTGGTAACAATTCAAACGGCTGAAAGGTAGTCCATGCAAGTATTTGACGTTAATAAGCATTTTTGATTTAGACTAAAAAGTATAAGTTTGTTCTTATATTGATAAAATAATGAATCAACGAAGACGCATTTTCTTTGCCATTTTTGGGGGGTATCATTTAATCATACTCTTCTTTGTTATGTACATTGATTCAAACAAGGAAGATTTTGGTATCCTGTCGCAATTGTATGGCAAGATTTCTATGCTTAAGTATGGAGCCGTATTGGGCGTTGTGTTATTCGTGGCTGATTTCGTTTGGACCTGGATTGAAAACAAGAATGCTGAGAAAGCACAAGAAGCCTTGCGCCTTGAAAACAATGCACTCAAAGCAAAGGTCTATGATTTTCAGGAGGCAAATAAGCCTGCTAATCCAGCAGTGAAAGAAGTAACTCCTTCCGATTCAAAGTCATTATGAGTTATACCTCATTGATAGCGGCCGAACTGAATCAGGCGGCTGATGTGCTTCAAAACTTCTTGAAGGATGAAAATAATCTAAAAAATATCGAGATGGCTGCGAAAGCCATCGCCAATTCAATCAAACTAGGGGGTAAAGTTATTTCCTGTGGCAATGGTGGTTCGCATTGCGATGCCATGCATTTTGCCGAAGAACTTACTGGTCGCTATCGCGATAACCGAAAGGCCATGCCGGCTATTTGTGTGAGCGATCCGAGCCACATCTCTTGTGTAAGCAACGACTATGGGTATGAGTTTGTCTTCTCCCGCTATCTCGAAGCGTTGGGCAATAAAGGTGATGTGCTTTTAGGAATCAGCACGAGTGGAAATTCAAGTAACATTATCAATGCCGCCAAAACGGCCAAAGAAAAAGGAATGACCGTGATCATTCTATCGGGTAAAGATGGTGGCAAGTTGGCACCCTTAGCCGACATCGAATTGCGCATACCCCATTTTGGCTATGCCGATCGCATTCAGGAAATCCACATCAAAATCATCCATATCCTTATTTTGCTCATCGAGAAGGAAGTGGTTGGGTAATTCCATTCTATATTCGTAATTAGTAATTCAATCCCGATCTATCAGGATTAAATTCGTACTTCGTCAATCTTAATTCGTCAATTTAAAATGGTTGCTAAAACCTTTGGAGGTGCAGTGTATGGAGTAGATGCCCGAACCATTACGGTGGAGGTGAACGTAACGCAAGGCAAAGATTTTCATATGAGCGGCTTGCCCGATACGGCTGTAAAGGAAAGTCAGCACCGGGTTGAATCATCTTTTAAAAGTCTGAAGTTGTTTATGCCACGCAACAAAGTGGTGGTTAACCTGGCGCCTGCGGATATACGAAAGGAGGGCAGCGCGTATGATTTACCGATTGCACTTTGTGTACTTAAAGCATCCGAGCAAATTGAAGCCGTTGAGTTAGATAAATATATCATCATGGGCGAGTTGTCGCTCGATGGAATTCTTCGCCCCATTAAAGGGGTGTTGCCCATTGCCATTCAGGCCCGCAAAGAAGAGTTTAAAGGATTTGTGTTACCGAAGTCAAATGCGCGCGAAGCAGCCATTGTAAATAATCTCGATATAATAGGAGTGGAGACCCTACAGGAAGCCATTGACTTCTTTGAAGGTAAGATTAAAATTGAACCCTGCGCATGGATACCCGCGAAGTGTTTCAAAGTAAGATCAACGATTACGATTCGGATTTTAAAGATGTGCAGGGTCAGGAAAATATTAAACGTGCGTTAGAGATTGCGGCAGCCGGAGGGCACAATGTGATTATGATTGGTCCGCCCGGGGCCGGTAAAACCATGTTGGCAAAACGACTACCTTCCATTCTTCCACCGCTTACGCTGAACGAAGCACTCGAAACAACCAAGATTCATTCCGTTGCCGGGAAGGTTGGTGCCGATGCTACCTTAATAACAACCAGACCTTATCGAAGTCCGCATCATACAATTTCTGATGTTGCATTAGTTGGCGGTGGAGGCAATCCACAACCCGGAGAAATTTCTTTATCGCACAATGGTGTTTTGTTTTTAGATGAGCTGCCGGAATTTAAACGCACCGTGTTGGAGGTAATGCGCCAACCGATGGAAGAAAGACGCGTAACGATTTCGCGCGCAAAAGTTTCTATTGATTACCCAGCCAACTTTATGTTGGTGGCCAGTATGAACCCGTGCCCGTGTGGGTATTACAACCATCCTGAAAAAGAATGTGTGTGCGGGCCGGGCGTTGTGCAACGCTACCTAAGCAAAGTAAGCGGCCCACTGCTCGACCGCATTGACTTGCATGTGGAAGTTGTGCCCGTAAGTTTTGATCAGATGACTACCCTACGTAAAAATGAAACGAGCGATGAGATTCGCGCACGCGTGGTGAAAGCGCGTGAGATGCAGAGCGAACGTTTCAAAGATCAAAAGAATATTTATTGCAATGCCATGATGCCCGCCAACATGGTGAAAGAGATTTGCGTGATCAACGATGCTGGCCGCACGTTGTTAAAAACTGCGATGGAGCGCCTTGGCCTTTCTGCCCGCGCGTACGACCGCATTTTAAAAGTCTCGCGTACCATTGCCGACCTGGCCGGAACGCCTGAAATTAAAAATTGAACATCTCGCGGAAGCAATTCAATATAGAAGTTTGGATAGAGAGGGTGGGGCGGTGAGTTCTGTCAGGTCGGAAGACCTGACAGCAATTAATAAAAGCTAAAGTAGTTCTAACACACTAAGAACCTGTTAAGTATTTCTATTGCTGTCAGGTCTTCCGACCTGACAGGCTCAATCTCTAATTCGTATTAGTTTCTTTATCTTAGTAAGTGGGTCTACGTGGTCGAACTCTTTATCCCCTTGGTTATTGTTGGTCGCTGACCAACAATCCTTAATACACCGTACCTTTTGCTGGCGTACTTCATCAGAAGGTTTTCCATTGCTGTCAGGTCTTCCGACCTGACAGCCTCAATCTTCCGAGTGCATTAGTTTCTTTATATTAATAAATGGGTCTACGTGGTCGTACGTAAATTCTTAGCGGAGTCTTCGCTTTAAGTTTTCCTTGTAGAAGATACTGAAATAATTTAATTAGTTTTTATTGCGGAGGCCGAGGCAAGACTCCGCCTTTAAGGAATGTTATTTCCCCATCATTTAATAAAACCCCTTAGTTATTGTTGGTCTCTGACCAACAATCCTAAAACATTGCATTTAACCAAGTAAATTGCCGTTTACATCAGGTTAAAGAGAATTCTCATACATTTATTGAATGAAAAATTTATTGATGTTTCATGAGTAAAACTTTTTTACAAGCAGAATGGCGTAAGTTGGCAATGGCAAACTATTCAGTAGATAAAAATGTGTTGGCCCACTACCTGCCAAACAAAACTGAATTCGATCTTTGGAACGGCACGTGTTATGTCAGTCTGGTGGGTTTTATGTTTCAGAATACAAAAGTGCTTGGATTGAAAATTCCTTTCCACACAGACTTTGAAGAAGTAAACCTACGATTTTATGTTCGCTACAAGGATGAGGGTGAGTGGAAACGAGGAGTTGTATTTATAAAAGAAATTGTGCCTAAGCCTGCACTCACATTTGTTGCCAACACTATTTATAAAGAGAACTATGAAACTATGCCAATGAAGCATGTTTGGGAAACCTCGGCTAATCTCACAGTTGAATATAAGTGGAAGAAGAAACGATGGAATAGTTTTAAAGTTATTACTGAACCAATACTAGCTTCAATTGCAGTCAACAGCGAGGAAGAATTTATTACCGAGCATTATTGGGGGTATACAAAAGTTACTGATGTTAAAACTTCCGACTATGGAGTAGAACATCCGAGATGGGAGGTCTATAAAACCATCGATTATTTAATTGATGTGGATTTTGGTTCAGTCTATGGAAACGAGTTTGATTTTCTCAGTCGCGAGAAACCTAAATCTGTGTTCTTGGCAGAGGGTTCAAAAATAAAAGTGAAGGCAGGCAAGTTTTTGTGATAGCTTGATTGAGCTTTTCGCGTTGGAGAAGAACACCAACAAGCGCGGGGTTGTATGTCAGGTCGTAAGATCTGACTTCAAGGGCGGGCAAGCGGAAACTATATTAATCGTACTTTTAAGAGAGGTTTAAATCATTTTCCATTGCTGTCAGGTCTTCCGACCTGACAGGCCCAATCTTAACAGACCTTTGTTGTTGCGGGTCGCCTGACCATAGCCGTTAACTTAAGAGCATTTGATGTTCTGTAGGAACTAAATATTGGTAACTTTCTTATCGAAAATGTATTCCAGTCCTGTAGGGACGTAATATATTTCGTACCTACGGCACTTTATTTATCCATAAAATTCAAATTCTACCAGTATTTCGCCTCTAACGAGGCTTAAGTTAACGGCTATGGTCGTAAGACCTGACAGCAAGAGAGAGTTTTGCCTGTTAGAGAAGAACTCCAAGGGCCAAGACAGAGGAATCTCCGCGGAGAATTAAAAATACAACCGCTACCATGTCATGCGTGAACGGCTACCATGTCGTGCGTGAACGGCTACCAAGTCAAACGTGAACTGCTACCAAGTCAAACGTGAACCGCTACCAAGTCAAACGTGAACTGCTACCAAGTCGAACGTGAACCGCTACCATGCCAAACGTGAACTGCTACCAAGTCGAACGTGAACTGCTACCAAGTCAAACGTGAACCGCTACCATGTCAAACGTGAGCTGCTACCAAGTCAAACGTGAACCGCTACCATGCCAAACGTGAACTGCTACCAAGTCAAACGTGAACTGCTACCAATTCAAACGTGAACGGCTACCAAGTCGAACGTGAACTGCTACCAATTCAAACGTGAACTGCTACCAAGTCGAACGTGAACCGCTACCATGTCGAACGTGAAGTTGCTGCCCCCTGTTATTGTTGGTCGCCTGGCCAACAATCCTAAAACACGAAGCATTTCGTCAAGTAAATTGCCCTGCCTTTGCTGGTGTTCTTCACCAGCAAATTTGATTTGAGTTTTTCTTGTCGGAGAAGAACTCCAACAAGGTCGGAAGAACTAGAGATTGGAAATATCAACAATTGCATATATTGTATTCTTCAAAAGTGACTGTACTATGGATAATTTAGACTCCTTCCTTCAGACAGAAATTCAAAGACGCAAATTTCTTGAATGGATTGGTTTGTCAAGTTTAGCTTTTGCCTTACCTATATCACTCTTGGGATGCACAACGAAACAAGACAATTCAGATAAAAATCTGGAGTTTAAGAATGTCTATGATTTAGAAGTGTTATCAAGAAAGGTAATGGGCGATGATGCCATTGAATACCTTAACGGAGGTGCTGATGACTTACTGACGGTTAGAGCTAACACGGAGGGTTATAGTAAAATTCAAATAAGAGCACGTAGATTAATTGATGTTAGTACTATTTCAACAAAGATTGAGCTTTTTGGACAAACCCTTGAGACTCCACTTATTTTAAGTCCCGTTGGATTTCAAAAGTTTTTTCATCAGGAAGGTGAAGTTGCAACGGCTAAAGCCGCGGCATCCCGGAAACACCAACTAATTGTTTCTACTGTGTCAAACTATTCGGTTTCCGAAATAGCTTCTGCCTATGGCCCCAACCTGTGGTTTCAATTATATCCAACCTCCGACCGAAAAAAATCACTAAGATACTGCTTGATAAAGCCGAGCAGGCAGGTTGTCCCGTTTGCATTTTAACTGTGGATACCCCCGTTGTCGGAAATAGAGAGACTAGCGCTACAACGCTTCTTAAACTAATAGAGGAAGGAGAACTCATTATGGGAAATCTGGAAGGTATTCTGCCAAGAGGCATGAGTTTTACCGACATGACCATGACATGGGAGCTAATCGATTGGCTCCGCGCGAATTGCAGAATGAAAATAGTTATTAAGGGAATCGTTACAAAAGAAGATGCAGCACTGGCGATAAAATATGGAGTTGACGGTATCATTGTTTCAAATCATGGCGGAAGACAATTGGAAAGTAACCGTGGAACCATTGAATGTTTACCAGAAGTAATTGAGGAAGTAAACGGTAGAATACCTGTATTGATTGACGGAGGAATAAGGAGGGGGACGGATATATTTAAAGCTTTAGCCATGGGAGCAAAAGCTGTCTGTATGGGTAGACCGTTTTGCTGGGGACTTGGTGCCCTTGGCCAACAAGGAGTAGAAATAGCATTGGATCTTCTTAACGCTGAGTTAATCCGCGACATGCGGTTAGCTGGCACAACCTCCATTGACAAAATTACCAGCGACTTTATAACAAAACGCGTTTAGAGCGAGACTTTTAAAACATTCGTACACCTTAGTTATTGTTGGTCGCTGACCAACAATCCTTAAAACACCAAGAGAAACTATATTAATCGTACTTTTAGGAACAGAGGTTTGAATTATTTCGCGTGCAGCAACCTTCCATTTCGCTATTGGGCATAAGGATAGACGAGCCGGTGAATATGTTCACCGATTTAATCATTTCTGCGGTATGCCTTATCGCTTACTATAAGCTGACGAAGAAAGAGCTGGCAGGTAAAACCCAAGGCTTCTTTCGCTCGTACTTTTATTAATGGGACTTGCCACCTTCTTTGGTGGTGTAATAGGCCATGGATTTTTGTATGCTTTCTCCTTTGCATGGAAACTTCCCGGCTGGATTCTCAGTATGTTTTCCATTGCCCTTATTGAGCGATCCTCTATTGAGAATGCCAGACCACTTGTTGATGCAAGGATTGGTAAATTCTTCCTTACACTCAATATCATCGAATTACTCACCGTGATGACCATTACTATCTATACCCTTAGTTTTAAATGGGTCGAGCTTCATTCTGGCGACGGCTTATTGGCGGTAGTGTTGCCATTCCATGGTTTTGTGTACTTAAAGACAGGCAATAAAGGAAGTGCCAACATTATTATTGGGGTGGGGTTTGCCAGTATGGCCGCTTTGATTTTCATGAATGAAATCTCTCCTCACATCTGGTTTAACCATATTGACCTGAGCCATGTGCTAATGGCTGTGGCTGCGCAATTCTTTTTTAGAGGAGCGTTGAAACTGGAGAACGTATCCCCTCAACCTAGTTAGCTACATTCCACGTTCGTAGCTCCGTTGCTGTCAGGTCTTCCGACCTGACAGGCTCAATCTACGATTCGTAATAGTTTCTTTATATTAGTAAATGGGACTACGTGGTCGTACGCTGTATCCGGATGCAGATTGTTTCTTTGTAACAACCACCTGCTACAAATGGTATCATTTACTTGCCAGCGATTCCTGCAAAAAAATTGTGACAGATAGCATCAATTTCCTAAATCAAAAGTATGCCAGTTCCTTGTTAGGTTATGTGATTATGCCCAATCATATTCACCTTATTCTGTTTTTCAAACAGGGTAATCGGCTTTCCGATTGGATGCGTGATTTAAAGAAATTCACATCAGTAAAAATCCGTCAGCAAATTGAACTTGACGGAGATTTTGCGCTTCTTGAAAGGTTGCGCATTGCTTACCGAAAACAAGTTTTCAAGGTTTGGGAAGATCGATTCGATGACGTGATCTTATCAAATAGCAAGCTTTTAGAAACAAAACTGAATTATATTCACGCAAATCCCATGCAAGAACATTGGAATCTTGTAAGCAAGCCAGATGACTTCAAATTTTCAAGCGCAGCCTTTTATGAAATTGGAGACTTAGGTGAAATAAATATTTCTCACTACAAGGATTATTTCTGATTTGTGTATGTCAGGTCGTAAGACCTGACAGCAAGGGATGACATTTATGACTTGTCAAATTCCTTTTGTGATCCTTTTGAGTATTATTTTCAATTCGAACTTTTGTTGAATGACAACCCAACATCTACAAATTTCCCATGTTATTTTCCCATCATATAATAAAGCTCACATGATTCCGAAAAAGAAATTAAATTGAGCAACATTATTTGAAATCCTCCTTATGAAAAGAATATTCTACAGTTTAGTTTTTGCTCAACTAATCATTTTACTGGGATGCAACCCAGCCGATAAGCAAACTGGAAAGGAACTACCGCGAATCGCCATAGCCGGGATAGCTATTGAGTCCAGCACATTCTCTCCAGCATTAACTGAAGAAGATGCGTTTCATGCCAGAACGGGGGAAACTATTTTTAAGGAATATCCCTTTTTATCCTCCGACTCACTCAATCGCCAACGTGCAAATTGGATTCCCACCTTAAGGGGCGTTGCGCTGCCAGGGGTATCGTTACGTGCGAGGCATATGAATCGTTGGTAACTAAAACACTGGATATGCTTAAGAAGAATAGTCCGTATGATGGACTCTTTTTTGATATTCATGGCGCCATGAGTGTAGTTGGCCTCGATGATCCGGAAGGAGATTTTATCATCCGGGTGCGGGAGGTGGTTGGAAAGAAAACGATTATTTCCACCTCCATGGATTTACATGGTAATGTATCCTGGCGCCTGGCGCAAAACTCAGACTTGATCACCTGCTTTCGCATGGCCCCGCATGAAGATGCCATGCTTTCAAAGAAACGGGCAGTAGATAATTTGCTGTCGCGAATAGAAAGTGGAGAAGGTAAGCCTGCCTATAAGGCGTGGATTCCCGTACCCATCTTGTTGCCGGGAGAAAAAACCAGCACGCGCGTAGAACCCGGCAAGAGTCTATATGCTCAGGTTGCACCCGCGGCTGCACAAGAAGGAATAGTAGATGCCGCTATCTGGATTGGCTATGCCTGGGCCGATGAACCCCGCAATCATGCGGTGGTAATGGTAACAGGTGACGATAAAGAAAAAGTAACGCAAACAGCCGAAGCATTGGCGAATAGTTTTTGGAACGCCCGATCGCAGTTTGAATTTATTGCACCCACAGCTTCATTAAAGGAAAGCCTGGACATGGCCATCGCCAGCAACAAGCACCCTTTCTTCATCAGCGACATGGGTGATAATCCAACGGCAGGAGGTGCTGGTGATGTAACGTGGACGTTGAAGGAGATTCTTGCGCGGCCAGAATTCAAATCAGCCAAAGGACCTTCACTTATTTATGCTTCTATACCCGGGCCGGAGTTTGTGGCAAAGGCTATGGAACTGGGTGTGGGCGGTAAGATCGATGCCTATGCAGGTGCAGCCATTGATGCTCGGTTTGCTCCTCCTATAAAATTAACCGGAACGGTAGAAGCGATTGTACAGGGAGATGAGCATGCAGAAACAGAGGTAGTAGTAAAGATTGGTAGCGTGCATGTTATTGTAACGAAGAAACGAAAACCGTATCACGAGGAAGTTGATTTTACAAGTTTGGGTCTCAATCCGCGCAAGACAGATATTGTAGTGGTGAAAATTGGATACTTAGTTCCCGAACTTTATGACATGCGTGCCGACTGGATTATGGCGCTTACACCTGGAGGTGTTGATCAGGATTTAGAGCGACTTGATTTTAAACGCATCAATCGACCCATGTTTCCTTTTGATAAAGACATGAAAGATCCGGATCTCAAAGCCCAATTAGTGCCGTTATCGGATGATGGCGTGGAATAAATTTCATGGGGAGAGCAATGCAAACTTTTGGTAACTCTTTCCTTGCTGTCAGGTCTTACAACCTGATATTACTCGCCAGATAATTCTACTTTTTAACTATTTAAATAATCGCTTTGCCAAAGTCATTCAGGTCTTCTCAGAAAAATAAAATCACCACCTTCATCCCCGGCCTGACCGATAGGTCCATATTGTGGCACCTGGCCATTAGCGCTGTTGTTGATCACAGCAATTTTAAAGGTTTGAAACAACTCTTCTGCAGATAGCAAGGGTTGATTATTGTTGACGAGATTTTTAGTGAGGTAGGTGATGAACACACTTTTATCGGGCACTGTTTTTAAGGCACCGCTGGTCATCGCTTTACGGCTCGTGAGTTTATACATTTCAAGCATGGCGCGACTGTTGTTAAACGTTACAACTCGTTCTTTAAAAATGCTGCCGCTAAAACAGGCATCCGTTATCAGTAACGTATGCTTTGATTTTATCCCGGAGATATAATCACGAATGGTGCTGTTGGAAAGCCATTGGGCTTTTGAGTTCAATCTGGCATCGGCTGGTAACCAAAAACCCTGGCTTAAGCGTTCGTCCCAAATACCATGGCCTGCGTAGAAAACAAGAAAATTATCGCGCTCGGTAATTTTTTCACTAAGCAAGTCAAATGACTCTATGATGTCGGTGCGGGTTGGATTAGAAAGTAGTTGAATATTTTCGGGCTCGAAAGTGTAATGCGTTTTTAATACCCGACTAATTTCCTGCGCATCGTTTACCGGATTGTCCAGATCTTTGAATTCCCTCATCGGCATACTGATCAATGCCAATGATGAGCGCATAATATTTTCGCTTGCCTAATTCTTTTACAAGTTCGGTTCCTTCAAAATCATTTGATTCGATACTAGCGGTAACCTCTCGCGTTGTGATTAGCAGGTTTGGTGTTGTACCAATAACTTTTCCTAGTTCAACTTTACCAGATACTCCGGGGGCACATGTTGATAACTTTAGATCCCCTTTCCATTTTCCAACCAGTTTTGGCTGATCATTTTCATTAAAGTATTTTAATTCTGTTTGCGAGAGGCAGGCACTTCCGGTTTTGTATTCGAATTTAGTTCCCTTAAAGTGAACCACACCATTCTTGACAGCCCCGGAAAGTTTGTATTTCATGGAGTCGCGGCCGTTCAAACTTTTTAGTTTAGCATCTCCGCTAATAATCAATCCGCTTTGTATGAAATTATATTCCGCCAGCATATCCTGGGCTAGTGGAATTTGAACAGTACCTGTCCAACGACCTGTAATATCAACTTTCGTTTGAGCGACTGCGCTTCCAATTGTCAGCAGAAGAAATAATGTCGTTTTGTTGATTGTCATTTTCATGATGGGTTAATGTAGCATGATAGCTGCAAGAATTCAACAAATTTTGAATCAATATGCGTTTATATTCATTTAAAAGAATGAGTAACCTATATAATTTTTAATCAATCAGACTATGTTTGTATTAAGTGATAAATCATAAACCAAAAAACAGCCTGAAATAGCGTGAAGCGCACTATTTTTTTATACAGTCTTGCCTTAGCGGCATTGGTATTTCTTTTAAAATTTCTTGAATACCGATTTATTATCCGCGATTTGTCATTAGAATTTTATTTTGGCATCGTTGCCATTCTATTTACAGCACTCGGAATCTGGGCCGGCCTAAAGCTTACGCGAAAGAAAATAATCCTTGCTGGTCCTGAGTTTATTTTGAATGAGTCTAAACTCCAAAAGTTGGGTATCAGCAAGCGCGAGTTGGAAGTGTTGGAGTTAATTTCCAGCGGCTTAAGCAATCAACAAATTGCTGATAAGTTATTTGTGTCACCGAATACTATTAAAACGCATTCTTCCAATCTTTTTATAAAACTGGAAGTTAGCCGCAGAACACAGGCTGTGCAGCGTGCCAAGGAACTAAAATTGATTCCGTAGATTGTATGGCTGCCAGTCACAAATATCTGACATCCTCCTTTTGGATGATTTCCAAAAAATTTCTGAGAATCATCCTTTCGGGTGATTGATTTTGAAGGCTAATAACTTTGATTTGAAAGAAAAATCGAAACCCTTATGAAAAAAGTAATTCTCGTTTATGGCTCTATAGCCGGTGTAATTGTGGGTACCATGTTCTTTGTAACGGCCCCGTTTTACGATAACGGTACCCTCAATTTCGACAATGGCATGTGGGTGGGCTATACATCCATGGTAATTTCTCTTTCGCTGATATTCTTTGGAGTGAAAACTTATCGGGATTCATATGCGTCTGGTGTCGTTTCATTTGGTAAGGCATTTAAGATAGGAATATTAATTACGGTAGTAGCATCGGTAATTTATGCCCTGTCCTGGGAAGTAGCCTACCACACCGTATCAAAGGGTTTTGTCCAAAAGATGGAGGAGCATTATATTCAAAAACTTAAAGAAGAGACAAAAGGCGAAGCAGAGTTAAGTCTGGAAATTGAGAAAATGGAGCAGTATTGGATTATGTACAAGAATCCGGTTATCCGTTTTGGAATGTCAGTATTGGAGATTCTTCCTGTTGGGCTGGTGATTTCATTAATAAGTGCGGGTTTGTTGCGTAAGCGAGAGTTTTTTCCTGCTTCTGAGAAAATTTAAAGTAGTGTGTGATGCAATCCAAAGCCAAAACAGCAGATGAGTATATTGAAATGTTGCCAGACGAACGAGCTGAGATTATTTCGGTGTTGCGTACTGTAATTAAGAAGAATCTCCCGAAGGGGTTTGAAGAAATCATGTAGTATGGGATGATCGGCTATGTGGTGCCACATAAACTTTACCCAGCCGGGTATCATACCAATCCCAAAGACCCATTGCCTTTTATGGGTTTAGCTTCGCAAAAGAATCATATTGCCATTTATCACATGGCGGTTTATGAAGGCCAGTTGCATGATTGGTTTGTTGCCGAGTGGGGGAAAGTATCGGATAAAAAACTAGATATGGGTAAATCCTGCATCCGATTCAGGAAGCCGGACGATGTGCCGGTTAAACTGATTGGTAAGTTGGCTTCGAAGATGACTACCAAGGAATGGATTAAGATCTATGAAAAGGAAGTTATTAATGGACTAAAACAAAAATAATTATAATAGTTTGATATGCTGGGGCAAGGACTATTGAGTTTTCATTACAAAAAAATAAAGAATGAGATGATGGCTACAGCCAAGCCGAGGGCATGAGTAATCAAGGCAATCCCGTTTAGTCGACTGACACCATCTCGTTTGCCAAAATACCAGAAAATCATCCCAATGATTCCAACGGGTAATGAAATGAATAGATTAACAAGCCAGGCCCAAAGCCAAATAGTGCTAGTAAACCAAACGCCACAGAGTATCGAAAACACATTAAATATCTTTGTAAGGGTTTGTCGATCCATGAATTGTAAATTTTTCTCAAAGTAGGAATTGAATATTAAACATAGTAATTAAAATACACGAGCATGAAACGAGTTACAGGATTGGGTGGGGTATTTTTTAAAACGGCTGACTCTAAGAAAATTAAAGAATGGTATGGCAAACATCTGGGCTTGCCCGTTGATGAATACGGAGCTTCGTTTAGATGGATTGATATTGATAACAAGGAAGCAGCCACGCCTGCGCTAACAGCCTGGAGTCCCTTTAAAGCTGACACCACGTATTTCAACCCCAGTGAGAAACAGTTTATGTTTAATTACCGGGTGGAGAATTTAGTTGAGTTACTAAGCGTATTGAAGGAAGAAGGTGTTCAGATTGTTGGCGAAATGGAAGAGTACCCATACGGAAAGTTTGGGTGGGTCATGGACCCCGATGGGAATAAAATTGAACTCTGGGAGCCGAAGGATGATGGATTTTGAGCTTTAATTATTTTGCCGACTGTAACTTCTTTTTGACACGGTGACTGCGTAACTTCCGATTCTAAAAAGTTAGGCTATGCAATGGCGAGGACGAAGACAAAGCGGTAATGTTGATGATCAACGGGGAAGTGGAGGCGGAGGTGGTTTTGGTGGCTTACCCATAAAAGGAGGAATAGGTATTGTTATTGTAATAGTGGTGATCGGGTTGATCACGGGACAAAATCCTTTATCTCTTTTACAACAAATACCTATGGAAAGCGGGCCCTCGGTTTCGCAATCTACACCCTATCAATCTACCCCAGAAGAACAAGAGTTGGTAGACCTTGTTGGTGTTGTGCTAGCTGATACGGAAGAGGTGTGGAATAAATTGTTAGACGATTATCGTGAACCACGGCTGACAATCTTTAACGGCACCGTACAATCGGGTTGTGGTAATGCCGATGCATCAACCGGCCCTTTTTATTGCAGTGCCGATGAGCGCGTGTATATCGATCTTAGTTTTTATGAAGACTTGAAGAGTCGGTTTAATGCGCCTGGCGATTTTGCGCAGGCCTATGTAATTGCACATGAAGTGGGGCACCATGTTCAATATCTTATGGGCATCACCGGTAAGGTTCATGAAATGAAAGGCCAGATAAGCGAAGCTGAATACAACAAACTTTCTGTAAAGCTTGAGTTGCAAGCCGATTTTCTGGCTGGGGTTTGGGCACATCATGCTGATGACATGTTTAACATTATTGAAGCGGGTGATTTTGACGAAGCTATGAATGCCGCCAGTGCCATTGGTGATGACCGTTTGCAAAAACAAGCTCGTGGTTATGTTGTGCCCGATTCATTTACCCACGGCACATCTGCCCAAAGGCAAAGCTGGTTTAGAAAAGGGTATGAAACTGGCGACATAAATCAAGGCGATACATTTAATGCCACCAACCTGTAAGGTTTGGGTAAGAACAATAGACGTGCGTATCTTTGATTGATGAGTGGCGAACCAACACCTGTTTTTTTTCAAATCTTATTATTCTTTTTAGGTGGTGTGCTTTTTGTGGCCTCCGCGTTATTGGTTTCCCGGCTCCTAAGACCCAATCGACCAAATAAACAAAAGCTAACTTCTTACGAAAGTGGCGAGACGCCACAAGGCAATGCCTGGATTCAATTCAATCTTCGCTTTTATGTGCTGGCGCTGGTTTTTATTTTGTTTGAGGTAGAAGTTGTTTTCCTTTTTCCGTGGTCGGTTGTTTTTGCAAATAAAGAGTTGATTGCCGAAACGAATGGCATGTGGGGCTGGTATGCCTTTACTGAAATGATGATTTTCATATTCATATTAGTTCTTGGATTAGCCTACGCCTGGAAAATGGGTCACCTGGATTGGATAAAATCTTCACCCGATATTAAGGATGTTGAATCACCCGTTCCCAATTCATTTTACGCGGATATAAATGAAAAGTATAAGCACCATAAAGTTACCACGCCATGAAGGGGTTGTTAGATCAGCAGTTTGAGCATGGAGGCGTCATCATCACAAAAGTAGATGACTTATTAAATTGGTCACGCCTGTCATCCTTGTTTCCGATGACGTTTGGATTGGCTTGCTGCGCGATAGAATTTATGAGTACGGGTAGTACAGTCTATGATATGGATCGGTTTGGTATGGTGCCGCGCGCATCTCCAAGGCAATCGGATGTTATGATTGTTTCGGGAACAGTAACCTTTAAAATGGCCGATCGCATCAAGCAGCTTTATGAACAGATGGCAGAGCCGCGGTATGTTATTTCGATGGGCTCATGCGCTAATTGTGGTGGTCCGTACTGGCAACATGGATATCATGTTGTAAAGGGTGTAGATCGTATTATTCCGGTAGATGTTTATGTGCCTGGCTGTCCACCAAGACCTGAAGCCTTGATTGGCGGTATTCTAAAACTTCATGAGAAGATCAGGAATGAAAGCCGGATGAAACCCACGGCTATTGAACAATTAATTGAAAAAGAATCTCATGTCTGACAAGAGGGAAGAACTTATTGCCTTGATTCGACAGGCTTCTGATGAAGTCACTGAAATTGCCAATTCAACTCCCTTTGGTGTAATCATAAAAACGGAGTCGTTACTTTCTGTGTGCGAATTGCTCTATAAAAATCCGACTGCTTATTTTGATATGCTTTCCTGCGTTACCGGAATTGATAATGGTATTGATACAGGTACGATGGAAGTCATTTATCATTTGTATTCCATTCCGCTAAATCAATCGATCGTATTAAAAGTAATTCTACCGCGCGAGAATCCGGAAATAGAAAGTGTAAGCACTATTTGGAAGTCAGCTAACTGGTTGGAGCGTGAAGTGTTTGATATGTTCGGAATCAATTTTAAAAACCATCCCGACTTAAGAAGAATTTTAATGCCGGCCGATTGGAAAGGATATCCACTGCGTAAAGATTATAAACACGAAGAGTATTATCGCAATATCAAAATTGAATACTGATTAATTACCAATGGGAAATGTAAATAAGAAAAAAAAAAAAGTCCCACCCCTTACCTTTTTCTTTTTATTTTTTAAAGTTTTTTGGAAAACACCAAGGCAAAAGAACTATTCCCCTCCCGTCCCTGCCCGGGACCCCCCCCCCCCCCCCGCCCCAGGGGAAGAAAAACCAGGAGAGGAAACCGGAAAGCCAACCCCCAACTTCCACCCCCCCCCAACACCCCCCAACAACCCCCCCCCCCCCCAAAGCTTATTATTTTTTTTACCCATATCCATTTCAAAGACAGGGGCCGGCGCGCCCCTCCCCCAAAAAAAAGGTGCGAAATAAAAAAAATTCCCACCCCCCCCATCCAAACCCCCAACGCGCACCGAAAAATAAATTTATTTTCCATTATCAACTATCCATTGTCAATTGAAACAACAACAATATTTATATAAAGAAGACAATCTGATCGACTCGGAACCGAATAAGTTTTGCGAAAGCGAACTGAAGTCGGAGGAGATGATTATCAACCTTGGTCCTCAACACCCATCTACGCATGGGGTGTTGCGCCTGGAAGTTTTATCGGATGGCGAAATAATAAAGGAAGTTGTTCCGCATATTGGTTACCTTCATCGGTGCTTTGAAAAGCATGCAGAGAGTCTTCCATACAATCAAATAATTCCATTTGTTGATCGCATGGATTATGTGGCTGCCATGAATTCGGAGCATGCCTACGCCATGGGTGTAGAAAAAATGCTGGGGATCAGCGAACAAATTCCAAAACGCGTAGAATACATCCGCGTGCTGGTGGCCGAAATGAATCGCATTGCATCGCACTTGATTGCTATTGGTACGTATGGATTAGATTTGGGTTCATTCACTCCATTTTTTTGGATCATGCGCGACCGCGAACATATTCTTCGTTTGCTTGAGTGGGCGAGCGGTGCGCGCATGCTTTACAATTACATTTGGATTGGTGGTTTGTTTTATGATTTGCCGGTTGGATTTGAGCAACGCTGCCGCGAGTTTATAACTTACTTCAAACCAAAAGTTGCTGAGCTTGAAACAATCTTAGTCGATAATAAAATTTTTATTGATCGCACGGCTAATGTTGGAGTTCTGCCTTTGAATCTCGCGATCAATAGCGGCATCACAGGACCTATGTTGCGCGCTTCGGGCTTGCGTTTTGATTTACGTAGAGTGGATGGTTATTCGGTTTACCCGGAATTGGATTTTGAAATTCCAATTGGTGTGGGGAAGATGGGCAAGGTTGGTGATTGCTGGGACCGCACTTGGGTGCGCGTAAAAGAAATTTATGAGTCGCTAAAAATAATGGAACAATGTCTTGGAAAACTGGAGGGTGAACACAAGCGAACCCGGGAGTTTGATCCACAAGCGTTGGTTCCTAAAAAGATTCGTCCCAAGGCGCAGGAACTTTATATGCGTGCTGAAAATCCGAAAGGTGAGTTGGGATATTTTTTTAGAGCGGATGGAAAAAGTGATATTCCATTTCGCTGCAAAGCCCGCGCGTGTTCATTTGTCAATCTCTCCATCTTACCGGAACTCAGCCGAGGCGTGCTGATTGCAGATTTGATTGCAATCTTAGGCTCTATCGATATTGTTCTTGGGGAAGTAGATCGTTAAACTATGATTAAAATAGTAACAGCGGATCAGATTAAAGCGTGGGATGAATTCACCATCCGTGAGGATCTATTGCTTCCATTGATTTGATGGAACGTGCGTGTCAGGCTTTTGTGACTTGGTTTGTAGAACGCTATGATGCCTCCCATAAAATAGGAATTGTTTGTGGTACAGGTAATAATGGTGGTGATGGATTGGGAGTTGCGCGATTGCTGAATGATTGGCATTACCCGGTTAAAGTATGGATAGTTCGGGGTTCCGGTACTGAGTCAATTGACTTTGTTACGAATCTTAAAAGATTAAATTCTAAAATCTCTGTTTCAGAAATTACTTCCAATGCCGACTGCGAGTTATTTGCCGATCGTACAATTTTGATTGATGCAATTTTTGGTTCGGGACTGAGTAGACCAACCGAAGGAATTTATGCGAAGGTGATAGATTGTCTCAATAAAGCGAACAAGATTAAAATCGCCATTGATATTCCTTCCGGCTTGCGTGTCGATCATCCTTCAACAGGTGCCATCTTTAAAGCAGATCAAACCGTATCCTTTCAAATTTCTAAGCTTGCTTTCCTTCAACCAGAAAACCAGCATTGGGTAGGCGAGATCCACGTAGTTGATATTGGTCTCAATAAAAAATATTTAAATGATGTTAAGGCAACTCATTTTCTCGTCACCCTTAAATCTGTCAAGAGAATTTTAAAACCACGTTCTCGTTTCGATCATAAAGGAAAGTTTGGTCACGCATTACTAATCGCTGGGTCAACCGGAAAGATGGGCGCGTGTATTTTATCAGCAAGAGCGACTTTACGTTCAGGAGCCGGATTGCTAACTGTTCACGTACCGCGCAATGGCTATTCAATAATTCAAACAGCGGTGCCAGAAGCGATGGCAACAACAGATCAATCCACTGATTTCTTTTCAGGTCGCGATGTCGAAAGTTTTTTTACTACGATCGGGATTGGTCCGGGTTTAGGTCAGGCTAATGAAACCGTTCAAGGTTTTGAATATCTTCTAAAGAACTTTAGCAAGCCAATGGTTATTGATGCTGATGCCTTGAATATTTTATCCTCTAACCCTGAATTACAAAAATTGATCCCGAAAGGAAGTATTTTAACACCACATCCCGGTGAGTTTGTCCGATTGGTTGGTGAATGGAAAAATGATTTTGAGAAACTTGACAAGTTAAAGGAATTAGCTGCCCGACTCCAATCCATTATAATCTTAAAAGGAGCTTATACAGCTATTGCGACTCCCGATAGGAATATTTATTTCAACTCAACGGGAAATCCGGGTATGGCTACCGGAGGTAGTGGAGATGTCCTTTCGGGGGTACTTACAGGACTCTTGGCACAGGAATACTCTTCATTAGAGGCCTCGATTACAGGTGTTTATGTTCATGGATTGGCTGGCGATCTGGCTGTGCGAGAAAAAGGAGAGATTTCGTTGATTGCTGGTGATATTATTGATTATTTATCTGCTGCGTTTAAAAAAGTGCACTAAACGACACATCTCAGCATTTATTTTGTATTCCCTTAAACTTTTGGCCTACAACTTGCATCTAAATGGTACAAAATAACGTAAACGTGGGTTAATGACTCTGAATAAAACCATACTTCTTTTACTTACCCTTATTCTTGGAGTCAATCTGAGCTATGGTCAAGGCAGGGAAGAAGTTTTTTATACGGGTCAACCAGATCCAGTTAAGTCAATCCAGATTTATCCTAACCCGGCTACCGAATTTTTGAATGTTAAGCTAGAAGTGCCCCATGCAAAACAAGTGAAACTTACTTGTCTTAATATTTTGGGTAGCTCGATGGAATTGGAAACCGAGATCGTGGATGACTTTGAGATTAGAATCCGGGTAAAAGATCTTACATCAGGCTACTATTTTATTTCTGTGCAGGATGAAAAGCTCAAGTCAAAAAGCACGTATAAGTTTTTGAAGCGATAATCTTCGCATTTTATTAATCCACTGTTTTAGTTACTTTTCTGATTCATTGACCTTGAATCCTATTGACTCCTTTTGTCCTTGCTATTGATATTGGTACCACCAGCACAAAGGCTCTTGCCGTTCTTTCGAATGGCGAAGTATTAGGAAGCCATCAGAGTTTCTATCCAACAACCTATCCAAAGCCAGGCTATGCCGAACAGAATCCGCTGCAAATTCTGGAAGCAGTAAAGGAAGTGGTTAATGATGTGCTTAGCCATATTACGGAGACCTACACGCTCAACGGGATTTGCTTTAGTAGTGCTATGCACAGCCTGATGGCCGTAGCGATAGATGGTAAACCCTTATCGCCTCTTATTATTTGGGCCGACACCCGCAGCAAAGTACAGGCGGCACATCTTAGAAATACTGACTTAGGTCGCTTACTTCACGATCAAACAGGTACTGCCATTCACCCCATGTCGCCACTCTGTAAACTTTTGTGGTGGAAAGAACATGAACCCGATCAGTTTCATCTTACGCATAAATTTATTTCTATTAAAGAGTTTGTCATTCATCATTTATGTGGTGCTTTTTTGATTGACCACTCCCTGGCTTCGGCAACCGGCTTGTTCAACCGACACTTTAACCTGGTCTAACGAAGCGTTGCAACTGACAGGCCTTACAGCGGACAAACTTTCTGAACCTGTCTCCATTTATCACAACTCTAAAATAAAATCACTTAAAGATCTACATCCCTCCGCTATGGGTGTGGATATATTTATGGGCGGTAGTGATGGCTGTCTTGCACAGTTGGGTAGTGATGCTATGAGTGATGATGATATGACCATTACGCTGGGAACCAGTGGTGCCGTGCGAAGGGTAGCAGGAAAACATAGCAAAGATGATGAAAGAAAACTATTCCGCTATCTGCTAGATCCCGATGTGCTGATTGTGGGTGGAGCCTCAAACAACGGAACTGTAATTATGGATTGGTTTGGTAGGGAGTTCATATCGTCATCCAATCTTTCAGAACTTGGGAAAATTGCTTTGGAGGCACCCGCTGGTTGTGATGGACTTATTGCATTACCTTACTTACTGGGTGAGCGGGCACCGATATACAATCCGGATGCCCGGGGTGTTTTCTTTAACATAACACTCACTCATACCCGCGCGCATTTTGTTCGGGCGCTTATGGAAGGAATTTGTTTTGAAATACTAAGTATCGTAAAAAGCGTGGAAGCCAGTTGTGGTCCATCGGATAAAGTATTGATTAGTGGAGGGTTTACACATTCGCTTGAATGGGTGCAAATGCTCAGTAACATCTTAGGCAAAGAACTTACGCTTTCAGGTGAGTATGATGCGTCAGCAATGGGTGCAGCGGCTACAGCCTTTAAAGCTTTGGATATACCTTTTACTCTTAACCGAGCCGATCGAGCCGTTTTTAGTCCAGACCACGCTGTAACCAATCTCTATCAACGCCAGTTTAAGCATTTTAAAAAACTTTATCATCAACTTGAAAGTCAATTTGGTCAGGTTGATTCAGGAATGGGGGGATAAAAGTTAGGATTCAAACGGTTGCAGAAGATAATTCTCAATTCAAAGGAGTTCAAATTTTCAGTAATGCTTATAGAATCGCTTAATTTGTTGAACCTGAAAATCTTACATTTTAATTAAACCCCTCATCATGCAAATTGGCTTAATCGGTTTAGGAAAAATGGGCTATAATCTGGCTCTTAATTTTAAAAGCAAAGGGCATAACGTTGTGGCATTTGATGTTAACAAAGCAGCCATGGAAAATATTGCCAATGAGGGGGTGCCCACCGCACAAACCATTGGAGATTTAGCCTTAGCTATGACGGGCAGGCGAGTGGTTTGGCTTATGGTGCCTGCAGGCAATGTTGTCGATGTGGTCCTTAGCAATCTTAAATATCACCTCGCACCTGATGATATTATTATTGATGGAGGTAACTCTCACTTTAAGGATACCATTACTCGTGCCCGGGACTTAGAAAAATTGGGAATTCATTATTTGGATTGCGGTACCAGTGGTGGTGTAACGGGGGCGTTGCACGGAGTTTGCACTATGATTGGCGGTAAACCCGAAGTATTTAATTATTGCGAATCCCTCTTTAAATCTATTTCGGTAGATAATGGGTATTTGTATTGTGGCAAATCAGGCAACGGCCATTTTACAAAGATGGTTCATAATGGAATTGAGTATGGAATGATGCAGGCGATTGCCGAAGGCATGGAGGTGTTGCATAAACATGATGCTGATGTTGACCTCGCGTCTGTATCAAAAGTTTGGAATCATGGTAGTGTGGTACGGAGCTGGTTGATGGAGCTGACTCAACACGCGCTCGAAAAAGATAAAAACCTTGAATCAATTAAAGGGGTGATGCATTCTTCAGGAGAAGGAAAGTGGACGGTAGAAACTGCTTTGGAAATGGGCGTACCAACGCCTGTCATTACCATGTCTTTGCTTATGCGTTATCGCTCGCAACAGGAGGATACCTTCTCAGGAAAAATTGTAGCTGCTTTGCGCAATGAGTTTGGAGGTCATGCAGTTGAGAAGCAGAAAAAATAATTGACAGTTGACAAACGCTTAATTGGCCTGCAGGCAGAGAGATTGTCAATTGATTTTTGTCAACTGTCTTTTGAAATCAAAAAGTAACGTCCAACGTAAGCACTTCTCTCTTTCTCTTAACCTTTACAGGAACTGTTTGACCTTTCTCAAACTTACCAAGAGCATCCATATAGTTTTGAATATCCTGAATGGGGTATTCTCCAATCTGAATAATAATATCTCCTGTTTCTATTCCTGCTTTTTGTGCAGGCCGGCCTTCCGTAACACCATCAACTAATAAGCCCGATGCATCGGAGGTATAGCTTGGCATAACACCTAAGGTTACTTTAAAAGATCTTGCCGAACTCATCGACTTATTTTTTGTTGCCAGAAATTCAAGTTTAGGTTCTTTGTCTAATTTTTCGATCAGCGTAACAATAAGTTCCAATACTTCTTTTTCACCTGCATAATTAATTTTATCCCAATCGTCTGAAGGTTTATGGTAATCACTGTGCGATCCGGTAAAGAAATGCAACACTGGAATATCTTTTAAGTAGAACGAAGTATGATCCGAAGGACCTATTCCCGCTGAATCAGTTTTAATGGAGAGCTTGGTTCCGGAAATGCTTTTCAATGCGGGTTCCCAAACCGGACTAGTGCCTGTACCACTTACAGAAACGCTTTTCGTGGTAGGGTTAAGTCTTCCAATCATATCCATATTGATCATGTAGTTCACCTGATTCAGGTCAAGGGTAGGGTGTTCTGTAAAGTATTTTGAACCAAACAGGCCTAACTCTTCACCACTAAAGCAGATAAAAAGAAAATTGTTATTCTCTTTTATTTTATTCTTAGAGAAGTATCTGGCCAACTCAATAACACCGGCCACGCCCGAGGCGTTGTCATCCGCGCCATTATGAATTTTTCCTTGCGGATTAGCATCGAGCGAACTTCCATTTTCGCCCAAACCCAGATGATCGAAATGCGCACCAATTATAATTGTTTTAGAAGCCTGATTGTCGATGTAAGCCACCACATTATGGACCGTGCCTTCCGCGCCAGTGCCATGCATACCACCTTTAAAGGGAAACGATTGCTCAAAGGCGTTTCCTTCGCCTTTAGGGGAAAGGTTTAATTCTGTAAACTGTTTTTTGATATAGTCCAGTGCCATTCGCTCGCCTTCCGACCCGGTTTGGCGTCCTTGCATTGCATCATTCGCCAAAATCTGGATGTGGCCTTTAAGATTTTTTTCCTCAATCTTCTGGCCCATTACCGAATAAGAAATTGTAATCGAAAGGAAAAACAAAAGAAGCTTGCCTGTTTTCATGGTACAGCTGATTAAATCGCTTGTAAGGTAAATCTCATTAGGTTGTAAAGTGACTACATCAGGATTATTTTTATCGAAATAACTCTAAACCTTTGTAATTTTGCCCTGTAACAACTGATATCAAATGAAAGGTCCTAACATTGTTCTTCTTACCGATTTTTCGCCCTTATCAAAAGTGGCTATGCAGTATGCACTAAAAATGGCTGGCCCTTTGGACGCACATTTCACGATACTCAATATTGTGCGGTTGGATGGAATCCCGAAGGCAAATCTAAAATCTAAGCTACTTGAAAAGTCAATAGCACAGATTTCGCAGGAAGAAGGAAATAAATTAGTAAACGATTTAAGAAAGCAAACAAAAGGAAACTATACAATTGAATTTAAACCGGTTAAAGCGAGAACCGTTTCTGAGATGGTGCGTAAGTATGTCTCTAAAAATCCAACCAATATGGTGGTAATGGGCTTGCAGGGCGCATCGGCTGTGAAGAAAGCCCGCTTGGGCGGAACGACCGTATCCGTTATTGATGAATGCCCGGTACCGGTTTTGGCTATTCCGGCATTAGCTAATTACCAAAACCTAAAGCACATTGTTTATGCCTCAGATTTAAAGAACATTCAGAAAGAACTGGATGTTGTTGTGGAATTTGCCAAAATATTTGAGTCTTCTGTGCACATGATTCACGTAGCACCTATCATGGATAAAAAAGTGGATGCATCGATTCAAGCCGTGGAGGCAGCCATTCAAAAAATGAATTACGATAAGTTGGATTTCAAATTGATTTTGGAAGAAGATATTACCATGGCCATTGCGGGCTACATAAAACAAACCAAGGCCGATTTGTTAACTACCTTTACGCACAAACTAAGTTTAGAAGAAAAGATTTTCGGACGTAGTGTAACGCGCAAAGTTGCTTATCAGGCAATTACCCCACTGCTAGCGATTAAGCGGAAGTAGAGTTTTAATTTAAAACTCTGCATTCCCTGGAAACCGCGGGAATGGAATAACATCGCGAATGTTGGTCATGCCGGTAACAAACAGCATCAAGCGTTCGAAGCCAAGGCCAAAACCACTGTGTGGTGCCGAGCCAAACTTGCGCAAGTCCAGATACCACCAAAGTTCTTTTTCAGGCAGGTTCATTTCTTTAATGCGGGCAAGTAGGTTACTATAGCGCTCCTCACGCTGAGAGCCCCCAATGATTTCTCCGATACCCGGAAACAAAACATCCATAGCAGCTACTGTTTTATTGTCTTCATTCTGCCGCATGTAAAATGCTTTGATTTCCTTCGGGTAGTTGTAAAGTATAACAGGCTTTTTAAAATGCTTTTCTACCAGATAGCGTTCGTGCTCCGATTGCAAATCAACGCCCCATGAATCAATCAGGTATTGAAATTTCTTTTTCTTGTTGGGATTTGAATTTTTTAGAATGTCGATAGCTTCCGTATAACTTAATTTTTGAAATTCATTTTCAGTTACAAATTTCAATCGGTCAAGTAAACTTAATTCACTGCGCTGATCTTGCGGCTTGGTTGCGTCTTCATCTAAAGCCCGCTTGTTTAAAAATTCTAAATCTTCTGCGCAATTGTCCAACGCATATTTTACCAGGTATTGTAACAAGTCTGTCGCTAGTTGCATGTTATCCTGAATATCATAGAACGCCATCTCTGGCTCAATCATCCAAAACTCAGCCAGGTGACGCGTTGTGTTAGAGTTTTCAGCACGAAACGTTGGACCGAAAGTATAAATCTCACTTAACGCCAAAGCATACGTTTCACCTTCTAATTGACCTGACACCGTAAGGTTCGTTTCCTTACCAAAAAAATCTTCTTTGTGATTGATGTGTCCTTGCTCATCCAATGGAGGATTTTCAGGACTTAAAGTTGTTACGCGAAACATAGCACCGGCACCTTCAGCATCCGAACCAGTAATAATAGGAGTATGGATATAAACGAAACCACGATCGTTAAAAAATTTATGGATCGCAAAGGCCATGGCATGGCGCACGCGCATGACAGCCCCAAACGTATTAGTGCGCGAACGTAGATGCGCGATTTCACGAAGATATTCTAAACTAGGTCTGTTCTTTAATTGAAGGGGATAAGCTTCAGCATCGCAATCGCCCAAAATCTGTAGTTCTTTTACTTTTACCTCAACAGCCTGGCCTTTGCCAAGGGAGGCAACCAATTCACCAGTCACAGAAATGCAAGCTCCTGTAGTAATCCGTTTCAGTGTAACTTCGTCCAGTGAATTAAGTTCTACTACGGCTTGGAGGTTTTGTATGGTAGATCCATCATTTATAGAAATGAATTGACTATTTCGAAATGTGCGTACCCAGCCCTCTACTTTCACCGTTTCACCAGTGGGGCTTGTGGCCAATAAACCTTTAATCTTAGTTCGTTTCATAATAACTGAAATTGGGATCGCAAAAAACGTCATTTTGAAATTTTAATCAAAATCAACTTACTGAATATAACCGACACTAGGGTATAATAAAATACTACTTGGAGGCTGTAAGCCGCTTTTTACTGATACACTGAATTGGTAACTTTACCCCGAATGTTATGCAGAAACTAAGTTTACATCAAAGTCTTCAACAAAAGCTATCTCCTCAGCAGATTCAGTTTATCAAATTGTTGCAGGTGCCTACAGCCGAGTTAGAAAACAGAATTGAGGAGGAATTGGAAATTAATCCGGTTTTAGAAGAGGGTGAAGATGAGCAAGAGGAGGAGGACAAAAATGATCCTTCGGATGAGCCTACTGAGGAAAAAACGGAAACCATTTCCTCGCAAGAGGATATTGATATTAAAGATTACCTCCGCGATGATGACTATAATAGTTATAAGACGCAATCGGAGGGTGATGGCGATGATGATGACGATCGGGAAATGCCTATACCCATGGGAACATCGCTTCATGAAACTCTTAGCACGCAGCTTGGGTTTCTCGGGCTTAGCGATCGTGAGTTAACGATTGGTAAACAATTGATTGGCAGTATTGAGGGTGATGGTTACATCAGGCGCGATCTGGAATCCATCGTGAATGACCTTGCCTTTTCTCAAAACCTAGAGGCTAACCTTGAAGAAGTTGAAATAATTCTACATCGAATACAATCCTTCGATCCCGCTGGTATTGCCGCTCGTAATTTACAAGAGTGTTTATTGTTGCAACTCGATCGCATGGATGATGGCCAGGATGTTGATGTAATTGTAGGAAAGCGCATCATTCAGGAATGTTATGAAGAGTTTACCAAAAAACATTACCCCAAGATTCTTAAAAGCTCGATTTGGATGACGAAGATTATATTAAAGATGCCATCGAGTTAATCGTAAGGTTAAACCCTAAACCCGGGGGAGAATTGAATACGGGCATGGCTAAAAATCAATATGTAATTCCGGATTTTATTCTTTCAAACAATAATGGAAAACTAGAGCTTGCCCTAAATTCGCGCAATGCGCCAGAGTTGAGGATTAGTCGGTCGTACTCTGAAATGTTTAAGGCTTACGACAAAGGCGATAAGAAGGATAAGAAGTTGAAAGAAGCCGTTTCGTTTGTGAAGCAGAAACTGGATGCGGCCAAATGGTTTATTGATGCAATTAAGCAGCGGCAGCATACACTTTTGCGGACGATGCGCGCTATTGTAGATTTTCAATTTGATTATTTTCAGGAGGGTGATGAAACAAAACTCCGCCCCATGATCCTTAAAGATATTGCTCAGATTATTAACATGGATATCTCCACGGTAAGCCGTGTAGCCAGCAGCAAAACGGTGCAAACTGACTTTGGTGTTTATCCTCTCAAATATTTTTTCTCAGAAGGCATTGCAACAGATTCGGGTGAAGAAGTAAGCAGTCGTGAGGTTAAACAGATCATTAAGGACCTGATTGAAGTGGAAGATAAAAACAAACCCTTTTCGGACGACAAGTTGGAAGACTTACTAAATGAAAAGGGATATAATATAGCGAGACGAACCGTGGCAAAATACAGAGAGCAGCTAAACATACCGGTGGCTCGTTTACGAAAGGAAATGCGGTGAGAATACTAGCTACTATTATTTCGATAATTTTTCATCCCTTGCTGCTCACCACCTATCTGGTATCACTATTGGGTTTTTACTTTCCATCGCTGCTGATGATAGCTCCCGAAGACTTTAAAATAATTCTGGCATTCGTTTTTTGTTTTACCTTCTTACTTCCCGCTGTAAATATTCTTGTGTTTAGATTATTCGGGACAATTTCCAGTTACACCCTGGATACGCGCAGAGAACGAATCGTGCCCGTCCTGGCCATTTCATTGATTTATGTAGTTACCTCATTTTTGTTTTATAACAAGCTAAGGTTCTCCTCAAACTTTAATCACTTAATCTTATTAGTAACGGTGCTGGTAGTGGTGTCATCATTGCTTACGCTGTTTTACAAAGTCAGTATTCACAGTTTAGGGGTATGGGGTGGTATAGGTATTATCCTTCCATTAAATAAGGCGTTGGAGCAATCGTATTTGCTTTGGCCTACAGCCATCGCCTTAGTAATCGCCGGGCTGGTTATGTCATCAAGACTTTATTTAAATTCACATACTCCGCGGCAAGTGTTGGTAGGTAGTTTGGTAGGCTTTTCAATTGGTTTCTTAGGAATCATCTTTTTATTTTAAAACTATGGATTTTCAATTTCTGAAATATGAAGTTGCTGCAGGTGTGGCAACTATCACACTTAACAGACCCGAAGTTTATAATGCGTTAAATGATGGTATTACCTACGAACTTCAGGATGCTTTCAAAGCGGTGGGTAAAGATGAACAAGTGCGCGTAGTTGTTCTGACTGGCGCGGGCAAAGCTTTTTGTTCGGGGCAGGATTTGAAAGCTGTGGCGGGTGCGGAAAAGAGATCGTTCATGGAATCGCTTTCGAAACGATATAATCCAATCATTCGCTCTATGCGATCATTACCAAAGCCAATAATCTGCCGACTCAATGGTGTTGCTGCTGGCGCTGGTTGTTCCTTTGCACTGGCGTGCGATATGATTGTAGCAACAGAAGAAGCTACTCTTATTGAAGTGTTTATTAACATAGGATTAGTGCCGGATTCAGGCTCGTCTTACTTTTTACCGCGATTAGTGGGTATGGCCAAGGCCTTTGAGTTATGCTCCATGGGCAGCCGGGTAAAAGCAAGTGAAGCGCTACAGTTAGGACTTGTTAATCGGGTAACCACGGCCGATCAATTAGATGGGGTGGTTAAAGAATACACAGATTATTTCGCACAGGCGCCTACCAAATCTATAGGCCTGATTAAAAAGATGCTGAATAAATCAAGCATTTCTGATTTAGATCAAATGTTGGATTATGAAACGTATTGCCAGGAGATTGCCGGCACCTCCAACGATTATAAAGAGGGAGTCACTGCATTTCTTGAAAAACGAAAACCTGCATTTAAAGGATCGTGATTAAAATCCGTTTACCGAGATGCCGTACGTGATAGTATTAAAATCGGCCCCCAAAGGACCTTTACCTTTCTCAAACATATTGGAAAGATTGTAGAATGAAAACAGAGTAATACTTCCAACGCCTATTCGGGCATAAATTCCGTATCTAAGCCGATTAAGTCCAAGGGGTGATTTATACTTGTCTTTAACCGTTTCACCTTTATCCTCGAACTTTACTTTTCTAAAGGAATCATAGAGATACCCAATGCGACCACCCAACGCTACATTAAAACTTCTTGCAATGTCTTCGGGCTTTGTGTCAAACCGGAAGTCAATTGGAATTTCAATATAATTCGCCACTAACATGGATTTATCAGCCAGCGAAGGATAGATTCTTTGAGGACTAAGCAAATTGTATTGTTCAACCTGATCAAAGGAAGCGGGACCATCCGGATAACTATCCAACTCAACCGTGTCCATAAGGGTAGCTCCATTAACGAACTTCCAGCGCTCTAAACTAAGTCCAATACCCGGGTTTAAGCTAAATTTTGATCGGCCGAACCGCATAGAATATTGATAGTATACATTGACCGTGCGCGATCCCCACCAGCCCTGATCCCAGGTACTAGGGGCTTTAATGGCCTGATTTACACCCAAATCAACCATAAATGTTCCGGGAATGCTGGGTCTTGCCGTTTTCTTTATTGTCTCATATTGACCAAAAGCGAAGGTGGATACCAACACAAAGAGAATCAAACTCACTATTTTTTTCATCCGACCGGTTTTAAAGTACTTAACGGTTAAAATCAGGTTAATATTTCTGTTTGAAATAAAAAACCTAACCCATTCAATTTGAGTTAGGATTTTAAAAAGTGAGCCTGGAGGGATTCAAACCCCCAACCTTCTGATCCGTAGTCAGATACTCTATTCAGTTAAGCTACAGGCCCAAAATAGTCTGCAAAGGTAACCAAATAATGATTTTCACCAAAAGTTGCGGTACTGCCAATGTTGGAAATCACTTTAATCCAGAACAAAATTAACAGACATTGTCATTCTAACCTTAACGGGTTTGCCTCGCTGTTTACCGGGCTCCCATCGGGTTTGGGCCAACACCCTAATGGCTTCTTCATTGCAGCCACTACCAATACCCTTTATTATTTTGAGTTGCGTTGCCGATCCATTTTTATCTACCACAAATTCAATAAATACTTTGCCCTCAATATGATTACGTTGTGCCATGCGCGGATATTTCAGATTCTTTGAGATGTAGAAATAAAATTTTTCATATCCCCCAATGGGTGTAGGTTGTACTTCAGCAAAGAGAAAGATATCCTCAAAAGATTCACTTGGCAACTCGTTCACCAATGGCGTTAGTGGCTCATCATTATCCAACTCTTTATCGATTTCAGGACTCGCATCATTTTCTACAAAATATATCTTTATAATTTCTGTAGATATTGCTTTGGTTGAAGTTTGTTTAATCAACGGTGGTGCCGGGGTAGGATCATGGTTCGTGGCCTTTACTTCCAGTAACGATTCCATTGGCTGATCAATAAGGCGGATAACTATTTCCTTTTTCTTGCTTCGCCACTCAAAGGCAGTAATCACCATTGTTACGCTGATGATCAGTCCAATCAAAAAGAATTTTGAAGTGTGCCGATAAATATCCTTATCGGGATTTTTTTTCGTTTCCATAATGAGATAGGTAGATACAACTTCTTAATGTATCGCCCTTATGGAAGTCACGTTATTTTATTGATAATTTCTTTCGAAGACGCATTGGGTTGCGGTTCGCTATGCTTGTTTTCCCAACGCGCAATAACAATGAGAACAATAATCAACGCGATAATCAAAAATAGAAAAGTAAAGATGCGCGTGATTAATTTGATTCGCTTCTCTTCGCCATGTTGTTTTAATACGGCACCATAATTCCGGAACCGATCGCTTCCGCGAGCCGATAGGCGTTGTCTTCGCAACCGGATTTCGTGCTTACCCATTGTACTTCAACTTTAGATTAAAATTCGTTCTTAATTTATCGATCGCCCGGTAGGTTCGCATCTTCGCGCCACTTTCCGTCATATCAAGAATAAAAGCAATTTCTTTAAAATCCTTGTCTTCAAAAAAGCGCAGCTCCAATACCTGAATCATATCGGTAGGCAACTCATTCATATACTTAATTAATCGCTCTACAAGCTCCTCATCCCAACCTTCCGTTGCTTGCTCCACAAGTTCACGAACTTTCAATTCTTCGATACTGAAAATTTTATTGCCCTTATTTTTTCGGTAGTGCTTATTTACCTCATTGCCGGCTATTTTATAAAGCCAGGCCGAAAAGGGAAAACCGCGGAATTCATATTTAGGAAGATTGTGAAGGGCATTGACAAAAGTTTGAGAACACAGGTCACCCGCGAGTTCTTCATCATCGGTTTGCCGGTAAATAAAATTGAAAATCCTGTCAAAGTATTTCTCGTACAACTCGCCAAAAGCCTGCGAGTCTTTTTTGGATCGCTCCAGGATTGCCAACTCTTTACGGATTTCATCTTCCGTCATGCGGGATTGATTTATGCCAACCGAATATAGCCTAATAATCCGTACGGCAAGGTAAAGTCACAACCAGTTGTGCGCCAGGTTGCCGTTCGTTGATCTTGTTTTGCATTCGCATCGGCTAATGTGTAGATTTCAGTTTATTGCTAATCTAACATTATGAAAAATACACTCATTATCGCCTTGCTGATTTTTACTCTTTCAGCTTTTGGTCAAAAGAAAAAGGATCAGCCACAGCAACAGGCATCTCCATCGCCTGCTATTGCAGCAGCCACCATAGATTCTAAAGTGGCTGGAATGAAAAAGTTCCCGGATTCTTTGAATTCTACTTTGATGAGAGGCAAGACAAAGTGTATTTGGTTATTGACAAGTTCAATACAGAATTCTTATATGTCGAATCGTTGACAGCCGGTATTGGTTCAAACGATATTGGATTGGACCGAAACCAACTGGGCCGCGAACGCGTGGTTAAGTTTGATCGGAAAGGGCCTAAAGTTTTATTAACCGAATTGAATTATTCCTATCGGGCTAATTCTACAAATGCAGCCGAGCGAAAAGCGGTAGAAGAAGCCTTTGCGCAATCCGTGCTTTGGGGTTTTACGGTTGTGGTTGAGGAAGGTGGCCGCGTGTTGGTAGATGCCTCTGAATTTTTTATGCAAGATGCCCATGATGTGATTGGCAGACTGCGCTCTTCACAGCAGGGCAGTTACAGCCTAGATAAATCCCGCTCGGCTTTTTATCAGCCGCGTATTAAAAACTTCCCACAAAATTCTGAATTTGAATCAACGCTCACTTTTACGGGCCAACCAACGGGCGGATACATTCGCAGCGTAACGCCAACACCTTCCAGCGTTACCGTTCGCGAGCACTATTCATTTGTTCAACTACCCGATGCTAACTACCAGCCACGAAAGTTTGACCCCCGGGCTGGATACTCTAGCATATCGTACTATGATTATGCAACACCTATTAGTGAACCAATAGAAAAACGTTTTATCACCCGGCATCGCTTAGCAAAAAAAGATCCGCGCGCAGCGGTGAGTGAAGCGGTAGAGCCTATTATTTATTATATGGATCCAGGAGCGCCAGAGCCTATTCGGTCGGCTCTAATGGATGGCGCAAAATGGTGGAATCAGGCTTTTGAAGCAGCCGGTTATAAAGATGCGTTTAAGGTGGAGGTGTTGCCTGAAGATGCTGACCCGATGGATGTGCGCTATAATTTAATCAACTGGGTGCACCGCTCAACCCGCGGTTGGTCTTATGGAGCTTCTGTTACCGATCCGCGCACCGGAGAAATTATTAAAGGTCATGTGAATTTAGGATCGTTACGGGTTCGCCAGGATTTTTTAATTGCCGAAGGTTTGCTGGCTCCGTATGAAGAGGGTAAGCCTGTATCAAAAGAAATGGAAGCAATGGCGCTGTCACGACTTCGTCAATTGGCTGCGCATGAAGTGGGCCACACGCTGGGTATAGCACATGCTTATTCTTCGAGCACTGAAAATCTTGCATCGGTTATGGATTATCCGCATCCGATCGCAAACATTAAAGATGGCCGAATTGATTTAAGCGCGGCCTATGATGAAAAGATTGGAGCGTTCGATAAAGTAATTGTCAATTATGGATATCAGGATTTCCCGGACGGAACGGATGAGGACAAAGCATTGTATGAGATAGTTCAGAATTCCCTAAAAGCAGGTTTTACTTTCTTGTCGGATCAGGATGCTCGACCTGCCGGTGGGGCCCATCCGTTTGCCCACTTGTGGGATAATGGAAAAGATCCTGCCGATGAATTGGATCGGGTAATGGAAGTGCGGGCCATAGCCTTGAAAAATTTTGGCGAACGGAATATTAAACCAGGTGCACCGATGGCGATGCTCGAGGAGGCGCTAGTACCCATGTATTTTTTTCATCGCTATCAAGTCGAAGCCACCGCTAAAGTGGTTGGCGGACTTAACTATCGATACGCTTTGCGCGGAGATGGACAGCCCATCACGGAATTACTTACACCGCAGCAAGAGTTAAAGGCAATTGAGTCACTATTAAAAACGGTACAACCTTCGGCTCTGGCATTGCCCGAAAGTTTATTAAAGATAATTCCACCGCGCCCGTTGGGATATGATCGTCATAGAGAGTTGATAAATGGAAAACAGATTTGACATTCGATCCGTTGGCAGCTGCCGAAACAGCCTCGGATCTTACCTTTAGCATGATCTTGCATCCGGCTCGGGCAAATCGGCTGTTTGAACATCATTCGCGCGATGCGCGTTTGCCAAGTTTAGAAAGTGTGATCGACAAGCTTATCAGCGCCACGTTTAAATCGCCTGCCCGAAATGGATATGAAGGCGCCATACAAATGAGTACGAGTTATGCACTTTTCACCAACCTGGCTAAGTTGGCAGTCAGCAAAGATGCTTGTGCGCCAACAAAAGCAATCGCCACGTTTAAACTTGATCAATTAAAAAGTTGGTTGAAGGCCCGGGCCACTACCGATGAAGAGTGGAAAGCTTATTATGCTTATATTGTTATTCAGATTGATCAGTTTCAAGAAGACCCGGCCGAGTATAAACAAGATAACCTGATGGCGGCACCTCCCGGTATGCCAATTGGCAGCGATGAAGAAGATTATTTTAGAAATTAAGTTGATAGCTTAAACAGATTCCAGGTCTTGATTTTATCTTGGCCTGGAATTTTTGTTTCAATTCTTTTTAAAACCGATCCGCCACAGTCCGCGTATCTGGTTAACCTCATACCCAATGGCTTTGTCGCGTGGGTAAAGTCTTCGAATTAATGTATCAGTACTAAAGGCCAATTCCTTTTCAACTTTCCCGTGGCAGGTAAGACACATCGGTTGGGTAATAATTGCTTTATAAAAAATAACGGAGTCATCCTTTAACACAAGCCGGGGAGTAATTTCTTTTTCTGTATTCAAGTCGTTGCCAAATCCCTGGATCAGAAATTCCTCCATTTTATCAGCCTTGTTTCGGAGATTTCTGTTCCGATTACTTACACGCTTGATGGTAACCTGATTTGTCTGGGCAAGTGAGTCAGTAAGCGGATATGCATTTTCGTTACAATATTTTAAGGCGTATTCAATGCCTCCGCTTTGAATAGCCTCCTTAAGTTCACCACTAATGGTTTCAAAGGAAATTTTGGCTATGGCATTTCCCCGGGTTACATACGTGCTATCGATCAATTCCGCAACCTGACTGGCTTCTTTACTGCCACAGGCCATCAGGCTTGAAGCAAGAATAAAATAGGTAAGCATTTTCATAGACTAAAGATCGGAATAAAACCGGTAAGAAAGCGTGACAAAAGTTACCGATTAATGAGTTCCGTCAAACCACTCTTTAAAAGACCCTACTTTTTCGCGACTTACAATAATCTGTGGCTCCCATTTTATGTGAGGCGAAATTTTTAATCGACTGTTTGAAAACACGACTACATCCTGAATAGCACTGATGTTCACGATGTAGCTTCGGTTTACACGATAGAAAATTTTGGGATCGAGAATTTCATCCAGACTTTCAAGCGTATAATCAATAATAAACTTTCGCAACTGGTCAGTGATTAAATAGACATCGCGCCCATCAGCAAAAAAATATGCTGATCTGGTCGGACGTAATGGATTTTATATGATCGCCTAATTTTACCATAAAGCGATTTTTATAGGTCTTGCCAAGGGCCGTATCAATTGTTTTGGAAATTGTTTCCGTACGTTCTTCACTCCAACGCAATTGTGCACCCAGGGCTTCTGCTTTTTGAAGGCTGGTTGATAAATCAGTAAACGTAATAGGTTTAAGTAGATAATCGATGCCATTCATTTTGAAAGCATCCAGGGCATATTCGTTATACGCGGTAATAAAGATTACTGGTTTATCCACTTTCTCTTCTTTAAAGATTTCGAAGCTTACTCCATCTTTCAACTGTATATCCATGAAGATCAGATCGATGGTTGATTGATGAGCTTCCAGCCAATGCACCGCTTCTTCCACGGACTCAACCTTACCCTTTACTTCAATAGCTTCATTGTAACGATGAAGATATCGTTCCAGTTTTTCAGCTGCCGGTGTTTCGTCTTCAACAATCAATACTTTAAAGCCTGAATTACTCATGCGTACTTACGGGTTCATCGGTTGGCACTTGCACCAACGGAAATTTAATATAATTTTCTTTACCGGCTTTTACCTGTACAAAAGGGTTTTCACTAAAGAATGTATAAGCCCGTTGCAATCGTACAAAAGCTTGCAAACTTTCTTTATGGAGTTGCAGCCGATCGTTTATAGTATGTTGCAACACCAGATACTCATCGCCTTCCTCCAGATACAAGCGAACCACGAGGGGTGATTGTTTCGATATCAAGGTATTGCGAACAATGGAATCCAACGTTACCAGAATTGAACCGGGTATGAGTTGAATTTCATGGGTATTTTTAATAGAGTTCAACAGATTAAGTTGATTTTGATATTTGTAATTTAAAAGATTTATCAACTGTTGTGCGGCTTGTAATTCTTCTTCCAGACTTATCAATTCTTTATGTCGGTTAATAAGGCTATACCGGTAAATACCTGCCAGATAGTCGATTTGCTCCTCGGCATGATCTACGTTGTGTTGCAAGGTAAGTATCAGGTTCTCTAAACTTTCATAAAGTAAATCAGGATTGATCTCATTTCGGAAGGCAACGAAATCAGCATCCAGTTTTTCCTGTAGTTTTTTCTCTTGTTGAATCAGCATCGTGTTTTCACGATTTAAATAGTAATTGCTGAAGAACAGAACGTTGTACAGCAAACCAATTACGCCATAGATGGAAAGGAATAAGCTCAATTCGCTGGGGCTGATGGAAAAGCCAATAACCCATATGTAATAAAGGTGAATGGATAAGGCAATTAGCAAGAGGGAAATGGTTAATGTGCTTACAAACTGAAATAAAATTCTTCTCCTTACGATTTGCCTGGCTAACCATTTTTCAGATATAGATAGGGTTAGTCGCATCGACTCGAGAGAAAGATAGGCGAGACCAATGCAAACATAAATTTCGGCACTGTTGAAAATATTTTTAAGATCCGTGAAATCATTGTTGATTAAAAGAATCAATAGATAAACCATCAACCCGACTACGGGGGCCGAAAGAATACGAAAGAGGGGTTGGTGGATGAAAAGTCTATTCATGCAAGTTGGTGTGTTGCCTGTGTTTGAAACTTTTCAGTTTGTTCCAAAGATTTAATCACCGGAAGGATGACCGTATACCTTGCTTCATCTTTTATAATTACCTTTTCGGAAGAGAAGTAGCGGTAGCGATTCATAATGTTGTTAAGGCCTATTTGGAAGCTTACTGCTTTTTCAGAAACTGTTTTAGAGTTACTTACCAAAATGCGGGTGTTGTCCTGTGCTGAAATATAAATGGTGAGTGGAAACTCTTTGGAAATCTTGTTATGCTTTACTGCATTCTCTACGAGTAGCTGCAATGTCATTGGAGGAATACATGTGTTGAATAAGTTTTTGGGCAAATTAATGTTTAGGTTAAGATGCTGCTCGTACCGAACCTGTAACAAAAAGTAGTATGCTTTTACAAACTCAATCTCCTCGCGTACGGTAACTAATTTCTGTTTTTGATTGTCGATTACATACCGGAAGGTATCGGCCATCCTACGGATAAACTGCTCGGCAATAAAAGTGTCTTTAAATAAGAGCGAAGAAACCGTATTGAGGCAGTTGAATAAATAGTGTGGACTTATTTGATTTTTCAAAGATTCAAACTGTAACTCAAGTTGTAATCTATCTAACTGCATCTGTTCTATCTGGGTTTTGGCGTAGTAACGGTAGGAGTAGAATAACCCATAAAAGATTTCATAAATAAAGAGCGCGATAGCCAGAAGTATACCCAACTTAATCATGTCTTGTTGAGAACTATCAAGGATAAGTAGGGTGGAAGTAATAACGAAGACAATGACTACAATCCCGTTAAGGAGAAACCCCGAAAGAAAGCGTAGCAAGAAATGACTCCGCCAATGGATCCATCGATCCAGTTGTTTGTCAAGCTTCCAGGCAAGAAAGCCAGCCAGGTTAGTTATCAAGGTGCAGGCAAGATATTCCTCAGCTTCCAATTGTATGGATGGAAATCGACCTTGATTGCTGTAGAATATATAGACAAAAAACAGCAAGCCAAGGGTAGTACAAATCAATACTAACAGACCGTATTTCTTCATGCGTTCATTTTGAAACAGGAGTGATTCGGTTGCCATTGTTGCTTCAACCTACTCAAAAAAATTAAATTAGTATAGAGACTTCTCGTGTCTGGGTCAATTTTCGATAGCCCGAAGCGCCCGGCCATAGTAGGTTTCTGAACTAATCTTTTTGGCCGCAGCCCGATACGCATCTTTTACTGGCTGCCCTGCGGTTTTTACTTCTGGTGCCGCTTCGGTCAATACTTCTGTGAGGTAATGGTCGGAGTCTATTTGCGCGGCTGAATTAATCACCGCAATTAATTTTCCATCCGTCATGTTAGGAGCTGCTAAAGCCGTTTGTAGGGTTTGTGACCTATAGTGATCGCTGCCCATGGTGTTTACATACTCCACTAACTTTTTGTATTGTTCTTCTTTTAAATCTTGCTTACGCAACAGGGTGGTAAGCACTTCGGTTCTATAGTGATCCGATTCAATGGAAGAAGTAATGCTCAGGAGATTGGTTAGTACTTGGCTATCGATGGGTTTGTCCAGCATACTCTTGAGAACCTGGGTAATGTAATGATCTGAATTAATTCCTTTTACGGATTCAACAACCAGTTGATACGAAGCCGGAGATAAAGTTCGCTCCAACGCTTTGGTAAGAACCACCGTGCGGTAGTGATCGGAATTGATTGATTTAGTAACATTTATCATTTCTGCCATAACAGGATCTGAAAGATTATCTTGACGGAGTAAGGTGGTGAGTATTTCTGTTTTGTAATGGTCGGATCCCATTTTAGAAACGGAAACCATTATTATTTTAACGCTTTCAATTGATGCCTTTTGATTTCGAAGCGCTACTTTGATTACCTGAGTTTTGTAATGATCAGACCCCATGTTATTTGTTGCTGCAAACAGCGCTTCTGTAGATTCGCGCGTTTGCATGAACTTGTTTAGATTGTTTTCTAAAAATTCAGAGAGGTAATGATCCGAATTGAGTTCAGAGGAAACGCTTGTAACAATCGAGGCATACTCTTTTGCTGCAACAGGTAATTTCATAAGCAGGTTTGCGTAGTGAGCTTTTACATAGTCTCCTTCCAATAAATCAATCTCTTTCAGCACCGCGTTGGTGCCACCATTTTTATAAAACCGGTTCACGCGACTTTCCGCTGCCAATGTGGTTGTTCTTACTACTTCCGGTAATATTTCCGAAAGCCATTTACGTCCTTCTGGCTCATAGCTAACCGCAGTTCTTCCCTCGAAATATTCGCGTTTAACGGTGTTGCCTTGCGCACTGATTTTAATAGTGCGCTTACTACCAAAAGTTGTTTTGGTTATTTCCAGGTAGCCATCCGAAGAGATGCTTTTAATATCCCGATCGTCATCGGTAAGTTCAAACTTTCCACGGGTTTCAATATTAAATGAGTTAAAGCCATTGGAATTTTTATACGTGATTTTCTCTTCTTTGCCGGAAGCATAAACGCGGGTTTCGGTTTGGGCAAATAGGCCAGTAGTAATCAGTAGACCAAGAATCAGATGAAGGAACTTCATATCATTAAATTTTAATCAGATAACGCCCAAAGTTGTGTTAAGGATGCTCGGTGGGCAACCCAAATGAAATGAACTGACAGATTGATGTATTGAGTTGTGAATGCAGGACTTTACGAAGCCGGTTTACGAAAACCCCGCTGGCGCATGGCTTCAAATACGACCACCGCAGCAGCATTCGAAACATTCATCGAATCAATTTTACCTTGCATGGGGATGATGATGTTAGCGGAGGAATTTTTTACCCAAAGATCGGAAAGGCCAGTTGCTTCTGTTCCCATAACAATGGCTGCTGGCTGAGTAAAATCCACCAGATGATAAGGGCTAGAGGCTTTGAGGTATGTGCAGAATATTTTTATGCTTTGCTTTTGCAACCATGAAAGCGTTTCCTCTGAGGTTGCGGAGGCAATTTGTTTTGTAAACACACAACCCACGCTGGATCGAATTACATTAGGATTGTAAAAATCGGTTTGTGGATCGCAAATAATTACGGCATCTACACCCGCGGCATCGGCTGTTCGTAAAATGGCCCCTAGATTTCCAGGTTTCTCAACGCCTTCCAAAATTAGAATGAGAGGATCCTTACTAAGTTTAATATCTTCTAACCGATGTGTTTTCTGTTCAGCAACAGCTAAAATACCTCCGGTGCTTTCGCGGATGGCAATTTTATCAAACACTTCTCTGGAAACGGGTACCAGAAGTTTGTCTTCTCTCAGTAAATCGTTGGCATCTATCGGGTCAAGAATTTCTTCGCAAAAAAAGATATTACCGATTTTATAGCCAGCCTTGAGTGCCAGACGTACTTCTTTAGCGCCTTCTACAATAAAGAGTTGTTGCTTCCTGCGTTCGCGCGGTTTCTCTAAAGCAAGTAAACTTTTGATCTTCGGATTTTGAGTACTGGTAATCTTGAAGTGCATAGGCGTTCAAAATTCAAGATTCAAAATTCAAGATCAAAGGATTGCCAACGGGTTATTTACTATTTTTGAAAACTTAAAAGTCAAATTTTGAATTTACTACATCCCTCATCATGGAAAGATTACGAGTTGCTCGACAGCGGTAACTTCGAGAAGTTGGAACGTTTTGGAAAAGTGATCCTGGTCGGGCCCGAGCCGCAGGCAATCTGGGAGCCCGTACTTTCTGATGCTGAATGGAAGAAACAAGCGCATGCGCACTTCACGCGCGAACAAAAAGATAACTTTCGCTATGGCGAGGAAATAAAAGGAGGTTGGAAGAAGCTCAAACCCATCCAGGAAAGCTGGCAGGTAGAGTATTCGTATCAATCGTTGCAATTAACCTTGCGACTAGCGTTAACGGGGTTTGGTCATGTGGGTGTTTTTCCTGAACAGGGATCGAACTGGAATTTTATTTTTGATACAATCACCTCGTGGAAAATAGCAAAGCCTCGGGTACTAAACTTATTCGCCTATACAGGTGCTGCCTCGGTAGTCGCCAGAGCAGCAGGCGCTGAGGTTACGCATGTGGATGCTTCCCGGCCCGGCTTAAATTGGGCAAATCAAAACATGCAATTGAATCAATTGGCAGACATCCGCTGGGTTTATGAAGACGCCCTCAAATTTGTTAAGCGTGAAGTAAAGCGTGGAAATAAATACAATGGTATTATCATGGATCCGCCACCTTATGGCCGGGGCCCTGAAGGAGAGAAGTGGACCTTGCAGGAGAAATTGAATGAACTGATTCAGTTAAGCAGCCAACTTATGGAACCTACACCTTCATTCTTCATTCTCTCCATGTATGCCGCGGGCTTATCGCCTCTGGTTGGATTGAATGTTGTGAATACCCATTTTTCAAACGCCTCGCCAGCATGCGGAGAATTTTTTCTTAAATCGAAAACCGGGCGCGATTTGCCCATGGGTACTTTTTTAAGATTTAACCGATAAGCCGCTGGGCTTTTTTGGATAACGGACACCTTCCTTATCCATCCAAATAATTTATCCAGATAGATAAGGTGCTTTTCTTACTTTGCGAACTAACTCAATTCCTACTATGAAGGCGTTTATGATTTCTGCGCTCTTAGGTATCTCTTTGATATCTTTTGCACAACCTGATTATTTTTATCCAGCGGCTAAGCAAATCAATAAAAATATCCCCACCCCGGAGGAATTTTTGGGTTACCCGATAGGCACTCATCATACCCGGTATGATAAAATCATAGAGTATTTTAAAGCATTAGATAAAGCATCCGATCGGTTTGTTGTGGAAGAAATTGGCAGCACGATTGGGCATCGGGTTCAGGTCGTTGCTAAAATAACCTCACTGGCTAATCATGGCCGGTTGGATGAAATCAGAAAAAAGAACCTGGAAGGCGCAACGGATATTCCGCTGGTTATTCAATTAGGGTATAACGTGCATGGCAATGAACCTTCCAGTTCAGAGGCTGCCATGATAACCGCCTATTACCTTGCGGCCAGCGAAGATGAAGAGACAATAAAGTGGCTTAATGAATTGGTTATTTTGTTAGATCCCGTTTACAATCCCGATGGTCGCGATCGCCATACGCATTGGGCCAATATGCACAAGGGTTCCCCTTTCGTTGCTGATGCTGTAGATCGTGAGCATAACGAAGCCTGGCCAGGAGGACGTACAAATCATTATTGGTTTGACTTAAACCGCGATTGGTTTTTGGGCGTGCATCCTGAAAGTCGTAACCGCATGAAGTTTTTTCATCATTGGCGACCTTATGTAATGACGGATCATCATGAGATGGGAACCAATTCATCTTTTTATTTTGATCCCGGAAAATACACGAGTAACAATCCTGTCGTGCCTGCTTACTTATATGATGTCGTCCATCCAAAGTTTGCCGAATATTTTGCTCAAGGTCTTAATTCTGTCGGGTCTTTATATTTTACAAAAGAAGCATACGATAAATTATATCCTGGCTACGGTTCCAGTTATGTTAATTTTTATGGCGGAATTGGAATTTTATTTGAACAAGCCAGTTCACGTGGGCACTTACAGGAAACAACTACTATTCCGTTAACCTTTGCATTTACTATTCGAAATCAATTCAAGGCGTCCTTGGCAACGGTTCGCGCGTCAGTTGGCGAAAAAGTAATGTTACGTAAACTAAGAAAGGATTTTTTCAGCTCAGCATTATCACAAGCAAAAGCCAGTCCTATCAAAGCCTATGTATTTGGTGAAAGTAAAGATGCTACCCGAACAAATGCTTTCATCAATTTACTCCTGATGCATCAGATCGAAGTATATGAGACGGGCCAAACGGTAACTACAGCTGGGAACACATTCGAGAAAGGTAAATCTTATATCGTTCCTACGGAGCAGACTAATTATATTATGGTGCGCTCGGCTTTTGAGAAAGATATAACCTACCGCGATAGCACATTTTACGATGCGTCCACTTGGTCTCTCGTGCATGCCTTTAATATACCGTATGCCGAAGTGAAAGGATCGTTTACAAAAGGAAATCAGATAAAGGAAACACCCGTGAGAACGCTTAGTCCCGTAACGAAAAGTAATTATGCATACTTAATTGATATTACTGATTACAATGCACACAAAGCGATCTATGCATTGCAAACAAAAGATGTGATTGTACGCACTGGATTTAAGCCATTTAGTTCTTTGGTAAATGGTGTTGAAAAAAGTTTTCCACATGGCTCATTAGTTATACCTGTACAACAGCAACGCATCAATGCCGATGAATTATTTGAGGCCATCAGATCAACCAGTGCAATGGCTGGTGTTGAGATTTACTCAGTTGAAACTGGTTTGAATGCGAAAGGTGTGGATTTAGGTTCAGGTTCAATTCGGACTGTGAAAGAGGCTAAAGTATTAATGCCCATTGGTGTGGGAGTTTCCGGTTATGAAGCAGGCGAGGTATGGCATTTATTAGATCAGCGCATTGGCATGCCCATTTCAAAAGTTGACTTGCTTAATTTTTCAAGAGTTAATCTGAGCGAATACAATGTGCTTGTGATGGTAGGAGGTAATTACCCTGCAGATAAACCTACTACAGAAAAAATAAAGAGTTGGGTTCAGTCGGGCGGTACATTAATTACTTTGAAATCAGCTAACGAGTGGGTGATTAAGCAAGGTCTTGTAAAGGAAAAACTAATCCCCATCGACACTATTAAAAATCCCAAGCGGGTAGATTTTGAATTGGCTGGCGATACAGAGGGGGCGAAGCAAATAGGAGGGGCCATATTTCAAGTAGATCTTGACATCACCAATCCGATTGGATTTGGATATACCGATCGCAAAGTTTCTGTCTACCGAAATGGGCGCACATTTTTACAGCCCAGCAAAACGGCCTACAATACTATCGCGCAATACACACCTACACCATTAATTGGTGGGTACATTCATAAAACGGACATTAAGCGTGTGGCCAATTCAGCCGCGGTACTATATTCACCAGAAGGTCAGGGCCGGGTGATTATGTTTGCTGATAACCCGAACTTTCGTGGAACCTGGTATGGTACCAATAAAATGTTTCTGAACGCTTTATTTTTTGGATCATTGATATCGTTACCTAATAACTTTGGGGAGGAATAAAGTAGAGTCGGAGGCGGCATTGCATAAAACTATTTTCGTATTACCTTCATCTTGTCAGGAAAGTATCTGATGCTGACCCGCCTTTTTTTGTTTGCTTCCTTCTTTCCGTAGGGTCAATTCATGCGCAGAAGTTATATAGTGGCATTGTTGTTGACTCTGCACAGTTGATTGATCTGCGCGATGTTCATGTGGCTGTAAAGGGAAAAGGAAAAATAACAAGTTCAAATTCCACCGGTGGCTTTCTGATTTACGCTCAGCCCATCGATACACTTGTTTTTTCTTCTGTAGGCTATATCACCACCGAGGTGCCCCTTCTTTTTGAGGAAGAGGCTATTTTCGTTTTGTTGCGGGAAGATCGCATTCTGTTAAGCGAAATTACCATTAAATCTACCCGCCTATACCCAAACGAAATAGTAGATAAAACGAAAACGGCCCCTCGCAAAATGTCTGGTCTGGATGGGTTTATTTCGCCCATGGATTACTTTTTGAAATCAGAGCGAGAAAAACGAAAACTTTTTCGGGTGGTAGAGGAGAATAACAGAACGCAAACATTTCGTCAGGTTATAACCGACCCAGATGTGAAAGCAATATTTATGTCAGATTATGAAATTAACGAAGACGTGTACTATCAAATCATAGAAAAATTCAACATTCAACGCGGAGCCGTTCATTATTTCAGGGACCCCGATGCGATTATGGAGTCGCTGCACGATTTTTTCAGCAAGTACGAATACTAAACGCAGGGCCTAATGCCTGCAGTAACTTTTTGATAGAACAGAAATCAAAACGCAACACGCTAAATCCATAAATTAAGACTATCTTTGCGCCCTCAAAGTCAAAAATAGACGCGGAAACCCACATTTATGGAAGTTAGTAAGATCAGAAACATAGCGATTATCGCACACGTTGACCACGGTAAAACTACCCTGGTTGATAAATTATTACATGCAGGTCACGTTTTTAAGGATCACGAAAATCCTGGCGAATTGATTATGGATAGTAATGATCTGGAGCGCGAGCGGGGTATTACCATTTTGGCTAAAAACGTTTCTGTACGCTATAAGGATTATAAAATCAACGTAATTGACACCCCTGGCCACAGCGATTTTGGAGGTGAGGTAGAGCGGGTATTGAACATGGCCGATGGTTGTTTATTGCTGGTGGATGCCTTTGAAGGTCCAATGCCACAATCTCGGTTTGTTTTGCAGAAAGCATTGAGCTTGGGTCTTAAACCAATTGTAGTTATTAATAAGGTGGACAAGAAAAACTGTACACCTGATGAAGTGCATGAGTCAGTGTTTGATTTGATGTTTGCCTTGGATGCAACGGAAGATCAGTTAAACTTTCCAACGTTTTACGGTTCGGCTAAACAAGGCTGGATGAGTGACGACTGGAAAAAGCCAACAACGGATATTACTGCCCTGATTGAAGGGATAATTGAACATATTCCGGCCCCAAAGATTGATGAAGGAACAACACAGTTGTTAATTACTTCGCTCGAGTATTCCTCTTTTGTGGGTCGTATTGCCATTGGCCGAATTCAACGTGGAAGCGTAAAGGCGGGTCAACAATAAGAAGAAGATGGATGAAGTAAAGGCTGGAGAAATTTGTGCTTTGGTAGGGTTGGAAGGATTTGAAATCGGAGATACGGTAGCAGATGTTGAAAAACCAGAAGCATTAAAGTCAATTGCTATTGATGAGCCTACTATGAGTATGCTCTTTACCATTAACAACTCGCCATTCTATGCGAAGGAAGGTAAATATGTTACTTCACGTCACATTAAGGATCGTCTTGAGAAAGAGCTTGAAAAAAATCTTGCTTTGAAATTGGGTCAAACCGGATCGGCTGATAGTTTCATGGTGTTTGGTCGTGGCGTACTTCACTTATCGGTATTGATTGAAACCATGCGCAGAGAAGGGTACGAACTTCAGATTGGTCAGCCACAAGTAATTTTCCGTGAGATTGACGGTGTAAAATGTGAACCTATTGAAGAGTTAACCATTGACTTACCAGAAACAGATGCAGGTAAAGCAATTGAAACGGTATCTATGCGCAAAGGTGAAATGTTAAACATGGAGCCGAAAGCGGATCGGATGATTTTGAAATTTCTTATTCCTTCAAGAGGAATTATGGGCTTGAGAAACTATTTACTGAACGTAACTGCAGGTGAAGCCGTAGTTACACACCGCTTTAAAGAATATCAACCGTATAAGGGTGAGATACCAGGTCGTATCAATGGATCATTGATTGTGATGGAACAAGGGGAGGCTATTACTTACAGTTTGCATAACCTGCAGGACCGTGGTAAGTTTTTCATTAATCCGGGTGAACCCGTTTATGAAGGTCAGGTGATTGGCGAACATAGTCGTGGTGGAGATTTAGTAATCAACGTTACTAAAACAAAAAAACTTACCAACATGCGTGCTTCCGGTTCGGATGAAAAAATGAAGATAGCGCCTCCGCTTAAGCATACACTTGAAGAAGCTCTTGAATACATTCAAGCGGACGAATACGTGGAGGTAACACCAAAATCTATTCGTTTGCGTAAAATTTATCTTAACGAAAACGATCGTAAACGTGATCGAAATCGTGGTGCATCCAATGCTTAGAAGGGTAAGCCTGATATTGCTTGTAAGCGCATTCGCCTTAACGGGATTTTCACAAAATCCGAAATGGACTGCCTGGGAAACTGAAGCGGATACGCTCATGAGTCAACAGGATTTCAAAGGTGCGATCAAGCTTTACACAAAAGTGATTAGCGCCTCCAAGCTAAAGGAAAAAACTTCTTACCGGCCTTTATATAAGAGAGCGGTTGCCTACTACAGTTCGGGTGATTTCAATAATGCAATTGCAGATATGAATCGCTTCATTCCTGAATTTCCGGAGAATTACCAAGCTCGTATCCTTCGGGCACTTTCGTATCGGGAGTTAGATGATGTGGATAATCAATTGATCGATGTTGAGACTGCGCTTGAATTAACCGGTGGCGAGCCTCAGATTTTAAAGTGGCGAGCTGGATTGTTGATGGAGAAGAATGAATACAAGCAAGCAAAAGAAGATTTGCTAATCGTTAGGCAATTGCAGGACGATCCGGAAGTAGAAATGAATCTGGCTTTTGCCTATTACTCACTCGAAAATCCAGATAGTGCCTTGATCGCTATCAATAAATCAATTGAATTGGACGCCACCTTTGCGCCTGCTTATTTATATGGTGGATCTTTTTCATTAGAAGAGGAGAATTACGAGTTGGCGTTGAAGTATCTTGAGATTGCGCTGAAGCTTGATCCGGATAATGTGACTGCTCAATTTTATAAAGGAATCGCTTTAGTAGAGTTGAAAAGGAAACGGAAGGATGCCGATGCTTAACCAAGGCATTTATGGCCGGACAAGATGATGCCGGGGATTACCTTAAGCAATATTGCTACGGAGTTGAAAAATAGCGGGTAAGCGCACTGTTTTATAATCCACTTCTTTCGTTTGTTCTCTGACCGGATCGCATTATTTTTGCGGATGCCTGCGTGCCGGAAATGCCGCACTATGGCAAACAGGCATGGCAGAGCAAATACTTATTCTTGATTTTGGTTCTCAATACACCCAGTTAATTGCACGAAGAGTGCGTGAGCTAAATGTGTATTGCGAAATTCACCCGTATAATCATATTCCGGAGATAACGGCTTCAACGAAAGGGATAATTCTTTCTGGCAGCCCATGTTCTGTACGCGAGAAGGGCGCACCCGATGTGGACTTGAAACAATTTGGGAAGCTACCCGTGTTAGGGGTTTGTTATGGTGCTCAACTCTTGGCTCATAAAAGTGGAGGTACCGTGTTGCCTTCGCAGATTCGCGAATATGGTCGTGCACGACTCACCACCGTAAATCATCACAACGAATTATTAAAAGAGATTTCTATTGATTCACAGGTGTGGATGTCGCATGCGGATACGATCGAATCCATTCCTGACCAGTTCGAAATAATTGCCAGTACACCTTCGGTGAAGGTAGCCGCCTTTCACTTAAAGGGAGAAAAAACTTATGGCATTCAATTTCACCCTGAGGTAACACATACGCTGGAAGGCAAAAACCTGCTGCGCAATTTTGTGGTTCATATTTGTGGTTGCGCACAAGACTGGACACCCGATCAATTTGTTGAAACAACGATTGCCGATCTTAAAAATAAACTGGGTTCCGATAAAGTGGTTATGGCCCTGTCGGGTGGTGTAGATTCTACAGTAGCGGCCATGTTAGTGCATCGGGCTATTGGAAAAAATCTTTACTGTATTTTTGTTGACAATGGCTTATTACGAAAAGGAGAGTTCGAGCAGGTATTAAGTTCCTATCGCGGAATGGGTTTGAACATTAAGGGGGTTGATGCGAAGGATAAATTTTATACGGCACTTCATAAACTCACAGAACCGGAGGCCAAACGAAAGGCGATAGGCAGAACATTTATCGAAGTTTTTGATGTGGAAGCTCATCGCATTGTAGACGTAAAGTGGCTAGGCCAGGGTACGATCTATCCGGATGTAATTGAATCGGTATCGGTAAAGGGTCCTTCTGCTACGATTAAATCGCACCACAACGTGGGAGGCTTGCCGGAGAAAATGAAGATGAAAGTGGTTGAGCCGTTGAACACACTATTTAAAGATGAGGTTCGTTTGGTCGGTAAGACATTGGGTATTGATCCGGTAATCTTAGGAAGACATCCTTTTCCAGGTCCTGGATTAGGGATCCGGATTTTAGGAGAAATCACTCCAGAAGGGGTTCGGATACTTCAAGAGGTTGATGACATCTTTATATCCGGGCTTCGTTCGCACGGATTATATGAAAAGGTTTGGCAGGCGGGGGCCATGTTGTTACCAGTTTATTCAGTAGGCGTTATGGGTGATGAACGAACCTATGAACAGGTAGCGGCTTTACGGGCTGTGGTAAGTGTAGATGGTATGACAGCCGACTGGGCACATCTTCCCCATGAATTTTTAAGTGCAGTTTCTTCCGATATTATTAATAAAGTAAAAGGTGTAAACCGGGTGGTTTATGATATTAGTTCGAAGCCCCCGGCAACCATAGAATGGGAATAGCGGCTTAATTATTGATTCACTATATTGGACTTTACCAAGTATTAATGAAATGATCGGTCGGTTGAATAAATTTTATATAGTCTTGCCATTCTTTTCTTGTGTTTGTTCCATGTAGCTGCACAGGATTTTAAGCGACAATATCGTCAGGCCAAAGATCTTTTTGAAGAAGCCAGTTACAGTGCTGCCATGGAAGCGTTTAAAGAGCTTACCGTTTACGACCCGGCTAATCCGTATCCAGAGTATGCATCCTACTACTATGCATTATCGGCCGAAAGGCTCGGATATGCTTCAGTAGCTAAGGATATGCTGCTTCAGATAAAAAAATTGTATCCCACCTGGGATCAAATGAATGAAGTAAACTATTGGTTATGCAAAATCTATTTCGAGCGTAGAGAATATTTTCAAGGTCTATTGATAGCTAGTCAGATCACAGATCCGTCATTTCAATCGGGATTAAGCGAATTGAAACGAGTTTATCTCGCGAACATCGATGATATCGAAACCCTTAAAATGATTTTAGAGGATTATACGCAAGATAAGGAAGCGGCACGAGCACTTGTAAAATTATTGGGTAAGCAACCTGTTCACTTGCAAGAAACAGAACTGATTGATTCGTTGCTCACTAAGTTTGATTTACCTCGCGAACAGCTCATTACAAATGAAGTCCCTAAGCCCATTTTAAAAGAAACTTATCGCGTGGCTTTGGTAATGCCATTTTTAGCAGCAAGTCTTGACCCTTCGCCAGTAAAAAAACGCAATCAATTTGTTTTGGATTTATATGATGGTATGAAACTGGCGGCCGATACCCTTTCTAAAATGGGCATCAACCTGGAGTTGTTGGCATACGATAATGAGCGCAGCATAAAAATTACTAAGAAGATTGTTGACTTTGAAGAATTAAAATCCGCTGATCTTATTGTAGGGCCCTTATTTCAAGAAGAGTCTGTTCCGTTACAGGAATTTGCCCTGGCTAATCAGATTAATTTAAGTATAAACCCTATTTCAAATAATTCGGATCTGATTGGAAAAAGTCCGTTTGCATTTTTGTTTCAACCAAGTCATGAAACGATTGGTCTCCGCTCGGCTGATTGGGTTGCCAAGAACGTTCCCCGGAAAACGTGCATGGTCTACTATGGTGAAAGCGTAAAGGATTCGGTGATGGCATTTAATTTCATTAAGCATGCACTTGAACTAGGTGTTAATGTGGTGTTTGCCGAAGAAGTGCGTGGCGAAACATCTGCCAGTATACTAACCACGCTCGCTTCCGCTACCGAATATGACGAGTGGAAAAATCCTACGCAGTTTAAACTGAAGAAGGATAGTATTGGAAGTATCTTTGTTGCGTCCGACAATGAGTTGATTTATTCCAAGGTTATTAATAGTGTGGAAACACGAAGAGACTCAATCGTTATAGTGGGTCAGGAAAGTTGGCTAAACGAAACCTCCGTTGATTTTTCAAAGTTCGAACGCACGCATGTAACCCTTGCTTCACCTAACTATCGGCCGCCAGCCAGACAGGCATACCTTGATTTCAGACGGAAGTATATCTTAAAGCACGGTACGTTACCCGTAGAGCATGCATCTATTGGCTACGAGTTTGTTATGATTTTTGGTAATATTCTCGCCAAGTATGGAGCTAATTTTACTCAAACCATGCCTTCCGAAACATTTACCCCCGGATCACTCACTTCGGGCTACCAATGGCAAGATAATCACGACAATGGCCGGGTTCCATTCATCACCTTTAAGCAAGGTAAGCTGGTAGTTATTGACTGAAAGTAGCCTTAATAGTAGGAATACTTACACGGTTTCGCTTAAAAAAAGACGTTTTACTACCTTTCATCAGCCTTGTATAAACTACTTTTTACTATTTTTAGGGATTATCTGTTATGAAAGCAATCCGATTCTTTACAATTTTTTCCGCCCTCTTCGTATTTCTTAATCAGGGTTTGGTGTATGCTCAAGGGCAAGACGAAAAGGCCGCAGTGGTCTTTGACGAGCTTTATGATGAACCGTACTCAATCAACAAGCTTTTTATAGGCTTTCAACCTTTGTATGGCGAATTGTTCGCAACGAATGTAAATGCAGGGTATGGGGTGGAAGCACAGTATTATCACAAAAATAAATTTGACATCAAAGGGCACTTTCGAAAAAGTTATAGCAGTAAGTTTTATGATTTTAACCGCGAAGTGGCTTTAAAGAATAGTAATGTTTCCAACACGCCTGAAATTTATAATTATTATGAGTTGGGCGGAACGTTTCATGTTAAAGACTTTGATGTAAGCTCAAAGACGAAAATATTTCTTCATAAAAGAATACTTCGGCAAATAAATGGGCGGCAACCGTACCGCTTTACGCAGAAGTACCAGTAAGCTCAGAAAGATTTATGGTGTTCGTTTGGGCGGGATAATTTGGAATAGCACAGCTGATTTAAATCGGGTATTAGACGACCAGGGTTTAACGAATGCAGATCTTGTGAATAGCGAAGTCATCGGTTTGCCTGATACCTATGTGGATGGTAATGGCCAAACTCAGGACTTTAATGTATTTGGAAATATATATGCTACGAATATTTACGTGGGGGGTTCGTTGTCTTTAATCAGAAATATTGCGGTAAGTTTTGATCAATATGAAGAAGGTATGGATGATGGGATGCTTACTTTGTTCATGGATTTGATGATTGCTCCTTCCCTTACCTTAGATCCTGTGGTTTATAACGATTCAGAATACTCCACTAACCCTATTAAGACTAACATGGTTGGGTTCAGAGCCGGAATCGAAGGAAAATTTAATCGCACCCTTAGTTGGTCGTATGGTGGAGAACTTGGTTATCGACCATCTATTTCGGACAAGGATTTTTCGCTCTTCTTAAAATTTCATTTCCGGTTTTCAGTTCTAATCTCGACAACAAAGTTGAAGCGTTCGGAAAATAAGTAGCATGGTTCATGACATACTGATCACGAACATCAAAGGACTGGTTCAGGTAAGAGAAAACCCAATTCAAAAAATTAGTGGTAAAGAAATGAGTTACCTGCCGGTATTGCAGGATGCATTTCTCGTTATAGCGGATGGGTTGATTCATAGTTATGGCAGCATGAAGGATTTGCCGGCTGATGTTACAGCCAAGCAGACTTTTGATGCCACGGGTCGTTTTGTATTCCCTTCCTTTGTTGATTCACACACCCACCTTGTTTTTGCATACCCACGGGAAGATGAATTTGTTATGAAGCTAAAAGGCGCTTCGTATGAGGACATTGCAGCCAGCGGAGGCGGAATTTTAAATTCAGCAAAGAGACTTCAATTATTATCAGAACAGGAATTATTCGAGCGATCGATACCGCGAGCGAAAGAAATAATTAATACAGGAACAGGAGCAGTAGAAATTAAAAGTGGTTATGGTTTAACGATTAAGGATGAATTGAAGATGTTACGCGTGGCTAAGCGCATAGCTAAAGAAACACCCTTAACGGTGAAGACAACTTTTTTAGGGGCACATGCAGTTCCTTTAGGAAAAAAGAAGGAGGAATATATTGCGGAAATAATAAATGAAATGATTCCCTCGGTGGCTGCCGAACACCTGGCGGAATACATTGATGTGTTTTGTGAAACGGGATTTTTTACCGTAGATGAAACTGAGCAGATTGTTGAAGCGGGGAAGAAGTTTGGCCTTATTCCAAGGATTCATGCTAATCAGCTAAGTCGATCGGGTGGGGTGCAGGTAGGCGTAAAAACAGGAGCTATCAGTGTGGACCATCTTGAAAATATCGGTGATGAAGAGATAGAGATACTCCGAAGAAGTGAAACCATGCCAGTCTCGTTGCCAGGTGCAGCTTTTTTTCTTAACCTTCCTTTTACACCTGCCCGAAAAATGATTGATGCAGGCTTGCCTTTAGCTATTGCTTCGGATTTCAACCCAGGAAGCGCACCTAGTGGTAACATGCCGTTAATGATTTCTTTTGCTTGTATCAAAATGAAGATGACCCCTGAAGAAGCTATTAATGCGGCTACTATTAATACGGCTTATACGCTAGGACTTTCACAAACTCACGGCACTATTAAAGCGGGTAAGGTAGCCAACGTATTTATATCACAACCCTTATCCTCCTCTTGCTTCCTTCCTTACAGTTTTGGAAGTAATCCGGTGGATCAGGTAATTCTAAACGGAAAATTAATTTCAACAAAGACTCCATGGTAAAAAGAACTTAAGATTCAATCCTTTATTCGGGATGTACCCGATTTTCCAAAACCAGGAATCGTGTTTAGGGATATTACTCCCTTGTTGGCACATCCGGAAGCCCGAAAAAGTGTAGTCGAAGAAATTGCAAATAATTATCAAGATCAAAAGATAGATGCCATTGCAGCCGTGGAAGCTCGTGGGTTTATATTTGGATCGCTTTTGGCTGAAGCCCTCGGGGTAGCTTTTATACCGGTACGTAAATCAGGCAAGCTGCCTTTCAAAAAAATTCATGAGGAGTATGCGTTGGAATATGGCACAGCTTCCATTGAGATGCATGAAGATGCCATCGAACCGGGTAGCCGGGTACTTATTCACGATGATTTGTTGGCAACCGGAGGTACAGCATCAGCAGCGGCTAGTATGATAAAAAAATTGGGAGGCGAAGTGTTGGGTTCTTTGGTCAAGTTGGAAAGTGTTATAAAACGATATGAAACCGGGGAATCGGATATTATTGTTAAGTGTATTGATATTCTTTCTCTTAGTAAGATGTTTCGCACATTCCGCGATAAATCATATCCTGGAGGCGAGGTTGAATTATGGCATGTTGACGTTACCCAACCCATGGGTGACGATCTGCGAAAATATTTTACGTAGATTTCAAGTTTGAATCGTATGAATCATTCAGATAAAAATGTCCCTTTACGATGCGGCCAATGAATTGAACCTCGGTTTTGAAGAGCGATTGAAACTCGTTCTTTTGGAGAAGCGAGAAAGAGCATTTTTAATCAACCGATTAAAATATCAGATTCAACTTTTACATCAAGTTGAAAAAGCCAAAGACGTATACCACCTCAATTAGTTACGCGCTGAATAATATTTCAGATTATTTCATCCATTTTTTTATTGATCCCGTTTAGGACTTTCTTAACGAAAGATTTACTTCATAATTTTTTTTAACAATCTTTAACATGATGCGTGCAACCTATTCATTGTAACATTCGTCCTAAGGTTAAAAAAATATTATGAAAACATTAGTTTACTTCTTGCCGGTGTACTATTTAGTACAGTGGTGTTCGCAAATGGGATTGATGAGCCGGGCGAATCGGCTGCATCAGTAGCAGTAACAAATCCTGCAGGTGGATCTTTGTTTAAATTATTTTACAGAGCTGAAGAGTCAGGGACAGTGAAGGTTTCTATATTCGATACAAAGAAGAAACTTGTATTCACAGAAACACTAAACGTCATGTATCAGGTTTCTTAAGTCCTTATAATTTTGATGGGTTGGCAGTGGTGATTATTCAATACAAATTGAAGATAATTCCGGAAAGCGTGTTGAGGAAATTACGTATGGTTTGGATCGTGTGGAAAAATTAGTTTCACTGATTAAACTTGCCGATGAAGGAAAGTATTAAGATTAGTCTGTAACTAAGCATAATCGTTAGTATTAAGATTAATATCAATGTTTCAATGAATTAAATCAACAGTCAAAATAAGGTAAAGAGTTGAGTCTTTGCGGAAGTTTTTAATCTCAAAGAATATCAATAAATTCACTATTGAAGTATTCGATAGTCAAGGCCTGCTAAAGAGCATTAAGAACTAAGAATCTGTTTTAAGGGAACTTTTAAACCTCAATCAAGGAACGAGATTTTTGTCATCACTTAATGCAATCGATTGGGGTAAAAATAAGGTAAGCATATTTTTAGCTCATTTACCTAATTATTTCAAGCAACAATCATTTTGTTTTACAAAAGTACCGCAATCGATTTTTTATTTTAAAAATCAAGTTTACTTACAATCAGCAACTATGCAATCGCGATGCCCGTACATTTACATAAATCAAAAAAATAAAATAACTATGAAAACTAAATCAATTCTTTTCGCGCTAGTAATGACTATCGTTTCAGTTGCTGCATTAGCTGCTGACCCTGTCGGTCCCAAGGTGGTTATAGTTAATCAAAGAATCTGGGATTTTTAAGGTGATTTATGAAGGTGTACAAGTTGGCAAGGTAACGCTTAAGATTTACAATGAGACTGGCTCAGTGCTTTTTTTTTCTGAGACAATTAATAGTGTTGAAGGATTCATTCGCCCGATTAACTTTAAGGCCATGGCAGCCGGTGTGTACACTATTGAAATAGCAGATGCATCAGGTAAACGAACTGCAGAGTAAATTATAACATTGAGAACCAGATAAAGTCGGTCCATGTTTCTAAAATAGGTAATGGGATAAATATCTTTTGGCCGTGGCTAATAAGGACATTCTGAAAAAATTAATGTTAAGATTTTGATGGAGGCAATAACCTGGTACATGATCAAAACTCTGGTTGTTAATGGAAATTTGGATTGGTTGTATAACTTAGGGAACGTAACTGGTTTGCCACGTTTCAAAACAAATGAAGCTGGTACTAAGGTGATCAAGTAGTTAATGGCTATCTCCATTTATAAATAAAAGGGTTCGTTCATCACGAACCCTTTTTTTAGGAACGATACCTACATGTTTCTTCGGTATTGGCCTCCTACCTCAAACAACGCATTCGTTATTTGTCCTAGGGAACAAACTTTTGCCGCCTCCATCAATTCTTCAAATATGTTATGGTTTAGAATAGCTGCCTCCTGCACGCGCTTTAGAATTGCTGTAGATTTATTGCCCTGAAAAGTATGTAGCATTTTTAACATGCTTATCTGATATTCCTTTTCTTCGGGCGTTGCCCGAATTACTTCTTGTGGGATGAGGGTTGGCGATCCTTTTGAACTTAAAAAAGTGTTTACACCAATTATCGGATACTCGCCTGTATGCTTAAGTGTTTCATAGTACAAACTCTCCTCTTGAATTTTACCACGCTGATACATCGTCTCCATGGCACCCAGCACGCCACCCCGTTCAGTAATACGATCAAATTCTGTGAGTACAGCGGCTTCAACCAAATCAGTAAGTTCTTCGATAATAAATGATCCCTGCAATGGATTTTCATTTTTTGCAAGACCTAGTTCTTTGTTAATGATAAGTTGAATGGCCATAGCCCTACGCACACTTTCCTCCGTAGGGGTAGTTATCGCTTCATCGTAGGCGTTGGTATGCAGCGAATTCAATTGTCATAAATGGCATACAATGCTTGGAGGTTGTACGAATGTCATTGAAGTCAATCTCTTGCGCGTGCAACGAGCGGCCTGAAGTTTGAATATGATACTTAAGCATTTGGCTGCGGCTGTTCGCACCATATTTATTTTTCATAGCTTTGGCCCAAATCTTGCGGGCTACCCTGCCAATCACCGAATACTCCGGGTCAATGCCATTGCTGAAACAGAAGGAAAGACTGCGGGCCAACTCATTGATATCCATGCCCCGGCTTAAGTAATATTCCACGTAAGTGAAACCATTAGAAAGAGTAAAGGCCAATTGGGTTATGGGGTTAGCCCCCGCTTCGGCAATGTGATAGCCAGAAATGGAAACGGAATAAAAATTCCGAACCCGCTTATCAATAAAATATTGCTGCACATCGCCCATCAGCCGCAAGGCAAACTCGGTAGAAAAAATGCAAGTATTTTGAGCTTGATCTTCTTTAAGAATATCAGCCTGTACAGTACCCCGAACCTGAGTTAAAGTCTCTGCTTTAATTTTTTCGTAAACTTCTTTAGGCAATACCTGATCACCCGTTACACCTAACAACAAAAGGCCAAGACCGTTATTGCCTTTCGGAAGCATGCCCTGGTAGGCAGGTTTCTCTTCCGATTTATATAGTATCTTAATTTTGTTCTTTACCTCCTGCTCTAATCCATTTTTCTTGATATAAATTTCGCACTGCTGGTCGATGGCTGCATTCATAAAATAGGCAAGCAACATGGGCGCTGGCCCATTGATGGTCATGGAGACCGAAGTTTTCGGATCGGCCAGATCGAAGCCGCTATATAATTTCTTGGCATCATCCAAACAACAGATGCTTACCCCGGAATTACCAATTTTGCCATAAATATCGGGTCGGTAATCGGGGTCGTTGCCATAAAAGTGTTACTGAATCAAATGCCGTTGATAATCGCTTGGCCGGCATGGCTAAGCTTACATAGTGAAATCTATGGTTAGTTCGCTCAGGTCCGCCCTCACCAGCAAACATGCGTGTAGGATCTTCCCCTTCTCGTTTGAATGGATAAATGCCAGCCGCAAAGGGAAATTCGCCCGGTACATTTTCCTGCAATAACCATTTTAGAATATCACCCCAGCTTGAATACCTTGGCAAGGCTATTTTTGGAATTTGTAAATGTGAAAGCGATTCAGAATGTGTCTGTATTCCGATTTCTTTATCCCTGACTTTAAATTTGAAAACAGGCTCTTTGTAGCTCTTTACTTTTTCGTTCCAGGTTTCAAGTAGTTTCCAATTTTTGGAGGGTCAAGGTTTAGTTTATCCTTCAAATTCAGCCAGTAATACTTTTTTATATCCTGATGGGATTCATTCAGCGATTCGATGGTCTTATCAAGAGCAAAAAGTTTTTCCGAAACAGCTGCTTGTTCATTTACCCAGGTGTCATAGGCACGATTGTTTTCTGAAATCTCGCTCAGGTATCGGGTGCGATGAGGCGGTATTACAAAAATCTTGTCGGACATCTCTTGGGTGATGGCGAAGGTGGATTGAAGTGGAGCATTTGTTTTCTCCACAATTTTGTCCATTACCTGTTTGTAAAGTTGATTCGTGCCCGGATCGTTAAATTGCGAAGCGATCGTGCCAAACACAGGCATATCTTCTGGTTTTTGATCCCAAAGTTGATGATTGCGTTGGTATTGTTTTTTAACATCCCTTAAGGCATCGAGAGCGCCACGTTTATCAAATTTGTTTAAGGCAATTACATCTGCAAAATCAAGCATGTCAATTTTTTCCAGCTGGGTAGCGGCACCATATTCTGGTGTCATTACATATAAGGAAACATCGCTATGATCAAGGATTTCTGTGTCGCTCTGACCAATGCCTGATGTTTCAATTATGATGAGGTCAAATCCGGCAGCCTTTAGAATTTGAATGGCTTCTTTTACATATTGAGATAGCGCCAGATTAGATTGACGGGTGGCGAGAGACCGCATATAGACACGTGAATTATTAATTGCATTCATGCGGATACGGTCGCCAAGAAGCGCGCCACCGGTTTTCCGTTTGGACGGATCTACAGAACAATCAATCGTTTTGTCTTTAAAGTCAATTAGAAACCTTCGAACAAATTCATCCACCATAGATGATTTGCCGCACCTCCCGTTCCCGTAATACCCAAAACTGGTGCTTTCGATTGAGCAACCTTTTGATTAATTGCTTCAAAAACTTTTATGTTGATCAAAATAATTTTCAGCTGCAGAAATATATTGTGCGATTCCTAATTGATTATCAACCGTCAATGGTCGACTGTCGATTGTTTTGCCCGTTGGATAATCACTTTGTTCAACTAAGTCATTGATCATCCCTTGCAAACCCATCGCACGTCCATCATCGGGTGAATAAATACGAGTGATACCATAATCCATCAATTCTTTGATTTCATCAGGTAAAATTACACCACCACCACCTGCAAAAATTTTAATATGACCGCCCTTTTTCTTTTAGCAAGTCATACATGTATTTAAAGTACTCATTATGCCCACCCTGATAACTCGTCATGGCGATACGCCTGGGCATCTTCCTGAATGGCGGTATTAACAACTTCTTCTACACTGCGGTCGTGCCCCAAGTGGATAACTTCCACTCCGGTAGCCTGAATAATTCTTCGCATGATATTAATCGCTGCATCATGGCCATCAAACAAACTGGCAGCGGTAACAATACGGACTTTATTTTTGGGTTTATAGGGCACAGGAGCCTGATGACCGGCTAGATTTGGTTTACCATTAATTACTTTTTGGGTTTTTGCTTGCGTGCTCATCAGGATATATTGAATCTCAAAAATACAGATAAGGAAAAGATTAAGCTAACAGATGATAGGTGTTTTAGGGCACGAGATTCTAACCTACCTTTGCCGACAGATACCATGCGAAAGACCTTTTCTTTTTTACTTCCATCCTCAAAGGTGCCTGAGCATCTTCGCCAAGGAGTCTATATCACTAATTTGCTTAGTCTACTGCTTGCCATGCTGGGCATCATACTTTTTTATACGCTGTTTTTCCTTTTTGGATGGTCGCCCACATCAATCTATATAATTCTTACAGCTAGCTCTTTACTCTTCATCGTATTTGTCAATCGACTCTATTATAATGTAGGTCGATTGAGTTTTTGCCTTATACCGATTTATATGACTCTTGCTATATCGGTCTATGGCAAATATGCAGAGCCTTATCATACCTATATTACCTATTTTGATAGCCGGTTTATTATTTTAGTTACTTCAATTTTACCGGCAGTTTGTTTTAGGTTGCAAGAACGAGTTAAGATTGCCGCTTGTCTTTTCTCAACCTTCCTATGTTTAATCTTATTTGATCCGGTACACAATTTTTTTGGTGTAGGATATTTTCAGCGTGGATTTGATTCACCCTCATATTTCTATATAAATGCCATAACCTTTATTTGTTTTTTAATATTACTGTTTGGCCTACTTACTCTTAAGGCCATTACAGAACGAGCCGAGCAACAGGCTTATAAATCTTTCATAGATATCAATTCTTTGAATGGGCAATTGATTTACCCAATGAGGAGTTACTCAAGCTAAATCACACCAAAGAACTGCATAGCGAAGAACTGCTACGACAACAGAAAGAACTTAAAGCAAGTCGGGAGTTACTAGCCGAAGCAAACCGCTTGATTAGCGTCCAGCAGAAAAAACTCTTCAACTACAATCTTGAACTAGAAAAAACGGTAGAGCAAAAGAATGCAGATATAACAAGTACTAATGAGGAATTGATCAGGCACAATAATGAGCTTCGACAATTTTCATATACAGTTTCCCATAATTTGCGAGGCCCCGTGGCGCGTTTGCTTGGGTTAACAGATTTGTTTAGTAAGCCAATATCTCATGAAGAACGCGAAGAAATCAGAATGATGATTAAACGGTCTGGTCATGAATTAGATGATGTTTTGAAGGACTTAAGCTTAATCATAGATATTCGAAACGATTTATATAAAGTTCGGGAGAAAATTTTATTCGAAACGGAATGGAAGAAAACGATTTCTATGTTGCAGGATCAACTTCGGCCGAGTTACAAGGTGATCGCTGATTTTACTGAGGCGCCATTTGTTTATTCGATCAGAGCGATGATTCAAAGTATCTTATATAACTTAGTAAGTAATGCCATCAAGTATCGGAATCCAGAGATTGATCTTTTGGTTGAATTAAAAACCAGTTCGCTAGAGAATCAGGATATTGTTCTCATGGTTCGCGATAATGGCTTAGGCTTTGATCTTGATAGCCAACGCGAAAATATTTTTAAGCTATACAAAAGATTTCACACACATGTAGATGGTAAAGGACTTGGGTTATATCTGGTTAAAACTCAAATCGATACATTGGGTGGAAAAATTGCCATTGAAAGCAAGATCAACCGAGGCACTTCATTCAACATTACCTTTCCCATGCCAATTGATGTAAGCAAACAAATATTTTTTGAAGGCGAAGCTGCTCAAATCTATTATGATGCCAATTTGAATAATACGGTTATCACCTGGAAAAAGAACATAACCGATGTTGAGTACCGGAGTGCTTTTCAGACAGTTCTACACACTTTAAAGACTTATCATACGCCAGGTTGGATTGCTGATTTGAGGTTGCAAGGCATAGTACCCGATGCTGAACAACTCTGGTTTTTGAGTACCGTATTGCCGGAAGCCGTTCGCTGTGGTTTGAAACGAATTGCTGCTATTGGTTTTTTAGACCCAATTCGAAAGAATTATTATGATCGAATGATTACCAGAACCTCCGAACATGGTATTACTATGAGGGTTTTTGAGTCGTTGGAAGACGCAATACACTGGATGGAGGGATTTATTCAACGTAATTAAAGGAATGATATATCACATAGCAATTTATTCAGACTGGGAAGGGCAAAAATATAATACCGCGTTTAAGCCGCCAAGTTACGAAGAAGAGGGTTTTATCCATTGTTGCTCTAGAGATCAACTAAATGGCGTGATCGAAAGATACTATCCGAATAGCGATAATCTTATTCTTCTTCATATTGATGACTCAAGATTAAATGTGCCTGTCAAATATGAAAAATCCACTAATGATGAGCTGTTTCCTCATGTTTTTGGTCCGATCAATAAAGAGTCGATAATCAGGGTAGAACCTTATTGATTCCAAGCAAGTACGGTTGGAAAGATTGAATGAAAGGAACTATATTTAATATTGGGAATTGATAAACCTTCCAAGACATGACAAGCTCGCTGAATAAATTCGGTATTGTGGTATTTATTATCTGTGTGTTGGCTGGTGCCAGTTACTTCTTATTGAGACAAGATCCACCAAAGCTGGTGATCAACGAAATTTTGGCTATTAGCGCATCGTGTTGTCCGGATACCTCCAGTGGAGCCAAAGAATTTGATGATTGGATAGAGATCTACAATGCGGATGAGACTCCTATAAATATTGGCGGGATGTACTTTTCACAAAACAAGAAGAAGCCTCTTGGGTACCAGATTTCAGATTCAAATCCTGAAATGACAACTATAGCACCAGGTGGATTTCTATTACTTTGGGCCGATGGCACACCTGATCAAGGAATACTTCATTTGAAGTTCAAACTAGATCAGGACGGGGAGTATCTTGGGTTCTTTAATAAAGATGGTAGAAAGATCGATGAACTTAAGTTTGGAAAGCAGACGGTCAACCAATCCTTTGGCCGAACGGTAAATGGAGGCGAATTATGGAAAGAATTTTTGACGCCAACTCCGGGCCAATCGAATCGCTAGAATTTTATAAGCTGAATTAACTGATCAGGCTTTTCTTTTTGATTCCACGCATCGTGAATAGCTAGTGCCGCACCCAGCGCGGAGGCTTGATGAAGATCAGCAGCATGTACGTCTATTGAAGGATAAATTTTAGCGAGCAAGTGCATGAAGATTGTGTTTTTACTAAAGCCACCATCTACATATAAATTTTTGATTGAATTCTGAATAATTAAATCTGTGGATTTTTTTTGTTTTTGAATAAGATCTGCCAGTATATGATGATAGGCGACCTCATAGGTTTGGCAGGAATCAATTCCCTTAAATATGAAATTGTCACTTGAGTCAATCAACGTTGCATCAAACTTAACATGTTGATAATAGTCTTCACCTTTATTATACTTAATTGATAGTTGTTTCACTGATTCATCGTGCATATGCCCGGCAAATAACCGTGCGGCTTTTACAGGACTAGCATCATAGCTAAGGTAGCTAAGGCAGTCTTGCTTTAACTCTTCGGTAGTTAATACAGAATGATTAAATGGATTTAAACTAATACTCCAGGTTCCAGTTGAAAGAAGTAGGAATGGTTCTTTAAAATTTTGAAGGTAGGGGATGAGTGCGGCTGAGCTATCATGTAAGCCAATACCCACTTTATAGGTGTGATTGGATTGATCAACTTTATAGGATGGTCTTATCGGGGCTAGTTTTTCAAGAAGATTTTCCTGCGCTACCCAATTGTGATATTGCTTTGTTGCAAAGTTCCAGAGATTGGTGTGACACCCAATGCTGGTTATGCCGGATGTTGGTTGGCCTGAGAATAAATAACTGATGTATTCGGGAAGATGGAGCGAATATTTTATTTGCTTAAATAATTCTGGTCGTTCATACTTAAGCCAGTACAATTGCATGCCGGAGTTGAGATGACCGAGAACAGGTGAGGCCGTTAGTCTCGCAAATTCGTCCTCACCACCGTACGTTTTATAAAACTTTTTTTTTAACTCTTCGGGGTAAGGTTTTAGGTAATTGTAAAGCGGAGTAACAGGTTTTCCACCTTCATCAATATGAACAAAACTTGCTCCGTGCGCTGAAATATTAATTGCTTTGATGTTGAAGTCTCCCTGTTCCGTTAATTCCTTAAAAGAATCTTTCACCCATTGAGTCAATGCATGAATATCTTCACACGGAAAGTCCTCTTCATCTTTAATCTCCGGCAGATGAACAGATTTTTCAAATCTTATTTTATAGTCTTCATCAAAAAGAAAAACCTTTTTGTTGGTTTTACCAATGTCGAAAATGGCTATTACTGGAATACTCATAGTAATTTAATTCTCAATCTAAAAACAGTGGCGTGTCAGTCTGAGCTTGTCGAAGACTAACTTGATGCTTTACTTTTTGCAAGTTTTTTTATTTTATCCCAATCTTCAATAAAGAGCGCTTCTTTCTTCTTTCGACCCCAGCCCTTTAATTGTTTCTCCTATTCTATTGCCGTGTTAACGTTTGAAAACCCTAACCAATATCTTAATTTGACTGGCCTTCGTTTATAAGTAAAGCTTTTTATATCTATTCCTTCATTATGTTCTTCAATTCTTCTGTCTGGTAATTCCTGTATAATACAATCCATCGGAGCACTCAACAATATAAACGAAGTAATTGTGATCTTTCATTAGACTGGGTCAATCACCCTTGGACAAGCTCAGGATGACAAGTAATTAATCTGTATTTTCAATGAATCAAGATGAGTCATATTTTTAATGATTACAATCCAGTAGCCACTGTTTTCAAGCCGCGTTCCGAAACCAATTGCTTTCTTATTTGTAGATCTCTAAACAACTGGATAGGATGTATTGCCGCACCCGCTTTTAATCGTGCTTCGGCCACAAGCGGCCGCACATCGGTGCGGTAAGCTTGTTGTAAAATCTCCTGAGCCTTAGCCACATCATTTTGTTCCTGGGCACGATTTAATTCTCTGCGATCTATTAAGAGAGCCTGCGCGTAGGCAATTTTTATTGCTTCAACTGATTGTAGTAAATCTTCCAATGGATCCTTTACGTTGTGTGAAGCATCAATCATCCAACCTAAGTCCGTGGCATGATTCATCTTCCGTGCATCCATTCCTTCAACCAGTTCATTAAAGATTAAAAAAGTTGATAGGGATTAATGCTGCCTACAGTAAGATCATCATCGCCATACTTCGAATCATTAAAATGAAACCCGCCCAACTTCTCCTCCATTAATAAAAGAGAAACGATTTGTTCGATGTTGGCATTGGGAAGGTGATGGCCCAAGTCCACTAGCGTAAAAGCTTTAGGACCCAACTTACTGGCGTACAAATACGATTGTCCCCAATCTCCAACGGTCATGGAATAGAAGTTAGGCTCAAAGGCTTTGTACTCAACAAACATTTTCCAATCGCGAGGCAAGGCAGCGTAAATCTCCTTCAAACCTTCCAGCGTTCGTTGAAATGCTTTTCTGAAATTAAGTTGACCCGGAAAACAAGACCCATCCGATAGCCACACAGTAATTGATTTGGAGCCCAATGCTTTTCCGTGTTTTATGACCTCTAAGTTATGATCAATGGCTTGCTGTCGGACTGTAGCATTTACATGTTGAAGTGATCCAAATTTGTAGCTAAAGTTTTGGTTGGGTTGATCTTGAAATGTATTTGAATTCACCGCATCGAAGGTTAATCCATTTTCAGTGGCCAATTTTTTTATTTTTTGGGCACTTGTAGGTATATCCCAAGGAATATGTACCGAGATAGCGCCACTTGATTTATTCAAGGAATGCAGGAGCCCCACATCACCAATTTTTTCTTCGAGATTACGTGGCTCACCACCACCTGAAAACCGACCAAAGCGCGTACCGCCTGTACCCAACGCCCAACTGGGAATGGCAATTTGAAAATCAACCAGTTTTTTGATTGCCCGATTGACATTAGGAAATTCATTGGCAAGCTGCTTTACTTTTTTTTGATGCGCTGAATAAAGTTTGTCGTTATGTTTCTGGATGTGGGTTTTATCGATTTTCATAGTCGTTGTTGGTTATCCGTTATTCGATGTGGAAGTTTTGTACGATCAACGAAAGTCATTTTAAATAAAAAACTTCTTTCAAGGGCACACTTACTGGTGAATTATCGGGATTACAATCCATTAAATCCTTCATGTAGTTCCACCATTTTTTCATCACAGGATGATCAGGTAATGTTTTTATCAGTCCTGGACTTTCGATGCTTAGTACTCCGAAAAGAACGTTGGTATCTTTGTCAAGAAAAATCGAGTATTCATTAATTCCAATTCCCTTCAGTAGGGATTTTAATTCGGGCCATAATTCATCATGCCTGCGAAGGTATTCAGATTCTTGGCCGGGGTGAAGTTTCATTTTAAAGGCAAGACGATGCATTTGAGATTATTTTGGAAGCACAGTTACAATTACTCGCTTATATCTTGTCAATGCGGGTGTTCCCTTATCGGTTACTTTCAAAATGAAATGAATCGTTTCTGATTTTGTGACGATGGGTGCTGTAACAGGCAAATTATATAGGTTTGGTGAGTAGGGTCTAAGACTTACATTACCTTTGAATGTTCCTGCTTCTGGATAATGAAACCACAGATAACTCATAGAATCTCCATCAGGGTCAGTCGTGCCATCAGCATTCAGATGAAACTCTTCCCCAGATTTTACAGTGAATTTTTCCGGATGGGCAAGTGCAGGAACAGGTGGGTGGTTTGCCTCCGCAAAACTTTTTGTATTCCAATCCATACGGGCAGCAAAATCATTTTGAAATTCTTCACGCCATCGCCAAATGGTTTCTTTATTTCCGACATAGCCTTTCTTGTCAACGTTGGACACGATAGAGTCATTAGCGTTCGTCCAGATGGGTCTGGTTTCGGGTTCATCTTTAGGCCAGTTCTCTCTTTTAAATCGTCCAACATTTGAGTCTTCGAAAGGTGGCTTATACAATTCATACCGTCCACCCCAGCCTCCATAGTTAGGATGTTCGGCATCGTTCAGTCCATTATTTATTAACGAGAGAAATGCGGGCGTGTCTCCTTCCATTCCATAGGCTACATCCGGATAAGCAGCTCCTAACGGACCATGACCTTGTTGAATATTTTTAGCCAGCCACTCGTTAGAAGTCACTTCAGTATTAGAACCGGCCATTGGAAATGCGATACCCAACCACGTTGCATAGGTATAATTGTAGCCAGGCGTAACAACAAAAAAAATGTTTGGGAAATTCTTACGTATCCATGGACCAGAATCATCCTGGTCAGAGATAGTATAAACTCTAAGTTTGTTATAAAGCTTTTCCGCTTCTTTTGCTGATTTTGTCTTTTTGATTTTCCAAAGAGCCTGTGCCAAGGTATTTGTTCCACCCCATACGGAAATCCAAACAGGCCGGTCATCATTATTCTCAAGAACCCTTATTATCCATTCTGATCCTTCTGAATCTTTTCCTTCACCCACGCCTTCCATTCCATATACCGGCAGACCTTGCTTTACTTTGATTTTTAGCTCATCTGCAGGTAGAAATCCAGTCTCGTGCTTCAGTAGGTTGGGTAGAACTTTTCCATAGGCGCTCAATATCTTTTGAATCGACTCTGGTGCTACCCGTTTCTTTTGATGAATAGACGTAGTCGCAATTAATCCTTCAATGTTCCATTGGTTTGAATACATGAGAAAGCGAATAAGTGATTGTGCATCATCAGGGTCTGCTTCTATATCAGATAGAACAATAACCCGATGTCTTTTATTCTCCTGCGAAAATGCATTATTTGAAATAACTACTAGCAGAAGAATAGAGATTATGAATTGCACAGACCCAAAGACTTTAAAGTTCATGAACATCTTTGAACTGTTTTGCGTCTTCGTGATTTCGTGCTTCATAGAATTAAATTTTTTATCTGACAAACGCCATAGCCACGCCACCATCTACATTCAACACATTACCTGTTGACTTATTTAGCAAACCACCCGTAAATGCAAAGCAAGCATTGGCGATATCTTCCGGTAAAATCATTTCGTTTAACAAAGTGCGTTTTGCATAGTAGGCGGGCAACTCCTCAACTTTTACTCCATACGCTTTCGCGCGACCTTCAGCCCATGCACCTTCCCAGATTTTACTATCTGAGATTACTGCATCAGGATTGACTACGTTAACCCGAATTTTATCTACGCCAAGTTCAGCTGCATTCAATCTGCTTAAATGCATCTGAGCTGCTTTCGCAGATCCATAGGCTGCATTGTTAGGCCGCTGACAAGTGCATTCTTGCTAACAATATTAATTACATCACCACCCAGATTTTGTTTGCGCATAATTTCAACGCCTCGTTGAGTAATCAAGAATTGACCTTTTACTAAAATGTCGTAAAGCAAATCCCAATCTTTTTCTGTGTGGTCTTCTAAGGGTTTAGAGATAGAAATACCCGCGCAATTCACTACAATATCAACGCCACCAAAAGCGAGTGCTGTTTTATCAAACGCTTCATTTATGTTTTCTGATTTTAAAACGTCTAAGAACACAGATGCAAAACTGTCCTTGCCATATTTAGTTTTGAACTCCTCATCAGCTTTGGCAAGCCGATCAGCATCATTGTCGTTGATAATAACACACGCTCCTTCTTCAACGAATTTTTTAGCAATCCCTTTTCCAATACCGCCTGCGCTGCCCGTTATTAAAGCTACTTTCCCAGTCAATGGTTTTGGTTTAGGCATTCGTTGCAACTTAGCTTCTTCCAGCAACCAATACTCAATGTTAAATGCTTCCTGTCTGGGTAGTGAAGTATATTCCGAAATTGCTTCAGCGCCTCTCATTACATTGATCGCATTGATGTAGAACTCCGCGGCCACGCGTGCCGTTTGTTTTTCTTTTGCGAAAGTGAACATGCCCACACCGGGATATAGAATCACAACTGGATTGGCATCACGAATGGCTGGACTATTGCTATGCTTGCAAGTATTATAATAATCGGCATACATTTTTCGATATGCTTCAAAAGCAGGGAAAAGTTTTTCTTTAACCGCCTTAGCATCGCTCAGGTTCTCGGTTGGCGCAAGTGTTAAAACCAATGGACTGATTTTGGTTCTCAAAAAATGATCGGGACAACTTGTTCCCATCGGTGCAAGGTTGGAGAGATCTTTTGAGTTAGTAAACTCAAGCACCCGATCATCGTCCGTAAAGTGACCAATCATTCGGTTCTTACTTGAGCAAAGTCCGCGAAGAGTAGGAGCCAACAAGGCTGCTTGCTTTAATCTGTCTTCTTTAGCCAGTGATTTCAAATTGGAGCCACCAAATACAGCGCGTTTCTTTCCATAATTCTGTTCCAAGTATTCCGCACACTTCTCAATCACTTCTAATGTGTTGATATAGCTTTCGTAGGCTGTATCACCCCACGTAAACAATCCATGCGAACCCAACATAATACCAATGATTCCAGGATTTTCGTCCAGACATTTTTTTAGTTTGAGTCCCAGATCAAAACCAGGACGTTGCCATTCTACCCAGCCAACCTTACCTCCAAATAAATCGTGCGTAATCTTCTTCCGTCTTTGCTGCCGCAATGGCAATGGCGGCATCCGGATGCAAGTGATCAATGTGTTTGAATGGAAGAAATCCGTGTAATGGAGTATCAATAGAAGGAGCCTTTGAGGCAAGGTCGTAAATGCAATGATTGAAGAGTTCAACCATCTCATCCTCGTGTTCAAGGCCTCGATACACATTAGTTAGACTTCTTAAGCGATCAAGATAGAGCGCGGCAAGACCACTCTTTTCAATGTTCCGATATCGCCACCTGATCCTTTGATCCACATCACCTCGGTCTTTCCCGTTATTGATCTTTAGCCATGGTTCGGCATGAGGTATTTCCGCCACCATAATTAGTCAATCGCAAATCGGCACCCAATAGATTCGACCGATAAATTAAAAGTCCTACTTCGTCCCCCTTCAGTGCGGCTGCTTTAGCTTCATCCCAGAGATAACTAACGTGTTTGAATTGCGTGGTCATTTTGTTTTTATTTGTGCTTCAATTTGTAGGCTACAAGCTTCAAGTGCCTGTGGCCTGAAGCTTGTGACTATTTAATCGCGTTTCCATACCCCACCACAAATACTGAAAGAATGATCATGCCGATTCCTAGTATGATGGTATTTTTTGTTTTTTACTTACACCACTCCACCCTTTAAATAAATTCCCCAGCCATTGGCAATCAATATAATGAATGCCATGTGCAGAATCCAGGAGCTTGCACCATTACCCAATTTACTTTCACCCATGCCATAGAAGAAAAACTGCATGAACCAGGTTGTACCTGCTAAGGCAGAGAAAATGTAATTTGAGATAAGCGGATTTTTCTTATTTGTATAATCGCCAAATGTTTTGTTACGTGAATTTAAAATAATACACCAAATGAAGTTAGTGGTTAGTCCACCCCAGAGCAACACGACATACGTTACGTTATTTTGGAAGAGTGGATTTAATCCCAGACCCACAGCCGTTTCAGCCATTGACTTACCCGCTTCAATACCAAAGTTGAAACAAGAACTAAGAATGCCCGAAGCAATTGCCACGAATAGTCCTTTGTTAAATTAAACTCAGCCACGCTTTTTTCTTCTTCTTCTTCAGGCAATTCATTTTCTTTCAGCATGCCTGCGCGTCCGCTGATGTAGATACCGAGTAAACAAAGCGCTACGCCCAACAACACAACCTGACCCCACGTGTTTGTCATCATCTCAATGATGCTCGTCTTTCCTTCGGTAGGAACGATGGCATAATAGATGGATGGAACAATGGCCCCGAAGGCGGAACAAAAACCTAACACCACCGAGTTACCTAGGGACATGCCCAGATAGCGAACTCCTAGTCCGTACGTAAGCCCACCAATACCCCATAGCACGCCAAAAAGAATGGTGTACTGAATAGAAGATGTTGAAGTTCCTTTAATTATTTCCGAGAATCCCGGTAAGGTAAGCCAGGCTGCCAACGGGGGTACAATTAACCAGGAAAAGATGCCGCCCACGATCCAATAACTTTCCCACGCCCAACCCTTTACTTTTTTGAAGGGCATGTAAAAACTGCCCGAAGCAAAGCCGCCAATGAAGTGAAAGATTACACCTAAGATTATCTGCATTGAGTTGATTTAGGAATGAAATTAAAATTAACGTATTCCTGATTCTTTACCATCCCCCTTAAATATTAAAACAACTTTTGAATATTGGCGTAACTGGTAGTAATGTTTTTTAGCGGCTCTGGCGCAGCATCTTGTTCTACAAATAGATACTCAAGACCACTTGCCTCCGAATTATCAAATACTCGTTTCAGATCCACATAACCAGCACCAACCTCCACAGGTCTTTGTGTTACCCGATCAAGATCCTTTACATGCCACAATGGAAAGCGACCTGGATGCTTCTTGAAAAGTTCGAGTGGATCGGTACCGGACTTCGTAACCCAGGCTAGATCAAGTTCCATCTTCATAATGTCCGGACTAATCTGAGATAAAAACATTTCGTACGGAAGTTTTCCTTCTACACGCTCAAATTCTTTGGTGTGATTATGGAATGCAAAACCGATCCCGGCTTTTTTACAAGCTTCGCCCGTTTTGGCAAATGTGTCTATTGATAGATTAACCTCTTCCATAGTATCAATGGGCGTACTTGAGCAAACTAGATATTTTACTCCCCCTTCAGCTGCATTGTCAACGGCTTCCTGAAAGTTATCACGCAAGTTTAACATTTTCGGCATTTCAATAGGTTTGCCGTTTGCATCTAGTCGCGGAGGGGCACCTGCTGGCATTCTAAATGGTGCGCCACCGATATGGTGTGCCCGCCAGGAAAGACCATATTGTTTTGCTTTTGTTGCAAACTCTTTTGGCTTCAATCCATAGTAGCCACCCTTTCTGGTGAATGCAGTCTCTAAATCTTTGTACCCGATTTCGGCAATCCGTTTTAAGGTACCATCCAGATCAGCTTCTATGGCGTTGGTAACGGTGTATAATTGAATTCCAACAGGTCGTATAGCTCCTACAGAATTTTTCAAAACATTTCCTACAGACTGCTGGGTTATTGCCAAACCACCCAGAGCCAGTGCTCCAGAGTTTTGTAAAAATTTTCTTCGATTTATCATGATAGAAAGTTTTAGGTTATAGGATAGTTGATCAGGACTTATTTAAATCTAGCAGTTATTTTTTGTATTTAGATTTCCGTTCATCATTAATAACGCCTTTCCAATTCAATCCGTAAGCAAAATCATATCCATTGCCTTCGGAGTCCACATAAACAGTAAGGTCATGGGGTACATCTTCAAATTGCTTTTCCACTGTTTCCATGGTGGCTGGCATTTGCATCGGTAGTAGAGCCGAAGGCTCGGCCGATCCGGTAAGGATATCCATAAGAGCCTGATCTTGCACACCAAAATGAACAAAAATTCCGTTTACATTTTTTTCAAATTCAGAAAAGATCATGGGATTGTTCATGTTGATAGCAACAACAACAGGCTTCCCTTTCATTTTCTTGTAGGTATCATTGATCATACCTAAATCAGTGATGTTGATTGCTTTGCTCTTTTTGTTTTTATAAGTGCGATTAGTAAATTTTTCTAGAGGATCGCCACCAGCCATGCTAATGTCGCGTGCGTCTTTAGCCGTGTACTCACCATATTGTAATGAAATAGGCACATAGCCATTGCCTCCTTTTTTAGCGTCTTCGCTTGAATAGCCCGTACCCGAGTTAGGGTTGCTAACAAAAACCATTGCGTAGTCTGCTTCATCCGGATTTTCCGTAACCTGAAAATATTTACTAACAATTTCGAGACTTACGGGAGATTCTAATTTTTCTGGTGTTTCCATCCCAAGGAAATTTCTTCCAGACGGAGTGAATTTTTTTGGAATGTAAACTTTTTTCTGTTTTTGAAGAGGCAGTACATTGTCTTTATTTTTCAGCATGACAATGGATTTTAATTGAGCGTCATAGCCGGCTTTCATAAAGTCTGCCTTGCCGACAATCGATTTTGAGTGTTCGATATCCAAATATGGATTTTCAAACAAACCGGTGTGAAAGACATTCCTAAGCAATCGAACTGCAGATTGTTCAAACCGAGCTCGCATAAATTCTTCGCCATGTTCTTTAACACCCATGTTATAAGCTTCCAGCACGGGAGCCACTTCATTGTTACCGCCAAACTGATCGACTCCGGCCATCAACACTTTGTAATGTCTTTCTGCTATCGATAAACTTTCAACCCCCACGACTTGCCGGTCATGAAAACATCAACAGCCGTTTCATCGCCCGTTACCAACCAATCTGTGCACACTACGCCATCGTAGTTATACTTATCTCGTAACAAATCTTTAATGAGATATTTATTGTATGCGTTACCCACATTCTCCTGATTCTTTGTGTCCTGATTATGGGAGATGGTATAATAGGGCATCACAGCCGAAGCCATTTTGGTTTTACCTTTTAGTTTAAAGGCACCTTCAGTAAATGGAATCAAATGCGCAGCAAAATTATTTCCAGGATATACGGCATACTTTCCAAATGCATAATGAGCATCACGTCCTGCCTCCCCGGAGCCACCACCGGGCCAATGTTTTACCATAGCGTTTACACTTTCATAGCCCCAGCCATCAGCTATTTCTTTATCACCTAAGGATGTTTGAAATCCATCAATGTAAGCACGCCCGATATCTGCAGAGAGGTAAGGATTTTCCCCAAACGTTCCGCTGGTTCTATACCAGCGTGGGTCAGTGGCAATATCCACTTGTGGAGATAGGGCCGTGGCAATACCCAAAGCCCGGTATTCTTTTGAAGCGATGCTTCCGAATCCTTCTACCAAATCCGCATCAAAAGTTGCAGCAAGACCCAATGAACTGGGCCACATAGAAATAGCGCCACCCGCACCGGCATTATATTCGGCATTAGCAATCGTGCCATGGCGAGGATCAGAACTGTTGTTGGCTGGGATACCCAATCCTAACCCTTCTACAAAAGCCTGTGCCGTATTATTCCATTGCGCAGCCACCTCCGGGCTTTGTACCGAAGTGATCAGCACATGTCTTACATGATCTTTGCTTAAAAAATCTTTTTGCTGATCTGTTAAATCAGATGCCTTTGCACCACTCTCTTCAAATCCTTTCCATTGTATGTGGCAGCAAAGAATCCGCGGCTACCAGCAGGAATGGATTGATGACGGCTGTATAGCATCAAGCCCGCAATTTGTTCGACACTCATTTTTGAAGCCAGATCTTTGCGCGTTCATCAGTGGTCAATCGCCAGTCTTCATATTTATCAAGTTGACTATTCTTATTAAGATCCTTAAATCCAAGTCTGTCGGCAGTTAAGATGGTTACTCCTGAAGTAGAAGAATAGCCAAGTTTTTTTCCGCCTTCATTAATAACAGTTTTTATTCCGTTCGATTCTGTTTCTGTCCATTTGGGTCCACAGCTAACTGCCACAGTCAGTGTAACGCATAACATCAAAAATTGTATGAAATTTTTCATTCTGATTATCTGTTTAGTATCTATTATTAATTGTACGTAATCCAAAATCTCAAAGGATGCAGGTAGAGAAATTATCTAATGTGTATTATTGACACAATAGTATTCATTTGCTCTTGAATTTTCAAGATACTTCTATGGATTGCCACAACAATTCGACAGATTTGCTGCCGTTACTGAGTTTTATGCATTCTAAGCAGTTAAAAGATTTTGTTGTAAGGGGTGACCGGGTTTTCCTAACGCACGTTTCAGTGGATTGTGTGATTTTTGGATTTCATGAAGATCAACTAAAAGTGCTGTTGTTGAAATGGAAGGAGGGACCTTGGTGCCTGCCTGGTGGTTTTGTAAAACATGAAGAATCCTTAGATGATTCAGCTGTGCGAACTCTTAATGAACGAACAGGACTTAAAGATATTTATCTGCAGCAATTTTACACCTTTGGTGATCCCGCCCGTGAGAAGGGAAAGAAAATCGCCCCCATTAAAAGTTGGATGACTAAGCGATTTATTTCCGTGGGATATTATGCCCTCGTTGAATTTTCAAAAGTGAATCCGCAACCCGATATATTAAGTACGGAATGTCGTTGGTGGGATATTGAAAAAGTACCGGCCCTTATCTATGATCATAAACAAATCATGAGCAAAGCGCTTGAAACGATTCGGCTTGATTTGAATGATCATCCGGTTGGATACAACTTGTTGTCAGAAAAATTTACGATGCCTGAGTTGCAGCGCTTATATGAGACTATCTTAGGAGAATTCCTCGATCGCAGAAATTTTCAAAAGCGAATGTTGGGGCTAGAGATTCTTGAAAGATTAAACGAACGAAAACTGGGTGGAGCCCACAAAGCCCCCTTTTTATATCGTTTCGATAAACGCAAGTATCAAAAGGCATTGAAGCAGGGATTAAAATCGGGCTGGTAGTTATTGCTTTTGCAACGCTTCTGCGATTGCTTTTTCTGCTAGCGGTGCCATAATCTTATAACCATCCAGGTTTGGGTGAACGCCATCGTCACCAAGTCCTTTTCGTAAACCATTTCGTTCATCGGCCATGGCTGAGAAATAATCGAGGTAAACAATTTTACTCTTACTTGCATATTCTTTCAACATCTTATTCAAAACAACAATTTTTTCTGCAGGCTCCAGTCCTGGTTTCCATGGATAGTCAAAAGCAGGAATAACAGAGGAGATGACTACTTGTATTCTATTCGCATTTGCTAATTGAGCCATTGCAATAATGTTGTCGCGCGTTTGTTCAAGGGTCATCGGTCCGGTGTTGCCAGCTATATCATTTGTGCCAGCCAGTATCACTACCACTTTCGGTTTCAAATCAATTACATCTTGTTGAAAGCGCAACACCATTTGAGGTGTTGTTTGTCCACTGATGCCGCGGTTGATGTAGGGCTTTCCATCCCAAAAACTCTTGTCTAGTTTACTCCAACCTTCCGTAATGGAGTTGCCCATAAACACAACTCTGTTTTCATTTGCCATAGGCGCTGATAGTTTATTATTGTCTTGTTGAAAGCTGTTTAAGATTAGCAAAATCCATGGGGGGTTGATCAAAATATTTCTTTATCCATTTTAAACAGGCATCCATCCATTGTTCATTGGCTTCAGGATTATTCATGCCATAGCCATGCTCACCCTTCTCATAGAAAAAAATTTCCACCGGTACTTTGTTTTGTTGCAGGGCAGTTATAAAAACAAGCGAGTTGCCCACCGGTACTGCTTTATCGGTAAGTGCTGAGGTGATAAAAGTAGGTGGGGTTTTAGGAGTTACTTGCAGTTCATTTGAGAAGTTGATTACATCTACTTCTAACATCCCTAACTCTTTTGCCTTGGTTGGAATTCCTTTTTTGTAATCATCACTCGTGAAAACTTTTGTGCCAATTAAATTTTGACGCGAACCCTGATGCGTCAAACTATCGGTAAAAGTTATAACCGGATAATTTAAAATCATAAAGTCGGGGCGTAAACTTGTGTGGTTCGGATTTTCAATAACCTGTTTATCAAAATGTGTTCCTGCGGTAGAAGCTAAGTGACCACCGGCTGAAGATCCCATGATGCCGATTTTATTGGGATTTAGATTCCAGTGTTTTGCATTTTCGCGGACTAATTGAATAGCCCGCTGCGCATCCTGTAGGGGCCCTATTTTTTATCGATCATGATGCCGCCCTTGGGTAACCGATACTTTAAAACGAAAGCAGCAATACCCTCTTCATTCAGGCGTTTGGCTACATCATATCCTTCGTGGCTGGTAGCCAAAATTGAATACCCACCACCGGGACAAATTATTACGGCCGAGCCCGTAGCTTTGGCAGGGTCCGGTAGAAAAATAGTGAGGGTTGGGTTTATTACGCCATTAAGAATTTCAATTTTATTAGCGCCAACATTTTTGGTTAACGTGGTGTCAATAGGGGAAGTAGGTTTTTGTGAATTAGGAATTGCTACTGAGTATAATGGAATTTCTTTTTGAGCTAAAGCAAATTGACTGATAAACAGGAGGGCGACAACTAGTTTCTTCATAGGAATAATTTCTAATTGTTAAATATAGAATTTTAATACCACTCAATAAAAATTTTGAAATCACATCGCCTTATAACTCCAGCGCAATTCCTCCTTTCAACATCTGACTATATTTCTTTTTGTCGAAACAATAAAGCTTGGGAGACCGATGTTGACCGATGCTCCGAATTTTGTTGGTGTCTTTTATTAATCCCAATGACAATAACTTCTTTGAAAAATTTCTACGATCGAATTCTTTATCGAGAATAGTTTCGTAGAGCGATTGAATTTCCGGCAATGTAAATTCCTTGCTTAGCAGATTTATTCCAATGGGTTGGTGATGCAGATTAATGCGCATGTGCTGAATAGCTTTCTCCAACATCTCATTATGATCAAACAGCAGGTCAGGAATCTTGTTGATATCCTGCCATACATATTTCTCGGTAAAAATATCTTCTTCTATGGTTACGCTTGCATAGTCAACTAATGCATAATAGCCCACAGAAAATGTACGATTCAAAAGCCAGCTATCTTTTGGCAAGAACTTAGTAAACTTCTTATGGTTGTCAGTTCGAAACTCACTATCTCCAAACATGTAAAACTGTTGAAGAAAGATGTTGTCAATCGAGGTCTTTTCTTTAAGAATTCGGTTGGCTGCCTGCGTCAAGGGCTCCTTTCGTCCAACAAATCCGCCAGGCAAACTAAATCCATCTAATCCATTCCATTTAGCAAGAAGGATTTTTAATTGTCGTTCGTGATACCCAAATATAGAGCAGTCGATCGTGAGGTTGGAGAAATATTTTTTGTCTCCATTTTCAAAAAAGTCTTTTAGTTCAGCTTCCGTTTTCATTTGGGCAGGATTCTATAATTTGCCTTTATTCTTTTATTCCTTCGAACTTGAATCCCATAGCTTCCATTTGAAGCTTGGTCACTTTTTCATTCTCTCGCATAAAAGTGATTATAGCTTTACCTCCAGCATCAAAGGTATCTTTGGTTGAAGTTGGATCAATAGGCCCGGCTTGTCCGCCAGCATCCATAATCAATTTACCCTCTTTTACACTCACTTCTACATAGGGAAAGGGTAAGCCCGTCATTTTATACTTTCCTGTAAAGGATGTAAGTTCTTCAGCGGTATAGGTTGAACCTGCAGCAACAACTTTGGACCCTTCACCCATTTTAAATTCAGTATTAAGGGCAATCATCATGATCTGAGCGCCTCCCATATCAGGATTTTTAAATGTTAGGTAAAAATCATGAATGCCCGTAGTTGGTTCGATAGCAATAGCTACCGGTTTTCCTCCGAAACCTGATCCGGGTACATCACCAATAAAATCTGATTTTCCGATCAGTTTTCCTTGTGGGCTATCAATGTGTAATTCAATAACACCACCCGATGAGTTCACTTGAGCTTTCGGGGCTGTAGCTATTACTTCAACTTGCGTTACTCCTGTAAGGTCAATCTTGTTTAAACCTACATAGGCTCCATCTTTTGTCACCATTACAAAGGTATTGCCACCAAAAGACATTTTATTTACATCAGAAGTAACATCATACTTGGAAGGATTGATCAGCGGACTTCGCAATACAACTTCATCTTCAGAAGCAAGACCTGCTAAGCCCAAGGCGCCACGATCTTTATATGCAGCACGGAAAATATAAACTCCTTGTCCCTTATCTGCTGGATTAGGCGTAGTTGTATAACTCCCTTTAGCAGGAAGTGATTTTACTTTGGGCTTATCTTCAGAAAGACTTAGAATATATTTTACCATTTCAGAGGCATCGGCTGCTGTAAGTTGTGGATGCGCTGCCATAGGGATATCTCCCCATACACCTGTTCCACCAGAAATGATTTTCTTAGTAAGATTTTCTACTGCCGTAGCTTTGCCTTTATATTTTAATGATACATCCCGGTAAGAGGGACCGATTGATTTTTTATCTATACTATGGCAAGCTTTGCAATCACCGGCTTCAATTAATTTTAATCCTTTTGTTGAAATGATAGGTGCAGTCGCTTCAGCGGTTCGGTGGCCTTGTGCAATTTCTGCTTTATCAAAACCCTCGGCCAGGTAATCTATATTAACAATAACACTCTGTGGAAGAATCTTTCCGTTCTCAAGTGAGCCATCTTCTTTGTCTTCCACTTTTATTGTGTAGTTATAAGCTTTACCTGGTGAATAGAACGAGCGGTTAGATCCTGCTAAATCAAACGTAACTTTTGGAGGTTCATTGCCGGCAATCAATTCCATCGACTGCGAAGACGTTCCCCCTTTACCATCGGTTACAATAAGTGTTGCCTTATATACTTCAGGCTTAGTAAGGGAAATATTCGCGGTAGGTTCTTTTATTGTCTTTGAAAATCCAGACTTTGATGTGATCATCCACGTGTACGTGAGTGCATCGTTATCCGCGTCTTTTGTTCCATCCGCGTTAAGCGTAACATTAAGCGGAATGGATCCACCTAACTTATCGGCATTAACTTGAATAGATGGTTTTCGATTTCCGCCATTGTATTCAATCTTAATTAGTCGGGCATCATCATTGGCACTAAACCATCCCGATCCATATTCCAACATATACAAATCACCATTAGCATCAAACTCCATATCCATTGGGTTGCTGAATTTATAGCTTGGCATAAATCGCTCCATAGATTGATAGTTTCCATCTTTATCAAGTGTTACGTTCATAATCCAGCCGCGCATCCACTCGTAGATAAACAGTTTGCCATCGTAATATTTTGGAAATGCCCTGGCAGCAGTTTTAAAATCATCTGCATAGTAAACCGGACCAGCCATGGCGTTCCGTCCACCTGATCCTACCAATGGAAATTCTTTTGACTCCGCATATGGATACCAGATGAATGCTTTCTTAGCTGCGGGCAACTCATTAAGACCTGTGTTGTTCGGAGAATTATTAATCGGTTTCTCTGCATTATAATAAGCTCCAGATAGTTTTGTGCCATAATCGTATTCGCGATAAGCTTTATTGTTGCCAACAAAATAAGGCCAGCCAAAATTTCCTGCTGCGCGTGCTTGACCTACTTCATCCTGCCCAGCTGGCCCGCGAAGAGAATCAGGATCATTTGCATCCGGTCCAACTTCTCCCCAATAAACAAATCCTGTTTTCTGATCTACAGAAATGCGGAATGGATTACGATGCCCCATTGAATAAATCTCAGGCTTTGTTTTCTCAGTTCCTTTTGCAAATAAATTACCCTCTGGAACTGAATAGGTTCCATTAGCCAATGGTTTAATGCGAATAATTTTTCCACGTAAGTCATTTGTATTAGCCGAAGACTTTTGTGCGTCCCAGGGAAATCTTTCTTCACGTTCGTCAATAGGCGCATAGGCTCCATCACGTGGACTGGTATTATCACCGGTTGATAAATAAAGATTGCCTTGCTTATCCCAAGCAATGCTTCCACCTGTATGGCAGCATTGTTCGCGTTGCACCGGTACGGCTAACAAAATTTTCTTTGAGGCCATATCCAACACATCGCCCGTTAATGTAAAGCGAGCCAATACGTTTTGCGATTTGTTAGGATCAGAATAGTATAAATAAATCCAATGATTGGTTGCAAAGTTTGGATCTTTATTTAAACCAAGCAGGCCATCTTCTGCTTCACTTACTGCGCCTTCCTTGTCTTTGTATTTTGAGCTTACCGGAATGGTAGCAATCGTCTTCAACACTTTTGTCTTTGTATTATATATTCGTACAGCACCATGCCGCTCAATAAATAAAATGCGACCATCATTGAGCACGCTCAACTCCATAGGCTCATTTAATTTTTCTTTTAGAATCACTTTAGAAAAACGATTCTCTTCAGGACGAGCTTTTGAATAATCTAATGGTGTTGGATTGTCACCACCCATTACATAGTGAAGGCCAGCCCACACATGATTTAAAAATAAAGGTTCAGTAAATGTTTCATCGGTATGACCCATAGCGGTATAAAATGAACGACCACCATCAAATTCATGATACCAACTCATCGGATGATCATCACCATTCTTACCACCTTGATAAGACTTCTCATCTATCTTAACTAAGACCTTAATGCTTGGATCGATTGTTTTGAAGCTATAAAATTCATCAGTACGTTCGAAGGTATCGGGCATTCCCTTCGTTGCCCAATGATCTTTTTGCACCAATAAAATTTCCCTTTCTGAATGTTATTTGGATTGGGATGATCTAGAAAAAAAGCTCCTGCTAATCTTCCATACCATGGCCACTCATACTCACAATCCGTAGCTGCATGAATGCCTAGATACCCACCACCTGCCTGAATGTACCGCTCAAATTCAGCTTGCTGACCATCATTCAAAATATCTCCTGTCGTGTTTAAAAAGACAACTGCACTGAATCGCTTCAGATTGACGGCATTAAATTGTGTCGCATCTTCAGAGAATTCGACTGCAAAGCCTTTTCATCGGCCATCTTTTGAAAAGCGATTTTTCCTGGTTCAATGGATGCATGTCTGAATCCATCTGTTTTAGAGAATACAAGCACCAATGGCTTCTCTGCAGGGCTTTTATGAAATGAAAATCCCATGTGGATTAGTACCAGAGATAGCGTGGCAAATCCAATGAAAGGGATTGATTTGAGCTTCATGAGTTAGAGTTTAAGAAACAAAAGTATATAAATAATCGTATTGCGTACATAATACGCAATAAAAATTCTAAGGTTGCTGTAAAAACTTACTTTCTGGCTGTCAATTGCTATTTTTAGATTGAAATTATTTTATGCCCTATGAAAATGAAATTATACACCATCTTGTTCCTATCAAGCCTGCTCTTGCTTTCCTGCCAATCGCCTGAGAAAGAAGTATTACAGTGGTATAAAGGCAATCTTCACACCCCATACATACTGGAGTGATGGGGATGAATTTCCAGAAATGGTGCTGGATTGGTATAAATCCAATGGCTATGATTTTGTTGCCTTGTCGGATCACAACACGATGGCGCGCGAGGAGAAATGGAAGGTGATTGTAAAAAGTCCGTTGTATGAAGAAAGTTTTCAGAAGTATCTGGAGAAGTTTGGAAAAGATTGGGTAGTCTATAAAAATGATACCGGTCGCACGCAGGTGAAGCTGAAAACTTTTGATGAGTACAGGACAAAATGCAAGACAATAGTTTTCTGATTATTCCTTCGGAAGAAATAACCAATTATGTGGATGGGAAAATACCCGTACATGTAAATGCAACCAATCTTCAGGAATTTGTTGAACCACCCAATGCAGCCACTGTAGCCGAAACTATGCAGCAGTCGGTAGATGCCGTGTTGCAACAGCGCGAACGCACGGGTGTGCCGATGTTCCCACATATTAACCATCCTAATTTTTATTGGGCTATTACGTTAGAAGATATGATTAGCCTGAAAGGCGAACGCTTTTTTGAAGTGTATAATGGCCATCAGCTTGTTCGTAATTATGGCGACTCTGCTCACCTAGGCACGGAGGAAATGTGGGACAAAATTAATATTGCTTATGCGGAGAGGAATCAACCATTGATGAATGGATTAGCTACGGACGACAGCCACAATTATCATCAGTTTGGGTTAGCTTTTGCCAATGCAGGCCGCGGTTGGATTATGGTTCAGGCAGAATCCCTACAGGCAGAAGCTTTGATTGAAGCGATGGAGGCGGGTAAGTTTTATGCATCAACAGGAGTTACACTGAAAAAGTTGTATGTAAAAAATAATGAGATAAACATTGAAATTGCTGAAGCTGAGGGTATCAAGTATACAATAGAATTTATTGGTGTAAAGAAGGGTGAGAATGAATCACAGGTTATTGAAACCATCCGCGGAAGTGTTGGTAGTTTCAAAGTAACAGCGGACTATGTTTTTGTTCGTGCGCGTATCTCCTCAACCAAGTTGAAATCAAATCCTTTTGAGGAAGGTGACTTTGAAATGGCCTGGACACAGCCTATTTCCTATACCGAATTTGATTAACGGTCATTTTATTTCAGATTGTTCTATGTACTTTTAGTACACCCACATAGTCATCATTCTTACCTGTTTAAATAGTTGGCTGAAATGAATCTTAAAACAACGTTTAAAATCTCTTTGTTACTGTTGATTGGAAGTTTAGTTCAGTGTTCAAAGCCTGACGCAACCCTTACAATTAATAAAAATTCGCACATTATTTTGATAGGAAATAATCTGGGTTCCCGAATGATGAACTATGGATATTTCGAAACTGAAATGCAGGTGCGCTATCCCGATAGTTTGCTGTTCATTCGAAACATGTGCGATGGTGGCGATACGCCAGGGTTTCGGCCACACTCTGGCCGGGAGTCACCGTGGGCCTTTCCGGGTGCCGAGAGATTTCAAACCGAGTTGGCTCACCCTTCTGGTAGCGAAGGTTTTTTTGAAACCCCGGATCAATGGCTTACGCGATTGAAGGCGGATGTCATCATTGCTTTTTTTGGATACAACGAATCATTTCAAGGTGAAGCCGGGCTCGAAAATTATAAAGCGGAGTTGGATGCTTTCATTAAACACACCAGGACACAAACCTATAATGGAAAGTCCGCACCGCAGTTAGCTCTTGTATCGCCTATTGCTTTCGAGAATTTATCGGACAAGTATGATCTGCCCAATGGCGAAAAGGAAAACAAAAATCTTGCGATCTACGCGAATGCAATGAAAGAAGTGGCGATTAAAAATCAGGTGCACTTTATAGATGCATTGGAGCCGAGCAACAAATGGTATAATGAGAACAACGAGCCATTAACGATCGATGGTTCGCAACTGAACGATGCTGGATATCAGAAATTTTCAACTTTGCTGGCAGATAAAGCTTTTGGAAAAGCATCATCAAAGGCCGGGGCAAATCGCAATTTGATTCATGCAGCCGTGACAGAGAAAAACTGGATGTGGCACAATGATTATAAAATTCCTAATGGTGTGCATGTGTTTGGTCGCAGGTACGATCCCTTTGGTCCGGATAACTATCCTTTTGAGATTGCTAAAATCCGGGAGCTCACTGCTATTCGCGATTCAGCTATCTGGCTCGCTGCAAAAGGTGAAAAATTAGATCTCAGTATTGCCGATCAAAATACTTCTAAGCTTCCATCGGTGGAAACTAATTTTGATCCTAAAGAAAATGGCAGCCTTGACTACCTTTATGGAAAAGACGCACTCGATAAACTCAGTGTGCCACCCGGTTATAAAATTGAACTCTTCGCATCCGAAAAAGAGTTTGCCGATTTAGCGAACCCGGTTCAAATGTCTTTTGATAATAAGGGGCGCTTGTGGGTTGCTACTATGCCAAGCTACCCGCATTACAAACCGGGTGATAGCAAACCGAATGATAAACTTATTATTCTGGAAGACACCAATGCAGATGGTAAAGCAGATAAGCAAATCATATTTGCTGAAGGCCTGCATCTTCCCGTTGGATTTGAGTTTGCTCCGGAAGGCGTGTATGTATCGCAAGGAACAAACCTGGTTTTACTAACCGATACCGATGGTGACGACAAGGCAGATAAGAAAGAAATTATTCTGAGTGGATTTGATGATCACGATACACATCATGCACACAGTGCATATGCAGCCGATCCATCAGGCGCCATTTACATGGGCGAAGGAGTTTTCTTGCACACCAATGTTGAAACATCGTATGGACCCGTGCGCGCAACTAATGGAGGCTTTTATCGGTATGCGCCACAGCGTCACCACCTTGAGCGCGTAGCTCAGTTAGCCATTCCCAACCCGTGGGGCATTGGTTTTGATGATTGGGGACAAAATTTCTTTGCAGAAACTTCAGGGCCTGATGTGCGATGGATGATGCCTGGATCAATTAAACCTCGTTACGGTGTTTCAACACATAAATCATTTAACCTGATTGAAGAAAAACATCGTGTCCGTCCAACTTCGGGATTGGAGTTTGTATCAAGCAGACATTTTCCAGATGACGTGCAAGGAGACTTACTTATTAATAATACCATCGGGTTTTTAGGAATGAAGCAACATGTGATGGAAGATGATAGCACGGGGTACAAGAGTCACCATCGGGCGGATCTGGTGAAATCAACGGATCGAAATTTTCGGCCCGTAGATATGGAGTTTGCACCCGATGGTTCGCTTTACCTGATTGATTGGCACAACATTTTAATTGGACACATGCAACATAATGCACGCGACCCACTGCGCGATCATGTTCACGGTCGTGTGTATCGCATTACCTATCCTTCGCGTCCGCTGGTTACACCGGCTAAAGTTGCGGGTGCAAGTATTCCTGAGTTGTTAGAAAATTTAAAACTCCCTGAATTCAGAACCCGTTATCGTACCAGACGTGAATTAAGAGCGCATGATGCCAGTGAGGTGATTCCTCAACTAAAATCATGGGTGGCTAAATTGAATATTGAAGACGAACGGTATGAACATCATGTGTTGGAAGCCCTGTGGGTAACTTGGGGTTTAGATAGAGTTGACGAACAACTCCTTCATCAGGTTCTTCAATCAAAAGATTATCGTGCACGCGCAGCGGCAGTGCGTGTGTTGCGCTATAGCGGACATCAAATAAAAAATCAACCGGAATTATTGATGCGTGCTGCACAAGATGATGAAGGTCGGGTTAGACTTGAGGCGTTGGTGGCTGCCTCGTGGTTAGATAAGGAAGTAGGGTTGCCGATTGTGGAAGAAGCTGGCAAACACCCAATGGATAAATGGATGGTTGATGCCTATGCCACAGCTATAGCACATTTGAATGGTATGTCGCTGAAGGAGAAAAAGGACGAAGAAGTGCAAACACATCTCACTGGAAAAGATCGTGAGTTGTTCATCATTGGAAAAACAATTTATGCCCGCGATGGATTTTGTTCAACCTGTCATCAACCCGATGGGGGTGGCCTATCTGCTTCTGGATTTCCGCCTTTGGTGGGTACACCTTGGGTGCTTGGTAATGAAGATCGCCTGATTAAAATTACATTGAATGGAATCTATGGGCCGATGGAAGTGAATGGAAAAGAGTATCCGGGCCAAGTGCCTATGACTCCTTTCCAAGGTATGCTCAACGATGAAGAGATTGCTGCGGTACTTACTTATGTGCGTAATGCATTTGGAAATAAGGCTGCGACAATTTCTCCCGACAAAGTGAAAGCGGTTCGCGAGTCGACCAAAAATAAAACTGGTTTCTATTCTCCAGAGGAACTGTTGAAACAGCATCCCATGGAAAAATAACGTGTTGAAGGTTAGTTTAGTTTTTAAGAATCAATTCTCTAAAATTTTAGAAATGAAATCTAATAATCAGATTACAAGCTTTTTGTTTTGTGTTGTGGTGATACTGACTATATCGGTTTCTTCATATGCTCAACCTATGCAACAATGGGTTAGGTACGAAGGGAAAGAAGGTCCTGGCAAAGGCAAGCACATTGTTTTTATAAGTGCTGAAGAAGAATACCGATCCGAAGAATCACTACCCATGATGGCGAAAATTTTATCGCAGCGGAATGGCTTCACGTGTACAGTTATTTTTGCTATCGACCCAAAAACAGGAGCCATTGATCCGAATAATCAAACCAACATTCCGGGGATGGAGCATCTTCAAAAAGCCGATCTCCTTTTTATGTGTATGCGCTTTCGCGAATTGCCAGATGACCAAATGAAATACTTTGTTGATTATTTACAGTCTGGAAAACCGATTGTTGCCTTACGCACTTCTACCCACGCGTTTCTTTATTCTCGCAATAAAGAAAGTGTTTATGCTAAATATAGCTACAACAATAAAAATATGGAATGGAATGGCGGTTTTGGCAGACAGGTATTAGGTGAAACATGGATTTCACACCACGGTGTACATGGTTCAGAAGGAACGCGAGGTCTCATAAACGGATTGTCGGCCAGTCATCCTATTCTTAAAGGCGTGAAGGATATCTGGGGACCGACCGATGTTTATACCGTAACAGGGTTAAACCCAAACACCAATGTATTACTGCATGGTCAATCAACCTTGGGTATGACTGCCGAGGCCCCGCTTAGTTATGCTAAATCAGTCATGCCTGTAGCCTGGACTACATCTTACAAAAATGATTGCGGCACAACGGCAAGAATTTTTGCTACTACCATGGGGGCATCTATAGATTTGTTAAGTGCAGATCTTCGAAGATTGTTAATAAATGCAAGTTACTGGGCATTGGAGATGGAAGGACTGATACCTGAAGAAAGTGATGCGGAAACTATTGGAACCTATGAGCCAATCATGTTTGGTTTCGATAAATTTAAAAAAGGCGTTAAGCCTGCTGACTATAATTTGAAATGAACTCATAAGAATCAGTCATGAAAGAAACAGTAAAAACAAAAATTGGATTCAATCTATTAGCCTGGTCGGGTGGCTTGCCTGAGGATTTTCTTCCCGTCACGGGAGCGATTAAGGAAAATTGGGTACAATGGTGTTGAATGTTTTATGGAAGAGCGGGACATCAATGCTTATAAAAAATTTGGAGCACATCTGAAAAATCTGGAGTTAGAGGCAACGTGCGTGTTGGGTCTGGGACCAGACGAAAATCCCATCAGCGAGTCAAAAGCTATTCGTGAAAAAGCCGTGGTACGTTTAAAGGAAGCTATTGATTGCGCCCATGTACTAGGTTCAAAAATTATTTGTGGACCGTTTCACTCGGCATTTGCCATATTTCTTGACCGCCATCCGCCTTCTGATTCTGAATATAAATGGAGTGCGGAAGTCTTACGAACTGCAGGTGAATATGCGGCACAAGCCGACATCACATTAGCCTGCGAAGCACTAAATCGCTTTGAATGTTATCTGTGCAACACGATGGAACAATTGACCCGACTGGTAAATAAGGTAGATCATCCCAATGTGAAAGCGATGTTTGACACCCATCATGCCAACATAGAAGAAAAGAAAATAGGCGATGCCATTCGTATGATAGCTCCGGTGTTGGCGCACGTTCACATCAGTGAAAATGATCGGGGTACACCGGGCGATGGACACATTCCGTGGGATGAAACATTTGCCGCGCTGGCCGAAGTAAAATATAAGGGCTGGCTAACCATTGAAGCATTTACCCGCAACGATCCAAATTTTGCGAATGCCATTAATGTATGGCGCGAATATTCCCAACCGTGGGATATGGCCGAAAAGGATTTTTGCTTATTAATGAGATGTTAGTAAAACATCGCTCTTGATTGCACCTGCACACAAAAGGTCAAATTACCATTTATACTAAAACCGTGTTGTTCGGTGATACTTTTTCAGTACATTCAAAATAGATTTATCTAGTCTCAATTACCTGACTCACCGCTATGTCAAAATTCCTTTTATCAGTCCTTTTTATCAGTCTTGTTGCAGCATCTTGTAATAGAAAACCTGATAAACTTACTAACCCTAGAATTGACAAGTTGAAACTATTGCCGGGTTTTGAGGCCGAGCATTTATATAGTCCTGGCGAAAACGAACAAGGTTCGTGGGTAGCCATGACCTTTGATAACCAGGGACGGATGATTACGTCCGATCAGTATGGTGCCATCTATCGTATTGTGTTACCTGCTCAAGGGGACACGTCAAAAGTGAAAGTGGAGAAATTGATCATCGGTTCTAAGGCCGATCGCAATGCGGATACAACAACATTAAAAGTGGGGATGGGCTTTGCGCAAGGCTTGTTGTATGCCTTCAATAGTTTGTATGTAATGGTGAACCACAACAGCGATAAAAACTTTGATAAGAACACCGGACTCTATCGGTTACAAGATACCGATGGCGATGATCAGTTTGATAAAATAACATTGATTAAATCATTTGAGGGCGAACCGGGCGAACACGGTCCACACAGTATTATTCTATCACCCGATAAAAAATCTATTTACATATCCGCAGGTAATCATGTGGATGTTCCAAAGTTTGATATTTATCGTTTACCTCCTGTTTGGCAGGATGATAATTTGTTTCCACAGATTAAAGACCCACGCGGCCATGCTAATAGTCGCAAAGCACCAGGTGGCTGGATTGCGCACATAGATTCATTAGGAGAGAAATGGGAGTTGGTGGGTGCGGGTTTTAGAAATGAGTTTGACATCACGTTCAATGATGCCGGTGATTTATTCACCTATGATTCGGACATGGAGTGGGATTTTGGTACACCCTGGTATCGCCCCACACGTATCTGTCATGTAACCAGCGGTTCTGAATTTGGATGGCGGACCGGTAATGGAAAATGGTCACCCTCGTATCCTGATAATCTTCCCCCGTGATTAACATTAGGTCAGGGTTCGCCAACCAATTTTATGAATGGTTCAAGCGCAAAGTTTCCAGATAAATATCGTAGTGCCTTGTTTGCGTTTGATTGGAGTTTTGGAATTATTTACGCCATTCATCTTACACCGCAAGGCGCTTCCTACTCAGCGGAGGCCGAAGAATTTTTATCAGGTTCGCCACTATCATTAACCGATGGTGCTATTGGTCCTGATGGGGCCATGTATTTTCTTACCGGTGGAAGAAGATTAGAATCTGACTTATATCGCGTTACTGCGACAGAAAACGTATCGACATCATCAATTGCTGCAACTCCTGTTAATGAAGTGAAACAATTGAGAAGAACGTTAGAACAATATCACGAAATAAAAAACGGGGCCGTGGATGTTGCATGGCCAAATCTAAAACACGAAGACAGATTTGTGCGCTACGCAGCACGCATTGCTGTAGAGCAACAACCGGTAAGTGAATGGCAGGAGCGAGCCTTAAAAGAAACAGATCCTCAAATTCTTACGCAGGCTATGATCGCGCTGGCTCGTCAGGGCAAGCCTGCATCGCGGGATAAAATGATTCAGGCATTAATTAAGATTGACTTCACAAAACTTACGCCTGCGCAGAAAATTGATCTTGTTCGTGCTGTTGAAGTTGTGATTTTTAGAATGGGCAAACCCGAACGCGCAACAAAAAATCAATTAGTAGCTTACCTCAATCCAAATTATCCTTCATCATCCAATGAATTGGATCGCGTACTGAGTAAAGTACTTGTTTATGTTGGTGCACCGGGCTCGGTAGAGAAGACGCTGACTTTGTTAGCAACTGCGAAAGATGATCCAATGGATAAGACGGTAAGCGCGTCATCTGATTTGATCATGCGTAATCCTCAGTATGGTTTGGATATTGCACGAATGTTATCCAATGTTCCACCGGCACAACAAACGTACCTGGCTACGGTTCTGTCAGATGCCACGGAAGGTTGGACTCCCGAGCTTCACGAAAAATATTTCAAGTGGATTGCGAATGCCTTTACCTACAAAGGCGGAGTGAGTTATATCGGTTTTATCGATAAGGCGAGGAAAAAAGCATTGACTCATACACCCGCAGATAAATTCGGTTACTACGATAAACTTTCAGGGGCTGATCTATTAACTGAATCCGGCAATGACCTTGCTGATCGTCCGCAGCCGAAAGGACCCGGAAAAAGACGTACGTTGGAAGAAGCACTTGCGCTTGTAAATGGCCCACTTACAAATCGCGATTTTCAGACTGGCAAAAATATGTTTGATGCTACATTGTGTAGCTCGTGCCATAGCATGCGTGGCGAAGGGGGTGCCATTGGTCCCGACCTGACACAGGTAGGTTCACGCTTTTCATCAAAGGATATTTTGGAACACACCCTTAATCCTAATAAGGAAGTATCAGATCAATATGCCGCCACTGTATTTACCATGAAAGATGGTAGTTCTATTGTTGGGAGACTGATCAACGAAGAAGAAGGAAAATACTTTGTTTCTCAAAATCCGTTTATACCACAATCGCTACGCGAGATCCCTAAAGTCGATGTAGTCTCAACTAAACTCTCCAAAGTATCCTTGATGCTCCCAGGCTTATTGGGAGGATTGAATGATGAGGAAATCAAAGACCTTGTTGCCTACATGGTGGCAGGTGGAAATCCAGAAGGTGATGTGTATAAAGGAAAGGCACAATAGAAATAATGTGTAAAGGCCAATGAAGACTAATATTGGATTCTCTTTTTTGATAGTTGGCTTGCTTATCATAAGTATGCCAATGCTTGTTTCGGGTCAAAGGAAAAAGGATTTTGTTTCTATTTTTGATGGTAAAACCTTGAATGGATGGGAAGGCGATGCCAATTACTGGCGTGTTGAAAATGGTAGCCTGGTTGGGGAGATCACTCCCGATAAATTATTGAAAGCAAACACGTTTATTATCTGGCGTGGTGGTGAGCCAAAGGATTTTGAATTAAAGCTGGAATTTAAAATCAGTAAAGACGGTAATAGCGGTATCAACTACAGAAGTGAACAGATAAACGAAGTACCCTTTGCCTTAAAAGGCTATCAGGCTGACATCGATGGAATGATTCGCTACACCGGACAGAATTATGAAGAGCGTGGCAGAACAACACTTGCTTACCGCGGCCAAACAACAAAAATTAATTCGGGCGAGAAAGATTCAGCCGTAAAAGATAATGTAAAGAACAATGCCTGGACGAAACTGGAAGTCGTGAAATCGATGAATAGAGATTCACTAAAAAACTTTATTAAAGATGAAGATTGGAACGAAGTTCATTTGATTATAAAAGGAAACAGACTTCAGCATTATGTAAATGGAATTTTAATGAGTGATGTTACCGACAATGATAAAGTAAACAGAAAAATGGCTGGTTTGATTGGCGTACAAGTGCATGTAGGACCGCCTATGAAAGTAGAGTATCGAAACATTATGATTAAACAGTAGTCCCGTGGTCTGTGTCCTCACAGACCACTATGTTAGGTAGGATTTTGGTCTGTGGGGACACAGACCTAGGATTAGGGATTCGTGGAGATTACGAACCGTGGAAGGAAATTTTGGTCTAAAGACACAGGCCGAGTGTTAACGAGCACACAGACCGAGATATGGTTTATAGAATTTAATAGATAGAAACATTGGCAACATTACCCTGGATCGATAAAATTTCTAATCATGCGCAAGTAGGCGGCATTGAAACTTCTGTTATTGATAATGGAGCCGGACGCGGTACTCGCATAGCCTGGATAAATACCGGAACCGGGTTGCGATACAAAGTAGTTCTGGATCGTGCGATGGATATTGCTGATGCCTTTTATAATCAGTATAGTATCGCTTGGCTTAGTCATCTCGGTATTACATCACCACAACCATTTTCACATCAAGGCATTGACTGGCTTAGAACATTTGGTGGGGGGCTGCTTGTGACTTGCGGACTCAGTCATATCGGCGGCCCGGAAGAAGATTCATTCGGCGAACGTGGACTTCATGGATTAATTAGCAATTCACCGGCTGAGATTTTGTCAATCATTCAGCCTGATCCTGCAATCGGCAAGTTGGATTTTAGCATTACAGGCAAAATCAAGGAAACAAAAATCTTTGGTCCAAGTCTGGAATTGAGACGCACCATCTCCGGAACACTTGGAAAATCTTCTATCCATATTCATGATGAAATAGTAAACCGGGCGAATACTGCTGCACCACACATGTTATTATACCATTTCAATTTTGGTTGGCCCTTGGTAGATGAGGGAGCTGAATTAATTTGGAAAGGTGAGTTAGAGGCGAGAATGAATGACAGCAGAATTTTTAAGACTGGCTATGATTACAAAAAATGCCCTGCACCACTCGATCATCATAGTGGTAGTGGGGAAGATGTTGCCTTCATCGATGTGGTTGCGGATGAGGCGGGCATGTGTGGGGGCGTCTATAATAATAAACTTGATCTGGGTGTCAATTCGTTTTTCTAAAAAACAATTGCCATGGCTTACTAACTGGCAACATTGGGGTAAGGGTGAGTACGTTGTGGGCATTGAGCCAGGAACAAATAAGGTAATCGGTCAAGCCAAAGCGCGCGAGCAAAAGGAGCTAATTCTGATTGAGCCTGGAGCAAGTCGGGTTTATGATGTTGAGCTTGAAGTAATTCATGGTCACACCTCTCTTCCGTAGCGGGAAGGGGGTAATTGATTTAATAAAACATAAACTTTTCAAGATGAATATTACAAAGAAGACTGGTCTCGCAGCAAAAGCTTTGGAACAGGGAAAAGGAATTTTACGATTAGCACCAACCTGGGTGCCCCGTTCGTTTTGTGTGCCTGGCCGAAGAATCAAATTACACCCTGATGACTATTACATACTTGGTGGAAATCGGGGTGGTATTGACGAACGTTGGCTCTCATCCACAACGCCTGCAAAAAATGGTCCACTCACCGGAGAGCATGAGGGTCTCAGTCCGGTAATATTTAAAGATGGATCAACTGAAATACTTCTCTTATTAAAAGATGTAATTGATGAATTGAAAGGTGCGATCATTGGCGATCGGTTATGGAACAAACATAAAAGCTGGCCGATGTACTCAAAGTTCTTTGACAACATGGGTCCGCTGCCACACCACGTTCATCACAATGATGAGAAGGCTGCTTTGATTGGTCAGTTAGGAAAACCGGAGGCGTATTATTTTCCACCGCAATTGAATAATCATGGCGGTGATTTTCCCTATACGTTTTTTGGAATTTCACCAGGCACTACCAAAGCACAAATTCGCGAGTGCCTTGTAAACTTCACAAAAGGCGATAACAAGATCACAAACTTTTCATCTGCCTTTAAACTTGAACCGGGTACCGGTTGGGATGTACCTCCGGGTATGCTTCACGCACCGGGTAGCATGTGTACCTATGAACCACAAAAGGCATCGGATGTATTTGCGATGTATCAATCATTGGTGAATGAAGCAATCATTCCCGAAGAGTTGTTATGGAATGGAACCCCGAAAGATAAAATTGGCGATTACGATGAGTTAATTGACGTGCTTGATTGGGAATTGAATGTTGATCCTAATATTCTTCAAACTCGTTTCATGGCACCGAAGCCTGTACGTTCAGTAAAAGAAATGAAAGCCCAGGCTATATGGAAAACTGGGTTTGTTATTTGTCGGATGCATTTAGTGCAAAAGAACTTACCGTTGCACCAGGTGCTACGGTAACTATTAAAGATAGTGCTGCCTACGGAATCATTTTGATGCAAGGCCATGGCAAGATGGGTGTTTGGAATGTTGAAACACCGGCATTGATTCGCTATGGACAATTAACCAATGATGAATTTTTCATTACGGAAAAAGCAGCACGCGAAGGTGTGAAGATTACAAATCCTTCAACAACTGATCCCATCGTTATGCTTAAACACTTTGGTCCAAAAAATCCTGACATGAAATTGTAAATGCAGAAAATAGCCACAGATTCACTGATTAAAATTCAAAAAACCAAAATCTGTGAATAAGTGGCAACAAAACCGAATCTTAATTATTGAATTTTAAATCTTAAATCATATAGTATGAATAATTATCCCAAAATTCACAACGCTACCTGGCCTGGTGTTGTAGGAAAAGGTCCCGATTCAGAACCGGCCATTCCATTCGATACTATGTTAAACCTCACTGCCAATGCAGAAGTGAATGGTGTTAAGTTTGATGGTGTTGATCTCGGACTATTCGGTCCGCACATTGATCTTGAAACATTTACCGATGATGATACCAAGAAGCTGGCTGATAAATTAAGAGGTCTTAAGCTGAATGTTGGAAGTTTGGTTGCACCGATCTGGGGTGGCCCTGCCATGGGTACCAAAGAAGAACGAAAAACATTTGTTGATACCGTGCGCAAGTCGTGCGAGTTTGGAAAACGTTTGGGAGAGTTAGGGTTCGCTCTTACGGAGTGGTGCGCATCGATTCGGCAAGCTCGCCTGAAAAATGGGCGGCCGATCCGGTGGGTAATACAAAACTGATTGCACAAACATTTCGCGAAGCGTGTGATGTTGCGGCAGACTTTGGCGAGAAATTAGCAGCCGAAGGTGAAATTTGTTGGGGCGGCATGCATAGTTGGAAAGCGATGTTGAATACGATGGAACAAGTAGATCGACCAAACATGGGCTTTCAGGCCGACATGGCGCATACTCTATTATATACTATGGGGTACAATAGTCCTGACGATCGCATCCTGCCAAAGATTTTGATTGGAAGGATAAGAACGCATTAAATGAGGCTTTGAAAACTTTAACAAAAGCCTTACGACCCTGGACACTTGATTTCCACGTGGCGCAAAATGATGGGTCTGTGTTTGGTTCAGGTTCGCATGATAAAACCGGTCGTCATTGCCAGGCAACAGATCCTAATGGAAAGTTAGACATTGTGCATGATGCTGGCTATTGGCTGCGCGATGAAAATGGAAAACTCACGAAAGCATTCAAACATATTTGTTGGGATGGTTGTATGTTCCCCAATGAAGTAATGAATCGTCAGCAGACGTGGAATGATATTTTGGCTACTATGATTAAAGTGCGTGAAGCGCATGGATGGCAGGCATAACGGGATGCTGGATGCTGGATGCTAGTTGCTGGCTACTAGTTTGTGAAGTTGCAGTTTTGGCCAGGATCTAGCAACCAGAAGCTAGTCGCTTATTAACAAATTTTAAGATTAAACACATTACACTATGAGCAAGAAACAACTTCGAATAGGACTAATCGGCACCGGGTTTATGGGCCGAACACATTCCAACGGATATAATCGCGTTCCTAATTTTTTTCCTGATCTCGCATATCAACCTGTATTGAAAGCCGTGTGTGCACGCAGTACAGATAAAGTAAAAGCGTTTGCAGCACAGTGGGGTTACGAATCCTTTGAAACGGATTGGAAGAAACTGATTGCACGCACGGATATTGATGCCGTAGATATTTGTACTCCTAATGATACCCATGCAGAGATTGCTATAGCTGCTGCAGCCGCAGGCAAAATGATTTTGTGTGAAAAACCATTGTCACGGAATTTGGCTGAAGGTCAGAAGATGGTGGCCGCCATTAAAAAAACAAAAGTGCCCAACACCGTGTGGTATAACTACCGCAGACTTCCAGCCGTTACCCTCGCCAAACAAATTGTTGATTCAGGAAAACTTGGAAAGATTTTTCATTATCGCGCAAACTTTTTACAAGACTGGACGATTAGTGCCGATCTTCCGCAAGGCGGGGCCGGACTTTGGCGTTTGGATGCGGAGGTAGCAGGCTCTGGTGTAACCGGTGATTTATTGGCGCATTGCATCGACACAGCCATGTGGTTGAATGGCGGTATCAAAGATGTATCGGCTATGACCGAAACGTTTATTAAAGATCGCATGCATCAGTTAACCGGTAAAGTGCAAAAGGTAGGTATTGATGATGCCTGTCTGTTTCATTGTCATTTTCAAAATGGATCGTTGGGGTTGTTTGAATCCACGCGTTACGCTCGCGGCCATAAAGCATTATACACATTTGAGATTAATGGCGAGCACGCTTCCATTCGGTGGGACTTGCATGACTTAAACCGACTTGAATACTTTGATCACCGCGATGACTCTATTGTGCGCGGCTGGCGCTCCATCCATGTTACCGATGGCGACCAACCCTATATGGATAAGTGGTGGGTGCCGGGCTTGGGCATTGGCTACGAACATAGTTTCATCCACCAGGTGGCAGACTTTTAAAATGTTTGGAAACCGGGAAACCGTGCGCCCCTACTTTTCAGGATGCCTTGGAAACCCAAAAAGTATGTGAAGCCGTAATTAATTCCGCAAACTCCCGAAGTTGGAAGGATACTGGTGTGGATTGGAAGGGGTGATCTTTTGTTAAACTTGGGCATATTTCGGATTGTTCGTTTGAGACCAACAATAACAAAAGGAGTATTAACTTTAGAAACTGAGAAAACAAACCTAGATTGTAAGCTAATACAGAATTTATATCAATCATAAATATGGCTAAAGTTACAGAAGTAAGGCTTACTATTGCAGCTCTCATTTATGGTATTGAGATTGATCTCAAATTATTAATAAACAATTTTATTACACCTTACCATTCTGACTTGGCTTTTATACATGACCAACAAGTTAGAGAGAAAATAAAAGTTAGATTTCAAAAAGACAACCAGGGAATTGAAATCGATAAGAATCTTGATTCAGTTATTGAATATTTAGATTTCAATGAGATTATTGTAACAATTAACGAAAACAAGGTATTTTTTTCTCCAATTGTACAGGAATACTTTAAAAGCATTTTTAAAACCTTAACAAGTATCGCTCCCATAAGGAATCGAGTAATGCATACTCGACCGTTAATTGGAGGAGACTTTGCTGCGGTGTGAATTTGTCCGTACAATCAAAGTTCTGATCCAGTCAATTGGCTAACAACCATTGAAACAAGATTGAAGATTGAAAAGGATCCTTCATATGTTTTAACATTAACAATTCCATTTTTTGAAAGCGAACCAGAAATTAGTGCAGTTCATAATTTGCCTGTTCCGGATTTCGATGAAACCGGTTTTATCGGACGTAAGAAGGATGTTGAGGATATTAAGAAATTGATTTTGAGCAATAAGGTAGTAAGCATAATTGGCGATGGTGGGGTTGGTAAAACGGCTGTTGCCTTAAAAGTTGCTTACGACATTTTGGATTTAGGGGAGAAATGTCCATTCGAATTAATTATATGGACTTCGGCCAAGACCACTATGTTGACCGCAAAAGGGATTGAAGATATTCATGCAAGTATTAAAAACTATGGCAGCTTAATCGATGCAATCTCAGTGTCCATGGATGAGAAAGGTAAATTAGAAGATACGTCTCAAAAGCTAAATGAAATACTTGACTATTTACTTGTATTCAAAACGCTCCTCATTATAGACAACCTTGAGACAATCCAAAGCGAGGAAGTGAGAAACTTTATTCGTGAAGCTCAAATGAGATGTAACATTGTTATTACATCTAGAATCGGATTGGGGGAATTGGAGTTTCCAAGGAAACTGTCTGGATTGACCGAAGTAGAATCCGCTAACCTAATCAGAGAAATTGCAAGAATAAGAAACAGTGATACCCTATTAAAGCTACCTCAAGCGACTCTTGTGGACATAGCCTCTAAATTGTACTTTAATCCATTAGCCTTGAAATGGTTTGTTAATACTGTTGAGACCGGGATATCACCTAATGAGGTATTAAGTAACAAGAACAACTTGCTTAACTTTTGCTTGTCAAATGTATATGAAAAACTTTCCAAAGGTGCCTTAAGGATACTAGACACAATCCGGGGAGCGCGGAAAAGCTTAAATACAGCCGAAATAATTTATCTATCTGGGATGCAACCAATTGAGGTAAGAAAGCATTTAAACGAATTATTCACCACAACGTTAATTAGTCGAGAAATAGTTGGGAAGAGTAATCTAGAAGAGGTTTCATACTCGATAACCGATTTTTCTAGTGATTACTTATCCAAAAATCACATACTTCCCGTAAATTCTGTCAAAGAAATAAGCGCAAAATTAAGAAGTCTAACACAAAGCGTTGAGCATATCTCTCAGGTCACTCTGCATAATGAATTTAGTTTAAATGCGCTCTCATACCGAACTCCAAATGAGCGAATAGCTGCGAAATTCTTAACGGAGGCGTTAAGTTTTTCAAAAAACACAGAGTTTGTCGAAGCTCTTAAAAAGATTGATGAGGCTAAAAGTATTGTGCCAAATTATTTTGAAACTTATAGAGTCAGTGCTTTCATAAAAGCTACTGCTGGAGACTATCTTGGAGCTGATGAAGATTATAGAACGGGACTTGAGATTGAACCTGCAAATCTTAGGCTTCTGTTTTATTATTCACAATTTTTATTATTTCAAATCGAAGATATAAACACGGCATTTGATTATGCACAGAAGGTTTACCTACTCAGACCCAATAATTCATTCACAGCCTTTTTAATAGCTAGATGCTTAAATGCTCACCATAAGTATGATGAGGCGATAGAAATCATTGAAAATTTATTGAAGGGCTACGTCAATCCAAAAGACACAAGAATAGCGCACACGGATATGATTCGATATCTGCAGAATAAGGCAATTCACAAAATTAGAATTGAAAATGATTTCACTGGTGCTTTTGATTGTTTCAAGAAATCAATAGAAATCTTTGAGATATGCTTCAAAGCAAAGAATTACGACTATAAAGTAATTAGGGATTTTGCGATGCGCTGTATTTATATATATCATCGATCCCTTTTCTGATACTTTCAGATCATTTTGACTTCGCAAAAAGATTACTAATTGAGTATGACCCCAAATTAGTATATCTCCAATCAAATATAAGATTTGCTAAAATTTTGTGACAAGTTTCAAGTTGAAAGTATCGATGGGATTCTTTTGCCAAATGAGAAAAATACTCAGGCTGCTAATAAACTCACCGGTAATATAGACCGTACCTCAATTGCAATTACTTCCCCTTACGTTTTTATAGAAGCTTCTATTGGACGTTTGTACGCTAACAAAGCTTCATTCATCGATATTAATAACTGGACTGACTGGAAAAACATTGCGAATGGTCAACTAGTCGAGTTTGAAGTGGGTGAAAATTTCGAAGGTACTTGTGCAATCAATATTAAAATTCGATAAATATTATCTCTATGTCTAACCCCCATTTGATGTTGCGGGTAGTCTGACCCGCAACAGGTTAAATGAAGTTACTTGGTAATTGAAAATGCGGATTGCTGGTCAGTGACTAACAATAAAAAACCTTCAATAAAGTATGAAAGCAATCACCTTTCTAATCCTTGTATTTTCTTTTTCAAGAGTAGCACAGGCTCAACAATTGTTAACAAAAAACCAACAGGATGTACAGCATACTGTCATTAATTTTTTTGAGGCTTTATCAAACCGAGATTCAATCAATTTGAGAAACTATTGTACTGTCGATATTTTACTTCTTGAATATGGTCAGGTTTGGAATTTGGATACGCTTATTCGAAAAGCAATCCAGTTAAACACGGCCAGCGATTTTAAAAGAGTAAACAGTCTTGATTTTATAACCTCATATGTGGATAATAAAACAGCATGGACAACGTATAATCTGCATTCTGAAATTATAAGAGACGGTAAAAAAACAACCATACAATGGCTGGAAACTATTGTTGCTGTGAAAGTGAAAGATAGATGGAAAATCAGCGTTTTGCATTCAACTCGAATAAAATAATAAGTTGCTATAGCTAAGTATCTTTTATCTGACCTGCTCTGATTAAGATTTGCGAATAATTTAAAGCTTTAACAAGCAGAATTTATTTACCTTTAGCTATAAAATAACCTCAACTATGAAAAACCTCATCTCTATTCTTGCTCTCATCTTTATTGTTGTTTTGTTTTCGTGTGATAAGCCCAAGGAAAGATATGGTGGAATGACTCTCTACACGGTGCGTAACAATATGAAGTCTAATGCTGACTCTACGCTGCAGGCAATTGCAGACATTGGTTATAAAAATATTGAAGCGGCAGCCGGATATAAGGATGGAAAATATTTTGGAATGGCGCCAGTTGATTTTAAAAAGAAGCTCAACGACTTGGGATTTAATCCGCTAAGTGCGCACCAAAATGAGATCACCTTCGATAATGCAGATCAAATTATTGCTGATGTGAAAGCCGCTGGTTTTCAATATCTGGTAATCCCGGTTCCACCGATGGGCCACTTCAGATTTAATGCTGAGACCAGATCCATGTACATGAGCTACAGTGTGGAATTTGTAACGGAGGTATTAAACATGGTTGGTAAAAAATGCACCGAGGCCGGAATAAAGATGCTTTATCACAACCACGATTTTGAATTCAAGCCCAATGCGAATGGCATCACACCCATGGATTACTTCTTGGAACATACCGACCCGGCTCATGTAAATATTCAGCTCGATTTATATTGGATCACTAAAGCCGGTGCGGACCCCATCGCTTATTTCCAAAAATATCCTGGCAGATTCAAGATCTGGCATATTAAAGACATGGACAGCCAGGGACGATTTGCTCCTGTAGGTACAGGCACGATCGATTTTAAAAAAAATACTTGCTCAAAAGAACTTGCTGGCATGGAGTATTTTATTGCGGAGCAAGATATGACCTTCGATGGTATCACTCCGATGCAATCTGTAACAATCAGCTTCAAAGGGATGCAGAATATCGGGTTTAAGTGATGGTTGTTCGCTGTTCAAACACGCCTCTGTATTTTATGCGCAACGCACTCTTCATTTTGCTTGCACTTTGTATAGTACAGTTGCATGCCCAGGTTAAGACCGTTACCGATGATCGTGAATGGGCGAAATCATTTGTAGCGCTAAAGAACACCAGTGAGGCCGAGTACATCATTCGATTGGGCGATGTTGATAATCTGGGTTTTGGTTGGCCCGAAGGTTTTGATCCGTTCTGCGGCCACATGACACAAGCGCATGCCTATCCGTGGGATGTTGATCCGAATGAGCAGTCAGGATTTGATCGAATTCTACTTTCTTCAAAATTCAGAAAGGATGCAAAAATTATTTGCCTGGCCGATGGATATGCGGAAAGTGCCGATGCGAAACAAAATAAGCCTTCCGATTTTGTTTTAGCACTCAATTCCATTCAAAATGTTGAAATCAAAAATGCTTTTCTCCAACTTTTCATTGACGACTTTCAAGCACCTATTTTTTGCTCTAAGTTTACAATCACCATCAATGGAAAACGGTTTATAGAAGCAGAAAAATTCCTGAATGCCATTGAACAAACCGGGCCGGTCGGGAAACTGATCTCTATTCCCATACCAGAAGAATTTTATCCTGACCTGGCTAAAAATGAAATCACCCTTCGTATCGATGAATCCACGGGCGCACATGATGGCTTCGCGTTGGACTTCATGCGTATCCTCATCAACAGAAAAAGAGAAAACTCCTGTAAAGGAAGCATCCACGGAAATGTTTTGGATAGAGAAACGCAGGAACCCATTGCAAACGCAAACGTTTCGTTAGCAGACAAAACAACGGCAACCGCAAATCAACAAGGGCTATACTCTATAAAAAATATTCCTACCGGACTTGAAATTATTTCTGCATCAGCACCCGGTTACGCAGATGGGTATACATCGGCTGACATTATTCAAGGGCAAGACAATGAAGCAACTATTTATCTGACACGCTCAAAGACCAAGGCAAAGTATGACAACAAACCTATTGCTGCCGGTGAAACGATTACGCTCAATGCTATTCTTTTCGATCAAGGAAAAACAGAGTTGCGCGAAGCCTCTAAAGTCGAGCTCGAAAAGATTGTTTCGTTTCTAAAGGCTTATCCCAATGCCGAAATAGAGTTGGCAGGTCATACTTCTTCAGAAGGAGATCGGGCATTGAATAAATCACTTTCTTATAAGAGGGTTAAAGCCTGCAAGGATTTCATCGTTGGAAAGGGAATTGATGAAGGCCGGATTATTTCTGTCGGGTATGGACCTGATCGACCTGTTGCACCCAATGATACCGAAGCCAACCGCGAAAAAAACAGACGCGCTGAAATGCGGGTATTAAAACTGTAACTCAAATCCTGATCGCATACCCATAAGGAATTATTTTTTGAATGATCTTCACTGATTGAACGATAATCATAGGTTAGGGTAGGTTCTCTAAATATTTGTAACCAGAACCGGTATTGAGCAATAGTATTTTTTCATCACGATCGATTTCTTCTGTAACCAGCAATATTTTTAATGCTTCAACCAATGCTGCTCCTTCCGGAGCTACTAACATACCCTCAAGCGAGGCTATTTCTTTTACATTTTCTACAATGGCTTGTTCCGAAACAGCAATAGCAGTTCCCGAAGTGTCTTGCAAAATAAATTTGATAAGGGTATGCGCAAAAGGAAATGGAACTGAAAGTCCATTGGCGACTGATGGCAAACAGGGAGAGGCAAATTCTGCAGAGAAGAACGAGTCCACAACTGGCTTGCAATTTTCAGTTTGCACGGCAATAAATCGGGGAAAGTTTGAAGGAGGAATCCAGCCCAACTTGATCATCTCGTTAAATGCTTTCCACATACCAATAAGTCCGGTACCACCTCCTGTGGGGTATAAGATTACATCAGGTAATTGCCAATTAAGTTGTTCTGCGATTTCGTAGCCCATGGTTTTCTTTCCTTCCAGCCGATAAGGCTCTTTCATAGTAGACATGTCAAAGTATTTTCCGTTTAGATTGAGGGATGCAACTTTTCTTGCGCAATCGCTAATCAATCCATCCACCAACACGAGATTGGCACCAAAGTATTCGCATTCTTTTTTAAAGGGCATAGGTGTATGAGTGGGCATGACCACCGTGGCCTTCATTCCCGCGTGTGCGCAATAGGCTGCCAGTGCACCGCCTGCATTGCCGGCCGTTGGAATAATACAATTTTCAATTCCTAATTCTTTGGCTTTTGAAACGGCCATGCTTAATCCGCGGGCTTTGAAAGAGCCTGTAGGGTTTGCCGATTCGTCTTTGAAATATAAATTCTCGACCTGAAATTTCTCCGCTAGTCGTTTCAATTTTAATAAGGGAGTCCATCCTTCACCCAACGATACAATATTGGCTTGTTCCAAAACAGGGAGAACCTCTGCATAGCGCCACATAGAGCGTTCATTTTGGTTGATAGCCTCAATGGTTAAGTCCGTTAAATCATATTGAGTTAAAAGAGGAGCTTGATGACAAGACGAATACGTATTGACTTCATAAATAGAAAATGGCTGTTGGCATTCAGCGCAGAACAAGGCATTAGCGCGTGAGATTTCTTCTTTCACCATAACAATTGAATTGACGTGATTTTTAAATTCGATGGCTAAGGTAGAGGCCCACCGATTAGTACGCCAATATCAAATCGTTATCTATTATAACTTAATATTATAGTAGTTTTTCGCGAATTTTACGAAAACATTGTTGAGGCCGTGATTCTCATCTCCATGGCGCTGAACAAAATAAAACTGCCTTGTAATGGTAAGCCCTTCCACAAACAATCTTACCAAACTACCAGAGGTTAACTCTTTGGCAACAGAACGCATAGGCAAAAAGCCCATACTATCATCGACTAAAATAAAATTTTTAAGTGCTTCCGTACCCCCCAATTGAATGCTGGTTTTTAGGTCCGACATCTTAATCCCTTTCCCGGCCAGGGCTTGCTTGATCGCAGCCAATGTACCCGAACCGCGTTCTCGTAAGGCAATGGGAATATTTTTTTAAGTCACTTTCAGAAAATTTTATTTTTTTAGCCAACGAGCTGTGCGCAGAACAAACAGGAATTACCTCATCCGTCAGGAAGTGTTGTGCATTTACGGCTCCCATTTTCTTCTTGCCTTCTACAATACCTAAATCAATTTCCTGATCCATCAACGCCTTTAACACACTTTCGGAGTTTCGATTAAACAAACTCATTCGCACATCAGGGTGCCTTTGTCTGAACCCAGACAATACAGGAGGAATAATATAAAGTGCAATGGTTGTGCTGGCCCCTAGTTTCAGCTCGCCTTTGGCATGAAACTTATCACGCTGATTATTAATTTCATATTCAAATTTATTCTCAATCTCCTTTGCCTTCACCAGATACTCAAAAGCATTTGCCCGGTTTTGGTTAGTGTAATGGCATTTCCCTTACGACTGAACAAACTAGTTTGATATTGCTTTTCTAATTGTTGAATATGCTTGGTTACAGCAGGTTGGCTGATATGCAATACTTGACTCGCCTTAGTAAAATTAAGTTGGCGGGTAACCTCCAGGAATACATTGTGCTTGAAAGAAATCATCGTGTAATTTTACATAGGTTGTATTGATATTCAAAAGCCGGATCTTTTAGAATTTGACAGTTTATTCTTTTTTGAGAAAATAAATCTAAATATAACGAGTTAATCTTCGAGGCGTCTACTTCGCATCGGTTAGAATTATTTTGATGTCAGGTTTTCAACCTGACATTTCATTATTCATTAGCTTTATTAAGAATACAAGCTTCAAAGTTAGTTTACATCTATTTTAGATTTGCGCTCGTCAGGTCGGAAGACCTGACGGCAAGGAAAATGATAATAAACTAAGTCGTATGACGCAGGCTACAATCTCTTAATCGCAATATTTCTATAGCGATGCGCTGCCTTTGGCCGCCATGAGCTTAAAGGCATTCCATTGCTAGCAGTTGGTGTGTAGACAGCAGTCCAATGACATTGCAATGCAATCATGCCTTCGGTTGCACCACCGATAAAATCGTTTTTCGTTTGTTGTACGTCCCACATCTGTTCCCCATTGATCCAAAGGGTGAGGTGCGGAATTTCTCCCGTCATGCGGATGCGAAACGAATTCCAGTCATTTGCTTTCCAAACATTTTTATAAGCTGCCGCAGACGCGGACTGACTCACAGGAATCCGTTCGCCAACCAGATCGCCTGTATTGCCGGGTAGAATCAATTCAATTTGATAAGCAGATCCACCTTCATTCGAACGAAGAAAAATTCCACCATTGGCAAAGGAGTCAATTTTTACTTCTACGTAAAGTTCAAAATCTTTAAACGTTTCGTTGGTCATCAAAAGCCCACCTTGTCCGTATGGATTTTGATTAGCAACGATAGCTCCCTCTTCAACAAAAAAATTGGAGTTGTGCCCTGATGAGTACTTCGACTAACATGCCAACCTTTTAAATTCTTGCCATTGAACAACGGCTTGAATCCTTCCGGAACTTGGGCGGAGGAGGCACCATACAAGAAAGCGAATACAACGATTAAGTACTTTATCATAGTTATTTTAATCTCTTGTTTCCAGTCACTGGTTACCAGTAACCGGCAACTGGTTATCAGTATTCTCCATCACCACTCTAAATCCAACATCATACCCACTTCCCGGCCCACCGGCATGCGTCATGTAGGTTGCGTTTTTTACATCGCCATAAAAGGGCGCGCCTTTAAGAACATGCTCCTTTCCTTTTTTTATTGGAACCGGATCAGCAAAAAGTTTTTCATTATAATAATCCTGTGTCCATTCCCACACATTGCCCAACATATCGTATAAGCCCCATGCATTTGGTAATTTTTGTCCAACAGGTTGCGTAGTTTGTTTGGCTATTTGCGCAGAAGCCTGAATGTCTTTCCAGGAAATGTCATCTTCGGCTCCGGCACGGGCAGCATATTCCCATTCAAATTCTGTGGGCAGTCGATAGGTTGCTTTTCCTTTTTCTAGTTTGTTCAATTTTTTAATGAATGCATGTGCATCTTTCCACGAGATATTTTCTACGGGGTGCTGATTGGCTTCCGGTAGATCTTTAAAGTGGGAAGGATTAGTGCCCATCACTTTTTTCCATTGCTCTTGTGTGATTTCAAACTGACCGATAAAATAAGATTTTTTGATAGTGACACTAAATCCAGGAAGTGCTGCCTGTTTAGCTAGCTCATCAGAAAGTTTATAGTCCGAATTGGGTAAAACTGGCAACCCCATATCGTCCACATCATTTTTTCGATACTGCTCAAGAAATCCGAATTTGGTTGTAGTCGGTTGAAACTTGCCAACCACCATGGAGCCGGGTTTTATTTCTATAAACGACATGCCTATGCTATTGGTATAATCAGATTTTACCTGTGCTTCCAAAAGGGAACTAAAGCAACACAAGCCTATAAGTAATTTATATTTCACGCAGCGCTCATTTTGTTTTTAAAAGAATAGAAGAAAGTGGAAACAAAGAATCTTCGGGTTTTGCATCTGTATTTTTAAATATGAAAAAAAGTTTATGGAAACCGGTCACCGTAGAAATAGTAACAAGGGAAGGAATTGTATACGAACTCTTATCCGAACCGGGTCCGAAAAATTTTGACATCTCCAGTGGAGGAAGACTGCGATCAATTTCAACTCCTTTTTCTGGACTTCCAGGAGGGGGTGCAAAAGCCCCGCGATAGCGAACATTGAATTGCTTCGGCATGAGGACCGTTTCGCCTAATAGTTCTCCGTTTTCAGAATCCAAACGCACTTCAATTTTTCCACCTTTATAAATATCGTACAAGTGCCAGTTGGGTTGAAAAGAGATTGCTTTAATTCCCGTTAGGTCAAGATTACTAAACGCGATAAATGAATTTGGCTTGGCGGTAAGGAAAGTGTATTCGTCTAACTGATCGCGGATAACGCCTTGTTGCTCATCAGCATTGATGGCTAATAACTTCGGACTTTTTAAAATCACGATTGACTCTGCCGCCAACGCGGGAAGATTTTCATTTCCTTTATCTGTATACGCAGCTCTTAATATAAATGAACCTGATCCGTTATCCTGACTGGGTAGATTAAATTTAAAGTCACCGACTAAAGGTAAACCTGCTTTTTTAGTATGATCAAGAATATAGTTAGCAATGACCCTTGCATTCGCTGGCGTGATGGTTGGATGCGCAGGCATGGCCGTTTCTAAATCCCAGGCACCCGAACTACCATTTCTTATTTTATCGATCAATATATCGGCTGCCTTTTGATTACTTCCATATTTATCAGCAATCTGACCGAACGAAGGACCAACTCCTTTTTCCTTTTCATTGTGGCAGGTGCGGCAATCACTTTGCGCCATCAGAGATTTGGCAATCGCAAATCGGGAAGCCTCACCATGATTAACCATGATCGAGGGATAATCAAATCCCTCCGATAAATAGTCGATACTGAAAGCTACGGCATCGAAAGAAATTTCATTGCCCAATGCACCATCTTCGTTATCTGTAACAATAGTTTGATAGTGAATGGAATTTCCAGCAAAGAAAAAAGTTTGATTGCCGTCAACGGAAAGTGAAACTTGTGGTGGTTCATTGCCAGCTGTTACCTGAGCGGATGCCGCATTTGATAAACCTTGTGTGTCGGTAACAGTTAGCGTAGCCTTGTATACTCCTGCGTTTGTAATAACAAACTGCGCATTTTTGTCTGATGAAGTTAGTGGTAGTTTTCCTTCTGAAACAACTGATCATTGGTAGGTTAATGAATCTCCATCATAATCCATAGTTCCGTTGGAAGATAAATTAATTGCTAATGGTATTGAGCCACCTTGCTTATCGGAAGTGATTTGAACAACTGGTTTTCTATTGCCGGCATTGTATTCAATACGCACTAACCTTGATTCAACAGATGAGTTTGCTGTATTGCCGCCATACTCTAACACATACAAATCTCCGGACGGCCCGAATTTAATATCGATCGGTTGACGCGGATGATAATCAGGCGCGAACCGTTCCATATCCTTATAGGTTCCATCTTCATTCATGGAGATGGCCATAATCCAGAATCGGGACAAGTCTGCGGCCAACCACTTGCCTTCATAATAAGCAGGGAAGGGGCGCACTGGATTTTGGAAATCAGTCAAATGAAATACCGGCCCACCGATAGCGCAGCGCGAACTTGATCCCACCAATGGAAATTTTTCCGATGGCCGATACGGATAAGAAATAAAGGCGGGTTGTGCCGGAGGTAATTCTGTAAGACCGGTATTGTTTTTGGATTTGTTGTAAGGCTTTGTGGGATCTTGCTTTGCACCAAGTGTATTCGTGATGTAGTCATACATCGGGTAAGCATTGTTCTCACCAATAAAATAAGGCCACCCAAAAAAACCTGGAGTCTTGGCCTGATTCAATTCATCATACCCCATCGGACCTTTTTCAGAATCACTATCCGCATCGGGCCCAACTTCGCCCCAATAAAGAAATCCGGTTTTGGAATCAATAGATGCACGCCAGGGATTTCTATTTCCCATAATATAAATTTCGGGTCTGGTGTTTTCTTTTCCTTCCGGGAAAAGATTTCCATCGGGAATTGTATAGGTTCCATCGGGTTCAGGATGGATTTTTAAAATTTTTCCCCGCAAGTCATTTGTATTAGCCGCACCCCGCTGATCATCAAATTGATATCGATCTGGTCGCTCATCGGTTTGAGAAAATATAGAGTTACCCGTGTTGTTACCAATGGTGAGATAAAGATTTCCGTTTGCATCCCACGCCATGCCACCACCGGTATGGCTGGTGCTTTCGCGATTGCTTGGAACTTCCAATAAAACTTTTTTACTGGATTCAACTAAAGAGTCATTAACAAGATCCCATCGGGTAAGAAAAAATTTATCAATAGAGGCATCCGCATAATAAAGATAAATCCAGTTGTTGATTTTGAAATTGGGATCGAGAATCATGCCGACCAAACCCTGCTCACTATGTGTGAACACAGGGATGTAACCTATTTTTTTCATCAAATCGTTCCTGGCATCCCATTTTTTTATGGTGCCGTATCGTTCAATAATAATTGCCGAGCCATCCTCCAGGACTTCAAACATTATAGGCTCGTCAAGACTTCCTGCAGGTGTAACAACTACAGGAGTGAACCGATTGGCCTCAGGTTTTGATGTTTGTATAGATTCTGTTTTCTTTTCTTCGGAGCAAGCACCAAGCAGAAAAAGTAAAATGAAAAAATTTTTTATAATACTTGTTCTCATTTTTATTCATTCAATGCCTGATAAACCAATACTTTGAAAGTTTCATCCACATCCGATCCATGTTGGCCCCACATTTGGCGATATAACAACACAACCATCTTTTCTTTGGGATCGACCCAATACGTTGTAGAGAATGCACCACCCCAGGAATAGGTTCCTTCCTGATTCGGAAACAGACCACTATCTTTTTCAGTTGCGATGGCAAACCCTAGCCCAAATTTGCTGTCGCCTAATGAAAGATCACCGATTTGGTTCATCGTCATCATGCGCACGGTATTCCGTGAAAGTAGCCGCACGCCATTATATTCACCATTGTTTAAAAGCATTTGTAAGAAGATGGCGTAATCCAGGATTGTTGAAGATAACCCACCACCGCCAGAGAAGTACGATTTTTTCCGCAAAGGAAAATTCATATCGCCACCCAGAGCGGTCTCAAACTTCTTTAATCCTGTAGAGTCTTCCTGAAAGAAGTTAACAAGTCGATTGGCTTTTTCTTCGGGAACATTAAAATAAGTATCATTCATACCGAGCGGTTGAAAAATGCGCTGATTGAAAAATTCTTCTAACGTTAACCCAGACCAGATTTCTACCAGCCTGCCTAGTACGTCAATGTTTAAACCATACGTCCACTTAGCACCAGGCTGATGCAGGAGTGGCAACGAACCTAAGCGCGTCATCGCATCGGCTAATGTGCCCTCATAGACATCGAGCCCCGCAGTAATTTTATTTTTTGCGTAGATGGAATTTGCCTCAGGACTTCCTATTTGCGCATAGTCAATTCCTGAAGTATGCGTTAATAAATCTCTAATGGTAATTTGTCGCTTGGCGGGAATAGTCGTGTAGGTAGTATCGGTTGGATTGAATTTATCCATTACCGTTGCGTTCGCGAAGGATGGAATGAATTTTGAAACGGGATCTTCCAATAAGAATTTACCTTCTTCATAGAGCATCATCACCGCTACACTGGTGATTGCTTTTGTTTGAGACGCAATGCGAAAAATGCCTTCTCTTTTCAGCGGTTTTTTTGTTTCAAGATCATCATAGCCTGCGGCTTTGTAGTAGATAATTTTTCCATCGCGCGCAATCAGACCCACAGCTCCGTTAATCCAGCCATCCTTCACCCAATTATTAAAAGTGGTGTCAATCCTTGCCAATCGTTGCGCTGAAAAACCCGCTGATTGAGGACCAGATTCAACAAGGATAGGCGAGGTGGTTTGTTTTATTTGTTCCTGACAGGAAAAAATAAGTAGAACTAGAACAAGCGGGAGGAATCGTTTCATGAGTTTGAATTTACGCTGCTCAAGATACTTTATTTTATTGTTGAATGCTTGTCTGGTTAATCGTAACTGGACCGATAAGCCCGGATTCAATAAGTTTTGTATTGCCTCCGCCAAAACTCAATCCTGCCCCAGACAGAACTTTGCTTGTCGGATTAATACCATCACCTGTAATCCGATTCGTCCATTGGTTGGTTACTTTTATTTCGAGCGTGTTGCTGCCTTGCTTCAGGGCAGGAGTAATGTCAATCTGATACGGGAGTTTCCATAATACACCTATGGCTTTGCCATTCACCGTTATCTCAGCAATATCTTTTACAATACCAAGATCGAGCAAAAACTTGTTGCCGGGCTTAAACCATTCTTTCCCAAAGGCAAACTCTTTTTTGTATGTAGCTGTGCCACCAAAATATTTTACGCCATCTTCCTGATGTTCACTTAAGGAAATTAATTTATCGAGTGTAATTTTTTCTGGCGCCCCCAGGTTGGGTGAAAAGGTGACATTCCATGAATCATTCAAAGAGGCTGCTGTTTTTGCTATAACCTTTGGTTTCTGGTAAGTGGAATTAACAGCCGACTTTGAGAAAATTACAAACACCGATTCCTCGGGATTGAATTCATAAGAGACAGAAGTGATCCCATTTCCGATGGTATAATCAGCGGTTTCAATCTCTCCGGTATTAGCATGCCAGAGTTCGGGTATTTTACCTGTAATCCGGAATTCGATTTTTACATTTTCTTTTTGATTGCGCAGGTTTAAGAAGAAGTAGATCTCCGTATCGTTTGTTTTGCGATGAATCCAGCTTAGGTATGTGTCGGTGTGTGGCTTGGTATAATCCACATCTTTATAAACTTTCATTTCAGCGAGTATGGATGAAAGCGGTATTCCCCAATACACATGGCCCTTTCCATAAGCATGATGATAAATCAGCTCACCATCCGCATCACCCCAAAGTTCGTTGGCAATTTGTGAAATAATTTTATCGGCATTCGGATAGTCGGAAAGACTGGGCGATTTAGTTGGCTTCGGTCCAACAACTGTTGCGCCTTGTGCAATAAGTTCTTTCAGTTTATTTAACACGGGTACTGTCATTTCCTTCAATTCAGGAAGCACAAGCATGCGGTAACTCATTCCGCTTTTTAAAACTATTTTTCCATCTACCACAGAAGCATCTTCCAGCAACACATCGGTGCCAAGGAAATCAAAATCATAACCGACAGGAGGTTCTGGTTTTATTTTTTCCAATACGGAACGGAAGACGGAATTCCTTCACCTAGGTAATAAGCAATATCGGCCACGAATGTTCCTTGTTGTAGCAGGTAGCTATTGCGCGAAAGATAGGTGGTGAAAGGAAGTACTTGTTCGGCCCAGGTGATGTTGCGATGAATGTGCGTGCCTACCATGGAGTTGCCTGGCTTGGTATCTAAAGGCTGATGTGTGGAGGTATGAAAGATGAATCGGTTCACGCCTTGCGTGTTCCAATAATCACCAATAAGTTTCATGGAAGCCGGTGATTCAAAGGCTCCACCTGTCCACGATTCGGTAGCAACGAACTTCTTACCATAGATGTGAGCGGCCGAAGCAGCTTCGCGGATATCCGATTGATGCGCTTGTAAGCGATCGCCCGCTCCGCGATAAGCATGATCATCATCCAGATCTTTTGGCGATTTCCAACTGCTTCCATCCGCAGAACCTAAGCCCTGCGTCATGCCAAACTCGCCCATCGGAATATCGAGGTACTTCTTGTTAAGCATCGCATCTTGCATGATGGGTAAAGAAATTCCCGCGGACTCTCCATAGAGTTTAATACCCTCAGCTCGGGCCATATCACCCAAAGCTTTATAATGATTTTCTGCGAGCAAGTCGGCAATGGTTCTTCGGAAGTCCCACAGAAAGCGATCACTTACTTCTGCGTTCTTCACGATTCGTCCACTCAACACAGGCAGGTAAGGCGTCATATCATAACCTCTGCGTTTAAGGAATTCAGTCGGCAATTCTTCGGTCCAGTTTTGTGCATCGGCTTCAAAACTATCGGTGAGCCAATATTGCATCCGCTTTCCATATAATGGACCGAGTGCTTGCGCGATGGGATTTGTATATCCTTTATAATAACTCTCTAAATGTTTTTTACTCAACTTGTCTACTTCATAACCTACACCAGCAGGAACAGCAGGACTATTTTTTGAGCCTGTTAGTGAATAACCAATTCTAAAAATCGTCCAATTACCTGCTGGCGCATCCCACGTAAGTGTACCATCAGCTTTCATTTTTTCGGTGATGTCAATCACATTGCTAATGGCCGATGATTCAGAAACAGGGAGTGTGGCCAATGCTTCGAGATCAAACATAGGTGCAAAATGCGCTTTATCTTCCCAGCGGTTTACGCGGGCCTCACTGAAAAATTTTGCTTCCGTTACACTCAGAGTTGTAGGGGGAGGCCCAAAATATCCTGCCGATCCGAAATCGCCCACCGTAGTAAGACCGGAACCGCCTGTAAATGTGATACGATAGAAACGTGCCTTTGCTTCAGGAAACGTGTAGGTGCGTACTGGAAGTGCACGAATGTCATGCTGAGGACCCGGTAGTGAAAGAATTGTTTTGAAGTTTTTACCATCGTCACTCACTTGAACATATCCCGTGGTAACATCTTTACTCCCATAGCTCTGCGTAAGCGCGGTGGCTAATGAGAATGATTGTGCCTGAAATGGCTGCGCAAATTCGAATTGTATCCAGGCGTGAGATTCTGGTTTAGGAATCGGTAATTTTATACTGCTGGTAAGATCGTCATCCAGCAAAGCAGCAGCGTCTACCGCTCCGGCACTGGAGGTTACCGTTGGTTTCAGATCCATCATCTTCACTTCAGCTTTTGGTGTACTAAAGGCGAGCACCTTATAATCCTTGTAAAAAGTAGGATCAGGGCTAGCGGTTGCTACAGACAGAAATCCTCCAGGTCTGCTAAGGTTACGAATGGGACCATTATTAATGGGTGGAGCTGGGAGTTTTCCTGAAAACTTCTTGCCACCCACAATTGACGATTCACTCCATACTACTTTCTTAATTGCTTCTTCGGGTTTCACCCACGGCCCACCCGTTTCACTCCACCCGGCAGACGTTACCATCGTCATCTCCAATCCAAGTCTCTCCGCTTCGGCAGTTGTGTGATGAATAGCATCCAGCCACTCGGGCGTCATAAAAACAATTTTCTTTTCTACGGTTTGCCCCATGCCGAGGCTTACATCAAAAGCCTGAAAGCCGCCAATGCCAGCGCGTTTCATCCACTCAAGATCTTTCGTAATTCCTTCTTTGGTCACATTGCCTCCAATCCAATGCCACCAGGTTCGAGGTTTGGCTTCATCCGGTGGAATAAGAAAACCTGCCTTCAGTGCTTCATGATTTTGTGAAAATGCGGGAAAGGCAATCACTGCAAGGAATGCAAGCAACTTGTTCATAGCATTGGATTTTGTAGTTCAAATTAAAGGGAGTGATGGTTTCCATCCATCATGTTCCATCCTGCTAAATTCTCTTTTTTTGATGAGTGGTAGTTTATGGAACGTTGGATCAGGTGGATGCTTTTTTGTAGGTTTGATTGCTGCATATGAAGCATCCTGAATTTCGACACATCATTTCAATTGACTATCAATCGGCTACGCCTAAATATAGGCAGCTTGCTAACTCGGTTCTCACAGGTATTCGAACCGGTCAATTGAAAAAGGACGATGTACTTCCCTCTATAAACGAACTAAGTTTTCAATTTGAAATTTCTCGCGACACTGCGGAGAAAGGCTATAAATATTTAAAGGAGATCGGGGTGCTGGGCTCAATACCCGGTAAAGGATTTTACATTGCTAACACAGATTTAAGTCAATCACTCAAAATATTTTTATTGTTTAACAAGCTAAGTGCACACAAGAAAATAATTTATGATTCGCTGATAGCCGCGTTGCCTGATACCGCTTCGGTTGATTTTTATATTTATAACAACGATTTCTCGTTCTTTAAAAGGTTAATTCAAAATAAAAAGAATGATTATTCTCATTATGTGATTATTCCCCACTTTATTGAGGGTGGCGAAAACGCAGCGGAGATCATAAATACCATCGATCAATCGAAATTGATTTTGTTGGATAAACTTGTTGCAGGGGTGGAGGGAAATTTTGCTTCGGTATTCGAAAATTTTGAAGAAGATATTTATCAGGCCTTATTACAGACTAAATCAGCTTTGTCAAAGTATCATACAATTAAAATAGTATTTCCGCAGCATTCTTATTTTCCTTTAGAGATTGTGAAAGGATTTGAACGATTTTGTATTGAACACAACTTCACCCATCAATTAGTTTATGATATCGCCTTAGAGACATTAAGGACAGGTGTTGCGTATATAAATTTGATGGAGCATGATCTGGTTATTTTGATTGAGAAAATCATTTCTCAAAAGTTTATAATTGGAAAGGACATTGGTGTTATCTCTTACAATGAAACGCCTCTTAAAAAAATTATTCTGAATGGCATCACTACCATTTCAACTGACTTTCAATGGATGGGCAAAAGAACAGCTGAAATAATATTAAATAACAGCAGCGAGCATATTGCTATTCCTTTTTCCTTAACCTTAAGGAACTCGCTTTAGCTTTTCTTTTAATCTTTTTAATAAGCATCCAATACTCCCAGCCATACCCAACCAGAATTTCTTCATCAGGTTGTATGGTTCGGGTTGCTTCAATGAAGCAGCGAACTCCTTCACTCACGTATTCCGAGTTATTAGTCAACCCCTTTTTTCGACTTAGTCCGCGGGCATCGTTTGCATACCGGCCTTTGGTCTTTATCGCTGGCAATGCGTTGATTACTGCGTTGCGGGTGATATACATCAGGTAGCCGTTGTGTCCGTCTTCGGCTTTTACATCTTTCCAGCGCTGTAGCTTCCCCTTGTATTCAACAATGCGGGTACCTTTTTTATAGACACTTTTGTAAAGAGCCCTTTGCCGGCCGGGCAACCCCGATTTTTTGATAACCAGCTGCTTATCGGAAAGCATTCGGAGCTCCTTTTATTTTTGATGATTGTGGTCGTCATCATCATAGATAGCGTGTAGCTCGCCTAACTCCACTACAATGTCGCGAAGTTCCAGTAAGAGGCGGGTTTGTAATAATCCCATCCGGTTTCCGATATCATCTTTTGAATGTCTGTTACTAAGTCGTCTAACGATTTATTCAAAA
>JADJRT010000001.1 GCA_016712035.1 Flammeovirgaceae bacterium | reverse complement strand
TAATCAAGATCCTTCATCGTATTGTAAATATGTGGCGATAGTCGAATCCCACCCGATGGTGCAGTTGCAATTTTATATGTATGATATAACTTGTCCGTTATCTCATGGATCTCTTTGCCCGGCAGATTGAAAATCACAATCCCACCACTATACAGCGGAGACTCAGGTGTGACAAAAGTAGCCTTTGGGATTTTAGTTTTGATCTGTTGCTTAAGGTGGGTGCTGAGTTGTACAATCCTGCTTTCAATATTTTTTATACCAATGGCTTCATGAAAGGCAACAATCTCTGGCAACGCGGCCGGAGAAGGCTCGTTGCGCTGACCCAACACACAAAGATGCTGATCTACGGTTGTGGACTCCTTCCAACCGCCACCAATAATGGCTGGCCAGATGCGACTAAAATAATCTTTTTGCACATAGAGTACCCCGTTTTCAAACGGACCCATTAACCACTTGTGTGTACTGGCCGAATAAAATGTGCAATCCATATCATGCACATTAATATTCATTGAGCCAAAAGTCTGTGCCCCATCCACCAATGTCATGATGCCGCGGGCTTTAGCCACCTGACAAATCTCCTTGGCGGGTAAAGCCAATCCACTAACATTAGAGAGATGCGAAAAAGCAATCAATTTTGTGTTGGGTGTAATGGCGTTTACAAATGGTTGGATTAAATCATTAACAGAAGTTGGTGCAGCAGGTACACTAATTTTTTTAATCGTAAAACCAATTCGCTTTGCCTGACTCATCCACACTTCTTCGTTTGACGGATGATTTTGTTCCCAGATAATAATTTCATCACCAGGTTTCAGATCGAGGCCATGCACAATCATGCAGTTGCTTTCGCTTGTGTTGCGCGTAATGCCCACCTCGTTTTCATCAGCTCCAACAAACTGTGCCAATAGGCTAACCGATTTTTTTCTGGTGGCCGAAAATAAAGCCCGGTATTGAAAGGAGACATCTTTATTTAGTGCCTTAGTCAGTTCCTGTACCTTGTCTTGCACAACAGCAGGGCTCGGACACAGATTAGCAGCATTCATCATGATGTGATCGGCTGGTACTGTGACTTGTTTTTTCACTTCGTCCCAGTATTTCTCATCCTCAGCCGAAGTGGGCGGAGCTAACTCGCTGGTTTCTGCAAACGATGGTAGGACAAGGCCTGTAAGCGATGTGGCCAATAGTTGCTTTACAAATTTTCTACGATGGGATAATTGCATGGCGCGGGGTTATTAATTAGTGATTGGATTCCTCTAGTTCAGAATATTTCAATACTCGCAGTACCCGCAACGTATTCCATCTACTGGCAGCGCCTGCTTTCTCCATTACAAAGTGTACTTGCCCTGGATGACTCGCCTGCAGATTCCAAGTACACTTTTTATTTCTCCTTTTTTTGATAACGTTAATTGCCTCAGTCATTCTTTCATCCCACTTGTGTTCTGCATATCGAAAAAAGTCCATTGCCCGAAGAATATCATACTTCCATCTACTTGGATAAGGCATTTTTAAAAAGTCATTACTTATTATTTCCCCTGTGCGGTCTGAAATAAATAATTTATGCAAAAGAATGAACTCCTCAGCACTTTCTTTGACAGTTTGAATATCCTCTTTTCGGTAAGTACTCCCCCGATTTCTGAAACTCCATACAATCCTTCCAGCACGGATATTGTTGGAGTGTAATGAACTATGCCTTGCCCCACTTCTAGTTGTTCGGCAATTAAAGCCTCCATCATCCATTATCTCATGAAGAATACTATCAACAACGGAAGTTAACCTCTTCTCAGGAGTTTTAAAATATGAAGCATAATTTAAAAACATGCCGTTTACACAAACATCACTATTTTGAGAAGTAGAAGGACCTAAAGGAATGCCTCCGTCCTCCGCCTTTCCAGCCTCTAACACTAATTCGATAGTCTTTTTAACAACTTCGTTGCTTGGGCTTACATTTAAATTACGAAGGTCGAGCAATGTATAGTGCGTAGAAATCCATTTGGGCTGATAGAATCGATCTCCCCAATGACCATTTGAATTTCGTTTGGATAAAAATTGTTTGCCCCAACCTTCCTTAGCTATTCTGCTTTGTAGATGTTTCTTACTTATCCCTAACAAATCTCTGTAAACTTGAAATTGTATCGAAACATCGCCTTCAAGTAACCACTTAATGATTTGTTGTTTGTCCATTTAACTTGCCGTCAAATATTAGGATGTCAGTAAAAAAGGACCTTGGCAAAGGTAGAACCCAAAATTACCCGATTCTAAGTTGCTTATTTAAGCATTATAGAACAAGAATTAATTTTTTCACTTCTCCTTCACTATTCAAAAATTGGTAAGTCTGCGTTGAAAACGCATGCATAAGACCTAATCAACATTAAGTATTACTCCCAATCGACTCTGCCTTCAAAACTAAAACTGAGATAGCTTTTCGCAATTAACATCCGGATCGTACCTTCGAAAAAATAATGCTATGCGCTCTGCTTTCCTTGGACTCTTTCTGATTTTAACATCAGCGGTTCTGGCACAAAACACAACACCGCCACAAACTGATCCGCGACTCTTTGATGTAGTCAATGCCGTATCGGCTCAGCGCCTTGAAAAAGATATTCGCACGCTGGCGAACTTCGGCACGCGAAACACTTTCTCTGATACAGTCTCTACCTCCCGGGGCATCGGGGCGGCCAGGCGATGGATCAAATCAGAGTTTGATAAAATCTCAAAAGATTGTAAGAACTGCCTCGAAGTTTTTTATCAGAAAGATCTTGTTACCAAAGACGGCAACAACCGCGTGCCACACGATGCCTGGGTGGTGAATGTGGTTGCCATTCAGCGGGGCACAGACTTCCCCAACAATTTTGTGATCATGTCGGGAGATATTGATTCTCGTGCCAGCAACACCATGAACTTTGAAATTGATGCACCGGGTGCAAACGACAACGCAACGGGTATGGCCGGCACTATCGAAGCAGCGCGTGTTCTATCTAAATACAAATTCAGACATAGTATTATATATGTCGGTCTTTCTGGTGAAGAGCAGGGACTATTTGGAGGGGCAGGGCTCGCGAAATATGCACAAGAAAAGAAATGGAACATCATGGGTGTGCTCAACAACGACATGATCGGAAACATCGAAGGTGTGAACGGTGTAGTTGACAACCTCTCGTTCCGGATTTTCTCGGAACCCGTACCCGCTAATGAAACCGAGCAACGAAGAAATCAAAGAAGGTTTTATGGGGGTGAAGTAGATGGCATCTCACGACAGCTTGCGCGCTACGTGCACAAGCAAACACAAACTTATATGCCCGAAATGAATCCCATGCTTATCTATCGACTCGATCGCTTTGGGCGAGGCGGCCATCATCGGCCCTTTAATGATCTTGGGTATGCCGGCATTCGTATTATGGAAACCAATGAAAATTATGCCCGACAACATCAAGACATCCGCGAAGAAAATGGAATCAAATATGGCGATGTCATTGACGGTGTGAATTTTGAATATGCCAAAAAACTTACGGCCGTAAATGCGATTACACTAGCCGGACTTGCGTGGGCACCCCCTGCGCCTACCAATGTAAAAATTGGTGGCGCGGTACAACCTTCTACTACTCTGGCGTGGGATGCATTGCCCAATGATAAAGTAGCAGGCTATAAAATTTACTGGCGCGATACTACCTCACCCACTTGGGATAATTCACGTTATGTTGGACAGGTGGCCGAGTTTACTCTCGAAGGCATTGTGATTGACAACTATTACTTTGGGGTTGCTGCTGTAGATAAAAGTGGAAATGAATCGATGGTGGTATTTCCTGAGCAGCTGATAAGAAGATAGTCAAATAATACAGTTGAGATTAAGTAGATGGGATGTGAAATGTCGTGGTCAGGCACCAACTACAACAAAGGGATCAATTGTCATGGTTGCATATTACTGTTCAAAATACACACATTTTTTCCGAAGAATCTTTAATAATCTGTTTCTCGTCTCCATGACTGATTCTACTGTAACTGACTCTATTTTAAATTCTTTATTCAGTCCGGCCATATGCATGGCCATTGCTTGTCCGAAACATGAATTAACAGAGTCCTTAATATGCAATTGGTCAGTATTTGGTAGTTTTTTTTCAACGCATTCACAAATGTCTTTGCTAGCTTTTTCACTTGACTTTTGTCCAAATGCATTTATCGCTAAAAGTAGAAATGTCGTCAGTATTAGCGTTCTCATGTAATCTTTTTATAATTTATCATGCTGTCGTTGTCTTGTTCTAAAATGGCCACAACGCTTGAGTTTATACAGTACGGCTACCTCATCAATTCTTCCTTTGTAATAGTGAATTCTCCTTTAATTGTGTCCATGTTTTCAGCTATTAATAAGTACTCAATAGTTATGTCTGTTGGATAATTTGCCTTTGGAATCTCTCCTTGAAGTTTATCTATGTCCAATGTCATTTGAGGATGAATGACAATTTCACTTCCTCCGTTGTAACTAAGTTTATAATTAAGATTGTCTCTCGTTCGTTTCAATCCAGTAAATCCGTTTCCATCTACTCCAAATGTTTCTCTATTAAAGGGGTCGGTTACGTTCAAAGCTATATATGGAAATTTAGCGATAGCTTTTCCTTCATTCGTCACTGAAATAATGAACTCAAATCTCCATAATGTCCCGTGTGCTAGTATTTTTTTAAGATTTTTATATCCAAATCTTAATATTGGTTGCTTTCTTCTTGAGAGCATGTCAATAATGTCAAAATGTTCTGCTCTGTAAAAGCTATCCCCGTTTCTTTTGTAATAGTATTTGTCCGCAAAGTTTGCCATGTGCGGGCTTGAATCGCTCTCAGGAACATAAGTAACTATAAATCCTATATCGTCTCCAATGTCAATCCTTTTATGTTTTACTCCTCTAATGGTCGGAGTCACCGCTTGACCCTCTAAAGAATTAAACATGTTAAGCAGTTTTGTCAACTGTTTAATCGGTTTAAGGTCATTTGCACAATCAATTCCATTTGAGTCTTCGTCCGCTTTAATTCCCCAAATCACTATACCACCATTTGAATTTGCTAATCCGCTTAAACATTTAGAGAAATTTCGCTTGTCAATATTTTTATTCTTGTCATTGTAGATTGGATGATTTACGGTTTTAAATTCAAGAAAAAGATTCTCCTCATGTTTATTATCAACAAGTAATTTAATCTCGTCCAAATCTATTTTTTCAAAATAGTCCTCGTTACTCATAACTTATTTGCCGCATTGCTTACAACCTCTTTATATAGGAAACTGCGTTCCCTATATATCCCTATTAGAAATCTTACTTCCCACTCAAACTCTCCGCCACTACCAGTACAAAGTCCTTGCCTTTTACAAAACCTTTGCCCCACTCCTTTTCATATTTATCGGTAATACCCAAGCTGGCTATGTTTTCTATTTTCGTTCCTTTCTTTAAGGCAGCAGCTACCTGGTCGCGGATGTCGGCCACCCCATCGCGTACCTTTTTTACATCGGCTTTGGTAGCCAACTCACCATGCCCGGGGATTACTTTCGTGTTGTCGTCAATCAAGGCCAAAATTTTATCGAGGGTATTAATGAATCCATTCACCGAACCTCCATTTGATAAATCAATATACGGATAGCCATAGCGCACAAAGGCATCGCCCGTATGTACCACGTTGGCATTTTTAAATTGTACAATCACATCGCCATCGGTATGGCCTTTATCAAAATGATGCAGGATTACATCTTCACCATTCAAATGAAAATTTATTTTATCCGCAAACGTAACCAGTGGCCAGGCTGCTTTATCGCGCGGAGGCGTTGTGCGGTTAGTGCGGACATTCAGCTGCTCCTTCATCATGCGCTCGCGCACGCGGTCATGCGCTACCAACACGGCACCCATGTTATGAAAATTTTCATTGCCCCCGGAGTGGTCGCCATGCACATGCGTATTGATGGCAAATTTGATTTCGCCCGGGCTTAATGTTTTGATAGCACCATTAATTTTGTTGGCAAGCGGAGCAAACTGGTTGTCAATCATCAGGGTTCCTTCGGCACCAATCAACACGCCTATATTTCCGCCCGCCCCTTTCAGCATGTAAATCTGCTCGGTAACTTTAACAAGTGTGATTTTTACCGTGTCATAATTTGTTTGGGCCATAGCCGGTAGGACAAAGAGCGAAAGAAAGAAGGTTAGGTTTAGTACTTTCATATTTCCAAAATGATTTGAGTTTTACGCATTTTCTTTAACCACAGAGATCACGGAGGTTATCACAAAGAACACAAAGGGGTATATGAACATTGTGATCTCCGCGGTAAATTATCTTACTAATCTACATAAATTATTCATCGCCTTCTACGATTGTTCCGTAGTCTAAAAACAATTCTTCGTTAGCCTTAATATCCCTTGTTGCCTCAAAGTATTCGCCCTCATTTATAGAAACCAGATTTGGATTGGCGGAATGATTCAAATAATAACTGGAATCCAATTTTTTAAATCCATGCTCTGGAACGAAGTAAGCATCCGCATCGAAAAGACAATAGTTAACAATTATATCCTGCGTAAACGTGGGAAGCGCCTCAACTTCCTGTCTTGATACCTTAATCCACTTTTCATTTATATCCGGATTACTAAACATACTACGGCAACCTTTCGGAATCTCTCGAATTGCAAAAACGCCTACCCCACCAACCGGGGAGGGTCTCAACATCACATAGGTGTTATGAGCAAGTTCTTGAAGTAGCTTCTCTTTTGAAGTCATAAAGTAATTAGCATTTCACTACTGTTAAGGTAAACTGGAGTTACGTAAACAATGCTTCTAAATGTCAGGCCGAGGTTTATTGAAGTCAATTTAAAGCTTGATCTATGACTAGTCGCGTTAATCAGTTTACGATGCCGGAGGAAGAAACGAAATATCGATGTAGTGATTCTTCTTTGGGTTCTGTGGGTCGATCCAAACGTTCAGTTCTTTGTCCTTCACAAACTGCGTGGGGTCATACTTTATTTTATCGCTACGAAAGGTTATCATCTTCCCATCGCTTGGATTCAGCCAATCTGCCACTACAAAAAATTCGGTTCTGCTTTTAGTTTGCCTTGCATCGATTCTACCCACAAGTTGAAGTTTTTTTCCACTGCGCGGAAGCTCCGTGCGCATCTTTTGTTTATGCAAGTTGATTCGGATATCATACGCGCCAATAAAAGAAAACAGAACTCCTAACCACAGCATGAGTGTACTCATTAACCACATATCCGAAAAACTAACGAGTTCAGCAGAAGCTGGATCGTTTTTTTCATACCGTACACGCACAGCATCTCCTACTTCGTAGTCATGAGATGAATTACTAGAAACCTTGCCTGTTACCCGATACGACTGCCCCTCTACTGTATAGGTTACAACCGGGGAATAATGAGTGGTATTTTTGGATCGATGTGTACTCAATTCTTTCACCACTCCGGCAGTTTCAACGGAGTTTGAAATAAACTCCAGCTGCTCACGCACAAAATAAACCCCAACGCCTAACAAGCAGATACCAATCAGTAATAGAAATACCCCCTTTATACTTTCTGATTTCATTCTTATTAAGTTTTGTTCTGTCAACTAATAAATAGAATAAGCGCACATTACAAACGTGCGCTTATGAAGCGCTTATCTTAATTTCAAGATAGCAGCAGCTGCGTCAACTTGTTTTGAATAGTTCATCAACTTACTCGCTACTATTTCAATTTGTTGTTGCGCTTCTTTCCAGTTGCGCTCTTCAATGGCTTCGCGTATACCCGGCAATGTTTTTACGCCATACCCTGTGTAATAACCCGGAGCGTAAATACTGTGTCTGAACCACGGTCTGCGTGGCAGTCCTTCATCAATCATTAAGTTCTGTTCGGCCGTATAAAGTAGCTTGTTAAGCTTAGCCAAATTCGTATTCGGGTTAGGATTTAACTTCACTAACTCAGAATAAGTGCTGGCACTTTTTTCAAGTTGCGAAACAGCATTCAATAATGCACTGAAATTGAGATACGGCACTGATTCCTTGGCCACTGGCTGAACAAAGGTTTTTGTAGGATCGCTGGCCAGTTTATACCTGTTTTCCTTAATCATTTGATTTTCAATTTCTGTTGCTTCGCGTAGATTATCAGTCAGTGCAGTTACTTCATTCACATAGCCATTTACAGTTTTATAAAAGCCATTGAAATCAAAAGGTAAGATATTGGCATTGACCAGTCGCAACGTAGCGCGGCCTGCGGTCTTTGCCAAGGCAACTCCATATTCAAACTTTGGATCCTTGAATCTTTTATAATGATCATAAGAGTCATAAATAGAATGATACTCACCACCATCATCCTCACCACCAAAACCAACATTAAGTGCCGGTATTCCAAGATGCTGAATAAACGGACTATAATCTGATCCTGAACCCATGGCACCAATTGTCATGGATGAAGAGCTTAATATTTCCTTTTTTGCTTTCGTAGATGAAGCGTACGCTGCCATCGCAGATTTTCTTCTCTCCAAAACACTCACTCCGGTTTGTGGATCCGTTACATCTCTGGCTACATCGCTAACCAGTTGGTGTAATGTGTGCGAGCCTTCCACCCCAATAAAACCTCTGCCATTTCCATCGGAGTTGATATAGGCAACTACCTTTTGCAATAATTCGCTTGCATGATCTTCTACCCATTCTGTTGAGCCTAATAATCCAATCTCCTCACCATCCCAACCACAATACACAATGGTACGCTTTGGCTTCCAACCTGTTTTCATTAACTCCGATACCGCGCGTGCTTCTTCCATCAAAGCAACCATTCCGCTGATTGGATCCGATGCGCCATTTACCCAGGCATCATGATGGTTTCCACGGATGACCCATTCATCGGGCAACTCATTACCCTTCATTTTGGCGATCACGTTATGACAGTCCACCAACTTCCAATCAAATTGCAAATTGAGATGGACACGAACCGGTCCAGGACCAATATGATACGTAATAGGTAATGCCCCGCGCATGTATTCAGGAGCAACAGGTCCGCCCAACGCACTGAGTAAAGGTAACGCATCCTCATACCCAATCGGTATAACAGGAATACCAATTAAGTTATCGGCTTCTGCGCGTTCAATCCGTTTAGCATCTGCTGTCGCGCCAATGTTGGGTGTAAGCGGATCGCCCGGACGAACAGGCAAATCTAACACCGACCCGCGTTGCGCACCGAGTGCCGGACGGAAAGGTCCTTTCGGGTAAACATCGCCTTGATAATAGCCATCATCTTCAGGATCAGAATAAATGATGCAGCCGATAGCGCCTTTCTCTTCAGCTACTTTTGGTTTAATACCGCGCCACGAGCCACCGTATTTGGCAATCACAATTTTACCTTTCACATCTATCCCAAGTTTAGCCAACGCTTCATAATCAGAGGGAACACCATAACCCACAAACACGAGTTCAGCAGTAACATCACCATCGGCAGAAAAGCCATGGTAGGTAGGAAGTTGTTCTTTCGTTTGACCAGACGTAGCATCTTCCTTTAAAGCAGGTTCCACTAGCTTGGCTTTATATTTCGTAGGACCCACCATCTCCAATACTCTTACTTTAGGAGTAGGGAATAACACTTTATAGGTTTCAATCTCGGCTTCATACCCCCAACTTCTGAATTGATCACGCATCCACAGCACATATTCTTTACCAGCCGCAGATCCAAGGTGATGCGGTCGAGCAGAAAGTCGCTTAATCCATTGGTCGATATTGTCAGTTTTTAAATAACTGTCGAATTTTTCTTCTAATGCGAATTCCGCTTTGGCCGTTTCTGGCGTAAAGCCCTGAATAGTTTTTTGAGCAAATACAAAGTTTGCAATAAGCAAAAGCAGGGGGAGTAGCAGGTGTTTCATAGCAGGTTCATTTAGTTCTCAATATACAAATGTTGTGCTGCCTGAATTAACCGATCATCCTTAAAATCAACCTTCAATTGATAGCCATGCACTGAGTTTTCCAGTATAGTCTACGAATGGCCGACACGAAGTAATTATTTCATTCTGTAATCGGTGCGGGTTTGGTGCGTCTGATCCTGATTTCTTATGTCATGAGTGACGCTACTTAAACAGATCTCTCAATTCAACCATTTTTTGATGGGGTGTATCCATATTGATTAATCCGCCCCTTGGACGGTCAAGATCGATAATAGCATAAACCGTTAATGATAGCATCACCCCAAATCCTATCACTACTACCCAGTCAATTTTATTAGGCTTGTCATAACCTAATAAAAATGCGGAGGCAATACACAAAAGGAAAAGAAAATACATAATGGCATCCGGAATAGTTGCTTCCCCTGCGGCTCTGCGCGTGGTGGTAATGTCAATCATTGCATTTAAGGCAGGAATCATTTCAGCGGTACGTGTGGTAGTGGCATCTACCCCGGCATAGTTGGCAACGGTTGACCAAATCGCCTTTCCAACACTGTCCGCCTTAAGGTAGTGGATGGTAGCCTGGTTCATATTCATCCCTACTTCATAAACAATGATCCGTTGCTCTACGTATTCTTTCAAATGAGTTCTCAATAACTGTCTCACGCTGTCGGGATAAATATCAGTTCGTAGCACTACCGTACCAATATCATTTGACTCCTCAATGATCAACTCCCGCCTGTTGTCAAACCTTGAATTAGACATGCTGAACGTAAAAGCGAGGAGTAATCCTAGCAAGGCCAAAAAGCTCCGCTAAAAGCGTTAAAATCAATTTTCGTGAGTTCTGGATTTCTTTTAATGGCCCTGTTTCGCAACCGATGACCCAAGAGAAAAGAAAAAGGATGAGTATAAACAGAGCGATAGCAACCAGAAAAGTAGGAACTGTTTGAAGTAGGGAGAGGTGTATCATACGATGATTTAACTTTACGGAATTTTCTGTGAATTAAAGAAAATACGCGAAGGTCTGTCGAAGATAGCTTTCGTTTACATTAAACGAAAGATGTTTAAAACTTTATCTCTACGGAAACAATTTAGCATTGTAGTGCAACCCAAAAAAAACAGCAAGAAACAGGTTGAACCGATACTAATCGGACACCATCTTTACACAATAAATATTTAGCTTTATGATTGTGACCGAGCAACAACAAATCAATTATCAACGCATTGAGCAGGCGATTCTTTTTCTTGAAAAGAATTTCAAGCGCCAGCCGGAATTAAACGAAATTGCCGAAGAGGCACACGTTTCACCATTTCATTTTCAACGAATCTTTACCGAATGGGCGGGCATTAGTCCGAAGCGCTTTCTTCAGTTTCTTACCGTAGAATTTTTAAAAGATCGGCTGGCCAAATCTAAAAATCTTGAACAGGTAGCCGAAGAAGCCGGTCTCTCCAGTCAATCGCGGGTGTATGATTTATTCACCACGCTCGAGTCCGTTACGCCACTTGAATACAAACAAAAAGGGCACGGTCTTACCATTGAATACGGATTACATGAAACACCCTTTGGGCTCGCGTTGATAGGTGTAACGACACGTGGTGTTTGCTGGCTCTCATTTATTGCTACAGATGAAGATCCACGCATTGAACTTGAAAAAATGAAAACCCATTGGCAAAACTCTGTTTTTCATCAAAACGAGAATTTGACACTTTCGTTTATACATAAGATTTTTCCCTCGCCCCATCCTTCGGACACCTCTCTTCCCAGGGAGAGGGAAAGGGGTGAGGGAAAGATTCACTTGCTTGTGAAAGGAACCAACTTCCAGGTTAAAGTTTGGGATGCCTTATTAAAATTACCAATGGGCAGCGTAACCACGTATCAGAACATAGCAACGGGTATTCATAATCCAAAAGCTTTGCAGGCCGTTGGGTCAGCCGTAGGTGCAAACCACCTCGCTTATCTCATTCCATGCCATCGGGTAATTCGTAAAGATGGGATCTTAGGTGAATACCGATGGAGTTCAGTTCGGAAAAAGGAATGATCGGTTGGGAGATGGCCGCTGCAGAGAATCAAAAAAATATATGAGTTCAATAACACAGCATTCAATTACTCTTAAGTCAAACGATACGCTGTCAGCCGAGGCAATTAAACCTGAGGTCACCAAAGCGGTTTATGTTTTTGCGCATGGTGCCGGAGCGGGAATGAATTATGCATTTATGAAAAGCTTATCGGAAGAATTGGCAACATTTGGTATTGCTACTCTTCGTTATAACTTTTTATACATGGAGCAGAAGAAAAAACGTCCAGATTTTCCGGTTGTTGCACATCATGCCGTAGCTGCCGCTATTGACAAAACGCATCGATTATTTCCTAATGTTCCGTTATTTGCCGGTGGTAAATCATTTGGTGGTCGCATGACTTCTCAATATCTGTCAGCTCATCCATCAGAAGATGTAAAAGGAATTGCGTTTGTTGGATTTCCATTACACCCGGCTGGCCAGCCTGCCATGGATCGAGCAGACCATCTCGAAAAGATAAAAATCCCGATGCTGTTTTTACAAGGCTCTCGGGATACCCTGGCCGAATGGTCATTGATCGAAACTGTTACACAAAAACTTCCTACGGTAACGTTGATTAAATTCGAAGGAGCAGATCATAGCTTTAAAGCATCCAAACAAAATTTGTTGCCTAAACTTGCAGAAGAAATCAGTCTCTGGATTGATAGCAATCTCTAGTTGAATACAATCGTTCCAAAACTTTCTATGTCATGAAAATTAGTTCGGATAGGTCGCCACGACCATTCTGAAGAACCCTGATCGTAATCAATCCGATAAAAGTTACATCGCCATTTTATGCCTTTGGCAGGTGGAACATTGGCCAGGGGTTTCAAGAGTGCATACGGAATAAAAAATTCTGCAGTCCAAGACTTACTGGTAATTTGTGTGGCGTGTCGGGTTTTGCGTTCACCTTCATAGTGCCAAGGAAGCCATCCAAAAAAAGTACCCTTATCGTTTGGCACAAGAATTGGCAATTCGTAATTGTGAGGCGATAACTCATATTCGAAGTAAAGTGGCGCAGATTCATCTGGCCAGAAAAATATTTCAACCACATCTTCATTATACAGATCGGCATTGTCTTCTTTTATGTAGAGGTGATTACAGGATCTTCACAAAAAACAATCCATAGATACCGGTAGTCGAATACAAAAGTTTAGCTCTTGTTTCATACTTCTTCGCGCCATCGCGATGGGGTAGCGTTATCCAAGTGGTTGCACTCCATTCAGCTGCTTTTCCGTTTCCTGTTAACTCAAAGTCTTTCGTATGCTCGATCAGAGTTTCACCCGGTTTTAAAGTTTGTGAAACACAAATCACTGGGATACAGAGGCAAATCAGTAGGCTATATCTTTTCATATCGCTAAAAAACAGAATGAGCTATTTTTTCTTCATTCAATTTAATACATTGAATGGTATATTGGGCTATACAATTCTCCACAAATCATCCAACCATGAAAAAATTAATCTTCCTCCTACTATTGGCCGCTTCCATTTCCGTTGCTGCTCAGAATTCATTTCCCCGCATTATTGTTATTGGCGCTCATCCTGACGATTGCGATATGGATGCCGGAGGTACGGCTGCACTTTTTGCGTCTATGGGGTATGCGGTAAAATTTGTATCCGTTACCAACGGAGATGCCGGACATCAAACCCAAGGCGGTGGCGCACTGGCCAAGCGGAGAATAGCGGAAGCCCAAGAAGCAGGCAAACGATTTGGTGTTACCTATGATGTACTCGATAACCACGATGGCGAATTGCTACCCACGTTGGACATTCGTTTACAAGTAATTCGAAAAATTAGAGAGTGGAATGCGGATGTTGTAATTGCACCCCGACCAAACGATTATCATCCCGATCATCGCTATACCGGAGTGCTTGTGCAAGATGCGGCTTATATGGTTGCTGTGCCTAATGTTGCCCCGGATACTCCCCCACTAAAGAAGAACCCGGTGTTTTTATATTCACAGGATTTCTTTCAAAGACCTAATGCATTCAGACCCGATATTGCAATTGACATTACTTCGGTTTACGATCAAAAAATTCATGCAATCAGCGCACACGAATCGCAAGTATACGAGTGGTTACCCTGGATTGCCGGATACGAAAACGAAGTTCCTAAAAATCCGGCCGATCGCGAAAAATGGTTGGCCACCCGATACGCTGTGAAGATTACGCCAGAGGTACGCAAGTCATTGGAGCAATGGTATGGAAAAGAAAAAGGAGCACTTGTAAAAAATGCTGAAGCGTTTGAAATCTGTGAGTATGGAACGCAACCAAAAGAAGAGGAGATCAGAAAATTATTTCCGATGTTGAAAAAATAATTTTATCGCTCGTAGCGGCCCGATTTCTCCTTTAACAAAATGCGGTATACAATGGGGTTATTCCCTTGCGTTGAGGTGCGTCTGGAGGAAGTTGGCCCCATTCGAGCAGCATGACTTGTTTCGCTAGGTACCAAGGGCAGCAATTTGGCAACCAGTTTTTCCATTGCCTGATCTGCCTCCTCGCCTTCTAATTCTTCGAATGTACCCCAGGCTATTACACTTTGCCAATGAGAAATACCTTTCATTTCATCCACTTCAAAACAACATTCCGGATTTTCTCGTAAGAATTCTATCTTCATCCCCTCCTTGGTATGTCCAATCACGTAGCCATCGTCATAGACATAGGTTATTGGAACAACATAAATTCTTCCATTACCCGTACATCCAATTCGACCAATCACATTGGATTTGAGTACCTCTTCAATCTCTTCCTTACTTAACTCGCCCAACATAACACAACAACTTTATAAGTGGGGTTAGTAGCCCCACTTTTTCATAACTTCATAATCCTCCTTCATGCATTGAAGTGGCGTTTTACCTTGATACGACTCTTGCTCAATAATGAAATGAGTCGTTCCGCCAGATTTACGACATAGGTCAACCACTTCCTTTACGTTTACAATGCCTGCACCGAGAATGGTGCTCTCATATTTTCCATGTGCCCCTTCGCTTTCGCTGGCGATCTCGTCCTTTACGTGCAAGGACTCAAAACGACCGGGGAATTTTTGCACGATGTCTATTGCTTTGGCTCCGCCATTATATAAATTACCCGTATCCAATTGCTGCATCACCAAGTTAGGATCTGTGTTTTCCAGAATGATATCATACAGCGTATCATCACCAAATTTTTCAGAAAACTCAAAATCGTGATTGTGATAGCCAAACTTCATTCCCGATTTCTTACACAGCTCTCCGCTCTTATTAAAGATTTCCAACTGTTTCATCAGTTCATCTTTTGACTTTCGCACCTTTTCATCCATCCACGGACTGATTACAAATTGCTGACCCATGTAAGCAGCATCCTCTACTGTGTATTTCCAAACATCTGTAAAATCCTTCTTTGCCTCATCCCAATGTTGAGGAGCCAAAACGGTATGGCCACTTGGCATCTTCATACCCAAATCTTTAAGCACTTTTTTAAACTCCGCGGGTGTCCAACCATAAAATTTTCTGTTACCATAGCTAGCATGCTCTACGTTCTTATAACCAATTTTAGCAAGCTCTTTCAATGTACCAAGCGGATCGGCTTTCATCTCATCGCGTACACAATACAATTGCAAGCCTAGTAACTCCTTTTTAGCTGGCGAAGCAAACAAGGAGGAGGATAATAAAGAACCTCCGGCTACGGCCAGGGCACTATGTTTAATAAAATCTCTGCGGGTAGTTTTCATGGTTTCTGAATTTTGATAGGAAATTACAATAACCGAACCAATTAAAATAGTGCTTTTATACAGATGGTTTTAATTGGATGGTATTGCTTCAAAATCTTGCTCCTTCACTTATGGCGATAAAGAAATATGCTTGGATCTTGTACCTTACAGGAAACCTCTTTATTGTTAAAGATAAATATTCATGAATCGCGCCACACTTAAGCGAGTTGTTTTACCGGGCATCATTTTGCAATCGGTTTTGATTGGGGGTGGCTACGCTACTGGCCGTGAGATTGTTGAATACGGGGCTAAGTTTGGAGCCAGTGGTTGGGTATGCGGGCTCGCCATTTTCTTTGGTTTCTCCTTAATGGCCATTATCCATTGAAGCCTGTCGCCAATGGAAGGTTTACGACTACAAATCGCTTTTAAGAAAAATGATTGGACCAGCGTGGGTTGCCTATGAGGTTGTCTATTTATTACTAGCCATTTTAACGATTGCCGTAATGGCCTCAGCAGCCGGAGAGATACTGAACACCACCCTCGGCTTCAATCGCTGGGTAGGTGTAGTTATAATTGTTATTCTGGTTGGATTTTTAAATTACAAAGGCGAGAGTGTGATTGCCAAATTAGAAACGATTGGTACTATAGCACTTTTTGGTGCCTACTTAATTTTTTCATTTGTTGTCTTTACAAATAAAGGAACTTCCATAGCACAGGTTTTTGCAAACTGGGATACTAGCTACCAACAATCTGATTCAGGATTTGGAATTTTGATTTGGACTGGTTTTCTATATGTGGGTTATAACCTTGGTGTTTACCCCGCATCCTTCTTTACCTATCGGGATGTTCAATCAAGACGCGAAAGTATTATCGCTGGTTTTATTTCAGGAATTCTTATGACCGTCCCCTGGTTCCTCACCTATTTCGCTATTCTCGCTTACTATCCCGATCCCAATGTGATTGGCGCTACGGTTCCGTGGTTAGAAATTTTGAAGGCATTCCATCCAGCTTTGATAATTGTTTTCGGAATTGTGGTAGGGTGGACTTTGATTGAAACAGCCACCGGTGTAATTCATGCTTTTATAAGCCGGGTAGAAACCGAATTTATGGTAAGGAAAAATAAGCCATTAAAGAAAATTTCGAAAGCATACATCTCTTCCTTAGCGCTGATTGCCGCTTTGATCTTAGCTCAGGTTGGCATTATAGATCTGGTAGCAAAAGGGTATGAACTTATGGCGTATGGAATGATTGCCGTGTACGGATTACCTCTTCTGTTTTACTCTCGCAAACTATTAACGGCTAAATCGTAATCAATTCAAAAGGGAATGATACGCTTCTTCATAGTGGCGAGCTAAGTTTTCCCAGTCAAATGCAGCTGAATAATTCTCTACATTATTACGCTGCATAATTCTGTCTCTTCGACTTTGTTGCAAAAACTTATAAAGAAAAGAAGCCAGTTGTCGTGCGCTCCAATCAAAAGTGCGCTTACCTCGTTCTACCACAAACATTCCCCCTTTCTCATGATCGGGCATATTGTGCAATAGATAATCTCCGAAACCACTCAAGTCGCTGGTAACCGCGGGCACACCACTGGCCATACATTCTAAAGGCGTATACCCCCACGGTTCATAGTAACTTGGAAAAATACCCAAGTGGCAACCGCGCACAAACTGACTATAATCCATACCAAACAAAGGGTTAGTAGAATTTATAAAGTCTGGATGATACACGATTTTTACTTTGTCTTCTTTTCTATTCAACAGATCTCTTCGAACCAAAAATTGAAGAATCTCATCGGTATCTTCGTTCACTAATTTATGTGTAACTGGCAATGGCATTTTACTACTTTTCCAGGATTGAATAGTTCTGCGGTAACGTAACTTCCAGTACTCATCAACAAACTCATTTAATTGCGGAAGTCGGTGATCCTGACGAATGGTGCTTTCAAAGAATAAGCGCTTGCCTACCTGCCGTTGAATGGCCTCACACGTTTGACGAATTTCTTCCATCACTGCGCGCGATTGCAACACTTCGGGTTTGATGCTAAAAAATTCGCGTTTCGTAACAAAGAACATCACAACGGTAAGCTCTGATTTTTCTGCTTTCAATTGCTGATTGAGGTGTACGAGGGCCTCGAGGGTAATATCAAAGCCTTTGTTCTTATACTCATATATTACTGACGTAAAAAAATAAACCGTCTTATCGAGATCAAAAGAATAGGAGTTGAAAAAATGTCCCATCACAAATTCGTGAATTTGCTCTTTATAAGTTGAGTGCAGGTTTTGAAATTCATGAAGCGCTTCAAATCGCTGGATGTTTAACCCATTGGGCAAAATAAAGTCTGGTTTTCTTCGCAGTAAATGCCTGCATTCGCGCGCAGTTACTTCACTTACGGTTGTCATTACATCGCACGATTGCGCGCAACCATATTCTATCGCTGCTTCAGTTTCAATTCCAAATTTACCTGCTTCATCTTCCCATCTAAAAAAAGGAAGGTGTGCATAAAAAAGTGGCGAGTTAATAGCCAGGTGTCTACCCAACTGGGTGACATGTGTGGTAAAGATCGTTTTCACGGGCATAGCTTCCCGTTTGATATCCAGAATAGGCAAACCGGCCATCCACTCATGAAAGTGAGCTAGTATCCGTTGGTCATTGCCCGTGATTTTTACCAACTCGTCAATAAACAATTTTGTGAGGTAGGCAAAACCAATTACCTGATCAATCAACTCATTTTTATCAGGCGTTTGAATAGAATGGTTTTTCCAGAGTAAATATTTTAAAACGTGCAAAACTTTTTCTTCGATGACATTGGGGTTGAGCAGTACTACCCGGGGTTTTCCGGTAATCAACCACTCAGCATAAATTACATCATAACCTCTCTTTCGCAAATTCGCAGCCGCTAAACCAAATACATCGGCAGCATCTTCCAAAGGCTCAAGTTCTGCAAGGATATTTTTATTCACGTAAGGGCCGATCATACAAAAATGTCCAGACCAATTTTGCATCATTACCGGGGCCTTCGAGCGTATCACCGTGTAAATACCACCTACCTGGTTGCATACTTCCCAGGCAACTTCAATTAGAAGTGCCGATTGAGATTGTTTTGTTGCATGTGCGATTCGTTTTGGCATAACTTAGGTCAAAGTGTCTGAAAACTTCTGAATTACAAACAATTTAATGACAATTTTTCTGAAAATCATTACATCTCGTTTATGGATTCGAATTTGAGGATGAAGAATTAACAATTAATGATGCAGTTATGAACTTCGATAAATTCACTATAAAATCTCAGGAAGCTTTACAAAAAGCGGCCGAGATTGCCAGCGCGCAAAAGCAGCAAGCTATTGAGCCGGGGCATGTGCTAAAAGCGATTTTAGAAACAGACGAAAACGTTTCTAATTATTTATTTAAGAAACTGAATATCAACAGTACAATTCTCGAAACTAAACTCGAGGAGATCGTAAACTCCTATCCCAAAGTTTCGGGTCAGCAACCGTATTTATCGACTACGACCAACACCGTATTACAAAATGCTGAAAAAGAACTACGCGAATTTAAAGATGATTATATAGCAGTAGAACATGTGCTTCTTGCCTTGCTGGCTACCAAAGACAAAGTATCAGCAATCATGAAAGATGCGGGCTTTGAAAAATCTTCGTTGATTAAAGCGATAAAAGAATTACGCGGTGGGGCCAAAGTCTCGGACCAAAATGCTGAAGCAAAATATAAATCGCTAGAGCGTTATTCAAAAAATTTAAATGACCTGGCCAAGAAAGGAAAAATTGATCCGGTTATTGGTCGCGATGAAGAAATCAGGCGCGTGCTTCAGATTCTTTCGCGCAGAACAAAAAACAATCCGATTCTTCTTGGAGAACCAGGCGTAGGCAAAACCGCCATTGTAGAAGGTATGGCGCAACGCATAGTAGACGGAGATGTACCCGAAAATCTCAAATCAAAAATTCTGGTTTCGTTGGACATGGGTTTATTGGTTGCCGGGGCAAAATATAAGGGTGAATTTGAAGAACGCCTGAAATCGGTAATCAAAGAAGTAACAGATTCGAATGGAGAAATTATTTTATTCATTGATGAAATCCATACACTGATTGGAGCGGGTGGTGGTGAAGGCGCCATGGATGCTGCCAACTTATTGAAACCGGCTTTGGCTCGAGGCGAACTTCATGCCATTGGCGCAACAACTTTAAAGGAGTATCAAAAATACATTGAAAAAGATAAGGCCCTGGAAAGAAGGTTTCAAACCGTTCTGGTTGATGAACCTTCTATAGAAGATTCTATTTCGATTCTTCGCGGAATAAAAGATAAATACGAATTGCACCATGGGGTGCGGATAAAAGACGATGCCGTTATCGCATCGGTTGAATTATCCAGCCGGTACATATCCGATCGCTTTCTTCCAGACAAAGCCATTGATCTGATGGATGAAGCCGCTTCTAAACTTCGTTTGGAGATGGATTCTTTACCGGAAGAATTGGATGAACTCAATCGCAAAATCATGCAATTGGAAATCGAGCGCGAAGCCATCCGCAGAGAAAAAGATAAAGACAAAGAAGTTTTGTTGAGCAAAGAAATTGCTGAACGCACAGGCGAGCGAAACACCTTAAAAGCACAATGGGAAAATGAAAAATCCATTGTAAATAATTTAAGACACGAAAATGAAAATATTGATAAGTTAAAGTTTGAAGCCGAACAGGCCGAAAAAAGTGGTGACTATGGGAAAGTAGCAGAGATCCGCTACGGGAAAATTACGGATGCCGAAAGGCATTTGAAAGAATTAGAACTCGCTATGAAGGCCATGCAGGGCGAACACTCTTTATTAAAAGAAGAAGTAGATAGCGAAGATATTGCCGATGTGGTTGCCAAATGGACGGGAATACCCGTTTCAAAAATGCTACAAAGCGAGCGCGAAAAATTGCTGAATCTGGAAGAAGAATTAGGCAAACGCGTAGCCGGACAAGAGGAAGCCATTCGTGCATTAAGTGATGCCGTGCGAAGAAGTCGTGCGGGGTTACAAGATCCTAAACGACCGATTGGCTCTTTCATTTTTATGGGAACAACGGGGGTAGGTAAAACAGAATTATCAAAAGCACTGGCCGACTACCTGTTTAACGATGATAACGCCATGGTTAGAATTGACATGAGCGAGTACCAGGAACGACATAGTGTTAGCCGATTAATCGGAGCGCCTCCGGGCTATGTGGGCTATGAAGAAGGTGGCCAACTTACCGAATCAGTTCGGAGAAAACCTTATTCTGTGATTCTTTTAGATGAGATTGAGAAAGCGCATCCGGATGTATTCAATATTCTGTTGCAAGTGCTGGATGAAGGACGCCTGACAGACAACAAAGGCCGGGTTGCCAATTTCAAAAACACCATTATTGTAATGACTACCAACATCGGCTCGCATATTATTCAGGAGAATTTTGAGAAAATTAATGATGAAAATTATTTCGAGGTTGTAGAGGGAACAAAAGATGAAGTACTTGGTTTATTAAAGAAGTCTGTTCGGCCAGAATTTATCAACCGGATTGATGAAATCATCATGTTCCGACCCTTAAGCAGGGCAGATATTAGAAAAGTTGTAGAAATACAATTTAAGCTGATCCAGAAGCGTTTAATGGAAAGTGGCGTTAAACTGGATATCTCTGAGGAGGCGCTTGAACGTTTAGCTAAACTTGGGTACGACCCTCAGTTTGGAGCCAGGCCTTTAAAAAGAGGAATACAACGAGAGATTCTGAATGAACTTTCTAAACAAATATTATCAGGAAAAGTGAACAAGGACTCGGTAATATTTGTTGAATTGGTAGACGGAGTTGATTTTGAATTTATCAACCTGGATAATGTGGAAATGGTAGACAGGTAATTAAAGATAGTGAGGTCCCGGGTCACCGGGAAGTGTTGTGGGGTTTGGTTTTTGGGGTTAGGGCGAGCTGAGGGGCTCGCCCTTCTTTTTAGTCTTGCTCCTTAATTCCAAATTGCTTTTTAAGTGCTGCTTTTCCTTTACCATCCATCATCATGACCAGGTGGTCATCAGCTTCAATCCTTACTGATCCTTCCGGATTTTTGATAAATTTTCGATCGGTTCCATTCATTTTAACCATCCCAATCAAGATTACGTTACACGTCTTCTTTAAGTCAAAGAACGCTTTTTCATAAAAAGAACCCACCAAAGAATTCGTAGTTGTAATTTTCATCTGTTTGATGTCGTATTCGTTATCGCTATGGGCGTAGGCCAAAATCTCCTCACTAAATAGAGCAACATCGGGCTCAAAAATATAGCTAGCCATAAGTTTAGCTGAGATCTCATTTTTACAGATTGTATAGGTAACACCAGCATTTTGAAATGTGCCTTTTAGGTTGCCATTATCCAAAGTAACCACATAGTTTAGGTTGGAAAAATGCTTCTTTAGGTTGATGACATACACTAATTTTTCTGTATCATCATTTAGGTTTACAAACACAATAGAAGCTTGTGCAATATTGGCCTTCTCCAGCATATCGAGGTTGCTATAGTCGGTGTATAACGTATAAACCTTATCCGAATCATAAGATTCGCGAATAATATCAACAGACGAACGATCTTTGGTAATAATCGCCACGTGTTTACCGGCTGCCACCAGGTGACCGATAACGGATCTGCCGAAGTCATTCCAACCGATAATCACCACATGATTTTTGAACCCGGTACCATTCAATCCAAGTTCGCGTTGCTCTTTAAGTGTACTCATAAAATTTGCGATCTGGCCAATAATAAAACCATAAACTCCTAAACTCGATAACATAACAACAAAACCCAGAGCCCGCCCCCAATAGGTAACTGGAATAACATCGCCATAACCTACTATGGTTATGGTGGCTACTACATACCATAAGCCATCTTGCCAACTCGTCATCCTGGAACCTTCAACATCTGATTCTATAGTATGCAGCAAATAGATAATTGCTCCATAGAAGAGAAAAAGACTAATAAGGGAATAAATTAATTTTCGGTAGTTGGGCTTCTTCACTTTATATAAACCACGGTTAAGTAAGGTAAAAAAATCAAAAGTAAAAATACGTTGCTATCCGCTACCGATCGGGGCAGGCAGCAAGAATGGATGAGGCCTCCGCTACCTCAACCCTATCATGTACATTTCCCCAACTATTATAAATGTAGGTAGCAATCTCAGCTACTTCTAACTCAGTCAATCCTGGGTTCCCCTTCATGGGTTGATTGTACATGACACCGTTTACCCACAATTCACCTTTTCGCCCATACTTAATTAAGCAAATAACCTCAGCCAAATTTTTTTGCATAAAATCGGAACGAACTAAGGGTGGGTATAACCGACCTAAGCCCGAACCATCACTTTGGTGGCAATTAGAACAATAGACTTTATAAAGTCTTTCACCTTCTACGTAGTATTGTTGAAATTTTACGGAATCTTCTGACTTGTTTTGATTGTCTGGTACACATGCTGCTACTATCCAGACTAAAATTGAAGTCAAAATAAAAATCAGCATTCGACTACTTTTCATCTCTTCGCAACCTTTTAATATCTATAATTAATCGGTTTACATCTTCTTCTTTGGTTCCATCATACTTTCCGCGAATGCGTTGTTGCTTATCTAACAGAAGAAATGCTCCGCTATGAATAAATCCATCAGGCTCAGATTTATCTTCCATGGCCGTAGCAAAATAACTGGTCTGCGCTATTTTATAAATCGAATCTTTCACTCCAGTAACAAAGTGCCACCGGTTACTTTCAGCGCCAAGTCGGTTTGCAAAATCATGTAGCAGTGCAACGGTATCATATTCCGGGTCGATCGTATGCGAAAGTATTTTTACATCGGGCATTTCGGCTGTAGCATTATATACCCGCAACATCTGTGTCTTCATTATAGGACAAATTGTACGGCAGGAAGTAAAGAAGAAATCGGCCACATATATATTATCTTTAAACGTTTCGTTCGTAACCAGCGAACTGTCTTGATCAACAAAAGCAAAAGGTGCAATGGTGTGGTACACGGTATCCGTTCCAACAACTTCACGTTCACCAAAAATTGGAAGTGGTTTTTCGTTCATCTGGCACGAGAGCAGGAATAGAGTGGTAAGTGTACAAAGTAAAAGCCTGTTGACTTGATACTGGCGGAGTTTGTTAATCCTGATGATAAGAGTCTGGCTTCTAGTATCCAGCATCCAGCATACAGTTTTACGCTTCCAATTCAATTTCATCACCTTCAGATACTTCATCATAATCAATTGCTAATAAATTTTGTCCAAAAAGTATTTTATTGCCTTGCTTACGGTATGTTGCCAGAGTTGCTATGGGCTCATGACCTTTCACACCCGTTTGAGGGTCTACCGTAGGGAGTGCGCACCGGGCACAAAGTTTTACACCTTGAAAACGGTTCGGTCCGATGCTAAAATTTTTCCAGCGATCTTCTTCGTGGGGCTCGCCTCCCGTAAAAACAAAGTTCGGTCGGAATCGATTCATTTCAACCCGACTGGTAAGTTTACTATTTAAATTATCTAATGTGGATTGCCCTATAATTAAAAAGGGATAACCATCCGCCAGACTCACCTGATCATTATTCATTGCATACTTCGGATCAACGGCACGGACGTTGTTTTCAGGAAAATAAACCAGTTTGCATTTCATTTTTAGCTGGGTTGAAAACCAATTGCTATACGTTGGATTTAACTCAATGGCTTGTACTTTATCGTCCCAAATTGTTACTGATAATGCTGGCAAACGTGCCGGCTGATCTAACCCTATAACTAATGACATTTTAGAATCATCCAATAAACTTTCTACTAACAATTCACGCTTGTCCATAGATAAGCGAAAGCGTGCCATCAGGGAATGTTCACGTTGAGTGATAAATCGTCCTTTTTCATCAACCAACATCATTCGCCTGTCAAATTCAAGGCCTTTCTGTTTAACCTTTGCCTTTGACAAGCGAATTCCCGCAAAAGACTTAATCGGATAAATCCAAATCTCGCTTAACGTTAGTCTGGCCATGAACCTTTTGCCTTAATTTTTTGCTAACTTAATACTGAATTTCCGAAATGAATAATACTTCTGCGCTTTGGTACTTTGAAAGTGTAAATCTTTATCAGATTCTATGCCCACATCGGGTTAAAACGATGGCGGATAACCACACTTTCAATACGTACAAAAAAGACGATTACATTTACTTTACGGATGAGCCCGCCACTCATATCTATATGATTGTATCGGGGCGGGTGCGTATTGCTCACTATCAGGAAGACGGCAAAGAGCTGATAACTGCCATTTTAACTACCGGTGAAATTTTTGGTGAACTGGCGATGGCCGGTGAAGAAAAACGCAAAGATTTTGCTCAGGCTATGGAAGCAACAACCATCTGTCCGTTGAGCATAGAAGAATTAGCCGATCTTATGAAGGAAAATAAAGAGCTGAGCTTCAAAATACTGAAACTGATTGGACTTCGCTTAATGAAATTAGAGCGTAAACTTGAACTTCTTGTATTCAAAGATGCTCGCACCCGAGTGGTTGAATTCTTAAAGGATGCTGCATCCTGGAAAGGAAAAAGTTGGTTCAGAAACCATGATTGCAACCCGGCTTACGCATAAAGATATCGCTGCACTCACCGGCACCTCGCGGCAAACGGTTACCACCATTCTTAATGAATTAAAAGATAAAAATCTGATCAATTTCGATCGGAAAAAAATTCTTATCAGGGATCTGGCAGCTTTGAAATAAAATTAATACTGCGTAGGCAAATCTTTCTCTTCATCAACATCAGTAAGTGTGGGTAATAGAAAATTCAATAGATTGAGTTGCTTAGCATCTTGCACCGTTCGAGAGAGAACCGAATCCGTACTCCACGCCTTATTCTCAAATAACGCTGGCCAGAAATTTTCCATCCCCAACAAATAATATCCGCCATCAGTAGCAGGTCCAATAACTACGTCATTACTTTTTAGTTTTACGAACGACTCATTAATGATCTGTGTGGTAAGTCCTGGGCAATCTGTACCAATGATGCAAACTCGTTTATATCCTGCATCAAAAGAATTGGCAAAGGCCTGCTTCATTCTTTCTCCCAATGATTCTCCAGTCTGCAAACTCTTTTTGAATTGATCATTCGACCAACTATCTTCCGTATCAATAAAATCCGAATAATAAACCACCCGATCACACGCAGTTTGTAAAGCAACCTCTCGGGTATGGGAAGCCAGTTTTAAATAAATTGCAAACGCTTTTTCATCTCCTACTGTGGCTGCGAGTCGGGTTTTTACTTTACCCAATTCAGGATTGCGATAGAAAATTATCAGTAAATCAGTTTTCACGTTTCCTAAACAAAAGATTAAAGACTCCCCCGCTTTTTCAATTCGAAAATCAAATATCCAATCACTGTCAGGTATTCAAAAGCAATGAGCCCGAGATTCTCCTTAAACGAATTAATACTATAGCCCGCATACGTGAAGAAGATCAAACCGGTCCAAACCAGCGTAAACCGGTAAGGTGTAAAAACAGATAGCGCAAGCAAGGTGGTGATGTACCACGGGTGTAACGTTGTGGCAAAGAGAAAATAAATACTTAGTATCCACAGAAAGTCTGACAGCAGAAATTGGGTTGAGTCAATTGAAATTACATCGCTCTTCGCCCAGCCTTTTCGAAAAGTGAACAGCACTATTAACATAGTAGTGACTGCCCCTAGCTTCCACCCTACTGTTTGAATGATGTTGTACCCATATTTCCAAAATCCATACTCCCGAACGAGATAATATAAACTGGCGTTGAATTCAAATTTATTGAAATACAATCTCACGCGGGTTGTCATGGATTGAAATACCTGGTAATTAAATAAGGGTAGAAAAAATAGTGCTAAAAAAATTATAAAAAGCACACCATACTTCACTGAACCTTTAAAGCCTTGTGCTCGGAGCAAAGCCGGAAGGAATATAATGGGAACCAGCTTGGTCGCTGTAGCCAAGGCAATGCTGGCAGCCGATTGAACTATTTTTTGTTTACCCAATACATATACGGTAAACAAAATAAAAAAAAGGACAAGTCCTTCGAAATGTAGATTGCCTGTAAGCTCAATGATAACTAAGGGATTTAATGCATATACTAATGTGTTTGTAGAAGGCATGGAGAATTGACTCAAGAGTCTTCGCATCAAAACAATAACACCTACTTCGCCAGCCAGCAAAATCAGACGCATAAAAACCACACTACCTAATACGGAAGAGGGTGAAACCTTTACGGAAAGCCAAAAAATAAATTGCGATACGGGTGGATAAATCGTAAAATATTCCGGACTATTTAGCCTTGAGAAAAGTTCTTGGTCAATACCGGTAATCCCTTGTTCCAGATAGGCTTCTGGTAATTCGGCAAAGGGATGAAATCCTGAATTCCACAAGCGGCCATCCCATATAAATCTGTAAAAATCTTCGGATAGTGTGGGTAAGGCAAATAAGAAAATAAACCGAAACAATACGGAGATGGTTAGCCAAAATGAGAGTTGCTCAGGTTTAGCTTCCTTGATAATCAACAAGTAAATAAGAAAGAGCACCCCATAGGTTGGCAGCAAGTAGGAAGTTTGCCATCGGTGAATGAAAAAGGCTATGAGAGAATAACAAAGGACAGAAATAAATACCCATACATAATATATCGGCCTTTGCTTAAGCATGCAAAGACGACTTCATAGAAAAGTAAAAAACACTTCCAAAACCTAATGCTAACATAAGGTGAAAGAAAATTAATCCGCCTTCCTGCAGCCAAATTCCGGCAACAATTCCGGCAATAAAATAAAGCGCGAGTAACCCTTCCATTAAAACACCCAAAGTAAATCGCGGTTTAATGTAGATATTGCCTGACCACGATTCCTTGCTTTCTGTAACATTAAATTTCGGTGTGCGAATAAAGGGTGATTTACGACCCACCAAGCCTTCTAAAACGGCCAAGCCATTATGGAACGATAAGCCCATTGAAACAATTAAAAACCTTGGATACAGGGATAAGAAAGTTGTTGTTGGTGAATCTTTATGAAATTTTTTGGTAGCTATCCAATAAAAAAAAGTAATGGAGAAAAACCCCAACAAAAAAATAGTGCCTGCATGGAACAGCCAGCCAATTTCAGGATGTGTGGCTTTAATCCACAACATCGGGATACTCAACAACGAGGCAATCAAAATAAAGACAAATACGGAACTGTTAAACAAATGAAAGAATGCATGAACTTTATTTTTAAAATAAAAATCGCCTCTCCACACGCGCCCAAAATTTTTACGCGCTGTTTCGGCTGCGCCTTTATTCCATCGGTATTGTTGTGATTTAATAGCCTGCATAATAACAGGCAACTCACCGGGCGTTTCAATTTCTTCGCGATATCGAAACTCCCAACCCTTTAACTGTGCCCGATAACTCAAATCAAGATCTTCCGTGAGCGTATCAGCACTCCAGCCACCGGCATCCTCAATGCAACGCTTTCTCCACACACCACAGGTTCCATTAAAATTAATAAAACTGCCGGCTGCCTTTCGCGCTGTTTGCTCAATCGAAAAGTGCGCATCCAACCCAAAAGCTTGCAACCGGGTAAGAAGAGAGTAATTACGATTAATGTGACCCCAGCGGGTTTGAACAACCCCTATATTATCATTCGTAAAATGGGGTAATGTCTTAAGTAGAAAATCCGATTCAGGAATAAAGTCGGCATCAAATATTGCGATCAACTCACCCTTCGATGATTTTAAACCATGGGCCAATGCGCCTGCTTTATACCCTGTTCGATCATTGCGATGGATTACATGTATATTCAATCCTTGTTGTTGAAGGGCCAATGATTTTATTCTGATGATTTCTGAAGTTTCATCCGTTGAGTCATCCAACACCTGAATCTCTAATCTGTCTTTCGGGTAATCAAGTTTGCTTACCGTATCCAGTAATCGCTCAATAACATATTTCTCGTTGTAGACAGGTAGCTGAACGGTTACCGAAGGGAAATTCGTTAACACCGGAATTGGAGTTGCTTTCTTTTTTGCCTCCTTAATATAGATCAACGTAAGGTGTAGCTGCCCAAGACTAAACAAAAAAATATATAGCAAGGAAAGACTGTATACTATACTTATGATAATAATCATGACCTCATTCGCCTCCACAAATTAATTCTACAAATATTTAAAGATAGTGGCTAAAATCTTATAGCCAGCCATAATAGTACCCTTAACAGTACCACTGATTTTTGAAAACCCGATACGCTTCCGGTACCTTACAGGAACTTCAACACATCGAAAACCATTTTTTGCAGCTTTCAGTTGCATTTCAACCGTCCATCCATAGGTTTTATCCTGCATATCCATAGCGATAAGCGCATTATATTTAACCGCCCGAAATGGTCCGAGGTCAGTAAACTTTACGCCATAGAATAAATCAAGCAATCGGGTAGCCAACCAATTTCCAAAAATCTGTTGCGGTGTCATCGACCCGCTTTCCTTTTGACCAAGCGCCCGCGAACCAATTACCAGATCAGCATCTCCATCTACAATCGGCTTAATTAACTCCACAATTTCTTCAGGATAGTCTGAATGATCAGCATCCAAAAAAACTACTATGTCCGGAAAAGGTTTTGATTGATTGATGTAATCAATTCCTTTTAAGCAAGCCCTGCCATAGCCGGGTATCGGTTCTCTTAATACAGTAGCTCCGGCTTCTGTTGCTATTCTTTCTGTATTGTCGGTTGAAGCATTGTTGACAACAATAATTTCTGCAATTAACCCTTTCGGAATTTCCCGGATCACTTCACCAATCCCATTCTCTTCGTTAAATGCGGGGATGATTATTTTAATTATCAGGCTCAAGATGCTTTCTTTATTCGGCTAAGAAGGATTCTTACTCCGAAATTTTTACATTATTATTTCCTATCAGAATAGGTTTTCCAAACCGACCCGATTCCTCTTTCACTTCCAGATTTAAAACACCTCTTGGGCAAACCGAAGAACACACGCCACAGCCTACACATGACGAACGCACAATATTTTGCCCGCGCTGTGCATACCAGCGTACGTCAATTCCCATTTCGCAATAGGTAGAACAATTGCCACATGAAATACATTGCCCACCATTTGTAGTAATTCTAAATCTCGATTTAAATCGCTGGACAATTCCTAAGTAGGCTGCCAACGGACAACCAAACCGGCACCACACCCTGTTACCCATTAACGGATAGAAACCGGTACCAACAACGCCCGCAAATCCTGCTCCGATAAAAGCCCCATACACTTCGCGCAATTGATACGAGTCAAAAAATAAAAACCATGAAGCTCCTGTCCAGTACGTATAGATAACACCGGCCGTCATCACAATGGCAAACACCAGCACGCTATGAATCATCCAGCGTTCAATCTTCCAGGCCTTTACCGTCTTATTAGAAAGTTGACGATACGGATCACCCAAAGTTTCAGCAAGTCCCCCGCAACCACACACCCACGAACAATACCAACGTTTGCCAAAAAAATAAACCAATACGGGCACACCAATAATTATCAACGCGATTCCCCACCCCAACATAAAAATACCCAGCGTACCCGCGGAGATTAGTTCAGAAATTCGGGAGTCAAAGAAAAAACTATAATCCAATGGCCAGATATTTTTGAAATCGAAATACGGTTTATTAAGTCGAATTAGAATTTCGGGAATTAAAAAGGCAAATGCTGTTTGGAAGAACATAACAGAGCAGGTACGCAAAACCTGATACTTACTGTGCCTGTAATGAATAATCATGCGAACACCCATCACCAGAATACAAAGCGTATAAATAAATCCGTAAAGAAAGAAACGGCCAGCCTCGTTACCATTCAATGCTTTGCTTACCGGATCCACCAACGTGATCCATTGCGTCATGTACTGGGGATAGAAATACAGCACGACATAAAACAAAATTAACCAGGTGCCTGTAAGTATTCCCAACCAACCGGTGTTCTTCATCACATTAAAAAAGATCCCATTATTCTTTATTCCTGGCAGGAGCGTTAATTTAGGCAAGATGTAAAGCAAAGCCCCTGCAATGCACAAACCGATTGTGAGCAACAGAAAAAGAATCGGGTTTGATTTTACTGGCCCAACCGCAGACGCTTTTGTGAGCGAATAGGTTATATCTTTGATCTGATACCGATCAAATCCCACCTGATTAATAATACCGTACTGATTAATGTTGGAGACTATCCCTTGCAATTGATTCTTTAATTCTTCACTCGATTCAAACGTTCGGCCCTCAAGCCAGCTAGCATAATCCTTCCAGGCTTTTTTCTTAAACTCACTGATTGCGTCTTCCCCGATGTACAAAGAATCAACCGCTCCTAACGAAAATTGATTGCCACTACGCGCACTCAATTCATATAGCTCTTCTTGCGTAATACCATAAGTGCTTGCCTGAATTTGATTTACCACATCAAATATTCTTTCGATTTGGGTAACAAAAGAAAAGACAGAGCTTACATTCTGATTTAAGAGCGATGAATCGGATTGTAGAAACAATGCTTGTTTTTGTTCATCCGAAATCTGGGCTTTTACTATCTCACGGGTTAAGGAATAATCTGCAGAAAAGAATAATCCATTAAAAAGACAAAATCCCGTTATAAATAAAATCAGCCCAACAGTTTTAATTGTCTTCATAGCGTTGAAGTTACTTTTGAGTTGGCTTTGAGATTAGGAAATGTCTCCGAAAACTGCTTTATGATTTCATCCTCATACCGATTAAAAAACTCTGGGTCAAAGTTTGCCTCTTTCAAATGATCCAAAACAAATTGAATACTTTGATTATCGCGCAGCCATCGATCGAAACATTCGTGCCTGAGACGAATACCAAAGGAGTTGATTCCCAGAAATTGTTGTGTCTGCTTATTCCAAACTAAATGCATGCACTTTGTTCCACCTGAGTGCTCCCAATAAAATTCATTTTCGATATTCTCTGTTGTGCTTCTTACGTTTCCATAGGTTTGATATTCGATATCAAAAAATTTAGCCGAGTTAAACCACGGACCAGGTTCGTATTTTGTTTTCACTCCGCAAATCGTTTGGGCAAGCACTTCGCCCATCATGCGCCCCGTGTACCAAACCTGTTCAATATTTCTTCGGCCTGGCAAATCGTAGGTGCGCTCCACACAATCACCCAGCGCATACACATCCGGAATATTGGTTTCGAGATATTCGTTAACTAAAATTCCTCGCTTGGTCGCAATACCAGAATCCTTTAAAAATTCAATCGCTGGCGAAACGCCAACCGTTAAACCAACAAATTGACAGGAGATAGTTTCTCCGCGGTTTGTTACTATTGATTGTACGCATCCTTTATCATCCGACTGAATTTCTTTTAACTCTGTCTCCAGCTTTAAGTCCACATGATGAGATTGTATATGGCGACTGATCATATTGGCTTCCTGAAGCGGCAATACATTACTCCAGAATGCCGATTCCCGCACTAACATCGTGACGGCAATTTTTCTTGACAGAAGCATCTCGGCCATTTCGATACCGATCAACCCACCGCCCAACAATAACAGCGTGATTAATACCTCGGGTTGTTTGCTCCATCCTCTCAAGATCTTGAAAACTATAGAGACCTTGAACTCCCCTTAACTCCTGACCGGGCCAACCAAACTTATTTGATTTTGATCCAGAAGCAATAATTAAAATGTCATACTCGATTGAGTTTCCAGTTAGAAGCGTAACCGTCTTAGATTTTGTATTTACGGATTGAACATGATCTCGCAATAAATCAATCCTGTTTTTTTTCCAGAAGTTATCTTCATACGGTTTGGTGTTTTCATATTTCATGTGGCCCATGTAGATATACAGAAGGGCGGTCCGTGAAAAAAAATGATCTGTCTCCGAAGAGATAATTGTAATCTTATTGCTGCTGTGTTTACGAATGTGGCGGGCTGCCGTAACGCCCGAAATGCCATTTCCAATAATAACGATGTGCTTCATGCTACCGTAAAGGTGCAATTTTCATCGCTAACTTCCTGTCCGGCAGAAGACAATCACAAAAAGGTAAGCCTTACTGCTTTTGGGTAAACTTAGATTACTTCCTCCTTTTTTGCTTTGACAGACTTCTTTGCAGGTTTATAATCAGCGGTGTACATCTGCTCATAATATTCCCTTGCCATTCGATTAGAATCAAACTCTGGCAATACATCTGTCATGCTTTGCTTCACAAGAGTCGTCCAGGCTTTTGGTTTGTCATAATAAAGAGGTGTGATCTCCTTTTCTAATAGCGTGAGTAAGGTAGCATGTTCCTGCGTATCACGCTCGTCCGAATCTTCTGACTCAGATTGCTCAATAATAAAGCAGTTTTTCCCGTGGTTTGAAAATTCAGGAATCCAACCATCGGGAATAGAAAGATTAACGCTGCCATTCATAGCGGCCGTCATGCCCGAAGTACCAGATGCCTCCCGGTACATCTTAGGTGTATTTAACCACAAATCCGATCCGCGCTTTAGCAAACCCGAAAGTTGCATTTCGTATCCCGTAAGGATAGCACAGTTTGGCAAATGTTTGATTTTATTATGAATGTCGTTGAAGATATCGATAGCTCCATGATCTTCGGGGTATGGCTTACCTGCCCAAATTACCTGAACCGGATATTTGCTGTTGCTCACCAGTTTTTCGAAACGTTCAAAATCACGGATCAATAGATTAGCACGTTTGTATGCAGCAAATCGTCTGGCCCAAACGATGGTGATAACATTTTCATCAAAAAATTTTACCTGTTTGGTTTGCCACTACCTGAAATAATTCTTTTTTCAATGCCTTCTTCCTTTCCACCAACGCAGTGTCATTCCCTTCATTTAAATAGCCGGCTAATTGTTCGTCCATCCAATACGTTTTATTTTGTGCATTGGTGATGGAGGTAATTTCGCAGATGTCATCAAATCCTTCCCACATTTTACGAGATACTTCGCCATGCAACGCGGAAACACCATTCGCTTTGCGCGACATCCTTAATGCCGCAAGGGTGTAACTTAAATTTTGTTCATCAGGAGCTGCCAATTCCAGTACGGTTTCCTTGGGTACTTCGTGGAAGAAGCTCATCACATCCATGTATGAAATAGAATGCTCTTCATTACCTGCCTTTTCGGGTGTATGCGTGGTGAATACTACTCGCTTCTTAACCTCTTCCAGATCGTTGTTATATTTATCCAGCAGGTAAAAACAAAGTGGAAGCGCGTGGCCTTCGTTCATGTGATAAACTTCCGTTTCGCGACCCAATACATCAAGCAACTTTGCGCCCCCGGTACCTAACAATATAGATTGCGCAATGCGTGCTGACTCGTGACTATCGTACAACCGATGGCAAATAGTTTGTGCCAGATGATCATTCTCAGGTATATCGGTGCTTAATAAGAAAATGGGTGCAGTATGAAATACTTCGGGCTTCAGCAGCCAGGCTTTTACTTTTACTTCGTGGTTGTGAATGGTAATGGGAAATACGATTCCGGTATCCGTTAAAAAAGAATAATTCTTTTCTACATACCCAGCCTTAAGCGTTCCATCCATGTTGCGCTCCTGATCGTAATATCCGTATTTCCAAAGTATACCAATGCCAACGAGATTTTGCTTTAATTCATACGCACTACGCATGTGCGAACCGGCCAAAAAACCTAAGCCGCCACTATATATTTTAAGTGGTTGGTCAATGGCAAATTCCATCGAAAAATAAGCGGCTGGTTTCGCGTACTTTTTATCAATCTTGTATGAGAACAGTTCAGAGGGCGTAATCATGTAATTCAGATAAATTAGGTTTTCTTAATGGGGTGCGAAAGTAATAAATGATTGGCAAAAGAGTTAAGTTAATTAGATTTGAGATGACCTTTGGCTTTCCGCAAACGATTGTTGGGGCTATATTTCAATCATTAGATTATTTCAGTATTTCGATTTATGAACCCTAAACCCTGGATACTTATACTTGCGTTCGGAGTCTTAACAAATATGGTAAGCGTGGCTCAACCTGCGAATGATTTGTTCCAGGCAGGATTGTTAAAGGAAAAGGAGTTCGATACGGAAGGGGCACTGGCACTATTCGAAAAAGTGATAACTGCTGATCATAAACATAGTAATGCCTTGACACACGCAAGCAGAATGCTATCCAATATTGCAGGTAGAATGCCAATTAAGGAAGTCGAAAAGCGAAAGGGCCTTCTTGACCGTGCACGGGTATATGCGCAAAAATCTATCAAGCTCACCCCTGCCAATTCGGAGGCTCGCATGGCCTACATTATCTCTTTAGGATTACTTTCAGAACAGGCCTCGAGTGGACGCGAAAAAGTTGAAAATGCACAAACTATTCATGAACAAGCGACCCAAATTTTAAAAAAGCGACACTACGTTTGCCGAAGCATACTTTGTGTTGGGCAAATGGCAATTGGAGCTTTCACAACTTAACTGGTTTGAGCTTACTGCCTGCAACGTTTTTTTGGTGGTTTTCCAGAAGAAATCTCACCTAAAAGTTCACTTACTTATTTTGAACAAGCCCTGCGGTATAAATCCAACAGCATACTTTTTTTATTTGGCCAGGCTTCGGCCCCTGCATGCCCTTGATCAGGATAAAAAGCTATCGAAATCCTCCATCGGGCTATCGCTTTGCCCCAGGCAGAACCGGACGATGCCGCACGAAAAGAGCGTTGCAAAAAATTGCTGTTGAAAATAAGTCGATAAGAATTTTAACAGCACGAATTCACCACTCCAAAAATTCTGTTTATAAAATGAGTATCTTTAACACCGTAATTCATAGCCTATATCAAATACACAATGAAAAAAGTAAGCCTACTTATTCCTGTTGCCTTGGCCGTTGCTTTGTTATCCTTTCAACAAATACAAACTGACTTAAATGCAAGTATGGAGCGAGGTAAGGAAATTTACCAACGCAATTGCATCAGTTGTCATATGGATCAAGGGGAGGGTCTTCCGGGAATTTTTCCACCCCTTTCTAAATCAGACTATATGCTGGCGGATAAGAAACGCGCTATACAACAAACCTTGTATGGGGTAAGTGGAGAAATGACGGTAAACGGAACTCAATACAATGGCGAAATGAACGGGTATGACTTATCCGATGAGCAAATGAGTGACCTGATGAATTATATTTTTAATTCCTTTGAAAATAAGGCCGGGGTAACAACACCCGCTGAGGTGAAATCGGCAAGAAAAAAATAATCTTTAGTTTATGGCAGCACGCGTAAGCATTAAGACCGGAATTATTCTTGTTGTGTTGGTTGGGATTTTTGTCGCCATAGGTTTTGTTGCTTTCGATGTGCTTTTTTCGAAACCGGAACTACTGCAAGGCATCGTTGTTGACAAACTCTACGTACCCGAAAAAAATACAACTAGCCCACACGTATTGCCCTATGGAAAATATAAATCATACGACTATACAATATCTACTGAAAAACAGGAACAATGGATTGCTTTTGTAAATGTGGAGGGCCAAGTGTTAAAAGTAAATTGCCATTCACATCATTATCAATCCAAACAAATTGGAGACACTTTGTGTTTCAAAGAATACAATGGAGATTTATTAGGGATTGATTATTTTTCTCATAATGAAGAAGATCTGGAAAAAGAAGGGATTGATTAGAAAACCAGGCTATGAAAGATTTTAAAGCCATCGTTTCCGCGTATCACAAGGTTGACTTCTCGCAGAGAAAAGCCGCACTTGCCACCGTGGTTAAAGTTCGCGGATCTTCTTATCGCAGCCCCGGAGCAAGAATGCTTATTACCGATGATGGACGTTGGGTAGGCTCAATAAGCGGAGGGTGTCTGGAGGGCGATGCCTTGAGAAAAGCACGTACGGTTATGTCGGGTAAAACCCCAATGACCGTTAGGTATGATACCCGCGAAGAAAGTAATCAAAATCTCGGAATTGGATTAGGATGCAACGGAGTGATTGATGTTCTTATTGAGCCTCTGGTCATTGAAGATAAAAATAATCCAATTGCACAGTTCGATTCGGTAATAAACACCAGCGAACCGTTAGCACTGGCTACCATTTTTGAAGGCCCCGGCATAGCCGAAAAATTTTAATAACAAGTTCCCAAACATTGCGCAACCAATTCTCAAATTCCGAACTGGCCAACTTTGTTCTTAATGATTTGAAGCAACTCTTTAACACAAAAAAATCCGGGGCAAAGAATTATCAAATATCTGGCGTTTCTTACGATGTGTTTGTGGAACTTGTACAGCCCACGGTGTCCTGGATAAGTTTTGGTGGAGGGTTCGATGCAAGGCCCGTGAGTGAGTTAGCCAAATCACTCGGCTGGCGTGTTTCGGTAACGGACGCATGTGTGGCCCATATTGCTCCCATATTTTTTCCTACCGCTGATAAACTATCTCTCTGTCAAAGGGAATTTATCGATCGCGATTTTGAAATCAATCCATACACAGCCTGTGTACTGATGTCGCACAACTATGAATATGATCGCGATGTGTTAAAGAAACTTCTGAATACCCCTACTCCATACATCGGTATACTAGGTCCGCGCAAGCGTTTCGATAAGATGAAGCAGGAATTTCAACAAAGCGGAATTGAACTTTCTGATTTTGATCTGCACCGTATCCATTCGCCCATTGGTTTAGATATCGGAGCCGAAGCTCCGGATGAAATTGCCGTATCGATTATCTCAGAGATTCAAAGTAAATTCACTAACCGCGAAGGCGGATTTCTTAAAAATCTGGACGGCCCTATCCATCAGCGTGAGCCAAATACCGATCAGGTTTTCAAACAGTCTTATGTCGAGGAATCTCGCTCACCAAAATAAAATTTCTTGTAAGTCCAGTTTTATTTCAGGAGTTTCATTGTAAATTCTATACAATGAAATACCTATCCCTACTAATTGTCCTTCTTTTATCCTGTACGCAATCTGAAAAGAAATATTTGGGATGGAAGATTAAGGGTGGTACCGCAGATGGTATTCAATATTCGCAACTCAATCAAATCAATAGAGAAAATGTTAATCAACTTCAGGTAGCCTGGCGTTTCAGATCAGGCGATGCTGATACTATTAATAATCGCACGCAGATTCAATGCAATCCTATTGTTGTTGGAAATGTTCTCTATGGAACAACACCCACATTAAAAGCATTCGCCATAGAGGCAAACACAGGAAAACTTTTATGGAAGTTTGAACCCGGAGAGGCCAATACTGGGCTTGGTGTAAATCGTGGAGTAACGTATTGGGAAGAGGGTAGCGATAAACGAATCTTATACACGTTTGGAGAATACCTGTATGCCATCAATGCTCAGGATGGGAAAAAAATTGAATCGTTTGGTACGGCAGGTCGCGTAAGTTTAAAAGAAGGGTTGGGCGATCGTGCAGCGAACCTTATGGTGCTTTCAAACACACCGGGTGTAATTTTTAAAGATTTAATTATTATGGGATCGCGTGTGCATGAAGGCCCCATAGCAGCACCTGGATACATTCGGGCCTTTAATGTTAAAACAGGAAAGTTGATTTGGACTTTCCACACAATACCCCAACCGGGAGAATTTGGTTACGACACGTGGCCAGCGGATGTCTGGAAGAAAATTGGCGGAGCTAATTCATGGGCCGGTATGTCTGTCGATCATGAACGCGGTTTAGTATTTGCCTCCACGGGCTCCGCTTCGTTTGATTTTTATGGTGGCAATCGCCATGGACAAAATCTTTTTGCCAATTGTGTGCTTGCCCTTGATGCTGAAACGGGTATTCGCAAATGGCATTACCAAACTATCCATCACGACATGTGGGACCGCGACTTGCCGGCAGCCCCAGTACTGGTTACTGTTACTCATAATGGTGAAAGTAAAGATGCTGTTGCACAGACAACAAAAACGGGTTATGTATTTCTTCTAAACAGAGATACTGGTGAGCCGCTTTTTCCGGTCGAAGAAGTTGCTGTGCCAAATTCCACTCTGGAAGGCGAACAAGCTTGGGCTACACAACCCGTACCAACAAAACCGCCTCCGTTTTCACGACAAGTGTTCACTGAAGACATGATCAATACGATTACCCCTGCAGGCGAAGCTTTTGTAAAAGAGAAATTTATTGGATTAAAAACAGGTCAGCAATTCATTCCACCCAGTAAAGAAGGCACGATTATCTTCCCAGGTTTTGATGGCGGTGCGGAATGGGGTGGCCCCTCCTTCGATCCAGAAAGTGGAATCCTTTATGTAAATGCCAATGAAATGCCGTGGATTTTACAAATGGTAGATGTAAGAATGAAAGAAGATGCGTGGATTGGCATCTCATTATATCGTACACATTGTGCTACCTGTCATGGAACCGATCGCGGGGGGGATGGCCCTGTTTTTCCTTCTTTGAGAAATCTTGAAACGAAGTATTCCAAAGAAAGCCTAATGAAATTTATGCTTACTGGTAAGGGCGTAATGCCTGCCTTTTCTCACCTGAGTGAAAAAGAAAGAGACGCCATTTCGCGCTATGTGTTGGGATCTTGCAAGAAAGAACAGATGAAGAAAAGAAAGGAATCTTCGAACGCGATCCTGACATTTTATTTTCCAACACGGGCTATAACCGATTTCTCACACCCGAAGGTTATCCCGCAGTTGAGCCACCTTGGGGAACACTCAATGCCATTGACTTAAATAAAGGAGAAATTAAATGGCAAGTGCCTCTAGGCGAGTTTAAAGAATTGAAAGCGCAAGGAATAGCGGCAACGGGTACTGAAAATTATGGAGGTGTGGTTGCTACTTTGGGGGGCATTGTATTTGTTGCTGCCTCACGTGATGAAAAAATCAGAGCCTTTGATAAAAGTAATGGAGAGGTGTTATGGGAACATCCATTACCTGCCGGAGGTTATGCTACACCGGCTGTTTATGAAGTCGAGGGTAAACAATTCCTTGTGATTGCCTGTGGTGGTGGAAAAATGGGAACCAAATCCGGAGATTCTTATATCGCGTTTTCACTGCCGTAAACAATAAATACGTTGAACATGAAAGGCATTTCCATTCTGATTTTAGCTGCCGGCAACTCTTCCCGATTGGGGCAATCCAAACAGTTGGTGCCCATACAAGGCGAACCGTTGTTGTTAAAATCTGTGCGCGAAGCAATGGGTGCGCACGCTGAAAGTATTGTTGTTGTACTTGGCGCTCAGGCCGAAGTCCATAAAAAAATTATTGAAACCCTACCCGTTGAAATTGTCACTAACCCCGATTGGGAAAAAGGAATGGGAAGTTCCCTTAAGGTTGGATTAAAAAATTTAGTAGATCATTTTTCCGAAATGGAAGCTGTTCTGATAATGGTATGTGACCAACCTTTTCTCACAGCTGGACATTTACAAAACATTATCTCAGCTTTTAAAAAAACCAACGCAGATATTGTAACCTCGTTTTATAACCAAACCAAAGGTGTTCCTGCTCTGTTTAAAAGCAGTCTCTTTCCAAAACTTATGCAAGTAAGTGATTCGCAAGGCGCCCGAAAAATAATTCAGACATTCAAGGGCTCCACGACTGATGTTCCCTTTGAAAAAGGTGAGATCGATTTAGATACTCCGGAAGATCTAATTCACTTGTTATAATTCAGCGAATCCGACAGACGGTAAGTGTTTCCGGTAGTCCTCCATCAAAATTTTTCTAAAATCATTTATAAGCCCATACCTTTACACGGTGAGACGAATTGTAGCGATTTTAATTTTGACCCTATTCGGCTTTGTTTGTCAGGCCGATTCATTTTTAATATTTGAAGAGAATGGAAAGGTGGGCATCAAAAACCAAAAGGTGATGTTTTGGTCCTGGCAGCATTTGAAGCCCTCGGCTGGTCTGATGGCAGCTTTTCTGTAATTGGTGATGTTACCGGCTATCGGTTGAATAACCATTGGGGCATCCTCAATCTTAAAAAGAATTTATTACCCTGGCAACTTTTGAGTCATTGACTTATGCAGGGGCCGAATATGTAATTGCTCGAAAAAAAATAAATCCCGCACTAACCAAAGCCGGATGCCTTAATCTACGAGGAGAAATAAAGATCCCCTTTCAGTATGATGGCATTAGTATCCATGGACTACGGGCCATAGTTTTCAATTTAAATAATGCCAGTTATCACTACGGTCTTACCGATTTAGAGAATCGTTTGATTATTCCTGTAGTCTACAAAAGTATTCATCCGTTGGGCACGCTACGCTATGCGGTAGAAAATGAATTGGGAAAAATTGCACTTTATCGTGAAGACGGACGTGCTGTTACCGATTTTAAAATTGATTCTATTGCCGATTTTGATAAAAGCAGAGCTATAATTTATCAAAACTTAAATCAAGGGTTACTCGATCGTGATGGCAACATCATGATTGACCCTGCTTACCAATCTATAAAACTATTGTATGGAGATCGAGCCAAGGTACTGGCCCATCATCAATGGTTTTTGCTATCAGAACGAAATCAGGTTCAACGCTCTTTAATGGCAGATGACTTAATACCAGTTGATGGAAAAACTATTTACCGGTATTCCAATAAATTCGGAATTCTTGATTCGTCCATGAGTGTAGTGCTTCCTGCTCAATATGATGATATTAAATCCATTCAACACGATCAGCTACTTGCGCGTAAGGGAAATAAGGTTGGGATAATCGATTACAAAAATAATATTATTATTCCTCTTGTCTACGATTCGCTTCGAGTTGAAAATTATAATGTGCTTGTCTTACGTAAAACGGAGGGTTGGTTTTTGACCAATAGAAAGCAAACCTTCCGGTCCCCAAAAAATTACCAGCAAATTGAAAATCAGCAGGCGGGTATTTATCCGGTAAAGAATAATGGTTACTGGGGGGCGCTCAATCAGTGGGGTGCCGAAACAATTCATTGTGTATTCGATTCTCTTCTCGAAATCTCCGCGAAACAAGTAGTGGTAAAATTCAAGGATCAATATGGCATTATTTCGATAATGGAAGACTGGCTGGTTCCGCCTCAACCGCATCCGCTTATATTGGTGAATGACTCGTGCTATCTCCAACTAGAACCACAAAATAAATTTCTGAAAAGTATAAAGGGTGAAGTAATCTACTTTACGGATAATCCTTTCTCACTCAAGAAAGATTATTGGGAAGAATACCTACCCGATGGAACTTTAAAAACACTTGATTATCAAGGACGCCTGCTAAGCCGGGTTGATCCTCCACCACTTGATAAGTTGGAAGAAATATTTCCTGAGCGAGAGGGAATGCGTGGAATAAAGCGTGATGGTAAATATGGATTTATTGACTCGCGGGGTCGTTTGCGGATCGCGAATCGCTATGATGGTATTGGCGAGTTTCATGAGGGGCTGGCGCCAGTTAAATTAATTGGAAAGTGGGGATTTCTGAATCATCAGGATCAGATTGTTATTAATCCAAACTTTGAATCGGTAGAAAGTTTTAGCCAAGGATTTTCCATTGTTAAGAAAAATGGAAAGACAGGCGTAATAAATAAAGCCGGAAAGTATGTGCTAAATCCTCAATATGATTCAATTACTCATCAGGCAAATATGAAATTGAGAATTCATCAACAAGGTTTAATAGGCTTAGCCGATAAGGATGGAAGTATTTTAATTGAACCGCGTTTCCAGGAATTGCAGGAATTAGAAAATGGATTTGTTATTGTTGGTCGCGATGGTAAATATGGATTGATCTCTATTGGCGGATTGAGCGCCATACCTTTAATCTATGATGCCCTTTCATTTGATTCTACCCGTAATCAATACCTGGCCTTAAAGAAATCCGATTGGAAAGAAATTATCCTGGAGAATTAGAAAATAAAAAAGGGCCTCTAGGCCCTTTCTATTCAACTCTTGATTCAATACTAGGTATTAGGATTCTGTCCCGACTTACCAGATCCTGAGATAGACTGACGCATATCCGTATCCGCTTGTACATTTTGCATCTTATAATAATCCATCACACCCAAATTTCCTTTAACAAAAGCCTCTGCAATAGCTTTAGGAATTTCAGCCTCCGCTTGAATTACGTTAGCACGAGCTTCCTGAGCTTTAGCTATCATCTCTTGCTCCAGTGCAACAGCCATAGCTCTGCGCTCTTCAGCACGTGCCTCAGCAACTTTCAAATCGGCAGAAGCCTGATCGATTTGAAGTTTGGCACCAATGTTCGCGCCTACATCCACATCGGCAATATCAATGGAAAGAATTTCAAACGCTGTTCCCGCATCCAATCCACGCGAAAGCACGAGTTTGGAAATCTTATCGGGGTTAGCTAATACTTCTTTGTGCGATTTTGCTGAACCGATAGAGGTCACAATGCCTTCGCCAACGCGAGCCAAAATAGTATCTTCACCAGCACCACCTACTAACTGCGCAATACTTGCGCGCACAGTTACTCGTGCAACCGCAATCAACTGAATACCATCAGCCGCAACTGCAGCCACTTTAGGTGTAGTTATGACTTTAGGGTTAACTGAAATCTGAACTGCTTCGAATACATCGCGACCCGCCAGGTTAATGGCAGTAGCTTGTTTAAATGTTAAATTGATATTTGCTTTCTCTGCAGAGATAAGGGCGCGGATAACGTTTGGTACATCGCCACCCGCCAGGTAATGCGTTTCCAATTCATTGGTCGTTACCTGCAATCCTGCTTTGGTCGCAGTGATTAGCGAGTTAACAATAATTCCGGGTGGCACTTTTCTGATTCTCATTCCGATCAGTTCGCCAATGGTCACTTTTACGTTGGCAAAAACAGCTGTAATCCACAAGCCCACCGGAACAAAATACAGAAACATGAAAAATCCGATGATACATACAAAGACAATAAAGATAAATGCTAAGCCTTCCATAGTTTTAATTTATAGGTTCTACGATTATTTGATTCGAAATTATTTTTAGTATCCGAATTCGACTTCCGGTGTCCAGGTAATCTCCAAGTGTTTTAACTTCATATATTTTGTCGCCCAAATTGGCCTTGCCGATAGGCCTTAAAGCTGAAGTGGTCTGGCCCTCCATGCCCACTGTCAACGTATCAAGGTCTCCTTCATTGACTTTACTATCAATAGATGACTTTAGTGAAAACCTACCCCAAACATTAGTCTTAAAAGAATAGTATAAAATCAATCCTGAAACGGCAGCCGAAACACCTACGGTAATCCAACCGGTTTCACTTCCGAAGTAATTGAAACTGAGCCCAACTCCAACAAGTAGAAATAAAAACCCAAGAATACCAACAATCGTAGTGCCCGGCACAAAAATGATTTCTGCAACGATCAGGAAAAGACCAAAAAGAATCAATGAAATAACAGTTATCCACTCTATCACGAAACAAACCTTTTAGGGATTCTCAAATACGAACTTTTAAAAGTAGTCAATTTTAAGGCTGTTTATTTTATTCTGATGTTTTAAATTTTTAATAAGCCCGCGCAAACAAAACCCGCTTATCGGAAGCCTTTCCTGAAAAAATACATACCCCTGTTTCTGGTTTGGCATCTAAAGGAATGCACCGAATGGTAGCCTTGGTTTGCTCTTTTATGGCTGCTTCTGTTTCGGGGGTCCCATCCCAATGGGCAGAAACAAATCCACCTTTTTCGTCCAATACCTTTTTAAACTCATCAAAAGAATTTACCTGCGTGATCATGGATTCGCGAAAAGCGTGCGCCTTTTATAAATATTCTCCTGAATGTTATCTAACAAACCCGGAATAGCAGAAACAATAGAATCGATTGACATCAATTGTTTTTCTTTTGTATCTCTTCTTGCTACCTCTACCGTTCTGTTATCCAGATCGCGCGGACCAATAGCAATGCGAACGGGCACACCCTTTAATTCGTATTCCGCAAATTTAAATCCGGGCTTATGCGTGTCTCGATTATCAAACTTTATAGAATACCCAAGCTTGCGCAATTCTTTTGCAATACGTTCAGCCTGTTCGGATACTCGGGCAAGTTCATCTTCATTTTTGAAAATAGGGATAATCACTACATGGATAGGTGCAAGCTTTGGTGGTAATACCAAGCCATCATCATCGGAATGTGCCATAATTAATGCACCAATTAATCGGGTACTAACACCCCATGAAGTGCCCCAAACTTTTTCAAGCTTTCCTTCTTTATTGGTAAACTGCACATCAAAGGCATTCGCAAAATTCTGACCTAAAAAATGCGAAGTTCCTGCTTGTAACGCTTTGCCATCTTGCATCATGGCTTCAATACAATAGGTATCTATGGCCCCTGGAAATCTTTCCCCTTCCGATTTTTTCCTTTAATAACCGGCATAGCCATAAACGTTTCGGCAAATTCGGCATACACATTTAGCATTTGTTCTGTTTCTTGGATGGCCTCCTTCGCTGTGGCGTGAGCGGTATGCCCTTCCTGCCAAAGGAATTCAGCGGTACGCAAAAAAAGACGGGTACGCATTTCCCAACGCACTACATTTGCCCACTGATTTATTAATAGCGGCAAATCGCGATAAGATTGAACCCAACGCTTATAGGTACTCCAGATAATTGCTTCACTGGTTGGGCGCACGACTAACTCTTCATCCAGCTTAGCTGCGGGATCTACAATTAGCTTCCCCTTTTCTCCGGATCAGCCTTTAATCTGTAATGCGTTACAATGGCACACTCTTTAGCAAACCCTTCTGCATTCTGTTCTTCTGCCTCAAACATGCTTTTAGGAACAAAGAGCGGAAAATAGGCATTCACATGTCCGGTGTCCTTAAACATCTTATCTAGTGCCTGCTGCATTTTCTCCCAAATACTATATCCATAAGGCTTAATCACCATGCATCCGCGCACATCCGAATTTTCGGCCAGATCAGCCTTTTTTACTAAATCAATGTACCATTGAGCATAATCCTCACTGCGGCTTGTAATCTCTTTTCCCATCTAAAATCAGTCGTAAAAATTTCGTAAATTTGAATAGTTTGGCAAATATAGAAGAGGAATGGGTGCCTCGTTCCCTACAGGCAGAAATTTTAACTCTCAAATTGGCATAACTACCAAAGCCAAAAACGCTTGAGTAGCACGTTTTTAGAGTTAAACTTGTTGTGTAGATATATCCGAAAGAACCGGATAAGCGTTATAAAAGGTGTTGGATTAAATGAACTGTTATGAAAACCAAATTCACTTTCTTAAGCATACTTTCAGTAGTCGTAGTGTTTGGGGCGACTGCTCAAGGAGTTGAGTATGATGATATCTATTTCCGATCAAAGGATCGGGTTGTTTTTAGCCGCATCAAAACCAATACCGGTGCGTCAATCTCCAAAGGATATAGAGGTGGTTTCTACTATTAACCCAACCGATAGTTACTCGGCACGGAATGTTAACCCTGAATATCTATCACAATCAACCCTTAATCCTTCTACTTCGAGTGAGCCGTTTGCCTACTTTGTTCCAAACTACTTGCCTACCAGTGTAAATCAGAATATTAATACGAATTCAGATTACTCAAATTACGGCAACTCTCCTTATGGAGGTTCATCCCTCTATAATCCCTATTATGGAAATAGCTGCATGTCGTGTTATGGAGGTATGGGTTCGTATGGCAGTCTTTACTCGCCAGATGGCAACCCCTATGGGTATAGTGGGTTATCGATGTCGATGTCAATGGGGTATGGCTGGGGCGGATCTTCTATGGGAATGGGATCTATGTATGGCATGAATCCTTGGGGTATGATGGGAATGGGCTTGAATTATGGCATGGGTTTTAGTAACTACGGTTATGGGTACAATTCAGGTTGGTATCAACCTCCGATTGTAATTATTAATGGAGGTGATACAAATGGTTCGGGTGCGGTTTACGGAAAACGTTCATCCCGCAGCAGCGATTTGAACAATGTTGTTACATCCGGCAACCGAACAGCAACAGTGGTTGATACCCAAGGAAACACGCGTGGTTCAGCGGGGCGAGTTGCCGGAAATGACGGTGGGGTGAATGCAGGAAGTTATTATCAGCGAGGCTGGAGAAATAATCCAGAAACAAATACACGTTCTTATTGGAGCAATGGCGGAACAACTTCTAATGATTCTGGCAATGCTTGGCAAAACAGAAGCGGCAATACCAATACTTCCTGGATGAATAACTCAGGTAATAATTCGCGATCAAGCAGTTGGTCGGATACAAACAGAAGCGGTTCTAACATAAGCACAATTAGTGGAGGTCGCAGTAGTGGAAGCTCTGGAGGCGGAAGTTCATCAGGTGCAAGGCGCGGTAGAAACTAGAAGCTAAAATCAAACCATTTAAGGGATGAAAAATTGGAGCAACATGCTCATTGGAATTATAATGCTCGCGCCAGTAATAGCAGGCGCGCAAAGTTTTTCCGAAACGGCTTTGCTTTTCAGCAGAACTACCCCCGGAGGCAGTGCCCGAATGGTTAGTATGGGTAGTGCCCAGGTTAGCCTGGGTGGAGATTATAGTTCTGCTTATTCGAATCCAGCTGGATTAGGGATGTTCAATCGTTCGGAATTTGCTTTTTCCTTTGGTTACAACTCAGCCCGCAGTCAGGCATCCTATTTAAACAATACCACTTCGGAGAATAAAAATAATTTTCATATTCCAGGATTTGGCCTCGTGTTCCACAAAGACTTAGGTGGCAAAATTATTAAGTGGCTCCTTCGGTATTACCTTCAACCGCATAAATAACTTTAATAAAAGTTTTAACTATGAGGGCATAAACTCAAACAACTCAATTGTCGATTACTTTATTGAGGATGCCACTGGACAGCAACCCAACCTTTTCTAAAGGGGGTGGCAATTTTAATACCCCTACTGGACTGGCCTACAACAATTATCTGATAGAAGACTCTACTTTTGTGGACGCATCCGCCTCTCCCTTGCAATACTTATCAGTACTCGGAACTTATCCTTCAAACCCAAATGATATTCGCACTGTTCTCCAGCAAGAAGAAGTAAGAACAACGGGCTCTCAAAATCAATGGAGCTTATCATACGGTGCCAATTTTTCAGATAAACTGTTTTTTGGAGCTGGTTTGGGAATAGCCTCCCTGCGATTTCAAACTGAAAAGACATATCGCGAATCTGATTTTAATTTTGTGGAGGATCCCAGCTTCAACCCGCTCAACAACCTTATACTTGAGGAACAAATTGAAATTAACGGTAGCGGAATTAATGGAACCTTTGGCCTAATTGCGCGACCGATCGATATGGTTCAATTAGGATTTCCATACACTACCCCGACGCTTTAATGTCATGACTGATATCTATCAAAGTGTGGTCACAACTCAATGGAACGATTTCGATTATTTTGGCGATGGAACATTTATCTCGGACGTGAGTGAAGAAAGTGATGACGTTATTTCTGAATACAATCTACAAACACCTGCTAAATTGAATATTGGAGCATCGGTGTTTATTGGAACATCTGGATTTATTACTGCCGATGTGGAAATGATTAATTATCCGGGGGCTAAATACAGCTCCGACATTTCAGGAATTACATTCAATTCAGATAATGAGACAATAAATGAATTGTATCAACCTACTGTGAACTACCGGATAGGTGGCGAATATCGGTTCAACAACTTCCGCTTTAGAGCAGGGTATGCCTACATGCCCGATCCTTTTAAGTCAGAACAAAATGGTATTAGCCGAAAGATGAATTCGTTTTCTACCGGGCTTGGGTATCGCAATAAAAAGTTTTACTCAGATTTGGCTGTTGTCTTCACACAAGGAAAAAATTCCTATCGGCCCTATACTTTAAATTCTGTTGATAGTCCGCTGGTTACCCTTACAAATCAAGCTACCCTGAGCGTGCTTACGGTGGGCTTTTCTTTCTAATTTTAATTTATTGCTTTCACAATTTCATCTAACGGTATCACCTCGCCCGTGAGAGTCACCTGCGCCTGGCGATAAAACGGAATTCGTTGCGATCGGAGAAATTCAATCTGATCCTTTAACTCTTCCGGATGTACACCGGCAAATAAAGGGCGCTCCTCCAAGGCAGTTTTAAGAATACGGTTAGCTATTTCGGTGGCCGGAACATCTAAAAAAATGGTGACTCCTTTTTTGTTCATGTAATTCATATTATCAAAAAATACCGGAGTGCCGCCCCCTGTAGCCATTACAAAACTAGCAGGTCCTTCGCTCAATCGTTGTAAACTTTCTGATTCTTCCTTGCGGAAAAATGATTCCCCATATCTTTTAAAGATCGCTTTTACCGGAAGCCCTATGGATTTCTCGATCTCAGCATCCAGATCAAAAAAAGTAACAGTCAATTTTTCAGCAAGCTGTTTCCCTAAAGTTGATTTTCCACAGCCTGGGAGGCCGATTAAAAATATTTTCATTTTAATAAATCCAATACTTCGCTTGCCATAGGCGTATTGTTATGATGCCAATTACCCAATACAGTACCATTTTTCCATAAGGCAATGCCTGGGTTTGATCGAAGGATTGTCTTCAACACGGTAGCATCGGCATAGTAATAAGGTATCGCCAATTGATGCTCATGTCGAAATTTTTCCATAGCCTCTGCACCGGATGAAGTAAGCACGAAAGCAATCTGCCTTTCCTTCTAATTCTTTTGTTAAAGTGCGAATCGCTGCAATATTATTAGCTGACGCTTTGTTTACATCATAAATAACGACTAATAACTTGTTTCCTTCAAAGGTATAGGAGGTCATATCCTCCCCTTCAGGACTACTCACTGAGTAATCGGTAATCTTCGGCTTAATTTTATCCTCATTTAAAACATGCGATGAAACATATTTGTAGCCATCATCGGCTGACAGGAATTTAGTGTCACGAACGTCCTTACCCTCCTTTTCAAAAATGTATTCGATTATAGGTTGCTCGGGAGCAATCATTTGCTGAGGTATGTTGTTCCCAATCCGATAAGCACGAAAATCAATAAAAGGTAAATGCCGGATTGCATATATTCCTACAACTAAAGAGAGTGCAGCCGTTGCCGTAACAATAATGTTCCCCGTTAGAGCAGGTAAAAGTGGCTTATAGTTTTTTCGGTACCAGAACAAATGTGCTACAAAAATCATCAGCACAATGTCTTTAGTAAAAGACTCCCAGGGAGTAAGTTTGATGGCATCACCAAAACAACCGCAATCTGTTACCTTGTTAAAGTAAGCCGAGTAAAAAGTAAGAAAGGTAAAGAACGTCATCATGAGCAATAGCAACCACGCTGTGAGGTTCATACGCCAGTAAATTAAAATTGCCACACCCAACACAAGCTCGAGTATGATCATGATCATCCCGATCTCCAACGCCCAAGGGATAAAGTAATGAAAGAAGGAGCCGAAGTCAGCAGTGAATACTTCAAAATATTCTTCCATTTTGATTTGAGTACCAATAGGATCATTCAATTTGATGAGCCCTGAAAAAATTAAAAGTCCACCAACGAAAAATCGGGAGAAAGGATCAACGTACTTATTAATCATGATAGTTGTTTATGGTTACTTGAATCTTGTCCGTTTAATAGAATGAGGCAAAACACTGAGTAGTTAATCATATCCTGATAGTTTGCTTTTACTCCCTCGCTCGAAAGTGTCTTTCCTTTGTTATCTTCTATCTGCTTTACGCGCAACAGTTTCATTAATATGATATCTGTCATCGAGCTTACCCGCATATCGCGCCAGGCCTCGGCATAGTCGTGATTTTTATTTTGCAACAAATCAAATGTCTCGTTCATTGCTTCCGTATACAAGGGTTCTAATTCGGCATACGTCAAATCCATTTTTTCTGAATCCTTTAATCTGATTTGGATCATTGCCATGATACAGTAATTAATAATGCCTACAAAGTCATCCTGAATGGGGTCGTCCACTTTTTGCACACCCTTTTCCTGTATGCTGCGGATGCGCTGGGCCTTTATGTAGATCTGATCGGTGATGGAGGAAAGGCGCAGCACACGCCAGGCGGTTCCATAATCGTGTGTCTTACGGGCAAATAATGCTTGGCAGGTGGCTATCACCTCTTTATATTCGTGGGCAGTTTTCTCATTCATATACGGTGCAAAGTAAATTATTTTCAGCCAACAAAACACTTAACGTTAAGAGTAAGATCATTGATCTCGGTACGCCCAAAGTTATGGGCGTCCTCAACGTAACTCCCGATAGTTTTTATGATGGTGGAAAATTCGTTGATGAAGTTAGTGTAGTTAAGCAGGTCGAAAAAATGCTTGCCGAAGGAGCTGATTTCATAGATGTTGGTGGTTACTCCTCCCGGCCAGGTGCAGATGAAATCTCTGAAAGCGAAGAATTGACCCGGGTTATACCTGTTGTTAAAGATTTGTTAAAAGAATTTCCTTCGGCCATTGTTTCCATTGATACGTTCCGGTCAGTAGTAGCCAAGGCAGCTATTGACTGCGGTGCCGCTTTGGTAAATGATATTTCGGCTGGCGAGTTAGACAAAGCTATGATTGAAACGGTTGCTGCTTTGCAGGTTCCGGTACATTGCCATGCACATGCAAGGCACACCACAAACAATGACTCAGTTTACAAACTATACAAATCTGACAAAAGAAATCATTGACTACTTCCATCATAAGATTTTTCAACTCCAATCGGCAGGAATAAAAGATATCATTATCGATCCAGGTTTTGGGTTTGCCAAAACAGTAAATCAAAATTTTGATCTACTTAATAAATTAGATCACCTGCAAATTTTTGAAAACCCAGTACTTGTCGGGCTTTCGCGAAAATCGATGATTTGGCGAACCTTAAAAACAAACCCCGAGTCAGCATTAAACGGAACTACTGTATTAAATACCATTGCCTTATTAAAGGGTGCATCTATTTTACGTGTACATGATGTGAAAGAAGCTAAGGAGGTTATTCAGTTGATTGATAAAATCCCTCACCCCCAACCCCTCTCCCTGGGGAGAGGGGCATCTTCGTGACTCAGAAAAGTGCGGAGGTATTCGTGATCAAAGCTCATTAGCCCAAACAGTTTCATTACCTTTGCTTTAATGATTTTTGTCTTCAAAATAGGTTTTCTGGAGGTAAGTTGGGTAGATCTGATTGACATCGGCTTGGTCGCTGTATTACTTTATCAAGTCTATAAGTTAATTCGGGGGAGTCTGGCTGTTAATATTTTTCTAGGCATTCTCGCCCTTTACCTAATCTATCTGATTGTGCGCGCTGCCCAGATGGAATTGCTTGCCACCATCTTAGGTCAGTTTATGGGCGTGGGGGTGTTAGCCATGATTATTTTATTTCAACCAGAGATTCGAAAATTTTTGTTGCTGATAGGGCGTTCCACGGAAATTAATCGGGATAATATTTTTAAGAGTTTTACGAATTGGGGCACTGAACATCATGACGATTTTGATATTCATGAATTTATTGAGGCGGTTAAAACACTGAAAGCCTCCCGAACCGGAGCATTAATTGTTTTCTCACGGGATATTGAATTAAAATTTTACGTTGAAACAGGCGATCCGCTGGACGCCAAAGTTAATAGGCGCTTATTGATTTCTATTTTTAACAAGTACAGTCCGTTGCATGATGGCGCTATTATTATTTACAAAGGCCGCATTAAAGCAGCACGATGCGTACTACCTGTTAGTGAAAATGATCATTTGCCCCCGCATTTTGGTTTGCGACATCGGTCAGCTATCGGCATGAGTGAGGTTACCGATACGTTACTGTTGGCGATCTCAGAAGAAACCGGGCGATTGATTTTATCCAGGAATGGAAAATATTTGCGTGGACTTAAACTCAAGCAAGTGGAACAAAGAATTATGGAATACCTCCATAATGAAGAACCAAAAAACTGGGAAGAAACAGCCGCGGAAGTTGAATCGCTTGAATCTCTCGAAGCGAAAACTGAATAAGTATCTTTTGCCATTAGACTATGAAGATCCTCACAACACTGATCGTATTATTTTGATCTTCATTCAAGAAGCCAAAGTATAGAAACCATTATTCAAAAAGGTCATGAGCTGGCCGTGCTTGCTGTGGCTGTTAGCCCCGATAGTAATTACGTAGCCACAGGAAGTCGCGATAAGTCAGCAAAGTTGTGGGAGCTATCAACCGGGCGTGAAGTAAGAAGTTTTCTGGGACATCAATTTTCGGTTAACAGTCTTGACTTTAGCAGCGATGGAAAATATCTGATCACCGGAAATGGTGACCAGACTGCTAAGATCTGGGAAGTTGCTACTGGAAAAGAAATCCTTTCAATTCATCCGGATCAGGAACGCCTTACCGATGTAGTCTTCGATCCGAAAGGAAAATATTTTGTTACCGTTGGCTTTGGAAGAAAAGCGGTTGTCTGGGAATTCCCTTCAAAGAAAAAATTAAAAGAGTTCCCGGCAGACGGTTATGCAGGCTCCTCGGGAGGAATTAATTTAGCAATAAGCGCAAATAGTGAATGGCTTGCCATTGGTGAAGACAACAGTGTGGCCCATGTTTATAAAACAACCACCTGGGAGAAAGCTTTTAAACTTAATTTCTCAGAATACTCATCGTGTGGTGGTTGTTATACGGATGTGAATTTCTCACCCGATAGTCGCCCTTTATTAAAAACCACGAACCGCGGTGAAGCCGCCCTCTATGATTTGAAAACGGGCAACCTCGTAAAACGTTATCGAAAGAAAGTTGAGGACGTTAGTTCTGGCGTGTTTAGTGGCGATGGTAAGCAAGTAGCGATTTGTACAAAGAAGGAGGTCACTCTTTATAAGACACAATCAGGTGACTCAATAAAAAGTATAAACCCAAAGATTGAAGCTGAAATTAATCAGGCCGTTTTTAGTGCCAATGGCAAACAGTTATTGCTCGCCTGCGACAACAATATTGTTTTGATCTGGGATATAGCCACGAACAAAAAAGCAGGCGAGCTCACTGGATTTCTCAATCAACGCGATAAGGGCGGCATAACCTACGATCCCAATTCGTATTGGGACTCGCACATTGCCAAGTATCTGCGTTTCAAAAATGATATTTTGCTTAGTCGCGATAATAAAACGTTACTCAAAGGCAAGTTTGGTTCAAAAGTGAAACAATGGGACATCGCCACCGGCAAAACGGAAATGGAATATGTGGGCCATGAAAAAGCAGCAGTCTGCTATCAATACAGTGGCGATTCGAAAAAATTACTGACCGGTGGAGGTGATGGAAAAATTATTCTCTGGAATGTTGAAAAGGGCGATACCATCTTCACCATTCCCTCCTACCGCGAACCTGTTTTCGATGTAAGCTTTAACAGCGATGAAACTCAAATTTTAAGCAGCAGTTGGGACGGCTCCATTAAAATACATGATGCCGCTTCAGGCAAACGACTTGTTTATCACGAATCAAAAAATGGCGCTGCCTACATATCACGATTCAGTCGTAATGATCTCTACATCATCACGGCCGATTTGCCAGCCGGGTTACGCATGATGGAAATCGATACGCAAACAACTATCCGGGAATTTATTGGGCATACAGCAACCGTCTCCGTTATTCAGTTAACTCAAGACGGAAAAAAAATCTTAAGTGCCAGTTGGGATGGCAGTCTGCGACTATGGGATATCTCAACCGGTTTAGCAGATAGAAAATATCTCGGGCATGTGGGAGAAATCTACTCGGCTATTTTTAGTAAGGATGAAAGAACAATTTACAGCGCTGGTGCGGATCGAATTATACGGAAGTGGGATGTCTCTACAGGAAAAGTGATCGCTAAGTTTATGGGACATCAGAGTGAAGTAAGCAGCTTGCAACTAACCAATGACGAAAAAATGCTGATCAGCCATAGTGTTGATGGTGCGACTAAGTTCTGGAATCTAAGCACTGGCATGGAATTTTTTGAACATATTCATTTTGGCGAAAAAGAATGGATGGTGAAAAATCCAAAGGGCTATTTTAATGGTACACAAGAGGCGCGTCAATACATTCATTTTGTAGATGGATTAAAGACATACAGCGTAGATCAATTCTTTAACGAGTTTTATCGGCCGGATCTATTACCAAAAATATTTCAAAGTCGTGGTGAGGATAATTATAAGGACATCCAAGGAAAGTTGAACACAACACCCCCTCCTAGTATCCGGGTTGCAACTGTTCCGGGGGGCGATGCCACGCAAGCCGAAGTACTTATCAAAATGACCGATATGGGAGGTGGCATTGAGGCCGTAAAACTATTTCACAACGGGAAGGATATTCCGCTGGATAAGCAAACACTGAAACTTCCTACCCGCAAAGGTGAAAGCACTACCTATCGTCATACCATTAATTTGATTGGCGGTACAAATACGATTACGGCATCCGCCAGCAATAAAGATAAAATTGAATCTGACCCGCATTCGGTAGAAGTAGTTTCAGATCGTGCCGGCAAGAGCAGTATTTGTTATATTCTTTCCGTGGGAATCAATCAATACAAAAATCCGAAGATGACTTTGAACTATGCTCGGCCGGATGCCGAGTCGTTTGGTAAAGCTGTAGACGAAAAGGGGTCGCTTTTCAAAAATATAGAATTACATAGTTTATATGACAGCGATGCGAGCAAGGTTAACATCTTAAAAAAACTAGAAGAACTATCGGCTAAAGTTCATCAGGAAGATGTATTTATCTTTTACTATGCCGGGCATGGTAGTATGGTCGATAATCAATTCTTCTTTATCCCAACGGAAAGCAGTAGGCTATATGATTTATCTTCTCTGCAAAAAGATGCTATTGAAGCGAGTGTGTTGCAGGATAAACTAAAAAACATAAAGGCGTTGAAACAACTTATCATAATGGACGCGTGTCAATCGGGCGCATCCGTGGAGTTGCTTGCAACACGCGGTGCGGCTGAAGAGAAAAGCGATTGCGCAGCTTTCGCGCAGTGCTGGCATTCATGTGATGGCCTCGGCTGGTAGCGAACAATTTGCTACTGAGTTTGCCGAGTTGGGTCATGGGTTGTTTACTTACTTACTTATTAAAGCCTTGCAAGGCGATGCCGATGGTGCCCCTAAAGATGGCAAGGTTACGATTTATGAATTAAAATCTTACTTAGATGATCAGGTGCCTGAGTTAACGCAAAAGATGAAAGGCAAACCTCAATATCCGTACACGTTTTCACGGGGGCAGGATTTTCCCGTGGTGATTGAGAATGAAAAATGATGTAGCCACTGATTCACAGATTAATCTTGAAACACCCGACCCGTAAGCAATCACAATCAGTGAATCTGTGGCTATGAATTTACAAGTACTTAACAACTCGCAACATTCTCAGAATTTTGTAACTTCGTATTCATAAACCAACTAGATATGATGAATGGAAGAAGCAAATCCGGTTAAATATTACCTTGCCAGGTATTTTTTCCTGGCGCTTAGCGCGCTTCAAGGACTGGCCTCTGTACTTATGTTGCTTCAATTCGAAGACACCCTCAAAAACAGATTTGCCGCTCTTGTACTTTTCACATTTGCAATGATTTTCTTTTCGTTGCATCTGCTGGTTTCTCATAGAATTAAACGAGTAGCCATAAGCAAAAAGAAAATCGAAGTGATCAATCCGACCAAAGTGAAGAGCTACGATTGGTCGCAAGTAAAAAGCATTAAGCTCATTCCTTTTTTCAACCTCTACAGTCTTAAGTTAAAAGGGAAACGGAATAAGATTTACTTTATCCCTACCACAAATACTGAAGCGTTGTTCGGATTGTTCTCTACCCCATCAGATTTAATACCGAAGAAGGTGCGGTAGACTTATTTCAACACTCCCAACTCTTTCCCAACTTCCGTAAATGCCTGAATAGCTTTATCTAAATGATGTTGTTCATGGGCCGCTGAAATTTGTACACGAATTCGCGCTTTGCCTTTGGCCACCACCGGAAAGAAAAATCCAATCACATAGATTCCTTTTTCCAATAATCGCTCAGCAAACTTTTGCGCCAGCGGAGCTTCATACAACATAATGGGTACTATAGGATGTATGCCTGGCTTGATATCAAAACCTGCAGCGGTCATTTTATCACGAAAGTATTTTGTGCTTTTCTCCAGCTTATCGCGTAACGCTGTGGTTTCTGAAAGCATGTTAAACACTTCTATAGAAGCTCCTGTAATAGAAGGTGCCAACGTATTCGAGAATAAATAAGGTCTTGACCGTTGACGAAGCATCTCAATAATTTCCTTTCGGCCCGATGTAAAACCACCCGAAGCACCACCCAATGCTTTGCCTAACGTGCCCGTGATAATATCCACACGACCGATAACCCCACAATGCTCAGGAACGCCACGACCTGTTTTGCCAATAAAGCCTGAAGAGTGACATTCATCTGTCATCACTAGTGCTTCGTACTCATCAGCCAGATCGCAAATCTTATCTAACTGCGCAATGGTTCCATCCATGGAAAAGGCGCCATCCGTAACAATAATAATTTGATTCGCCCCAGCCTTTCGCGCATCTTCTAGTTGCACTTTCAAATCGGCCATGTCATTGTGCTTGTAACGATAGCGCATCGCCTTGCACAAGCGTACACCATCAATAATGGAAGCATGATTTAATTCATCTGAAATGATTGCATCCTTCTCGCCCAACAACGGCTCAAACACGCCCCCGTTGGCATCAAAAGCGGCCGCATATAGAATCGTATCTTCTGTGCCCAGAAAATCTGAAATCTTTTTTTCAAGTTCTTTATGAATATCCTGAGTTCCGCAAATAAACCGCACGGATGACATGCCAAATCCATGCGTGTCGATAGCGCGTTTGGCCGCCTCAATAACCCGCGGATGTGAGGACAATCCTAAATAATTGTTGGCACAGAAATTTATCACCGCTTTGCCATCCTGCGTTTTTATGTCTGCCCCCTGAGGTGTTGTTATTACTCTTTCCCTTTTGAAAAGACCAGCTTCGCGAATCGATTCAAGTTCCTTTTGCAATACAGGTTGAAGTCTTTTATACATATCAGTTTATTTTCGGTTTAGGTCTCATTACTGGTCTGGCAGCAACAGGTGCTGGTTTTGGTTTTTCAGTGGGTTCTTCTTTCAATAAATATTTTCTTCTGGTAGGATTAATCAGGTAAAGTTTTTGTGAGGTAAAACTCGATGGGATCATCTCCTCAAATAAAGATTTCCACTCGCTCCACCGGTCCGGCTCGGCTTTATTAAATGCCACACTATCAATTTTCTTGGAGATCAGATAATCCTCAAACGTCATGACGCAAATCTACAAATCGTAAATCGTAAATGGCACATCGTAAATTTTAATAACTTGCCCTGATAATTGAATTTAATGAAGAAAACTAAGATTTTACTCATTGGCGCTGGCGGGCAACTAGGCTCCGAACTCACCCAGGGTTTGTGGAAAATATACGGCCAGGAGAATGTGGTAGCCTCCGATATAAAAGACGCACAGGGAATTTTAAAGGAAGGTCCGTACGAGAAATTTGATGTGATGCAGCGCGACAGACTTTTTGAGTTGTTGCGCAAACATGAGATTACTCAAATCTATCATCTGGCAGCGTTGCTTTCGGCAACCGGAGAAAAAGATCCACGTTGGGCCTGGAAGCTGAACATGGAAAGTTTGCTTTTTGTGTTGGAGGCTGCGCAGGAATTAAAGTTGCATAAAGTTTATTGGCCTAGTTCGATTGCCGCCTTCGGTCCTACCACCCCAAAGCAAAATACTCCACAGGATACCATTATGGATCCTACAACTGTATATGGCATTACTAAACTTGCAGGTGAACTTTGGTGCGAATATTATTTCAGACGGTATGGCGTAGATGTGCGCAGTCTTCGGTATCCCGGATTAATTGGTTATAAAACCCCACCCGGGGGCGGCACTACAGATTATGCCGTTGATATTTATTTTAAAGCGATTAAAGAAAAAACATACGAATCCTTTTTAGCAGCCGACACTTATTTACCCATGATGTACATGGACGATGCCGTAAAAGCCACTTTGGATTTAATGGAGGCCCCGGCAGAGAAAGTTAAAATTCGTTCGAGTTATAATATTGGGTCTATGAGTTTTTGCCCGGCACAAGTGGCTGCTACTATTAAGAAACATATTCCGGAATTTAGTATCACGTACAAACCCGACTTCCGTCAGGCGATTGCCGATTCATGGCCTAAATCCATTGATGATACTGCGGCACGCCAGGATTGGGGATGGAAGCATAAATTTGGCTTAGAGGAGATGACCGAGGATATTTTGACAAATCTTCAGGCGAATCCTGCATTACTTTCATAATAAAAAGATCCCTGATGAAAAACTTAACCGTTCTACATAGTGCAATTTCTGTCATAAGCGTAAATCGTCCGCAGGCTTTAAACGCGCTTAATCAAGAAACCCTTCAGGAATTACAAACGGTTATTAAAGAATGTATCGGCAGGTCGGATTGTAAAGGAATCATCATCACCGGTGAAGGTGAAAAGGCTTTTGTCGCAGGAGCAGACATAAAAGAGATTGCCAGCATTCCCTCCGAAAAAGCATTTGAATTTTCTAAGTACGGTCAGGATCTTTTTAAGATGATAGAAGATTCGACCAAGCCGGTGATTGCGGTAGTCAATGGTTTTGCATTAGGGGGTGGTTGCGAACTTTCTATGGCATGTCATTTACGCATTGCGACTGAAAATGCAAAATTCGGATTACCCGAAGTAAGCCTGGGAATTATCCCGGGTTATGGTGGCACCCAACGATTAGCGCAGTTGGTTGGCCGAGGCAAAGCGCTTGAACTCGCTATGACGGGTGATATGATAAGTGCCAGCGAAGCCAAAGAGGTAGGATTGGTAAATCATGTTACCGCCACAAAAGAAGAAGCCTTGGCGCTAGCAGAAAAAATTCTGAACAAGATTTTTGCAAAAGGTCCTGTGGCAATCGCTGCATTAATTAAAAGTATTAATGCCGGATTTGGGCAAGAGAAAGAAGGCTACCACGAAGAGGCAAAAAACTTTGCTGCCCTTACTACAACGAAAGATTTTATTGAAGGCACTACCGCATTTCTTGAAAAGCGAAAACCAAACTTTAAAGGCGAATAGTGAATAAGCTCAAACAACTCGCTGGCGAAACAGCGTTGTACGGACTCGGAAGCATTTTTCCAAGAATGCTCAACTTTCTATTGGTTCCTCTCCACACCATTAACATGTTTAGTCAGGCCGAGTATGGCGAAATCACCAAGCTCTATGCTTTTGTTGGCGTTATTAATATTGTATACATGTTTGGTATGGAGACCGCCTACTTTCGGTTTGCAACCAAACCCAACGCGAACAGCAAAAGAATTTTTAATCTGGCTCAAACCAGTGTAATCATTATCAGTGGTTCATTAACATTATTACTCATTTTATTAGCAACACCCATTTCAGACTCGCAGCAAATTACAAACCCACAGTTTGTTATTTGGCTTGCGCTTACCATGCTAATTGACGCTATCGTGGCAATTCCCTTTGCTCAGTTACGGTTAGAGAAAAAACCAGTATTGTTTGCGGCCGCCAAAATTTCAAATGTGTTGGTTCTGGTTGGTCTTAATTACTACTTCTTAAAACTCAATTTTCAGCCAGCCATTGGTATTGGCTACGTGTTCATGGCCAATTTGATTGCCAACTCCTTCTTCATACTTTTTTTTATCAAAACGCTTTTAGTCTGGCGACCAACCTGGGACAAGTCCATTTCTCCACAAATGTTTCGCTATGCGTATCCGGTAATGATTACCGGAGTTGCCGGCATGATCAACGAAATGTTTTCGCGCAGTATGTTAGACTGGTGGCTTCCCGAAAACTTTTATACCGGTGTTACCCGTAAAGAAGCAGGCGGAATTTTTGGGGCGTGTTATAAATTTGCTGTGTTTATGAATCTGGGGATTCAGGCCTTTCGCTATGCAGCCGAACCGTTCTTCTTTTCGAACGCGAAGGATCAAAACTCTCCCGCCCTATTCGCCAAAGTGAACCACTATTTTGTGATCACCGGTTGCGTTGTATTACTGGGCATTGGTATTAACCTTGATATCTTCAAATATTTTATTGGCGACATCTTCTGGTCTGGGTTATCGATCGTGCCCGTGTTATTATTGGCTTATTTGTTCTTAGGCATTTATTATAATATGAGTGTGTGGTTTAAACTTACCGATAAAACTTATTGGGGAACCATTATAACAGTAGTGGGTGCAGGGGTTACCATTGCTGGTAATTTTATTCTCATTCCGATAATCGGATTTATGGGTAGCGCGCTTGCTGCTTTGTTGTGCTATTCATTAATGACTGTTTTGTGTTATGCCGTTGGTCAACGTAATTATCCAATACCTTATTGGATAGCACGAGATGCAGGCTATATTCTATTTAGCTATTCAGTTGTTTTGCTTGTCAATCAAATCGAAATAAGCAATCAATGGCTCGCCACAACCTTTCACGCAACGGTTATCTTATTCTTCCTGCTATTCATTTATCTGGCTGAAAGAAAGGTTATAGGTAAGCCCATCGGGTAAGAATTTGTAGTTTTACGCTAATTCTAAATTCTACCTATGAATATCATTATTCCTATGGCCGGGCTAGGTAAACGCCTAAGACCACACACCCTGACCACTGCCAAACCGCTGCTGCCCATTGCCGGTAAACCCATTGTTCATCGATTGGTAGAAGACATTGCGCATGTTTGTCCGGAGAAAATAAATAATATCGGGTTTATCGTACACCCTGGTTTTGGTAAGGCCGTGGAAGATGAACTGAAAGCCGTTGCCAAGGCTGTGGGGGCCGAGGGAAAAATCTACTATCAGGAAAAAGCGATGGGCATTTCGCATGCATTACTCTTTGCTAAAGAATTGTTTGAGGGCAAAGTAATTGTGGCTTTTGCCGATACGCTTTTTCGTGCCGACTTTACATTAGATACAAACCGCGATGGCACCATTTGGGTGCAACAGGTCGAAAACCCTGCACAGTTTGGCGTAGTGAAGCTTAATGCAAAGGGAGAAATAACCGATTTAGTGGAAAAGCCCACCACCTTTGTATCCGATTTGGCCATTATTGGGATTTATTTTTTTAAAGAAGGCGAAAAACTTCGTAGCGAAATGCAATACCTCCTCGATCATGACATTAAAGAGAAAGGAGAGTATCAGTTTACCACTGCTCTCGAGAACATGCGCAAGAAGGGAGCATTATTTGTGCCCGGTCAGGTAAAAGAATGGCTCGATTGTGGCAATAAAGAGAACATGCTGCAAACCAACCAACGCTACCTGGAGTTTATCAAAGATCAAAATCTGATCTCCACGAAAGCGAAAGTTATTAACAGCATCATTTTACCGCCCGTATTTATAGATGACAATGTCATTATTGAGAATTCCGTAGTGGGACCTCATGTTTCGGTGGGAGCCGGGACAAAAATTACCGACTGCCGATTAAGTAATTCAATTGTACAGAAGGATTGTACCGTTACGGGTGGGTTTCTCAAAGACAGTCTTTTAGGAAATTTCGTTAATTTTGAGGGAAAATCTGCCGATCTTGACTTGGGAGATTATAGTACGATTTGATCCTCCGCCCGTTGACAAAAAGAAAACTCTTCTTATTTACCTTATTAGCCTCTGCTCAACTACTGGCCATTATTACCCCAGCATTTTCACAAAAGCGAAAAGTTCCGAAAAAGGAACAAAAGAAGAAGACATACAAAGGGCAGCACAAAGTATTGACCTTGCCTTGAAATACGAAAAGAAGAACAAGTATTTCTATTTACTTGCCTCAAACATTTATGCTAATCTGGGCCAATTCGAAAAAGCCACTGCCATCCTTGAAACCATGATCAAAGAGGTTAAGGGCACAGACGATTATCTTTTTGAGTTGGCGGCTTTATATCTATACAACAAAAAACCAGACGAGGCCCTTAAGGTTTACGATCGGGCCGAAGAGGTTATGGGTGTAAATGAAGTTTCGTCACAACAAAAGCAACGCATTTATCTAGAGAGGGGAAAAACACAAGAAGCGCTGGCAGAAGGCGAAAAATTATTGGAAGCATACCCCGATGAGCCGCGTTACGTTTTAGGCTTTGCTGAAGTTCTTGCCCTGAACGGCCAACGAGATAAAGCGATTCAATATCTGGAAAGTTTCATAAAAGAACATCCCGAAGCAGGAAACGCAAAAATGGTTTTGGCTGGCTTTTATAAAGACGCTGGTCAAGAACAGAAATCAAGAGACTATGTGAAAGATGTATTTGATGACACCCAGGTAGAGCTAAGTAGCAAACTACTTATGCTTGGCACGTATAATGCCTTGCTTGCCCAAAACAAAAGCAAAAAAATTATTGACCCTGAGCTGGAATCGTATGCAGTTATGCTTTTTAAAAAATTAGAAGTCAATTATCCTGATGATGCAGAAGTACATCTGGTGGGTGGTGATTTATACATGACGTTAGAACAGGATGAAAATGCCAAAAAAGAATATCTGATTGCCGTACGTAATGGATCCGGGAGTTTTGAAGCGTGGCAAAATCTACTCTACCTCGAAACACAAACCAACGAATTTGATAGCCTTATCGCCCATTCAGAAAAGGCGCTTGAGTTATTTCCCAATCAGGCTATGATCTACTACTTTAATGGATACGGGCATCTTCGCAAAAATCAATATCGTGAAGCTGCTTATTCTCTGGAGCAGGCAAAGAAATTGTCCTCTGCCAATCCCGCCTTTGTAAGTGACCTGAATGGAATGCTCGGTGACTGCTACCATTCCACGAAAGAGTATGCCAAGTCAGATAAAGCCTATGACGAGGCCCTCGCATTTAATCCAAACAACGACCTGATACTTAATAATTACAGTTATTACCTGGCCTTGCGAAAAGAGAATCTCGAAAAAGCAGAAAAGATGTCTGCCCAGTTATTTAAAAATTTTCCCGATAACCCCTCTTACCTGGATACCTACGGCTGGGTGTTATACGAAAGGGGTAAGTATAAAGAGGCAAAAAAGGTAATGGAAAAGGCGATTCAAACGGGACAAGGTACTGCCATACACTTCGAGCATTACGGTGACATTCTTTTCCAATTGGGTGATATTGATAATGCTGTAAAACAATGGCAAAAAGCAAAGCAAAAAGATGGCGGCAATGCCAGTCTCGATAAAAAAATAAGTAGTAGAAAATTGAATTAGTTCATCTTGTCTTTAGGCTCATGCATAAAATAATTTCAATCCCATTAATCCTTCTGGGTTTACTGTTGATGCAGTCTTGCCATCGTAAAGTAATACCCATCCTTCCCGAAGCCCCAAAGACATTGGCGATTGAGGAAATAGATTTTGGTTACCTACACAGTAAGGCGCGTATGGTATTTAGAGACGAGAAAAAAGAGCGGGACTTAAAGGCAAACATTCGCATACGTAAAGACAGTGTAATCTGGATGACGTTTTCGGTAGTTGGTGTACAAGGCGGTAAAGCCCTTATTAACAAAGATTCTATAACCATAGTAAGTAATCTTGATAAGGAGTATTACGTTTTTGATTATGTAGAGTTATCCAATCGATTCAATTTTAAAATTGATTATTATGTGTTAGAAGCCGCGATGCTTGGCAACCCGATACGACCCAAGCAAACCAGTGATGAAATTGGGCGGGAAGGTGAGTTTGACAAGCTGATGCAAAAAGAAGGTTCCGTTACAATAAAAACCTGATCAACCCAATCACTAAAAAAATTGAACAAGTGGACTTGGTGGAGGCCAGCACAAATAATACTTTAAAACTACAGTATTCTAATTTTCAACCACTCAACGAAAAATCTTACCCCTACAACGGAGTAGTAAGCATTTTCTACAAAACCGCAGCAGGTATAATTAATAACACCATTACCTTTGAATACAACAAAGTGGAGGTGGGTGACAAGGAATTGAAATTCCCTTTCAATATTCCGAAACGATATGACCGCAGGTAGATTTTTCATCTTCTTATTTTACTTATTCTTATTTTTTTCCCTTGCCGGGCAAGCTCAAAAATCAAAAACGCAGCTTCAACGGGAAAAGGAGGAAAGTCTTGATAAAATCAAAGAGACAGAGAAAATTCTGACCGAAACGGGTGAGCAAAAGAAAAACTCCTTGGGTGAATTGTCAGCCCTTAATCAACGTATTGCCCAACAAGAATCCCTGATTAAATCTATTCGCGGAGAAATCTCATTATTGGATTACGACATCAGTGAAAACAATCAGATCATCGATGCCTTGTCGCGCGACTTAGGAAAATTACGCGAAGAGTATTCGGCTATGCTATTTTCAGCACAAAAGGCAAGTGGTAAAATTGATAAGCTGATGTTTCTTTTTTCCGCTCATTCTTTTGATCAATTGTTAATGCGCCTCAAGTACATGGAGCAATATGGTAAAGCACGGCAGGAGCAGGCGGTTGCCATTGAAAAAGTTCAGCAGGTTTTGAAAGAGCAGATTCGGGTTACTGAAGTAAAACGGGGCGAACAGAACAATCTTTTAAATGATGAATTAAAAGAAAACAAGCAGCTTACCGGGCTTAAACAAAAGCAACGAACTTTGGTAAAGAATCTCGAAAAACAAGAAAAACAATTGCGCAAAGATTTAGAGGCAACAAAAAAAGCAGTGGCCGAAGTTGATGTGCTGATTGCTAAAATTATTAAAGAGGAGTTAGAGCGGGCTGCCCGTGAGGCGCGAGAACGTGAAAACAAAAAGAATCCCCGCGAGACCTCCAATGTGGCCGTTGCTTTATCGGCATCCTTTCTGGATAATAAAAACAAATTTCCGTGGCCGGTTTCAGGATTCGTGTCTCAGAAATTTGGTCGCCAGCTGCACCCGGTGTTAAAAGGAATTGTAATTCAAAATGATGGTGTAAATATTCAAACAAAACAAGGTGAGCAAGTTCATACCATCTTTAATGGAGAGGTTAGTCGGGTGGCATTTACCCCTGGTCTTGGTAACACAGTAATTATAAAGCATGGCGATTTTTTTACGGTATATACTGGACTGAAAGACATCTCCGTGAAGCAAGGCCAACAAGTGACTACCAATCAAGAAATTGGAAAAGTTCTCTCGAATAGTGAGGGTATTTCAGAGCTTAGGTTCCAAATAAGAAAAAATTTTGATGCCCTCGATCCACAAGAGTGGTTAAGAAACTAGGTTGAGCGGCAAAAACCTGTTATTCTTACTTTTTGAAGGATAATCAAGGTTCTTGAATTCGTGCTTTTATCATAATTCCCTATCTTTACATTCTTAATAATTCACTATGAACGCAATTCTTTTGTTTGGAATGCCCGGCATGGGCGAGTGGGTGATCATCGGTTTATTCGTTCTCATCTTCTTTGGAGCTAAAAAGATACCTGAATTTGCTAAAGGCTTAGGAAAAGGCATCCGCGAGTTTAAGGATGCTGTAAAAGATGTAAAAAAGGAAGTTGATGATGCCGGAAAGGAAATTCCGAAGATTGACGAGAAGTAACCCTTGAGTACGGATTCGATCTTAACAAACTCTTCGCGTAACTTTATCAACGGAACTCATTCTTGCGTAAGCAGGGTTACCCGGTTTCTCAACAACATCGATAAAAAAAAGCACCTCAATGTTTTTCTGAGCGTTTATGATCAGGAAGCGCTTCTTCGTGCACAGCATATTGATGAAAAGATTCTTACGGGTACTGCTGGAAAACTAGCAGGCCTTGTAGTAGGTCTTAAAGATGTGCTTTGTTACAAAGACCACCCCCTACAGGCCAGCAGTAAAATTCTCGATGGTTTTGTTTCTCAATTTAATGCGACCGCTGTACAGCGTTTACTTGATGCGGATGCTATTATTATTGGCCGGCAAAATTGTGATGAGTTTGCAATGGGATCATCCAACGAAAACTCAGCCTTTGGCCCGGTGCTGAATGATCTTGATAATACGCGTGTACCAGGTGGCTCATCGGGTGGCTCAGCCGTAGCGATAATGGCTGATTTGTGTGATGTATCACTAGGCTCAGATACCGGTGGTTCTGTAAGGCAACCAGCCGCTTTCTGCGGAATACTCGGATTAAAACCAACCTACTCACGCATCTCGCGGCATGGTCTTATCGCTTACGGCTCATCCTTTGATTGCATTGGCATTTTCGGTAAAGAGATAGAAACAATTGCGCAGGTGTTAGAAGTAATTTCTGGATCGGATGAATACGATAGTACGGTATCGCGAAAAGCAGTTCCTGCATACGCTTCTGAACTTGGCTCCCAACCCCAAAAAAAATTCAAGGTTGCTTATCTAAAAGATACGCTGGAGTCAGATGCCTTGCAGCCTGAAATCAAAAACATACTTTTAGAAAAAATAAGTAAACTTAAATCAGAAGGTCATTCGGTAGAAGGGATAGACTTTCCGTTAAGCGATTATATTCTTCCCACCTATTATATTCTAGCGACCGCAGAAGCCAGTTCAAATCTTTCTCGTTTTGATGGTGTACGATATGGTTTTAGAAGTGAAAATGTAACTGACCTTCCATCGCTGTATAAAAAAACGAGATCCGAAGGCTTTGGGAAAGAAGTGGAGCGAAGAATTCTTCTTGGCACCTTTGTATTAAGCGCAAGCTATTATGATGCTTATTATACCAAGGCACAAAAGTAAGACGGCTGATACGCGAGAAAACGAAAGAGATTTTTACTCAGTATGATTTTATACTCTCGCCCACCACGCCCACAACCGCTTTCAAATTAGGTGAACATACAAGTAATCCGGTTGAGATGTATCTGGCCGATTTATTTTCTGTTCAAGCTAATGTGGCCGGTGTACCTGCCATTTCAATTCCTTGCGGTACTGATAACCAAGGTTTGCCCATCGGCTTACAGATAACGGCCGATGACTTCGAAGAATCCAAACTCTTTCAGTTCTCGCAAGTAATTCAGAACTTAGCGTAACGTTTGCTCTAAATAAGAACTAAACAGATTAAAATGAGGCTTTGTGTGGTGGCGCTGTTTTTCCTTTTTGCATCCAACTTGATTTTGGCTCAGGACCCTGTGCGCGATACACTTTCACTTCCTGAACCAACGCTTGATCCGATAGCAAGCGACTCTGCTGTTCAGGAGTTTATTATTTTACCCTCCGACCTTGAGTATATTCCTGGCGATGATACCCCGGAATTACTGGCAGATCGGCTCAGTTGCCTACAAAAGCAAATTCCCCTTACGTACAATACAACGGTACATGGGTTTATTGATTTCTTCACCGTGCGCAACCGCGATTACACATGACTTATGCAACGAAGGCAAGATTTGTACTTTCCTTTATTCGAAAAACCTTGGCCCAATACAACCTGCCCGATGAATTGAAATATCTTTCTATTATTGAATCAGGATTGAATGCGCGCGCAGTTTCCCGCGCACGTGCTGTTGGTCTTTGGCAATTTATGTCAGGCACTGGCCGCTATTTTAATTTACAGACCGACTGGTATGTAGATGATCGGATGGATCCTGAAAAATCTACAGATGCCGCGTGCCGCTACCTTTCTCAGTTATATAGAATTTTTGGAAACTGGGAGCTCGCGCTGGCTGCTTATAATTCAGGACCGGGCACGGTAAGAAAAGCAGTACGCAGATCTGGTTACAAGAAATCTTTTTGGGAAGTATACCCACATCTGCCGCGAAACCCGAGCCTACGTTCCGCAATTCATTGCTATTATTTACGCTATGAATTGCCGAGCATCACAATCTGCTTGAAACGGCTCGTGAACAAGTGTTACCGTATGATACGCTGGCAATAAACAAATTTTTACATTTCGAAACTCTGGCGAATTTAACCGGCACTTGTTTGGAAGATCTGCAAAAGCTCAATCCATCTGTACTTCGCAATGCACTTCCACAGAATGGTCGAATTAAAATCATTAAGATTCCTCTCTATGCTAAGTTAGTGTTGGATTCCAACCGGACAGCCATTCTGGATTCCGCCTCGCGCGTAGGTAGAACCAGTTTAGAAACTTGCCGCCAAAAATGCTGCCAGGCAATACGTATGGAAAGGTAAGACTACGTATAAAGTAGTATCTGGCGATGTGTTGGGTTCGATTGCCATTCGAAATCGGGTTAGTGTTCAAGATCTAAAAACGTGGAATAACCTCAGTAGCAATACAATTCGGGTTGGGCAACAGTTGGTGGTTTGGGTTGCTCCCGGGCAAACTGTAGCAAAAAATACCACAGCAACGGAGACTATACTACTTTCACCCGATACAAAAACCTACATCGTTCAGCCCGGAGATACCCTGTGGGACATCTCCAGAAAAGTTCCCGGACTTACTGTAGAAAAAATTAAGACTCTCAATAATCTGAAGAGCAATAGTTTACAACCCGGTCAAAAATTAATTGTTGGATAAGCTCGTAAGCACGTGACGAATATCGCTCACCGGAATTATACCTGAACTTAAGCATAGCTACATGAAATCTAGAATTCTTCCTTTAATTACTTCTTTCCTGATTCTCTTTGCCTGTGCCGATAAAGAGGGAAAAAACCTTCCGCCTTCTTCCGGTAAAACAGGCGATATATTTTTGATTATGGATTCTACGCAATGGAAAGGCCCTTTGGGTGATGTACTCGACTCACTCTTCAATGCCGAGATGGAGGGTTGCCCCGAAAAGAATCAATCTTTCACATTCGCTGGATTGACCCCGCAAACTGAATTATGGATTAAAGCAAAGAAGAAACCTGATCTTTGCAGTAAGTCTGGATCAAAACAACTGGTGCAGGTTTGATCAAGCGAACCTTTACACCAGAGTCGCTTGAAAAGATAAAAACCGATCCTAAGCTATTCAGTCAAAATTCACAAAACCTATTTGCTAAAAATCAGGAGGTGCTTTTTCTCTTTAACAACACCGAAGCTGAGCTCATTAAAAATATTCGGAATCATGGGAACAGATTGGTTGAGTATTTCAATTTACGTGAACGTGAACGATTGACTGCTGCATTATATAAAGCGGGACAGCTAAAAGGGATTCCGGATGTACTTCGAAAAAATTTTTAATTGCGAGATGCGGGTACCCTTTGGGTATCAACTGGTAATGAATGAGCCTGATTTTTTGTGGGTTCGTCAAATCAATCCACAAGATGACAAAGATATTTTCATCGCAAGAAAAAGTATACCTCTCAAGATCAGTTTAAAAAAGACAGCCTGATTGCTTATCGGGATAAGATTTGTCGCAAGAATATTTTTGAGGACCCCGAACGGTTGGACACTTATTTGTTAACAGAAACTTCTATTCCATTCAAACCTGTGATTACGCGCGAAATAAATTTCAACAAAAAATTTGCCGTTGAGATGCGTGGCTTGTGGCGAACCAACAACCTTACTATGGGCGGTCCGTTTATTTCGTTTGCCTTCGTTGACGAACCCCAAAGGATACTTTTTATTACATTGAAGGATTTACATTTAGTCCGGGTAAAGATCAGCGCGAAATAATGCGTGAATTAGAAACCATTCTTTACACCTTTAAAGTAAGCAGTGAGCTTCCACCTAAAACCATGTAAATTTGTGAGCCCCTTATCCCCGGGGTGAATGAACAAACTCAGATCAATATTTTCATGCGTAATCTGTGGATAGTATCCAGCAGATTGTAACTTGCTTTTCTTATTCAAAACCATTTGTATGTCTATAAAAATCCGTAAACAAGACGCGCTTAATTATCATACACAAGGACAACCGGGTAAAATAGAAGTTGTACCAACCAAAATGTTGAGTACACAACTTGATCTGGCACTAGCCTACTCGCCTGGCGTAGCTGAACCTTGTAAAGAAATCGCGGCCAATAAAGACGATGTCTATAAATATACTTCGAAAGGAAACCTGGTGGCCGTAATCACCAATGGCACGGCTGTCCTGGGCCTGGGCAATATTGGGCCCGAAGCCTCGAAACCCGTGATGGAAGGCAAGGCAGTACTATTTAAAAAATATGCTGGCATTGATAGTTTTGATATTGAGATTGATGAAGAAGACCCGGATGCGCTGATTAAAATTGTAAAATCACTCGAGCCAACCTTTGGTGGAATAAATCTGGAAGACATTAAAGCCCCCGAATGTTTTAAGATTGAAACCGAGTTGCGTGAGAAGATGAACATTCCAATCATGCACGATGATCAGCATGGCACCGCTATTATTTCAAGTGCGGCCTTGCTTAACGCCTTGATATTGGTAAATAAAAAAATTGAAGAGATTGTATTAGTTGTGAATGGCGCGGGGGCTGCTGCAGTTTCTTGTTCACGCCTTTATATGGCCTTGGGGCTTAAGAAAGAGAATCTGATTATGTGCGATAGTAAAGGCGTAATCAACAAGGAACGCAAAGGACTTGATGCGATCAAATCAGAATTTGTTACTTCACGGAAACTCAGCACGTTGCAAGAAGCGATGAAAGGTTGTGATGTGTTTATAGGGTTATCCGTTGCCAACGCTATTACACAAGCTGATGTGATGAGTATGGCAAAAGATCCAATCGTATTTGCGTTGACGAATCCCGATCCCGAAATAGCCTTGACGACGGCCGTGAAAACCCGACCTGATTTGATTATGGGCACCGGCCGTTCCGATCATCCTAATCAGGTAAACAACGTGCTTGGCTTTCCTTATATTTTTAGAGGAGCACTGGACGTACGCGCCACCGAAATTAATGAAGCGATGAAATTAGCCGCTGTGCATGCTCTGGCTGAATTGGCCAAAGAGCCTGTTCCAGACATGGTCTTTCAAGCGTATGGTGTAGAGCGCATTCAGTTTGGTAGAGATTATTTAATTCCAAAACCACTCGATCCAAGATTAATTACTACAGTATCTCCGCGGTGGCTAAAGCAGCTATGGACTCAGGTATGGCGCGTAAACCTATTACTGATTGGGGCGCACAATAATGAGTTATTGAAACGCATTGGCATAGATTCAACCCTTACATCACGCATCATTGAGCGCGCAAAGAAGAGCCCAAAAAATATTGTATTTGCCGAAGCCGATCATCCAAAGATTTTAAAGGCTGCGCAAATTTTACAAGACGAGCGAATTGCGCATCCTATTTTGCTCGGCTACCGCGATCGCATTCAGAAATTAGTAGAGGAACATGGTTTGGATATTGAGGGCTGTACCATTATTGATCCGCGCGAGGAAGGCGAGCGTGAAGAGAAATACGCAAAAGCATTTCATGCCAAGCGCCAACGCAAAGGCACCACATTAAAAGATGCTTACCGGGTAATGCGCGACCGTAATGCCTTTGGCGCAATGATGGTAGAGTTTGGTGAAGCGGATGCATTAGTATCCGGATTAACCAAAGACTATCCTAAAACTATTCTTCCTTCTCTTCAAATCATTGGGATGGCTGAGGGTGTACACCGTGTTGCTGGTATGTACATTATTATGAATAAGAAAGGGAGTTTCTTCTTTTCTGATTGTACGGTAAACGTAGATCCAACCAAAGAAGAACTCACCGAGATTATCGGATTAACAGCACGAGGCGTTAAGGTTTTCGATGTAGATCCGCGTGTGGCTGTGTTGAGTTACTCCAACTTTGGATCGAGTAAAGGCGAAATCCCAGAAAAGACACGCGAAGCGGTACGCTTGGCAAAACAAAGATTCCCTGACTTAGTGATTGATGGAGAAATTCAAGCCAACGTAGCGTTTGATACTGATTTGCAAAAAGAGATCTATCCATTCAGCGCTCTTTCAGAACAAGGTGCGAATACCCTTATCTTCCCGAATTTAGCAGCCGCCAACATCTCCTATAAATTATTAATGGAAATTGGTGGAGCGGAAGCCATTGGTCCGATCTTGTTAGGTATGAAAGCCGGTGCATATATTACAGTTGGGCAGCACCATTCGGCAGATTGTGAATATGGCAGCGATTGCTGTTGTTGACGCACAATTGCATGAACAAAATGATCATTTATAAATCATTCAACCGTGGTCTGTGTCCTCACTGACCACGAAAAGTTTCCGGTCTTGTAAGGATACTGGCCGAGGGTTTCAAATTAATATCGACCGATACTTCTGCGGGGCTGCCAGAATTTTAGCAATCCCTTTACTTACTGCTAGCAACGGTTCTGAATCAATATGAACTGGTACTTGAAACGTTTTTTCCAGGCGTTCGCGAATACCTTTTAATTGCGCGTTGCCTCCGGTTACGTAAATTCCTGAACGGTAAATATCTGATGACAATTCTGGAGGGCAAATTTCAAGTGACTGTTGAATGCAACTTTCAATTTGTTTAAAAGGCCGCTCTAATACTTGTGTTAACTCCGGTTGGGCAATAACGCGGTTAGTGGGTATTCCCTCCATTAAATCTTTACCTTTTACATGAGCAAATTCTGTTTTCAACGAAACATTTGAATAGACACACCCAATTTCTTTTTTTATGCGCTCTGCTGTTTTTAATCCAATAGACAGATTGTATACCCGCCTGAAGTAATCCTGAATTTCCTCATCGAATGTATCGCCACCAATACGGATCGATTGAAAAGCCGCGATTCCCGATAAGGAAATAATAACCACCTCGGTAATGCCACCCCCAATATCAACCACTAATTTTCCCTCCGGCTCTTTAATGTCTAATCCGAGACCAAGTGTAGCGGCCAGTGGTTCGTGTACCAAAAAAGTATTTTTAGATGAGAACTGATCCAACGCATCGCGCAAAGCTCGCTTCTCAACTGGAGTTGTATCGTAAGGCACGCCCGACAAAAGATAATTATAGCCAGAAGGAAAGTAAGATGGCTTTTCAATTCTACTCACTAAATTTTTTAACATCTTTTTCACCGATTCGCCATCGGAGATAACACCCCCTTTTAAGGGTTTAACGGGTTTAAGATTGCTATGCGTTTTCTCCAACATTTTATAAGCCTCATCCCCAACAGCCTCCACGTTGTTATTTAATTCGTTCACAATCATGAAGGAGGGCTGCGAAAGAAGAATAGTCGATTGATCAGATAGCAGCGTGTTATTATTGCCGAGGTCTATAGCCAGATTTTTAGTTGAGGAGAAATTAAACATACACAAAGATATTAGGTTGACATTCAAAGTACCATGTATAACAGAACTAAAAAAAATCACACGGTCTTCGATTCTTACGTGATCCTTGTTTACCTGCCTAAATCCTCGTAAAATGCATTCTATTTTTTAACCTTTTTGATGATAGCATATTTAAAAGGAAAGCTCATACACAAGGAGCCTACCTACGTGGTGTTAGAGGTAAACGGAATTGGCTACCAGGTTAGCATCTCGCTGAATACATTTTCTGAGATTAAAGATCAGGAAGACCTGCGGCTGTCCACCTATATGCACGTGCGGGAAGATGCTCATATCTTGTATGGATTCGCCACCGATGCCGAAAAACAGATGTTTCAGTACTTGATTTCCGTAAATGGAGTGGGGCCAAATACTGCTTTAGTTGTACTATCGTACCTGCCACCCAATGAGCTTAAGGGGGCCATTGTTCGGGAGGATGCCGGAGTGCTGCAGGCAGTAAAAGGAATTGGCGGAAAAACAGCTCAAAGGATAATCCTTGAACTGAAAGACAAACTCCGAAAAGATCCGTCTTTGGAGGATACCGAAAAACCAGGCTTGGTACGCAATACCATGCGCCATGAGGCGTTAACAGCCTTAGTAACGCTTGGCATTACCCGTGTGGCTGCCGAAAAAAGCGTTGATTCTGTCCTGAAGAAGTCAGGAAATACCATTAGTTTAGAAGAGCTCGTAAAGCAAGCACTCAAAAACGCCTGAACCACGATTGATTGTAACGACCAGGAAGATTCAGTTTGTCTTCGGACTGAGCATTTGCCTCGCGGCTTGCTTGGCCGCACCTCGGTCTATGGCCAGAAGCGGGACTCTACCCGTGTGGATACCGTTCGGTCAACAGGTTATAATCCTTACCGCCCTAATTTTAGATTGAATGATCGATACGGAGACCCGTTCTCCAACTTTACCACGTATTCCCCACTATTTCTTAAGGACCCCAAAAGTTTAAAGACTGACGTAGAGGTGGATACCGGTAGGAACTACAACATCTATGAAAAAATGGGTACGGTTAATTTTCGTACCCCTTCATCGATGTCCTTTGAAGAATTTAGTCGCCAGCAAGATCAGATCATTAAGCGAAACTATTGGCAGGCGCGCAGCAAAGCCCTTGACGGAGAAAGTGCTGTAAGCAGCCGGAATCTTATTCCCAAGATTTATGTAAGCCCTACCCTCGACCGGATTTTTGGTGGCAGTTATGTTGAGTTGATTCCGCGCGGGTTTGTCAATCTTGATTTTGGGGGCCAATGGCAACGCATTGAGAATCCACAGATCCCGCTAAGGCAACAGAAAAATGGTGGCTTTGAATTCGACCAGCAAATTAACCTGAGTGTTGTTGGTAAGGTAGGCGAGAAACTGGCGGTAACAACCAATTTTGACAATAATAATTCTTTCGATTTTCAAAATAACCTGAAGGTAGAGTACACGGGATTTAAAGAAGACATCATTAAGAAATTTGAAATTGGTAATGTGAGTTTACCGCTTAACAATAGTTTGATTACCGGTTCTCAAAATTTGTTTGGACTAAAAACTCAAATGCAGTTTGGAAAGCTGTTTGTTACGGCACTCGCTACAACACAGCGTGGTAAGCAATCATCCATTAAAGTATCGGGTAGCACGAACGGAGCCGCACAGGGTCGGCCTTTCGAAATCGTTGGCTCGAACTACGATGAAAACAGGCACTTCTTTATAGGCCAATTCTTCCGCGACAATTTTGAAGGGTGGTTGGGCACGCTTCCGCAGATCACATCCGGAATCAATATCACACGTATTGAAATATACCTGCTCAATCGCCAAAACGATACCCAAACTACTCGCAACGTAGTGGGCCTTATGGACATGGGTGAGTCCGATAAAATCTATCGTAAAGATATTCTTACCCCAGCAGTTGTCGATGGTTCTCCTACTTCAAATAATGCCAACGATTTATTTACAAAACTGGGGACTATATCTGCTAACTCCGATGGAATCAATCAAGCTCTTGAAGGATTAGGTTTTAAGAACGGTACAGACTTCGAAAAAATTACCAGCTCCAGAAAACTGACCCCCAGCGAATACTCCTTTAACAAAGAACTAGGATACTTAACCCTGCAACGCAAATTACAGAATGACGAAGCCCTGGCGATCGCGTTTGAGTACACCTATAATGGCCGTGTGTATAAAGTGGGCGAACTAAGCGAAGACTATGGTAATAAGCCGGAGGATCAGGTTGTGTATTTAAAATTATTAAGACCCCGCAAAATCAGCATTAAAGATGACCAAGGGAAAATTTTGCCTACCTGGAATCTGATGATGAAGAATATTTACAATCTGAATGTAAATCAACTTACACGCGATGGATTTCAGCTTCGCATAATCTACCGCGATGACCGCACGGGTATTGATAACCCGCAACTACAAGAAGGAGATTTTTCGAGAACACAACAATTGATTCAGGTCTTTGGGTTGGATCGATTGAACCCCTACAACGATCCGCAACCCGATGGCAATTTTGACTTTGTTGAAAAGATTACGGTAAACACTGAAACAGGCGCAATTATTTTCCCCTTTCTCGAACCATTTGATAAAGCGCTTAGAAATTTGTTTGCGAAAGAATCAAATCCATCTGTAGGCGCGCAACTTGTTAGCAAATATGTATACGATACGCTATATCGAACAACCAAAGCGGAAGCCGAGTTAGTGGCAACCAAAAACAAATTTTACCTGGTGGGTTCTTTTAAAGCTGGTTCGGGCAAAGATATCATTATACAAGGTTTCAATATTTCACCCGGCTCAGTAAAAGTTTACTCGGGTGGTAGTCCCTTGCGCGAGGGTACCGATTACACAGTGGATTATACGTTTGGAAAAGTTACTATTCTAAATGAAGGAATTCTGAGTTCTGGAAAAGACATCGACATCACCTATGAACAACAAGATCCGTTTTCATTTCAAACCCGATCGTTGATGGGTACACGGTTGGATTATAAACTTAGTGAAGATGTTAATATCGGATCAACGATGCTCTATTATAACGAGCGGGCCCTCGTAACGCGAAACTTAATCGGCAATGAGCCTGCTCGCAATTTACAATATGGTCTCGACTTTAATATGCGCAAAAATTCCGTTGCCTTAACTAAGCTCGTTGATCTTCTTCCTTTCATTCAAACAAAAGAGCAATCTAACATAACACTGAATGCAGAGTTCGCACAATTATTACCCGGCACATCGAATGTAGTAGATGGTGAAGGCACTTCTTTTATTGACGACTTTGAAAACACAGCCACCCCGTATAACCTTATCAATCCTCAGGCATGGAAATATGCTTCGGTGCCTAAAGAGTTTGATCAAACGAATGGTGCTATTGATGATACGCGTTCCGGGCTCAAGCGCGCAAGGCTGGCCTGGTACCAGGTAGACAATACTTTTTATAGTAACAACTCGCAGTTTAAACCCGACTATATCAACGATGAAACATTAAAAAATCACTATGTACGGCCGGTGGAACCTGATGAAATTTTTCCATACTTCGATCCATACGTAGGAAATTCCTTTGAACCCATTTTTGATCTTGCCTACTACCCTTCTGAACGAGGTGCTTACAATTTCAATACCGATCTCAATGCGGATGGTACCTTAAAAAATCCAGCCGATAACTGGGGTGGAATCACCACGGCTTTTCGTTCGGAAGTTGATTTTGACAAAGCGAATATCGAATATCTTGAATATTGGATGATGGATCCTTTCATCAATTCAGCGAATGGCCAAATCGATGATGGAAAAACTTCGCAGCCTAACACAACTGGTGGTAAACTGGTTTTTCAATTAGGCAGTATCTCTGAAGATTTTATGCGTGACGGTAAACACGCGTTTGAAAATGGACTACCGGCAGATGGTGACACTACCTCCTTTAATGTTTCTTCAAACAACTGGGGTTATGTTACCAACAAACAATATCTGAACAATGCCTTTGACAATAATCCGGATGGCCGCCCATTTCAGGATGTGGGTTTGGATGGTGCAAACAATTCCTATGAAAGGAATAAGTTTTCTGGATTTTTAAATTCACTACTTAATCCCACGTTAAGACAACTCGTTTCGGAAGACCCAACGGCTGACGATTTCAAATATTTTTTAGATCCGAGTTATGATGACGATCAGTCCGGCATCTTGGAACGATATAAAATGTTTAATGGCCTTGAGAATAATACGCCCGTGTTAACGGATGGTAACAATGTTCCGCAATCCAGTACAACCATCCCCGACAATGAAGATCTGAATGCCGACAATACCATCAGCGATTTGGAAGAATATTATTCCTATAGCATGAATCTTAAGCCAAATCAAATGGTAGTGGGTAAGAATTTTATCGTTGATAAAATTACCAATCTTGTTAATGGCGATCAGGTTACCTGGTATCTCTTTCGTATTCCGATTCGACAGTTTGATGAAAAGGTTGGGAACCTGGAAGGATTTAAATCAATTCGATACGCGCGCATGTATTTAACAGGATTTGTACAACCCGTGGTATTGCGTTTGGCTAAGTTTCGCACAGTGGGTAATCGTTGGAGACGATACACTGGCAATTTACAAGAGTCTAGTTTTGGGGAACCCATTGAACCCGATCAGGATAATTTTTCAGTTTCGGTTGTTGGTGTTGAAGAAAACGGAGCCGGCAATGAAATCAAGCCGCCCTATATTGAACCGCTTAAGCGCGATCGCGATAATACGTCAACCCAGCAGCGCAGACTCAATGAACAAGCCGTTCAATTATGTGTAAAAGATTTATCAGATGGCGATGCACGTTCTATCTTCAAAAACGTTTCAATGGATTTTTTCAATTACGGGCGAATAAAAATGTTTTTGAGTGCCTACAATACAAATCCTACAAACGTAATTAATGACGATGAGTTGGTTGCTTTTATTCGACTAGGTACCGACTTTGATGAAAATTATTATGAGATTGAATTGCCGCTTAAAATTACTCCGGCCGGGGCACCCCGAACGGTAGAGGCGATCTGGCCAGCAGAAAATCAAATCGATCTGGATCTGGATGATTTGTACGCGTTGAAAGTTAAACGCGATCGCGAAGGCTATAACCTCGGGCTCTTATACCCGCAGGATGGACCTGCGCCCGCGGGTAAACATGGAATCAGAATTTTAGGTCGACCCGATATTAGCCAGGTTAAGTTGATGATGATTGGCATTCGCAACCCTCGTAATGACGGTCGATCTTATAATGTGTGTATGTGGGCCAATGAACTCCGGCTTACCGATTTTGATCGAACTGCCGGCTGGGCGGGCAATGCCGTACTTAGCGCTAAGCTTGCCGATCTGGGAACCGTTACCGGCTCCGTTCGGTACACTGGATTCGGGTATGGTAATGTGCAATCAAAAATTTCTGAACGTTCGCGAAGTGATGCCACCTCTTACGACATCTCCACCAACCTGAATATTGATAAACTTCTCCCTAAATGGACAGGATTAAAAATCCCCATGTTCTATAGTTATGAGCAAACTACCATCAATCCGAAATACGATCCGGCTAACCCGGACTTGCGGCTGGAGGCCGCGTTAAAATCTTTTGACACGCAAGCCGAGCGTGATGACTATTTGGCTTTAATCCGGGACAAATCGGTACGGAAAAGTTTAAATTTTACCAACGTACGAAAAGTGAAAACCAAACAAGATGCCGTAGCCCACATTTATGATATTGAAAATTTTGCTTTCACCTACGCACAAAGTGAGGCTACGCAAACGAATTTTAATTTACAGGAAAACACGAGGCGAAATTATAAAGCGGCTGGCGTATGGCAATACTCACCCAAGTTTAAAGGCTTTGAACCGTTTAAGAATATGAAATTTTTATCATCTCCCTTTCTGCAGTTGATTAAAGATTTCAATTTCAATCCGGTGCCCTCCAATCTTTCTGTGCGCTATGAATTAGATCGTTCGTTTAGTAAAATGACATACCGCAATGCGAATACCGATGCCCAAAATTCTGTCCCCAATTTTCAAAAGTTTTTATCTTCAATCGCACCTACAATGTACGATGGGCCCTCGCCAAATCGCTTTCAATTGACTATGCTTCTCGCATCAATGCGATAATCGATGAGCCCGATGGTGATTTGAATAATCAGGATTCTCTCGATGTGGTAATTGCAAACCTGAAGAAGTTTGGCCGCACTAAAACATTCGATCAAAATATCAGTGCCAACTACACTGTGCCTCTCGATAAATTTCCGCTCACCAACTGGTTAGGCGCAGAGTATCGCTACAATGTTGGATACAACTGGAAAGCAGGGCCTCTGGAAACCAACGAAGCGCTGCAACTAGGAAACATTGTACAAAACAGTCAGGAGCAGGCACTCAGTGGCCGTATTGATATGGTAAAACTTTATAACAAAATTGGTTTTTTGAAAGGAGTAAATACACCAGCCCGACCTAAGGTGCCCACCCCTCAAACAAAACCTACTCAACCTGATACCGTGAGGAGACCTCCGGAATTAAAAGCCGTAAAAGGTTTGCTGCGACTCATTATGTCATTGAGAAATATAACGGGCACCTATTCTTTAAATCAAGGTACGATCCTTCCCGGATTTACGCCCGTGCCCTATTTGTTTGGTATGGATAAAGATTGGAACGCACCAGGCTGGGGTTTTGTATTAGGTCAGCAAGATCCAAACTTTCAGATTAAGGCGGGTGAAAATGGATGGTTAACGACCAACCAAAAATTAACTACCCCTTACACGCAAAATCAGATGCAGGATATGGGCTTACGAGCTTCTGTTGAACCTTCGGCTGATTTAAAAATTCAACTCGATGTAAAAAGAACTCGATGACTTCCTACCAGGAAATTTACCGGATAGATTCCACAGGGCTTGCCTATGAATCTATAGGACAAAGTAGACTGGGTTCTTACAAAACTTCTATCTTAACAATAAACACCGCCTTTAAAAATAATAGCAGTATTAACTCAACCGTATTCCAACAATTTGAAGAGAACATCGGTCTTATACAAGATCGCTTCACGCGAATCACCGGCAATTCATATGAAACCCAATCGCAAGATGTTTTGATACCCGCTTTCCTGGCCGCCTATACAGGTAAATCGGCAGAAGATGTTAATCTCTCGCCCTTCCCCAAGATACCCATTCCTAACTGGCGATTGGATTATACCGGCTTAGGTAAACTGGAAGGTCTAAAAGAGATTTTTCAATCCATAACAATTAATCACGCCTACAACTCATCGTACTCAGTAGTAAATTACTCTAACTCCTTAGAGTATTCGGAGGTATCTATTAATAATCCGGTGGAGGATTATAATAATGGGATGTTTGCCTCCGTAACAAACGCCAATGGCGAATTGATACCCGTATATGTGATCAGTCAGGTGATGATTAGCGAGCAGTTTGCTCCCCTGGTAGGCGTTAATTTAAGAACCCGTTCTAAACTTAATTTCAGATTTGAATATAAAACCAAACGCGACCTGGCTTTAAACATTTCCAATTCGCAAATAACCGAACTTACCAGTAAAGATTGGTCGATTGATTTAGGTTACACCAAAAATAATATGAAATTGCCTTTCAAAACACAGGGTCGGGTGATAACACTTAAAAATGATATCACATTTCAGCTCAATATGAGTGTTACCAATAATCAGACCATTCAACGAAAAATCGATGAAGTAAACACCATTACCAATGGTAATTTAAATTACCAAATGCGGCCCAACATTAGCTACCTGGTTAATCAGAAATTACGGGTTCAAGCCTATTACGAAAGAAGTATTAACGAACCCCTTGTCACCAATTCGTACAAGAGATCAACTACCCGGGCTGGGGTAAAAGTATTGTTCAACCTGTCGCAATAAATTACCGCTATTTAGCATCAGCTAAGTCAAAATTACTGCTAATAATAAATCCATAGGAATAATAGTTTCGCTATTTTTGAGGTAAAATATACTCCTCAAATACTATGAATATTCCTGCAGAACTCAAGTACACCAAAGACCACGAATGGGTTAAAGTTGAAGGTGGTCAAGCCACTATTGGCATAACCGATTTTGCACAAGGCGAATTAGGCGATATTGTTTATGTCGACATTTCGACCGTAGGTCAGCAAATTAATCAACACGATGTTTTTGGAACTGTGGAAGCGGTAAAAACTGTATCGGATTTAGATATGCCTATTAGCGGCAAGGTGCTGGAGTTAAATAAAGCGTTGGAAGCTGCACCCGAAAAAGTAAACAGCGATGCATATGGCGAAGGCTGGATGGTAAAAATTTCTATAACAAATCTTGCGGAACTTGATTCGCTGCTAACTGCAGAACAATACAAAGAACTTATATAGTCTGTATATAGTTATTGAGTATACAGTATTTAAATACTCAATACTATAAACTAACGACTCAGTACTAATTATGATTGAACTACCCGTAATCTCGGCCCAGGAAACAAAGAAGCGCAAGCCTGATTGGCTGCGTGTTAAGTTACCTATTGGACCCGAATACACGAAAGTGCGGAGACTGGTAGACGAACATAAGCTACACACCATTTGCGAAAGCGGTAATTGCCCAAACATGGGTGAATGCTGGGGTGCAGGTACTGCCACATTTATGATATTAGGAAATGTGTGTACGCGTAGTTGCACTTTTTGTGCAGTAGCTACCGGCCGGCCTACCGAGTACGACACGGAAGAACCAAGCCGGGTTGCCGAAGCAATCAAACTGATGGGTGTAAAGCATGCCGTTATTACCTCGGTAAACCGCGATGAGTTGAAAGACAGGGGTGCTGAGATTTGGTACCAAACTGTTATACAAACTAAAGCGCTGAGTCCTGATACAACTATTGAAACATTAATTCCTGATACAAAAGGAAATTGGGACGCACTCTATCACATGATTGATGGCGGCCAGGAAGTAGTATCGCATAATATGGAAACCGTTGGCCGACTGTATAGAATGGTGCGGCCGCAAGCTAAGTATGATCGCAGCCTGGAACAGATTAAGCGAATTCGTGAAGCCGGCAAGCGAACTAAATCAGGTATCATGCTGGGCGTAGGCGAAACACAGGAAGAAGTTTTTAAAGCGATGGATGATTTAGCTAATCATGGTCTAATGATCTTAACGCTCGGTCAATATTTACAGCCTACCAAAATGCATTTGGAAGTAGCCGAGTTTATCCACCCGGATACCTTTGCCATGTATAAAGAAGAAGGACTGAAACGCGGATTAAAATATGTTGAATCGGGGCCGTTGGTTCGCTCTAGCTATCATGCTGAGCGGCATGTGCATGTTCCCTTTTAATCCGATACTTCAACTCACCAGAAATAATAAGTAATAAGAAATTTTTATTTCTATTGTCCCTATTTTGTTTAACTTCCTTTTCGTTGATTTATAAATTTCGTTGGAGGTTCGGCATGTCAGATTCTTATCAAGGCAAATGGGAAAAACGTTGGCATCCTTTGCGGGAAGAATGGGTAGTTTATTCTGCTCATCGAAACGCGCGTCCGTGGCAAGGAGCCGGAATTATTAAACCAAGAAATCAGATTCCTACGACCCTACCTGTTATCTATGCCCAGGCAACACGCGTATTCACGGTCATGCGAATCCAGCCTATACAGTGTTTTCATTTTTGATAACGATCATCCCGTGGTAGGTATGCAAGCACCGGTGGTCACTGATGCGCTTGGTTTTTATAAAAAGAAAGTGCACTTGGTGTGGCGCGGGTAGTTTGTTACGATCCACGTCACAACATTACGCTTTCGCAGATGCGGTTGATGCAAGTTGTTCATGTGTTTACAACATTCCAAAATCAAATGGTTGAGTTCGAAAACAATCCTGATATAAAATCAGTATTAATTTTTGAAAATAAAGGCGAAGCCGTTGGTGTTAGTAATTCGCATCCCCACTGCCAGATCTATGCAGTAGATTTTTCATTCAAATTAGTAGAACAACAAATTGCACTTGCCCAACGCTATCACGCTACGCATCACCAAAATCTTTTCGAAGAAATAATTATTCAGGAAAAGAAAGATGCTACCCGCGTAATTGCTGAGAATGAAAACGCCATTGCCTTTATTCCATATTTTGCGCGGTATGCTTATGAGGTGATGATCTTTCCAAAAAAGAATCATCAAACATTAATCTCTCTTTCTTCACAAGAGTTAACCGATCTTGCCTCTGTTTTTCATCAGGTAGTTCGCAGAATGGACATGAACTTTAATATGGATTTCCCTTATGTTCTGTCTTTCATGCAAGGCGCCCGTTGATGGAAAAAGTTATCCTGATTTTAGAATGCATTTATGGTTGCAACCTCCCTATCGTCAACCGGGGTTAATAAAATATCCGGCTGGCCCCGAGATTGGGGCGGGTAACTTTATGGCCGATACAATGCCCGAAGACAAAGCGGCAGAACTTTTAAAAGTCAATCTCAACGACTACACCCTTGAGCGCTAAACTGCCTGTTAAAAATTATGCAGAAGCAAGTGCGCCCGGCCGGTTAGATGTAATGGGTGGCATTGCCGATTATTCGGGATCGCTTGTATTGCAAATGCCTATTGCACAGAAAACAGTTGTTAGTCTATACTTGCGGGAAGATTTTCAATGCATCTTTCGAAGTACCCTTAGCGATAGAGAAACATTACTTGCACTTGTTGACTATCGCGAGTATCTGAATCATGGTCAGGTTGATTATAAAGTTGTACATGAAAAATTAAAAAACGATCCTATAACTTCGTGGATTGGCTATGTGCTAGGCGGAGCACTCGTTCTTCAAAAAGAAAAGGCATTGATTTTCGGGGCGCTACTTTTGAAATAAAATCAACTGTTCCATTGGGGAAAGGTGTTTCATCCTCAGCCTCTATCGAAGTAGCTTGCATGAAAGCTCTTTGTGAAGTCTTTGACTTAGATTTACCGGGTACCGAATTACCGCTACTGGCACAACGTGTAGAGAATTTTATTGTAGGTGCGCCATGCGGATTGATGGATCAACTGGCTTCTTATTTTGGTGAGTCCAATAAACTGTTGCCCATTTTATGTCAGCCTGATCAGGTTGGCGAACCCATTTCCATTCCTGACGAGATTCAATTTATTGGAATTGACAGCGGCATCCGACACTCTGTGGCAGGCGCCTCATACAGCAATGTAAGGGCAGCAGCCTTTATGGGATATTCCATTATTCTTCAGGCAATGGGTGTTTCGACTGAGATTATTAAAAGTGTTAAAACCAAAAATGATTTTACCTCACTTCCCTTTGCGGGCTATCTCAGCAATATTTCTCCGAATCAATATGAAAATTCATTTTTAACCATTTTGCCCAAAACAATTTCAGGAAAAGAATTTCTTGATAAATATCAAGTCTCTGTTGATAATGTAACACAAATTGACAGAGCGCGGACCTATCCCCTACGCGCAAGCACTTCTCACCCCATCTATGAGCATCATCGGGTAACGCTGTTCAAAAATCTACTTGCCGGTGTAAATGCTGCTACTCAAGAGGAGGAGCGCCCGCATCTACTAAAAAAGATAGGTGAATTAATGTATCAATCGCATGATAGTTATTCAGCTTGCGGCTTAGGAGCAGAGCGAACTGATGAAATAGTTTCACTTTCAAAAAATATCCCAGGGGTATATGGTGCCAAAATTACCGGAGGAGGAAATGGAGGCACTGTCTGTCTCTTAACGGATCGGAAAGCAACTTCCGAAGTTAAGGCGTTCCATCAAATCCTCTGCGACAAATACAAACAAGATTTAATCCTCTTCACCTAACAGGAGTTATGCAACTGTAGGTGTCCCTACCTTCACTTATTCCAGTTAATAACAATCGTTACAAATCAACCAGTTAAATATTCTATATTTACTAATGTGTAACAATAAAGTATAATCTGATAACTGCTTAATGAATCGATATCTTTCTATTATAAATACCCGAACCGCGCTGGCGTTAGGAATTTCATTTCTGACTTCCTATGTTACCCTTGCCCGCCAATTTCAATACAATTTTGATCTTGCTCTGATTAGCATCGCGATCATCTTTCCCCTCGTATTTACCATTCGCAGTGCTTTTCGCAGACGGGAAAAAGCGTTGGAATTTCTATCGTTTTTTAAAGCGGGACTTATTACCGTTGATTGTTGTTTTCAGGAGGTCAAAAAACTAGACGTCTCAAAAAAGCAGGAGATTCAGAATCAGATAAAAAACATTTCGTATTCTTTGGTGAATTATCTCGGGCCTAAAACCTGCAGTAAAGAAACACTTCATCAGGAAATAGATAAAGTGGCTTTGTTTATTCGAACAAATTCAGAGTTCATTCGAAACAGTGTTGCCCTAAAGATATTTCGATTCATGAAAGATGTGCATAGAGGCGCGGAAAACATTATTGCCATAAACCAACACCGTACCCCCATCGCCATTCGTGCCTACTGCCTGATTTTTATTTATATGTATCCGGTTATTTATACACCGGCACTCTACAACAAACTACATGATGGGATTTCGGCTAACGATGCCTGGCTGGTATACGCACTTTCGTCTGTATCCACTTTTATTTTGATTTCCTTATACAATGTGCAAGACCAAATGGAGAATCCGTTTGATCAACATGGCCTGGATGATATTCAACTGAACGATTTTAAGTTGAACTGATTATAGATGTGATCAGGCTGTAACCTCATCAAAGGCTTTAACAAATCCTTTCATCTCGTCTACTGTGCCAATACTTACACGACACCATTCTTTCTCCTGGTAATCCCACACACGAATCAAGTATCCTCTTTCTTCCAGTTTTGAAAGAATCGTTTTACCATCCATCGGTGCCGGAAAGAGCAGCACATTGGTCACTGACTTGCTATAGAAAATCTTTTTCCTTTCAAGATAATCTGTAAGCACTTTGCGAGCCACTGCATTTTTCTCACGGGTCATTTTCATGAAATCCTCATCGCCTAAACTAGCCTTGGCAGCCGCAATAGCTGTTTGACTTACGGAAATAGTATCACCATACATTCCTACTTTTTTAAGAACATCAGGATGAGCAACGATGTAGCCAACCCGCAAGCCTGCCAATCCATAAATCTTTGAAAATGTTTTTGACACAATGAGATTAGGCACACTTTCAACCAACGATACCATAGACTTCTGTTGTGCCGGCTCCAAAAATTCTATATACGCTTCATCGGCATACACCAGTGTTTTCTTTGAGGCCTCCTCAGAAAAAGATTTGACCGTATCTATATTTACCACCGTGCCAGTTGGGTTATTAGGGTTACAGGAAAAAACTAATCGGGTATCAGTATTAATAGCCGATAACAGTTTCTCATAATCAAACTCAAGCTTTTCATTCAAATCCACTTTATCCCACGCGGCATTCATCATTTGTGCGTAATTCATCAGCAACGGAAACGTAGGATAAGCTGACAACACCCGGCCACCCTCTAAACCATAAGCAATACCTGTTTGACAAAGAAGTTCGCCTGAACCAGCCCCAAATAAAATAAAGCTTGGATCAACGCCCTCTTTCGCAGCGACAAGCTTTTTCAATTCCTCCATTTCGTTAAAAGCATACCGGTTGCCCATGGTTAAACTTTGCACAACAGCTTTTTTAGCTTTCTCCGAGGGCCCATAAGGATTTTCATTCGAGTTCAATCGCACTTTGGCACCATTTAGTTTTGATAAACCAAAATATGCCCGCTCGGCATCACTTACAGGAGCGGCCATCAAACTGTTTACCAAGGCAGGGGTAATGGTCATGCCCGCAGTAAGTGCGAGTGTTGACTTAAACCAATCTCTTCGACTAATAGAATTTTTCATAGAATGAGAATAAGGATTTAAAACTAACTTTCAATTTCTGCATAGCCGACTCTCAGTAACAAATAGGCAACAAAGCCTGTAATGCCAGCTAATAGTAGAAGCGCAATCGGAGACACCCAGGCAAACTCGGTTTTGCCTACCCAGACTTTGTAACTCCATACAAATATGGAAATTATCGAACCGAGCGATGTAAGGGCGCTGCCCATTCCATAATAGATAGCAATACTGCCATTCACTCGCTTTGCAATTTTACGGGCCTTGGGAGTATTCATCAATTTTGGGATTTACTAATCTAAAGTTAGCACTTTAGAGGAAACATGCTATATACTAAACTACCACGAAGGTTTTTGATAAAAAGTCACGTAAGGCTCACCATCAAGAACAATCATGGGGTCGCGGGTTTTTGGGTGATTTACTTTCTGCAATTGATAGGAACCCTGGCCCCGGCTTTGTGAATTATAGTAGATTTTATCGCCTTGTACATACCACGTTCCGCGATCTGCACCCTGAGAATTGGTGCCTCCATAAAATGAATTTGTATTGGTATCCATGGAGCGCTCAGAAGAATACTCATACGTACCGTTTGCGTTTAACACAATACATTGGCTGGATGATGAACCTCCCGAATTGGTGCTAGTCGTACTCGTCCAACACCATTTACCCACCAGTTCTTGCGCAACATTTCCACCTGTAGCGTTAGCCATCGATTGGGTCGAGTTTGTGTTTCCGGCCCCACGGGTATAACTTATTTTTTGTCCATTAGCTGTAAGATTTAATTGATTTCCCTCAATGGTGTAGGCGAACATTGCTTTTCCTTGCGATGTAGCCAACGTTATGTGACCTTGCGATTCTTCGTAAGAAAAAGTGTTTCCAATATAAACGCATTGGCCATTCGTTTTAAATTCTATGGTTTCCCCATTCCCCGACCAAACTCCAATTAAATTACTGCCGCCAGTTTTTTCTCCACTCGTTTGGGCTACTACGGGTTGGGTTGCCGGAGTGGTTCCTGATTTTGTAAACGCCACATTTTGATCTAAGTCTCCGCCCGAAAGAGTGAGTGAGTTCCCGGTAAGGGAATAGGTATACTGGGTTGTTGCGCCAGCCTGCGTAATAGAAAGTTTATTACTGGCTGCTGAATACGTAATCGATTCCCCATCAAACTCACCGCTACCACCCTCATTAAGTATAAGGGTCATCTGGTATCCAAATTGATTATTTTGCCAGATACCTGTTATTTTTGTTTGCTGGGTTTTTGCACCAATCTGTGCAGCCAAACAAATCGGGAGGAAACAAAGGAGAAAGCATACCGCTCGCATAGTCATAAAGTTTTATGCTATCTAAGCTATTAAAATATTTTCTGAAATCAATCCTTGATTGGAATGATACCCATTTTCTTCATCAGAAACGTAGCATTTGCCTTCAGGGCCACACCTTTATGTAGGGTATAATCAAAGGTCAATTGATCATTCTCTATATTCCCTTCAAAACAAGTATTGGTTATCTGATCAGGGTATTGTGATTCTAAATCACCCAAAGCAATATCGTGCGTGGCCAGCACGACCAAAGCATGCTGATCCTTCAATTGCTGTAGCAACTCCCGCGAACCTGCTTGTTTATCTGTTGAATTGGTGCCTTTCAAAATTTCATCCAACAAAATAATCATGGATTTACCCGAACGTAATTCTTCCATAATGGACTGAAGCCGATGAAGCTCCGCATAAAAATACGATTGATGCTCCTGTAAAGAGTCGGTAGTTCGCATGCCAGAGCGCATAGCCACTAAAGGCTGAACCCAATAACTCGCACACACAGGCGACCCGATGCTTCCTAAAACAAAATTTGCTCCTAGCGATCGTAAGAAAGTGCTCTTGCCTGCCATGTTAGCGCCTGTAATAAGCCATACTTTGGCGGGCTTACCCAAATCAAAATTGTTGGTAACTCTACTTTTGTCTGGAATCAAGGGATGGCCCATGTCCCAACTCTCCAACACAAGTGCATTGTTAATTTTAGCAAACGTATAGTTCGGATAATTATAATGAAGCGTGGCTAACGATAAAAGTGAATCCCACTCGCCCAACGATTCCAGCCAATGGGGTAATTCATTTGCATTTTCTTCGCGCCACTTTTCCAGTTTATTTAAAATCTGAAAATCATAAAGAAACAATCCATTGCCAAACATCATAGCGATTGGATTCATGCGTGCTTCGAATGCATTGACTTGCTCCGCAAACTGTTTCACCTTATTAAAAGCACGTGTCGCCATTTGCTGATGGCTTTTCATCAATTCTGATTCTACTTTTTGGTGCGCAAGTTTTTCAAATATACGCGCGTAATTACCCATTACTTTTTTACCGGTACTGAGCTTGCGCTGAAAATCACCAATTTGTTTTGAATAGTAGCCGGTAATAGAGAGCTGCACCATCATCATGATGAAAAGCAACGGAAAATAGGCTCCATCAAAATAAATCAGCCCTAAAATTATTAATGTAATAGCCGGTAAAACCCAACGAAGCAACGTGAACAAATTCTTTTTGTAAACCAGCGGCTTCATAGTAAGCCAGTTTAACAAGGGTGATCGATCAAAAGTAAAATCATTTATTTGTCGGCCCACGCCCCAGATCTGCTGCCTGAATTCAATCATAGCTCCCAACTCACGCACCGCCTGTTGGCGTAACACTAAATCTTTTTCTGTGTAGGGTAAGGTTTTTAAATCGCTTGCCAATCGCTCCTCGCCCAATTGCGTTCCGCATCGGTTCAAATATTGATAGATTGAGCCATCCCCAAAAATATCAAGATCGTGACTATAAGGATGATGGGCATCAACAAACCTGCTACCATCAGAAAAATCTATTGACTTAAACTCAAGAGCATCCGCTTCATTAGCATTTAGCTGTTCGAGATAATTCGTTAACTGTCTTTCCTCTTCGTGATGGGTTTGCTTGCTAACCAGAAATGAAAAAACAAGAATCAAGAGAGGTAACAACCAAAAAAAATAAGGTTGTGAAATTCCTATATAAATTACTATTCCCGCAGCCAGAAAGATCAGTATTCGAATGATTGAATAACGCTTGATAATTTTTTCGATCTGCCTGCCTTGCTGACTAAAATGCTGCACGCGTTGACGGTAAAATTCTGAGGATGCCATAGTGTGTTGACTATCTGGGTCAGAGTATTCTTTCGATAATACCCATGAGTTGGGTTAAATGCTTCTCATCGGTTGAATCAAAATCATTTAGCTTGTCGCTATCAACATCCAAAATGAGGACGACTTCATTATTCTTAAGGGCAGGCAACACTATTTCAGATTTAGAATCCGAGCTACACGCGATGTGCCCCGGAAATTTATCCACATCGGGAACGATCACCACTTTCTTTTCTTTCCAACTTGCACCACAAACACCTTTGCCCATGGCAATTCGGGTACAGGCAATCGGCCCCTGAAAAGGTCCTAAAACCAATTCATTATTTTTTACGAGGTAAAACCCTACCCAGAAAAAATTCATGGTTTGTTTTAATGCCGCGGCTATGTTAGCCAGATTAGCTATCAAATCGGGTTCACCAGTTGTTAACGCTTCAATTTGTGGAATAAGCGCCTCGTATCTTGACGCTTTATCGGTCGCTGTAGAAATGATCAGGTTTTCCGCCATGCGGTAAAATTACTCCAAAAAAAACTTTTCCCTTAGCGAGGATTTTTTACAGACCAAACTTATTGGGTTCTGTGAGGACACAGAACCCGGATTAAAATTGGCATTGGTAGAATCAAACCGACTTACGACTGATAAAGTAGGATTACAATGATCACAGCAACCAAAATTCCAATACACTGAATTATAGTTCGCGATCGCATACAATGAATTTCCAGTAAGAAACTATGGAAATTCTGCCAGAACAACCTTTGGCTTAATTACCCTTGCCCCCTTGGTCTGTTATCTAATATTGTGTTCTGTGGGGACACAGAACACGGGTTGGAAACATATGTGGTGGCTCAATTACCCTTACCGGGATAAATCGTTGATCCGGTATTAATAATCAGCATTTTTTCATCTCGTGGCAATTCCTCTTTCATTTGTAGCAGCAATGCCAAACCGGCAATACCGGAAGGTTCGCAGCGAATGGAATGTTTGCGACTAATTTCAAGCGCCTCCTCAATAAAATTCTCATCGAGATCCAGAATTCCAGAAAGATTGCCAATGCGATCATTTTGAATCAACGAATTGATGTAAAACTGATAGTCATCCAACGAAGGCAGATAATACGAAAACAATTTATCCATGCGCGAGTTTGCATCGCGGGTGGTGGCGCCCATAAAATTACACTGGGCGATTTTCTGAATATCGCCCTGAAAGCGGGGATCGTGCCTATAAATGCGGTTATTAAATTCGCGCTCAACAATAATTAAAATATTGATGAACAAATCGCCTGTACCAAACGGAACAAAACAATAAGCCGGATCTTCGTTCAATACTTCATACGATAACCAATCATAATAATTATCATTGAAGCGATCAAGAATCTCACGGTAGGTAATATCAATACCTTCTTTGTTGTTCGTTAGTTCTTTAATCTCCTTACCCGTAAGTGATTCTTTGCTAAGATCTGTTTCAAAGACCTCACACCCCATAGCCCGAAGGGATTGCTTGATATCCGCATTAATGCGATGATCCATTAACACTTTCAATTTGGTATTTACCTTATACAAATTGAAAAAATGTTGAATAGCAGCAGCCGCACTACCCGAAGAAATGAGAGAAACTTCTTTAATATTATAACGCTTGGCTTTAATTAAAACCTCCCAGGCCATACGGGCCTTGTGCGTTCCGGTAGGATTTGTGCTTTCATCCTTTAACCACACATTGGTAAAGCCCGGTACTTCTATACGAAATGTATTGGAGGCCGGAAAGCGAGGCTCATAAAATGGGCGTGGTGGAAATTCGGGTTTTGATGGATCGTTCAATGATGGCACATATAGACCCGCGATCGTTTCTTCGGTGGCCTCGCGCAAGGCCGTATCATCGTCCATCTGTTCCTTAATCAAGTCAATCTCCTTCTTGCTCAATTTTTCCAGCAACACGTTGGCGATTTTCGTTGCAAACGAATCCATGTTGGTTGGATCCATGGGACGTGTCGAATCTGATTCTATGTCTTCATCGGCAGCATCCAGTAAATTTTTATACTTCGAAGTAAACCGATCGTGAATCAAGCCATTCCAATCCAATTGATTTTGGGTGGCAAATAAACTTAACAAATTACGAAGCGATTGCGTTGCCCCTGGAGGACTTTTAAATTAAACGCTCTGCGCAACAAATCTTCGGAAGGCCCTTGCGGATAGCTGATGGAGAGTTGAGGATCAAGCGACTCTGTATTTTTAACAAAATCTTTTACAGCCTTTTGTAAACCATGTATAAAACTCCACCGGCCAGTACCAACCGATTCGTGATACCCGGTACGGGCCAGTTGCTCGCGAATAAGGTCGAGAATTTCTTTTGGGATTCGTTTAGCAGATGCTTTCTTCATGAATGGACAAAAGATCGCAGTATCCTTTGAGAATCGCAACCTCATCGCATAAATACCAAGCAATACTTATAAAAAATTACTCTCCCGAAGCGCGAGGGGTGTTTTTATCCTGGGGCAGAGTTACATCTCCCGAATCGGTAATTCGCTGATCTGTCTCCGATATAGAAATTTCGGGGGCTTCTTTCATCTCTATTGGTTCTGCAACGGGTAGCTCTTCTTGAAAGAATTTTTTCTGAGAAAATAGAATAGTTACCACGCCAATAAATATTGATGAATCGGCAATATTGAATACGGGACTAAAAAACTCAAAATAAGATCCGCCTTTAATGGGTACCCAATCAGGCCAGTAAAAATGAAAGAGGGGAAAATAAAGCATGTCAATCACCTGGCCGTGAAACCATTTTGTAGGAGCTTCAATGGGAGCATTGTTCAAAAACACACCATAAAATGTACTATCAATTACATTACCTACGGCACCGCCTAAAATAAGCGCAAGGCAAATTAAAAATCCATTGTGTGCCGGTTTCTGTATCATTTTAACCAGGTAATAAGAAATACCAAACATGGCAAAGATTCTAAAAATAGTAAGCGCCAATTTCCCAAACTCGTTCTCCCACCGAATACCAAAGGCCATACCCGGATTTAGCAAATAGTGCAGCCGGAACCAATCGCCCAAAACATTTACTTCCTGGTGGATGTACATATAATTATGAATCAACAGTTTGCTCGACTGATCAAGTAGGATAATAGCAAGAGCAATGAGAAAATATTTTTTATAATTCATTTTAGTCTGTTCCATCAACCATGATCCCATTTAGTTCACCGTTACCTTCACCTTTAAAATAAACTCATCCATATCCACCTCACTGGCACTCGAAAGTTTCTCCATTAATTCCAACGAAAGCGCCTGAGTTTCGGTGCGGATATATTCCTTATGTTCCGTCAAAGCAGAAGAAACTTCTTCACCATTCTTTTCTACTTCAATTGATATTTTATCTAATACCGCAAGCCCCATATCCTTGCGGAGATTTTGAACCCGGTTTACGAAATCACGGGCAATGCCTTCTCGTTTCAATTCCTCTGTCAGGGTAATATCGAGCGCCACGGTTAATCCATTTTCTGAAGCCACCGACCAACCCGGGATGTCTTCGGATGAGATCAATACATCTTCCAACACCAAATCAAATCCATCTTTGCTTAACGCGCCTTTCTTTTCAATGGTTTGAATATCCTGTTGAGCGAATGAATTGATTACCGCAGAAACTTCCTTCATCCTGGCACCATACTGTTTGCCAAGTTTCGCAAAATTGGGTTTCACTTTCTTTACGAGTAAGCCCGAAGCATCATCGATGTATTGAATCTCTTTTACATTGACCTCTGCCTTAATGATCGCTTCTACACTTTTAACACGCTGGGCAAATTTTTCATCCAATACCGGCAGCAATACTTTCTGCAAGGGCGTGCGCACTTTGATCTTGCTGTTTTTACGAATCGAATGAACCAGCGAGCAGATTCGTTGTGCATAATCCATCGACTTTTCTAACTCCTCTACTTTTCTTTTCGAATCTGCCTTTACCAAAAGTGTATGATGAATTGATTCATATTGCAGCGGTGTATTAAATTCTTTCGCGCCATTGCGAATGTTATCAGTAAGATTTCTGTACAGCAACTCACTGAAAAACGGTGCAATAGGTGCCATCAATTGGGCGGTTACCATCAGGCATTCGTATAGTGTTTCATAAGCCGCGCGTTTATCGTCACTTAACACAGGCATGCCCTCCGAAGCTTTAGCGGAGGAGGGTTGCCAAAAGCGTTTGCGATTTAACCGCACATACCAATTCGAAAGGTGATCGTTCACAAACTCCTGAATAGCCCGCGCTGCCTTGGTTGGTTCATATTCGTTATACGCTTTGGTTACTTCCTCAATCAACGATTGCTCTTTGGTTATAATCCATTTATCGAGGGGAGCCAGTTTTTCAAACGGCACAGTATTCATTTCATCTTTCACAAAGCCGTCAATGTTGGCATAGAGAACAAAGAATGAATACGTGTTGATGAGTGTTCCAAAAAATCTGCGCTGCGTTTCTGCAATACCTTCCAGATCAAACTTCAGGTTATCCCACGGAGGCGCATTTTCCATCATATACCAGCGCACGGCATCGGGTCCGTATTTGGCCAGTGTATCGAATGGGTTTACCACATTGCCTTTGCTCTTGCTCATCTTATTTCCATTCTTATCGAGCACAAGCCCGTTGGAGATAACATTCTTAAAGGATACCCCTCCGTTGCCCACTTTCTTATTCACCGCTTTGATTTCGTCACTGCTCTCGTTAAGCATGACCGCTATCGCGTGAAGCGTAAAGAACCATCCCCGGGTTTGGTCAACACCTTCGGCAATAAAATCAGCTGGATAATTTTTTTCAAAGATTTCCTTATTCTCAAATGGATAATGCCACTGCGCATAAGGCATCGCACCCGAATCAAACCAAACATCAATCAGGTCTAATTCGCGATTCATGGGCTGGCCACTGTCACTTACCAATACTATCTCATCTACATATGGTCGATGTAAGTCCATGGTCCATTGACCATCGACCATGGATGCTTGCATCATTCCGGCTTTAACTGATTTCTCAACTTCTTTTTTGAGTTCGGCCTGTGATCCAATACAAATTTCTTCCTTGCCGTCTTTCGTTCGCCAGATAGGCAGGGGTGTACCCCAATACCTTGAACGGGATAAATTCCAGTCGACCAGATTTTCCAACCAATTGCCAAAACGACCCGTGCCGGTTGATTCAGGTTTCCAATTGATTGTTTTATTCAACTCAACCATCCGGTCTTTTAAGGCCGTAGTTTTAATAAACCAACTATCTAACGGATAATATAAAATAGGTTTATCGGTGCGCCAGCAATGTGGGTAGGTGTGCTCATACTTCTCAACCTTAAAAGCCTTATTTTCTTCTTTTAAGATGATGGATATGATTACATCAGTATTCTTATAGTCTGAATTACGCTCATCTTCGTTGGTATAATTCTTCACATAAAAATCATCGGCACCTAAAGGCTTATGTGTTTTGATGTTGAATTTCTTTACACCTTCGGCCAGGTGTTCTCCAATTACAGAAATGAATTTTCCTCTTTTATCGACAGTAGGAACTTCATTGTCTAATTCATCTTTAATAGTAAGTGCCGGAATTCCATTTTGCTTAGCTACTCTAAAGTCATCCGCACCAAACGTTGGCGAAACATGCACGACTCCTGTTCCGTCTTCAGTGGTTACAAAATCACCCGCTACGATCTGAAACGCTTTGTCTGCATCGTAGAAGGGCTGCACGTATGGCATCAATTGTTCGTATTGGATACCTTCCAGATTTTTGCCTGTAAATTCCTGCACAATCTGAAATGGAATATTCTTATCGCCCGCTTTATACTCTTCCAGCTTTAAGTCCTTATTCTTGTCCGAAAAATATTTTCCAACAAGCGCTTTGGCCAACACTACTGAAATAGGTTTGTGTGTATAGCTGTTAAACGTGTCGATCTGAACATAAGTGATCTTCTCTCCTACTGCCAATGCTGTGTTCGAGGGCAACGTCCAGGGTGTTGTTGTCCAGGCAAGAACAAAAATATTCTTATCGGTGCTTTTAAAAAGAAACTCCGACTTCGCATTGCGCGTAATTTTAAACTGCGCTACAACAGAGGTGTCCTTAACATCCTTATAACACCCTGGCAAATTCAATTCGTGCGAACTTAATCCCGTTCCTGCTGCTGGCGAATACGGCTGAATGGTGTAGCCTTTGTACAATAATTTTTTGTCGTAGAGTTGTTTTAAGATCCACCACAGCGATTCTATGTACTCTTTTTCATAGGTGATGTAGGGTTTATCCAAATCTACCCAGTAACCCATTTTCAGTGTAAGATCATCCCATTGATCTTTATACTTCATTACCGTTTCGCGGCACTTCTTATTGTATTCTTCTACCGAGATTTTTTTGCCAATGTCATCTTTGGTGATGCCGAGTTCTTTCTCAACCTGTAACTCAACAGGCAAGCCGTGGGTATCCCAGCCACCTTTACGGTTTACCTGATAGCCTTGAAGTGTTTTAAACCGGCAAAAAATATCCTTCACGGTTCGGGCCATTACATGATGGATACCTGGAGTTCCGTTGGCTGATGGCGGGCCTTCATAAAAGGTGAATGAAGGTGCTCCTTCGCGATTGCTTACTGATTTCTCGAAAATCTTTTCCTCTTTCCAGAAAGCCAGAATATCGGTGGCCACCTGGGCAAGGTTCAAATCTTTAAATTCTTTGTATTTGCTCACTTCACACTAAAATAAGGGGCGCAATTTAGGATTTTTAAGGATTGAGAGGAATAAAATGACCCTCCAAACCCAAATTAGACTTGAGCGTTATCGCTTTGATCTTTTAGCCGAACGCCAAATATCTTGAGCCAAAACCTATAAACAAGGATAAGCACAAGGATTGTGATTACTAGCATGATCAAAGAACCTTCAGCCCCGAAATCTCCGCCAGTCAAAAGAGCACTGGAAAGAAATTGTGGAGCAAAGATGCCTACTTGATCTTGTCCACTTACACATAATCCAAGTATAGCTCCTTGAACAAAATTCCAAGCCCAATGCAAACCAACGGCCATAGAAATAGATCCTGTTCTTAACGTTATTAGTCCCATTAAGAAACCTGAGGCAGTAATTGTAGATAAACCAATTACAGTAACATGATCATTACCTAGATGAAACAATCCAAATATTACAGATGAAACAAGGAGTGAAATGAAATCACTATATTTTTCTTTTAGGATTGAAAGAATATGTCCTCGAGAAACAATTTCCTCTATTACTGCAATCATTAAAAAAAAGAAAAAATCGAAATAGAACTGTTTAGAAAAGTCTGCTAACTCAAATCTGATAATACCAAAGGATTGAGTGATGATCATAAAAACAATCATGAACATAGTCCCAAAGCCAAAACCTTTGAGAAAATCCTTCCACAATGGAATTATAAATAGTGAACTAAGCTTTCGCTTCTCTCCTCGTACCGTAATATAGGTGACCCAAATTGTGCCAACCAGCATTCCTAAATTAGTAGTGAGATTTATTACATTTGGATAGGGTGGCCTATTTCTAAAGTCCCAATCAAATACAAATTGATTAATAATAAGAACAGGTATAAAGGCTACCACACAACAGCCGAACCATTTTAGGAAATATGCCAGAAGACGCCACCAACTGCTCTGTCTTGTTCTGCTAGACGATATTGGTGACTTCATTGAATCACTCTGCTGATCCCTGACGATCGTGGATTTTAATCTTGCTTAGATCGATGGCCTCGTCATCACTTTCACCGTAAAAACTGGTGTCGAAGTCGTCAATAGGCAAACGGTGTTTACTCTTTTTAGGCTTGTCAAACGTCATGATAAGCGCTGGTAATAAAATGAGGTTGGTAAACATGGAGATCAACAACGTAGTAGAGGTAAGCAAGCCCAGCGCCACTGTGCCTCCAAAATCTGAAAAAGCAAAAATGATAAACCCGGCAAATAGTACAATGGATGTGTAGACAATGCTCTTTCCTGTTTCTAAAATACTTTCGCTTACAGAGCGTGGCACAAAGAATCCGCTCGACAAAAGCTCCTGCCTATACTTTGCCAGAAAGCGAATCGAGTTATCGACCGAGATGCCAAACGTAATGCTAAAAATAAGGGCCGTACTTGCCTTTAGTGGGATGTTGAAATATCCCATTAACCCGGCTGTTATCATTAGTGCAATCAAATTTGGAACTAGTGAAATCAAAATCATACGAGCGTTGGCAAATAGAATAGCCATGGAGAGCGTAATCAGAATGCACGCAAGAATTAAACTTTCTGTTAGATTCTCAATCAAAAATTTATTGCCCTTAATGAATATTTTAGATGACCCCGTTACGGTTACCTTAACTGAATCGCTCTCTGACCGCAAAGTTTTCTTTAATTCCGTTACCAGTTTCGCAGCCCTGGGCTCAATAACATGATTCACTAACGAATCCAACCGAATAGAACCTATATCGGCCATCTGCATGGAGATACGCATCCTTTGATAGGTAGAGTCCACAAAAGAATTAAACAGTCCGCTGTTATCCGTTTGACCTTTCAGATAACCAAGAACATATTTTGCTTCTATATCCGATGTGGGAAGAGCATACCATTCGGGATTATTATTGTAATACGCTTGCCGCGAGGCCTTGATGAAACTAAGGATTGAAATAGGCCGCGAAGCCAGTGAGATGGAATCAAGAGACAATTCGAATTCATCAATCGTTTTTGCAATCTTAAGATTTTGAAGTGGCCTGCTTCGTTTGGTTTGTAAATCGACTTCAATTTCAAGGGGCATTATGCCACTGAAGTTTTCTTCTACAAAGTTCAAATCCTTTTTCACCTGACTCTCGGCCGGTATATCATCCACCATAAAAGAAACCGAGTAAAGCTTCGACATGCCCACCAGCGCAAACACTGTAATAGCCGCGGTAGCCACGTAAATGGCAATGCGGTGCCGATGCACCATTAAGTCGATCAACCGAACAAAGCCACCCAGTATTTTAAAGTCCAAATGGCGTAAGTGCTTAGCGTTCGGTTCTGGCATCCATGATAAAATGCCGGGAATCATGATCAGGCTCACAATAAACAAGGCGATGATATTGATACCAGCTACTATTCCAAACTCTCGCAGAATCGTGATATCCGTTGACAATAACGTTAAGAAACCAATGGCCACAGTTAAATTTGTAAGGAAAGTAGCGAGACCCATTTTGAGCACTACCGCCTTAATTGCCTCCATCTTGTTTTTGCGATTCACAAATTCAAGGTGATACTTATTCAACAAGTAGATAGCGTTAGTAATACCTATCGTAACAATAACAGGTGGAATCAGGCCACTTAACAAACTAATTTTAAAGCCTAACAAGGTTATGGTGCCAATGGTCCATACCACCACTACGCCAATCATGATCATAGAAAAAATTACCGCTCGTACTGATCGGAAGAAAAGCAGCATAATTACCCCGGTAACAATAGCCGAGAGGTATAAAAAGAAAGACAACTCTTTACGAACCTGTTGTGCCATTATCGATCGCACAAAAGGCAATCCCGCATAGTGAATCTGAACTCCCGTGTCTTCTGAAAATTTTGCGCCTAAAGCAATCAAGGTATTAGTAACATCAATACGCTTGGCAGAGTTGGCATACTCCTTCTTCATAGGCGCAAGAATCATAGTGGCTCCGTTTTCCACGTTCACTAATTGCCCCATATAAAATTTTTGGTCGCGAGCTAACGCTAATAAACTGTCAAGCTGTTGTTGTGATTGAATCTGTTCTGGAAAAAGGGGCTCAAAGTAAAATCTCTTTTCGGCAGTATCTTTTAACATTATACGCAGTAACGGCAGCGACAATACTTCACCCACCCCTCAATCTTTCTTATCTCATTGCTGAATTCCTTTAACTTTCGAAAGTTGTCGAGTTTATAGATCGAGCTATCCTTAACTCCAATCGCCATCATGTTGCCATCTTCACCAAACTGCGCTTTAAAGCGATTGAAGAAAATCATGTCTGGGTCGTTGAGCGGCACGGTACGCATAAAGTCGTAGCTCATCTCAACTTTGGTAGCATGAAACCCCATAAATAGCGTAATCACTCCAATGATCGCGATCAGGAACGTGCGAAAACGAATAATAAAATCTGCTATTTTAACCCACATCTTTCTTGGATTCCTACTATGCCTTCAAAAAGAGGCTTAAAACTAAGGATTTTTGCAAATAAAACCCTGAAATGGAATCTTGGCAATAACCGCCAGTGTAAAACCTTAAATCTCAAAGCCCTTAATCTTTCGGTACAGAGAGAGCGCGTGTCGGTCGGTCATTCCAGAAACAAAATCAATTACCTCCCTAAAGTGCAAATAGGTATTATCCGGATTGTCTTGAATTACTGAGATTGTTTCCATGGGCAGTAACCGGGCGAGATTAGCATATTTACGCGCCTGATTCTTCTTAATCAGATGCTCCGCTGCAAGAATGAATTCCGATAGCAGTCCGGGCAATACCTCAAAGCCGGCAGACTCAATTTCAACAACATGGCGGGCCCGGTAAATTTTCTCTATGGATAGGTCAATAATCTGTTTTAATTCATTTTTATACGCGCCTAAGTCGGTCAGCGCCTTATCAAATTGGCCGGTCAGCATTTCAGTTTCGTGCTGAAGAAATACCTCTACTGCATCGTTGATCAGTTTACCGATGGCTAAAGCCCGAAGCACTCCGATTTTCTCATCCACACTTTTTATTTTGGCTGCCTTAGCGGGATTAAATTCCTCGCGCAGAATACCCGCTAATAATTCAATGGTGTCGGTAACAGAGACTAACCCCAATCGGCAACCATCTTCCAGATCGATGATGTTATAACAAATGTCATCAGCCGCTTCAACTAAAAAAGCGAGGGGATGCCGGGCCCATGAATTACCTGAATTTTGAGTTAGCTCCAATCGGCTTGCCGTATCAGCAAACAAAGTTTGCTCTGTCTGAAAGAATCCAAATTTCTTCTGACTCTTTTTAGATTTATCGCGTTCAGGAAAAAAAGCCGCACAAGGATATTTTGTAAAAGCACCTAACGTGGCTACCGTTAATCGCAAGCCCTGATACTGTCTTTTATTTAAAATGCGAAACCCCTGCGCATTTCCTTCAAAGTTTGTTAGATCCGTCCATTCGGCTTCGGTAAAATGCGGCTTGTACTTTTGCCCAGCGTGATGCAGAAAAAAATCACTTAGTCCGTCTTCGCCCGAATGACCAAACGGGGGATTACCCAGATCGTGTGCTAACGATGCCGAGGCTACGACTGTGCCAAAATCATGCGATGAGAACTGTGAAGTCAGATCAGCATGCCGTTGAAGTAGCACATCCCCTACGCGCCTGCCCAGCGAACGGCCAACACTGGAAACTTCGAGACTATGCGTTAACCGCGTGTGCACAAAATCATGTTCCGGCAATGGATGAACCTGTGTTTTATCTTGTAGTCTGCGAAACGGGTGCGAAAAGATTATGCGATCGTAATCTTGCTCAAACGCGCTTCGTGAAGACTCTGTTGATTCAACCTTTTGATTCAATCGTTGCGAGGAGAGTAGTTGGATCCAATTCATAGCTCGTATTGTCAATTCGATTTATGGAAATAAAGGTTTCTGTTGTGTGCGTGGAACATTTAGCTTGATCGGATCTTGCTTAAAAAGCTGCACCAAAATAAGATAAAGCCCAGGCTGCGCTTGTTGAAAAGGGCGTGGGCGTTCAAAAAAATTCTCTACTGCTACCGCGAAAAATTCTTCCATGCTATCAAAAGCATAGGGGCGGAAAAAATGAGTTTCATTAGCAGCCAGACTTTGCATTTCGTGTTCGGCATATTTCTCAAATTGTTCTACTAATTCGGGGTCTAGTACGCAGTAACTATCCACCAGTTTATATTCCAACCACAAGGCATGCGCAAATTCGTGAAGCAATAAATTAATACCATCCTGTTCATAGTGCAGTCCTTCGGCAATCCCACGCCAGCTAAACACAATGGTTCGTAAACCCGGGTTGACTTCTCCTTTGTGTCTTCGATTTGTAATTCGGGAATTATAGTAGTCGGGGTAGACTATTATTCGTTTAAAGAAGGACAATCCCTTCGATGGAAGAAATAAAAGCAGTTGTGCTGCAGCACACGAGATTATCGCCTTCATAGCCCGGGTCAACTTTATTTTTTCGCGAGGCACAAACTCAAAATACTCATAATGATCGCGAGCTGATCGCAGAAATTTCATCTTATGCGCCCAGGGCAAAGCCGTATAATAGGCATAGCGATGATTCAGAAATCGATGAAAGATGGGCCCGTAATAAAAACGGAAGCGCAACTCCTGATATCCTGCATACAGAAGTCGCGCTGCAGCTGCTAGTATAGCAGCCCACATATTAAATTTTCTTTAACAATCCAGCCATCGAAACGGAATCCTGAATAATTGATTTCACGGAATTGATTGCTACGCGCTCTTGTTTCATAGTGTCGCGATCACGAATCGTTACCGTATTATCTTCCAGCGTTTGATGATCGATGGTAACACAATAGGGAGTACCAATGGCATCCTGCCTGCGGTATCGTTTTCCTATAGCATCTTTCTCTTCGTAGAAACATCGAAAATCAAACTTCAACAAGTCCATTATTTCGTGTGCTTTTTCGGGTAAGCCATCTTTCTTCATCAACGGAAGTATGGCCACTTTATTAGGAGCCAAGGCAGCCGGAATTTTTAATACAACGCGTTCGCTTCCATCTTCTAGCTTCTCTTCTTTGTAAGAAGAGGCTAATACAGAGAGAAACATCCGATCGAGACCAACAGACGTTTCCACTACATACGGAATGTAGTTTTGATTGTCCTCCGAATCAAAATACTGCAGCTTCTTACCAGAAAATTTTTCATGGCTCTTCAAATCAAAATCAGTACGCGAATGGATCCCCTCCAATTCGCGAAAGCCCATAGGAAAGTTAAATTGGATATCGCAGGCGGCATTGGCATAATGAGCCAGATTTAAGTGATCATGATACCGATAGTTTTCTGAACCCAGTCCCAAAGCCTGATGCCATTGAAGCCTTTTCTCTTTCCAGTATTCGTACCACTTCATCTCTTCACCTGGCTTCACAAAAAATTGCATTTCCATTTGTTCAAACTCACGCATTCTGAAAATAAACTGGCGCGCTACAATTTCATTACGAAAAGCTTTTCCAATTTGCGCAATGCCAAAAGGTATTTTCATGCGACCTGTTTTTTGCACATTCAAAAAGTTAACGAATATACCTTGTGCCGTTTCGGGTCGTAAATAAATCTTATTGGCATCATCAGCCACCGAACCCATTTCGGTTGAAAACATGAGATTAAACTGGCGCACCTCAGTCCAGTTTTTAGTGCCCGAGATAGGATCTGCAATTTCAAGATCAACGATTATTTGCTTTAAGTCGGCCATATCCCCGCGACCGAGCGCATCTTTCATACGGGCATTTATTTCGTCAATCTTTTTCTGATACTCCACCACTCGGCCATTGGTGCTTAAAAACATTACCCGATCAAAATTTTCGAATCGCTTAGCGGCCTTCTCAACTTCCTTTTCAATTTTTTCTTCCAGCTTCTCAATAACTCCTTCAATCAATTGGTCAGCCCGGTAGCGCTTTTTCGAATCTTTGTTATCAACCATGGGGTCGTTAAAGGCATCTACATGGCCAGAGGCTTTCCAGATAGTGGGGTGCATGAAAATAGCCGCATCGATACCCACAATATTATCGTGGAGCAGCGTCATGAATTTCCACCAATATTCTTTGAGGTTGTTTTTTAGTTCGGATCCGTTCTGCCCATAATCGTAGACGGCACTAAGTCCATCGTAGATTTCGCTGGAAGGAAAAATAAACCCATACTCCTTCGCATGGGAGATTACATTTTTAAAAAGATTGTCTTCTTGGTTTGCCATAAGTCGCAAAGATAGAAATTAGTGGCTAGCCAAAAGAGAAGCGAACTAATAAATAAAATTAAGTTGGAAGGGTGATGGTAAACAAAGATCCTTTTCCAAATTCCGATTCAAATGAAATCTGACCATTAAGTTTATCGACTGCCTCCCTGGCAATATATAGACCTAGACCTGAACCTGTAGAGGTGTCGGTTGCGCGATAAAACATTTCAAAAAGTTTACCGTGATATTCAGATCGAATGCCAATGCCATTGTCCTCAATCTGAATCCGTTTACTATTGTCTTGAGCGGATGCTCTTATTCTTAAAAATGGTTTTGGCTTTGTAAAATCCTGATACTTAAAAGCATTCGCGATGAGATTATTTAATATTACCCGTAACCGCGATTCGTCTGTTTTAATCTGGAATGATTCATCAATATGAATTTCAATTTGCACCTTGTTGGTATCAACAGAATATTTAAGCGTATTTACTACCTCGTGGACAATCTTTTTTATCGGCACCTCAATAATATCCACCTTAAGCCTGGCATTCCGAGAATACGCCACTATTTCTTTTATATAATTGTCCATTACCTCAATTCTCTCCTGCATCAGACGGAGATAGTTTTGGGCTTGAGCCGGATCTCGCTGAGCCAGATTTATTAATCCCGACATGGAGGTAAGTGGTGCGCGCAAATCGTGCGAAGCGCTGTAAACAAAGCGGTCAAGCTCCTGGTTTGTTTTAATCAGTTCTCTATTTTTTGTCAAAATATTCTTTTCAGAAGATGTAACCATTCGATCAAAAAAAATGAGAATTAGAATCCCGACAATCAGCACGAGAAAAAAACTTACAATGAGATAAAAATGTGCCTCATTAGGCTTGAACTCGTCTGGTTTAAAGATGGCAATAAGAAAGAGTGCGTAACTTAATAAGGTAAATCCAATTCCTAAAAACTTTTCACGGTAGCCAAACACGGCTAAAGCGCCCAGGCTACTAAGAATAAAATATAAGTACGACCCTGTTTGAAGCGGGTCGAAATCTATGTAGGAAAAGTAAAAAGCAAAAAAATTGCACCGCAATAGATGAATGATGATGGCGGTATTCACGTATTGCCACCTTAACAGGAAAAGACATAACCCCCCAATCAGAAATCCGATAAATAAAGAAAACGGTTTGCCTTCGTCATTAAATAAATTGACTACGAAATAAAAGAAGTCAATGCCTACATACATGAGAATAAGGTAGGCTCCGAGAATTATTTTTCTTTTTTCGCTTTCTGTTTCAAGAACCCTGTCTTTCAGGACAAAACTTTGAATACTCATAATTGTTAATTTGGAAGCCAAACCGAAAATGTAGAGCCTTTAGCCGGTGCCGAACGAAGTTGAATAGCTCCTTTTAATTTAGCCAGAGTTTCCTGAACAATGTAGAGGCCTAATCCTGAACCTTGAGATTTTTCGGAAGCACGATAAAACATTTCAAAGATTTTAGGTTGGTGCTCGGTTGCAATCCCCAATCCATTGTCTTCAATATCAATTCGAACCATATGCTCTTCTACCTGTGCCTTAATATACACTTCCTGTTGTTCCTTTTGCGGATCATGATATTTAAAAGCGTTGCCTATCAGATTATTTAATACGACTTTTAATCGGGTAGTATCTGAGATAATCTCCAAATCGGGTGCAATATCTAACCGCACATAGATTTGTTCCATCCCCTCAGCAAACTTCAAATCCTCTACGATTTCTTTTATGAAAATAAGGAGATTAAATTGTTCTTGCTTTACTTCTTGCCTCGTATTTCTTGAAAAATCAATAATTTCTTTAATAAAGCCATCCATGTTGTTAACACGCTGGCGCATTAGGTCAAGGCATTGATTGATCTCAGCCGGGTCGGAGGTTTTATGAGCCACTTCAATCAATCCCAGCAGTGAACTCAGCGGGGCTCTTAAATCATGAGAGGCGCTGTAAACAAAACGGTCTAATTCCCGGTTCGTCTTCGCTAATAAATCATTTTTAGCTAGTAATTCTTTTTCTGCAGATTGATTGACCTCAATCAAGAAATAAAGAAGTGCGATGCCTGTGATTAGCGAGATTGTAAAATTTATTGCAAAATTGATTTGAATATACTCTTGGGTAAGATCACGTGGTGGTCTAAGTGAAATACCGAACAAATAGGAAAGAAAAAACAGAATCAAGGACAACAGTGCGAACAAACCAGCCAGAATTCGATCTTTATGCCCAAACAAGGCAAGCCCTGTAATACCTGAAATAACAAACAGCATATAAATTCCTGTCTCATTGCTACCGCCCGAGGCAAACAGAAAAATAATAAGATTGATAATTAACAGAAACAGAGTGTTTGCGAACTTGTATTTGCGCTTCCTGTTTAAAACAAAGGTTATGACACTTGTGACAATAACTCCCACATAGTATGGTGCATTTCCTTGGATATTGCTCAACCAATCGGTGATTAAATAAACAATACCGACTGCAATAGAAACAACGATCAGGTGGCCTCGCAAAAGCGCGCTCTTATAATCTACCCATGAGTGAATATAGGTACCTTTACCTATGATTAAATTTCTAAAACCCGAACCAAACATTAAAATCTAAATTGGTATAAAAGCTCAAGATAAAGCCAATTTACTTACCTACCGAGGCAAATGTTTATTCTAAACTTATCAGGCCATTGCCTCCTTGAGAAAGTCGTTTAGTGGCTTAAGGGTCTTGCAGACTATCGCTACGCTTTTACCAAAATCTTTACTAGTAACTTCTTTATCCGTAAAGCTATACGATACAATAAAGCTTTTATGCCGAAGCAGGTCAATGTGCGGGTGATCCTTGGGGAATCCTTTGGGAGCTGTTTTCAGCTTATCGAAATCGCCTAAGGCGGGAAACAGCTTTTTAAACTTTTTGTCATTCAGAATCTTTAGAAATGGCTTCGTATTGTAATCAATTTCTTGCCGGATCTTTGCCAGGTTTTCATTGTCGGGCATATAAATTCCGCCCGCAACAAAACTTTTTCCGGGTTCCAGATGAAGATAGTAACCTGGCTCTTGTTCCATTTTACCATGAGCCGAAAACCCGGCACCCATATTTACTTTATAGGGCCGCTTATCTTTACTGAATCGTACATCCCGATAAATTCTAAAGCCAAGCTTACGTGGGTTGAGACCCGCCAAACTATTATCAAACTTTAGTAACTCTTTATGAAGCGCCTCCAAAAAATCTTCGAATTGAGTTTTAACCTCCAGATATCGGGGCTTATTCTTTTCAAACCACTCGCGATTGTTATTGCGGGAGATGTCTTTCAGAAACTTGAGAATAGCTTTTAAATCCATTAGATATAAACGTTTATCAAAAAAATATAAGTAACCCGAAAAACCTTTCAATTAAAGATACTCAACGATCGTCTCAAGGCCAATGCCACGCGAGGGCTTTGACAAGAATAGTAGAATCTGAAATAGGATTCTTTTTAAGTGCCTCTATCAACAAGTCTTTTGTCTTGTAGAAATTTCCAGCGCTATAAGTATTTCTGGCAGCCTGCATTAGTTTACCGCAGAAGAAAACCTGATCAAATTTCTTACTCATCAAAAGTTCGCCAATTTTTTTATGCTCGCTCTCCGCTTCTTCTTCTAATTCAAACATATCTCCTAAAATTGCCACCTTTTTCAAAGCCTTCATGGCTGCCAGATTATTAATGGCTGCTTCCATCGAACTTGGGTTAGCATTGTAGGCATCCAGAATAATAGTGTTTGTTCCTTTCTCAATTATCTGCGATCGCATGTTGCCCGGTACATAGTCGGCTATTGCCTGATTAGCATCTTCAAGCGAAACACCAAAAAACTTTCCGATACAAAGGGCCACTAAAATATTTTCAAAATTATAGGCACCCAATAATTGGGTTTGTACGATTTCATTATTCTCCGCTTCAAAGCGAATAAAAAGGTTCGGCATCAACAAACCGCGCTGAGTAATAATCGCCCTGCGAAGAATAAAAAATAGGGGTCGCTAAACCGCTTGGCCATGTTTGCCAGAATTTGATTTTGAGAATTAATAAACACCATCCCCTTAGTCACAATCAAATGCTGATACAATTCTGACTTGCCACGAATAATATTTTCAAAACCACCAAAAGTACCGATGTGCGCCTTACCAATATTGGTAATAAAGCCATGAGTGGGATTAGCAATCGAGCAGAGCAAAGCTATTTCTCCCACATGATTGGCCCCCATTTCAATAACAGCAATTTCAGTTTGTTTAGTAATACTCAAAACCGAAAGGGGAACCCCAATATGATTATTCAGATTTCCCTTGGTAGCAAAAACATTAAACTTCTTGCCAAGCACAGCATTCAGCAACTCCTTACTGGTTGTTTTTCCGTTGGAACCCGTAAGTCCAATAATGGGTATGGTGAGTTGTTTACGATGATGCCGGGCAAGATCCTGCAACGCTGTGAGCACATCCTTAACTAAAATGCATCGCGGGTCATTGGCATGCACTGGTTCATCTACCACTGCGTATCGGGCACCCTTCTCTAAAGCCTGATGGGCAAACTCATTGGCATTGAATTTATCTCCGCGCAAGGCAAAGAATATAGAGCCGTTTGCAATCTGCCGTGTATCGGTAGAAATTACTCCGGTTTCGATGAATTTCTCGTAGAGCTTCTCCGTTTGCATATAAGTATATCCGATCAGGTCAAGTATCTTGCAGGCAAGATAACAGTAGGCAGTGGGTGAACGTTATAGAAGGTAGTTTTTTTTAAATGAGAACAGTCTGGCTCTTGCTTTTTTTTATAATTTCTTCTAGCGGATACGCACAATTTACGTATTCACTCGATCAAAGCATTCCAGTTGAGGTAAATGGCAAAACTCTTGATCTAGCCTGGGCAGGTGGCCTAAACGCAGCACAACTTAACACCATGGATTTGAACGGGGACAACAAACAAGATCTTGTTGTATTTGATCGTACGGCCAATAAAGTTCTTACTTATTTAAATCAGGATAGCCAGTATAAATACGCCCCTGAATACGAAGAACTATTTCCCGATCAGGTAAGTCAATGGATGCTTCTGCGCGATTTTAATTGCGATGGCCGAAAAGATATTTTTACAAGCGATCCTTTTGGGATAATTGTATTTGTAAATACGACCAAGCCCGGAGAAAATCTTTCGTGGCGATATTACAATCCGGGGTTTCCACTACTCACCAAAGGCTTTAGTGGCAACGTAAATCTTAAAGTCAACGAATCGGATATTCCTGCCATTGATGATATTGATGGGGATGGAGATTTGGATATTTTGAATGTTCGCTTTGTTGGGTTGGGAACTATAGAGTGGCATAAGAATTTGAGTATAGAGCGCACCGGCACCTGCGACTCGCTACAATTAGAGCGTGTAACACAATACTATGGAAGTGTGGAAGAATGTGAATGTGGCAAATTTGCTTTTGGCCAAACCTGTGCATCGCTGCCCGGAGGTCGCACGCAGCATTCTGGTGGTAAAGCGTTATTGACTATGGATCTGGATAATGATGGCGATCGGGAATTGCTCTTCTCTGAAGAAGCGTGTGCGCGAGTTTATATGATGCAAAATAACGGAACGCCTCAGGATGCAGCGATGAACAGTGCAGTTGCCTTTCCGCCTTCTATCCCTATCAACTTATTAATTTTCCGGCTACTTTTAGCGAAGATGTAGATTTCGATGGTTTAAATGATTTGGTAGTCTCCCCAAATATTTCTGCGCGAACTTTCCGAAATACCAACTTCAAAGAATCTGTGTGGTTTTATCGAAACACAGGTACCGCCCAAGTGCCCAACTTTACATTTCTAAAAAGAAATTTCCTTCAGGAAGATATGATTGAAGTAGGCGATAATGCAGTGCCCGCTTTTATCGATTCCGATGGTGATGGCGATCAGGATATGTTCATCAGCACGTACATTGGCCCCGACTTGGCAAGCTCCGTTTATTTTTATGAGAATATTGGAACCCCTTTCAACGCCAGTTTTAAATTGATAACTACTGATTTTATTAATCTTTCATTCTCTAATTTATTTAATATCAAAATCCAATATGCCGACATTAACGGAGACGGAACATTTGACTTTGTATTTACCGGAACGGGGCCTCAGAACGGTCAAACATCATTGTTATTCATCCCTAACTTATCGACAACGCAACTTAACTTTTCAGGGCAAACCATTCAATCTGCCAACTTTGAAATAGACCAGACTGAAAATATCTTACTTACAGATGTAGATCTGGATGGGATACAAGACTTGCTGGTGGGCAAAAGTAACGGAGCCGTTCAATATTGGAAAAACAATGGGCCCGCAGGGCAATTCAACTATTCTTTACAAACCGATAGTTTTTTGGGTCTGGGAATAAGCACCGATCGACAGAGCCCATCGCTGACAGCTGGCGATCTGGATGCAGATGGACGCAGCGATTTGGTTTTAGGAAACCAGCGAGGCGAACTCGCCATTTATGGAGACTTCCGCGCTCAGAATCAAAACATTGCTGCTATAACAGATATTGTTTATAATCCAATCACAGAGAAATATTATTCTAAAAATCTGGGCGGAAGAAGTTGGCCTACTATTATTAACCTTTTCAACAGCGATAAACCTGCTTTGGTCGTTGGCAATACGCTAGGCGGGGTATTAGTTTTAAAAAATGAAGCAAGCCAAGTTCTTCCTGAAAATCCGGTGGTTGATCTCTATCCGAATCCGCTTGAGAATACAGAGACATTATTTATAAAAGCCGATCGTAATATGACCGTTCAATTTTATACGGCCTTGGGCCAAACTCTTTCAGAATCTCATTTTGTTCCAGCCAATCAGGAGTATCCAGTATTACTTACGGGATTATCGCCAGGTATTTATCTCGCACGATTTACCTACAATGGTAAAACCTTGGGTAAACGATTTATCATTAATTAAAAGCAAATCTACTTTTACCATGAATTCTTTTGCTGTCATTTTCGACATGGATGGTGTATTGGTTGACACCAATCCCTATCATAAAATTTCATTAAAGCAATTTTGCGAAGGCTATGGATATCAGTTGAACGAAGAAGACCTGGTTAATAAAATCTATGGACGCACCAACAATGAATGGATCCGCAATCTGTTTGGCTCATTACCAAAAGAAAGAATTTTAGAATTGGGCGAAGAAAAAGAAGCCCTGTTTCGATCTATATATAGAGATGTAATCGAACCCTTGGCGGGACTGGAGGAATTTTTAAAACGACTAACACAAGCGGAGATTCCGATTGCGATTGGCACCTCAGCCCCGCGCAGCAATGTTGACTTTGTTCTTGAATTAACCCGACTTAAAAAATATTTCGATATTATTCTTGATCAATCGCATGTGGAGCACGGTAAACCCAACCCGGAAATCTATTTGAAAGCGGCTGATCAATTAGGCTTTGAACCTAAGCATTGTATTGTTTTTGAAGACTCTCTTTCGGGTGTTGAGTCTGCCCAGAGAGCGGGGGCCAAAGTGGTGGGCGTAACCACGACCCATAATCGCCAGGAGTTAGCTCACACTGATTTTGTCATTTCCGATTTTATGGACTTAATTCCTGAAACGCTCTATAGAGAAGTTTTTGTAAATTGATTAGCGAATTAAATTATTTGCGAACGCGTATTTAATCAACCCCACTAACGAAGTGGTGTTCGTTTTACGGAAGATATTTTTTCGATGGGTTTCTACCGTGCGCTCGCTGATGAATAATTTTTCTGCAATCTGCTTATTTGAATATTCCTTGGCAATCAGATTTAATATCTCGCGTTCGCGTTCTGTTAGTAACTCCTCCGGTTGCCCCTGCATGCCACTCAGCATTAATCGTGTAATTTCAGGACTTACGTAGGGCATGCCGCTTACAATCTGCTTAAGCGCACTTTTTAACTCCGCTTGTTGAATGCTTTTCAACAAATAACCGTCCACTCCCTCTTTTAAAATTTGCTTTACCAACATTCCCTCATCGTGCATGCTGAGAATAACCCGTTTTACAGTTGGGTGTTTTTTTTTAACCTCAACCGCCAACTCTAGTCCGGTGGCTCTGGGTAACCTGTAATCGGTTAATAACACATCGGGCACAAACTGTTCCAGTAAGATGGATGCCTCTTCGGCACTTCCTGCTGCACCCAGAATTAAAAAGTCAGGATCTTGGTTGAACATGGCACGCAGGCCATCCAGAACAATCTGATGGTCATCGACAAGAATTAATTTAATGGGGTTGCCACTGTGCATTTCGGCTAAAAGTAACCGTTCTCAGCCAAAATGTTAAACGCCTGGAAGGAATTGAAGTGGAATATTTTCTGGTCTGTATATGTTGGGGAAGTTTTTCCAATTAGCGACAACAATAAGACTTACCGATAGTACCGATAGCATGACCGCCAAAACATTTGAATTTATCGGACTTATATTTAGCAAGTCCAACCCAAAAGACATTATAAAAGCTAATACCACCGCGACACAAGCCCCAATCAAGAGGTTGCCTAAGTTATTGCCACAAGTAAACATAGCCACACTTTTTTCTCTTAAATGAAAATGCAGTACCCTGATAAATGTGGCGTATTGATACGATCGATCTTCACGCTCGTGGCTTGATAAATAAAACTGATTCGTAACAATAATAGGTCCTTGTCCATCCGGTTGAATTACTGCCGAGTATATGCCTTTGCGCTTTGATAACCGCACTGACAAAATATTGGCGTAGGGTATTACCTTTTCGTTACTCTCGGATTTTATAGTTATGGAATAATCAGATAGAATTACCGTTTGGGGTTTCTCTGAAAGACTATTCTTATACGTATACTCCTCAGAAATTTTCATATTTAAAAATAGCCTGTCTCCTTAAAAAAGGATATCCCCAAAAAGCGGTATTTCTCTATCCGTGCCAGTACGGAGTCAGGCGGCTAATGCCATAGAATAAGGCACAACGACAACCAAAGTTGTTCCTTTTCTGCCTTTCTGAGAATCGATCTCAATACTTCCCTTTACCATGTGAAGTCGGGAATTTATATTCTTCCAACCATTCCCTTGACTCTCCATCAGATCGTTCGTATTAAATCCGTTGCCGTTGTCCTCAATCGTAAGCACCAGCTCCTCGGGGTGCTGAACTAATTGAACCAGAATTTGATTTCCCTCGCTATATTTAATTACATTATTCACCCACTCCTGGCAAATTCGATATAACGCAATGCGTTGATCGGCAGCCATTTCGTTATTCAAGTTGAATGCTTGCACCGACACAGAAACTGATCCGGCACGATTCATTCTGGCTGCAAATTCTTTCAAGGCATCTTCCAGCCCGCCTTTCATCAAAACCTGTGGCATCAGATTAAAGGCAATGTTTCTGATCTCCGCATTCATTTCGCTTAGAACACCTAAGGCATGATTGATCGTTGTTTTTTCTACAATTTCTTTTGAGAGGCTTAGCCTAAGTGCGGTAATCATCTGACCAAATCCATCATGCAAATCAGCCGCAAAACGTTTGCGCTCCTCTTCTTGCGATGCGATTACTGCCCGAAGTTGACTTTCGCGTAACGTAGCGCGCGTTGCCTGCAGCTCAGCTTGCTGTTTCAATTTCAATCGGTTTTTCCACAAGTATCCTAAGGCGAGAATAACCCCCAAAATGACAATTAATAAAAATATTGCTAAAAGGCTTTGATTGAGCTGTGAGTCCTTTGCTTCATTCTCCTCCTTAAGAACCAATATTTCATTCTCCTTTTTCACGGTTTCATATTGCGTTTGCAATTCGGCCATTTGCCGCGATTTTTCTTTTTGATACAAGGTGTCTTTCACCACAACAAATTGTTGATATTCCTGATAGGCAGATTGAAAATTCTTTTGAGCCGCTTTGATTTGTGCTAACTCTAAGCGAGCATCCATCACTTCTTTGAGTGCATTAATTTTTTGACTTAGTTTCAATGCTTCGGTAACTGTTCGTTCTGCTAAATCTAATTGGCCTTCGGCTCTGTAAATCCCGCCAAGGTATGTTAACACAAAAGCCAGTTCCTTTTTATTATCATACGCTTGATTGAGTTTCTGTGCCCTGAGCAAAAATGACTTGGCTAAATTCTTGTCGCCCAACTTATCGTAAGCCATGCCTGCATTGCATAGCGAAGTGGGTAAAAACTGCCTGATGTTTTGTTCTTCAAATTCGCGGGTAGCCAGAAGTGAGTAATGAAGCGCACTATCGTAATTGGGCAGGTAATAATATACCGAGCCCAAATTAGCGTGGCAAACTGCCACCCCAAACTTGTTATTTAATCCTTTGTAAATAGTGAGTGCTTGCTGATAATTTGAAATAACGTTTACATACTCACCCTGGCTCTTTAATACAATGGCCATGTTTATGATTACCATCGCAATTTTCGAATCATCACCCAATCGTTCGTAAATTTTACGAGCATCCAGATAGTATTCGAGGGCCTTTTTAAAATTACCCTGCTCGTCATAAATGATTCCGATGTTATTTAACGTATTGGCCGTTTTCGATTCATCACCCAATACGCTGCGTTGCTCCAACGCTCTTAATTCAAAATCTAATGCCAGCGTATAGTTTCCCTGGGCCTCGTGCGTAACCCCAATATTATGCAAGGCTTCAACTTCTAAATCGGGTAAATGATTCTTTTGAGATAACGATAAAGCTTGAACCCCAAAGATTCGGGCAGTATCGGCATTGATGAACCGATATTCCCAACACAGATCAAGCAGCGTTTTAATCCTTTCTCTTTCCGAAAGGTCTATGGTTAAAGCTTTCTTTAAACTATCGATGTTTCTATTTTGCGCGGAGGCTAAAAGTGCGGTAAGCCAGAAAATGGCAATGAGGGTGTTTCTCATAAGGTTGAAAATATCTGGTTTGGAATTTCGAAGTAAAAATGCTCGTTTTTTGTTGTCAAAATGGCCTTTACAGGATTCATTATCACATTTTTAGGCACTCAGGCCAATATTTTAAATTGGGCTTGGTTTATTAGGTCTCATTTCCCGATATTTGCAGTCCCTTTTTAAGGAGGGACTAAATCAAATACGCTTTTTATGGCACGAGTTTGTCAAGTTACTGGAAAAAGACCTCAAGTAGGCAACAACGTTTCTCACGCGAATAATAAAACGAAGCGTAAATTCTATCCGAATCTACAGACTAAGCGTTTTTTCATTCCTGAGGAAGATAAGTGGATAACGCTTAAGTTATGTACCAAAGCAATTAAGACTATCAATTTGAAGGGAATCACGGCTGTATTGAAAGATGCAAAGGCCAAGGGTACTCTTTCAATCTAAAAATTTAATAATCTGCTAGTATGGCAAAGAAAGGAAACAGAATACAGGTAATTCTAGAGTGCACCGAGCAAAAGGCCAGCGGCCAGCCCGGTATGAGCCGCCACATTACCACAAAAAACCGGAAGAACACCACTGAGCGTATTGAGCTTAAGAAATACAATCCGATTTTAAAGAAATATACTCTTCACAAAGAAATTAAATAATCATGGCAAAGAAAGTTGTTGCATCCTTAAAGAAAACTGACGGCAAGAATTACGCAAAAGTAATTCGGGCTGTAAAATCTGAAAAAACAGGTGCCTACATCTTCAAAGAAGAAATTGTAGTGTCTGATTTGGTAAAAGAAACACTAGCCAAAAAATAATTGGCTTACGCAGATAAGATTGGAAAGTCCCTTGAGTGGGACTTTTTTATTTAGTTAGTAACTTATCCAGAATTTATACCACACGCAGCTATGTCATTCTTGTCGGGTTTATTTTCTAAGGAAAAGAAAGAAAGTCTTAACCAGGGTCTTGAAAAAACCAAGGAAAGTTTTTTCAACAAACTGGGGAAGGCCATAGCGGGCAAATCGGTTGTCGATGCGGAAGTACTGGATAACCTAGAAGAGATTCTGATCTCTTCGGATGTGGGCATACAAACCACCCTTAAAATTATTGAACGTATTGAAGCTCGCGTGGCCCGCGACAAATACCTGGGCACAGCTGAATTAGATAAAATTTTAAAGGAAGAAATTGCCGATCTGCTGACAGAAAGTAATACGCAGGATCTGGTTGATTTTGAAATACCCAAAGGGATCAAGCCTTATGTATTGTTAGTAGTAGGTGTAAATGGCGTTGGCAAAACCACCACCATCGGGAAACTTTCTGCCCAATTTAAAAAACAAGGAAAGTCCGTAATATTGGGTGCTGCCGATACTTTTCGTGCAGCAGCGGTAGATCAGTTAAAACTCTGGGGCGAACGGGTTGGTGTGCCCGTTATATCAAAAGGCATGAACACAGATCCCTCGGCAGTAGCCTTTGATGCCGTACAACATGGTGTTGATTCAGGAGCCGATATTGTAATTATCGATACTGCAGGACGCTTACACACGAAAGTAAATCTGATGGCTGAGCTCTCTAAGATTAATCGTGTTATCCAAAAGGTAATTCCTGATGCTCCCCACGATGTTATGTTGGTGTTAGATGGAAGTACCGGCCAAAATGCTGTGATCCAAGCCCGCGAGTTTACCAAAGCCACCGATGTATCTTGCCTCACCATTACCAAACTGGACGGCACAGCAAAAGGAGGCGTGGTTATTGGAATTTCGGAGGAGTTTAAAATACCTGTACGGTATATCGGAGTAGGTGAAAAAGTAGATGATCTACAGGTATTCAACAAGACTGAGTTTGTCGACTCGCTGTTTCAAAAGAATTGATTGCCCTTACTTATCTGACTTGAACGGAAACCGCCAGAATACCTGATAATTGAATCCCCAATAAGTATTCTTATACGTGAGCCCGAATCCCGGAATCTCATAAGTATCAAATCCATCATCACCAGATACAGATGGCAAGAATTTTAATCGGGCTGTATAGCCCATCCAAAATTGCTTCCAGATTTTTACCCGAAGACCTGTAGTTAGCTCCATCCACCCTGCCTTGGCGTTGTTGTTGGTAGCGTCTTTCTGATAATCTCCAAAATCGATGGCGCTATAATCGTAGATAACCTGTTCATCAAAAATGGAACGACCGTATCGAAAACCTATAAAGAACATATTCCTGTCCGGGTCATTCTTTAAAAATTATAATCTACACCTAATCGTATATAGCGGCCATCATTCGAATATGTTCCGTTTTCGATCGGGGTGTCTCTCTTCCAATGTCCATAATCAAAGGTTGGATAATATCTGCCCAGGTCCGTGTCAGCATTTAACTCCCAACCCGAAAATGAACTCTTGGCAATTGTTTGACCAAGCCTAATCACATCAGTACCTAATCGAATACCGGTTGGCCTAATAAACTTACGCGTGGAGTCAGATGGAAGATCCTGAGCCAGACTTTCAATGCCCAGACTAACCAACAACCAGCTAATCAATAGATATCTGAATATTAACAGTTGCATTGGTTGATAATTGATTAACTAATACCTGCGGATCGACAAAGGTTGAACTGATAACAGAAAGGTTAACATAGTTAGTAAAGGCACCGCAGTCTACAGAAATAATTTGCACACTCGTTTCGTACCCTATCGTTAGCGTCTCCTCGCGCCCCTCAAACTTAAAAGTAAAGGTCATTTCCGAGGCTTCCGGATTAACGGGTAATTGAACCGAACTAACGGCTACATCTTGATAATAGATCTTGTCGAGCCCGGAAACCGTTATTTCATCAAAGGCAATTACCCGAACGCTATTCCCGTTTTTAAAAGAAATCTTTACCAAATTAGTACTGGTAATGAGACAATCGGGTTGCCCCAGGCAGCCTGTTAAAAAAATAAATAAACTGATAAACCGAACGAATTTCAAAGGCATGCAGTTGAACGTGCAAATATAACCTATGACAATGCGGGGCAGAATTTACCCGGAGGTATTTTTTGTAAATTCGCACCGAAATATAAATCTGTGAAAACAAAAGGCACTAAAAAGACCAAAGTAAACATTGTAACACTCGGCTGCTCTAAAAACCTGGTGGATTCGGAAGTGCTTTTAACACAACTCAGAGGTAATGGAATTGACACCCAGCATGAATCAAAAAAGGATGATTCAAATATTGTGGTTATTAATACGTGCGGGTTTATCGATAATGCCAAACAAGAATCGATCGATACGATTCTACGCTATGTAGATGCCAAAGAAGAAGGTGTGGTAGAAAAGGTTTATGTGACGGGCTGCTTATCGGAGCGCTACAAAGACGATCTTCAAAAAGAAATACCTAAAGTAGATGCCTGGTTTGGTACGCGCGATCTCTCCCGTTTACTCAAGCAACTCAATGCCAATTACAAACACGAATTAGTGGGCGAACGCATTCTTACTAACCCAAGTCATTTTGCCTATCTAAAAATTTCGGAGGGTTGCGATCGCCCGTGTTCTTTCTGTGCTATTCCCATCATGCGAGGCAAACATATTTCAAAACCGATGGAAGAGTTGGTGTTGGAAGCAAAAAATCTCGCCAAGAAAGGAACGAAAGAGTTACTGCTTATTGCACAGGATTCAACCTACTATGGTCTCGATATCTACAAGAAGAGAAATCTGGCCGAACTTTTACAACGACTTTCGGATGTAGAAGGCATTGATTGGATTCGGCTTCACTATGCATTTCCTGCAGGATTCCCTAGTGATGTATTGGATGTAATAGCTGAGCGCACTAACATTTGCAAATATCTCGACATTCCCTTGCAACATGGTTCTACAGAACTTCTTAAGATTATGAGACGCGGTATTACGCGTGAAAAAACGGAAGAGCTCCTGGCGTTGATTCGTGATAAAGTTCCGGGTATTGCCATACGAACCACCCTGATTGCCGGGCACCCTCAACAAAAAATAGGAAATACATTCAAAGTGCTCATTGACCGGAAAGAAGGCGGCAACTTTTACGGCCGTACAGAATTCGACTCGCCTGAAGCAGACAATGAAGTAATTTTGGATGCAAAGCAAAACTACTTGCGGGTTGGCGATTTTGTGATGGCTAAAATTACCGGAGCCAGCGAGTTTGATTTGATTGCGGAGCCCGTGCTTTAACTTTAACAATTTATTAACAGGATTGGCCTCTTATAATAAATCCTCAAACTTTATCAGGAAATAAGTCGTTATTGAACTATGTTTTTTCCAAATCCGATCTGTTGTTAGTATGCGCCTCCAAAAACTTGAGTTTTCCGAAACCCGGTCGTTTTCTTCTTTCTTTCTCGATTACATTCAAAAAAAAGATTCCTTAAAGCCTTTCTACGGTCACTTTCCAGAAGTTGAAAATTTCAAAGCACAAATAGCAGAAAAATCAAAAGCGTATTCTGATGCTAATAGAAAAGTTTTAGCAGAGGTACTTCAAAAACAATATCAGGATATTGATTCAACGGAACAGGTTAAACAAAATCTGAGTTCCTTAAAAGAGAATACAACTTTCACTGTTACTACCGGACATCAGTTAAATATTTTCACGGGCCCCTTATATTTTATTTACAAAATTGTAACGGTCGTCAACACCTGCAAGGAATTAAAGAAGCAATATCCCAAATACAATTTTGTGCCTGTTTATTGGATGGCTTCTGAAGATCATGATTACGATGAAATAAAATACTTTCGGCTTTACGGAAAAAAGCATACGTGGGAAACAACACAAACCGGTGCTGTAGGGCGATTTAACCCAGAAACAATAGCAAAACTTTTTAGTGAAATTCCCGGAGACATTGAATTGTTTAAAAAAGCTTACAAGCAAAAAACACTGAGTGCTGCGGTTCGCCATTATGTAAACGCATTATTCGCTCACGAAGGATTAGTTGTTGTGGATGCAGACGACCGTTCTCTCAAAACTCTCTTTCAGCATGTTATTCGCGATGATGTATTTGATCATATCCCAAAAAAGCTGGTAGAAGATCAGAATTCAAAACTTGAATTGCTGGGCTATCATCCACAGGTTTTTGCGCGTGATATTAATTTCTTCTATCTGGACAAAGACCTTCGAAGTCGTTTGGAAGTAAGCGATGATACGTTTCGGGTGGTAGACACAGCTCTTCAATTTTCGAAATCAGAAATTGAAAAGATGATTGTTGAAGAACCTGAAAAATTCAGCCCGAACGTAATTTTACGTCCGCTTTATCAGGAAGTGATCCTGCCTAACCTTGCTTACGCTGGCGGCCCGGCTGAAGTGGTGTATTGGCTCCAGCTCAAAAAAGTATTTGATCACTTCAAGGTTCCTTTTCCGGTATTGATGCCAAGAAATTTTGCTTTGATTATAGATACTCCGGTTTCCAGGAAGTTTGAAAAAACAGGGCTTGAGTATTCGCATTTATTTGAAGAGAAAAATTTCTTGTTTAATCAGTGGATCGTTAAAAACACAGTTCACGATCTTTCATTGGGCAAAGAAATTCAAGCCATGGGTAATTTGTTTTCAGGTATTCGTGATCAGGCAGCTGTCATTGACCCAACCCTTATAAAATTTATTGAAGCTCAGCGGCAGCGCACCTTAAATGGTCTAGATAAAGCAGAGCAAAAAATATTGCGAGCAGAAAAACGATTGCATACTGATAAGCTAGCTCAGTTGGAAGCGGTAAAAGAAGAACTCTTTCCGAAGGGAAGCCCGCAAGAGCGTGTTGATAATTTTTAAACTTCTATCAAAAAGATCCACAATTCATTGAGCATCTTCTAAACACGTTCGATCCTTTTGATTTTAAATTCAATTTGCTCTTTTACTAGTTGGAGCCATGACCAAGGAAGCGCTTAGAAAAATTTATCGCGCCAAGCGAAATGAACTAAGTGAAAGCGAATTCCTTCAAATGAGTCGACAACTGAGTGATCGATTTTTTCTTGCTATTGATCTTTCCTTTATAAAAGTCGTTCATGTCTACCTACCTATCGAATCAAAAAAAGAACCCAACACATGGCTTATCGTTGAACGTATTCGCAGAGAGTTTTCCCACATTCGATTATCAATACCGAGAGTAAAAGGGGAAGTGATGGAAAACATTTTCTTTGAAGGATTACATCAACTCGAAAAAAACCGTTGGGGAATTTTAGAGCCTAAACGAGGTGTACCCACACCTTCAGAAAAAATAGATTTAGCCGTTGTTCCTTTGCTCGCCTTCGATAAGCAGGGCCATCGTGTGGGCTATGGAAAAGGTTTCTATGATCGCTTCCTAAAAGAATGCAGACCTGATTGTCAAAAGGTTGGATTGTCTATGTTTGATCCTGAGAATCAATCCATCGAGACCAACGAGCACGATGTGCTGCTTTCGCTTTGTATCACACCAACAAAAGAATATAAATTTTAGATTGCTGGTTCTTGCTGGCTCAAACAATGGAAAGATCCCAATCCCCAGATAATATCGGTGGAATCAAGACCAATCACCTTTCGATCGTTAAAACAGTGTTGCAAAATATCCAGGGCGCGATCATCATTCTTATCCTGAAAGGTAGGCACAACCACATACTTATTGCTTATGTAGAAGTTTGCATAGGAGGCGGGCAGTCGCTGGTCTTCATAGATAACGGGAGCCGGCATGGGTAATTCAACAATGTTGATCTGCTTTCCATTTTCTAAACGAAGTGTTTTCAGCTCTTTTAGATTGTCCTGAAGAATTTCATAATTCTCATCGTCTTTATTTTCTTCAATGATAGTAACAACCGTATCTTCATTAACAAAACGAGTCAGGTCATCAATGTGTCCATCGGTATCATCACCAACAATGCCATCACCCAACCAAAGAATATGATCAACTCCGTAATAGTCAACTAGGTATTTTTCTATTTGAGATTGATTAAGATGAGGATTGCGGTTGGGATTTAACAAACATGCGCGTGTGGTGAGCAATGTTCCACTTCCGTTAAATTCTACCGAGCCCCCTTCCATAACGATACCCGGATGCACCACCGGAAGATTCTAATGCTTGGCTATTAACGTTGGAATCACATCATCCAAATCATAAGGTGGGTACTTGTCGCCCCAGGCATTATAGCCCCAATCCACAATCATTTTTTTCTTCTCTGTTGGATTGATAAGAAATGCGGGGCCATGATCGCGACACCACGCATCGTTAGTGGGATGAATAAAAAATTGAATATTTCTTAAATCGGCTCCAGCTTCATTGAGGTGATACGTTGCTTTTATACGCATCGCTTCGTTGGCCACATTAATATTTACTGTTTCCCCTTCGGCAACACGTTTAATAAATTCAGAATAAACAGGATAAACTGATTCTATTTTTCCAGGCCACGAAGCTTCTTTATGCGGCCAGCTTAACCATGTGGCTGAATGCTTGGCAAACTCGGCTGGGAAATGAAATCCTAATTCTTTTGGGGTCATCGTCATTTAGTCCATAGTCTAATAGACGATAGTCCATAGTCAGCTATCGACCATGGACTATCGACTATTCCTCATCAATAAATCTTTTTGTAATGGGTTGATACGAATCTATTCTACGATCGCGTAGAAAAGGCCAATGCGTGCGGTAGCTGTCAGTTTTATTTAAATCAATCTCTAGCACATGCACCTCCTCGTGTTCGTGCGAAGCTTTATAAAGAATACTTCCAAAGGGATTGGTAATAAACGAACCGCCCCAAAATTTCATAGCCCCATTTTGTTCCAGTCCTACCCGGTTAACGCTAACTACATGTACCCCATTGGCAACAGAGTGACTACGTTGAATAGTTTGCCAGGCATTGTATTGCTCCGTGTTGGTCGCTTCATCTTGCGAAGTTGCCCAGCCGATGGCGGTTGGATAAAACAAAATCTCAGCCCCCATTAAAGCTGTTATGCGAGAAGCCTCCGGATACCATTGATCCCAGCATATCAATACGCCCAAAGTCGCAAACTTTGTTTTAAAAACTTTATACCCAAGATCACCCGGAGTAAAATAAAATTTCTCGTAGTAGGCAGGATCATCCGGGATGTGCATTTTGCGATACTTGCCCAGATAAGCACCATCGGCATCCAGCACCGCGGTTGTGTTGTGATAAATTCCTTGCGTCCTTTTTTCAAATAGCGAGGCGATGATCACCACCCCTAACTCTTTGGCAACAGCACTCAACGTATCGGTAGAAGGACCGGGAATGGATTCCGCCAATTTGAAATTTTCGTAATCCTCCACATCACAAAAATAAAGCGATGTAAAAAGCTCTTGTAAACAAATTATCTGAGCCCCTTTCGTTGCTGCTTCACGTACTTTTTCAATGGCCTTGGCAAGATTCTCCGAAGGCGCTTTTGTGCAACTCATTTGCACAGTTCCTATTTTAACTTTTTTACCTGACACTATAGAAAGATTAAGCTGTAAAAATAGGGATTTTGAAGTTCTTGCAATCAGATTTTTATGGCACGTACCATCTCTCGCTTCCCGGGTGGGCCGGGTAATGACTCTACGGTGAGTCCTAATGATTTTAAATCGCGCTTCAATTGACCCTTCGCACAATAGGTAACAAATACGGCATGGGCTTTCATCGCTGAAACAATTTTTTCAAGCATCGGTAATTCCCACATTTCGGGTTGCTTGTTGGGTGCAAAGGCATCAAAGTAAATCAAATCAAAATGATTAGTTGGAATGTCTGCCAACTGCAGGGTGTTATTATCCTTGAAGAGAGAAAAGCAAGCATCCATTTGTTGCCATTGTTGCCAAGGAGCACTATGCAGCTGCCGAAATTTCGAAACCTCGGAATCGGTCGTGCCATAGTTCAGCAATTTCCAGATTTCTTCTGAAATGGGAAATGCCTCCAATGTATGATACATTACTCTGCTACTTAGCTTCTCCGCCCATTGCCAACTTAGCCAGGCGTTTAAGCCGGTCCCAAATCCGATTTCCAAAATGGAAACAACCTTGGGTAATTTTTTCAAAAAAAGATAATCCAGACCCTTTTCAATGAAAACATAGTTCGATTCAAGCATAGCGCCATGGCGCGAATGATAGGTCTCATTCATTTCAAGGTTCAGCAGCGAGTGCGAACCATCCTCTGTAACAATAATATTTATCGCCACTAAAACTGATTTAAGTCATCCCCAATTTTAACCCAATATACTGGCGAAATGGTAATTTTATATATCATGCAAGTCAAAGTTCCACCGCATACGTTTTAAGAAATCTTCAATACGTTTTTTTTATCTCCGTGATTTTGTATTTCGGAAAACCATTATTCATTCCTTTGTCTTTTGGCGTATTGATCAGTTGCCTTTTATACCCATTATGTGCATGGCTGGAAAGACATAAGGTTAGCAGGATGGGTGCAATTGTAATTAGTTTGATGGGAACATCCGTACTGTTGGGCTTAATTCTCTTTCTGCTTGTTAATCAATTAATGCGATTTGTAGATGAGTGGCCTGAACTTCAAAGCAAACTCATGGAATCGTTTACTGAAATCAGTCTTTGGATTACTGCTAAATTCGAAATTAGTAAAGACCAGCAATGGGTATGGCTAAACAAATCAATTAACGATTCGGGTGGAAGTACGCTTTCGTTTTTACAAAGCCTGATTTCAACAACCGCTGTTGGCTCGGTGTTACTTATTTTAATGCCCATTTATACCGTATTGATTCTTTTCTACCGCAACAAGTGGTTAGAAGTTTTATATAGGTTGTTTCCTACGCAAGGCCGTGAACGTATACGCGACATTCTTAAGCTCAGCATTGAGTCTTATTATAGTTTTATGAAAGGCATGTTGTTGGTCTACTTTATTGTTGGCATTCTCAATAGTGTAGGACTATACCTGTTAGGGATTCCCCATGCTTTTCTTTTCGGATTTATTGCCTCCGTGTTAACCTTTATTCCTTATGTTGGAATTCTTATAGCTTCCTTGCTCCCCATATCCATGGCCTGGATTACCTATAACTCCATTTGGTATCCGTTAGGGGTGATAGCCATTTTTACACTGGTTCAATACCTGGAGGCCAATTTAATTTTCCCGCTGGCCGTTAGCAGACGATTAAAAATCAACGCGCTTGCAACTATACTCGTTATTTTTGCAGGGGGTATACTGTGGGGTGTGGCCGGAATGATTTTATTCGTTCCCTTTCTGGGTATACTTAAATTAATAGCGGATAAAACACCTGGACTCAAAACGCTTTCGCTGATTCTCGGTGCTGGTGAAAGGGGTTAATCTTATTCTTTTTTAATAAGCGCCACCGCATACGCATTCACACCTTCTTCTCGACCCACATAGCCAAGTCTTTCCGAAGTAGTCGCTTTAATTGAAATATCAGCCTCTTCAATATTCATGAGTGGGGCCAACACTTTTTTCATTTCAGGGATGTGTGGGTTTATTTTTGGCGCCTCAAGACAAAGGGTACAATCAACATTTTCAATTTTCCAGCCTTGATCTGACAACATACGTGTAACATCCTTCAAAAAAATTTACTATCCCTGCCTCTCCACTGAGGATCTGTGTTGGAGTAGTGAAATCCGATGTCTCGTAAATTAGCCGCACCCAAAAGAGCATCACAAATAGCGTGAATTAATACATCGGCATCAGAGTGCCCGGTAGCGCCTTTGGTAGCCGGTAATTTTATTCCACCCAGAAAAAAATCTCTGCCCTCTTCTAGCTGATGGACATCGAACCCCATTCCTACTCTTATTTTCATGCAACTATTTTTTTAAGGTAAATGCTTTGGCCTGGCATAACTAATCTCATTTTAATTGATGGTTAGGTTTTATCCAATTCTTCAGCGTGATAATAAATAACGTTTGCGTTTTTCTCATTCAATATTTTTGAGGCTATCCTAATAATATCATCGTCTTCAAAAGCCTCAATCATTTGCGATTCTTGATTGATCAAATTTGCATCGCCCGACAAGGCGGCAAAGGCCAGATTCATCGCGCGGTTAATCACTTCCACCTTTTCAAACTCCATGGCAGTGAGTGACTGGTTTTTAACTTTCTGCAGTTCACCCTGCCTCAATCCTTCTTTTAACAAAGATTGAATCACCTTTTCTAATTCCTCCTCTCCTGCTTCCGGAGTAATTCCCGCTCCAAGTCTTCCGCTTATTACAAACATACCCGGATCGATAGAACCCATGGTAAATGATGATATCGAAGTAAAGATCTTTTTTTCTTTCACTAACTGATTGTAGAAACGGCTGGACTGCCCCCGACTTAAGATGTCGCTAAGAAGTTCGGCAGCATAAAAGTCATTATTAAATCGCCCTTGCATGTGATAACTTTTATAGAGCGCGTGTGCAGGAACCTTCGCATTAACCGTAAGCGTTCGTTTTGCGGTTTGTAAAGGTTCCCTGGCAAGTTGTCTCGGCTTCTTAATCCCTGCTGGTATTGGGGCAAACCATTTTTCAGAAAGATTTTTTACTTGTTCATACGTCACGTTGCCTGCCACCACCAATATAGCATTGTTAGGAATGTAATGAGAAAAGAAAAAATCCCTTACATCATTCATCGTAGCATTCTCGATGTGGCTAATCTCTTTGCCAATGGTTGCCCATTGATAGGGGTGTGCCTTATAGGCCAAGGGTCGAATCTTTAACCAAACATCGCCATAAGGCTGATTGAGATAGCGTTGCTTAAATTCCTCAACTACCACTTTGCGTTGAACTTCCAATACAGGAGGATCAAACGATAAGCTTAACATTCGGTCACTCTCCAGCCAAAACCCTGTTTCCAGATTGTCAGCCGGCACGGTTAGATAGTAATTGGTGATATCTGTATTGGTGAAAGCATTATTTTCACCTCCCACAAGTTGCAATGGTTCGTCATAATTTGGAATATTCAATGAGCCACCAAACATTAAGTGTTCAAACAAATGGGCAAAACCGGTTTTATCCGGTTGTTCGTCTCGCGAACCCACATCGTACAAAATATTCATAACCGCTATTTGCACGGTCGGGTCTTCATGAACCAGTACCCGAAGGCCATTATCTAATGTAAATGTTGAGAAAGGAATCATTGGAATAAGCTAAAATCTAAAACAAAGCAGTAATCACCGGGCTGCAAGATAGTCTGCCAGTTAATTTTTTCTATATTTTCGCATCTACCTTATTAAAGCTTTCCCGGATATGAAATTCCTGCGCAAGAAATATTCCAATGAAGTTCTCATCGCCTTATACGAAGCTTTGCTCCGCCCGCGATTAATAGAAGAAAAGATGTTGATTTTACTTCGACAAAATAAAATCAGCAAATGGTTTAGCGGCATCGGGCAGGAAGCCATCTCAGTGGGTATTACTCAGGCTCTTGATAAGGATGAATACATTTTGCCGATGCACCGAAACCTAGGGGTTTTTACGGGTAGGGAACTACCCTTTACCCGGCTTTTTGCACAATGGCAAGGGACTTCGATGGGCTACACGAAAGGACGCGATCGATCTTTCCATTTCGGCACCAAGGAACATCATATTGTGGGAATGATCTCGCACCTTGGCCCACAAAATGGCGTGGCCGATGGTATTGCACTGGGCACACAATTAAGGAGTGAAAAAAAAGTTACTGTCGTTTTTAATGGCGATGGCGGCACCAGCCAGGGAGATTTTCATGAGGCAATAAATGTAGCTGCTGTCTGGAGTTTGCCCGTGATCTTTGTTGTCGAAAACAATGGCTACGGTTTGTCAACACCCAGCAGCGAGCAGTTCAAATGCAAACAATTTATTGACAAGGCAATTGGCTATGGGATAAAAGGGTTCAGGTAGACGGTAACAATATTCTCGATGTCTTTGATACGGTAAAATCGCTCGCCACAAGTATGCGTAAAAAACCGGAGCCGGTGTTACTGGAGTGCATTACGTTTAGAATGCGTGGTCATGAGGAAGCATCAGGCACTAAATACGTTCCAAAAAAACTGATGGACGAATGGGCTAAGAAAGATCCAATCAGTAACTACGAACAGTTTCTCATCAAAGAGAAAATCATTGATCAGAAATTTGCAGATACGGTTCGCAAGAAAATAAAAAATGAAATAGATGCTGGGTTGGAAGAAGCATTCCGCGAAACGCTGCCTGCGCCTGATACCGAGCAGGAACTAAAAGATGTATATGCTCCTTATGTTGAATCGATTGTTTCACCAAAAACAGAGAAAAAATCCGAAAGGAGATTTATTGATGCGATAAGTGACGGACTGCGGCAAAGTATGGAGCGACACGATAACCTCGTGTTGATGGGCCAGGATATTGCCGACTATGGTGGGGTGTTTAAAATCACCGAAGGGTTTGTAGAAAAGTTTGGCAAGGATAGGGTACGCAACACACCCTTGTGCGAGGCCGCCATTGTAGGTACAGGTTTAGGCCTGTCTATTAAAGGAATGAAAGCGATGGTGGAGATGCAATTCGCTGACTTTGTTACCGAGGGCTTTAATCAAATAATAAACAATCTCGCTAAAACACATTGGCGTTGGGGGCAGGCTGTCGATGTAGTTGTGCGTATGCCAACCGGAGCCGGTACGGCAGCGGGGCCGTTTCATAGCCAAAGCAATGAAGCGTGGTTTTTTCACACTCCGGGATTAAAGATTGTATACCCTTCTAATCCATACGATGCCAAAGGATTATTGTGTGCTGCTTTGGAAGATCCCAATCCATATTTATACTTTGAGCATAAAGTGCTTTACCGATCTATCAAAGATCAAATTCCAGACGATTATTATACTGTAGAAGTAGGTAAAGCCAGCTTGGTAAGTGAAGGCAATGATCTCTCTATAATTACCTATGGAATGGGAGTGCATTGGGCCAAAGAAATATTGAGTACTATGCCGGGTATAAGTGCCGATCTTATTGATTTGAGAACTCTTTTACCGTGGGACAAAGAAGCGGTTATGGAAACAGTAAAGAAGACCGGCCGGGTTCTTATTCTACATGAAGACACACTGACTGGAGGGATTGGTGGAGAAATAGCCGCCTGGATAGGCGAGCATGCCTTTAATTATCTGGACGCTCCTGTATTACGCGCAGCCAGTTTAGATACTGCCATACCCTTTGCAGCTACACTAGAACAAAATTTTTTGCCTAAAGGCCGATTAAAATCCAGAATTGAAGAGCTGCTAAAATTCTAAGTAACAACTGTCGTTATAATCATGTAAAGGAAGAACATTGCTTTTTTCCTTATCTTAGCCTGTTTATAGCAAATTAATTGAAGCCTGCTAAAGAAATAGTGAACCCAGTTAGCAAACGCCTGATATTTTGGGGGTCGTTGCTGGTTTTGTTTTTTCTTTCTTCCCACCTCAATGCGCAGGATAAAAAGCCAATAAACAATAAGGGGGTAATTCGTCAGATGAAGGCGAAGTCCATGTCGCGTAAGGAAAAAGCTACCACAAAAGATCTTGCCGGGAAAAAATTACGCGCTCGCAACCAATCCTCGGCACAACGGGCAGTCTACACTTCAAGCTCGCCATACAAAAACAAAAGAAGGTCGGGAGGTGATCAGGTTGGTAAGCCGATAGGTGGCAGCGCACCACGTATTCGTTCTCGTTCTGCAGAACTTGCACGTGCCAATGTTTATCCTCAAAAGGGTCCCTTTGTTAATAACAATTCTAAAAAACCCGAGCACGCATATTCTAACAAAAGAGAGCTATCTCGTTTAGCGCGTCTTCAAACCCGACAAGAACCTCCGGGTAAAAAGAAACGGGTTACTCCACGATCAGGCTCGCAAGCGTATGTTACCCGCGGACGTAAGAATGTCTATTGGGGAAAATTCTCTAAAGGAGAACACGCATTTACAACTGACATTGCGGGTAGGCCATTACGGGCCAAGAATTTTAGAACTCCGGCTAACCCAATTATTAAATCGACAGATCCATACTACGGCCGTAAACAAACTGGTGACCGTGCCTATTCAGGAACCTATCGTTCGGGTTATAAAACTGCTACCAGGCGTGGGGAATTGCCATGGAAAGGTGATGTATCCGGTCAACCCATTCGAAAAAGTAAAGGCAGAGATAATCAGGTTGCAGGTGTGCCCGGTTCCAGTCCGCGGATAAAGCCCGGGTTTAGCGCCAACTATATGAAGCAAGATTTTTCGCGTTTGCGTGGAATAAAACCAAAAAAAGGTGGCGGCAGTGTAACCGGAAAATATAAATCAAATCAACCGCTAAGTCCGAAAGCACCCGGTATAGGTGCAAACTTTATGCGTCAGGATCAAAATAAGTTGCGCGGCATTAAACCTACGAAAGGCGGAGGCTCTGTGACTGGTAAATTCAAATCCAATCAACCTATTAGTGCAAGGGCTCCCGGAATTGGCGCTTCTTATATGAAAAAAGATCTTGGCAAGCTCAGAGGTATTAAACCTACTAAAGGGGGCGGTGGCAGCGTAAGCGCTCAAATGAAAAAGGGAGAAATACTCCTCTGGGCGCTCGTCCGCCAGCCAACCCGAGTGTCGCCAACCGAATGGGCAATTTCTCAGGAAATATCCGTTCGGTTCGATCACCAAAAGGTGGCGGAAGTGTGAGTGGGCAATTGAAGAAAACCACAACCACCCCCTTGCCTGCGCGGGCGCCATTGGATCAGCGCGCTGCCAATTATCAGGACAATTACAAAGGGTTTATAAAACGTAACCGAGTTTCTGAAGGCTTTAGCCAGGATGGGTTAAATTATTCGGGTAGTCTTAAAGCACGAAGACCACCGAAAGGCGGTGGCAGTGTTAGCGGATCATGGAATAATAATAATCAACCCCTACCCGGAAAAATACCCGGCTCTTCTCCGGCAAGAGTCAGCAAATTTCAAGGTAATTTAAGACAAGAGTCAAAGTCTTTTAGTCAAGAGGGTTATAATTTTTCAGGCTATAACAAAACAAAGAAGCCTCTAAAAGGAGGTGGCAGCATAAGTGGGCGGGTTTGGAACAACAACAATAAACCGCTGGCAGGAACAGCGCCTGGTGGATCGGCCAACAAAATTGATAGATATCAAGGTGACATGACATTGGTTCGGAAATCTTTTAGTCAGGATGGTTACGATTTCTCAGGTTATAATAAAACCAAAAAACCTGAGAAGGGTGGTGGTAGTGTTAGTGGAAAACTTTGGAATAATAATGGTGAACCCTTACCTGTAAGAATGCCCTCTGGAGATCAGGCAGGAGATATAAACTACTCTGGAAAAACCCGGTTACCCAGATTCAAACGTGAGTATGTTCGCAATCCAAATGCTGTTGAGCCTGCGTTAAAGAAGCACACACCTTATGAAACGGTTTATCAGGTTAATGGATTAATTGTGCGCGTTAAACAGAAAGAAACAGGCACCAAGCCGAATGCAGTTAAAGGATCTATGCCTGGCGTTCCTCCAAGCAAAGCCTCTGTAAAAGCCGGTGAATACAGCGGAACCATGAAAGTTTACTGGGAATATGCTCATAACCCAAGCAGTGCAGATGCAGCCCAGAAAACCATAAAATATTCAAAATCCTTTAAAGAGGCTACTGAGTTTGGTGGCAAAACCAGACTAAATAAAAATATTCGTCACAATCCGAATAGTAGCCGCGATGCCTTGATGGTAATAGCCCCGGGCAGGGCGTATGCCCGTATTGGCGACTTCCAGGGAAATATCAAAATGAACAAGTTCAATCACAAAGCGCATTTTCCGGATGCTGGATTTGCCCATGGTAAAGGAAATAATGTAAAGGAAGAACGAACTATCGTAACCGATGTTAAGTTATTGTGGACAAAGCTATTTAAGAAAAATAGTATCCAGCCCACTGCCGTTAAAGAAAAGGTAAGAAGGCCTCGATACGATAAGAACGAAAAAGAATTGTGGAAAGACCTTTACGATTAAAATTATGAATTGGATTAAATTAGTCTCTAAAGATCAATTGGAAAGCATCCAAAAAGAATCGCAAGATCATCCGGTAATTATTTTCAAGCACAGTACAAGTTGCTCCATTAGCAAAGCCAGCCTTGCCCGGTTCGAGAGAAATTGGAAACAGGATGATCTGCCTGAGGTGCCGCTTTATTTTTTGGATTTATTAAGCTACCGTGATATCTCAAACGCTATTGCCCAAACTTTTCAGGTACAGCATGAATCGCCTCAGGTTTTAATCATTCGAAATGGTCAATCAATTTACGACAAGTCGCACTTTGATATAGATTTTTCAAGCATAAAAAGCGCGGTAAAGAACATTTCAGAATCTAGCAATTAGGTTATCCGCTAACCCATTTTGTTATGTGGATTTCGGTTCTAAAAACAAGGTTATTATTTCTGCGTTAGTTCTTTTACCTTTAATCTTTCTGAGGTAACAAAAATGAAATCATCAAGAGCACTTCAGTTCGTATTAGTTTTCGGATGTCTGGTGACGGCTATTGTGCCGTCTTGTGCTCAAACTCAGGATGTTTACGAATACAATTCAGAGTTCACCTGGGGAATCAACAAAAACTCGGCTGGCGGACTTATAGGCGGTTTTACATTTAAGAAGGCTCGCAAGCGAAAGGAAAATATCCTTGAAACTTTCGGACTGGAAATAATGAATGTTAAGAATCCACAGGAGGTAAGGCATAGTTCGGGCTATACGGGCAATTATTTCATTTTTGGAAAGAGTAATTACCTCTATAGCTTCCGGTTTCAATATGGCCGAGATTATATCTTGTTTACCAAGGCACCTCAACAAGGTGTAGAAATTAAGGCAGTATTTGCTGCCGGTCCTTCATTGGGAATTATAGCGCCTTACTATATTGAGCGTACTGTCGACAACAGTTTTTTTACTTCCGTACGTGAACAATATGACCCGAACAATCCCAATCACGCCTATAACAACATCTTAGGAACTGGTAATCTTTTTGAAGGGTTGGGAGAATCGAGCCTTACCGTTGGCTTAAATGTTAAGGCTGCATTAAACTTTGAACTTGGTTATCTGAAGAGCCAGGTTACTGGTTTTGAAGTTGGTTTTCTACTGGATTCTTATATTAATGAAATTAACCTGATGCCCACAGGAGAAAATAAAGCGGTATTCCCGACCGTGTTTTTCACATTATTCTACGGCAATCGTAAGTAATTACCATTAAAAATTTCTTGTTTTTATGTGACGGGGTGGGCATAAGTGCATTCTATTATTATATTTGAGATTCCTAAACCCATAATTAACGTTGTATGGAAGCGAAAAAGACAGATAAAGCCGATTTAACACAAAAGACAAGTCTCTTTTTTAGTGTTGGCTTATTATTAACGATGGCCTTGGTTTTTATGGCCTTCGAATGGAAGAGCTACGAAGACAGCTTAGTTGACTTGCAGGGTAAAAACGCAAACATTTTTGAAGAAATGTTAGAAGTTCCGCCCACAGAGCAACCACCGCCACCTGCACCCATTATTCAGCAACCACAAATTGTGGAGGTTCCTGATGAAGAAGAAATCAAAGAAGATCTTAACCTAAAGTTTGACGTGGAGGTAACCGAAGACACCAAAGTTGAGCAGGTTATCGTAGCACCGGTTGAAGAAAAGGAAGATGTTGATCAGATTTTTAGTGTGGTTGAAGAATCTGCTGAGCCTAAAGGTGGTATTGGGGCTTTCTACAAATATGTAGGCGATAAAATCAAGTATCCTGCACAGGCACGAAGAATGGGTATTGAAGGAAGAGTGTTCGTTGAATTCGTTGTAAATCGTGATGGCAGTATTGTGGATGTAAGAGCGATTAAGGGTATTGGTGCCGGTTGTGATGAGGAAGCTGTGCGAATTGTACAGAGTGCCCCGGCCTGGAACCTGGTAAGCAAAGAGGTAAGCCTGTAAGACAAAAGATGGTTATCCCTATTATTTTCAAGTTGGGATAATCCTAAAATATATCAATATAACCCTGATCGAAAGTCAGGGTTTTTTTATTGCTATAATATCAGTCCGAATGCCAGCCCAATAAGAATGATTGTCCATGCCGGAATTTTTGTAAAGGCTGTTAAGGCAAAGGCGGCTATGGTAAATAGGGCATTCAAAACAACAATCTTCATAGACTGATTTATAACCAAAGGTTGAAAAAGTAATATGGCTGCCGCAGCAACAAGACCTGCATTGGCCGCATTGATGCCTTCTAACGAAGCCCGTATCGGTCTGAATTTTTTTAGACTATCCCAAATACGGATCATAAAAAAATCAAAAATGTGCCTGGAAAAAAAACGCCCGCTGCCGACATGATAGCTCCAATAATCTCTCCAGGCACTCCATAGTCGCGCATCGCCAAAGCCCCAATGTATGAGCTAAATGAGAACACCGGACCCGGCAAGCCCTGCACAAATGCGTAACCAGAAAGAAATTCTTCTGAGGTGAGATATTGCTTTGGTGCATACTGCACAAACTCCGTATATAACATTGGGGTAAGCACCTGGCCACCACCAAAAATCAAACTTCCATTTCGATAGAAGTTTTCAAAAAGGCGAATGGGCAAAGTAAATTCGGGAATACCCTTGGTAACCCAACCCAATAAAGCAGCAAAAATTAAAACGCCACCCCATAGAAAGAAATTAGACCAGGCAACATCAAACTTCTGCTTTTCTTCTCGAGGATGGGCCTTGTAGTTAAGAGCCGTAACCAATCCTGCTACAAGTAAAATCAGAGGAAATACAATAGGTGATTTAATAAAGTAAGTTGCTATACCAGCTAAAATCATCAAAACAACCGCTCGCTTGGTATTAACTGTTTTTATAATAATGGAATACGCGGCAAAGGCAACAAATCCAACAGCCATAGGTTGAATAAAGCGCGTGAACCCCATTGAAATATTCTTGGATTCAAAACTTGCAATGAGAATACCTGCGGTAGTCATAATAGCTACCGAAGGGAGTAACCAAATTAAGAGTGTGAGGTAGGCTAACGATGGGCCGCCCAGGCGATACCCGACAGCAGAGAGTGTTTGTGTTGACGTGGGTCCTGGCACTACCTGACACAATGCGTTTAGTTCTATTAGGTCGCTGTCCGAGAGATAATTTCTCTTCTTGACCAACACATTATGGAAATGGGCAATGTGCGCCTGCGGTCCTCCAAAGCATGTAACCGATAATTGGAATACATCTTTGAGGAAGATGATATAGCGGATTCGCTGTACCAATAGTTTGTCTTTATTTTTTTAAACCTATTTCACGTAATCTTTGGTTAAGAAATTCTCCCGCAGTTATGTCTTCCCATAATTTTGGGTGCTTTTCATCAACGCATGAAGATAGTGCAGTCAAATTCATTTCTGATCTTGGATGCATAAAGAATGGTATTGAAAACCTTGGTGTATTCATCAAATGCCGTGGAGGATTTACCACCCGGTGAATTGTTGACTTCAACTTTTTATTAGTCAACCGCTCCAGCATATCGCCCACATTTACTACCAATTGATCGGGCAAAGCAGTTATAGGAATCCATTTCCCGTCTCTGCGCAATACCTGTAAGCCATCCGCACTGGCGCCCATCAAAAGCGTAATTAAATTAATGTCACCATGCTCGGCCGCCCGCACGGCATCTTCTGGTACCGAATCCGGATCTTCAATAGGGAAATAATGAATCGGCCGCAAAATGCTGTTGCCATGATGAACTTTGTCATCAAAATATTTTTCAGGCAGATTGAGGTAAAGAGAAATCGCACGAAGCATGTGAATGCCCGTTTTCTCTAACCGTCTGTAAACGTCCAGGGCTACTTCTTTAAATCCGGGAACTTCATCTGGCCAAACGTTGTCAGGATATTCTTTCTTTATGGGATCATCATCGAGTACTTCCTGACCCACATGATAAAACTCCTTGAGGTCGCCTGTATTTCTACCCTTCGCATGCTCTTTGAATTTACCTATGTACCCTCGCTGTCCTGCCAAATCCGGAATCTCATATTTTTGCTTGGCTGCATCCGGAAGCGCATAGAAATTCTTGATCGCTGTATAAAGTCCGTCAGACAATTGATTGGTGAGATAATGATTTCGGATAGCTACGAAGCCAATGTTATTATATGCCTCGCCTAATTGTTTTACAAAATCTGATTTTTTGTTTGGATCGTTGCTGGTGAAGTCCGCAAGATCCAAGGAAGGAATTGCTTCGTAGAGTATCTCCGCCATATAGGAATAAATTAGTGGGTTAATGCAAGCTAATTATTTTTAGGTAATTTAACCCATTGTATGTAAGTATGTACTGATTTTAGGATATATCATTCAATCAAAAAAATTTGTCGCGGTTCGCTTCGGATAACTCTATGAAAAAACATATTCAGCTCTTTTCCTTTTGCTATGCGATATGCTGTTTTTGTGCGGCTCAGGAGATTAAAATGTATAAAACATTTGGCGGGGCTCGCTTCGAAATGGATACCGTTACCCTAAGCACAAAGCAGGTACTTGAAATATTAAAAGTTAAGCCTATTGCCTATGAAGAATTCAAGAAGGCAAAAGTTAATGATAACCTGGCAGGGGTCTTAGGTTTTAGTGGGGCCTTGTTGGTTGGCGTTCCTGTGGTAACTGCCATAACTGGGGGCGAACCCGAATGGACTCTGGCCGCTGGTGGCGTTGCCTTGCTACTGGCGTCTATTCATTTTAACCGGATATTTAAAGCTCGGGCCTATCATGCCCTCGAACTTTACAATACTAAATTATCGACCAGTATAAGACCTGAATTTTATTTTTCAGGAACCGGTGCGCGACTAGTGATTCGGTTTTAAATTTTCGCGCTGAAAAATCCTTAAAGTATCACTCTGTATTGCTTCTTCACGCACGAAGTAACCTTGAAACGAAGGTGCCGAAATACCTGCATGAAAGGATCGGCTTGATGAGAAAACTCGGGCTTCATCCCACAAGCCCGCATTTATAAATAACGATAAGGTCAAACTTCCGCCTTCAATCATAACCGATTGAATTTTTTCTTTTGCCAGATGGGATACCAGAGAGGGTATGAAATCCTGCTCTTCAAGTCGGATAAGGGAAAGATTGGGATGCTCTTCGTGCTTCAATAGATTATAACAGATCGTTCTTACCGATTGATCAAAAACATTCAAAGTTTCTGGTAATCTTAAAAACCGATCTATGACTATCCTAACCGGATTGCGACCACTCCAATCGCGAACTGTAAGTTTTGGATTATCGTGTGCTGCTGTTTTGGTTCCTATTAAGATAGCATCTTCTTCGCTGCGCCACTTATGTACCAATTGCCTCGAAAATTCATTGCTGATCCATTTCGATTCGTAGTTGCTACGCGCAATAAATCCATCGGCTGTTTGCGCCCATTTTAAAATGATGTAAGGTCGATGGTGTTCCTGAAAATTGAAGAACCGTTTGTTTAGCGCCCGGCCTTCCGATTCTAAAATTCCAGTAATAACTTCAATACCGGCTTCGCGTAACTTCTTAACTCCGTTACCACTTACCAGTGGGTTGGTATCCAGATTAGCGATTACCACCTTCTTAATCCCATAAGCAATTAATTGATCGGCACAAGGTGGAGTTTTTCCTGTATGCGAACAGGGTTCAAGGTTCACATAAACAGTACTTCCTGCCAACAGGCTTTTGTTCTTCACATTAGCTATTGCATTAATTTCGGCATGAGCCTGCCCATAGGTTTGATGCCAACCTTCTCCCAGCACAACTCCATCCTTAACGATAACACACCCTACCCTGGGGTTCGGACTGACCGAACCTATGCCTAGTCGGGCGAGATCAAAAGCACGAGTGATCAGGAGTTCTTCGGGTGTCATGGCTTATCGCTACCTTGCAAAGATCAATTTCGTGATGACCAATTCCAAAGACCTTTTTAATGAACTGGTAGGGCGGATAACGCTTGATGAGAAGAAAGCTGAAATTCAAAGTGTCATTTATTTATTACTGGAAAACAAGCTTGGACTTACCAGAACCGAGATTTTATCTGACAAACTGATTGATAATGCTGATCAGTCTGCGTTGAACTTGTGTATTGAACGCATTAATAATCATGAACCCATTCAATATATTTTAGGAGAAGCCTTCTTCTATGGCAGACTTTTCAAGGTAAATCCTGCCGTTTTAATTCCGCGACCTGAGACCGAACTGTTGGTTCGGGAAATAATTTCATATGAGCAAAAAATGAAGGGCGACTTGATGCGAATTCTTGATATCGGCACCGGAAGCGGCTGCATTGCTATTTCACTGGCCTTGGAAATTAAGAATGCAACGGTACTAGCTACCGATGTAAGTCCTACTGCGTTAAACTGTGCTAAAGAAAATTCAATATTGCTTGGAGCTTCCGTCCGTTTTATTGATCACGATATTTTAAAGGAGGCGTTAACCGAATCTTTTGATTTGATTGTTAGTAATCCACCATACATTTCTTTTGAGGAGAAGCCCTCAATGAAGCCAAATGTGCTGAAGTTTGAGCCCCATTTGGCCTTGTTCGCTTCCGAAGCTGATCCTTTACTATTTTATAAAAAGATAATTGAGAAAAGTAAAAAATCACTTTCAGCCCATGGTTCGCTTTGGTTTGAGATCAACGAACATTTTGGACAAGAGGCGATGGGTTTATTGAAAGCTCACGGCTTTGTTGATATTCAAATTATTAAAGATCTTGATGGGAAGGAAAGGATTGTATCCGGCCATTTACCACGAGAAATAGTTCAAAAAACTTAACCATTAAGATAGTTAAGATATTAAGGAGTTAGGATTCGATGCTTTATTAACCACAGAGAACACAAAGCTTGCATAAACTATTCAAATAAATCCTCGTGCGTTTCGCGGGAAAGAAATTAGTCCACTTCTTCTCCCAACCAAAAACCTCGATCCTGAGTAAACAAAAAGATTCCATCTTCTTCCACTTCAATAACTCTCTCATCAGGATAAATATGAAGCATGGTATTAGCAGCCACCCATTTTTCAAACTTGCCAGACTTTATCCAACTCCATCGCCAACCATCAACAAAAGCCTCGATGTCTACCTGAGAATACAATTCTAATTTATTCAGTTGATCTTTAGTCTGCAGCAAACAATTTATAGCCTTGGCATCACTACGCATCAAAAAATTGAAGGCCGCTGTCAATGAATCCTTGTCAGAATCAAGAGGAACTATTTTAATTGGAAATTGATCCGCAAGTTTTGTCTCCCATGCTGTTAACTCGGATGCTGGCACAATCAACACATCCACTTTTATTCCCCAGCTCAACACGGTTTCAATCTCAGTTTCGACCACAACAATGGTAGGCATCCACTCTAATAACTCCTGAACTTTTTCAAATGAAATGGCGTGGGCATTTGCAATGAGCAGCGCTGGCTCCTGATTTTCGCGAACGATGTGATGGCTGGACACTACGATTCAAAAAAACAAACGGAACCGCCTACCCAGGTTTTATCCTTATTGAATTTAACACCAATCATCTCACCGCGGCTTAACCGGGCCAGGTTAGTGATGAGTTGTGGTCGCGAGGCCTGATCATTCCACAAAAACAATAACCGGATTTCCGTTTTCACGAGACCATCGGGCGCCTGAACGATCGGTTGATAATGAACCTTGCGTTGAAGCAAAAAGTTTTTTCGTTCGCTTAAAGGAATATCAAGTATATCTTTCTCGGTTACATTAAAAATAACTCCGCTTCCTGAAAAAGAGAAAAGTGGTTTAAGTACATACTGATCCAAATCCTTAGGTAAAGAAGAATATTCATTCAGAAATTTGCACTCGGGCACTGCCCTGCTATTTAAAAATGGCATCGTGTACTTGCTGATATAAAAAACCAGTTAGGATGTCCCGCCCATTCTACATCAACATCTTCAGTCAGATGAAAATTTGTTTTTAAATCTTTCTTACCAAGCAATTCATCAAAAATTACACGATTATAAATTCGATGAATTGGCGTCTCTGTTCCCTTTAAATTATAATACAGCTTTTTATTTCGGATAATTACATCACCAATATGTACCGACTCGATGCCCAAATGCTCCTTGGTAACTAAAAAATCGATAGCCGTGTTTTGCTTCATCGGATCGATCTCGAGGAGGATAACGTTTTCGGGTGCGTAGTCTTTACAATTGCTTTACGCAACTGCTCCCAATAATCCTGAGAAGATAAGCCAAAATGAAATTCTAAATTTTCAGGGATCTGATAATGCTGCCTGAATTTGTTACCTAAAAAATCCTGATACCCAAACAAGGAGGGGAAGCCTTGCATCTCAATTAACCGTGGAACTACTTCACCCTGCTCGCTGCAAACCGCGAAATCAAGAGCCAGAAACATAGTGTGCGCATCTTCGTTGGGCACATTCAATCCTGCTGGAAGAGCCCCCTTCATCTTTTGCTTAAAATCAGGCAACGCAATAAAATCAATGATCTCATCAGCAGCCTTCAAAAGTTTCGATTTAAACTCTTGACCAACAAACACGGGGCTCTCGGCTACCCGAAAGGTAATCTTGTAATTGAACTCCTGATCCAGGTCTGACAGAAATTTCTGATACTTTTGTTCAGAAAACTGCTTATTAAAAAGCTGTCGGGCAACAGCAATCATAACGAAACGGAACTTAGGCGATGGCGCAGCGCCATCATGAGAAAGCGCGGGACAACAGTTGAATAGGTGAGCATGATTTTGTCTGGATCATTTAAATGATCAAGCATACTCCAATATTTTTTTTCGCCATGCTTTTCTATAACCAGTTCCTTTTTGTGTTCGCGTAACAAATACATCCGCATACCCACGGCATCCGCTTCCGGATGAAATTGCATTCCAATAAATGCTTCATTAAAACGGATTGCCATAACAGCCCGTTCGAGATCTATGTGTGGCCTATATTTTTCGATGCACAACACAGCACCACCCTCCGATTCAATCTTCTGATTATCAACTTGCGTGATCTGGTAATCGCGGAGTCAACGGCCCATAACGGATCATTTAAAGAACGAAACAAGGGATCGTGATGGCCTTCAAATGTTTTGTGTACCGGCATTACGCCAAACGAAGTGGACTTCCGCTTTGAAACAATTCCATAGCCATAATACCGACAAAAAATCTGAAAACTATGGCAAATCATCAAAACATGTTTTTGAGTGTCCGGATGTTGGCGGTTGTACCGCATGATATCATCCATCAATCCGAAATACCTTTTCTCCCACAAAGAATCGGTGCTATCCAGTGGGCTGCCAGGGCCACCGGAAGAAATGTATAGGTCAAAATTTAGATCCGGAATTTCTGTTTTTAACCGAACGTCAAATACCTGATATTTTACCATCAGGTGACAATCGGCTTCAAACTCTTCGATTAGTTGCCTGACCCCGCGCATTCCCTCATTGGCAACACCTTCGTAAAGGTCAAGAATGGCAATATTTATTTTACTCTCTTCCGACACGTTGTAATGCTATAATCCAAAAACAGTTTGTTCGGTAATGTAATCCACCACTTTCTCAAGACTTCCAGTTTCATTAAACACCGCCAATTGGCGATCTGCCCCGGTACCTTTTTCTAAGATGATGCGAATATAATTGATCGCATCTCGGCTACCAAGATCATCCACCACATCATCCACAAAGTCAAGTAATTCAAGGATTAATACACGCGTATCCACTTCTATTTGTTTGCCAAAATCAATCATTCTGCCATCCAGACCATAACGCGATGCACGCCACTTATTTTCATTAATTAATGCCCGCGTGTACAAAATAAAACTCATGTTTTGCAAACGAAGTTTATAGAGCTTCACTACCAATGCCTGAAACACGGCCGTAATAGCAATAGTTTCTTCTACCCGCATGGGCACATCGCAAATTCTAAATTCAATTGTATCAAAGAATGGATGCACACGAACATCCCACCAAATCTTTTTGCATTATCGATGCAATTCGTTTTGATCAGCAGGTTAACGTAGTTTTTAAAATCATCCCAATTTTCAAAACGATCGGGAATACCAGTACGCGGAAATTTATCAAACACTTTTGTTCGAAATGATTTGAAGCCCGTGTTGCGCACTTCCCAAAGAGGCGAGTTACAGGAAAGGGCATAGATGTGAGGCAAGAAGTACCGAACGGTATTATGAATATGAATAGCCATATTCTTATCCTTTATGCCTACGTGCACGTGAAGTCCAAAGATCAGATTTGACCGCGCAGCCTCCTGCATCTCCTGAACAATTTCATCGTAACGGGGATTAGGCGTAATTAATTGTGTGCTCCAATGAGAGAAGGGATGCGTACCGGCAGCACCAATTTTAAGACCAAGAGTCCCGGCTACTTCAGACACAACCTTGCGAAGATCTCTAATCTCCTGATAAGCTTGTGTTACGTCTTTACAGATACCTGTGCCCACCTCTACCACAGCCTGATGCATTTCTGCCTTTACACTGTCATTGATAACATGCGATGCTAATTCAACAATCTTCTGATCATGGGATGCCAGCTCCCGTGTATGCGGGTCAATCACCATGTATTCTTCCTCAACTCCCAACGTAAATTTTTCCATAAGCCCGATACTGATAAGAGAGACTACTTTTTAGCTGCCTTCGATTTTGTTTCCTTCTCTTGTACCACCTTATCTACAACCTTGGGCTTTGCATCCGCAACACCAGAAGCCATTACCGATTTAGTTACATACGTTCCCCAGGTGAGATTATCCTTACCTGGTTTTTGAGATTGGGCTCGCTCAACGGCCATCTTAGAAGCGTGTTCAACTACCCAATCAAAATTCTCCTGACCGACAGAAGTTACTTCTGCATCGGGTGCAGGATTACAAAAATCTATAGCATATGGAACACCGTTCCGCACAGCCATCTCAACGGTATTAAAATCATAACCCAAGGCATTACAAAGATCTAAAACATAATCGTGAACTTTCTTTAATAGCTTTTCAGAAGCCGGGCCATTGTTACTTTGATAGCGAAGATGATGCGGATTGCGTGGCTCGTATTGCATAATGCGAACATACTTTCTGCCTAAGCAATAACAACGGAAGTAATCTTCAAAGATAATTTCCTCTTGCAGCATCATAACCAGTTGGTTAGTTTCGCTATAGGCTTTGAAAAAATCATCCTGATTGTTGAGTTTGTAAACACTCTTCCAACCACCACCGGCATGCGGTTTCATATAGGCCGGCCATCCAATATGTTCGAAAATCTTTTCCCAGCTTAATGGAAATTTAAGATTGCTGAATGAGTTCTCTCCCGTATCCGTAGGGCGCTCGTGTGAAGGAAGTAATACGGTTTTAGGAACCGGTACCCCTAGTTTAACAGCCAATGCATTGTTAAAAAATTTTTCATCGGCACTCCACCAAAATGGATTGTTAATTACTGCGGTGCCTGAGATCGCAGCGTTTTTCAAATAGGCTCTATAAAAAGGCACATCTTGCGAAATTCGGTCAATTATAACAGCGTAGTCAGTGGGCTCGGCTTGCGACACCATGTCGATAACCACATGTTCTGCTTTTATATCTTTAATACCCATCTTATTTATTCTTTCAACAAACGCATCGGGGGAAGAACGTTCCATACCGTGCAATACTCCTATCTTTTTCATATCTCGTTAGTTTAGTTTTTATTTATAATGCTAATTAAAACCTGCTGAAATTTTGCCGCTTCAGTCAGGTTTGGGCTGTGCGCTGATTGAGTAAACCAATATAGTTTTTTTTTCCTGGCAAACCACCTGTTGATAATAAGAATCTGCCAATTTAAAATAAGTTTGATAATCATTGCTTCCAATGAGAAAATAAACGGGGCAATTAAGTGTGGGGGCAAATGCAAAGAAATTAGTTTGAGAAGCCTCATTGAAAAGGGCCAACCAGGTTACAGACCATAATTCTACTTTTTCTTGAGTTGGCGTAGCGGAATTCATCAACTTACTTAACCATTTTCTGTGATAGTACAATTGCTCGCTATTCTCAAAGGGTATTTCCACCTTACCAAGTTCTGCCAACGCATTACTATTACTTTCCTCCTTTGCTTTATCCAACATTACATCTAATGAAAGTCGTTCACTTTCCAGTTGATTTATCATCGGGCTAATGGCAAAATATCCTTTAAGTAATTCAGGTCTTGCAACAGCCACACGCAAGCCAAGATACCCGCCCCACGAATGGCCGGCAACGTAAATTTTTTCTTGCAAAAACTTATTGGACAGAAATTGAATTACTTCAATAGCATCGTTAATGAAAAGCGAAACGGTTAGTGCCTGAGGTGATCCGTTAAGTTCTTTTGTTTTTCCACTCTCACGCTGATCCCACAGTACTACAATAAAATGCTTTTGTAATTCTTTGGTGAACCGATCCGCATAACTCATCATAGAGTTACCAGGGCCACCATGTAAAAAAAGCAATACCGGAGCCTGATCATCGGCTCCCTGAAATTTTATCCATTGCTTAATCCCACCTATTTCTATGGCCTCGCTGCTACGTATCTCTCGAGCTAAGACATCATGGACGGAAAAAATTAAGATAATAATAAGGAACCACCACCTCATTTAATCAACGATAAATAATGAGGAAACATTTCGCGCCAGGCCGGCCAATCGTGCGGGGCATTGTGTCGTACGTCCAGCCAGTAATTCATTCCTTTATTCTGTAATACGTTCGCCATTTTTACATTGGCGTCCCAGCACATATCGTTGGTTCCGGTACCCAGTACCACATACATGTCGGCATAGTATGGATTATTCGCGCTTGGCATAAAATCGGGTGGGTTATTGAAATACACGTTGTCATCGTAATACCCATCCATCTGATCTCGGATGTCGAATGCTGCGCCCATATTAAAAATATATTTAACCACTTCGGGATGCTTAAAGCCAAAGTTCGTAGCATGATAGCCCCCAAAGCTGCAACCAGCCGTAGCCACCCGACCCACACCGGTTTCGCGTTGAGCGAGCAGCACTAACTCCTCCAGAATCATAGCATCGTACCACATATGATTGCGAACCCGATCGGCCGGATGAATATTTTTATTATACCAACTGGATGCATCAATTCCATCGGGGCAATAAATTTTTACAAGTCCTCATCCAGAAACCACGACACGCTATCAATTAATTTGAAATCTTTGTTCTCATTAAAATGACCCATCGAAGTTGGAAAAAGAATTACCGGATAGCCTCGCGTGCCAAAAGATAATACTTCAATATCCCGACTCAATCGTGGTGAATACCATTTGTGATAATGTTCGTAAGGCATACAGTTTCTAATTAAACTTCTATTTTTACCGTTGAATTTGCTCTTAAAGTCGCAAATGCATTTTAAAATAACTATCTAAATTAACTTTTTGTCATCCCTTGCCTTCTACCCATCATTATCACCTCGAAAAACTTACTGATATACATTCGAAATTACTTGAACGGGATACCGTTGTTGACATTTTTTTGCCCTTTCAGTATAAAAAATCAGAAAAAACCTACCCTTTGCTGCTTTTAAACGATGGGCAGGACAGCGAGGCCATAGGCTTAAAAGCCATGTTAGAAAAGTTAACCCATAATAAAGACATAGAAGATGTAATTGTAGTGGCTGTACATGCCGGAGACCGCATGCAGGAATATGGTGTGGCAAGAAAACCGGACTTTAAGAAACGGGGTGCGCGCGCAAAAAACTATAGTCGATTTATCATGACCGAATTGATTCCCTATCTCGAGTATCAATACGCCTTAACTAAAGATCCTCAACAAAGAGCCATAGCCGGCTTCTCGCTGGGTGGCCTTTCCGCTTTAGATATTGCGTGGCATCATGGTGATTACTTTAAAAAAGTTGGTGCTTTTAGCGGATCGTTTTGGTGGCGGAAGCGGGACTCGAAAAGCCGGTTCTATTCCGATCAACATGACCGTATCATGCATCAGCAAATCCGCAGAGGAAAATATAAGCCGGGTCTTAAATTTTGGTTTCAAACCAGCTTAAAAGATGAGAACAGTGATCGAAACAAAAATGGCGTTATCGATTCAATTGACGACACGTTAGATCTTATTGTTGAGCTTACTAAGAAAGGCTATCGTCCGTTTCACGATATTCATTACCTGGAATTAAAAGACGGAGAACATAATTTAAAAACCTGGGCCGAGGCGATGCCTCATTTTTTGAAGTGGGCTTTTGAAACAAAAAAAATCTAAATGAAAAATACTTTTGACACAATCATTTTCGACTTAGGTGCCGTACTTATCGACTGGAACCCACGCCACTTATACCGCAAAATTTTTAAAACGGAAGAAGAAATAACCTGGTTTCTTGAAAACATATGCACCCACGAGTGGAATGAAAAGCAGGATGCAGGGCGATCCTTTGAGGAAGCTACCGATGAACTGCTCGAAAAATTTCCAGGTCATGAAGCTGCCATTCGTGCATGGTACGACCGCTGGCAGGAAACCATCAGCGGACCCATTCATGATACCGTAACTATTTTAAAACAAATTAAAGAACAGGATCAGCATCGTTTATACGCACTCACTAATTGGTCGGCTCAAACATTTCCATGGGCATTAGACAACTTTGAATTTCTTCATTGGTTTGAAGGTATTGTAGTATCAGGTCACGAAAAAACCCGTAAGCCCTTTCCCGAGTTTTATCAAATACTCTTTGATCGCTATCAGGTAAATCCAAAAAACGCTTTGTTCATTGACGATAGTCTCCGAAATATCGAGGGGGCGCAAGCGGTTGGATTGCCCGGCATTCATTTTAAATCGCCTGAACAATTAAAAAGTGATTTAAGAAAACTGAATGTTTTGCCTTAGCAATTAGTTTGTGTGTTACTTTTTGAAAGCAAGTAAACACGATTCTATAATATCACAACATTCATGCATCTGCTCGTCCGTGATCACTAGCGGTGGCGCCAGTCGAATAATGTTTCCGTGAGTTGGCTTAGCAAGGAGTCCCTTCTCTGCAAAATTTAAACAAAGATTCCAGGCCGTTTCACTTTGAGGCGAATCATTAATTACAATGGCGTTGAGTAAACCTTTTCCTCGAACCAAAGTAATAATATCAGATTTCTTTTTGATCGCATTCATTCGATCTCTGAAAATCGTACCTAACCTTTCCGCATTGGCAGCCAGATTTTCATCTTTAACAACCTCCAAAGCGGCCATCACCACAGCAGCGGCTAAAGGATTTCCTCCAAACGTTGAGCCATGCTCGCCTGGTTTTAACAATAACATTATTTCATCATCGGCCAGAACCAGGGAAATTGGCAACACGCCACCTGAAAGGGCTTTCCCTAAAATCAATAAATCGGGCCGAACGCTTTCATGATCGGAAGCTAACATTTTACCTGTACGCGCTATCCCTGTTTGAATTTCGTCCATCATCAGCAACACATTATGTTTTTTACATAAGTCTGCGGCTGATTTTAAATAGCCCTCTTGCGGAACATAGACCCCAGCTTCACCCTGGATGGGTTCAATCCATAAGCCACAAACGTTGGGATTACTTAAAGCTTGTTGTAAGGCCGCCACATCGTCATAAGCAACAATTTCAAAACCCGGCATAAACGGGCCAAAATTTTTCCGTGCCAACGGATCGGTTGATGCAGAAATAATAGTTGTAGTACGACCATGAAAGTTCTTTTTCACCGCAACAATTATTGCTTCGTTATCCAGAATTCCTTTTTTTAAATAACCCCACTTTCGCGCAAGCTTAATGGCGCTTTCATTGGCCTCGGCTCCGCTATTCATAAAAAGCGCCTTATCGTAACCAAAGGTTTCGCAAACATATTTTTCAGCAACGCCAAGCTTATCGTTATAAAAGGCTCGCGAGGTTAGCGTTAATTCTTTTGCCTGATCAATCAACGCATTAATAATGCGCGGATGTCCGTGCCCTTGATTTACGGCACTATAAGCTGATAGAAAATCATAGTAGCGTTTGCCTTCTACATCCCACAAAAAAACACCTTCCCCTTTATTCAAAACAACGGGTAGCGGGTGATAATTGTGTGCGCCATACTTGTCCTCTAGTTCTATTGCCTCCTGGCTGGATGAAATTGTTGCTACCATAATATTGAAATTCAGTGGGTTTCAAAGTTAAACAATTGACGATAAAGCGCCTAAACAACGGCTTGTGACCAAAGTGAAATGAATTACCTTTGTTGAGATAAAATAGTATTTGCGGGGCATGGAATTTTCACTCGATTCAATCAAAAGATTATTTGAAAACCTAAAGACGATCAGCTTTCTGGGTCGAATCTTTCAATGGGGCTCGATAAAGTCTCAACTCATTGAAGCCAATGGCGAGCTACAACGAATTATTTCGATAAGTCAGACCTTAAAAGCTGAGAACAGTAAACTTGAAAACTCCCTATCGCTCGAAAAGTCAACTTCAAAGAATTTTCAGGATACTGCCCATCGGGTTAGTACCGAACTTGAAGTTTTGAAGAACACCTTAACTAATCAAACGGATCGGATTGAATCTTTACAAAAAGAAACGGCTTCGTTGCTTGAAAGAAACACACAGTTTTTAAAACGCGGAACTGAGTTATCGGCAGATCTTGTGGGAACGCGCCAAAAAATCGAAATTCTTGAAAAGGACCTGCGGGAAATCAAAGATGAAAACGCACGGTTGAAAAAGGATGAAGAGTTTCGAAAACAAGAACATTCTAACGCGGTGTCATCGCTGAAACAAATTCAGGAAAAAATTCAAAAGGACCGCGAAGAGGAAATTACGAAAAGAAATCTTTCTGAAATTGAACGAATCAAGAATCTTAAAGAAACGTGGATAAACCACGAAGAAAAAGTTAAAAACAGAATTCGAACCATCTGTAATAAAGCCGGTGTAGAGTATGTGGATAAAGTTCCCTTTAAGGGAAAACCTGATAATACCCTGCGGATTAATGACGAGTACATCATCTTTGATGCGAAGAGTCCAGCGAATGACGACCTGTCGAATTTTCCAAACTATGTAAAGGCGCAAGCCGAAAGCGCCATAAAGTATGTGAAGGAAGAAGATGTTCGCAGAGAAGTATTTCTCGTAGTACCTACTAATACGTTGGAACATCTGGAAGTCTTTGAATATAGGTTGAGCGATTATACTGTGTTTGTTGTTTCGCTGGATTCTTTAGAGCCTATCATTCTCACGCTTAAGCGGATTGAAGATTATGAGTTTGCAGAACAACTGAGCCCCGAAGAAAGGGAAAACATTTGTAGGGTGATTGGAAAGTTTGTTCACCTTTCGAAGCGAAGGATTCAGATTGATGGCTTTTTCGCAAAGCAATTTTTTGAGTTAGTCTATCGAAGCGAAGCAGATCTCTCAAAAGAGATTTTAGAAAAAGTGGCTGAATTTGAAAAGTCGGAAAAATTAAATCCGCCACAGGAAAAAAGAGCCCGTCAAATCAGCACTAAGGAATTAGAGCAGGATGCCGAGAAAATACAAAGTGAAGCCACACAAAAAGGTATTTCTGTTCAGGATAGTTTGCTAATAAAAGAAATCAATAAATTGCCGCTCTATTCGGATGTTGAATCTGATAAAAATCAAGGAGATCTATTTAACTAATAAAAACCATATGAAAACTGTATTCTATTTTGTTCTGAGTCTGTTAATCATTTCTTCATGCGCCTCTACGAAGACGGCATCAAAGGCCCCCTCACCAACCGGCCTTTGGGACTATTCCATTACAGGAACTCCTGAAGGCGATTTTAATGGAGTGATGACGATCAGTGAAGTAGATAAAGTTCATTCAGCTAAACTAGAGGTAAATGGTGGGGCGATAACCATCGAAAAATTTATATACAATAAGGAAACTAAAAAAATGTCGGGTGAATTTGATTATCAGGGAACACCCGTCTATTTTGATGCGGCTTTGATCGTGGATGATATCGAGGGCGGCATGGCAGGCGGAGGAATGACTTTCCCTTTTAAAGCTACACGCAAGAAATAATTTTTCTTACCATGAAACTTACAGCAGACAACAAACTAAAAAAACTAATTGTTGTTGGCGATCGTGTATTGATTCGACCCGCGAAAGAATCTGAAAAAACGGATAGTGGTTTATACCTGCCACCTGGAGTACAAGAAAAAGAAAAAATTCAAAAAGGATTTGTGATCAAAGTAGGGCCAGGCTATCCGTTGCCCATGCCAGCCGATGAAGACGATCTTTGGAAAGGGAAAGAGGATCAAATAAAATATTTACCTCTGCAAGCGCAGGAAGGTGATCTGGCTATCTTTCTTCAGCGAGGCGCCATTGAAGTGATGTACGAAGGTCAAAAACTTTTTATTGTTCCACAGGCTTCCATTTTGATGTTGGAACGCGAAGAGGATTTGTAATGGCCGGACTTTCTTTTGATGTACTGCGTGTAGGAAAAAAGTATCGACTTGTCAATTTGGGTGACAAGTATGAATTTGAAATCGAACGGATTTTAGTCAATGGCGATTTTAAAGTAAAAGATCTGCACACGCTGGTGCGGTACCTACTCAAGGACACCATAAAATTCGGAAGAGGAAAAGATTTCGAAATCAGAGAGCTGTAATCACTTCAAGTTTCCCTTATAAGTTCTCTTAAACAACTCAAAGCGGGGAATGGAAACGCCCCGCACATAACTTTGATTGGGATTATGCTCAATAAAATCCTGATGATAACCTTCCGCCCGATAAAACTCCGTTAGCTTTTTAATTTCAGAAACGATCGGGTTTTTATAAAGTCCTGATTTAGTAAAACTCTCCAACGACTTCTCAGCGATCGCTTTCTCTTCGGCCGTTAGGTAAAACAAAATGGAACGGTAGGAAGAACCGTGATCCGGGCCCTGGCGGTCTTTTGTGGTTGGATCATGTGAGGTAAAAAATACTTGCGTCAACTCTTCGTAGCTAATCACTTTCGGATCGTAGTACACTAAAACTGTTTCGGCATGGCCAGTCGTTTCAGTATTTACAAGTTCATAGGTTGGGTTTTTGGTTGTGCCCCCGGCATAACCCGAAACAGCTGAATCAATACCAACCACGGCTTCAAAAATATGTTCGGAACACCAGAAGCAGCCTTCCGCAAACGCTGCAATCGCTTTGCCCGTTGGTGGTTTGAGTGAAGTGATGTTAACTTTTGAATCACTCCCTTTCTTCTGAGCCTCACAAGAGACTAATGCAACTAGTAGTAATGCAAGGGTAAAAAATGAGTTTACTTTCATAGGATTAAAATTACAATTTTAACGCAGCGAATCCCCAAAAGCATGTGATCGTTTTCATTTTTGTCAGTCTTGTCGCTTAAACGACACCATTTGCTCAATCTATCAATATCAAATTTTTTTACGACCTTAGTAGACTAATTAGCAACGTATTATGAAAAATCAAGTTGAAGCGGGTCCGCTGAAAAATCTGGATGAATGGGAAGAGGATTTATTGAGGAGGTATCCTGATCCCGAAAAAATAGCCACGTCTAAAGCTACCGAAGAATACAGAAATTACGATAATCCTGAACGGGATACGGTGCGCGAATTCTATCGCTTAAACCACACCTATCAGACTTTTGATTTTGTTAATAAAAAACGAGAAGAATTTCTCGCATTCAAGAAAAAAGAAATGCCCATTTGGGAGGCTTTTAATTTTTTAAATCAGTTGGTTGATGACTCCGATCCGGATACTGATCTTGATCAATGGCAACATTTACTTCAAACTTCAGAAGCCATTCGCAGAGATGGGCATCCCGATTGGATGGTGCTGGTTGGCTTGGTGCACGACATGGGCAAAGTGCTTTGTTTATTTGGTGAGCCACAATGGGCTGTGGTGGGTGACACCTTTCCGGTAGGTTGCGCTCATTCCGATAAAATTGTTTATCCAGAATTTTTTCAGAGTAATCCCGACAGTACAAATCCTGAATACAACACCAAGTATGGTGTGTATGAACCTAATTGTGGATTGAGAAATGTAACCATGTCGTGGGGTCACGATGAATATGTATATCACATGGTAAAAGGGCAGATGCCTGAAGAAGGTTTATACATGCTGCGTTACCATTCCTTTTATGCGCAACATCGAGAACACGCGTATGATCATTTGTTGGATGCGCATGATCGCGAAATGTTTAAAGCCGTAAAACTTTTTAATCCATACGATCTATATTCTAAAAATCCAATTCCGCCTGATTGGAAAGTATTAAAACCTTACTACGAAGATCTGGTGGCTAAGTATCTACCCGCATCGCTGAAATTCTGAAGGGGTTTGTAGATGCATAAACTTCACACGGCCGACTACATTGTTTTTCTTTTATACTTTGTAGTAGTCTCCGCGTATGGATACTATGTCTATCAAAAAAAGAAAAGTGCTACCCCCGATTCAAAAGATTTCTTTCTGGCCGAGGGTTCGCTTACGTGGTGGGCCATTGGTGCTTCATTAATTGCGTCTAACATCTCTGCTGAACATTTCATTGGCATGTCGGGCTCGGGCTTTGCGTTAGGACTAGCCATTTCTACCTATGAATGGATGGCTGCGGCTACGTTAATTATCGTTGCTGTTTTTCTTATTCCGGTTTACCTGAAAAATAAAATCTATACCATGCCGCAATTTCTGGCGAAGCGGTATAGCAATGGAGTGGCCACGGTAATGACTGTTTTTTGGCTACTCGTCTACATTTTTGTAAACCTTACGTCTATCATTTACCTCGGTGCGATTGCCATCACTTCTATTTCTACCATAAGTTTTGGATGGTGTGTTGTTGGCCTGAGTGTGTTCGCCATCATTGTTACTTTGGGAGGTATGAAGGTGATCGGATACACCGATGTAATTCAGGTTGCTGTTTTAATGTTAGGTGGTTTAGTTACCGCCTATCTTTCGCTTACTCTTTTATCCGAACATTTTGGATATGGCAGCGATGTTTTCAAAGGACTTTCTTTATTAAAAGAAAAAGCCGACACCCATTTGCACATGATTTTTGATAAAGACCATGCATACTATAAAGACTTACCCGGATTATCAGTTCTTTTAGGGGGCATGTGGATAAACAATCTCAGCTACTGGGGTTGCAATCAATACATTGTGCAACGGGCTTTAGGGGCCGATTTAAAAACAGCGCGCAACGGCCTTCTCTTTGCCGCCTTTCTGAAATTGTTGATCCCAGTAATTGCCGTGCTTCCTGGCATCGCCATGTACGTACTTCATGAGCAGGGGTTATTCCAGCAGGAAATGATGAACGAAGCCGGAATAATAAAACCAGATCATGCCTACCCTACCTTAATGAATTTACTCCCTATCGGATTAAAAGGAGTAGCCTTTGCTGCACTGACAGCTGCGGTCGTTGCCTCGTTGGCAGGTAAGGCGAATAGCATTTCAACCATTTTCTCTTTAGATATTTATAAAAAATTTATTAACAAGAATGCAAGCGAGCGAAAATTGGTACTTACGGGTCGGTGGGCTGTAATTATTTCGATGGTGTTAGCGGCCCTTGTCGCACCGGCATTAAAAACACTGGATCAGGCTTACCAGTTTATTCAGGAGTATGTTGGTTTTATTTCACCAGGCGTACTGGCCATTTTCCTTTTGGGAATTTTTTGGAAGCGAACCACTTCGGCAGCGGCTATGGCTGGTGCGCTATTAACCATTCCGGTTTCCACCGTTTTAAAATTTCTGCCTGCATTAACGAATGGCGCTTTTCCAGACTATCCTTTTCTTGATCGGATGTCAATTACATTCTTACTGATTTTGGTGGTGATGATTGTAATGAGTTTGATGAAAAAAGAAACTACAAACGAAGTGCAGGTAAGTAAAGATATGTTTCGGGTAACACCCGCTTTTGCAATTTACTCGATCATTATACTTGGAATCTTAACCGCTCTTTACACCGTTTTCTGGTAAGCTTTAATGTATAATGATCCGATACTTTTTTATACTCCTTTTAATCTTTCTGTCGCAAGCATGCACGGCACAATTATATACTTCCGCTAACATTTTTGCACACAATGATTATGAAAAGCCGATACCCCTGCAAATTGCCTACAACGAGCAGGTTGGATTTATTGAGGCTGATGTTTTTTAAGCGATGAAAATCTCTTTGTTGCTCACGAAAGTAAGCAGATTCAAAAAGACAAAACATTAGAAACGCTTTACCTGAATCTACTCAATAAATTAATTGAAGAAAATGGCGGCCACGCTTACGCTGATAAGGGATTATCATTGACCTTAATGATTGATTTAAAAACTGAAGGAGTTGCAACACTGAATACGCTAATCTCTAAACTAAAAAATTACCCAAAGCTGATTGAATGCAAAACTCTTTTCATAACTGTTAGTGGAAACATGCCCGCACCAGCACTATGGAGCAACTACCCAGATTATATTCATTTTGATGGCCGACCAGGAATTACATATACTCCCGAACAACAAAAACGCATTCGACTAGTGAGTGCTAACTTTCGAAGTTATTCATCGTGGAATGGCAAAGGAGCGCTAACTAACTCCGATGAGGAAAAAATTAACCGTGTTATTGAAGCTGCGCATGCCATGAACAAACCTTTTCGGTTTTGGGCTATTCCTGATTTTCCTGAATCGTGGAAGAAATTAATCGAATTTCGCGTTGACATATTAAACACCGATGATGTTTCCGGGCTTGCTGCCTTTTTAAAAGAAAGGAAGAAGACTGAATCTAATCTCAATAAAAAATAACCAAATCAAAAAAAAGGTTAAAATATTCGAGGCGCTCCATACATTATACTGGGACTACATTTCCATTATCCATCTCCTCACCAGCGCCACTCCTTCTTTATGTGTAATCGAGCGGCCCAACTCGGGCATCATGATACCGGGATGCACAGATTCAATTCTAAACTGCAAAATCGACTCATCTGGTTTACCAGGAACAATATCATAAAGCAATCCGCCCGATCCTTTGCCGGCTGCCACCGGAGCTTTGCCCAAACCCACCTTAGATAAATTTTTCTCACTTGCCAACAAATGCAACCCACTATTTTTCGCAGGCCCATCTTCCCGATGACAATGCGCACAATTAATTTCGAGCCAGGCACGAGCCCTTGCATCAATAGAGACAGTCTCATCTTCGTACGATGCCAGCTTTGAAATCTGCGTAAGCGCTGGAAGGTTATTAATTAATTGCTGTTGTTGCCAATAAAGCAATTGATTTTGCATTCCATGCGCATATGTGTAATCACCATTTAACTGACGGGCCGATGGGCCGATGGGCTGCACCTTATCACCGCGCAAATGGCAACCTTTACATTGATTCAAATTCGGGACCGAATACTTCACAGTTTGCACCAACCCGTCTTCGTTGCTCCAGGTAACATCCAGATTTTTACCGGCTACACTTAAATACGCTTCGGTTTGCTCCTCATTCCAAAGATACGGCAAGGCCTTCCATGTGCCCGCTTCATTAATTAACAACCTTGTTTCCAGTACTCGAATATTATCTTTCGGTTTTCTAAAGTCAGCTGGGTAGTAGAAATTTTTTATAAGCACCGTGCCCTGTGGAACGTCAAACACATCGTCATTATTAAAATTAACTTCCAACCCTTTGGGGATTTTTACAAACCGTTGCTTCCAGGCATAATCGGTAAAAAGTGCCGCGTTAAGTGAATAGGGAATGACTCCGTCTGCGGGTTCCAGTTTTTTAGTTCTCCGATAAAGAATCCATACTCTGAAAGCTTCTCTTTGCCCAATGATGATAAATCTATGCTTACTTCTTGTTCGGGCAGCAACAATTTCCTGCTTCTTGGTTCCGCAAGAAAAAAGAATGATATAGAACAGAAGGAAATAGTTTTTCATCTTCCTGCACTCACGCCCACACAATCAAACTGTTTTAATCCCTTGGTAAGATTTTCGAAATCATGGGCAGCATCTAAATTCAGAACCGTTAAATCTCCACTTTCTTGAACACAAAACTCAGGATTAGCTCTTTCAGGGTTTGCAATGCCATCGTACGCAATATCGGGTGGGCTCATAAACGACTTCATCATAAACAATTTTCCAATATCATGACCCAAAGCCGGAAACCAATGACTATTTGAATAGGTGTTATCATGGATAAAAATTTTATAGGGGTATGGATTATAAAGCGTGTCTAACAAATAATTATTATTTACCGTCTGCACGCCACCAATAGACCTTTCTTGTTCCACTTCTCCTTCGTTCAACGCGGCAACCAAATCATAGCTGATCACGCCTATGCCCACTGTTTTATTATTTCGAATTTCATTCTTTGTTATCTCTAATTGATGTGTAGCCAACACCATAAAGCCTATGCCGGGTAAAATGCTCGCTACAATGTTTCCTTTGGCCGCAAAGTTTTCATGATTGTTATCATACACTTTGTTGTTGTACACTTTAGTGGAATGCCCATACTGAGTAAGACCTGGTAAATCAAAGACAAGAATCCCGCCTGTATTTTCGTAGGCCTCGTTTCCATAAATCTCCACCCACCGTGAGTTTTCACTTTCAATACCGGCTACATTCCAGTAAGCTTTACTATTTCTGATAATGACCGAATCGGATTGGCCCATAAATTCCGGCATCCGAAGAGCCCATGGCAACACATTCCTCTATAAGCACATGTTTGCATAGCACAGGGTAAAGCGCATAGGCACCGTTTTCCGTTTTGGGGCCATCGGCCCACACTGAGTTAATTCTTCTAAGCGTAATGCCATTTACCTCACTCACTTTTAAATTATCCCCTTTCGCGTCTTCAATCGAAAAATCTTCCAGTGTAATATTATTTCCGTTGGTGATCAGCAACCCTTGCGCTCCTTCGGACTGGTTTTTAAAAGAAAGAATGGTTTTGTCAGCACCTTTGCCCTTAATCGTTATGTTCGACTTACCATCCATAGCCAGACTTTTGGTAAACATGAAATTTCCCTCGGGCAATTCAATAAGACCGCCATCCGCTACGGTAATTAATTGAGTTTGTAATCTTTGTTCTATGCTTTGCCAAACGCGGGGCTCCGATTTTTGATTGGAACAGGAGACTATAATGCAAAGACACGGGAGAAGGTACTTAAGCATAGGTAGCGGTATCTTTTTGATGAATAAAGTTATAACTATTTAGCCAAACTTTTTGCCCAGTTATCGAAATTGGATTCTCATTTTATATTTTTAAGGCATTGATGATTTAACAAGCCTTGAATCCGACTCTACTTATTCAAATCATTTATTCAGCCGCAAGCATTCAGGGCTTGTTTCTTTCCCTATTGCTTTTTAGAACAAAAATCAATCAGCCGGCTAATCGTATTCTTGCTATTCTTTTAATCATTATTTCCGGTCATTTGATATTGGTGGGGTTTGATAACCGCGATTTTTTTCTTGCCTTTCCGCATTTAAGCCGGGTATCGTGGATAATCGGTTCTCTTTACTGGCCATTGATTTTTTTGTTTGTTCAATGTATTACGCAAACTCAGCCAGATAAAGTCTGGAAAAGCTTCTGGATGTTTACCCCCTTCCTTATCCTCTTTGCGATTATGCTCCCTTACTTTTCAATGAGCGCAGCAGAGAAACGCGCGCTGCTAACAAATTTTGAAGTGGCCTCGCGTGATGATTTCGGCTGGATTAATCAGCTGGTTTCCGTGCTCCACATTTTATTTCAAACCTTCATTTTTGTTTACTATCTGCGTTTTGAGAAAAAACTCTATGAAGAATTCTCTGAAGTGGAGTCGTTACGAATCCAATGGTTAAAACAATTTTTACTTCTTACCCTGCTGGCAACCGTGCTAGCGGTATTTTCATTCTTTGCCCGAACCTGGCACGTTCCTGTACTTTCAAACTTGTATTCGTTTCATTTTATTGGCATCGTACTACTATTTTACTGGCTTTCGTACAAAGCACTCACGCAACCTGTTTTGTTTGGTATCGTTAGGGAAGTTCCAATCGCGCCCGAAGAAGTCAATACGCGTCCGGAAGAGAAATACAAAAAATCATCGCTAGAAAGCAATGAACTCAGCTCAATATTTGAAAAAGTAAAATGGGTGTTACACGAGCAACAGTTGTATCTTAAAAATGACCTCACGCTCACGCAGCTTTCCACAGCTGTCGGCATTCCACGGCACCAGCTTTCGCAGGCAATCAATTCCTGCTATTCTGGAAATTTTTTTGACCTTATCAACGACTACCGGGTAGGCGCCTTTAAACAGTTTGCCGCTCGCCCTGACAAAAAACACCTAAGTCTGTTAGGCATTGCCCAGGAAGCGGGATTTAATTCTAAGGCTTCTTTTTATTCTGTATTCAAGAAAAAAACGGGAATGACTCCATCTGAATATCTGGAAAGTCAGTCCAAAGCTGCATAATCAGTCCAAACGGATTGGAATGGACCTTTAGACAACATCCATGGAGCAACTTTCTGAACCAAATCCGTTCATCTCATCAATTAAAAAAGTTGAAAAATGAAATCAATACTAACTCTCGTAGCCCTTTTTGTCACTGGGCTAAGCCATGCACAAGACTATGAAAACAGACCGTGGATGCCGTTAGAAAACCGGATTGGGCTAGCCCTTGGTATTGGCTCGTTCACTTACCTGGACAAAAACTCTTCTCCTTTGGTATACCAAAGCAAGCCCAAAAACCTGCGCCTGTTCTATAATTTGGAAAGCAACACATTCTTATTCTCAGTCGATCTGGATGTAAGACTGGGTAGTAATGCACCCAAGTACCACAAAGACAGGACGCTCTACTTTCAGGAAGAAGACTATAAAGGAAAAAAGGAAGACAAGAAGTTTCCAGCTGGGGGGTCCTTCATGGCCGGAAAGATTTCGCTGGGTGCGTATTATAAAATTCCTTCTACCCAGGAGTCTACTTTTAAAGTAGCCGTTGGTGGCCGAATTATGAACGAACTATTTTACCCACAGGGATGGAACTCGGCAGGCATGTTTAATGCGTTGAGCATTAGCCCGGAAGGGTTAATACAACATCGTGTAAATGAATATCATCAGTTTACAGCATCCGTTCGAATTCCGGTGGCTGCACTACTTACACGCTTACCCTACGACAACACTGTATCAGCTCCGGATAAAAAACAAGTAAAAGGTTTCTTTAATAATTCCAGCTGGGAAGGGCCAACAAAATTTATTGCTCCCGCATTGACGATGGGTTACAACTATCAGATCAATACACATTGGGGTGCAGGATTAAATTATGAGTTGGGTTGGTATAACATTCAGACTCCACAGCAGATGAAGGCCCTTAGCCAATCTATACTGGCCAACTTTCACCATCAATTCTAATAGAACAAAAAAATATCATGAAAAAGAGAAACTTAATACAATCCCTGTTTTTTGCATTCGTATGTAGCGCCTTTATTATGGCTTCGTGCGAAGAAGAAATAATCGGTCCGGAAAAAGCAAACACACCCACCACCAACTTCGAGCAGTTCTGGAAAACTTTTGATGAAGACTATGGAATGTTTGAAGTAAAGAACATTGATTGGAAAGCGATTCACGATCAATTCAAGCCAAAGGTGAATGATCAAATGACTGATGAAGAGCTTTATACAGTATTGAGTGAGATGATTGTGCTGCTTAATGATAATCATCTTAACCTTTATCCTACCAATGGCGAACTTCCCGTTTTTCCCGGTGGCATACTTAGCTATCGCAACAGGCAATTGGAAATATTAAAAGTACAGGAAGATTACGATATCGAGGTGGCCAAAACATATACTACAGATTACGATCAGGTTACCGAGAACATCGGTTATGGAAAATTACCTGATAATCTGATTTACTTAAATGTAAAAGGTACTGATGGAATGAAAGAGGTAGAAAAACAAATGGCAAAGGTAATGGTTAATATTTCCAGCGCACGGGGCGTAATTATTGATGTGCGTGGGTTTTATGGTGGTTACGATCCGGTATCACAATATATAGCAGGTTGTTTTGCTACATCAAAGAAATTATATATGACTACAAAAAAACGCAACGGTCCAGCTCATTCTGATTTTACTGAACCCGCAGCGTGGTACGTGGAACCAAAAACAAGTAATCCATATGACAAACCCGTGATTGTTCTTTCTTCGCGTTTTACACAAAGTGCAGGCGAAACTTTTGCGTTGGCTCTTCGGCAATTTGAACACATAACAGCTGTGGGAGACACAACAGCCGGAAGTTTTTCCGATAACCCCAATTTTGAAATGTACAATGGCTGGATGTTTAGTGTATCCGTTGGTGATTACCGTGCACCGGGTGAAGTTAGTTATGAAGGATTTGGAATTCCTCCGGATGTGTTCGTAAAAACCACCAAAGACGATCTGCTTGACGGGAAGGATGTGACCCTGGAAAAAGCAATTGAGATGTTCCCAGAATAAAAACGGAGGGGCTATTAAATGGACGTAGGGGTCACAAATATAACGCAATTCAGCACTTACCCATGTTATTGGAGTGATGATTATAGCCGGTTAGCAATGCGGTGCGTGTTGGCGCACAGAATAGTGTATCATGAACTTATGTATTCATTAGCGAGTTGAAAAAGGAAGAAAATTTTCGAATAGAGGTATTTAGAAGCCTATCCTTATTTATTGCAACATGCCGAGCCATCCTCTGGCTGAGCGCAACACGCGCCTTCATTTTCTTCTTTGCTTTCACTTGGCGTACAGCATACCGCAGCATCATTTTTTAGGAGCGCAACACGATGAAGCAGCAACCACCTTTTCTTTTCTTCTCTACTTTCGATTTTTGAATTACGGGGATTTCTAACGTTTTTGTTTCCATTGTTTTACGTTTATTATTTCCTGTAAAGACGATTGGAAGTATAAAATGATGCAATCAGATATGGATATTATGAAGAAGTACCTTCATAACCTTTTGAAGATTGGCAAGTGTGATTGGGTCGTTGACATTTCCGCTGGCATCAAGCTTTGAACGAACTGATGAAATCAATAACGCTCCTCCATCCACAACATTTGCAGAGATAGCGGTAAGTATTAACAAAAGTGCAGCATGACCTTTCTCACCCTGACTGGAAGCAGTTACCAGCCCAACAGGTTTGTTCACAAACTCACCTGATCCCACTGTCCAGTCAAGCGCATTCTTTAATGAACCGGGTACACCGAAAGCATACTCCGGAGTACAGATCAATACCCCATCCGATTTCCTTACTTTATTTCTAAAGTTGATAACCGAATCCGGAACCTCATCAGCATCATTAAAATGTGGCAACGATCCTATCCCAGTATAAATTTCAAAGGAGACATCATCCGGTACCCATGACGCAATGCCATTCAGGATTAAATTACTGGATGAGTTTGCACGAAGGCTTCCAGGAATAGCCAAAAGCTTCACCATTTTCAAACTACTTTTGGCTTGCAAGAACTTTCGCAATCTGGTCGGCCCTGTGCCTGAAGTACATTACCATGACTGTCCGTTTGAATGTGACAGCAGTTGTAAAACAATTGTTTCAAACGTTCCCTTCCTCGTTGAACACGTGAACGCATAGAGGAGTACGCCATGTTATATTTTTCTGCCAATTCTTTTTGGCTTATGCTATGTATCTCAGCATCTTCAATAATGGCTCTGTATTCTTCTGGTAATAAGGCGATCATGGTGGACACACAATTATCTAAACCCTTGGTTGAATCCGAGCTTTCTTCTTCCAGCAATTGTTCAGAAATGGATTCGCTGAGTTCAACGTTCTTCTTTTTGCGTTTGTACGATAGTAATCAATCACCGCATTTTTGGTAACGGTGAATAACCAATTTTGAATTTTCTCCTTCTCTGACAAAGAATCTGCATTCGCTGAAATCTTGGCGAACACATTTTGCAGGATGTCTTCTGCATCTTCTTTCGATCTGATTTTAGTGCGTACATAAGTAAGCAATGACCTTTGAAATTCAGTGTAGATTCCGGCTATTTCCATAACAAAAGTTTTAGCGATTTCTGAACCGTTCCCAGATGAATCAAGAGCAATAGCCCCAGACTAAAGATAGCGATTATTAAAATTGTTGTCAGATGGTCAGAAGTAATAAGCACACCACCTGCCAGCGTTCCTACAGCAGCGCCAATGTCTCTCCATGTAACGTTCGCAGATACTGCCGAAAGCGGATGACTTTGTTGATAGGATGCATTACCTGGAGTAATAGCAGCATGAATACTATAAAATGTAAAAATGATAATGGCCCCTGCCTCTATCCATCCAAAAGAAAGCATAACAAGTCCTGCAATGACGAATGCAAGAGAAGCATTGAACATAGTTGAAATACCCACCTTATCGGCCATCCATCCACCGGCAGGTGAAAATAGTACAAGACAAACTCTGCGGTAGCCGAGATAGAGTGCCGCCATTGTAGTTGCGCTAACTACAGTGATGCTTTCTTTATGATGGAGAAATAGGATTCCCAGCACTACGATAATAATACCATCAATCAGAAAAGCTGTGGCGAATGTAATCATGTTAAGTACTGACGGAAATTGTAAAAATGTTTTCCCTGATACAGAAGGAGTTTTGTCTTCAAAGGTTGGAAGTGCCCATGCAAAGTATACAGCAGGAAGCGAAATAGTGGCCAGCAGCAAAAAAATTGTCGATGTGCTTAAATTGGTGAGAAGTACAGGCGCAAGAAGTAAGGCAATCATGGGCCCCGATTCCTGAACACCTCTTGTTAGTCCTAACGAAAAACCTTGTCGTGAGTGCTGAAGTGCATAGCCTAATGTGCTGATGCGCATGGCTGAAAACGACACCCCCCACGCAATGCGAAAAATCAGCCAAAGAAAAATAGTATTTGCAAATGCATATCCCGCAGTTGATGTAATTGCCAACAGCACTGCAATAATGGTAATGAACCGTAATCCATATTTAGAAAACAAGTGAACCATCCACGAATTAGAAATGATTCGCACAAAACGGTTGACGGATAGGAGAATTCCAATCCACACAACCGGCACACCTACTGAAATACTATTGACGGGAAGAAATGGATATAAAAAGGCATCGCCAAAACTCGCAAAGGCAAGTGATAGCGATGCATAGAGAGGGGTTTTAGTCTGTTTCGTTTTTCTTCCATTACAAACAACACGATGTGGTTGAGGTAGCTCTTGATTTTGATTCAACACCACAACACGCACTACCACCAGCATCTACGCTACACACTCCCGTTTCAGGAAGATCAAGTTCTACATTCCGTGCAGCTACCATATCGCCATCAATAGCAGCAGCAATAGATCGAACTTGCTCATAGCCAGTTGCCATTAAGAAGGTAGGTGCACGACCATAACTTTTGGAACCCACAATGTAAAAGTCCTTATCGGGATGTTGCAATTCTTTTTCACCATGTGGCCGTACAGTGCCACAACTGTGAATATTGGGATCTATCAACTCTGCTATTTCAGTAACACTTTCCAGTGATGAATCAATGCTCAAGCGTACTTCACGTAGAAAGGAAAAATCGGGACGAGAACCTGTGTTGCTGATAATCTCATCGATCTGGGGAAGGGCAAACTTTTCGTCATGCTGAAATCCAACGATGGTCAGTTTGTTGTCTTTGCTATTAATCTGCTGAATCTGGAATGGTGTATAAACATTTACACGATCCTCATTCACCAGTTGTTCAATCTTGATACCGAGTGCGCCACGTGCTTCCAATGCATCGGCTTCCTGTCCACCATACACATCACGAACATTTTTCTTACGCAACACCCAGTGAATTTCTGTTGCCGGATATTTCGCTTTCAGTTTATCTAATTCAAGAATTGCATTGATGGACGAGTGGCCGCTGCCAACCACCAATACACTTTTATTTTTGTATCGCGCCTCATGCTGATGGAGAATATCCGGAATACCATAAAATATTTTTCTTTTGTTCTCCAATTCGCCAACCGCATAGTTTCCACCTGAGCCAATCGGGTTTGGTGAATTCCATGTTCCTGAAGCATCAATCACTGCTTTTACTTCATACTGATTTACTTCGCTGTTATGCAGCACCTGAACCACATAGGGTAATTCTTCGCGCCCCCAGGTTTTCATTTTGTCCATGTTCTTTCGCCCGATGGAAATCACTTTGCTGTTAAGCAATATGTTTGGTTTGATAAATGGCAATTCAGCGAACGGCTTGAAATATTGCTGATAAAGTTCTTCACCGGTAGGCAATCCTTCCTCATCGGGGGCTTGCCAGTTTGTTTGCTCTAACAACTGTCTGGCTGCTTTGTCGATGTTATATCGCCAGGGTGAAAATACCCGAATGTGCTTCCATGCAAGAATATTAGAAGCCACGGTATTTCCCACCTCAAACAAAAGGAATGGCTGATTTCGTATCGATAGGTGTGCAGCAGCAGCCAAGCCTACAGGACCGGCTCCGATAATAGCTACTGGATGTGATTTGGTTGTTTTCATAATCTAAAAAGTGAGTTCACTAGTAATGACGCAGGATTTTAAAAAAGATGCAGTTTCGTCTACACATCATCTATATAATTTCAAGCAACCTAATGCTATTTAATATCAATCGGATCAATGGGAGCTGGAACAATGTTTTCTATTGGCTTTGTGGTTTGGAGGTAGGCGAAAATAGCATTGAGGTCAGTGTCAGTCATATTGCGATACACTTGCCACGGCATGGGTGGAAGTAATGGACGACTACCTTCAAGTCCTTTGTATTTTCCTTTTCGAATGGCTCCAAAAAATTGTTCTTTCGTCCAGTTGCCTATCCCCGTTTCAGCAGAAGTGATGTTGGCAGCAAATGAAACCCCCCAAGGACCGACTGCACTGGTTTGCTCTTGATTAAATAAAACCCAATCCCTTAAGGCTTCTTTTTGGATCTTTGGCAAGGGCATATTGGCACGGTGTCCGGATAATAATCGTTCCGGATCAGGCTCGGGTCCGCTTGATGTCATCACTTTCGGTGAATGGCAATCGTGGCAGCCCGAAGCGTTAACGATATAGGCACCCCTTTTAATCAGTTCTTCCTGACTCAGTGTAGGTTGAGTCATTTCCGTTGTCTTCGTTTGCTCACGGCACGAGACTAATACCAAACCCATTGCAACAACGATAATAAGGGCAATTATAGCTGTGGCCAACAGCCTGTTAATTTGCTTTGATAATTCTTTTAATTCCATGTCTTTACATTTGGCCTTAAAGACGATGGGTTAAAAAAATGACGCACTGGATTTAAGTAAGACTGGTAAAAAAGGCTTATAGATGGAAAAAGTATTGCGGGAAAGGACAATGAAATTCGGCTTTTTAAAAAACCGATTTTATTCTTGGATCCTCGGCTCTATATTTAAAAAAAACTGTTTATTAACTTATATGAAATTACAATTAGCCCTTCTCCTGATTTTGATTGGTTTTTCGCTTCAGGCTCAAGATTCCGATTTACCCAACGATTTTCTTTCAAAAGATTTCCATAAAGAAAGAAGAACAAAACTCAGAACCAATCTCCCCAATAACTCTGTAGCCGTATTTTTCGCTAATGCCGTTCGCAATCGGGCCAATGATGTAGAGTATGTATATCATCAAGATCCTGACTTCTATTACCTGACTGGCTACAAAGAACCCGATGCCGTGTTATTTGTTTTTAAGGAAATGCAACGCGCTGCGAATGGCGCCAATTACAACGAAATCTTATTTGTTCAACCCCGCAATGCACAGCGCGAAATGTGGACCGGCCGCAGGCTCGGTGAGCAAGGCACGAAAGAGGTGTTGGGGTTTCAGCAGGCGTTTAACAATAGTGAGTTCAGTCGCTATAATGTGGACTTCGCCAAATTCGATAAGATTCTTTTCTTTGATTTTAACAATGATGTGCGTGACAACCCCCGGGACTCTTCCGATTTATATGACTTGATCATTCAGTTTAAATCTAAAGTGAAATATCAAGAGAAGAATGCGGCATCCTTAGCCGTTGAGCCTACAAAAAATAATCTGGATACAAAAGAACTGGCTACCCAAATGGCCAACCTGCGCGGTATCAAAACCAAAGAAGAGATTGAGCTGATTCGAAAAGCAGTTTCCATTTCGTGCATGGGGCAAATTGAAGTGATGAAGGCGATTAAACCGGGCATGTCGGAGCGAGAGATTCAGGGAATACATGAATTCGTTTTTAAAAAATACCAAGCCGAAGATCTTGGATATCCTTCGATTGTGGGTGCGGGGCACAACGGTTGCATTTTGCATTACATTGATAATTACAAACCCAGTGTATCCTCAAAAGAACTTATTCTAATGGATTTGGGAGCGGAGTTTCATGGGTACGCGGCAGATATTACCCTCAAGATTCCCGTGAACGGAAAATTCTGTAAAGAACAAAAGCTTATCTATGAACTCGCATTAAAGGCACAGGACGCAGCCATGAAAATTTGTAAGCCTGGTAATACCCGGCAGGCTTTAACAGATACCTGTCGTGCCGTAGTTAATCGTGGATTGCTTGAATTAGGAATTATTAAAGAAGGAGAAAAACACCTCTACTTCCCGCATGGCGTAAGTCATCATATCGGCTTAGATGTTCACGACCGGGGTGGCCCGATGCTGGAAGAAAATAATACAGTGGTTATTGAGCCCGGCATTTATATTCCCGACAACGCAGCCTGTGATAAAAAGTGGTGGGGTATTGCGGTAAGGATTGAAGACGATTTTTTAATAACGAAGGACGGGCACGAACATCTTTCAAAAATTGCTCCGCGCACTGTGAAAGAAATTGAGGATATGATGAAACTGCCTTCGGTTTTTGAAAATTATAATTTGCCAGAGCTTGACAAGGTTAATCCTAAGCCGAAGAATTAGGAGAAGGAAGCTCATAGGAAATTCAATTGGGCCTATAACAAGCAAGGAAAATGACCAACTTAAAATTTGCCATTGGGCTATCAACCTTCCTGACAATTTATAGTTGCCAGACAAAACAGCTAGAAGCCAATGACCCATTTAATGGAATGTGGCAGCTTGACAAATTTGAAGCCTTTAACAGCCAAACAAATACCTGGTCAAATGACTCTACAAGAGTTGGATGGAGTGGCTACATACTTTATGATGGACAAGGACACATGGGAGTTCATTTAACACCAAAAGGATATAAGGACTTCCACACCAATCAAAACATTGACAGCTTAAGTCATGAAGACTTGATGACGTTGACTAAATTTTACAAATCAAATTTTGTTTACTTCTCCGACTACATTATTGTAGACAATACTATTGAACATAGACGACTTTCAGCGACTGAGCCAATGAATTGGGGGAAATCATTAACGAGAGATTTTACATTTAAACAAGACACTTTAATCTTGACCGCAAAAGAAATTATTGAAGGACAGAAAATAAGACTTAGGTGGGTTAAATTAAAATAGGGTAATGTAGGAGACCTATAAATTTTAAATTATGATCACTCACGCCACTATTGAAGATGTTCTGGAGTTAGACAAACTTGTTAACTCTGCGTATCGGGGTGACTCATCCCGCAAAGGCTGGACCACCGAGGCTGATCTTTTGGATGGTACCCGCACTGATCCTGATGCCATTGTCGAATTAATTCAAAATCCAGACACCACTTTATTTAAATACACGGAAGACGATCAAATACTTGGCTGTGTAGAATTACGAAACGAAAAAGGCAAGCTCTATCTGGGCATGCTTACGGTACGTCCGCACCTGCAGGGCAAAGGCATTGGTAAGAAGTTACTGGTAGCCGCTGAAGAGGAAGCTAAAAAACAAAACTGCCAATCTATTTTTATGACAGTTCTTTCCGTTCGCAAGGAATTAATCGATTGGTATGTTCGCCATGGTTATGAGCTAACCGGAGACCGAAAACCCTTTGCCTTTACCGACCCGCGTTTTGGCCAACCCAAAATGAAACTGGAGTTTGTTGTCTTGGAGAAAAAGCTATAATCAACAGGTTTCTTTCACCTCAAATTTTCACCCCTTCAAGGGTAAAAATGTTTCTATAAGCTATTCCTAAAGGCTTTTCAGCAGATTCACACCTATCCTTCTCCATCGGCTGCCGTTCAATTGGCTAAAATAAAATACATGAAAAGTCTATTGCTAATCGCCTTCCTGCTGGCAGGCACGCCAATCATCGCTCAGGATTCTGGATCTAAAAATGGAAATTTCCCACTTACTATCACGCTTTTCTCCGAGTCCGTGAGTTTACCAAACTTCCGAAACATTTTCAAAAATCCGAATTTGGGCATTCGGATTGGCACTGAAATTTACTACGCCAAAAATGAGAGCCGGCAAATGATTCAAACCATTAACCTGGGGTATTACTATCACAAAGATTTTCAAAATGGTTTGTACCTAAGTTCCGAGTTCGGCTACCGGAAATTTATTAACAAAGCCTTTGTAGATGCTACGTTGGGTGTAGGGTATTTATTGATTGATTCCGCATTACCACGTTATGAGCGAAAAGGGAACGACTACGAACGAATCGGTAACACATTTGGGCGGATAATGCCCACACTGGGTTTAGGCGCGGGATATCAATTTGAAAGTGTTTCCGTTTTTAGCCGCTATGAAATGTTTGGCGAAACCCCATTTGGATTTAACGGTGTCCCCGCCTTGCCCCACAAAGCACTTCATGTTGGAACAAGATTCAACTTAAAATAACATTCTATGAAATCTAAAATCATTCTATCAGCATACTTATTCAGTGCTTTTGCATGCTCCAACGAAATTATTATTCCTATACCCAATGCAGGCAATAACATTAGTTATGCCAATCATCCAAAAAATTCTGAATATCAAAAAGCAATAGACGATTACCGAAGTGCAACAAATTCTCCGGGAAGTATTCTTTTAGTTTATAAACCAACCGAAGATCTTTGGATTGGAAACTCAGGGAAAGCTAATCTCGCGTATGGCACTGATATCTATACCAGCAGTCAATTCCGCACCGGCAGTGTAACAAAAATGCTTACCGCTGTGGTAATTTTAAAACTTGTTGAGCAAGGTAAGTTTTCGCTTGAAGATAAATTGGCTGATCTTCTTCCAACCGTGAATGGAAAAATTCCGGAGACTGAAAAAATCACTGTCCGTCATTTGCTTGGCCACCTAAGCGGCATCACCGATCCACCGAATGAAAGTATGCGCTATCAAACTGAAATTATCAATAACCCAACGAGCATGTACGCCATGAGTCTTTCCGAAACACTGGAAACCTATGTGTATGGAAAAAAACTGAACTTCACACCCGGCACAAGCTATTCATACAGCAACACAAATTACTGGTTACTCGGTATAATTGCTGAAGAGATCAGCGGTAAATCACTTCAGCTATTGATGGATGAAATGATCTTTACACCCTTACACCTCAACAATACTTATTTAGAAAAGCGTGACGATCATAATGTGACGCGCGGCTATGCCGATCTTTACAGCAATGGAATTTTAATGGATGTAACCTTATGGGATAAAGCGGAGGGTGATGGAGAAGCGGATGGTGGCTTGATAAGCACAGCTGAAGATCTTTATAAATTCATGGAAGGCCTGTTTGGTGGAGAACTAGTTTCGGCAAGTACACTGGAAGAAATGAAAAGATTCAATTGCCAACTTGCACCTCGCCCGATTGCGAATACGGACTCGGATTAGAAATATGGAGGACAAATGCCGGCATTGCTTACGGACACAATGGCTCGTTGGCAGGCATTGAATCGAATGTGCTTTATTATGAAAACAATAAGGGTATCGTAGTCCTTTATAAAAATAACGGCAATGGATCTGATAAGAGTTGGTTAGATCAAATCATGAAATAAAAAATCAATGTAATTGATATAGATCGGGATTCAGATTTTATGCCCAATCCAGGTTTTAAACTCAGCAGCCTTTTTCTTGCTTACTGTTACTTCTTCGGAAAAAGAAGGCAGCATCTCTAAAACGAGTTTGCCTGTAGTGTCTGACTTAAACTGTTTGATGGCTTTACTGCTACCAATCATTTGGCGATTGAGACGAAAATAAGATTCAGGGTCCAGTAATTCTTCAAGGGCTTCTAGTGATGCGGTAGATGTATACTCCTTCCCATCCGTAGTTTTAATAAAACTGATCTCGTTTTGTTTGTAGATATAAGCAATGTCATTCGTTTGAACCGGTACGGAAGAGGCTCCATAATTTACAATCAGCAAATCGCGATAACCGGATGCGCGGACAAGATCTGAAGTGTTTGTTACTCCGGCTATCGAAGCTTCTAATTCGTACACCCGTTCATTAAGCTGATCTATCGTCATTGAAAAATGTTGATGAAAATACATACCTGTATAAATCATGTGTACCAAAAGGGTAAATACGATGGTGAGCGGGAAATCATAAACCAGTAGATACCCAGTGTTAAAGTTATCCGGTCGGTGGATAATCAATTCATTCCAGACATAAATCATGGATGCCACTAAGGGAACTGTAATAAGCAAGGATGCAAATGCCTGAACGATGAAGCGTTGAAATCGGTCGTAAACCCAGGAATAACGTCCATCCAAATAGATAATCAATCGTCTGTTTGCCTCCCACGATAAACCAACCAGTAATGTATTCCAGGCAAGGTCACCATAGTACAAGGGTTGTTTCATCAGCGTTCCTATGGATTCATACTCACCAAAGTGGCGAACGATAAATCCCAGTAAGGGGTAACCAATTATGCGAAGCCATTTATCGTGGTATTGAATTTTCATTGGGCGCCAAATATTTTCTGAGCAAAACTGATTTCGAATATCACAAAAAGTATTTGAATTTCAATTCAGCTTTGGCCCATAAAATGGTAGGTGACGTATGAAGTATTAAACTCCTTTGACGGTTACACCACTTTCTTCCTAATCAACTTCGCATACGTGCGGCTCACTGGAAAGCTCTTTCCGTTTTGCATCTTTACAATCATACCCCCATTAAAATGTCTTTCAATTTCTTTTAGAAAGTTTACATTAACAATCGTAGATCGATGCACCCGAATAAACCTATCGGGATTCATAATTTCTTCCAGCTTACCAATACCCGATGAACTTACAAACTGATCTGTCTTGGTAGAGATAACCGTGTAATCTCCAGATGCCTCGAGATAAATAATTTCTTCTACCGGAAGGTTAAAAAGTTTCTCGGATTTTTGAACAAAAATATGCGAATCGTACGAAGTTCGGGGTGTAACCGTTCGTAGGCTTCCCAGTAACTCTTCCAGATTTCCATCCTCCATTTTCTTCCGCTTCAACGCGCGATCCACCGCTAACTTAAATCTTTCCTCATCCAAAGGTTTTAATAGATAATCAACTGCGTTTCTTTCAAATGCTTTGATCGCATATTGGTCGTAGGCCGTGGTAAAGATTACGTACGGCTCGTGTTCAATTTCGTCTAACACATCAAACCCATTCATGCCGGGCATCTGTACATCCAGAAAGATCATATCAGGCTTCAGCTTATTGATCTGCTCTACAGCATCCGTTCCTTTATTCGCCTCACCAATAATTTCTATTTGGGGGAAGGTTTCCAGAAACTCGCGTAATAATTCGCGGGCTAATTTTTCGTCATCAATAATCAAGCAGGTAGTATTCATAACAATTGGTTTTCTAGTATAGGTTCTTGTACACGTTTAATAGCGCCATTTTTATCTTCAATAAAAAAACTTACGGAATATCCATGATCAGTAGCGAGAACCCGTAAGTGTGATTGTATCCCAAAGTAACTCTTAAGGCGTAAATCGGTATTAACCATGCCCACGCCACTCGAGCTTCCGTCCAATACCTTTTTAGCTTTAGACCCAAGTCCATTATCTTTCACTTCAAAAAAGATAACAGACCCTGAACGCCTTACCGTAAGAAAAATTGTTCCGCCATCATCCTTAGGAGCAATGCCATACTTCACAGAATTCTCCACCAGCGGCTGTAAAATCATGGGCGGTAAACTTACGCCTAAACAGGTTGGGTCAATATCTTTTTGAAACTTTAACCGGTCGCCAAAACGTACCTGTTGAATGCGAACATAGTTTTCTATGAACTCTATTTCGTGTATCAGCTTCACCATTTCTCCATTATGCGAATCCAGCGCATACCTAAAGATATCAGAAAGTTGACTGATTACTTTGCGCGCCTGCTCTTTGCTGGTATGCACTAAGGTGCTGATGGAATTGAGTGTGTTGAAAAGAAAGTGTGGATTGATCTGTGACTTAAGCAACGAAATCTGCATCTCTTTATTTCGAATGGCGAGTTCACTCTTTTCCTGCTCCCTGTTTTGTAATCGCTGGAAATATCGAATTACATAATATACCCCTACGGTAATAATGTATTGATCATGTATTCGCAAGGCATCCCAACTCCCCAACAAGCCTACCATATATTCTTTCCAGTGATCCATATATACAAAGCCTTCCAGGTAATCGGTAAAATAATAGGACAGTGTGCCCATCACCAGAAAGAAAATAATAATGCCTAATACGTGGCCAGTCACCTGCCAGGCATAACTAAATCTAAAAAGCCAATGCGACCAAATAAAAATGAGTAAGATAAATACGCACAATGCTTCTAAAAGAAACAAAGCTGTCCATAGTACATAATATTCAGGCTTTACCAGTTTCCACTCCAGCACGGCACTTATGGTAAAATTAACGGCATACCAAAGGCAAATGAGCAAATAAGCTCGTTTCCAGATCCTCGGTATCGCGTCTAGCCACTTCATAACTTGAAAGGTTATCCTATAAAATTAAACATTCGAAGGCAAAGCCGACTAATGTAATGTAAATGCGATTAATGGGTGTTTATAGCGTTATGTCGATTAAACAGGATGTTTGCGAATACACTATCTTTGAAAAACCGTCAATCCATTAAGGCATTGCTTTACACAAGGAACCTATTTCTTATTCTCTTTCTTTTTGTTGCCCTACCGGGAATTACTCAAAAAATTACTATTTCCGGCAAAGCAATTGACAAAGAAACTAAAGAGGCATTGATTTTTGCTACCGTTGGCATCAAGGGAAAATCAATTGGCACCATTACAAACCTGCAAGGTGAATTTGACTTTCATATTCCCAGAGAATTTCAAAATGATTTGTTGGTTATTAACATGCTGGGTTATAAAACCTTTGAAGCCCCTGTATGGACGTTGTTAGAAATTAAGCCATTGATCATTGAAGTGGAAAAATCAACCTTTGTTTTAGATGAGGTGTTAATTTCTGATTCTCTTAATGGTGGTGAAATTCTTCAGATTGCTCTTTCACGCATTGAACAAAACTATCCCATGACGCCCTATTTGTTAGATGGATTTTATCGGGATATCAAAAAGGTAGGTGGCACCTACATATCGTTATTGGAAGCTGCTGTTAAAATTTATGATGAAGGCTATCGGGAGCCGCGCAACAAATTTAAACTACACGAACGGGTGGCTCTGTTAGAGGTACGAAGAAGCATGGGCTACGCCAGCAAATTCACCACCTATTTTGATCAGGATAATCTTTTAGAAGATTTATTACTTCACAATAGCATAAAGTATCGGCATTTTCCGAGCGAGCAAATCTTCTTCAATAGCCTTAAACGGGAAAGAGACTCCTACTATAATGGACACGAAGTGTTTGTGGTCTCCCTTAGAGGCGAATATTCATTAACCACTTTTGTGGAAAAGGGAACGTATGCGATAATCCACACCGAGTATGAGAGTAATCAGGAAGAAGTATTGACGAAAAAACGGGGTCTTGAAAGTAAATTCGTTAGCCTTAAAAGAGTGATTGATTTTAAGGCCTTTGAGGGAAAATATTATCTTAACTACATTGCAGTCGATTCGAAAATGAACTGGTACGACATTAAAACTAAAGAATTAAAATTTGAAACGGAATTAAGTCAGTCGCTGTTGATTAATGAGATAATCCCTAATTCTCCGAACCGAATTGCTACTACTGAGAAAATGAAGAATTACGGACTTCAATATCAGGACCTACCCTACAATCAGGAGTTTTGGGAAAACTACAATGTAATCAAAGAAAGCCCATTGGATAGAAAAGTGATTGACGATCTTGAAAAACACGGTGTGCTTGACAAGCAGTTTAAGGATTATTGATCTAATCTTGCTTTAACGCTTCCTTTAGAAACTCTTTTTGTTGATAGGTACCACCCCAACATGTTGGCACACCAAACCGCCCCCTAAATTGGAAAGGTTGGCAATTTGTTTAGACGATAAATTAAAGCAACACATATATGGCAATGCTCACCACAGTATCGCCAGCACCTGAGACATCGGCTATTTCGCGGGGATGTGCCGGAATTTTAATTTTTTCATTTTTATAATCAATGTACACACCATGTTCAGATAGCGTGGCCATTACACCCCCTACAGAAAGTTTCTCTTTTAGAATTTCAATCGCTTTTAAAAGCTGCTCTTGATTACCTGATTCTAAATCGATTTTCAAGCCTTCGCGCATCTCCTTCAGGTTAGGCTTAAAAAGACTCACCTTATTGTACGCCAGAAAATTTCTTTTCTTAGGATCTACCACCGTAGGGATTTTATGTGCTTGCGCTAATTGCACTGCCTTCGCAATTAGATTCGCATTTAACACCCCCTTATCATAATCTTCAAAGATCACTACATTACAAGCAGGCAATAATTTTTCAATGCGTGTAAGAAGTTGTTGCTCTTCCGATTCATTGGCAATTATATCAGATTCTTCATCCACCCTAACTACATGCTGCCCACTGGCGATCACGCGTGTTTTTACTGTGGTCGGTCTCGCATCTGAGTTAACAATTCCTTCCGTAGTCATTCCTTGTTGGTCAAGAATTGCGTGTAGTTTTTACCCGCGTCATCATTCCCGCAAAGGGCTACTAATATAGGTTGAGCCCCTAAAGCCTGAATGTTAAGCGCCACATTAGCCGCCCCGCCTAAACGTACATCTCTCTTCTTAACATTAATCACCGGCACGGGCGCTTCCGGAGAAATTCGTTCTACGGCACCCCAGATATAGCTATCCAGCATCACATCTCCGATAATCAGAACCTTGAGATTATTAAAAGATTCAAAAATGTTTTCGAGTGATTGCCCGGCCATTTTCTATTTCAGTAATGCCAATGTGTTTGTCATTCTAGTCATAGCCTCTATTAATTCTTTCTCAGAAGCCGCATAAGACAGGCGCACGCAATTTTCTTCACCAAAAGCTCCACCCGGCACTAATGACACATGACCTTTCTCCAGCATATAGAGACAAAAATCATCGCCATTCTTAATTGTGTTAACACCATCCGACTTACCATAATAATAACTCACGTCCGGAAAAAAGTAAAAAGCGCCTTGCGGATAGTTCGCTTTTATTCCAGGAATTTCCTTTAGCAAATCAAAACAATATCTCTTCTTATGATATTGCGTCACCATGTCTGGTTGGTTTTAAATCTCCACTTATGGCCGCAAGCGCACCGCGCTGAGAAATTGAACAATTCGCAGAGGTAATCTGACCTTGCACTTTGTTACTGCCATCGGCCACCCATTTAGGTGCGGCAATATACCTACGCGCCAGCCGGTCATCGCAAATCCTTTTGCAAAACCATTTACGGTTATGGTTCTGTCAAACATACCCGGTATCGAAGCCATGCTGGTTTGATCTCCAACAAAATTTATATGCTCATAAATCTCATCTGCGATCACCAACACGTTGGGTTGTTTAAGAACTACGGCAGCAATCGCTTCTAATTCCTTTTTGCTAAACACAGATCCCGTTGGGTTACAAGGCGATGAAAAAATGAGCGCTTTGGTTTTTGGTGTTATCGCTTTTGCAACCTGCGCTGCTGTTACTTTAAAATCATTTTCAATACCTCCTTTAACAATTACTGGTGTTGCTTCAGTTAAGCGAACCAATGCATCATAACTTACCCAATACGGTGAAAAAATAATCACCTCATCTCCAGGGTTCAGTAATGCCAACATCACATTGGCAATAGATTGCTTTGCTCCATTCGACACAACAATGTTTTCGGCTTTATAGGGAACGTTGTTCTCCTTTTGATATTTAGCGGCAATCGCTTCACGCAAATCAGGATAGCCTGCTACCGGAGGATAGGAAAAATATTTTCCATCATCGATCGCTTTTTTTGCTGCATCACAAATGTGTTGAGGTGTTTTAAAATCAGGCTCGCCCAGACTTAAGTTAATTACATCAATACCACGACTTTTAAATTCGCGTGCTTTGGCAGCCATAGCGAGGGTGGCCGATTCTTGAATAGCGTTAATCCGGTCAGAAAGATTTGCATAATTACATTTTTGAAAAGATGGCTCAAAGAACAAAATTAATCAGGCTTTAGGCAAGGAGCAATAGAACTAACTAAATAAAGTTCTTCCTGTAATGCTCCGCCCTAGCGTAATTTCATCAGTGTATTCCAAGTCGCCACCGACCGAAACACCGCGTGCAATCGTTGTAATTCTAACCGGATAATCTTTAAGCCTGCGATTAATATAAAAAGCGGTGGTGTCACCTTCCATGGTTGGACTAAGCGCCAGAATAATTTCTTTAATCGTGCCCTGCGATTGGACTACCCGATTTATCAGCGAATCAATCTTGAGATCAGAAGGACCAACTCCATTCATGGGAGAAATGATTCCCCCTAACACATGATAGACTCCAATAAATTGTGAGGTGTTTTCAATCGCCATCACATCTTTGCTTTCTTCCACAACACACAAAAGACTCTTTTCTCTTCGATGGCTGTGACAGATGGAGCACTCGTCCTGATCAGAAATATTGTGGCAAGTTTTACAGAATGTAATATTTTGCCGCATGCGGTCTAAAGCTTGCGTTAACTGCGTGGTTTTATTTTCATTCTCTTTAACTAAGTGAAGCACTAACCGAAGGGCGGTTTTCTTTCCAATGCCCGGCAGCTTGGCCACTTCATTCACGGCATCTTCAATAAGTTTAGAAGGGAACTCCACAGATTTGTATAAGGTTAGCGTGACTTAAAGTATGCGCGCATCAATGCCGGCATCACAAATTGCCTGGCGCATGGGTTTGAGTTCTTCCACCGGACCCGAACGCACCGCGCATTTTCCTTTATAGTGAATTAGCCAGGTGCATTGCTCTGCTTGTTCGGGCGTGTGTTTACAAACTTTAATTAAGGTTTGAATCACATGATCAAACGTGTTGAAATCATCATTAAACACAACCAGGTTATTTACATCAATTACTTCAATAACCTCCAGGGTTTCCTGCAGCTCCTTCTCCTGATGTCCCGCCTTCATGTTAAAAACTTGAATCATTACGACAAAAGTAAAAAAAATGAGGTGGATTGCCTCAATTTATTTATCATGGCTATTTTTACCTTTCTTTATGTGGTTATACACAATTCTATGAATCCATTGCTCGTACTCTCCATCATTTTCATTTATTTCTGCGTTCTTATTACTATCTCCTACTTTACCTCAAGGGGTGCTGACACCAATACTTTTTTTACTGCCAACAGACAATCGCCTTGGTACCTGGTTGCCTTTGGTATGATTGGCGCTTCACTTTCGGGTGTAACTTTTATATCTGTACCCGGCAATGTTGGTAAAATCGGGTTCTCCTACTTTCAGATTGTGTTGGGCTACCTTGTCGGCTACTGGGTAATCATTGGCATCCTGATGCCTTTATATTACCGGCTAAATTTGATTTCTATTTACACTTACCTGGAACAACGATTTGATAAATGGTCGTACAAAACGGGTCGCTTTTTTCTTAATCTCACGAACCATCGGTTCATCGCTTCGACTTTTTCTGGCAGCTACCGTGCTGCAATTATTTCTATTCGATGCATGGGGCATACCATTTTTTGTAACTGTTGCAGTTACCATTATGCTTATTTGGGTCTACACCTTTAAAGGTGGAATTAAAACCATTGTATGGACAGATACCTTTCAAACATTTTTTCTTGTTACGGCTGTGATCATAACGGTTGTAAAAATATCTGGAGATTTGGGGCTAAATTTTACAGAAATGATTGCCGCTATACAAGCCAAAGGATACACGCGCATTTTTCATTTTGAAGATGTTAACTCCACCCTGTTTTTTCCAAAACATTTTTTAGGCGGTGCCTTCATTGCTATTACCATGACCGGCATGGACCAGGAGATTATGCAAAAAAACTTAACCTGTAAAACGCTGGGCGATGCACAAAAAAATATGTTTTGGTTTAGTCTTACGCTCGTATTTGTCAATCTTCTTTTTCTAACGCTTGGCGCCTTACTCTATTTATATAGTGAGCAGAATGGATTAGCTATTCCGGAATATTCCGATGAATTGTTTCCTTTTCTGGCATTTAATGAATTAGGTCCTTTAGTTGGCATTTTCTTTTTGCTCGGAATTACTGCCTCCTCTTATGCCAGTGCGGATTCTGCGTTAGCTGGGCTTACCACTTCGTTTTGTATTGACTTTCTGAAGTTTAAGGATAAGGAAGAATCAATCAAACAGCGTCAGAAATTTATTGTTCACCTTTCATTTTCACTTTTGTTTCTGGTCATTATTCTGATTTTTAAGGAAGTAAATGAAAAGTCAGTGATTGATGCTGTGCTCAATGTGGCGGGCTACACCTATGGCCCGTTGTTAGGCCTCTTTGCATTTGGATTGTTTACCAAGCGAAATATTAAAGGATTGGCGGTGCCAATTGATTTGTGTTGTTTCGCCAATTCTATCTTATTTGATTAGCTTGAATTCGGATCTGGTTTGGTGGTTATAAAATCGGTATTGAAGTTTTGATTTTGAACGGACTAATTACATTTTTGGGTCTTTGGGCCATCTCCAAAAAGTAATTTCATAAAAAAAAGAGCCTGCTTTTAACACAGACTCCTTTTAGATTAAACTCCAACACAATATTATTTCCTTACGAATTCAAATTTTTGCTGTTGATCATTTTTACTGACTACGATGGTATAGAGTCCTGATTTTACATCGCAGAAATCAATGATCATTTTTCTCTTCTTAAAACGTTGTGCGGTTACTCTGTTGCCATCCGCAGAAAGTACTTCCACCTGCGCTCCCATTAACTCTTTGCTAAACGCAACACGAACAGGTTATCATGCTTTGTATTTACAATGTCATCGCCTGACTTTGCACTGTTACAACCAAAAGTGTCATTAGAAAAAAACCGCGATACTTTTCATTACATTTTTCATACCTGTGCTATTTATACCAATACAGGTTCAACTACTTTGCCACCATTAAAAGGTAAGTTTTTTGAGAAATTTGAAGGATATTGGCCGAGTAGCTATCCCACAATGGGAGCCTTATTCTTAAATTAGTTCCAGGTTAGGATCCCAAAGTTTGTTCTTGAAATCCTGAACCTGATCGCGAACTACTTTCACTCCTTCCTTTTCCAATCTGGATTTCATGGTTGTTGGAGTTTCGAAATGATGTCGGCCAGTTAGCAAACCATTTCTATTAACGACCCGGTGTGCCGGGATTTTTTTGTTACTGTGTGCGGCATTCATTGCCCAACCTACCATGCGGGCACTCATCTTGGTACCCAGATAATTCGCGATGGCGCCATAGCTGGTTACTCTTCCTTTCGGGATAAGCATGACAACCTCGTAAACGTTTTCAAAAAATGAAAAGTCATTGGGCTTTTTCCTTACGGCTGCTTTTTTTGCCATTCTATAGGTGTTCGCTAAAATCCACGAATGGATTAATTTCTATTTCGAAACGTTTAACTTTGCACCTCCTAAATTAAAAAAATATTGATTGAAATGAAGTATTGGCTGATTCTGCCACTTATGGCTTGTGTTGTAATTTTTAGCCCGGCTCAACAACTTATCGTTTCCGATTCCAGCGGTTGGAATAGCCTCAAAGAAGGAGATTTTCTATCGTTTAAAATTTCATCAACAGATTCTATCAGTCCACGATTTACTTTGCAAGGTGCGGATAGTCTCCAGATTCAGTTAGATACTTTGGGTACTTTTTTTTGGAAACCAGCATTCGGCCTGGTTAGCCGACTGGAAAAGCAAAAAGAAATAAATGTAATACTGCAAGCAGAATGGAAAGATGGCAGAAGAGTAACCCGATCTTTGAATTTTATTGTACTCCATCAAAACAGGCCTCCCGTAGTGGAGGACCTTCCCATCTTTTATGTTAGGCAATCTTCGGCAAACAGCTACAAAATTTCAGCTCAATATGTAAACGATCCGGATGGCGATCCACTCGTTTTCAAATCTATTCAATCGCAATTGCCGGAAGGAGTCGTGCTTTCTTCGCAGGGTCTTTTAACCTGGACGCCCTCCAGAAATCAGTTCAACGCACTTAAGAATACACCGTTGACGGTGGAATTCATTGTACAAGACCAACCCACAAAAACAGAGACAAAAGGAAAAATAAAGGTAGCACAAACTCAGTTGGATCTCCCCCCAGAAATGTTGTTGGTGCCTGGCGATACGGTCTTAACAATTAAGGAAGATGAACGGGTTAATTTTAAAATTTATGTGTCCGATCCTAACGGAGATGAGAATTTAAATAATGTAGGATTCGTTTGTTCAGACAGCCGTGTAACTGAAAAAAGTTTTACACAAAATACTTCGGTTCAAGCCGAATTCACCTGGTCGCCAGGATATTACTTTGTTGAAGAAGTTGAAAAAGTGAAGTCAGTAGAAATAATATTTTTTGCCATTGACAAATCGAATAACCGCGTTGAACGGAAAGTAATTGTAAAAGTGCAAGACACAGAAAACCTGGAAGAGAAGGACAAATTGCTTTATCAGAAATATAAAAACACGTTGATTCAGGCAAAATCATTAATTGATTTGCTCGATGAAAACCAAACCAAACTAAACAAATCCTATAAGCAAGCAAAAAAGGGTAAGAAGAATCGTTCGATATTGAATGCCTCACTCGGTGCAGCAACAGGTCTATCTCCGGTGGTCTTAGAAACGGATCAATCTAAAATGGTGTCGGCTATTGGCGGAACCACCGTGCTCACCATGGGTACACTGGAAGCCACCGAAGTTATTGGAAAATCAAAGAACGATATTACCGACAAGCTTAAAGTCAATGTGGAGATCAGAAATCAGTTGCAGGTAGAAGGCGATAATTTTGCGCGTAAATATGCGCTTAAAAGTACTCGCAGGAGTAAAGAGTTTGATCCTGATCGGGATAAATTTCTGCCCATCGTTAATAATCAAAAACTGGTGCTTCTGGAGTTAGATGCCAGTAAACCTTCTGTTCGCAATTACGACAACAAGGATTTAAAAAAGACCTTTCCGGATTTTATAGAACAATAGGACTATTTCTGAGACTCCTTTTGTATAAACCGAATTTCCATTTACTTTTGCAGTCCTTAAACGGAAATCCATGCCTGTGCTCAGGGTTTGGAGGATTAACAGAGGAGTGGTAGAGCGGTTTATTGCACCGGTCTTGAAAACCGGAGACCCTTCACGGGGTCCGGGGGTTCGAATCCCTCCTCCTCTGCAATAGAACAAGTTAAGAGTCCCGAGTTTCTCGGGACTTTTTTATTTTGGCTCACTATGGAGTGAAAACAACTTTCTGGTACTTCCTTTCTACATAGATTTGAAAGTGTTTTATGCGACAGTGTGAGGCAAAATAAAAAATAAGCGCAGCGAAATCTTAAGGTTTGTTCTGTTGACACACCCCACCAAAGGATCACGCCACGTAATCCTCCACCTCTGCAAACTAAAAGTAAAGTCCCGCGTAAGCGGGATTTTTTGTTAGCGAGCATTCGAGTCAAGTGTAACTTGAGCAAGAATGCGAAGTCTAAAAAAAGAGCGAAGCGACTTTGCTTTTGGTTTGAACACCCCTTAAGGGATCAGTGCCAGTTAATTCCTCCTTCTCTGAATATTTTACAAAGCATGCCACATGGATCAGGCTTATCTTTTTATAAAGATGTATCTCCTTTTCGTAATAGATTACTAAGTGTTACTGCTATTTATTATCGACCGTTTCAAGTGATTCCTAAAAGCTGCCTCTATTAGAGGCAAAAAGATAATTATGTTACTTTTATTGTATTTTATTACTATATTTGTATCATTATTTATAAAAAGTATACAATATGGCGTCCAAATCGGATGAAATTGTTTTTGAAGCATCTCGCAAATTATTCTGGAAACACGGAATAAAGCGCGTTACGGTAGAAGAAATCTGCAAAGAGGCGGGCATTAGCAAAATGACTTTTTACCGAAATTTTTCGAACAAGGAGGAAGTTGCGAAAAAGATTTTAACTCTGTTATTCGAAAAAGGATTGGAGGATTACCGTGCGAATATGCGGGCAGATAAACCATTTGCACAGAAGATGGTACAAATGGTTATTCAAAAGCACGAAGGCTCCATCGATATAAGCGAAGAGTTCATACAGGACATTTATTCAAAGGAGATTACCGAATTAAAAGACCTTATCGAATCTTTTAAAATAAAAATGCGGAAAGAATTAATGGAAGACCTAACCGTTGCGCAACGCGAAGGACATATCCGTAAAGAGCTTAAATTAAGTTTCATCCCTTTGATGCTAACAACATTTGAAAAGATGATGCTTGACAAAACTTTTATTGGAAAGTATAGCACACCACATGATGCTGTCATGGAGTTGACCAATTTTTTCCTTTACGGTATTTCGAAAGAATCTAATGAGTCGTGAGGAAAATTCATACGATCATATTGCTAAGTTTAATTTCTAATGCTGACGTGTTCTCGCAAGATGAAAAGGGATTTAAGTTTAATGGACAATTGTCGTTGTACTCCAATTTTGCCCCTGACAACGACCTTGATTTTTTACTAGGTGGAAGATACATTCCAGAACTTCGTTACACATTGCCACTTGACACTTCAACCTCGTTAGATTTTTTAGGTTCAGCCAATATTTTTGGAAGCACCGCATTCGATCCTTTCGATTCTGCCAATAACACAGGCGATATCAGTGCCTATCGGGTTTGGGCACGTTTGGCCGGTCAACGATATGAAGCACGATTAGGCCTTCAAAAAATTGACTTTGGTGTAGCAACCGTTTTGCGTCCACTGCAATGGTTCAACCAGGTTGACCCGCGTGATCCATTAGGAATTACAAATGGTGTTTATGGAGGATTAGGCCGGTACTATTTTTTAAATAATGCTAATATCTGGTTCTGGGTTTTATACGGTAATGAAAAAACAAAAGGGTTTGAACTTCTTCCCACCAATCAATCTATACCTGAAATTGGTGGACGCGTTCAGCTTCCTATTCCCAAAGGTGAAATCGGACTTACATACCACTATCGGGAAGCAGACTCAGAAGGAATTCCGGAAGTTCCTTCGTATGATAAAATTCCAGAAAACAGATTTGGCCTTGATGTAAAGTGGGATGTTACGGTTGGTCTTTGGTTAGAAGCTTCGCACATTACTAAGTCCGAAAATCTCGGCATACTCACCAATCAAACGCTAATCAATGTAGGTTCGGATTATACATTTGGTATAGGTAGTGGCCTAAACTTTGTAATGGAACATTTACTTGGATCATACGATGAAAAGGCATTTCAGTTTGAGGAGATTTCAAACACCACCGCCATCACGTTGGCTTATCCGATTAGTTTCTTTGATAACGTGAGCATAGTTTCTACGTATAGTTGGAACACCCGAACAGGATCCTTCTTTGTAAACTACGAACATCAATTCAAGAAGTTTGCTGGTTATGTGATGGCCTACTACAACCCCGCAACACAACAAGGCTTAATCGAAAGAGATATTCAATATTCAACAACCGGGCCTGGTATCAGGCTCATGATCGTATATAATCATTAACAAAAAACCAACAGCTATGGATAAGGAAACTATTATCTCCATTGAAAATGTCACCAAACGATTTAAGGATGGCATTGGCGAATTTACAGCGTTAGATAAAATCAATCTTGAATTTAAGAAAGGGGAATTTGCTGGATTGGTTGGACCTAGTGGATCGGGAAAGACCACGCTCTTAAATATTATTGGAAGCCTTGACAGTCCTACGCTAGGTAAAGCCTTCGTGATGGGAAAAGAAATTTCAACACTATCGCATAAAGAGTCGGCTCTGCTGCGGAATAAGCACATTGGATTTATCTTTCAAGTGTATAACCTGCTTCCAGTATATACAGTTTTCGAAAATGTAGAATTCGCGTTGCTGCTTCAAAATTATTCTGCAACCGAGCGCAAGAAGATGGTAATGGAAGCACTGGAGTGGGTGGGTCTTGAAAACATGAAAGACAAAAAGCCAAGCAAACTTTCGGGCGGTGAAGGGCAACGTGTTGCGATAGCGCGCGCAATGGTAAAAAGACCGGAGATATTATTGGCGGATGAACCCACTGCTAATCTCGATGCAAAAAATGCGCACATCATTATTCAGTTAATGCAGAAATTAAATCAAGAATTAAATACTACGTTCTTGTTTTCTACGCATGACGAAAAAGTGATGCAATATTTAAATCGCATTGTATCGTTGCGTGATGGTAAGGTTGAGAAGGACGAATTGCATACACCTAAAATGCAAACGGCATGAAACTCGCTTTTCAACTTGCCTATAAAAATTTGATGGGTGCGGGTCTTCGTACCTGGCTCAATGCAGCTATCCTTTCGTTTGCTTTTGTGATGATTCTGTTCTTCAATGGACTTATTGATGGGTGGAACCTACAGGCAAAGCGGGATGGCATAATGTGGGAATATGGCAATGGACAATTGCTCATGGAAAAATATGATCCATACGATCCATTCACGTTGCAAGACGGACACGGAATTATTCCAGCATCAATTTCGAAAGAAGTAACACCAATCTTATTAGTACAAGGCTCCATCTATCCGGAAGGAAGAATGCTTTCAATTACTTTAAAAGGTATAGATGTCAATCAATCTATTTTAGAGATACCAACCGATGCGCTCAAAAAGTCCAATACAGAAATGCCAGCACTTATTGGTAAGCGAATGGCGAAAGCTGCCAAGCTGGAAGTTGGTGATCAGGTTCTGCTTCGCTGGCGCGATCAACACGGAACGTATGATGCACTTAACATTACAATTGTAAACATATTCGATACCGATGTGGGTACGGTTGACAACGGCCAAATCTGGATGCCCATCGAAACACTTTGGCAAATGACCGGCCTTAAAAATGAGGCTACTATTTTAATTGCCCATACCGAAAAGTCCTATAGTGAAGATGGCTGGGTGTATAAAAGCAAGAAAGAATTGCTGAGTGTGCTGACTGATATTATTGAGACGAAAAAAACGAGTGGCGCTATAATGTATCTACTCCTGCTGTTCATTGCACTGCTTGCCATTTTTGATACACAAGTGCTTTCCATCTTTCGGAGGCAAAAGGAAATCGGAACCTACATTGCCCTCGGCATGACGCGTTGGCAAGTAGTGGGGTTGTTTACGGTGGAAGGAAGTATGTATAGTTTCTTTGCCATGATTGTAGGGTGCGTTTACGGAATTCCACTTTTACTTTTTGTGGCGTATACGGGTATCGGCATGCCCGCAGCAACAGGTGATATGGGTATTACTGTAGCGGAGCGAATTTATCCGGTATATGGTTTTACATTAATCATGGGCACGTTGCTTCTGGTTATTATCTCTGCTACGGTTGTAAGTTTCTTGCCTGCAAGAAACATTTCAAAAATGAATCCGGTGCTGGCTATTAAAGGAAAAGTACAATGACGTTAGGAGTAAAACTCGCTTACAAAAATTTAGTAAATGCCGGATTGCGCACGTGGCTGAATGTGGGAATTCTATCTTTCGTATTCATTCTTATTTTTTTTACAAAGGATTTATTGAAGGCTGGAATGAGGATGCTGTTCGACAAAGTATAGAATGGGAATTTGCAGAAGGACAGGTGTATCATCAATATATGAGCCTACTGATTTTCTGTCGATTCAAGATGCACATGGTACTATAGCAAATGCAAAAGAGCAACACCTTGAACCTGTGCTGGTACGCCAAGCTTCCTTTATCCGAGGGTCGGCTAATGAATATTAACATAAAGGAATTGATGCACACCAGACATTAGTAAAAATTCCTACGGCTTCTTTCACGGGTAAGAATAAATTCGAGGCCATCATTGGAAAGCGAATGGCGCAGTCGGCACAACTTAAAATTGGTGACGAAGTATTGATGCGGTGGCGCGACAGGAAAGGAACCTTTGATGCCGGAAATATAACCATCGTTGATATTTTTGATACACATGTACCCACAGTAGATCAAAGCATAATCTGGATGCCCATTGATCTTATCTGGGAAATTACCGGACTGGAAAATGAAGCTACCTATTATTTAGTAAGTGAACAAAATGAAAAGCTAAACATCGGCAGTTGGATACTTCATTCGCAAGATGATTTGCTGACTGAACTCAGAGGAATGATTGCCGTGAGTCATATGGTGGCAGCATCTTGTATGGAATTCTTTTGTGTATTGCACTGCTTGCAATTTTTGATACACAAGTGTTATCCATTTTCCGAAGACAAAAAGAAATAGGAACTTTTATTGCGCTTGGCATGACCCGCCAACAAGTAATAGTCCTTTTTACAGTAGAGGGCGCTATGTACAGTTTATTCGCGATGGCACTGGGAGCAGTTATCGGCACTCCGCTGTTTGTTTATGTATCGGGTATCGGTATCCATATTGGCGGTATTTCCAGTGAGATGGGAATTACTATGGGCGAAACCATCTATCCGGTTTTTAATATGTATCTATTGTTCACCACTGCTCTTCTTATTATAGGATCGGCCACGGTAGTCAGTTTCTTGCCAGCGCGAAAAATTGCTTCGATGAATCCTGTTCTTGCTATTAAAGGAAAGCAGCAATAAAATATTTAAACAAAAAGAAAATGATTAAATTCTTATTCAAGGGTATACTTCGAGACAAGAGCAGAAGTGTTTTGCCCATTACCATAGTAATTATTGGTGTTGCCTTAACAATCGTATTGAGCGGATTCATGCGTGGTATAATGGGCGATATGACCGATCAGAGCGCTCGTTTCCAAACCGGTCATGTGAAAATTGTAACGAAAGCGTATGAAGAAGCCATGGATCAAATGCCCATTGATTTGGCAATCCTGGGTGTTGATACACTTTTGGAATCTTTGCGAAATGAATATCCAACCTTGCAGTGGGTAAAGCGCACAAATTTTGGTGGACTGATAGATGTGCCCGATGCAAATGGAGAAACAAAAGGACAAGGCCCTGCTTCTGGTATGGCATTAGAACTTTTTAATCCGAATAGCAACGAAATTGAACGTATGAACATACTGAGCTCAATTGTGGAGGGCGGAATTCTTCCAAACCGGGTGAAGCTATAATTGGTCAGGAGTTCGCAAGCAAGTTGAAGGTAAAGATCGGAGATGAAATCACCTATGTCGGTTCTACTATGAACGGCAGTATGTCGTTTAAAACTTTTATTGTTAGGGGAGCCATTCGATTTGGTGCTTCGGCTTTGGATAAAGGAGCAATCATCATTGATATTTCCGATGCACAAGAGATGTTGGATCTGGAAGATGGGTCTACAGAAATTCTTGGCTTTTTAAATGACGGTGTATATGTAGACGAAAAAGCTGCGGCATTAAAAGCTGAGTTTAATAGTAAGGCAGATCCAAACGATGAGTTCGCTCCTATTATGCTAACCTTAAAGGAGCAAAACAATTTGGGAAGTTACCTGGATATGGTGGATGTTTATGCTGGGTTGTTCGTAGGGATATTTGTATTCGCGATGTCATTGGTACTTTGGAATACAGGATTGCTCGGGGGATTAAGACGCTATCAGGAATTTGGTATTCGATTGGCACTTGGTGAATCGAAAGGAAGAATATATAAGAATATCATTTTGGAAGCGGTACTAATCGGATCGATTGGTTCAATTCTAGGAACGACCCTTGGTGTAATGATTACCATTTATTTGCAACAAACAGGAATTGACATCAGCGCTTACTTGCAAAACAGCACGATGATGATGCCATCGGTAATGCGTGCAAAATTTACAGCACAGTTATTGTACATTGGTTTCATACCGGGATTGGTAGCTATGGTAATTGGTAATATGCTTTCCGGAATTGGAATTTATAAACGCGAAACCGCCACACTATTTAAAGAACTTGAAGTTTAAAATAATTGATTTATGAAATATTTATTGATTGCATTTCTCTCGTTATCCTTTGCCTTTCAAAACTACCCGGATGCTGATGGGATACTAAAAAAAGTTGACGCCAACATGTCATCCGATACCAACATCACCGAATCCAGTATGGTGATTCATGGTAAAAGAAACAGCCGCACGGTAGTATCGAGAAGTTATGGTGAAGGATATAAAAAATCCTTTTCGGAATACCTTTCTCCTGCACGCGAGATGGGCACCAAAATGTTGAAGCTTGAAGATCGTTTATGGATTTATTCACCTTCTACTGATCGTACGATTCAATTATCAGGGCACATGCTTCGTCAATCCGTTATGGGATCAGACCTTTCGTATGAAGACATGATGGAAGATCGTAAACTAACAGACATGTACAACTCAAAAGTTGTGGGTGAAGAAACGATTGATGGAAGAAAAGTTTGGGTACTTGAACTCATCGCGAAAGTAGATAACGTTATCTATCATAGTAGAAAAGCGTGGATTGATCAGGAGCGTTTCATTCCTTTAAAAGAAGAACTCTTTGCAAAAAGTGGCCAAATGCTTAAGCGGACGGTTATGAGTGACGTGAAGAAAATTGATGGTCGTTGGTATCCAACCAAAATGAATTATAAGGATGTGTTAAAGGATGGGGAGGGAACAGATTTCATTATCGATAAAATTGAATTCAATGTGGAGATTCCTGAACACATTTTTACGAAGGCTTCTTTGAAGAAGTAAAAAATGTGTTACCACTAATGTTATCGAATCAATCTTACTTGTTTAAGAAAAGCAATGCCTAATCTAGCGCATTGCTTTATCCAATCTATTCTTCTTCAAGTTTGAGCGCACGGCTTCTAACTTCTGTCCATAGTGCAGGCTGGCGTTTACTTCATAGCCAAACAAAAGCACAATGGTGATCAGTTGAATCCAGATCATCATAGCGATTAGCGCCCCAATGGAACCATACACTTTGTTATAACTTCCAAAGTTGGTAATGTAAAAGGAGAACACATACGAAATAGCCAGGATAGCCAATGTAGCCAGTATTGAACCAACAGAAAAAAAACTCCAGTTGTAATGAACTGCTGGACCAAAATAATAGATAAAGGAAATGGCTATAAAGAATACGATAAAAATAACGAGGAATCGAAGGAGGAAAATAAATTGAATGGTGTATTCGTCCAGGTTTAATGTGCTAAACTGAGCAATGTTATCCAACATGTGTTCCAAAACCAATTGTCCTACAATTAAGAGCACGGCAGCTAACAATAAAACCGCGGCTAACATAAAGGTTAATCCGGTGGCGGTTAATCGCATCATAAATGGATTTCTTTTCTCCACTGTACGATAGCACGCGTTAAAGGCCCGCATCAAAGCCATCATACCATTTGTTGCCAGATAAAGTGCAAAAAGAAACCCTAGCGTTAGAAGTCCTCCGCGCTGGTTGTTTACAATATCCAGTACCGTGGTGGAGATAACTTCGTACATACTGGGCGGGAGGTAATCTCCCAAAAACCGAATTATTACTTCACTGGTTACCGCAGGATATAAAATAGTGATGTAGGGGATAAGTGTGAAAAGAAAAATGATAGCCGGAAAAGTGGCTAGAATAAAATTATAGGCAACCCCATTGGAGCGATCCAGAATTTCATCTTCATCGATGTTATGCGAAAAGATGATCAAAAATCTATAAAGGGAAAGATTTCCGTAGCGCTTGAATCTGATTTTCTTTAGCCAACTGCGCCCCGTGCGAGCACCGGAATATTCCAGAATACGTTTTCGGGTTACATACTTCATGAGAAAAAAGACTTCAATACTTCCTGAAATACCTGCGGGGGCCTGCAAGGACGCCCGGTTTTTTTATCAACAAAGGCCAAAATCGTTTCTCCCTGATGAATCAGCGTACCCTCACCATTGAAGATATCATATTCAAACCGAATGCGCACACCCGGCTTCTCCCGAATGGTAGTAACAATCTTTAAAGCGTCATCATACAAGGCTGCCGACAAGTAGCGAGACTTATTCTCCAGTACAGGCATCATAACACCCATTGCCTCCAATTCCTTATAGGTTAAGCCTAACTTTCGTAAACTCTCAACACGCCCTACTTCGTAGTACATGGCATAGTTTCCGTAATACACGTAGCCCATCTGGTCAGTCTCTCCGTAACGTACGCGTATATGGGTTTCGGATGTATACATTATTTCTTTTGCTGTCTTCCCTTCTGTATTTCCAGGGTTAATGCTTTTTGGTATCGCTGGGCGTTTCTATTGTGCTCAGTTAGGTTGGTTGCAAAATTATGATTTCCGGAAAAATCCTCGCGGGCACACATATATATGTATTCATGCTTTTGATAATCTAATACCGCATCGATTGTATATATCTGAGGCATGTTAATCGGGCCGGGTGGCAATCCTGCATTCTTGTACGTGTTATAAGGAGAATCAATTTCCTTATGACTATTAAGAACACGCTTTGCGCCAAAATCCTTTGTGGCAAACACTAACGTGGGATCTGCCTGCAGGGGTATGTTGCGTTTTAATCGATTGATGTAAAGTCCTGCAATGATCTTTGATTCTTCTTTTTTAACGCTCTCTGCTTGCACAATTGAAGCTAAGGTAGAGACTTCAAAAGGTGTAAGGCCGATAGCCTGCGCCTTGGCTAGTCGTTCTTCATTCCAAAATTTTTATACTCATCGTGCATTCGCTCTATCAACTCATCGGGTAATACATTAAAGTACACCTCATAGGTATTCGGCAAGAACATGCTAATCGCATTTTCCTTTGTAAAACCTTCTGTATTGGCTTCGATAAATTCTTCTAACGCTTCATCAAATTCAACAGGAGAAACGCCAATATTTTTTGTGATCTTTTCTGAAAGTTCATCCAATAGTCGCACGTTGGTAAATGTCACTTTCACGGCTTGCCTGCTTCCCGATTCCAAAACATCAATAGCCTGAATATTGGTCATGTTTCTACGCAACGTGTAACGGCCCGGCAACACATGCTTATCATAATCTTTGATGCGTGCTAAAAAACTAAAGGAGACCATATCATTTACAAATCCCCCTTTACCTAATTCTTGCTGAACTTTGCGAAAAGTATAGCCGCTTCGGATAATAAATGTCCTGTCATCTCGGTCTACCAGTATATTGGGCGTATATAAAATCTGATAGGCATAAAAGACAAACGTGATCAACAAAGTGGACGTGATAAGAAAAAAAGTAAGCTTGGTCTTGGATATTTCGGCCATAAATAAAATTAGAGTTCAAAATTACTAAAATGTGTGCAGACCACTACCTATACACTATTTGATTTAACCTTTTAACTTGCAGGCTTTGGAATTGTTGTCGCAAAACGAATTATGTCGGCTTTATTTTTAAACATTCACCCGGTTACGCCTGAGCCACGCAAAATTGCGTATGTGGTCGACCTCCTTAAAAAGGAGCGATCGTGGTGTACCCAACGGATACTATTTATGGAATTGGTTGTGACCTGATGAATCGCAGGGCAATAGAAAAACTTTGTCACATAACCGATGTTAAACCTCAAAAGTTAAATCTCTCTTTTATCTGCAGCGATCTCAGTCATATTTCAAACTATGTTAAACGACTCGATACGCCCGAGTTTAAAGCGCTGAAAAAATTATTACCGGGTCCGTTCACCTTCATTTTCGAATCTAACTCCAATGTGCCCAAAATTTTAAATGTCAACAAAAAAACAGTCGGCATCCGAATTCCAGCACACCCGATTCCGCTCGCCCTGGTACACTTGTTAGAGAACCCACTCATTACATCTTCTATAAAGGATGATGATTTAATAAAGGAGTATACGACCGATCCGGAAGAAATTTATGAGGACTTCAAAACGAAGTAGATGTGGTAATTGATGGCGGCACAGGTGGTAATGTGCCCTCTACCATTGTGGATTTTACTAGTGGAGAGGCGGTGGTTACCCGGCAAGGACTGGGTATTTTTGAATAATTAAAATCGATTTCAATTTTCTGTTTTGAATTTAGCCGCTTGAAATCCTTACTCATAGAACCTCATTATCTACCCTCGTTGGAGTACATGGTTGTATTGCAACAATTTGATGAAATCAAATGGGAACAACACGAACATTATGTAAAACAAAGCTTTCGGAATCGATGCTATATTAAGACAGCACAAGGCACCGAAATGTTAGTGGTTCCACTTACCAATAAACATGGAAAAGTTTCCAGCAAGGATGTTCGTATTGACTATAGTATTCATTGGCAAAATAATCACTGGCGCACCATTGAATCAGCCTATCGTAAGGCTCCCTATTTTGAATTCTATGCCGATGATTTAAAAAAAATAATTTATCAAAATCAGGACTTTCTTTTTGATTTAAATCTCGAACTGCTGTCATTCTGTCTGAAATGTATTCGACACAAGCCTGTTGTCGCTGTAAGTGTGGCGTACGAAAAAAGTCCGGATTCAACTTTTTATGATCTGCGCTCAGCGATTCAAGCCAAAAAACCTTATTCAGATAGGTCCATCTATAAACCCACTTCCTATCAGCAGGTATTTGGCAATCAATTTGCAGCAAACCTCAGCTTGATCGACCTTCTTTTTTGCGAAGGCCCTCAGACGGGTTCCCTTCTGCTAGCCTCACGGAATAAAGAGTTGAACAAATAAAATTTATAATGTGTTAAATAACGGGCCTGATTACTTTAGAAATCAGTAACTAGGGCTTGTTAAGGTTTTTGACTTATCCCACTTAAAACTCTACATTTACAATACTCAAGATATGTCAAATATGGAAGCAAAATTTTCTAACCGGGTCAAAGAAGTAATTTCATTAAGCCGGGAAGAAGCCTTAAGACTGGGTCATGACTATATTGGAACCGAGCATCTTCTTTTGGGGATGATTCGCGAAGGTGAAGGCGTGGCCGTAGGCGTGTTAAAAAAATTAGGGGTGCCTCTCGATGATCTTAGAGGTGAAATTGAAAAGATTTCCAAAGGCACAGCCACTCATGAGATAAAAAATCTGGCAAACATCCCATTAACCAGGGCTTCCGAAAAGGTGCTTAAGATCACCTACCTCGAAGCCAAGATATTTAAAGCGCAGTTGATTGGAACAGAGCACTTGCTGTTATCCATCCTTCGCGATCCTGACAACCTGGGGACACAAATTCTTAACAAGTTTGATGTGGCTTATGATGTTGTAAAAGAAATGCTTGAATACCAAACTGATCAACCCACATCTGCTTCTGACACCGATGATCCGGATGATGATTCTTCCAAAATGTTTGGAAGTGGTGCGAACCCCGGCAGTGGTGGCAAAGAGAAAAAAGGCGCTGAGAAATCCCGCACTCCGGTACTTGATAATTTCGGTCGCGACCTAACAAAACTTGCTGAGGACAATAAACTTGATCCAATAGTGGGTCGCGAAAAAGAAATTGAACGGGTTGCACAGATCTTAAGCCGTAGAAAGAAAAACAACCCGATTTTAATTGGCGAACCAGGTGTTGGTAAATCTGCAATTGCCGAAGGTCTTGCCTTGCGAATCATTCAGAAAAAAGTATCGCGGGTTCTTTTTGGAAAGCGCGTAGTTACCCTTGACCTCGCTTCACTAGTGGCCGGCACAAAATACCGTGGCCAGTTTGAAGAACGCATGAAGGCGGTAATGAATGAATTGGAAAAATCAGCCGATGTAATTCTCTTTATAGATGAATTGCATACCATCGTGGGTGCCGGTGGCGCATCGGGTTCGCTCGATGCCTCGAATATGTTTAAACCTGCTTTAGCGCGTGGAGATATTCAATGTATTGGTGCTACTACGTTAGATGAGTATCGGCAGTATATAGAAAAAGATGGCGCCTTGGCGCGTAGATTCCAGATGGTGATGGTAGATTCTACCTCAGTAGATGAAACCATTCAGATTCTTGAAAATATCAAAGAAAAATACGAAGATCATCACCATGTAAGCTATACCAAAGAAGCGTTAGAGGCGTGTGTGAAATTATCAGACCGCTACATCAGCGACCGCTTTCTTCCCGATAAGGCAATTGATGTAATGGATGAGGCCGGAGCGCGCGTCCACATCAACAACATTCATGTGCCTGAAGATATTGTAAAATATGAAGAGGCTATTGAAGACGTGAAGAAGGAAAAGAATCGCGTGGTGAAAAGGCAGAAATATGAAGAGGCCGCTCAACTGCGAGACAAAGAGAAAAAACTAATTGAACAGTTGGATCTTGCTAAAGCGCGGTGGGAAGAAAAAACGCGTACTGAAAAATACACAGTAACAGAAGATAATGTTGCCGATGTAGTAGGTATGATGACGGGTATCCCCGCTAATCGGATAGCACAGAAAGAAAGCAACAAGCTTTTGGGTATGGCCGATCAGTTAAGTGGTAAAGTGATTGGTCAGGAAGAAGCCATTAAAAAATTAACGAAAGCTATTCAGCGTACACGGGTTGGCTTGAAAGATCCAAGAAAACCTATTGGTTCATTTATATTCCTGGGACCAACGGGTGTAGGAAAAACAGAATTGGCTAAAGTTTTGGCTACCTATCTGTTTGATAAAGACGATGCATTAGTTCGTATCGACATGAGTGAATACATGGAGAAATTCTCCGTATCGCGTTTAGTCGGTGCGCCTCCCGGGTATGTGGGTTACGAAGAAGGCGGACAGCTTACTGAAAAGGTAAGACGCAAGCCGTATTCGGTTGTTCTGTTAGACGAGATTGAAAAAGCGCACCCGGATGTATTCAACATTTTACTTCAGGTGTTGGATGATGGAATTTTAACGGATGGCCTCGGCCGCAGAGTAGATTTCAGAAATACGATTATCATCATGACATCCAATATTGGTGTTCGTGACTTAAAAGATTTCGGAGCGGGAATTGGTTTTACCACCAGCGCCAAACGCGACAACGATGAAGAGGTGATGAAGTCAACAATTCAAACTGCGTTGAAGCGTGCTTTCAGCCCTGAATTTTTGAATCGTCTGGATGATGTGATTGTGTTTAACACACTTCAACGCGAGCACATTCACAAAATCATTGATATCACGCTTACCAAATTATTTGCGCGGATTCTTACCATTGGATATAATGTTGAGCTCACAGATAAGGCCAAAGACTTCCTCGCAGAAAAAGGGTACGATCCACAGTTTGGTGCTCGTCCGCTAAACCGGGCTATCCAGAAATATTTGGAAGATCCGGTAGCCGAAGAAATCCTGAAAGGCGAAATTGTTGAAGGTGGTATCATTCTGGCCGACTATGAAGGCACGGGTGAGGTACTAACCATCAAAGTGAAAAAACCAAAATCCTCCTCGAAAGAGAAGAAGAGTGAATAAATTTTAGTCCGCAGACTACAGTCGACCGTTGACTGTAGTCTGTGGACTTTTCATTTTTAATAGCTCCCTAAATACTTTCTTAAAAACCATTCGGTGCTGATCAGCGCTAGCAAAAGAAAGAACACCCATTTCAAATTTATCAACTGATTAAAGGTCTCTTCTGAGTGAATCAGACTGGCTGTTTTTGTTTGTTGAAGATCGGTTGTCAATTCAGCCCATTGACTTGTAGTATAAAATTTACCTCCTGATTCTTTGGACAAAGTCCTCAGCAAACCAAAGTCGGCCGTAAGATTTTGAGCTTCTACATTTTGCGCCTTTACCAGAAATTGACCCGTAACAGTTTCTGTTTTACTGTTGATTGAGGTAGATGCTGTAAACCGATAAATTCCTTCCTTCAATCCACCGATCCGATAGCGCGAACTTCCGGGGCTTGTGATATAACTATACGTAGATGCTTCGCCTTGTTCATTGCGAATTTCAAGACGAATTGTATTGCCATAGATTAACTCATACAAATCATTATACACCTGACTCTCAATAACGGCCGGTTCGGCATTCGAAAATTCATTCTGCAAAGGATAGCTTCTGAATTTTCGTTTCTCTTCGAGCGTACTCAGGTATTGAATAAGTTTTGAAAACAACTCATCAAACATTTGCGTGTTGCCATTGTCGGCAAATTCATTTAAGCGCCACCGCCACAATCCTTCTCCTATCAATACGGCCAATTTACGATTTCCATCTGGCCATGTTAGTAACAGCGGCCGGTCGGTAGTTACGCTTCCAATTCGTTGATATAAGATTATCTGTGCATTAGAAGGATAAGAGAATTTTCCAAAAGGCACATCAATCGGTGGATAGCGGGCAAACACGCCATTGCTATTTTCCGAAAAACCAAAGTCACGAAAATTAGAATTGATTACAGGGGTTACATCATCCCACTGACCGTTCAACGATTCAAATTGAATAGGGACATCATAGCCTGCAAGTTGCCGCAGATTCGTGCTACCCCCAATCATCATCATGACCGAAGACTCACTTTTGTAAAGCGTGTTGAAGAGTGCTGCGGTACGCCCCGCCTGATCAATCGCCTGATGAAATATATAAAGTTCCGCATTACCAGGGGTTAACACTTCGCGGTCTGCTTCTGCAACACCGGGAATGTGTACGATAAATTCATAGTTTGAATTTTTTTCAACCACCGACTTCAACGCCTTTATGTCCGGATGAGGTGCGGGGGCAATCAAAACTATTTTTTCTTTCCCTCTACCACATCAATGAAAATGCTGGAAAAATTATTCCGGTTGTTGCTTTCCAAGCTATTCGGTTTGACCGAAATGTCATACCGCTGAATTCCCTTTTCGGTAGCATCCAGTTGAAAATCAAAATCGAGTAGCAATCTATTTTCAGAATTCTTTTGAAGCGTTGTTAAGACTTTGCCGCCTTTCAATACAGAAACAGTTACCTCCATGTTTTGCATCCTCGCACCAACACCTGCGCTCGCACCGGAAACTTGTTTCCCTGATACGCAATTTTATTATAGGCCACATTTTTTAAAACAAGATCAGCCCGCGCGAGGGTATCCCCAACTCCAACAGAAAAAACAGGCATTCGCACAGGCGTATAAAGTGGCGATAATCCTGAATTGTAAATACCATCGCTTACCAGAATGATTCCCGCAAGATTGCGGCCTTCATATTCCTGAATAACATTTTGAATTCCCTTATTCAAATCAGAGGTTTTTGCTGTGTACACAATTTCCTTCAAGTCATTTCCATTCAAATCTTTCAACTTCACATCGTAGCCTTGGCCGACTAAAGAAGAATGAACATCCTCAATTTGATTAATTAGTTGCAGCCGGGCTGTTGAATCAATTACTTCAGCTACCGATGATGACGAGTCAATCAGAAATACCCAGTTCGGCTTTTCAAACTGATTGGTGATTAGCTTTAGTACAGGCCCCAATAACAGAATGGCTAAAAAGAAAACCAACGCGGTGCGCAAGCCAAACAAAATCTGATTAACACGTTTGCTCCACGTGTGTTTTGATCGATAGAGTATAAACGCATACCCGATCGCGACACCAGCACATAAAAAAATTAGTAACGGAGAAGATTCAAATAATAGACGCTGCATTTTTGCTGGATTCTTGTCTCTGGATACTCGTTGACGTAGGTTTCATTTAAGATTAGTAGTTGTACTTCTTATCCCACAATTTTTTAAGGTAATTTCTAAGTTCCTCCTCGCGGGTATTTTTACCAGGTTCATAAAACTTAGTTTCCTTTATAGCATCCGGTAAAAACTCCATCGCTGCAAAATTATTACGAAAGTCGTGAGCATATTGATATCCTTTCCCATAGTCGAGGTCTTTCATGAGTTTAGTCGGGGCATTTCGTATTGGCAACGGTACGGGCAAATCACCCGTTTCGCGCACAGTTTGCAATGCTTTTCCAATAGCTGCAACTGCTGAGTTACTTTTGGCGAGCAGGCCAGATAGGTGGCACATTGTGACATAATAATCTGCGCCTCCGGATAGCCGATCATAGTAACCGCCTGAAAAGTAGTAGTAGCCATTACCAAAGCCGTTGGGTTGGCGTTGCCAATATCTTCAGAAGCAAGAATTACCATTCTTCGCGCAATAAATTTTACATCTTCCCCGCCTTCAATCATGCGGGCGAGATAATATACAGCCGCATTTGGATCGCTGCCGCGAATTGATTTAATAAAGGCAGAAATAATATCGTAATGCTGTTCGCCACTCTTATCGTAAATCGCAATGTGTTTTTGAGCTACATTCATTACTAACTCATCGGTAACCTCTACGCTTCCCGATTCTGATTCACTGATCAGTTCGATCAGGTTAAGAACCTTACGGGCATCGCCACCTGAAATATTTAACAACGCTTGATGTTCTTTAATGATGATCTCGCGCTTTTTTAAGTCAACATCTCTTGTGAGCGCCTGCTTGATAAGTTTAAGGAGATCATCCTCTGTCAATGACTTCAGCGTGTACACCTGGCATCGCGAAAGCAAAGCGGAGTTGACCTCAAAAGAAGGATTTTCAGTGGTTGCACCAATTAAGGTAATAGTTCCCTTTTCTACCGCACCCAACAAAGCATCCTGTTGCGATTTATTGAAGCGATGAATCTCATCAATAAAAAGAATTACCCGGCTTATTCGTTTTGCCTGATCAATTACTTCGCGAACATCTTTAACGCCTGCACTCACCGCACTAAGCATGTGGAAAGGCCGCTTTACTTCATTGGCAATAATATTGGCGATAGTTGTTTTTCCTACTCCAGGTGGACCCCACAAAATCATGGACGGAACATTTCCAGTTTCAATGGCCCTTCTGATAATTCCATTCGGCCCAACCAAATGTTCCTGCCCAATCAAGTCTTCGAGTCTTGCGGGCCGCATGCGTTCGGCTAAAGGGGAAGTAGAATTCAGTAACATCAGATAATTAAGAATACAGTTAAGGCGCTAATACCCAAACCAACGCTTAGAAAGAACATAAATACAAATGAAAAGAGTGCAAACTTTACGGAAGTTTTAATCCACGATTGCTTATACATCCGCTTCATAGCGAAAAGCAAATAAAAGAAAATCCAAAATCCAATAACATTGCTAAGCCATTCTAACCACGGAACCTGATTCGCCAGTAACGAGAAGCAAGCTGCGAGGTAAAAGAAATTGTAGTAATAAATTGAAAAGACGAGATGCTCGCTATAAAAGAAATCCCGCCTGACATAAAAAAGTTTTAAGAGGAGTGCGAAAATGGGTAACAAGTAGAACAACACTTTTGAAAAGTTATTGAAAAATGCTTCCTTAAAATCAGAACCGAAACTACCAGACTTGCCTTTGTAGCGCTCATTGAGTTGTGCGGCCCGGGTGTTCAATTTTCTTTCGAGCCAGCCATCTCGTTTTTCAATGGGTAGTACCTTTTGCGCAGAGTCATACGATTGCTCGTTTTTGTACTGTGACCCGGTAAAACTGAAACCCGAGTTTCCTTTATTCTCAATAACAAATTGATTGGTAGAGTCTTTTTCCTGGTTTGCAAATAATCTTTTAATGCTGTCTTGTGATGCCGAGTCCAGGCCTGCCTCATTTAAACCCGCATTCAACTCTTTCAAATCAGCTTCACTCATTGGTTTCGAGACGTCATCGCTAGAGGAATCTGGTAATGAAAAAAATAAAAGAAAAAAGACAAAACTGATAAACACATACATGCGGGCCGGATGATAATAGCTTTCGCGTTTGCCAGCATTATACTCAGTCGCTAAAAAGCCTGGCTTGGTTAAAAGATATTTTGTAGTAATAAAAAACTTTCCTTCATAGCTCCAGAAAGAAGAAATAAAATTGGTAAGTAGTTCTCCAAGTGTTTGTCGTGTCGGAAGATCTTTCTGTCCACAATGATGGCAATAGATATCTTGCAATTTGATGCCACAGTTCAGACAGTTTTCATTAACGGGTCTTTTGGCTCCATTCTGCTCTGCATCCACCATGGCCTCGGCAGCGGGAAAAGATTTTCCTAACTCATCCATTAAAGCGAAAGTTTTTTGAACTCTGCCTCGGTCTTTTCCAGCATTTGATCATCAAAGTCCAGGTGCGTAACCAATCGGATTTCCTTATTACCAAACTTTATGGCTTTGATCTGCTGCTCCGCCAGTTTGGTTAAAACCTGTTCTGGAGTAATTGGATCGGCCACCGAAAAAATAACAATGTTTGTATCTACAGGCATGATAGATTCGATCCACGAAATTTTCGCAAGCGCTTTGCCCAACTCCGCGGCCCTTTTATGATCTTCCTTGAGGCGAACGATGTGATTATCCAACGCATAAATTCCGGCAGACGCCAGAAAACCCGCTTGCCGCATACCGCCGCCAAAAGCTTTTCGCATCCGCCTGGCTTTGGACTCAAGTTCCTTTTTGCAAACCAACACCGAGCCAACCGGTGCACCTAATCCTTTTGATAAACAAATAGAAATAGTGTCAAACTGTTTTCCATACTCTTCGGCTTTATCTTTTGTTTCTGTCAACGCATTAAAAAGCCGGGCTCCATCCAAATGCATTTTTAAGCCTTTACCCCGTGCAAACTGACTAACTTTTTTTATTTGATCGAGGGTATAAAAACTTCCGGCTTCGCGCACGACTGTGTTCTCTAACGCCACTACCGAAGTTATAGGCTGATGGGCATCCTGCGTATTATTAATATTGGGTTCAATTTCATCTACCGAAATTATTCCTCTATCGCCATTCAATAACCGTACACTGCATAAACTATTTGCGGCCAGGCCGCCTCCTTCATATTTATAAATATGTGCGCCTTTATAACAGATTACTTCCTCATAGGGATTAGTGAGTATTTTGATCCCAATCTGATTGGTCATGGTACCCGAAGGACAAAAAACGGCCACATCCATTCCCAGCATGGAAGCACATTTTTCTTCCAGTTTTTTCACACTGGGATCTTCCCCAAACACATCATCACCCACTTCAGCCTGCATCATAGCTGCATGCATCGCTGGGGTAGGCTTTGTTACGGTATCACTTCGTAGGTCAATTACCATACTTCTCGTTTAAAGCCTTGAATTTACAAAAAGTGGGGGTGGGGCAAACGGATTACAGATCAATTTGGTTTTTAAACCCTGTGTGCATACTTTTGCAGTCCAAATCGCGGGGTGAGTCCCGCATTTGGCGTAGCTCGCTGGGCTTATGACCCAAAGAGGCAAGGATAAAGTGAAGTTGGAAATAGGTAGTAAATATATCGCGGGGCGGAGTCCCGCTCTAGCGGGAGTAGCTCGTTGGACTCACATTGTTGAGAAACACATATCGCGGGGTGGAGCAGTTGGTAGCTCGTTGGGCTCATAACCCAAAGGTCACAGGTTCGAGTCCTGTCCCCGCTACAAAGGCTTTCAGAAATGAAAGCCTTTTTTATTTTGCCTACCAGCTGGTTTCACCCAATCAAAAAAGATACCCACAATTATCTGTCGCACTTTGGTACATTTAGTAGTTGCCTTTCGAGCCAATTACGCCTCCAAATGAGCCAAATCCCCCATTCCAAACATTGTTTATAACTATATTTAGTCTTAAGAAATGAACTCAATTGCCTTTATTGATACAGAGATTGAGCCTAAAAGCCTAAAGATTCTAGACATTGGAGCTGTCAAGGGCGATGGCAGCTCTTTCCATTCTGCTTCTGTAGTTGACTTCCTTACTTTTCTTAAAGGGGCGAAGTTCATTTGTGGACACAACATTTTAAATCATGACTTAAAATATATTGGAAGGGCAATTGATAGGACAGAATTAAATCCATCAAACGCAATTGATACATTATTTCTTTCCCCTCTTTTATTTCCATCAAGGCCATATCATCCACTTAACAAGGATTACAAACTTCAATTCGATGAATCTAATTCTCCGCTCAATGATGCAATCATAACTAAAGAGTTGCTGGACGAAGAAATAGCTGAGTTTAAACAAACTGATGAAATACTAAAACAAATTTTCTATTTGTTGTTGAAGGATAAAAAGGAGTTTCATGCATTTTTCCGTTTTATAGAATACACAAGTGCAGAAATGCATGTTGAAAATCTCATTCGCCAAAAATTTAAGTCTGAAATTTGTGAACATGCAGAGCTGACTAGAATATTTTCTGAATACCCGATTGAATTAGCCTATTGTTTGGCGTTGATAAATGCAAATAGCCAGTACTCCATTACACCGCCTTGGGTGCTTAAAAATTATCGTGAAGTAGAAAGGATAATGTTTCGCTTGCGAAATAAGCCCTGTATTAGTGGTTGCTTGTATTGCGACAAAGCATTCGACATATATTTAGGACTGAAACGATTCAAGCATGTTTCATACAGGACTTATGCTGGTGAGCCACTGCAAGAAAATGCTGTGAAAGCTGCTGTTGACAACAAATCTATTTTGGCCGTATTTCCAACTGGTGGTGGCAAGTCAATTACTTTTCAGGTTCCTGCATTAATGGCGGGTAAAAGTGCAAAGGGTTTAACAGTCGTTATTTCTCCTTTACAATCGTTAATGAAGGACCAAGTTGATAATCTTGAAAATAATGACATTACAGAAGCTGTTACCATAAATGGTTTGCTTGACCCGATTGAAAGGGCGAAATCATTGGAAAGAGTTGAAGACGGTTCTGCATCTATACTTTACATCTCGCCTGAATCATTGCGTTCTCGAACCATTGAACGATTGCTTTTAGGGAGAAAAATTGTACGTTTTGTAATTGACGAAGCTCACTGTTTCTCTTCATGGGGACAAGATTTTAGAGTTGATTATTTATACATCGGTGACTTTATTAAGTCACTTCAGGAGAAGAAGAATCTGGATGATAGAATACCAGTTTCGTGTTTTACCGCAACTGCAAAGCAGAAAGTTATTGAGGATATTAGGGACTATTTCCGAGAAAAGCTTTCTCTTGACTTAGAGCTCTTCACATCAAAAGCGTCAAGAACAAATCTGCAATATAAAGTGTTTCCGAAAGGAGATGAGGAAGAAAAGTACCTTGCTGCAAGGGATTTAATCGAGGAAAAAAATTGCCCGACCATCATATATGTTTCAAGAACACGAAAGGCATATTTACTTGCAGAGCGATTGACCAAGGATGGTTTTAATGCAAAACCCTACCATGGGAAAATGGATTCCAAAGAAAAGTCAGCCAATCAAGATGCGTTTATAAAAGGTGAAATTCCAATAATGGTTGCTACTTGGCATTCGGAATGGGTGTAGATAAGAAAGATGTTGGCATGGTTATCCACTATGAGATATCTGATTCATTGGAGAATTACATTCAAGAAGCAGGCAGAGCAGGACGTGATGAAAAAATTGTTGCCGATTGTTTTGTATTGTTTAATGAAGAAGATCTTAGCAAACATTTCATCTTACTCAATCAAACAAAGCTTTCAATCAAAGAAATTCAACAGGTTTGGAAAGCGATAAAAGACATTACAAAATTTCGGTCAAAAGTTTCAAATTCAGCTTTAGAGATTGCTCGAAAAGCAGGGTGGGACGATAATGTAGTTGAGATTGAAACCAGAGTAACAACTGCCATTGCAGCGCTGGAAGATGCTGGCTATTTGAAACGTGGGCAAAACATGCCCAGGATTTTTGCAAACAGCATTCTAGCCAAACCGCACAAGAAGCTATAGACAGAATAAATCTTTCGGAAAAATTTGAAGAGAAGCAAAAAGAGAAAGGAATACGGATCATCAAGAAACTTTTTTCTAGCAAGAGCAGAAAGCAAGACAAAGATGAAGAAGCGGAATCACGGATTGATTATATCAGCGACCATTTAGGTATTGTAAAAGCGGAAGTCATAAACATTGTAAAGCTACTTAGAGAAGAAAATATTTTGGCTGACGCCAAGGATTTGACAGCGTTTATTAAGAAAGGTGAAAATAAAAACCGTTCACTCAACATTGTAAACTCATTTTCTAAAATTGAAAGCTTCCTTCTACCACATTTTGAAGAACAAGAAAAGACTTTTCATTTAAAGGAAATAAATGAGGAGGCTGAAGTTAATGGCTGTGACGATGTGACACCCAACAAGCTCAAAACGCTGATCAACTTTTGGGCGATTAAAAACTGGATTAAGCGGCAGAACCATGATCATTCAAAAAATCATGTGGTTATCCTTTGCCTTCATCCGCAAGAAACACTGAAAGAAAAATTAGAAACGCGACATGAATTAGCAAAGTTTATTGTTGAACATCTCTACACTAAGAGCAATCTCAATATACCAGAATCTGATAAAGACAAGGAAGAAATTCTTGTTGAATTTTCAGTTCACGAATTGAAGGCTGCCTTTGAAAATTCAATTTTAAGTTTTGGAAGAAAAGTTGCGCTGGATGACATTGAGGATACGCTTTTTTATTTGGCTAGAATCGATGCAATCAAGATTGAAGGCGGTTTTATGGTTGTGTATAATAGCTTGACTATTGAAAAACTTGAAACGGATAATAGAATCAAATACAAAGTTGAGGATTATCAAAAGCTGAATCAGTTCTACGAAAACAAAGTCCAGCAAATTCATATTGTTGGTGAGTATGCCAAAAAGATGATAGATGACTACAAAGATGCCTTGCAGTTTGTAGAGGACTATTTTCAATTGAATTATACTTCTTTCCTGAATAAGTATTTTAAAGGAAGCAGACAGAATGAAATCAAACGAAACCTAACGCCAGCAAAGTTCAAACAACTGTTTGGTGATCTTTCACCAACACAATTGAAAATAATAAACGACAAGGAGACAAAACACATTGTTGTTGCGGCTGGGCCAGGAAGTGGAAAAACAAGGTATTGGTTCACAAGCTCGCTTCTCTACTTTTAATGGAAGACGTTAAACATGAGCAGTTGCTTATGGTGACTTTTTCAAGAGCAGCAGCTACAGAATTCAAGAAGCGACTTATCAAACTCATAGGTAACGCGGCAAATTTCATTGAGATAAAAACTTTTCATTCTTATTGCTTTGACCTTCTGGGCAAAGTCGGAAGCTTGGAAAAATCGGATCAGATTTTGAAAAAGACAATTGAGAAAATCAAAAATAAAGAAGTTGAAGCAAGTCGAATTACAAAAACAGTTTTGGTGATAGACGAAGCGCAAGACATAGATGAAGATGAATTCAACTTAATAACTGTTTTGATGGAACAAAACGAGGAAATGAGGGTGATTGCTGTTGGCGATGATGACCAAAACATTTACGAATTCAGGGGAGCTAGTTCAAAATATCTTGAACAGTTCATTGAAGTAAGCAAAGCAGCAAAATATGAGTTGGTTGAGAATTACAGGAGCAAGAGCAATCTAGTTGAGTTCACAAATCAGTTTGCAGAAAATATAAGTCAACGATTAAAATACATTCCAATTATCGCAAAACAAATCGATAATGGAAAAATAAAACTGATTCGATACCAAAGTAATAACCTCATCAAGCCTCTTGTTCACGATATATCAAACACAGGCCTTACAGGAACTACTTGTGTGCTCACTAAGACAAACGATGAGGCATTACAAATTACTGGATTGTTGTTGAAACAGGGTATGCAAGCCAAGTTGATTCAAACCAATGACGGCTACAGTTTGTATAATTTATTAGAAGTGAGATTCTTTTTAAGCAAGTTGAATTTAGCAGATGATGTTTTTATAATTAGTGATGATATATGGGCAAGTGCTAAGCGGGAATTGAAAAATTGGTTTCAAAACAGCTCAAAGTTGGAAATCTGCACCAACATCATTAACGATTTTGAAGCAACCAACCCAAAGAAGAAATATAAATCTGATTTGGATGTATTTATTCGCGAATCCAAACTTGAAGATTTCTTCAATGAGACCGGAGAAACCATTTTCGTCTCCACAATTCACAAAGCAAAAGGTAAAGAGTTTGACAATGTTTTCTTAATGCTTGAAAAGAATGCATATTTTGACTCTTCAACTGATGGAAGAAAGAGAGAGTTGTACGTTGCTATGACCCGAGCAAAACAAAATTTATGTATTCATTTGAACGAGGGTTATCTTGACAATATTGTGGCGGAAAATTTGGAAAGAGTTGAAAACCGAGAAACGCATTTACCTCCAAGTCAATTGGCAGTACATTTGACTCATAAAGATGTTCAGCTTTGGTATTTTGAGTCCATCCAACAAAGAATATCATCTATTCTAAGTGGTGATGTTTTGGCAATAAGCGATGGAGGTTGCAAGGACTCAAAAGGTAATTTAATATTAAAATTTTCCAAAAAATTCTGTGAATTCATCACTTATCAGGAACAAAAGGGATATGAGTTGAAAGAAGCAAAAGTGAATTTTATTGTCTACTGGAAGAAAGAGGATGAAGATAAAGAAATCAAAATAATTCTTCCTGAATTATTTCTTGAAAAGAAGTCTAACTAAGTCGCACGAACTTTGGAAGGTGCTAGTAGCCTTAGTGGAGAGGTGGATAATGTAAACCTTGGCAAATCAAAAAAGATTTCTATCAATAAACTCATTCCGAAATTTTCCTTCCGGGTCGTACTGCTGCATCAATTCTTTAAAGTCATTCAGTTTTTCAATGCGCGCTTGCAGCGCGGAGGGTGCGAGTGTAAATAGTTTGCCCCAATGGGGCCGCGCGTTAAAGGGTGCTAATTTTTCTTCGAACAAGGGCAGCAAGCCCATCACCGCATCCCACTCTTGTTTCCAGGTGGTGTGGATGGCAATGCAGGCTTTGCCATAGCACGGACTCATCCAAAGATTATCGGCTGCTACACTGCAGATTTCGGAAATAAAAAGGTGTGGAGAAATTTTTTCGCTTAGCTCTTCAATCGTCTTCATGGCTTCGTACCCATGTTCCAGCGGTACAAAATATTCGGATTGCAACTCGGCACCTGCGCTGGGTTTAAAACCCATTTTAAAATGCGGCATGCGATCATACCACGGACCGGGCACGCCCAGTTGTTCGGTACAGGTTTCAGCCGAGAGTGATTCGATTGGGTGCAGATTTTGTGTGGCTAGTTTGGCTCCATAAAAATCGTTGGGCCTTGCTTCTGCTTTCACAAGATCTTTTATCCACACTTCACTCACATTTTTATTTTTCCAATCCGTAAACAAGCTCACGCTATACCCAGCCGACATGATAGCGAGAAAGTTTTTTTCGAGTTCACTCATAGCCAAGTTTCGATACACCACTTGTTGCATCTCAAAAGTGGGTAGCAAGTTGAGCGTAACTTTAGTAACCATGCCCAATGCACCTAAGCCGACAACAGCACCTTGAAATGCATCATCGTCTTTGGTTAGTTCAACTACCTCACCCGCACCGGTTACAAATTCAATAGCCGCTACACTCGTGGCCAGATTGCCGTTAGTAACACCCGAACCATGGGTGGCCGTAGCGATGGAACCCGCAATAGAAATATGTGGCAACGATGCGAGGTTGTGCAAGGCAAATCCACTTTCGTGGAGATACGTGCAAAGGTCGCCATACTTCATGCCCGCCTCCACCGTAACTGTGCGCGCAGTTCTGTTTAGCTCAATAATCTGATTCAATCCTTCAGATGATACCTGGCAACTCGTACTATCGGCAATCTTATTGAATGAGTGCCTTGACCCTAATCCCCGTAGCTTCTTAGAATTTTTTACCATCTCCTGAACTTCTGCTACTGATTTTGGATATAAAACATTACCCGTGCCATACTCCAGATTACCAGCCCAGTTTTTCAGCGGTCTCTTTTCAGGTGCACACGCTTCGAGGTTTGCCAGTACAGCACCCGTCATCAATGCGCCTGAAGTCTTTAAGAAAGTTCGTTTGTTCATGGTTGGCTTTTTATGGTAGTGTTATTCTAATTTATAAAGTGGTGTTTTCACACAAAGGCAATTTACAATTGACAAAAATTTACACATCTGACAATCTCCATTTTCAGATTTAAGTATCGTCAATTGTATTATTTGTCAACTGTCAACTTAACTAAGTTTTCCTCAATAGCCTTAAATTACCACAAGAATTAAAGATACCATTTCGATAATAGGATTTAAACAAAGGCATCTCTAAACATAAATAGTAACTTTGTGCACATGTCCAATCCGCATAAAGCAGGTTTCGTAAGTATTGTTGGCCGGCCCAATGTGGGCAAGAGCAGCCTGATGAATAAACTGGTGGGCGAAAATCTTTCCATCATTACCTCCAAAGCGCAAACTACCCGCCACCGCATTATGGGTATTTTGAATGGCGATGATTTTCAAATTGTATACTCCGATACACCCGGAATATTAGAACCCAAGTACGAACTGCAGGAAGCCATGATGGGCTTTGTAAAAGTATCGTTGGACGATGCCGATCTTATTCTGCTTATTGTAGAGTTGGGCGAAAAATATGATGAGGTTTCTTTTGCGTTGCTGAAAAATATTCAAACGCCTATCGTTTTGGTGATCAACAAAATTGATCTCGCCATTGGGTCGCAGGTAAAAGACAAAGTTGATTATTGGAAAGAGCTGATCCCCACCAAAGAAATTATTACGGTCTCCGCTTTGGCGGGAACTAATGTGGACGGGTTGCTGGATACGATTAAAAAACATTTACCGGAACATCCGCCCTATTATCCGAAAGATGATTTAACCGATCGTAGCGAGCGATTTTTTGCAGCTGAAATTATTCGTGAAAAAATCTTTTTGAATTATAGTCAGGAGATTCCGTATAGCTCGGAAGTAGGCATTGACACTTTTAAAGACGAAGAGGATATAATACGCATTCGAGCTATTATTTATGTAGAGCGCGATTCGCAAAAAGGAATTCTGATTGGCAAGGGCGGAAGTTCCCTAAAGAAAGTAGGCACGGAAGCGCGTGAGAGTATGGAGTCGTTCTTCGGCAAGAAAGTGTTTTTGGAAACGCATGTGAAAGTGGCCGACAATTGGCGCAAGCAAAAACTCAAGCTTCAACAGTTTGGGTATTTGGGGTAACCCAGCAGGGATTCGCTCAAGTTAATCCCATGACGTTCCAGTTAGGGAATGACAAGCTACGCACCTCATCACATGACAATAAGGACAGTGGCGTCAGTATTCGTCACCCGAAGGCTAAGGTCTGTGAAAACATAGAATCTTGCTGAGATTGGGGTTTTTTCAAATTTTGGCAGGTTTCAAATTACAACCTGCTACCATGTCAAACTACATCTTGTACCATGTCATGCGTGAACCGCTACCATGTCAAACTACATCTCCTACCATGTCATGCGTGAACCGCTACCATGTCAAACTACATCTCCTACTATGTCATGCGTGAACCGCTACCATGCAGAACTACATCTCCTACCATGTCATGCGTGAACCGCTACCATGTCAAACTACATCTCCTACCATGTCATGCGTGAACCGCTACCATGCAGAACTACATCTCCTACCATGTCATGCGTGAACCGCTACCATGTCAAACTACATCTCCTACCATGTCATGCGTGAACCGCTACCATGTCAAACTACATCTCCTACCATATCATGCGTGAACTGCTACCAGTACACTTTACACCGGGTACTGAATAACAAAGAAATTTAAGGAGCAAATTTGTATTTTGGTTAATCCCTCACACCTTTTTTAACCGTTTGGTGGAACAACGGCAAGCTATTATGGACGATATGCCAGGTGTAACCCGCGACAGGCACTATGGCTATGCGGAGTGGATTGGGAAGTTTTTTACTGTTATCGATACGGGCGGGTATGTAACCGGATCGGACGATAAGTTTGAATCGCAGATTCGCAAGCAAGTGGAACTGGCGTTGGAGGAATGCACGGCCGTAATCTTTATGGTGGATTGTAAAGTCGGACTTACCGGTTACGACAAGGAATTTGCTCAGATAATCCGGAAGTCAAAAAAACCGGTTTTTATTGCCGCGAACAAAGCCGACACCCCAACCAAAACAGCCGAAGCAAATGAATTCTATGAATTAGGCATGGGCGATGTGTACACGATGTCTGCAGAGAATGGCTCGGGCACCGGAGAGTTATTAGACGACCTTGTTAAAGTTTTTGAAGGTGAAGGCGTGGAAGATCCGGATGCCGGAATTCCAAAAATTGCTATCGTGGGAAGACCCAACGCGGGGAAGTCATCATTCCTGAATGCATTACTGGGCAAAGAGCGGAGTATCGTAACCGATGAAGCCGGAACTACACGCGATGCAATCCACACGCGTTATAAAATGTATGGCAATGATTTTATTCTGATCGACACCGCAGGAATTCGTAAGAAAAGTAAAGTAACGGAGGATATAGAATTTTATTCGGTATTGCGATCGCTACGAGCGTTAGAAGAAAGCGATGTGTGTATTGTGGTGGTGGATGCCGAACGTGGCTTAGAATCGCAAGACGTAAATATTATTGTATTAGCCCATAAGCAATCAAAAGGAATTGTTATTATGGTTAATAAGTGGGACCTAATTGAAAAGGATACGAATACCGCTGATAAGTTTAAGAAAGCGATGCAGGAAAAGTTGGCCCCTATCGACTACATCCCGATGATTTTTACCAGTGTGTTAGCCAAACAGCGAATCTTTCAGGTAATCGAAAAGGCGGTAGAAGTTTATACGAATAAGACCAAGCGAATACCCACATCGGTTCTTAATGATGCCATGTTACCCGAGATTGTGCACTATCCTCCAGCAGCCACCAAAGGTAAGCACATACAAATAAAATATATTACTCAGATTCAGGCCCGCTCACCATCCTTTGCATTTTTCTGTAACCTGCCCCAATACATTCAGGAATCTTATACACGGTTTTTGGAAAACAGGCTTCGGGAAAAATTTGACTTTGAAGGCGTACCCATCCGCCTCTTCTTCCGGAAAAAATAACAGCAATCGATTGCTGTACCTATTTAACAATAGGATGAATTCCGTTTAACGGTAAATAGTGTATTAATAAGGTTTTTTCCTTACACGTGAGGTCTATTGTCACCAATCTTGCTACCTTTGCACCCAAATTCAAAAAAACCAATAAACTATGAAAAACATTATTGCATCTCTTATCGTATTTGGCTTTGCGGTAGCGATGGTTTCTTGCGGTGCTAAGAAAGAAGAAGCTGTAGCTACAGCGGATTCAGTAGCAACTGTAATTGACTCTGCTATTGAAGTTGTTGACTCTGCTGCTAACGCGGTAGTTGATTCAGCTGCTGTTGTAAACTAAACAATCTTAAGATTGTTCGTGAAAAGGCTTTAGATCTCTAAAGCCTTTTTTATTTTGCACTGTTTTGAAAAGCACCACCTTAAGAAACTTACTTGAACAACATATTCCTGCCCCCGCAGTGAATTACTGCATTGAACTTTGGGAACAAAAACCTTTTCATTTCCATCTTAGTAAAAAACGGGTATCGAAGTCGGGCGACTTTACTTGCATTCATGGTCGCCACCCCCGCATCACCATTAATAAAGATCTTCACCCTTTCGAATTTCTGATTACCTACATTCATGAAGTGGCTCATCACCACGTGCACTTGAGGTATGCCTTTCGGGCTGAGGCGCATGGGACAGAATGGAAACGAACCTTTCAGGAATTGTTGGCTCCGCTGTTGACAGAACAAATTTTCCCAAACGACATTCTCGTCAGTCTTTCCCAACACATGATCAACCCAAAAGCTTCTACCTATTCCGACTCTGCCTTAACCAAACTTCTGCGAAGCAAGGATCCACGCACAGCGCGTTCTACTTTATTATCTGAATTACCTGAAGGCAGTGTGTTTGATTTGAATGGGCGCTGGTTTAAAAAAGGGAAACTCCAACGCACCCGGGTGCTTTGTTTAGAGGTAAAATCTAAACGTCAGTTTTTAGTTCCGGCCGATGTGCCCGTGGGGCATGCTCAACTTTCCATTTTTTAAATTTAAATCGCGGATCAATCCCGATAGTCATCGGGAGCATAACAGCCAAGGTTAATCCAGTCTTCTTTGAATAAGCTGTTTTACCAATTCATAAAATTTAAGCGGGTGCAACGTGCGCCAGTTATCTACCTGAAGGGTGCCGCCCATGTTCACGTACTGGTCAATTCCATATTTTTTCAATTCTGCTTGTATAAAGTCTGGAAAGGAAACCGCGGCAATCCATCCATCCTCTACTTCTTCAAACCATTCTTCATAATACAAATCATCCGACCCATGAAAGTTAAAGATGTTCTCACCAATCAAAATGAATTTATTAATTCCCTTGTACAACAGAAGTTCAAGAAAGTCCCGCTTTAGTGTCATGATGTCGTTGTAAAGTGTATCATTCCATTCACCAATAAATTCAAGGACCACAAACCCTTCCTCATAATCCGCATAAAGTGTTTTCAAGTAAAGTGTTTCCGAGCCTATGGAGTCCCACGCGGGATCAATGTAATACCCATAAATCGTTTCGGAATATAGATCGTAGTTGTATTCCTTTTCATAGAAGGGTGAGTTTTCATCCAACGATGAATCGTAGTACTTAAGCCAGTTGGAGAAAGGCTCTATGTGATGCATACTAAAAATTGACAATGCATAACTGACAATGGACAATACGTAACTACTTAATTATCCGTTTGTCAATTAGTTAAGTCTTTTTGATGATACAAGGTAAGTCCGGCAATGGGGCCCTCCAGAATATTCTTTACAGTTATTCCTTTATCGTTGGCTACCTGGCGTAGCACATCGCTAAAGTAAAAAGCAATGGAGCCTGTAAAATGAACTTTAACATTTTTATAATTCTCGTACTTCATCACATTGTTCTGATAAAAATCAGCAAAACAATCGTAGACTAATTTATAACAGTACGGCTCTTTCAGGTGTTGAAAAATAAACTTCGCGAATGTTGCTAAAAAGGCTCCTGGTTTTTCTCCCTGATACACTTTTTCAAGAACTTCCTCCCGGCTCCAGGGGAAGCGCGCCTGAAATTGTTTCGCCAGGGTCTCCGGCATGTCTTTGCGGAAGTAATCAAAAATAAATTTCTTACCGATATAGGTTCCCGAACCTTCATCGGCCAATATCCAACCTAAGTTCGCTACGTTATCAATAATTTTTTCTCCATCATATAAACAGGAGTTTGAACCCGTACCTAAAATACAAGCAATACCTGGCTCTCTTCCACACAAGGCGCGCGCGGCCGCCAGTAAATCCCACCCAATTTCTATCTTAGCTTTTGGCCAGTAGCGTGCAAAAGCCTCCTGAATAATCAATTGATTTTTCTCAGACGAAACTCCGGTGCCATAGTAAAAAATCTTTTCTACTGGCTCTTTTACCTGCGGCACTAAATGCTCGTCAACAATTACGTTTAAATCATTGAGCGGTTGGTAGTAGGGATTAAACCCGGGGCTATGTGCCTGATCGATGGTGCCATCCTTTTTTAAGAATCGCCAGTCTATTTTTGAGCCCCCGCTATCTGCAACTATAATCATGGATTTGGTAGTAATCTTGTTATAGGGTTGTAATTTAATTAAATCCGCCAGCTATTTCATGGCTTTCAAGGTTCCAATTGGTTTAAATTTTTCAAAAACCATTTCTGTATGCGGAGCGTCTTTCAACTCATCGGTTAAATCCTGGCCGGCCCAATGCTCGTAATGTTTACCATTTCGCCAAAGCTTCGAAGTAGTAACGTCATACACCAGACCTTGATAGGCTATCCATATCTCCGGTTTGTCCTGACCATTTCGTAACGCTAGTTGCGTACGAGTAATTTCCGGGAGCGTCATCGGGCAGTAAGGTGATTAAAATCTTTGATGAGCGTGTATAGTAATTTTATTGGTGGCAGATCGGTTTGAATGCCTAATTGCGTTTTTACTTTCTCGGTAACGGCAAGCATGGGTTGCGCATTTCCCAAATCGCGGTTTACTTCCAATGCTCGTTGTATCAAGTCAATATCTTTTTCATTAAGCTGGATAGCTTGTGCAAAAACAGGTTGGTAGTCTGTATTGGCAATCACAAACACCTCCTGGGCGGTAACCTCGTTTTGCTCCACTTGTTTTATTACTGAAGTGCCTGCCACGATATCGCCCAACCGTTGGCCTCGCCCTCCCGCTGCTACCAGGATAACCGCGATTGCACCACCCAAAACATAATAATCAACAAAACTAAAAATCCACCGCAACAGATACCCGCCAAGTGTGGGCGATGTACCATCGAGCTTAACTACTTTAATATTTATCGCCCGTTTGCCGGGAGACTGACCATTCATGAAAATCTCAAACAGGAGATTATAAATCAGCCACGGTGTACCAATTACGAGTACCCATATCCAATACACTTCTAAATCCATATTAATAAAGAGTGCGCCTAAGGCCACGGAGTAAAAAATAAGGATAATCCGATCTATCAGATAGGCCAGAATCCGGTCGCCCACGCTGGCTACCGGATAATGGATAAAAACATTTTGTGTGGTTTGTACACGAATAGACTGCATGGGTTACCGCTTTTCCTTGCTAATTACCAACTTTAAAAGCAAAAGTAAATGATTCTGTTTAATGCGTAACTTTCTATTTCAAAACCTAAACTTTTTATGACGAGAATAAAAATTGTTCTTTCTCTGTTTTGTTTCGTACTCCTTGTTAGCTGCTCAGAGAAGAAATCGGTGGAAAGCATGAATGACGAGCAGCTACGCGCCTACGCAGATGAGTTGGCGCATAAATTCATTATTGCAGACGGCCATGTGGATTTTCCTGAAAGGCTAAAAGAAAAAAAAATCGTGCTTACCGAAGAGACAAAATCAATAGTCTTGTCAGATATCGGGGGCGAATTTGACTACGAGCGCTCCAAAAAAGGAGGGCTTACTTCCCCATTCATGTCAATTTATATTCCCTCCAGCTACCAGAAACAAAATGACTGGGGTAAAACATTTGCCGATTCCTTAATTAACAATGTACTAGCCATTGTCTCTCTATTCCCCGACAAATTTGCATTGGCCAATACTCCATCCGAAGTAGAAGCAAATTTTAAAGCCGGAAAAATTTCCCTGCCCATGGGTATGGAAAATGGCGCACCCATTGGAAACGATTTAGCAAACGTAAAATATTTTTATGACCGGGGTATTCGTTACATCACGCTCACCCACAGTAAAGACAATCAAATCTGCGATTCGTCTGGTGATACAACGCGCACCTGGGGTGGCCTGAGTCCTTTCGGAAGAGAGGTTGTGACTGAAATGAACAGAGTTGGGATTATGGTAGACATTTCGCATGTGGATGATAGCACATTTTATCAAGTTATGAAACATACCAAAGTGCCTTGCATTGCTTCACATTCATCGTGCCGGGCTTTTGCACCAACGGTAAGGCGCGATATGACCGATGACATGATTAAAAAACTGGGAGAAAATGGAGGTGTGATGATGATCAACTACTACAATGCTTTCATAGATTCTGCGGTGGTGAATAGAAATAAAGTCAATCGCGAAAAATTAAATGCGCTGTTGATAGAAAAAGGGATAGCCGCAACTGACGCGCTAGCCAAACCGATTATTGAGCAATTCAAAAAAGAGAATCCTTCATTAAAGAGTGATATTAACATGGTAGTCAATCACATTGATCGTGTCGTTCAACTTGCGGGAATCGATCACGTGGGTATTGGCTCCGACTTTGACGGAGTAGACGGAGATTTACCTACCGGGCTCGAAGATGTTTCCACCTATCCAAATCTGATTTATACGCTACTCAAACGCGGATATACCGAAGAAGACATTGAAAAAATCTGTTATAAAAATCTTTGGCGTGTGTGGAATGCCGTTGAACAAACCGCCAGCGGCAGCTAAACCAAGTTTATTTCGCTTAATGAAGTTGGATGGAAATGGGGCAACCCTTATCTTCCAACTTCTTTATTTATGAGAGAGTCGGCCTTTGTAAAACAAAATAAAAACCGATGGGAGGAGTTTGAAAAAGTGGTGAACAACCAACAACAAGCTGCACCCGATAAGTTAGCCGAGCTATTTATCCAAATCACAGACGATCTCTCCTTTTCGCGCACGCAATACCCCGAAAGCCGAACTACGCAATACCTGAACTCACTGGCCAGCAAAATCCATGGCGAGATTTATAAGAATAAAAAAGAAGATAAAAATAGATTCATACTTTTTTGGAAACAGGAACTTCCCGCAGTCATGTTTTCGGTACAAAAGCAATTGCTTTATGCTTTTATAATCTTTGTTGTTGCCGGTATCATGGGGGCCGTGTCCACCGCGTATGACGACACCTTTGTGCGGCTGATTCTGGGCGATGGGTACGTGAACATGACGCTCGAAAACATTAAGAGTGGCAATCCTACTCAGGTGTATTCTGAAAGCGGTGAACTTGAAATGTTCTTTCTGATCACCCGAAATAATATCCTGGTCTCCTTTATGATTTTTATTTACGGAGTTTTCGCCTCAGTGGGCACCGGCCTCTATTTATTTTATAACGCCATCATGGTCGGTACGTTCATGGTGTTTTTCTATACCGAAAATCAATTGGCACAAGGGCTGCCTGTTATTATGCTTCATGGCACCATTGAACTTACTTCTATTGTTATTGCAGCCGCAGCGGGCTTCGTTATGGGCAACAGCATTTTGTTTCCGGGAACCTACTCGCGACTGGCTTCCTTTAAAATGGGAGCGATTAAAGGATTGAAAATAGTACTGGGATTAGTGCCCTTCTTTATTCTTGCCGGCTTCATTGAATCCTTCATCACCCGATATGCTTTCATGCATTGGAGTCTTAAGGTGTTAATTATTGGTTTGTCGGCAGTTCTGATGATCTACTATTTTATTATTTACCCTATTCAACTGAAAAGAAATGGAAGAATTTAAAGCGATCGAATTTCAGCGTACCCGCGATTTCAGCAATAAGATGAACGCCACTTTTGAGTTCATTCGACAAAACTTTAAGTCGCTGGGCAAGAGTATTCTTTATATTGCCGGGCCGGCCGTTCTGGTAGGCAGTTTATTGATAGGATCGTTCATGGGCGAGTTCCTTACTTTATCGCAGTCCATGCAAAACTACTCGGGTAATCCCGAAGCTTTCAATGATTACTTTCTATCAGCCAATTTCTGGTTACAATTGATTCTAATGTTCGTTTTTCTGTTCATCAGTTTCATTGTAACAATCGCTACCATCAATAACTACCTGATTATTTATGATGAGCGTAAAACCAATAAAATAGAAGTACAGGAAGTGTGGAATCGCGTTCGTAATACCTTCTGGACTTACCTGGGTAGTGCACTTTTGTTCTTCCTGCTATTAATAGTTGCCTATGTTGTCTTACTGATTCCGATTTTTATTTTAGGTTCTATTTCTGGATTTCTAATATTTTTTGGAGTTGTTTTTTTTGTTGGCGGCTTGTTCTATCTGATTTTCAGTTCTGCACTAACCTTCTTTATTCAATTGTATGAAAAGAAGAATTTTATCGATGCGGTAATCCGTTCATTTCGGTTAGTCAATAACGGAAAGTGGTGGAGTACTTTCGGCTTGATTCTCATTTTACAGTTGATCATGGGGGTTTCCTCCTACATATTTTTAATTCCGTATTACATTATCATTTTCACTTCTTCCTTCCATTCTGTATCAACTGGGGGGCCCATGGAGTTTTCGGACTCCATGAAAATCTGGGGGATGGTTTTCTTTACACTTTATTACATGGCGCAAATGCTGCTTTATTCATTACCTAATATTGGCATCGCGTTTCAATACTTCAACCTGGTGGAGTTAAAAGAAGCCCGGGGCCTGATGAACCAGATTGAAAATCTAGGACAAGCACCAACAGATACCCACAGGCCTGAAGAACACTTTTAATTGTTAAGAGTACTTGAAAACCCTGTTTACTTTATTTGCTTTGCTATGCGCGGCCACCTTGTTTGCTCAGAACAATTCCGTTTTACCAGATACATTAACGGCAGAAGAGTCATACGGTACCGAATACTTTGATGAAAACGGTGACCCGCTAGATTTTGCAGGCCCTGCTGATACCACCCAAATTGAGGTAAGAGAATTTTCAGAAGCCGATATAGAAAAACTAAAAGCCGATCCAGACCTCAACTATACGCAACCACCTACTGTAGCAGAAACTTTATGGGATCGTTTTCTCAAATGGTTAAGCTGGCTACTGGATTCAATTTTCAATAAGGCAACCACCACAGATCTGGGGCGATTTCTTATGTATACAGTAGCTATTATTCTAACCATTGTGGTAATTATGATGTTGCTAAAGGTAAATGCCTTTAAGGTGTTTTACTCGGGGGCCGATAAGGGAAAACTAGAGTACGGTGTCTTTCATGAAAATATTCATGAAATGAATTTTGAAATATTAATTCGCGAAGCCACCGAAAAAAAGAATACCGGTTGGCCACCCGGCTTATTTTTCTATTCGCTTTAAAAGTATTATCCGACAAACACCTGATAGATTTTAAAGCAGGTAAAACCAATCATGATTATGTAGAAGAGCTTCAAAAGGGAGAAATCAAAACAGGATTAAATGAACTAAGCTTCTATTTTGATTATGCGTGGTATGGCAACTTTGCTGTTAACGAATCTCAGTTTCAGAAGGTAAACAACACCTTCGCGAGTTGGATGCAAAAGATAAAATGAAAGATACCCGATACATAGTATACATCGGTTTGTTGGCAGGTCTCTTGCTGCTTCTGGTCCTTACCAAAGACAAACAATATGATTGGCGGGTAACTTATGCCCACGAAGATAAAAATCCATATGGCACCTACGCGCTAAATAAGCTTCTTCCTTCCGTGATAAAAGATTCAGTAAAAAATTCGTATCAAACCATCTATGAATTAAAAGATTCTATATCCCGAGAGAACATCTTTGTTTTAAGTGGGAGCTTTGGCCCTGGGAAAGAAGACACCGAAACCTTATTGAATCATGTAGAAGCGGGTAGCCATGTATTTATTTCGGCTGATTATTTCTATGGGTCGTTTGCTGATACGCTTGGCTTGGAAACCAGCGATTCTTTTTTTGAAGGCGAAAGTGCTTTTACACAAACTGATACGGCTAAACTTCATTTTGTAAGTCCGGTCATGGATTCAACGAACGTGTTCCCCTACAAACGAAACAATATCCATAACTATTTCAACCGGCTGGATTCGATATCCGCTACGGTTATTGCTAAAAATGATTTCTATCAGCCTGTTTCTATTCGGATAGTAAAAGGAAAGGGGAGCATTATTCTAAACTGCACGCCTATGATTTTTACGAATATCTATTTACTCAATGAACAGAATCATCATTTTGTTTCCACGCTTTTATCCTACCTGCCAAAAAAGACAACCCGCAGAACAGAATACTATCACTTAGGAAGAATGGAGGCGGCTACTCCTTTACGATTTATTTTAACCACCGAACCCTTGCGGTGGGCTTACTATATTTCAATCATCGCACTTTTGGTTTTCATGATTTTTGAGGCTAAGCGTAAACAGCGAATCATACCGATCATCAAGCCACTGGCTAATACTAGTTTGGAATTTGTGGCTACCATTGGCAGCCTTTACTACGAGCGCGGGGATCATAAGAACATTGCCGAAAAGAAAATTCAATTTCTCTTCGATCAAATTCGAACTCATTATCTATTAAATCTACATCAACGGGATGAAGGGCTGGCTTTCGCGTTGGCAAAGAAATCGGGTGTCCCAGAACAAACTGTGCGCAATTTAATTACTATAATAAATCAAGTCTCAGCAAAAGAAAAAATCTCGGCAAGTGAACTAACAGACTTAAATAAGGCTATCGAAAAATTTCAACTAAAGAAATAGTAACATATGGAAGAAAATATATTTCAAAATCGCGTAGACTTAACTGCGCTGAACGAGCAGGTAAAAAAAATTAAAGCAGCCATCGGAACCGTAATTGTAGGGCAAGAGAAGATGATTGATCTTTTGATTACCGCTATTTTAGCCGATGGTCATGTTCTTATAGAAGGCGTGCCCGGTGTAGCTAAAACACTTACCGCTAAACTGCTCTCCAAAATTATCTCGGTGGCCTTTTCGCGGATTCAGTTTACTCCTGACCTAATGCCATCGGACATTTTGGGAACCTCCGTATATAATCTGAAAACTTCTGAATTCGAATTCAAAGCAGGCCCTATCTTTTCCAACATTATCTTAATTGATGAAATCAATCGGGCCCCCGCCAAAACGCAAGCGGCTTTGTTTGAGGTGATGGAAGAACGGCAGGTTACCATAGATGGTCACACGCATAAAATGAATCTTCCCTATGTGGTGCTAGCCACCCAAAATCCCATTGAACAAGAAGGCACCTATCGGTTACCCGAAGCACAACTCGATCGATTTCTGTTTAAAATTGCTGTTGGTTATCCTTCGCAAGAGGAGGAAATAGAAATCCTACAACGGCATCATGATCGAAAAGGAATTCAAGCCCTTGCGGAAGTAAGTGCTGTGCTTACCGCGGATCAAATCCAGGCATTCCGGCAATTCGCACAACAGGTTCATATCGAACAAAATCTTTTAGTGTACATCGCGCAGATTATTCAGGAAACGAGAAATAATCCAAGTGTGTTTCTGGGAGCAAGTCCCCGGGCGTCTATTGCTATTCTTATGGCCGCCAAATCATTTGCTATGATTAATGGCCGCGACTTTGTAAGCCCAGAAGACGTTAAGTTTGTGGCGTTACCTGTTTTACGCCATCGGATAATATTAAGTCCCGAAAAAGAAATGGAAGGCATTACCGCAGATGAAGTGGTGAAGCAGATTGTAGATAAAATTGAAGTACCCCGCTAAATGAAAATCATTCGTGATTTATATTTAGGTAATCGACTCTTCCTCTTGATTGGAGTCGTTGTTTTTACTTTCCTCACCGCCTTTGTATTAGGAGGTGGATATTTCATTCCAAAAATCATTTTCTTTTTACTGGTAGCAAGTTTATTAACCGATTTGATTTTTGCTCTTTCGGGTTAAGCGCGGTTTGCATGGTGAGCGTTTGTTAGCCGATAAACTTTCGAATGGAGACGAGAATGAAATCTCCATCTATCTCGAAAGTTTTTATACATTTCCTATATCGCTACGCGTGTTCGATGAAATCCCACATCAGTTTCAACGCAGAGATCTTGAATTCACTTTACATCTGGCGGCAGGCAATCAGAAGGTTATTACGTATTCGTTACGCCCGGTTAAGCGAGGAGAATATTATTTTGGGTCAGTGAATGTGTTGGTGAGTTCGTCTCTAAAACTAATCTCACGTAGATTTCGGTTTTCGAATGACAAGATGGTGCCCGTCTATCCCTCTTACATTCAAATGCGAAAATATGAGTTGCTTGCCATTAGCCATCGCCTGACGGATAGCGGAATAAAAAAGATCAGACGCATTGGGCACAATCAGGAGTTTGAGTTAATCAAAGACTATGTAAGTGGCGATGACTTTAGAACCGTAAACTGGAAAGCCACGGCCCGAAGATCAAAGCTGATGGTTAATCAATATCAGGACGAGCGATCGCAACAAGTTTATTCTTTAATTGACAAAGGTCGGGTAATGCAAATGCCCTTTGCAGGGATGAGCTTGTTAGACTATGCGATTAATGCAGCCCTTGTTATCTCGAACATTGCCATTAAGAAATCAGACAAAGCAGGGCTTATTACTTTTCAGGATCGGATTGGTAATATTCTTCCGGCCGGAAGAATCAATAAACAAATGGCCACGATACAAGAAGTATTATACAATCAAAAGACTGCCTTTCTGGAATCCGATTATTCCGTATTGTACTCTACCATTCGCAGAAACCTTTCACAACGCAGTCTGCTTTTACTTTTTACTAATTTCGAAAGTATTCATAGTCTGCATCGGCAGCTACCTTACTTACTCAAACTTAACAACATGCACCTGTTGGTAGTGATCTTTTTTGAAAACACAGAACTTCAAAAAGTTACCGAATATCCAGCCAATACAGTTAAGGAGATTTATTACAAAGCGATAGCCGAGCGATTCAGCTACGAAAAAAAGTTGATTGTGCGGGAACTGCAGAAGCATGGCATTCAATGCATTTTAACCAGTCCAGAAAAACTGACTATCAATACCATTAATAAATACCTGGAACTAAAAGCCCGGAACTTGATTTAGGGAACTCTACCTCAAAAGTTCACGGGAGATAACCATTTTCTGAATCTCCGTGGTACCTTCATAGATCTGCGTAATTTTAGCATCACGCATCAGGCGCTCAACATGAAATTCCTTTACATAGCCATACCCACCATGAATCTGTACTGCTTCCGTAGTTACTTCCTGGGCAATTTGAGAAGCGTATAATTTGGCCATAGCGGCCGCTTTAACAAAATTTTTCTTTTGATCTTTTAGATACGCTGCTTTCCAAATCAATAGCCGGGCGCTATCAATCTTCGTGGCCATGTCCGCTAACTTAAATTGAATGGCCTGATGCTCCACCAGATGTTTTCCAAATGCTTTTCTCTCCTTCGCATACTTAAGCGCGAGTTCATAAGCGCCAGCTGCAATACCCAATGCCTGACTGGCAATGCCTATTCGTCCACCGTTTAATGTGGTCATCGCGAAAGTAAATCCAAACCCATCCTCACCAATTCTATTTTCCTTGGGAACTTTCACATCGGTGAACATAAGGGAATGCGTGTCCGACCCTCGGATACCCATCTTGTCTTCCTTCTTCCCAACCACAAAACCATCCATGCCTCGTTCCACGATGAGGGCATTAATTCCCTTATGACGTTTAGCGGCATCGGTTTGAGCTATTACGATATAGATGCTGGCACTCTTGCCATTCGTAATCCAGTTCTTGGTTCCATTCAACAAATAATAATCTCCTTTGTCTTCAGCCATAGTCCGTTGGCTTGTTGCGTCTGATCCAGCCTCTGGTTCTGACAAACAAAAAGCACCAATCGCTTCACCTGTGGCCAATCGCTTGAGATATTTTTCTTTCTGCGCCTCTGTTCCAAACGTTTCGAGCCCCCAGCATACCAAAGAGTTATTCACCGACATACACACCGAAACAGAAGCATCTATTTTTGAAATTTCTTCCATGGCAAGCACATACGAAATGGTGTCCATGCCGCCCCCATTGTATTTGGGGTCCACCATCATACCCATAAAGCCCAACGCGCCCATCTTTTTGATTTGATCAGCCGGAAATTTTTGCTCAGTATCGCGCTCAATCACACCAGGTAAAAGTTCGGTTTGCGCGAAATCGCGAGCTGCCGCCTGAACTGCTATTTGCTCTTCGGATAAATCAAAATTCATAGTCCTTGTAATTGCTTCTCAAGATAACAAAAAAAGAGGCCTGAGGTTAAACTCAGGCCTGCAAAGTATCTTGGTTTTGCAAAAATGACAAGACCTAATCTCGTCTTCCCAAAAAGATCATCACATAATACAGTAGCATAGTTACCGCACCGATGGCAGCCACCACATACGTCATGGCTGCAGAGTTCAGGGCGTCCTTAGCCATATCATGTTCTTGCCGCGTTACAATACCCCGAGTTTCTATCCACGCCAAAGCTCTTTTACTTGCATCAAATTCAACTGGCAAAGTTACCAGAGCAAATAGAGCGAATATTGCGTAACACGCAATGATTACTATAAGAGCGGTATCGAATGAGAGCAAACCCTGAACAGCAAATGCACCAAACATCATGGCCATGAATATGAAATTAATCACCTTGGCGCTGATGTTTTGAATAGGTACCATCGCTGAGCGAAATTGTAACATGCTATAGGCTTTGGCATGCTGCACTGCGTGACCACATTCGTGGGCCGCTACTGCGGTAGCGGCAGCATTTCGGCCATGATATACATCATGACTAAGGTTAACCGTTTTGGTAGCGGGATTGTAATGATCCGTTAGCTGTCCCTCCACGGAAATTACTTGTACGGCACCAATACCATTATCGGCAAGCATCAATTTTGCAATTTCCGCTCCGGTAAGGTCTTTGGCCAGTCTTATTTCAGAGTATTTTTTAAACTTGGCCTTTAGTCTTGAACTAACAATCCAACCCACCAGCATAAAAAAACCTGTTATAATTAGAGCCCCCATAGTTTTATTTGTTTTATGTCTTTTTAATTTTTTCTACAATTCGCGTTGTTGAATAACCCGGAACAAAATCAATGGTTTTCACAACGCCTCCTGCTCTTTTCACAACATCTGCGCCAACAATATTTTCTGTCAAATAGTCACTTCCTTTAACTAAAATATTGCGCAATAATCCGGAAATTAATTCCAGAGGTGTATCCTCGTTGAAGAACACAACCAAATCCACAAATTGCATGGCAGCTAAAACGCGGGCACGCGAGCTTTGATCTTGAAGCGGCCGCTCCGGACCTTTAAATCTACTTACTGAATCATCGGTGTTTAACCCAAGTACCAACTTATCGCCAAGCAACCGCGCTTTTTCAAGATAATCCACATGTCCAAGATGGATTAAGTCGAAACAACCATTTGTGAATACGACTTGGTCGCCAGCTTGCTGCCAGGTTTTTACCAGTTTTTTTGCCTCGGCAATGCCTACAATTTTTCTGGCACTTTTTTCCATCGGATAATCAGGTAACTGATGATTAAAGATACAACCCCAGCGGCAATCAAAGTCACGGTTTGCCAGCCATGAAAAATAAAGACAAAGGCAATGGCATCGGCTTTTGGCAAATTATAAAGCATAACTAACCCTAACGGAACCAGGGTATGATAAGAACCAGCGCCACCGGGTAGTGGGGCAGCCATAGCAATAGCTCCTATGGCAAATAATGTAAGCACGGCACTGATTCCAAGTCCACTTGTTTCGGGGAACGCGATTACTACAAAATAACTCATCAGAAAATACAACGCCCAGATTGCAATAGAATAAAAAACAAAGAGCGCTTTATTTTTTAACCGAAACACAGCCATTAGCCCTTCTTTAAAGCCTGATAAAATTTTTCTTAGCTTCTGATTATTTCGAAGAAGGTATATACCTACGCCTACTCCAGCAACCAATGCCAAGGCAATAAAAATCCAAATAGAAACAGATGACCCGCCCGCGGAAGAGAAATCGAGGGTATCTATAAATGCTTTAAGTTTTTTCCATTCTACAATAAAAGAAATCCCGATAAGGAGAACAAGGCAAACTAAATCTACTAAACGTTCAACCACCACAGTGCCAAAAGAAACCTCAACCGGGGTTTTCTCTAACTTATACAAGTTATAGCATCGCGAAACTTCACCCCCCCGGGGCACTGCCAGGTTTACGAGGTACCCAATCATAAGAGATAGAAAACTGTTGCCGAGGCTTACCGAATTGCCTGTAGGCTCGAGAAGCATCTTCCACCTAACGGCTCGAAGCACATGACTAAGCATGGCAACCAGTGCCATAAGCATCAGATACCCTTTATTAGATCGCAACCATGCATTCCAAATAAATTCTGACTTATCCTCACCTTCCGCAACTGTTAATCCCCTTAGGGAAAGCCAAAGTAGCGCTGTGGTGATAGCTATGAGAAGTAAATATTGGAGGGCGGATTTTATTTTAGAATTCAAGGTATTGTGGCAATATTAATTCAATCTATTCTCTGGATCAGGAAAAATCAAAGATGGTTTAAAATTACGGGCTTCTTCGAATTCCATCGAAGCATAAGAAATAATAATTACAACATCTCCCACCTGAGCCTTGCGAGCAGCCGGCCCGTTGAGACAAACAACGCCTGAATTTCGGAGTCCTTTTATTACGTAGGTCTCCAAACGTTCGCCATTGTTGATATTAACGATTTGTACCTTCTCGCCTTCCAGCAAATTGGCCGCCTCCAATAAAGCCTCATCAATTGTTATGCTTCCCACATAGTGCAACTCGGCCTGGGTTATTTTTACCCGGTGTATCTTTGATTTCAAAACATCAATCCGCATCCGTCATTAATAAATTATCGATTAACCGAATTTCGCCCACATACCCAGCAATAAGTAATATGGCAGTATCCGAAACGTTTTCAATGGGTGTTAAGTTTGCTGTGTCGACTAATTCAAGATATTCCAACTTAACATCACGTATACTTTCAAATTTTTTGACAATTAATGTGCGGACATCTTTCATTGAATTGCCTTGACGCAGTAAACTCTTCGCCTGTCCTAAAGATTGATAAAAAACGGGGGCCTTGTTTCGCTGATCCCTGGCGAGGCGAGCATTGCGTGATGACATTGCCAGCCCATCCGGTTCACGCTTAATGGGCATGCATTGAAGGGAAACATCAAACTTTAAGTCTGTAACCAGCTTTTCAATAATCTTAAACTGTTGATAATCTTTTTGCCCAAAGTACGCTCTATCTGGCGAAACGATATGGAGCAGTTTAGACACAACCAGCGCTACCCCACTAAAGTGGCCAGGCCGGTAATGCCCCTCCATCATTTTATCAAGTTTCCCAAAATCAAAGATAACCTGGCTTTGAGACGAATACATCTGAGAGGTTTCGGGGCAAAACAAAATATCGCAATTAGCCTTTTCCAATAAAACTATATCAGACTCGAGTGTGCGGGGGTATTTAGCTAGATCGGCAGGGTTATTAAACTGGGCAGGATTTACAAAAATGCTGCATACAGTAATTGAATTTTCAGTTCGTGAAGCTTCTATAAGAGAAATGTGGCCCTGATGAAGAGCCCCATAGTAGGCACAAAACCAATGGAATTGAATCCTATTTTTTTAGTCTTAAAAGGCCTTTAGAGGCCCAATTTCGTTGAAAATGTCCATTTCTGGCCTTTTTTTAAGGGTCGCAAATATAGGCCTTATATCCGAAGATAAGTTGAAGAAGGGGTTAAAATTGCGTACTTTTGTGGTTCTGTTTTTCATTTTGAATTAAAAATCCATATTATGTCAAAAATCCGTATCCTATATGTCGCCAGCGAAATCAATCCCTTTTTGCAAACTACGGAGGTAGCTGACTTTGTCAGAAAACTACCTCAGGCTATGCAAGAGCGAGGGATGGAGATTCGCATTTTGGTGCCAAGGTTTGGATTGATTAACGAGCGGAAGAACCGTTTACACGAAGTAGTTAGACTTTCGGGTATCAATATAGCGGTGGGCGAAGAGGAAAAGCCATTAATTATTAAAGTTGCCTCTATTCCTAATGCCAAACTTCAGGTTTACTTTATCGATAACGAGGATTATTTCCACCGTAAATCCATGTTTCACGACAAGGAAAATAAGTTTTATGAGGATAATGACGAGCGCGCTATTTTCTTCTGTAAAGGTGTTATCGAAACAGTTCGTAAACTAGGTTGGGCCCCGATGTAGTTCATTGTAACGATTGGATTACTAGCTTTATACCCTTGTATCTTAAAACCACGTATAAGAACGATCCGTTGTTCAAGAACACCAAAACTGTGTTCACCATTTACAACAACAGCTTCAGTCACAAATTTAAGGGTGATTTGATGGGCAAGGTGCGTATGATGGATATTGAGGACACGATGTTGGGTCATTTAAAAACTGCAGATTATGAGGGCTTTATTAAATTAGGTGCCCAATTCTCAGATGTTGTTTCTACGGGTGGAGACAATAAAAAGTTAGAAGGATTAGTTAAAAAGCTTAAAGAGACGAAAATTGAAACCATCGAAAAAGACGATAACTATACAGAATCGTTTTACAATCTATATACGGAGCTGGTGGGCTAAAAGCCTGCTGCCCCTATTTCTAATTGTTTTATTTTTTTCGTGCGAAGAGGACCTGAATTCATTGGGATTCAGAAGCAATCAAGAAAGATTCAAGGTCGTCTATGCTGAGATTCCAATCGCCACCAGCGTGCTTTGGATGGATTCACTACGCACAAGCAGCTTAACAGGCGAATTAAATAGAATGTTGGTTGGCCAATATTCAGATCCTGATTTAGGTAAAGTGAGCGCGAGTGCTTACACACAATTTCGGCCTGCCGATCCTACCATCATACTCGATACGGATGCTGAGTTTGATTCTGCTGTATTACAATTTCGTTACGATTTCTATAGTTATGGAACACAAGGGCAAACTGTACAAAAGTATTCCGTTCATGAAATTACAGAAGAGTTGGAGTTTGAAAACGAGTACTTCTTTAATTCGGATATAGATATTGACCCTACTTCTATTGGCATGGCTGAAGCAAGTATTGATGGCCAAACATTTAATAGTGAGTTTGACGATACGGATACCGATCCTGTGATATCTACCCGAATAACATTAGATAATGCATTCGGCCAACGGCTATTCAATGCTATTGATCCTACCGATACACTTTATACGAACTTTCTGTATTTCAAAGAACAGTTTAAAGGTATTGCTGTATTGTCCTCAGAAGGCGACAAGGTGCTTGGTCTCAGTCATCTTGATCCAGAAACCTATTTAAAAGTTTATTACCATTCGGGAAGTACGGCTAAGACTGCAACCTTTGTGTTTGCGTCAGCTATTATTTTTTCAAAAATTGATGCCGATCGATCGGCTACTGAATTGGCTGGTTTAAATTCTTTCTTTACGGATTATTCTCCCGCTAGCGCGCGGTATGTACAGAGTGGTACCTCGCTCGTAACCAAACTTGACCTTACAAAATATTACGATTACATCGATACCATCCCAAACATTGTCGTAAACTCAGCCGAACTTGTTCTGGGCGGAGTAGATCCTTCCGTTGAATTTAAACCGTTGCGATTAGTCTCCATGAGCCTGCTGGATCTCGACAACCGGTACAATGAGTTAGATACCCGGCAAGACACGCTTGATTTTATTTCTTTCAACGGCTTATTAAAAGTTGCTGACCTTTCTAAACAATTCGTTTCGGATGATCAGTCCAAGGTGTTTTCGATGTCCTATTCAACCTTCAATAATTCGTACAGTGGATTTCCCACCTTGTTCTTTCAACAACTTTTTACCCTGCGTCAAAAACGATATCCGTATTGGGCCATCGTTTCGAATGACCCGCCTATGGGTAAAGCAGTAACTCGCACCCGGTTCTCGAAAGACGATATCAAATTAAGAATTTATTATTCGCGGTCTACCCCGACAGAAAACCCTTAAATTATCAACCCATTATGTGCGGAATTGTAGCCTATGTGGGCCATCGTCAAGCTCATGAAGTAATTATAAAAGGATTAAAACGCCTGGAGTATCGGGGCTATGATAGTACGGGCATTGCTTTATTAAATGGCGGACTGAACGTTTATAAAAAGAAAGGCAAGGTTTCTGAACTTGAGCGATTCATAAAAGATCAAAAGCTCGACAGCCATATTGGTATGGGCCATACGCGTTGGGCCACGCATGGCGAACCCAATGACGAAAATGCGCACCCCCATTATTCCGCAACTAAAAAACTTGCCATTATACATAACGGCATCATTGAAAACTATTCATCGCTAAAACAAGAGTTGCTGCGAAAAGGGCATACGTTTTTAAGCGAAACCGATACGGAAGTTTTCGTTCATTTTATTGAAGACATCCAACAGAATGAACAGTGTTCAATAGATGAAGCTGTTCGGTTAGCCCTAACTAAAGTGGTAGGCGCGTACGCCATTGTTGTAATGTCCTTAAATGATCCCGACTTATTAATTGCTGCCCGTAAGGGCAGTCCATTAGTGTTAGGGGTTGGTCGTGGAGAATTTTTTATGGCATCGGATGCCACACCCATTATTGAATACACGAACGAAGTTATTTATCTGAACGATCAGGAAATAGCTATCATTAATCAGGGCAAGCTTACCATCAAGGACACTTCCAATCTACCGCTAACTCCCTACGTGCAAACGATCGACCTGGAGTTAGAGGCTATCGAAAAGGGAGGCTTTGAACACTTCATGTTAAAAGAGATTTTTGAACAGCCAAAATCAATTCGCGATTGTATGCGGGGTCGCCTAGACTCAACAACAGGTCGATTAATATTGGGTGGACTCAGAGAATACCTGAACAAGTTGGTTCAGGCAGATCGAATCATAATTATCGCTTGTGGAACAAGCTGGCATGCTGGTTTAGTGGCTGAATATTTCTTTGAGGAGTTTTGCAGAATTCCCGTTGAAGTAGAATATGCCTCCGAATTTCGTTACCGCAATCCAATCGTGCGCGAAGGAGACGTGGTTATTGCTATCTCACAATCTGGTGAAACAGCAGATACTCTAGCTGCCATTGAGCAAGCTAAATCAAAAGGTGCAATAATTTTTGGTGTTTGCAACGTAGTGGGGTCGTCCATTCCCCGCGCCACTCATGCGGGTGCCTATACGCATGCCGGGCCAGAAATTGGCGTGGCTAGCACCAAGGCCTTTACAGCTCAATTAACGGTGCTCAATATGATTGCGCTTATTGTAGCCGAAAAGAAAGGAACTATTACGGAGCAGAAGTTTAATGAACTGTTGGTAGAGATGGAGAATCTTCCAGCTAAAATTGAAAAAATCTTAACCCTTAATGATAAAATAAAAGAGATAGCTGCTGAGTTCAAAGACTCCAGTAACTTTCTCTACCTGGGTAGAGGGTATAACTTTCCTGTAGCATTAGAAGGAGCATTAAAATTAAAGGAGATTTCTTATATCCATGCGGAAGGGTATCCTGCTGCTGAAATGAAGCACGGGCCCATCGCATTAATTGATGCCGCCATGCCAGTAGCCTTTATCGCTACCAAAGATAGTTCGTACGAAAAAATTGTTTCCAATATTCAAGAAGTAAAAGCGCGAAAAGGACGGGTTATTTCTATTGTAACCGAAGGCGATACGTTAATTCCTAAAATGTCTGAATTTGTGATTGAAGTGCCCGCGGTTGCAGAGTCTTTGGTGCCGTTAATTTCAGTTGTACCACTACAACTTTTATCGTACCACATTGCAGTAATGCGCGGATGCAATGTTGATCAGCCTCGAAATCTCGCCAAATCGGTTACGGTTGAATAATTGGGACGCGAATTTCGAATACGGTTGGTTTTTTTAAACGAGTAACCAATACGGCCGACCCAATTCGTTCCAGCGCTGTTCTGGCGAGGTAAAGACCAATGCCTGCGCCATGTCTTTCGGTGGCAACGAAGAATAATTCAAAAATTCTATCCTTCATATCGGGCTCAATACCAATCCCGTTATCCTCAATTTTAATCAACATCCACCGGGCATCCTCGCTTACTTTTGCATAAATGCGAACCTGATTGCTTGCAGAAGTTGGAGTTGTGTAGGTAATCGCGTTTTGTATTAATTGCTCAAGGGCAACCTGTAGCAGCACCTTATCGGTTGTAACCTGAAGTTCATTTTCAACATCAACCACAAGATCAATCAATGGAAAATGTGGAATGGATTGACATTGCTTGATAGAAGCTTGTACCACATCGAAAATCCGAACTGATTCATTTTGAATTTCTTGAGTTCGCAGACTATTAACAAGCAACAAGCCACTGAGCACATTGTTTAAATTATCTCCGGTGACATGAATCTTATCTAAGTAATCACCTAAGCAAGCGGGATCCTTCGCAAACTCTTTTTTGGCCAACGTTGTTAGACCAAGCAACGTTGCTAACGGACCACGAATATCGTGCGAAGTACGATATATTAATGAATCATACTCCAACTGCGATTGATGAAGTTTCTCATTGACCTGAGCAAGCTTATCATTTGATGTTTGCAGACTTTTCGTTTTAGAGGTAACTTCTGCTTGAAGTTTTACTTTCATATTTCGGTTATTTCGTAAATTCACAAACAACGAAAAGGATAATCCGATGGTAAGTAAGCTCACAGCACCTGTTAATAAAGAGATTAAGCGCCCCCGGGCAATCTCATCTTCCTTTTCGTCTATAATGCGCTGACCTTGCTTTCGAGTAACTTCTACCTGAAGTTCTTTCAAGTTATTTGCTAAAGTCTCATTGAATAAACTATCCTTTATAAGAATGAACCTTTTATTCATCTCCAGGGATTTCTCTAACAATCCTTGCTTTTCGTAGAGTACAGAAAGTTGCTCATATGCATCCTTAAGTGTTCGTTTGTATCGCTTTTGATCCGCTAATTTTTGTGCCTCCACTAAATGGGCCTGTGCCAATTGCAAATTGTTATTTTGAATTTCACATCGTCCCATCATTACCAATCCTGAGCAATAGGCTCTTGTGTTGTCCAATGCCTTAGCCAACTCTGTAGATCTTTTAAAAGCTTCATAGGCTTCTGTTTGCATAGCCTGATTTAAGTATCCATAACCTAAAGCATAATACACATCTGGATCTTTATTTTTATCGCAGGTATGAGTTTTACAAAAGTCGATGACCTCTTCAAGAAGGTCTAATGATTCTGTGTATCGTCCTAATGAATTAAGGCTGAAAGCGAGGTTAATCATGTTTACGTCTAGACCATCCAGAATATCGTGCTGTTTTTTTATTTCAAGCGCCCTACGATAATAAATGGAAGATTCATTGAAGTTTCCCAATCTCGAATAAATGGTTCCGATATTGTTGTTGGCGATAGCCTGATCTTGAAAAAGATTTAGTTCAAGCGCTATTTCGTAGGAGCGCAAATAGTTGGCAAGCGCGCTGTCATAAACATCCATATTCTCGTAGACATTCCCCAGGTCGTTATAAAAGTAAACCAACCTGTCGGGCATGGATTTTTGTGCCAGATCTACTCCTTGTTCATAAAAATAAATTGCCGAATCGTATCGGCCAGTTTGATTATATAGGAAGCCTATCGCATAGCAAGACTTAATTTGAATAGCAGAGTGCTGATTTCTTGTGCTGTATGTGTAAGCTAAATGCGCGTAATATTTAGCCAATTCTTGCTCATTGGATCTGTAAATTTTAACCAGTTCATAATACAGACTATCCTTTTGGGCATCGCTGGCCTTATCTAACGCCTTAAGAATGGCCACATCCGATTGGTTTTGAGCCTGGCAAATGCCGGTAAATAAAATAAACGTACAGAGGCAAGAAAGCAGTCTAATTTTCACAGCAATGAAATAATTAAGACAGTAATATTGTTTCCAGTATTGAAATCGAAATCTAACCAACCTAAACTCTTAAAGTTATGAAAAAAGTAATGCTAATGTTATCTGCCGTTGTACTGATAAGCACCATGTTATTTTCTTGCACAGAAGAGAATGTGAAGCCAAGCATCGATGGCACCAGAACAGAATCGAATCCTCACGCCTGGGATTAATTCAACGGGTTATGAAAAAACAAAAATACTTATTGCCTTCTTTGCCCTTACTTTGGTAAGCGCAGGGGTAACTACCCTAAAGAAGGTGGCTAAGAATCCTGAGCCAGTGGTAGCAAGCACGAACAGCCAACATCCGGGTTCTTCTACAGAATCAAATTCAGCTGCCTGGGAATAACCCTAGCGACTGCTTAATCTATAAAAAAAGACCCCGTACAATACAGGGTCTTTTTTATAGCTCAATTTCATTTAAAGTAAATTAATCCTGCTTACCAGATTTAATTTCTTCATATTCGACCGAAGTATTGATAGTTGCTTGCTTTGTAGTTGAATTCGGTATTGCGCAACCGCTCATTCCGCAACAACCCGTATTTGTTATTGCCTGAAATAAAAACAGACTTGCTATCATACCGACAAGGACATCCGCTGAGGTTATTGCCTGAGCCATAATAAATACGCCAAAAATAAATCGCAAACTGCGCACCAGGTGCCAGTTAGTAAATAAGGCTGCTTTAATCGTATCGCTTGACATCTCCTGAAATACTTTTTACAATTCTAATTCTTTATCATTTTCATATAGGCTGCACCCTTTGCCAGTAAGAAGCCCATCAGTAGCAACCAAGGCAATCCATGAAAAAGGGTGTCAAACCAATCCATGGGTTGCATCCCCACCGACCCACCTGCAATCCATTTCAGTTTACCCCAAATATGAGGTTCCGGAAAAAAAGGTGCCAAGCCCAAAGTAAGGCAAAACATTATCAGGAATTTCCAATCACTAAGTATCTTCATGTTATTGAAATATTATACACACCCTGCCGTTGTCCGGAGGTAAAGTTGATTTAGGAATTTATATAAATGTTAGTTTTCGCTAACAACCGGATTGCCTGTATTAACCCATTCGTTCATCCCTCCTGAATAGTTTTTTACATTCCTAAATCCATGTTTGGCTAAGAGCGAATACGCAATGGCCGTTCTATCCCAGACTGGCACTGAATTACAATCTGCTTATGTTTATTTAGTTTATTGAGATTTTCAGCAAGCGTGCCTACGAAAATATTTTCGGCTCCCTTTATATGCCCGGCCTTATATTCAGATTCCCCACGAACATCCACTAGCTGAATGTTATTATTCTTGTATAGGTCCTGAAATTCATCAAAGGAAATAACATTACCTTTTTCAAGCGTATTACCCAACGCAACCCACGGAGAAACATCTTCAATAAAACCATAAACGTTATCCAATCCAATTCGCATTAATTTACGCGTGAGGTCTTCCAATTGCGCTTGCGTAGCTACCAGCATAAAAGGCTCATCATATTTCAAAAACCACCCAGCCCAGGTGGCAAAGGCGTTGTTGCCTTGGATGTTAATACTGCCCGGAATAAACCCATTTGCGAAATCAACTTTGTTACGGGCATCAATTAATTTGATTCCTTTATCGTAGGCAGCTTTAAACTCTTCTTTGCTTAATTTCTTAAGCTTGGGTACCTCAGTGAGTAATGGCCGATCCACTTTGTTAAGCTTCTTCATCATGGCAAAATATTTTGGCGGCTCAGGCTGATCTTCCAGCAAATATTTTACAAATCCATTTTCATCTTTAGGATACTGGAATGCCCAGTTGCGAACTTTTTCATATCCTACCGTTGTACTTGGCACAGCTCCCAATGCTTTACCACAAGCCGACCCAGCGCCATGCCCAGGCCAAACTTGAATATAATCTGCCAGTGCGTTGAATTTTGCAATTGATTTATACATCTCCTTGGCCCCTGCTTCTTTTGTGCCTGCAAAACCAGCAGCTTTTTCTAACAAATCGGGCCGACCTACATCACCCACAAACACAAAATCCCCTGTGAATAACATAACTGGTTCCTCACTAGCCGGGTGATCGGTTAATAAAAAACTAATGCTTTCGGGAGTGTGACCCGGGGTATGCAATACTTTTAAAGAAAGATTGCCAACTTTAATCGTACTGCCATCCTTTAATCCAACATGTGGAAATTCGTAAAGCCATCCCTCACCACCTTCGTCCGACAAATACATTTCAGCACCCGTTAGCTTGGCGAGTTCGCGTGAACCTGTGAGAAAATCCGCGTGGATATGAGTTTCCGTTATGTGCGTAATTCTCATATTGTTTTGCTTCGCTATCTCGAGGTAGGTATCCACATCTCTTTTAGCATCGATAACAATGGCCACACCAGCCTTTTGACAGCCGATGAAATAACTTGCCTGGGCTAAGGTTTTATCGTAAACATGTTGAAAAAACATATGATTTTGGTTTAGCTTATTTTACTTTCTACTTAAGCAGTAAACTTCTGCTTCTTAAAATTTTCATACAAAGATAATTAACTGCGCAGGGCGGATAAGTGATTTTTGTCACATATGCATAGTTATTTTTGATGGAATTCGGCTTTTTTTAAAGGCTCTCATAAGTTCCTTATGATTTCCAGTCGTTTAGCAAGGTGCGGCCCGTGTAAAATGGTGGCACCTATTTTAGAAGAACTTGCCAAAGAATATGAGGGTCGCTTAATTATTTATAAAGTTGATACTGAAAAAGAACAAGAGCTATCGGCAGCATTTGGCATTCGAAGCATTCCTACTTTTCTTTTTATCCCCATGGAAGGGAAACCCATGATGCAACCAGGCGCTCTTTCAAAAAGCATGTTTAAGCAAGTAATCGATGAACAACTACTAGGTACACCTATTTCTGTTAAGGAATAACTATTAGGCATCTTACCTGAATTCGTACCCTACGCCCATTAACTGAGTAAGTAATGTATTGGGCGCATCCGTTGCCGTTGCGCGGCCTTCCAGTTTTGGTGCAATGGGAGATTCCGCTCCCAGGTATTCTTCAACAACCTTATGGAGCGTAATGCCTAATCGAGTTGGTAGTGCTACTCCATTTACCCGGCAAATCGTAGTGTCCGGATCGCCTTCCCGTTCGCAGGCTATAAACGTATAATTCTTTTTGAGATCGACTGGTTTGCCTTTTACTTTAATAAAATTGACGCGCTTGCCTAACTCGTTGCCAATAGTAAAGTTTACCTCCATCCCGCTAAAGCGAACCACCCAACCACCAAATCGTTTGGCCGGATCTTTGGCGAAAGCATTTTGTAATTCGCGTTCCATCCAACCCCAAAGTTGCTGGCCCGTTATCACGCCACGTTTAGCTTCGCTATCCACCGGCAACATACTCCATAAATAATCCATGGTAATATCTGCTACTCCCGTTTTTGGATCGGGGACTAGCGGTGGACAAAACCGAAAACCATTGCTCAAGGCTATGTCTGGTTTAAACTTCCACATAATGGCATCGGTAATAAAATTATCCATGGGTGTTTCGATTACATAATAGCGCACCAACGGAGTTTTTGTTTTACCAATAATACGATCCAAATCTTTACGGAATGGTTCGCGGGCTTTGGCTACCAACGTCTTCATCTCTTCATCCTCTTTATATCGACCCGGATCTACATCCAGCAGTTGATAGGTCTGGTCTTTTACTATACCATCCTCTACAACAATATCTAACTTTGCTAAAAACGACCCGAATGCACCGGGCTCAGTTACCTTCGCATTTTTTCCTTCAATGGGAGTCCGTACACGCTCATGCGTATCCGCCCCCAGAATATAATCTACTCCTTTTGTCAAATCGCTATTCGCTAAACCTACTTGCTGTGCCAACCCCATGTGGGTAACAAGAAATACCATGGCACACTGCTCATACTCGCGCAACAACTTTATGTACTTGGTAATATTCAACTCGGGCGGTGTAAACTCAATGCCATCGCTATAGGCGGGCGACTGCCGCTTGGGTGTGAGCGGATCGTTGTACCCGATAAATCCAATTTTAATTCCAGCTATGTACTTAATAAAATAAGGTGGAAATATAAGATCTTCACTTACTCCCTCATTTGTCTTATGAAACATGTTTGCGCAAACTTTAGGGCCGTTGTAGGCAAACATATCCTGCATCATGATCTCCTTGCCATAGACCACTTCCCAATTACCCGGTAGCATTAAATCATAACCAATGTTATTCATCAATGGAACAATCGCTTTTCCTTCAGTCAGAGCTGCTACTCCACCACCTTGAAAGCAATCGCCACCATCAAGTACAAGTGTGTTAGTCGGATTTTCATTTCGCAATTCGTTGATCATGGTTTTTAAGGTAGCATAGCCACCCCGCTTTTTATAGACGGGTTTGCCTTGCTCAATAAAAAATTCATCATGCGTTAATAATTGCGAATGGATATCGGCTGTTTGTAACAAAGTAATCTTACTTGCTTTACCGGATTTAATCACTTTTGAATTTGCGATCTCAGTGCTCAAGCCGGCAGAATCTTCATTATTAAATGCTGAGGCAGCGAGTGGAGAAATTAATCCTGCTCCAACGCCTAATACTAACCCCATTCCGGTAGCCTTCTTTAAAAATTCTCTACGGCTGTTCTCAGAAACAGAAATATGCAAGTCCAGTTCTTGCCTGGTGATTGCTTTGTCGATACAAGAAGAACAGCTGCACGTTGTTTTATGAATGTCCATGAATTATTTCTTAAATGGATAAATAACTTGTTTCAAAAATGTCTTAGGAAATTGATCATCACCAGCAAACCCGAGTGCTTCATCTCTTCCGTTTTTAGGAATATAAGCAGTTTTAAAAAGATAATCCCAAAGACTAAGGCTGATGCCATAATTTACTCCGTATTTATTGGGAAGTGCTTTGGCATGATGCCATATATGCATTGCGGGGTTGTTTAAAAAATATTTGAGCGGACCATAGGTGATGTAAAGATTCGAATGATTCAAATGCCCGATGGCCACGGAAATAATGTGAACAATAAAAAATCCTGCAAACCAAAGCCAATCATTGCCAACGGAATATATTGAATTGATTTGTAAATGATTGTTTCCATCCAATGAAAACGCAAGTGTGCCGCGAAGCCCATCTCTTCCACCGAGTGGTGCACTTTATGAAATTCCCACATCCATGGAATACGATGCAACATGCGATGCACATTCCATTGAATGAAATCTGCCAGTACAAACATTAGCAAAAGCTTAGCCCAACCCGGCCAACTTTGAATTTGGATGGCCACTAAATTCTCAATTCCAAACAAAGCTAGAAAATCATTAAAGGCAGTAACTGCAACATTTGATATCGCATTATACCCGATCACTGAAAACAAAAAGAAATTGAAAAACATATAAAAGGCGTCAAGCCAAAAGTCCTTACGGAAAGCAGATTGTCCCTTTCGCCAGGGAATGATTATTTCCAAAAGCCAAACTGCAACCGAAAGCCCTACTAACCACCAGAAGTAATTGTGCCAACCTGGGTAGGCTATTTCATTGACGAGGTAGTTCCAATAGCCCGTATAAGAATCCATAATCACCTTCCAGTAATACTCCATGTTTTATTTTATTTTGGGTCGTACACTTTATTTCCTTTATTCAACCACACACCCCAGGTTTTACTATAGGCATGGATATTTGCTGTCGCCTTTCCGTGGCTATCTACTACCAGGTTATCTTGATTTACCCACTCAAAAATTCCACCATATAAATTAGATACATCATTAAAGCCAGCTGCTATTATTTTCTCTGCAACTTTTTCGCTGCGATATCCTACTGAACAGTAAACAACAATCTCCTGATTCGGATCTATTCCTTTCAACTCTTCAATATTAAATTGATCATACCCAACAAATTTTGCATTCGCTATATGACTGACTTCGTATTCATTTTGTTCGCGTGCATCGAGTACCAGAACACCCTTCAATTCTTTTACCTGCGCTACCGAAACCTCGGGTACCGTGTGTGATAATAAAGCTTTTAGGGTCAGATTGTAAGCTGAACTAGTTACCTGGGCTTTAGCAAAATATGATGAAAACATGGCTGCAGATAACATTATGAACAGCTTTTTCATTTTGATATAGGTTTTTTTGCCTGTTGCCAGGCTGATATTCCACCTTGCAAATCGTAGATCTCTTTAAACCCCATCCCGGTAAGTACGTTTACGGCCGCATTACTACGACCCCCTACTGCACAATATACAAATACCGCTTTTGTTTTATCTAGTTTACTTAGCCGAGATTTAAATTCGCTACTGTTATAATCAATCAACATTGCATTGGATAAGTGACCTTGATTGTATTCACCCTGAGTGCGAACATCTACCAGTAGGGGATTGTTTACGCTTTGTAATTTATTTTCAAAATTCTGCGGGTCGAGCTTTTTCACAGTTTGTGCCTGAGCAAAAAGTTGACCGAAGTCATTACCAAAATAAGTGCGATCAGTCTTTGTTTATATAACATCATGGTTTTCATAGTTTCAACAAATATCCATAGAACCAGGTTTCTTTTATGTGACAAATGCTACATATACATATCACAACAACAGATGATAAAGATCATGTTTCTTAAGTAAACTTTATCACAGACGATGCGATCTAACGAGCATACTTTTAAAGTATCATTTAAATATTAATACTATGAAAAAGCACATTTCATTATTGCTAATGCTTATGTTGATGGTGTTTATTTCACCCGCACAAGAGCAACAACAGGACCGCGATCAAATCCGGCTGCAGGAATATCTGATATTACAAAATGGTAAAATGTACCAGATCCGCGACCAGGATAGAATTCAACTACAACAACAGCTGACTTTGAAGGATGGAACCCTTGTAAATCCTGATGGAAGTCTGACCCTGCAAAATCGCGAACAGTCGCGACTAAAAAACGGTGAATGCCTTGATATGGATGGTAATCGCTTCAAGTCTCAGAAAGAGTTTCAGAAACGCGCACAGGCGATGGCCCAGCAACACCTGATGCTTCAGGATGGCCAAATGTATCAGCTGCAGAACCAGGAGAAAAGCCAGCTTAAGCAGCAACTTAAACTGAAAGATGGCTCAATGATAAACCCTGATGGAAGTGGAAAGCGGAAAAATGGCAAAGAGTTCCGTCTTCAAAATGGAGAGTGCATGGATATGGATGGAAACCGCTATGAAAACCAGGAGCGCTTCAGGGAAAAAATGGAGATGACCAACAGAGAAAAAGAGAAAGGTCGTGAAAAAAAGTCCGGAGGCAGTGAAAAAAAGCAAGGCAAGCACTGACAAGAATCAAAAAGTATCCGGATAGTTCTTCCGGATACTGCTTTTATTCAAATTAAAGCATGATATGAAAGCTCTATCAAAAATATCGTTGATCTTAGTTATCGCAGCGATTTTTATTGAATACAAAGTATCACAGGCCCAATCGTATAAAATTTACTCCTACGATTCCATACAGGAAAAATCTCAGGTACGGGTTGCGGTTCGCTATTCAAGCGATTACGTTTATATGGGTCGATCGGATTCTGTAAAAGCTCCGTATCTATCGCCTTCTATCGGTTACTATCACAAATCAGGATTTTTTCTTAGATCCACAATATCATACCTAACAGCCAAAGAAGAAGCCCGTCTTGACATGGTTAATGTTAGCGGTGGTTATGATTTCTATCTTAATGACCTGGCCATCGGTGCTTCTATCGCGCAATATTTCTTCAGTGACCTCAGCTACAATGTAATGGCTGAAATGAGTACGTATGTAAATGCGTATATAGGATATGATTTTTCAATTTTTACTCTTTATGGTGATGCGAGCCTGGGTTTCAGTGGAAGTACTGATGTGTTTACGGGCATTGAAATTTCAAGAACATTTTACGGAATTAGAAATAAGTTATTAATAACTCCTTCTGTTTATATGAATGCTGGAAGTCAGCAATATTATAATGCCTATTACGCCAACCGAAGTACTCAAACCGGCAATGGCGGAAAAGGAAATGGAAAAGGTTCACAAACACCGGTTGCTCCTAATCAATCCTATCAAGTAGAAGAATCAGATCAATTTAAAATTCTCGATTACGAAGCTGGTATAAATGTTACCTATAAAATCAAAAAGGTACGGGTCTTTGTAAACTCAACCTGGGTCTTTCCGGTAAATCCGGCTACCCTGGTTAATGACCAAGGGGAATATCTGGAGGAACTCCAAAATGGATTCTTCTGGTCATCCGGAATCCGTCTTATTTTTTAACCTTCTAGAAATAGTAATCTATCACTACTGACAGATTATGCATATCTACTTTATTGTGATAGTAAACTGGCTGAACTTCAATACTCCGATCCATATTGCCCTTGTAGACATATAGAACTTCCAAATTCAGACCTCGGAGAAATCCATTAAAACGATATCGTGAGCGGGCGTTGAGTTGATAATAGGATGGCATCGCATATTTATTTAATCGGGCATCGTTTGTTGAAGGCATCCAATACATTCCGGCTGCTACCAATACCTCCCAATTTTTACTTTTATCTAAGAAGTGTGTATGCTGAAAATTGGCGGCATGCACATCTCCTGCACCTTCATTGCGTTCGCGTTGCATAAACGTATAAAAAGGTTCAATGCCCCACTCACGCGGAAAAAGGTAGCGTCCACTCTGCCAGGCATATTGAATGCCCGCCATCACTGTGCGCTCTCCGACCTTCCATTTGTATTCAGCTTTATTCCATACCATATTAAACAACTGATCCACATAGTAATTCCAGATTTGATAATCAATTGATTTTGTTGGCTTCCAGCCTAGGTTTGCAATGGCAATGCCTTCACTTTTTGTATACCCAGAGTAGTTTGCTTTCTCGCCATTCACGGAACGGCCATTTGGATACACCAACGATTGACCAATATCAAACCAACGAATGGTGGAGCGGGGTGAGGTACGCCAGATCCATCCTCCTTTTACTTTTACTTTTTTGAATCATTCCATTCTGCCCATACGCCTTCTTGCAGATTAGGACCCATTCGGCCATCCTGTAAGTTTATCATTGGCGTTTTCAAATGAAATTTACCTGCCTGTAAGAATGATTTGTTTTTCTTTGAGAAATAATAACGGAGATATAAGTCTTCTAAGCGATTCAGATCTTTATGATTATTTGGATTAGTGATATCAAACAACCCTACCTCATACCGATTACTGAATGGCGGGTCAGGCGACAAAGAAGAAGAAGCAAGATTATAAATAATGAATCCTGAAAGTCCAACCTGAAATCCCTTAATGATCGGTGAATAATAACCAAGGCCTCCCCCCACCCCCAAAGCAAAATAATCTGGGTAAGTATCGTGATTGGTCGTGGTCATAAAGAAATTGCGAAAATGCCCTTCAAAAATACCCTTGTTGTGCAGAATGTTTTTTAGACTGTCTTTGCCTAAACCCTGTTTGTCAATAAGCACACTTTTAGCAGACCAAGTAGGATCGTGATACTGACCATACGAAACAATAGTTATAACTACAACCAATCCAATGGCTGTTAAATACTTTCTCAATAGGTTCATGATTTACTTTGCTGCGCTCAACTCTTTTTGTTTTTCTCGAATCGGCTTAAAGGGTCCAAGCTTATGTTGTGCCTCTTCAAAACCATCGGTATAAGGCCCATAAGGATGATCAATTGGTTTCTGGGAAATGTTGGGCCAATCGGCACTTAAATCTCTTTGCGGTCGGGGTAGAGAGTTCACATAAGCTGCAACATCCCACGCTTCTTCATCCGTAAGTTGTGGAGAATCGAACGTAGCACCCAATGGCATGTTTGCTTTTACGTAACCCGCAAATCGCGATAAGCGATATAAGCCTGCTCCCATATTATAACTATTCTGCCCCCAAAGCGGAGGGTATAGATAGCCGCTATCATCCGCCAATGTGATGCCGGCACCTTCATTCCCGTGACAGACTGTGCACTTTTGTTCATACACTAGTTTTCCGTTTTCTATACTTGCCGATCGGTCAAGAAAGGGAAGTTCAATCAGTCCAGACCCTTTAGGGATTGTTCCTTTGGCAACATCTTTACCCAACCAATTTATGTAGGCGACAATGGCCTTCATCTGGTTACTCTCCTCAGGCAATGCCTTACCATTTAAGCTCCGCTCAAAACAATCATTCACTCGCTTTTCTACAGATTCTTCTGCACCCGATCGGGCCCGGAATTTTGGATAGGTGGATGCCACTGCGCTATAATTATTTCCAAATAGTTTAGTTCCTGCATCCAAATGGCAATTTTGACAATTCATTCCATTGCTTATTGCCATTACCGACCCATTCGGCCCGAGATAAGCCGCAGTGTTGACTATTAACTCACGACCGTAAACAATCAATTTCTTAGTCTCGCCTTCCTGTAATTGACTTAACGCGGGAGCTTCCCATACTTCTGATGCTGTTAAAGTCGTTACATTCTTCGGTGTTTGGGTAACCCAACTTATAATTTTATTAGGCCCAAGAATTAATGTGGAAGCAACAACGGTTAATAAGAATAAAACCAATCCGGCAATAACCATGGTCATTCCAATTAATTGGCTCAACCTGCTATCATTATGCGAGTTGGGTTCCATAATAATCTATGTATGAAGAAGTATCATACCGTGTTGAGGCAACTATTAATGCGGCAATTTTGACTGCAACAATCCATATACCCAGGTACCAGCCACAGCACTTAGTAACGTAACAAGTACCACTAAAAAACCACTTCCTATTTGAGCGAAGAGTGGCCCGGGGCATGCTCCAGTAATAGCCCAGCCGAGTCCAAAAATTGTTCCTCCAATTACATTTCCCCAATGAAATTGTTTTCCATGAAATGCAACTTGCTCACCTTGCATCGTTTTAATACGAAAGCGTTTTATTATCCAAACCGAAATCATACCTACCATAACGGCAGTGCCAATAACCCCATACATATAAAAAGAGTGGAGTCTGAACATTTCCTGAATGCGATACCAGGAAATAATCTCAGCTTTCACAAAGACGATTCCGAAAACAATTCCTGTAATCAGGTATTTGAGATTCGAAATAAGTGTCTCCTTAGCCAGCTGATCGTTTGGCGCTTCACATTCAATAGGATGAACAATCGCAGATGTATCTACAAACTCATCTTTTGTCTTTTCCATAATTCGTTTTTAAAAATCTATAAACTAATAAGCCATGGGAAAATGGCATGCGTCATTAAATAGCCACCCAACATAAAAAAAACACTCGCAACTATCGAGGGCCATTGAAGATTTGAAATACCCATAATCGTGTGGCCACTGGTGCAACCCCCTGCATAGCGGGTGCCAAAGCCAACCAAAAAGCCACCTATAACAAAAAATACGAGGCCCCTAAGGGTAAATAAGTTTTCAAAACTAAAAATAGAGGCCGGCATAAGATTGTTGTCAACTTCTATATTTAATGCCTGTAAATCCCGAATCGTATTTTCCGAAATAACAATTCCTTCCGGATTACTAAGAAATTGTGATGCAATGACTCCGCCTAATAATACTCCGGCAACAAAAAATAGATTCCAGATCTCCTTCTTCCAATCGTACTTAAAAAATGTAATGTTGGCTGGCAGGCAGGCCGCACACAAGTGGCGTAATGAAGAAGAGATGCCCAGGTGCTTGTTTCCTAACAACAACAAGGCGGGCACAGTTAATCCAATAATGGTTCCGGCTACATACCAGGGCCAAGGCTGGCGAATTAATTCAAGCATAAGTGGCGTAGATTAAATAAATAGTTACAAAAATACGGAGATGACGGTTTGCGTTTACAATTCTTAAATGACAAGTTAAAATACTACTTCTTTCAAAAGGATATAAATACCCATGACTAGCACAAACCAGCCAAAAACGGGCTTTAATTTTTCGTTGGGGATAAAACGGGTAAGGTAACTACCAATAAGAATCCCAACGATGGCAAACAATGAAAAGATTAACATAAATGGATAATCAATCACCAACCCCGACCCAAGGTCTCCGGTAAAGCCAATTAACGACTTGAGTGCGATGATGAGCAATGATGTGCCTACTGCCAATTTCATAGGCAACCTGGCCATTAGAACAAGGGCCGGAATAATAAGAAAACCACCCCCTGCGCCAACCATACCCGTAACTCCACCTACTGCGATACCCTCAACAAAAATGAGTGGGTAATTGTACTTTATTTGATCAGATACTGTCTGTTTCAGGGGTTTTCTAATCATAGTAATGGAGGCCACAATCATTAATATCGCAAATAAAACCAGAACGAATACGGGCTTAGTTACTGCTAGGGAGCCCAAAGAAAACACCGGGTCTGGAATTGCAGGAACAACAAATTTACGTACGGAGTATACTGCAAGTATAGATGGTAGCCCAAAAATTAATGCCGTTTTGAGATGGACGTTTCCATTTCTAAAATGACTGACAGAACCTACTGCGCTCGTTAAGCCCACCACAAAAAGTGAATAGGCTGTTGAGAGTACCGGATCTATATCAAAAGGTAAACTAAAATCGGTACCGTAAGAATTGAGCCCCCACCCCCAATTAATCCTAAGGAAAGCCCCATTAATATCGATGCCACATAACCCAATATCTCCATTCAAAACAAAGTTAATGGACAAAGTAACGAGCATAACAAACCATAGTTGGTGATTATTGTTACAGACCTAAAAATACATCTATAAACATTAGTAAATACACCCACTCGTCACTTCCTGGCAGGCACATAACATCGCAAGAAACGGGTTTTTGATTAGCTGCCGACCCATACCTTTGCATCGGATGTTAAGACACACGGAGCTCGGAAGCCAAGAACTAAAGAGGTATATCAAAACAGGATCGATTGTCATTGCAGGTAACAAGCGTTTAAAGATCTATGGGCGCTTATCGTGCAGTTCTGGCAAAAGAATGAAAAAAGAAAATCGGGTTTTTTTCAATTCAAAAGGTGAGGCTTTGAGATCTCGATTCAGACCCTGCGGTAACTGTATGAAAACGGAATATCAACAATGGATTTATTCAAAACAGAAGCAATAACAAATTTACTTCCGTATGAAGGGGAAGTACTTTACTACGGAAAAATTTTAACAAGTGCAGAATCACAGCATTATCTCGAACGAATGCTTCATGATATCGCCTGGAAAAACGATGAGGCCATTATTTTTGGGCGCCATCTTTTTACAAAGCGTAAGGCCTCCTGGTATGGTGATAAAAATTACGCTTACACCTATTCTAATACAACCAAACAAGCGTTACCCTGGACACGCGAACTTCTTGAATTAAAAGATCGCACAGAAGAAGTTTGTAATCACACGTTTAACTCTTGTCTCCTAAACTTATACCATTCGGGAGAAGAAGGAATGGCCTGGCATAGTGATGATGAAAAGACATTGGGGTTACATAGTGCCATCGCCTCCCTTAGCCTGGGGGCAGAACGAAAGTTTTCCTTTAAACATAAAGTAACCAAACAAACATGTTCACTTGTTTTAGAGCATGGAAGTTTGCTGGTAATGAAAGGCGCTACCCAAACCCATTGGCTGCATAGGCTTCCCCCTACTAAAAAAGTAACAGCTCCACGGGTAAATCTTACTTTTCGCACCATGGCGTGCTGAGTTTTTGTAGCTTAGAGTATGGTCCGGTATAAACATTCCTTTTATCGAGTAATTGAAAGTCATTATCCAAAGAATTTCACTGATCTTATTAGAAATATCAACGTTACCTTTTTACAAATATATCCCAGCATTCAGTTTGCCAAAACATCTACTAATCCTATGGATAGGCGAATGGAGGTAGCTGGCTACTTTTTGGCAACGATTCAAACATTAGACAAAGCCGGAGAATCCTATGGAAAGATTCGTAAAGTGCTGCTTGAGATTGCCAATGACTATGTACAGCCCAAGAACGCCTGGCAACGATTTTCTAAAAAAATTCCGGTTCTATTTGTCGGCAAACCATTCATGCGATTCATCCTTCGCAAATTTGGAAAACAGGTTAGTAAGAAAGATCACCCTGACGGATTTGTGGCCAACTTAATTACCAGTAAAGAGGAGACACTGGGTTTTGGCTATGGGGTTGACATTCTTGAGTGCGGTATTTGTAAACTGTTCAAAAGATATCAGTACGAAAGATTTACTCCCCTACTGTGTGAAGTAGACCACATTACTTCATCGCTGGCTGGCTTAACATTAAAGCGAACAGGAACCATAGCCTTAGGCGCACAAAAATGCGATTTCAGATTTGAAAGAAAAGCATAACTACAGTTCTGCTTCTTTCGTTAACAACGGGCTTATAAGATATCGTTCGTCCTGAGTAGACTTGTGAACTTCTTTCAATACTTTATATACATTTGAAAGTCCTATCCGCTTTGCCCATTCAAAAGGTCCATAAGGATAATTCGTTCCTAATTTCATTGCCAGATCGATATCCGATTGCGTGGCAATTCCTTCTTCAAGCGTGAAGTAGGCTTCATTTATAATCATACAAATGATACGTGGGGTAACCAATCCCACCTGATCAGCTACACATTCGAATGTTGTATTTAGCTTCATACAAATTGTCTCAAGCGATGGCAAGTCATCAGCATGAGCAATACTGGCTTCCAATAATTCACGATTTAAAAAAGTTGGAAGTCCACAAAAACCAAAAAAGCGCCAGTCAACTCTTTTTTCATCAGCAAGTAATTCAGCTAAAGTTGTTAACGTAGTATTCAGAAAAACAAAAAGATTGGGTTGACCACTCTGATAATTTAAGAGCGTTTCTTTATCAGGATTAAAATCGAATATCACCTCCGCATCTGCTAAAAGACCGGTTGATGCAGCATGCGAAGGGGCAAAATACCAACTATGGTGTGCTCCAAATTTCTGTTGGCATTCACTATTATTCTGCGCATCCCCAATAACCAATATTTTCATTTGCCTTTTGATTGTATGGGGTCTTTTGATTTTCGATATTTGATCAAAAGTAACACACCTCAGCTTATGTCAAAAGAAGTAATTTATTCCGCCAACGCGCCTGAGCCTATTGGCCCCTATAGCCAGGCTATCAAAATCGGATCCATGCTTTTTGTGTCTGGTCAGATTGCTATTGATAAAGCTACCGGAAAAATTCTTACCGAAAACATTACGGAAGAAACCAATCTGGTACTCAAAAATCTGGGCGAAATTCTCACAGCAGCCGGTATGGATTTTTCGCATATTGTAAAGTGTTCTATTTTCTTGAAAGACATGGGTCAGTTTCCGGTGGTGAATGAAGCGTACGGCAAAAGATTTACATCCAATCCTCCGGCCCGCGAAACGGTTGAGGTAAGTCGTCTGCCAAAAGATGTTAATGTAGAGATTTCATGCATCGCTGTCAAATAGGGAAATAGCCGATGCCGTAACCTTGGGCGAGGCGAGTGTCATTCGTACTTGCGTTGAATTTCATACCTTTGTCATCCTGATTTATTTACTCTTATGAGAGAAGTTAGAGTTCGTTTTGCCCCTAGTCCAACAGGTGCTTTGCATATTGGCGGGATCCGCACTGCGTTGTATAATTATCTGTTGGCGAAGAAACTCAACGGCACTATGATTTTGCGAATTGAAGATACGGATCAAACCCGATACGTACCCGGGGCTGAAGAGTATATCGAACAATCGCTGGCTTGGGTCGGAATCAAAATAGATGAAGGTGTTACAGCGGGTGGCCCACATGCACCGTATCGACAATCAGAGAGAAAATCCATTTACAAACAGCATGTACAAAAACTGATTGACGAAGGTAATGCCTACTACGCCTTCGACACAGAAGAAGAACTGGAGGCCATGCGCAATCGCTTAAAAGCAGCTGGCTCATCCAATCAGCAATACAGCGCCACTACCCGAATGATCATGAATAATTCTTTGACTCTTTCAGAAGGTGAGACAAAGAAAAACCTGGACGCTGGAGTTGCTTATGTAATTCGGTTGAAAGTGCCCGATAGCGAAGAGGTTCAACTCCACGATCTTATTCGGGGCGAAGTGAAAGTGCATTCTTCTCAAATTGATGATAAGGTGTTAATGAAATCGGATGGTATGCCTACGTACCATTTGGCTAACGTGGTGGATGATTATCTTATGAAAATTTCGCATGTCATTCGCGGTGAAGAATGGTTGCCTTCTGCACCTCTGCATGTATTACTTTATCGGTTTTTTGGCTGGGAAAAGGATATGCCTCAGTTTGTCCATTTACCACTTCTCCTAAAGCCGGATGGCAATGGGAAACTAAGTAAGCGTGATGCTGATCAAATGGGGTTCCCGATTTTTCCATTAACCTGGACTGATCCGAAAACCAATGAGTTAGCAAAAGGTTTTCGCGAATCCGGATATTTGCCGGAAGCGCTGATAAACTTTCTTGCTTTCTTAGGATGGAATCCAGGAACCACAGAGGAAATATTTTCCATGGAGGAATTGGCACAGGCGTTCTCTATCGAACGCATTGGTAAGGCGGGCGCAAAATTTGATATTCAGAAAGCACAGTGGTTCAACCAGCAATACCTAAAGGCAAAAACCGAAGCAGATCTGGCGGCTTATTTGTTTGAATCGCTCCAACAGGAAAATATTTTATGTTCAGAAGAAAAAGCATTAAAAATTTGCTCCATCATGAAAGAGCGAGTAACGTTTACACAAGATTTTTGGCAACAAGGGAAGTTCTTCTTTCATGGCCCTACTTCATACGATGAACAAGTGATTGCTAAAAAATGGAATGAAGATGTCGTTAAAGTACTGACTCTTTTTAGCAAAGAGATATCTAATACTGCTGAACTAACTGCAGCAGTAGCCAAATCAATCTTAGAAAGTGTAACTAATCAATTAGGCATTGGAACCGGCAAAATTCTGCAAGGCCTTCGTGTTGCCGTTACAGGTAATGGCTCAGGTCCAGACCTGATGATGACGATGGAAATTTTAGGAAATGAGGAAGTAGCGAACCGTATTAACCATGCGTTAAGTATCATAAAAAAATAACCTTGATCTATGGCTAAGAATGACAAACCAAGCAAAAAGCAGGGCAAACCCCGAGTGCATAGGGATCTGAGTGGTTTTGAAATATCAATTGACCAGTTTGGCGAACTAAAATCAAATCTTGCCATAGAAAAGCTGAACGAATTCTTAGACAAGAATGTAGACGACAAAAAACTGGCGGAACGCGATGACTACGAAGAGATAAAAAAGGAGAAGAAAGCAAAGAAGAAAAAAAAATAACTCAGTCTCTCTAATGAAATTATTAATCAATAATATTCTGAATACTCAAATGTGTTCGCTAAAAAAGGAAACCTCGTGGTTAAAAATCCGTTCTTAGATTATTAAATAAAATTATGCATGGCTAATTCACATGTTATTGACTACCAGATAAAAGGTGAGAGCATTCAAATTGTAGAAGTTGAATTAGATCCTATGGAAACCGTGATCGCGGAAGCAGGAGCGATGCTTTTTATGGAGGACGGAATTCAGTTTGAAACAAAAATGGGTGATGGATCCAATCCTAATCAAGGCATGTTCGATAAATTGCTTTCGGCTGGAAGCCGACTGCTGACTGGAGAATCTCTCTTCATGACCCATTTCACTAATCGCGGCAACAGAAAATCCAAAGTAGGCTTATCAGCCCCTTATCCAGGCACAATTATTCCTGTAGATCTAGCTACAAGTCCACAGCATGAGTTGATCGTTCAGAAAGATGGCTTTTTATGTGCTGCCTTTGGCACCAAACTATCCATTGTATTTAACCGTAAAATTGGCAGCGGCCTTGTAGGTGGCGAAGGATTTATACTTCAAAAATTGCAGGGTGATGGTAAAGCGTTTGTACATGCCGGTGGAACAGTAATAGAACGCACGCTCAGAAATGAAACGCTTCGGGTAGATACTGGTTGCGTTGTTGCTTTCGAATCTAATATTGATTTTGATGTAGAAACCACAGGCAGTCTAAAGTCAATGGTTTTTGGGGGCGAGGGAATTTTTTTAGCAACACTACGAGGAAGCGGCAAAGTATGGCTTCAATCTATGCCTATTCGTAAATTAGTTCAAGCTTTAGCTCCTTATGGCAGAAACTCTCGAAAAGAATCCAGTTCCTTGCTTGGAGGTCTGCTCGAACGCTAAACTCTTTTTCGAAAGTCTGGTATAAGGGCCGGTACTTCGCTTTGATATTGGGCATATGAATCTCCGAACTCCAGAAGCAGTTTTTTCTCTTCGAGATAAATACCAATGGGTAAATAACTCAAAATACAAAACGTGGTTATCAACGTAGTTAGGGTTGGATTAAAAAGGAAAAAGCTTATAACAATAAGTATAGTTCCACTATATATAGGGTGGCGTACCCTATTTAGGATTCCGGATCGGATGAATTTTTTCGATTCCGCCTTCAGACCCAGAAATCCCAAGGCACTATGTTCTCTAAATGTTTGACTGATTACAACTACCCCAAAAGTAGCCAACATTAAACTTAAATACCGAATCATACCACTCGATGGTAAAAGTAAATTGCTCGGTAGAGTAGCGTTAAATAATAGTAAAGCCAATAAGCCGATCGTAGCAATTATAGAGTAAAATATTCTATATAAACGAAAGCCCCTTCCCAATAATTCTTTAAAAAAATTCTTTACTGAATTAGCTGCCAAAATGCTGTGCACAAAAAAATAGGTGCCCCATGCAAGCACTAACCATACATAGTCCTTCATGTCCTAAAGTTAAGCGTACTACACTGAAAAATGGTTCGATCAAAGAATAAAAGGCAAAACCTGTTTATCTTAGAAGCTTAAACACATGACTGAATGTATACGCTTAAATTAGGATTAATTCATGAAGGTAAGGTGCCCCCAGACAAACGTGTGCCCTTTAGTCCTGCCCAGGCAGAAGAAATTAAACAGCGTTATCCAAATGTCAACCTAGTGTGTCAGACGAGTGCAAGCAGATGCTTTTCTAATGAAGAGTACCAGGCGCTTGATATTGAAATCGTGGAAGATGTTAGTGATTGCGACATTTTAATGGGCATAAAAGAAGTACCTATTGATCAGCTTATCCCTAATAAGACTTATTTATTCTTTTCCCACACCATCAAAAAACAATCTTACAATAGAAAATTACTTCAAACTATTCTTGAAAGGAATATTCGTCTGATTGATTACGAAGGATTAAAAGACACGCTAGGTAATCGCCTTGTTGCTTTTGGAAGATACGCGGGAATTGTAGGGGCTTACAATGGTTTATTAACCTATGGCAAGCGTTATAGTCTTTATACTTTGCGAAGAGCCTACGATTGCTTTGATGTAAATGATTTAAAGCTCGAATTACGTAAAGTCAGCCTGCCTCCAATTAAGATTATTCTAACAGGGGCCGGACGGGTAGGAAAAGGAGCCATGGAGACACTTGATACAGCCGGCATCCGCAAAGTAAGTCCAACCGATTTTTTACACAAAGTGTATGATGAGCCCGTTTATTCGCAATTAAGCAGCTCTGATTATCATGAACGAAAAAGTGGTGGTCATTTTAATAGAGAAGAGTTTCATAAAAGTCCGGAGAAATATTCTTCATTTTTTACGCGCTATACTCAAGTAGCTCAAATATTATTAGGGGGAGCGTACTGGAATCCGGCAGCACCTGTTTTATTTACTCGGGAAGATATGCTTGATCCTGAATTTAAATTAAAAGTTATAGCGGATATCACGTGTGATATAAATGGATCTATCCCCAGCACGAAACGCGCAAGCACGATTCCAGATCCTATTTATGATTATAATCCGATTACGGATGAAGTATTACCACCCTTTAGCAGTGAAAATTATGTTACTTCTATGGCTGTGGATAATCTCCCTTGCGAGTTACCCAGAAGCGCTTCTGAAGAATTCGGAAGAGACTTAATTGATCGGATTTTAAAACCATTACTAACGAAAGACACGGGTGGGGTAATAAAACGAGGCACGGTATGTATGGAGGGAACATTAACCAAAGAGTTCAAGTATCTGCAAGAGTATGTTTCCGAAAAATAATTTAATTACTATGCTGCTTTACAACATTACAATTGGAATCGATAAAAACATTGAGAATGATTGGATCACCTGGATGAAGGAAAATTACCTTCCCGCTATTCTTAAAACAGGTATGTTTTCAGGTTACAAAATGTATAAAGTACTAACTCATGATGACGAAACTTCCGTGTCGTATAGCATTCAGTGTTTCTCAAATAGCATTGAAGATGTGCTACGCTACCTCAATGAATTTGCACCGGCTTTAGTAGAAGTGCACCGGGCTCGTTTTAAAGATCAACATGTTGCCTTCAATACGTTACTTGATGAAATCTAAGCAACTACTCCAATCTTAAAACCTCTTTAATTTGAGCTGATTCCAGATTGCAGTTTATCCATTCGGAATCCAGATTGGCATTATACTTTTTATAAAAATCGATCGCGGGCTTATTCCAGTCCAACACTTGCCACATCATTCCCGTGCATCTTTCAGAAACCGTCTTCTTCAAAACAACTTCAAACAATTGCTTGCCAATGCCCTTACCCCGAAAGGTTTCCGTTACAATAATATCTTCAAGGTAAAGGCGCTTCCCTTTCCAGGTTGAGTAACGATAATAGTACAGGGCCAGGCCAACAAGGGTATCTGACTCTTCTGCCACAAAAAAAACATAGATAGGATTAGGCCCAAAGCCATCTTTTTCCATCATCGCCACGGTGTTGGTAACCTCATTTGGAGCGTGTTCATACTCCGCTAACTCCTTGATAAGCTCCAAAACTCTTGGGAGGTCTTCCCATTTTCCTTCTCTAATCATTTGACGTTGTTGAACAATAAAAAAGCCCCTTAACGGGGCTTCTTGATATTTTAATTTTCCTAGTATTCCCAAAGATTATGCTCTTTCTCCATCATTCGCATCTCCTCTTCCCAGCGGGCAAATACTGATTCCCCATAACTACGACCATTCGATTCGTAAATCTGACGAATTGTTCGGTTATCCGGATTTTCAACCTTTTCTATTACACCATGAAATAATCTCAATTTAAAAGCATCGGTAAATGTTCTGTTTTCGGCCGGGTTATACCGGTTTCTCCAAAGCACCTTCTCGCGCTCCTTCCAATCTTTACTGTGAGATGTTTTCTCTACCAGGTTGTAAAAGTCTTTGTATTGAACGAATGCAATTGGGTTAATGTTCGTATCACCAGACTTTTGAGCTTGCAAACCAATTGATTGAATATCATAATACAAACGCGATCTCCGCTTATCGAAAATTACATCTTCAATTATGGTAATAGCTACTATTTGATCTTTAGTGAAGTATTCTGTTTGGCTAGCCGATAGCTCCCACCATTGATTGTCAGTAGGTAGGTTACCAACATTGTCATTACGGGTAGACTGATAGTTTTTCCCATTGTAGCTGGCTGTTTCACTCGAGAAATACGATTTCTTTGCATCATACGAGGGTTCATCAATTGCCTGATTGCTTACCAGAATCTCGGCAGCAGTTTTAACATTCTTAACAGAATCATCATATGCTGTCAGTGTACCATTCTGGATACTCCTGAGCAAGAATGCCGCTAAATCGGATTGAGCCGATTTAAATCCGGCATTTTGTTTCTCCTTTAAATCAACAATTCTTTCCACTCTAAAGCGATAGAGCTGCTCATAGTAAGGAATTCGCTCCGTAGAATTCGGATTATATACCGTATCCTGCTGAGCTAATGCAACACCAACCAAACCAAAAGACAAAAGAGCAATGCTTACTAATTTCATTTTTGTTTATTATTTACCCATAACGAAAACACCTTCCAGTTTAGCATTTACAGGCTTATTATCCGCATCGCCAGGATCCCAGGTGGAGCGAACAACCTGTACATTGAAAACTGAAAAACTATCTCCAGGTCTTAATCCATATTTATTTAATTCGATGGTACCAGAGGTTAATGTAATAGGGGTTTTGCCTGTAATTTGTAGTGTCATTTGTGTAACCCGGTAGGCTGCATCTTTGGCATTCTGACGTTTGAATGTATCATCTGTAATGTCTGGAACTAAGCGCACAATAGAAGTTCCAGGAGGAATACCTCTTTTTACATCATACTCACCATTACCTACTTGTAATTTAGCAACAGGGCTAGGAACTTGTTTTGCTTTAAATTGCTTAACCTCAATTTGAGAACCATTAACTGATACCCGAACATCCATTTGCGGACGCTTTGGAATCAAAACGAACTTACCTGGACCTTGTTGTATAACTTTCCCCTGATCGCCCGACACGCTTAATGAGATGCCTGATGACTCAGCCAAGCCTTGTACGCTCACGGTCATTTCATTACCACATTCTAAATATAACGTACTGGCACTTTCTGATTCGAACTTCGCTACTGGTTTGGCTACTTTGTAACGAATCACTTCTTCATAAGGCTTACCCTTAATATTAATCTTTACATGGTATGAGGCATCCGCAAGCCCATTTTTATCATAGGCTCCTCCTGAGGTTCTGAATTTGATTTTGCCCATGTTGATTCCGGTAGCTGCATCTTTAGCAACTACTAACGGCTTGTCGTTGAAAAACATTTCTGCCGGAACATCCGAAGCGGCAGCTATAAATAGATCAGCATTGTACTCCTGACCGGCAACAAGGGTATTAGTCTCAGCACGTACCATGGGTACAACATTATCGAATTTTATCTGAACGCCTTCGGCAATGGCGAAGAGCGAGTCTAAAGCAACTGCCTCATATTCCATAACCTCTGTCTGCAATTGACTTACTGTGGCAATAGCAGCCATGGTTGGAGTACCCTCAAAAGTGAACTGAAGAAATGTTTTGTCTAGTTGATTGGTATTGTTTTTAAACTCATCGAAATCTTCAGCCTTTCTTGTCAATTTAGGAAAAGGAGTTTTTAATCCCATGATCTTATTCAGATCATTAACATAACTCGTGATAGTCTTTTCAAATTGAATTCCCTCTTCAGGTTTTTGGCCATCTAACATCAACTCTTCCGCACGGTTAGTATTGGTAACCAATTCTTCACCTTCTATGGCAGCCCCATCCGGTTCTTTTTTCATTTTCGACTTCAACTCATCTAAATAAGCAACAGTCGCTTTTGATAATTTTCGAACCTCCTCCGCTTTCTTTTTAGCTGCTATAACTTTTTCATCCTGACTTGAAGATCCCAGAATTCCAGCCAACTTCCGTTCATTGGTTTTGTCATCCTCTTCAATCATTTTGACAAGTGTATCGTCAATGATGGCAAATTTTTCCAATACCGCGTTGCTTACGTTAAGCGCTAGTAGCGCAGTGAGCACCAGGTACATCATACCAATCATCTTTTGCCTGGGTGTTTCCTTACCGCCTGCCATGGTTTTTTATTTTTGGGTTAAAAATTATTATTAACAAAAACCAATTACCTAGTTGCTTCCCTTCATAGCCGTTAACATGCCACCATATACTTTATTCAAAGCCGTTACATTAGCTGTCAAACTGCCCAATTCTGAAGTAAACTTGGTCGTATTTTCGCCCACTTTAGAAAGTCCCTGCATAGCGCCTGTAAGACTCTCATAAAATTTATTCATGTTCTTCACATGCGAGTCTGCATCTTTCAATTCCATTTCATAAATCGTATTCAAGGCTGCCAAATTCTTAGTAACCTTCTGCACCTGTGAATGATATTCGCTAGTGTCCTTTGATGCATCGGCCATAGCGGTAACGGCCTTCATAGCAGTACCGTAAGACTTATTCATTTCCATCAAAGCCGAAGAAGCAGACTGAACATTTTTTGCATATTCATTAGTTGCCACAGCAGCATTGGATAAATTATTCATTTGAGAAGCCGAAGTGGCCAGATTAGTAAGACCTTTACCGAGGTTATCCAATAAATTCTGGTCAACCTTAGCAGTCTTTAACATCTCGTCAATTTTTAATAGAGGAGAATCGCCACCAGCAGGACGGTTGCTGATACGAGTAGCCGTTTGATTTACTGGTCCTTCATAGTCTTCAGCTAACTCTGGATATACTTTTGACCAATCTGGTTCGTCATGCTTAGGTTCAAATGCACTAAGGAAGAAGATTCCCGCCTCCACGCTCAATCCAATCATCAACATTGCGTTTGCGCCTTCTAAGTGTAAGATTTTGAAAAGTGCTCCGATAATTACAACTGCTGCACCAATACCGTATACTTTGGGCATGATGGTTGTGAAGAATAACGAGACAAATCCGCCTTTTTTCTTTGCCATGGTTCTTAAGATTTAAGTTTAGTCCGATTTTTTATAAATATAACCAGAGTTTTTAATTATTGAAATTCTGCACCGGATGAGCGGCCCAAGTTGGTCATTGCACAACGGAAGCCAATATAAGCTCTCGTTGAGTCTTTATACTCATACGTTCTGGTACCTGTTTCAAGATAATAGGCTACATCCTTCCACGATCCACCACGCACAACCTTTCTTGCATTATATCTTTCTTTCGATTTGCCTTCGCTATCGTAAGCATTCTTGTCAATGTATTGTGGGTTAAGATCCCATACTGTTGGAACTGATGCCGGATTGAAATCGTCAAGACACCATTCTGATACATTCCCAGACATATCTACTAATCCGTAATCATTAGGGAAATAAATTCCTACTGGAGCCGTGTAGGCAAAGCCATCATCATAGAAGTTACCGCGGCCTGGCTTAAAGTTTGCCAACATACATCCCTTAGAGTTACGGATATAAGGATTACCCCAAGGGTATTTCGCCATATCGCGTCCGCCACGGGCTGCGTATTCCCACTCGGCTTCAGACGGCAAACGGAAGGATGGCATAGGTGGCTGACCGCCATTAACCTGACGCCATTCATTTAAGAATGCTGATCTCCATTTTCCGAAAAAGTTAGCCCCTTCCCAACTTACCCCAACAACAGGATAATCCTGATAACCGGGGTGCTGCCAGTAATAATCAACTAAGGGATCTCCCATATGATGAGCGAAATCTTTCATCCACACTGTGGTATCAGGATAGTATCTCTCCATAAACTCCTGTTGACCGATTTGGTCAAAGTTTGTCAAGCCTTCAGCTCCGTTGGGATCTAAAAAGAAGGTTGTGAATTGGAGGTATTCGTCATGGGTGATCTCCGTTTCATCCATGAAAAGCGGACCAATGGTAATTTGTTTGTTGAAGTTGATTTGGGTAGATGCAGGATCTTCGTCAGCCTGACCCATGTGGAAAGTACCTGCTGGAATTGGCACCATACCATAAGGAATGACCATCGACCAACCCTCTCTTCTTTCGAGTGTGGATTGGCCTACCACTTCGCCCTGGGCATCACCACCCTTATTGCCACCACCAAGCAGGCCACACCCACCAACCAGTGAGCCGGCTCCCAGAATTAAAGCGTAGTACAGAACCTGTTGAGAAACTATTTTCTTCATACTTTTTTATTAGATCCAGTCTTTCGGTTACTAAAGCCAACGATATAGACCCGAAAGTTATTCTTTTTCGCCTTTCTTTTAAATTACAGAGCTACCAAATTGAACAAAATCTCTAAAAAACCCAAATAAATACCTGATTAGTGCCGGTAACGCGGTGTTCTTACAACCTTTTTACCAATAGCGGGGTTAACCGGCAATTCATAGCTTAGCATGAATTCATGCGAGGTAGGTTGCTTAGCATCCTGATCCTTAACTATATAATCGAATCCGTAACCCAACTTAAGCGATTTGTCCTTTAGTAAACTATATCCTAACATTAATATTGCCGCTTCTGATTGTCTAAACGCTAGTCCGCCCCACATCGTATCTTTATAGTAGGCTAATCCACCTAAGTCAAAGGTGGTTTTCGTAAAATCAGACTTAATTAAGGTTGAAAACTGGAATCTGACATCAAAATTAAGTTGATAATAATAGCCTCCGGTTACATACATGTGGGTTTCCAACGAACTACGCTGGCTTAAACCAAAATCAAAAGTTGAATTAATCAGGTGATTGAAACTTACCCCAGCATAATACTTTTCCTTTTGTAGAAAAACACCAGCGCTTAAATCAGGCCGAACCTGAGATTCTTTTCCAGAGCTTTTTAACAACGGATCATTAGGGTCTATAGGTCTGTATTGATCAAAATTAATTGTCTGAGAATAAATTCCAGTAGTAATACCAAAACTTAACTTACTATCCTTTAAGGCAAGATGGTAAGCATAAGAGGCTTGCGCCTGAAGGTTATTTTGTGGACCTAACTGATCATTAACTATATAGGCGCCAAATCCGCTATTGATCTTATTAATAGGTGCCGTAAGACTAACCATTTGAGTAGTGGGTGCCCCCCCGCCTCCGTAGGTAGGTTCGTATCCTAACCACTGACTTCGGTGAATAGCTGTAATCTTTGTGAGCCCCTCCACTCCCGCATAGCCCGGATTATAATACAAGGTATTAAACATGTACTGGGTGAATTGAGGGGTCTTGCTGACCAAACGATTCATTAAAAAATACTCCGGTCAGTAAAATTAAAAAATAGACTTTCTTCACAGTTGCTGATTGAACAGGACTTAAAGATAAATTAATTCTATTGACACTTTCAATCAGAATGTAATTAAAGTGTAATAAAATGATAGTCTTGGTAAAAACTTAAGAGTTAATCAGTTATTTAATTCCGTTGGCTGCCTTAATATAAACTTCCAAAGCACCCGTCATGGAGGGGGCGTTGGGCAACGGTGCCTCAATATCCAGAATCAAACTTGCGTCTCTTACTGCTTTTGCCGTTGTAGGACCAAAGGCAGCTATACGGGTATTGTTTTGAACAAAGTCCGGAAAGTTAATATAGAGTGAGTTGATACCCGAGGGACTGAAAAAAGCCAGGATATCGTAGTATACATTTTTAAGATCGTTAAGGTTAGAGGCAACCGTATGGTACATGATAGCCTCTGTAAAGTCAAATCCATTCTCCGTAAGAAAATCGGGGATATCGTTCTTACGGATATCCGAACAGGGAAACAGGAAATTCTCGTTCTTATGTTTTTTTATTATTTCCAATAAATCTTTGGTGTCCTTCAGTCCGGAAAAGATTTTTCTTTTTCGGATTACTATGTACTTCTGCAGGTAGTTAGAGGTTTGATCAGAAATGCAAAAGTATTTCATTTCCGGAGGCATCTCAATTTTTAACTCCTGACAAATTTGAAAGAAGTGATCTACCGCATGCCGGCTTGTAAAAATGATTGCGGTGTATTGGAGTATCTCTATTTTTTGCTTTCTGAATTCCTTTACCGGAACGGCTTCTACCTGAATGAAGGGGCGAAAGTCAATCTTGAGATTAAACTTTTCCGCAAGCTTAAGATAAGGCGAGTTTACATCGGTAGGAGCCTCCTGTGTGACTAGAATGCTTTTAACTTTTCGCATTCTATCCGTTGCAGTTTCTATCATATCAACACGTATCGGGTTCGGCTTAAAATAATACCACTTTCCCCAAAATCATTAATGGGATGATTTCAGTTGCGCAAAGGTAGGAAAATAAATGAAAAATTGGGAAAGCAGTTCGGGTCAATAATTTCAGAAATAAAAAAAAGGTACCGGCCAGAACGAAAACACTACACAATACGAGAAGGTTATAATACAATGCTGAACTGTAGCTGCGGAAAATAAAATAGAGGAGTGCCAGCCCCCCCATCAGCATCGAGGTAACAAATAATAATCTTATAAAGCTAAAAAATTGAAACCGCACAGCGCTTCGCAAACTAAAGAGTAATGCAAAAGCCGTAATCAGCATTAATTTCGTTACAAGAATTATAAAAACCAGCACCGATAATACTAGCCATACAAGAAAGCCTTGTAGGGTCGAATAAAAAATAAAATTTCCTGCCAGCGGTATGCGGTCAGGCGCCAAATAGAAAATAATTATCAAAATAAGACTAAACAAAAAACTTATAAATCCAAAAAAGAATAGGTTCACACTCGAGCCAATTCTACCGGCCACTATTGCATCATCCCGCTCCTGGACAGAAAATAATTTGAGAACATTCAGATAGTCAAAAGTTAGGCGTGGATTTATTCTAAAAAGGACAACCAATAATGCGATTAAAATAAAAGAAGCTAGAATTACAAAGTCTCTAAAAAAATCTGCCTGTCGGGTAGAGTTTTCAAACATGGAAGACTGTACGGGGCGTTCCAATAGAGTTTGTAGAGAATAAACAGGCTGATTTTGATAAACACTAATAAAGATATTTCCCTGATGCCGGGATAAGAGGCTATCGGTTTTCCAACGAATGGTATCCCGTGATCGTGTCATTAATTTTCCATTAATAAAAACGGAGAACTCTAACCGATCAAAGATTACCAGGGTACTTCCGCCTTCCGATTTGGTTAATGTAAAATGAACAGCATTTCGCTTCTGTCCCGAATACTTCACATACCTATCTTTCTCTATCACACGCCACTCTTCGCGCAGGGTAAAGGACTTATTTTCCGATTGGCCCGAGGCATGTTGAATAACCCATAGACAAAGTATGATTAAAACTAGATGCTTCATAAGAAGCAAAAATATCAGAATAGTCCGGCTAAAGGAAATCTCTCAACTGTTATTCCATCTGTTATCTTTGGGCTGCATGGCCGGTCTCTATATTCATATTCCCTTTTGTAAGCAAGCTTGTTATTACTGCGACTTTCATTTTTCAACGAATCAGAATAATAAAACAGAGTTGATCAAACATCTTGTTGATGAATTAGCTATTCAAAAAGATTACCTGGGCGGTGAGTCTCTGGAAACAATCTATCTGGGTGGAGGTACGCCTTCTTTACTAACCCCTGCCGAAATCGAATTGATCTTTGCAACAATAAAAAAAAACTATCCTGTATTCGAAAATCCGGAAATCACGCTTGAGGCAAATCCCGATGATCTTAATCCCACCACTCTTGCCTATTTTCATAAAGCAGGAGTCAATCGACTCAGCATTGGTATTCAATCTTTCGATGATACCGTCCTTAAATATCTTAATCGTGCCCACACAGGCACGGATGCCTTAAACTGTATTCCATTGGCACACGATGCCGGCATCAAAAACATCAGCATTGATCTGATTTTTGCAATCCCTAACCAAGACAATGATTTGCTTAAAAAAAATCTTGAAATAGTTACACGACTTAAGCCCACACATGTTTCGGCTTATTCACTTACCGTGGAAGAGAAAACCGTATTTGGCCGATGGGCTAAGCAAGGAAAATTATTAGCCATGGACGAGAGCCAAGCCGCTATGCAATTCGACTTGGTTATGGACTTTTTCCATGATGCCGGGTATCACCAATATGAAATTTCAAACTATTGTTTGCCTGGTCATGAATCAAAACACAACACCAGCTATTGGCAGCAGAAAAAATACCTGGGCGTTGGTCCAAGTGCTCATTCGTATGATGGTATTAGCCGGCAATTTAATGTTAATAACAACGCGCTTTATAGCAAAGCCCTTCAAGAAGGACGTATCCCTTTTGAAAGAGAAGTTCTTACGCCAGAGAATAAAATCAATGAATACATTTTTACATCGTTACGAACCAGCCTGGGGTGTGACCTAGGCTATCTGACCAGGCATTTTGAGTATGATTTAAGAACCCAAAACGATCGCTATCTCAACCAGCTTTCGACTAAGAACATAATTACGATTGATAAAGGCAAAATCCATCTTACCAGGTCCGGTAAATTATTAGCCGATCGGATAGCCGCAGATCTTTTTGTTGGTGAAAAATCTGAATCGTGATTTATCCGTAATTTGCTACTTTAACCCACCCATGAACATAGAAGAAAAGAGAATCCATTTGTTGCTGAAATCGGTAATCTATCATTACCATGGACTGGACGAAGCAGAAAAAAAGATTTGGATCAAATTTCCTCCGACTTAGATGCCAAAGAAGAACTTACCTGGGCTCTTGATTTTGTAGCGCAAGACTATATAACCGCTTTTGATCGTGCACGTGCATACTTAAATAATATCATCGGAGATTACCCAAAAGATAAACGCATAAGCCTTATTAATATGGTCTGGCAATCCAACAACGTAAAAGGTTATGTTACGGAGATGGAGGCCACTGCTATGTTAAAACTGGCTAAAGATTGGAATGTGGAAAAGGAATTAGTTGAGTTGGTATTAAAATAATTACAAACTCATCATATCCTTAAACTTAGCAGCTTGCCTACGGCTTACCTCCACCTTATCACCGCCTTTTAATTTTACCATTAACCCCCATTGAACCAAGGCTCAATACCTTCCAACCCAACTCAGGTTGATGATGTGTTTGCGGCTCGCCCTGAAAAATGCGCGCTCATCTAACCGGTCATCCAACGCATTGAGTGATTTATGAATCATCGGACGGTTGGTGTCAAAGTATACTTTAATATAATTGCCATCTGATTCAAAGAACCTGATGCTAGCCAGACTCACAAACCAACACCGCTCGCCATCTTTAACAAACACCTGATCCTCCAAACCTAATTTCTTACCTGCCCCTCGGCCCGCCTTGGCCCGTTCCTTCTCCATTATTTTATGGATTGCTTCGCTCAAGCCGTTCTGCCGTAATGGGCTTTAGCAAATAATCCAATGCATTAACTTCAAAAGCCTTTAAGGCGAATTCATCGTAAGCGGTAGTAAATACCACCAAGGGTACCGACTCCAGGGATTCCAATAATTGAAAGCCGGTTCGTCCAGGCATTTGAATATCTAGAAAGAGTAAATCCGGATTAAGTTCTGTGATCATCTGCTCCGCCTCGTCCGCATTTACCGCCTCGCCAACTATTTCAATAGATGGATGTTCCTCCAGTAATTTGCTTAGCTCTTTACGCGCCAGGCGTTCATCATCAATAATTAATGCTCTCATGTAGTATGTAAATGTGGAATGGTTATTTCAGTAAGTACAAAATTATCGTTTTCATTGCTAATTGCGAAGCGGGCCTCATTTCCGTAAAGCAGCTTAAGTCGTTGCGTTGTATTTATCAGGCCTAAGCCTCTTCTTTATGACCATTTAGATGGTATTGACCACTGTTTCGAATATTGATGTTCAGTTTACCATTTTCAACTTTGGTTTTAAGTTGAATCAATCCGCCTTCAGTTAACTTTGAAATGCCGTGTTTCACGCCATTTTCTACCAACGTTTGAATCATAAGCGGGGGCACCAAAAAGTTTTTTGAGTTTGGGTCGATTTCTAATTCAATTTTGAGGCGTTCTTCAAAACGAATACTTTCTAATCCCAGGTAATCGCGCACAACCTTTAATTCATCGCCAAACTTGGTAAGCCCTTTTTTTCTGTTACCAGAGAGTTTCGTAAAATATTGGCCAGTTGATTTATTGCTTGCTTGGACTTTTCCGGATTCTCATCGACCAGTGCGCGAATACTATTCAAGGCATTAAAAATAAAATGAGGATTGAGTTGTGATTTGAGGTTGCTTAGCTCGATTTGCTTGATTGAAGCCTCCATCTTTAATGACTTATTGTATCGCTCGAAATAATTATAGATAAAATAAAAGACAGACCATAAAAAAAAGAAAAAAGCGTAGACGAGCGATAGTCCTAAAATATTCTTCGGGTCAAACACTACTGATTGGCTGAATAATCCTAAAGGAAGGGAAACGGGGATCCGCAAAAAATACATCACCACACCCAATAGCCAAACTGCCAACAGCACCCGAGGAATCAATCGGGGCATGCCCCAACTAAGCCACCGGTTATTGTTCATGTACGTGCGGAAGAGATGCGTTAGAATAAAGCAAAAGAATGCTTCGTAGGTTAGAAATATGACCCGTTGTGTACTAATGGTTCCTACGGAGACAACGGCCACACCAATCTGTACAGCCGCATAGAGCGCCCAGCCGCCAATTTGCATTAACCAATATAAACGAGTCTTATTAACCATACTGCTACGCGAAGTTAGTAAATCAGAAAACGGAACGCTTTCTTCTTACATAAGCGGGTAACCTGCGCCAGTTCCTGCTATTAACGCAATTCCGGCTTTAGAAATTTACCCGTAAAACTGGCCAGATTTTTAGAAACCTCTTCGGGAGTTCCCTTGGCAATTACACGGCCACCGCCAGCCCCACCCTCTGGGCCAAGATCGACCAGGTAATCCGCTGATTTTATAACATCCATATTATGTTCAATCACCAATACGGTATTTCCTTTGTCAACTAACTTTTGCAACACATCTAAAAGATGGCTGATATCCTGAAAGTGCAAGCCCGTTGTAGGCTCATCTAAAATATAAAGTGTTTTACCGGTGTCGCGTTTTGATAACTCGGTGGCCAATTTTACACGCTGCGCTTCTCCCCCTGATAACGTGGTGGCATGCTGGCCTAAAGAAATATAACCCAAGCCTACCTCACTAAGAGTTTGAATCTTACGTAAAATCCGAGGCTGGTTTTCAAAAAAGTTCACCGCCTCTTCTACCGTCATATCCAAAACATCGGAAATAGACTTTCCTTTAAAGCGTACTTCGAGTGTTTCGCGATTATAGCGTTTTCCTTTGCACGTTTCGCAAGGCACGTGCACATCTGGCAAAAATTCCATTTCAATCAACCGCAAGCCGGCCCCTTGGCAGGTTTCGCAACGACCCCCTTTAACATTAAAAGAGAAGCGCCCGGTTTTATACCCACGAATTTTTGCTTCTGGCATCTGTGTAAACAAATCGCGAATGTCTGTGAACACACCCGTGTAAGTAGCCGGATTTGATCGCGGTGTACGACCAATGGCAGATTGATCAACCTCTATTACCTTGTCAATCAACTTCAAACCATCAATTTTAGTGTAAGGCAGCGGAGCCGTATGCGAATTAAAAAAGTGCTGATTTAAAATGGGAAAGAGTGTATCATGAATCAAGGTTGATTTACCGCTGCCTGACACTCCGGTAATACACATAAACGTGCCAAGCGGAATTTCCAGGTCAACATTTTTCAAATTATTGCCGGTTGCACCGGAGAGTGAAATTTTTTCACCACTTCCTTCTCTGCGCTGTCTTCTATATTCAATACCCAATTCGCCACTCAGGTATTGAGCTGTGGTGCTGTTAAATTTTAAAAAACTTTCCGGGTCACCCTGAGCTACTATACTCCCTCCATGGCGGCCAGCACCCGGACCAACATCAATAATATAATCCGATTCGAGCATCATTTCTTTATCGTGCTCCACGACAATTACAGAGTTTCCAAGATCACGTAGGTCTTTGAGCGCTTTAATAAGTTTTACGTTATCGCGCGCGTGAAGGCCAATGCTGGGTTCATCCAGAATATAAAGTACTCCCACCAACTGCGTACCTATTTGAGTAGCCAAGCGAATGCGTTGTGCCTCACCTCCACTTAAAGTACGTAGCGGACGATTCAAGTGTAAATAATCTAAACCAACATCTAACAAAAAGCCAATTCGCTTCCGAATTTCTTTAAGCACTTCAACCGCAATGAGACGCTGCTTTCATTGACCCGATTTTCAAGCCCATCAAACCATTTTTGAAGTGCACTGATATTCATCTCGGCCAATTGAGCAATGTTCGTGTCATCCAGTTTAAAGTGCAGCGATTCCTTTTTTAATTGGGCACCTTCACATTCAGGACAAACTTTAGTGATAGTAAAATCATCAACCCATTTTGCGAATAGCTTCCTGATCCTTCGTCTTTTTGTTTTTGTAAAAAATTGATGATGCCTTCAAAGCGCGTGTTCCACTCGGTACCCGGATATTTTACGGAGGCTACCGCCACGGGCACATCATCCCCATACAATAATACTTTAAGCGCGTCCCTGGAAATATCTTTCAACGGAGTGGTAAGCGTAAACTTATATCGTTTAAGAATCGCCTCAATTTTTTTGAAGATCCAAATGTCACGGTACTCACCTAAAGGCAAGATGCCGCCACGACTTATGCTTAACTTTTTATCTGGAATTATGGAGTCTTCTGTAATCTCTTCAATCACACCTAAGCCTGTACACGAGGGGCACGCTCCATACGGAGAGTTAAATGAAAAATTATTAGGCGCAGGCTCATCATAGGATAAACCCGTTTTTGGGTCCATCAAAAATTTTGAAAAGTGGTGAACCTTTTGGCTCTCCTCCATAATCATAATCACACCCTTGCCTTCCTTCATAGCGGTGGCGATCGACTGGCCGATCCGATAACGATCTTTCTCATTGGGCACAATGCGATCGATAACAATTTCGATATCGTGAATTTTAAATCGATCGACTTGCATTTTGGCCGTGATGTCAAGAACATCGCCATCCACACGCACTTTAGAAAAACCTTGCTTACGTATTTGTACGAACAGTTCGCGGTAATGGCCTTTGCGTCCTTTTACTACCGGAGCCAGGAGTGTTAGCTTCTTTCCACTGAAATTCTGAATGATGGCATCGAGAATCCGATCTTCCGACTGACGAATCATTTTATCACCCGAAAGGTACGAGTACGCTTCCCCCGCTCGCGCATAAAGCAAGCGCATAAAATCATAAATCTCGGTAACGGTACCCACTGTCGATCGCGGGTTACGCGAAGTTGTTTTTTGCTCTATAGAAATAACCGGACTCAGTCCATTGATTTTGTCAACATCGGGTCGCTCCAGGTTTCCAATAAAGCTCCGTGCATAAGCCGAAAAACTTTCCATGTATCTGCGCTGCCCTTCTGCATAGATTGTATCAAACGCCAAAGAAGATTTACCGCTGCCACTGATGCCGGTAAGTACCACCAGTTTATTGCGCGGAAAGGAAATGCTGATGTTTTTGAGGTTATGCTCTCGGGCACCTATTATTTCTATAAACTCATGACCCGAGATGTCGGTAATTTTCTTGGCAGCGGTGGATTTGGACATGGTAAGTATTAAACCGCAAGTAAGAAACAAAAATTCAATCCAAGCGAGTTGAATTCAAAAAAAATCAAAGCGTCATTCTGCCTCAAGGCCTGTTAAAAGAAATGATAAACAAACTACTTCTCAAATACCGCTATTGGAAAATCGTTGCCAAAAGAATAGGCAGAAGGGAACTGCGCGGTGCCTTTCAGTTGCTCAGATAATTCAGGGACTTTGTTTTCAATGTACGTACTCAATTCGCGGATGGTAAGGCGCTGATCTTTGTTTACATCGGCTGCACCCCCAATGCCTTCCAATAACGCGTAGGTAAAAATTCCATGACCCAGTTTGGCAAACTCAGAGGCAAACTGATCCGATCCCGTTGAGGTAATCCAAAAGGTACCTGTACTCCGCGCCAATTGAGCAATGGCTTTCTCTTCCGCGGCACCCCGACTCTGTTCTTCTAATGCGCCCAGTGCTCCGGCCGATTGGCAAGCATCTAAGATGAACACTTGCTTTTGTGCATTGATGGCCTGCGCATATTTTTTTAAATCGGCAGCAGAAATTGCTTTTTCGAATAACATTTCATCGCGCCCATACAGTTGTGTAACATCATGCGGTACAATAAAAAATTCCTTTTCCTTATCGGTACCGCCCGACATAACGCCATGCCCCGCATAGTACACCACAATCATATCTTGCTCTAACGCTTTTGATTTTATTTGTTCAAGCGCTGCATATATAGTTGCTTTTGTAGCCTTTTCATTTCGGATCGTGTAGGGGATTATTTCTTTAAATAAGGATTGTGATTTTAGTGTGATCATTTTGGCCACGCCATCGGCATCGGCCTGCGCATAATTCAAATTATACTTGGGGTTTTTATATTTATCAATACCAATCGTTAAAAGAAACAGTTTTGGTTTGGCTTCCGTAGCGCCTTTATAATTAATAGTAAACTTCACTTTCTCTGATTCAATACCGGCTTTGCTCGATGCGGCCGCATAAAAATAGTTTTGCTCGCCAAAGGAATTCGTTAATGAAACCTCTACCTGATACATCGACTTTCCCTGGTTAGGTTCAATCTTAATCAGTTTTGAGTTTTGATAAATCTTTAACTCCGTTACCTCACTGGCGTTTTGTGTTATTTCCAAGGTTACTTTAGACATCTTTTGCGAAGCCGTGAATGTTGCATTGGTTGGTGTGTTTATTCCATTCACAGCTTTTAGCTGAACCACGGGAATTTTATCGGCAACCTTTTCAACTTCAAATGTGGCTAGTTGCAAATCCGATTCGGAAACTATCTGTGAAAGCAGCCTGGGTGTAAAACCCATTTCATACGTACTCTCCAGTGAAGTACGAATAACTGAACTTCTAGCTGTCCAAAATACTTTCCTAAGCGCTTCCTGAGTTCCCTCTACCCGACCATCACGCGAAACAACAGCAAAGTCATCATTACTATCGCAATAAAAATAACCAACAATAGAATTACTTTTAATGTCATAAATCTGACTAATGTTATTACCCAATGAGTTTATTAGAAACTTACCACTATTCCCTAACGGGTAGGGATTCGCATTTCCAATTCCTAGCGTATAGTAAGAAGGTAATTTAAATCCATCGGACTTTGTGGTAAACACAATGCCCCCCGACTGAAGATCATAAACGTTAAACGATAAGGAAGCGGTGATGCCTAAGAGTTTATTCTGTGAAATTTTTCCTGAGTAAGGCATAATCGCGTTCCCCCACACCACTTTGCTATCTACATCGCGCACCTTGCTTAACGAACTACCATCCAAAATAAAAATGCTTGTTTTTGTTCCTAACTTGTTAAGGCTCGAAACAATCAATTGATCGCCAGCGTCATTATATACCGCCATGGGATAAACTCCTTTGCTGGATTCCGCCAGCACATCACCACTTTTAATATCAAATAACTTAAGTGGATTAAACTCACTTAAAATGGGCACAACACCCACTGCTACAGATTTTCCATTTGGGTGTAAGGCAAGCGCACTCACGTGGTGTTTCTTATATTGAAACGTGTTTACTTCTTTGCGTGTTTTCAAATCATAGATGGTCACCCACCCCTCGCGTTGGCCTACTGCCAAAAGATTTAAGGATACCAGGTAGGAGGACTTGGTGATGATACCTGTGGTGGAAAATTTTGCTAAAACCTCCTCTGATTTCCAATCCAGAACAATGATCTCTGTACCCTGCAGCATAACCAATTTTCCATCATGCGTAAGTTGTAAATCAAATAAATCGCTGAAAGGCCCTGTAAATCGCTTTATAAATCGAGCTGCGTCAACATCAAATATTTTTATAGTCTTATCCTTAAATACAAACGCCAGGTATTTTCCATCGGCTGATGCGGCCATACCTGTTTGTTCTGATGTAATATCTGACTTTGTATAGGCTAATCGTACCAGATCAACCTCCTGAGCCATAGCAGCTATTGCTCCTGAAAACAGGATCAGAAATAAAATTCTTTTCATTATTCAAATATAACACTTAGGCAACTTCATTGCCGGTTGCCCATTGTAACATCTCAAACCAATCTTGTCTATCAAGGTTTATGCCTAAAGATTTTGCTGCTTCTTTAATTCTCTCCGGCTTGGTTGTTCCGATAACCGGAAAAATTGCAGCCGGATGTTTTAATAACCAGGCCAAAGAAAGCTGACTATAGGAAGCATTATATTTAGATGCTTTGCTGAACATTTCGCGCTCACCGGCTACCACCAGCTTTCCACCTCCCAATGGCGACCAAGCCATCGCTGAAGTGTTTCGTTCCATAAGCAGATCAAGATCACCATTGAAAAGTGAATCCAATCTTGATAATGAAATCTCGATTTGGTTCGTAACTAAAGGCATGGGTAAAAACTTCTGCAGCATCGTAAACTGACTCGGAGTAAAATTTGAAACACCAAAGTGCAATACCTTACCATCTTCTTTTAATTTATTAAAGACTTCAGCAACTTCCGTTGGATTTAATAGTGGGTCCGGCCGATGAAGGAGCAACAGGTCGAGGCGGTCGGTGTTTAGCATTTTTAAAGAATTGTTGACAGACCATTCTATATGCTCCTTCGAGGTATCATAATGTTTCACCCACGTATTGGGTCTCTTCGCAGACCTAAATTTAATACCGCACTTGGTTACAAGCTCCATCTTATTTCGAAGCGATCAATCCTTTTTTAACATAGCCCCAAAAATTTCCTCATTACTATGATCGCCATAAATATCGGCATGATCGAACGTAGTGATTCCTTCATCTAATGAAGTATGAATTAACTTCTCCACAGTATCTTGCGAAACGGTGTGCCATCGCCAAGCGCCTGAAATAATGCGAGAAAACTGGGGCCCTTCAGGATGAATCAATAATCGTTGCATGCTTATATTTTTAATCTATTAATTAGTTCGTTGTAAAGAACTGTCAAATTTTTCTCTGAACGATTTGCCACCGAAATTATTTCTGATAACCCGGTCTTTTCTAAATTGTCTGCGTAAGCATCATTTGTTAACACCGAAATGGCACAGCATGGCAGACCACAATGGTTAGCCACTAACACTTCGGGCACTGTAGACATGCCCACCGCATCGGCCCCTATTGTTTGAAGATACTTATACTCAGCCCGGGTTTCCAAATTTGGTCCGGCTACAGATGCATAAACTCCACGATGAAGTTTAATTTCATTGTCACGGGCGATTTCGATTAGTAACTTGTTAAGATGCGATGAATACGGACCACTCATATCAGGAAAACGTGGGCCGTCATTCTGTAAATTATATCCTCGCAAAGGGTTTTCAAATTGTAGATTTATATGATCCTCTAATAACATAAGCTCACCCTGTCGCCATTGTTTATTCAGATTACCGGCCGCATTAGAAATCAATAAATACTTCACATGAAGCCGCTTCATTACCCGCACGCCCAATGAAACCTGTTGCATGGTGTAGCCTTCATAATAATGTATGCGCCCCTGCATAACAAGTATCTTCTTATTACCCAGCGCACCATACACCCATTGCCCTTTATGGCTGTCCACAGTAGAAACCGGAAAGTTTGGAACCTGATTGAAGGGAATAGTTTTATCAACCTTCATTTTTTTAATGAACGCGTTGCCAAGACCGGTCCCTAAAATAACCGCAACATCAGGAATGATATCTCTATCTCGAAGAAATTTTGTTGCCTCATTAATTGCCTGTTCGTGATCTTTCCACACGGCCTTATTGATGCTGATAGCATTTTTTGTTTTTGTTGCTAGTCATACGCTTGCATCGCGTACCATCCGCTGTCTTTCCAGAGCATTGATTTAGCTTGGCCTTACCCAAGTCATTGGGCTTACAAATATCGCAAGCGCCTTTGCCAGCTTTTTTTGCTGCCGATAATTTGAGAGGTTCTGCATCCCCTGATAAACGGCAATCGGCCGTGTGGTACTTTTCGCCTTTATCTGAGGAGTACACCGTTTGGCCTATCCCTTTAAAGACGAGACCAAAAAATAGAAAGCACGTAATTAGGATAGTTCTTTTCATTGGGTGTGATTTTATAAAAAATTGCGTTTATAGAAGTGTCTCACTATACACATTTGGTTATGCCAAGTTCAAATAATTAAGGAGAAACAAAAAATGCTTTGTTATGGAGGCTAAAGAAGAAATTTCTGAAAAAAACAGGGGTATGTTGGATATTTGGGGCTAGCTATTAAATTTGCAGTCCCTTATAACCAATGGGGGTCAAAAAGTGAGTTTTGAACAAGAAAAGCTCATAATTTGAAGCCAAAAGCGGGAGTAGCTCAGTTGGTAGAGCACGACCTTGCCAAGGTCGGGGTCGCAAGTTCGAGTCTCGTTTCCCGCTCAAAAAAGTAAAAGCACCGCAGGTTAGGTGCTTTTACTTTTTTACTCTGCCCGGGTGGTCGAATTGGTAGACACGTCCCGATTAAAATCGGGATGGCTAGTAATATCTGTACGGGTTCGTTCTTTGTTAATAAAGTACCACAAGCAAATAATATTGCCCGGGTGGTGGAATTGGTAGACACGCAGGACTTAAAATCCTGTGAGTAGTAATACTTGTACGGTTCAACTCCGTCCCGGGTACTTTATATGTTTTTCGTATACCTTCAATCTGTTTTGAATGGTAGATTCTATATTGGGTATTCAGAATCACCTGAGCGAAGGCTTCCCGAACTTGCGGCAAAGAAACGGGGGAAGGGAACGCCTGGGCAGTCACCCGAGCGAAGGCTTGCCGAACATAATGCTGGCAAAGTAAAATCTACAAAGCCTTACAGGCCGTGGAAAAAGTGTATTGGAATCTTATGGATCGGAAATCGAGGCAATGAGAAGGGAAAAGCTTTGAAGGCTATGAAAAGTCGTATATATATTCAAACGCTAATTGATAAGACACGTCCCGATTAAATCGGGATGAGTAGTAATACTTGTACGGGTTCAACTCCCATCCCGGGTACTTTATATGTTTTTCGTATACATACTTCAATCTGTTTTGAATGGTAGATTCTATATTGGGTATTCAGAATCACCCGAGCGAAGGCTTGCCGAACATAATGCTGGCAAAGTAAAATCTACAAAGCCTTACAGGCCGTGGAAAAAAGTGTATTTGGAATCTTATGGATCGAAATCGAGGCAATGAGAAGGGAACCCCCCCAAAAAGTGTATGGAATCGGGAAGGGAAAAAGCTTTGAAGGCTATGAAAAGTCGTATATATATTCAAACGCTAATTGATAAGACACGTCCCGATTAAATCGGGATGAGTAGTAATACTTGTACGGGTTCAACTCCCGTCCCGGGTACTTTATATGTTTTTCGTATACATACTTCAATCTGTTTTGAATGGCAGATTCTATATTGGGTATTCAGAATCACCCGAGCGAAGGCTTGCCGAACATAATGCTGGCAAAGTAAAATCTACAAAGCCTTACAGGCCGTGGAAAAAAGTGTATTTGGAATCTTATGGATCGGAAATCGAGGCAATGAGAAGGGAAAAAGCTTTGAAGGCTATGAAAAGTCGTATATATATTCAAACGCTAATTGATAAGACACGTCCCGATTAAATCGGGATGAGTAGTAATACTTGTACGGGTTCAACTCCCGTCCCGGGTACAAAGCCTGATGTGAATGCGTCAGGCTTTTTGTATTAATTAATAACTACTCTTGAGAATAGATTTATTGATCTCTGACGAACGGAAAGAATATAAACTCCGGAGGCCAAGCCTGCTTTATTAATTCTAATCTCATGAAGTTCAGAAGAGCTCACCGTTGTCTGTTCGGTGAATAGGATTCGACCCATCGAATCCGACAATTTAACCTGCACCGATTCTTCCGGTATAAATCCATTCATCTGCACGGAAAATGTTTCTTCCGTTGTTGGATTAGGATAGACTACCACTTCTGGATTTTGACCCAGCGCGAGTTCTACTAAAACAATTTTTGAATAAGAGGACTTCTTGTCGAAATCTGTCTGTTTCAATCTATAATAAGATCTGCCTATGATTGGCCTATCATCAAGAAAATCATAAGACGATTCTGTTTGCTTGGTTCCCTTTCCAGGAATGCGAACTACCTCAGCAAACTCCTGACCATCGGAGGATCGTTCAAGGGTGAAGTAATCATTATTCAACTCGGAAGCGGTTACCCATTGAATATCAACTTTGTTGGCCATCGGTTTAGCTTCAAAAGATTTTAATTGAATTGGAAGTGGATTTGAGCCGCCCGTGGCGTTACCTAATGTGATTACACTGAATGTAGCAAAAGGCGCGGAAGTAATTGTTCCTGTTCCCGCGGCTGATCCTGTGCCTCCGGCATCAAACCAAACCGTGCCCGCACCATTGGTTTTCACTACCCGTAAGTTTGGCGGATCCGTTACCCCATCGCTGGTACCAATTCCATAATAGAGAGTAGCTGTGGCACTTGTTAAATTGGCTACAGCCGATCGATTGATAATCCAATAGCGGACTCCGGATACCCGTTCGATCGTTCCCGGCAATGTGTAGCCCAACGCTCCGGCTGATGAACTAATATGTTCTGCCGTATACGTGGCTGAGGCATTATCAGAATGAGTAACCGATAATACAGCAGGTCGATACGATCCGCTTTTTCCTAGCGGAAAGGTAAGTGTTGTTGAAGGCGTGTTGGAAGCTAAATCAATAGTCATGGGTCCATCAACATAACTACTCACACTACCCAATGAACTTATACATCCATGTAATAAGGCCAAGTAATTAGCTCCCGTTGTTCGGAGAATCCCCTGTGTTAATGTGATACTTCCAGGAATGGAGACAACCCCACCCATTGTGTAGTCAATCGCAAACCCACTTGTGTTGTTGAAGACAACATGATTGTATGTAATAGCATCCCCTCCCGATCCCGCGGAAGCGGGGATGATTTGTTGATTCGCTGTGCCATTAAATGTAAGCGTTGATGTGTTGTTAAAAGTAAGTATCCCAAAAGGTGTTCCTCCACGAACGATGTTTCTCTTGATGCTCATCGCGGAAGCATTATTGAATATGGCTTCGGTTTGGGTTGCTGCTGTTGAAGTAAACGTTAAATCGCGGCCTACTGACAGGGTTGAGTTATTATTAAAGGCAAACCCTATTTTCATTCCACCCGAATAACTTAATGTGAGATCTCGCCCAACAGCCAATGATGATGAATTACTTAGTGTCATCGTATTGTTAGCAATCGTACCGCTTGTGCTGGTCCAGATCATATCTTGCCCAACCGTTACTGATCCTGAAGGAATGTTAAGTTGCGTGTTACTATTTCCTCCGCTTCGGGTTAGGAGCACATTATTCGCAACACTGAGAACGCCATTGTTCTGAACCGTTGTAATAATTGAATTGCTTGCAGAATTCGTTTTTAGGAAGCGACCATTAACAGTTAGCGTGGCGTTATCAATAGTAAGGGATGTGTTTGCTGCACTGGTTGTTATATTAACTTCTGCTGCCTGGCCTGCCGAAGTAACGTTAATCACATTATCGCGGATGTAAACAACATTACCTGCACCCGGTGTTGTTACTGAGGCTACACCGCCATAGGTAATATTTGACCAGGTGCTTGGTGTATTCCAATCGCCATCGGCTCGTGAATAAAATGCCGTGGGGTCAACATTGTTGATACATAACTTAAAGGTGCCCCGATAGCCAGCACCCGCTAAGTTGTCCACAGATATATAATACTCGCTACCTATGACCAGTGCACCATAGTTTATAGTTAAATCATTGTATTGACCGGCTCTGTTAACAGATGCTAAACCAGTAGTTCCATTAGAAGCCCACAAGGCGAGATATCCATATTGTAAATTGCCTTCGGGAGCTCCGGTTTTTAATTGAATAGTTACTGATGCTGTTAAGGCCGTGAACTTAAACCACCGATTGTAATTCGGACCGCTATCCCAGGCAGCGCCTTTATTTTTATCCGCTGTCGCATTTACCGTAGTGTAAGCTGCATCGGCCGAACACCAGTTGTTAAGATCCGTTAAGACAATTGCTCCCTCGTAAAAATTATAATCCAGCACATCGCTCAAACATAATTTGAACGTGCCCCGGTAACCTGCACCTGTTAAATTATCTACCGAGATGTAATACTCTACTCCAGGCGTCAGTCCATAGTAGTCAACTTCTAAATCGGTGTACTGACAAATCCGGTTGGCCGAGGCCAACTCTGTTGTGCCATTCGTTGACCACAAGGCTAAATAAGGATATTGCATGTCTCCCCTCAGGGGCGCCTGTGTTCAACTGGACTTTCATGTAGTTCGTAGTAGCGGTGAATTTGAACCAACGATTGTAATTCGGGCCGCTATCCCAGGCCGCGCCTTTGTTCTTGTCTGCGGAAGCATTTACTGTCGTGTAGGCGGCATCAGCCGAACAACCATTTATCAATCCCGTAACATCAGCCGCGCCTTCATAAAAATTATAATCAACCACATCGCTCAAACACAATTTAAACGTGCCCCGGTAACCTGCACCTGTTAAATTATCTACCGAGATGTAATACACTACTCCAGGCGTCAGTCCATAGTAGTCAACTTCTAAATCGGTGTACTGACCAATCCGGTTGGCCGAGGCCAACTCTGTTGTGCCATTCGTTGACCACAAGGCTAAATATGGATATTGCATGTTCCCCTCAGGGGCGCCTGTGTTCAACTGGACTTTCATGTAGTTCGTAGTAGCGGTGAATTTGAACCAACGATTGTAATTCGGGCCGCTATCCCAGGCCGCGCCTTTGTTCGTGTCTGCGGAAGCATTTACTGTCGTGTAGGCGGCATCAGCCGAACAACCATTTATCAAACCCGTAACATCAACCGCGCCTTCATAAAAATTATAATCAACCACATCGCTCAAACACAATTTAAACGTGCCCCGGTAACCTGCACCTGTTAAATTATCAACCGAGATGTAATACTCTACTCCAGGCGTCAGTCCATAGTAATCAACTTCTAGATCGGTGTACTGACCAATCCGGTTGGCCGAGGCCAACTCCGGTGGTACCGTTCGTTGCCCACAGCGCTAAATAAGGATATTGCATGTTCCCTCTGGGGCGCCTGTATTCAACTGGACTTTCATGTAGTTCGTAGTAGCGGTGAATTTGAACCAACGATTATAATTCGGACCGCTATCCCAGGCCGCCCCTTTATTTTTATCTGCGGAAGCATTTACTGTCGTGTAGGCGGCATCGGCCGAACATCCATTTATTAAACCCGTAACATCAACCGCCCCTTCATAAAAATTATAATCAACCACATCGCTCAAACACAATTTGAACGTGCCCCGGTAACCTGCACCTGTTAAATTATCTACCGAGATGTAATACTCTACTCCAGGCGTCAGTCCATAGTAGTCAACTTCTAAATCGGTGTACTGACCAATCCGGTTGGCCGAGGCCAACTCCGTGGTACCGTTCGTTGCCCACAGCGCTAAATAAGGATATTGCATGTTCCCCTCTGGGGCGCCTGTGTTCAACTGGACTTTCATGTAGTTCGTAGTAGCGGTGAATTTGAACCAACGATTATAATTCGGACCGCTATCCCAGGCCGCTCCTTTGTTTTTATCTGCGGAAGCATTTACTGTCGTGTAGGCGGCATCGGCCGAACAACCATTTATTAAACCCGTAACATCAACCGCCCCTTCATAAAAATTATAATCAACCACATCGCTCAAACACAATTTAAACGTGCCCCGGTAACCTGCACCTGTTAAATTATCTACCGAGATGTAATACTCTACTCCAGGCGTCAGTCCATAGTAGTCAACTTCTAAATCGGTGTACTGACCAATCCGGTTGGCCGAGGCCAACTCTGTTGTGCCATTCGTTGACCACAAGGCTAAATATGGATATTGCATGTTCCCCTCAGGGGCGCCTGTGTTCAACTGGACTTTCATGTAGTTCGTAGTAGCGGTGAATTTGAACCAACGATTGTAATTCGGGCCGCTATCCCAGGCCGCGCCTTTGTTCTTGTCTGCGGAAGCATTTACTGTCGTGTAGGCGGCATCGGCCGAACAACCATTTATTAAACCCGTAACATCAACCGCCCCTTCATAAAAATTATAATCAACCACATCGCTCAAACACAATTTAAACGTGCCCCGGTAACCTGCACCTGTTAAGTTATCTACCGAGATGTAATACACAACTCCAGGCGTCAGTCCATAGTAGTCAACTTCTAGATCGGTGTACTGACCAATCCGGTTGGCCGAGGCCAACCTGTGGTACCGTTCGTTGCCCACAGCGCTAAATAAGGATATTGCATGTTCCTTCCGGGGCGCCTGTGTTCAACTGGACTTTCATGTAGTTCGTAGTAGCGGTGAATTTGAACCAACGATTATAATTCGGACCGCTATCCCAGGCCGCGCCTTTGTTCTTGTCTGCGGAAGCATTGACTGTCGTGTAGGCGGCATCGGCCGAACATCCATTTATTAAACCCGTAACATCAACCGCCCCTTCATAAAAATTATAATCAACCACATCGCTCAAACACAATTGAACGTGCCCCGGTAACCTGCACCTGTTAAATTATCTACCGAAATGTAATACACTACTCCAGGTGTCAGTCCATAGTAGTCAACTTCTAAATCGGTGTACTGACCAATCCGGTTGCGGAGGCCAACTCTGTCGTGCCATTCTCGTGACCACAAGGCTAAGTATGGATATTGCATGTTCCCTCTGGGGCGCCCGTATTCAACTGGACTTTCATGTAGTTCGTAGTAGCTGTGAACTTGAACCAACGATTGTAATTCGGGCCGCTATCCCAGGCCGCGCCTTTGTTCTTGTCTGCGGAAGCATTGACTGTCGTGTAAGCTGCATCAGCAGAACAACCATTTATTAAACCCGTAACATCAACCGCGCCTTCATAAAAATTATAATCAACCACATCACTCAAACACAACTTAAACGTGCCCCGGTAACCCGCACCTGTTAAGTTGTCCACCGAAATGTAATACACCACTCCGGGCGTCAGTCCATAGTAATCAACTTCTAAATCGGTGTACTGACCAATACGGTTGGCCGATGCTAACTCCGTGGTACCGTTCGTTGCCCACAGCGCTAAATAAGGATATTGCATGTTCCCCTCTGGGGCGCCTGTGTTCAACTGTACTTTCATATAGTTCGTTGTAGCGGTGAACTTGAACCAGACATTATAATTAGGACCACTATCCCAAGCGCTTCCTTTATTATTATCGGCCGTTGCGTTTAGCGTTGTAAAAGCCGCATTCGCAGAACAGAGATTAATAATGGATGAAACATCGATGGCCGCTGCGTAATTGTCATTCGCGGGCTGAGCCCAGGCCAAAGTAGAAAACAGAATAAAAAAAAGCCCGGTCAGTATATTCTTCATGTCGTAGTAACCCAAAAAATTCAGTTATAGTAAGGTTAATCCAACAAATGTAGCAATTGTGACCCGAATCTTACCTTGAAAGCACATGGGAATTTCCTACTACATTCAAGAATCTAAAATTGTAACTTGATCTAAGTTTTACAAATTTCCTTTCTTCACTTGTTCCACTGCATAATTCGCAGCTCTTGCCGTTAACGCCATATATAATATAGAGGGACTTTGATTGCCCGTGCTTGTCATACATGCACCATCGGTTACAAATACATTTTTACATAAGTGCATTTGGTTCCATTCATTTAATAAAGAAGTTTTTGGGTCGCGGCCCATGCGGCAGCCACCCATTTCGTGAATGTCCAACCCCGGTGCCTGATGGGTGTCGTGTTGATTAATTTCTTTGACCCCGGCCTTTTCTAGCATAGCTACAGACTGTTCTAAAAAGTCTTTCGTCATTTTTTCATCGTTGTCATCGTAGTCAATCGAAGTAACTAACAAAGGGATACCCCATTGATCTTTTTCTGTATCACTCAAACGAACATGATTTTTTTCTTTTGGAATGGTTTCGCCTTGCATGTACATAAATACACGCCACCGGCCCGGAGTTTGAACTTTTGATTTTAGCTCAGCACCAATGGCTTCATTATTCTTATCAGCCCACCACCCTTCACGATAAGCTCCAGTGAATGTGGTAAACCCACCCAAGTAATCGGTGTCTTGTTTTTTTAGGTTGCGATAGTTGGCAATGATAGAGTCTGTGGGATTTCTTCCAAAATAATATTTGTCTTCAAAGCCTTCTATAATACCATTGACCGAAGCACGATAATTATGAAACGCTACATACTTGCCTAACAATCCATTATCATTTCCCAATCCGTTAGAAAACCGATTTGACTTTGAATTGAGCAACACTAATAAACTATTCAACGCGGATGCGTTAACGAAAATTATTTTGGCGTTAAAGTCTATCACTTGGCTTGTGTTTGCATCGATGAGGCGCACGCCCGAAGCTTTTCCTGACTGCTCATCATATATAATAGAGTGAACGACAGAGTGTGGGCGAATAGTCAGGTTGCCTGTTTTCTCAGCCCACGGCAACGTTGATGATACCGAACTGAAGTATCCGCCAAACGGACAGCCGCGCATACATAAATTCCGCGCCTGACATTGGCCACGCCCTTGTTGCAAATGAATTTCTTTTGGCTTGGTGAGATGGGCCCAGCGAGCCGGAGTCATATATCGATCAGGAAAATTCTCTTTTATATTTTGATGCATGTGCGACTCCACACAATTGAAATCAAAGGGCGGAAGAAACTCACCATCGGGCATCGCTTCAATACCCTCGGCTTTACCACAAATGCCAATAAAATTTTCTACATGCGAATACCAAGGAGCCACATCTTTATAGCGAATAGGCCAATCGAGTCCAAAACCAAATCGGGCTGGTGCCGAAAATTCATATTCACTCCACCGCTGGGTTGCCCGCCCCCATGTTAATGACTTGCCTCCTACCTGATAGCCACGTACCCAATCAAAAGGTTTCTCTTGCACATACGGATGATCTTTATCTTTTATAAAGAAGTGCATATTGTCTTCAGCAATGCCTGCCGATTTACTGATGAGAGGATTCTCCTTCAAAAATTCTGCTGTAAGCCGCCCGCGGTTTGGAAGTTCCCAAATATTTTTTGTTGCCGTGGGATAATCCTTATTGTGCACCACATTACGGCCGCGCTCCAATACAAGCGTCTTCAACCCCTTTTCGCAAAGTTCTTTGGCAGCCCAGCCGCCTGATATTCCCGAGCCAATTACAATGGAATCAAAAGTTCGTTCATCTTGATTAAGCATAACACCGGTAGTTAGTGGGCTTGAAATTAAGGAAATTTTAATTTGATCAGAACTGAATAGGCGTGTAACCTTTCCATTCAAATGAAGTATTTGTTACCAAATGGTAGAACAAATAATAATAACTCCCGTATATTAGTTCTACAATCTGGTAACATATGATAGAAACGAGACTTGGCGAATTTGAAGAAGTACTGTTGCTTCTGGTTGGCATTCTGGGGGACGAAAATTCATACGCATTTCGAATTGCGGAAGAATTTGAATCCCAAACCGGGCGATCAGTATCTATTGGCGCGGTGCATTCCACACTCGATCGATTGGAAGGCAAAGGCTTTTTGAAATCTGAAATGGGCAAACCCACTACTGAACGGGGTGGCCGCAGGAAACGGATTTTCACCATGACAGCCTTAGGCAAAAAAGTAGTTAAGGAGTCACGTGATTTTAAAGTTGCGTTGTGGCAACAATATCCAGCTTTCTCTGGTCTATCGGGAATAAATTAATTATCTATGAAAATATCATCTTTTGCTTTACTCCTCTTTCTTGGAACGTGTTTTTACTCAGCTGCGCAGAAAGTTACAACGCCTGATCTTTCAATGGTTACGAATTCGAAAACATGGACCGTTATTAATAGAGCAGTTACCACAAACTCTAAAAGTGTTCATCTTGATGCTAAAGAGGGTGACGGATTAGTTCGACTCAATGATTTCACTTTTGAAAATGGAAAAATTGATCTTGATATTAAAGGACAAGATAAGCAAGGCAGAAGCTTTGTTGGGTTTGCTTTTCATGGTTTGAATGACAGCACGTTTGAGGCTGTTTACTTTCGTCCGTTCAATTTTAAAAATCCCGAACGAAAGACACATGTTCAATATGTCTCACATCCAAAATTTCCTGGTACACCTTGCGCGAAAAATTTCCGGATAAATATGAAAATGTTGTAGCCCCTGTTCCCAGCCCAGACGATTGGTTTCATGCAACCATTGTCATAGAATATCCTTCCGTTAAAGTGTATGTAAATAATTCGAGCACGCCTTCATTGGTGGTAGATCAACTAAGCGATCGAAAGAATGGATGGATCGGATTCTGGGTGGGAAATACTTCTGAGGGTGATTTCAGGAATTTGAAAATCAGCAAGAAATAATTGAGCTCTGCAAAGAAAAATATTGCCCCACCCAAACTTGCCACTCACTTGCTGCATTCTTTTTGCGCAATGATTTAGCTGAAGAAGTGGAAGGTGATTTAGAAGAGAAATTTTATACTGACGTAAAATTGAAATCATTATTCAAAGCGAAATTGAATTATTGGTTTCAAGTGATTAATTATCTGAGACCTTTGCGCTACGAAAATCGAAATCAGTTCCATTAAACATTAGCACCATGTTCAGACACAACCTATTAATTTCGTTTAGGAACTTCTCCCGATACAAATCTTCATTCATAATCAACATGATTGGTTTAACCAGCGGGTTGGCGTCCGTTCTACTAATCTACTTGTGGGTGTTTGATGAAATGTCCATTGATAAGTTTTATGAAAAAAAGGGGATCGTTTATATCAAGTGATGAGACACACGCCTGATGCATCAAATAATTTCGAAACACATGGAAGCAATTCAGTCTTGTTGCCAGATGCTTTAAAAGAAGAAATGCCAGACGTTGAGTTTGTGGTGCCTATGCGACCAACCCCTATCGCCTATGTTTCAGCCGATAAAGCAAATGTAAAAACAACTGGATCTTTCGTTGGCAAGGATTTCTTTAATGTTTTCTCCTACAAACTCATTCAAGGGAGCAGCAATAGTGTTCTTCAGAATAAGTATGCGATGGTTATTTCAGATGATTTGGCCATAAAGCTTTTTGGCTCGGCTGAAAATTGCGTAGGCAAGTCAGTTAACTGGGGCTTGAACATTTTGGTGGTGATCACATTGTTTCAGGTGTTTTCGAAAGTCCAGGAGATAAAGCATCAGAGAAGTACGATTTTCTGGTTACGCATGAACTCTTCCTTGAAAAAAATCGAATGGATGTGAATTGGTACAGCAATCCAATTTTTACTTACCTAACATTAAAACCCGGAGTTGCGGTTGAACAATTTAATCTCAAGTTGAATAATTTTTATAAAGAAAAGCGTGAAACCGATGCTGACCAGATGTTTCTTCAACGATATTCTGATCGATACTTATATGGCGGCTACGAGAATGGAAAATTGGCGGGTGGAAGAATCGACTACGTAATACTATTCTCGCTAATAGCAGGTTTTATTCTCGTAATAGCCTGCATAAACTTCATGAATCTATCTACAGCAAGAGCTTCAAGAAGGTTAAAAGAAGTTGGTATAAAAAAATCTATTGGTGTATTCCGAAAAACAATTGTTTTTCAACATTTGAGTGAATCCATGCTCGTGGCAACCCTTGCATTCGTTGTTGCAGTTGGAGTGGTTATCATGCTATTGCCGCAATTCAATCTCCTTACAGGTAAGCATATTCAATTAACACCAGAATGGGGACTTATTTCTGGAGCATTGGTTATTGTAATACTCACCGGCATAATGGCAGGAAGTTATCCTGCTTTTTACATCTCCGGCTTTCGACCAATCGATATACTAAAAGGAAAACTGAATACTGCTTTGGGAGAAATTTGGATTCGTAGAGGCTTGGTGATTTTTCAGTTTGGGATTTCAATTGTGTTGATAGCAGCCGTGTGTGTGATCTATTTACAGATGGATTTTGTGCAGTCCAAAAATTTGGGTTTCAACAAATCGAACATAATTTCATTTGAAAAAGAAGGCAAGCTTGTTCAAAGCCTGGAATCATTTCTTAATGAAGCGAAGACGATACCAGGTGTATTGGATGCATCGAGCACGCAAGGCAGTGTAGCTAACATTAGTAGCTCTTCGTGGGGACATACATGGGAAGGTCAGGTGTCGAGTGAAAATGAGATTGAGTTTTCAGGGGTAACTATTAATTATGATTTTTTTGAAACATTAAGCATTCCACTGAAAGAAGGCCGAACGTTTTCAAGAGAATTTGGGAATGAGGAAGCAACCATTATTCTTAATGAGAAAGCAGTAGAAGTCATGCAAATGGCTGATCCTGTAGGGAAGTGGATAAATCTCTTTGGCACGCAGCGTGAAATAATTGGAACTGTCAAAAACTTCCACTTTCAATCCATGTATGAGGAGATCAAGCCGATGTTTTTGATGTGCTTTCCAATGTATACCAACACAGTTCTTGTTAAAATTCAATCCGGTACTGAACTGGAAACACTAGCTGGTCTTGAAAAACTATACAAACAATATAATCCAGACATTCCATTCGAGGCTAAATTTCTGGATGACGATTACCAGGCACTCTATATTTCCGAAAAAAGAATAGCTACGTTGTCAAAGTATTTCGCAACGATTGCAATTGTTATTTCATGCCTTGGTCTTTTTGGGATGGCTGCGTTTGCTGCAGAGAGAAGAACAAAAGAAATAAGCATTCGAAAGACGTTGGGTGCGAGTGAGTGGATAATAGTTCGCTTGCTATCCAAAGAGTTCACAATTACAGTTTTGACTGCCGTTGTCTTAACCATACCGGCTAGCTTTTACCTGTCAACTTATTGGCTTAACCGTTTTGCGTATAGAATTGAGTTACGCTGGTGGCTCTTTATCAGCATTGGCACGGCTGCACTATTGATTGCTTGGTTTGCAGTTGGCTACCAAACTATAAAAGCGGCAAGGTCAAATCCCGTGGATAGTTTGAAATCAGAATAAAAATTTGAAAAACAAAAACTCGATACCACCCAAACTTGCCACTCACTTGCTGCACTCATTCTTGCGCAATGATCTTGCTGAAGATGTGGAAGGTGATTTAGAAGAGAAATTTTATTCAGACCTAAAAAGTAAATCTGTCTTTAAAACAAAATCTAATTATTGGTTTCAGGTTATTCACTATCTGCGACCTTTTGCACTTAAGAAATTCAAGTCCCATAAAACTTTCTACTTTATGATGTACAGCAACTATTTCAAAACAGCCTTCCGGAATACCATACGGAACAAAGTTTATTCATCACTAAATATTTCCGGCCTTTCTATTGGAATGGCGGTAACTATCTTAATTGGCCTGTGGTTATGGGATGAAATCTCTTTCAACAAGAAAGGCCGCGAGCATTATAGCTCCATCGCCCGAGTCATTCAAAATGTATCCAACAATGGTGAAGTTCAAACCTGGATGGAAATTCCCCATCCCTTAGCCGAAGAAATTCGGAAAAACCATGATCAGGATTTTGACTATGTAACTATGATGCTCGGTAATTATGATCATTTAATATCGATAGAGGATAAGAAATTCACACGTAATGGATCTTTCATGGAATCAAATGGTCCACACTTATTTTCTGCCCATGATTTTGGGCACACGATGATGGATTGAAAGACATGAATTCAACTTTGATCTCGCAGTCGCTCGCAACAACTCTTTATGGCGATAGCGATCCACTTAACAAAGTGTTTAGCATTGATGATGATATGGAAGTTAAGGTAGCTGGCGTGTATGAAGATTTTCCTGCCAACTCATCATTTCAGGGTATGGATTTTATCGCTCCCTGGGATTTGTTCGCTAGCGAAGCTGATTGGATAAAATCAATGAGTGATCCATGGCGTCCCAATGCATTTGAATTGTATGTGAAAATAAATGAGCACACCACATTTGAAATAGCTTCCGCGAAAATTAAAGACGAAAAACTTAAACACCTGAATTCAGAATTAATCAAAAAGAAACCGGAGCTATTTCTCTGGCCCATGAGTCAGTGGCATTTATATTCCGAATTCAAGGAAGGAAAAAATATGGGTGGCCGGATTCAATATGTGTGGATGTTTGGAATTATTGGGGGATTCGTTTTGCTGTTGGCTTGCATAAACTTCATGAACCTGTGTACGGCTCGTTCAGAAAAAGAGCTAAAGAGATTGGGATTCGAAAATCAATCGGGTCGGTGCGACTGCAATTGATTCAACAGTTCTTTAGTGAATCATTTTTGATGGTCTTTATTTCATTCGGCTTTGCTTTAGTTGTTGTGTGGCTGTCACTCCCATTCTTCAACGAAATGGCAAGTAAGAGTATTGAACTGCCGTGGAGTAATGCTTTTTTCTGGATGGCTTGTTTTTCATTTTGCTTACTTACTGCTCTCATTGCGGGAAGTTACCCGGCTTTATACCTATCCTCATTTCAGGCCGTGAATGTTTTGAAAGGAACATTCAGAGCTGCTGGCGGAACCACCCTATTTAGAAGAGCATTAGTGGTTGTACAATTCAGTGTTTCCGTTACGCTAATCATTGGAACGCTGGTCGTCTTCCAACAAATTCAATACGCCAAGAATCGACCTATGGGATATAATTCTAATGGATTGATCACAGTGCCCTTGATGAATGGATCAATCCATAAGCAGTATGATGCGGTGCAAAATGAATTGTTAGGTTCTGGAAAGATTGTCTCTATGGCTGAATCATCAGCCGCACCAACATCCACATCCTATTCTTCCAGTGGTTTTGTTTGGGAAGGCAAAGACCCAAATCTATCTGTTGACTTTAGAGTACATGATGTATCGCACAATTATGGAAAAACAATCAGTGGGGAAATTGTTGAGGGAAGAGATTACTCCAAAGAATACTTATCCGACTCAATGGGATTAATTATTAATGAGTCTGCCCTTCAATTTATGCAATTGAAGGAACCTATTGGTGCCAATATTCAGTGGTCGGGTAATCAATATCACATCATTGGCATCGTTCGCGACATGATCGCAGGGTCACCCTATGAGCCCGTTCCTCCCACTGTATATGATCTTGATCCGTCAAGTAGTAATATGCTAACATTAAAAATAAACGAGGCGGTTAGTGCTAGTGATGCCGTTGCCAAAGTGGAAGAAGTTTTTAAAAAGTTTAATCCGGAACAACCTTTCGACTATTATTTTGTGGACGAGCTTTATGGACGCAAGTTTGGTAATGAAGAGCGTGTTGGAAAACTCGCCATTGTTTTTACCGGCCTTGCCATATTTATCAGTTGCCTTGGAATTTTTGGATTAGCAGCTTTTGTAGCGGAACAACGCACGAAGGAAATTGGTATTAGAAAAGTACTTGGTGCCTCTATGCTGAATGTGTGGCAATTAATTTCAAGAGAATTCATTTTGCTGGTTGTACTGTCGTGTGTCATAGCAATACCCATTGGCTATTATCTGCTAAAATCCTGGCTGGCCGGATTTAGTTATCGCACGGAGATTTCTTTGTGGGTATTTGCGATTTCATTCTTAGGTGCTTTACTAATAACATTACTCACCGTCAGTACACAAGCCATTAAAGCTGCTATGTCGAATCCGGTAAAGAGTTTAAGAAGCGAGTAGAGTCTTAAGCCCTAAATCGATACGTGTACTTAAGCAGAAAGATGTTGTTTCCTTTCTGATTAAAAGTCGAAGGAATAATTTTTATGCTCAGGTTGCGAAGATAGAAGGCTCCGTTGCGGAGTGTCCGCTCTAAAGCAAAACCGTTCGCCAATGAACACTCTCATCACCCGCGTCCTTCAAATTTTGCTCGAATTCTACATCTTTTCCTTTGGCACAGTAATTAATACTACAAATAGGAATTAATTATTGTCCCTTCATGAAGAAATATCAACTTGGCGAATTTGAAGAAGTAGTTATGCTTACGGTAGGGGTTCTATACAAAGACGCCTACGGAGTTTCAATCAAGAAAGAAATTGAATCGCGTCTAACGCGGAAGGTGAGTGTAGGTGCATTGCAATCCGCTTTGAAAAGATTAGAAGACAAAGGATATCTAAAGTCTTTTGAAGGAGAGGCAACGGAGGAAAGAGCAGGTCGGCCAAAGAAATATTTTCAGATAACGGCACTCGGTAAACGAGCTATGGAGTATTCGAAAAGTACGAGGGATGAATTGTGGAGTGCAATACCGAAGGTGGCTTGGGGCACAAAAATAGTTGTTGGATGATCGTTGCTCGTTCTTCGGGAATACACGAACACCTACTAACGAAACAACCAATAACGACTTGAATGAAAACAAATCCGCCTCAACTCCCTCTCCGCTTCTTCCGGTGGTTCTGTCATCCAAAGCTGTTGAAGTATATAGAGGGTGACTTGCTGGAGTTATATGAGGAACGAGTCCAAGAAAAAGGAAAACAGAAAGCAGATATAAAATTTATTGGTGATGTCTTGTTACTATTTAGACCAGGTATCATCCGACCGGCAGAAGGATACGAACAATTAAACAGCTATGGTATGTATAAAAGTTATTTTAAAATCGGATGGCGCAATTTGTTAAAGAACAAAAGTTTGTTTGCCATAAACACTTCAGGCCTTGCACTGGGCATCGCCACCTGCCTTTTGATCATGATGTTTGTTGCAGACGAACTAAGTTTCGATCGGTTTAATAAGAAAGCCGATCAAATTGTTCGTGTTGTTTTAAAGGGAAAAGTAAATGGTGAGATTATTAAGGAAGCGGTCACCGCTGCACCTGTTGCCGCCACATTAAAAAACGAATTCCCGGAAGTACTTGAAGCCACACGCTTAAGAAGAATAGGCACACCAAAGATCACCTATCAGGCCAATACATACAGAAACAGTCAGGTCGCTTTTGTTGATCCAAATTTCTTCGAAGTATTTACTCTTCCTTTCATTCAAGGTGATGCAAAAACTGCTTTGTTGTTACCCAACTCAATCGTCATCACGAAAGAGGAAGCTGAAAAATATTTTGGCGCAGAAGACCCTATTAATAAACTGCTGGAATTTAAAGATGCAAAGGAGCAGTATAAAGTAACCGGTGTAATTGAAAAGGTACCCGCCAATTCACATTTCCATTTCGATCTCTTTGCATCGATGGAAGGATTGGCACACTCGAAAGAAGAGAAATGGTTGGAGTCAAATTATTTTACGTACCTGGTTCTTGCTGAAGGAATTGATGTAAATGAGTTTGAAACAAAGATGCCAGCCATCATTAAAAAATACATGGGTCCGCAGGTTGCTCAGCTGGGAATGACTTTCGAAAAGTTTAAAGAAAGCGGAAACGAAATAGGTCTTTTTATCCAGCGGCTAACGGATATTCATTTGTTCTCTGATTTTGCCGGAACAAGTGAATTAGAACCCGGGGGTGATATGAATTCAGTTTACATTTTTGGAGCCGTTGCAATCTTCATGTTATTGATTGCCTGCATCAATTTCATGAATCTTTCTACGGCCGGAGCAACTAAGCGCAGTAAAGAAGTAGGTGTTAAGAAAGTATTAGGATCTCAAAAAAATCAACTGGTTCATCAATTTTTAATCGAGTCATTTATCTCTACGGCAGTAGCGATGATATTAGGTATTTTGATCGTAACTGTTTCCTTGTCTCTATTTAATCAACTTTCGGGTAAAGAATTAGAGGCGACATTTCTACTAAATCCAAAAGTACTGGCTGCCCTTTTAGGGTTAGGAATATTCATCAGTTTATTAGCGGGTAGTTATCCGGCATTCTTTCTTTCATCGATCAAACCCATTGCCGCTCTAAAAAATAAATTCTCAAACGGAAGGAGTAAAGGAATTCGGAGTACACTTGTTGTTTTTCAATTTGTTATTTCTGCCACACTCATTCTGGCAATTATTATCGTCAGTCAACAAATGTCATTTATACAGGATAAAAATATTGGCTACAATCGCGATCAGAGAATTGTACTAAGGGAATCATACTTGTTAGGTAATAATGAAACCGCCTTCAAGAATCAACTCTTAACGGATCCACGGATTGAAAGCGTAACGAGGTCTGCATTTGTTCCTGCCGGGCCTACCGACAATAATATGACGGGTGTTTGGGTGGGAGAAAACAAAGAAGATTTTAGAAGAACGATTATCTATGGAATTGACCCGAGCTATATCCCTACCATGGGTATGCAAATAAATACTGGAAGAAATTTTTTGGAAGGTTCTGAAAGTGAAAATGATAAAGTCATTGTCAACGAAGCTTTTATTAAAGCTTTCTCACTGGAGGGAAATCCGTTGGGTCAATCTATAAATCAAAGAACCGATAACAATGGCGGCTTCAGTTCCTTAACTATAGTTGGCGTAATCAAAGATTTTCATTTTAGGTCGTTGCACGAGCCAATTGCTCCCTTAATGATGCTAAACAATCCTTATGGCGGTTTGATTATAAAAACAAAGACGGCTGAAATGGCTGATCTTATCGAAAGCATCCAAGCAAAGTGGCAAGCCTTTGATGTGGAAGAGCCATTTACGTATGGATTGCTCGATGAACTATATAATGAGACTTATCTGGCTGAGCAAAACATGGGTAGCATTTTAAAAATCTTTGGATTCCTTACAATTCTAGTTGCCTGCCTGGGATTATTCGGTCTCGTAACGTTTACGGCAGAGCAGCGGGTAAAAGAAATTGGTGTGCGAAAGGTCTTAGGTGCAGATGTTTTTCAAATCGTTTCCATTCTTTCAAAAGACCTACTGCTACTGGTTGCTATTTCATTCATCATTGCTTTCCCTCTTGGATTTTACTTAATGGACAAATGGCTTCAGGGCTTTGCTTATAAGATCGACATACAATGGTGGGTTTATATCGTTGCCGGACTAAGTACGTTGCTAATTGCACTTTTCACCGTGAGTTTCAAAACTGTAAAAGCTGCGTTGGCTAATCCGGTGGAGAGTTTGCGATCAGAATGATTCAAAGTCCACGGTCGACTGTCGACAGTGGTCTGATAATAAAAAGAGAAATTGAAAACAAATCCTCCAAAATTATTCCTCCGCTTCTTTCGGTGGTTCTGCCACCCGAAATTGAGAGATTCAATTGAAGGAGATTTGATTGAATTATATAAGGAGCGGAAAAATGAAAGGGGAGAGTCAAGCGCTGATTTTAAATTCATAGCTGATGTGCTTCTCCTCTTTCGTCCCAGTATTATTAGACCTGCAGAAGGTTATCAACAATTAAACACGTACGGTATGTATAAAAGTTATTTTAAAATCGGATGGCGCAACTTAGTAAAAAACAAAGGCTACTCATTTATTAATATCGGTGGGCTCGCCATGGGCATGGCGGTAGCATTGCTCATTAGTCTTTGGGTTTATGATGAACTGTCTTTTAATAAATATCACGAAAACCACGGAACTCTTGCGCAAGTTTATCGCTCACTAATCTGGGGTGGCGAAAAATATGCTAGTACATCTCATGTGACTGGCCTGGGCACACTACTCAAAACCGAATATGGTTCACATTTTAAAAATGTAGCCATGGTGCGTGGTGGGACAGAGGAGCGGGTAGTCGCCTTTGGGGAAAATAAGTTTACACAGAGTGGCTACTTTATGCAGACGGAAGGGGCTGAGATGCTAACACTAAACATGATTCAGGGTACATGGCAAGGGCTTAAAGAAATGAAATCCATTTTTCTCTCAGAGTCACTTGCCAAAAAACTCTTTGGCGATGCTGATCCGATTAATCAGGTTGTAATGATGGACGCTAAATGGGATTTGAAGGTGACGGGGGTGTATGAGGACCTGCCAAATAATTCAACATTTAATGACGCCTCTTATTTTGCACCCTTAGATCTTTACATTGATGGCTGGGGATCGCTTGACGCATGGGACAATTATTTTGTGTACATCTTCGTGCAACTCTTCCCTAATGGAGATTTCGAAAAGACTTCGGAAATAATTAAAGACGTAATGACTGCTCATGTAGATGAAGAAACCCTTCAATCAAAACCTGAAGTTTTCCTGCACCCCATGAGTCAATGGCATTTGAATGCTGAATTTAAAAACGGTGAGCTAGTGCCCAGCAAACGTATGATGTCTGTTTGGTACTACAGCGCGATTGGAATTTTTGTCTTGTTATTGGCCTGTATCAACTTCATGAACCTGAGCACAGCGCGCTCCGAAAAAAGAGCGAAGGAAGTTGGAATCAGAAAATCAATCGGTTCACTGCGCAGTCAATTGATTCAACAATTTTTTGGAGAGACTTTATTAGTAGCGATGATTGCAGCAATCATCTCATTACTTGTCGTTCAATTGAGTTTGCCTTGGTTTAATGATGTCAGTGACAAAAATATTTCCTTGCCGATAACCAACCCTGTGTTTTGGTTAGGTGTTGTAGGGTTTACCTTATTCACGGGATTATTAGCAGGCAGCTATCCGGCTCTTTACTTATCATCTTTCAATGCTATAAAAGTATTGAAGGGAACTTTTAAAGCCGGTGCTTTTGCTATGATACCTAGACGGGTTTTGGTTGTTGTGCAATTTACGGTTTCCATTACGCTTACCATCGGAACAATCATTGTGTATCAACAAATTCAATTTGCTAAAAACCGACCCGTTGGTTATTCACGTAATAACCTGCTCGGTATGCGAGCTGCATCTCCTGAGTATAAAGGTCAGTACCACGCGTTGCGAAATGAACTTAAAAATACCGGTGCGGTAGAGGAAATCGCAGAAGCCAACTATTCTATAATAGATACTCGTGGCAATAATGGCGGATTCTCCTGGCATGATAAAAAATATGACGCAACTTTCAACACAATTTTTGTAACGCATGAATACGGTAAAGCTATTGGGTGGGAGTTTGTTGACGGACGGGATTTTTCGCGCGAGTTCGCGAGTGATTTATCTGGTATCATTATTAATGAATCTGCTCTGGAGATTCTTGGTATTGAAAATCCGGTTGGTGAATCAATTAATTGGTCACCAAGTGATAATCGTGGTGACTATAAAATATTAGGTGTGGTTAAAGATATGGTGAAAGGTTCTCCCTATGAACCAACTAATCCTTCGATTATTTTTCTTTCGGAAAATGATATGCAGTGGCTGTATATCAAAATGAAACCAACCGCAAGCGCACACGAAGCCTTGCCGAAAATCAGATCTGTTCTTGCCAGCATTGTTCCCTCTGCTCCTTTTGATTACACGTTTGCCGATGAAGCCTATGGAGCAAAGTTCAGAGCCGAAGAGCGAATCGGAAAATTAGCAACACTTTTTAGCGGACTGGCTTTGCTCATTAGTTGTCTGGGATTATTTGGATTGGCTTCCTTTATGGTCGAGCAGCGCACAAAAGAAATCGGCATTCGTAAAATAATGGGGGCGTCTGTAACTAGCCTATGGAAAATGTTGTCAAAGGATTTTGTAGTACTGGTTCTTGTATCGTGCGGATTAGCCATTCCTATTTCCTTTTACTTTATGAACAGTTGGCTTGGGCAATACGAATACCGAACTACTATTTCGTGGAACGTTTTTGCTATTACCGGAATAGGAGCACTAGTTATAACTTTATTGACTGTAAGTTTTCAGGCAATCAAGGCTGCTTTAATGAATCCTGTAAAAAGTTTGAGATCGGAGTAATTACTAAAACACAAACTCTATGGTAACATTAATATTTCTGCCGGGCCGTGGAAGATTACCCCAATCCAAATGATTGTGATAGTTTTTATCAAACATGTTTTCAATCCCGGCATTGACATAAAGCTGTTTTCGATTCCAGTTAATTTTATAGCCCGACCGAAGATTAAAAATAGAATAGCCAACCGTTTCATCTTCACCATAAGAAGGGCTTACATTTTGTTGAGATGAAGCAATCTCATTTTCAAGCTGAATGTTGAAATTTTTAATACTATACCGAAGCGTGGTGTTACTGGTTAAAGGTGGAATCAGTGGAAGAGGTGTGCCTTCAAAATCCTGCCCATGCGTATATTTTAATGCAGTAATAAACTGAAGGTTTTTTGAAAAATTAGCGAGCACGCTAGCCTCTCCTCCCACCAAGGTAGCTGACGGTATGTTCTCATAAATTTTAACACCATTTGCGCCTGGGGTCATAACCGAGAGTTCCGGATGAATTCGGGAAAATATATAATCAGGGAGATAATTGTAAAATCCAGTGGCCGTAAGTTGAACCTGATCGCTGAAGTAACTTAGCGTAAGATCGGTCGACCAATTTTTTTCAGGAACCAAATCTGGTTGACCAATATAATCAAAACCATCGTATCGATTGAACAAATAAAATCCAAAGTTTTCACTTAGGGTTGGCAGTCTTTCTCCATAGCCAACATGAACCTCAGCAATCCAATTTGATCGAATCAGTTGCTTCACCTTGCCATTAACCGTGCTGGTGATTTGTTGATAAGCCGATTGCACATTGGGGTAAAATACCTGGAGTTGATCCATTCCAAAACCCTCTTGCAATGTTGTTACAGCCCAATCTATCCGGCCGTTAACGGTTACTTGAGTACTTCGATTAATTTTGTATACGTCATTTAAATAAATTCCCGTCACTGATCTTCCCGATGCTGGCCACGTTTGCATGTACATGGACGAGGCACCTTCGGGGTACATTGTCATTTCGGCTAATACTTGATTGTGATAATAGTCTGTACGAAACGAAAGTGTGTGTTTTCCTGCAGGATGAAAGTTCCCTTCAACAAATCCACCACCGGTTGTACTTGTACCCGGCATATCCATATGCATTTCCACGTTTTCGCGTTGGGTATCATCCATAGAATGAAAAACTGAATTGTAATAAATCTTTGCATTTAAATTTTGAACAGTCTCATGAGCGCGATAGCGGTTGTAGCCTAACGAATAGATTCTCGCTTTAGCCGATCCCACATCCATGGGCAATGCAGGAAAGCCGATGTTCCAACCATCGTCAACCAGGGCACTGGCAAGAAGTGTGTCTTTCCCCATCGACCATTTTCCACCAGCACTCAAATTCATTTTTTCATATTGCGAGTAGGGAATCACTTCGCCTCCACCGGCCCGGTAGTCATCTGCTTTTCGGTAATTAAGACTTAGGTTGTAGGCACTCTTATGTTGTGAATAATTAACGTTGGCATACGTATTGAATCCGTTCCATGCCGACTGATACCCAACACCCACGCGGCCTGTTACCGGTTGCGAGGATAAAAACGGTTGCGCCAATTGCATGTCCACCGATCCACCAACCGTTGTACCTAATCTCGAACCATCAGAACCTAACACAGCTTGAATGCTTTTTAAGTTCTGCGGTTCGATATAGATAGAAACCGGATCCATTTTGTCGGTGCAAGCACCAAACATTTTCATTCCATCTATGGTGAGATTAATTTGTCCGCCTGTCATTCCGCGCAGCATGGGCTCTTGTCCATAGTTGCCCCTTCGGATTAAGTAAACCCCCTGCAACCGCGAAAGAATATCTTCGGTGGTTGCTGATTTATTTGCTCTGAAAAAGTTCTGAAGCGTATCCCCCTCTTGAATAGTCGAATTTACAACCACCTCAGAAAGATAAAGCGTTCGCAACGTATCTACAGATTGTGCTCTCACGCCTACAACGACAAAAACTAACAAACTACAAATCAGTCTCATATCTGATTATAAAAAGCTTGAAAGAATACTATTCTACTTCTACATCGAAGTATAAATCCTTCACGACTGCTTCGCCTTCCGAAATATTTAAATTCAATCGCCAGTCGCCTGTCATAGTGAAATTCACTTTTCCTTTATAGTGCCCTTTGCTTGCATGTGTGGGGTTAACATTGTTCGGTGAACCATGACCCATCGAGGGCATTTCAGGAGTTAATACAAACGAATAGTTCTCCTCATAAGCAAACTCATACATATTGATCATTCTATAAACAATTACATCCAAATCATTAATCCCAACCTTCATTTTTTTCGGGAAATTATAGGTAACAAATATTTTTTCATTTGCTGCCGTAACAAATGATTTTACACAAGCCGCTGTAGGGTTGGCAATCGAAATAGAGAAAGTAGTTGAACCCTTTTTATTATTTACTTGATTTTGAACTTCAATTTTCAATTTCCATGATCCCATATCGCCCGAGGGCATAGTAAAGGTTATCGCTCCAGGAAATAATTGGTTCACCGCTTCTTCGGCTGGTTCCTCAACGGGGCAACCATGCTGCACGCCACCCATCATCGACATTTCAGGATAGAAGTCGATTTTCGCTTTTGTAATTCGACTGCCACCCACTGAATCATACAGTGCAATGAAAATATTATTATAGCCTGCCATTAAATCCTGACTTGCCCAGACCTCAACTTTAGTAGCTGCTCCGATTGCAAAGCCTTCGTCTATTTTAATCAGATCCACGGTAGGATCAAATGGCACTTCGTTGTCGCTGCAACTGAATGCCGTTGCCGCTAGTATTAATAAAAAGGTATATTTTGAAAATAGAGTTTTCATGCGTTACTATTTTTTGTTTAAGGTCACATGGAATGCCCAGGATCATTAACATTCTGATTGTCTGCTGTGCTAATAGGCATTTCATAGTTAAGTATTAATTAATAAGGATAGTAAATACATCCATTCCGCTTTTAATGCGCGGAGGATCTATTCATTAAAAAAATCAAAATTCCTAATCAGGAAAGGGGAATAGAGATTAAACCAGGTGGGCGAAAAAGATCCGAAATCAACTCAAAGTGATAATCAACATTCGGTGCAACTAGTTGCTTCTTTATTTGGGAAAAACTAACAACTTGTTGACTCGACAAAAACTCGACAAACCCGATCGGGTAATTCTCAAACTTTAAGGAAGGTAATGAGATGGGATCTGATTCCTGTTGGGTTGCCTGCTTCAGTTTTTGCATCAAAATGCACTTACCATTACATTTTAATTCTGGCTTAGCCTTATTAATACATAACACCTCAGCAAAAAATCACGGTTTGAATAATACTCCAGGTAAGGAGACAAAGGTCTGAGCAACGCTATCAGGTATAAGAAAACAAATGATATGGCAACAATCGAGCGCATTACTACGGCAAAGATAAATCGTTTACAATCAGTATAAAGAAATACAGTCAGAATAAAGTATGATATATGTCATAATAATACCGCCTCCCTTACGAGATCCATTCTGCATACGAATCTCTTGTTTCCCACAACTTAAGCGAGTGAAGTTGAATATAGTCAGGTAGGTTGGGGCGAATATGATCTCTTGCAAAGATCAATAGGTTTTCGGCTGTAGGTTCTACTTCAAATACAATGAGTTCGTCAGTCGAAAACTTATTTTTTGTTGTTGTGAGATATTCTTTAGACAAGACAAGTTTGTGATCTAGCCTCTTAATTACATTTTCCTGAACAATTGCTTTCAGTTCTTTAAAGTCAAGAATAATTCCCAATCCCTTCAAATATTCTTCGGTCGGTTGCGTTGCCTTCACTGTTACATGCAACTCATAGGAGTGTCCGTGAATATTTTTGCAAGCACCTTGATAGTGGAGAATGGCATGAGCCGTTTCGAATCTGAATATTTTTGTGATGCTGATCATTCCCTCTGTTACTTCAATTCTATTCTATTTCTTTTCGAACCGTGCCTGAAAAAATCTCAGATACTTTGGTTCATAGATCAACTTTAACCCTTTAATGTTTTCTCTTCTTTCAAAAACTGCAGCAGCAGATTCGGCCACTACATCCATGTGCGCTTGTGTATACACCCTTCGTGGAATCGTAAATCTTACCAACTCAAGTTTGGGATAGTAATTTTCTCCGTTGGCTTTTCGCCCTGCCGAAACAATACCCCTCTCCATAGTACGGACCCCCGAGTCAATAAATATTTCTGCTGCTAAAGCCTGTGCCGGAAATTCATCTTGCGTGAGATGTGGTAAAAATGCTTTTGCATCTACAAAAATGCCATGGCCTCCAATGGGTTTCACAATGGGGATTCCATACGACTGCAATTTATGTCCCAGGTATTCTACTTGTCCAACGCGCGCATGTTGATGGTGATCATCCAGACTTTCATTAATACCCACTGCAATCGCCTCCATGTCACGACCAGCAAGTCCACCGTAGGTGTGCAATCCTTCATATACTACTACTAAGTTTCTGGCTTCTTCAAATACATCCCACTCATTGGTTGCCATAAACCCACCAATATTAACGAGGGCATCTTTCTTCGCACTCATGGTGGCCCCATCTGTGTAAGAGCAAATCTCTTTTACAATTTTCTTGATGCTTATTCTTTCATAACCCTTTTCACGTTGCTGTATAAAATACGCATTCTCTGCCACGCGGGTCATATCATGAATGATGCGAATACCATGCTTCTTTGTATAAGTCCGGAGTTTTTTAAGATTGTCCATGCTTATGGGTTGTCCACCCGCCATATTTACATTGGTGGCAATGCTTACATAAGGTATTTTCTTCGAACCATACTTCTTAACCAGTACATCAAGCTTATTTATATCCACATTTCCTTTAAAGGGGTGTTCGTTGGTTGGATCATGGGCTTCATCAATAATGATATCGTAAAATTTACCCCCCGCCAATTCCTGATGCAACCGGGTAGTGGTGAAATACATATTACCCGGAATTATGTCTCCTTTCTTAATCAACACTTGCGAAAGGATATTTTCAGCCCCTCGACCCTGGTGAGTAGGAACGATGTATTTGTATCCATAATTTTCTTTGATGGCAGCTTCCATATGAAAAAAACTTTTACTGCCCGCATAGGCTTCATCACCCAGCATAAATGCCGACCACTGCCGGTCGCTCATGGCATTCGTGCCGCTATCTGTGAGCAGGTCGATATAGACATCATCAGACTTTAATAAGAAAGTGTTATAGCCAGCTTCTTTAATTGCTTTGATACGCTGAGCTTTGGTGGTCATTCTTAATAGTTCCACCATCTTCATTTTGTAAGGCTCAGCCCAAGAACGCTTTTGAATTCTCATTACGATAATTTATTTAAGTATTTATATTCTGAATTACTACTTTCTATGAGTTTTAGAGTTCCGCCAATCGTTCGAATTTTGCCGTGAAGTGGCGCAGATACGGAGGCTCATACACGATCTTCATTCCTCGCGTTTGATCTTTCTTCTCGAGAATATCGTCAAACACTTCAATCACATAGTCAATATGACTTTGCGTGTACATTCTCCTGGGAATGGCCAAGCGAACTAATTCATTCTTTGCCGGAATTAATTCTTTATTCTCATCATACTTTCCAAACATCACGCTACCAATCTCCACACATCGAATGCCGCCCTGTACATATAAATCACATACCAACGCCTGACCCGGATATTCTTCAACAGGAATATTTGAGTATAATTTTTTTGCATCTATATACACCGCATGGCCGCCAATTGGCCAAACCACCGGAATCCCTTTTGCTTTTAAATGCTCGCCCAGATAAGCAGTACTTCTTATCCGATAGTGCAGATAATCCGGATCAAATACTTCCTTCAATCCAATAGCCATGGCCTCCATATCGCGCCCCGCCAACCCGCCATAGGTGGCAAACCCTTCAGATATTATTAACAAATTGGTACACTGCTGACTTAGCGAATCGTCCTTTAGTGTCAGCAATCCACCGATGTTAACCAGTCCATCTTTTTTGGCACTCATAACAAAAGCATCTGCCAGACGTAACATTTCTTTTGCTATTTCCTCATACGATTTATTCTCATAGCCCGCTTCCCGGTGTTTTACGAAATAACTGTTTTCGGCTATGCGGCACCCATCAATCACCAACAGCAACTTATGTTGATCACAGATTTTCGTACCTCTAAAATATTTTGCATACTTACCGGCTGCCCACCCGATGAGTTATTGGTTACGGTCATAATCACAGCCGCAATATTCTCAGCCTTATATTCAAGGATCAGCACTTTCAATTTTTCTAAATCGATATTCCCTTTAAAAGGCAAATCCTTTTCGGGATCATTGGCCTCTTCCGGCATTATATCAACCGCCAGGGCTCCTGTAAACTCAATGTTGGCACGTGTCGTATCAAAATGGGTGTTACTAAGAAATACTTTGTTCTTACCGCCCAGAATACCGTATAAAATTCTTTCTGCTGCCCGCCCCTGATGTGTAGGGAGAATGTGCGGCATGCCAGTCAATTCCTTCACCACCGATTCTAAGTGAAACCAACGACGAGCACCGGCATAACTCGCGTCACCAACCATCATGCCTGCCCATTGATGGTCACTCATCGCTCCCGTACCGCTATCGGTAAGTAAATCAATGAAAACATCACTGGAATGAAGAAGAAAGGGGTTATAGCCACATTGCTCAAGTACCTTAGTTCTATGCTCCTGGGTTGTAACCTTTAAAGGTTCCACCATCTTTATACGAAAGGGTTCTGCTAAGGTGCGTCTCTTTTTCTCCATCTGGCTGAGTTAAAAGGCAAAAGAGACTAGATAATTTGATTTGAAAAATGATTTAAATCAGTTTATCGAAATCATAGTTATTAGGCGTCCTACACCTTAAAGGTACAGGACACCTACCGTTTTAATTGCTGCAAGGAAATATTCTTTCAACTCAACGTATCAACCTTATCACGAATAATCCGTTGAAAATAAAATTAAACTCAAAGCCATGAAATCCAACCAACCAAAAAAATCCAAACTTCGGGAGTGGCGCGAATCCATCATTTTTGCTGTGGTAGTGGCCACACTTTTTCGTTGGTCCATTGCCGAAGCCTTTGTGATACCTACTTCCTCTATGGAAAACTCCATGCTGGTTGGCGACTATCTCTTTGTAAGCAAATTTCATTATGGCAGTCGCACCCCACGCACGCCCTTACAAATACCCTTAACGCATCAGAAAATCTGGGGCACCGAAATTCAATCTTACTTGCCGTGGATTCAATTGCCCTCCTACAGATTGCCGGGCCTTCGCAAAGTAAAGCGGGGTGAGCCGGTTGTGTTTAATGTCCCGAAAGATTTACTCGATCCTACGGAAAGCCCGCTCGACTTAAAAACGTATCTCGTTAAGCGATGCGTGGCTGAGGCCGGGGATGTTTTAAAAATTAAAGATAAACAACTATTTATAAATGGCGAAGCTTCTATAAATCCGGAAGGATTGAAATACAGTTACCTTGTTCAAACAAAGGATCAGTTGCATAAAAGAACCTTATCCAGTTTAGGGCTCGATAGTGAAGATTATATGTTTCTGGGAAACAACTCTGAAAATAAATTGGTCTATCGAATGCTGCTAACTTCTAAGCAACTTGAAGAAGTAAAATCTCAGGCCTTTGTTTTAAGTGTAGAAGAACCGACATCGAATGGATCGGGAACTCCTTTGTTTCCGCTCACCATGAATAATAAATGGACTGATAAAAATTATGGCCCGCTTCAAATTCCGGCTCAAGGAATGTCGATAATCGTGAATGATTCTACCCTAAGCATTTATGGTGAAATCATTGAAAAGTATGAAGGACATGAAACCGTTATAATAAACGATGGTCAACTGATCCTCGATGGTAAGAATATTTCAACCTACAAATTTCAACAGGACTATTATTTTATGATGGGCGATAACCGCGACAACTCGCTTGATTCGCGCTACTGGGGTTTTGTTCCAGAAGATCACATCCTTGGTAAACCGTTATTCATCTGGATGTCCCTCGATAAGGATGGAGACTTGTTGCATACTGTGAGATGGAGCAGGTTATTTAATGTGATTGAATAAATCACTTCAATCCATCGGTAAAATGCTTGCGCGATTTCTCCTGACCAAACTTTTCTTTATTGAAAGAATCGGAGCCGCCTCTGGGAATGGAGAGCGACTTAAAGTCATTTCCCTTAATGATTTTCGACTGAAACATAATCTGTCCTACATGCGATGAATAATGTGCTAATTGCCTTTGGATTGCTTCGAGTACAGATTGACCTTCATTGCGGATGTAAATAACTTTAGAAAGATCTTCTGGTTTTAAATTCTCCAGCGCTTGTAACAAACAACTCCAGCCTTTCTCCCAAGCTCCCATCATAGCGGCTTTATTGGGATAGGATTCTCCAAATTCAGATTCTCGATTTCGCCACGGCTTCTCACCATCTGTAGAAAGAAAATCCGTCCAGCGTGAAAGCATGTTGCCACTAAGGTGATGAACAATCAACGCGATACTATTGCTTGCTTCATTCGGTTGCAGAAGAACTTCCGCATCATTCAATTGAGCAATCGCTCCTTCGCCTAATTTTTTATAGTTGCGAAAAAGCTTGATCGCATTTTTTAAAAATATTTCGTCATTTGGCTTCATATCTGTTAACTTGGAGATATAGGACACTTCACGTAATCCTACTCAGTCAACTGAGGTTCTGCCTCTGCCTCATACTTCTTTCTCAACTCGGAAGCGTGCTTTTTATTTTTTGAATGCAAAATGTGTTTTGGAACTCCCTTCAAATCCCAAATGAGTCCTACGGCAGCAAGTCCTCTTAAAATATAATACGTGATGTCAATCTCCCACCAGAAAAAACCCTGTCGCGCAGCGGTCTCATAATAGTGATGGTTGTTGTGCCAGCCTTCGCCCATGGTTACCAACGCTAATACAACACTGTTCTTTGATTCGTCTCCGGTTTCGTACCGGGGCTTACCAAACTTGTGCATGATAGAGTTAATCGAAAACGTACCATGATACAAAATGATCGTACTCAAAAAGAATCCAATAAATAGTGTGCTCAACCCGGCTGTACTAAATATTGCCATTAGACTTCCACCGTTCACCCAGCCTCCAAGGGCAGTAACAAATACTGCCAAAATTGTAGGCGCTACTAAATAATGCTCGTTAAGCCAAACCAACTCCGGATACTTGGCATAATCACCGATCACTTTATAATCCGTTTTCTTAAAATCGGGGCCCACAATCCAGCCAATGTGCGAATACCAGAATCCATAAATTTTCATAGAGTGTGGATCAGCTGGTGTATCGCTATGGCGATGATGATGACGGTGATGTGCCGCCCACCAGAGTGCTCCTTTTTGTGCAGTAGTCTGCGCCATAAAGGCAATTACAAATTGAAACCAACGCGAAGTTTTATACGATTTATGTGCGAAGTAGCGGTGGTAGCCACCGGTTACCCAAAACATGCGGAAGAAGTATAAAAAAATACACACCATCCAATCAAAAAACGTAGCCCCAGTCCACAATGCGCCTAATGGCATTAAGTGAATTATCGCAAATGCTATTTCTTGTTTTAAAATTGGTTTACTTCTAACCTCCGGAACCATTGCTTCTTGTGCCATCTTCTATATTTCTATTCAGATACAAAGATAACAAGAGTTGTAATAAAATTCCATCGCTCTGCATTATTAGATAAACGAGAGCTAACTAACGTTTAAAATCAATGGTAACGCTATAAAAAGATGATATAAGTCATACGAATAAGCCCGACTAATTTCATGATTAATCCGCTGCATATTTTATTCCTGCTTTCGCGCGAATAACATCTAACGTTTGCATTAATAACAATGTGTTGTCGTGTGTAAGTACGGGGCTCTCGATCAGGTTGTTTTGCAAACATTCGTTTACATGCTGGGCTTCATACTCATACCCATTACCTTTTGCTTTTTCGAAATCAATATTTTCGCAAGTATCAATAATGCCTGGGTAATATTCGAGGTTTGATGTTGGCCCATGAAAGCGATGCGTGAGCCGGATGCGACCTTTATCGCCACCAATATCGGCACCGGTTGCAAGATTGGAAGCGAACGTACAAAACAACTGCGCGATTGCCCCCTTCTTATATTGAAACTGAATAGCGCACTGTTCATCCACACCGGTAGAAGCAGCAGTCATCACCGCATCAATATGATCGGGTTTCCCCAGCACATCAAGCGCTAAGAAAATTGGATACACGCCAATGTCGAGTAGCGCACCACCTCCTAAAGCAGGCTCATAAAGTCTAGACGGAAACGGAGGTGTAGGAATAAATCCAAACTCGGCCGACAAATATTTTATCTTACCCACTTTGCCTGTTGCAATCATTTCTTTCATTTTAAGATAATGCGGAAGCAAGCGAGTCCAAAACGCTTCCATAATAAATGTGTTTTGTGCTTTTGCAAAGTCTATCATTTCCTTCGCTTGCCTGTAATTGATAGCAAAGGCTTTCTCGCACAGCACAGCTTTCTTATGTTGCAGACACAACAATACATGCTCGTGATGCAAGCCATGGGGTGTAGCCACATAGATTACATCAACTTCCGAATTACTAACAAGTGCTTCATAGTTATCATGAATATGTTTAGCCGGAAAATCTTTCGCAAAACTCTGGGCTGTCTCTAACGATCGCGCAGCCACGGCCGCTAACTCAGCATCCGCGACAAGTGTAAGATCTGCAGCAAACTTGCGAGCAATTTTTCCACAACCTAAAATACCCCAACGAATTTTTTTCATACTGAAAGGTAAAAACTTTTTGGTTTGTGAGGAAGTAAGCCACAGTCCATTTTTTATTAAGAGATAATTAATAAAAAATAATTCACTATCAAAATAACCTCTTTCTATTGAGGATTTCCCTCCTGAATGCCAAGAGGCACAGCACTGACAACCGGCTCCAGGGAAGTTAAAAATCTATATAATGCTGTCAGCTCAAGATCACTCATGCGGCTAAACGGCCCCCAAGGCATCGGAGAACCTTGAATGAGCTTACCTTCTCTAAATCGCTTAATAAAATCTTTCTGCGTCCAATCACTCATGCGGCCGGTCTCTGCATCAAATGTTAAATTGGGAGTTACAAGATGTTTGCCAGGGACAATTTTTCCTTCTTCATCAAACACTTCCATTTTCATTTGACCTGCATATTCTGTTCCTATGAAAGCACCCGTCATCATATCGCGGTTTGTATGACAGCCACGGCAATTAGCCACACTAGCTGCCAAATATTTTCCATACAATGCTGTTGAATCAATAGGTGGAGCTGCCGGAACATTGCCATCGCCCGCGGGCTCAATTAAAAATGCTAAGACTGCTTTGCCTAAAAAATTCCATTCGTGCTGTGGTATTGGATTCTTAACGGGTTTAATCGTACGCAAGAAAGAAATTACTGCTGTAAGATCACTGTCACTCAAATCATAGAAGGGCATAAAATCAATCATGGCTCTACCATCATGACGCACGCCATAGCGAAGCGCACGAGCTATTTCCCTATCCGTTAATTTGCCGACACCTGTCTCTTCATCCGATGTGATGTTCGCCACATAAATTTTTCCAATAGGCAATTCAAAAGCAAATCCACCGCTATAAGTGGACTCTCCTCCAGTAGATACTTTTGATAGTTCGGAGAGTTGCGAGTGACACTCTCCACAATGCGCGGGACCGGTGGCGAGGTTGCGACCCCGTGCAATCATCGCTGAATCTGTGCTGGCCGTAATTTCCGGATAAGGAGTATCGAACGTGCGGTCATAACGGGCTAAGATTAAAAGTACAAAGCCGATAGCGAAGGTAACAACAAGGATTAGTAATCCCAGTAGAATTTTCTTTATCATGAGGGTAGGGTTTTGGGTAAGTGAATTTAATAAAAAAGAACTGACTTATTAAATCCCTACCTAGCCTTAATGATTACATTGAGTTTTACTTCGTCATGAACCAATTCATCTTTTAGCCCTTTATAGGCTACACCCCACATTTGCCTATCGAATCGAATATCCGCTTGTGCAATAAATAGTTTGTCTGACTGTGTGCTGGGTTCAATTTCAATTTTTAGTTGGTTTGTAATTCCTTTGATGGTGAGGTCACCAAGCACAAAGTACTTGGCTGGCTGATCAGGATATGATCGGATTTCTTTGATTTCGAATTTTGCTACAGAATATTGTCTTACATCAAAAAAATCCTCCGACTTCAGGTGCGATTCCAATTTCATTTTGGGAATCGAATCCGTATCAGGAATGTCTGTGCTCACAATTGATCTCATGTCAATAATAAAATAGCCTCCAATCAATTTTTGATTTTGAAGTTTTACAAATCCTTCTTTCAATTTTATTGTTCCCTGGTGATAGCCAACTACTTTCGTTCCCGTCCAAATAATCTTAGAATCCGTGGTTGATACCGGAAGTTGAACAGATTGGGCTGCAACGACATTGCCAACGATTACAATAAAAATTGCCGGCAAGATTTTCATACTTCAATAATTTGGAATGTTTTTGCCCAAAATAATATCGCGCGCTCCCACCCAAACACCCTGACTGTTTTTAGTCAACTTGATGATACCCGATCCACTTCGGTTTTCTAACTTACTTATTTCGCTTTGATGTTAGTAATGGATCATCTTCAAAAAAACAAAATCATCGATCCAATACAAACTAAGCCCTTGCTCTCTGATGATAGGATGAATATGTTGTGGAATTTTGCTGTTGGGATACGCTACCGGTCGAATAGTTCTAAACTCATAACGTCCTTGATCATCTGTCTTCATCCATCCACGAATGTGGCCATGTCTCACGGCTTGAGTTTGTCCGGAAGCTTTTGAGTAAAGACCTTTACTATTGGTTTGGTAAACATATAAGACAACATTGGGTGCTGGCGTTTTACCATCCCTTTTAAAGATGGTCCCCGAGATAATCATCGGTTCGCCTGGCTCATTTGCGTCTGTTAAAGATGTCTGCCATGAAAGTGTTGTCGGCATTCCTTCAAACATCAGATCGCACGATTCACAATTTCCACCAACTTGCTTTTCATTTTTGTCGGTTTGTTGCGCGCAACCGGTGATCACATAAAATATTAAAAGAAATGCTGTTCTAACTTTATTCATTGTTGAATCGGTTTATCTACTTATGAAGAACGAGAGAGAATTTGACACGATCAATGCAACCTGACGTATTGATTACTTTTCTTGACGAAATGCGAAAGACGAGTTAACATGAAAATTAAAATACTGTACTTTTAAGCTGTGAACAGGTTTTTAAAATATAAAATTGATCACATCCTATTCTGGGCGCTAACCATTTTCTTTCATGGTTATACCCGTATTGCGTTGCTTCAAAAACAGGGTTGTGGCAATTTCTGCTTGAGCTCATCGTGCGTAACGTTTTGCTGGCGGGGGTAATTTATTTAGCACTGTGGCGGATCATACCCCAGTTTACCTCAGGGAAGAGAATATTTCAGCCCCTACTTCTATTGTTAGGTTCGCTGGCTGCCTATGTGTTATTGAAAAATCTACACGATGTTTATCTCTACGGGTATGTTATTGGAGATCAAGAACGGCAGGCCTTTTTTAATAATTCATTGTATAATTTTTCCATTGTGTTATTCTATCTCGCCTTTGCGTGCGCGTTGCATCTGAGCAAACAATGGTTTTTGCAACGGGAATTGATTCGAAAAATAAAACTGGAGAAAGTAAACACCGAATTGCAATACTTGCGCGCGCAGATCAATCCACACTTTTTATTCAATTCCATCAACACAATTTACTTTCAGATTGATAAACAGAATGAAGCCGCCCGTGAAACGCTAGGTAAATTTTCCGAAATGCTCCGCTATCAACTGTACGAGTGCAATGGGAGTACGATCGAAATTGAAAAAGAAGTAAACTACTTAAAGAATTATGTCGCACTTCAACAATTGCGCAAAGGCGAAAACTATTCTATTGATGTCAATATGCAAGAACTTACTGGATTTAACATACCGCCTTTATTACTGATTCCCTTTGTAGAAAATGCATTCAAGCACGTTTCAACCTTCCAAGACAAAAAAAATGAAATCAGAATAAGTTTATCAAAAGTCAATAATGCTTTTAAAATGGATGTTTTTAATACCCGTGATGAAAAGCAAACCACAATTCCTGAATCAAGCGGAATAGGAATGAAAAATGTGGTGCGCAGATTAGAGTTGTTGTTCGGAGATAATTTTAAACTCAAAATTCAAAATTCAAAAAATAATTATTCCGTTAATCTTGAATTTCCATTACGATGAAATTGAAATGTCTGATTGTAGAAGATGAACCTATCGCCCGTAAAGGCATGGAAGAATCCCCCCCCGACATTTCCTTTTTGGAATTGATTGGCTCCTGCGAAAGCGCTTTAGCGGCCACAACATTTCTTTCAGAAAGCAAGATCGATCTGATGTTGCTCGACATCCGGTTGCCTCGCGTTTCGGGGATTGACTTTCTTATGTCTATCAAGAGTCCGCCCCTGGTAATTTTTACTACCGCTTACTCGAAGTATGCATTGGAGAGTTACGCTCTTGATGTAATTGATTACCTCGTAAAGCCCATTCCATTCGAACGTTTTTTAAAGGCTGTTCAAAAAGCACACGATTATCAATCGTTGGTTCATCAGGCCGAATCAACACCAGATCCTGATTATTTCTTTATTAAAGTTGATCATCAGTTCGAGAAGGTTCTTTACTCGAATGTATTATACATTGAAGCCATGCAAAACTATTGCATCGTGCATACTACTTCCCGAAAGTTAATCACATACCATACCCTTAGCGGACTGGAAAAACAATTGCCCGAAAAGCTGTTTCTAAAAGTTCATAAATCCTTTATTGTTGCCATCGAAAAAGTAACTGCCTTAGATGGGCACGAACTGAAAATTGGAAATGCTCAAATCCCAGTGAGCCGAAGCTTAAAAGAGGATGTGATGAAGAAAGTGATGGGGAATAGGTTGTTCAAGAGATAAAAGTTACAACATTGTAACTTACAAAGTTGTAACCTATTATTTCTTCAGCACACTCAAAATCTCATTCAACTTCAGCAATGCCTCCACCGGGCTAATCGTGTTGATATCAATCTTCTCCAGCATATCGTGCACCGCTTTGGATTTAGGATCCATTTCGAATAAGCTCATTTGGGCGGTGGCTTTCGGCAGCTCATCAAATTTTGCTTTCGATTCGTTTTTATGTTTGTCTTTCTCCAGGAAGTGCAAAATCTCATTGGCGCGCAACACCACTTTGTTTGGCATACCGGCCAATTGCGCCACATGAATACCGAAGCTATGTTCGCTACCGCCCTCCTTTAGCGTGCGCATAAAAATAATTTTGTCGCCTACCTCTTTCACACTCACGTTAAAGTTTTTTACCCGCACCAAATCTTCCGTCAGTTGATTGAGCTCGTGATAATGCGTTGCAAATAATGTTTTTGGTTTGTAGTCTTTATGGTTATGTAAATATTCAACTATCGCCCAAGCAATCGACACACCATCATACGTAGAGGTACCGCGGCCAATTTCGTCCATCAAAATCAAACTGCGGTTACTCAGGTTGTTGAGAATACTGGCCGTCTCCGTCATCTCCACCATAAAAGTAGATTCGCCCCGCGAAAGATTATCCGAAGCGCCTACGCGGGTAAAAATTTTATCGATGATGCCAATGGTAGCAGCTTCGGCCGGAACATAACTTCCCATTTGCGCCATCAGAACAATCAAAGCAGCTTGCCGCAACAAGGCCGATTTACCTGCCATGTTCGGTCCAGTTATCACAAGTATCTGTTGTGTTTCGTTATCGAGATAAATGTCATTGGGCACATACGTCTCTCCAACCGGAAGTTGCTTTTCAATAACTGGATGCCGGCCTGCTTTAATAGCCAGCCGGGTAGATTCACTGATTTCAGGTTTGTTATATTTATTCGTTTTGGCAATCACCGCAAAAGAAAGCAGACAATCCAACACACCCACCACGCGGGCATTTTGTTGAATCTGGGCAACATAATCAGAAGCGTGGTGCACCAACTCTAAAAATAATCGTTGTTCAATCACTAACAATTTTTCTTCCGCATGAAGGATCTTTTCTTCGTAAACTTTTAATTCTTCTGTAATGTATCGTTCGGCATTGACCAGCGTCTGCTTCCGAATCCAATCCGCAGGTACTTTGTCTTTATTGGCGTTGCTTACTTCTAAATAATAGCCAAAAACCTTATTAAAAGAAATTTTAAGCGAGTTGATGCCTGTCCGTTCAATCTCTCGCTTTTGTATTTGTACTAAATAATCCTTCCCCGAAAACGCCAGGCCGCGCAGTTCATCTAACTCCGCATTAACGCCTTCTTTTATAATCCCGCCCTGATGAATGAGCATGGGGCATCATCCATCAATTCTTTATCGATCTTTTCCAATAGGAAATCGCATCGGTGTAACTGATCGCCTAATTTTTTCAATTCCGCGGAAGCGGATTTTTCTAAAATCTCCTTAACTGGAAGAATTGCTTTTAACGATCGCTTAAGTTGAAGGAGCTCTCTTGGATTGATGCGACCGACAGCTACTTTAGAAATCAACCGCTCGAGATCGGCAACCTGGTGAAGTTGCTCAAGCAGTTTCTCCGTAAGTTCTTCATCCGAATAAAACTGCTCTACCACCTGAAGTCGCTCATCAATACTTTGTTTTTCTTTTAAGGGCAAAATCATCCATTTGCGCAAGTTGCGCGAGCCCATGGCCGTAACGGTTTGGTCGAGCACGTGAAGCAACGGAACTCCGCCTTCATTTTGTGAACTAACTATCTCAAGGTTCCGCACGGTAAACTTATCCAGCCAAACATACTTGTCTTCATCGATGCGCGCGATGGCTGAAATGTGCTCGGTATCTCTGTGCTCAGTGGCTTCCAAATAATAAAGGATAGATCCAGCAGCAATAATCGCTTCGTTCATCCCATCAATACCAAATCCTTTCAAGGAATTAGTTTTGAACTGTTGAATCAGTTTTTCGTTGGCAAAATCAAAAGCAAATACCCAATCATCTAAAGCAAAGGTTGCATACTCTTCACCAAACTGAGTTTCAAACTTTTCGCGTTGCGATTTAGTATAGATGATTTCGGCAGGACCAAAACTTTGAACGAGCTTATTGATATAATTCTCCGGCCCTTGGGCTGCATAAAACTCGCCCGTACTGATATCCAGAAAAGCTATACCCATAGCGTTCTTGCCAGAAAATATAGCGGCAAGAAAATTATTTCGCCTGCGCTCAAGTACGTTGTCGTTGTAGGATACACCCGGAGTTACCAGTTCTGTTACCCCGCGTTTCACAATTCCTTTTACAGACTTTGGATCTTCCAACTGATCGCAAATGGCTACGCGGTTTCCGGCTCTTACTAATTTGGGTAAGTAGGTATCGAGCGCGTGATGTGGAAACCCCGCCAATTCAATTTCAGAAGCTGATCCATTGCCACGTTTAGTGAGTGTAATGTCGAGAATCTTAGCCGCCCGGATGGCATCTTCTCCAAATGTCTCGTAAAAGTCACCAACCCTAAAAAGCAATAGCGCACCCGGATACTTCGCTTTGATAGCGTTGTATTGTTTCATCAGAGGGGTTTCCATTGCTGCCGGGCCTGCCATACTACTTCGCGTAATTTTAAATTTGAATTATCTGCTTTTTGCTCTTGCACGCTCCGTAGCACAAGTAGCTGGCAAATATAAAAGCCTGTAGGCAGAAGTCAGAATTAACGAGAAAGAAAGGGAAGAGTATCTAGCGTTACTTTTTTGAAGCGACAATCAGCCACATCTTGTCGCCTTTTTCTTGCGTTCGATCAACAAATGACTCTTGTTGTTTGATGATGACAAAGCCGGCTTTCTTGAGATCATCCAGCGCAAAGTTTATTCCCAATTCATGTTTGCGCTCTTGTTCCGACCGGGTTGAGTTTCTGCGCTCATCAGCAATGGCCTCACAGAGCACCAGCCTGCCACCCGATTTCAACGAAGCTTTTATATGTTGAAGAATTTGATCGTGATCATCCATTTCATGATAGGTGTCGAGGATGATCACTGCGTCCAGCATATTCAAAGGCAGCTTTGGATTATCATAATCTCCTTTTACTAGTTGAACCTGAATGATATCTCGCTTCGATAAATTGGCCTGGAGCCTGTCTAACTTTGATTGCTCTACATCAACCGCATAAACTTTTCCGGTTGAGCCAACCGTTGTTGCAAGTTTTATAGTCATATACCCTTCATGACAACCCACATCACCCACGGTGGCGCCTGCTTTCAGATTCAAATACCGAATTAATTCATCCGCTTTTTGCCAACGGTCGCGATCAGCCCAGGCACTTTCTTTATACACATCCTTCCATGAATCCTGCGCATTTAGATTATAGCCAGCGAATACTAAAAGAAAAAGTGTAATGCGGGTCATAGTCTTATAACGCAATTTTACTTGCAAGGATTGTTAATTATTTCATAATGTTTGATGCGATCTACAAAAAAATCATGAGGCCTTCGCATACCTTTACAGGATGAAGAAGTTAGCGTTGGAAGAATTAGGTCGTATTTCTATTGATCAATTTAAAGAATCCGAAAAAATTCCCATTTGTATTTTATTGGATAATGTACGCAGCCTGCACAATGTTGGCTCCGCCTTTCGTACAGCCGATGCCTTTCGTGTAGAAAAAATATTTTTAACCGGTATTACAGGCACTCCTCCGCATCGTGAAATACAAAAGACCGCCTTAGGGGCAACTGAATCGGTGAACTGGGAATATTTTGAAAATCCGGCCCTAGCCGTTGAAAAATTAAAAACGGAAGGTTATACTATTGTTGTGGTGGAACAAACTACAGACAGCCTACCCTTGCAAACATTTTTTGCGGAAAAGAATAAAAAATATTGCCTTGTCTTCGGCAACGAAGTACACGGGGTAAGTGAAGAAGCGATCGCTTTGGCTGATCTCGCTTTGGAGATTCCGCAACACGGCACCAAGCATTCACTAAACATTTCTGTTTGCCTGGGTATTGTGGTTTGGGAGTTGTTTCGGAAGATGCAGCTATAACTGGTTACTGGTCTCTAGATGCTGGTCTCTAAAATCCAGTATCCAGAAACGAGCATCTGGTATCACTTCACCGGTACCAACTTATAAATCGTTCCTGGGTTTTCTGTTGTCAGATAAATATATCCATCCGGACTTTGAACCACGGCACGTACGCGGCCAATCTTTTCCAACATTCTTTCTTCAGCAACAAATTTTCCGTTGGCTAATTCCACACGGGCAATTAATTGAAATGCTAACGCACCAACAAGTAAGTTGCCTTTCCAATTTGGATACTTATCGCTCGTTACCATCGTCATCCCGCAAGGAGCTATGGAAGGCACCCAATAACGAACCGGTTGTTCCATTCCTTCTTTTGCAGAGATATCCGAGATAGGTTTATCAGCATAATTGATTCCCCAGGTAATAACTGGCCAGCCATAATTTTTTCCCTTCTCTACTTTGTTCAATTCATCACCTCCTTTGGGTCCATGTTCGTGATCCCAAAGTGTGTTGGTTTGTCCATCATAATATAGACCCTGTGGGTTACGATGGCCATAGGACCAGATTTCGGGCTTGGCACCCGCAGTACCCACAAACGGATTGTCTTTGGGCACGCGACCATCTTCATGCAGTCGAAGAATCTTTCCAAGATGATTACTAAGGTCTTGCGCATTTTCTTTTTTACCCCGCTCGCCTGATGAAAAGAAGATGTAACCTTTGCCATCAAATACAAGGCGTGACCCAAAGTGCGCACCCGAAGCCGATGAAGGGGTAGCTTTAAAAAGTTCTTGTAAGTCTACCAGAGCATTGCCCTTTAGTTTTGCACGCGCAACAACTGTTCCGCCTTCTTTATCACCATCAGGTTTTGCATAGGTCAGGTAAATCCACCCATTCTTAGAATAGTCGGGATGGAGTTGAATATCCATTAATCCCGCTTGGCCATTGGTGAAAACTTTGGGCACACCCGAGATTTTTTCATCGAGCAATTTTCCGTCCTTAATGATGCGAATCTCCCCCGCCTTTTCATTCACCAGCATTCTCCCGTCAGGCAGAAAGGCCAGACCCCAGGGACTTTGGAGTTCGGTGGTTATATTTTCGAAAATAAATTTTTGCTTTTGTGTGGTGATGGTTGAGCCGGCAATGGGTTGGGCTTGTGCAAACACCGAACTAAATAGAATCAGGCCTAAAAAAAATACTTTTTTCATGGAAAATAAAATTAACAGACTTTAAAGGTAGTTCTTTATTTGAGAATCAAATTATCACTATTCACTCCTCAGCGTCTCGCTTGGATTAATTACTGCAGCTTTCAATGCCTGGTAAAAAACGGAAACGAATGCGATTACTAAAACAATCAATCCAGCCGCAACAAAACTGAACGGACTTATTTTAACCTGATAAGCAAAATCAGCCAGCCATTGGTTCATAGCATACCAGGCAAGCGGCACTACAATAAAAAAAGCAATCAGCACAAGCCGCGAAAATTCTTTTGACAGCAAAACAATAATCCCGTAAACGGAAGCCCCCAATACTTTGCGAACGCCAATTTCCTTTTTACGTTGCTCGGTCATAAAAGCGGTAAGCCCCAATAAGCCCAGGCAGGCAATAATAATAGCAAGTAAAGCAAAGGCGCCAATTAACACGCCTGTGTTCTGCTCAGCCTGATATTGTCGTTCAATAGTTTCGTCAACAAACTGATAACTGAATGGATAATCGGGCGCGAGTTTTTTCCATTCTTTTTCCAAAGCAGTCAGATTGTCTTTCAAATTACCAGAATTCATTTTCACCGACATGCACCACATGTTTCTCGGGTCGTAGCGAAGTACCAATGGCTCTATCTTGCGATGCAGCGACCGATAGTGGAAGTCTTTTACCACGCCAACGATTTTACCTATCGGGTGTCCATCTAAAGCACGCATGGGGGTGCCAATGGGTTTATCCAACATTAATTCAATTACGGCAGCCTCGTTAATCAAATAGGCTTCGGTAGAATCTGTACTAAATTCTTTTGACAAATCGCGGCCCTCCACAATCTCTAATCCAAACGTTTTTAGATAATCGTAGTCAATGATCATTGTATTCATGCTACGTTTGGGTAGGTCAAGGCTCGGAAAATCATATTGCCAGGTAGCACTTTCCATGCCCGGTGTACCATTAGAAAAAGCCACTGATTTTATTTGCGAATTGGTTAATAAACTTTGCTTCATCACCTCCCGCTTAGTCCATAACTCAGCCGGTGGATTCATGTAAACAATACTTTCCTTATCGAATCCTAAATTTCTATTTTGAATAAAACTCATTTGCTGATACACAACCAAGGTGCCGATCATTAAAAATGCGGCAACCCCAAATTGCAAAACGGTAAGTGTTTTTCTTAACCCGGCATTGCCTGATGGGCCCGTTTGTCCTTTTAGTACCTGAGCAGGAACAAATGAACTTAAATAGAAAGCCGGATAGCTGCCGGCAAGAATTCCCGTTAATAAACCGGCCACGATAATGTAGAGCAGTACGCTATTCTCGCCCAGGTAATTGATTTCCAATTGCTGGCCTACTAACGAATTAAACATCGGCACCAACATTTCTAAAAGGATAATGCCAATGAATAATGAAATTGAAACCAAGACAATAGTTTCGCCTAAAAATTGATTGATTAATTGATAGCGAAATGCACCCATCACTTTTCTCAGACCCACTTCTTTGGCTCGCTTCATGGCTCGGGCGGTGGAGAGATTCATGAAGTTGAAACACGCAATGATTAATATAAGCAACGCTACGGCCGAAAAAATATATACGTAACTGATATCCCCATTGGCAGAGTCGGCTTTTATTCCTTTCGTGAAATGGATTTCATCCAAAGGTTGCAGCCAATCGCCCAATCCCTGATCCTTAAATTCTTCTTTCCGGGCTTCCGTAAATTTCTGATCAATTCTTTTAGCCAACCCCTCTAAATCTTGCTCGTTTGGAATATAGAAATAGGTTGAATAATTCCACGCATCCAGACTATTCAAAAACTGATCGGCTGGAAAGTTGTATTGATCCTGAATCATTTTTGCGATGGTCTCAAAGGTGGTGAGGTACGTAAATTGCAAATGCGAATTTGCAGGAACATCTTTAAACACCCCGGTTATCTCATAATCATATGTGTTGTTGTATCGGATTACCTGACCAATAGCATCCTTATTTGGAAAATATTTATCAGCTACCGACTGGGCGATGGCGATAGTATTGGGTCTTGCAAATACCTGGGCGGCATCCCCTTGCAGGAGCGGAAAACTAAAAATCTCAAAAAAGTCCTTATCCGCAATCGAAAGTGTTTTGGCATCTAAAAAAACATCGCCTTTGCGCAAGAGTGCGCGCTCGTCTACATCAGAGAATCGCGTAAATTTTTCTACCTCCCTAAAACTATCGTTAATGAGTGGCCCAAAGCCGGCCGGCAACATAGTTTGCATGGATACTTTTCCATCGCGCTCGCCCCTTGGAATGTACCGATAAATGGATGCCTTCTTCTCGTGGAAATTTTCGTAACTAAGTTCGAAACGTATATACAACGTCACTAAAAGGCAACAAGCCAGCCCGATAGCCAACCCAAAAATATTAATGGCCGTATAACCAAAATTCTTTGTAAGGTTGCGGACAGCAATAAGGAGGTAATTCTTTATCATAGTGAGAGGTTTGGTTATAAGACGTAATAATTAAAAGAGGGTTGCATGGCTGGGTGCTGGATGCTTGATACTTGCCTCTGGATTCATGTGATTAGAATCTATAATACGAATATCAAGAATCCATTCATTCTTCGCACCTTTGTGGTAATAAACTGCTATTACATTGAGTTCTGATCGATATAACCAACGCGGGGTATCCGCCAGTAAGGAAGATGTTCACCAAGCCATAAAAAATCTCGATAAGGGATTATTTCCAAAAGCCTTTTGCAAAATAGTACCCGATACACTTGCTGGTGATAGCCAATATTGCATGATCATGCACGCAGACGGGGCGGGCACGAAATCATCGCTCGCCTATATCTACTGGAAAGAAACGGGAGATTTTTCGGTATGGAAAGGCATTGCCCAGGACGCTATCATTATGAATATTGATGATCTTCTGTGTGTGGGCGCCACAGGACCGATTTTACTCTCTTCCACAATCGGGCGAAATAAAAATCTTATTCCAGGCGAAGTTATTTCTACGATCATTAACGGAACGGAAGAAGTGTTAGAAATGCTTCGCAAATACGGAATGGAAATCCATAGCACCGGTGGCGAAACGGCTGACGTGGGCGATTTGGTGAGAACCATTATTGTAGATAGTACAGTTACCGCACGCATAAAACGCAACGAGGTTATTGATAACGCCAATATTCAATCAGGAGATGTTATTGTTGGTTTAGCCTCCAGTGGTAAAGCAACGTACGAGCATGAATACAATGGCGGCATGGGCAGCAACGGGCTAACTTCTGCGCGCCACGATGTTTTTGCGCATGAGTATGCCATTAAATATCCTGAAAGTTTTGACAAGGCTGTGCCGGATGATTTAGTTTATTCTGGAAAATATAAAGTTACGGATGAAGTTCCGGGCGCCCCTTTGAATATGGGAAAATTGGTTCTATCACCCACCCGCACCTATGCACCGGTGATGATAGAAGTTTTGAAAAAATTACGAAAGGAAATTCACGGTTTGGTGCATTGCAGTGGCGGAGCACAAACAAAAGTCCTTCACTTTATTGATAATCTTCACGTTATCAAAGACAATCTTTTTGAAATTCCACTACTCTTCAAATTTATTCATGGTGCATCAGGCACTGATTTGAAAGAGATGTACAAAGTTTTTAACATGGGACATCGCATGGAAGTTTATTTGCCTAAGGAGTTCGCACAGGAAGTAATTGATCTTTCAACTTCTTTTGGCATTGAGGCAAAAATTATTGGCCGGGTTGAAAAGGCCAAAACAAAACAAGTCACTTTAAAAACTCCACATGGAGAGTTTGTCTACTGTTAAATCCTTTAGTGCTAGTCATGCTTCTTCTTCACTAAATCTTTAATAGGATCCCACAGCCTTACATCATCACCCAAATCTTTTAATTGAATAGAAAGTGCACGTGTGGAAATTTGGATTTCCCGTAAGGACATCCCCAATGAAATGAGTAACGAGATGAGGGAAGCACCAAATGCATACTTGGCTATCAGTATATCGCCATTAAATAAAAAGAACATGCATAGTACACTCAGAAAAAGTGAAAAGATGCTAAGCATTTGCATGTCCCGAATAAGTCGAAGACGAATGCGCAGATTCCGAATTTGATCTACAGTTCGTTTATCGGCCTTTGTATTGTAATCCCCTGCTAATTTTCGAATTAACGCAGCAATGGCCAAAAACCGGTTGGTATAGGCCAATAGAATTAATGAAACGGTAGGAAAAAGTAAAGCCGGGGTGGTTAAGGTAAACTCCATAAATAATATTTAAAACAAAGATAATCGATGGTATTGGAACATCGTTATCCGTTCAGGTGCTCTAAATTGCGCCATGACACTTCTTAATGTAGTGATGGTTGGTTATCTTGAAATACTAAATTGATTTACTATGGAAAAGAAACCTGCAACCATGACCATGAATCCCACGATGGCCCCTGCACATAAAGAAATTCCCGGTAATCCATCGGTAGCCAAGTCCAGCACGCTTAAACTGAATGATCGCTCGAATGGCAAACCGCTGCGGGTACTTTCTGAAGCGGATTGGAAATTCTGGATAGAACAAGGCTATATTGTTATTAAGAATGCTGTGCCGAAAGAAAATTGCGAGCGATTAGTAAACTTACTGTGGGAGTTTGAAGAAAAGATCCGAATGATTCATCAACGTGGTATACCCCACCCCGCGCTACCATGGAAATGAAAGAGCTCGTGAACACCGGAATGGTAGAAATTTATAATCACCAATTTCTTTGGGACAACCGATCTGTTCAGCGCGTGTACGATGCGTTCGTTGATATCTGGGGAACTGAAAAATTGTGGTGCACGATTGATCGCGCTAATCTTAATATGCCCATACGGCCAGGGTTTGAGTATAAGGGTTTTATTCATTGGGATTATGATCCGGAAACCAAGCCGCAAAATGTACAAGGCGTAATTGCCTTAGCGGATCAAATGGATGAAAACATGGGCGGCTTTCAATGCATCCCGGAGTTGTATAGAAATTATGATACCTGGAAGTTAACACAGCCGGCCGATCGCGATTACTTTAAGCCCGATGTAAGCAGTTTTGAAAAAGTAAAAGTGAAATTAGAAGCTGGAGATCTTTTGATTTTTAATAGCCTGGAGCCTCATGGCATTCGCCCGAATAATTCGAAAGACAAAGTTCGGATAGCTCAATATATTTCCATGATGCCAGCGGAAGAAGACAATGAAACGCTGCGGCAATGGCGAATCAACTCGTGGCAACACCGCATTGCGCCCGAGGGCTATGCTTTTCCGGGCGATCCACGCAAGTGGGAACAAACAAAATATAAAACGGCTGAGCTCACAGAGCTGGGGAAAAAATTGTTGGGATTGGAGAAGTGGTGATTCAATCCGAGTGTACTATCAATAGATAAAAAATATGACTGGATATAGTTGTGGTCTGTGAAGACCCAGACATGGTTGATTAACGAAAGAATTAGTTTACCGACTGCGATTCCTGTTTCTTATACAACTCGGTTTGCTGCTTCAGCAGAAAATGATGAATCGCTTCCACATCTTCCTCGCTTAAAGAGTTACTGAAGTTGGCCATTCCGTTTTCGGATAATAATCCTTTCAGAACAATATCATTAAACACCTGGTGCTTGGCCAAAACCAATTTTGATAAATCGGGATGTTGCGAAAAATGTTTGTCGCCAAACCCACCATGACAGGTCTCGCAGTAGGCTGCATAGACGGAAGCTCCTTTAGAAATTAACTCTTCTTTGATTTTTGTATCGGGGGGAGCAGGCGTTTTTATCACAACTTGCTCTGGTGGAAGTGGGGTTTCACTGCCTCCTAATTTGAATGCAAGGACGCGGCCCATGTTTTTATATTTAAAAATTACGCCATCGGGCAGATAGCCATAGGTTTCGGCACCGCCATAGCCAGCCATCACCGCTACGTATTGCTCACCATCAATGCTATACGTTGTAGGTGCCGCCATAATTCCATTGCCCGTAAAAATCTCTTTAAGTTTCTTCCCAGTTCGTGCATCATGCACATTTAAGTATCCTGTACGCGTGCCTTGAAAAACTAAATCGGGTGTGGACATGGTGCCACCATCCGGACCACCATCCGGAAATTTCCACGCTACTGTTTGTGTTACCGGATTCCAAGCCAATAAACTTTCTGTTCGTAAGGTGTCCTCAGCAGATTTAATTTGCTCGGGAACATTCTTGCTGAACTTATACATCTCGCCATAATCAATGGCCGTGTTATCCACATCATCTCTATACTTGTACGGCACAAACGCCTTGAATACTTGCGGGGTTGAGCGCTCTGGAATGTAAACCAAACCCGTTGTTGGATTGAATGACATGGGCTGCCACACGTGACCGCCACCCAAATAAGGAATTACTAATTTCGGTTTGTCTTTATACCAACCCCCTTGTTCGGTTAACACTGGTCTTCCGGTTTTTAAATCAACATGACTGGCCCAATTAACACGCGTATATTTTTCTGCTGAGATCAGTTCGCCTGTTGCACGATCTAACACATAATAAAATCCATTCTTAGGTGCCATCATAAGGACTTTGCGCTCTTTGTTGTCAATCTTGAGATCGGCTAATACAATATTTTGTGTAGCGGTGTAGTCCCAAATCTCAGAAGGAGTCGTTTGGTAGTGCCACACCATTCTTCCGTTGTCGGGATTGATGGCTATGATAGAGGACAGAAATAAATTATCGCCACCTGATGGACTTCGATACCAAATGGGATACGGAGTTGAATTGCCAGTGCCTATATAAAGCAAATTGAATTCAGGATCGTAAGCCGATTCGCCCCAGGCCGTGCCACCCACTCCGGTTTCCCAAGCAGAATTTGGATCCCACGTTTTAGCAGCCATCTCCATTTCAGGAGTTTCATATCCGTTCTTAGGATCGCCCGGCACAATCCAGAAGCGCCATTTTTCTTCACCCGTTATCAGATCATACGCAGTAACATAACCACGCACGCCATACTCACCACCGGAGTTTCCAATCATCACAATCTTGCCGGCCACTTGTGGCGGACTTGTAATCGTATACCCTTTTGTTCTATCCGTGAATGTGTCTTTGTTCCATAAAACGTTACCATCCTTGGCATCAAGACAAGCCAGGTATCCATCGAGCGTGCCTACATAAACTTTTCCTTCCCACACCGCTAACCCACGATTCACGGCATCGCAGCATGCTCTACGTGCATACGAGGCATCCACTTTTGGTTTGTATGTCCAAAGCTCTTTACCTGTTTTTCCGTCTAATGCATATACCGCCCCCCATGCACCTGAGGTGTACATAATTCCATCTACGACAATGGGTGTTGCTTCTAATCCGCGCGGTACATTACCGATATAGGTGCTGGCATCATACTCCCAGGCAAAGCCAAGGTCATTTACATTTTCTATATTGATAAGATTGAGTGGCGAGTAATGTTGCATCAAATGATCACCCCCTAAGGTTAACCAATCTTTTGCATCCCGATTTAAAATCCGGGCTTCATCAATCCAGCCAAGGGGTTTTTCATTTTTACAACCAATGACGAGAGTGAAAAGGAGGAGAATGTAGAGGGGTTTTTTCATCAAGTTTAAATTTGCTTAATAAAGATAGGAAATCTTTCACGCTAGACTAGCCAATTCATTTCACGCAGAGATCGCAAAGGTAAACCATGCGAAGAGTACAAAATTCTTAGCGTGCTTTGCCGTATTCCTTTGTGTCCTTTGCGTGAATCAAAAACTAAATACATTCACGCAGAGAGCGCTAAGATTATACTCGCAGAGGACACAAAGCCTCTTAGCGAACTTTGCGCATTCCTCTGCGCACTTTGCGTGAAACATCTACAGCCCATTAACAATTCGGTGAATGCCCTCTTTCAGAACTTTTGTGTTGAAGTTGATGAGCAACGCTAATTTCAATTGAGAGAGTTTTAGGTAGGTTAATGTTTGAGCAAAATGAACAGGGGCCAAATTTTCAATTGACTTTATCTCTACGATTACTTTTTCATTCACTATTAAATCAATTCTATAGCCAACATCTTGTTTGACATCTTTGTAAACAAATGGCATTGCCACCTGAGTTCTTACGCTCAAACCAATTTGTTTCAAATCATATTCCAAAGCTGCCTCGTAGGCGGATTCAAGAAGTCCGGGGCCTAGTGATTTATGCAAATCAATGGAGCTGCCAATTATTTTATAAGAAATTTCATTTTCCAATAAGTCTTCTATGAGTTCAATTTTTGTTACCCAAATACATCTCATGTAGAGAGCGCAAATATAATCCACACTAAGAGCGCTAAGCTAAATATCTGCTGATGAAACTAAAATTCTCATCGGGCTTTGCGAATTCCTTCGCGGCTTTGCGTGAATCGAGCCGAATACATTTCACGCAGAGAACGCAAAGTTAATCTACGCGAAGGTCACAAAAATTCTTCGCGTACTTTGCGCATTCCTTCGCGCCTCTGCGTGAACCATTTCCAAATAAAAAATTATTTCTTCACTGGTAACTTCTCATTCATCGTATCCGCCTTAAGGTATTTATTAAACCAATTGAGGTAACGCGTGTATCTGTCTTTCTGATAACTTGGCACAGCCAGGCCATGGTTCTGCTCGGGGTAAACAATAAACTGCGTAGGCACACCTAATGTTTTAAGTGCCTGATACATTTGTTCGCTACCGGCAGCAGGTACATTAAAATCTTCTTCGCCAACCATGTAAAGCGTAGGTGCTTTAATTTTTTCCACATTCAAAAATGGATAGGATACTTTCATCCACTTATCCATGTTTTTCCACGGCACCCCTAATTCTGTTTCATATTGAATCGTGTATTGATCGGTTCCATACATAGATAATTGCATGGCACTACCTGCGCCACTGGCGGCTGCTTTAAAGCGTGGATCGGTAGCAGTAACATAATCAGTAAGAATGCCGCCATAACTCCAGCCTCCGATACCTAATTTATCAGGATCCGCTTTACCGATTTTAATCAGGTGATCGGTAGCTCCTATAATATCAACCACTTCTTTATTTCCCCAATCACCTGAGATTGCTTTACTAAAGGCAAGTCCGCGGCCGTTACTACCGCGATAGTTAACTGTAGCTACAGCATAACCTTGTGCGGCTAAAAGTTGTGGGATCAAGTCAAAACTAAAATCGTCTTGTGAGGTGGGGCCGCCATGTATCCACATGATAAGTGGAAGCTTCTGATCTTTTGGTTTGCCTGCTGGCCAGAATAAAAAGTTACCAACTGTCGTACCATCCTTACTTTTGGAATCAAACGCTTCTACCGTTGCTAACTTCAATGATTTTAAAAACTCATCATGAATGTGAGTAAGTCTGCGTGGGGTTTCATTTTCAATCACATAAATTTCATTGGGTGTCATCGGATCGCTGTTGATAGAGACCCACGTTTCACCTGCACCACGTTGAAGTGAATGAAAAACCCGATCGCCTTTTGTAATCACTTTTTTATTTCCATCAAGATCGAATGCAGTAACATGGCTTCTTCGATCATCTTCAACAGTAACCCACACCGATTTACTATCGGCCGACCAAGTAGGCGCGGAAGCATCACGGTCTAATGTGGCGTTGAGAATTTTTGGCGCTCCTCCTTCGGCAGGAATGATTGCAATTTGTGATTGATCATAAATGTCATACACCTCAGTTTGCGATTTCAGGTACGCAATCCATTTTCCATCAGGACTCCAGGCGGGGTTGTTGTCTGTATCGCCCCAGGTAGTTAATTGTTTTAACGAAGATCCTTTCTTTGCATCCATTACCCACAAATCGCTGTTGCCATTTCGATCCGGATCTTGTGTGCGATTGCTCACAAACAAAATCTTTTTACTATCAGGACTCCAGATTGGGTCGTTTGAATCAAAATCTCCGTTAGTCAACGTATCCAGTTTTTTTGTTTCCACATCAAACACATAGAGGTGATTGCGTTTGCGCTCGAGGTAGCCATCACCATCTGCTTTAAAATGATACCGATCAATCATAATCGGCTTGGCTTTTTTGTCCTTTTTCTCTTCCTCCTCTTTCGATTCCTGATCTTTTATAATCAATGCAATTTTTTTTGAATCCGGACTCCATACATAATCGCTGATGCTATATTTTAAATCTGTTAGTTTTTCAGCTTCACCCCCTCTGCGATCCATACGCCAGATTTGTGATTTCTTGGTTTCATACCGCGATGAGAGAAAGGTTAAATGCTTTCCATCGGGTGTCCAGCGAGGTTTGCTTTCACTTTCCTTGCTCGCAGTAAGTTTAACAGATTCTTTTCCATCCCAGCTAATCATCCAAATGTCAGCATCCGATTTATCTTTTACGGAATCGGGGGTCGACAAAACATAGGCAACCCATTTCCCATCAGTAGAAACCTGTGGGTCGCTGATGGATTTAATTCTATAGATATCAGAAGGTGTGATTGCGCGTTGTGCAACAGTTACAATTGCAACAAACAAAAGGGGGAGAAGAAACAATTTTTTCATGGATGAAAGATAATGAGAAAAAGTGAAGTGATTGCTTTGGGTTGACTTAACAGGCATCTGAGGATTAAGAGGTGTCCTACACCTTGAAGGTACAGAACACCTGAAAACCCATCTTATCAAATCACCTAATCAGTCTTGAGAGCCTCTACAGGATTTTTTCTTGCTGCATCAATCGACTGGAACGCTACGGTTAGCAATGCAATCGTTAGTAAAAGAAACCCAGTTAATACAAAGTAAAAGGTAGTCATTTGAGTATGGTATCTGTAGGAATTCAAATATGCATCCATTAAATAGTATGAAATAGGGAGTGCTAATACTATGGCGATTATTATAGGTTTTGAAAAATCTTTACAGAGCATTATAACAACTTGTGGAATAGAAGCGCCCAGAACTTTTCGAACGCCAATTTCCTTAGTTCGTCTTTGAGTATTGAACAAGGTTAAACCAAACAAACCAAGGCAAGCAATGATTATAGCGATTGTAGTAAAACAAATAGATAAATATCCTATTCTTAGATCTCTACGAAACTGGTATTCAAAATCCTGATCAACAAATCTAAACTCGAGTGGACGATTAGGTGATAGTTTTTTGCCTATGCTGGTGAGATAATCAATTACCTTCAACTGGGTGCCCGGTTTATAGCGTATAAACACTGGCTTCCAATGACCCCACGTTGCCTCACTTCCTAAATAAAAAAAGACTGGGGCCACCGCATCATGAATATCAGCATTATGAAAATCTTTTACCACCCCTATTATTTCAAACTCTGAATTAACATCCAACTCAACTCTTTGTCCAATTGGGTTTTCAAAGCCCATCAGATTTGCTGCTGTTTCAGTAATAATTACCGCTGTCGAATCTGAGATTCTTTCTGGTGAAAAATTTCTTCCCAGCAAAAGTTCAAAGCCCAGCGTTTCTAAGTAATCGTAATCAATCGGGTTATTGTTAATATTCATGGTTTGAGTTACTCCACCAAGTTTCCAATTAATTTGGCCTTTCCCATTAATCTCCATAGGGGTTGCAGCCGCCTGGGCTACAGACTCAATATCTGAATTGCGAAGAGCTTCATTTTTGAAAGTTTCAAATGGCAATTCGATATGCTGCCCTGTCTCAACATATAAAACGTTCTCTTTATCAAATCCTAAATCTTTCGAACGTAAAAAATCAACTTGCTGATGGATTACTATTGCACTAAAAATTAAAATCACGGATAGACTAAATTGAAAAATTACCAAAAACCTCCGCAATTGGGATCCCGATAATATTGAATATAAATTACCTTTTAAAATGGATGCGGGCTTTAAAGAAGAAAGCAAAAATGCTGGGTAAGCACCGGCCAATACGCCAGTTAAAATAATAATTGATAAAAATCCGAAAGCAATCCTCGGGTCAAGTAAATTCAAGGTAAGATCTTTTCCTGCCAACGCATTAAAGGCAGGGAGCAAAAGAAGAATAACCAAGATCGAAAACAAACCAGCGGAGATTGTAATAAAAAAACTCTCGATCATAAATTGGCGAATCAAAATTGGCCGTGTGGCACCAGACATTTTCCGCACACCAATTTCTCGAGCGCGAATGGCCGCGCGGGCTGTTGAGAGATTTATAAAATTTATGCAGGCCATTACAAGAATAAAAATTCCAGCTATGCCAAATGCTATTATATAAACCATCCTACTTGTCGGTTGTAAGAGAACCACCGAACTCCAATACACTTGCCAATCGGTAAGGGAAAACAAAAACATCCGCGTTCCTTTACTTTCCCAAGCCCGATGAATCTCCGTAGTTAGTTTCTCCTCAACCGCTTTACTAGTATTGGCATCGTGAAGTTTCACATATACATTTCTATTGCTATCATCCCAGGTTGAAATCTCCTGTTGCTCATGGAGAGCAAAGGGTAAAATGAACTCGGTATCAGAAAAGCTAAAATTTTCTGGTAATTGGTAAATGCCTGATACCTTAGCCTCAAACTGATTATTTATCATAACCGTGCTGCCCAATGCTGATCCGTCTTCAAAAAGAATCTTAGCTAATTTGACGGATAGTAATACAGATTGATTATCAGGAAAAAGATTCCTGGGATTTCCCTCTAGTGTGGTAAGATTAAACACCTCGAAAAAAGATGCTTCTGCAAAGGTGCCATCCGCGTAAGAAATTTTCTTATCAGTTGATAGCAGTAGTCGTTCTCCAAAACCTGTTTGGCAAACAGTTTCAACTTCGGGTATCGCATTTCTAATGTAATCTACCAGAGGGCCAGGGCTACTCTCTCCAATAAAGTGTTCCCCATCTAATAATTGAACATCTCGCAGCAACATAAATACTTTTTCATTGTCGGGATGATACCTGTCTTGAGTTAGCTCATCCAGCACCCAAATGAAGATTAGCATAAATGCTGAAATGCCAATGATCAAGCCCCCTAAACTTAGCGATGTAAATACCTGATGACGGGTAAAATGCCTGATGGTAGTTGTTAACAAGGAGCGTAGCATATCAAAACTTTAGGTAAAAGATAATTCATAGGCTGCTGTCAAACAAGTATCATAGACCACAACGATATTGACCTATGGCTAAAAAGGAAATTTAAAAGGAAGTTATCTGGCCTTCTTTAAAAAATCCGCATCGCGATAAGCTGGCTTGGGATAAGTATAAAAACCCGAACCCGATTTTTCACCAAGTTTGCCTTGATCTATATATTCTTTTAATAAAGAGCCAAAGGCTTGCGAAGCAGTGTCATCTCGCTCTTTTACCACATGCCAGGCTGTATCCAAACCTATACTATCAAGAATCCCGAACGGCCCCATGGGCATATGAAAGTTTACCATCCACGAACGATCAATATCCTCAATACTGGCAATGTCCTTTGTTTTTAATCTTCCCGCGGCACCAATCAACGCCATCAACATAAAATTGAAAATGTAGCCAGGCGATTCTTTCTTCACAATAACCGGAACCTGATTGAGTTTTCTACCCAATTCTTCAAGCAATGGAATTAAGCTTAGATCCGTACCAGAATGCGGCATGATATCCACTACCCGCGCATAAAACACATCGTGAAAATGAAACGCACAAAATTTTTCAGGTCGGCCGGAAATGCTGGCAAGCTGTGAGGGAAGTAAGTACGAAGTATTGGTAGTGAAAATTGTTTTTGTGGGAGCAAGATCACGGATTTGCTTCCAAACTTTTTCTTTGATGGCTAAATCTTCGGTTACACTTTCGCTGATGAAGTCGCAATCGGTTAAGGCTTTTTTTAGATCGGCAGCGTATTCGATGCGGGCAAGTGCTTCCTCTTTTTTAGCTTCAAGAAGTAAGTTTGATTTAATGAGTTGATTACAAAGTTTCTCAAGGGATGCTTTCGCTTTGCTTAGCGCGGAATCAGAGATGTCATAAAAGATGACGTTGTAACTAGAGATTGCAGCCTGCAATCCAATGCGACTTCCTAAGTTTCCGGTACCGATGATGGTGATGTTTTTTATGTTCATGATCTAAATTTTCTCTTCTTAACTCCTCGGTCTGTGTCCTCTTTGGTTAAATTTCTTCACCACAGAGAAACACAGAGGGTCACAGACTTTAAATTTCATTTCTCTCAATCGTCCCTATTCCTCGGTCTGTGTCCTCACAGGCCGAAATACGAAATCATTTATCTCATATCAGTATGGTCTGTGTGGACACAGACCATGGTTAAATTTTATTTCTCTCAATCGCGTTACGCGCATTTTCGCCACACGCCTTGATTATATGAATCAACATAGCAAAGCGCGGATCTTTTGTTACTCCCAGTTTATACCGCTGATAAATTTGCTGACAGATGACCCCTACTTTAAATGCACCGAACGCGTAATAGAAAACGATGTCATTAATTTGTATCTCCGTTTTTTGCTGATAGTAATCGACTACTTCATTCCTTGTGAAATTTCCAGGCATCCACGTAAGGTTAAAGGGCTTTAAAGAATCTGAATCTGTCGCCTCCGCCCAATATGCTAACGTTGTTCCTAAATCCATCAACGGATCGCCCACGGTTGCCATCTCCCAATCCAACACCGCTTTAATCTCGGTTAGATTATCAGGATTTAATACCAGATTATCATATTTAAAATCATTGTGAATAAAAGCCGCGCGCGAGTTGGTTGGTTGATTTTGTTGCATCCACTCAGCCACTTCATTCATAGACGCGATGTCATCCGTTTGAGAATTTGTGTAGCGTTTTGCCCAGCCTTCCACTTGTCTGGCAACATAACCATCCGGTTTGCCTAAAGTATCAAGGCCGGTAGTGTTAAGATCTAATTTATGTAGATAAACTAATTGATCAATCGTTGCTTTGGAAAGCGAACGAAAAGTATCTTCAGAGATTGAAACATCTTTTGGTAAACGGTTTCTTAGAATCACTCCGGCCACGCGTTTCATCAAATAAAATTTGCAGCCCATCACCGCTAAATCTTCGCAGAGATGAACTGCTTCGGGTACTTTTGCGTAGCCTGCTGCTTTGAGTTTTATCAGAACTTGATATTCGCGCTCCATATCATGAGCTGATTTTATATTAGCACCAATGGGTGGCCTGCGCAAAACATATTGCTGATCACCAGCCAGAATGAAATACGTGAGGTTAGAATACCCGCTCGGAAATTGTTGAATAGAAATTTCCTTTTCAAATCCCGGAAGTACTCCGCGCAAATAGGTTTGCAGTTTAACCTGATCAAGTTCTTCGCCAGGGCGAATAGAAGCAGGTTGATCAATCATAAATTAGCTGCGTATTTTTTAAGAATAGACTTTGCGAGTGCAGATTTATGCACTTCATCCGGGCCATCATAAATACGGGCCGCCCTCTCATGCCGATACCAGAAGGAAAGCAAGGTATAATCCGTAACTCCCAAACCACCATGAACTTGTATAGCCCGATCGATCACTTTAATCAGAATATCCGCTACAAAAAATTTGATCGCAGCAATTTCATCTTTGGCAGCTTTTGCGCCTTCTTTTTCAATGGTCTGTGCAGCATTCAAAACCATCAGTCGGGCGGCATTTATTTCTGCGCGACTTTCAGCAATCCAGAATTGTATCATTTGCTGATCGGCTAAAAACTTTTCGCTGCTTACTTTACGAGTAACCGCCCGTTTGCACATCAAATCAAAAGCCCGTTCACAAATTCCAATCCAACGCATGCAGTGATGAATGCGGCCTGGACCCAATCGCGCCTGCGCCAAAGCAAAACCTTTTCCCGCTTCGCCAATAAGATTGGTAACCGGCACTTTGCAATTCGTAAACGTTACTTCACCGTGACTCAAGTAGTCTCCGCCTACATCGCCCATGATAGGAATGTTACGAATCAATCTATAGCCTGGATTATCGAGTGGCACTAAAATCATACTTGCTCGTAAGTGGGGATTTTCATTTTGTGGATCGGTAAGCGCCATCACTATAGTAAAGGCAGCTCCATCGGCTGCTGTTGTAAACCATTTATGCCCGTTGATGATATACTGATCATTTTCACGAACCGCTATTGTCGCCATGTTTATCGGATTCGATCCTGCAAACTCGGGCTCGGTCATAGCAAAGCAAGATCGAATCTCGCCATTCATTAAAGGCTTCAGATAGTTTGCTTTCAATTCTGCGGAAGCGAACTGATGCATCAGTTCCATATTGCCGATATCAGGTGCATTACAATTAAATATGTAATGGCCTAAAGGAGAAGTCCCAAGCAATTCACTGATATGCGCAAACTCAACAAGAGAAAGTCCAAGGCCGCCATCCTTTTCAGATAAATGCGGAGCCCAGAGTTTTTGTTCCTTCGCTTTCGCGCGAAGCTTTTGCAGTTGAGGAAGCGCTTGCTGAAAGTTTGTGATCATTCCCAGTTCAACTGGATAAACTTCTGTTTCTAAAAACGATTTGTATTTAGGAAGAAGCGTGTTGACTTTGTCGGTATGAAATAGTGTGGTCATATTAAATCGTAAATCCGCCATCGGCAGTAAACACACTACCTGTACAATATGCCGATTCATCGGCAGCAAGATATAAGGCCAAGGCAGCAATTTCTTCGGGCGTGCCCACGCGTTTTATCGGCAACATCTTCATCATGGTATGCATGATCTTTTCATTGTTCCATAGCGCTTCACTAAATTTTGTCTTAATAAGTCCGGGGCAAATAACATTCGCACGAATATTATCACCCCCCCATTCTTTGGCCATTACTTTTGTGAGTGAAATTAATGCCGCTTTACTCATACTGTAAATTCCAAGTCCTTGCTCGGGACGCAGGCCACCTACTGAACTAATATTAATTATCGATCCGGATTTTTTTTCCTTCATCAACCCATAAACTTTTTTCGAAAGTTCAAACGGGCCTTTCACATTCACATTCATGATTTTATCAAAAGCGGCTTCATCGGTATCAACCACAGGGCCGAAGGTGGGATTGGTAGCCGCATTGTTTACTAAGATATCAATGCCTCCATACGCGGAAACCGTTTCCTTAACCAATCGATCAACATCCTGCATGTTGCCCATATGGCAAGCAACAGCAATTGCCTTTCCTCCATTTTGAATAATTGAATTAGCGACTTCATCTACTGATTCTTTTTTACGACTGGAAACAACAACATTCGCTCCGGCAGCCCCATAAATTTTTGCAATCGCTTCACCGATTCCTTTACTGGCACCGGTTACAACCGCTACTTTACCGGATAGATTAAAAAGTGAATTCATAGTTAGAAAAATTATTTAGTAACAGTACGATCTTGCTTCAAGGTAAAGAATAGTATGGTTTTTAACAGTATTTTGTTGAAGGTTAAATCCTTTGGCCTATTCTTTGCGTATTAATGGTTTTGAATTTTGTACCTTTACAATTACAAATTAACCGTTATGAAGTTACGCTATTATTTAACCTTTAGAACAGGTCTCTGTCTTGCTTCCATTGGTACGGAGGCTCAGGTGTTGAACCGGCTCAAACAAAAAGTTGAAAACAAAACCGAACAAAAAGCAGGCGAAGAAATTGATAAGCTTTTTGGTGGTAAGAAAAAAGATCAATCCGGAAATCAATCGGGTCAAGGTCAGGGTGGTGTTAATGGCGCAGGTGGGCAAAATGGAATGGGCGGAAACGATCCATCCAACCAAGGTGGCGCAGGTTTGATTTCAACTCCACCGGATGTCAACCAAAATCTTGCCGATGCCGAAATGGCGTATAAGAAAAACAGTTATGGGGAAGCGCGCTATTCCGTACAACAAGCTATGCTTGGTGTGGAGATGGAAATAGGAAATAAAATTTTAAAGTCACTTCCAGAATCAGTAAGCGGGCTTGCCAAAGACGCAGATGAAGATCAGGTAACTAGTACCGGTTGGTGTTGGGCTGGGCTCACCATTAAACGGGAATACAGTGATGGAAAGGATAAACAGTGTACCACCACCATTGCAAAGAATTCTGTTTGGATGGCAGGTGATAATGCCTATCTGGCTTAGTGTGGGTATGCCCAACAAACCAATGGAGAACAAAACTGGAAACAAACCAAACTAAAATGATACCGCGCAATTATAGAATATAGCGATGGTAGCGGTTATAAACTAAGTGTTCCTATCGGTCAATCCTCCATTATCGTTTTTGAGGGCAGGAACTTTGCCACTGAACCTGACATGATGAAGGCAGCGGAAACCTTTAATTTAGATGGTATCAAAAAAGAACTAGGAGAGCAATAGAAAATAATCATATGAAAAAAATTAGTTTACTCGTAATAGGCGTACTGGCAGGAATTGCCACTTTCGCTCAGGATTTTGATAAAAATATTGCATCCGCCCGCTCCACCTATTCATCGGGTGCTTTACAGGATTCGCGATTCGCTATGGAACAGATGCTCCGTGATTTGGATATGGCCATTGGTAAAGAAATTTTAAAGCTGTTACCCGCCAAATTGGGCACATTGCCTGTGGTAGATAAAGAAGATAATGTAAGCGGCACGGGAAGTTATGTAGGCTTGTATGTAAACCGCCATTATGGTAGCGTTCCAAAACAAGGATCGATTGAGATTATTAACAACTCCCCACTTATCAATTCATTGAACATGATTTTGAATATGCCTATGATCGGTGGCATGATGACGGATGAAAATCAAAAAGTAATAAAGGTACAAGGCTACAAATCCATTCTTAATAAGGATGTAAATACCGAAACCGGAAAGACGAATTATCAACTACAGATTCCGATGAACAATACATTGCTCACAGTAAAAATGGATGACAGCTCAGAAGGCGAGATAACCGGAGTTGCGAATGGTATACCGCTGGCTAAAATTGTTCAGATAGCACAATAACAAAACACGGTCTCTTGTGAGAGGACTGTTTATTAAAGTCGGCAATCATGGAATTCCATCGTTGCCGACTTTTTTTTAGCAAAATTCCTTTTAGGGAAGTTATGATTGTAGTCATAATCTATCATGCTCATCGCCTTTAGTTTTGGGTTTATATTATATCAATCTCACTATGACAACAACAGATAGTACCTTCGATTTTTCTACCTGCACAGTTGCTGATCTTGCACTTCAATTTCCACAGGCTATTGGCATTTTTAATACGTACTACCTGGACTATTGCTGCCATGGTAAAACACCTTTTATGCAAGCTTGCGCAGATGCCGGATTAAATCCACATAAAATCTGGCAGGAAATTATGGAAACCAAATTCAATCAAGGCCCTGAGAGCAAAATGCGTTTTGAAACCTGGGATGCAACCTTGCTTATCGATTACATTACGCAACATCATCATACCTATGTGCGCGAGTCCATTCCGCAGATTATGGAATTACTAAATAAAATTTCTGATGTGCATGGTCAGGATAGTCCGTATGTATTAACCATACGCGACACCTTCAACGCTTTGGCCGAGGAGTTGCTCAATCACCTTCCCAAAGAAGAAGAGATTCTCTTTCCTGCTATCCGCAGACTTCTTGAATCAAGTACACCTAAGAGTGTAGCCGCTTCCATTCAATTTCCAATTTCGGTTATGGAACACGAACATGATAGTGCCGGTGATCTGATAAAATCCTTGCGCAGTCTTACCAGCCAATACACATCTCCTGCCAGTGCGTGTCCTACTTTTCAGTACACGTATAAAATGCTGAAGGAATTTGATGAAGATCTGATGCAGCACATCCATTTAGAAAACAACATATTGTTTCCTAAAGCTAAAATGTAATTCATTTGTTCGATTGACAATGGGCTATTGAAATACCCGCACGTAGTCAACTGCCATTTCCTGAGGGAAAGTAGTTGTTCCATCCGGTGAGCCCGGCCAATTGCCCCCTACAGCAACATTCAAAATAAAAAAGAAGGATTTGTTGAAGGCTGCCACATCCGGCTTAAAGGTTTTAAAGCTTTGGTTATCGACATACCAGGCCATGTTATCTCGCTCCCATATTAACGTGAACACATGAAACTGATCAGAAAAATCTCCCGTGAGTAAACTCGAACTACCTGTTGCACTTTTGTAGCCATCCTTATCATAATGAACAGTGCCATGTGTGGTTTGAGGTTGATGGCCTACCAATTCCATAATATCGATCTCGCCACAGGCGGGCCAACCTGCTGAAGTTATACTTTCACCCAGCATCCAAATAGCTGGCCAAATCCCTTGCCCTTTGGGCAACTTTGCACGCACGTCTATTCGTCCGTACTTAATGTTTACTTTATCCTGTGTTTTTATTCGCGATGAAGTAAAGTTACCACCGCTACTCAATGCGGTAATCTTTACAGTGCCGTTTTCTACTCGAATGTTAGCCGGATTATTGGTGTAGGTTTCTAACTCATTATTACCCCAACCACAAACACCTCCGTTGCAACCATTGCCGAGATCAAAGCCCCAATTACTAGTGTTAAGTTGCGTTCCGGAAAATTCATCGCTCCAAACCAATTGCATAGAGGGATGATCGATTGATGTATAGAAACCGGTGCTGGAAACAAGAACTTCTTCCATTTCATCATCATCTTCAATATTGATCTGTAAAGGATATTCCTTCCCTTCGTATGTTATCACGATATCAAACGACTCTGATATCTCTAGAAATTCATCACCAATAATTTCAATTACTACCTGAGCGCCTGATTGACCTGATAAAGTAATGTCGCCAGCCTGTGATTTTATATCCTGGTCAAAGTGAGCCGAGCCTTCCCTCACCTGATAAGCGACAGAAATTTCTGTGTTCAAATTTCCTTTAGGCTTTATAATAATGGTTTGTGTGTTAGGTGCGTCCCCCTCTGGCAGTATGGAGCTTTCAAGTAAAAATCCTGTAATGTTAATTTCTTCACCCTCTTTGCAGCCAGCGAACAGAACCACCGAGATTGCCAATAGAATTATTGCTTTATTCATTTTAACTTATGAAATTCTCGCAAAGAAATGATAGTCCTTTTCCTTTTAAAGTGTGAAATACATTTTTTTAATCTACAATAAAAACATGAGATTGTTTATTGCTTCATGTCTCTGGATTTCCTTTTTACTTGGAGGATGCCAATCGAATGAAAAATCATCATCCAATTCTAATGATAATACAGCCATTCTAAATGCAGCCCGCGTAGTCATTAGAAATTCTGGAAAATGTGCTCTCATAACATTGAATAACGAAGGCCATCCGCAAGTAAGAACCATGGATGCTTTTGAGCCCGAAGCTGATTTTACCGTTTGGATGGGCACAAATCCTAAAAGCAGAAAAGTAGATCAAATCAAAAATGATCCCCGCGTAACCTTATATTATTTCGATAAGAATGAAAATGGGTATGTGTCAATTTATGGAACAGCTGAGTTAATAAATGATCAAACCGAAAAGGATATCCGCTGGAAAGAAGAATGGAAAAATTTTTATCCGGATCGCAAGGAGAATTATTTGTTGATTAAAGTAACGCCTGCCCGACTTGAAGTGATTAATTACGACAAGGGCATAAGCGGAGATTCTATAACGTGGCGGCCTTCAGTAGTAAATTTTAAATAATTGTTAACTTCCAGAACGGGATGAAATCGCTAATGAATTTTCAGCATTCGCTCTTTTTTAAAACTTTGCTTATCTTGAACATACCAAAGCCACTTGCCTTATGAAAACCACAGCCATTGAAGATTCTATTATCAAAAAAATAGACAGACGCACATTTTTAAAAGCTACCGGCATTACTGCCACAGGAATTGTACTTGGCTTACAATATGCATGTTCCCCTGCTAAAGCCAATGTTCCGTTTTCTCCCAATGTCTATCTTACAATCAACAGCGATAGTTCTATTTTAATTGTGGCTCATAGGCAGGAAATGGGAACAGGTATTCGTACTGGCCTACCCATGATTGTTGCAGATGAGTTGGAAGCTGATTGGAAGCGGGTGAAATTAGTGCAGGCTGTAGGCGATGAAAAAATCTATGGCAACCAGAATACCGATGGTTCTTTTTCTGTGCGGATGTTTTTTGAGCCTATGCGCTTGGCCGGAGCCACGGCCCGGATGATGTTGGAACAAGCAGCCGCCTCTACCTGGAGCGTTGATGTAAGCGAGTGCAAAGCCCTCAACCACGAGGTAGTTCATTCCAGCGGAAAGAAAATTGGTTTTGGTGATCTCACCGAAGCTGCCTCCAAGCTATCACCTCCCGCAGAGAATACTGTTGTGCTCAAGAAAAAATCGGACTGGAAATACATTGGCAAACACATGAATCTATATGATGTGCCCGACATTGTTAAAGGTACGGCTGTCTATGGATTGGATGTCGTAAAGCCCGGTATGAAACACGCGGTTATCTTAAGATGCCCGGCAGCCGGTGGAAAAGTGAAAAGTTTTTCTGATGCGGAGTCGAAGAAGATTCCAGGTGTAGTTAAGATTTATGAAATGCCGGCTTCGGGTTTTCCCGCTGGCTTTGATGTGCCGCAAGGGGTATTGTTGTAGTAGCCGACACGACCTGGGCTGCCATCAGTGCGCGCAAAGCTTTGCAGGTTGAGTGGGACTATGGTGTAAATGCATCGTATGATTCCGAAACTTATCTGAACGAGTTAAAAGAAAGAGTTAAGAAGAAAGGGAATGTACGGAGGGCAAACGGATCGGTGGACAACGCGATCAAAAACGCAGCGAGCAAGATGGAATCGGTTTATGTTACGCAACATCTGTCGCATGCGCCTATGGAAGTACCCAATGCTACCGCTTTAGTAAAAGATGGTAAATGTGAAATGTGGGCTCCGGTACAATCACCACAATGGATTCGTGATAGTGTTGCCGGAGCTTTAAAACTAGATGCCGCCAATGTTACCATCAATGTTACCTTGTTGGGTGGTGCCTTTGGTAGAAAATCAAAGCCTGACTTTGCTGTTGAAGCCGCCTTGATTGCAAACGAAATGCAGGGCACGCCCATCAAAGTTACCTGGACACGTGAAGATGATCTTACCCACGATTTTTTCCATGCGTGTAGTGTTCAATACATTCAGGTAGCTTATGATAAGAATAAACAGGTGACAGCCTGGACGCATCGAAGTGCTTTCCCTCCCATTGCCGGAACCACGAACACCAATGAGATAACTCCCAGTGATGGTGAACTTGGTCTTGGCGTGATTGACATCCCATTCAATATTCCAAATATTTCATGCGAGGCTATTGAATCGCCTGCCCATACCCGTATTGGCTGGCTGCGTTCGGTAAGTAACATACAACATGCGTTTGCCATTGGTAGTATGGTTGACGAAATAGCAGCTTATCGCAAAGTTGACCCTGTAAAAAATTTGTTAGAGTTATTGGGTCCCGATCGGATGATTCCTTTTGGGGAATATGTGAAGGGCTTTGAAAACTATGGCGAACCCTTAGACAAATTTCCGGGTGATACTTCGCGCTTACGCGGAGTGATTGAATTGGTTGCCGAAAAATCAGGTTGGGGCAAGTCGCTACCCAAAGGGCATGGTATGGGTATATGCGCTCACAAAAGTTTTTTAACTTATGTGGCGTGTGTAGTACATGTTGCTTTTGATGATTCTGGAATAATGAGTATTCCTGAAGTTCACTTTGCTGTGGATTGTGGCCAGGTAGTAAACCGAAATTCGGTAATCCAGCAATTTGAAGGTGGTTTTGTTTTTGCTTTGAGTGGTGCGTTAAAGGGAAATATTTCTTTTAAAGATGGTCGTAGCCAACAAACTAATTTTGATACGTATCAGGTTTCACGGTTTGAAGATATGCCTGTTGAAACTCACATTCATCTGGTTGAAAGTGATATTAAACCGACCGGTGTGGGTGAACCACCCGTGCCTCCAGTAGCTCCTGCTTTAGCGAATGCAATTTTTGCAGCCACAGGAAAAAGATATAGAGATTTGCCCATTAAGCTTTCGTAGAGGCTGAAGTAGGAGAACCTGGTTGTATAAAATTATTCAAGACCTGCGCGACAGGCCTTCATGGGTTAGATCTATTTTCATTCTTTGTTCATAAAAAAATATTCCGTTATGAAAAAAACGCTGCTTTTTCTTGGAGGAGTTTCGTTGATTTTCGTTTCAGTAGCTTCCCTACACACTTCCAATCTATTTACGTTCAAAAGTCAGATTAACGCGGAAATACTTCCTCCTCTATCGATCTGTGGCACGCCCGGTGCAAGAACGATTCTTAAAATAATGGACACCACCCGACAGATGGCTCCCCTCATGGAGAATCTGGGAAAGTATGGAATGAAAGTTTCTACCGATGTGGAAAGAACCCAATTATTTTTTAATCAAGGGCTAAACCTGTATTACGGATTCAATCACCTGGAGGCATATCGATCCTTTAAGGAAGCTGCACGACTTGACCCCAATTGTGCGATGGCCTATTGGGGACAAGCTCTTTCCTTGGGGCCAAATATTAATCTACCCATGGATCCGACTGATACAGAAACCGTTTATAAAGCCTTGCAAAAATCATTGTCTCTTCTTGATAAAGCATCTGCCAAAGAGCAAGCACTGATTAATGCACTCGCTAAAAGGTATACCGCGCAAGCACTAAAAGATCGGAAGTCTTTAGATGAGGCCTATGCAACTGCTATGGAAGAAGTAGCAAAAAAATTTCCTGAGGATGCAGAGGTAAATACATTGTACGCGAGCCCTTATGGATTTGCACCCATGGGACTTTTGGAAAATGGAAAGGCACAACCGTGGACATCACAGCCGGTTGAAATTATTGACAAGGTTATTTCTCAATATCCCAATCATCCAGGAGCAAATCATTTAAATATTCATATCCTTGAAGCTTCACCCCAACCGGATAAAGCGGCCGAAAGTGCTGATAAACTTCTCGATCTTGTGCCTGGTTCTGGCCATCTGGTTCACATGCCTTCTCATATCTACATTCGGGTAGGCCGATACCTTGATGGTGTGGAATCAAATGAAAGAGCTGTGAAAACTGACGAGGAATACATTGCTCAATGCAAAGTACAAGGAGTGTATCCGCTTTTTTATTATCCACACAACTATCATTTTCTATTGGCTTGCGCGCAAATGGCCGGCATGAGTACAAAGTCCGCACAGACAGCCGAAGCTCTAAAGAAAAATATTCCTGAGGAGATGCTTAATGTGCCTGATTTTGTTACCCTGCAACACTGGTACGCTATGCCATGGTACAATATGGTTCGTTTTGGTCAATGGGATGAAATTTTGAAAATCGAAGAACCAACAGATTCATTGAAGTACATAAAAGCAGTTTGGCATTATGCGAGGGGCATAGCCTATGTACGAACAAACAAAATTGCTGATGCAAAGAATGAATTGGTAAGTCTAAAAAAATCGGTTGCAGATCCATTTATGGATAACACTATTGGTGGGTTCAATAGTTTTAAAAGTGTACTGAGTATAGCGGAGAATATGCTTGACGCGGAGATAGAAGCAAAGCAAAAGAATTATTCAAAAGCTATTTTACTTGCAACCCGAGCGGTGCAAATAGAAGACAATCTTTTGTATCAGGAACCACCCGATTGGTACCATCCTACCCGGCAGGTATTAGGGGCGCTCTTACTCGAGTCTGGTAGCCCTGCATTGGCTGAACAACGGTTCCGGGAAGATTTAAATCTTTATCGGGATAATGGATGGTCTCTTTTTGGCTTGTATCAAAGTTTGGAAGCCCAAGGGAAAAAGAAAGAAGCAAAGGAAGTGAAAGCAAAATTTGACGTGGCCTTCGCTAAAACCGATATCGTGTTGAAATCAGTTAGATATTAAAAGAAGAAAATCTATTGAGATGCTGATAAATTATTTTTATCGATTGAGACTATTCGAAACATTTATCGGAAGTTAGGTGTCCAATCAAGAACAGAAGCACTGAACAAGGCTTTCCTAAAAGTTAAGTCTTGATCAGCACGTAAATCTTTACCATTAGCTTAAAATCACTTCCGATCCAACGGTGGCGGCCCATCCGGAATCAACCCTTTATATACAGCATTACCCTTGCGTTCCTTAAACTCAGCCTTAACTGCCTCTATTTTTTTGGAGTCTTCAAAAAGATCGACCATCGTCATGGCCAATGTTTTTGACGCATGTAACATCCCTTTGTGCCCGATGGACATACCCCCACAGGCAACTACCGCCCAGGAATGCCACGGTGTGCCGATGGGTGCAGTGGCCACACTCAACCGAATGGTAGGAACGACCCAACTTACATCGCCTACATCGGTGGAGCCACCCCCTGCATTCGGATCGGTAGCTTCTAAAGGCTCAACGATAGTATGTAATCCCACCTGCGGTTTTCCTGTGCTCTCCTGAATTTTTTTCGCAAAGTCAACTTCGGTTTCGGTATAGGTCATCGGTCCCAGCAAACCAAGATTCTTTGTAAGTAAATCGCCACCCGTTCTGTTTACCAACACTTCATAAACACCGGATACCAATGAAGTTTTGTAATTTACATTGGCTAGAATCGCAGCGCCCTCGGCCATCTTCTTAACGCGTTCATATACGTCTTCCATTCCCTCGCGTTTGGTATCGCGCACCCGCACCCATAACCTCGAGTAATCAGATACCACATTTACTACTTGTCCGCCATCCTGAATATGATAATGCATGCGTACGCTTGGCTTAACGTGCTCTCGCAAATAGTTAATGCCTGTAGCATAAAGTTCCAATGCATCGGAGGCACTCCTTCCATTCCAGGGATCTGCTGATGCATGCGCAGCCTGACCAGTAAACTCCACAATAAAATCTACCAGAGCCAAACCGGTTTGCACAGCGGCTTTGGTTTCGGCTCCCGGGTGCCAGTCCATGACTACGTCCACACCGTTGAATAGTCCCGCACGAACCATCCACAGTTTGCCAAAGAATTTCTCTTCGGCAGGCGTCCCATAAAACTTAATAGTCCCTTTTAATTTCCCTTGCTCAATCATTTCCTTAATCGAGATGGCCGCGCCTAAACTGGCGGTACCAAAAAGATTATGGCCACAACCATGGCCAGGTTGGCCTTCATGCAAAGGGCTCTTTGTTGGTACTTTGTTTTGCGATAAGCCAGGCAACGCATCGAACTCGCCCAAAATACCTATTACCGGACTGCCACTACCATACGTAGCCACAAAGGCCGTGGGTATTTCTGCAACTCCGCGTTCTACTTTAAAACCATTTGCTTCCGCATAGTCGGCAAGAAGTTTAGCAGATTGAACTTCATTAAAAGCTGTTTCTTCCGCAGCCCAGATTTTATCACTTATCGTGATAAGATCTGAACCATGATTATCGACTGCTTGAATGACTGCCTTTTTGCTTGCACTGATTGAAGGAGCCTGCGCTTTCTTTTGCGCGAAAGAAGTTGCTGAGATTAACACAAGCAACAAAAGGATTGAAATTCTCATAGATGATACAGGGTTTAGAAGAGCAGATCGCATTTTACTGACTGGTTAAGGATATTAGGTAATATAAAATTATCTAATTTCGACATCAAAGCAGTTATCATTTTTACTGACGGTATTATGGCTTTGCGGATAAGTTGTATTGACTCCGGCCTCGTTCATATAATTTTCTTCAAATAAAATTTAGAATCAATCAAACTGCATATTTTTGTCTTTCCTGTTAATCATTATCAAATGAAGAATTCCAAAGCATCTAAACTTACTCAAAGTGTTCACGCTGGTTCTATTGGCGATCCTTTGTTTGGTGGTGTAGTTACACCTATTTATCCTTCGGCCGCCTACGATTATGAAACCGAAGTCCGTTACCCCCGATATTACAACACCCCTAATCAAAAGGCAGCCGTAGAAAAGTTAGTGGCTTTAGAAAATGGCGAGGATGGACTCATGTTTAGTTCGGGCATGGCAGCCATTATGACCTCCCTGTTTGCCATGGTGAAGTCTGGCGATCATATCTTATTTCAACATGATTTGTATGGTGGCACCCATCACGCTGCCCTGCATGAATTAGAACGCTATGGAATAGAGCACGCCATGGTCGATGTCTCTGATCTTAAAACTTTTGAGAAAGCGATTCGCAAAAACACAAAAGTGATCTATGTGGAAACCCCTTCCAATCCATTATTGAAGATCACTGATCTGGCAGCCGTTGCGGATTGCAAAAAATCATGGAATTGTCACCATCATCGACAATACGTTTGCCAGTCCGGTAAATCAAAATCCAATTGATTTTGGAATTGATGTGGTTACCCATAGCGGCACCAAATACATTGGCGGCCATAGCGACATTTGTTGTGGGGCCATGGTGTCATCCAAAAAACTAACAGAAAAAATTAAACAAAGCGCCATGCACTTTGGCGGAAGCTTAGATGCGCAATCTTGTTACTTGGTGGAGCGCAGTTTAAAAACCATTGTGCTTCGCGTAAAGCAACAAAACGCAAATGCTTTGGCGCTTGCAAAATTTCTTGAGCGTGAATCAAAAATTGGCGGGGTATATTATCCGGGTTTAAAAAATCATCCCGGGCATGCTATTGCGAAGAAGCAAATGCCGGGTGGCTTTGGCGGTATGCTTTCTTTGAAGTAAAGGGTGATCCGGATAAGTTCATTAAAAACTAAAGTGCATTAAGCGAGCCATCAGTTTAGGTGGCGTTGAATCGACCATCACTTCGCCCGTTAAAACTTCGCACGCTAAACTTACAGTCGCTGAACGCAAGCACGTTGGCATTTCCGATAAGTTGTTGCGGCTTTCTGTGGGCATAGAAGAAGCGGGAGATTTGATTAATGATATTAAGCAAGCCTTATGATAGCCATTCGTCCCGCTAAACCTGAAGATGCCATGTTTATCATTGAGTTTCAGCAAAAAATGGCAATGGAAACGGAAGATGTTGCATTAGACTTTCATACCGTTACCAGCGGTGTGCATTCAGTCTTTGAAGATGCAAACAAAGGTGCTTACTATGTAGCGGTTGACGATGATACGGTTGTTGGAAGCTTACTGACTACCTATGAGTGGAGCGACTGGCGCAATGGCACCGTTCTTTGGATTCAATCTGTTTATATTATTCCAACCTATCGTGGTCAAGGTGTGTATAAAAAAATGTATGAACACGTTCAACGTTTGGTCACACCAGAATCTGGCTATCGGGGCATTCGGTTATACGTTGACAAAACAAACCTGGCTGCTCAAAAGGTGTATGAAAAGTTAGGCATGAATGGCGAACACTACCAGGTGTTTGAGTGGATGTTAAAGTTTTAAGTATTTAAAAATTTTGTGGCTAGTACGATTTCGAATAAGTAACTCTGCTATTAGCAGGTTTGGAACCCAGCCTAACCATGCAACTTTATCATATAGGCATCCATTGGATGAGGGTGAAATAAAAGTACCAATAGATATTTCCAACTTCGCAGAGTGAGTGCTGACAAAGTAAGGGCGTAACTCCTTATCATAAAATTTCCGTGAGAGATAAAGTCCTTGTTGCGAATAGCTATATAAGCCTTCACTGTAAAGAAAACCCAAAGAATGCTGAGTAAGATAAAAGCTGTTTGAGAGAGGAGGCCACCATTAGCAAACCATGACATCACCAACCCAGCAGGACCAGAGATAAAGACTATTATAATTATATAAATCTTACCAATAGATCTGTGAATTTTCCCCTTAAGTGGTTTATAGAATTGCGTAAATCCTGCAATCAATAAAAAGGTGCTACTGAAGACATGGGTAAAAAAAGAGAAGCGCCATATCTCGTTTTGAATCATCCATTGTTTGATTTTTAGAAAGGCGGTATCTCTCTCCAGTGACAAATAAGGTATAGTAATTTTTACCATTAAAAAGGTAAAAGGCCAAGATTAACATCGCTAGCCAATTGCGAATTTTTCGCTGCATACTGCAATGTTAAAAAAAGTGCTTAACTTTTACTCAACAAATTAAATTGTATGAATAAAGTAGCAATAATCTTTATCCTATTACTATCAGTAATCGCTTGTCAGAGTAAAAAGGAATCAGCTCTTGAAATTGTAGAAGGAGAACCGAAGATTCAAATTGAGAGCGCACCAATTGTAAAAGTTAACGCAAGAACTATTGGACCTCCTAAGTCAGCTGAACAGCTTTTGATTGAAGAAGCTGTTATGAAGATGAAAATAAATGAAAGCGAACCATCAATTGGTTATTGGGTTGGCATGTTCGGAAAAAATAAAATAAATATAGCTATTGCCGAAATAGACCAAGGCAAAGCTTTAGGATACACGGTATGCGCTGGTAATTATAGACCAATTACAGGTTTGGTGAACATAGTACAAGGTGAGTATCAATTTGATATGAATGAACCAGGAACCGATCAGTACGATGGTCATTTTGTTTTTACCATAAACCCAGATAGTAATTCACTTTCTGGCAATTGGGATCCTTTTAAGAAAGGAATTGTGGCTGGCAAAAAATACAAGCTTGTAAAAATGGTCTATTCATACAATGCTGAGATTGGCAAATATCCTCAAGCTTCAAATAGATTACTCACAAAAAGATGACGTAGAGAATCTTTTGCCTGCAGAATTGGAATTTATGCGTAATGAAATTTATGCAAGACATGGTTATTCCTTTAAAGATCGAGAAGATAGAATGCAGTTTGACTCTATTGATTGGTATATTCCAATGGGTATTGATATTCGTGATAAACTAACGGATATCGAAGTACAAAATATTGACCTAGTCTATACCTACGAAGAATACTATAATGAAAGTTATGACGATTATGGTCGTAAAGATGCTTCAGGCGATTTAGACTAAAACCCATCCAATCTCATATATCCCGATAAATTTTGCTTGCTGATAATCCATTGAGCTATAATTAAATTTGGCACCCAGCACAACCAGGCAATAACCCGGTAGGCTTCGATAAAATCAAATTGTAGAATTTGCCCAAGAGGTAACCAAATACGAAGTGTGACCGCTGCAAACGTCAGTGCATAACTGCGTATCATCCACATTTTATGGTTATCAATTTCGCCATTGCAATAGTTAAATAAGCCTTCGATGTAGTAATCAGCTGCAGGAAATAGCTAACGCTCCAAAACCCCAACTGGTTATCCATCCACCCGTAGCAAAGAAGGAGATGTATAACCCCGCGCTGCCGCTGATAATACAAACGATTACGTATACTTTTCCAAGTATCTTATGCACTGATATATATTTATTTCTAATACGGGTATTGAATTGTGACCAACCCGTTAACAATGCAATGCCACCGAGAAAAATATGTGTATAGAAAGCACTCTTCCAAATTGATTTGCTAAGAGTTCGGCTGACTTAGAACTTAAGAGTCCGAAGCGTGCATCAATCAGTAAATAAATGATAGGGTAAAGACCAACACCAATTGCAAAAAACGCAAACATAATCCAACCCAAAATTCTCATGTCTTTTGCTTCTTTTTCTTAGCGGATGGGAAAAGTACATTATTCAAGATTAGCCGATAGCCCGGAGAATGTGGATGTAACGAAAGATCGGTTTTATTTCTACGCCAGCCGGGTAAACTTTCAGGATCGTGACCGCTGTAGTACGTCCAATGTCCTTGACCTAGTTCGCCATAGATGTAACGCACATTTCCTGCACTTTTATTTTCGGCCAGCACAAGCGCTTCAAGCTTGACAACATCAGCACTAAATGCAGTTGTCAGGCCACTAAACCCTTTAATGGAATATTCATGATTTTGGGTAAGTATAGTTGGAATGAGATCCCACTTAGCCGAGAAATTAAACACCTTGAAGTATTCCCCACTCGATTGATAGAAATCCGTGCGTCCAGTATTGATGCTTGAAAACTTTCGGCTGCTTGGAGGCTCCAGTACAAAATTTTCGAAAGCAAGGCTCTTTGTAAAGTCTAAACCCGATGATTCGTCATCCCTATCAAAGTTTTCTGAAGCTAATGCGATGTCAAACGATTCGGCACCCGAACACATGGCAAACAGATACTTGCCTCCCGCACAAAATCCTTTAATCTTTTTCGCCACAACCAATTTCATTTCGCGAACAGAATTAAATCCTAACCGAGCAGCGGTTTCTTCCTGAATTTTTGCTTGAATAATATCTGATTCTCTTCGTAGAAATCGTCCATGTTGCCCGGTAAAATCTTCATGATGAAGATGAAGCCAATCATATTTAACCAACTCATCATTAATTATTTCTTCATCATAAATAATGGTATAAGGAATTTCTGCATAGTCAAGAACAAGGATAACCGCATCGGTATCGTCTGTTACTAATTCATTTTTGGGGGAGTAAACTGCAATGTTTGGAGCTGTTTCCAACCGTACGATATCCATATTTACTGCAGGCGCTGCAATCTCCTTAAGAATGGCATTCTCCTGGCGCTTGAAATCACTTCCATACGAGATTCCCGCACCACGCATTCACCTTGTATAGATGTAGAAAGGTATCAGAAAACTTCCACCGCGGTAATTCAACAACCATTGAACGGCCACATCGTGCTTAATTGAAAAGTAGGCGAGCCCATATGCTTTCAATGATTTTCGCTGCGCATCATCCATGGGTATTAGAAGAGAATTGGCTTTGCTGGTAAATCCAATTAACAAAAACAATATCAGAAACGCGCATTTTTTCATCGGCTCACTTGCCTATTCAGTCTCCGCTATTTTTGCTGAAATAGCAATCGTATCTTTGAATTGGTTCAATACAAATGAAATGAGGATTTTAGCGCCAACCCTGGAAGAGTTTACTCACGAACTTGTTTTTACAACATCCCGCAGTAGCGGCCCGGGTGGCAAAACGTAAATAAGGTTAACTCAAAGTAACCCTGCGATGGGATGTTTCGGGTTCTTCTATTTCCCCAGAGCAAAGGAAATAATTCTTAAAGTTACACACAAATAACCAAAGACGGCATTCTGCTCCTAACCGCTCAGGATTCTCGATCGCAACTAGAGAACAAGGAAGTTGTTTTGATTAAACTTTCTCAATTACTTACCAAGGCCTTTGCCCAAAGAAAAAAAAGAAAACCCACCAAACCCGGTAAAGCAGCCAAGCAAGTTCGGTTGAATCAAAAGAAACAGCATTCAGAAAAGAAAAAATGGCGGCAAAAGCCTGAATAGCTCTTCTATGAAGATTTTCAGTGTCTAAGGAAGAAAGTATATTTGCGCTTCAATTGATCTTTTACCTATGCGACTCGGACAACTAGCCAGAAAACTGGCACTAAGACCTTCACAAATAGTTGACTTTCTTGCTGCCCGTCAGATTTATTTGGAAGAAGGATCAAACGCAAAGCTCAAAGACGAATCGGTAGAGAATATTGTCCGCCATTTCGCTCCCGAAAAGCTTCAAGAGATAGTCGTTTACCTTAACTCAGAAAGTGAAATCGAGGCTATAGCTAAAGAGCCCGAAGAGATTATTGCTAAAGAAGAACCTGTCGTTGAAGAAATTCGAGCAGCGACACCAATTGCTCAACCCGATTTAGTTGAAGATAAACCAGAAGTGATTAAAGCTCCTAAAGTCGAACTTTCAGGATTAAAAGTTTTGGGGAAAATCGAATTGCCAGAGCCAAAGAAAAAAGAGGTTCCTGAGCCCGCATCTCCTGATGGCCAACCAATCCCCGAAAAGGAAAGAGCCCCGCGAAGGGAAAGAAAACCGCAAGCGCAAACCAATCGCGAAACAGTGCAACCTCCGTGGAAAAATCCTGTCGCCCAACAAAGGGAAAAAGAAGCTCGTGAACTAGAAGAAAAAAAACGAGCTGCGTTAGCGCACCAGAAAGAAAGACGAAGAGATAATTATTTTAATAAAGTGAAAGTAGGGCAACCGACTAAAGCGGTTCGACTCTACGAAGAGCAGGTTGAAGAAATTTCTGTTAAACAGGAGGCACAACCAAAAACCCTTTGGGAAAATTTATAAAGTGGTTGAATACCTAACCGTGAAAACCAAGGAATGCCCCTCCTGCGCGATGGAAGTAGATGCAAAAAGTAAAATCTGCCCTATTTGTGGTTATGAGTTTGCTGCGCATTCCCCCGTTATAAAATGGCTCGCCATTATCCTCATCGTGGCTTTTCTAATAATCCTACTAGCCAATCTTTAGGCAAAACATCCTGGTTTCGCCAAGACCTGCTAATTCTCAAGCCATGAACTGACCAATGTCATGAATTTACTGGTAAAAGAAAATTAATCTTATATCAGGAAATTGAACAATAAATCAGTGAGTTATGGCACTGGAAATTAAAAAAACCGCACAAGCCGATCTGGATAAAAAAGAAGTCTTTTTCTTCAGCATCAGTCTTTTTATAACACTTTCCTTGATCTTATTTGCCTTTGAGTGGAAGCAGTATGATAAACCCATCGTTGAATTAATATCACGCAGCACGAACACCTTTGAAGAAGTAATGGATGTTCCTGCCACAGAGATACCCCCACACCAGAAATTGTAATTCAACAACCCCGGCTTGTCGAGGTGCCCGATGAGCAGGAGATAAAAGAAGAAATAAAATTTGTATTTGATATTGAAGTGACGGAAGAAACCAAAATGCAAGTAGTAGAAGTAATTGAAGCTCCTAAAGTAGAAGAGCATACTGACGAAATTTTTAGCATCGTAGAATTCTCTGCCGCCCCCAAGAATGGGTTAGCCGCCTTTTACCAGTATGTAGGTGAAAATATAAAGTATCCCGCTATGGCTCGCAGGATGCGCGTTGAAGGAAAAGTATTTGTTGAGTTTGTAATTGGTAAAGATGGCCAGATTACCGATGTAATTGTAATTAAAGGAATTGGGGCTGGTTGCGATGAAGAAGCCGTCCGCATTATTCAAAGTTCACCACCCTGGAACCCAGGTCGCCAGCGCGGCAAACCCGTAAAGCAGCGCATGGTTTTACCAATTATTTTTAAGTTGGCTAGTTAAGTCGGCTAAAAAATAGTCGATGTAATTTTCATTCCTTTTTTCCAGAACTCTTTTTTTTACGCTCAGTCAAAGCTATACATACCAAACTTCTAGGCTAGGAGTGTTTATAGATATTTAGAATGTATAATTCATTATTTTACCAATCTAGTATTAGAGTTTCTGCCCAAAAAGGTAATATTTGTTAAATGAAAAAGTTGGTCTTTATTATTGATGACGATCCCGTCTATCTGAAGTTTATGAATGGGCATTTTCGCCAAATGGATGAATATCAAACCCAGATATATCAAACGGGTGGTGAAGCCATTAAAGCCCTCGATCAACATCAGCCCTACCTGATCATACTCGATCATATATTTTTAAATGATCCCGATCAAACGGGTCTTGAGTATCTCCAGTTGATCCGAAAAAAAAACTCAAAAGTTCCTGTCATTTACATCACAGCCGTTGATGAAGAAATTCTTCGATCTAAAACGAAAAAGTTAAAAGTGATCGATTATCTTATAAAGGACGATGCTTTTTTAGTACATCTGCGTACAGCTCTCGACAAGTTAAACTCAAAACCAGAAAGCAAGAGTCTGCTAAAAAAACTCTTTGGTAAATAATCTCCACCTATTCATCCTTGATGAAAGCTGTTCTATGTAAAAATTATGGTCTTCCGGATACGTTGGAGTTTTCAGAGGTCCCTATACCCACCCTTGCCGATAGCGAAGTATTGATTCAGGTAAAAGCAGTTGGCATCAACTTTCCTGATGTACTGATTATTCAAAACAAATATCAATTCAAACCTGTACTCCCCTTTTCACCGGGAGGCGAGGTTTCTGGAATTATTCATGCTCTTGGAAAAAATGTAAATCACCTAAAGGTTGGCGATTCAGTCATCGCATTATGTGGTTGGGGTGGTCTTGCAGAATTCGTTAGTGTAAAAGCTTCGCGGGTATTTGCCATGCCCAACGGACTAAATTTTATAGAGGGAGCCGGAACGCTTTATACCTATGGTACTTCGTATCATGCCTTGAACGATCGCGCTCAATTAAAGTCAGGCGAAACTTTATTGGTTTTGGGAGCCGGGGGTGGTGTGGGATTAGCTGCGGTTCAATTAGGTAAAATTATGGGCGCAACCATTATTGCTGCCGCATCCAGCACTGACAAACTCGAAGTCTGTAAAAAAATGGGGGCTCACCATGTAATCAATTATTCAACAGAAGATTTAAGAGCTCGAATAAAAGAAATTACAGCCGAGCGTGGCGTTGATGTAGTCTATGATCCAATAGGTGGATCGTTAGCAGAACAAGCCTTGCGCTCCATTGCCTGGAAAGGCCGCTATCTGGTTGTGGGATTTGCTTCCGGAAATATTCCTTCCTTTCCCGCTAACTTACCCTTGCTTAAAGGAGCATCAATCGTTGGTGTTTTTTGGGGAAGTTTTGCCGAGCGCGAACCCGAAAAGAGTGCTCAAAACTTTTCACAACTCACTTCTTGGGTAAGAGAAGGAAAAATCAATCAGCACATCCATAAAATATATTCACTTGAACAGGCAGCCGAAGCGCTTCAAGATTTAATGGATAGAAAAATTATCGGAAAAGCAATTGTTCAAATAGCTGGCTAAGCTATCAATTCACTTTGATTAGCTCCACTTCAAAAATTAAAGTTGCATAGGGCGGTATTTGACCACCGGCACCGCGTTCGCCATACCCTAATTCAGAAGGAATAAACACCATCCACTTGTCACCCTCTTTCATAAGTTGAAGTGCTTCTGTCCAGCCTGCAATTACCTGACCCACACCAAAGGTGGCGGGCTCACCACGCTTAAGAGAACTGTCAAAGGTTCTGTTGCCCCTATCAACTTTCCTTCGTAATGAACCGTCACTTCGTCTGCGGCCGTAGGTGTTTTTCCTGTGCCGGCTGTAATAACCTGATACTGTAATCCGGAAGCCGTTTCTTTAACTTCAGGTTTCAATTTGTTAGCGGCAAGAAATGCCTGTCCTTCTGCTTTCATAGCATTTATTTTTTTCTCCATAGCCTCTTGCATGTAGGTTTGTACAATCATAGAACATTCCTGTTCGTTTATTAGTAAACTCTTATTCTTAAAAACATCCTGTATTCCAAAGTAAAGCGATTCTACATCGAGGGAATCACCACCCTGACCTTTTACATTGGAAGCAACCAGTACACCAAGGCCATAACTTGCACGTTTGTTTTCAGAATCAAGATTGGGCACTTTCGGCTTGTTTAACTCAGCAATTTCTGCTTTAAGTTTTTCTACTTCTGCGGTAAGTTCTTTTTTGGATTGACCGATAAGGGCTGTACTCATGAATAGAAAAGCTACTAAGATGAACGATTTCATATAATCTGGTAAAAATTTGTGCAAAGAAACAAAAACCTCTGGCTTTCGCCAGAGGTCTTAAAATTATTATCTGCGCAATTTTTATTTGAAGGTAACAGCAAGCTCGCTGATGTCCTTGGGATTGAAGGGAGACAATCCATTTAACCGGCTAGCAAACACATCCCAATCTGCACCCGGAGATACACCGCCTGCTAAAAATCCTTTCTTTCCATCAAAATAACCAGGCGCTGCGGTGTTGGTTAAATAGGCGGCTAATAAATTCTGATCGATGCCCGGCCAAACCGCAGTGATCTCTTTTGTAAACACATTCTTTATAGAATAATCTTTTAACAAGACTTCGCGATCTGTTTCATCAAGCTCGCTGGGTGGTAGCCCAACTTCAGCCGCGCCAATGTTTTTCGAATCGCTGCCCGATGCTACAAATGCCCAGTTAAAACCCGTGTTGCCAGCAAACAATATGGCGTTCGGATGATCTGTGTTCCCAAACACATCTACCACATCGCCTTTCTTACCAGCAAACATTTTAAGCGTGCTTACGGAATAGGGATCTTCCAAAGGGTTGGCTAAAGGCAGACCGGAAATCGATACCTCCATCTGCGCGTCATACCCAAGTGTACTCACTTCTGTATAGTCAATTCTAAACACGGCATCCTTTGCGTTATTGTTATGCGTGCGATCGCAATTATAGGGTTTGATTATAGCGATGCCACTTACAACCCGGTTTTTGTTCCAGAATATTTGCAACGCCTTTCCGCCATCCGGTTGACTTTCTGATTCCGCATCCGTTACCGTGAGTTGATAATCCCACATCGTGTCTTCATACGTAACATCGGATAACACCACGAGATTTTTTACTCGATTGTCATCTTCACCAATATAGGTCAGTGACTGAATCCGATCAATTTTATACTTGCGGATTCCATCGATAAACTCCTCGACAATTTGCGCGGCTCCTTCACCTACAGCAATAAAGGTGTTAAGATGCAGATACATATCGTTGCCCTGCAACGTATCTTCTTTAATTCTGCCTGCGGCCCTTCCATTGCTAACACTGTTTTTGTTACTCAACGATGCTGGGATATCCACACTAAAAGATTGTGGCAACAAATCTTGCTGCGGCTGAACGGTTTCATTGTTTTCGCATGAGCTTAGTGCTAACGAAAACAAACCGGCAAGAAATAAACTGGAGATAATTTTTGAGGTCTTCATAATTTTTAAGTTTTAGTTTTCAATTCAGTTTTGGTTGGGGACTTCTAGAACTTCCCCTTCACTTACTAAAACCCGAATAGGCGTCCGTACCCTTACGTCAATCCAAAAATATTTTATCTGTCTAACGAAACAGGACTGTTTTTGAGCTAAAAAGCTCGTTTTCAAGAATAAGATCATAAAAAATTTTAAAGAATTATTCAACTACTACAGTTGTGTCAGAGACAACCGTAGTAACAGCAAAAAAGCCGATGGCTCCGGCACTCAGGTTGGTTGTCGTATTGGAGCGCTCTACATCATAAATACCGCCCCGCCATTCGGTCTCAGATAATACGGATCGCAGGAAAGCCCGATAGGCCGGACTCACAGAATATTTTCTTCGGATGATTGTGGTGTTTACGGGAAACAGAAAATCCTCTTTGGCTGGTTTATAAATCTCGTTTACATCGATTGTTTTTAAATCATAAAATACAATGCGTCCTTCACAAGCATTGTTCGCACACGATGCCGTATTTTTCCAATCCATAGAATGATCAACATAGTTGGCATTAGATCCGGTATTGTTAAGTACAAGTTGGTACTGATCATTTACTTTTCGATAGTCTATCGCTGCCAGAGGCTCCACCGGAACAGAACTGTCTTGCGCAAAATATCCTTTACCCTGATATAGAATAGACAAGCTATAAACTTCATCAAACACCGCCCGGAAGACGGGGGTTTGATAAATTCCAGAACCCGCGGGTGATTCAGTAAGCGTGTAAACATTTCCGCCTTGTATAATTTGAACCAACGCCCCGGTGGCCGGAGCAGCTTGTCCATTCAGCGATTGGTAGGGTAAAGAGAGGGTAATGGAGTGACTTTTATTTTCATTGGTTAATACCCCTTCTACAGCTAATAAATTTTGGTTTTGTGATACCACCGGTTTATCAATCGCCTCTTCGCAGGCTAACAAAATGATCAAGAGTAATAAAATGCCGTTTCTAAACTTCATCGCCATTTAAAAATATAGGAAACAGAAGGTGTAAATTGAAAGAGAAAGAATTGAGAGATGGTGCGGTCGTTCTCTAATACATTTGACGGAACTTTAAAATCGCGATAGCCTAACTCGGTTTTATTGTAATTTATAAATACCGAATTCTTACGGCCATACAAATTGTAGATGCCGAACGTTAAACTGTGCTTATACTTTTTCTCAGGGCTCTTGTTAAGTTTCCAGGTTGCCGAGGCATCCAGCCGATGGTAGTTGGGAAGCCGGTCATTATTCTTCTGCCCATAGATGGGTGTTTCTAAATCGTTATACGTATAAAAACTAACGGGTGAGGAGTATGGAGCCCCTGTTAAATAATTCCAATTCAGGCCTACCATCCAACGTAAGTTTATATCGTATGAAAGCGTTAGGTTAATTTGATTAGGTCTATCGCCCAGGGCATTGAAAGTCTTTCCATTATTTAGGTCTTCAAATTTTCGTTTAGCTCGTGCATAGGAGTAGCCTGCCATTCCGCGCAGGCGACCTTGTTCCTTTTTTGCCTGAAGTTCAAACCCGTACGCATTGCCTTCACCAAACCGAAGTTGATTTTCAAGTAGCGGATTCAATAGTAATTCGGCATGGCTTTCATAATCGATTTGGTTATACATCTTTTTATAAAATGTTTCCAGTACCCACGAAATACCTGTTTGTGCATGTAGATCGTGATAGCCCAAAGTCAATTGATCCGCACGTTGTGGTCTTATGTTGTAGCTACTCGGCAGCCAAACATCGAGTGACGTAAAGGGACTGATGGAATTGCTGATGAGGTGAACATGCTGAACATTGCGCATATAACTTGCTTTAAGCGCAGCATGTTCGTTTAATAAATATTGAACGGTTACCCTGGGTTCCAGATTTGCAAAAGTGATGTACGATTCGCCCGATTGATAATACAACGTGTCAGCAGGATTTCCGCTAGCGTCAAAAATATATTCAAAAGCTTCGCCTGTGTTTGTCCATGTGGAGAAACGCAGACCATAGTTTAAACCCCAATGCTTGTTTAGCTTGATCTCCTGATTTCCGTATAGAACAAATTCCAGCGAGTTACGCACAGAGGTGTTGGACGTTTTCTGGTTCAACGATCCGCTTTGAAGGTTACCGGGATTAAATTTATACCCGTTTAACCCAACCCCAAACGTAATTTCATTTTGTGGCTTAACGAAATAGCTAAAGTCAGACTTCAGGTTAACATTAGAGATGTGCGAATTCCACCGCTCGTCCTTTGAAACATCGGTATACAAATTGTAATCATAGCCACTGGCTGATAGCGTAGTGTTTAGAAATAATTTGCTGTTCAAAATATTATTCCAGCGAAATGTGCCGGCCCGGTTCGACCAATTGATTCCATTATTTCCATTAAAATAATTATCGCTGCCGGTATAGAATGAAAAGAAAATCCGGTTGGTGGAGTTTAGTTTAAAATTCATTTTTCCCGTTAGATCATGAAAATTGAATTTATTGATGGATGGATCTTGCGCCTGAAAGAGCCACTGCAAGCGTGAAAATCTACCAGAGATTAAAAATGAACTTGCATTTTTTTTAATTGGTCCCTCCACGCCCAACTTGGTAGAGATGAGGCCCACGTTACCCCAAACCTGGGTAAACTGATCATTGCCCTTTTTGGTATGAATATCTAAGGTTGAGGATAACCGGCCGCCCATCGATGCCGGAATGTCACCTTTATAAATATTGATATCCGTTACCGCATCGGGAATAATGGTTGAAAACAAGCCCAGCAAATGACTCGGGTTGTAGATCGGTGAATCATCGATGAGTACGAGATTCTGATCGCGTTGACCACCCCGCACATAATAAAACGTAGATCCATCGGAGTGCAGTTTGAATCCAGGAACAGACTCCAGCGATTTTACCACATCCACTTCACCAAATAAGGCAGGCCTTTCCTCCACAGCCCGGGGCTGCACATTTAATTTGTTCACCTTTACTTCTTCCGCCACTTCCTCCGATGGAGTAACAATTATTTCTTCGAGTAAGGGCGGCTCTTCTGTAAGCAAAATATTTTCCATGGTAGAAACCTGAAGAGAAACAACTTTGCTTATCGGTTTATAACCAATAAAGGAAGCCACCACTTCATAAGATCCCACCGGAAGCGTGATTGAAAAAAAACCGTAGGCGTTGGCTGCTGTGCCTACTTTTAATTCCTGAATGAAAATGGTCGCTCCAATTAGCGCCTCACCATTGGCTCCATCTTTAATGTAGCCGCTGAGCGTGGCAAATTGTGCTTGTGTTTTCTCTGGTTTGCCTTTAGGTTTAAGCACTACCTGATCTTCAACAATAGAATATTGAAATTCAAACTGCTCAGCAAGTTCAGTCAAAATTTCAGATACCGATTTGTTAACTGCCCGATAGCTTACCTGACGCTCGGCTTCCATTCGTTTTGGATTATAAGAAAAGCGGAGGTTGCTTTTAATAGAAATCTCACTTAACACTTCAGCCAAGGGAACATCTTTAAGATCAATAGAAATTTTCTGCTGGGGAATAGTTTGAGCGCCCACGGTAATGGCACAGAAAAAATAAATACAAATAGTTATACCTGTATTCTTACAACAGGCTGCCACAGCTTGAAATGCGTATCGCTTAACTATTTTAAACACGTTTACAATCCGTTGAGCAAATCAACATCCTGCCTGGGTTATTTCAATTACACCGTTCTTGCTGGTGAAGGTCAGATTGAGCGTATCTTTTAAAACCTTTAAAATTGATTCTAAGCTTTGTTGCTCAAACGTTACCGTTACTACACATGACCCCGAGACCTGCGTAGCAATACGAATGTCCGATCCATAGATGCGATTTATCGATTCTACAACAGCGCGTAAATCACTTTCTACAAATACGATTTTACGTGTTTTCCAAGCCAGAAAATTAAGATCGGCATTCGCAATATGGGTAAGGTTTTTGTGCCCCTTTCATAAACCCCGCGCTCTCCGGCTTTTAAAATAATATTTTTGGTTCTTTCAGGTGCCGATAGTTTAACAATTCCTGTTTGAACAACCACTTCCAGATTTTCTGTTTCATAACCACGCACATTAAACGAGGTGCCCAGTACTTCAACAGTAGCCTTATTAATTTCAATAACAAATGTCTTTTCTGGATTGCGTTCTACATCAAAAAATGCTTCTCCTTTTATGCGAACCCTTCGCTCTTGCTTTCCATAATCCGGGTGTAAACTAACTCCGAAAATCGATTGAGTGTTACCTGGCTGCCATCGGGCAAGGTTATCTCAAGCGTATTATCTGCAGTTTCAAACTGAATATCGCGGGTGGTGAATAAAAAATAATTAATGACAAACCCAGATGCAATCAATAAAAGCACGGCAGCCGCAATGCGCATCCAGGAAGTATTTTTTTCGGGCGCGAGCGAGCGAACCGGGGTTGGCTTTTTCTTTTCAACCCGATTGACAAAATGATTCCACTCCTGATCAACATCAATCGACCCGGTTAAGGTTTTGTTGGGATAATAATTACCACTCAAATCAAATGTCCGCTTCAGTTTTTGGTAGTACGCGTCATTCTCCACGCTGGACGCAATCCAGGTGTTAAGTTGGTCATGCTCCACAGGCTTGGCTTCACCAGTCAGGCAACGGGAGATCAAATCATCAATATGGTTTTGTTCGTTATTCACACACTGGCTCTTCTTTTAAAACACATAAACATACTCGTACCCTTACGGGGATATCAAAATAAATATAAGAGATAAAAATTCGCCCAAATGAGTTCTCAGCGTGGCAAGCGCTTTGGACATTTGAGCCTCCACCGTCTTTACTGAAATCTCCAGTTTTTCTGCGATTTCCTGATATTTTAAACCTTCGTACCGGCTTAGCTCAAAAATCTGGCGGCATTTTTCCGGTAAAGAATTTATGGCATATTCAATTTCCTTTTCAAGTTCCGCAGTTTCCATTGCCGTGTTTTCTTCGGCCATTTTATGTTCGGCATTCTCCAGGGCTATAAGTTTCTTTCTGTCGCGCAGGTGATTTAAGCTCCGGTTCCGAACAGCGGTGTATAAATAGCTTCGGTAATGCGTGTCTACGGGCAGCGTATCAAACTTTTCCCAAAACGAAATAAAGACTTCATGAACAAGATTCTTTGCTTCATCCAAATCCCCCACATACTTCATGGCAAAGCCACACAGAGGCTTAAAGTGTTCTTTGAATAGTTGTTCGAATGGCTTCAGATTTTTTGTCAAGTCTTGAAGATATTTTTAAAGGTATTAAAAAAATTACCGTTTGAATACTTCCGCGTATTCCGTGAAGGCAATCCTAAATAAGTTGGTAGATTTGTTAGCACTAAATAATCATACCATGGATAAGCGATCATTTCTTAAAAATTTAGGAATGCTTTCATTAACGGGGGTTCCTCTATTGCAAAGTCTTGACCTGTTAGCAAAACAGACCAGCAACATCCCTGCCGAAGAACTCGCCAAGGATGAAGATTTTTGGGAAGCCATCCGAAGTGGGTATAAACTTAAACCTGATTATATAAATCTGGAAAATGGCTATTACTGTTTCCTCCCACAAGAAATCCTTGAAAAGCAACTCGAACATATCCGCGAGGTTAATTATCAAGGATCGTATTACATGCGCACCGTACAGTGGGATAACAAGAAAAAGATGGCTGCTAAGCTCGCAGAGTTGGCTGGCTGTTCGTCAGACGAATTAATTATCACCCGAAATACGACCGAGTCGCTTGATCTGGTTATTGGTGGTTTCCATTGGAAGGAAGGAGATGAAGCTGTGATGGCCGAGCAAGACTATGGGTCTATGCTCAACATGTTTAAACTGATGGAGAAAAAACAAGGAGTTGTAAACAAGATCATTTCTGTTCCTAACCACCCCACATCCGATGATGAGATTGTAAATCTTTATGCCAATGCCATTACAAGCAAAACGCGATTGTTAATGGTGTGCCACATGATTAACATCACGGGCCAGATTTTACCAATTCGTAAAATTTGCGACATGGCGCATAGCAAAGGCGTTGAAGTGCTGGTAGATGGAGCGCATGCTTTTGCTCATATTAACTTTTCTATTCCCGATTTAGGCTGCGATTATTACGGAGCCAGTCTGCACAAGTGGTTGAGTGTTCCGTTGGGAGCTGGCATTTTATATGTGAAGCAAGGAAACGCTTCGCACGTGTGGCCTCTGCTGGCTTCCGGAGTAACAGATCAGAACGACATCGGCTGGCTTAACCAGATTGGTACGCATCCGGTACATACTGATCTTACGATTGCCGATTCAATTGATTTTTATCTGAAGATCGGACGCGAACGGAAAGAAAGCCGATTGCGCTACTTACAAAACTATTGGACCAGTCGCGTGCGCAATGTGCCACACATTGAAGTAAACACTCCGGAAGACCCGAAGCGCTATTGCGGCATTGGCAATGTGGGTATAAAAGGAATGAAGCCACAACTGTTGGCAGATACATTATTAAAAAAGTATAAAATCTATACGGTAGCGATTGATGGAGCCGGAGTGCATGGCTGTCGCATAACGCCTAATCTTTATACGACAACAAAAGAGTTGGATACATTTGTAGAAGCGCTTAAGGCGATGGGATAATTATATTTGTTATTATCTAACCCTTGGTCTGTATGAATTTCCTTACAGGTGCAATCAGATACATGTTGGGGCTTACGATGATTGCCTATGGCTTAATTAAAATCTTGCAAATTCAATTTGTTCTACCTCCAGATGTCTATCTACTTCCATTGAACCAGCTAGATGGAGTAACGATAACATGGGCATTTTTAGGTTTCTCCTCTTGGTTCTCAATGCTCTTAGGTGTCATCGAGCTTGTTCCTGGCTTTCTCTTGCTCTTTAGAAAAACTCAATTACTTGGTTCTCTTCTGTTGCTCCCAGCGCTGTTAGGTGTGTTCCTTGTAAATATTGCTTTTGATTTTTCGCCTCCCATGAAAGTCCTTACTGGTGCTCTGCTTTTTCTGAACTTAGTAATAATTTATCCTAACAGAATACTAATCACTTCTTTTCTTAAGAACATAGTCAATCAAGGTTCAATCACTTGGAAGGAGTTGATTTTAAACACATTTATTCTCGCGCTAATTACGTTTCTAATTATCTACTATTTGAAGTGAGCTCATCTTTTCAAAGTATTGAGCCTAGCATCTAACTCCAACCTCGGCCTGTATCCTTACAGGCCGAAACTTATGTGTTCTGTGCGGACACAGACCACGGCTTGGGGTATTGAGCCTAACAGCTAACCCTTGCTACGTACCCTTACAGACCGAAACTTTAGAGTTTTAGAGCTACTCGCAATTTATATGTCTTTGCGGGCAAGATAGATGAAGGGTTGAACGAAGCTTAGTTTTGTAGTTTGATGTGATGATAATGAAAGTCTTGCGCGACCCGCAATCCCGCGAAGGTAGTGGCTGCTGCGTTAATCCCTCACCCCTGCCCCTCTTCCTGGGGAGAGGGGTGGCTGAGGAACGAGGCCGGGGTGAGGGACTTGACCACTTTCACTCACCATCGCTAGTTCTTCACCAACAGTCTCAATCCGCATTCTTTTGCGGAATCTCCCATCTCTGGGATCCCTTCCCGTTCGACTTGGTAGGAGATGTAGATTGATTTGGTGGGAGTTGTAGTTTGACTTGGTAGGAGTTGTAGTTTGACTCGGTAGGAGATGTAGTTTGACTTGGTGGGAGTTGTAGTTTGACTCGGTAGGAGTTGTAGTTTGACTCGGTGGGAGTTGTAGTTTGACTCGGTAGGAGATGTAGTTTGACTTGGTGGGAGTTGTAGTTTGACTCGGTAGGAGTTGTAGTTTGACTCGGTGGGAGTTGTAGTTTGACTCGGTAGGAGATGTAGTTTGACTCGGTAGGAGATGTAGTTTGACTTGGTAGGAGTTGTTGTTTGACTTGGTGGGAGTTGTAGTTTGACTTGGTAGGAGATGTAGTTCGACTTGGTGGGAGTTGTAGTTTGACTCGGTAGGAGTTGTTGTTTGACTTGGTGGGAGTTGTAGTTTGACTTGGTGGGAGTTGTAGTTTGACTCGGTATGAGGTTATAATTTGAAACCTGCCAAAATTGGAAAACCCCACCCTCATCAAGATTCTATGTTTTAAGGTGCCTGCGTGCGGAGGCGCAGGGTTCCAGATTCTTAGTCAGTGGCTGTTTTTAATTGCGCGTTAAATCCCTCACCCCTGCCCCTCTCCCCGGGGAGAGGGGTGGCCGAGGCACGAGGCCGGGGTGAGGGACTTGACCACTTAATCTCTCACCATCGCTAGTTCTTCACCAACAATCTCAATCCGCTCACAATCTTTTATTCAGTTTACGGGAAGCAACACTGGACAGCACTATGCAATCACTTGATGTAAGATCAATAATGAGACTTTCCCACATCAACGAATCGTCTTTTTGTTGGTGAAGAACACCAACAAAGGCAAATGATTCAATAATGAGATTTTACTAAATCAACGATTCGTCTGCTTGTTGGTGAAGAACACCAACAAGGGCGGGGAATCAAATTTGTTCCATGTGTGATCCAAATCAGGTATCCAATCATTATGCTTTAGACGTTTAACTTTCCAGTTGCATGGATCGAAAAATTCAGAATCGATTAGTGACGTTTTTATAATTTCTTCAACCTTAGATAAGGGAAGTGACTCCGGATTTGAAAAGATTTCATATCCAGAAATATGATAGTTGCCAGCATCCCGATACTCATAATTAAATAGGATGTTACTTGTTAAAGCGTTCATCGTTGTGATATTCTAGAAATTCCTTGGCAGGATAAAATCTTTTAGGAAGCGTGATCGGTTGATTATCGTATTTCAAGAAATAATCTTTTATGGATTCGTCTTTTGATTTCTTCAATATGGAAGAAACTTTGATTTTATAACTAGGAAGAATGGTAATCAAACCACACTCAAAGGCTTTATCGTGAAGGGCATTTATAGCAAGACCATTGTGAGGATTCATTCTATTTTTTTCATCAACACCCCACGGTCGAATATGACCCGCGACAAGTAAATCTTTGTTAGATAATCCTGTTATGCAGCATTTATTATTATAGGAAGCTATAATCATTGAACGAAAGAAATTCTGATTAACTCGAATCTTAACTAACTGTGTTCTTACTTTTCCCTCTTTGGGTAAATTATAAATATCGATTTCGCTTACTTGTTCTATACTGCGGTGTGCATACTTGGCAAGTAATTTTTCACTTTCATAAGGCAGCTCATCCCAGTTATTGTAAAATTCATTCCAAATCTCCAAGTCAAGTTTACTAGCGTTTGAGGCTCCTTTAATTCCTCTTGCTTTTAGACTCGGATCAAAACTTGCAAAGTTTACAAGTTTAAATGAAACGGAGTTTGGGGTTCTTCCAATCCATTCGGAAAGCTCAATTATCTTTGGATTGTTGCGGTGGATTTTTCCAAATGGGAGTTTACAATACAAGTTAATTGCAAGAATAAGCTCATCTCTTGTCCAAAGCTTTTGTCCTTCTTTCATCGTAGTTGGTCTTTATTCGTCATCACAATCTACTACAAATTGATCATAACAGTATTGGCATTCATGAATTTGAAAGGCACTCTCGGAGAGTTCGAGAATTATATTTGTCCTTGCTCCGCAGAAAGGACATGTGAAGGGTTGTTCCGAGCAAAGAAACGTATGGTTGAAATCAATTGGCATAACTTCGTGACAAGTTACCATTGATCTATTCACTAACATTTGCTTTTAAGTCACATGTTATTGTAATTCTCCGTGCTCTCTGTGGTTAATGATCAATTCTTTTTCGCAGGCCGCTTATACTTTACAGGTGGAGCCGGCTCGGGTTTTAATTCTACGTTTTGTGTTTTCAATAATGTCAGCGCCTCTTGAACAGCCCGCTCCAGTTGTGGATCGCGGCCTTTGATTACCTCGGCCGGTGTTTGTTCCACAGCAATATCGGGCGAGATGCCCACACCTTCTACAGCCCAGTTGCCATCTACATCATAGAACCCACCGCGCGGGGCCACCATTCTTCCACCGTCAACAAAAGGAGGTGTGTCCCACGTGCCTACAAGTCCGCCCCAGGTTTTTGTGCCTACCAACGGCCCGATTTTCATTTTATTAAAAAGATACGGCAGCAAATCTCCACCCGAACCAGCGCGCTCATTAATCAACATCACCTTCGGGCCAAAGATGCCCGCGTTGGGAGTTAAGAAAGGTCTGTGATCGCCAACCTTGCTATTGAAATAACCCATGAGCTGCCGCGCCATAATATCCACCATGTAATCGGCTGCAGAACCCCCGCCATTGTTTCGCTCGTCAATAACAGCGCCTTTTTTATCTTGTTGCGAAAAGTAGTAGCGATTAAAATATGTGTACCCCGGCTGGCCGGTGTTAGGTATATACACATACGCAATTTTTCCACCCGAGAGTTCGTCCACCTTCTTGCGATTGCCTTCTACCCAATTCATCATGCGCAATTGATTTTCGTTGGCAACCGGCACCACGTTTACCCATCGCGATCCTTCCAGCGTGGGTTTACTGTTAACCCGGATTTTAGTTTGACGATCGGCTGTGCCTTCAAAATATTTATAAAAGTTTTCAGTGCTTGAGATAGTAACGCCATTTACTTCCAGCAGGTAGTCACCTTCTTTAATGCCCATGCCGGGTTCGCGCAACGGAGCTTTCAATTGTGGATTCCAACTTTCGCCCGTAAAGATTTTCTTAAACCGATACGTTCCTTTTTCAATTTCATAGTCGGCCCCCAATAAACCAACGGGCACAGATTCTACTTGCGGAAAATCGCCTCCGCTGGTGTATGAATGCCCCACGGCCACTTCACCGCCAAGAATATCAACGATGTAATTTAAATCAGTGCGGTGTTGCACATGCTCCACCCAGGGGCTATACCATTTGTACACATCGTTCCACGGTGCGCCATGGGTGTTGTTTACATAAAGGAAATCGCGTTGGTAGCGCCAGCCTTCGCGGAAGATTTGTTTCCACTCTTCGCGCGGATCAATTTTTATTTTAAGGGACGCAAGCGATTCCAATTTTCCATCGCCCACTTTTTTTCCGGTGTCGCTGGTGCCTAAGATTCCCCAGGTACCGTTGCTGCGATAGAGTAATTGTTTGCGATCGTTGCTGATGGAGACATCGTTAAGCGGAGAAAGATAAACTTCACTTTTGCGATCTTTAAAATTATAGCGATGTAGCGTTACGCCTTGTTGATTGGGAACCGACTCGGCATAAAACACATAATTCTCAGGGCCCGGTTGCAAGTCGACATAGTCTCGTAGCGGAATGTCAACAGCAAGTATGCGTTGCGCGATTCCATCCGCATCAATTTTTACCGGTGTAACGGCAGCATTTTCTTTTCCTGTTTTGCTGGCATCATCTTTTGGTTTTTCTTTTTCTTCATCGCTACGTGGCGATAAGGGGGAAGGTTCATCTTTACTTAATACGATAAGATACAAAGCTCGGGTAATGGGTCTGTCGTACGAACTCATATCAAGCCAGCCGGTATTCAAACCGTAGTTGGTGCTCGCCAAAAAGTATAAATATTTTCCGGTGGCATCCCACACAGGTGAAATAGCATCGGCCATGCCATCGGTGAGTTGTAGATTTTGCCCGGTCTCAATGTTGTGCACTTTGATTGCTTTATAATGATTGTCCAGTAATCGCGCGTAGGCAATCCATTTGCTATCGGGCGACCACACAGGATTTAGCGATCGGTTGGGATGTGCGTATCGTTCGGTATCCACTTTTTTGGTTACACCACTGGCCACATCGGTAAACCATAAATTATAATCCGTGTCGGTAAAGGCAATAAACTTTCCATCGGGCGACCAGGCGGGCTTAAAGAAAAAAGTGGGTTTGGCAATGGCAATGCTTTTTGGTTTTTCAAGTCCTTCCTGATCGGTGATCATCAATTGATATTCACCCGTGGCATCGCTGAACCACGCAATTCGTTTTCCATCGGGCGACCAAACGGGATAGCGATCGGCTGCTCCGGATGAGTTGGTGATATTTCGCCAGTCGCCTTTTTCTTTGGGTACGGTAATAATCTCTCCACGATATTCAAACAAGGCGCGTTGACCGGATGGTGAGAGCGAAGCATTAAGGAGCGAGGTTGGCTTCACCTCTTGCCAGCGCGGGCGGGCCCAATGAAAATCGCCCCGCACGTTGATGGTTAATTTTTTTGTTTGTCCGCTGGCCGGATTTAATACATGTAAATACCCACCTTGCTCGTACACAATTTGTCCGCCACCGGCATCTAAACTTTTTGCATCAAAATCGGAATGAAAAGTTAATTGCTTTGATTCGTTCGTTGCCGGATTGTATGACCATACGTTGTTAGCGTAATCGCGCTCCGATAAATAATATACTACATTGTTTAACCAGGTCGGGTCGGTATGACGTTCGTTATCGGTTTGGGGGGTCATCTTCAACGAATAATTTTTGAGATCAACAATCCAGATGGGCTTGGCCTGGCCCCCGCGATAGTTACGCCACTCGGCATCCCAAAATCCAATCTGTTGATAGGCGATCGATTTTCCGTCTTCCGAAATTTCTCCGGCTACGGCACGGGGAATTGCCAGCGCTTCTTCAACGCCCCCTTTTTTATTGATCGTATATATTTTGGATTCTAACGTGGGCACCGCTTCACGACTGGTTGCAAACAAAACGGATTCGCCATCGGGAGTCCATCCCGTAACCTGATCGGCACCGGGATGCCAGGTAAGGCGCGTGGGCTGTCCGCCTTCTGCGGGGATCAGATAGACATCGGTGTTTCCATCGTACTGCCCGGTGAAGGCGATTAGTTTTCCGTCAGGCGAAAAGTGCGGGTTGCTTTCCGAACCTTCGTTGCTGGTAAGTCTGCGCGCATCACCACCGTCTTTGCCTACAATCCATAAGTCGTTGGCATACACAAAAACAATTTCCGTGCTGCTGATAGTAGGCTGACGAAGCAACATAGTGCCTTGTGAAAAGGCGTTGACCGAAATCAGGAAGGCAATGAGATAAGGGAGTATCCGTAGGGTTTTCATAAGATGGGAGGTTAAAATTTTGGACAAGAAGGAATCCAATATAAAGAATTTGGTTGGTGAAATGGAAACCGTTTCTGTAATTGAGAGGAACAAGCTAAAAGATTACTCGAACTGATTGTTACGTTTGGTGAAGATGTTGTTTCAGTTAGTACAAAAATCCAAACAGCCACATGGGTATTTTATTTAGCAGCCCGGTTTCCAAATCATCGGCCACTATAAAGGCGTTGCTTTTATTTTTCAATTGTGCTATGGTTTTATCTTTACCGCCCACCTCAAAGAAGTAAGTATCGTCAACCAAAAAGTCGCCTGTGGTTGGTAATGCTACCGAGTGATTTGCGTTTACCAACTGGTTCATGATAAACGTTTCGCGCAGGGTGCCTTTGTTGGCGGTCTGAGGCGCCAGGGTGTATTGTAAATTGGTGTTTTCCAAATAGATTTTATCCGGTTTCTGCAAGGTGCTGATGCTGCGGCCTGCAGCGGTTAATGAATTGATGAGCCGCGCACGCTCCAGATAATGTAAATATTGCACCAGTGTATTACGGTGTAAACCAATTTTTTCGCTGAGCTTCGTTACGTTGGGCTTGAACGGAACATTGCTGGCCAGCACATACAAGAGCTGATAAATTTTGCGGGTGTTGGCAGGGTCAAACCCTTCTATAAACCGGAGATCGGTTTCGGTAATCATTTTAATAAGTTGCTCTAGCCGTAGTGAGTACGTGTTTTTGTTTTCAGCAAAGAAAGGATAGTAGCCCAATTGAAAATATTCGCTGATGTGTTGCAAGGGTTTAAACTGTTGCACTATTACAGAAGAGATTTGAGTATGATCTTTTATAATATCGCGAAGCGAAACGGGCTTTGCATCAAGTATTTTACTAAAGGCCAGAAACTCGCGGTATGAAAGACCGGGCAGCTCGTATTGTACTGCTCTGCGGCTGAGGTCGGCATCTTGCCGCAACATGTCAATAATAGAAGAACCCGAAAACACGATGTATAATTCAGGAAATGTGTCGTAGAGATTTTTAATTTCCCGAGCCCAGTGGGGGTACTTATGTACTTCATCGATAAATAGAAAACGCCCGCCTTGTCGAATGAATGACTCGGCAAAGGCTACCAGCTTGTTATCAGTAAAATAGATATCATCGAGCGAGAGGTAGGCAGCCTCATGGGTTGGCAAATTTTTCTTCTTGAGTTGTTGAACCAACAGAGTGGTTTTGCCTGTGCCCCGCGCGCCAACAATGCCCACCAAACGGTCAGTCCAGTCTATTCTTGCAGCCAACGAACGCTGAAAATCGAGAGACTGATTAAGTACTAAACGGCTTGATTTTAGCAGAATATGCTCCATAATGCTTTTTATATCAGCAATATAACACAAAAATGCTGTTTGTAAACAGCATTTTAAGGATTCATGAAAACTTTGGATGGTTGACCCAATAGCTATCTGGCCAGACATTAGATTATTAAGTTTTACTTTAAGTAAAAGATATCGTTACCCAAAAATCAACCACGCCACCAGCAGTGTAACGAAAATGTTAAACACCTGGGCTGTTAAAAACACAAAGGCAGGTTTCTTTGAATCCTTATTAAACAAGTCGGCAAACCGGGTTTCTAATCCAATACAGGTAAAGGCCAACGCGAACCAAAAGGTTTGAATATTTTTTAATGGAGATTTTAAAGTGCTTACTAAATCTGCGGGCAATACGAAAGAGAAAATCAGCGAGGCCGCAATAAAACCTAAAACGAATTTTGGAAAGCGATCCCAAATCATTTTAGCGGTTGGCTTTTCGGTGCCTTCTTTTTGTATACGTCCAATAGATAGAGATGGCAAAGGCGGCAAGACCCAGCAAAACATTTTGTGAAAACTTTACTACTGTGGCGTATTTCAATCCTTCTTCACCCAGCATATTACCCGCTGCTACTACGGCACCGGTGGTATCGATAGTTCCACCCATCCACGCACCCGCTGTAGCATCATTTAACTCAAGAACTTTTGCGAAGTAAGGCATGAACAATAACATGGGGATGGCCGTGATCAACACAAGTGAAATTACATACGAAAGTTTTTTGTTATCGCCTTTGATAACGCCCGCGGTAGCAATGGCAGCGGAGACACCACAAATAGCCACCGTGCCCAACTCTTTTACCGAGCCAAAAGCAAAACTGCCAAACTACTAATACAACGATGATAGATTGCAACATACCCAACGAGCCGGCTTTCATAATGTCGCCAAACAGAATGCCGCAGCCTAACAACACCAACCCGATTTTAATATAGAGTTCAGTTTGAAGCAGTGGTTTTATTCGCTCAGGCACGCGCAGAAAATTCGAAATAAATAATCCGATTAGTAAACTGAAGATTACAATCTCAAGACCTAACTCCTTGGCGGGACCAAAAGCTGTTATCGTATGTGCGGCAAGCGTGATAAGAAAGATAACGAGATAGCCGATAATTCCTGTAAAGGAAATAGTTTGTCCTTTAAGGTGAGCGGCAATCCAGATTAAGAGAAAGGAAACCCCAAAAAGTAAAAGCAGATTAATCCAATCTGAGGAATTGAAAATCGATTTTAGTTCTGAGAAATGATTCCACGAAAGAGAAGGGAACCAAAAGACAATACCGCTCCACGGCTATGATTACTAAAAGCAGAGCCAGAATTAACGCGGTATAGTCTTCAGATAATTTCATTGCATTTGTATTCAATGCACAAACTTCGTGAACCTTTGGGTCTTCGTGCCTTCGTGGTTCAAATATCTATTTCAGATTCTCTTCAAACAATTTCAAAATTCGCTTATACTCATCCGTCCAACTGCTGGGCTCAACAAAGCCATGATCTTCCATTGGGTATACGGCAAGTTCCCAGTTGTCTTTACCAAATTCAATTAAGCGTTGCGAAAGCTTTACCGCATCCTGAAAATGAACGTTAACATCCACCATCCCATGGCAAATCAAAAGATGACCTTTCAATCCTTCAGCATGATAGAGCGGAGAACTCTTTACATACGCTAAACTATCCTGATACGGAACATTCAAAATATTTGCCGTGTATCCATGATTGTATTGCGCCCAATCCGTTACAGGTCTTAGAGCGGCACCGGCAGCAAACACATCGGGTGTTGTAAACAGGCCCATCAACGTGATGAAGCCCCCATACGAACCGCCATACACGCCAATACGTTTTGGATCAATATTATATTTTTCGGTGAGCCATTTAGCACCATCTACATTATCGGTCAAATCTTTTCCGCCCATAAACTGATAGATGCCCGTGCGCCAATCGCGACCGTAGCCAGCACTCGCGCGATAATCCATATCTAACACGGTGTAGCCTTTATCGACCAATAAATTATGGAACATGTACTCGCGGAAATAACTGCTCCACCACTTGTGTGCGTTTTGTAAATAGCCAGCACCATGCACGAAGACAACTGCTGCGCCATTGGGTTTTTCGGGTTTATAAATTCGTGTGTACACATCGGCACCATCACGCGCTTTAAAGGTTGTTACTTCCGGATCGCGCCACGCATAACTTTTAAATTCATTGGAGAGTGAATTGGTTATTTGTTGTGGCTTAGCACCAGCTTTGTTTTCCTGTAGATATAATTCCCAGGGCTTGTTACTGTAGGAATAGCGATAAGCAATCCATTTTTCATCGGGCGAAAGAGAAACTTCGTGCGCGCCTGTCATCGAGGTAATTTTTTCTGCTTTGCCGCCCGTTACCGGGATTTTATAGAATTGTTTTTCTCCAGGGTGAACTTCATTAGTAATGATATAGAAGAATTTTTTGTCGCGCGAAAGATCTACAGATTGAACTTCGTATTTGCCTGCGGTAAGGGCTTTCTTCTTGATGTTTGTAATGTCAGCTGTGTAAAGATGGGAGTAACCACTTTCTTCCGATTGAAACCAAACTGTTTTATTATCGGCCAGCCAGCCTACATTGGCGCCACCAAAAAAGCCACCCGTGCCGGGGCCACCAATCCAGGCATCGTCATGCTGGCGATCGATGAGTTTGAATTTTTGTGTTGGTAAATCGAGTGATACAATCCAACGATCTTTATTGTCGTGCGCGCGAAGTACGAGTACGTTATTCTTTCCATCGGGCGACCAGATCAGGTTAGTATAGGAAACTCCCCGGGCCTTTTTATCTTTTGAGTCTTTACTTGGTATCGAATTGTTCTTCATGAATTCAGGCACATCAAAAATACCATCTAGGTCATCTGTTTTTACGGAGAGTACCGTGTCGCGTTTTAAATCATAAATAAATATTTCAGACACGTTTTGCAGGATACCCACTTTTGTGCGCGCAGGAATGTCTTCGGTAAAACCGGATTCGGTCACGTAGTTTGGCACGATCGTATTTTTATTACTAGCGCTTTTAGTCAGGCGATAAGTAATAAAATTTCCATCGGGGCTCAGCTGAATGTTGTCAACGCTTTTTTCTTCCAGGTAAATTTCTTTCGGGCGCGTGGGTTGATCGGCCTTCCGGCTTTTTTCTGTAGCCTTTTTGTTGTCACTCCTTTCTTTTAAAATTTCAAAGTAAGCGAGTTGGTCTTTCTTCAACCATTTTTCCTGTTCGTTAACTTTACCCTCAGGCTTTTTAAATCCTTTTCGGAAATCGGTAAGCTGTGCAAACGCACCGGATTGAATTTGCCAACTGTATAAATTCCCATTCGCAGTGAATAAGACCTTGCTTTCATCGAAAGAAAAGGCGGCTCCACTTTCGCGATCAAGCGTGTTTGTAATTTGCGTTGTTTTATTGCTAACCAGGTCGAGTAAAAACAAGTCGCCATTTTTCTCGTACAACTTTTTTGTAAAGGTCTTGTTATTCACGCCCGAAGCATTAGGAAGCGATCGCCTGATGGAAGCACTCACCTTTTGGGGTGTACGATTAGTGAGCGAAACTGCATACAATGAATCGCCCGGATTATTTTCAGGATTCCATTGAAAGTAAATTTGTTTACTATCCTCCGACCACGAAAGATTAGAAGGCGCTACTCCCATCCATTTAGGGTCGCGCATAATTTTTTCTACCGTTAAGGGCGCGAGGGTTTGGGCAAAGGCCATGGGCCCGATGAATAGAAAGAGAAGTAATTTTTTCATACATACTTGATTTGAATCAGAAAAGTAGGAAAAGTATCCTTGGATTTAGAATATATTCCTTTAGAGGTCGAGTTATTATGTTATTATTCGTGTAAGTAATTTGGGCTTACTACTTTTGTGGGGTTAATTGTATTAATGGAGAATATGAAGGAAATTCTGGAAACAATTTATTACAAGGAATACGGTACAAAACTATTTGATAGCGCTGGCAATTATAGTTGTTGGCATTTCGATCATTCGTTTGTTTCGAAAGAGTCTTTTAAATCGACTGAAAAAATGGACGGCCACCACAGAAACGAAATTTGATGATTATCTGATCAGTGGAATTGAAAAGTTTGGCTTACCCATTTTTAACTTTGTCATCATTTATTTTGCCCTGCACTACCTCACATTCTCCGAACGGGTAGAAAAGTGGATTGGCAACGCCTTGGTAGTCGTTTTGCTTTCTATGCCGTGCGCATGCTTTCCTCATTTGTACAGCTATCGCTTGAATCATTTATTAGATCCAAGGAGGATGGTGAGGAAAAGGTAAAGCAGCTTGGCGGCATTATGCTTATTGTAAATGCTATGCTGTGGAGTATAGGCTTGCTTTTTATTTTCAACAATTTCGGTTACGATGTTACGGCCATTGTTGCGGGTTTAGGGATTGGTGGTATTGCGATCGCTCTGGCGGCTCAGAATATACTGGGCGATTTGTTCAATTACTTTGTCATCTTTTTTGATCGCCCTTTTGAGGTTGGCGACTTTATAACCGTAGATGATAAAAAAGGTACGGTGGAGTACATCGGTCTTAAAACTACCCGGGTAAAGAGCATTACCGGAGAACAATTGATTTTTTCCAATAGCGATCTCACTAATTCGCGCATTCATAATTTCAAACGGATGGACCGAAGGCGAATCGTTTTTGCTTTTGGTGTGATCTACCAGACGCCTCCCCACTTGCTTGAAAAAATTCCTTCACTGGTGAAGAGCATTGTGGAAGCGCAACCTACCGTAACATTCGATCGGGCCCATTTGCAGAAATTCGCACCCTCCAGCCTGGATTATGAAGTCGTGTACTTTGTCGAGAATTCTGAATACAATCAGTATATGGATATTCAGCAAACCATTAATATGCAAATTTTTAAAACGTGTGCTGCCGAGGGTATTCAGTTCGCATACCCAACGCAAACTGTTTTTCTGAGCAAGTAGTTTTTAGAGATACCTTGTTCAATCAATAACAAAAAGGTAACATCTCGGTAAACGAAGTAGATGTTACCTCTTTGATTGTAAATTTTATTGTTGAACTCGCGATCTTATCATGCCTGTTTTTGAACTATATCATCCCGATGGGATTCCTCTTAACGGTAAGCGAGGCGTTTACCAACATAACGTCCCTAACAGGACTTTATATAAATTTAGATGTAAGTCAGGGTGGTACTTTTGAAAGTACGTGCGAGTCCCGTAGGGACGCGATAACGGTAAGATTATTTTTTAATCAAATCACACGAATCCCTTTGGGGATGATATTTGTATTTCGGATGTGAAATGAAATTTATTTTAAAAAGAAGATCGCTATCAACGCTTCTTTTCTTTCGTCATATCAGCAATTATGCTGTTAAAAATAGAAAGAATTAAGCTGAAGCCGAGTGCCCACCAGAATCCATCTACCTGAAAGCCGGGAACCAGATAATCAACCAGTAAAATAATAATGGCATTAATAACAAGAAGGAATAAGCCGAGCGTTACAACGGTTATGGGAATGGTAAAGAGAATAAGAATGGGTTTTACAACAACGTTGGCAATGGAAATAACAATGGCCACTAACAAGGCATAGCCATAGTGTTCCACATGAACCCCATTTTGCAACAAATAGCTGGTAAGCATTACGGCTAAGCCGCTCAATAAGAATCGGATGAGTCCATTCATAGTTTGATACGGTAAAATTGCACTTTTAACTCACCAAACCAAACTCTACCTTCTACCACCGTGGTCTGTGTCACACAGAACACAAAGTTTCGGTCTGTAAGGATACAGACCGAGGATTGGCCACTTTTAACTCACCAAACCAAACTCTACCTTCGTATTTCCATGTACGCGATTGTTGATATTGAGACCACCGGGGGCTATGCCGAAAATCATCGGGTAACTGAAATCGCGATTTATCACTACGATGGCATTCAGGTAACGGATAAGTTTCACACATTAATTAATCCGGGCCGTAACATTCCGCAATTTATTACGGGCCTTACGGGGATTACTTCCCAGATGGTTCAGAATGCCCCTGCGTTTGAAGATATCGCTGAGGAAATTTATGATTGGCTGAAGGATCGGGTGTTTGTCGCTCACAATGCTCATTTTGATTATAGCTTTTTAAAGAAAGAGTTTGAAGAAGCCGGCATTGCGTGGAATACAAAAAAATTATGCACCGTCCGGTTAAGCCGTAAAATTATTCCTGGTTTAAATTCTTATTCCTTGGGGCGACTGGCCGAAAGTTTGGGCATAAAAATTTTGGATCGCCATCGTGCAGGCGGTGATGCAAATGCTACCGTTAAGATCTTTGATATTTTAATGAAGCGCGATCAAACCGGAGTTATTGTTAAAGCACTTAAACGTAATTCAGGCGAGACGATATTGCCGCCCAATTTACCCAAAGAAGAGTTCGATAAATTACCCGCGAAGGAAGGTGTTTACTATTTTTTAGATGCGCGAGGTAATGTTATTTATGTGGGCAAAGCGGTAAATATAAAGAAGCGGATTGCCGGTCATTTTGCGGGAGAGGCGCGTGAATGGAATAAGTCTAACATTCGGAATGAAATCCATCACATTACGTATGAGTTAACCGGCAGCGAACTGATTGCGTTTATTTTAGAGTCGCAGGAAATCCGCAGGCTGTGGCCTAAGTATAACCTCGCGCAAAAGTATAAAGTGGAAGAATGGGGCGTATACGATTATGAAGATCGCAACAGCTACTTACGCTTTGCGGTCAATGTGGTGAGTCGGGGAACAAAACCACTCATAACCTTTTCATCCAAAGGGGATGCGTGGAGTTTTATGTGGGACAAAGTAAAAGAGTTCGATTTGTGCCCTAAACTTAGCGGACTTCAGGTTGCGAAAGGGTTGTGCTTTAGTCATCAATCCGGTTCGTGCAAAGGCGCTTGCCAAGGTGTTGAAAAGGAGAAGAAGTACAATAAGCGGGTGCAGAAAGCCATCGACTCTTTCTTTGAGCAAGGACAAACCGTTGCCATGGTTGGCAAAGGCCGAAGACCTGATGAAAAATCGGTGGTTTTGGTAGAAAACGGGAATTATCTGGGCTTTGGTTTTTTTGATAACACTGAAAATATTTCCAACCTAGAGGCTGCGCGCAATTTTATCAAGCCCTCGAAAGACAATCGCGTAGTTCAGAATATTGTGAACTCGTATCTTACTAATCCGAAAGGGATAGAGTTGGTGCTTTTCAATTAATACCCTTACACCTTAACTCTCTTCAAGATCATACTTAACCGTGCTCTCTGCCCCCACCGAACACAAAAATTTTAACCGTGGTCTGTGTCCTCACAGAACACAATAGTTTAGATCGGTAAGAATACAGACCTTAAATTACTTATAATAGATTACTAAGAAAAAAGATTTCTAGTAAGAGAACCCACGGACTGTGGAATCAGATTCAAGCAACTCTATGCCATGGCTGTCATTTGTTATCAAGTTGTTTTTGAGGCGGAGTGATCGTGTCCAAAAGAAGCAATCCATCAAAACATTTTGATAAGATCAATTTATTAGAATTAGACAAATCGATAAACGTATCATTAGCAATGATAGGTTCCTGAAGCCATTCTGCACCTGCCGGTACATTTTTCGGGGCGTTTAAAAATGTCATTCGGGATTGATCCGCTGCGATGATATGTTTTATATCCAAACCAGATTCATCGGGTGGAGAAAGTTGTCTCATCTGTCCAGCATTATCCGCAAAGCTTCCTTGCCCTGCGAAAACACCCACTACGTACATCTCGTCTTCAAATTCTTCTTTCAGGAATTCTCCCATTACGGCTTCCTTCTCATTATATCTTGCAATGTGATAGTTATGGGCAATAATGATCGCTTTTTTGTTTGGATACCTGTTTAGAATCCATTTAATGTTATCTGCCATTGCTAAATCCCTTTCCCTCCATCTTTTGCTCCAGTCTTTAGTTTTACTAAAATCAAGCATGTAGGTGAGGAAGCGGATCCGATTACTAAGAGTTCTTTCAGAAAATTCATCCTGCTTATTCAATTTTTCTTCTATACCTTCATAGACATCGATAAGCTGCAGGGTAGGGGCACTAACAGAATCGTAAACAGTTCTATAATTAGAAAGTTGAGATATTAGTGAGCCGAATTTTTTTTCGGCTTCTAAAAAAGTCTCCTTGTTATTTATTCTTTCAGATAAATAGTTTGTAAACATTTGTCCAGATCGTTGTACATCAAATCCTGATACTGGGATGTTTTGACTTTTGATGTACGTCATCAGATCTTCAAACTCCATGGTTTTCCAAACTCCAAAAAAGCTAGTCGTCAATTCAACAGGTTCTAGTTCACTTTTTTTAAGGTTGAGCACTTCCATTTCGCCCAGTCCCGATTCAAAGAGAATAAGATCGAACCCGAGTTTTTTATGCAGCACTTGGATAAGCTCGTTTCGAGTGGAGAATACTTCTTTACTCCCATGATTGAATTCACCTAATAGTACTAACCTTTTATTCTGAACAGACTTAAGAACTGGGCTCCAATTTGCATTTTGATAGTTTTCATCAACTTGCAGGGAAATAAAATTATCAGCGATAAATTTCGTTTGTTTAGTGGTCAATATTTGGCCAACCAAAGAGTGGTTTATACACGAGCAAAAGAAAATAATTTTTAAAAGAAATTTCATGATTTAGTCACAATGTTAAATCTAGTTCAAACGAATGGAAGTAACTTATTTTCATGGTAGGCGAACCATCTTCTGAGTTTAACGAACAATAAAGATTATTGTTAACTTTTTGAATGGAATGTGAAATTTTGCTTCTCAACTTGTAAGGATACAGATCTAGGGTTTTGAGAAATGGATTCCTTCGTGATTCTTTGTGCACTTTGCGACTTGGTGGTTCAAAAGTTTCACTAATCAATCACATTATAGATCACTTTTCCATCAAACACCGTAAGTACCACTTTGGTCGCATGGGTTTTCATCGGATCGATTGTAAAAAGATCTTGCGAGAAAACAATTACATCGGCTAGTTGTCCGGGCTTAATCTGTCCCTTCAGATTTTCTTCAAACGAGGAGTACGCTCCGGCAGAGGTATAGGCCTTCAAAGCCTGAGCTATAGAAATTTTTTGTTCCGGAATCCATCCCCCTTCGGGTAAACCTTGTGGCGTTTTTCTATTTACAGCTACATGAATCCCCCGTATTGGATTAATGTCGATGCAAGCCGGCCAATCGCTGCTGTAAACGAGATAAGCATTTTGCTTTAACATTTCGTTCCAGGCAAACGACCACGGCATTCGCTCTTCACCAATTGCACTGGCCCATACCTCGATTGTTCCAGGGTCTGCATGGATAGGTTCCATGGAAGGCATTACGCCCAATTGAGCAAATCGCGGAATATCATCCGGTGAAATAGTTTCAATATGCTCTACCCGATGTCGGGCATCGCGCTTACCATTTATATTGGCTGCGTTTTCGTAAGCATTTAAAGATTCGCGTACGCCTTTATCGCCAATAGCGTGCGTATAAATTCTAAATCCATTCTTATCTAACTTGGTAACGAGTGCTTGATATTTTTCGATCGGCACTGCTAGTTGCCCCAGCGCAAGCGGATCCGTTGAGCTTATATCCGAATAAGGTTGTAACATGTAGCCGGTGTGCGATTCAATCACGCCATCGATCATAAACTTGATCGCATCGGCTCGCAACAGCGGATTGTTAACCCCAACACTGTCTTTCAAGTGAGTGAATAGAGCAACCTCTTCATCCGAAGTATTTTCATCAACAGAAAATGCGGCTGCGTAGCGCAGGGTTAGTTCATTTTCATTCAAAAGTTTTTTAAAGAGCGTTATCTCCTCAGCTGTGCCGTTCGCATTCTGCACACTGGTAATCCCCAGCGAGGCGGCTAGCGTCATTCCTTTTCTCAGCGCATCCAGTTTTTCTGATCGTGTAGGTTCCGGAATATGTTTGCTCACTAAACCCATCGCGCTTTCGCGGAAAGTTCCGGTTAGCTCGCCCTTTTTATCTTTTACAATTTCGCCAAAGCCCGCGTACTTCGTGTTGCCATCAACGCCTGCTAACTGAAGCGCTTTCTTATTGGCCCATCCGCTATGGCCATCATACGCTTTAACAAATACGGCCACTTCGTTGGTGATGGCGCTTAATGCTTTTGAATCCGGCAATCCATTTTCAAAAGAAGTGTATTGCCAACCACGCCCGGTAATCCACTCCTTGCCGGGATTTTTTTCAATAAATTGATTGACACGTTGAGCGACTTCGGCTGCCGAAGTTGTGCCTAATAAATCAACTTCCGTTAATCCTAGCGAACCACCTAAAAAATGAATGTGAGCGTCATTAAATCCAGCTGTTACTAATTTTCCGTTTAGATCAATTCGATTTGTTTTTGAGTCGCTCAGCTCCAGAATTTCATCGGTTGAGCCAACGGCAACAATTTTGTTTTCTTTAATAGCAATCGCCTGTACAAAAGTTGAGTCCGATTCGCCCGTCCATACCTTTCCATTGACAAGCACAAGATCAGGCGCATTTTTATTTGTGCACGAAATGATAAGGGCTGTAACGGTAATAAGAATTGTTTTTAAGATAGGGCCACACATAGAATCTGGTTTGAAAATATTTAATGAAGGCGTTAATTTACAATACATCCTGGGAAATTAAACGAAGTACTATCTAAAGCAATACTAAGGATTTGGTTATAGCTGCTTAACCTGTACCTTCGTTCCCTTAATGATAAGTATGAATTACATTGATTTAGTAGGATACTTCGGCAGTTTTTTAACCAGCATTACCTTTATTCCGCAGGTATATAAAACCTGGCAAACGAAAAGTGCGGGCGATCTCAGTCTTAGCATGTTGTTTATAGTCCTTTTCAGTTGTATGGTCTGGTTGGTATATGCCGTTGCACTCATGCTTTGGCCAGTGATTATTGCCAATAGCATTATTGGCCTATTAAGCATCATGCTTATTTACTTCAAGTTTACTTTTAAGAAGTAAACTCTCCGAGGGCAATTAAAAAGTCTACGAATTTGTCATAACCTCCGATAGCTATCCGGATGATCGGGTATCTCCGAGATTACACCTAAGTTGATAAGCTTCCTCGCGTTCGTGGCCATCTGCTTTGCGTGCTTCGGGTTGTTGGGTATGGGAATCTTTACTACCCAACGGTTGAAAGAAATAAGTATTAATAAGCCAGAATACCTCAAGATGGTTGAAAATATTACCTCCAGATCAAGTTTGGGTTAAAAGTGCGTTTACCCCTTGAACCTCGCGGTATTAATTTACGTTATTTGTACTAACAACAACCACTAATTGTATGTTACACTCACCGAAGTTGGCCATCCTGCAAAGTCTGGATGCCATGGACAAGGTACAAATGGAAGAGGTGCTTACCTACATTAAAGGTGTCCTCACCCAGCCTGAAAGATCGGTTGACCACAAGGCTTTGAAGAAAGAAGCCATGAAGGAAATCCGGCAGGCATTGCGCCAGGAGCGAGGCAAAAGAAATTTAAGCGCAGCCGCTTAATCTTAGTCCCCTCCCTTAAATGCAAAGGTGTTCTCCACACCTGATAGGAGATTCTTCCCTCAAAAAAATTAAGATTATTACAAGATTATGGCTGATTAATATTGCCACAGATTTTTTTGTCACTAATACATGGATGATGCTTATAGCATATTGATTTAATCTCCTGAATCAGTGGCTAAATTTTTATTCGCGGCTATCAACTCAATTATACTTCACATAATTTTCCCACTTATCAATCACCTCCTTAAAATCGGCCGGTAACTCCGAATCAAACTGAATGAATTTATTGGTGCCCGGATGAATAAACCCTAAGGTTTTAGCATGCAGCGCCTGGCGTGGAATAATCTTAAAACAATTATCAACAAACTGTTTATACTTAGAGAAGACGGTTCCTTTCAAGGGATCGTTGCCTCCATACGTAGCATCATTAAAAATGGGATGGCCTATAAATTTCATGTGCGCCCGAATCTGATGCGTGCGCCCGGTCTCCAGTTTACATTCGATAAGAGAAACATAGCGATAGTCCTGTAGCACTTTGTAATGCGTGATGGCGGTTCGTCCAAAATCTCCTTCCGGGAAGGCGGTAGTAATTCTGCGATCTTTTAAACTGCGACCTACATTGACATTAATTGTTCCCTCGGCAAGTTTGGGCACACCCCACACAAGAGCTTGATACGTTCGCTCAATGGAATGATCAAAAAATTGTTTGGCCAGTGAAGTCATCGCTTTTTCTGTTTTAGCAATTACCAACAACCCACTGGTGTCTTTATCAATGCGATGTACCAACCCGGGCCGACCATCATTGCCTGTCATCTCAGGTAAGTTTTGGAAGTGATAGGTCAGTGCATTGACTAAGGTGCCACTCCAATTTTGATATGCCGGATGGACAACCATACCCGGTAGCTTATTCACGACCAATAAAAATTCATCTTCAAAAACAATATTGAGTGGAATGTTTTCCGGAATTACATCGGTATCTCTTGGAGGCTCCGGGAAGGCAACCGTAATTACATCATGCGGATGAACTTTATAACTTGGTTTGATGGCCAGATCATTTACCTTAACGAACCCATTGTGTATGCCATCCTGAATTTTTGTGCGGGTAACATTGGGCAATCGCGCCATTAAGAATTTATCAATACGCAAGAGGCCTTGTTTAGCATCGGCTGTAATGCGATGATGCTCGAAAAGATTTTCTTCCTCCTCTTCAATCAAATCTTCTTCGTGGCTCACTTCTCTTTTTTCTTTTGATTAAAAAGATATTGATTCAGGATTGCCGCTTCGTTGAGAATTCGTCTTATCTCATCCTCGTGCTCTTCCAGTTCTGCCAGGCTATGAATCCGCATAGAAGCCACCGTCTTCCTTCCTTTTCTTTGAACCATTTTATGCGTTCTGCTTAAGCTGGCGCCTTGGGTAAAGCTTAGATCAACTCCATCGGGGACAGGGTTGAAATAGCACAGTGACCCATAAAAATAAAAAAGGGAACTTTATAGCTGATCTTCTCTGTAGTATGGGGGCCTAAATCCAAAACCCAGGTCCGCAGCACCGTCATGATCTGCTTTTGGGCTGGCCTTTGCTCTAATATAAATTCCGGTACGGCATTCATTTCAACAAAAGTACAACATTGATTCGAAGGTTTTGGGCACAAACCTATTTGGCTGACTTAAAATGCGCAAGGCCAATTCCCAATAAAACTGTGGACAAAAAAATTGTACCTTGCATCAACAACGTATCAACTATGAAAAAGTGGTTACTATTTCTCCTGCTTTTTGCCTGCAGCGAAAAGAAAACAGCGGCTGTACTTTCGCCCGAAACTTTTAATACAAATTACACGGCTAGCTCAGGTGCCATTTTGCTTGACGTTCGAACCGTAGAAGAGGTGAATACTGGTGCCCTTGCAGGAGCATTGAATATTGTTTATGATGACTCCTTTGCAAATAAATTAGCTGCTCTGGAACACAAACCTATTTTCGTCTATTGTGGCTCGGGCATCCGAAGTGCAAAAGCGGCTGCTATTTTAAGAGAAAAAGGGTATGACCCCGTTTATGAAATGGATGGTGGAATCAAAGCCTGGAAAGCAGCGGGCTTACCCATTCAATAATTAACATCCATTCTTTTATTCTGAATATGAAATATTGGCTGATAGGTCTATTGCTTTGTTTGGGCTGTGAAGAAAAACAGACTAGTAACTTATTCTCTTACGGTAAAGAGGTAGGAACGGTTTCCAAGAAACTCGAAGAAGCTTCCGGGCTGGTAGCCAGTCGCGCTAACCCGGATTATTTTTGGACGCATAACGATAGCGGAAATCCTGCGCAAATTTACTTGATAAATAATCGTGCAGAGATTGTAATGACTTGCAACTTAGCAAATAGTAAGAATCGCGATTGGGAAGATATTACTATTGGCCAAGGACCGGAACCAGGAAAAAGTTATTTATACGTAGGCGATATTGGCGACAATGAAGCTCGCCATCCTTACAAAATCATTTATCGTTTTATTGAACCTACACGGAATGAGGATAATCTCACAATAACTGAATTTGAAACTTTCGCCATTCAGCTTAGTGATGGAGTACGTGATACCGAGGCGATGATGATAGATCCTCTTACCAATGATTTCTTTATTCTTTCCAAACGTGAAGATTCAATACGACTATACCAACTTCCCAATCCCTGGTCGGTTGGAGATACCTTGCATGCCGAATTAAAATCTACCCTTCCCTTCTCCCGAGTTGTCGCTGCGGATATTTCAGCCGATGGATCGGAAGTTTTAGTAAAAAATTATGATCAGATTTATTATTGGAAAAGATCAGGCAGTCTGTCAATTCCAGAATTATTACAAACAGAAGGCACAATCCTTAATTACAATCCTGAACCACAAGGTGAGTCTATTGCCTGGCAACTCAATGGTAATGGGTTCTACACGCTCAGCGAAACTGTAAAAAATCATAAAGGGCGGCTGCTCTATTATAATCGCAAGTAGTTATGTTTGTCTGCTAATCAGGTTCTGTGTAAACTGAATTAATAATTCCTTTTGTGGGGATGCCGTTACCTGCTCGAGGTTTTTAAATCCGTGCTTAAAATATTCTGCTATTTTTATTTCTGTCAACTGCGCAATAGCAAGCCTATCATAAAGTGCGGTAACCGCTTTTATTTTTTGCGATTTATTAAACTTCCTAACTGTTATCCAATGTTCCAGTTCTTGCTTATCCCTTCCTTTCGCTTTTTCTTTCGCTTTAATCAGCAAATAAGTTTTTTTATTGGCTAAGATATCGCCACCTACCTGTTTGCCAAATTTGCTTTGATCTCCATACACATCAAGCAAATCGTCTTTTAATTGAAAGCCAATACCTATGTTAATTCCAAACTCCTTCAAGGCCTTTCGTTCTCTCAGGTCTGCATTAGCAAGCAAGGCGCCCAACTCCAGACTAAAACCCAACAACACAGCTGTTTTGAGTTTAATCATTTGAATATACTGCGCCTCGGTTACTTTCGCCTTCGTCTCAAATTCCATATCCCACTGCTGACCTTCGCAAACTTCGGCAGCGCATTGATTGAAAACCGGTAATAGTTCTTTTAAGGTTTGACCTGAGAGATCCAGAAATTGATCATATACTTTTACCAACATTACATCCCCCGAAAGGATGGCTGTGTTTACATTCCATTTTTTATGGACCGTTGGTTTTCCTCTTCGCAGAGGTGCTTTATCCATGATGTCGTCATGCAACAGGGTAAAGTTGTGAAACAACTCTACGGCTGTCGCATACTTAACAATTGATTTTGGATTATCTCTATAAAGAGAATAAGCCAGAAGTGCTAACAAAGGACGTAAGCGTTTGCCCCCCAACCTCATGATATAATGAATGGGGTCGTAAAGCGATTTTGGATTTGAGCCGAAGCGTTGCTTTTTAATTTCTTGCTCAACAAGCCTTACCAGAGATGTCGCAGAATTCATGAGTAGGTTTATTCAAACGTCAAATCTATCATTCTTCGATCAATATCCGTTTTCTTTATCCTCACTTTTACTTTATCTCCCAACCGGTAAATATTTTTTCGTCTGCGGCCAATGACACGATAATTCTTCTCATCAAATTCGTAAAAGTCATCTTTCATATCAGCCAGACGCGCCATGCCTTCACATTTTGTTTCAACAATCTCCACGAAAATTCCAAAATCAGTAACTCCGGTTATGATGCCATCAAACACTTTGTCTTCGGCCATGCTCATAAACTCAACCTGCTTATATTTGATAGAAGCCCGCTCGGCATCGGCTGCTCGTTTCTCTCGCTCTGAGCTATGAACACATTTGTCTTCATAGTCCTTTCGGGAAACTGATTTTCCACCATCCAGATAATGTTGAAGCAACCGGTGCACCATCATGTCCGGATACCTTCGGATGGGAGAAGTAAAATGTGTGTAATGATCGAAAGCCAGACCAAAGTGTCCTTTCGCATCGGTGGTATATTTGGCTTTAGCCATTGCCCGTACGGCTAATGATTGCAGTACATTTTGTTCAGGCTTACCCTCAATTTCATCCATCAATTTGTTCAACGACTTTGAGACAACGGAAGACTCGAATTGCAATTGATGACCAAACTGCTTGGCAAATTGTGCAAAGTCTGCAAGTTTTTCCTCGTTAGGTAAATCGTGTGTTCGATATACGAAGGTGTTTTTCTCCTCACCCTTTTTCATTTTAAAAATATAGGTGGCAACTGCCCGATTGGCCAGCAACATAAATTCTTCAATTAACTTATGGGCATCCTTACGAACTTTGGGGACAACAGCTAGCGGTTTACCTTTTTCATCAAGTTTAAATTTTACTTCTGTGGTCTCGAAATTAACAGCCCCTTTTAAACCGATCTTTACGCAATAAATGATGGAGCTGATTTAGAATTTTTATTTCATCAGCAAATTTTCCTGCTCCGGCTTCTATTACCTCTTGGGCTTGTTCATAGGAAAACCGATGATCAGAATGAATAATCGTACGACCAAACCATTCACTATGAACTTTGGCCTTTTCGTCCATTTCGAATACCGCGGCAAACGTAAGCTTGTCTTCGTTAGGACGCAATGAACAAAAGTGCGTTCGACAAACGCTCGGGTAGCATCGGAACAGTGCGGTCTACCAGATATACTGAGGTAGCTCGATCAAACGCATCTTGATCCAATTCATTACCCGGAGTTACATAATGTGTAACGTCAGCAATGTGAACGCCTATCTCAAACAAACCGTTGTCAAGTTTTCTAAACGAGATAGCATCATCAAAATCTTTTGCGTCTTCCGGGTCGATGGTGAAGGTAAGCACATCGCGAAAGTCTCTACGTTTTCCTATTTCCTCTTTGGTGATGTCTTCACTAATTGTTTCTGAAAGTTTAAGAACGTTTTCAGGGAATCGGAACGGCAAATCAAATTCAGCCATGATCGAGTGAATCTCTGCTTCATTCTCACCCGTCTTTCCTAAAATTTCAATCACTTTCCCTTCCGGGCTTTTATCCCGATCGGCCCATTTGGTAACTTCAAATAATACTTTGTCGTTAGCCGTGGCTCCATTCAGGTTTTCAGGATAAATGAAAAAATCCTGATAAATTTTCTTGAAATCGGGCACTACAAAACCAAAATTCCGGGAGAGTTCAATCCGGCCCACAAATCTAGTTCGCCCACGCTTTACAATGCCAGTAACTTTGCCTTCGGGGTTATCCCCCGACTTTCTGCCAGAGCTAACCACTTCCACCGTATCGCCATGAACCGCAGAACCAAGATCTTGTGAACGCACATAAATATCTTTCTTCCCTTCCTCACCGGTTACGATGTACGCAAAGCGTGGGTTAACATGGTCTACAACCCCGGTTACACTTTTAGATGAACGTGTACTTTTATATTGGCCGGAACTTAATTGCTCAACCCGCCCTTCTTGTTCCAGCGCATCCAGCAGCTTATACATGTCCTCAATTAGTGCTTTTTCTTTAAGCCCAACTTTTTAACCAGTTGCTGCGGACTATAGGCTTTGCCGGCGATCTCTTCTAGCAGAAGCATAAGCGCATCATACATGCCCCCTTTTTCTTTCTGATTACGCTTCTCTTTTTTTTCTTTAAATTTCTTTTTACTCATATTAATTGTATGTTTTTCATTCCTTGCTATTATAAATTGTTATAAGCAAGTTTTGGATTGTCTTGTTGATAGGATTAACGTAAAGAGTGGGAAAATTGGAGTGAGGCTGTTTTGATAAGAATGGACTTTCTCATCATTCACCAATGTATTGTTTCTTTATTTCAACCCTGAAATAAACCATCGGCACAAAATTACCACTAAAAATTGACAACTGTATTAAGCGTTTGTGATGTTAACTTCAGCTATTAAATCCATTCCCTTCATCTTTAAAAATAACTGAGCAATAGCTACCACATCACCCACACAGTATTCGGCAATCTTTTTTAAATCTCCTTGTTGGTAATATACCTTGCTTACCATCGATCCATCCATGTCTCCTTTACTGCTAGGGATATCAAAAATAGTGGAAAGCAAATCCAACGAAGTGTAGTGCTTGTAGTCCCCAAATTTCCACATTTCCATGGTATCCAGATGACCCACTTCCCAGGGTTTCTTTCCGGCCATATTTAAAACTGAGGGCAAGGCTATTCCATTCACTAACGATCTTCGGCAGATATAAGGAAAATCGAACTCCTTTCCATTATGCGCGCACAGACGAACTCCTAACCCCATCTTTTCAATCGCTTCACGAAAAGCAGTTAACAAATTTTTTTCATCATGATCCGCAAAATATTTTGTGCGAAGACCAAGCGCACCATTTTCTTCGGTATACTTTCCGATCGCTATTACTACAATCTTTCCAAACTCCGCATAAATCCCCGCTTTTTCATGAAACAGGTCTTCATCCGTTTGCCCAGAATCCCGTTTGAAAAACCCTGACTTGCGTGCCCATTGAGACTTTAACCGTTCACTCAGTTTGTTGTAGTCATCGGCACAACCAACGGTCTCAACATCAAGAAACAGGATATCTTTTAGATCGGAATGCATACGAATTGTTGTACGATAAAAGTACGGATAAGATCACTCAGCAAAAAATGGTATAATAATTGTTTTTTGAGCTGCATGCTATGGATGCTTACCACGCTCGCTATTTTTAGATTCATTGCCTTTCCCTCGTTACTAATCACCTCTATTTCATCTGTTATCCTTTGGCAATCTGGCAATCCGTTATTTTTAATACAAGCTATTTGGACAAAGCTGATCACAGCATTACTCATTCTTCTTTTTATTTATTTATTTGAATCGAAGCATTTTATCTTTTTTAATAATCTTGGAATATCGAATCGTGCCATTTACTTACGTATGATTGCCATTGATTTTTCCTTTGCCGCTACGGCCTTTACCATCGCCCTGTTAATTTAAGATGGCTACCCTTGAGTTTGATAGTCTCTATTTGGCATTCGGAACACACCGGATTCTCTCCAGTATTTACGTAAAATGTACTACGGGCCAGGTAGTAGGACTGTTAGGTAGAAACGGGTCAGGCAAATCATGTCTGATGCAAATCGTTTTTGGAAACCTTAGCGCAGAGAGCAAATCTGTTCGTTATAATGGGACCTCTTTGATGGGAAATTACATGAGTAAAAAAACAATTGCCTATTTACCTCAATTCGATTTGTTGCCATCATTCATAACGTTTGAGCAGGCTCTGAAATTTTACTCGGTTGATAAAAATAAAATTAAAGCGGGCTTTCCTGAGCTTTTGGAAGTACTTAAACGGAAGTCGTCAGAAGTATCTGGTGGGCAGCGGAGATTATTTGAAGTTCTGCTCATTTTACATTCTCAACACCCGTTTTGTCTTTTGGATGAGCCATTTTCTGGATTAATGCCTGTTACTATTGATAGACTGAAAGAGTTAATTCTTGAGGAAAGAAAAAACAAAGGAATTATTATTACAGATCATCTTCATCGGCAGATCAGGACTATTGCAGATGAACTTTATGTTCTTACAAATGGTACGACTTATCAGATTAAAAACGATGAACAATTAATAGAGTATGGGTATTTGAGTGAATTATGAATGCAATACGCCTTCCTTCTCCAACTCTTTGATGAAAATTAAATTTTCTTCACAAATCGTGTCGGGAACAAAAACATACTTACGGTCATAAATCTGAGGGCCTACATAGTAACTTACCCAATACTCATTCGTGAGATGAAAAACCTGTGAATCGATTGGTTCAACCAACGCTGAACTATTTGGAGATACCGTTTCCAAGAAATGACGCAGGGTTGAGGTGCGCTGCGTTTCGCCTTCTTTTTCTCCGTAACCCTTACTGGCAACCAAAGTGTTTTCGAGCGGGAAGTCGTTATTATTAATAAGGTGTACGGCCCATTGATCCTGATTTAAAATATTCTTCTCGCGTGCAATGGCAATGGTTACGTTCTGCACTTCCGGTATTTCTATGTCGCGCTTCATGCTACTTTCTATAATTTTCTTTCAATATTCTTTCTGCCTGTTTTCCCTTGAGGTGTAAAATCTGAACCCGATGATCGTCTCGGTCCTTTTGGATACCACTTCCAAAAATACGCGCCTGCTAACCACGGTTTATTCCAGGCCGACTGAAAAAATGACTGATAGCATAAAGCCTGTGTCTCCTCCGAAACTGAAACTTCCTTCATCTCAGAGGGCCACGTCCATGGTTCAATGGCAGCCTGCTTGTCGTTTCGATAACCGATCTCAGTGAACATTACTGGCTTATTAAATTTTTTATGAATTCGTTCAATAGAAGCTAAGGGAGCTTTCCACTTATCAACTAATTCCAGTAACGTGACTTCCTGTTTATTGGCCAAAGAAAAATACGCTTGTACGCCAATGTAGTCCAGAGCATCCCAGAACTTTATGTGTTCGTATTCTTCATGGAAATTTGCAGCATAAATGAGCTTACCGGAATAGACCTTTCTGATCTTTGAAATAAGTGCCCGCCATTCAACTTCTCTTTTAGTTGTATTCTGCAATTCGGTACCGATGCAAAAAATTTCAATTTTATTTGCTTCGGCTAATGTTGCGTAATGAAGAATGAAGGTTTTATAATTTTCAAACCAATGTTGCCAGGCTGTGTCGCTCTTCATCACAATATCGCCTGGCCAACCATTGCGTACCCAGAGATGAGGTTTAAGCATCGTTTTGATATCCGCCTTCAGCGCAAGCGCAGTCGTAGCTGAGATCCCATCATCAGATTCGCCCCACCAGATTTTTTCGGATGAATGATTGGTGTAAATGGAAGAAGAATTCGCATCCCGTTGCCAGCCAAATGGAGTTTGAGAAATCCAGGTAACGTTACAATCAACCAACGCCTTAATCTCTACCTCTGTTACTATGTCTCGCCCACCCACCCAACAAACTCCTTTATGCTTCAGCACAGGTGACACAGGTTGTGAATCTGCCGGCTGGCAGCTTTGGCAAATACCAACCAGGAGAAAACAGAAACAAATTACCCAAAGGCTTTTCATCCGCTTCAAATTCAGAAACTAATTTATGATTTCCATTTCAAAAAGACTTGCGATTTTTTCCTTCAAAATAGATTTCACCTTTTGCATGTCCGGAACTGTGCCTAACTCCTTGTTTAAGGAAGTAACCGCTTTGTCATTAATTCCGCACGGCACGATATAATTAAAATAATCTAACTGTGTATTAACATTAAATGCTAAGCCGTGCATGGTTACCCAGCGACTGGTTTTAACACCCAAGGCGCAAATTTTTCGCGCTTTGATTTGATTTTCAAAATCAAGCCATACCCCCGTTAATCCTGCTATACGCCCAGACTTAATATTGAATTTTTCAAGTGTTTGGATAACTGATTCCTCCAGCTTGCGCATGTAGAGATGAATGTCCGTAAAGAAATTTTCCATATCGATTATCGGATACACTACAACCTGACCCGGGCCATGGTAGGTGATATCCCCACCTCGATTGGTATGGTAGTAAGTCGCATCAATTGTGTCCAACGCTTCTTTCTTCACTAATAAATTTTCTTCCGCGCCACTTTTGCCGAGCGTAAATACATGCGGGTGTTCACAGAATAGGAGATAGTTGTTCGTTATTAGTTGTTCGTTGCCTGGTAATAGGCGGTTGGATGATTTTACATCAAGAATGGATTGAAAGAGCTTGATCTGATAATCCAGTCCAGCTTGATAATCGATCAAACCTAAATCGATAACAGTTATCTTTTTATTTTGATTTATGTTCACTTCAACCGGGATAGTTCTTCCTTCAGTTGATCAATAGCTTCTACCGGGCCGGCCTCTACTCCATTTTCCTTTGCGAGGAAATACGAAATCCAATCGGTAAGATGAATGAGATAATAATATTGTTCAAGTAACGATGCTCCCTCAGCAACAATATCAATAATGGGGTTCGATTTCTTTTCAAAAGTTGGCCGACAAATCTCCATGCGTTTTTCAACACGTTCATGATCGTGATCGGAATACAAGTAAATTACTTGGGCCTGTTGTAATACAGCTTCCGGAAATTGCCACCCTACAATTTCATTGTGATTCATTTCAGGAAACGTATTGATATGCGCAAGTTGCTTAGCATTTTCATTTAATTGATTTTGAAAACGCAAAGCCATGGCCCTTAACCGCTCATCGCAATAAATAACTGGAAGCTTGCCTCTTAATTTACGCGCAATAAGTTCAGCCTCCGACTGAATGGCCATTTCACCGCGATCCAGATATTCAATCGCATTTTCAGTTTCTTTAATGAAAGCCGCGCCAATTAAATTGGTATGATAAAGGGCATACAATAACGAAACCATCATGTATCCTATATTCCCACGCGGGCTCTTCGATCCCCCCGGAATCTGAATCCAAAATAGATTGTATTCTTTAGCCAACTCCAACATTTTACCCCCCGAGGTTATACAAATGATATGCGCCCGCTTCAGCATGGCTTTATTAATGGCCGCCAGAGTTTCTTCGGTGTTGCCACTATACGAACAGGCGATAAAAAGCGTATGCGGACTAACAAACTGCGGAATGTTATAACCCTTGCATACCGTAATCGGAATGGGAACCCGGCCAAACGTTAATGATTCCACCAGGTTAGCGCCAATGCCCGAGCCGCCCATTCCTGTAATAAGAATATTTCGGATATCGCTTCCCGGCCGCACCAGATCTACCGATTGACCAATTTTTAAAGCACTGGCCAATTGCAAAGTAAACCCCTCTATTAGTTTCTTCATTGTTGGTATTATAAATTCGTTCAAAGGTAGAATATTCCCATGAGCGATAAAATCCGAAAAGGAAAAGAGGCAGAAGACATGGCTGCCGATTTCTTATCCCGCCAAGGGTATGAAATTGTGCAACGCAACTACCGCTACAGGCGATCGGAAATTGATTTGATTGTAAGAAAGGACAACTGGTTGGTTTTTGTAGAAGTAAAAATGCGGTCGTCCGATGCCTTTGGGTACCCCGAAGAGTTTGTGGACTACAAAAAAGCAAAGAACATTGTTTATGGCGCGGAACAATATACGTATGAGAATAACTACAATGGTAACGTTCGGTATGATGTAGTAGCGATTAGTATGCGCGATGGGGTACCGGACTTAAAACATTTTGAAGATGCATTCTATTAAACTAGCTGCTGGATACTGGTCACTGGAAACAGGATATTAAGAATCAAGAGGCGAGCATCCAGTGACAAGTTTTACTTCGAATAAATCTCCTTCCCCTTCTCATCCCACTCTTTGCGTACAAAAGGACGCGCATCTTTTTCAAATGGTGCCTTGGGATATGTAATTATTTTTTTGCGTTTCCCGTTTGGATAATTTTCAATCCAATCATTAATGCGTTCGCCCCAGTGATATTCGCCCACCACGGCTATTTGCCCGTTCTCGTGAAAGTAATAGTAGTAGCCTTCCTTCTCCCCATACTCAATGGGCGTTATCTCTTTGAGTTTTTTTCGCTCGTTAGGATCGTAATAGGTTACCAACGACTCCTTCGGCCAGCCTTTATAATATTTTTCTTTATCCTGTACTAAATTTTGTCTGTCGTATTGCATCCAGCGGCCATGGCGGGTTCCTTTATAGAAAATCCCCTCTTCAATTACCGCATCCCCAACCATTCTTTTATACGGACCATGAGCCAGCACCCCTTTGCGTACATCAAATGCGCCAACACTTGTTTTTCTTAATTCCTTACGGGTGAAATCGTACCAATAAACATCGCGGGCAAAACCAGTTGGCTTATCGGGTTTTTTCAAAACATAGAAGAGCTCAACAATCATTTTATCGCCATAGCCCTTGCGAGTAAATGCTTTTTTTGTTTTGATGCCGTAATAAACCTTCTTCTTTGGCTTTTTCTTTTTGGTAACGATGGGCTCATCGTTCTGATCCAACTCCAGGAGCGTAAAGGGTTTATCCGTATCGAACGTAAATTGGCCTTCCTGAATAGTAGGTTCCACTTGCGCCAAGGCAGGTAGCGAACAAATCAACAATGAAAACAGAAGGATTCGTACCATCATAAATAGAATAACGAAGTTAGGAAAAATATATTTTCCTGACTTCGTTACCTAGAGTAACTCAAAACTTAATAAACCTAATGTCAGCCTGAGCCTGTCGAAGGCGATTCGAGTTCAAAAACCGGTTTCGACAACCCGATAGCTATCGGGTCAACCTGATAATACAATTTCGTTCCTTTGAAATCATCCAACCAGCTCTACGCTGCGCTTAATAAAGCTAGTAAGATCAGCACCCGTAAGCATATTCTGCGAAAGCAAGGCCAGATCATACACTTGTTTGGCAAGTTTACTCTTATCTTCTTCTGTTTCAGCCTTTAGAATTTTTTGAACCAAGGCGTGATTGCCGTTGATGGTTACATTGTAGCTGTCGGGCATATTACCCATAAACCCATACATACCCCCTCCACCACCGGTGCGACTCATGTCTTTCATTCTGCGCATCCACTCGCTCATGGTAACAGTAACCGGTAAATCCTCAGGCGAGAGAGACTCAACCGCCAGGGTCATACTTTTATTATTGATAGCTTTTTCGAAAACAGATTTTACTGCGTCTTCTTCCTCTTTGCTAAGTATCGAAGCGGCCTTATCTTCATTGGCAATTAACTTATCGATGGTGTCGCTATCAACACGCTTCAACTGAGTTTTCTCGAGTTTCTGTTCGAGGTGATTTATGAAATGACTGTCTAGCACACCATCTAACACCAACACATCGTAGGCTCTGTTTTTTGCAATCTCAACAAATGAATGTTGTTTGCCCGGATCGGTTGTGTATAGATAAACTACATTTTTGTCCTTATCAGTCTGGTTGATCTTTACCTTTTCTTCGTACTCTTTAAAGGTAAAGTACTTGCCATCTGTGTTCTTTAGTAGCGCAAATTCTTTTGCTTTCTCCGAAAATTTCTCATCGCTGATAATCCCATACTTTACAAACATGCTTATGTCATCCCACTTCTTCTCAAATTCTGGGCGATCCTTAATGAACATGTCTACTAACTTGTCGGCTACTTTTTTAGTAATGTGAGCGCTGATTTTCTTCACGCTCGCATCGCTTTGCAAATAGCTACGCGATACGTTCAACGGAATATCCGGTGAGTCGAGCACACCATGAAGCAGCATAAGGAAGTCAGGCACAACATCTTTTACTTCATCGGTGATAAACACCTGGCGAGAGTACAACTGAATTTTATTCCGTTGCATCTCAAAGTCATTCTTAATCTTAGGGAAGTACAAAACTCCCGTAAGGTTAAACGGATAATCAACATTCAAATGAATCCAGAATAAGGGATCTTCGGTGAAGGGATAGAGTTCTTTATAGAATGCTAAATAATCTTCGTCTTTTAATTCCAGAGGTGCCTTCGTCCAGATCGGTGACGTGTTGTTAATGATGCGATCGGAAGTAACCGTTGTGTATTTTGGTTTGTTATCCTTATCAACTCCATCCTCCACGCTGTCTTCTTTCGTTCCGAACTTAATCTCAACAGGCAAAAACTTGCAATATTTTTCAAGAATGCCCTTTAAGCGAAACTCATCTAAAAATTCTTCTGAGTCAGCATTGATGTGCAGGATAACATCCGTTCCGCGGGTTGTTTTTTCAGAAGGGCTTAATTCAAATTCTGTTGAACCATCACATTCCCATTTGGCTCCTTCGGTTCCTTCCTTAAAAGATTTTGAGATCACTTCCACCGTGTCAGCCACCATAAAGGAGGAATAAAATCCTAAGCCGAACTTACCAATGATGTCTTTTGCATCACCTTTATCCTTAAACTTCTCTACAAATTCGGTTGCCCCGGAAAAAGCAATCTGGTTAATGTACTTTTTTATTTCTTCACCCGTCATGCCAAGACCTTTATCGCTAACGGTAATGGTCTTTTCTTTTTTGTTGAACGACACTTCGATTTTAAGGTCGCCCAATTCGCCCGTGAACTCTCCCAGCGAAGCCAGTTTTTTAAGCTTCTGGGTAGCATCAACGGCATTGCTTACCAACTCACGTAAAAAAATCTCGTGATCGGAATAGAGGAATTTTTTAATAATGGGAAAAATATTCTCGGTATGAATGGAAATCGATCCTTTCTCAGTTGCTGTAGCCATAAATATGTCAGGTTTTACAAAAAAATTATTCAATCCCTACAACTCAAATGATGTTCCAATCAAGAAAGAAGTGACAGGATGACAGAGTTGCGCAATAAAAAACCCTCTATGCAGAGGGTTTTATGAATTTGCTTGAAGAAAATTACTCTTCGGAATTGACTGTGTGCGTTGCCTGTTCCAGTTCTATTTCCTCGCCATCCTTATTCAAAAAATGAAATTCAGTAATGCCCAGCGAACTATCTTTTACCAGGTTAATCCACTTTTTGTATTTGAAGAAAAGTTTAACTCGTTTGGAGATTATTCCCTTGGTATAATACGCGTATAAGAATGGATGAAGTGCTAATACTAATTTATTCTCGTTCTGTTTTACAAACAGATGCTCGAGATGTCTTTCAATAAGATCAGTGATTAAAATACTAGCCATGATAGTACCACTACCATTACAGGTAGGGCAAACTTCCTTGGTAGCAATATTCATTTGCGGACGTACCCGTTCGCGCGTAATCTGCATCAATCCAAATTTAGAAAGAGGAAGAACCGTATGCTTGGCCCGGTCGCGTTCCATCTCATCCTTCATCGAGTTAAAAATTGTCTTCTTACTCTCTGCGCTGCGCATGTCAATAAAGTCAACCACGATAATGCCACCCATATCGCGTAAGCGTAATTGACGGGCTACTTCTTTGGCTGCCTCGATATTTACAGACATGGCCGTTGTTTCCTGATTCTCCTCGCGATTGGATTTGTTTCCGCTGTTTACGTCAATGACGTGAAGGGCTTCGGTGTGCTCAATGATCAGATAGCCGCCTCCGCGTAAACTCACCGTTTGGCCAAAGGCAGATTTGATTTGCTTTTCGATACCGTAATGCTCAAAGATTTTGGCTTTACCGGTGTACATTTTCGCTATTTTCTCCTTCTCAGGAGCAATATTTCGGATGTAGCTCTTTACTTCCTCAAAAATCTTTTTGTCATCGACATGAACATTATCGAACGATTCGTTGAGTACATCGCGCAGCACGGAAGAGGTTTTGCTCAGTTCTCCAATGATTTTATCACGTGGATTGCCCTCGATCATTCGGCTAATTCCGTCTTCCCATGTTTTTACGAGATTGCGTAAATCTTTATCGAGCTCGGCTACTTCCTTGCCTTCGGCAACGGTACGGATAATAACCCCAAAGTTTTCGGGTTTAATGGATTGGATTAAACGCTGAAGACGCTTGCGTTCGTCACTACTTGAAATGCGTTTAGATACGTTGACTCCTGAGCCAAAAGGTACCAGCACCAGGTAGCGTCCTGCTATTGAAATCTCGCACGAAAGTCGTGGGCCTTTGGTGGATATTGGTTCTTTCACCACCTGCACCGGTATCAGCTGATTTCTCGAAAGTTGCTGGGCAATTTTCCCATGCTTATCAATTTCTTTCTCGAATTGGAATTTATCCAGCTTCCTCCGGTGATCTTCTTCGCACGAACAAGTTTGGTGAATTTTGCAACGACCCGAACTGCGGGCCTAGATCGAGATAGTGAAGGAAAGCATCCTTTTCGTACCCAATATCTATAAATGCTGCGTTCAATCCCTGAACTACCTTTTTAACGGTGCCCAGGTATATATCACCTACTACAAACTTGCCTCCTCCCGAATCTTCATGGAATTCGACAAGTTGTTTGTCACGAAGAAGAGCTATACGACATCCGTCCTGAGTAGCACTAATAATAAGTTCGTTACTCAAAACTTTTAAAATTTAACCTCACCCCAACCCCCTCCATAAGGAGTGGGAGAGAAGAGTTGTTTGATGTTAGATTATTTCTTCTTATGTCTATTCTTTCTCAAACGCTTCTTGCGTTTGTGAGTAGCCATCTTGTGCTTCTTTCTTTTCTTACCACTTGGCATAATGCTTTTCGATTTTGTGCTGACGATCCCATCAACGCGGTTAAACAACTATTTTTTATTCTAAATCTTTAAGATAAGAATCGGCTGTTGCCTGCACGGCCGGATCCTGATCTAATTTTTTCACTATTTCAAATTGCTCGCGTGCTTTCACTTTATTTCCCTTATTCATGTAAGCCACCCCTAATAAAAGTTGGCCCTGCACATGATTAGGATTTATCGCTTTAAGCTCCTCCAGTCGTTCAATGGCTCTATCGTACTGCCCCGACTGGATGGAGAGCATTCCCATATTAAATAAAGCAAACTCATTCTTAGGGTCTTCCGCCAATACCTCACGCATCATAGTTATGCCTTGCATGGGGGCTTTGGAACTTAAATAAGTCATGGCCATTTTGGTTTTTACTTCAAGGTTTTTCGGATTTGCATCCAAAATTTTACCTAACCAAAAACGGGTCTTTTCGGCAAGTTGCTCTTGTTTGGCAGGCTCCATGGCAAAGGAGTAAGCCTCATAGTAACTGTTGCCGGCATTTAAATAACTTTCCGATGTATTAAAGAACGTTGCTGCTCTCTCTGCGAACCATGCTGCGCTATCAAATTGACCCGCCTGCGTGTACAGGGTTCTTAAAGAGTCGGCAAAGATAGCATTTTTTTGATTCGCGGGGCTTTCGGCAAACTGAGCCCGAACCGACCGGATAGAAGCTGATAAAGTAGCCGGAACCTCACTATGAGATGATGGTGCGATCCCTGCCTCTTCCTTCAATTGGCTTTCATTTTCAACTACCGATTTTGGCAATAAAAAGATAAGCCAAATTAAAAGGCCTCCTACTAATAATAAAACGATTCGGGTTTTCAACATTCGTTGTTAGATGTTGGTTATCGTTGTCCGTTAGCTTCAAGCCAGGACTAATAACCAGTAACGATCAACTATTTTTCTGCCAGTTGCTTTACCTTATCGCTATTCTTAATCTTATTGATAAAAATCTTGGCGGGCTTAAAGCTTGGGATGTAATGTTCATCAATAATAATAGCCGTGTTACGCGAAATGTTGCGGGCAATTTTTTTCTTTCTCTTTTTATTAATAAAGCTGCCGAAACCACGAACGTAAATATTATGGCCGCTGGCCATATTGGATTTAACAATGTTAAAAAAAGCCTCTACGGATGCGGAGACATCTGCCTTATCGATCCCGGTCTTTTCTGCGATTTGATTGATTACGTCTGCTTTGGTCACGGTATAGTTGGTTATTAATTCTAAAAATTCAGGGCTGCAAATTTAACCGCAGTTTGTTCAAACGCAAAATGAATTTACTGATTATCACACAGATGTGAAGTTTAATTACGATCAATGACTAATCAGCTCTTTAGATTAATCCGTTTTTAGGACATTCGCGCGGGGACGACCTAAAAAATGGACAAAAAAATATTTTCAAAAAAAATAATAGCCTGGTACGAAGAAAATAAAAGAAGCCTGCCGTGGCGCCAAACCCGCGATCCTTATAAGATCTGGCTTTCGGAAGTCATTCTTCAACAAACCCGAATCGCTCAAGGGCTACCTTATTATATATCCTTTGTTGAAAGTTTCCCAACGGTAAAATCTCTTGCCCGGGCACCCGAAGATAAAGTGTTGCGGTTATGGCAAGGTCTTGGTTATTATTCACGCGCTCGGAATCTCCACGCATGCGCAAAAAAAATTGACAAGGAGTATGACGGAAAGTTTCCCGATTCATTTGAAGAATTAAAGACGCTTCCAGGTATTGGCGATTATACAGCCGCTGCCATTGCTTCTATTGCCTGTCAGATTCCTGTTGCTGTGGTGGATGGAAATGTGTTTCGGGTGTTAGCCCGCGTATTTGGCATCGAAGAAGAAATCACAAGCAACAAGGGTAAGACCGTCTTTAAAGCAAAAGCCAATAGCCTTATCCCTACCGATCAACCCGATGTATTTAATCAGGCGATGATGGAATTTGGTGCTTTGCATTGTACTCCCAAAAATCCAAAATGCCAGAGCTGTATTTTTACAAAAGACTGTGTGGCCAATAAGCATGAGATGCAAAGCATGCTGCCTGTAAAGGCTTCTAAACAAAAAGTAAAGAAGCGGCACCTTAATTATATCGTGATTAAACAAAAGGGAAAGTTATTAATGCGAAAGCGTGGCAATGGCGATATTTGGAATGGTCTTTATGATTTTCTGCTTATTGAAACCAAAAAACCGGTTAAAGCATCAGGGTTACGAAAACAGGAAAAAGAAATAAATCTTACTCTTGGCACAACCGTTATGCATTACAAACATGTGCTTTCGCATCAACAACTGATCATTCAATTTATTGCAGCAACTATTCCGACAGATCAATTAAAAGCACTTATAAAGAAGGAAGGATTAACATTCTATTCTAAAAAAGAAGTTGAAAAACTACCCAAACCAATCGTGATCAACAGGTTTTTAAAGGAATCTGAGTTTTTAAACTAAGCGGAGAAAATTTTGATAGTTTTGCAGACAGCAATTATAATTTTTAAACTCTAAACAGATTCTCTATGGCAGGCGTAAACAAAGTAATCTTAGTGGGCAACTTAGGTAAAGACCCCGAAGTAAGAAATCTGGAAAATGGAGCTACTGTGGCAAACTTTACTATGGCTACTTCCGAAACATACAAAGACAAAACAACCGGAGAGAAAAAAGTAATAACCGAATGGCATAACATTGTGTTGTGGCGCGGCCTGGCCGACATTGCCGCCAAGTATCTGCACAAGGGAGATCAGGTTTATATTGAAGGCAAGTTGCGTACCCGAAGCTGGGAGAAGGATAATGTAACCCGGTATACGACAGAAATTGTGGGCGATAATATGACGCTGCTTGGCTCGCGTCCGGGTGGATCTGGTGAGCGTTCTTCCGCTCCGCCACAGTATTCGCAAGGTAGTGGCGATGATCCAAAAAATGCGCCTGATAATTCAACAGACGATCTTCCGTTCTGATGATTAGTAAAACAAGGGAGCATTATTTTATTAAGGATTGCTATTCCATTTCTAGCTGGATTACGGCCGGTCTACTAATTCTGTTTGCCTCCGCGTGCAGTAAGGATTATCAACCTAAGCCCAAAGGATATAACCGATTGGTTTTGCCTGCAACGGAATATAGGTTGTCCCCGGATTCACTACCCTATCAGTTTGAGTATTCAACGTCTGCACGCTTGCTGCGCGATTCATCTTGGATTAGTGAACGTAACTGGGTTGAAATTTATTATCCGGCCTTAAAAGCCAATGTTCATATTACTTATAAGAAATTAGATAACCGCGAGCAATTTCTTAAAGAGTTGCTTAACGATGCCTACAACCTAACGGCCAAGCAGCAAATTAAAGCTTCAGCTATTGACGAAGTGATTGTGGTTACCCCCAGTGGTAAAACAGCCGTGATTGCGGAGATAGCCGGTGAGGTGCCTAGTCAATTTCAATTCACGATGACCGATTCATCAAAGAATTTTCTTCGTGGTGCGCTCTACTTTAATACAAGAGTTCAAAACGATTCGCTCGCACCTGCTATTGACTTCATGAAAAAAGAAACGCTGCATTTTATTAATACGCTTCAATGGAAAAATTGATCCTTACAAGAAGCTTTGAATCCTGGTAAATCTCGCTTTGCAACACCCATGACAACCCCTTTGGCGTGAGGTCGGTTTTTATTTGAGGAAAGGTAGTTCGATTTCCAGATAAACTTGATAGAAGGAGAAAGTAAAATTATCAATACAGTTTACTAACTTTGATTTCATGCTTTCAAAAGACAGAATACTTCAAACAGTAAAAGATCTTCCTGAAAATTTTTCAATTGAAGAGCTATTCGAGCGCATCATTCTTCTGCAAAAAATTGAAGTAGGGCTTGAGCAGTCAAAAACCGATCAGGTTCTAACCACTAGCCAAGCACGGGAAAGACTTAAACGATGGCTGTTGAAGTAAAATGGACCCTTCAAGCGCTTGATGACATTGAAAGTATAGCAGCGTTTATTGTCCGCGACTCTGAATACTTTGCTTTAATTCAAACAGAAATTTTCTTTTCACGAGCTGAGATTCTTGAAACATTTCCGTTAGCCGGCAGAGTGGTCCCTGAGCAGGCAGAGGAAGTTATTCGAGAATTAATAGAAGGCAATTATCGAATCATTTACAGGGTTGTTTCTGAAACCCGTGTTGATATCCTAACAGTTCACGCAAGCCAAAGACTATTATCAAATAATCCGGTTTTTAAAAAGTAATGGCTAATTTTTTTAACACCTCGCTTGAGTTTTTAAAAGGCGTTGGACCACAGCGGGCTGCACTCCTGCAAAAGGAGTTAAAACTTTTTACGTTCGGAGATCTCATTCAACACTACCCTTTTCGGCATGAAGATCGAACCCGCTTTTACGCTATTAATGAAGTGAATGATCTAATGCCCTATGTTCAGCTGAAGGGCAAGATCACTGATTTTGAAATTATTGGGGTTGGTTTTAAGAAAAGGCTGGTCGGTCATTTTGAAGATGAAAGCGGAACTATTGAACTCGTCTGGTTTCAGGGGATCAACTTCGTCACAAAAAAGATAAAACCAAATACGATCTATGTTGTGTTTGGTAAACCCAACCGATTTGGAAATAAACTCTCGATTGCGCACCCCGAAATTGAACCGCTTACACCTGGCACCGAGAGGGGCGGGTTTCTTCAACCTGTTTATCCGGTTAGCGAAAAATTAAAATCCCGGTACATCGACAGTAAATTTCTTTCAAAACTTGTGACCGAGATTTTAAAAAGTGCTCAAAGCCAGATTCGCGAAACGTTACCTGCCGCTATACTTCAACAGCATCAATTGATAGATAAGCGATCCGCCCTGATGGCAATTCACTTTCCGCAAAGTCATGAACAATTGGCAAGTGCCCGCACGCGACTCAAATTTGAAGAGCTCTTTTACATTCAGCTTCGGTTAATCAAAATGAAGTTGGTGCGCCAGGAAAAGTTTAGAGGAATTGTATTTAATGACGCCACTATTCTCACTCGATTTTATAAAGAGCATCTCCCCTTCCCGCTTACGGAAGCACAGAAACGTGTGATCCGCGAAATCTATACAGATCTGAAAAGCGGAAAACAGATGAATCGGCTTTTGCAAGGTGATGTAGGCAGTGGAAAAACTATTGTTGGCTTTATCTGCATGTTGCTTGTTATTGGCAGCGGTGCGCAAGCCGCTCTCATGGCCCCCACAGAAATCTTAGCGCAACAACATTTCAACAATCTGAAAAAGTATGCAGACCTGATGGGCGTTACCATTGCTTTGCTAACCGGATCGGTTAAGAAAAAGCAGCGCAAGCCCATTCATGAGATGCTGGAAAATGGCTCTTTACAAATTTTAGTGGGCACGCACGCCTTGCTCGAAGAAGGAGTTCAGTTTAACAAACTTGGCCTGGCAGTAATTGATGAGCAACATCGTTTCGGAGTAGCGCAGCGGTCTAAACTGTGGCAAAAAAATTCGGATGTTTATCCCCATGTTTTAGTAATGACGGCCACACCCATACCGCGCACATTGGCCATGACACTATACGGAGATCTTGAGATTTCTGTAATTGATGAGTTGCCTAAAGGAAGAAAGCCAATCAAAACAACGCATCGTTACGATACGCACCGCTTACAAGTAAATGGTTTTTTAAAAACACAAGTTGATGCCGGTCGTCAAGTGTATGTAGTGTATCCCTTAATTGATGAGTCGGAGAAATTAGACTTAAAGCATTTGATGGATGGATACGAAAGCATTAGTCGCGCATTTCCTGACTTGCCTATCAGTATTCTGCATGGGCAGATGAAACCGGAAGCCAAAGATTTTGAAATGGCCCGCTTTGTAAAAGGCGAAACAAAAATAATGGTAGCCACCACCGTGATTGAAGTGGGTGTTGATGTTCCGAATGCTTCGGTGATGGTTATTGAAAGTGCTGAACGTTTTGGTCTATCTCAACTCCATCAATTGCGAGGGCGCGTGGGGCGCGGAGCAGAACAATCGTATTGTATTTTAATGACGGGAAATAAACTAAGTGCCGATTCAAAAATCAGAATTGGCACGATGGTGAAAACCAACAACGGTTTTGAAATTTCGGAAACCGATTTGCAATTGCGCGGCCCCGGAGATTTAATGGGCACGCAACAAAGTGGGGCGTTGGATTTACTCATTGCCGATCTGGGAAAGGATGGCGAAATACTCAAGCAAGCCCGTGAAGCAGCACAACAAATTTTGGAAACCGATCCTACGCTTGAAAAGCTCGAAAACAAATGGGTTCGGATGCAGACAGAAGCAGCAAAACACAGCGCGGTTAATTGGAGTCGGATAAGCTAATACCCCCTTTTTTAGGGGATTTTTTATATCGGGTTACAAATTGAGGATAGAACACATGTAAGTAAGAGGTAATTTTTAGTTAACTTTATCTCTCTAAACCCTTAATTATGAGAGGATTTCTACTAGCCCTCGGGTGCTTTTCGTTTCTCGCCACGGTTGCCCAAACTATCACCATTAAAAAAGTGGACTTGGCAGGTGAAAAAATCATCGTCCACTACGATCTGGAAGACGGGAACCCCAACAATGAATACAAGCTTGATTTATTTTCTTCAGCCGACAATTTTGTAACACCTCTTACGAAAGTAACGGGCGATGTAGGCGATGAGATAAAGCCGGGGACCGGCCGCAAAATTGAATGGAATGTGCGCGAAGAGTTGGGTGGCTACAAAGGCCGACTATCGCTGGAGATTCGTGGCAAGGTTTACATCCCTTTTGTTAAGTTACAAAACTTCGATACTGAGAAATCTTATAAACGCGGTAAGAGCTATGGTTTGGCATGGAAGCCTGGCAATACCAACCCCATAAATATTGAACTTTATAAAGGCGGGCAACGCATAAGCGGTGAAATGAACCAGCCCAATAATGGTGGGCATACTTTTTATGTTCCCTCACAAGCTAAAAAAGGCAATGACTACCGGATAAAAATCACTGACACAAAAAGCTCTGAAGACATTTTATACACTTCTGAATTTAAAGTGAAGCCCAAGGTTCCGTTGGCACTCAAAGTACTTCCTGTATTAGCATTGGGTGGTGCCGCTGCTGTGTTGTTGGGTGGTGGTGGTGGAACGCCTGAAGATTCTTCAGGGGGAGGAAATGGAGATATCCCCTTGCCAGCTCTCCCAGGAGGTAATTGATAAAAAATGCAAAAGACTAATAGCGATATGATTAAACTCTATTTTTCAAGCATACTAATTTTTTTGGCCGGAGTTGGTTTTGCTCAAAATTATACAGCGCTCAATGGCCCGTATACGGGAACACCTACAAAAATAATAAGTACGGGCAGTTCATTACTTGGTCTCGTTTATGCCAATGGTGTTCTAAAAAGTACCGATGGCGGCATTACCTGGACAACATCTAATACCGGTTTGACAAACCTATACTTAAATGATATTACAAGAGACGCGCTTAGCGGTAAGCTATACGCTGTCTCTTATAGCCAGTTATTTACATCTACGGACAATGGTGCAAATTGGACGCTGACTGCTAATTCTGGCTTTCTAAATAGCCGGTTTATTCGAAAGGCTACCAGTTTTCTTTATATAGTAGGCAGTAACAATATAATTTACAGGTCTTCCAATGATGGTGTAACGTGGTCGCAGGTTAATTCATTTACCGGCTATCTAACCGATTTTGAGCTAAACTCTTCTGGCTTTTTATATATTTCAACAGACGGAAGCGGCATCGCTCGTTCTACGAATAATGGTTTAACCGTTGATGTTTTAGACAGTGGCGAAGGATTAACTCAGATGAATATCAGATCCTTGGTAATAAGCGGAACAATACTTTTTGCAGCAAGCTATGAAGGCCCCTTTAAATCAACGAATAATGGCGACACCTGGACATCCATTAAAGGAACTATTACAGATTGTTGTTTCAATAACACAATAATTGAAAAAGACCCATCTGGCAACATTTATCTCTTTAACGATACAAAAGTTTATAAGACAACTAATGCCGGAACCAGTTGGACAACTTTTGATAGCCCCGTTACAACAGGGCTCTACGGGACGCTGGTTGGTGCCTATTTTGAATCAGCGACCAGCTTCTTTGTTGGTCTTAGTCAACTAACATTATTTAAATCGATTGATAGTGGAGCAAGTTGGATACCGCTCTTTAGTAATGGCCTTACGGCTAGCAATGTTATTGATTTTGTTTTCACGGATAATGGAAGACTCCTCTACTCAAATAATGCCTCTTACGGGTTTTTTATGTCTATTGATGATGGCGGTACATGGGACTTTATTTCTTCCGGGACAACCGCTAGATCAATAGACGGGTTTTTAAAAGCAGGAACTACGATTTACGGGTTTGGATCAGGCATTATTAAGACTACCAACAACGCCTCAAGTTGGACAGAGCAAACCAGTAGCGACTACTTTAGTAATCTTGTGGCCGAAAATGCTACCAAATTTTACTCCGTTAATCAGATTTGGGATGGAACTAATAACGTATGGTCGTTAAAAAAATCGAATGATGCCGGAGTTACCTGGGCAGCTTCAACCATTTCTGGTTTACCAACTGGGAACTGTACGTATATTCCTTATCCACAAACACAAGAAGTTTTTTTTGGAACTTCAAGTATTTTCATGCGTGTCTATGAATCTTGTGCGAATGGTAGATATATGTTTTTCAAGATAAATCCAACCAGTGGCGTAGGTACTGAGGTAACGTCTGTTCCATCGGCCAGCCAGATTAACTCTATCGATTTTAAAAATGGAAGACTATATGTGTTCACCAATGACAGTAAGCTTCATATATCAAATGATGAAGGACAAACCTGGACCACTTACTCTACCACCTCAAGTTATGGCCGAATTCAGGCCATTGACAATAATAACCTTTACATTCTTAATAACAGCGTTTTCTTAAGTAACGATGGCGGAACCTCCTGGGTAAATACCGGTTCGCCTGATGGTGCTAACAAATCGAATATCCGCGTACTCGTCTCGAGCGCCAATTACTCATATGTTGCCCAGGATTATAGCAAGGTTTACAAAAGCAATGCTCCGGTTGTGCCACCCATTGCCCCTAGTGGGCTCGCCAGCATTGGGCACGGCAGAAGCTCTGTTGGCTTGATTTGGAATGACAACTCAAACAATGAGGTTCGCTTTGTTATTGAAGCCTCTGAAGGAAATAATCTTAATTACGACAGTGTCGGTCAGGCTACCCGACCCAATGGGTGGACACGAACCCAAGGTGCTGTCCGTATTTGTTCTATTCACGGAGTAGCCTTAAAGAATAACACTACCTACTTTTTCAGGGTTCGTGCATCGGCCTCAGGTGGTAAGTCTGCCCCATCTAATGAAATTAGTGTTACCACATCACAGAACTGCATCACTACTTCCTCTTTCCCACAAAATCGCAGTTGGACAGCCACTACTCTAAATACAAGTGGGGTAGGTGTATTGACCGCATTAAATCAAACCCTGACTGGCAGTAATGGTCTTTATCAAATTCAAAATTTACCGCTTGGGGCAGGAGTTGGCTTATCACCAACCCCTATTAATCCCTACTCAATGTATTTTGAAGAAAACTGTGGAAGTGTGTTTTTGTTTTCCCCGTTTGCTCAATACTTAGCAAGTGGTAATGGAACCTGGAATCCTACTACCAATACCTTAACAATTCAATGGCAAACCCACCCGCAGTATCCGTTACGGACAGAAACTACAGTTTATACATTAAACGCAACGGATCCTGCACCAACTGTGCCGACTAATCTTGTTGCTACTGTGTTTACTCCAGGCCATATCTTGTTAAATTGGGCAAGTGGAAATTTTACCTCACAATTTGAAGTCGAAAGATCTACCACGTCAGGCAGTGGGTTTACTAAAATAGCGGATGTCATTTTTCCACTGATCGCTTCCACAGATCTTGATCCGGGATTGGTGGCCGGCAGTACCTACTATTACCGTGTTCGGGCAAAAAATGGCAGCGGAACATCCGCTTACACATCCGAAGTTAGTATTATTCCACGATCGAATTACTTATTTCTTCCAATGACTAACAGCTTACCGGGCAAAACATTTACCCAAACCGGGGGCGGTGGAGCCTGGGGCGACATTGATGGCGATGGAATAAACGATCTGGCGCTCCCAGTAGTCTATGATAGTACCGGTCTAAATTCTGCACCTCCGCTTGTTTTTAGAAGTCTGGGTAATGGGCAATTTGTCAAGTATCTGATACCAGAGCTTGCTGATGAGGCTGTCGCTTCAAGAAATATCAACATCATTGATATGAATAATGATGGGCTTAACGACATCTTTATTTCCAGGAACTCTGGCGACCTATTATTAATTAAGAAGAGTGATGGAACATATCAGAAGATCTCTATGACTCAATATACCCAAGGAGGAATTCCCAATTCATCGTGGGCAGATTACGATAATGATGGGTATCTGGATTTGTTAGTGACTACCTATTTGGGCCTAGGTACATCCTCGGATAAGATTCTCCTTCACAACAATGCGGGTGATGGAACTTTTGCTAGGATTACCGAAGGAGAACTAGTTACAGATTTTGGATATACCAGAGAAACTCAGTGGGCTGATTATGATAATGATGGCGATCAGGATGTTATTGTACTTAATCAAGCAACTTCTGCTAGCGTGCAACGACAAACCCGACTTTATAAAAATAATGGTGATGGAACATTTACCAGAGAATTGGGTTCTGTATTTGAATCCTTTATTGATGGTGATCGAAGTTGCAGTTGGGGCGATTACGATAATGATGGCCATCTAGATATTTTCATAGCAGGTACAAATACAAACCGGCTTTATAGAAATCTTGGGGATGGAACATTCACTCAGGTAACTGGCTCAGTAGTCGAGGAGGACTATACAGTAACTGAAGGAACCTACGGAAGCGGTTGGGGGGATATAGACAACGATGGCGACCTTGATCTTTTCGCTATTGGCTTTAATACAATACTATATTATAACAATGGCAATGGCACTTTTACTAAGTATGATACACAGGAATTATTTAATTCACCTGGTCTTTCCAAATTATATGGCCCGGCTTTGGAAGATGTTGATAACGATGGATTTTTAGATTTCCATAATGGCGGATTTTCCAATCCGGATATTGCCAACTTCATCTACAAGAATACAACATCTGCTTCAGCCTCCAGAAAGTATATCAAGATCAATCTTAAAGGTTCTATTACCAATAGGTCTGCTATTGGTGCCCGAATAACACTTGTTGCAGGTGGCAAAACGCAGATTAGAGAAGTACAATCGCACACAGGACAATCAACACAAAGCAGCCCTACCCAACATTTTGGATTGGGGAGTGCCAGTGTAATAACTTCCATTGTAGTGAATTGGCCATCGGGGTTAACAAAAACCCTTACTGCCGTTGCTGTCAACCAAACGATTACTATCGTTGAGGATGATACGCCCCCAGTAATTACTTTTACAGCACCAGCAACCCTTGATAAAGGCTTTAGCTCTACTACCTTCAGCGCTACTGTTGTAGATGAAGGGGGCGTTGTAAAAAACGTTAAACTTCATCATCGGAAAATCTCAGGATCAACATTCACCGCCATCGATGGCGTGTTTAACGCGACAACTACTAAGTATGATTTTGTTATTGCGGAATCGCTCTTTGATGCTTCCGGTTTAGAATATTATTTCACCGCTACCGACCCGATAAATAATGAAGGTAGATTGCCTGCCACCGATAATTTCTTTACCCGCTTAGTCTATAAAGCAGACGGTAATTTTGTACCGTCTGAGCGATTAGGGTTTGGTGGTACCGCAGCGGGGTGGAGAATTATCTCAATACCTTTTGAGTTGGGCGGCAACAACGCAGTAAGCACAATCTTTGATGAGCTCAATGATCTCGACAGTAAAAAAGAGTGGCGTATGGTCACCTTAAAGGACAACGAGATCTGGGATGAATACCCAACGGCATTTTCAACACTGGTGCGAGGTAAAGGCTATTTTATTAATATCAAAACTCCGGTAGGTGGTGGAATAAAATTACCTGATGCAACTGCCCCAAGTAATCATAGAGGGAATCTCTTTCAAATCAACTTAAAAGAAGGATGGAATCAGATTGGCAACCCTTATCTCTCCACTATTAATTGGAGTGATGTAATAACACTGAATAGTTTAACGGGAACAGCACAACAACTAAAGATTTTTTCAGGCGGAAGCTATGGCAATGGCACTTCACTACTCCCGTTTGAAGGGGGATTTGTATTGTCTGCTGGTGCAGTCACCATTTCAATCCCGTTTGCTGGTCAAACTACTGCTGGAGGCCGAATTGGAGAAAGCATTCCGTTTGAAGAAGGTGATTGGATATTACCCATAAGCTTAAACCAAGGCGAGATTGAAAATACTTTCGGTGGAATTGGTATGCACCATAAAGCCAATGTCTCGTATGACCAGTTTGATGATATTAATGCGCCTCGGTTTATCGATTTTGTTGAGATGAACTTTGAGCACCCTGAACATTTTGCAAAAAGATTTGCACGTGATGTAGTTCCGGTACAACAAGAATATACATGGAGCTTTACAATTGATGGCAACACAAATTCAGGATCACAGTTGATCTGGGATAACACCTCTCTTGAAAATTTATCCCAAGATTTATTTCTCCTTGATGAAGGTAGACAAGTCATAGTCAACATGCGAGAACAGCATGTCTATGATTTGGATTTAAGTAAATCAAAAAATTACAAGATCTATTATGGAGAAAATCTTAAAGATAAGATTAAACCACACGGCATTGTTTTGGGAGAGGTATTTCCAAATCCGTCAGCAGGCATTGTAAATATACCTTTCACGGTTGCCGGCAACGACCTGAGTTACCGGGTAAAGATAGATATCTACGACATGACCGGTCGAAAAATTGCTAATATAATGGATGCGGAATTGGGGCCAGGATTTTACTCTACTCTTTGGGATTCTCAAACTGCTACAAACGGTTTATATACTTGCCGATTAACAGTTGCACATAGTAATGTTCCCGAAACTCGGGTACGGAAAATAATTTTAAGTAAATGACGTCATGAAAAAGCTCAACTCGTTTTGGATGTTCACACTGCTGCTACTGTCTACCAGTTTGGTTTACGGGCAAAATGTGAGTTCCCGTACAAACACATTTGAAGTTGATTTTAGTGATCCTAATAAATTGGCAAACTCAACTATTCCGGTTATTAACTGGATTACCCCTGTACCGGAGACAAGTTATGTACAGGATAGTAGGTTTAACATCAAAGTTCAAGTTGAATCCGCAAAGCCACTTAAAACTATTACCATATCCATTCGGGAAAATATGGAAACCGCATCCCGCGGCTCACTTAGTATTCATCCGGAAGATGAAGAGCGCTATAAATCAGTGGTTGAAAAAACTCTAACGCTAATGGATGGCGAAAACTTATTAGAAGTAGTTGCTGAAAATTTGGACGGAACTAAAACCATTAGCTACAAAAAAGTACATATCGGCAGTGCTTCTTTAGCGGATGCCACTAAATTAAATCGCACAGATTATGCATTAATTTTTGCTACTGATCAATACGACAACTGGTCAGATTTGGTGAATCCGGTTTTTGACTCGCGCACGATTGCTGAAGACCTGAGGAAAACTTACGGCTTTAAAGTAGAGATGATTGAAAATGCAACCCAATCCGAAATCTTACGGAAAATCAGAGAGTATGGAGAGAAGAAATATCAGCCACTTGATCAGCTCTTTATTTTCTTTGCTGGCCACGGTACGTATGACCAAACCTTTGGTGAGGGTTTTGTTGTTGCCAGAGAGTCTTTATTAAATGATGAAGCTAAGACCACCTATCTTTCACACAATCGCCTACGTTCTATTTTAAATAACATTCCCTGCGAACATATTTTTCTGGCTATGGATGTGTGCTTTGGCGGAACTTTCGATCAGGCGCTAGCTTCTTCGCGTGGCGGAGAAGAGGAAGTTTACAGAGAACAAAATCAAACCGAATTTATTACCCGAAAGCTCACGTACAAAACGCGCAAGTTTTTGACTTCCGGAGGCAAGACCTACGTTTCGGATGGCATTCCGGGCAAGCATTCGCCATTCGCCAAAAACTTTATTGATGCTTTACGATCTCGCGGTGGTCGCGATGGAATTTTAACATTACCAGAAATTTTTTCTTATGTAGAAAAACTTAAAATACAACCACGCTTTGGCGAGTTTGGCGACAACGCACCGGGAAGTGATTTTATTTTTGTTGCCCGATAATCTTACTACAACTGTGTTTTTAAGGTGAGGGCCAACCTCACCTTTTTTATTGCTCCTGAATTACTCTATTTTTAGAGTATTGTTTAAGCTATGCGTTTAGTCTACTTCATTTTTTTATGGATTCTATCCATTGCAGCGAGTGCCCAGACAGGCGGCTATTTTCTTTCGCATTACAATCCATCGGATGACCGCATTGATTTTAGAAGTGTTGATATGGTGCAAGATGCACAAGGTGAGATCTACTTTGCCAATAAAAGTGGAGTCCTTGAGTTCGATGGAAAAACTGGCAAATCATTTCTGTGCCAGGGGCCGTAAGCGCGCTTACAATTTATAGCAACGAAGTTTTTGTCGCTGGTCTGGCGGGTTCAGGCATTCTTGATTCGCGAAAAGAACATCACAAATCTTTTGTACCCATTGGATCTGAATCTGATTTCTTTACAACAATTACTATTGATGAAACCATTTATTTCTGTGGGAAAGAACGGCTTGTATCCTATTCCGCCAAAGAGAAAAAAACAAACTGGATTCTCAAACCCGATAGTACACAGGGTGTATTTATTGGCGCTTACTCGGTTAAGAAAAATCTGTATGTAAGAACCTCAAAACGAGGGCTGCTACAACTTGATGGCCAAAATTAATCGCTTCCGACATAACGCCTGGTAATCTGATTTTCTCTACCCGGTGCCGAACGAAAGAAATTTCTTGTTGGCATGAGCGATAATCGGGTCTTCCTTCATGAGGAAAATAATTTCCGTGAGCTTGTTTTAAAAGATCAAAGTTTTTTAAATAAGCATGTACTTGTCGATGGTGTATGGGTTAATGATAACCTGATTGCCTTAGGTACTTTGCGTGGAGGCGTTCTCTTTGTAAATCCCCAAACAGGTGTAACCGAACAGATCGTGGACTATTTAAGTGGTCTACCTGACAATGAAGTATACGCGCTAATGACAGATCGGAGACTAGGTGTTTGGGTGGCTCACGAATATGGCTTCACACGAATTGCGCCAAACATTCCCTTTCGGTCATTTGATCATTTTGAAGGCCTTGCCGGTAACTTGCTTTGCGCGCAATCCTTTCAGGGAAAGGTTTTTGTTGGAACAACGCTGGGGCTCTTTCAATTAATTGAGGATGTCCCCGCTCCGATTATCGCTCCTATTAAGGAAGCAAAAAATGCAAAAAGCAAAAAAGGTGCGACTAAAAAAAAGCAGGCTCCCATCGAAGTAGAAGAAAAAAAAGACTCCATTTCATCTACGGTTAACTTCATTTATAAAAAAATAACCGGCCTAGAGGGAAAGGTTATGCAATTGGCCGTTGTTAATGGAAAATTTATTGCCTCGGGGTTAAGTGGCGTGTTTGAAATTGATGGTGCAACCGCTAAGCCAATAATACAGGAGCCCGTCCGATCCGTTTTCTTTTCGCCTTCCCTGCAGCAATTATTTATAGGCACCTTTAACGAACGTCTTAAAACCATGGCGTACATCAATAACACATGGCAAGAAACAAATCTTCTAGACTCCTTGCGTGATTTTATAAGTCATGCTTTTGAGGATCACCTTGAAAATATCTGGCTTTGTGGCCGAACAAAGATTTATAAGATAGAAACGGTGGATGGTGATGTCACCGATATTATTGGTATGGCCATTAACAATCCATCGCGAGATGAAACGGTTGGCCTTGCCTATGGAACTGAATTGTATATTGCTGCGTCCGGGCAGTTTAGCCGCTACGATGGTCATGGTAGTTTTGTTAAGTTCGATTCACTTCCTGGACCTCGAAAATATTTTGCGTCTGCCGGATATTTTTGGTTTAACGATGGTGCGCGGTGGCGCACGGTTGACAAAAAAATGCAATCCCTAAAGCTCAATTGGCTCGGCTTGTTTCCAAACCTTCGATACCTCGCTCCCGACAATCAGGATGAGGCCTTATGGGTGATTTCAGCCAATAACGAACTCTATAAATTCACTAACACCATCGATGAGCCCATTGCTTCGCGATATCCATTATTTCTACGTGATGTGCGTGGACAAGAAGTTGAAATTTCTAAGCAGATAGAAATAGAACAAAATGAAAACTCCGTTGTCTTTGAGTTCATTCAACCTGATTATGTTGGAACCAACGTAACTCAATATCGCTATCAGGTAAAGGGACTGAATACACCCTGGTCGGCCTGGTCAACTTCTAATAATATTATCACATTTTCTTATCTCCCTGCAGGCAGATATTGGTTGGCCATCCAATCGCGCGATTTATTAGGGACTGAATCAAGCGTAGAGCAAATTGACTTCCGGGTGTTGCCTCCTTATTGGAAGCGATGGTGGTTCTATGCTTTAGAATTTATTGTCTTCAGTATGTTAGTGATCTTATCCATGCGGTTAGGCCGAGCCAACCCAAGGTATCGGTATATCAGCCAGATTCTGTCGCTGCTTACAGTTGTCATGTTGATTCAGTTTCTACAAACTATTTTAAGCGCCTTAATAGGAATTAAAACTTCTCCGGTTATAGAATTTATGATTCAGGTTTGCGTAGCCCTGGCCGTATTTCCGGTAGAGATTATTGCCCGTGATGCTATGATGAAGTATTCGCAGCGAAAGTATCAGATTACCCGTATTTGGGGTAACCGGAAATCAAAAAAATAGCCAGGTCTTAAGCGCTATAAATCACGATGCACCACATGGCATTTCAGATTTTTGTTTACCTTCACTAAGCTCAAAAAATATCAGGCTATGAAAACTATACTCTCCTTAATTCTTTTGGCAATTATCATAGTGTCATGTGCGCCAAAAGAAGCAGACAAAACACTGGCCGAGCAAAACCCGGCTTGTGAAGGGTTCGATGAAATTGGATCCGATCCTGCGGCTATTCAGTTAGCCGACAGCATTATGCATGCCATGGGTGGACGTGAAAACTGGGATAAAACCAGATTCATTTCCTGGAATTTTTTCGGGCGTAGAGATTTAATCTGGAACAAGCAAACTGGGCAGGTTCGCATCGAAAGTGCTCCCGACAGCACAATTTATCTGGTAAATGTAAATACCGGTGAAGGCAAAGTAAAAATTAAAGAAACGATCATCACCGAACCCGATAGCCTTAAGAAACTGCTTGACAAAGCCAAAGCAATCTGGATTAACGATTCGTATTGGTTGGTGATGCCCTTTAAGTTAAAAGACAGTGGGGTAACAATTAAATATATGGGCGAGGATACGCTGGCACGTGATAGGTATAATTCTTTACAACTAACCTTTAGTGCGGTAGGTGTTACGCCTCAAAACAAATATAAATTGTATGTGGATAAGCAAGCTAAGTTAATCCGGCATTGGGCGTATTACTCGGATGCCACTCAAGCGGGAGCAAATTTTGTGCGTCCTTGGGATAATTACCAAAAGTATGGCAATATTTTACTCTCTGGTGATCGTACGGATGGAGGTGGGCCTAAAAATATAAAGGTTGATGAATCTTTACCTGAAACTTTATTCACTGAATTTTAAAAACAATAGTCTATGCTTCTAAATCTGGAGACGGTACCCAATTTTTATAAGAACTACGTTAAGCAAATTGACGAAACCGATTTACTGCAGGCGCTTCGGATTTCAGGACATCGTGCCCTGGAGTTGCTTCACGCGATCTCTGAGGATAAAGCAGACTTTCGCTACGCATCCGAAAAGTGGACCATCCGAGAGGTGTTGTGCCACATGATCGATGCCGAGCGAATTTTTGCATACCGCGCTTTGCGATTTGCCCGAAAAGATAAAACACCTTTGGCGTCATTCGAAGAAAATGATTACGCTACCCAAGCGAACGCATCCGGAAGAGGTCTGCAAAAAATTGCTGCTGAGATGGGGCATGTACGATCTTCCACTATTGATTTATTTGAGAGCTTTACCCCCGAGATGCTGCTACGTAAAGGAACATCGGGCACAAGCGAATTATCCGTAATGGCCCTTGGTTTTATTATTGCTGGCCACGAAACCCCATCATTGCCAGATACTGAAAGAGCGGTACCTTGCCTGATGAATGAGGATTCGCATTTACTTTCTATTAGTAGCCTTGCTGGGTTGGGCATGTTCACCACGCAGTATAATCGTAAAGGAGGTCAAACTAACCGAGCATGATCTTCAGGAGCATGCGGGGTTTGCTCTCTATGATCTTTCTTCAAAAAAATACCTGATCGACTATCAGTCTGATAAATACTTTACGCCAGCTTCCAACACAAAAATCTTTACTTTCTATACATCTTTGATGATGTTGGGGGACTCCGCTACCGCTTTCAAATATTCGCAGCAGGGCGATTCATTAATAATCTGGGGAATGGGTGATCCTTCTTTTCTATACCCCAATACATTTACCAACGATCGTGCTTACTCATTTCTGCGGAATGCAGAAAGTGAATTGTACTACTCTTCCTCAAATTTTAAAACAGAAGTATTAGGTTCTGGCTGGGCATGGGACGATTATCCATATAGCTATTCAGCAGAGCGAACAGGATTTCCCATGTATGGAAACTTGATTTCTATTGATAAGGATTCTATTGGTTTCACCATCGCGCCAAGATATTTTATAGAGCATTTTACAGAAGCAACCGAGCCACACACCTATGAAGAAGTGCTTCGGGAACTGGACAACAATCAACTTACCTACTTTCCTGGAAAATCTTCAGAGAGAAAATGGAAAGTCCCTTATCATTTTAGTGGCGATCTAATAGTCGATTTACTAAGCGACACTTTGAAACGGCAAGTTCAAGAGGTTTCCCTTCCTCTGTCAAAGGATGCCCTTTCACTGAAAAGTGTGCCGCTAGACAGTCTCTACCGTGTAATGATGCAGGACAGTGATAATTTCATTGCGGAACAACTGCTGTTGCAATGTGCTGGAATTTTAAGCGATACCTTAAAGCCAGAAATTGCGATTCAATACGCTAAACAAAATTTTTTATCAGACTTGCCCGATGAACCCGCCTGGGTAGACGGCTCAGGGCTCTCCCGATATAATCTTTTTACGCCCCGCTCTATCGTTAAATTGTGGGAAAAAATATATGATCAGGTGCCGCAAGAACGTTTGTTTAGTTTGCTTGCAACAAGTGGACGAAATGGAACCATCCGGAATTGGTATCGTAACGGAACACCTTATATCTATGGTAAAACCGGAACGCTGAGTAATAATCATTCACTTAGTGGCTACCTCATAACCCGAAAGGGCAAGATATTCATCTTTAGCATGATGAATAATAACTACCTTGCCAGTACAAATGATGTGCGTAAGCGCATGGAAAAAATATTATTGACAATTCACGAAAAATATTAACCTGCCGTAATGAAAAAACTGATATTCTATAGCCTTTTTTATTTTCTAAGTATTGCCGCTTTTAGCCAAGGTATCGATATTCTTGATATAAAGATTGGTCAAATGATTTTGATCGGCATGCCCAAAGCCGAGTTAGATGAAAAAGTTTTGGCTGAGGTGAGAGCCGGAAAAGTAGGCGCGTTGATTTTCTTCGAAAAAAATATTCCGAACAAACCTAATGCGTTTGCGAGTGTAAAAAACATGACCTGGACGTATCAAAAGGCAGCCTCCATTCCGCTGTTTATATGTATTGACCAGGAAGGCGGAAAAGTAAATCGATTAAAAGAAAAATATGGATTTACCCGATCCATCACGGCAGGCGCATTGGGTAGATATAAGTCGTTGGATTCGGTTCGATTTTATGCAGATGCCACCGCAGCTACTCTCGCAGGTCTGGGCTTTAATGTAAATTTTGCCCCCGTTGTTGATCTTGCTACAAATAAGGACAACCCCATTATAGCTAAACCCGAGCGTGCTTATTCGGCCAACCCAGATACAGTGGCCATGATGGCAAAGGAAGTGGTTAAGATGCATCGTAAGTATGGCGTGATTACTTCGCTAAAGCATTTTCCCGGACACGGCAGCTCAAAAGATGACACCCATCTTGGCGTGGCTGATGTAACGAATACCTGGAGCGAAGGCGAATTGAAACCTTATAAGCTATTGATTGACTCCGGCTATGTTGATGGCGTGATGACCTCGCACATTGTTAATAAGAATCTGGATCCAAAAGGATATCCCGGAACGCTTTCAAAGGATATTCTGGATGGCATTTTACGCAAGCGCCTCGGTTATAATGGCGTTGTGTTTTCGGATGACATGCAAATGCATGCCATTTCAAAAAATTATGGTTTGGAGGAAACGATCCGACTTGCAATTAATGCCGGAGTAGATGTGATGTGTTTCTCTAACAATATTGCAGGTAGTGATGAGCGCACCGTGGATAAGGTACATGCCATTATAAAAAAACTTGTTTCGACCGGTGAAATTAAACCAGAACGAATCGAAGAATCATTTCAACGGATTCTGCAATTAAAGGCCCGTATGGGTAATCGCGAAGTTGCTTCTTATAAAGCAGAAATTGTCAAGCTTCAGAATCAGATCAAAGTTCAGGCTGAGACACCCGTTGAAACTCCACAATCTGTAGCTCCCGTAGAATCAACACGAAAAAAAAAGAAGTCAAAGAAAAATTAATTCCATACTATGAATAAAACATTTGGGTTAATTTGTCTTGCTTTTATAGCCCTCGCTTCTTTAGGATATGCCTTTCAACAAAAATCGCAAATTGATGAAGTAACTGCTGTTTGTGAGAACGAGAAACAGGCTTTGATAAAACAAGCGCAAGAACAAAAATTAAGAGCACAAGAATTTCAGGATTTAGCCGTAAGAGCGCAGCATGAAGCAGAAGTTCAACGAGCCATTTGCGAATCGCTATTGAGTGACAAAAAGAAGTAATGATCTTTAGAGGGACTTGAATATTAAAAGCCCGGTAATGGTTTATTCTCTAGAAGAAGCAACGACTAATGAAGTTCCCATCATTATCAGCGTACCACATTGTGGCACCGCGTTTCCTGATGAATTGAAAAACCAATACAAACCTGCGCTAATTAACGCTCCAGAAGATACCGATTGGTTTGTTAACACGCTGTATGATTTTGCTCCTTCCTTCGGCATCACAATGATTGCCGCGAATTACAGTCGCTGGGTAATTGATTTAAATCGAGATCCATTTAGTAAGCCCCTGTATGCCGATGGAAGAATTATAACCGGGCTTTGTCCAACTACTACATTTTTAGGCGAAACAATTTATAAAGATGAACGCAATGAGGTAATTGCACCTGAAGTAAAGAGAAGATTGGATCTATACTTCAACCCCTATCATCAACAAATAGACACGCTTCTTCAAAAGACAAAGCAAAAATTTGGTAAAGTACTGTTGTGGGATTGTCATTCTATTCGTCAATTGGTTCCAACGATTCATAAAGATAAATTTCCAGATCTGATTTTGGGCGATGCCGATGGCACAACGGCTTCCCCGGGTTTAATTGAAGCGGCTCTGAGCATTTTGGATCATGGTGAGTACTCTGTTAACCATAATTCCCCCTTTAAGGGCGGCTATATAACCCGACACTATGGCAAACCTTCCGAGAATCAACATGCCTTACAATTAGAGATGACAAAAGTGAATTACATGGACGACACGGAGAAAAAATATGATGCGATCCGTGCAACAAAAATTCAGGATGTGTTGAAGAGTACTTTTGAAAAGTTGATCGAGGTTTTGGAGAATCCCTCACCCCGTCACGCTTTGCACGACACCCCTCTCCCCAGGGAGAGGGGAAGGGGTGAGGGAGTTGAAGTATGGACCAGAAATAAAACTCCAGACACAATTCTTACCGATGTCCGCTCTATGCGAAAGAGTGGAACAGAAGCAGAAAATATTCTTTGGGAACACTTACGAAATAAAAAACTTGACAACCTGAAGTTTCGCAGACAACAACCCATGGAAGGTTTCATTTTGGATTTCTATTGTCAAGAGGCCAAAATGGGTGTTGAGGTTGATGGTGAAATCCATTTAGATGAAGAACAAAAAAAGTATGATCAACAAAGGACAGAATATCTTAGCGAGTTTGGAATTAAAATAATTAGATTCAATAATGATAGTGTGATGAATGATATATCTGAAGTATTGAGTGTGATAAAAAAAGAAGTTCATGAAAGAATTGGTAAGTAATCCCTCACCCCGTCCTCGTCCCTCGGACACCCCTCTCCCCGGGGAGAGGGGAAGGGGTGAGGGATTAAAGTTTTACTCTTTCCCTTCTCTCCTTCAAAAAACCAGTTGGCTTTCTCCAGCCTATGTGGGTGTCGATGATAAAGGAATAATAAAATACTTATCCAACGAAGCCCCCACTGAAGTTGTGGCCGTGGAATCCGTACAAGGCTTCGCATTACCCGGTTTTCAGAATGCGCATTCGCATGCCTTTCAATATGCTATGGCTGGCTTGGCGGAAAATCATGCAGTTGGTACTCAAGATGATTTTTGGACCTGGCGAGAAGCCATGTATCAATGTGCTTTGTCTGTAAATCCGGATCAAGCACAAGCTATTGCTGCCATGCTCTATGCCGAAATGGTACGACATGGGTATACGCATGTTGCTGAGTTTCATTACTTGCATCACGATAAAGACGGAAAGCAATACTCCAACCTGGCTGAGATGGGAACGCGCCTGGTGGCCGCAGCACAAACAGCCGGAATTAAGATCACACTTATTCCTGTATTCTATCAGAAAGGAAGTTTTGGGCAAGACCCGCAACCAAGACAACGAAGATTTATTTCTAAAACCGTTGATGATTATTTTAAACTTTTAGAAAAATCTAAATCAGCCGTTCAAAATAATGCGAATGCTTCATTGGGATTTAGCGTGCACTCTTTACGCGCTGTCGAGTTGGATGATATTAAAACTACTTATCAGGAAGGTCCTAACGATTTACCCTTTCATCTTCATGTAGCGGAACAAAAAAAGAAGTGAACGATTGTCTGGCGTATTGCGGCAAGCGGCCCATGCAATGGGTGCTCGACAACCTGAATGTAAACGATCGTTTTAATCTGGTTCACTCAACTCATTTAAATGATGATGAGCTCGGTAGATTAGCAAAGTCAGGCGCAACGGTGGTACTATGTCCTTCCACCGAAGGAAATCTGGGCGATGGAATTTTTAGGATGAAGGAATATGTCTCATTAGGCGGTCGGTGGTGTATCGGTACTGATAGCCACATCGGGCTAAACCCCATGGAAGAGTTTCGAATGATAGACTACCGCCAACGCTTGCTAAGCAATCAGCGAAATAGCTTTGAAGGAGATGCCGCTGCCTATATGATCAACGAAGAAATTGAATCCGGCCGAAAGGCTATGGGTAGCTCTTCAAAAATCATTTCGAAATAGGGAAGTCATTTGACGCGGTCATCTATAATTCACAAACCCATCTCCTGGCTAATACATCCGAAAAAAACAAACTGGCAACCCTTCTTTTCACTTCGGACTCCAGTCGCATTATAGGCACAATCATAAATGGAAAATGGGTGGTTAAAGACCAACATCACGCACAGGGTCATCCGATAAAAACTGCTTTTTCCATAGCCATGCACGAACTAAAAAATCGTTAATACCGAATACGTAAATTCAATAGTTTCTTTAGTCGGATTTGCCTAAATCGGTAGTGTAATCTAACCTATTATGAGAAAGCTATACCTCCTACTACTCGCAGCATGCCTGGGTTTTGCCCCCAGCGCATTCGCTCAAAAATCAAAATCAAAAACCGAGACCCCACCAGCACCATCACTGGATGCCGCAAACTTTAAAGGTTTGAAGTGGCGCAACATTGGCCCCTTTCGGGGGGGTCGTGCAAATGCCATTTCCGGTATTATGCAGGATGACAATGTTTATTATGTGGGCTACACGGGTGGCGGCATTGCCAAAACCGATGATGCCGGAATTACCTGGAAAAATATTTCCGATGGATTTTTTAAAGTAGGCTCCATTGGCGAAATCGCCATTTGCGAAAGCGACCCTAACGTGATTTATGTCGGTACTGGCGAACATGCCGTGCGTGGCGTAATGACTTCTTATGGCGATGGTATTTATAAATCGACTGATGGTGGCAAGACATGGAAAAATATTGGATTGGAAAAAACCCGGCATATCTCCGAGATCGCAGTTCATCCGTCAAACCCCGACATTGTTTTAGTTGGCGCACAAGGTGCCGTGCATGGTCCAAGTTCTGATCGGGGGGTTTATAAATCTATCGATGGTGGTGCAACGTGGAAAAAGACCTTATATGTTGATGAGAATACGGGCGTCTCTGCCTTGAGCATGGACATGACGAACCCGAGAATCTTATACGCAGCTACCTGGCAACATAGAAGATATCCATGGAAAGTAGAGAGCGGTGGTGCAGGCTCTGCCCTTTGGAAATCTACCGATGGCGGAGAAACCTGGAATAAAATTATGGAAGGTCTCCCGAAGGAATTAGGAAAAATGGGTATCTCCGTTTCGCGTGCCAATCCAAATCGTGTTTACGCCATTGTAGAAGCTGAGAAAACCAAAGCTGGTTTGTATCGTTCGGATGATGGCGGTAAGAAGTGGAATCACATGACCAGTGATCATTTGATTACAGCACGGTCTTGGTATTACATGGAAGTTTTTGCAGATCCAATCAACGAAGATGTAGTCTATGTGCTAAATGCTCCGATGACCCGCTCTATTGATGGAGGAAAAACATTTTCAGCGCTGCGTGTGGGTCATGGCGATACGCATGATTTATGGATCAACCCAAAATCAAACAGTACCATGGCTTTGGCCGATGATGGCGGTGGTGAAATAAGTTTTAACACCGGTCGTTCATGGTCGCCCCTAAACAATCAGGCTACCGCTCAGTTCTATCGGGTTAATGTAGACGATAGGTTCCCTTATTGGGTTTATGGCGGTCAACAGGACAATTCATCAGTTGCCATTCCAAGTCGAAATGGCAGTTATGGAATAACGGAAAAGGATTGGTTCAATGGCCCAGGTTGCGAAAGTGCCTGGATTGCATTTAACGATCCAACAAATCCTGAACTTCTCTATGGAGGATGTTATCAAGGTATCATTGATGTATTAGATACGCGCACGCGCGAAACCAAAGATATTCAGGAATATCCGGCAACGAATTTAGGATTCAAGCCACGAGAAATGAAGTATCGTTTTAACTGGAACGCCCCTTTAATTAATTCACCACATAATGCCAAGACTTTGTATCATGCAGGCAATGTGCTTTTCAAAAGCACCAATGGTGGTTTTAGCTGGGAAGTAATTAGTCCTGATCTTACCCGAAATGATACTACAAAACAAAATACAAGTGGTGGCCCTATAACTAACGAAGGTGCCGGAGGAGAGAACTATAACACGATTTATTATGTGATTGAATCTCCGCACGAGCAAGGGGTTATCTATACAGGTAGCGATTGCGGTTTGGTGAACATTACCAAAGATGGCGGCAAAAGCTGGAGCAATGTTACCCCTGCCGGTTTGCCAGAAGGCATGATTCATTCGATAGAAGTATCACCACACGATAAAGGCACTGTTTATATTTCCGCATCGCGCTATAAGTTTAATGATTACTCAAACATGACATATAAGTCCACGGACTATGGTAAGACATGGGTTAAGATTGGAAATGGCGTTGAGGCCGATGATTTTATAAAAGTTATCCGTGAGGATAAAAAGGTTAAAGATTTATTGTATGCTGGCTCGGAGCGAGGTTTCTATATCTCTTATAATGGTGGAGCTGCTTTCAGCAAGTTTCAATTGAACTTACCTATTGTACCAGTAACCGACCTTATCATTAAAGACAATGATTTAGTTGCGGCCACGGCCGGTCGAGCTTTTTGGGTATTAGATGATCTGGGGGCTATTCAACAATCAAAGGGAGCTTTTGCATCATCTGTAAAAATCTATACGCCAAAGCCTACGTATCGCTTATCGTCAGTAACTATTCCCGAATACTTCGGAGACATTCCGGGGTTAGGACGAAATCCGATGAACGGGGTAATTCTTGATTATTATCTGAAGGAAAAGGCTGACACCAGCAAAGTAACTTTAGAAATTATGGATGCCGGTGGCAAGCTTATTCGAAAGTATACCAACAAAAAAGATGAAACATTCAAACCTTGGCCAGGCGGCCCTTCCGCTCCTCAAACTATTCCTGCGGAAGCAGGCATCAACCGGTTTGCGTGGGATTTTCGTACAGAAGGATTGAGTGGTGTACCTGGCGTTTATGTGTATGGCGATTATAGTGGTCAGCGTGTTGCCCCAGGAAAATATAAGGCGCGCATTACGTTCAAAGGTCAATCTTCAGAGACTGATCTCGAGATAATTTCTGATCCTAAAGTAACCGCAACCGCTGCTGAATGGACTGCCCAACAAGACTTCTTGAAACAGGCTGGCGAGCAGTTTGACGATCTGCAAAAATCGGTAAACAATATGCGGCAGGCGAAAAAAACAAGTGGAGACTATCAATGAATCAGTAAAAAGTAATCCGGACGCAAAAGATCTTATTCAAACCGGCAAAGATCTGATTAAAAAATTGATCAGTGGGAGTCCAATCTTATCGAACCACGTTCTAAAAATTTTCAGGATGTAATTAACTTTCCGAATAAACTAAACTCGGAGTTTCTTCAATTGCGTGGTGTTTCCGACACCCATGATCCGCGCTTAACCAAAGGCGTGCAAGATCGCTCACGAGACGTACAGGCCGACTGGTCGAAGTACAAAATGCAGATGAATGAGATCATTCAGAAAGATATCAATAACTATAACCGGATGTTTAAAGAGAAGAATTTACCGGCTGTTAACACTGAAACGAAAGAGGTGATTATTAATAATTGAAAAAGTCTTAAGTCTTAAAAAAAGAAAGGCGTCATAAAGGCGCCTTTCTTTTTTAATCACAATCTTTTTGAAGCGATAAGAGTCGTTACAAGTTTTATTACTTAGTCCTACATCCTAACAACACCGCATCTTTAAATCTCTTATCATTTTTAAGAGTTTCGAAAAATTCACCTACAAATTTCTCAATTCCTTTAAAATCCCTCTCACTATAAAGCGCTTGATGATCTTTAATCACTTTCATGATTGCCGGTTCCAATCGAAGGTACTCGCTTCTGGCGTATTGCATCAGCGATTCGTTTCTGCAAAAACCGCGGTACAATCTTTCTTGCACACTGCTAATAGTAAGGGCCTCACTTACGGTTGCGTAAGGCGCGTTTACTAAACCGGCCATATCAAAATCATACGTGAGCGGAATCTTCTTATTTGCCGTCTGAATGATCTTTACGTTGTGCTGTTGAGCCGCTGACCAGTCTGTATTGCCAATCAGGTATTGGAAAAAATCAAAAATAACAGAGGTGGTATCGCTTAGGGTAAGCGGATGAATATCTTGCTCTACCACTTTTCCATTAAACCGATGAGCAATTAAATCATCATCTTCAATCAAAAAGCTTTTTACCGAATAGGTCTTTGGTTTTCCGCTAAGATCAGTAAGTTCTAAATCCACTAATCGGGTGTGAAAGAAGTAAGGCGTTATAGGCTCCAGAATTTTGTAGCAGAGATATTCTTTCAAAATCAGGTCGTTGCCTATTTTTCCGGTTTGGCACGGTAGAACCAATTTAAAATCCTTATTATCTTCAAAGGCAGTTCCCTCAGCAGATTTCTTCTTTAGCTTTACCCGAATGGGAGGATAAAAGCAATTGTTCCTTCTAAAGTTGCCCCGAGCGCGGACTTTAATTGCAATAGAATCATTCTGTCCTTTCTCATTCTTAAACCCAAAATGAGTGGGGAAATAAATGGAATCCACTTTTTCTTTTTTCACTTCCTTGAAAGAGAATTTCAAACTCAACGCAAGCGGTTGCTCTTCCTTAAAAATCGGTGGCACATCTTTTTGTTGTGCTTGCCCCGTAATCACCAGGGCCAACAGCAAGAGAAAAGTTAGATTCTTTTTCATAGGTTAGTAGTAATAGATTTTGATAATGGCTCGATTCTTCACCAAATCAATTTGCTCAATAGTAGTTTTTTTAATATCAAGTCCGGTACGCAAGCGTAAATCCTGCAACAACAAAGCATGATGTTCCGGTTTAATGTTTTCAATGTTATCGTATTCAACAATTTTTATTTTCTGATTGCGCATGAGTTGGTTGCCATCCACGGCATATACTACGGCTGCTATTCCAAGATTAATTCCGCAGATTTCAAAGTACGACCCCTTCATGACTGAATTGATGAGACCCACAGCCATCATAATAAAGAGGTAGGTCATATCTTTAGTTGTCAGCGTTTCGGTTCTAAACCGAAGTAATGAAAAGGCTGCGAGTAATCCGAAAGCACTACTTAACGAATTAAAAGCTTTGGCCTGCTCAAGCATATACGAAAGCAGAAAGACAATAAAATTGAGTAGAAAAAAAGTAAAAAAAAGATCGCTCTTATGATAGGTTTTGAAATAGATCACACGAACCACCAAAACCATAAAAGCCGTATTGATCAATAGTCTAAAAAGGAAGAAATCCGAAACAAGCGTATGCCCATCCATCTTATAAAGATAGAAAACAGATTGAATTAACCCTCTATGCTGATTTGCCCAAAATTGTCTTGATTAGGTTCCATTTCTAAAAGAACCGTTTGCATAAATTTATGCCAGAACGCAATTATTTTTCGTAATTCTGAAGCTTCAATCCATAAACCTATGCGTCATTTATTATTGGTCGTTTTCGTACTGGCAGGACTAAGCTCGTACTCACAAAAGAAAGGAACACCACCTGTTTCAGGGGTAACGTTTGATCAATCTCTGTATTCGGGTATTCGCTGGCGCGAAGTAGGCCCTTTTCGTGGTGGGCGATCAGGTACGGTTACAGGTGTAACTGGCAATCCAAACCTATATTATTTTGGAGCTGTGGGTGGTGGCGTATGGCGAACTACCGATGCAGGCCAAACCTGGGGAAACATTACCGACAATTATTTTGGTGGCACCATCGGAGCCGTAGCGGTTGCCGAGAGCGATCCCAACGTAATCTATGTGGGCGAAGGCGAACAAACAGTGCGCAACAATGTATCCAGTGGTTGGGGCGTTTGGAAATCCACCGATGCGGGCACAACCTGGAAACACATCGGCCTTTCTGATTCAAGACATATTTCGCGCATCCGTGTTCATCCAAAAAATCCGGATGTTGTGTATGTAGCCGCCATGGGAAATCTATGGAAGCCAAACGAAATGCGAGGGGTATATCGCAGCATGGATGGCGGACAAACCTGGAAGAAAATTTTATACATAAACGATACTGCCGGAGCAGGAGATTTAATTTTTGATCCGAACAATCCACGTATTATATATGCTGCAACCTGGAATATGAAACGCAATGGCTACCGCATGGATAGCGGTGGACCGGATTCAAAACTTTGGAAGAGTACAGATGGAGGCGACACGTGGGAAAATCTTTCTGATAAGCCGGGCATGCCAAAGGGTCTAAACGGAATTATTGGCGTGACGGTATCGCCAGTAAATACAAATCGTGTATGGGCAATAATTGAAAATACGGAAGCGCCCGGAGTTTATCGTTCCGATGATGCCGGAAAAACCTGGGCTCGTATAAATCAGGATCGGGCCTTGTTGCAACGCGCCTGGTACTATTGTCGAATTTATGCCGACACACAAAATGAAGACAAAGTATGGGTGATGAATGTAAGCTATGGCGTTTCGAAAGATGGCGGCAAAACGTTTGAGTTAAAAAATGCCCCGCATGGAGATCATCATGATTTGTGGATCGACCCAACAAATAATCAACGCATGGCTATAGCCGATGATGGCGGTGGACAAATCTCAACAGATGCCGGTGAAAACTGGACTACTTATCACAATCAACCAACCGCACAATTTTATCGGGTTACTACCGACAATGCATTTCCTTACAATATTCTCGGTGCTCAGCAGGATAATTCAAGTGTGCGCATTCCCCATCGCACCAGCAGCGCAGGTATTTCCGAAAAAGATTGGCTGGCCCTTCCCATTGGGGAAAGTGCACATCTCGCACCAGACCCAACCAATCCTAACATCATCTACGGAAGTGATTACAAAGGCTACATGAGCATGAACAATCTGGACAATGGTCAGGAGCGTAGTACCAACGTATGGCCCGACCTTCCGGCTGGTTCAGGCGTGGAAGTAATGAAGTATCGATTCAACTGGAATTATCCGCTTGTCTTCAGTCATCATGATACAAAGAAATTGTATGCCGGATCAAATCACGTACACGCCACAACCAATGGTGGCCAAAGTTGGGAAGTAATCAGTCCGGATTTAACCCGTGGCGAACCCGAAACGATTAAGTCCTCCGGTGGCCCCATAACGCAAGACAATACTGGAGCCGAGTATTATGCAAACATTTTTGTGATCGCGGAATCGCCTTACACAAAAGACGAAATCTGGACCGGCTCGGATGATGGACTAATTCATGTTACGATTGATGGTGGCAAGAATTGGAAAAACGTTACACCTTCTATTTCACCAAAGTTGAATATGTGGAATAGCATTGATGTGAATCCCTTTGTAAAAGGGGGTGCTTACGCGGTGGCTACCTCGTATAAGTTTGGCGATTACACACCCTACATCTATAAAACTGCAGACTATGGCAAAACCTGGACGTTGATCACCAACGGAATTCCAAAAGAAGAATTTGTTCGTGTAGTGCGAGCAGATCCTAAGCGCCAAGGATTATTATATGCAGGAACTGAAAAGGAATGTGGTTATCTTTTGATGACGGGGCGAGCTGGTCTAAGTTTCAAATGAATTTACCACCGGTACCTATTGCCGATCTGGCAATAAAAAATGACAACCTCATCGCGGCCACGCACGGAAGAAGTTTCTGGATGATTGATGACCTTACTCCATTGCATCAACTAACAAAAGAGAATAGTACGAAAGACGTTGTGCTATTCAAGCCTATGTCAAGTTACCGCATGCCGGGAGGTAGCGGCTGGCGCGGTGCTGATAGAAGGCTGGAAGGTGAGAATCATCCGGGTGGTGTAATGGTTCATTACTTTGTAAAAAGTGTTGATGAAAAGTCGGAGGTTAAAATGGAAATTTTGGAGACAAGTGGAACGTTGATCTCCACCTATAATTCAAAAGCCAAAGGCCGTGAACAATTATCAGTAAAGGCAGGCGGCAATCGTTTTGTTTGGGATATGCGATATCCTGGCTATACATCTTTTCCGGGTATGGTATATTACGGTTCGCCTAACCAAGGGCCAAAGGCTGTGCCCGGCAAATACAAAGTAAGATTAACGATTAATGGAAATTCTCAAGAACAGGAGTTTGAAATTCTAAAAGACCCCCGGGTGCCTTCAACACAGGAAGACTTGCAGGCGCAATTTGATTTTTTAGTTAAGGTGCGCGATAAAGTAAGTGAAGCTAATCAGGGCGTGATTGACATTCGCAAAATAAAGAGTGACCTCGGCTTTTTGAAAAGTAAAATCAGCAGCGATGCGCAATTCAAAGAACTCAATGAGTTGGTGAAACAATTTGAAGAACAATTGACCATACACGAAAATAATATTCACCAAACCAAGAACCAGAGCGTGCAAGACCCGCTTAACTATGGCATTAAAATGAATAACCGTCTGGCGCATTTAATGGTAGAACAAGCACAAGGCGATTTTAGGCCAACACAACAGGGCGAAGAAGTGCGACAGATGCTTACTAAAATGGTGGATGAAGAGTTAACCAAGTTACGATCTACAATCGATAAGAATGTGGATCGGATTAATAATCTGGCAAAAGAAAAAGGTGTAGAGGTTGTAATGGTAAAGAAGGGGGCTGTGGTGAATTGAGTTTCACGAAAAGACCTTACGCCATCACCGAGACCATCGACAACACTGCGTTGCCCAGATTTTGATTGCCTGTAATGATTATATCGTTGCCAACTGCTTCGGGTCGGATGCTTTTCGAAAATAATTTCCAGGCAATGTCCGGTGAAATTTGAACTGTTGAATCAACCTTGGCGGGAGCGATTTTTTCAAGAACCCAACTTTCATTTTTTCTAATCAGAAACCAGGAACATCCAATATCGGTAGTTATGGTTACTTGTATCGCTGTTCCTTCACTGGCAATAATATCGCGAAACGTATGCGGTAGCCCCAACATGAATGTATCTATAAACGGATAGAAAAACTCTTTTGTCATTAACCCTGGCTTATTAACCGCTTCCCGGATTTGCTGTTGATGCAACCACTTTTCAGTGTACTCCCGGGCTATGTGCTTCCAGTTTTTACTCACTTGCTCGCCTGCCCACGCGACTGAAAACCTTGCTTCGTCCTGTGGATTCAATGACTTGTAGTATTCACAAAAGAGCGGACCCGTTATCTTATGCAACTCAATTAAAAAAGTCGGACTAACGCGCTTCATGGCTTTTACCCAATCTGCATTTAGTTCATTTAAATAATCAACAAGATCCTGATAAGAATTTATAGTTGGATTTTCTCCGCTATGATCATCCCGCAAGGTTGAAAGTACTCTGATGTTTATGTCCAGCAAATGCGCTACCACATCCTTTACCTTCCAAAGCTTTGCTACGGATTGCCGATGCCAGTCCTCCGGAGAAAGTGATTCCAACAACTCTATTAATTTTTTATCGAGTTTTGGAAGTAAATCTACCGTGTCAATAATCATCTCCAATTTAGTCATAGTAACTATCAAATTAATTTAATATTTTGCTAATAGCAATGCTTCAAAAGTCGATTCAATTATGTTGTAATATGTTGTTGTCTTAACGCTTTCATTGGTGTTGCCCTTTTGTTATTAGGAAAACATTAAATTTTAGGAAAATATAAGGCCACTAAGACTTCTGTTAATCAATTGGACATATCGAACCCTATGGGAGACATTGCTAACTGTAAGCGCTTGAGCATAGAATGAACAGACCTGGAATTTCAGATAAGTCTTGTCCGTCAATCTTAGCAAAAGCAAATAACTCATATCCGTAAAAAGATGTTCTACAATGCAAACAACAAAAAAATATTTTACTTATCAGACCATCAAACTTTGTTTTTAATTCTGAAACAGCCTTTTCAAATGCTTTTCAGAATGAAGTAAAAGAAAGCGAAGAAACGATAAAGCAAAAAGTCTTTATGGAATTTGAAGAATTTGCTACAACGCTAAAATCAAAAGGCGCTAACGTTTTCGTATTTGACGACACCAACTATCCAGAAAAGCCCGATGCTGTTTTTCCAAATAATTGGGTCTCTTTTCATTCGGACGGAACAGTGATTCTTTATCCTATGTTTGCTCATAACAGGCGAAACGAAAGACGCAAAGATATTATCGATTCCTTGAAAAAGGATTTTCAAGTAACCAACCTGCTTGACCTTTCTACATACGAAAAGGAAAATAGGTTTTTAGAAGGTACGGGCAGCATAGTGCTTGACCGCCAAAATAAATTGCTTACGCTTGCCTATCTCCACGAACAGACAAAGAACTTTTCGATAAGGTTTGCGACTACTTGCATTATAAGCCTATTTGCTTTCACGCACACGACAAAGGTGGAAAAGAAATTTACCACACCAATGTTATGATGTGTATTGGTGAAAAGTTTTCAGTTATCTGTCTCGACAGTATTTCCGATAAGAAAGAAAGAGAATTGGTTTTTGAATCCCTGGCTAACACAGGGCATCAAGTTATTGACATCACCTTTGAGCAAACAAACAATTTTGCAGGCAATATGCTAGCCATACAAATCAGCGACAATAAAAATATTTTGGCTCTGTCGCAAAGTTCCTTTGACAGTTTAACTACAAACCAAAAAACCGAATTAGAAAAATATGGTGAGTTGGTTCCTCTCTCGATCAAAACAATTGAAACTATTGGTGGAGGTAGCGCACGATGTATGATTGCCGAAGTATTTTTGCCCGCGGCATAACCGTTAGTGGCCATTAATAAAAATTACTTTGTTCAGTTTCCAGGAGAAAAATAATTGCATCGTAATATCCGGCAATCTTCTAAATAGTAACAAACGCTCCTAATTGTAGGACTTTAAACGATTGATTTCTCTTTTCTGCTTCCTTTTCAAAAACTTTTGGATCGGCCGTGTTGAACTTAAACAAATCGTAATGATGCGGAATAACAATCTTTGCTTGAATTTCTTTGCCTAGCCGCGCAGCCTCCTCGCCATTTAAATTTCCTGCCACTTCTCTTTCGGGAACGTTGCCGTTAATAGGAAGAAAAGCAACATCGACCTGAAAGGGATTTAAGATATCAACGATGTTATCATACCATAAGGTATCCCCACTGTGGTAAATCGAAAATTTTCCGAACTGAACTACGTAGCCCATAAACTTGCACCTACCCTGTTCGTCCCGCTCAATAGTATTATGTGCTGCAGGCACTCCATTAAACACAAAACCATTAATCGTTTTCTTCTCGCTATCGGTTAATCCAATGGGAAAATCGTGTGCGCACTTTATTCGATCAACAACAAAATCTCGGTTTGCTTCTGGAATTATGAATTTTAAATTTTGATTCTTTTCGAATAATGGAACTAGTGTTTCCGCATCCAAATGGTCGGTGTGGTTATGACTGGAAGTAACAACATCAATACAATCCAGAAGTTCAGGAGCAATCACCAACTCGCTCATGCGCTCATGCGGCTTGTTGGTGTTAGCATATTTTTTTGAAAGAGAATCTGATAAATACGGATCAAACAGCAAACATTTTTTATTCCACTGCAAAAGGAATCCACTTTGCCCTAGCCACCAGATGTCAAGCGACTCGGTGGTACCGTGTTGTTTAGCAGTGCGGATTTCTGCTGCTAACTTCTCTCCTTTATTGAATGGTTGAATTAACATAGTTATAGTCACTGGATACTGGTCACTGACAACCAGTATCTGGTTACAATGATGTCCTCGCCTTCTTCGCCCCCTTCACCATATTAGCCAACTTTTGTCGCGAAGCCCAACGTGCCGTTTGACTCAACCCACAATCAGGGGCTACCGCCAGTTTTTCGGCTGGTACATATTTCAAACATTTATTAATTCGTTGCACCACATCTTCCTCTGTTTCGATATAATAATTCTTAACATCAATAATCCCCACCGCTACATCCATCTTCTCGGCAAAGGCTGCGAGCAATTCTATCTCCGCAAATTCACGATTTGCCATTTCAATGTGAACTTCATCCACGCTTAGATTTAAAAAATCGGGAAGCATGGGTGCCAGACTTCTGTATCCCACTGGGCGGCCTTTAAAATTTCCAAAACATAAATGTGTGGAGAGTCTGCACTTCCCAACAATGCCTTTCACTGTGCGATTAAAAATATCAACAAACTTTTTTGTGTCTTCTTTGTAGGCATAACAACTCATGGAAGGCTCGTCAACAGTTATCTCCGTGCAACCCGCTGCAACTAAATCCTCCAACTCTTTCTTAACAAATGGCAGCAACGCTTCTGTGATTGCATAACGATCTTTATATTTTTCATTGGGAAGTAGGCGACCGCTTAACGTGTACGGACCTGGTACGCTCGCTTTTAAAACAGGACCTTTAGGTGCCAACTTTTGTAAGCGTTTAAATTCCTCTACAGCGCCTAGTCCATTGGGTGCTGTTAGGGTATCGATAATAGAATTTTTGCCACGCTGGTCGTGGGCAGCGGGGCCAAAGTTTCGAAGCTCATCCGTATTTTCTTTTATTCCTTTAATGAATCCATAGAAGGAAAGATTAAAATCTAACCGCGTTTGCTCGCCATCGGTAATCACATCTAGCCCGGCCGTTATCTGATCGTGAATGGCTGCGATGACAGCGTCATCGATTAACTCTTCGCGGTCGGCATTGCCAAACTCATTTAAATTTTTAACGGCAAATTCAAGCCATCCCGGAAACGGATAGCTGCCAATAACGGTGGTACGAATAGGAATTGGTTGCATAACTTATTTTGATTTACCTACGTGCTGATACAATTTTGCTAACCGATGCGAATGTTCATCATAGGCGCTTTCAAAAAGCGCTACTGCTTTTTCCTTGCCTACTACGTTAGCTGCAGTCAATACCTTAGGGGGTTGGCCAGCCTCGGTTAATAACCGGGCAACCTCTGCCTTTATAGAATTAATAAGTAAGGCTCCGCCTACCGTTGATCCAGGGGCAACAGGACTTTCTAATCCTGAAATAGTAATCATGGAATCTCCCATGGGCGCACCCGTATCTAAAATAATATCCGAGAAGTCGCCCAACTTCTTTCCATAGCGGGGTTTGCTTTCACTTTTTTCAGAATGTTTGGTTGTGAGAATAGAAACAACTTTTACTTTTTTCTTTCGAAAGAGTTCAGCCATTTCAATTGGCACTATGTTGATGCCACTGGAAGAAATGATTAGTGCAGAATCAATTGCCTCAATGTCAAAATTTCTTAGAATGCGTTCGGCTAAACCGGAAACATTTTCTAAGAACATAGCTTGTCGTTGGCCATTGGCACCTACAACTAAATTGTGAAAGGTAAGGGACAATTCAACTATGGGATTGAATCCGGGAAACGAGCCATACCGCGGCCACATTTCTTCCACCATAATGCGGCTGTGGCCGGAGCCAAACACATGCACCATGCGCCCGGCAAGAATGGATTTTGTAAATAAAGTGGCCGTCTCTTTTATTGTTTGCTCCTGCGCAGCAACCCGATCTACAATTTTTCTGCTTAGATTAAGATACTCCTGAATGACGTTCATTTATTTTTAATTTGTCTTTGATAAAGCAAAGCCTGCCGCTCCTAACGCTCCCGCAAGATCAGAAAATTGCGCGAGCCGAACCGGGATTTGTTTCCCCCCGGGACGCCATTCGAATTGCTCTCGATATTCATTCAGCGGCTTCAATAATAATTCATCTGCTTTCGAAATTCCACCTCCAATAATAATCAGTTCGGGCGAAAGAATGTTAATGAAAGACGCGATGCTTGCAGCAAGCTTTTTAATGGAGGTTAACCAGATTTCGGTAGCAAGCGGATCGCCTTTCTCATAGGCACTCACCAAATCCCAGGTGGTTTCAAATTTCCCATTAGATCTTTTTTGGATAGATAAATTTCCGATGGCATCTTCAAGACTACCAGGGATATTAGTTACGTCCTTGTTGGGATCAAGGGCATCCACTGTGGTGTGGCCCAGATGTCCGGCCATCTGTCCCATACCTTGATATAATTTTCCGTCAATTAAAATTCCACCACCCACACCGGTTCCCAAAGTAAGCATGACTACAAATTTTAAATTCTTCGCAATACCGAAACGAGCCTCTGCCATGAGCGCTGCATGCGCATCGTTCAAAACAAAAATATTTTCATTGGTGAACTCGCTCCAATTAAAATTTTCTATTCCCGGTAAACGGCCCGGCATAACTTCAATGCATGTGTTGGTAACGTTTGCTAAGCCGGGTGACGAAAGACCAATGGTCTTTATCTTATTTCCACCTTGCTTTTTAAACTCTGCAATGATTTTGGCAATTTCATTCTTCCAATGCTGATCATCATGCTCATTGGTATCTTTTCTTACTTCTTTAACAACCGTTCCATCTTCCTTTACTAAAAGAGCTTTGATGTGTGTGCAGCCTAAGTCGATGCCAATGGCTAAATTTTCCATACTTCAATATTGCCCTTCACTTACTTCCCAGCCACCATCAACGGCAAGTACTTGTCCAGTAGTAAACTTTGATTGATCTGACATAAAAAATACAGCGGCACCATCCAGATCGGTGGGCGTACCTATTCTTCCGGTATCAAGCGGTTGTTTTGTTTTAATAAAAGATAAAATTGCTTCGTCATTTGCTGCCCGCTGGGCCATCGGTGTTTCCACCAAAGCCGGAGCTAAGACATTAATGCGAATGTTATCCTTTGCGTAAAAGGCAGCAATTGATTTTGTAAATCCGATGACAGCCGCCTTTGATGCGCCATAAGCGTGCGTAACAAAATATTTGGGCGATGGTGAGTAGCCAAGCACGGAGCCCATATTGAGTATAGCACCTGCGGTTTTTCTTTTAAGAAAGGTTTGTGCGGCCGCTCGATTTGAAAGCATTAAGGCAGTTAAGTTTATTTCAAAAGTTTTATTCCAGCCTTCGAGTGAAAGCTCGTGCAAGGGGCCATCACCAAACCTGCGACCGCTGCCACCGGCTACATGATAGAGTCCATCGAAGCCATTAAATTTTTCTATGCAAGCATCAATCGCCTGTTGAGCAACAGATTCGTTGCATGCATCTCCAGAAAAAGCAAAACCGTTTTTGTTTAATAATCGGTTTGCCTCCGTAACGCTCTCCTCACTTCTACCAACCACCACTACCCGTGCTCCTTCTTTTATAAATGCGATTGCGGCCGAAAGACCTAAGCCTGTGGTGCCACCAATGATTACTAATCTCTTTTCGTGCAGCCAGTTCATGTTAACTATTAGAATACTAAATATAGTGCAATTTACTTTAAAATGAATTGTGAATTTAGTTGGGCGGAGCCTTCAAGGTAGTAGTATCTGTGGGTAAAGTAGGAACGGTATAATTACCGATCTCCAAATGAGTATCAGGAAACTTAGTCTGAAGAGATTGGTGTTGGTCGTTGGTAATATTTGTTTTAAACAAATAAATATCGCGCAAGTGGTTAAGGGGTTGAAGTATTTCAACTCCAATTGCAGATACTTTCGTCCCGTTAAGATTTAAATAGAGTAAGTTTTCAAAAGAAACTATATGTTGGAGGCCAGCATTGGAAATACTTGTATGATCAAGCCAGAGTTTTCTAATATTTTTTAAAGAATTGAATTTAAGAAGGTGATCATCGGATATTGGCTGATCACTTAACTTTAACCAAACTAACTGTTCTTTTAACTCAGGAAGAAGCGCAATAGCTGAATCGAGTTCAGTTACATTAACAAAATTAGCGCTCAGATAATTCGTATTAGCCGCTACAGGCAAAATAACAACCCCTAATTTTTGCAGACTGGTCAGCACATTCTCATTTGCCAGAGAGACGGCTCCCTCGGGGACATCAGCAATAGTTTGCTTTGTCAACCCTTGTAAAGTTTCATTTAAGTCGGCCTTCAGGCCCAACTCAACAATTGTTTTTTCAAAATCAGCTCCTGAAGCAATCCACATTTTAAGAATTTCAATTTCTTGCAAAGAAAGTTGTCGTTTTTCCTTAGGCGGCATATGATCATCATCATCCAAAGGTAATTGCAGTCGATCGATCATTTCACTTTCATCAATTTTACCCGCTATTAATACCACACCATTTTTGCCACCCTTCATAATATGCTCTGGCAAATCCAGCCGCAGTTTTCCTTTTTGTTTAGAAGTCCCATGACACGTGTAACACTTGTTTTGAAGAATCGGTTTTATCAGATCGGCATAGAGATGTGCTTGCTGCAGATCAATACTTGCAAGTGACTCCATTTCGCTTTCATTCATGTTGGCAAAAAGAAAATTTTCGCCATGCGTAAGTGTTCCTCCCAAGTGGCCAGTTATTGTTAATAGTGCCAGCGTAAGTAGAGATAAAAGTTTATATAATCGCTTAAGCTGCCTCAACATTCGTACCCAGGCATATGTAAGAGCAATAATAGTTAATGCAATGGCCGCCCATTGATGTCTTTCAACTGCTGTAGGCTCATAGTCTCCGCTTTGCGAAAGTAAATATCCCGTAAGGCAGGAAAATGCAGCTGAGGCAAAACCTATCCAAAGAATTAATCGAATCGTCTTCTTTAAATATTTAAACCTCTTTACGGATGCTAGCCATTCGAATACTATCGCTAACAATAAAATACCAATGGGTAAGTGAACGAGTAATGGATGAAACCTGCCAATCAATTCTGTCATTCTCCTTAATTACACATATCGTTTGCGAAGAATTTCCATCATGTGAACATTAATATCCCATTGATTGGCTACTGCTTGTCTCGTGTAAGGCAATGTTGGCATATAATCGGGTGGGCCAAATTCTGTAAGGAAGGTCATTTGCTTGCCCGTTTTCTTTTTTAATTCCACAACTTTATCCCACCAGGCTAAATGAGTTTCAACCGCTTGCTTCCATTCGGGTGCGCGCGGGTCGCTTACCTGCGGCCCTTCGGGGTGACCGATGCGGGCATGAATGTGATCGGTTCTTTCTAACGCGAGTGAAACCGTCTCTTCCTGATCGCCTAAATAAGATTCGTGCACATTGCACCAATGAGAAATATCCAGCGTAAGCTTAAGGTTCGGTATTTTTTTCATTAACTCAGCAGTAACAGGTGCCGAATACAATGCTCGGCCGCGATGCGTTTCATGATAAATGGGTACTTCACTTTGTGCAGATACACTAAGCGTATGGCTGATTAATTTTTCTTTTTGATCCACTGTAAAGTAATCTTTTCCGGAGTGACAATTAATATAAACGGGTTTGGCTTTGGCAGCTTCAGTCACCGCTTGTTGAAATTCTTTTTCGTGCTTTACAAAATCCTTTTCACCACTGCCGCAAAGAAACCCAACTTTTAAATTATATTTTTTTAAGGCCTCGAAGAGTGCTGTTCGTTCAATGTTGTTGCCCGGCCACCAAACCTCAATACCATCATACCCTTCGGCTTTTGCTTTACTACAAAATTCATCGGTAGAACCAGAGAAGCCCCAGTTAGTAGCGAAGATTAATAAAGAATAACCTGCTTGTGATGGTTGCATAATTGGCTTGGCAAAAGTTTTTAATGATGATAGAAATAGTCCGGTTCCGGCAGCAGCCGAGGAGGTAATGAATTGTCTGCGATTGATAGACATTAAGATATGATTTGATGAATAACTTTTCCGCTCACATCAGTCAATCTGAAAGGCCGGCCTTGCGATTCGTATGTGAACTTTTCGTGATCAAAGCCCAATTGATTTAAGATGGTTGCCTGAATGTCGAACGCATCTACTTTCCCTCTCACGGTGCTATACCCAATCTCGTCTGTTTCGCCATACGATGTGCCACCCTTAATTCCGCCTCCTGCCATCCACATACTAAAAGCCTCAGCGTGATGATCTCTGCCTTTGAATGGCATCTTCTTGCCCTCGCGATTTTCTTGCATGGGTGTTCGTCCAAATTCTGAACCCCAGATTACGAGTGTATCATCGAGTAATCCGCGTTGCTTTAAATCAAGAATCAATGCGGTAATAGGCTTATCCACTATGCGGCATTTGTTAACCAAACCAATATCTACTGCATTACCAGCCGAGTCGCCATGCGCATCCCAACCCCAATCAAAAAGCTGAACGAAGCGCACACCTTTTTCCACAAGCTTGCGCGCCAGTAAAATGTTGTTTGCGAAACTTGCCTCTCCCGGTTTAGTTCCATACATCTCATGAATATAATCTGGCTCATCATTGATGTTCATGACTTCCGGTACCGAGATTTGCATTTTATAGGCCATCTCATATTGCGCTATGCGCGATAGAATCTCCGGATCTTTATACTCCTCGTATTGCTCTTGATTTATTTTATTGATGGCGTCAATAGACGCTTTACGGATGTCGCGATTCATCCCTTCCGGGTCTTTGATGAATAAAACCGGATCGCCTTCGCTGCGGCATTGCACACCTTGATAAACACTTGGAAGAAATCCGCTGCCCCACACACTCTTTCCCGCATCTGGATTATTGCCCCCCGAGGTAAGCACAACAAATCCCGGAAGATTTTTATTTTCAGTGCCTAATCCATACGTAATCCACGAGCCCATACTCGGCCTGCCTAACCGAGCAGTGCCCGTATGCATTAATAATTGTGCTGGTGCGTGATTAAATTGATCGGTTGTTACCGCGTTCAGAATAGCAATATCATCGACCACTGTCGAAAGGTGAGGAAGATTTTCAGACAGCCACAATCCACTTTTACCATGCTGTTTGAAGTTTGCTTGCGGCCCCAACATTTTGGGCACCCCACGGATGAATGCGAATTTTTTTCCTTCTAGTAAAGAAGGCGGACAATCTTGCCCGTCTAGCTTAGATAGTTCTGGTTTATAACTGAACAACTCCAACTGGGATGGCGCGCCTGCCATGTGAATATAAATTACTGAACGTGCCTTGCCAGGAAACATCGGTGGCTTAGGCGCCAAGGGATTGGTGGCATCGAAAAAATTATTTGCAGCCCCGGAAGAGTTGCTCGAACATCCCGGAAACAACGAACCAAGTGCAAGTGCTCCTAACCCCATGGCACTTTCTTTTAAAAAATTTCTGCGAGTATGATGTTGCAGAATTAATTGTTTTGCCTCTTTAACCAGTTGTTGAATATGTTTTGCTTTTTGGGTCATACTAGTTTCAATTTTTATTTACCCATTCATCTAGATTCAACATGGCATTGGCCACTACAACCAGCGCAGCGGTTTCGGGTGTGGCCGTTCTGCCTTCACCAACAATTTCATGAGCTGCTTTTTTGTCTTTAGCAAATGTGATCATCGACTTTGAGTAGAGCTCAACCAAGGCATTTAATCGGTTATCTGAAATCGGCTTAAACAGCATTGACTCATATCCTTTTTGAATTTGTTTCTTAACGTCATTGAATTCCAACAACTGCATTTGGAAAGCGAAACTCTGGGCCATAACAAAATACGTTGAGTCATTCAATGTGGTTAGCGCTTGGAGTGGAGTATTGGTTCTTATTCTTTGGGTAACACAAACTTCCCGTGCACCACCGTCAAAGGTAAGCATCGAAGGATAAGGAGCCGTTCGTTTCCAGTAGGTGTACAGTGCCCTCCGGTTTTGATCTTCGCCCTTACTCATCATCCATTTGTCGCCATTGTAGGGTGAGCGCCAGATTCCATCCGGTTGGTACGGCATAACGCTTTTGCCATACATTTTTTTACTGATCAGGTTACTGACAACCAATGCCTGATCGCGGAGCTGTTCGGCTGATAATCGGATGCGGGGACCGCGAGCATACAATTTATTCTCTGGATCCTTTCGGATTAATTCATCATTTGTTTTTGAATCCTGGCGATACGTGGCCGACATCACCATTTCTTTCAACAACTTTTTCAGGCTCCAATCAAAATCATTCATGAATTGCCATGACAAATGATCAAGTAATTCTTTGTGTGTAGGAGCAATTCCCTGCGTTCCAAAATCTTCAAGAGTCTCTACTAACCCAAATCCAAATAATTGTTCCCACAATCGGTTCACCATGGTGCGGGCAACCAGTGGATTTTTTTTTATCGGTAAGCCACATAGCTAAACCAAGTCTGTTCTTGGGTGCGCTGATGTCCATCGGGTTCATGATCTGCGGTACTTCTGGAGTTACCTCGTCACCTTTGACCAACCCGTTGCCCCTTTCAAACACGTGCGTAGCCCGAAGTTGCTCTTGATTATTTTCAATGAGGATAGGCGTTGCTTCAACCTTGCTGTACATCAATTCATTGAAATTTTTGTAAGCAACATCGAAATCAGTTTTTCCTTTACCGGGAAAGTTTTGGCCAAATTGAAACCACTCAAACATAACTCCGGTTTCGTCAAGTGATTTAATGGATGGATTATAATATTTGAAATAGAGATTGCGTGTACCCGAAACAAGAGGAAGATCAGTTGTTAAAATTTTCCATTCATTCTTTGTGTTTGATATAGGAATGGTTTTAAGTAATCGGCCGTTAAGGCTGTCGAGGTAAATAGACCATTGTCCACCTTCGTATTGGCTGGTGTAGCGAACCATCAACTGGTTCCTATTGTCAAGGGTAACATTTTGCAGACGACAACTTCCCTGATTGCGTAGGCCGGCATGCCAACTACTGATTAATGCTGCGTTTTTGAACTCATCGCACAATAAAGAATTAATTGTAGGCTGCCATGTTTTTAGAAAGGTATAATACTCGTTACCCTTTTCGGGTGAGATATTTTTTGTCAACCAATCCTTTACCTGAAGTAGCTTAAGGCTATCGGTACCGCTATACTGACGAAGCACTGGATACTCCGCTTGCGTATCTTCATCTCGGGTGTTGTTAAAAAAAGCTACGAATTTATAATATTCCTCGTGTTTAAACGGGTCGTAAGGATGGCTATGACATTGCACACAATTAAACGTAGTCCCCATTAAGGCGCTCCAGGTTGTGTTAACCCGATCAAGCACAGCAGCCGTTCTGAATTCTTCATTTTCCGTTCCTCCTTCATCGTTAGTCATGGTGTTGCGATGAAAGGCCGTAGCTATGTACTTGGCGTCATCTGGATTCGGCATCAAATCGCCAGCCATTTGTTCTTCCAAAAATTCGTTGTAAGGCTTATCATCATTGAACGCTTTGATCAACCAATCCCTGTATTTCCAGATCGTTCGGCTTCTATCGGCTTCATAACCCCGGGTATCGGCATACCGCGCAAGATCCATCCATAAAGATGTCCACCGTTCGCCATAGGTTGGAGAAGCAAGTAATTCGTTCACCAGATTTTCATAAGCCAGATCCGATGTATCGTTTAAAAATTTGCTTGCAACAGATTTCTCTGGTGGCAAGCCTGTAAGGTCAAGACTTACCCTTCTTACCAAGGTGGGCTTATCTGCCTGTGAAGATGGCTGTATTTTTTCCGCTTGTAGTTTATTTAGGATGAAATTATCGATGTCATTTCTTATCCATTGATTTGTAATTCCAGGAACCGGTTCATCCTTCACGGAAAGGTAAGCCCAATGTTCACCCCACTCGGCACCTTGTTTTATCCATTGCGTTAGGATTTCAATCTCACCTTTCGAAAGCGGTTCATGTTTATATGGCATCCTTTCCTCTGGGTCAGTTTCTGTAATTCTTCGGATCAACTCACTTTCATCTGGGTTGCCGGGAATAATTGCAGGCCGGCCCGATTCTGTATTACCAAGTGCTTCTTCCCGGAAGAGCAAACTAAAGCCTGCTTTTTGTTTTACCCCGCCATGGCAGGCAATGCACTTTTTATTGAAGATGGGCTTTACCTGTGTGTTGTAATCAATTTTGTCGGATGGCCAATAGAGATAACTCACTAACAAGGTCGTTAGAATGAGTGCAAAGCCAATAAGCAGAGCCCGGGATTTCAACTGGTTAATTTTTAATTGCTATGTTAAGAACAGCTCAACGGAACTTATCTTTACAATGGAAAGTAAGTTAAACTTTTTTGATCAAAGTTTAATGAGCAATTACGCTAGCGGATTATTGAAGTCTGTTCGATGGGGAAGGCTTTTATTATGGCTCGCTAGGTGTTCAACGAAAATTTCTCGCGTTGGGTAACGGAGTTATCCGTTCTACCAGAAACAACTTTGCGACAGTTAGTATGGCCGCAGGTGCATGCAAAAGACTGAATAGTATCGTCTAGCAAATCTGCATAGTCGAGCGTTAATTCTTCATCGCGATTAATATTGCGAAGCGCAATCAAGTTTAATCCATCGTAAACTGTATTTGGGTCGCAGCTATGATTTTGAGGTGCCCAGTTTTGTGGTTTTTGATCCCACAGAATATAAACCTCATCCGAAATAGGATAAGCATAGTGCCTGAACTCCTCGATCTGTTCAGGCGTCCAGTTGGTTTCCACATAACGTTTGGTAACAATTCGTTGAGCTGATTCTTCAATCTTAAAAATTACCTCGCCTTTAGTCAACGCTGTTTGAGCAATTATACCGTAGCCATTGATCGCGTTTCCGTTTACCCGATATTTTCGTTGTTTGGTTGCATGCCGGGCAACCCCTTCGGCAATAATGTGTTTTAGGAATCCTGATTTTCCAATCGGATCAAATTTTAGAATGTAATCGGCCGAACCTTCATATCCATCTTCATAAAAAACGGAACACGTAAAGTTTATTTCCAAAAAATAAACTTCTTGTTTTTCATTTACTCTGAAATCCAGCCGTGCATAACCCACTCCGGAGAAACCATTAAAGATTTTCTCTGCTGCTGATCTTAACTTTGCTTCCAATCCCTGATCATTGCAGGGTTTATTAACATCAGTATGTAGTTCGGAAGTTTTAAGTGCGTAGGTTTTAAACTTATACCCTTTTGGAAATTGATACTCCACGGGTTTAAAAGTTGTACACCCCCGTTTAGGTTTTGGATTGGCCGCTACCAACACGGTAAACTCTTGCCCGGCAATGTACTCTTCAACTAAGATGTCTTCATAGCCATCGTTTTGCAGGCTTTCAATTTTGCTTGTTAACTCAGCATGATCTTTTACAAGCGACTTATCATCAACGCCAAGACTGTCGCCCGCTTTGGCTGGCTTCACGAATAGCGGATACGTTAGGTGCTTGACTTTTTCAATCAGGTTTGTAGTATTGGCAACTTCAGCAAAGTTTGGAGTATTAACACCACCACAATAGGCCACATACTTCATCAAGGGCTTTGGTGGATCATATAAGATAGAATTAGGCCCTGTATAGGGAAGGTTGAGTGCGTCTAACGTGTTGATCACATCGATAGAAGGCACAGACCAATCCAAATACCCTTCGCACAGGTTTATGAAAATATCGTACTTGGATTTTCGGAGATCTTTAAGCTGTTTATATGTTGTAAGCTTATTTAAAAGCACATGATCTACCTGATCGTTGGGCAATAAGGGCGCAAGATTGCGAGCCGGGTCGTAATGTTTATAATCGACATCCGTAGTGCTGTAATCCGGTTGCAGAACACAAACTTTCATGTGATACTGTTTTGTTAGTGGTTATCCGCGCAAGCGAGGGAGTGCCGGGGTTGATCTCTTTGCCACTTTGCGGATCGGGATTTCATTTATTACAGGTGCTTTACGAAGTAAGGCATCATCCAGCACTTCTACAATTAAATCGGTAAATGTCTTATCACTCATGCGCAGAATTGCGCCAATAGAGGTATAGTTTTCATCATCACTCAATCCACATTGGGCATTGATTTCCAACACGAAAAGTTTTCCCGTTTTTTTATCTAACCGAAAGTCTAACCGCGCATAGCCCATTCCCTTTACGGCTTTGAAGGCATCAATACTAAGCTCCTTTAATTCCTGAACTAATTCGCACGATATTACGGGTGCGTATTCATATAAAAATCCATTATCAGGTGGCGGAGCTTCATCTTCGTAGGCCTCCCATAGCCGTTCGAATGAAAGAAATTGCTCTTTTTCGGGTAACCCTTTATGAAACACACGTTCTATTGGCTGATAAAATTTGATCTGCTCAGGTTGATGATGGGAGCCTACCAATAAGGTTGTAAACTCACGACCAATAATAAATTGTTCGGCCAGCAGACCGGCACCATCCAGATTCCAGCCTTTGAATCCACCATGAAGATTGGATAACACAGTCTTTAATTCACGCTTGCCATTAACTACATTCTTAATGCTAATGCCCATACTTCCGGCCGAAACTGCAGGCTTAACAATAAGCGGTTTCCCTACCTTCTTAAATAGATCGGGATCGATATGACCATTTAACTTTTGCCAGCTGGGCATGGAAACTCCTGCTTTACCAAAAGCTTCCTTCATCGTAATTTTTGAAGTGGTTATATCATAGAAGTAAGAATCCGATCCGGTATAGGTAATCTGGTTCTCGTCCAATGCATGAATTACTGAGACGCCCGGAACATCATTTATTTCGTCTCCATCGCATAGATTAAGCACAATACTGCGCTTGGCTGAGTAGTTCTGCACTTTAGCAATAGCCTCAGCAATGTTATTGATAGTAACGTTTACCCATTCCCATTCGCAATTGATATCCGCGAACACTTTAGTGTATTCGGCTATACTTTGGGTGTAGTCGTAATAAAATTTCAAGGTAGGATCATCCGTCTCCAAATAAGGAGCAAAAATCCAGACCTTGTAGGAGGCTGTATGGGTAAGAAAATCCATTACAAACCAGCCAAAGTTGGTGTCAAGTAAACTCTATTTGCCATAGGTAATACAAATGTCACTAATTATTAGTCTTATCATAACTATATCTTAATATTTTTAATCAAGGTTCATTGCTTTGATTTAGATCCAAGTAACTTATAACTTCAATAAATCAATTGATTTCAAGTATGGATACATTAAAGGATCGCTTCAATATAAATCATGACCTGATCTCAGCATACCAACAGAAGGGCTATGCGCTCATTAGAAATTTGGCCACTCAAGACGAGATTGCCCATTACCGGCCATGGATTCTGGATGCAGTGAAAAAGCTTAATCCTGAGTCGCGAAAGATGGAAGACCGGGATACTTATGGCAAAGCATTTCTACAAACCATGAACTTATGGGAAGCAGACGCGAAGGTCAAAGAATTTACATTGGCTAAGAAGTTTGCTTCAGTAGCGGCACAACTCATGGGGGTTAATCGGGTACGTCTTTATCACGATCAGGCGCTTTTTAAAGAACCCGGTGGCGGATTTACACCGTGGCATCAAGATCAATACTATTGGCCATTGGAAACAAAGAGTACTATTACCCTGTGGATGCCCTTGATAGATATTACGACCGATATGGGCATGCTAACTTTTGCTGGCGGCTCCCATAAGGATGGATTGGTAAAAAATCTTGAAATCTCCGATGAATCTGAAAAAGAGTTAGATGAGCATGTAACAGAAAAAGGATACCCTGTGTTTATGCCTGATCAAATGCAAGCCGGAGATGCCACCTTTCATGCCGGACTTATTTTGCACAAAGCACCGGGTAATTCTTCTAAAATTATGCGCGAAGTAATGACCATCATTTATTATGAGGATGGCGCAAAAATTTCAGAACCTATTAACGAGTGGCAGGAGAAAGACCGACAGCGTTGGCTGCAAGGTCAAGAGATTGGATTAGAAGCCGCTTCCGCTTTAAATCCACTCATATAGACTGATAAACCATAAACTAGATTATAAGCTATACTGAATGAGGTTTACATTAGCTTCGTGAAAAGATAACTTTCAAATAAATACATCCTATGAATTCAAAACACAAAATAGCAGCTGTCATACTTCTATATATCGGAATTACATCAAGCCCGGTCCATGGACAAATTCCCTACTATGAGATACCTTCAGCGCCTGAAAAAATTAGTGCTGGCGGAGTTGCTTCTCGCATGATCGATGGACTTGGGTTTCGCTTTTACTGGGCCACCGAAGGATTACGATCTGAAGATCTTTCGTATAAGCCTGGTGCCGATGCGCGAACCTGCCTCGAAACTATTGAGCATATTCATGGCATGTCCATTACCCTATTGAATACAACTACGCATACACCAACCCTACGGAAACAGAACTCAAAAATTTCATTTGAAGAAATGAAAACGCAGACGTTAATGAATCTAAAAACTATAAGTGATCGCTTTCGGGCAAGTACCGATACTCAACTTGAAAGCTACAGTATGATTTTTGGTTCGGGTGAGCAAAAGACAGAATACGCTTTCTGGAATCAATTAAACGGACCCATAGCCGACTGCCTCTGGCACGTAGGACAAATTGTTTCTATGCGCAGAGCTTCGGGGAATCCATTCTCTGACAAAGTGAATGTGTTAACGGGTACTATAAGAAAATAAAAGGAGTCCGGATCGCTTCACCCAAACTCCTATCTCAATTGTAATATTCTCTTCGTCTATTCCTCCGCAGCTTCAAAGCGTGGAGCACTAATGTGCGAACCGAAGAACAGCGCATTAAAGAATAATTTGTTGGTGCCATTCCAATAACCTCTAAAGGCCGGATCATCAACAAATAAAATGGCGCGACCCTGCCCTATGTTACTCACTTGCAGTGAAACTGAGTTTTTGATTTTGGCCAAATTGGTTGGATGAATATAACCGCTCAGCAATGGGCTAGCTGTATACTTAATGACCGTATTGAAAGGGTTTTTGCTTGGCTCGATAAATACAGTATGATTTCGATATACAGAAAGGGTACGGTTTGAAAACCCAAAACCTAAGGGGTGCGTAATGTCTAAGTTGGCCTGATAAATCGAACCCCCAATAGCCCGTGAGCCCTGATAATCTCCAGCTATTACATAGTCCAATCGCTTGGCATTCTTTTCTGTCTCATCCTCTTTAGTCAATTGTTCATCAATCAATTTGTTATTGATCGCCCAACTAATCGCATACTTTTCTAAAATCAAGGTTCCGCCCTGTTGTACCCATGCCTTAATTTTTGAAACTCCGGCCTCGCCCAGTATGCCATAGTTTCCTGAAACCAAAATCAATGTGTTGTAGTCACTGATTCTAAGCTGGCCAAATTGGCTGGTATTTACTTTCGTGATGGGCATCTTCAATTTAGAGTCTAACAAAAACCAATGCGCGCCCGCATCCGTGGCTGCCACGCCATCGCCTACCAGCATAACTACTTTAGGCATTTGTACGGTGCGTACGTTTCCACTGCCCAGATCAACGCCTTCCAGATTAAAGCCGGTAGCTACTGAGTAAATCTCCAGTCCAGAAGTAGCAGAAGCTTCTTGCATGGCAGTAAAAAGTTCATCAGCCGAAAGATCCTGGTCGGCCACTGGAATCATTAAGGTTCCATAGCCAAACTGTCTCTTCGTGCCATTGACGGTTGTCGCAAATGGTTTAAAGGCTGCTTTAACATATACATTTTTCGAAAGCAGGTAATACAACGCACGTGATGCATTGTATTCATTCCAATCAATTAAATAGGCATAGGTTGATTTGGCAACCGGTGGTGGCGTGGCCACTAAGTCCTGAGATTTAATTTTATCTCCTTTTGAAACTTTTATTGATGCGCCAATAGGATCATGTGGAACACCATAGGCAAGCGCCATAGTCCATGTGGAAGCATCATAAAAAACGCTATCATAAAAAGAAGTTACTTTCTCGAACATGCTGCGCACCATTCGATATTGCGTTTGATCGGTAGTAACCACAAACGCTTTTCCTTTTTCATATTTATTTGCGCCTATAGTCAGGTCAGCAGACAGCGCATACGTCTCTATGCGATGTTTCAATAATAAATCTGCAAAAGCTTTTGTCCGACTCTGGTCTTTACTATCGCCAAAAACGTAAGCTTTGATAGCTGACTTTTTTCCTTCATCTAAGGCAGACTTAAAATATTCCTGCTGATGCTTGAGTAACAGCTCCCGATTTTCAACACCGGCTTTCACGGTAGCCAAACTCGTGCGCACATGGTTGCGAATAGTGAAGGCAAACGTAACTTCTTTCGTAGAACTTTTCTGAACATGGCCGCGCGAACTGGCTTGTTCAAAAACTAATCCCAATCCACCATGTATATCCGGATAGGTAGAGCCATAGCCGGGATACGAATTATCAAAATTCTCTTTGGAGAAATACAGTGATCCAATATCGTCCATAGCTTTGGCAAAATATTTTGCGAACAACGGATTCAATTGATCATAGTTGGCGCGGGGTATAACCGGATTTTCCGACCCGATAGGTTTTGTTGGCTCAAAGAAATTGGTCGAGTTAGTTCCCATTTCATGATAGTCGGTGCACACATTGGGCAACCACTGATGAAAAAATTCAATCCGGTTTCGACTTTCCACGTGTGCCAACGGCAACCAATCCCGATTGAGATCAAACCAATAATGATTAAATCTTCCACCAGGCCAAACTTCATTGTGTTCACGATCCATAGGATCTGATACCGGAGGAAATCCTTTATGCATATTGGCCCAGTTGCTGTGCCGGTCGCGGCCATCAGGATTATAATTAGGATCGATATGAATGATCGCATCCAGTAAGGTCTTATTCGCTTCATCGCCTTGTGCAGCAATCAGGTAATACGCTGTTAACATAGCTGCCTCGCTACTGCTGGGCTCATTACCATGTACGTTATAGCCGTGCGTAATAACTACGGGCATAGTGGAAACATTTACTGACTGTGAAGGGTCCGCTAATTTTAAATGCTCTTTTCGGATCTCCTCGATTCGGGCATAATTCTCAGGACTTGTAATGGTAAGCACCACTTGCGGCCTGCGTTCGTTGGTGTATCCAATAATTTGAAAATGCGCTTTAGGCGATACCCGGGCCAACTCTTGAAAATATGGAACAATCCGATCGTGGCGTGTATGCCAATCCCCAATCGGGTAACCTAGAAACTGTTCGGGTGTGGGAATAACCGGATCAAAAGTTACACCAGTTGGAAAGAAGTAATTGTTTTGAGCGAAGGTTAAAGAAGCGCAAATCGTAAATACAGCGAGAAGTAAATTTTTTTTCATAGGGAAGAAATTGAGAGGAAAAGTTACAGAATCTGAAGAGCAGGGAAAACAAAATGTGATGGAAGGTTATGTGGCTTAAAAGCCATCGTCTTCTTCATCTTTCTTCTTATCCTTCTTCTTTGAGGCGCTACCACTCGAAAGATCATACGGGGCTTCAAGGCCATAATAGATTTGGCGGTACCGATTTATAAAGGCAAGGGTCTCATCATCCGTGCCCGGGATGAAAACTAACTCACCTATTTTAGCCTTGCTCGCGTTGGTTTTTTATTATTAAATCATTGAACGTTGGTAGCGATGAATGAACCATGAGTCGATTGTCTTCCATTCCAAAATAATACCACGACTCGGGTGAGGCTTTGATAAAAAGGTGAAAGACAGGTGCGCCATCTTCGTTTTTTCTGATTTCCATAAACCCTTCAAAGGCACCATTAATATCATACTTGCCCATATGGCTAATACCTAATAGTCCTTCACTGTAAAACGATTTATGTTCTTGCGACCATTTAAGGTTAGCGTTTGCTATCACCAACGGTTTCAATAAACCGGGCACAGAAGCCAACGGAGTATAAGCTTGTAATGACCTCTGTTCATAGTCCTTTACTGCCCGTTCGCCAACTATGTCGGCAATCTTATAAAGTAAATCTGTTTGATCTCCAAGACCCTCTTCTTTAACTCCTTCATTGTTGATTACTTCCAGTAATGTTGGTGGCCATCAGTTGATACGCCATCGTGGGAATATTCATATCTGCCATGACGAACGAATTCATTTTGATATCATTGGTCTCCAGATTACCCGATCCTAAAGCCGAAGCCGTCAAATTAAAATCCTTGTTTCCCTTAAAGAAGTTAATCGGTCCTTCAAACCGAACCTCTTGTTTCTCTTCATTATAAGCAAAGACTTTTCCTGCCAATTTTTCACCAGCAGCTTTTTGGCGATCTTCTATTCTAAATTCCTTGCTCTCTTTTTCATAATAAAGGGATCCACTTGGCAAAAAGAAATCATCATCACCCGGATCTTTCTTGTCGAATACAAAGGTTATGTAAAGATCATTGTCCTCTGCAAAATGAAGTCCGGCATCTGCTTTTCGTCCTTCTTCGGTTATTGAGTTATCAAAGTTGAGGTAGATATCTTTTTCGTCACCGCTTTGCGTATACTGAAGCCAGGTGTTATAATTTTTGATATTCTTCAGATCAAGTTTTACAAAGCCACGTAATTGTAAAGCCGGCTTGGTCGCAAACATGGTCATATCGCCTTTGTAGAAAATACGGGGCGACACCAGAATATTATTGCTTTCTATAACAGCGCCATTTCCTACAGTTTGCATTAGCGGACCGCCACGTTGTTTTTTGTTTCGCGTTTCTTCCGTTATGGGTTCAAGGCGAAAGTCTGTCATTTTAATGGCGAATGTATCGTTAACAGCATTCACATATTGATAGGTAGCGTAGCCAGCAAATTCCTTTCGGGAAATAATATCAACCACGCCTTCCGTAAGACGGTGATAGCCATTGAGTGTATCGAGAATGATCACCGTATTTTTTAGTTGTCCAATTTTTGCGTTCTCTAAAATCAACACTTCATTTCCTTCGGGGGTGATTTTAGCATCGGCAACAATGATATAAGGAATCCCACTCACTTTTAGCTGCTGAGTTTTGATATCATACTCCGCGCGCTCGGCATTAAAACTAAGTGAATCCAATTCTTTGCGCGTGGTGTAGAAATATGAATTCTCAATAGGAACATCGGGCGCTTTATTCATCACAATTTTCTGCGTGGTTAAATCCCAACGCGCTTCTGGAATAGAAGTTTTAAACTGCGCATACGGAAAATCGATGGCTGCTTCTCCTTCCACTTCCGGACTTATGGTTGCAAAATTCTGATCGAGATTAAACTTAAGTTTCACATCATTAGCCGCAAGGGCTGGCTTGTCTGGATTCCCAGTCTTCACTTCAAAGCTTGCATTACGGGCACCAAATTCCTTTGCTGAGAAAGAAAGTTCTTTCGATCGTACTTCAGATCCACGTGTAGTTAAACGGCCATCTCCGCCAACCCCTGATTTTGAGACTATCAGTTTACCGTCTAAAGCAGCCGTGCTCTGATACAAGCTAAACGGCTCCTTTAAATTCTTGATGTACATCTTGTCTTGCTTGGGCAGCCATTTCAGTTGATAATCGCCTAACTTGATTTGAGGGAAATACACCGCACCAAATTGCTTCTCTTTAATTTCACCCACGCTACCTCGTCCTACAACCGAATCCGGATAAAACACAAAGTCGCGTGACTCTACCGATGCTGCTAAATAATCAATTTTTCCGGTAGCCCGAATACCCGCATTATCTAACGACATGCCGCCATATAATTTCCCATCGCCCTGGTAAAGCGGGTAGCCTGAAGCAGGAACTGTATGCGTAAACCCTAAAGATTTGTCGGGCATGGTATATAGCTTCTCTTTGAAACTGGGGAACATACCACTGGACACGAACGTACCTTCAAACTTTATAGAACCCGGATCGGCATCATTCAAACTATCCAGCTTGAAAGGTGGTACCACAAAAAAATACAGATCGGTCATAGGCACCATTCAACACTTCGCTTCTATCAAAATAGATTACTCCCCCTGCTGTTGCATCCAATCGGGGATAATTGGGGTATTTTATTTTGCCCGATTTATTATCGGGTCGATTGATAAATAAAGTACCCGCTGTTTTATTGGATGAAGCTTGCATACCGCCCGCGGCCGCGGCTGTCGAGTCGGCCCCAACCATCGAGTTATTTACTCTTCGTCTCGTTCCATTTTTTTCAGTAACATAAAACCGAATGGAGTCGATATGATTCATGTTAATAAAAAAACTATCATACTTTAATGTGAAATCGCGACCCGTGATTTCGAAATTACCGGCATTAATTGTTCCGTTAAATTTTATATCGCGATTTTGCAAAAAGGTAATCCGACTGCTATCCGGTTTAATAATAACATTAAGCGAATCGCTCACATTAAACTCCTCCACGCCATAGACTGTCATTCTTCCATTAGAGAAACTGATCACCGCATTGGCCGTTGTGTCGGTAAGGGAGTGTACTTTTAAATTATCGTCTGCCTTCCAATACTAAATCATACACATAGTAATCGTTGCTACCAATTTCATTGGCATGGTTCACCACTAACGCCAAGGGATGAAAACTGAATCCCTTTCCGCGAAGCTCACGATAGCCTTCGGGATCGTAAAAATCATTTGACTCAAGAACCATGGGCGATATGTTGCCACTTCCCTGTATCCAGGCCGAAAGGCTGTCTGATTTTAAATCCCATCTAATTTGATCGGCTGTAAATTCAATATCGAAATAGGAAGATGAAAAAGGAGCTTTTCGCAACTGGCTCTTTTCTTTATTCAGCACCAGTTTTTGATTTTTGTGATCATACCATACTTCCATGGCGGGATGGACGATCGAATCATTTTGCTGATAGATGGTAACCCGTGCACGCGGAGAAACAATCACTGAATCCTGAAATCCAAAAGACTCGGCAATCGCTTTAAACTTTTTATCTGTTTCACCTCGAACCTCAATAGTTGCGAGACTACCATCAACCGAATTGCTGTTTACTCTATTGCCCTGCAATCCAAGTCCACCCGTGTATTTTAATTTCTCATCACCAATGCCTTTTAAGTTAATATTCGACTCGTACGATTTGAACCGTGGATAAATAGAAGTTTCAGGAGTTTTGTGGTTGATACTCCTAAACTCAAATATGCCCGGCACAAACGTAGAGACCTTACCAATATATCGAAGCTTGCCTTGCTCTGCTTTTAAGTACGGTTGATTCGTTTTGAAATTATATTTACTCAATTCATAATACACGGAATCTGAAGGAAGGCCTGCGGCCGACCAATCAAAACGCCCGCCTTCGCCAATAAAGAGTTTTTCGCGGAGTGCGAACAAGCCACTTGTATTTTGAAGTAAAACCGAATCGTACGGAGTTGTGAAATTAAGAGTGAGCTTGTCGAATTTAATAACGGGGCCATATACATCAGGTTGTACTATGGGTTGTTGCCAAAACGGAGCGTTGTAGGATGAGGTGTCCACAGGCTGGTCATAATATTCAGTCTGCACAGTATCCGAAATAAAAACAGGTTCGAGATAATCGAATTGATAGTTATCGTCCACAACCTGTAACTGAAAAGCTTTTTCAAAATGCAGCGCGTGATTTTCAAAAAAATCGCGGCTTTGCTGAAAGAATAAATTAGCCTGTGTGGTATTGTCTTTGGCTAAAACCTTATCCGTTGTTGCCAAGTAGTTGGAGAGTTTTGAAAGATCTGCATTTTCAATAGTGACAGCTGCTGCAATCGCACCATAATAATTAACAAAGTGCGGTCTTACTTTGTAGCCTTTCTTTTTCATCAGGCGTGCCTGACTGCGAATAATATTCTGATGATCCGGGCCCAGAGAACTCCAGGCCGTATTGAAAGCGGCACCTACAACAATCGCATCATTAGCCTTGGTACTTTCTAAAACCAAGCGTACGCTATCCTGAAAACTATATTGACGGACCTCGCCCGACTGGGCAAAAACGCCAGCGGTTGAGACAAGAAGGGCAATAATGTAGCTAAAAACCTGCTTCACGGGGCCAAAAACCTTGAAATTCGTAAAAAAATAGCGAATGTACTAATGAATGAACCTAACCTACTTAACGGAATATTGAACAGGATTGTATCTCAACAAAGGTGAACGGTTTTTATGAACTTATCGCTGTTGAATATTCTTAGCAAAAAAGTGTTCCCTAAATCATTTCTAAGAGCAGGCACGCCCAGGTTTCGCGCTCGTCATGCACTATCTCCTGAAGGTTGTATTTAGCTGCTTCTGCTTTCAGATCTTCTATATCAGTTATATAAAATCCGCTAAGTAATAACTGCCCGCCCTTATTAAGAAATGAAGCATAGCGATGCATTTCATTCATCAAAATATTCTTATTGATGTTAGCCAGAATGAGATCAAATTTTCCTGTAAGCTGCACCTCTTCAATTTTACCCTGCTGTATGTGAATATTTTTGCATTGGTTGTTCGCAGCGTTCTCCTCGCCATTCACCACACTCCACTCATCAATATCAAAGGCCTCTACTTCTTTCGCGCCAAGCTTGGAAGCCATTATGGATAAGATTACCGTTCCGCATCCCGCGTCCATCACTCGTTTATCTTGATGATCCATTTTCATCTGGCGGCTTATCATCAAATGCGTAGTCTGATGATGTCCTGTGCCAAAGGACATTTTAGGCGTTATGATAATTTCGTACGGATACTTTTTTTCAATTTTATGAAAGGCGGCCCGGATAAGACATTGGTCATCCACCACAATGGGATCTACATTTTTCTCCCACTCCTCATTCCAGTTTTGCTTTGGAATTTGGCTAAAAGAAAATTGTAAGGGTTTTACCTGACTGTACTTCTGCTTCAGACTCTCCAGTAAACTCTTATCAAACTCATCACCTTCTACATAAGCTTCGAAACCCGTTTCCGTTTCCATAAAGGTATCAAAGCCGGCTTCGGCCACTTCGGCCATTAGTATTTCTGAATACTCAGGATCACAAGCTACTTGAAGGCGCGTAGAGTGCATTTCCTCTTGGGGATTTTTCAAATCGCTTTAACAATCTCAACAAACTCCCGGCTCTTCAACGAAGCACCGCCTACCAAACCACCATCTACATCCGCGCAAGCGAAAAGTTCTTTGGCATTATCGGCTTTAACGCTTCCGCCATAAAGAATCGAAATCTCTTCAGCCACAGAGCCATACTTTGTAGCCAGATGTTTGCGAATTACCGCATGCATATCTTGTGCTTGTTGCGAGGTTGCTGTTTTACCTGTACCAATAGCCCAAACAGGTTCGTAGGCAATCACAACTTTTTTCAACGCTTCCGCTGATAAATGAAAAAGACTTTCTTCTACCTGTTGTTTAACTAGTTGTTCATGCGTGCCTTTCTCACGAATCTCCAAAGGTTCGCCACAACAAAAATTGGGGTCAACCCTGCTGCTAATGCCTTGTCGACTTTAGTAGCAAGCAGCTTACCGTTCTCGCCAAAATATTGTCTGCGTTCGCTGTGGCCAATAATAACGTATGGAACATTCATTGACTTTAACATAGAGACGGAGGTCTCGCCCGTATAGGCGCCAGAATCGTGTTCGCTGCAATTTTGGGCACCAACAGAAATGCGTTTGTTAGAACCCAGTTGCTGATTTACCGGATGCAAATAAGGAAACGGAGTACAGAGAACTACTTTCACATTCCCTTTAACTTCATCATTTACCATGCCTATGAGTTCAGAAGTTAACGCCTGAGCTTCTTCCAGCGTTTTATTCATTTTCCAGTTTCCGGCTACAATTTTGTTACGCATCGTTATTAAAATTTATTTTGAATTAAAAGTGAGTATATCGGATGACTTGCCGCGCGTTAAACGCAAACTCTTTACAGGTTCTTTATAAGTGACGTGTACCAGGTTAGATTGATCATCATGTGTTTCCATGATGATTTCGTTCTTTACTTCCATGGTTTTAAATTTTTTAATATTCTCAATCTCTATGTAACAAATCACGGCCGGGTCTTCGCGTTCGAAGCCTAAAAAATTTAACTTCTGCAATTTGCCATCCAGCTTTACTGAGAAGCGTTTGAGAACATAATCGCTAATAAGTTGTTCGGAGGTTTGGCCAGGTCCGGGTTCTAACAAATCAAGTTCCGGTTGTTTTAATTGAGTACGAATCGATAACTCGAGATCATCCAAAAAAATGCGTGAGGTTATCTGTAATGCTTTATCCTTCTCGCTGTAGTCGATTTCAGAGACGGAGAGATGAATGGGATGAAATAAAAGAAAGAAAGAGTATAATAAGCTAATCATAGAAACCTCATCACGAAAATCGTGCCGCCAAAATTAGTTCTAATTGGCCTAAATCAAAATTAAGATTATACTTGTGCCCACTTTTAAGATAACCCGATGAGTGAGTTTGCGTTGTATTTTGGCTTAGGTAAAGATCATATCTTGGATTATGTAAACGGATACGATCATATTCTTTTTGTTCTCGCACTTTGTGCTGTATATCTGATACGAGATTGGAGGCAAATTCTTATTCTCGTTACGTCTTTTACTATTGGGCACTCCATAACGCTGGCGTTGGCCACGCTTAAGGTTATTAACTTCTCTGCAGAAATAATTGAATTCCTGATACCCCTTACCATTTTCATTACCGCAGCCGGCAACCTTTTTAAGGGCGACTCAACCGTAACGAACGCTAAAGTTCAAATCAACTATTTATTTGCACTCTTTTTCGGATTGATCCATGGGCTTGGCTTTTCAAATTTTCTTAGAGCCCTTTTAGGCAAAAATGAAAATATTGTATCCCCACTTTTTGCCTTTAATCTGGGCCTGGAGTTTGGTCAAATAATAGTGGTTGCTATATTCCTCGCAATCAGTTTTGTTTTGGTAGAATTACTCAAAGTTTCGCGCAGAGATGTAAGGCTGGTATTATCCGCAGCGATTGCGGGCATTGCGCTTGTGCTCATGAACGACCGGATTTTTTGGTGATGCTGTACCTATGAATATTTTAGACATAAACGTTTTAACTTTAGTATGAATAAATTAATTACAATTGCTTTAGTTCTTTTTGTGTTTTCAGTAAACGCACAAGATTGGAAAGGTAAGTTTGAACAACTTGACCAAGCCTTACCTACCCCTAATGAGTATCGTTCTGGTTCGGGTTCACCTGGCCCCAAATACTGGCAGCAAAAAGCCGACTACGAAATTTCAGTTGAGCTGAACGATCTCAATCAAAGCATTAGCGGAACCGAAAAAATTACGTACCACAACAATTCACCCGATGTATTAAAATATTTGTGGGTGCAACTGGATCAGAATCTTTATGAAAAAGAAAGCAACACCGGCAAGACGAGCAATAACTCTATTACCGATTCCGTGGCAGCCAAAACAATGGCGGGGCAACTAAGTCTATATGATTTTGAAGGCGGCTATAAGATTGCTTCCATTAAAGATGCGGCCGGCAATCCTTTAAAACATACAATCAATAAAACGATGATGCGGGTTGACCTGCCACAACCGTTAAAATCTGGCGACAAAGTAAGCTTTCAGATTGCGTGGTCGTATAATATTAACGATCGCAATTTTCAGGGTGGGCGAAGTGGGTATGAATATTTCCCCGCAGAAGACAATTACGTTTATACCATTGCTCAGTTCTTTCCTCGTATGTGTGTGTACGATGATGTGGTAGGTTGGCAGAACAAACAGTTTCTGGGTCGCTCAGAATTTACTTTACCTTTTGGGGATTACAAGGTTTCCATCACCGTGCCTGCCGACCACGTTGTTGCTGCAACGGGCATGATAAAAAATCCACAGCAAGTTCTTTCTAAAACAGAGATTGAGCGATTTGAAAAAGCCAAAACAACTTTCGATAAGCCGGTAGATATTGTTACACAGGATGAAGCCGTTGCCAAGGAAAAAACAAAATCAAAAGAGAAAAAGACCTGGCAATTTGATGCCACGAATGTTCGCGATTTTGCATTCGCTACTTCGCGCAAGTTTATCTGGGATGCCATGGCCGTAAAGCTGGGCACCACTACCCCATTGGCTATGTCATACTATCCTAAAGAAGGCAATCCGCTTTGGGAAAAGGAATCTACCATTGCTGTGAAAAATACGTTAGAAGTTTATTCTAAATACACCATCGACTATCCATATCCACAAGCAACTTCGGTACATGCCGCTTCTATTGGTATGGAGTATCCGATGATCTGTTTCAATTTTGGAAGACCGAATAAAGACGGCACATATACCAATCAAACTTTGCAGCGGATGCTAGGTGTTGTTATCCACGAAGTAGGGCACAACTTTTTCCCTATGATTATTAACAGTGACGAACGCCAAACAACCTGGATGGATGAAGGCATTGACAGTTTTGTGCAACTACTAACTGAACTAGAGCGGTACCCACAATTGGACTGGAGCCGCGGCCGGCCAGCGGGTATTGTACCCTACATGAAAGGTGATAAAGAAATGATGCGCCCTTTAATGACGAGCGGAGAACAAGTTGTGCAATCAGGTTCAGAACAATACGCCAAGGCGGCAACGGCTCTGTTTATCTTACGTGAAACGGTTATGGGGCCTGAGCTATTTGACGCATCATTTAAGGAGTATGCACAACGTTGGGCTTTTAAACATCCTAAGCCATCAGACTTTTTCCGTACCATGGAAGATGCTTCCGCGGTAGATCTCGATTGGTTTTGGAGAGGCTGGTTTTATACCACTGATAATTGCGACATGACATTGGATGAAGTGAAGTGGTTTAAAGTTCGCAAAGACCAAACAACTTTAGAAAACAAAACCAAATCGGCAACCAAAGGTGATTTAGCAACAAAGGGTGGCGATGCGAAACCAAATGATTTTAGTCAGGGTCCGCAGTATTTTGGTGTAACTCCAACGGATAGCCGATTATATGGAGAGTTTGCTAACCGCCTCGATGATAAAGCTGTCATTGCTAAGATGGAGAATAAGAACTTCTATGAGATAACGCTAACTAACAAAGGTGGTTTGGTAATGCCCGTTATTATTGAATGGACCTACAAAGATGGGAGTAAAGAGATTGAACGGTTACCCGCTGAAATCTGGCGCATTAACGAAACAAAAGTTACCAAGGTGTTTCAGAAAGACAAGGAAGTGGTAAACGTTGTTATTGATCCATTAAAAGAAACTGCAGACATTAACATCCAGGACAATATCTTCCCACGGGTCGTTCAACCGAGTAAGTTTGATGAATTAAAAAAGAAAAATTAAAAGCTAATCTAAGTTTAATAAGCGGAGTTACTTGCTTAGTGCATTCCTTCGTGGCTTTGAGTCTCTGTGGCAAAGAAACCATCGGATTTTTAGCCGCCAAGGCACCAAGCTTTAACATGAAAGAATTGTTCCTTCATGACTCCGGATTAAATCGTGGCACAGATTGTTGATAAGTGGTTGTGCCCTATTAAAAAACCATTTCTAATTTTGAATATTAAATACTTTTATGAATAAATTGATAATGTCTTTCCTTCTGCTCGCTGTGGCGGGACCCTTAGCAGCTCAAAACTGGCAAGGAAAATTTGAACAACTCGATCAGCAACTTCCCACGCCAAACGAATATCGGTCTGCCTCGGGTGCTCCGGGAGCCAAGTACTGGCAACAACAGGCCGATTATGTGATTGATGCTGAACTTAATGATCAGAATCAAAGCATTACCGGGTCTGAAGTGATAACCTACTTTAATAATTCACCCGATGCCCTCACTTACCTGTGGTTGCAACTCGATCAAAATATTAACGCAAAAGGAAACAACACGGTCAAATCCGCTAATAATTCTGTAAAAGATTCTGTCGATGCTAAAAGCATGGCGGCCACGCTTGATCTCTATGATTTTGATGGTGGATTTAAAATCAAGTCTGTTAAAGATGCTTCGGGCAAAGCTCTTCCCTACACGATCAATCAAACCATGATGCGTGTTGATTTGCCTAAGGCTTTAGCTGCGGGTCAAAAAATGTCATTCTCAGTAGAGTGGTCATTTAAAATCAATGATCGCATGAAAAACGTTACGCCCAATGATGGGCGCAGTGGTATGGAATATTTTCCGCTAGAAGACAATTATCTGTACATCATTGCCCAATGGTTTCCACGCATGTGCGTGTACGATGATGTGAATGGCTGGCAGAACAAACAGTTTTTGGGTCAGGGCGAGTTCACCCTAACCTTTGGAAATTATCAGGTTAACCTTACCGTACCGGCCGATCATATTGTGGGTGGCACGGGTATGGTTCAAAATCTAAAGGAGGTATTGACTGCAGAGCAATATGCGCGCTTTGAAAAAGCAAAAACAACCTTTGATAAACCCGTTGTCATTTGTACGCAGCAAGAAGCTATACAACGTGAAAAATCAAAATCAACAACTAAAAAAACCTGGCGTTTTGTAGCTGAGAATGTTAGAGACTTTGCTTTCGCTACATCGCGCAAATTTATCTGGGATGCGATGGCTGTTAAAGTGGGTGATAAAACTCCGCTAGCCATGTCGTATTATCCTAAAGAAGGCAATCCGCTTTGGGAGAAGGAATCAACCATGGCCGTTAAACACACGCTTGTTACGTACTCTAAGTATTCCATAAATTATCCGTATCCACAAGCTACCTCGGTACATGCCGCTTCCCTGGGCATGGAGTACCCTATGATTTGTTTCAACTTCGGAAGACCGAATGCCGATGGTACTGTGTCGGATCGGGTAAAGTGGGGAATGATTGGTGTTATCATCCATGAGGTTGGACACAACTTCTTTCCTATGATTATTAACAATGACGAACGCCAGTGGACCTGGATGGATGAAGGTGTAAATACATTCGTTCAGTATCGCACGGAAGTAGAGAACTATCCGGATAAGCCGATAGGTAGAGGCCCTGCTGCGAACATTGTACCTTATATGAAAGGCAATCCTGAATTACAGCGACCACTCATGGTTAACTCTGAATCAGTAGTGCGTTCTAATTTTGGAAATGAGCAGTATGCGAAGTGTGCAACCGCTCTAAATATTTTACGCGAAACGGTAATGGGTCCGGAACTTTTCGATCAGGCATTCAAAGAATATGCAGAGCGGTGGGCATTTAAACATCCTAAGCCAGCCGATTTTTTCCGTACACTGGAAGACGCTTCGGCCGTTGATCTGGATTGGTTTTGGCGCGGCTGGTTTTATACAACCGACAACTGCGATGTATCGGTAGATGACGTTAAATGGTTTAAGGTTAGTAAGACTCAGGCTACCGTAGAGAACAAAACTAAAACGACTACCAAAGGCGATCTTGCTTCTAAAAATGATGGCAAGAAGCCCGCAGATTTCAGTGAAGGCCCGCAATACTTCAGCGTTATCCCAACTGAAAACCGGATGTATGGCGAGTTTGCAAATCGGTTAGACGATAAGGCCATGATTTCAAAAATGGAAACAAAGAATTTCTATGAAATCACGCTTTCGAACCAAGGCGGGTTAATCATGCCGGTAATCATTGAGTGGACATTTAAAGATGGAAGTAAAGAAATTGAGAGACTCCTGCCGAAATCTGGCGCTTAAATGAAACCCGCGTAACGAAAGTTTTCGCAAAGGATAAGGAAGTTGTTAATGTTGTAATCGATCCATTAAAAGAAACAGCCGATATCAGCATTGAAAACAACGTGTTTCCTAAAGTTGCACAGCCCGATAAGTTCAATGAAATGAAGAAAAAAGGCAAATGATCTATAATTGTGTTCCCTTATCGGGAATACGCAGATTAAATATTGACCGGTGGGGGGCTATATCCACCGGTCTTTTTAATATTGTGGTTTCAATTTTTTACCTCCCTTTATGAAGTATCTTTTTATTATTTTTTCTGTACTTGCGTTTAGTTTGCCGGCCACAGCGCAGCAAAACTGGCAAGGCAAATTTGAGCAGCTTGATCAGCAATTACCCACACCCAACAGCTATCGTTCGGCCTCTGGAGCTCCTGGCACCAATTACTGGCAGCAGCGTGCTGACTACGAGATAGCTGTTGAGCTCAACGAAGACACGCAGTTAATCACAGGCCGTGAGACGATAACCTATTACAATAATGCCCCCGAGGTTTTACGCTACCTCTGGTTGCAATTGGATCAGAACAATTTGTCGAAAGGAAACATGACAGACAAAACCGAAACGAACCGCGTGCGGGATTCCATTCCGGTAAAGTTTTTCCCGCTGGCTTCCGATGCATATGGGTATGAGGGTGGCTTTAAAATAAAATCAGTGAAAGACGCAGCAACTGGAAAAGACCTTCCTTTTTACAATCAATTTCACCATGCTTCGGTAGACTTACCCACCGCAATGAAAACTGGTGACAAGTATAGTTTTATAATTGAGTGGAGTTATGTAGAAAAGGATCGCATGCAGTTTAGCGAACGCGGTGGATACGAATTTTTTCCAGCCGATGGCAATGCCCTCTATGCGATCGCCCAATGGTTTCCACGCATGTGTGTGTTTGACGATCACGAAGGTTGGCAAAACAAGCAATTCATGGGGCAGGGAGAATTTGCATTGGTGTTTGGAAATTATCGCGTGCGTATAACCGTGCCTTCCGATCATATTGTGGGTGCCACGGGTATGTTGCAAAACCCAAAAGAAGTATTAACGAAAGATCAGATTGAACGATTTGATCGCGCCAAGAAAACTTTTGATGCCCCCGTTTTTATCGTAACCGAAGAAGAAGCGCGTAAGAAAGAAAAGGAACGTTCGAAGAAAAAAAGCACCTGGGAGTTTCATGCTGAGAATGTGCGCGACTTTGCTTTCGCCACCTCACGCAAATTTATTTGGGATGCGATGGCTGTGAAAGTGGGTGATAAAACCCCGTTGGCGCAATCACTTTATCCGAAGGAAGGAAATCCCCTATGGGCAAAGGAATCTACGAAAGCAATCAAAAATACTTTAGAGGTTTATTCGGCCAGAACATTTGAATATCCATACCCAACGGCCTATTCAGTTCATACTGCCAACCAAGGGATGGAGTATCCGATGATCTGCTACAATGGTGGCCGACCAAAAAGTGACGGCACCTATTCGCAACGTACATATGAAGGCATGGTAGGCGTAATCATTCACGAAGTAGGTCACAATTTCTTTCCGATGATTGTTAACTCCGATGAGCGTCAATGGAGTTGGATGGATGAGGGATTGAATTCTTTTCTTGAAAGAGAAACGAAGCGTGAACGGTATCCGGACGTCAACATCAGTTGGGGTTCTCCAAAAGGTATGGCCGGCTACATGCGTGGCGATAAAGAAATGATGCGCCCCATTATGTGGCAATCGGACGACATTCCAGCTGGTGATTTTGGTCCCAATGCCTATGGCAAACCGGCTGCCGCACTCACGTTACTTCGCGAAACAGTAATGGGGCCTGAGTTGTTTGATAAAGCATTTAAAGAATATTCACAACGCTGGGCCTTTAAACATCCAAAGCCTGCCGATTTCTTTCGTACCATGGAAGATGCATCGGCTGTTGATCTCGATTGGTTTTGGCGTGGCTGGTTTTATTCTGTAGATAATGTAGATGTTGAACTTGATGAAGTGAAGTGGTACAAAGTGAAATCACAAACCAAAGACCTTGAGAATAAAAATGTAAAGACAAAAACGGGTGATCTTGCTGCCAACTCTTCCAAAGGAAAAGCAACTGATTTCAGCAATGGTCCGCAGGAATTTACCATGATCAATACACCTGATGCGAACTACAGCGAGTTTCGAAATAAAATTAATGATGCGGATGTTCGCAAAGATTTAGAATCTAAAAATCTCTATGAAATCACCTTAAAGAATAAAGGCGGCCTGGTAACCCCGGTAATTATTGAGTGGACATTTAAAGATGGTACGAAAGAAGTTGAACAAATACCTGCTGAAGTTTGGCGCCTGAACGAAACAGAAGTAAAAAAGATTTTCGTTAAAGAAAAAGAAGTTACCCGGGTAGTGATTGATCCGACTGGAAATACCGGAGAAGTAAATCCGGCTGATAATGTGTTCCCAAAAAGAGTTTCGGAAAATAAATTTGATCAGTTGAAGAGGGATTGAAAAGTAAGAGGTAGATTAATTGAGGGTTATAATATAAATTAATAGATTTTTATACCTAAAAAAATGAAACCACTTTCACTAATCTTTTTTTTTGCTATTCTTCTTGGATTAAGAATGCAGGGGGTTTCTCAAAACATTTTTCACAATGGGCTCATCATCAAAGAATCTGGTGATACTTTAAAGGGTTATTTAAAACTCCAAGGAAATAAAATTGCCCCAACGGGCGTCTTGTTCAAAGAAACTGACAAATCCATCGAAGTTGCATTTACTATTGAAGATTTTGAATCGGTAATTTTGAATGATTACCGATACTATAAGTCTATTATCATAAATAATGAACGAGTTTTGGCCCAGTTCTTAGTTCAAGGGAAAGCAAATTTGTACAGCTGGGATGATAAATTTTTTCTAGAAAAGGAAAATGAGGTGTATCCATTGATTATTGAGGAGATTGAGGTTAAGGCTGATTATATACACCAAAAAAAATCTTACGTAGGGGTTTTAAAATTCGTGTTGAGTGATTGCCCTGAAGTACAGGAATTAATTGATCAATCAAGATTAGCTGAATCTTCCTTGTCTGAAATTATAGAGAAATATAACCATTGTGTCAACGTTAAACCTTTAGTCTATAAAGAAATGATTCCCACATTTAGATTTAGAGTAAGTCCGCTTGTAGGCCTAAGCTATAATAATCTTAATGCCAGTGTTTCCGATCAGTATAAATTTATCTTTGGATACTATGAAGAAGCTGATTTTTCACAGTTCGGATTTTCACCAGGAGTTGGAATGCAATTTTCAACTCCTCGCGTTACTGATCAGTTTTCAATTTATATTGAATTAAGATACTTGAGGGCTTCCTCTAATGAGAAAATTGTATTTGAAGGACCAACGTATGATACGTTTGATGTGTCTCTCAGTTACAGTTATCTCTTTGTCCCAATAATGTTTCAATATGACATTCCTATTTCAATAAAAAATGCTATCTATTTTAGATTGGGTCTAATAAAGACATTTAGCCTAACGAATAACTTAACTGTTACTCGGTCTCAATCCAATTATCCAAATGCGCCTCCTGTGTCTGAAAATGATCGCTTTGATTTTTACTCAAATCAAACCGGCTTTGCATTTGGACTAGGCTTTCAGCGAAAGTACAGTAAAAAAAATATTGTTTTCATAGAGAGTAGGTTTGAAAATCCAGGACCCATAATAAACAATACAACCATAGGTCTTGCTTCAAATGTTTATTCGCTAATTACTGGTATAACCTTCTAGGTTTCAAATTAGACGGGAAGTCCCATATGATTCTCTGTAAGAAGCCGTACTAAATCTTCAGGATATAATCACACAATGCATCAACAAAAAAGCTGTCAATTCCCTGACAGCTTTTTTTATTTGAAATTCGCTCTAACTATAAAGCATTAGCTGTTATTGTAGTGTAAAAAGTAAAATCAACGTAAAACTTAATCGGAGTTTTAGAAAGCGTTCCCTGTAGTTGAACCATCTCTTGTTTATCCGAAAGCAAGGCCGATGCTAATTCATTAAAGCCAGCGGTATCGGCATTTAATTCTAACTCCGCGGTATTTGATAAACTAACCGAACTTACAGTGGCTATTGTCTTTCCGCTGGCAAGCTTAAGCGTTCCATTAGTGAATGACACCAAAGGATCCGTAGCGCCAGAAATCCGATAGGTAATTCTATTTACTTTAAATTCCTTGATTTTACTAGCATACTTAGCAACATCAGGATCTGAGCTGGCATTTAACAATTGGGAATCCGTGTAAGATTTTCCACTGGGGTTATCTGCTTGTTCATCAACGGTAAATGCCAAGGGGAGTTCAGCTTCAAACGAAACATCATCTGCATTGCCTAAAAGATCGCAGGAAGAAATAGTGCCGAGTGCAAACAGCAAGAAAAGGGGGATAATGTATTTAAGTTTCATAATTAAGGGTGTTTAGTGTCTATATCTATAAAATTACAAAATAGTAAGTGCTTCTGTCACCCCATAAAGATGGGGCTAAATTTCGCCCCGCAGGGATTTGGTTATTACTTCTGCTTTTCCATGTACGTGAAGTTTTCTGTATATATTTTTTATGTGAAAACGAACGGTTTCAATCGATATTTCCAGCCTGTCCGCTATTAGTTTATAACTTAATCCATCCACCAGGCCAATCACAATTTCCTTTTCCTTATCTGAGAGCACAGAAGGTGATTTACTTTTTACAGGTTTAAAAAACTCAATCACCTTACGGGCTATTTGTGGCGACATAGGCGAACCTCCTTTTGTTAAAAGCTCAATGCCTTCCTTAAGTTCTGCAAGAGGTGTATTTTTCAAAAGGTAGCCGGTGGCTCCTGCGCACAGCGAATCAAAGATTTTTTTAGGATCGTTAAATACAGAAAAAACTACCAGATCTATCGTAGCATACTTCTCTTTTAGGATTTTCATTCCGTCAATACCCGACATCCCCGGAAGGCCTAAATCAATGATCATTACATCTGGCAAATTGTCATTCCGAAGGTTATCCAATAAATCTTCCATAGAGTTGTAACAATGCTCACACACAAAACCTTCCTGATGATTCAGGTAAGTCTGAATCCCAAGCCGTATTTGTTCATCATCTTCAACAATGCCTACAAAAATCATTGTTATTATCTATTGATTTAATCTATAGATAAAGGAAAAATCCAATACACTATTCATTACTTTATAATATTCCTCTTCTGTATTTCCTCCACTACTGTATACTTCGTCTTTGGCGATTTTTAGTAAGCCTGGCTTATAGAGTAATCGCAACGACATTTTCTCATTGATTTCATATTGAGGGCCCAGCAACAAGCCAAAATCAAAAATACCATAATAGTCTTTGGCATCTTCTTTCTCGGGTAAACTGAACGCCTTCTGTGCGTTCTCATCGTTCTTAATCTTAGCACTAACAAGAATACTGGGCTGAATTCCTATAATCAGGAAAAGTTTTTGCGAAGCAACATACTTTGCATAAATAGGCACATCGATATAACTCAATACCTTGTTGTATTTAACAGAAATCGTCTGTAACAAACTTGTATTTATGTCATAATAGTCGGTTGTGCCTTCGTACAAAGCTCCTTTAGTAGAAAATTGAAGTCCTCCACCTACAAACCATTTTTCGGCCACGATTCGCTCTCCGATAAGCCCTAGCTGAAAACGAACAACCATTTTAGGGTCCGTATCGGTGCCACCCCAATCTTTTTTATCAGCACCACTAAAGTTTGCAAGGCTTGGGCCGGCAACTAATGAGAAATTCCATTGCGCATTTACTGTGGTGAGCACACTCAAGGTTAGTCCAAGTAAAACAAATAGCTTTTTCATATGGATATTTTTTCTACTAAGCTACTTAAGCTTATCCCGCGGGACTATCCCATAAACATGGGGGCTAGATAGTTTTACGCTGAATCGTAATTTTTGTCCCCTTATCATGTTCAATGTCAAATTCGCCACCAATGGCCTGAGCTCTTCTTTTCATATTTCGGATTCCATTTCCCACATGGGCATCATCCTTATACCCTAAACCGTTGTCCTCAATTCGAATTGTAAAAGAATCGCTGGTACTGGTTAATGACACTTTTACATGGGTTGCCTGCGCATGTTTAACCACATTGTTTAAGGCCTCCTTGCAAATTAAATAGATATTTTGTTTGAGTATCGGATCGAGCAGTCTGCTTTCATCAACATTTGTAATTGCAAAATCAAGTGCAATATTCTTGGGATAAAGCAGTTCTGTTGCAAAATCTTTTATTCGAATTATCAACGCCCCCATCGAGTCATTTTTGTTGTCGATCGACCATACAATATCACTCATAGTCGATACGATTTCTCGGCTTAAATCCCGAATGGTGAGTAAGTAATTCCTTCGTTCTTTTTGATCGGGATCGGTTTGTAACAAATCTGAGTAAAGTGAAATTCGCGTAAGGCTGGAGCCAATTTCGTCATGCAAATCGCTGGCAATCTTATTACGAAGCCTCTCTACCTTTAATGATTGCTCCAGTCGATAAAGATGACCTGCATAAGCAATGGATGCAAGCAAGAGTATGGATAATCCAATAAACCATGACGTTTGCCAAAAAGGTGGGTTAATCGTTATTCTCAACGTTTTGATTTGACTCCCCCAATAACCATCCGGGTTGGTTGCTTTTACCTGAAAGGTGTACTGCCCGGGATCTAAGTTGGTATAACTTGCAAAATTTCTATTACCAACATGAATCCAATCTTGATCGAACCCGATTAGCTTATAGGCATATTGAATTTTATCCTGGGCCATAAATTCCATGGCGGTAAACTCAATCGAAAAAAAAGTGTGATTATAATCAAGGTCTATTGTTTCTGTCTGAGAGACATGCGCGGGCAGTGTATACGATGTAAGAGAATCTGAATTCTGAATCGGAACGGATTTATTGTAAATTTTGAAATCTGTAAAAACAATTTTTCGTGATACGGTATCATCCTTTATCTCATCTGGAAAAAACCAATTGAATCCATTTAACGTGGATAGGAAAATACGGCCTTGCTTATCGAGAAAAATTGAATTCAAACTGCTGGCAATTATTCCATCTGACTTAGAGTAAACCCGCCTATCCCCGGACGTTAAATCCCACTTTACCAATCGATCCGTTGTATTATACCATACTTGATTCTGTCGATCAATAACAAATGATCTGAATAACTCATCGTCTTTGATTCGTTTTTGAACCAACCGTTGAACGACACTATCCGGATTAAAATATCGAATGGTTTTTACTTCATCTCTGGTGAATAGCAACATTTCCGTTGACGAATAAGGCTGCATTTCTAAAAACGAAGCTGTGGTTGTGGGTGACACGGCTCCATCTGTATAAGCAATCTTTACAAACCGATTATACACTTTGTCAAAAACCACCAACTGCTCATTGCTCTTAAACCAGATATTACCATCCAGTTCAAAAATATCATTTGTTTTGGCGAACGATATCCCCAATTTTTCCTTTAGGGAATCATCCGTCAGATTAATAAATTTATTTTGATCGATATTGTAAATGGAAAGGCCACCTCGGAAGGTTGTTACCCAAATCAAATTGTCCTTGTCAACCAACATAGCCGAAACCGCATTATTATTAATTGAATTTTTTCGCCTGATTCAAAACGGGTAAATTTATTCGTGTTCGGGTCCAACCTGTTAAGCCCGCCACCGGCAAGACCTACCCAAATTCTCTTTTGTTTATCCTGATCAATCGCCATTACAGCATTATGCCCCAGGCTAAAAGCATCCTTTGGGTTATTCATGAATTTTTCTGCCACCCCAGTGTTAAGGTTCAGTCTATTTAAACCATTACCATTTAAGCCCAGCCAAAGTATTGAATCATTTTCCTGAAAAAGATCGTGCACCCAACCACTCGAGATTCCATAAGGTATATTGGATTTGCTCGTAACGATATGGAATTTCTTGGCTTTCGTATTAAAAACGCTTATCGTATTATCGTCTGTGCCCGCCCAAAGTAAGCCTTCGGAATCAAGATAAACTGTAAAAACATTATTGCTTGAAATGCTCTCTGTGTTTGATTCATCCTTTACGGTGGAAGTAAATTTATTAGTAGATGGATTGTAATGAATTAACCCACCGCCATAGGAGGCTATCCAAAATGTACTATCAGGATTTTCAACGACTTGAAATAGAGAATTATGGCCTAGGCTGTTGGGCTCTGCATCATTGTGAATTAAATGTTTACTTGCCCGTGTGGCCAGGTCAAAAATTTGAAGCCCTCCATACGTACTTAAATATAATTTGTTGTCAGTTGAAAGCGTCATGCTTCTTATCACCCGATACCGGTAGGTATCCTTTGAATTATTGTTTGTAAGCAGATGGCGCTCGAACTGGTTGGTTTGCAAATTATAACTACATAAGCCTCCGGTTGTGCTTATCCATAATAAACCAGAAGAATCAAGGACAAGACCCGTTATGAAGTTATCTGGTAATGTTTCTGAATTATTTGCCTCCGCTTTGAAATGGGTAAACTCCTTAGTCTCCGGATGGTAACGAATTAAACCCCCTCCCAAGGAACCAATCCAAAAATTACCATTCGTATCTTCTACCTGGCAAAACAAAAGAGATTTTATACTTGTAGAGCTATCGTTAACAACCTGAAATCGATCTAGCTTTTCATCGTATCGCATTAACGCACCCGCATCAGTCCCAATCCAGAGATTTTTTTTAAGATCTTCAAATATTAACCATGCCCTTATGCTCTTGAAATAATCCGTTTGCAGTTGAGGCTGGCCATACCTTCGAAAATTACGGCCATCAAAGCGAAGCAAATCAAATGCCGATGAGCCCATCCAAATGTAGCCATGCGAATCTTTAAAGAATTTTTGAACACCTACTATGTCTTCCCCTTCTTCTGTGGTAAGTCTTTTAAATCGAATATTCGACTGACCCGTTGCGAAAACCAGTGAGGTAAATAGGAATAAAATGAGAAATGAATACTTCACTTAGTGAAGGTAAGACAAAATCAATTGTCTTGTTTCACTTTAAAATCGAGCCGGATGCCGGCATAATAATTTCTGGCTGGGGCCGTATTGAAGTAACGTCCGCCAAAAGCATTTAGGTCATTCCCTAAGCTGTACGTTTGATCTAATAAATTATCTGCCCCTGCAAAGATCTCAATGGGTAAACGATTAATTGCTGAGGTTTTATAACCCAGGCGGCTCCCCAACAACGTATACGAATCAGCAAAAACTGTATTCGCATCATCTAGAGGTAATGACGAAGTATAATTAAGTGTAACATACCAATACAATCCCTTGCTCAGCTTCAAATCAAATCCGCCAGTAAATACCTGTCTGGGCACTCCCGTGAGTGCATTGCCGCTAAAGGATGTTGTGCCTTTGCTATATTCTTCAAACTCGTAATCGTTTAGAGTAACGCCACTCCACATTTTAAAACCCGATAAGAGAGTAGAATTTATTCTTGGTTGCCAGTGGAGGAGAAGTTCCATTCCATTTTGATTTGTGGAGCCAGCATTTACGAAATAGTCTGCGCCATCAACATCTCTGCGCACAACAATGGTTTGATCAAGAGCAAAATGGTAGAGCGCTGCATCAATAAAAAATTTTCTATTAAGAAAATATCCACGCGACCCAATTTCAATTTGCATTCCTCTTTCAGGCTCCAGGCTGACATTAAAAATAGCATTAGAGGGTCGCACTTCCGCTAATGTGGGTGGCGAAAAGCCCCAACTCGCATTGGCTTGTACAGAAAAAGCATCATTGATTTTTCTCAGTAAAGCAATACGGGGAGTAATGATAGGATCATAGCTCACCTCTTGTTGAACTACGGGAGCATTGGAAAGTTCTAGAGATTTATAGTTAACCCAGTTGACACTTAACCCGCCCGTTATAACCCAAGCTTCCTTAGTAAATTCTGCTTGACCAAAAATATTATATTGAAGTGTGTTGACTTCGTCATCACTTTGTAAGGAACCTGGTGTTCCCTGTAAATTCTGATATGTTTTTATGGGAGAAAAACCACTCATAAATTCGCCTCCGCCCAATAACTTTGTATTCCAATTCGCAAGAGGAAAAGAGAAATCCGTTACCGTGCGAACACCAAAATTTTGCTCGGCTCTACGTTCATAATTTCGAATAGCGGCATTATTAAACTGAATAAAGTTTCCATAAACTCCCGTTCGATTATGCAATGCTTTTGAAAAATGATATTGGTGCGACACCCCGCATAAAATGATTTCAACGCCACACTTGCTTGCTGCTCTACCGCTCCCGGCTGTGTCCCCGCACCAGGTCGGGCCTGCTGCGGATCGCTATCATACTCAGATTGCGTAAGGCCACCCAGAGTTTCGTAATATAAACCGGTATAGAAAATCGCAGTCTCTAATTCTTCTTTATCGGAAACTCTAAATCGAAATGTGATGTTGATCTGATCGCGCACCATGCGGGTTTGTTCTCTGTATCCATCGGCTTGTTGATGCTGATAGCCGAGGTAATGACTCGTTTTATCATTACCCTGATTAAGTGCCAATTGATAATTTTGTAAGCCATAGCTTCCGTTGATCCATGATCCCGTAAGGGTGTTCTCCTTTTTGTAGTTGGTGATTTGAGTAATAAAACTCCACCCGTGCCTGCTCCATAAACACTTGACCCAGGTCCTTTAATGATTTCTATCTGCTCTATCGAATTTGCATCGAATTGATTTAAATAAGTATTGCCTCCCGGGTCTGTGATGGGAAGTTCATTCCAGTATGCTTTTACATTTCGCACACCGAAGGGAGACCGCAAGGAACTGCCTCGAATAGAAAACCGATAACTTCCCGGAGAGCGTTCTTCCATTCTAATTCCCGGAAGTGCATTAACTGCAGAAACAAGTGATGTATTACTGAAGCGGTCGAGATCGTTTTTTAAAACCAGTCCAATCGAAGCCGGCACTTCCAGCAACGGACGATCGGCCTCATACGCGCGGATAGTAACTTCGTTTAACGTCTTTATGGAATCAACCGGCTCCTGACTAAATACGGTCACCGATGTTGCCACCAGAACAAATAGTAGGAGTAGTTTTTTCATTCCTTAAAAATACAGATTACGTAAGTCTTAAAACTCCTTTAAAGCCTCTTCAACAGATTTTGCTTCGGGAAAGTAACCGGCAAGTTTTAATAAAACACGATCCACTAGCGTATCGGGGCAGGAAGCTCCACTCGTCAGGATAATTTTTACGGGTTTTTTGTCTGGTAAAAATTCATGTGTTATTAGCTTTTGCTTGCGCTCATAATTGTAGTGATGGATTTCTGCTTTTGATTTTATCTCGCTATCTGAATTAATAAAATACGTATGAAACTTGCGCTCACACAACTCAACAATATGACTCGTATTTGAACTATTGTACCCTCCTACTACTATCGCCAGGTCAGCGTCCGATTCGAGAAGTTGATAGGTGGAGTCTTGATTGTCATTGGTCGCATAACAAAGTGTATCACGAGTATCAGCGAAATGTTGTTTTATGTTTTCGCTTCCGTACTTTGCCACCATAATCTGTTTGAAAAAATCGGCAATACTTTGCGTTTCAGAGGCCAGCATGGTAGTTTGATTAACAACGCCAATCCGTTGCAAATGAAGATCAACATCAAATCCGGTTGAATATCGGCCAGCAAACTCTTCATAAAATTCAGCACGCGACTTACTGCCTAAAATGTAATTGCTAAGCTTATGTGCCTCTTGCATATCGCGAACAATAATAGAGGCTCCATCTCGGGCGCTGTGCGAAAAAGTAGCCTTGGTTTCTTCATGCTTTGGCTTGCCATGAATAATGATGGTGTATTTATCCTTCCCCAATTTCCCGGCACGATTCCAGACCTTCTCAACAAACGGGCAGGTGGTATTATATTTTTGAACTTCTACTCCTTTATCCAGCAGCAAATGTTCAATCTCCAGGGTGGTGCCAAAGGCTGGTATAATAACAACATCATTCTTTGTTATTTTCTCCCAAGGAATAAATTGGCTACCATCGGTATCCATAATAAATTTAATTCCGCGGCTTACCAGATCATCATTCACCTCCTGATTGTGGATCATCTGACTTAACAGGTACACTTTTTTTCCCACGGATTCTTCCAAGGCGCGGTAGCTGATTTCAATAGCATTTTCCACACCATAACAAAAACCAAAGTGGCGGGCAAGTATAAATTGAACAGAACCTAAATCGAGTATAGCTGGAGTAAAAAATCCTGCTTACGCAGATCTTTTAAGTCTGCGGGATTCTTTGATCTGACCGGTAATCGAAGATCGGTAGTAAGCGGGTATTTCGAATTTTTGATAGTGTTCTTATTTAATTTTTCTCTATAAGAAATCGCAAGTTACAAATTGTACTAGATCCATTGAGATCAATTCTTACTATAAAAAAAGCCTTCGAAAAATAATCCGAAGGCTTTTTAGCTGCGCACTTATTTTTCAAGCAGCCTTTGATAGTTTGTCTTCTTTAATTTTGTTTGTCCGTACTTCTTTCGCTTGCAAATCAAACCACTTCACTTCTACCAGGTTTGATTTTAAGTACTTGAGCACCTCCATCACTTTTCCGTCAATCTTGCTTCGGACGCGCTCACCTTTTTTAAACAGTTTTCTCATTCAACATACAGGTTTAGTTTTACATACGTAACGCATAAATATACTCACGCGGATAATCTTCATAAACACCCGCGAAGGTAATTAGTTCACCGGCCTTCTTTTTAGCAATAATGGAGTCCACATCTTTGGCAGATTTAACTGCAACGTCATCTACATGAGTAATAATAAATCCTTCTTTCATTCCGGTTCGCTTCAACTTGGTACTTGCCAAGGTCTTAACCTTAACCCCTTGCGTGACTTCCAGCCGCTTTAATACTTTGCTATCTACATCTTCTAATTCAATTCCCAAAACAGCCACCTCAGGTTTTTCTTCTCGCTTATTCATCGAGGTATTCCCTTCCCTGTTTTTCAGCGTAACCGGTACAACTATCGTTTTCCCGTTACGGTCTATAGTCACTTCTAATTTGTCTCCCGGTCTCTTACGGCCAACATACTCAATCAGCGCAGAACTTGACTTAATGGGGGCATCGTCAATTTTTGTAACTACATCCCCGGGCTTTAAGCCAGCTTCTTTGGCCGCACTCTTATTTTCCTCTGTTCCGTAACCCGAAATATATGCGCCTTCATTCACAGCAAGATCTTCCTGCTTAGCCAGATTGCTGTCTACATTCCGAATCTCAACACCCATCCAACCACGTTGCACCATTCCGAATCCTATTAAATCCTCCGTGATTTTACTTACAATGTTTGAGGGTACAGCAAAGCCATAGCCTGAATAAGAACCCGTTGGGCTGGCAATAGCCGTATTGATTCCTAATAATCCACCATTCAAATCAACAAGCGCACCACCACTGTTACCCGGATTGATTGCGGCATCTGTTTGAATAAAAGATTCAATGGCGGTTCGAGCTCCGCGCTGACCATTCACTCCCGGGCTACCGGAATTGATTATGTTTATATCGCGCCCTTTTGCACTAATAATACCAGCCGTTACGGTTGAATTCAAATTGAATGGATTACCAACCGCCAATACCCACTGGCCCACTTTCGACTGATCGGAATTAACAAAGGCCAAATAAGGAAGATCTTTTTCATTGACTTTAATAACGGCCAGATCTGTATCCGGATCCACGCCAATCACTTCTGCTTTTAACTCGCGGTTGTCATTCAGGGTAACCTGCACTACATCGGCCCCATCCACTACGTGATTATTGGTAACAATGTAGCCGTCTTTGTTAATTATAACTCCCGACCCAGTGCTTTGACTTGGCCCTTGATTTTCATACGGGCTGTCAAAAAAGAATTGACGAAACTGTTCCGGAATCTGTTCGTTCGAAGAAGAAGTTCTTTCTTGCGTTGACCGAATGTGTACCACGGCTTTCGTAACTCGTTCTGCAGTACCCGTAAAATCAAGCGGCACAAGCTGCCCTTGTTCATTTACCTGGTAGGCTACTTGAGAAGTTGGTACCCCATTAATGTGTTCAATCTTAACTCCATTTTGCTGGTCTTTCATCAGCCATTGTGAGGCCCCGATAGTTATCATACTCCCCATTACCGCGGCCAACAAAAATGATCCAAATCGTTTCATAGATATAAAAATTTTGTTTTAAAATGTTTAACCGAAGTAGGATGCACTCCGGTTGTTTTTAGTTGTACTAATGCTAAGTGTACTCTCGTTCTGCGCAACCCATCCTCAAAAGTCAAAAGATATGCCAGTAGTGCTAAAACGACCAGTTGACTTATTTTGGTTCACTTTTACTGACAAATTTTCACTTTTTAATCAAAACTCCCGCTTTGTACTCATATTCAATGGTCATATTTCCCTGCTGATCATACCATTTCGAAATACCATCGCGGACTCCATTCTTATAAAGTCCCTCTTCCATAATCTTTCCATCGGCATAAAATATTTTTACGGTGCCTTCTAATTTGCCCTGCTTGTAAAATCGCTCCTCCTTTACGGTACCATAATTAAATTCCTTGTATTCTCCTTCTTGCAAATCGTTGTGGTAGTTACTCTGCCGCAGCAATTGCCCAGATTCATTGAGTTCAATCATAGTGCCTTCCTTGTTTCCTCCGACATAGGTTGTGATCGATTTTATTTTACCCGTTGCGTTATACTCAACCCAGGTGCCTTCTCTTTTTTTGTTGAGGTAAAGCCCTTGAGAAAGCAGTTTGCCGCTGTTATCATTGACGGATACTTTTATCAGTCCGGGCGAATCAGCAAACTCTTCCTGGATAGCGCCTGGTGGAATACCCTCGATCTCCATCGACTCATTCACATTTGAAGGGGGGCTATCCGAACAGGATGAGAATGTAACAACAAGTAAAATCAGAAGTCCAATGATTCTCATAGCAAAATCGATTTACATTTACCGGCTAAATATATTAAGTAACTTTGCTTTTTGTCAAGTGACCATTTAAATATCTCCAGTGAAAATTAAAGGCATTATAACCTTAAAACAAGGCCGCGATCATTCCATAAAAAGATTTCATCCCTGGATCTTTTCAGGTGGCATTCAATCAACATCCGAAGATTTAAAAGATGGCGAGTGGGTTGAAGTGCAGGACTCTAAAAAAAACACCCTCGGCTTCGGGCACTATCAAAAAGGAACCATAACCGTACGGGTTATTTTCTTTGGCCCAACACCGCCCTCTATTTCAATTTATCAGGATAAAATTAAACAGGCCTTAGCTCAGCGTTTAGATACGCAAGTTATTTCTGAATTTACCAATTCATATCGGTTGATCCATGGCGAGGGTGATGGGTTGCCCGGTTTAATTGTTGATATGTATCACGGTGTTGCCATAATTCAAGCGCACTCGGCTGGTATGGAGCAAGACAAAAATATTATTGCCGAGGCTATTAAGGATACGCTTGAAAGTAAACAATTCAATCTTTCGGCTGTGTATTATAAATCGCTAAGCGAAAAATCTGAAAGTGGCTATCTGTTAGGAATGGCCGCAGTTCCACACAGCGTACTGGAACATGGCAACAAATTTTATGTGGATTGGGAAGAAGGCCAGAAAACCGGATTTTTTCTTGATCAGCGGGAGAATAGAAAACTACTGGGTGAATTGGCCAAAGGAAAAACCGTGTTAAATACATTCTGTTATACCGGAGGGTTCTCAGTCTATGCCCTGCAAAATGGAGCAACACTTGTTCACTCTGTAGATGCTTCTGAAAAAGCGGTTGCCTTAACCCGAAAAAATTTATCTCTTAACGGATTCGATCCTGCTACGCACGAATGTTTTACGGAAGACACCTTTGATTTCATAAAAGCTAAGAAAGATGTCTACGATTTAATTATTCTCGACCCGCCCGCTTTTGCTAAACACAAAGAGGCACGACACCAAGCGATGAAGGGATATCAAAGATTAAACGCAGAAGCGATAAAAATGATTAAGTCGGGCGGAATAATTTTTACCTTCTCCTGTTCGCAAGTGGTCGATCGCCAATTGTTTTATGATACGGTTGTGTCGGCAGGTATTCAGGCAGGCCGCAACATAAAAGTATTGCATCGGCTATCGCAGCCAGCCGATCATCCCGTTTCCTTGTATCATCCGGAAGGCGAATATTTGAAAGGACTGGTGCTTTACGTGGAGTAGAAACTTAATTTTTTAGTGAGAAAAGTGCTACTACTGCCGTCAGGTCTTCCGACCTGACGGCATTTCTATAATGTACCTATCTATTACGTTTTTTGGCTAGCGCGGTATCCAGCACGGTAACCATCTTATCGATAGCCCCACTTAAGGCATCGTCAATGTTAGAGGCGTGATTGCTTGTGGTTACCGGCTTTAAACCTTTTAGCCTTGCTTCAATAAGACAGCGCTTGTCATCATCGCCACCCTTCTCACCATTTTGATCACTAAAATGCACGTCAATACGAGTAATGTTTTCACTAAAGCGATCCAGCTCAGCCTCTAGTGTTGATTTACAGTAGTCAATAAGTCTTTCGCTACTTTCAATGTGCCTGTCGGTGTTAACTTCTACTATCATATACTTGTTGGTTTGTTTTCAATCTATAAATATTTTCAAAAAAAATTGATCGAGCACTACTTCACTGTAGCCGGTGCTGGTTCAGGATGTTTTGTATAGCGTTCAAAAAATTCTATCACGCGCAACATGTGGTCCATCATCCGCCCCGGGTTTCCGCTTCGGGTTAACTCATGACCTTCTTTCGGATACCGGATATATTCAACGGGCTTATTTAAAATTTTCAAACTTTTATAAAGCATCTCTGATTGTATTACACCTGTTCTTAAATCCTGATCGCCATGAATAATTAATAGCGGGGTGTTTATTTTATCCACATAAGTAAGAGGCGATTCCGAATCTAATAATACTTTCGTTTCCTTCTGCCACGGGTAGCCACCAAAATGATCGGGCACTAAACTCCAGGCGTTTCCTTCACCCATAAAAGTAGTAAGCTCATAAACTCCGCGTTGCGCGTTCGCAGCTTTAAACCGATTGTCATGACTAATAATCCACGCAACCATATACCCCGCATAACTTCCGCCTTCCACAAACAATTGATCTTTATCAATCCACGCATGCTTCTTCATCGCTTCATCTAACGAAGCGAGAATATCCCCGGCAGGGCCCGCGCCCCAATCTTTAAAATTTCCTTTCTTAAACTTATCGCCATAGCCACCACTACCTCTTGGATTGGAATACACCAATCCATATCCCCAGCTATTTTCTAATTGATATTCGTGCCACATAGAAAAAACACCAGGCCCCCACATGGCTGATGGTCCGCCATGAATGTTAAGAATAGTTGGATACACCGTTCCGTCTTTTCTTCCCATGGGTTCCTGCACCCAATACTGAATCTTTATTCCATCAGGTCGGGTGAATGTGTATTCTTTCGGATAGCTGATCCACTTATCCTTCAACCACTCTTCGTTTAAGCGTGTAAGCTGGCGGGTTGATTTATCTTTCAGATTTAGCAAATGTACTTCCCATGGATTTTTCGTTTCCGTAAGAGCGTAAACAACTTTATCGCCTTGTAAATCAAAATCATTTATGCCGTTATCGTTTCCAACTATTTTTGTAACCGTTCCGCCTTTAGCAGGAATACTAAACAAGGGAACATCGCCTTAGGTTTGAGATACGAAATAAATAGTCTTGCTATCCGCAGACCATCCGTGCCCGCTGATGTCGCGATCGAACGAAGCTGTAAGAACAGTAGGCTTACCCCCCGTTGCCGAAACAACTGCCAACTGATTTTGGGTTGCATGGCGATTTTCAATCGGGGTAGCATAAAATGAAATTGTTCCTCCATCCGTTGAGTACGATGGATTTGAAGCGCTATATCCCGGCCAGGTTAAAAACTCCTTCGCACTTTTTGTAGTGACATCTATTTTCCACAAATCATTTTCCCGCTCCCGGTCCGGATGAATTTTATAAATCTTTGAATGACAAATAATCGTTTTGCCATCGGGTGACCAATCAGCAGATTGAAAGTCCTGAAATCCTTGCGTGAGTTGTACATCCTTTTCTTCAGCGCCAAGCGTGTGAACAAAAAGGTGTGAAAAACTTTCTTCTGGTTGAAGGTTGAGTTCGCCCTGCAAATTCTGACGAATCAAAACCCGTGGATTACTATCAAATGTATTTTTGGCAAGCCAGGCCCGCACTTCTTCTAATGAACCATCGGGACTGTTTACAACTTTTTTCCGTTCATCAGCCTTCATGGTTTTAAAGTTGGGTTCATCACCTTGTGCTCTGCCCGGTCGTTCATAAACCCACGGAGTCTTTGCCTCAATAACAGAAAACGGAATACTGGATGCGTATAAAATTTTCTTGCCATCGGGCGACCAACGTGGATTGCTTGTTCCATATTCGGCTTTGGTGATAACGTGTGCTTCGCCTCCACTCAATGGCAAAATCCATAATTGAGATTTCTCGCCATCGGTGCGCACAAAAGGATTTGTTTCCCATCCGGTGACCATTGCGGTTGGCCATCGCTTTTATCACCAAAGGTTAACTGCACCGGCTCTGCCGGGCTAATCAGATCGGTCATGTATAATTGACGTGTGTAGTAATACTCATTCTCGTTCTTTACCGCCTTACGATTAACAACCATAATGGCCTTTGATCCATCGGGCGAAATCTGGATTTGGTTAGTGGTGGCGATCTTCATTAAATCGGAAGCAACAATTGGTTTTTTGTTTTGTGAGAAGGCAACAAATGTTACCATCACTAATACCACAAGAATTATTCTTTTCATAAGAAAATAAAGTTGAAGGAGTTAGAAAAACGTCAAAAGGTAATCACACAGCGGCAATCATCGCAAGTATGTCATCAACAAACTCACGGGAATTACTTAAACGGGGCACTTTGTTTTGGCCACCCAGTTTGCCGCGCTTTTTCATCCAATTATAAAACGTTCCTTCCTCTACTGCGTGGATGGTCGGGGCTACCAGAGCCAGATCCATGGAACGCTTGGCATCGTAATCAGAATTAATTTTGCGAAGCGTGTCATCAAGTACATGAATGAACTCATTCATGTCACGCGGATTTGTTCGGAATTCAATTATCCATTCGTGCCCTCCGCGTTTAGATTTTTCCAGGTAAATGGGCGCAGCCGTAAAATTATCAATCACAGCTCCGGTTTGTTCGCATGCACAGGTAATGGCGGTCTCGGCATTTTCAATGATTATTTCTTCTCCAAAAGCATTCATAAAATGTTTGGTACGGCCACTGATGCGAATTCGATGCGGAGAGACACTGGTAAACTTAACTGTGTCGCCTATGTTGTATCGCCACAATCCCGCGTTCGTAGTTATCACCATGGCATAATTCTTCCCTACCTCCACCTCAGCCAACGAAAGGCTTCCGGATATTCATCGTCTAAATCTTCTACCCTGATGAATTCATAAAACACCCCATAGTCAAGCATCAACAATAAGTCTTCGGAATTACTTTGATCCTGAATTCCAAAAAAACCCTCGCTTGCGTTATAGGTTTCCCAATATTTCATTTGGTCGCTAGGGATAATCGACTTGAAAAGATTTTTGTAAGGTTTAAAAGCAACTGCCCCGTGAAAAAATACTTCCAGGTTAGGCCAAACTTCCAATACGGAAGATTTTTTTTCGATAGCCAATATATGTTGCAGTAACAATACCGTCCAGGTGGGAACTCCGGCAATATGGGTAACATTTACACCAATTGTTTCGCGTGCAAGACGCTCAATTTTTTCTTCCCAGTTATTCATCAAGGCCACTTCTAAACTGGGGGTACGAATGAACTCCGCCCACGGGGGAAGGTTTTGAATTATCACCGCTGATACATCGCCATAATAGGAGGTAGAAGTGGGATCAAATTCATTGACCTGCGAACTGCCTCCAACGCCTAACCCTTTGCCCGAAAAAATTCTTGTATCGGGATTATTGTTTACAAAAATAGAAAGCAAATCTTTTCCGCCTTTAAAATGACACTCTTCCAATGCCTCGGGGGTAACGGGTATAAATTTACTTCGGGCATTGGTGGTTCCACTAGATTTGGCAAACCATTTTACTTCAGAAGGCCAAAGCAGATTTTGCTCGCCATGCATGGCTCTGTTGATGTACGGGAAAATCTGTTCGTAGGTATGGATCGGTACGCGCCTTTTAAAGTCTTCATAATTGATGAGATCATCAAACGCATACTTTTGACCAAACTCGGTATAGCGGGCCGTACTGATTAGTCGTCTTAATACTTCATCCTGCACGTCATGCGGGTATTTCATGAAAAGCTCGATCTGATGGATCCGCTTTCTCATAACCCAGGTTAGAATGGAATTAAGGATTTGCATGTATTGCTTCAAAAATAGGAGTAGCCGGTTCGATTACCAAAAATCAATTATTCAGGATTGGTAACCTTTCTTCTAAGCAGGAAGTTTTGACCTAGATATACTTTACGAACAAGGGGATCATTGGCAAGTTCCTCAGCGGTGCCCGCTTTAAAAAGTTTACCTTCCACCATCAGGTAAGCACGATCGGTAATGGATAGTGTTTCATCCACGTTGTGATCGGTTATGAGTATGCCTATATTTTTCTTTTTCAATCGCCCCACAATTCCTTGAATTTCTTCAACCGCGATGGGGTCAACGCCTGCAAAGGGTTCATCAAGCAGAACGAATTTTGGGTCAACGGCCAATGCCCGGGCAATTTCAGTTCGTCTTCGCTCGCCACCCGACAATACCATGCCCATGTTTTTCCGCACATGAGTTAGGCTAAATTCCTCCAGGAGTTTTTCTACTTTTTCCTTCCGCTCTTTTTTAGGAATGTTCCGCATTTCCAAAGGAGCCATTATATTTTCTTCCACCGTAAGCTTTCTAAAGACCGATGCCTCCTGGGCCAGATAGCCGATACCAATTTTTGCACGTTGGTACATCGGCAAATCAGTAATGTTTTCCTCATCAAGAAAGATGGTGCCTTCGTTGGGTTTTATCAAACCCACAATCATATAAAAGCTTGTCGTTTTACCGGCACCATTAGGGCCTAACAAGCCTACAATCTCGCCTTGCGAAACATGCACCGATACGTTGTTTACCACGGTGCGCTTCTTATATCGCTTAATAAGGTTTTCGGCTCGCAAGATCATATTATTCAAATTTGATATCCTTAATTCGTAGTTGAAGTGTGGTTAACCCATTAAATGTATTTTCATCTAAGGTAAAAGCTATTCGAAAATATTCACCTGATTCAATACGTTCATAGTGTTCCATTAAATCAAACGCCACAGCATTAAACACAGCTTCGTTCCCTGCCTGCCCTGCTAAAAATCGAAGATGCTTCTCTTTAAATGAAGAGAGTGAATTCATTACAAAAACATGACGCGCTTCGAAAACAGGTTTGGGATTATCAGGGCCAAAGGGGGCCATTTGCTTAAGTACCTCATTAAATTTTGAGGTCATTAAATCAAACTGAATCGGTACATCAATAGATATTACGGGTGTGCGCATTTCTTCGGTAATTGATGCCGACACAACTTCTTCAAATCTCTCCTGAAACGAAAGCAACTTGCTGCGATCCAGTGTAAGTCCGGCCGCATATTTATGTCCACCAAATTTTTCCAATAAATCACTACACTTATGCAGTGCTTCATAAAGATCAAAATCTTTAACACTGCGTGCGGAGCCAGTAATTTTATCATTGGATTCAGTCAGGATCACAGTAGGACGGTAAAATTTTTCAACACACCGTGCAGCAACTATGCCAATTACTCCCTTGTGCCAGGTTTCTTTAAAAAGTACGGTAGATTTAGCGTTAAGCAGTGTTTCATTGCTTTCAACCATGTCAATCGCCTCCTCGGTAATGCTTAAGTCAAATTCTCTGCGCAAATCGTTCTTGGCATTTATTTTCTCAGCTAACTGATTTGCTTCCGTTTCGCTACTGGCAATTAAAAGTTCTACCGCACCCTCGGCATGCGCAACTCTGCCCGCTGCATTGATGCGAGGGCCTACTGTGAACACAATCCCAGAAATATCGAGATCGGTTTTAATCGTTGCAATTTCTTTAAGAGCCTTCAGTCCTGGACTGGGATTTTGATTCAATTTCTTTAAACCAAAGTGAGCCAGGATTCGATTCTCACCACTAATAGGTACAATATCGGATGCAATGCTCACCACAACCAAGTCGAGATATTCATATACCTCTTCAGGCTTTCGAAACTTCTGCGCAAATGCTTGAATCAGTTTAAACCCCAGGCCACAACCACTTAATTCTTTGAACGGATACTCGCAATCTTCGCGTTTGGGATCGAGGACAGCCACCGCATTGGGAATTTCTCCTCCCGGTAAATGATGATCACAAATAATAAAATCGATCCCCTTATGCTTGGCTAAGGTCACCATGTCTGAGGCTTTGATACCCAGATCTAGAGCAATGATCAGAGAAAATTTATTTTCCTCAGCCCAAATTATACCCGCTTCAGATACGCCATACCCCTCTGTATATCGATCGGGTATGTAATAGTTACAAGTGGGATAAAAAGTTTTTAGATAACTATAAACCAGCGCCACAGATGTTGTGCCGTCAACGTCATAATCTCCATAGATCAGAATTTTTTCATTTCGATCAATGGCCTCTTTGAGCCGCTGCACTGCATGATCCATATCTTTAAGTAGAAACGGATCGTGTAATTGATCTAATGTGGGGCGGAAGAATTTTTTTGCTGAATCAAAATCACAGATACCCCGCTGCCATAATACAGTTGATAAGTGTGGGTTTACATTAATGGAATTGCTAAGTGCTTCCACTTCCTGAGGCGAAGGCATGCGTGCGTATATCCATCTCTTTTGCATGCTATTTCTTATTGAATGTAATAGCTCCGTTTTTCCCCGCCTCACCTTCTTCGCCATGGTACCCACGAATACCATTTTTACCATCCTTAACCGGACCCAAACCCGTAAGACCACCACGGCCTGCTTCGCCTCCTAAACCACCAAACCCGCCATAATTTTTCACCTGTAATCTACTTCCTAACCAAACTTGTAAGTCGGGGCAACGCTTGCAATCAATCTCCAGGCTACCGCCATCACCGCCATTACCGCCTCTCGAACCACTTCCTCCCTGACCGCCATCGCCACCCGCACATACACGTGTGCCCGGTCCTCCTCCACCGCCCTGGCCGCCATCGCCACCATCACCACCATCACCACCATTCAAATTAATAGTCAGCGAGCCCTTGATTTGAATATCGTCAGAATAAATAAATAACGAATTTCCCGTTCTTCCATTAAAACCTATCGAGCCATCCTGTCCAATTCCACCTTGCCGGCAAGGGCTTGCCATTTCAATTCCATCTACTCCCTTAATGCCATCTTTCCCTTTCAATCCCGATCCGCTAATCAAACAGTTAGAACCTACAATTAATATTTTCGCATGGATAAAATTATCCTTCTTATCATGGTTTAAGATTATCTGTGACGAGTCTGCCATGATTAAAGTATCAACCACTAAAATATCAGAAGCCTGAATCAGATACTTTTCATTCTTTTCAATGGAAAGCTTGGCTAATCGGATTTGGGCCTGAGACACACTGAAGCCAAACAAAAGAAAAATACAACTCACAATTCGCGCCATCGGGCAAAAATACAAATAGAATCGAGTGAAAATAAAAAAGGCAGCCTTTTGAGCTGCCTCTCGTGATTTACTATTTAAAATATTATTTAGGCGTCTCGGCCTTTTCCTTCTCCGCTACTACGCCTTCCAATACATCTTTAATTTCAACGCGCTGTCCATCTTTGTAGGGAACAATCCAGGCATCCTTAACGCCCATTTCGCGCATATATTTCTTAAACTTATCTGCTTCCCAATAATCTCTAAAAATTCCAATAGTAAACTTCTGCTCACCACTTTGGGTTGCTTCGCCACCAAAGTTTGGATTGTTGTCGAAATACTTAGAGAGATCTTTGTTTTTAAATGCTCCTATTTGAACTTTAAAAACTACGCCCTTCGAAAAATCCATTGAGTTTGACGGAGGCGCTGCTTTCAATTGATCGAGTTCGGCACGCGCTGAAGTAAGTTCACCACGCATTCTTGAAATCTGATCTTCCAATTCTGCGATTCGGGTGTTCTTCTGACTGATCTGCCCATTAAGGGTACTTACCTGCGATTTTAATGCAGTGTTATCCGTGTCTGCAACCTGCTTAGCTTCCGTAAAAGTCTTCAGGTTACTAGGGCTCTTGGCGTATTCTTTGGCTTTCTTTTTCCATTCCTTTTTCTCCTTCTTGGAGAGTTGGGCGAAAACTTGCATGCCGGAAAAAATCAGCGCCAGGCAAATGACTACAACTTTAGTTTTCATTGATTGTGGGTTTAAATCTGGAATAAAAGTAAGAAAATATTCTGAAAATGCTTCATTCGGGGCGCTTTCTATACTTACCGTGATTTAAGAAGTCACATCCCTCTTAATGTTGAGAATAATCCATACTCCCGACCATCTTTTCAGGACGAACCCATTGATCGAATTGCTCAGACGTAACTAACCCCAATTCAATGGCAGCTTCTCGCAAAGTTTTATTTTCCTTGTGCGCCTTCTTAGCAATCTTAGCTGCGTTTTCATAGCCAATATGTGTGTTTAGCGAAGTCACCAACATCAAAGAATTCTCCATGTGTTGTTTGATGATCGAAAGATTGGGTTCAATCCCAACAGCACATTTGTCATTGAAAGATGTACACGCATCACCAATCAATCGTGCCGATTGCAACACGTTAGAAGCAATCACAGGTTTAAATACATTCAACTCGAAATGACCATTGGACCCACCTATCGAAACCGCAACATCGTTACCGATTACCTGCGCGCAAACCATGGTCAGTGCCTCGGGTTGTGTTGGGTTTACCTTGCCTGGCATAATGGATGAGCCGGGTTCGTTATCTGGAATAACTATTTCTCCGATACCCGAACGCGGGCCTGAGCTCAACATTCGAATATCGTTTCCGATTTTCATAAGAGAAACAGCCGAACGCTTCAAGGCTCCTGAAAGCTCCACCATAGCGTCATGTGCGGCCAGCGATTCAAACTTATTGGGTGCCGTTACAAATGGATATCCTGTTAGCTCGGCAATTCTTTTTGCAACTAATACATCATATCCTTTGGGGGTGTTTAATCCTGTGCCAACAGCTGTGCCACCTAAAGCTAACTCGCGAACGGCCTCCAAGGCATTGTTAATAGTGCGCATGCTGTTATCAAGTTGTTGTACATAGCCACTAAACTCCTGGCCCAATGTTAAGGGTGTTGCATCCATGAAATGCGTACGCCCGGTCTTTACAATATTTTTTAAAAGCCGCAACCTTTTTAGCTAACGTGTCGCGTAACTTTTGCAAACCCGGCAAGGTGATCTCTACTACTTGCTTATAGGAAGCAATATGCATAGCGGTAGGAAATGTATCGTTTGAGGATTGAGACTTGTTGACATCATCATTGGGATGAAGAACTTTTTTCTCGTCCGTAAGTTTGCCGCCACTTAACACGTGCGCCCGGTAAGCAATTACTTCATTCGCGTTCATGTTGCTTTGCGTGCCCGAACCTGTTTGCCAAATCACAAGTGGAAACTGATCATCCAGATTGCCGGCAATTATTTCATCACACACTTTGCCAATTAAATCTCTTTTGGCTGCATCTAGCGCGCCTAACTCCTGATTAGCCATAGCGGCTGCTTTTTTTAAATAACCAAAAGCATAAATAATTTCTTTTGGCATGCTCGCCTCAGGGCCGATCTTAAAATTATTTCTTGAGCGCTCGGTTTGGGCGCCCCAATATTTGTCGGCAGGAACTTGCACCTCGCCCATCGTGTCTTTTTCAATTCGAAAACTCATATGCGTTCAGGTTATAATAAAATAAATAGAGAACAAATTTAATTCTCAGCGGTGGATATAAAAGGAAAATGACTGAAAGTATAACGCGTTAAAGGTGTCTTAAATCTGAATGCTGATCGAGGATCCATCCTGTAAGGCTTAAGCGGTTACGCGTTGCCGGCAGCACTTCATGCTCAAGCAAATCGCTACGAAAACATACCAGTCGACCCGCTATGGGTAGAATAGAAAAATTATCATCCTTATGATAAATCTTTAGCTGCCCCCCTTCGGCTTCCTGCCAATCTTTATTCAGATAACAAATGACAGAAAGTTTACGATGATCGTCCGGCTTAAACTGATCCAGATGGCGATGGTAATACGAACCAACAGGATATACAGTCATGTGTATCTCGTAGTCTTTCAAGCTCAAAAACAAACTCTGGTTTACATGTTTATTCAGACCATTGAGTTTGGTTAAGTAAACTTGAATGACCGGGGCTGCCATAGCCGGATTGATCCAATGAATGTAATCCCCACGGATACTTTCATTGATTTGCTTTCCAGAATTTTTACCAATACCTGCCTTTTGAAATTGTAACAGCTCACCCTTGAATTCATCGAGCTGAAGGATAGCGTCAACTTCGTTGGTCGAAAGGAAATTATCGATGATGGCGTAACCCTGATCGGCCAAACCATCAACTAATCGGTCAAGATTATGCGCAAGAGATAATTCCATAGTGCTAATTTAAACGCTACAAGTAACTTTGGCGTTATGAAACAATTTTTAAAGGTTTTTATCTTGTCAGTCTCTCATTATCCTGAACGGCTTCCTTTTTCCTGCGCTCCGAAAGAAGAAATTGTATTTAAGGGGGTTAGAAATATCGTTGTAGAAATGGACGAAACAAAGCAAGAACCACTACTTAAAGGCGAAGCATTCTTTTACAATCCAAATAGCATGAAGATGAAGCTGAAAGAGATCTCTGTGGATGTATTGGTTGATGGCAAACTGTCGGCCAAAGTGCGACAGGACTTAAAACTACCCATTCCGCCTAAATCTGATTTTTCAGTTCCGCTCATTGCTACGCTATCCCTAAAGGAATTGGGGCTACTCGATACTATAATTAACCTGATAGGAGGTAAAAAATACCAAATACAATACATGGGTTTTATCAGGGTTAGTGTCCATGGCGTAACCATTAAAGTACCTGTGAAACACAAAGAGGAGCTTAGAATCAGGATATAATCCCCATTGGCGCTATCTGTAATTTTATTAAAAGCGGATAAATCTTACATTTACTTTTTCTTAAACCGAATACGCTTAGTTACCTAAAAGGACTGATGGATAGCACCCTTAACATCGTATTGATTATTCTTTTGCTGGTGGTTATCGTTTTGCAGGTGCGTGCTTACCTAAAACTGAAGCAAAAGAATAAATTGATTCTTGTTCAAAGTCGTGAGATAAAAAGACAGATTCTCGAACAAGAAAAAAGAAATAAACAAGTGGGCGAGCTGGTGCATGAAAAGCAACAATTGATTGGCTTGGTTTCGCACGATTTAAAAGGTCCTTTCAATCGAATCTTTGCGCTTATCCAGCTGATGGAGATTAGCGCTACAAACCTGACCGGAGAACAGCAGGAATACTTAGGAAAGATCCATCAGATTGTGGCCGATGGATTAGGCATGATTCGCAACCTACTTGATAACCGGAGGCTGGAAGATCAGGGTATTGATTTTACCCTTGAGCCCTTAAATATTTCCGTGTTGCTGGGTTCGTTGATTAAGAATTACCGAACGTTGGCAGAAAAGAAAAAATTCAAATGCACTTCGATACCTCAAAGCAGTCAGTGGTTGTTGCTGATAAACTTTATCTCTATCGAATTTTTGAAAATCTGATTTCAAACGCGTTGAAATTTTCTCCGGCCAATAAACATATCTATACCTCAATTGAAGAAGTCGAAAACAAAATTGTTGTAAAGGTAAGAGACGAGGGTCCGGGTTTTACGATAGAAGATCAGCGCCAACTTTATAGAAAATTTCAACGGTTATCTGCCCGGCCTACCGGGGGCGAAAGTTCAACAGGACTGGGACTATCAATCGTTAAAGCCCTGGTCGAAAAAATGAATGGCGAGTTAATCTGCCAAAGCGAAGAAGGGAACGGGGCAACATTTATTGTAAAACTGGAGCAGAGTGATGAATTGCCCGGCAAAATATCTCGGCCGTTTTAGAAAATGTTAATTGAATAAATAGTAATCATCTTCATTGTCGTTCAGCACCGCTTCTAATGACTCAATTACATTTTCATCCTTTATTACATAATCCCGAACTCCGCGCTGAATAAAATTAAGTACCAGGTTCCCGTCATCCAAAGAACTCATCATAACCACCTTATTTCTTTCCGTCAACCGCCCCTTTATCTTTTCATAAAGGTCAATGCCGCTCATCCCGGGCAGCTTATAATCAATAATCAGAATCTCAGGCAACAAGCCTTCAATAGCTTTTAGCCCTTCTTCCGCTGATTCAAATGTTTTAAACGAATAGGCAGGATTTTTACTCAGCGACTTCGTAATGAACTCAGCATAAATAGTATCGTCCTCAACCAAGTATATCGTCATAGGCAATGTTAACGGATGCAATATAGTAACCTTCTTTATTTTCCGATGCGAGGGGCGGTATCAGCCAACGATTTTTTATCAATTTACCGCTTATTGAAAGTTCTTTGTTTAAAAAACTGAATCGAGCTACCTTACCCTTTAGTAAATATTTAAACCATGAAAAATCTTCTGCCCGCTTGTATCGCGCTTCTTTTGTTTGGTGTGAGCTGCTCCGAACAAAAAAATTCTCTATCCTTTTCGATCTCATTTACGCAAGAGTTAAGTGATCAGGCCCAAGGTGGCCGATTGCTGATTATGCTTGCCAACAACGACAAATCAGAGCCACGATTTCAGATAAGCGATGGTTTAAGTACTCAGCTGGTTTTTGGTATTGATGTAGAAGGTATGAAGCCCGGTCAGGAAATTGTTATAAATAACGAAAATGCTTTTGGATTCCCAATCCGGAATTTAAAGGACATTCCGACTGGAGATTATTATGCACAGGCACTCATAAACCGGTACGAAACTTTTAATCTAAAAACCGGGCACACGGTAAAACTTCCGCCCGATCAAGGTGAAGGTCAACAATGGAATAGAAAGCCCGGCAATTTTTACAATACTCCAGTGAAGGTCTCTGTCGATCCGGCCAAGGGTATGGAGGTGCATCTAACCATGGATCAAAAAATTCCAGCACTCGAAGAACCAGCCGACACGAAGTATGTTAAGCACATCAAGATTCAAAGCAAGTTGCTTACCGAGTTTTGGGGACGTCCGATGTTTGTAGGAGCCCACGTTTTGTTACCCGAAGGGTTCGATGAACATCCGGAAGCGAAATATCCGCTCATGATTTACCACGGCCACTTCCCCAGCGACTTTGGAGGATTTAGTACAGAACCTCCACCTGCTGATATGGATACTACCGATTATGCTGCACGATTTGGAATTTATGGATACAACAAGTTTCAAAAGCAAGAAGCTTATAATTTTTACAAACAATGGAGCGGCAAAAACTTTCCTCGTTTTTTAGTTATCGAGATTCAACACGCAAACCCATATTATGATGATTCGTATGCGGTAAACTCAGCAAACCTGGGCCCTTATGGGGATGCCATTATGAAAGAGCTTGTGCCAGAAATCGAAAAACAGTTTCGCGGCATTGGCGAAGGCTGGGCACGCTTTACTTATGGTGGTTCAACGGGTGGTTGGGAAGCATTGGCTGTTCAAATGTTTTATCCCGATGACTTTAATGGATGCTTTGCTGCCTGCCCCGATCCAATTGACTTTCGCTCATTTTGCTTAGTTGATATCTATAAGGACAAGAACGCATATTGGTATGACAGCGATTTCAAAAAACTTCCCCGTCCGGCCCACCGCGATTATCTGGGTCAGATTCAAAACACCATGCAGGAATCCAATTATTATGAATTAGCGCTGGGCACTAAAACCCGAAGCGGACAACAGTGGGATATTTGGGAGGCTGTCTATTCTCCACAAGGCGAGGATGGCTATCCTAAAAGGATTTTTAATAAAGAAACCGGTGAGATCGATAAAAGTGTTGCTGACTATTGGAAAGAGAATTTCGACTTGCGATACATTTTGGAGCGCGATTGGAAAACCTTAGGACCGAAACTCGAGGGCAAAATTCATATTTATTGTGGTGATATGGATAATTACTATTTGAACAACGCTGTTTATCTGATGGAGAACTTTTTAAAGAAAACACAAACTCCTTTTTACAAAGGCGAGGTTGATTATGGCGATCGTGCCGAACATTGCTGGAATGGTGATCAGGAAAATCCGAATTATGTTTCGCGGTTACGTTACAACACCATGTACTTACCAAGAATCTTAAAACGCATACAAGAAAGCGCGCCTAAAGGGGCCGATGTAAAAAGCTGGAGATATTAATACTTACCACAGAGTTCGCAGAGAAGCACAAAGATTCAAATTGTTCTTTGTGTTCTCTGTGGTTAGTTTGATTACTTCAACTGTCGTAAATAAAGTTGAATCGTATTCTCTAATCCAAAATAAAGCGCATCACAAATTAGCGCATGGCCAATTGAAACTTCGTCTAAGTGGATGAGAGATTGCTTCAGAAATTTCAAGTTTTGGAGATCAAGGTCATGGCCGGCATTGACACCCAACTTTAGCGAATAAGCCAATTGCGAGGCCTCCACATAAGGTTTTACAGCCGCTTCTTTGTTTTTATGAAAGTGTGCTGCATACGGTTCCGTATAGAGCTCAATGCGATCGGAACCAATCTCTTTGGCCCCCTCCACCATTTTTGTAGACAGATCAACAAATACCGAAACCCGAACCCCCATTAACTTCATTTCAGAAACAACTTCCGTTAGAAATTTTTATTCTTCACCGTATCCCATCCTGCGTTAGATGTTATGGCATCAGGACCATCAGGCACTAGAGTGGCTTGTGCCGGTTTCGTTTCACGAATTAATTTCAGGTAACGCTCATCCGGGTAACCCTCGATGTTAAATTCTGTTGCGACCACTTTCTTTAGCTCAATTACATCCGCATAGCGAATATGACGTTCATCGGGTCTGGGGTGCACGGTTATTCCTTCGGCACCAAAACGTTCACAATCAAGGGCCGTTTTAATAACATCGGGGTTGTTGCCGCCCCGCGCATTACGCAGTGTAGCAATTTTATTTATGTTGACTGATAAGCGTGTCATTTTATCCAGATTTTTATCTCACTAAAAGTAGAGTTAATTTTACTCCAAAGTTAATTAACCGTATTATATCCATGAGCCTCAAACAACAAATTGATAGTGATATTAAAACAGCCATGCTGGCAAAGAATAAAGAAGAGTTAATGGCACTGCGGTCTGTGAAGTCTTTGATTCTGTTGGCCGAAACTGAAAAAGGCGGCAGTGGAGAAATAAGTCAGGATGTTGAAAATAAATTACTAATGAAAGCCGCTAAGCAGCGAAAAGAATCCGCTGACATTTTTCAAAAAGAAGGTCGCGATGAACTGGCAAAAAAAGAGCTGCTCGAATTAGAAGTAATCAGTCGTTACCTTCCCAAACAATTATCTGAAGAGGCGATTACAGCCGAGTTAAAAAAAATTATCGACCAGGTTGGCGCCAAATCGCCACAGGAGATGGGCAAGGTGATGGGTGTGGCCACCAAACAATTGGCTGGTAAAGCCGATGGCAAATTGATTTCTGATCTCGTAAAAAAACTTCTGGCGTCTTGAGTAAGTTCGATATTGTTATCGCAATTATCCTTGTAGTCGGCACCATTTTAGGATATAAGCGGGGGTTCTTGCTAGAACTGTTTTTTTTGTTTGCACTCGTATTGGGTGTATTTGCAGGCTTTAAACTAATGAGCTGGGGGGTTGACTACCTTGCTCAAAAATTTAATGCCGATACGGCTGTGCTTCCTACATTTCCTTCCTATTAATATTTCTTATAGTTGTTGTAGCTGTGACTTTCATTGGCGGAAGAATTAAAAACTCGATGGACAAAACATTTCTTGGAAAAATGGATGCAGCCGCAGGAGCCGTTCTTGGTTTGTTGAAATATGCTTTTTCCCTCAGCATAATTCTTTGGCTTATCGATTCATTTAAAATTTCATTACCAGAAAGCTGGGTAAGTGATTCTAAGCTTTATCCGATTGTGGCACATGTTGCGCCAACAATTGCTTCCTTTTTGGAGATTTCTTACCATTTTTCAAGGAAACTTTCGCACAGTTCTAAGGTTCGGTTTTTTTTAGTTACTTATCCCAAAATAGGAGCCTATGTCCTTACTGGTAAAAGAAGAAGGTGATTTTAAGTTTGTTGATGAAGGACAAGGCCCGGTCTTGATATTGCTCCATGGTCTTTTTGGGGCGCTCAGTAATTGGGAGGGTGTAGTGAATCATTACTCGAAACATTTCAGAGTGATTATTCCGATGCTCCCTATTTATGAAATGCCAATTAAAGAAGCGGGGTTACCTGGTTTGCGCGAGTTTGTAGAAAGTTTTGTCGCGACAAAAAAGTTAGAAAATATGATCATCATTGGCAATTCGCTAGGGGGCCATGTAGGCATTCTTTACACATTAGCCAATCCCGAAAAGGTGTCAAAACTAGTGCTCACCGGAAGCTCCGGTCTTTTTGAAAACTCGATGGGAGGATCCTATCCGCGCAGAGGAAGTTATGACTATATTCAGGAACGAGTCGCTTACACGTTTTACGATCCAAAAGTGGCTTCCAAAGAATTGATAGATGAAGTTTTCGAAACAACACGCAGTATTCCTAAATGCATGCGCATTGTGGCCATTGCCAAATCAGCTCAACGAAATAATCTCGCGCTTGAGTTGGCTGATATAAAGGCCCCTACCTTGTTAGTGTGGGGTTTAAACGATACGATAACACCGCCTATGGTTGGGCACGAGTTTAACCGATTGATACCAAACTCAGAGTTAAAATTTATTGATAAATGTTGCCATGCGCCCATGATGGAACATCCGCAAAAATTCAACGAAATAGTGGGGGATTTTTTAACACGAAAATCATAACTAAAAATGCTTGCCGAAGAATTGATCAATCACATGATCCCGCCTCTTAAAATAACCGATGATGCCCACAAAGCCATTGTGTGGATGGAAGAGTTCCGATGCCTGCATTTGCCTGTTGTGGACGAAGGAAACTTGTTGGGTTTTATTTCTGAAGAAATCATACTGGAATCAAATGATATCGACAGGACTTTAGCTGATTTTGAATTAGTCGGTAAACAGTGTTTCGTCCAGCTTGATTCTCATTTTTACGACATCCTAAAAGTAGCTGGGGATAGTAAACTCCAGATAGTAGCCGTCCTTAACGAAGATCAAAAATATACCGGAGTAATAACGGTTCAAGATGTAATGGTTTCTTTTGCCCAAACCGCTTCTGTTCAAATGCAAGGAGGCATTATTGTTCTTTCCATGGATTTGATTGATTACTCGCTGGCCGAAATCAGCCGATATGTAGAAGAGAATAATGCAAAGGTGATTAGTAGTTTAATGGTTGAAGACCCCATGGATAAGGGTAAAATTAAACTGACTTTAAAAATTAATCAGCTTGAGCTCAATAGAATTGTTGCTACACTCGAACGCTTTGGCTATCGGGTTATCGGAAGATACCAGGAAACAAAGGAACTCTCGGGTGAAAAAGAGAAAATTGATATGCTACTTCGATACCTTGATATTTAACCGATAAGAGCATGCGCATCGGCATACATGGTAGAGACTCACAGGCAAAAACATCACCCCTTATTGAGAGGATTTTAAAACAGTTAGTCGATCGCAAAGCGGATATCTGGCTGTCTTCTAAATTTATCAAACAAATTAAATCTCCCCTGCTGGCGGAAATCAAGTACAAAACTTTTGAGCTCGGAGATAATTTACGAAGCTTGGATTTTTTCTTTTCCCTGGGTGGTGATGGTACCATGCTTGAGTCGGTCACCTATATTGGAAAAACAGAAGTTCCAATCCTTGGCATAAACACCGGCCGCCTTGGGTTTCTCGCCATAACCAGTCGCGATGATATCGAGGTTGCGCTCGAAGCGCTTTTTACAGGTGCCTATAAAGTCGAAAGCCGAACTATGCTCCGGTTGAATTCTTCAACAAAACTGTTTGATCCCTTGAACTTTGCGTTGAATGACTTCACCATCATGAAGAAGGACACTTCCTCTATGATTACAGTTCATGTTTATGTTGATGGAGAATTATTGAATTCCTTTTGGTCGGACGGGATCATCGTCTCAACACCCACGGGTTCAACCGGCTACTCACTGAGCTGTGGAGGGCCACTGGTTTACCCAAAATCTGAAAGTTTTATCATTACTGCGGTTAGCCCGCATAACCTGGGTACTCGCCCAATTGTTATTTCCGATAAATCAGAAATTACTTTCGAAATTGAAGGCCGGAGTAAAAAAGTATCTGGTCTCGTTGGATTCGCGATTTGAAACTATTGATGACACAGTAAAACTTAAGATCAAAAAAGAGAAATTCTGTACAAAACTAGTACAACTCTCCGGTCATCATTATTTTAATACCCTTCGCCAAAAGCTCAATTGGGGCCTCGACATTCGCAATTAGAATTCCAATTTTCTCAGGTATTTTCATAAGTTTGTGATTGGCAAAATCTCCATTCATGAGAAAATTATTTTTTGGCATTCTTTGTTTATTCCTATTGCTGGGGTCCTCAAGCGAAACCTATGCTCAGTTCAATAGAAAATCAATCAAAAAGAATAATAAAGAGAATTTCCAGCTATCGGGGCAGAAAAGCAGGGTTTGGTAAGAACAAAATTTATAATGCTATTGGGTTTAATGTTAGTGCCTTAAACTACTATGGCGACATTGCCCCAAAGCCAAGTGCACTAAGCTCCGATATTTCGTTCACGAGGCCAGCGTTTGGGCTTTCGCTTACCCATCGATTCGGACCTCGCTATTCGCTACAAGCACAGTTTATGTATGGCACCTTAAAAGGATCTGATACAGAATCTGCTGACCTCGCAGACCAGGAGAATGGTAAGTTTCGTTATCAACGAAATGCATCTTTCCGAAACCGGATAAAGGAACTCTCTGTGACGGCTTATTTTGACTTATTTGAAAATGACGCAACCTACATCAGTCGGGTAAAGTGGACTCCCTACGCTTATATTGGTGTAGCTGGATTTCTTCATAATCCACAGGCGCAAGCCCCAGCTGCGGGTCTAAATGGAGAGGCGACCGGTGTCTCGGAAGGGGAATGGGTAGATCTTCGTCCATTGGGCACCGAAGGGCAATATTCTACGCTGGAACCCACCGATGTTAATTTTGGAATTAAGGCTTATAGTAAGATACAAGTAGCTATTCCTTTTGGTTTAGGGGCTAGATTTAGATTAAATGAGGTTATGGATCTTTGGGCCGACATTGGATTTCGCTACACCTTCACTGATTATCTAGATGATGTTAGTCAAAACTATGTTGATTTAGGCGTTTTTGAAACCAATAACCTGGCTCGGGCCATGTCATATCGCAGTAACGAATTACCCGCTAACGAACTTCCTCCCTTACAGAGTTATACAGCAAGAAATGGTCAAACCTATTCAACTATTAATGGTTATGGCAGCGAGTACCCTGATAACGTAAGAGGATCAAAAAGTGATCGGGATATATACATGGTAACATCAATTCGCCTTACCTATATTTTGGGCGCTACTTTTCATAAGGCAAAATTCAGATAACTGTTGAAGTTCAATTGCCGTATTCGCGTATTTAAACTAACCACCATTCTGTTGGTTACAATTGGATGCGCACAGGCACAGGAGCTGATTCGTCAAAGTTCAGAAGTTGGCTTTGGATTAGGTACATTTAACTACACCGGAGATCTCGTGCGTACCTATAATTTTTCTTCTTCAAAACCTGCAGGCACAGTTTTTTATCGGTCCAACATCAATCGGGTAATAAGTTTACGTAGCTCGATAACAGCCGGTAAAATCGGAGCTACCGATCAGCGAAAGCCCATAGATGCTTTTGCGGCCACGCGGGCAGCTTCATTCAATTTATTCTTACTAGAAGCTGGAGTCAGTTTCGAATATCATTTTTTAGACTGGCGTGACCCCAAGCGCAACCTTCGATTTACGCCCTATGCGTTTGCCGGGGCTGGCTTATTCGGAATTTCAGGTATTCAAAATAAAAACAGTGAGTATAGCAATGTGCAAATGAGCATTCCTTTTGGGATCGGAATGAAGTATGTGCTTAACCCCAAATACTACATCGCCTTCGAAATAGGAATTCGCAAAACCTTCGTTGATTATCTGGATAATATTGGCGATGGGGATCCTTCTTTTAAGAATTATCAATATGGAAACGCATTCGACTACGATAACTATTTTTTCACAGGAATAACCTTCACTTATACACTATACGATATCCCTTGCCCCAGCAGCCCGTATCGGTAAAAGTTTTAATGGGTCGAAATCAACTTTTTTGAGCCCGTAATCATCTTGTTAATCTGTAAGATAGTTCTGCTTTGTTGATCTGATTAATGAAGAAGTAATGAAAAAAAGGCTAATTTTGCCGCCTTGTGGCTTCATTTAAAGAAAACATAGACTTCAATAATTTGCCTCAGCACATAGCCGTTATTATGGACGGTAATGGGCGTTGGGCAAAAAACAAAGGCGCTGCCCGGATTTTTGGTCATCGAAATGCCATACAAGCGGTAAAGGATGTGACAGAGGGATGTGGAGAACTAGGCATAAAATATTTAACACTTTATGCCTTTAGTACAGAAAACTGGGGCCGACCGAAGGAAGAGGTGGATGCGTTAATGGAATTACTGGTTAACACGCTTCAGAAGGAAATTAATTCTTTACATGAAAACCATGTGAGATTAAAAACAATCGGTGATGTAAGTCACCTGCCTAAAGCGTGTCAGAATAATCTTGCAAAGGCCATTGACGCAACTAAAAACAATACAGGTCTTACTATGCAACTGGCCTTGAATTATAGTGGGAGATGGGAGATTGTAGAGGCTGCTAAAAGACTGGCAGAGGAGACAAAAAAAGGACTGATACAGCCAGAAGAAATCGATGAACATTATTTTTCAGAACATTTAAAAACAGCAGGAATTCCCGATCCCGAGCTCCTGATCAGAACCAGTGGCGAATTACGGGTTAGCAATTTCTTGCTTTGGCAAATTGCCTATACGGAAATATTCATCACGCCAACTTTATGGCCTGACTTTCGGAAGGAAAATTTGTATGAAGCTATTTGTGCTTATCAAAAACGCGAGCGCAGATTTGGAAAGATTCTGAATACAACGGCATAAGAAATTAATGAAGAAAATATTACTTTTTTTGATCTTCCTGATTGTAGGGAATGAACTTTTGGGACAATTCAGGAATAGCCGCTCGCAAAGCCAACCTGCCAATGAACCTACACTGAACTACGCGGCTCCTCAAACCTATATCATTGCGGGTATTGAAGTGAGCGGATTAAATGTTCTTGATAAAACCGCCATGCTTTCGCTTACCGGCTTAAGAATTGGTGATGAAATAAAAATACCAGGCGATGGCATCTCCGGTGCTATTCGAAAACTATGGAAACACGGTTTGGTTGGAGATGTTGTAATCTCCGTTCAAAAGATTGAAGGCACGAATGTCTATTTGTCAATCGAATTAACCGAGCGCCCTCGCCTTAACGATTTCTATTTTGTAGGCATTAGTAAAGGAAGCCAAACATCCTTGAAGGATGATATGAAATTGATCAAAGGAAAAATTGTTAACGATGCCACTATTCGTAATGCCGAACTATCCGTAAAGAAGCATTTTGTAAAAAAAGGGTTTCTCAATACTGTGGTTAAGGTAATTCCCGAGGCCGATTCGTTGAATCGGGGTGGCGTTCGTTTGAGGATTGATGTTGACTTGAAATCAAAAGTGAAAATCAATGCTGTTCTCATTGATGGAAACAGCGCTGTGGCGGATGCGAAGTTAAAGGCAAAGTTGAAAAAGACTCACGAACGCCCACGCATTTCTATTCATAGAACCTTGATTCAGGAATTACTCATGTTTAAGCCAAGCAAGATTAAACCTGCTTTGGATTCAAGCAGAAATGTTACGGGACTGGATGTTAAAGAATTTATTAACAGAAATATTAAACTGAATGTATTTGCTGGCTCGAAGTTTATTCGCTCAGATTTTGAAGAAGATAAATTAAAACTTATCGACTATTATAATTCTCTGGGCTACCGGGATGCAGAAGTTCTTTCCGATACGATTTATGCATTTGATAAAACAAACGTTGATGTAAACCTCAATGTGTACGAGGGAAGAAAATATTACTTCCGAAATATAACCTGGGTGGGTAACTACATCCATTCCGCCAACATCCTCAATAAAATTTTGGACATCAGCAAGGGCGATGTTTACAACAACGAGTTAATCCTTAAAAAAACAACCTTTAACCCAAAAGGAGCGGACATCAGTGGCCTTTATATGGATGATGGCTATCTGTTTTTCAGAGTAACACCGGTTGAAGTTGCCGTTGTGGGCGACTCCATTGATGTGGAGATGCGAATTTTCGAAGGCGACCAGGCCACTATTGACGAAGTTACCTTTAGTGGAAACGAGCGTACTAACGATCACGTTATTCGAAGAGAACTTAGCACGATTCCTGGGCAGAAATTTCGTAGATCAGATTTGATTCGAACGCAACAACAGCTTTCGCAGATGGGATATTTTAATCCCCAGAAAATTGATCAGGACGTGAGACCAAACATTACAGATGGTACGGTGGATATTGAATGGAAGCTCGAAGAACAATCCAGTGATCAAATCGAGTTATCTGGTGGTTGGGGTGGTTACTATGGGTTTGTGGGTACGGTAGGTCTTACGTTCAACAATTTTTCGGTTCGTAACGTACCTCATCTCGACAAATGGAAACCGTTGCCAACCGGAGACGGACAAAGACTATCATTACGCCTTCAGGCCAACGGACGCTCTTTCCAAAGTTATAGTCTTTCTTTTACTGAGCCCTGGTTAGGTGGCAGAAAGCCTAATTCTCTTACAGTCAGTTTAAATAATTCCATTTCGCGATATCCCAATTCTCAAGGCGAATTCACCGATGATCGCTCCCTAAAGCAGTCGGGTATTACCATTGGGTTAGGAAAAAGATTAGAATGGCCTGACAATTATTTCTCTTTAATGAATTCACTTTCATTCCTAAAATATAAGTATAGCAACTACTTTAACTCTACGATATTACCAACGCAAAGTATTACCAACGAGATAATGTTAACCACTACATTGTCTCGTAACAGTATTGACAATCCTATGTACCCTACAACAGGGTCTACCATATCACTCGCGCTTAGTTTAACACCTCCCTATTCTCAGTGGAGAGATCCTTCTTATTATGATGACCCGGACCAAGAGTATGCCTGGACGGAGCTTTACAAATGGATGTTGGATGCAAAATTCTATATTAAATTAATAGGAAGTGATAAGCCGGATGGTCGCAGTCTCGTCTTGGAAACAAAAGCTCATTTCGGTTATATCGGAGCTTATAGTAAAGATCTTGGCGTAGGGCCCTTTCAACGATTTGTAATGGGTGGCGATGGATTGGCAGGCGGATTCAACTCATTTGTCTTAGGCCAGGATATTATTGGCCAGCGCGGCTATGCAAACCGGTTAATAACCCCGCCTAATTATGCCAGACAAGGAGGATCCACGGGGGATCAAATTGAAGGCGGAATTGTCTATAATAAATTCGGCTTAGAGTTACGCTATCCGGTTGTTACTGGCCAAACTGCCACTATTTATGGATTTGTGTTTACAGAGGCCGGAAACAATTGGAACAATTACCAAGACTTTAATCCGTTTAATCTTTATAAAGCGGCAGGTGTTGGCGCCAGAATATTTATGCCAGCCTTTGGTCTTATCGGATTAAACTGGGCTTATGGATTTGATCAATTACCAGGCGCACAGAACATTAGCGGTTCACAGTTTCATTTTACCATTGGCCAGCAGTTAAGATAAAAAATGCGATTTTTGTTGTTCATAGCATGTTTTCTGTTTTTCGGCCTGAGTTTTGTTAATGCTCAGAAGTTCGGATACTTCGACTCAGAATTTGTGTTAAGTAAAATGCCCGAATACAGTAAGGCGCAAGGAGAAATAGATCAGCTTTCAGCAGCCTGGCAAAAGGAAATTGAAGACATGCAGAGAAAGGTAGACGAACTCTATAGAGTTTATCAGGCCGAGCAAGTGTTGCTAACCGAAGAAATGAAGGAAGAACGACAGGGTGAGATCAACAAGAAGGAAGTAGAGTTGAAGGACTATCAAAAAAAGGTATTTGGTTTTGGTGGGTTATTTTTTTTGAAAAAACAAGAATTGATTAAACCTTTGCAGGATAGAGTATTTGATGCCGTTGAGAAAGTTTGTAAAGCAAATCGACTGGCCATCCTTTTTGATAAATCCGGTGAGTTGGTGATGGTGTACACAGACCCTCGTCATGATTACACCGATTTTGTATTAGAAGAACTCGGGTTAGGAGACCCCAATGATAAAGTCAAATAAATAAACTAAAAATGAGAACACTTTTTTTACTTCTGTTTTGTGCCGTTGCATTAACAACTCAGGCTCAGGAATCCCAAAAATTGGGCTATGCCGATTGGCAATATATTTTCAGTCAATTGCCTGAAACCAAGCAAATCGAAAATGAGTTGAAAACTCACGGAACGCAACTAGAGAATCAATTAAAGGCTAAGAGCCAGGAATTGGAAGCCAAATACAAAGCATACCAAGGTATGCCAGCAACAACACCCGATGCCATTCGCGCGGATAAAGAAAGGGAATTGCAGGGTATGCAAGATGGTATCCAAAAATTTCAACAAGATGCTGAGACATCGTTGCGCAACAAGCAAAGTGCCTTGATGGATCCGGTTTTTAAAAAAGTTGGAAAAGCCATTGAAGATGTTGCTAAAGAAAATGCGTATACGTTCATCATCAATCCGCAGTCTATGAGCAACGGTGAAGATATTTTGCTTTATTCTGATGAAAAGTATAACATCTCAAATCTGGTATTGAAGAAGCTTGGCGTTACTCCTAAGCCGGAAGCCGCCAATAAATAAGTTAGCGATACGTATAAACTTAGAGCTCCTATTTTTTAGGAGCTCTTTTTTTTATAGCCTCCGCCCCCTGGGGTTTCAATAATTATTCGATCGCCTTTCTCAGCCACTACACTATCCATTCCCTTCAATTGAATAATCTTTTTTTGATTTATCAGTTTTTGTTTACCTGCCTTTCCTGATGAACCGCCCCTAAGACCATAGGGTTTTTCGATGCGATGCTGGGATAAAATATTTACCTCCACTTTTTCCTTAAAGGTAATTTCACGAACAACACCATTTCCTCCCTGCCATTTCCCTTCACCACCAGAATTTTTTCTAATCTCAAACCGTTCTAATCGAACGGGATACCGAAGCTCCAGAATTTCAGGATCGGTAATACGGGTATTAGTCATATGCGAATGGATGGCATCCGTGCCATCAAATCACGGCCCAGCCCCAGTTCCACCACAAATGGTTTCATAAAATCCAAAACGTTGGTTTCCAAAAAGAAAATTGTTCATGGTTCCCTGGCTACAAGCTACAAGGCCTAATGCTTTTAACAGCGTTTCCGTCAAGCGTTGACTTATTTCTGTGTTGCCGCCTACAACGGCTGGTAAAGTTTTCCCACTAAAATCTGGATTGAGCAAGCCCAGTGGCAGTTTAATATCCACAGGCGACATTAACCCTTCATTCATAGCAATAGGTTGATTTACCCATAAGCGAAGTACATATAGAATTACACTTTGAACAATGGCTTTCGTGGCATTCAGATTCCCTGCATGAACTGAGGCTGATCCAGAAAAATCAATTCCTAATCGTCCATCTCTCTTTATTGTAAACTTTACGCTAAACGGTGAGCCATCATCGAGTTGCTCTTTGGCGAAGTACGATTTACCTTTACGGAAGCCAATTTCTTCTGAAGGAGAGTTGCCGCATAACTACGAAGTTCTTTCATATAAAACGAAACTTCAGAAGCGCCATACTGAAAACAAAGTGATTGTAAGGCTTCCTCTCCCAGATTTACAGCCGCAAGCGCCCCATTTAAATCGGCAAGATTTTCTTCAATTAACCGTGTCGGGTATTTTCCTGAGGTCAGGATCTTTCGAACTTTATCCCATCTTACATTGCCTCGATCAACGAGCAACGTTGGAGTGATTATTACTCCTTCTTCCTCTAAGGCTTTAGCATTAGCGGGCATGGATCCTGGCTTTATCCCACCTATTTCAGCATGATGTGCTCGCGTGGCTACATAGCCTATCAATTTCTTCTTCCAAAAAACAGGTTTTATTAGAGTAACATCAGGTAAATGCGATCCACCAAAAGCGGGATGGTTCGTTATCACAACATCCCCCGCTCGCATCTTCAATACCTTACTAACCTCACGCACACATACCCCCATACTTCCCAAATGAACCGGGATGTGTGGTGCATTAACAACCAGATAGCCTTCCGCATCCATCATCGCACACGAAAAATCCAATCGTTCTTTTACATTAACTGAAAAAGAAGTGCGTTGTAACAGCGCACCCATCTCTTGCGCAACTGCTGTAAAGCGATTACTAAATAATTCGAGCAAAGCTTCCCGCGAATGAGGAGCTATTGTTTTAACTCTGGCCGTGCTATCAAGAATGCCATTGTTGTTCTTATCCAAACGGAAAGTCCAGTAACGATCCACCACCGTAGTTGAGTTATTACTTACGAGCAACGCGGGCCCTTTAACAACCGCACCGAAAATCAAATTTTCCCAACGATAAACTTTTATTTGCTTCCAACCTCCGGCTTCAAATATTTTTGCCTGCTTCAAGCTTGGAGGTATATGCAAATTTGCTTTACTTCTTCTATTTATAGGTTTGGCTTGCTTTACTGTTAACACTAGTCGGATGGACTCCACTTCAATTTCCCGATCTGATAACCAATGCCCATAAATTGATTTATACTTTACTTTAAATTCTGATTTTACGGATTGTCCTTTTCTGAAGTTAGCTTCCAGGCTACTCTCTTGTCCCTTAAATCGTAAAAAGACAAGTCTCTTTGATGTCGCTATCTCTCCTTCCTTAAACCCATCTTTTTTGAGTTTTGCCAAACCGCTGCGATAGAGTTTTTGAAAATTCTTTTCAAGGGATTTTTCAGTCGCAGTTAAATCTTGCAGCAGTAACCTTTCTTCAAAGTGTTCTATTTGTGCATGCCCAATACCATAGGCGCTGAGTAAACCGGCATCATAGGGTATCAGAATTTTTTTCATATTCAACAACTCCGCCAGCGAGCAGCCATGTTGACCGGCAGCACCACCAAAACTTAGTAAAGTATAGTCAGCAGGATCATGCCCTTGTTGAACAGAAACCTTCCGAATAGCTTCAGCCATTTTTTCATTGGCTATTTGAATGAACGATTGCAACAAAATTTCTTTTGTTGGTCGTCTCCCCGTTGCGGACTTAATCTTTTCAATAACCAGATTTAATGCAGCTTCCGATTTGTCTTTATAAAGCGGGATAGAAAAAAAAACAGCATCGGCCCGACCTAGTAGAAGGTTGACATCCGTAATAGTGAGTGGCCCACCACTCCCATAACAAGCGGGGCCAGGTGATGCGCCCGCGCTGTGGGGGCCAACAAGTAATTTATAACCATCAAAATCACAAATCGATCCGCCTCCGGCAGCTATGGTTTCAATGTCGAGAGAGGGTGAAAGAATCCTTATGTCACCGACTTTGGATTCGTATCGATACGAATATTGATTGTTATAAAGCGACACATCGGTACTTGTGCCGCCCATATCGAAAGTGATGATTCTGTTTATTCCAGAAAGTTGGGCCGAGGTGACTGCTCCTGCCACACCTCCCGCGGGGCCACTTAATAAACTGTCTTTTGGGAAAAAAATTTGCGGCATCTACGAGTCCGCCAGCACTCGTCATTAACTTTAGTTTAGCCTGCGATAAGCCCGACTGTATATTAGCAACATAGGTGCGGATAATCGGAGCGAGATAAGCATTAGCAACCGTTGTTTCGGCTCTTGGCAAAATTTTTATCTGCCTAGAAATTTCATGAGAAGCGGTGATAAAATTATATCCCCAATTAATGAGACTCTCCTTTATTAATTTTTCATGGCTGGGATTTTCAAAACTATTGAGAAGCGCTATAGCAATGGAATTACACTTTGACTTTCTAACTTCTTTGAGTACTTTTTGTAAAGTTTTTTTAGTGAGCGCTTTAAGAACCTTACCCTTTGTCTCTATCCGTTCATCAACTTCAATAACTGAATCATAAAGTGGTCGAGGCCGTACAATATTAAGTGCAAATAGATCTGGCCGTTGTTGAGTTCCTATCAACAAGAGATCTTTAAATCCCTTAGTAATAATTAATACAGTGGGCGCTCCCTTACGCTCGAGCAAGGCGTTAGTCCCTCGGGTGGAGCCCAACTTCAATTCAATTTTTGGAAATTTTTTTTTAAAGCTGGTTTCGGTAAGTAGCCGGGTTGCAAATACAGGAACTTCTTCACGAGAAGAAATTTCGAAAGTTGTGCCTGCTTTGATTTTGTGTTTGAGCGATGCAGACAAATGAATAATTGATTCTTCCAATGTCACCTTATCAATTCGGGCCGAAGTTTTTTTAGTGTCAAAAAAAGTGATTGCAAAATCCTCAAAAATATCCTTTGTCACCGGCCAGTGAAGTTGAACTTTTAATTGCCGGGATGATTTTTGTTCAACAACTAAACCTTTCAAGGTTCCACTGCTAAGTACCTTTAATCTCCTGATGTCACCGTGGGGCGTGTGGGCAATACAATCCGTAAAGGTTCCCCCTGTGTCTACCCAGATCTGCCAGGGCTTCATTCCTTAATACTAAGTATTATTTGTTTTCTGGTCATTCGGATACCAATTGCTTTGGTAAACTCGGTGGAGCCATCCGGATGTTCGCGCATTAACGGTTTCGTATAAAGCAATGAGTCGGATCCCATTTTTTGAACATTGTCTATGTTAGAGCCTTGTGCCGTGTAGGCTTCCAATAGTTGTTTCTCCACTGCCCGTAAGGATTTGTTACTTTCGTGAATGGAAACAAGTTCTACCCCGTAAAGCTGACTTAGCGAATCTTGTAGCGGCAGGTTGGTAAACGCTCTGTCATAAGCAAGTATCTCTGTGGCAATTTTACGACCATAATCAAAAGCAGCTTCTGTTATCTGGACGTCCGTTACCTTTTTTATTTCACCTTGCTCCATGTTTTCTTTTATCTTTTTCCGCTGATCGGAAGTCAGAGAACCGGTGCAAGCAATGAATAAAAACGACAAGGCGAATAGTAAGAATTTCATAATAATAAATCGGTATCGTAAATGTAGAAAGTAAACAGTTTAGTGTGGGCATGAAAATCCGCTTAAGCCAGTGATTTTATTAACTTTGCAGCCTTCTTTTAAATTATGATCGAAAAGTTATTGGAAATAAAGAACCGTTTTGAGGAAGTGGGTCAGCTTTTGGTGCAATCGGAAACGATGAAGGACCCAAAGAAATTCGCGCTACTTAATAAGGAATACAAGGATCTTGAAAGGTGGTTATTAAGTATAACCAGTATCAGGCAATATTGGATGGTTTAGAACACGCCAAAGCGATACTTCAAAAAGAGAAAGATCCGGAGATGCGGGAGTTGGCTAAAATGGAATTGGAGGAGTTGCAGCCAAAAAACGAAACGCTTGAGGCGGAGCTAAAGGAAATGTTGATGCCTAAAGATCCGAATGATGATAAGAATTGTATTTTGGAAATCCGGGCAGGTACAGGTGGGGATGAGGCGGCAATTTTTGCGGGTGACCTATGGCGCATGTACCAGCGATTTTGCGATAGAAGAGGGTTGAAAATGTCTGTGCTTGATATTACTGAAGGTACCGCAGGCGGCTATAAAGAAGTGATCAGCAGTGTTGAAGGTGAAGGTGCCTATGGAATTTTTAAATATGAGTCAGGCGTGCACCGGGTGCAACGAGTTCCGGAGACAGAGACGCAAGGCCGGGTTCATACTTCAGCTGCCTCTGTAGTGGTGCTACCCGAGGCAGAAGAGGTGGATGTAGAAATCAATCCTGCCGATATCGAAGTAATCACTTCGCGGTCGGGCGGGGCTGGTGGGCAGAACGTAAACAAAGTGGAGACTAAAGTGCAAATGACCCACAAACCGACTGGCATTGTAATCACGTGTCAGGTAGAACGTTCACAACACGGAAATCGAGCCCGCGCGTTGGTAATGCTTCGCGCAAAACTTTATGAACGTGAAGTGGAGAGAAAGCAGGCTGAGACGGGTGCTTCCCGCAAAAGCCAGGTGCGTAGTGGTGATCGTTCAGAAAAAATCAGAACCTATAATTATCCACAAAGCAGAGTAACGGATCATCGCATTGGATACACGCAACATAATTTACCAGCAGTAATGAACGGTGAGGTTGAGGAATTTATCAACCAGTTAAAAATCGCAGAAACCGCTGAGCGAATGGTGGAAGGAAAATAAAAGGCTGCCCTAAAATTAACAGTAGGACAGCCTCGTTTTTCATTTGAGAAAAGATTTAGTTATCGCCTTCCTCTTCTGATTGTGTAATCTGCTCATCCAGAATTTTGTTAATGATATCCATCTGGCGTTCGTCAATCGTTTTATCGGTTTTAGCCTGCTTTTTCATAAATCGAAACATGGCATTTTTCTTTATTTCGTAAGCCATAAAAACCGTGTACTTATCTTCCTTCTTGTTGAAATATTTTTGCTCCCCAATTTTTCGCAAGTCAGCCATGTTGGTATTCATCACTTGTCTAACAAGACTTTGAAATTTATCTGCAACATCAGCCGCATTTGCATTTTCAGTTTGGCCTAGGTATTGATCGGCTACTTGCTTCATGGTTGTATTTACCTGGCCAGCCAGTTGCGCTTTAGCTTCAATATCAGCTTTGCCGCGGGCAATATTATCCTGCGAACTCTCTCCTTTTCCGGTAGCTCTAAAGAATCGATTATTCGACTCGTAGGCGTTGCCGCGAAACGGTTCTTTTACTTTCTGTCCAAAGGGGCTCGAACCACAGGCTGATAGCACAAGTGTAATTACAGCAGCAAAAATCAAGTTGTTTTTCATAACAGATTGGGTTTAACAAATCGGGATCTTCGATCCCACTGCCAAATTAGTAAAAATTGTGCCAGAGTTTACAAAGCCTTGCTGCGGATTATCAATTGCCACCGAAAGGCCCATTTCCACGTAAGTGAATAAGATATAATGCCGGCTTTATCAAGAATGGAAACAAAGTCTCTTTCTCTAAATGACCTTAAGACGGATAGGGGCGCATCAAACCGAACCATATCGGAACGAGAGAAAAATCGGGTAAGAAGCTTAATGGAATGATAGGCAAGCGGGTGTCTGTGAATATCATTAATTATTATTGCTATACGAGCCTGCTTTACAAAATGGGAAAGCAATTTTTCTACTTCTGTGTCACTAAAGTGATGGATGAATAAGGTGGAAAGAATTAAATCAAATTTTTGAGCGTGAAATTCCTCAGAAAAAACATTGCTAGTCTCAAAGCTTATCGTATCAAATTCTTTGGAATGATCTGTGGCATACTTTACAATATGCGGATTGGCATCAAATCCTTTCAGAATTACCTTTCTGTTTTCCTTTACCGCTAACTGCGCCAGTATGCGCAACATTTCCCCGCTTCCGCAACCGAGGTCAGCAATATAAATCGGTTGATCTTTGGGTATGGTTCGCCACACCGATTTTACTGCACGTATTGTTACTGCATTGCCTCCTAACCACTTATTAATAAAATCAAGTTCCCGTAAGGTTTGCTCTACCACACTGCCATTACAATCCAGGTCATCCATAATTTCCGATCCAGTTGAACGTACCGAGAAGTTAATGGGATCAATCATGTTGTTGAATCTCAAGAATCATGCTCTCCAAAGTAAGGCCTGGGCCAAAGGCAAAACTTAGAATTTTTTTATCTGCATCTGAAGACGTTAGGCCTTCAAAAATATCTTGTAAAACAAACAATACAGTAGGAGACGACATATTGCCGAACTGTTTGAGAATGGTATAGGCCGACTTGTTTTGTTGTTTGGTTAATGCCAGTTCCTGTTCAATTACTTCCAATATTTTTTTGCCTCCTGGGTGAATAGCATAATAAGCTATGTCTGACATCCGATGTGAAATCTGTTGCAACAAGGAATTCGTTAGTTTCTTAATTCCTTGCCGGATAATCGCTGGCACGTAAGCTGATAATCGCATTTCAAATCCCCAATCTCCTACCGTCCAGGCCATATCTTGTTCGCCATCAGGGGCAAGATCACAATAGAAGCTTATTGGTTTTAGATTGAGCCCTTTTTCTGGCCGCCCTTGAACTAACATGGCTGCAGATCCATCGGCAAACAGCGCATTGGCCAACATATTGTCCTCGGTGGCCTGCTTTTGAAAATGAATGCTGCAAAGTTCCGTACAAACAACAAGCACCTTAGCCTGTGGATCAACCTGACAAAATGAATCCGCCAACTTCAAAGCATTGAACGCGGCATAGCAACCCATAAAGTTGATGCAAATGCGCTTAACATTTGATGAGAGGTCAAGATGTTTTATTAAGTCAATATCAAGACCTGGCGCATACATGCCCGTACAGCTTACCACCACTAAATGAGTAATTGATTGCTTGTCGAATAGTTTTACTTTTTGCAAGCACGCCTGAATCGAGGCAAGACTTAACGTCAGGGACTCTTGCTTAAACAGGTCAAGCCTTCGTTTGGTCGATGGAAAGGGTTCGAAATCATTTGTGTTACTATAAAAGCTAAAGTCATAACTCTTACCGTAGTCGCTAAGAACGGAATGCCTCGTATCAATACCCGTAGCCCTAAAAATTACCTTAAGCTTTTGAGCCTCTTCATCATTGGCCAGCATGGCCTGCGTCATAAAGTCGGCTAAAGTAGCCTGACTAAATTTATAAGGTGGAACAGCCGTACCAATGGAGGTGATATAACTCATCAATCCAAGTATAACAAAAAACAAGTCGATATGGCTTTACTAAAATTGAATTTGTTATTTTAATAAATATTTCTGTAAGATTTATGCGGTCTATATTGCTTCATCTGCGCTTTCCGTTCTCATTTTTTTTGATGCCGGTCTATTATTTTGCGTTAGGTGTTTCCCCAAATCTTAATGGGAGTCGGCTTCTTTGGTCATTTTTGATAATTCATTTTTTAATATACCCTGCGAGCAATGGTTACAACAGTTACTTTGATAAAGACGAAAAGAGCATTGGGGTTTTAAAAAATCCTCCACCTGTAAATAAGGGTCTTTACTATACCGCCCTCGCCCTTGATCTCTTTGCGTTGCTGCTCGCTTTTTTTAAGATTAGCCCTTGGTTTGCTGGTTTGCTTCTTGTGTATGGGCTGGCCTCTAAAGCTTACAGCCATCCTTCCATCCGGTTAAAAAAGTTTCCCGTTGGTGGATTGTTAACGGTCGCTTTTTTTCAAGGGTTTTTCACATTCGTAATGAGTTATATAGGCATCAATAATTTTACTCCTGAAAATCTTTGGAACGACCGGGTTATCATCCCGGCCATTCTATCCAGTCTTTTCCTGTTAGGCACTTACCCCATGACACAAATTTATCAACATGAGGAAGATTCTGCGAGAGGCGACCAAACCGTTAGTTTAAAGTTCGGGGTGCGGGGTACGTTTATCTTTGTGATGGCTGTTTTCTCAATTATCACGCTCGGGTATTTGGGATATTTTTATCAATATCATTCTATTCGTTTTGCACAAGCATTTTTTATTGCCCTATTGCCCGTTGTTATTTTTTTTCTGATTTGGTTTGTGCGCGCCTGGTACAATCCTGCCAAAGCAAATTACAGTAATACTATGTGGCTCAATTTTTTATCGGCCTTTTGTTTGAATGGCTTTTTCATTTGGTTTTTCCTGGAAACGAGCCACATCCTGCAGTTGTAAGATTTCTAAAAGGCTGCCCATGTGTATTTCGCATGATCATACTGGCTATAGGCTTCGATCTTCGAATTATGTTTACAGCTACGTTGGAAGTCCAAACGTCACCAAATAATTTTTGAATCTGGCGGCCTGCCCACAATCGTGTAGCAAATTGGGCTTTCCACTTATTCGTGTAGCTTATCTCTAGCTGGTCTCTGGTAAGCTTTCCTGCAGAATACTCAACGACTAACTCACTAAGAATTTTTGCCGAATGAATGGCCATCGCCATACCGTTTCCACATAGCGGTGTAATCATGCCGGCTGCATCGCCAGTCATTAATATGTGGTTTTCAAACGGTGACTTTGTAGCAAACGTGATCTCATTTATTACTTCAGGCCTATCATATAAAAATTCCGAATTTTGAAATACGGATTTTAAATAGGGGTTCTTTGACAAAACCTCTGCTTCCATCGACTGAATGGTTCCATGTTTTTTAAGATTACTCCTGTGGGTAAGATAACAGAGCGTAAATTTCCCATCCTCTATCTGGCTCAACCCACAGTAACCATCTTTAAAATTATGCAATGAAATTAAATCCGAGGGTTGGTCGGTTCGGATGTGATATTTTACACCTACATAAGGGGAGCGACTTCGAATAAAATCTCGCTTAAGTGCCACATCGACCCGCGATCTTTTTCCGAAAGAACCAATAACTAAATCTACCGTAAATGTTTCCCCTTCTGTTTTAACAAGAAACTGATCGTCTTGATAACTGATGTCTTCAACTCCTTTATTTAAGATGAATGAAACCCCACGAGCCAAAGCTTTTTTGTATAAAAAATCATCAAATGCAAAACGGCTTATCCCAAAGCCACCAAGGTCCAAAGGCATCTGCGCAGCTTTACCATTCACAGATGTTAGCTGAAATTCTTTGATAGAAGGTGGATGAAACTCTTCCGGAAAAAGATCCAGGGAAATTAAAAAAGGAACTACTTCATTGGAGATATACTCTCCACATACTCTATGGAAAGGATAGACTTTTTTTTCGATCAGGGTAACCGATAAGCCCTTTTCAGCCAAATAATTAGCATTCACCAGCCCGGCCAAACCACCTCCAACAATAAGAATCGACTTCAATGTTTATGTTTTATTAAATGTGAGCACTTTCAAAAAGAAAATAAATTAATTGTAAATCTATAAATCCTTTTTTCCGTCTAATTGTTTTACTTGAGTAATTAAGTTTATGGAAACGAGCGCAAACCAAGCTGAATTGTTGAATGTCTTAGTTGTAGGAAATAACCCTATAGAATTATCTAAAACATTTGAAAGTCTCAGCCAAATTAAGCACCACACGGTAATCACTGAGATTGCCTTTGATCTCGCAAGTATCATTGAACGCCTCGCTCGTTTTAAGCCACACTACATTTTAATTGATGATAATTTGGGCAAACTAGAATTAAAACTGGCGGTTACAACTTTATTGGGCCATCGCAAAACAAAGCATATACCTATAACCCTTTTAAAAATTCGAACTATCATGAAGCGATGAATACAGGAGTTATGAACTATATCCTGAAAGATTCTATTACCGCTGACTCCCTTCATAGGGCATTAACGAATTCCTTAAAGTTTAAAAAGACCCAGCTTTATTTACAGCAGGCCTATAGAAAAAGAAAAGGGAAATTGCTCAAGGCGTTGCGTTCTATGTCATAAAGAATCTTCTAACCGAAATTCTCTTTTTATTTTAATTCCTTTTCTTTCTAACTGCAGATTTATTCTGCGGCCAGGTTTTGAGTTAAGAAATCCGTTTATCGTATTGAGATCAAGATCTGAGGCAGCAATTCCATTCACACTAATTATCTGATCTCCCACTTGAATGTCGGCTGCGGAGGAAGCCGATTGCGGACGAATATTAGTAATCTCAAAGTTTTTAAGTCTTGCGCCCTTTGCCCGAATGGTAAGGCCACTTAGGCTATAGTAAAAGCTCTTCTTGTAGTGCGAATTCTTCTTAAAATAAATTCGTTCACCAGGAAAATTATAGATAACAGTAAACCTGCTTAAAATCTCTCCGCCTATTGATCCGTTCCTGAAAATAGAACGATTTACCTTCAATGTATCCATATAAGCATTGGGGTCTGGAAAGCTGGTAAGCACCTTGTCTATTTTATATTTACCCAGATTCATAGATTTAATTTTCCCCATTTGTCCGGTAATCACCCCACCCAAACCTCGGCCTATTATGCTGGTAACATTTTTTTGTGGCACAATGATTTTGGGGTCTGAGGTCGTTTCAAGAAAAAGCCCGTGGCTTGCACCACTGTCTACTAATAATTTAGCATTAAATGCGGTGGTGTCATTCATTTCCAAAACCACCTCCATGTACGGTTTTGTATCCAGTATCTGGATGGGCAGCCACTGGAAGTTTTTCTTCTCTTTAAATCGTTGTGGAGCATAAGGGTCAGTACCTTTTTCTCATAATTAACCTCAACGATAAAACGACTGAACAATTCGTATCCCAAAATTCCATGGACGTCTGTACCCAGGTAATTCCGGAGTTCCAGATAATCTTGTTCCAATACTAACATGGCATGGCCACGACCCTGTACGCCAGGCATATCAAGCGAGACATTATTAGTTACGTAGGCATCGACAAGTTTTTCACCCCCTGGCCCCGCAATGGTGTATTTACGCGAATACTGTAAATTCAAAATATCACTATACGCCTTCTCTGTTAAAATGGATGTTCGGACACCAGTATCCAAAATAAATTTAAGCGGTAATTGACTATTGAGAATCATTGGCACCACAACCAAATTGTTATAAATCTCGATAGGGAATTGAACCTTTGTCTCACCTGCTGGTAGAGAGAAGCCTAGTATCTGGGCGTTACCTATTCCCGACATCAGCATCAACAACCCAATAAAAAACATTCGTGCGCGCATGTATCTGTAAGCCCCTTTTAAAGCTACCAATTTTTAGATAAGCCTGATTGGTTAAACGCTAATTAGCCCAAGTTGGATAAGTAGTTCCTTGGGGGTCTCACCAACGTTAAGTTCCTGAAGATTTTTTGAATGAAGAAATCCGTCCTTCACCATGGTTTGCATTTGACTAATCAGAGAGTTAAAGTAACAAGTTAAAATTTCAGCCAACTCATCTAATGTGCCCCAACCACCGGGTAAAGCAATGAATGCATCAGCCAGATCAGCCATTCGTCTTTTCCGCTCGTGCATACTGGCTACCACTTCCAGTTGAGATATTCCGCTGTGTCCAACCTCTTTGCTCATAAGAAAATCAGGGATCACACCAATTACCTTACCTCCTCCATGCATTACCTCATCGGCTAGAATTCCCATGAGACCAATGTTGCCACCGCCATAAATTAGTGTTGCGTTTTTTTCGCATAGTAGCGAAGCCAGCTCTTTTGCTGCGTCCGCATAAACAGGGTTATTCCCTGAAGCGGATCCACAAAAAACACATATGTTCATTTAGCAAAAGAGCGAATAAATTAATGCTTAATGTCATGCTCATTATCGCTCACTTTGCTATTTGGAAAAGCCCAAACGGAAACAATGGCAAGAATAAAAAGAGCGATTACTACACCAAAAACTGTCATGATCTTATGATTTAACAACCAAATTTAGGGCAACGGGTCATATTATTTGCAAATTCGTCCTTAAAAATTGTAAACTCGTAAACTTATTTTAAAATTATCCCTTTGAATACCTTGCCAAATCGAAAATAAGCATGAAGAAATTCCTTCTCATTCTTGGGTTAGTCTTAGTGTTGATCTTGAGTGCATTAATGTATATCCGGATGGTTCACACAAAAAGCCCAGTCCAGCGGGTATAGCAAAATTTGAATCGGGAGAAACGCGAATTTTGGTCGAGTATTACAGGCCTTTTAAAAAGGGAAGAGTAATCTTTGGCGAATTGGTGCCTTATGATAAAGTGTGGCGGACGGGTGCCAACGATGCTACAATTTTTGAAACCAATAAAGACCTTACTTTTGGAGATCAAACGCTAAAGGCTGGAGAGTATTCTGTTTTTACCATTCCGGGTGAGCAGGTTTGGTCCATTATATTTAATTCGGAAACCGGCCAGTGGGGAGTGGGATTTAATGGCACAGCTAACCGGGAGCCATCCAATGATAAACTTACTGTTGAAGCAATCCCTTCTAATCTACAGGATAAAGAAATTGAGCAGTTTACCATTGCCCTTGAGAAGGCAGGGGAAGATATGGAGCTAATTTTTATGTGGGACAAAACTCTGGTATCCGTGCCCTTTACGGTAAAGTAACAATTGGAATTTGTGCCCTTAACTCTCAAATCTTTCGCAATCCTTGGTATCTTTGATAATTGAACCTGGTTAATAAATAAACATGATACAAGTAATTCCCTCCATAGCAATACGCAAGGGGAAAGTGGTAAAAATGAGAAAAGGCGATCCCGCTAGCGAGAAAGCCTATGATGAAAATCCACTCGATTTAGCGAAGCGATTTGCCGACCATGGCATTGATGTTGTACATTTAGTAGACTTGGATGGAGCCGAGCGCGGAAGTCCAAAGAATTACCATGTGCTGGAAGCTATAGCGGGTCATACCGATTTGAAAGTTGATTTTACTGGTGGAATTTGTACCGATGGTGACATTGGTAAGGCGTATGAGTTTGGTGCCTCATACATAACTGCCTCCAGCATTGCCGTTACCAATCCTGAGTTATTTGCATCATGGATTATTTCTTATGGCCGCGAGAAAATGACGTTGGGAGCAGATGTTACCGATATTGAAAGCAAAAATATTTCCTTTCGGGGATGGTCAAAAAAATCGGAAATAACCCTATTCGATCACTTACAGTATTTTTATGATCGCGGACTTAAGTACGTTAAATCTACAGACGTGTCGCGCGATGGTGTGCTGGAAGGCCCGGCATTTTCTTTCTATCAGGATATAATAAATCGTTTCCCGGATCTTCAGGTATTAGCTAGCGGGGGTGTACGGGGAGTAGACGACATTAAACGCCTAAACGACATGGGCGTTTTTGCGGTTATCTTTGGAAAGGCTTATTACGAAGGTATCCTGAAACTTAAAGATCTGGAGCAATTTCTCGTTAAGACCTAGAAACTGAATTATTGCTCGACTACATCGGAGATCTTAAACTTCTGGATAATGTAGTAAAGAAAATTGAACGAGAGGGCATCTTCCTCAGGTTTGGTTCCAACGGCTTTTTGTCGGCTCTGGATTTTTGATTTGGCTTTCGTTGAAATGCTTGAGTTAGTGGGTTGGTCTTTAGCTATTGGTTTTGATTCCGGCTCATAAATCAGAGGCTTTTCCTCTCTGAGATTTGGATCAATGCTGTTCGGAGCAATCTCAGGAATTTCGTTATACGGTACACCCTCTTGCGCAGATACCGTAGAAACAGTAGCCACTGTAAGCGACATAAATATAAGTACCAGCAAAAGCGAAAAGTTTATCTTCATCTATTTCCGGGCTTATAACCCGTGATTTACATTCTGGGTTAGCTTTGCAAATTAGTAAAATTTTGATAATGATCACCTTAGATGACTTTAATAAAATTGATTTTAGAAGTGGGACTATTTTAAGGGCAGAACCCTTCCCAGAGGCTAAAAAACCAGCTTTTAAGCTTTGGATCGACTTTGGACCAGAACTAGGGGTGCTTAAATCCAGTGCGCAAATAACCGATTTATACACGCAGGAGTCGTTAATCGGCAGACAAGTAATTGGCGTGGTGAATTTTCAACCTAGACAAATCGCTAATTTCATCTCCGAGGTATTAGTCACCGGGTTTTCTGACGAAAACAAAAGAGTGGTTTTGAGCTCAATTGATAAGCCGGTTCCTAACGGTTCAAGACTATTCTGACATGGTTCTTTTCTCGTCATTAGCATCTATTTGCAACGGAAAAATTCTTCAACAGAATAGGGAAAGAGAAGTCCGCGATCTGCTAATTGATAGTCGCAAAACATTGCTCTCTGATCAAACACTATTCTTTGCGATTTCTGGCGATCGTCATGATGGGCATCAATTTATTCCTGATCTGTATGCTGCTGGTATTCGTCAGTTTGTTGTTGAACACCCTGTGTCTGTAGATCAATATCAAGAAGCCAATATTATTTTAGTTGATTCATCACGCACAGCGTTACAAGCGCTTGCGGAAGCTCATCGGAAAAATTTTACCATACCTATTATCGGAATAACGGGCAGTAATGGTAAAACAATTATCAAAGAATGGCTCTTCCAGTTGCTGTCACCTGATTATAAAGTTGTAAAAAATCCAGGAAGCTATAATTCGCAGGTTGGCGTACCTCTATCGATATGGCAAATTCAAAATCATCATCAGTTAGGAGTTTTTGAAGCCGGTATCTCGCGGCCAACTGAAATGGAACGGCTTGCAAAAATTATCCGGCCAACACTGGGAATATTTAGCAATCTAGGAAGTGCCCATGACGAAGGATTTGTTAGCCAAGTCGAAAAGGTTCGGGAAAAACTAAAACTATTTAATGAGGTTGAAGCGCTTATCTATTGCTCGGATAACGCGCTCTTAAAATCAGAAATTCAACAATCAAAAATTCCAGCCATTTCGTGGGGCTTCAAGGGAGGAGGCGATTATTTGTTACAGCAACAAATAAATAGAATCACTTTAAAGGACAAGAAAGGAGAATTCAGCTTAACACTTCCGTTTACTGACAAAGCATCTGTAGAAAATGCACTCCATTGCATTATTCTGATGCACCATCTTAAGTATTCACCTTCTTCAATTCAAGAGAGGATTGCTGTGCTGCACGCTGTACCCATGCGTCTGGAGTTGAAACGGGGTATTAATAATTGTCAGATCATAGACGACAGCTACAACAACGATTTAGGGGTTCGCAAATCAGTCTTGGATTTTTTAGGGGACTCCAAAAAAAGAAAAAGACTTTAATCCTCTCGGATATATTACAAACCGGACTGGAAGACTCTGATTTGGTTTCAAAGATCCAGGACATGCTTGTAAGGAGTGGTGTGCAACAATTGATTGCGATTGGGCCAGTACTACACGAGTATCGCACACAGTTTTTATCAAAGGAAGTCAAATCAAGTTTTTATAAAACTACCGAGGAAGCATTAGATAAAATCTCGTGGGAAGAATTCAATCGTGAAGTCATTTTGATTAAGGGAGCTCGTCTTTTTCAGTTTGAAAGAATCGTAGCCCGCCTTCAACGAAGAATACACGGCACACGCATGGAAATTGACCTGGATAAGATGGCGCACAACTTGAATTATTTCAAATCAAGATTAAATCCTGGAGTGAAAGTGATGGTTATGGTAAAGGCTTTTGCTTACGGTAGCGGCAGTGAAGAAGTTGCTAATCTGCTTCAATACCACAGAGTCGATTATCTGGGTGTGGCTTACACCGATGAAGGAGTTGATTTGAGAAAGAATCAGATTAGTCTGCCCATCATGGTAATGAATCCCACAGAAGAAAGTTTTCCATTACTTCTGACCAATCGATTAGAGCCTACCCTCTATAGCATCGGGTTACTCAAATCGTTAATAGAATTTTTGCAAGGCCAATCCTGCATAGTTCATCTTGAATTAGAAACAGGTATGCATCGGCTGGGTCTTGAAAAAGATGATTTGGAGGAAATCATTGCCTTACTTAAAGCTAATCCAAACATTTCAGTAGCAAGTATTTTTTCACATCTGGCTGGGGCCGATGAATCAAAACATGACACTTATTCGCAAGTGCAATTTGAATCCTTCCAAAACGGTTATAAGAAAATAACTGCTGCATTGAGAATTCAACCGATACGACATATTCTTAACTCATCTGGAATTCTGCGATTACCTAATCTTCAAATGGATATGGTTCGCCTCGGTATTGGTTTATACGGAGTAAATCCTACTTCCGATTCAAATGATCAATTACAACCCGTTGCTACTTTAAAAACCGTTATCTCACAAATAAAAAAATTAAAGGCTGGGCAATCGGTTGGCTATGGCCGAAGGGGCCAACCGGATAGTGATATGACATTGGCAACCATTGCTATTGGCTATGCCGATGGGTTTAGCAGAAGTTTTAGCCGGGGAGCCGGCCGAGTGATGGTGGCTGGTAAGCGTGTACCGGTAGTTGGTAATGTTTGTATGGATATGACGATGATTGATATTACCGGAATTAATGTTCACGAAGGAGATGATGTCATTATTTTCGGTGAAGGAATGCCTATTCAAGAAGTTGCGGCCAGCATAAATACTATTCCTTATGAAATACTTACAAATACCAGTGAACGGGTTAAGCGAGTTTTCTTTGCTGGTAGCTATTAACGGATGGTTTACTCCAGGGCATTTATTGTAACCCAATATCGATAGGCTACCATAGCCTTTTCAATTTTAGAAAGCCGGGCTATATCACGTTGGCTAAATCGCGGCATAATTAGTTTGTTGATTTTGGCAAGTGTTTTAAATACAAATTTGTTCATACCTCATCGCGTTGAATTTGACTAAAACTACGGTCAATAAAATTTGCAGCCCTAATTAACATCCTAAATTTTTTTTCAGATCTCTTTTGGTAGCCCCCCAAAATCAAAACGATCTTGTTTATCATTCGACTCAACTGGCTTCGGCTTCTCCTCAGTATTTTTGATCTTATCTGATTTTTTCTTTTTCACCACCGAAGATAATCATTGTTTAGCTCCCCCTGTAAAACTATATTCGCGTTGTTTAAAATTAATCTAAATAAGAAAAGTGGGGCCCAAAAGGAGCGTTGCGGATATGAAACCAGGGGAAACAGCGGTTATTTCTGACTTCCTGGACGACAATTTGTCTACCAAACTTCTGGAAATGGGTTTTTTACCTGGAACTGCTGTGCGATTCAATTTTACAGCTCCTTTGGGCGATCCCGTGTGTGTTAGTGTTTCTGGCTACGACCTTTCCTTAAGAATTGACGAAGCTTCAACCATCGTGATTCTTAACTGATGGCTATTGATAAGAAGTTGAAAATTGCCCTCGCAGGGAAGCCAAATTCAGGGAAATCTTCCTTGTTCAACAAACTGACGGGCCTCAACCAAAAGATCGGAAATTTCCCGGGTATTACGGTAGACAAACGAACTGGGACTTGCCAACTCAATTATCAAACCGTTGCCGAAATAATTGATCTTCCTGGTATTTATAGTCTCTATCCGCGTACGTTAGATGAGAAGATTGTTGCTGAGGTTTTTGCTGATCAAAACGGATCGTTCTATCCGGACTGTGTTGTGTTGGTAGCAGACGCAACCAACCTGAAAAATTGCATGCTGTTGCTTACGCAGCTTATTGATTTGAAACTCCCCATGGTGCTGGCCTTAAACATGATGGACCTTGCAGCTCAATCCGGGCAAAGTATAGACATACAAGAGCTTTCTGCTTCGTTAGATTTACCTGTTGTTATGATCAACGGCCGCACAGGCCAAGGCATAGATGATTTAAAAGCAGTTTTGTTGAAGCCCATATTACCTTCAAAAAAACTCATCTATAAAATAGATGCTGAAATTAAGCCTCTCGTCTCAACCATTAAGAATAAATTCAATCTGTCCACAGAATACGAGGCCTACCAGTATTTACAACAGACCGACAATTTAGTTTTTCTAAGTGCACAAGACCGGGCGTATATTTTTGAACAGGCGGAGACAGAAAAATTCTTTCCTCATAAATATCAGGGAGCGGAGACGGTAATGCGTTATGGTTTTATTCAGGATTTACTAAACCGAGTCATACTTAAAACATCCGACCCTGAATGGAAAAAATTTTCCTATCGAATCGATCGGGTTCTAACGCATAAGGTCTGGGGTTACCTCATCTTCTTTTCAGTACTGTTTCTGATCTTTCAATCTATTTTCGCCTGGGCACAAATTCCCATGGACTTTATCGATAGTACGTTTGCAAAATTGAGCAATACACTCGATGAGTTTTTTCCGAAAGGGCCATTCTTTGATCTGATTACACAAGGCGTTATCCCCGGTATTGGTGGTATTTTAATTTTCATCCCACAGATTGCCATTCTCTTCGCCTGTATTTCAATACTCGAAGAAAGTGGCTACATGGCGCGCGTAGTTTTTCTAATGGATAAAATTATGCGCAAGTTCGGTCTAAGCGGCAAAAGCGTAGTACCGTTGATTTCGGGAATGGCTTGTGCTATACCGGCAATTATGGCAACCCGCACTATCGAAAATTGGAAGGATCGGGTAATTACAATTTTTGTAACTCCTTTCATGAGTTGCTCAGCGCGTTTACCTGTATTTACTATCCTCGTGGCTCTTATTATACCTGAAGATAAGCTGTTTGGTTTCTTTAATTACCAGGGATTAGTGCTGATGGGTTTGTATCTGCTTGGGTTCTTTGCTGCTATCCTCTCGGCCTTTGTTTTAAAGTTAATAATCAAAACAAAGGAGCGGAGTTATCTCATTATGGAAATGCCCACGTACCGAAAACCAAAATGGGCAAATGTGGGGTATACTATAGTTGAAAAAACAAAGTCATTTGTATTTGAGGCGGGCAAAATTATTCTGGCGATCTCTGTTATTCTGTGGGTTCTTGCCAGTTATGGGCCTGGCGATAAAATGAAAGGAGCCGAAGAAGTTGTACACAAAGAATCAATAGGAAAAAACCTGACTGAAAATGAATTGGAAAGCAAAGTAGCAGCTTATAAGCTTGAACATTCTTACGCGGGCATTATTGGCAAGGCTCTTGAGCCTGCCATAAAGCCTTTGGGGTACGATTGGAAAATTGGAATCGCATTGGTTACTTCGTTTGCAGCCAGAGAGGTTTTTGTTAGTACGATAGCGACCATTTACAGTTTAGGAAGCACTGATGATGAACAAACTATTAAAGGACGATTGAAGTCTGAAATTAATCCTGAAACTGGTGGCCCTCGTTACACACCGGCTGTCGGACTTTCTTTGCTTGTATTTTATACCTTAGCCATGCAGTGCATGAGTACCTTGGCCGTAGTTAAGCGAGGGACAAAAGGTTGGAAGTGGCCACTTCTGCAACTCGTTTACATGACTGTTGTGGCTTATCTGGCGGCCTTTGTTGTTTTTCAAAGTTTCTCTTAAGAGAGTTTCTTTTTATTGACTTTGCTTGAATAGATCCTTTTCTCTTTATATTTAAAAAATATTTTTTTTAAATGAACACAAACTCTTCTCGGAATTCTCAACTAGGACTTCTTTATCTCTCACATTTATTAATTGGTGCCGATGGAGCAATTGATGAAAAGGAATTTCAGGCCTTATCAAAAATTAAGGGTAAAGAATCTATTCCCGATTCTCTTTTTAAGGAATTTGAATTGGCCGTAACAGGAAAAAACGAACGTGAGATCTATAAAGTAGGCATGGAATTAATTAATTCATGCACCGATGAGGAAAAGTTAAATTCTTTTGTTCATCTCTACAAATTATCTGAGATTGATGGAAGAGTACATGTTAAAGAGATTCGGCTGTTACTTTATACCATAAAAAATGCAAAAATAGAATTCAATGAAGTTGTTGCACGGGCGCAGGCTTTAACGGATTATTAAAGAAATATCCTGCCTACCTTCGCGCAAAACTCAAATTGCCTATGGCGGATACATTCTACCAAAACTTTACACTTGGCATACTAGGGGGTGGCCAGTTGGGTCGCATGCTGCTTCAATCCGGTATCGATTTGAATCTTAATTTTCGCATTCTTGATCCAGATCCTCAAGCTCCTTGTTCAAAATTGACTGATTTTACCTGCGGCAAATTAACCGACTATCAAACGGTTTTTGATTTCGGGCAAACCTGTGATCTGATTACCATTGAAATTGAAAATGTAAACACGCAGGCACTGGCAGATCTTGTCAAGGCTGGAAAAAAAGTTTTCCCTCAACCTGCCATCATAGAACTAATTCAGGATAAGCGAAAACAAAAAAAATTCTTTGATTCGCATGCCATTCCAACCGCTGAATTTATTCTTGTGGAGGATCGGAAAGAGATAATAAATCATAAAACCTTTTTACCTGCCGTTAATAAATTAGGCAGAGAGGGGTATGATGGTCGGGGCGTTCAAATACTTCGTAACGAAAGCGATATTTCAAAAGCCTTTGATGCTCCTGGCTTGTTGGAGAAATTGATTGATTTTGAAAAGGAAATCTCAGTTATCGTTTCACGCAACGAAAAAGGTGAAATCTCATCATACCCAGCCGTTGAAATGGTATTTCATGCTGAAGCTAATCTTGTTGAAGATCTTTTTTCTCCAGCTCAAATAAGCCATACCATCGCAACAAAAGCTGATCAAATTGCTCGAAAGATTATCGAAAAGTTAGAATTAGTTGGTCTACTTGCCGTAGAAATGTTTGTAACTAAAGATGGACAAGTGCTGGTAAACGAAGTGGCCCCACGCCCCCATAACAGCGGACATCAAACTATTGAGGCGAACGTAACTTCGCAATATGAACAGCATCTAAGAGCTATTTTGAATTTATCACCAGGTAGTACTTCCATCATAAGTCCCAGTGCAATGGTTAATCTATTGGGTGAAGAGGGTTATTCCGGGTTAGCAAAATATGAAGGACTGGAAGAGGTACTGAGTCTAACAGGAACTCATGTTCATCTATATGGGAAAAAATTAACCAAACCATTTAGAAAAATGGGGCATGTAACCATTGTGGATAACGATCTGGAAAGTTTAAAAAAGAAAACCACCTTTGTGAAACAGACCCTAAAAGTAAAAGCATGAGCAAACCGTTGGTAGGCATAATCATGGGAAGTCAATCGGATCTCAAAATAATGAAAGAGGCTGCTGAATTTTTAGAAGAATTAGATGTTCCCTTTGAATTGACAGTTGTATCGGCTCATCGAACGCCACAGCGCATGGCGGATTATGCCTCTTCGGCCCGCAAGCGTGGCCTAAAGGTAATTATTGCCGCGGCTGGTGGTGCCGCTCACCTGCCAGGCATGGTTGCTTCCTTCACCTCGCTTCCGGTTATCGGTGTTCCCATCAAGTCCTCCAACTCGATTGACGGTTGGGATTCTATATTATCAATTTTACAGATGCCTTCTGGTGTACCTGTGGCCACGGTAGCTTTGAATGGCTCAAAAAACGCTGGGATACTTGCCGCTCAAATTTTAGGATCAGAAAACAAAAGTGTTGCCCGAAAGTTAGATTCCTTCAAAAAAGCCCTTCAAAAGAAAGTTGAGCTTTCATTTCGATCCATTGAAAAAAAGGGCTGGAAGAACATAGAATAAGTCAAAACCGAATCACGAAAAAATTGTAATTTTCATTCGGTTAACTACCTGCATTACCTTATGAATCCGGGAGAGAAAGGATGGCTTAAAGAGTACCTAGATTTTCGCAAAGAGTTATTGAGGGATATTACCTCAGAAAGTAAACGTGCCTCACACCCTGAACATTCCTTGTATCGGATTATTCAACCCACCGGACTGATGTACGGCCAACCTATTGGCATCAAAGACCTGCCAAATTCAGATTCATGGGATGAAAAAGATCGAATGAAAATTTTATTGGCTGAAAGTCTAATAAGCAGTTCGCTCCTTTTTCATGATAAAGCTATAGCCACCCCCGATGATCTCTCTAAAGTTATGATGAAGGCCTTGGAGAATATTGGAGGCTTTTACAATACTATTTTCCCTGAGCTTGCTACTCCGTCTAAATCACTCTTTGGGCGCAGAAAGTCTCCGCTAGAATTAGCAGAAAAAATTCTTGATAAAAGAATTGAATACACCTCAGCATTTGATACCAACTTCTGGGTTCAATTTTTTCACAACAGTTTATTGTTTCTTGACATCTTCATCTATGGGCAATGGATACACACCAATGCCGATCGTATCGTTTCTGATTTCTTTAAATATGAGCGGGAGGAGTTGCGCTTTTCAGTAGTTAAGGTTATCGCATGTGCCGCTCACGCCAATCTTACTATTGAATATGAAGAGCGAAGACTTCTGGAGTTCTTCCTGCAAAGCACAGAATTACCTATGGATAAAAAGCGGGAAGCCAAGAAGATTTTCGATGAGGGCATTTCTTTGGCCGAAATAAATTTACCCACGAATAATTCATGGATTTTAAAAAAGTACTTCCTAGAGATTGCAATCCTTACCATTTGGGCCGATAAACGCGTGGAGGCTTCAGAGCTTGATTTTTTAAAAGAGCTTTGTGTCCATTTAGGCTTTTCTGAGGATGATCTTGATAACAGTATGCTTGCCCTTGAAGGCTTTGTGCTTGAGAATTGGGATAATCTTAACTACTTACAAAACAAACAAACCTACGATCAGGTGAGTGAACAGTTTGTAGAACGTATGGAAAAGATTACCGGTGCTAATAAAAAAAGATTGTTGAAAGAAGTGCAGGAGAGTAAAGAACTTATGGAACTTCTAAGAAAGGCAAGAACCATCGAGTTATCTGAATCTGAAAAGCAGCGCATGCAAGAGCTTTTGATGTTGGCGCTCAAAACCATTCCCACTTTTGTTCTCATCTCATTGCCACAAAAGTTTTTAACCTTGCCCTTGTTACTTAAAATTTTGCCAGCCAATTTTTTTGCTGAAGTGGCTTAGTCCTTAAGTTCATCGGATTCCTTATCCTTACGGGGAATCATGATCGAAAAAACAATGGATAAGGTAAGGGTGACCAGAATCACAATGAAGGAGATTGTGGGTGGCATATCTGTCAACACATCTGGCAGGAAGTCAACACCTTTACCGATCTCCAACAACATCTTAGCTCCAATAAAAAACAAAATAATTGACAGTCCTTTTTGAAGTAGATAAAACTTGTCGATGATTCCGGAGAGGAGAAAAAACATAGCCCGTAATCCCATCACCGCAAAAATATTGGAGGTATAAATAATAAATTCATTAGTAGTTATAGCAAATGCTGCCGGGATAGAGTCCACGGCAAATATTAAATCGGTAGTCTCAATCAATACGATTACAAGAAAGAGGGGGGTGAACATTATTTTCCCATCAACGCGAGCGATAAACTTGCCTCCCATTTCGTCTTTTGTAATGGGTAAATACTTACGACAGAATTTCAGGATAGGATTTTTCTCAGGATCAATTTTTTCATCGCTGTCTTCAAAATAAATTTTTATACCGGAATAGATAAGAAAAACTCCGAAGATATAAAGGATCCAATGAAACTCATGGATGAGAAGCGCACCAACAAAAATGAAAATCCCCCGAAAGAATACGGCTCCCAGAATACCCCAGAAGAGCACCTTATGAAAATATTCTTCTTTAACTTTAAAAAATTTAAGGATAAGTAGGATAACAAAAATGTTATCAACGGAAAGTGCGTATTCGGTTAAGTAAGCAGAGAAATATTGTACCGCAGCATCGAGCCCTGACAGTGTAGTCATCTTGCCGCCTTGCAGCGACTCATAAGGTCCCATCCTATAGACCAGGTATCCAAAAATAGTGCTGATTACAACCCAAAAAATTGATTGGTAAAGGGCTGATTTGGTTGAGATTTTGTGAGCTGATTTATTAAAAAAACCCAGATCTATCAGCAGAAAGGAGGCTATAATAATGCCGAAAACGCTGTAAAGAAAAGATTCATCTCTCAGATCAAATCCAAACAACGTAAATAATAACATGCTTTTTCTTAGGTTTTTGGGTCATCGGAGCGACAATTAATGGCAACAAGATGCCAAGTACCGCCACTCATAAGCGCCAAAGCTACTAATTAATTTTATTCCAAATACTCACCTTAAAATGTTAATGCTTAGTTTCTGATAAAAGGAACCCTCCCCGTTAAATTATAGGCAATTATTTCATGTCCCCAGAATGGATAGACTCAGCTCCATATGTGTGATACCCTTAAGGGGGCTCTAGCGTCTACCATTCACCAGAAAGAAGGGGATAAGGATCCAAAGAAAAGAGGTAGAATCGGCCCAAGTAGGGTCAATCGGTAATTCTAAAAAAAATATTTGCCAATAAGACAATCGGAGTTAAAGCCCCATACACCCATATTTGTAAACCATACATCCCAAACCAAAAAAAGTAACGCAGGAAATAAAATAGCTGGCCAGGTATATTTCCATTTTTTAGAAAAAATAACCTGAGGATGAAAGCTGAGTAAAAGTGATAGTGAAATAGCCTCTAAATCAATAACCAGATTATAGATACTTTGGATTTAAAATTAATTATTGCGTTTCCTGTCTTTCCTGGCGAAGCTTAAAATTTTTGGGTGCGTATTTTTTGGGTGCATACAGAAATCCAAAAGCTTCGCAATTCTCCTTGGTATGTTTACTATGATGAATGTAATGAGCATTGATCATTCGCTTTAGATATTTGCTCTTTTTTATTGATCTTAATTTAATGCGTTGATGAACAATGAAATCATGGAATACTATATAAAAGATACCATAACAAAGTATTCCTAACCCAACCGATAACCAATAGGGGTTATAAGAAACTACGCTTCCGTAATAAAATAAAGCGATAGAGGGAAGGCTAAACACAACAGCAAACCAATCATTCTTTTCGAAAGTATGGTTATGCACCGAATGGTGTGATTTATGCCACGTCCACAGGAGTCCATGCATTATATATTTATGAGTAAACCCTAATTTGCCAGAGCCGTAAATTGATGGTTAAAAATAACATTTCAACAAAAGCCGACCCCCAAACGCCGGTTCAACAAAAACCCATTTGGTGGCGTTATAAAAGTTCCTCGCTTTCTTTTAAGATTATAAACTTTCACACAGCAAAACAAATATTTACAAATATTTATGATGGTTAAATTTTTTAATTATTACTGCGCAAAAACTCGCCTTCAATAGAGAACAAAACACTATCGCTCAAAACCATTTTCTGTTTTCCGGAAACTTTGTACCGGGTAAGTGACGACAGCCCCGAAATGTCATCAAACTCGAGGTAAAGGTTCTCTTTCTGTTAAGTAAAGCGTATTGTTTTCGTGGTAAACAGATTCGATTTTTTTAAGATGATTCAGATCATGGAGATAATAGAAAGTAATAAACGGTACAGGCGATGGATTTTTGGCTTTATAGGTACGCATTAAGAGATTGCTGCGCAAATCCCGATCTCCATCCACAATGTCGTAGGCAGTTCGGTAAAGGGGTTTGTTGATCACATCTAACTGCCGGAAGACTTCTAGCTCATGCGCCATGACCACACTGTCGGTTTTAACGGTTGATAAGTCTTGTGTTCCATTTAATGAAACCGATTTTGAAAGTGTTGTACCCGCATTGACCAACGCAGTTGATTGGGCGTTAATCAAACTGTCAAAATCAAAATAAGGCTTTTCATATTTCAGATTAGCCTTGTTACAACTGGCTAGTAAAAATAAACAGCCAACGAAAAAAAGTATTCCCCGCATCATTATTTATCGATCAACACCGTGCCCGTCATTTCTTTAGGGATGGGTATTCCCATGAGTGTTAAAATGGTTGGCGCTAAGTCACCTAACTTCCCATCCTTAATTTGGCCATGATAAGAATCATCAACCAGAATGCATGGAACCAAATTGGTAGTATGAGCCGTGTTGGGCGTACCATCTTCATTAATCATCATATCTGCATTGCCGTGATCGGCAATAATAATAATAGCATATCCATTTTTACGCGCCACTTCGGTTACCGCTTCATTACATTGATCAACGGTTTCGCAAGCTTTAACCGCAGCCTCGAAAACACCGGTGTGTCCTACCATATCGGGGTTAGCAAAATTCAGGCATATAAAATCAGCCGCCTTATTTTCTAGTTCCGGAATTATTTTATCGCGAATGTCCTGGGCGCTCATCTCGGGTTTCAAATCGTAGGTAGCTACCTTGGGTGACGGACACATTAAGCGAGATTCACCTGGAAAAACTTCTTCCCTTCCTCCGCTAAAAAAGAAAGTAACATGTGGATATTTTTCAGTCTCCGCAATTCGGATTTGTTTTTTGTTTGCTTTTGCAACGATTTCCCCCAACGTATTTTCCAGATTGTCCTTATCAAAAATCACATTAACACCTTTAAAGGTATCGTCATAGTTGGTGAGCGTTACATAATGCAGATTTAACTTATTCATGTTTTGCTCATGAAAATCTTGCTGCGTTAAAGCCAAGGTAATTTCGCGACCCCGATCGGTACGGAAGTTAAAGCAAAGGACTACATCGCCATCCTGAATGGTAGATAGTGGTTTATCCTTTTCATCAACTACTACAATCGGCTTAATAAATTCATCCGTTATGCCGCTATCATACGAATTGGAAACAGCATCTAAAACATCGTTCGTTTTTTCTCCAATGCCATGCACCATCACATCATAAGCAAGTTTTACCCGCTCCCAGCGCTTGTCGCGATCCATCGCATAATAACGACCTACTACGCTCGCAATTTGTCCGGTAGTTTTTTTCAAATGATTCTTTAAATCACTCAAATAGGCAAGTCCTCCTTTGGGGTCAGTATCGCGGCCATCGGTGAATGCATGAATAAATACATTTTTCAGCCCGTGGTTATGAGCAATTGTGCATAGACCTTTTAAATGTTCTATGTGCGAATGCACGCCTCCATCCGACAAGAGACCTATTAAATGAAATGATTTGCCGCTCTTCTTGGCATAGGCCAGAGCTTCCAGTAAAACAACATTTTTATCAAGCTCCTTCTCTTCAACGGCTTTGTTTACCCGTACTAAATCCTGATAGACTACGCGACCCGCGCCAATGTTCATATGGCCCACTTCGGAGTTGCCCATTTGTCCTGCCGGCAAGCCCACAGCTAACCCAGAAGCCTCCAGTTTACTATGTGGATACTTCTCGTATAAAGAATTAATGTATGGAGTTTTAGCGTGGTCGATGGCTGATACTTTCGTGTTTTTTGCGATTCCCCATCCATCCAGAATCATCAACAGCACTTTCTTATTCATACTAAATATTTTAAAAATTAACAGTTCAAATATACCTGTGATTTACCGTTTTTGTCATATCAGCGAGGATAGTTGAATGCTAATGCGGAAAAACAATCGTTAGGGTGGAAAAACGTGTTGATAATTTATGAGTGTGCAATGGCCGCTATCTGCTATATATTACACATTGAAGAATATCAGGTAATCGGGATTCAAAAATATCATCTACAATTATCTATTTGGAGATTAAATGGCATAATTTTGGTCTAATCAATCGCGCTATGTGTAGTAGAAAATGGCTTTTTACATTTGTTTTGATCCTTGTTGTGCAGGGAGTGTGGGCACAGGCCGATATTTTTGCTCCCATGAAGGATGCAGTGAAGGCTGGTAGCGCAAAAGAGCTAGCCAAGTATTTCAATCAATCGGTAGATATCAATCTGGAAGGCGAAGTAAATACCTACAGCAAAGCTCAAGGAGAATTTGTTATGCGCGACTTCTTCAAAAAATTTCCGGTTTCCGATTTTACGATTGAACACACCGGTTCTTCCAAAAGCGGATTACAATACGCTATTGGAAATTTTAAAAGCGCGAGCGATCAATTCAATGTATTGATGCGTGTAAAGCAATCAGGCAACACTTACCTGATTCACGAAATCAGTTTTGTGAAAGAGTAATGCGGCCAGCTTACCTATCCGATCAGGCAATTCAGGATTTTATCAAACAGGCGTTAACCGAAGATCTCGGAGAAGGTGATCACTCTACCCTGGGCTCAATCCGCTCTCAAAAAAATGCACCGCTAAACTTTTGATTAAAGACAACGGTATTATTGCCGGTGTAATCATGGCGGAAAGGATTTTTCACCAAGTTGACAAGGATTTACAATTAACATTTTATAAGAAGGATGGCGACCCAATTGAAAAAGGAGAGATCGCTTTTATCGTGGAGGGTTCTGCCCGCTCAATTCTAATGGCCGAGCGATTGGTTCTTAATTGTATGCAACGAATGAGTGGAATCGCTACGTACACGCACCGGTTATGCACAATTATAAAAGGAACAAAAGCACAAGTAATGGACACCCGCAAAACCACACCTAATTTCCGGCTAATGGAAAAGTGGGCGGTGGCCATTGGCGGTGGCCGCAACCATCGGTTTGCCTTGTATGATATGGTGATGCTAAAGGATAACCATATCGATATGGCTGGTGGAATTCGGCCTGCAATAGAAAATGTTAAAAACTATCTTGATGAAAAGAAAAAAGCATTGAAGATTGAAGTCGAAACCCGAACGTTAGACGAGGTAAGAGAGGTAGTAAACGTTGGAGGTGTGGATATAATCATGTTAGATAATATGAGCGTGACGGATATGAAAAAAGCTGTTGCCTTGGTTAACGGAAAATATAAAACCGAAGCAAGCGGAGGAATTACCGAGTCAACCCTTCGTTCTATTGCCAAATGTGGCGTTAATTATATCTCCATCGGGGCACTCACCCATTCCGTAAAAAGCTTGGATTTGAGTTTGAAAGTGGAGAAGTAATTTAATAGCCACAGATTCACAGATATAATCACATCCTCTTCTTATTAGATTATATCATAATAAATGGATACACGACAAATGTATAATGCCGCATTGAACCTAAGTTTATTGGCAGCTTGGGGTAATGACTAGATACAATTTTTTAATCTGTGAATCTGTGGCTAACCTTTAATTAGAAAATCCCACAAATCCCCATTATTTTTGCCCTCCTTAAAATTAGATTGGTTGCTATGATTGTAAAGACGCGAAATTATCGCCTGGAGAAGAAAGACTATATAAAAATGGCTTTGAAGGCTATTTTACAGCGACAATGGTGGGTGAGCTTGATAGTGGTGGCTATTTGCCTGGGCTACTTATGGATTTCAAGTATCTGGTGGTTTATTGGCGCGGGTATTGGCGCGGGTTTGTATTTGCTGTTTTGGTGGATTCAGTTTTACGGGGTAACTCAACTCGATCAGGGCAAAATGTTATTTGAACGTTTTTCATACGAAATAACCAGTCAGCAGATTGTAATGAAACTAAATGCCCGCGAAGGCATGCCCATGAAGTGGGATCAGATTAAATCAGCCAAAATTGGCAAAGACTACTTCTTACTTTTTGTCAATAAGGCCCAGTTGATCCACCTTCCTTTCAAAATTTTCAATACCGAAAATGAGCGTAAATTTTTGCTGAGCATATTAAGAAATAAAGGCTTGGTAAAAGTAAAGTAGATCACTACTCTTACTGACTTGATTCCGGTGGAGTGGTTTCTGATATTTAAACTATGCTTAGCGACCCTGATCAGGAACCGAAATTCATAAAGCGATATTCACCCACAGAAGCTCTGGCTCGCGCTCAACGCTACTGTGCTTACCAGGAGCGTTCCCATAAGGAAGTAAAAAACAAACTGTTTGAATACGGACTCTATGCCAGTCAGGTTGATGAGTTACTCTCACAACTTATTACGGATGGATTTTTAAATGAAGAGCGTTTCGCCAAGGCCTATGCGGGTGGTAAGTTTCGAATAAAAAAATGGGGGCGGTTAAAAATCAAAAATGAGCTTGAGTATTTGGGTCTTACTCGTACATGTATCCAGCGCGGTTTAAATGAAATTGAAGCGGTCGATTATTCAAAGACTTTAAAAGCATTGATCAAAAAGAAAGCAGCCGAAAGCCAGGAAGAAAATCAATTTAAAAAACGCGATAAGATTGCCCGCTTTGTTATTGGAAAAGGCTATGAACCCGAATTGGTTTGGGGTTTTATCAAAGATTTATTACCCGATTAAAATTTGCTGTCTGCGTGACATTAGCGCAAAATTACTGAACCCGAATTGAGGCGCTCTCGTTATTGCTCAAATGAAAAGTGTCATTAGCATCTGTTTATTACTAATTAGCATAACGGTTTGGTCGCAAGAAGCTGAATTACGCACCAAGCATTTTAACGTAAAGAAATCAATTGCCCTGGATGGCTATGACCCGGTTAGTTATTTTGACAACAAGCCCCTTATGGGAAAAAGCGATATAAGGTTTGCCTATAAAGAAGTTACCTACCTTTTTGCCAACACAACTAACGCTGCCAAATTCAAAGCTTACCCAGAAAAATTTGAGCCTGCCTATGGCGGCTGGTGTGCTTATGCTATGGGCGAAACGGGCGAGAAAGTAAAAATTGATCCCGAAACTTTTAAAATTATTGACGCCCGGCTGTATTTGTTTTACAACTTTTGGGGCAACAATACGCTTAGCGATTGGAATAAAAATGAAAAGACGCTCAAGGCCCAAGCCGACCAAAACTGGAAAAAAATCGCCAAATAGCAACGATTAGGAACCTATGGAGATAAATGATTCTATAATTACCGTATCTTTGGCGCGGCTTACACGTGATTAAATTATGAGACAACTTCTCGAGGCAGGAAGTACAATACTAAAGCAACTGGTAGATATAGTCACCACTATTAACGAAGAGGATTTTCGTAAACCTTCCGCTGCTCTAAGCAATTCTACGGTGGGTCAGCACCTCCGGCACACGCTTGAGTTTTTCATTTGTCTTGAACAAGGCTATGAACTGGGTGTTGTGAATTATGATAAGCGCATCCACAATAAAGCGATGGAGAACGATAAACATATTGCGCTCCACACACTACATCAAATACAGGAATTTGTAACTGAAAATCAGATCGACAAACCCTTGAAACTTGAGGTTGGCTATAAACCCGATAGCGAAGAGACCATGGTTATTGCCACGAATTATCTGCGGGAGCTTACCTATAACATTGAGCATGCCGTACACCACATGGCCATTATGAAAATAGGCATTCGCGAAGTGGCCGGGTATATCAATCTTCCAATCGATTTTGGGGTGGCCGTTTCGACCATTCGTTACAAAGATTCAGAATTGGCTACACGCTAATTCACTTTCCTTATTTTTGCACCATTCAAAATTTCCGTGCAAAAACTATTTCGCAGTAACTTCTTCATCAAACTCAAAAGCTGGGAGTATTGGCCGTTTGGAATCATTCAGGCTCCAATAATTTTCTTATGGTTTTGGTACGCCATTAAAGAGCGATCTCTTCTCTACTTCTCAGCATCGAATCCCTCCATACTTACCGGAGGCATGATGGGCGAATCGAAATTTGAGATCTTGCAACATGTGTCTGACTCTATAAAGCCAAAAACAATTTTAGTCCGGCTCCCTTCAACCAGGCAAGAAGTTGTTGATCTCTTAAAGCAAAATGGTTTTTCTTTTCCGGTAATCTTTAAACCCGATTTAGGCGAGCGCGGATGGATGGTTCGAAAAATCAAAGATGAGGCCGGCATTGAAAACTATTTGTCAGAAATAAAAATTGATTTTATTATTCAGGAATTGGTCACGCTGCCATTAGAGTTTGGCGTGTTTTATGTGCGGTATCCATCTCAGACAAATGGATTTGTAAACTCCATTACTGGTAAAGAATTTTTGTCGATCACGGGTGATGGAAAAAAATGTATCCAAGAATTAATTTTGGAAAAAGATCGCGCGAAACTTCAATGGAAAACGCTAAAGACAACATATAGAAGTCGCCTCCAGGAAATTCTACCGAAAGGAGCACGACTCGAATTGGTATCGATTGGTAATCATTGTCTCGGCACAACATTCCTAAATAAGAATTATCTTATAACAGAAAAGCTTTCCCGTATCTTCGATCAAATCAGTAAGCAAATTCCTGACTTCTATTTCGGCCGTTTTGATTTAAGATGTAACTCGGCTCAGGATTTAGAGTCTGGAAAGGTGATGATTCTGGAAATAAACGGATGTGGCGCTGAGCCCGCACATATTTATCAACCAGGCTCCTCACTGTTCGAAGGCATTAAAGTATTAATAACGCACTGGCAAAATCTCTATCGCATAAGTAAAGAGAATCACGAACGGGGCGTTGCGTATCTTACGCTGCGAGAGGGTCGCCAAATTTATAAGCGCGTTAAATCCTTAACTTCAAGAGCATGATTATTCAGGTTTTTATTATCGGACTTATTTTCAGCTTTCTAGGATCCATTCCCCCAGGCACACTCAATCTGGCCGTGCTGCAATTGGGCATGGAGCATAAGATAAAAACTGCTTTACGATTTTCTCTTGCTGTTGCCATTATCGAGTATCCGTATACATGGATTGCCGTAGTATTTGAAGATTGGGTTACTCCTCGCCATTGATCATTGACAACTTTCAATTGATAACGGCCGTGGTGATGATTGTAATAGGGCCTTTACCCTTTGGTCGGCTCGTAAACCCAGCGAGTTCTCTGTGCGCTTTAATGAAAGTGGATTCAGGCGCGGTATTATTTTAAGCATTCTAAATCCAATGGCTATTCCTTTCTGGATTGGAATCACCGCTTACTTAAAAGCACAAGGCTGGGTTGATCTTTCGACACAAAGTCTTTTACATAGCTATGTATTTGGAACTTCGGTTGGCGTAATGATCTTACTTGTGTTATTTACCTTTCTTGCCAAAAGATTGGCGGGCTACGTTAAGGACAATCGATATGTAAAACTGGTGCCCGGCTTTACCCTATTAATACTTGGTCTTTATGCTTTTGGTAAATACTTATTTTAAGTGCGCCTCTTTATATCGAAAGCAATCTATCAGGTGATCATTCACTAATCCGCAGGCTTGCATGTGTGCATAGATCACGGTGCTTCCCACAAACTTGAAACCCCGCTTAATTAAATCCTTACTCAAAGCATCCGATTCCTTTGTGGTTGCCGGTACCTGTTTCATGGATTTCCATTTGTTTACAATGGGTTTGTCGTTAACAAATTGCCAGATGTATTTGTCGAAAGTTCCAAACTCCTTTTGAACTTCCAAAAATCGCTTGGCATTATTTACCGTTGCATACACCTTTAACCGATTACGAATTATAGCTGGATCAAGAAGTGTTTTTTCCAACTTCTTATCAGAGAACCGCGCTACCTTTTCGGGATTGAAGTCCGCAAAATTCTTTCGGTAACCTTCACGCTTTTTTAAGATGGTCGACCAACTTAATCCTGCCTGGGCGCCTTCCAAAATCAAAAACTCAAAATGAGTGCGATCATCATGCACAGGCACACCCCATTCTTTATCGTGATACTGAATGTATTGTTCAAACTTAGTACACCAGGGGCAGCGAAATATTTCAGGCATATTCTTCAAAATTTCATCCGAAGGTATCTGTTTAAGATAAAGTTCGTAATTTTCCTCAACTGAATTTTATGTTAAAAATCCATTTTAATTATCCCCATTATGAAAAGAGTTGCCTTATTGCTCGCCCTGGTCATCCTTTCGTTCACCACTTTTGCCCAGCAAAAAACTGACTTTGATAAAAAACTAAAGGAGTTAGGCATAGAGATCTTTACTCCTTCCAAGCCTATGGCTAACTATGTAAAAGCTGTTCGTGTGGGAAATTTACTTTATCTCTCCGGCCATGGCCCCGGCAAAGCGGATGGCTCGAATATCACGGGTAAAGTGGGTGCCGATATGACCACCGAACAAGGCTATGAGGCTGCTAAACAAACCGGAATTTCCATACTATCTACCCTAAAAGCTGAATTAGGAGATCTAAATAAAGTGAAGCGTATTGTTAAAGTGCTGGGGATGGTTAATTGCACGGAGACTTTTGCCGACCAGCCGAAAGTTATAAATGGATTTTCTGACTTGATGGTTGCCGTATTTGGTGAAAAGGGGAAACATGCCCGCTCCGCGGTAGGGATGAACTCCTTACCTAGTAACATAGCCGTGGAAATTGAAATCATTGTGGAAGTCCAATAGCTTTATTACAGAGATAAAGTCAAGTAGCTAGATCAAATAATTTTTCCTTTCTGGAAGGTTATCATACATGGTTTAACTTTTCTGATTTTCTCTATTTATTTTTAGCCTCTTAATTCAGCGGACTCCGTGCTTGCCAGTTACTTTAAGATTGTGTTGCGCCAATTGCGCAGCATCTACTCATTTATTAACCTGATTGGGTTAATCGCTGGGCTATCTGTTTTTGTGCTTATCTACTTATGGGTGGTGCATGAGTTGAGTTATGACCGGTTCCACCCTAAGTATAAAAGCACCTATCGAATAACCAAGAAACAACTTAATGATAAAGGCGAAGTTTATCCGATTGCCCTTACACCCGGCCCCCTTGGACCTTATATTGAAAGTACGATACCCAATATTGAGCAAACCTGCCGGCTGGTTCAGGTAGAACTTTTATTGCGCCACGAAGAAAAAGCTTATTATCATATCGGTCTTGCCGCTGATGCTTCTTTATTCGAGCTTTTTAAGTTCTCCTTTCAACAAGGCGGAATCAATTCATTCCGCGAAGGCATTGACAAAATTATTCTTACCGAGAAATTAGCTACCACCTATTTTGGGAACAGTGATCCGATGGGCAAAATGTTTACGTTGGTAGGTCGCGATCTTACTGTAATCGGGGTAATTGAGGATGTGCCCAACAATACACACATACAATTCGATTACATAATTCCATTCGAGTTTTTGAAAGCGACTGGGTTGCAGGATATTGATACCTGGGAATGGAATAGTTACCACACGTATATCTCACTTAAGGACACAAAGCAGGTTGCTGTGGTGGAGCAAAAAATTACGCAAGCACTGGTCGCTCACGATCCTGAAACCAAAACTCAGATAGCGCTGCAGCCGTTGGCTGATATTCATCTTAAGTCAGCTCATTTAAATAATGACATGCGAAATCGTGGCAACTTTCAATATGTATTGATTTTTTCTGGCGTGGGGATTTTCATTCTGATTATTGCCAGTATAAATTATGCGAATCTGGCAACGGCCCGATCGTTAAAGCGAGCCAAAGAAGCGGGAGTTCGCAAAGCCATTGGCGCCAGCAAAATGCAATTGATAATTCATTTTTTTTCCGAATCATTATTGTATGCAACCGCGGCCTTTGTAGTTTCTCTCTTTATTGCCTGGATCGTTCTTCCCGCGTTTAATGAACTTGCGGGCAAACCATTAACATTCGATATCCTTTCGCCAGGTGTATTCTTGCCCCTTGTTGGGTCTATTATATTTTGTGCTCTTATGGGTGGTGCGTACCCGGCCTTGTTGCTTTCTTCCTTGAATCCGGCCTTAGTGTTGAAAGGCCAGACAAAATCGGGACGAAGTACACTGTATCTTAGAAGAGCGCTGGTAGTAATTCAGTTCATACTGAGTATCTCATTTTTAACAGGCACCTTTATTGTTTATCAACAACTTAATTTTATTCAATCACGTAACCTGGGGTTCAGTAAAGAAAATATTCTCATCTTTTCTTCCAATCGAAAGTTACGGCAACAATACCCCGAATTTAAGGCCGAATTATTAGCGATAAATGGTGCTAAGGGTGTAACCGCTACCAACAGTAAACTTTCCTATTCCGATCAATCTATCAGCAGTGTAACCTGGGAAGGGAAAGATCCCGATCATGATGTACTATTTCACCAACTGATGACCGATCATGATTTTGTGTCCACCTATTCTATTTCACTGGCAGAGGGTCGCGATTTTTCAGAAGAAATAAGCTCTGATTCAAATGCGGTATTGTTAAACGAAGCGGCTATCGCTCAAATGAATTTAAAGGAGCCGCTCAACAAACAAATTGCTATGGAAGATTGGCAGGGAACAATCATTGGTGTTGTGAAAGATTTCAATTTTAAACCAGCACAAAAGCAAATTGAACCGATGATCATTTTTATTGATGCCGCAAACTTCTATGAAATCTCAGTGAAGCTTAGTCCGGGCAACCTAATCGATCAGGTAAAAGCGGTTGAATCGGTTTACAAAAAATTCAATCCTGACTGGCCATTCGAGTATTCCTTTTTAAATGACGATCTGGATAAACTTTATAGGGATGAACAACGGATCGGAAAAATCTTTAAGTACTTCTCTATCCTGTCCCTTTTTATTTCGTGTTTAGGTTTGTTGGGTATGGTAATGTTTGTAACAGAACAACGCGCAAAAGAAGTTGCTCTACGCAAAATAATGGGAGCGTCAGAGATTCATTTGATCTGGCTATTATCAGGCGAGTTCGTACTACTCATAATCATTGCTTTTGTTATTGCTACACCGGCTATGTACTACGGCTCTTCGCTTTGGCTAAATAGTTTTGTTTACAGAATTAATCCGGGGGTGCTTTTGTTTCTTTCGGCCGGTGTTATCAGTCTAATGATCGCCTGGCTAACCGTAGGATTCAAAGCCTATCGGGTATCACGATCAAACCCAATCGAATCTTTACGGAACGAGTAACAGGCTTTTATTTTTCTTTCTTTTTTTTACCATGAACCATGCTTCGGTTAACTACAATTTTGTTTCTCATTACTCAGCTGGCTCTTGCCCAGCATTCATTAAATATTGTTCGCGAAGATGTTCGTATTCCTATGCGCGATGGAATAACGCTTGGCGCGATACTTTATCGTCCTGATTTTGCTGGAAAGTTTCCGGCATTGGTTTATCGAACGCCTTATGGGATCGAGGATTATGATTCTTATGCTGAGTTTCCGTTAAAGGCAGCGAAGCAAGGGTACTTGGTTTATCTGGTTGATGTGCGTGGTCGCTTAACCAGCGAAGGTGAATTTGAAGCCTATCGTAATGAAAAGCCAGATGGATATGATGTGATTGAATGGGTTGCCGCACAAGCAATATGTAATGGTAAAGTAGGAACGTATGGCGGCTCGTATCCGGGTATTGTTCAATGGCAAGCCATGTCACAAGCCCCTCCACATTTGTTAGCCGCTGCCCCCGAAATGACTCCCATCGGTAGTCACAGTTTCATTTATTATGGTGGCGCCTTTTCACATCCCTGGCTCGATTGGTTTACTCCCTATATTTTGGCTGATAAACGGAAACGTGCTAATGATACGTCTGGTCCCTGGGATGATGAAGAGGCAACAGAACTTTGGGAAAAGGGTGATCGAAGAAAATGGTATCAGTACCGACCTTTGGTTGAGATTCCACTATTAAAGAAATATGCCCCCGAATATTATGAATGGCTAAAGCACCCTGATTTTTCTCCTTGGTGGGATTTTGTAAACATGGAAAGTGATTTTCCTAAATTTAAAAATCCTGTATTTCTGCTGAGCGGTTGGTACGATGCAACCTATGGCCCCGAGGGAGCTACCCGTGCGTTTAATAAAATGAAAACGGAAGCTGCTACTGATAATGCGAAGGCAAACACAAAACTTGTCCTGGGTCCATGGAATCACACATCACTCAATACACGAAAAACAACCTTTGGAGAAATCAACTTTGAGTCTTCGGCTGGTATGGATTACGATGCTGATTTACTGCGTTGGTTTGATTCTATTCTAAAAGATGGACCACAAAGTCCCTTGCCACCCGTAAGTATTTTTGTGATGGGTGAAAATAAATGGCGCGCTGAAAATGAGTGGCCATTGACCAGAGCCGTGCCTACATCGTTTTACTTTCATAGTACAGGTAAGGTTGCTCAAGATAAAAATGATGGTAAGTTGAATACTGTTACTCCAAAGAATGAGCCAGCCGATAGTTATGTCTTTGATCCTATGAATCCGCTTTGGGATATCGCCTACGAAAAATCTTATCCGTACGATCAACGGGAAATAGAAAGCCGAAAAGATGTTCTCGTTTATACATCCGCACTCCTGGCCTCGGATATTGAGGTTACTGGGGAAATCATAGTCGAACTATTTGTTAGTTCTGGTACTAAAGACACTGACTTCTCATTTACATTATGTGATGTCTACCCTGATGGACGATCGATAAATCTTACAGGATTAGATGCCGGCTACCTACGTATGCGCTATCGCCAAGGTTTGGACAAGCAGGAACTTATGACTCCTGGAGAGATTTATAAAATCAGAATTGGAAATGTATTTACTGCTAATCTTTTTAAACAAGGACATCGAATAAGAGTATACATTACAAGTAGCAAGACTCCGCACTACGATCCTAATCCAAATACCGGAACGGAGATTGCGACTGAACGAATCCTTCAGTCAACAGCTAACACCATCCACCATTCGACCAAATATCCTTCGCGTTTGATTCTGCCGGTTATTGCAAATGAACAATAGGCCGTATATCTGGTTAAAAGAAAAGTTCTTAGAAAATCAGCAAAATGCTATCTTTACCCTCCTGATATGAAAAAAGCATTCATTTCTCTATTTATACTCCTCTTTTGCGCCTTGTTGGCATCCGCAAGTTTTGAAACTATGCTTAAGGGTTATCAGGTAGTTACTGAAATTAATGGGAGCGAATGCGGAGAAATGCCCGAAGACAGTGAAGAACCATTAACCGAGGACAATCGCGAAGGGCAGGATGATGAGACACTTAAATTAAAGATCTCGTATGGCTTAAACCATTTCAGAATTAGTAAAGGGAGTATTTTTTCATCTTGTCTTTTTAATTCGAGTTCTCATTTTCCCGAGATAGATTCTCCCCCGCCACAGGTTTAGTCCTTCTCTAATCTCGATCTTTGAGATTATTCACTAAATCTTTACTTTACTTTCTATTCGGACTATGAATTTCAGAAATTTTTGGTCTACCGATTTTCGATCTTCGGTAGTTGTCTTTTTGGTTGCTTTACCTCTTTGTCTCGGTATCGCGTTGGCTTCGGGCGCCCCCCTTTTCTCGGGCTTGCTGGCGGGCATAATCGGTGGTATTGTAGTGGGTGCCCTTAGTGGCTCATCGGTCAGTGTAAGTGGTCCGGCAGCTGGATTATCTACTATTGTAGCCGCTTCTATTATTGACTTAGGTTCATTCGAAATATTTTTATTCAGCGTTGCTCTGGCTGGCATTATTCAGGTGATTTTAGGTTTTGCTAAGGCAGGTGCCATTGGTCATTTTTTCCCGATCTCAGTAATCAAGGGAATGCTTTCGGCAATAGGCATTATTCTGATTTTAAAACAAATACCACACGCAGTGGGCTATGATGTGGACTTTGAAGGAGATGAAAGTTTTTTTCAGTCAGATGGACGTAACACATTTTCAGAAATTCTGGCCTCCTGGGATTTTTTAAGTCCGGGTGCCGTAGTCATTAGCCTTCTCTCTATTTTTATTTTAATTCAATGGGATAGTAATAGATTTCAAAGATTTAAATTCTTCCGGCTAATGCCTTCAGCGCTGGCTGTGGTCTTTTTGGGCATCTTGTTAAATAGTCTTTTTACATACGGATTCCCCTACTTTGTCATTGACGAAAAACATCTCGTTTCATTGCCTGTTTTTTCACAATCCGTTGGCATTAGTTCTTTGTTAACATTTCCTGATTTCTCGGAATGGCAAAACCCTAAAATATATATCGGAGCTATTACCATTGCCATTGTGGCAAGCCTGGAAACATTATTAAGTATTGAGGCCTGTGACAGAATGGACAAGAGTCATGGAATAACACCGCTTAATCGGGAATTAAAAGCACAAGGTATTGGCAATTTTCTATCTGGTATGATAGGCGGCTTGCCCGTAACTTCAGTAATTGTAAGAAGTTCTGCCAATATAAATGCCGGTTCCAGATCAAGAGCATCAGCCATATCGCATGGCGTTATCCTACTGTTAGTTGTATTATTATTTCCAAGCTTACTTGCATTAATTCCTCTTTCAAGTCTGGCCGGATTACTTATAGTGGTCAGTATTAAATTAGCCAAACCAAGCCTATTTAAGGAAATGTATCAAAAGGGGATGGCGCAATTCCTTCCATTTATGGTAACCATTATTGCTGTGGTATTCACCGATCTTTTACAAGGAGTTTTTATGGGTATTGTTGTTGCTCTGTTATTTATTCTTAAAACAAACTTCCAAAAGGCTGTTATTTTTGTGTCATCAGAAGAAAATTATCTAATCCGTTTTACCAAAGACGTTTCTTTTCTGCATAAGAATGCTTTAAGCGAAGCTTTTGAAAAAGTACCCCCCGATAGTCGATTACTCTTGGATGGATCTAAAGCACAATTTATGGATCAGGATATTAAAGAGATGGTGGTCGATTTTACAGAGAATGCTAAAGCCAGAAACATTGAGGTAGAACTTAAAAACATAAACATCCACTAATCATTACCTATGAAAAAATACGAACAACTTTTATTGCAAAACAAAGCATGGGTAGAACAAAAGCTAGACGAAGACAAAAACTTTTTTAATAAGTTGGCTAATACGCAAAAGCCAGAATTTCTTTGGATCGGTTGTGCCGATAGCCGGGTATCTGCCAATGAAATTACCGGCACTGCCCCAGGCGAAGTTTTGTGCATCGTAACATTGCCAACATGGTAGTGCACTCAGATATGAATATGCTGAGCGTGCTTGACTACGCTGTAAATGTGCTCGAAGTGCAACATGTTATTGTTTGTGGGCACTATGGATGTGGAGGTGTGCGTGCTGCCATGGGCAACAAACAAATTGGGCTAATTGACAATTGGATTCGACATATTAAGGATGTATATCGCTTGCATAAGGATGAACTGGAGGCAATTAAAGACAACAAACAACGTGAAGATCGTTTTGTTGAACTAAATGTGATTGAGCAAGTATATGATCTGGGCAAAACCTCCATCATACAAAATGCCTGGCAAAAACGGGGTGCCCCTTATGTACATGGCTGGGTTTACAGCATCGCCAATGGCGTAATTAAAGATCTTAAAGTTTCCATGAATAACGATTCCGAAATGCCGGATGTATTTAGGTTTGAGATGCCAAAAAAATAAGAGCGCACTAAGGGCAGCCTTACCAAACCATTCCGCCAACTGTGGAGTGGTTTTTATTTTATAATTAGAATAAAAGGGTCATAGGGGTAAAACTTATCTGGGTTGTCATAACCACAACGGCCTAAACCCGTAAATTGCACCAAAACATTTCATAACTGGTGGATTTATTGGAAAAGCAGGTATTGGAAACACTCCAGCTAGGCAACGAAAGTGCTTTTGAAATGATTTTTAGAACCTATTACCAACCGCTTTGCCGTTACGCCTACTCCTTTTTGCAAGACAAAGAGGAAGCCGAAGAAGTAGTGCAGTCATCGTTTATCACCGTTTGGGATAAGCGAAACAGTCTGACCATCGAAACTTCAGTAAAGTCTTACCTGTATCGCATGGTGCGCAACAGTTGCCTCAATGTGATCAAACACGAAAAGATTAAGCAACAACATGTAGCCCATGAGTTAGCAGTTTCTGAAGTCTCGCACGAATCCGTATCACAAAAAGTGCACGCTGCGGAATTAGAGATAAAAATTTCGGAGGCAATGAAAACCTTGCCCGAACAATGTCGCCTGGTGTTCCAGTTGAGCCGGTTTGAAGAATTAAAGTATCAGGAGATTGCCGACCAATTACAGATTTCTGTAAAGACCGTTGAGAATCATATGGGCAAAGCATTGAAGTTGATGCGTGTTCAATTAAAAGAATATTTACCGTTGTTTTTAATTTTCATGAAAGACTGGCTGGTGTAATGGATACTGTGTGGAACGATATGGATGAGTTGATTGGCAAAGTGCTAGCCGGGGAGGGTTCTGCACAAGAAAAAGCGGAAGTAGATCGGTGGGTTCAACTCACTGAAGACAATCGAAAATATTACCAGCAGCTTAAAACAATTTTTGAAAAGGCCGCTTCCGCAGATGTCTACATTCAATTTGATACCGATTTTGCCTGGCAAAAGGTAAAAAACAAACTCGCGCATTCAGCTGGAAATGTTGTCCCGCTACATCCTAAAAATACATTTTCAATTAATCTTGTTTGGCGGATAGCCGCTGGGGTTATTATACTCCTTGGGGTTAGCTACTTCTATTATCAACAATTGTTTCCGCCTGTTCAAACATTGGCACTCTCTTCTGATTCCATAACCGTACAGGATACTTTGCCTGATGGCAGCACTGCTTTTTTAAATAAAAAAAGTCAACTAACCTATGAATATAATCCTCGGGAAAAAACACGCAGGGTTAAATTAGAAGGCGAGGCATTCTTTTCCGTAAAGCATGAAGAAGAAAACCCCTTTGTAATAGAAGCTGAAGATGTGTTGGTACGCGATATCGGAACCGAATTCAACTTAAAGGCTTATCCCGACAAGGATACCATTGAAATAATAGTAACTCAAGGTGAGGTTCAATTCTACACGCTACTGGATTCAGGCCTTAATCTGCAGGCAGGACAAAAAGCAATTTACAGCAAACGTAACAAAGCATTTTACCGTGTCGATAAGCCCGATACCAACGCGCTTGCATACAAAACTAAAGTGTTCAGTTTCAACAACACTGATTTACGCTCGGTGGTCAATCTTCTGAATGAAGTATATGATTCTAAAATCATTTTGGCCAGCGAAAAAATTTACTCCTGCCGGCTAACAGCTTCTTTTAAAGAAGACAATGCATCTATTATCGCGGAAGTAATTGCCGAAACTATGGGGCTGACTCTCACCCGAAAAAATGACGAAATAATCCTGGATGGTAAGGGATGCGATCAATAATACGCATGAGACTATTCTATTTCATTTTTCTTTCAGCCGTGGCGTGCTCCTTCTATTCAATAGGGCAGCAGAAGCAGAACCCTATTCTGGAGCGTTCTGCTTCAATACGTGCCAGCAACGAAAAAACCCCTTCCGTTCTAAATCGCATTGGGCAGGCGGCCGGATTCTCTTTTTCCTATAATAGCGCCATCATTGATTCCAATCAGGAAATTTCAATTGACGCAACTAACCAAACGGTGCGGAGTATCCTGAATGAAATATTCAACGGATCAATGAACTATAAGGAAAAAGGCAACTACCTGATTCTTACCCGGTCGGCACCGGCACCCGTTAAAAATAATATTGTTGTCGTTATTATTAATGGCTATGTGCAAGACGAATCTACCGGAGATAAAATTTCAAACGCCAGTGTGTACGATAAGCTTACGCTCACTTCTGCGGTTACTGATGACTTTGGATATTTCAAACTCAAAATAGAAAAAAAGACAGATTCGATTTCTCTTTCTGTAAGCAAGAAAAATTATCGCGATACATTGGTAAGTATCACCGCTCCTAGCAATCAATACTTAACTATCTCCATCAATCCCATCAAGAAGGATACCTTTGAAATAGCTGCACAAACAAAATCCGTGGATACCGTATCCATTATTAAAAAAGAAATACTAAGCTTTCCTTATGAGTCTGAACCCAATGTTCAAAATATCAGTGACACGCTTCACGAACTGGTACAGGTTTCATTCTTACCCTTTCTCGGTACCAATGGTCGCCTTAGCGGGAATATTGTTAACGATTATTCGATTAACATTTTTGGTGGATATTCTTTAGGCAATACGAGAAATCGAATTGGGCTTTTTTCTTCAATCTCGATCGGGGCGATGTAAGCTGGCTTCAACTAGCAGGTTTTGCAAATGCGGTTGGGGGCAAAGTCTATGGTATACAGGGTGCAGGTTTTGCTAACGTTAATGGGGATGAAACCGAGGCGGTACAACTGGCAGGTTTTGCCAATACCAATTTAGGTAACACACGCGGTGTGCAGGTGGCTGGTTTTGCTAATACCAATTTGGGTAAGATGAATGGGGTACAAGTAGCTGGCTTTAGCAATGTTAATGCTACCCGCTTACCATCGCAAGGTGTGCAGGTGGCAGGTTTTGGAAATGTTCAGATAGGCGACTATGTGGGATCGCAGTTTGCAGGGGCCGCCAATATTGCTACTGAAAAAATTACGGGATCTCAGATTTCTGTTCTCTTCAACCACGGCAAAGAAGTACGCGGTACTCAAATTGGATTGATAAATTACGCAGACACACTCGGTGGTGTCCCGATCGGCTTAATCAGTATTGTTAAGAAGGGCTATCATAAAATTGAACTTTCAGCCGATGAGGTTTTTTATACCAATCTGGCCTTTCGCACCGGAGTAAAAAAATTCTATAGTCAATTGATGGCTGGACTCAAACCTACCCAGTCCATTGAACCTACAGATACTTCTGTTTGGACATTTGGGTACGGGTTAGGAACCTCACCCCGGATAAATCGTTGGCTGTCGATTGATATCGATTTATTAAGCCAACATGTGAACAAAGGAAGTTTTACTGATGAACTTAGTTCACTGAATAAACTTTATGTAGGTCTGGATTTTCAACTGGCTAAAAAGTTCTCGCTTGCCACTGGAATAACCTTGAATGGCTATTTGACAAGACCATCCTACAGCGATTATCCTCAGTTATTTACCGATTTTAAACCAAACATCTTTTACGATGAGAATGTTGGTACGGATATTAATCTGAAGATGTGGTTAGGAGCTAAGATAGCTTTGCGGTTTTTATAAATCATCGCGCATAATTATTTCAATTAAAAATTTCCTTTGGCTTAGGGGTACACAGCTAGTCGTTTGTCATAAGATCATATTTAACCGATTTTATGAAAAACCCCGTTCACTTTGCCTTTATTCTTGTCTTACTTGTTAATCTGAATCTTCAAGCTCAATCGCCTACACAAACTGTGCGCGGGACGGTTGTAGATAAGATTTCGCAATCCTCATTACCCGGTGCCTCGGTTGTGATAATGAACTCGAATCCATTGGTTGGTACCACAACTGATCCAGATGGAAATTTCAAACTGGAAAGAATTCCTGTTGGCACGCACACTCTCAGGGTCTCCTTTATCGGATACAAAGACATAACGATTCCCAATGTTACAGTCAACTCGGGCAAAGAGGTTGTTCTTACACTCTCCATAGAAGAAGACATCACGCAACTTAATGAAATTGTGGTAAGGCCTGACCTTGAAAAGAATAAGCCCATTAACGAAATGGCCACCGTAAGTACGCGTACTTTTTCAGTGGAAGAAACCCGAAAGTTTGCCGCTGCCGTGAACGATCCCGCACGCGCTGCGGTATCTTTTGCGGGTGTCGTTTCAACAGATGATGGAAATAATTCAATATCTATTCGTGGTAATTCGCCCACCGGTTTATTGTGGCGAATGGAGGGTGTTGATATCCCAAACCCAAATCATTTTGCAGATGTCGCCTCCTCGGGTGGTGGTATTTCTATTCTTAGTACACAGCTTTTATCTAATTCCGATTTTTCAACCGGTGCCTTTGCGGCAGAGTATGGCAACGCACTGGCTGGAGTATTTGATCTGAATCTCCGCAAAGGAAACAATGAGAAGCGCGAGTACACAGTACAGGCTGGCTTTTTAGGATTGGACGTAGCGGCTGAAGGTCCATTCTCAAAAAATTATCGCGGTTCGTATTTAATTAATTACCGATATTCAACATTAAGTGTATTGTCAAATTTAGGACTAAACGTTGGCGATGCGGTTACCAACTTTCAGGATCTTTCGTACAACATCTATCTTCCTACCAAAAAACTTGGAAACTTTTCGTTGTTTGGTTTTGGTGGACTCAGTGATCAGAATCAAAACGCTAAAAAAGATTCTACCCTATGGGAAGAGGATTATCAACGTTACGATTATACCTATTTCTCCAACACGGGTGTGACCGGACTTAAACACACCATCACACTTAACCTCAATACTTTTTTACAAACGACCGTACTTTTTTCAGGACATAACTATGGAGATCAGGAAGATCGTCTTGACAATAATTATAATCCGCAATTCAATTATAAGTCAGCGTATACGACAAAACGGATTACTCTTGCCTCAGTTATTAACAATAAATTAAATGCGAAAAATAATCTTCGTTCGGGCGTGTATCTAAAGCAGTATGCCTACAATTTAACAGATCGATATCTTGATAAAGAAACTAATCAAATTGAAGAGCCTCTAAATTCTACTTCACATGCCCGTACGTTGCAAGCCTTTTCACAATGGAGTTACCGGCCTATCGAAAAACTTACGCTCAATTCAGGCGTACACTTACTTTTTCTAAATGACAATAAAACGTTTTCGGTTGAGCCGCGGATTTCTGCGCAATACAACGTAAGTGAAAAGCAATCCATCAGTATGGGTTATGGATTACATAGTCAAATGCAATCTATCGGTGTCTATCAAGCTCAAATCCAACAGGAAAATGGAATACTGACACAACCGAATTTAAATCTTGGCTTTAATAAGGCACATCATTTTGTTTTAGCATTTGATCGATCCCTTACAAAATATCTGCGTGTAAAGGCCGAAACGTACTATCAACAATTGTTCAACGTAGCTGTTGAAAACGATATTACCAGTCCCGTTTCGTCTTTGGTGGTAGAAGATGGCTACGCTACGGTGGCCATGGTGAATGAGGGTGTTGGTAAAAACTATGGCGTTGAGTTAACCATTGAACAGTTCTTGCACAACAATTTATACTTCCTGTTTTCAGGATCGCTCTATAACTCACAATACAAAGCCCTTGATGATGTGTGGAGAAATACAAAATTCAACGGAAACCACGCTCTCAGTTTTACTGCAGGTAAAGATTATCCGCTTAAAAAGAATCGCACGTTTGGGCTTAATCTCAGAACAATTTATACCGGTGGCTTTTGGACCACTCCTATCGACTATGAAAAATCGGTTGAGTTCGGAGAAACCCGGTATGTAGAATCTTTAGCATTTACAGAACAATTACCCGATTATTTCCGTATGGATTTAAAGCTTAGCCTGAAGCGCAATCGTCCGCATGCAACAACTACGTTGGCTCTGGACATTCAAAATGTAACCAATCAGAAAAACCTGGGCGGCCAGTATTATGATGCACAAAGCGGAAAAACTGAAAAATGGTACATGCTGCCGCTATTACCTATACTTAGCTATCGTATTGAATTTTAAAATTTCATTAGATGACTAGGGGTTTTACTACCTCCAATTGTCTTACACACAAATACCCTTATTATGAAAAAGATCAATTTGATTATGATTTTCGCTGCTCTCGTTTTGGTATCGGCATGTAACGAAGAAGACCCAGGACCCAGACAGCAGGACAAACAAAATTATGCCGAGGTAGATTTTGACCGGATAGAAGCCGAAGACGCGCTTGTCCTTACCATAAATTATGGTGAGAATTTCTCTATTGAAGCTGAAGGTGATCGCAGAAATCTGGATGATCTGCGGGTTGTAAAAAATGGAAATTCGCTGGAGTTGCGTTTTAATCAAAGTAAAAAGAGACAATACGAAACCTATATAACGATTACTCTGCCAACATTAAATGGCGTTAGTTTATCAGGTGCCAGTAATGCGCGCATTGCAGGATTCGCAAATTCAAACCGAATGGATTTTTCGCTATCAGGCGCATCTCTTGCGCAATTAACTATGAATGTGAATGAAATCCATTTCAACATTACGGGTGCCTCACAACTTCGCTTACAAGGCGAAGGACAATTGCTTGACGGTAGTATTTCAGGCGCCTCCATCCTTACCGCGTTTGACTTTGTAACAAAACAAGCTACCCTGATTGTATCGGGGGCGAGCAATGGCAAGGTAAATGTTGCCGATGAATTAAAAGCATCTGTAAGTGGTGCTAGTGTGGTCCTTTACCGAGGTACGCCCAATGTAATTTCAGAATCTTCGGGATCAAGTGTGGTGAGACAGGATTAATTTTCAAAAAGAGATTAAACATCAAGATCGCGGCTCAGGTTGCGATCTTTATTTTATGGTTGAATTTGCAAGCAAGTATTTCTGATTGCAAAATTATTTGCATTTTGCAACATGCTTCTCGCGTTTCGTATCCTAACCCCTCGGTTTGTGTCCTCACAAACCGAAATCCTCATCTCTTAAATGCTGCTCGCGTTCGACATCGGCAATAGTGATATCACCGCAGGCTTGTGGAAAGATGGGGAATGGAAACACATCTGGCGCATTCCATCAAGACCCGATTTGCCTGAACTCTATTTTGGGGTAAAAATCCGCGATTACTTTTTTGAGTCAAGTACTGAACTAGGATTGGTAAACACCATTGTGCTAAGCAGCGTTGTGCCGGCCATGACAGACAAAATCAAAAATGTATCGCGTACCTTGTTTGACAAAGATCCCATTGTGCTGGGGCCGAAAGTATATGATCAACTACCCATCGATATTCTCAATCCTTTTGAAATTGGATCAGACCTGGTTGCCAACGCGGCCGCGGCTCATTTCAAATACAAGAAAGCGTGTATTGTTGTTGATTTCGGAACCGCACTCACATTTACGACCATCTCATCCACTGGAAAAATTCTCGGTGTATCTATTGCTCCGGGTCTTAAAACAGCTATTCGATCTTTATCACAAAACACAGCTAAACTTTTTGATGTGCCGCTGGTAATGCCGACCTCAGCGTTGGGAAAAAATACGGTTACTGCCATTCAATCAGGAATTTTAATTGGCTACGAAGGTCTGGTTCGGAACATGGTTCTAAAAATCCGCGAAGAAGTACAGGAAGAATGTCATGCTATTGCTACCGGAGGTTTGTCATCCATCATTTCTCCGCTTCATGATTTCTTTCACGCGGTAGAACCCAATTTAACATTGGATGGGTTACGCATGATTGGCGAAGTAGTGAGTAACAAAAAGTGATTTACGCTAACATCTATTTAAAGTTATAAAGATTTAGTCAGCATAATGCGTGGGGAATTTAATTCCAGCAATTAATACGGGGCGCGATTGTCCAAAATTTAGAATCCCAAATTTATATTCGGCTACCAGACGTAAACTTATCCAAATCTGTTGCCTCCGCTTTCCCAAATCATCAGCGCCTACTTTCGCAAACATTTCAGGTGTCAAAATCTCTAACTTTAACAAAACTACTTCTCAAAAAGAGTAATTCCGTTTATAAAGTTTTAATTGGAAGGGAAATGAATTAGTAGAATCTTTGAAACAAACTGGACTGGAGATGTGGAGATTGGTTTTTTATTTTATTACTATAGCTTTTTCGATTGCAGCAACCGCGCAAGGTAAACTAGTGTTAGTTGGTGGCGGTGGGGAAACAGAAGGGGGCTGGAGTAACGCCCCTTATCAATGGGCTGTTAGTCATTCAGAAAATAAAAAGGTAGCAGTGATCAGCTACTCGACTGAAGATAACTGGATACCCAATTATTTTAAATCGTTGGGTGCCGTAGCGGCTGATAATATTAAAATAGATAGCCGTACGTTGGCCGACCAACAAACCACTTACGATTTGTTGATGCAATATGATGCATTCTTCTTTAAGGGAGGAGATCAATCATATTATTATAATTATTTTAAAGAGCACAAAAACAGAGCAAGCCATTGTAGATAAGTTTAATGCAGGCGGTGTAATGAGCGGTACTTCTGCGGGCATGGCCATATTATCGGGCGTTATTTTTACTGCACAAAATGGATCTGTTTATCCTGACGATGCTTTGGTTAACATTAATGATAATGACATCACATTAGCTAACGATTTTCTCCCTTTTTTACCAGGAATAATTGTGGACACTCATTTTACAGAAAGAGGTAGAGGTGTTCGTCTTCTAGCCTTTATGACAAATTGGTTTATCCATCATAACGAAATGCTAACAGGAATTGGCGTTGACGATCGTACGGCACTTTGTATTGATGAAAATAATTTGGCAATTGTTTACGGAACAGGGGCCGTTTCAATTTATCAAGCTGAGTCTTTTTCTGTTTACCAAAACAATAAAATGGTAAGTGATAATGTGCAAGCGTCACAACTATTGCATGGTCATACCATTAAACTGAATTCATTTGAGATTACTAATGGCCCAGTCACACCTGTGGCACCTACCCCCATTGAAGAATCTGGGAACTATGAAATAATTTTAAGTGGTGGAGAAGGCTATGCCGGTAATGTGGCGATGTTAGATTATTTTGTTAGTGAAACAAGCGAAGTTTCTGATTCGGTATTAGTTGTAACTGCTCCGGGCAAAGCAACTCTGTACAAAGAAAGACTGGATGTGCTAGGCGCATCCTATGCCTTGCTGGAAGTATCTGCATTAGCAAATGATGAAGATCAAATTGAATTGCGGAATGCAATCCGTACAGCAAAGAAAGTTTTGTTTGTAGAAAATGATGATGCTCCATTCATTAGTTTTTTACAAGGTGGCCCAACCGGGGCTTTGCTTAGCAGCCATATTAGGCGCAATAAAATGATAGTCGGTTTTGTGGGTGAGGATAGTCGGTATGCTGGAAAAACATTTACAAGCAATCACCTAACGGATGCGTATGCTGCTTATTATGGTCGCTTAATTTTTAAGGATGGTTTCGCCTTGCTCCCAACTTCCACAATTATGTCAAACACCTATGATGCTAACACAACAGATTACTACGAAAACACAACAGCTGCAGTTCCGTATGCTATGGTTACAGATAAATTGAGATTTGGAGTTTATTTAAATCGCAACGGATATGTTATCTTTAGGCAAGAGGGGGGATTAAATACGTGGAAGTCGGTGGGATCATTTTCTACATTAATTATTGAGAACACAGGCACAACGGCCGATGTTGCTTCGCAGCCGGTTAGTGGCAATACTAGTCGCGACTACGTTGGTTACACCAATATGAATTATTATTTGCTAAACGGAGAGAGTACCCTCTTTGCCGGCCAACCCATACCCAGTACCGACCAACCTTATGAATTTGAAGAGCGCGTTGTTGGAATTGAAAATGAGCGTCCGGCTTCAATTGAAGTTTTCTAATCCTCAACAAGCGGCTTGTTTAGATTGATTACAGATGGTTTAGAATCCTCAACATTTGTAATTTTGAACGGTCGTGGTGAGATTATGAATTCAAAGCCTATCGTGCATGAATCCATTAAAGTTCTTGATTTATCATCTCAACCCAACGGTCTTTATTACCTAATTGTAACCACAGGCGAAACAAAAAAAGTAATTAAAATTATTAAATAGTATTAGCCGTATTTCTTAAGATTCTACTTTCAAAATAAATTTTTTTTATGAATAGATTATTGCTGCTTTCCTTTTTTCTACCTATTTCGCTCAGCAGTTTTGGGCAAGAAAAACTTATCCATGGCACCATTACAAGCTCCGAAGATAAATCGGCATTACCTGGAGTCACCGTGGTTGTAAAGGGAACGAGCAAAGGCACCGTTACTGATCTCAATGGAAACTATAAGATTCAAGTTGTTGGGCAAGAGAACGTACTACTGTTTTCTTCCATCGGTTTCATTTCGCAAGAAGTAACTATCAACAACAAAGAACAAATTAATATTGTGTTAGAAGTAGATACAAAAGAACTAGCGGAAGTTGTTGTGACGGGATACCGAACGGGCGATAAGCGATTGCTTACGGAGGCCGTAGGCGTTGTAAAAACGGATGCCATCAAGGACTTTCCTATTGCAACAATTGATGGTGCGCTGCAAGGACAAACTACTGGCGTGCAGGTTATTCAAAACTCAGGAACACCCGGTGGCGGTATGTCTGTAAGGATTAGAGGAACTACTTCGATAAGTGGTTCGGGGCAACCCTTGTATGTAATCGATGGCATTCCTGTAACCACGGGTGATTATGCACAGGTAGGCTACGAAGGTCAAGGTATCAATTCCTTATCCGATTTAAATCCAAATGAAATAGAATCTTTTTCAATACTTAAGGATGCTGCCGCGGCTGCGATTTATGGTGCGCGTGGCTCCAATGGTGTAGTTCTTATAACCACTAAGCGTGGGAAGTCTGGCGCTTCGGTTATCAGCTTTAATACCTACTATGGCGTTCAGCAAACATGGAAACAATTGGATATGCTGAACACACATCAATGGATGGCGTATCGCAATGACTTAACCAACTCCACTATTTTTACTGAAGCCGACATGGCCAAAGACACGACTAACACCAATTGGCAGGATGCTATTTTTAGAACAGCTCCAATTTCGAGTTACGATTTGTCTGTAAATGGTGGCGATGAAAAGACTAAGTTCTTTGCTTCCGGTAGTTATTTTCGCCAAAAAGGTATTGTTATAGGTTCGGATTATCAACGGGCGAATGCGCGCATAAATGTTGACCATAAAGTCAATAGTAAATTAAACCTGGGCACAAGCATTGGTCTCACGTATTCAAAAACAGATCGCATTGAAGGAGATCAATCTTTACACGGTCCTCTTCCTAATGGAATTTCTACACCTAATATTTATCCGGTTTATAATTCCGATGGATCATACAATCAAGACGGACCATATTCGAATGCGGTTTCAATCGCCAATGAAGCAACGAACGAAAACTTTACTTACCGCACGCTAGGAAATGTTTTTGCTGAATATCAGATAATTCCAGGCTTATCTATTGCCTCAAAATGGGCAGTCGATTTTTATAATTTAAGAGAACACGCGTTTGAGTATAACACCGTGCAAGGGGCTAAATACAATGGGTTAGGGTTCGAGACTTACACAAACGTGTTGAACTTAGTAAGTAATAATATTTTGAAATACGAAAAGGTTTTTAATGATAACAATTTTGATTTCTTGATTGGATACAGTTTTGAAAAAAAACAAACCCGAAATATTTACATTCGCGGACAGGATTATGCCAGTGCTGATCTGGAGTATTTAAACTCCGCCTCTACTTTTGTAGATCCTAGTGCTGGTGCATTAGACCAAGGTATTCGTTCGTTCTTTGGCAAAGCCAACTATAACTATGCAAACAAATATTTAATCGGCTTCTCAGCACGCATGGATGCTTCCACAAATTTTGGAAGTAATAATAAGAATGGATTTTTTCCATCCGCTTCGGCTGCCTGGAGACTTAGTGAAGAAGATTTTATCAAAAACAATATGCCGGGTATAACACAACTTAAACTACGTGCTAGTTATGGATTACTGGGTAATGATAACATCCCTCCTTTTCAGTACGCTGCCCTTTATGGAACAGGAACGTATAATAGTTCACCAGCGATTTATCCCAACAACATGCCTAATCCCAATTTGAAATGGGAAACCACTGCGCAGGCAGATATTGGAGTAGATATTTCTCTTCACGATCGCTTTACAATAGGCGTGGATCTTTATAACAAGCTAACTAAAGATTTATTGCTAAGCAGACCTCTGCCTCCTACAACTGGATTTTCAAGTATCGTAGAGAATATCGGTGAAATGGAAAATAAAGGTATTGAGGTAAGCCTCGGGGTGCAACAAAATTTTGGCCCTGTTGAATGGACATCAAACTTAAATGTGTCTGTAAATCGGAATAAAGTTTTGAAACTTTATAATGATCAACCTATTGATGACTTAGGGCGAGGAAGTAACCGGGTTATGGTTGGCCAGCCTATCGGTATTTTCTATAGCTACGAATCCCTTGGCGTTAATCCATCAACCGGAGATATTGTTTATTTAGATAAGAACTTCGATAAGTCCATTACAACTGACGACCGGACTATTATTGGAAATCCGCAGCCCAAATTTGTTGGCGGATTTACGAATGGCTTTTCTTATAAAAGTTTCGATCTGAATGTGTTCTTTCAGTTTTCGTATGGCAACGATGTGTTTAACGGATCAAGGCTTTACCTTGAATCTTTGCAGGGTGGAGATAATCAAACCACCGCTGTGCTAAGACGATGGATGCAACCGGGAGATATAACGGATATTCCACGCGCTACGAACGATGCCGTAAAGGCAGGAGAAAATAAGCGGGTTTCGTCACGTTTTATTGAAGACGGTTCCTATCTGCGTTTGAAAAACATTGCGCTAGGTTATAATGTTAGCAAGGAGCTTATTAGCAAATTACACCTCAACAGTTTGCGTTTTTATGTGAGTGCACAAAATTTACTCACGTTTACCAATTATTCAGGGCTTGATCCGGAAGTGAATTATAGTGGCAACAGTACCCAGGTTGTAGGAACAGATTTTTTTACTTTCCCACAAGCACGTACAATAACACTAGGAGCCAATCTTAAATTTTAATTAGAGATGAGAAAAATAACAACACTTATTTTAATTCTTGCCATAGCTTCTGCTTGCGATGTGTTAGATGTAAAACCGCAAAGTGCAATTCCTGCCAGTGATGCCTTTAAAAATAAGGCCGGAATTGAGCAGGGAATTTTGGGGTCATACATTCCCTTCCAATATTTAAGTTATTATGGAAGAACGTACCTTATCTTTGCCGATTTGGCAGCCGACAACCTTATTAATCCGATTGATGGTACCTCAGTAGATTACCGTGAGGTTGATAATAATAACATCTTTCCTGACAACGGTGGGATAGCTGGAATTTGGGGATCTGCCTATGAAGGAATCAATAACGCAAACAATGTGATTGCCGCCATCCCCGGCATGACCGATATGACGGATGCTGAAAAAAATAAAGCCCTTGGTGAATTATATTTTATCCGTGCTTTAAATCATTTCAATCTCCTTACTTATTATGGAGCAATACCTGTATTAACTACGCCTACTATAGGCACCGATGCAATTGATGTTCCCAGAAAATCGGTAGCTGAAGTATATCAACAAATTATTGATGATTTGTCATTAGCCGAAACACAACTAACAACATCATCGGTAAAAGTCAGAGGATCGAAATTTGCTGCCACGGCATTGTTGGCTCGTGTCTATTTGTATCAAGGCAATTACGCTAAAGCTATAGAAAAGGCAACCGAGGTTATCGGTAATGGCGGATACAGTCTGCTTCCCTATGAAGATATTTTTACGGATGGCTCTGCAGAATCTATTTTTGAAATAGACTTTATAACACTAACCAGAAACCGGATAGCCGAATACAATTTTCCGAAGTCATTAAACGGAAGAAGAGAGGTTGCCCCGGATGATGCAATCTTAAATGCCTATGAACTGAATGATGTCCGGTACCCTGCTTCTATTGCCTTTGAAGGAACATTGCCTTATGCTATAAAATACCCTGACTTAGCTAAAGGAGAGGAAAATGTAATTGTGCTTAGGCTTGCAGACATGTACCTTATACGGGCAGAAGCAAATGCCAAGTTATCGCAAAATCTTGTTCAGGTACAGAATGATATTAATACAATCCGGGGAAGAGCGAATTTGGGTAATACCCCAGCCAACTCGTTTTCAACTTTACTCGCAGCCATTGAGCAAGAGCGTTGGGTAGAATTTGCTTTTGAAGGACACCGCTGGTTTGATTTAGTAAGAACCCAGCGTGCAACAACCGTACTTCCAAACGTTACAAATATTAATAAAACACTTTTTCCACTTCCTTTATCAGAAATTTTAACCAACAAAAATCCGGAAATGAAACAAAACCCAGGGTATTAATTTAAACAAAAAACAATTATGAAAATGAAAATGAAATTATTCTTATCAGGCTTAATGCTCTTGGCACTGAGTTTAACTATCTCATGCCAAAAAGATGATGAGCCACTACCTGTGCCTGTCGCTGCATTTACTCCCAGCAAAGCAACGGTTGCCGTTGGCGAAGCAATAACTTTTACAAATGAATCGACCGATGCTATCTCCTACACCTGGAGCTTTGGCGATGCTACTACATCTACTGACAAAGCACCTAGCAAAACGTACACGACTGCAGGCACATTTACAGTAACCTTAGTTGCTACTGGAGCCGGTGGCTCAAATAGTAAAGACCAGAATATAACGGTTTTGGCGGGACCTGTTGCTGCCTTTACACCTAGCAAAACAACAGCTACTGTTGGCGAAACAATTACTTTTACAAATGAATCAACAGACGCTACCTCCTACACCTGGAGCTTTGGCGATGGGACTTCATCTACTGACAAAACACCCAGTAAAACGTACACGGCAGCAGGCACATTTAAAGTAACCTTGGTTGCTACTGGAGCTGGCGGTACAAATAGTAAAGACCAGAACATAACAGTCGTAGTAGGCGCAGAAGTATATTTTATCGATTATACTGATGCAAAAATTGCAAAGTTCGCGCTTAGTAACCCTGCCACCGTTACAACTATTCTCGATATCACTGACAATAATGGATTAGCATTAGCACACGATGCTGTTAATGATAAAATCTATTTCAGCGGCTATACCACTGCAACTGATATTGGGGGTGTCTGGAAAGTTAATATGGATGGAACAGCAGTAACTAATGTTATAACTGATTTGTGGGACCCTTATGGAATTGCTTTGAATGTAACGGGCAACAAACTTTATGTTGCCGATGAAGCTGATGGTAGCGATGTGGGCCATATTTATAGAACTGACTTAAGTGGGGCCAATAGTTCTGCCGTAGTTACTAAAGATGGTGCCCAATTCAGAGCCATTGCATTGGACCTAACGAATAACAAAATGTACTACTATGAAGTATATGATGAAAATCTTTGGGTAGCCAATTTAGACGGAACTAACCCGGAAATTGTAGTAGCCGGTGCTTATGGTTATGGTATTCTCGTGGATGCTGCTAACAGCAAAATTTATTTTGATGATCAGAATAGTGGTACTGACGGTGAATTAAAGTCTGCAAGTCTTACAGGGACAAATGTTACAACGGTAGATGCTACAGCCTCCCGCATTTATGGAATTGTGAAGTTTGGTGATAAACTTTATTGGTCAGCAAGAGACAATGGAGAAATTTACCAATCGAATCTAAATGGAACAGGTAGGGTTACTATAAAAACCGGTCTCTCTAGCCCACGCGGAATTTTCTTAAAGTAATAGAACAAAAGACGATAATCATGCGGAAGATATTCTTTTTATTGTTGTTTGGAGCAAGTTTTATGGTATTCGAAAGCTGCAAAGATGACGGCTTTCCTGTTCCTCCAGCTACCACAGAGCCACAGTTTACGTATACCATTTCCAATGATGGCTTTGCTCCAGCTACAGTAACTTTTACAGATAATTCCGTTATCCCCGAAAGGGCAGGAAGTGTTTCTTCTGCGTGGTCGTTTGGAGATGGTACTACATCGGGCGCAACAAACCCGGTGCACCTATATGAAACAGCTGGCGTATACGAGGTAAAATTGGTGTTAGTAACCACTGCCTCTGCCGAGGTGGTGGAAACTACCCAATCGATTGTAGTTAAAGATTTGAATGCATCGGGACTACCTGTATTCTTTACAGATGGAAGCACAGTTTACACTGCGCTCATCAATAACGCTGCCCCTATTGCAACTTCCATTGGTATAACCACACTGATGGATTCTTACGGGATGGCGGTAGATACCATTAATCAGAAACTTTACATTGCTGATTTTGATGCTGGAAAAATTTTGGTGGCCAATGTTGATGGAACTAATCTTAAGGATTTTCGCACGGGCATAGGTAGTCCTGATGCGGTTGCCATAGACTATGCCGATCAAAAAATATATTGGGATACGGATGATGGTGTGCGCAGAGCTGATCTTGCCAATACTGATGTTACACAATTTGAAGATTTTGTAATCGGGCAAGCCAATGACCCTGAAGGTGTATCCATTGATCCTGTTACTCATTTTGTTTTTTGGAATAACTACGATGGCGGGATTTGGAAAAAACATGTAAATGGATCAGGTGAAGTTCAAATTGCTGGTGGTGAAGGAGGTGGAAGTACAATCATCATCAACAATAGAGTATTCTTTGATGAGTACATTGCATCTGGTGATATTCGCATTAAGTCCGCTAATCTCGATGGTACAGGTGTAGCCACAGTAGCTACCGGAATTTCACGCGTTGTATTTGGCTTAGCGTATGATAAAAAATCGAATAAGATTTATTGGGGTGATAGAAATAAGCTAAATATTATGAGAGCCAATACAGATGGCAGCGATGCTGAAATCTGGTTTTCGGGTTTGAGTACCCGAGGTATTACCATTGGCAAGCGTAAACTCTAATCTTTACTTCTCTAATAAATATAAAAAGTCAGCTCAGGCTGACTTTTTCTATTATGAGGGTTTTATCAAATTATCAATTCAACAGTATTGCAAAGTTTGTGCGAACGCTAGAGAGTGCTGTTGAAATCTTAATTCGTTTGCACTACTTCTTGATGTAAGCCATACACTCTATTTCAACGCGCGCACCCAAGGCCAAACCCGTTGTGCCAAAAGCGCTGCGCGCTGGTTTATGGTTGGGAAAGAATTTTACATACTCCGCACTCATGGCAGCCCAGTCATTAATGTCGGCCAACATGCACGTGCACTTGATGATGTTCTCCATCGATGAACCATTACGCTCCAACACTCCCTGAATATTCTTCATCACTTGATTGGTTTCCGCGGCAATGCCTCCCGGCACCACCACATTGCCAATATCGCCAACCTGCCCCGATAAATAAAGTATGTCACCATATTGCACGGCTTCAGAAAAAGGAAGTCCCAACTTTGCAAAAGCTTCTGTTTGGAGATAGACTGCTTCTGTTTCCTTTTCTGATTTAGTACAAGAGGAAAGAATTGAAGAACCTGTTATTAATACAATTAAGATTTTCCAACTGAATTTAGATGCTTGCAGCATATGTATTTGTCGGTTTAAGTTTTCGAAACTAACACTGAACATAAATCAAATCTTTTAGCATTTAGAAAATCTATCGGCATTCGCACTATTTTGTCCATTTTTATATACATCGTTAGCGGTTCGTTGTTTTTTTTCTTATTTCATTCGTCTTTGTAGTTCACTTTCATTTATTGCTTTGTCAAGCCGTGAAAGTCTTGTTTCCTCTTGTTTAGCGTTCATAATCCAATGTATCATAACCTTTTTATATGAAGGAGCTTGTTTGTCAAAAAAGTCCCAAGCCTTTTTATTCTTTTTGAATTGTGCTTCAAATTTTATATCAAGGATTACAGGTTCTTTTTCGTAAGCATAAATTTTGGATTTGCTTTCTGTTTTCAAACTGAATGCTTTTTGCCCTTCGGCTGTCATTAAACCTGCTTTGTTAAGCTCTTCAACTTTTTTAATGTTTACAGCACTCCAAATACTTGTGCTTTTTCTTGGCGTAAACCGAATACAATAACTTTCATTGTCAATGGATTTTCTAACTCCATCTATCCAACCAAAACAAAGTGCTTGATCAACCGATTGCGACCAACTCATTGAAGGTTTGTCTGTGTCCACTTTATAAAAACCAACTAATAGCTCGGTTTCTTTTTTGTGGTTTTTTTGTAACCACTTTCTAAATTCGTCTTGTGTTGCAAAAAAAGTAGGTGTCATATTACTTTGTCCGTCTATTTAAAAAATAAAGCATAGTGGAAGCAATAACACACATAATACTTGCTCCAATTATCAACCCATTGTCATTTTGAGAAAAGCCAATAATTGTGTCCGCAATGTTCATTACGAAAAAGAAAATATAGGCAATTGTCAACATTGGAGCTGACTTTTTAAGTGTTGCAAAACCAAAAATGAAACCAACTGCAAATTGCCGTGCAGCCCACATTTGAATTAAATAGTTCACACCTTTTGCGTTTAGGTCAACTGTCTGCAAGGCAGATTGTGGTGAAAAAATTAATGTTGAACTCACTATAAGTCCTAATAGTGAAAAAAATCCTGATACAATTAGTATCCATTTGGGTATTGATTTTAATTCTTGTGTCATATTTCTTGTCTGTTACAATGTTTGCAGGGTGTCTTTTTACAATGACCACTAACATCCGAAGATAAGCATTGCCTATATTTTTGTTCTATAAACTCACTTCTCCAGCGCCTGCTTCAAATCAGCGATCAGATAATCCGGATCTTCAAGACCAATATAAATTCGTATGAGTCTATGGGCAGGATTAGAGACATCAAACTCATTTGCCTTTATGCTTACCGCAGAAGGAATCACCAACGACTCGTGCCCACCCCAGCTAACCGCGAGAAGAAAATGTTTAAGTGAGTTGCAGAATTTTTCAACTTCTTCCAGAGTGTTCACCTTTAGCACAACGCTAAACAGTCCACCGGCATCCTGCATTTGTTTTTGGGCCAGTTCGTATTGTGGAAAGTCTTTATGAAACGGAAAAATGACGCGTTCAATTTTAGGATGAGTTTCTAAGTAGTCAACTACTTTTTTTGTGGAATCACAGATGCGTTGCAATCGCAAGGGCAATGTGCGCAATCCACGGATTAGCAGCCACGCATTCATAGGTGCAATGTTTCCACCAATGTTTAGAAACTCCGCATCAAAGATTTTCTTAATAAGTGTTTTAGAGCCCGTAACTACACCGGCCACTACATCGCTATGGCCTCCAATAAACTTGGTTGCTGATTGCGCTACCAAATCAATTCCCATCGTATACGGCTTTTGATTGATCGGACTGCAATAACTATTGTCAATCATGGTGAGCAACCCTTTGCTTTTGGCAAGTTTGGCTACCGCGGCAATGTTCTGCAGTTCGTAAGTAAACGTGTTCGGTGATTCTAAATAAATAAGTTTGGTGTTTGCTTGAATGGCTTTTTCAAAATTTTCTGTTTTGGTGCCATCCACAAAAGTAGTGGCAATGCCAAACTTGGGCAGTAAGCGTTCAAATAGTTTGATCGTCCAGCTATAGGGTTTTGCTACGCTTACAACATGATCACCCTGGTTTAATAAAGCAAGCAACGGAATGGAGATAGAAGCCACTCCGCTTCCAAAAACAAGCGCATCTTCGGCTCCATCCAGTGCGGCTAACTTCTTTCGCAGAATATCAACGGTTGGATTGTTGCCACGCGAGTAAAGAGTGGCGTAATATTCATCGCTCAGTGCTTTACGGAATTCAGCCACATTGCGGAATGAGAAGTTGCTGGTTTGCACAATAGGTGGCGCGATGGCGTTGAAGTAGTCTTCGCGCTCTTCGCCCAGTTCGTTAAGGATGTAGGATAAGTCCATGGCAATTTTTCAATGTTTTTTTAAACAGGTCAACTAATAGTTTCTCGTTGTCATCGCGTCCAAGAGCCGCGATCTACATTTTACAACTTTATCTTCTATCTTTCTATTCGTTCATTTTTGTCTTGACACAAAAAGAACCAAAAAAGTCAAGGCAGAAAAATGCTTCTGCCCACATTCCATCGCGCCACCCCGCTTTTCTGCCTTGCCACCGCGCTAAGCCTTCGATTTATAAAAACCCCATCACTTAATAATCTTTCTTAATCCCAAATAAAGCGGAAATCCCGAAAGGAAAAGGATAAACCCAATAAGCGAAGCCTGCGGATTTGAAATCAGTACACTGATATTTACAAACGTGTAAACAACGATAAAAAACCCTGGCAGCCACGGATAGCCACGCATTTTAAAAATCCCTTCCGGGTCACCACTCGTTTTGGCACGATGGCGCAACACAAAAATAGCGGCCGAGGCCGTAATTAAACTGATGCTATCAAAGAACATGACATAGCTAAGCACCTGTGTAAACGAAGATGAAAAGAATAGCGTGAGGACAATGAAAGCGACAAACACACTCACCGCAAACTCCTGCACCTGTGTGCGGCTGTTTACTCTTTTGAAAATGGGCGGCAACACTTTGTCCTCCGCCATGGCATAATATACCCGCGGGTTCGACATGATAGAGGCATTCACATACGCCATCACCGAAAGAAACATGATGATAGCAACAATTTTAAAAGCACTATCGCCAAGCAATACCCGGGCAACATCGGCTGCGAGTGTAGTTGAGTTTTTCAACCCTTCAAAACCCAACACACGGAAGTATGAAAAATTTACAAGCAGATAAAGAGAAAGTATAATCGCGATGCCATAGAAAATAGCGCGTGGCATGTTGCGTGCAGCATTCGGAATGTCGCTGCCAAAATTCATGGTTTGCTGATAGCCTCCATAGGTAAAGAAAACCGGAACGAAGCACAGCCAAAAAGCCTTGAGCCAATCGGTGTTTGTTAAAGAAACTTTTGCCGGAGCCTCAGCAACAGCTGGAGTAGGTGCAACAAAAATGGCAGCGATTAAAAGTACAATCAAACTGATTTTAATAATCATCAACACGTTTAACATGCGAGCACTCATTTTTATGCCAAGCATGTTGATACCAAACAAAACCACCATTGCGGAAAGTGTGATGACTCGAATGGCCAACGCAGGAGCCATCTGCGGAAGCAAAATGGGTTGAATGTATTCGGCCCCAATAATAGCCACGCTGGCCGTTGATGCTGCGTTTGAAATCACGGTCATCCAGTTAACCATAAAGGCGAAAGCCGGATGATAGCAATGTGAGAAGATGCGATAGAAGCCACCCGCTACAGGATAGCGTGAACCAATTTCAGCAAACGTCAGCGCTCCGAAAAAGCTAATGACTGCACCTCCAATCCAGGCCACAAAAAATATTTCTGGTATTACTGCTTTGTTGGCAACTTCAACAGGCGTACGAAAAATTCCCATCCCGATAACGAGACTTACCACAATCATGGTAAGATCAAACAGACCAAGTTTGGGTTTAATAGACACGTGTGCGCAGGCTTCCGGTGTTTAATTGTATCCCTACAGAAAACTGAACGGGCACATAATCAAAATAGGCATCGTTTGGCAAGGGGGTGTTTAATCCTAATTGAAAAATCCCTTGTAGATTACCTGCAAGGGGGACTTTCCCCGTAAGGGAGGGTTCTAAAAAGAGATGAGGTTTTTCATCGGGCCTAACAGTTACCACTGCATAGTTGGGATCATTATCGCTTGACGAAAACTCGGTGTAATCCACAAAGGAAAAGCGAGCAGTAATGGCCAGGTTAAATTTCCGATTGTTGGTTCCGATAGAAGGCTGCACAAAAATCCGATTCATCTTGCCGGTGGCCACCAAAGCTTTCTGGCCAAAAGATTGAGTAAAGAAATAGTATGACTCAAAGTTTGTGCCTTGCCCTTGCCCATACCCCACAAATAACTCTGTCCGGTACTTACGCGTAACGTTATAGAAACCCAACCCTGCTTCGGCAAAACTATTTTTACGATCGTAATTTTGATTATCTACATGGTACTTAAAAAAGTTTGCGTTACCGATTGCCGCCACATGATCGGTTAAGGCATAGGCGAGTTGCGCTTCAAATCCTGTAGTAATATAAACGCTACCCTGAAACTCGCCTTGTTCGCGAAACAACGGTACGTTTCGGGTCGTGGGGACATATATTGGTGAACAAGACGTTGCCAGAAGCAACAAAACAAAGAATTTACGCATGGGGGTAGTCTGGGATTCAAAAGTTAAATTAGCCAAAAATCAATACGTAATGAATTTTAATTCAGAAGAAATAAATCATTTGATCCGCGTACGCAGATCGGTCTTTCCTAAAGACTACTCGGGCGAAACGGTACCCGATCGCGTGATTGAGCAAATGTTGGAGAATGCCAATTGGGCACCTACGCATAAACTAACCGAGCCTTGGCGCTTTGTTGTTTTTGCTGGGGAAGGCCGTAAAGCCCTGGCAGCATTTCAAAGTGAATGTTATAAACAAGTGACTGCCGCCAAGGGTACCTTTCAAGAGGACCGTTATTTGAGTCTGCAAACAAAACCGATGGAATCATCGCACATTATTGCCGTTGGCATGAAACGAGATGTCGCCAAACGTCTTCCTGAATGGGAAGAGCTGGGTGCAGTATTTTGTGCAATACAAAACATGTATCTCACCGCAACCACATATGGCATTGGGTGTTATCTGAGTACGGGTGGGATTACTAATTTTGAAGAAGCAAAAATATTTTTTGGCTTGAGTGTGGATGATAAACTTTGTGGCTTCCTGCATGTGGGTATGCCGAAAGGCAAATGGCCCGAAAGTCGAAGAAGGCCGATTGCAGATAAAGTAAACTGGATAACTAAATAATTTAAATTTACCCTATGAAAACTGCTACCGGAATTTTTATTGTACTTATACTGGCTGTTGCTGCCTGTACAAGTGATCCGAAAATTATCAATCCAAGTTTTAAGCTGATCCCCACCGAAAAATTTCTATTCAATTCTTTTGTGGATTGCAATATGGCCGAAGTTTGGATTGCCGATACGTTCCGAATTTTTCCGGGCAAGTATGGAGAGGACACCTTGTGGGGTTATTCTGATAATTTGAGATTTGGGAATGGCGCGCATGCCGATGAAGCCTTTTCGCGAAAGTATGAAGAGCTGATTATGCCCGACATGCCAAAAAATGTAAAACCTACCGAAGAGGGTCTGCATGGTGCTGTTTGGTTTGAAACTGTTTATCAGGATTCAAAAGATCCTTCGGGCAAAACCTTGTATGCCGTTTACCACAACGAAAACTATCCACAGAATTTTCCTTACAACGAAAAAACCGGCCAAGGCTATATCTATAAGTATTGGCCGCGGGGGTTAACCGGCCCTACTTCCACAGCAGCCGTCTGTCGCATCGGCATAATGAAATCAACCAACGGTGGCCATAGTTGGGACAATCGTGGAATTTTTATTGAAGATCTTCAACCCCGAATGATTTTAAAACCGCATAATACTTCCAACACTTTTGCCGGAGGTGTTGGGGATCCCTCGGCTGTAGCCAGTGGTGATTATCTTTATTTATTTTATGGCGAGTATGGCTACCCCGGTGTTTATGATTCAGCAACCTATGATGCTGCCAAAGAATGGAGCGGACAATGTATAAGCATTGCACGAATCAAATTATCAGATTTAGATAATCCGGTCGGCAAGGCAAGACGGTGGGATGGAAAAGGATTTAACACAATGCCTGATGGCTATGGCGCTCCTGTTGCATCTTTACAAATACCAATAAGCGAAGGCGGAGGCCCTGCCTCGGCACCCGACAAACAATTTCATTGGGGACCTTCTGTGAGCTGGAATACCTACTTGAATTGCTGGGTGATGATGATGGGGCACGTGGAGGGTTCATCGTGGGTGGGCAGCAGCATTTCTATCTCCTTTAACTTTAACGAAGATTTGGGCGAAGGTGATAATTCGCAACAATGGACCAAGCCTCAACAAGTATTGGATAAACCCGGTCACACACTTTGGTATCCCTCGCTTCAACCTATGAACACACCGGAAGACATTGAAAATAAATACACATGCGTGCGATTAGGAAAAAGAGCCCGACTCTTTTTTAAAGATATGTTTACTAATGAAGCCGGATTCCAAAGTGAGTATATGAGTGAATACATTATTGAATTTGAAAAAGAGTGAAAATGAAAATTGACCGCAGTACTATCGAGCAAGCACACGAACGAATTAAACCGTATATCCATCATACGCCTGTGCTTACCAGCGCAAGCGTTGACGAGGCAACGGGGTGCACCGTATTTTTTAAGTGTGAAAATTTTCAGAAAGTAGGTGCCTTTAAAGCACGGGGCGCAATGAATGCTGCGCTTTCGCTTTCACCCGAACAATTAGCGAAAGGGCTTGCCACACATTCTTCGGGCAACCATGCACAGGCGTTGGCACGAGCGGCAAAAATTCTGGGCGTCAAATCATACATCGTGATGCCGCGTACAGCTCCCGAAATAAAAAAGCGTGGGGTGCGAGGCTATGGTGGCGAAATATTTGAATGTGAGCCAACATTGGTCGCACGCGAGTCAACGTTGGCAGAGGTGATTAAAAAAACAGGGGCTACCGAAATTCACCCGTTCAACAATTACGAGGTAATGGCCGGACAGGCAACCGCAGCAAAGGAATTATTCGAACAAGTTAGTGATTTGGATGTGATCATGGTGCCTGTTGGCGGGGGTGGATTATTGAGTGGAACCGCGCTGGCTGCGAAATATTTTTCTCCAAAAACAAAAGTAATAGCCGGTGAACCTGCGGGCTCGGACGATACGTATCGCTCCATGAAAAGCGGAAACATAGAGCCGGCTCAATCCCAATCTATTGCCGATGGATTGCTTACTACACTAGGAGATAAAACATTCCCTATCATTCAGGAACTGGTAACGGAAGTAATTACTGTAAGTGATGAGCAGATTATTGAGGCCATGAAGCTAGTTTGGGAGCGCATGAAAATAATTATTGAAACTTCCTGTGCTGTGCCGTTGGCTGCTTTGTTGAAAGAGAAAGAAAGATTCAAGGGTCAACGCGTAGGTATTATATTAACGGGCGGCAATGTTGATTTAGCCAGAGCGTTGAAGTTGATGACGGAGGGAGTAAGTTGATTAGCCTTCATTAAGTTTCTTTGTCAAATCTTTCAAAATGATTTCGGCATGTACGCGCGAATTTTCAATAAACCATTTGTTGGTTTGCAAACCGCCAACCACAACCCCTGCCAAGTAGAGGTTCTGCACATTACTCTCCATCGTTTTTTCATCAAACACGGGTGTATGATACTGATCTTGCTGAAACTTTATGCCGATCGATTTCATAAACTCAAATGGCGGCTGATAGCCCGTCATGGCTAACACAAAATCATTATCAAGCGTAACGGTTCCTTCCGGTGTTTTTATTTCAATAGTGGTTGGAGTAATCCGCTCTACCTCAGAATTAAAATAAGCTTTGATCGACCCTTCTTTAATGCGGTTCTCGATATCAGGTTTAACCCAATACTTTACGTTTTCACGAATACCGCTTTCGCGGATCACCATGGTAACCTCGGCCCCTTTGCGCCACGTTTCAAGCGCAACATCCACAGCCGAATTGGCTGCGCCAATAACAACTATCTTTTGACCGAAATAAGGATGAGGCTCATCGTAATAATGTTTCACTTTTGGTAACGTCTCTCCCTCTACATCTAATAAATAAGGGCGATCGTAAAACCCGAGTGCCAGAATAAGGGCTTTTGTGGTGTAGGTGTTTTTGTTTGTAACGAGCGTGAATTGCTTATCCTCTTTAGAGACTTGCTCAACTTCCTCATAAAGTTTTACAGCCAGATCCCAACTGATACACACTCTTCGATAATACTCCAGTGCTTCAGGTCGAGTGGGTTTTGGGTTATTGGAGATAAACGGAACACTCCCGATTTCCAATCTTTCGGAAGTGGAAAAGAAGGTCATGTTTTTTGGATAGTGATATAAAGAATTAACCAAACAACCCTTTTCAATAATCAGGTAACTGAGCCCTGCTTTTTTTGCTTCAATTCCGCACGCCAGGCCAATGGGTCCGGCTCCTATTATTATTACATCCTTTTCTTCCATTAACTTTTGTTAGATTTATCAGACAATATTGAGAAATTTTAATCGCTATTCTCAAATTATGGCAACAGAAAACGAATCGGATTTACGGGCAAAAAAATTCAGGCGGCTAGCCCTTGTTACCGCTTTTCTATTGGCGGTTACCTGGCCTTTAGGAAGTTTCTTTGTCTGGATATTTTTAGGCGCCACGGTCTATTTTATTTTTCTGGCCTACTATTATGGGCCTCGTCCCATCCAAGAAAAAAAATACGAATCGCATTCTCAAACCTGGGCACAAAAAGATGAATCGTTTGAACAGAAAAAAGCACCAGACGTTAAGTTGATGATTACGATTGTGGTCATCGTTGTTTCCTCTATCTTGCTTATTCTCATGATTATTGGATTCGTGACTGGAGTAGATACCCCTGAACAGTCTGCAGATCTTTTACAGGAAACCGCTGATCGTGAAACCCTACAAACCAATCCTTCCGATATAAATGCACTCACCAACATCGGCAATCAACTCTATGCACAAAATCAATTTGACTCCGCGCTGATTTACTATAATAAGGTGCTCGCCATCGATCCACAAAACAGCAGCGGCATGTTTAACAAATCGTTAGTGTATTATCAAAAGCAAGATTATGCCAATTCGATTGAATGGTCAAAGAAATGCGCCAATCTTTATCCCGATAATATCGATGCTATAGTTCTTACCGGAGACAGCTACTATGCGCAGGAGCGATTCAGTGAAGCATTAACCTGGTATCGCCAAGGATATGATAAAGGCGCAAGGTCAGCGGAATTATTAAACATACTGGCCTATGTGTATGATCAACAAAATAGAAAGACAGAGGCCATTCAATTTTATAAAGAAACCCTGCAACAGGACAGCAGCTTCGTTAAAGTTTACGAACGCCTTGCCGAATTAGAACCTACCCGTGCAGTCTGGTATAAAAACAAAGCGGCTCAATGGAAATAACATTGCGTTAAAGTAACTCTATGCCACCACCTGGACTTGCACTCTATTTTATTGCCCTTCTACCACCACCCGCCATCCAAGCGCAGCTGCAATCTTTTAAAGAGTATTTTTATACGGCTTATCAAAGTAAAGGTGCGCTAAATGCACCGCCCCACATCACCTTACACATGCCTTTTCAATGGAAGGAAGCTAAAGAAAATAAGTTAATTGAATCGCTGAAAAACTTCTCTACAGGAAATAAAAGTTTTGAAATTCAACTTCAGGACTTCAATTGCTTTGCCCCACGAGTAATTTTTGCCCAGGTGATTGAATCTGAAATCCTTCGGCTCTTGCAACAACAACTGCATCGATTTGTAAAAATTGAGCTAAATCTTTTTAATGCCCAATACCGCGACAAACCCTTTCATCCCCATATCACGTTAGCCTTCCGGGATTTGAAAAAAGACAAGTTTGAGATTGCCTGGCAAGAGTTTAGAGGTAAAAGGTATACAGAAAAATTTGATGTGAATGGCATCACCCTTTTAAAGCATGATGGCAAGGTGTGGATACCCTATGCAAACTTCGATTTTTAATTGAACGGTTTCTTAACGACTTTAGCAAAAAATATAAGCATGAAAACCTTCATGAAATCGATTTTGGTTGTTCTGTCAATTTTGACATCCTTCAATGGTATGGCTCAAACGGGTTCTGAAATTTTGCTGTTTGATCTGAAAGTCAAGAAGAACAAAATCACGATCTCTAACCCAACCAACATTACGAATCATCCAGGCTATGATAATCAACCGGGGTTTAACCGCACCGATCCTGTTTTATATTATTCTTCCTTTAATGACGAGGGTCGTTCTGATATTAAATCATACAACTATGAAACCCGCGAAACGGTATCTATAACGCAAACAACGGAAAGAGAATATTCACCTACTCACACGCCCGACAATACTTATTTATCGTGTATTATTCAACGCGATAATGGCGCACAGGATTTGGGAAAATATCCCTTGGGCGGAGGAGACCCTTATGTAATTATTGATAACATGACGGTTGGGTATCATGTTTGGGCTGATAACAGTCACATCGCGATGTTTATTTTGGGTGAACCGAATACACTACATTATCTGAGATTACCTACTAAGGAGGACACAGTTCTCGCACAAAATATCGGGCGGTCCCTGCATCTGATCCCGAAAGAGAGAGGATTTAGTTTCATTCAAAAAATTTCATCTACCGATTGGCAAATAAGGAAAGTTGATACAGAAACAATGGCTCTAACAACAATCGCCCTAACGCTCCCAGGTCGCGAAGATATTTGCTGGACACCTGAAGGAAAAATTCTTTCGAGTGATGGATCAAAGCTTTTTGTTTTTGATCCTAAAAAAGGAAATGCGTGGACTGAAATTAAACTTGCCGCAGGTAGCGAGTTGTTGAAGGGTGTAACGCGACTTGCTGTTAATTCAAAAGGTGATAAGTTAGCGGTGGTGGTGAGTGAGTAATTTAAAATGTTGACTACTTACTTTTCACAAAACCCACCTTTGGCAATCCACAGTTTTTGAATTTCAATTTCAAGCAAGCCTTCGCGCACCGCTGGGTCGCTTTCTATTACTTCCATTTGTAAATCGCCTTTCATAACCAAAATGCCGCCTTCTGAATCTCCAAAGGTCCCTTCGGCCACTGCGTTTCCGGTTTTGATGATTGTTTTTAAGTACTCATCGTGCTTCTTAAACGTTTTCGGGCGCATGTTGAATGTTGAACTTGGCAATGTTTGGTATGTAGCGGATAAACTGATAGGTGACCATTTCGTAGGGCTCGCCCACCGCACATGCAGAACCCGTTCTTGGAAAGTAAGGCAGCACCTCCACGCGCCAACGATTTGCCTTTACTCCCGGATCAGTACTCAACCATTCATTTACTTCAGCAACAGACCTTGACTTAAAAATAAAAATACCGCCACCCGCATCGAATGGTCCTGCGGGGATCAACTTTCCTTCGTTAGCTAATCGCTCAATGTTAGCCATATGGCCATCCATGATCTTCTTAACTTCTTCCTCGGGCAGTGCTGCTTTATCACTTCGCTTGTTCAGAAAAACAAAAATCAATTCGGGGGTTTGCGCAAACGAAATTTGCGTGGAAAGAAAAAATAGAATGACAAGGATTCTTTTCATAGTATGAATTTACTATTTACATAGGATTATATTAGGTGACTTAATCAAAGATTTCTCTTTTGTCTGCTCACCAGCAACACGCCTACCAAAATAAGTACCGTGCCTGTAATTTGCGCTAAGAAAATTGGCTCATCCAAAAGAAATATGCCATAGCAATGGTTGATACCGGTCCAATGCTGGCTACAATGGCCACATTGTCTGAGCCAACTCTTTTTATTCCTTCTGAAATGAGGTAGGAGGGAATAACGGTAGATAAAATCGCCATCGAAAAACTATAGACATACACCGTTGCAGGAAAATGCCAAAGCGGTACATTAGTGGTTATAAAGAAGTGAAGCAAGACCCCGAGCGAAGCGAAACTCATGGCATAGCTATTAAATTTAGAAGCACCCACCATCGGAATAAGCCGGCCACTTCCTACAATGTAACTGGCGAATGTAAAGGCGCAAATAAGAATCAAGACCGAACCCAAATAAAAGTCATCCGAATGACCCGATTGCAAATTTACCTCACCAAGAAAGGCTATTAGTAAACCAGCGTAGGTAACAACAAGCGCAATCCATTGAATGGGTTTAATTTTTTCTTTAAACAAAAGGGCAGACATTAAAACAACCAGCGTAGGATAGATAAACAAGATCAATCGCTCTATGCCGGCTGTAACATATTGAAGGCCTAGAAAATCCAACAAGCTGCTTACATAATACCCGAGACAACCTATAATAGCTATGTAAATCCATTGACGGGTAGTGAACCGGACATTGTCTTGCTTTTTGGAATTGGCAAAGGCCGTAACCAAAAAGAACGGAAGCGCGAAAATCATTCGCAGTGCAAGCAAAGTAACGGCATCTACTTCCGTATCGCGGTAAGCAAGCTTTACAAATATTGCTTTGGTAGAAAAGCAAACCGCACCAAGCAGCGCGATCAAAATCCCGCCAAAAAAATAATCATTGGTTTTGTTTGCGGTCATTCTTTCTGCGCCAGCAATACCTTCGCCAACTTCATCAAATCCTTTTCGGTGTTATAAAGGTGGGGCGCAACCCGAATGGCGTTACCGCGAAAAGAAACGGAGATCTTGTTTTTCTTCAGTGCACTTCTTATTGGATCTATACTCGCTCCCTCTGGAATTCGAATGCCAAACAAATGATTTCCCCGATACTGTTCATCTTCAATCCAGTAGCCAGCTTCTCCCAATAGTTTTATTGGCTTCTTTGAAATATCCGCACAGTAGCGTTGAATCGTCTGGGGCTTCCATTGGTTAATCTGCTTTAGCGCTTCGAGTAGCATGGGCACCAGAATAAAATTACTATGCTCGCCAACTTCATAACGAAGTGCACCGGGCTGATAATCCGGGTCATAATTTACCAAGTCGGCAAAATTTTCGCTATGCAGCCGGTTGATCCAGTTTTCTTCGACTGGTATCCCTTTATCAAAATACTCACCATAGTAAGCAAGGCCAAGCGAGTACGGACCCATCAACCATTTATAACCACCACAAATCAACGCATCGGGTTGAATTTCTTTTATACTAAATGGTAACGCCCCGACTGACTGCGTACCGTCAATTACTAATAGCGCCCCCACATCACGGGTTCGTTTTCTAATTTCCTTGAGATTAAAAAGCGTACCATCGGCCCAATGGACATGACCCAAGGCGACAAGTTTTGTGTTTGCATCAATCGACTCGAGAATTCTCTCATTCCATTGTGCTCCACGATTTGTGCGCGTATCAGGTGCAGCAATCACCTTCAAGGTTGCTCCGGTAGTTTGTTGAACGCGTTGCCACGGATAGTAATTACTAGGAAACTGTTCAGCCGTTACAACTATATTGTTTGTTTGCGAAAAGTTAACATTACGCACAACGTTAGCCATGCCATATGAAACTGACGGAACAAGTACAATCCGGTTTGCTTCGCCTTGAATAAGTTTTGAATATTCTTTACGCACCTTCTCGGTCAACTCAAAAAAATCTTTAGGAGACACCAAAGCGGGATTTCTTTTTTGAAGCATGCCCTCGATCCCTTTCTTTTCAACGGCTTTAAGCAGAGGCGACATATACGCGCAGTTCAGATAAACGCTACCCGCAGGTAATGTGAACTTTGATCGCTGATTTAGAATCATGGTGGTAAAATTAGAGCTAGATGTTTTTTAAACTTAATTTAATTTTAATCGATATTAAACTTAAGGTTACCATATTTGTCCAACGAACATCTATATAAGGGTGCCCCAAGAATTATGCGAGTTGACCGACAGGTATATAAAGGAATTGAATACGTTCGTTTGGGGGGCTTGCCTCTTGATCAAAAGGAAAAAATAGCGACAACCCTTAGCCCAGATAAAATAATTAAGATTTTAAAAGACGGGGTTCTGATAAATGATTGTATTCAATATGCAGATTACCTCTGTTGGTTTGAAGAGCATCATCAGGCCGCAATTATTAGTTCCTCTCGCGTGGCTCAAACCGCAGGGGCCTTTAAGTTTTCGATCAAGTAGACTTCCGCTTACCAGCCTGTTCTCTTTGAACCCTGTAGCCCGGGATTCAGCATAAAACGATGCGAAATCCAACGGCTATTTCATTGAAAATCTGACCGTTAGAATATCACGTAAAAAAAGGTTCATTTTTTGCCGGACAATAGTTGTCCACAAAGAACTGATTAACGATAGTGGCCATAAAATTATGACTATCAGCTAATTAAGCGTTAACAATAAGGCAATGTTGACAACTATCAATTTTTGTGGAATACTATTTCGGCCGATTTTTGGTTAATTCTAAGTGTCTGAATTATACCGTTTTAGTCAGTTTCTTTCATTCAACTTACATGGCTAATTTTACCACTTCAATCCGAACAGATAAGCTGAAATTTCGTTTCCCTTATATGAAGTCAACCGTTCTACTACTCCTGTTGCTTAAGATATCCTTTATGGCTCCTGCTCAGCAAGCCAAAGAGATAAAGTTGGGTGACCTACAGCAATTGCTAACCGCCTCAAACGAGCGAATTCAGGTTATTAATTTTTGGGCCACCTGGTGTGCACCATGTGTTAAAGAAATACCCCTTTTCGAAGAATTGAATCGAGACAACAAGGATGTTGAGGTGACTTTAGTGAGTATGGATTATGATCTGGACCCCAATCCCGATAAGGTAAATAGGTTTGTAGCTAGAAAAAAAATCCAATCCACGGTCGTTATTCTGGCAGAGCAAAATCCAAACGACTGGATTGATAAAATTGATAAAGATTGGCAAGGGGCTTTGCCTACCACACTTGTTGTGAATACCAAAACCGGCAAACGAAAATTAGTTCAAAGGGAATTACACGAAGGTGAATTAGAGAAACTGATTTCAGAGGTTCGATAAAAAAACTAAACGTATGAAAACTATTTTCGGAATCTTTTGCGTGGCCCTATTGATTGCGGCCAATACAAACAAAAAAGGATATGAAGTAGGTGATACCGCTACCGACTTCAAATTAAAGAATGTGGATGGTAAAATGATTTCTCTTTCCAACTATAAAGATGCAAAAGGATTCATTGTAATTTTTGATTGTAACACATGTCCCTACTCAAAGGCTTACAATGCGCGTATCATTGCGCTTAATGAGAAGTATTCTTCTAAGGGGTTCCCACTGATTTCAATAAATGCGAATGACGGATCGGGCGATACATTTGATGACATGGTTCGAATAGCCAAAAAGAAGGATTATACATTTCCATATGTTATGGATGAAACTCAGGCTATCGCCAAAGCCTATGGGGCAACAAACACGCCTCACGTTTTTGTACTGGATAAAATGTTAAAGGTTGCCTATATAGGAGCCATCGATGATAACCCTCGCACCGCTGATGAGGTTACCAAACGATACGTTGAAGATGCGATTGACGCTTTGATCGCTCAAAAGCCGGTACCCGTAACTAAAACAAAAGCGATTGGCTGCGGGATAAAATGGAAATAGGATTAACCATTAAGATAAATTAAGAGTTTAAGAACATTATGGTGACCCGACATAATTTCTTAATGAGCTTAATGGTAAAATTTTTACTTATCCCCCACAGGCAACTCAACCTTCTCCCCCCAGATATATTTATTGAACCATTGCCAGTTATGCCAAGTGGCCGCTAACTTTTCTTTAGGCTTGGTAATGCCATGACCAAAGCCTTTATAAACAATCAACTCGGCAGGAACATTTTTATCGCGCAAGCCTTGTAACAATTCATACGCATTCGCAATAGGTACACGTCTGTCAAATTCACCATGCTGAATCAGGGTTGGTGTTTTTGCTTTGTTGATGTTTGTTATGGGCGATGTTTTCTTGTAAATCATTTCATCACTCCATGGAGTTGCCTTTAAATATTGTCTTGTAAAAGGATGAATGTCGGTGTTCACATAGTATGTCATCCAGTTGCTGATACCCGCCCCAACCGAAATTGCTTTAAACACATCGGTGTTTGTTGTTAAAAAGGCTGAGATATAACCGCCCTGGCTCCAGCCCATGCTGCCCATTTTTGTTTTATCGATCAGCCCTTTCTTGTCGAGATAATCAATACCGCTTAGTACATCCCACATATCGCCTACACCCAGGTTCTTAACATTCAACGATCGGAACGCTTCGCCATAGCCTGCAGAGCCTCGATAGTTTGGTCGCAATACCAGACATCCTTTATCTAGCCATTGCAAAACGGGATAAACATAACCTGGCACCGGTGTAGGCGTATCAATACCGGTAGGTCCACCATGAATCATAACGAGCAATGGATATCTTTTTGACGGATCATAATCTTTTGGCTTGTGAAGTACCCCTTCAATGGTAGCGCCATCCTTACTCTTCCAACTAATGACTTCACTCTGCGCTACTTTCCAGTTTTTTGTTTGACCCGTCATATCGGTTAGCTGTTGGCCCGGCTCATTCAGCTTTGAAACAAATAATTCGTTTAATTGGTCATCGGCATGTGCTGTGTAAGCAAGAGTTTGCCCGTCTTTAGAGAATGAGAAATTATAAATCTGATTTGGAGAATTTTTGAAAACAGAATGTGCTCCCGTGGCGGGATCAATGCGATACAAATGCCTTTTTGTTTTGTTCCAGATCGAAGCATAGATACCTGTTTGCTCCCATTTAAATCCCCCTAAATCTTCATCCATGGTTTTAGCTAACTGCCGGGTGGTTTTAGTTTCAATTTGTATTGCGAATAATTTAGAATTCGAATAAAAGTTAGAAGTCGAATCGGAAAGATTAGAAGTGAATAAAATTTCTTTTGAATCAGGCGACCAATCTTCCAATCCATCGGAGCTCGGATTTTTTACTAAGGAAACAATTTTTTTATCGGCTAAACCAACTAAGGAAATATCCGACTTGAGGAAGGAGTTGATTAATGGGTTAGGCTGATGACCAAAGGCAACAGATTTTCCATCGGGGGAAACCCGGAAAGAAGTGACCGTAAACTTTCCGTCTGTTAGCCGCCTCGCTTTAGGCCATTCTATGCAGCCGGCTTTAACTTTTAAGGAATCTGTTTTCTCATAACAAGGCAACTCGGAAGGATCGGGCAAATCGGGATTGAAATCAATTTGCCAAAGGTGCGAGAGTGTAAATTCTTTATCATCCGCTTCAAACCCACCATATCTTTTCTCTTGCTCTCTTTTGATTTTATCTTCCTTTTCGGATTTAAGAAAAATAAAACTCTGACCAGAGGGGTGCCATTCAAAGTTCGAGATACTTTCCTCTTCGTGAGTAACTGTTCTTGCCTCACCACCATCCATATTGATTATCTGAATTTGGTTTTTATTTCCACGATCGGCCAAAAACGCAATCCACTTTCCATCAGGTGAAAACTCGGCACCGGAACTACTTCCTTTGGTTGTGTTAGTTAATTGAAAGGGCTGACTACCATTTTTACTCAACCAAATTTCTGTATCAAATCGATTTTCATTCCAATCCGTGGTTTGTACAGTATAGATTATATGCTTTCCATCATCCGAAAGTGTAACACTGCCTATGCTGCGCAGCGAAATAACCTCTTCAAAGGTTGGAACATGTTGCGCAAACACGGGTGATGAAAATAAAACAAGCAGTAAGAACAAATAAAGCTTCATACGAGAGAGGTTTGGACTCTTAATGAAGCCAAATTGAAGGGTAATTTAAATTCCTTTTACAGGAATGGATGTATAAATGGATAGGCTCTATTAAGGCACTTACTTTTTCATATCCGTTGGCACGGGAGCGGGTCCATCCGGAATGTATGCCTTGTACACATGACCGCCTTTGCGCTGATCAAACTCTGCGCGCACGTCCTTTCGCAGTTGCTCATTTTCAAAAAGATCTACCATAGTCATGGCCAATGATTTTGCGGCAAGCACCATCCCCTTATGACCAATAGACATTCCTCCACAAGCAACAACACTCCAGCCATGCCAGGCGGTATTAGCTGGTGCTGTAGTGGCCAATAAAGTTATTTCGGGTACAATCCAACTAATGTCACCTACATCCGTAGAGCCGCCTACAGGATGTTCCTGCGTTTCTTTGAGCGGATGAATCGTTCCATCAAGACCCGTTTGCTCACCGCCCTGCACTTCCTGAATTTTCTTTGCAAAGGCAATCTCCTCCGGGGTGTATGTGATAGGACCTAAAAATTCAAGATTCTTTTGCAGCGCAGCGGCTCCGGTCCGATTCACCAGTAATTCATAATCGCCTGTTTGTACCGTTACCTTAGCTTCCACTCCTGCAATCATGCCCGCACCTTGTGCAATTTCTTTCACGCGCTCAAATACTTCGGCCACTCCCGTGCGTTTACTATCGCGCACCCACATCCACACTTTTGCATATTCCGGTACTACATTGGGCACATCGCCACCATTCATAATGGCATAGTGCATGCGCACACTAGGACGCACATGTTCGCGCAACATGTTTACTCCATCTGTAAAAGCTTCGAGCCCATCCACCGCACTTCTGCCGTTCCAAGGGTCGGCAGCTGCATGCGCAGCCTTGCCTTTAAACTCAACAATGAAATCAATAATTGCTTGCGAGCTTTGTGTACTAGCTGCAATCTCAACATCCGGATGCCAGTCAAGACAAACATCAAGATCAGCAAAGAGACCTTCTCGCGCCATATAAATTTTTCCACCCACCGCCTCTTCAGCCGGAGTGCCATAAAATCGGATGGTGCCTTTCAGCTTACCTTGTTGAATCAACTCCTTAATTGCAACTGCTGCACCTAAACTTCCCGCACCAAATAAATTGTGGCCACATCCATGCCCACCTGCACCGGGACTGAGTGCTTCCTTGGTTGGTTGTGCTTTTTGTGAAATCCCCGGAAGGGCATCGAACTCACCCATAATTCCAATAATCGGTTTACCCGAACCGTACTCTGCGGTAAACGCAGTCGGCATACCCGCCAATGCACGCTTAACAACAAAGCCTTGCGCTTCGGCATAGTCGGCCAATTCTTTTGCCGATTTGGTTTCACGCAAAGCGGTTTCGGCATACGCCCAAACTTTATCACTTATGGTAATTAACTCTTGTTGATGTTTATCAACAGACTGAATAACCATTGTCTTGTTAGCATTCGTTACCGGTTTCTTTTTTTGACTTATCGCGGCAAGGCTTGTGCAGATTAGGATGAGGGTAAAGAGTTTTTTCATTTAATCTATTTTAAAATAATTTAACACTAAGTTCGAAAAGAAATCACACAGTTTAATGCCAATCTATCAACTCATAATTTTTTACTCTTATCAGTTATTACCTGTGGTAGGTTTTTCACTTTTTCATTGATCGGAATTATGTTCTCTTCAATGATTTGATTCAATTGCTTTGTTGCTGTTTCTGTCTCCTGATTTAACTCTCCCAACCGGTTCATCTGTGGTTGTGTTGGTCGCGCAGTAGCACCATCTACGGCATCCGCCAGATCTGAAATCTCTTCCTTTAAACGCGGACGTTGACGATAGCCCATATTAGGCGGAGGTCTGCGCAAAATTTCATCTTCATACTCTTTTAGTTTTTTAATAGCCACGTCAATTTGTTCTTGCGTAGATTTATCCACACCCGCATCGCTGCCGGCTGCCTGTATTCGTTGCTTTAATTCTGTTAACTGTTTGATTGTTTCATCCGTGCGATTAATCAATCTATGCGTTTGCGATAATTGATCGCGCAAAGCAAGTGTTGTTTCAGTTTTCAATTTAAAATCCTGCTCGCTCATTTTTATCCGTGGATCACCCCGAACCGTAATTTTCGTTTCTACTGTTTGACCATTGGCCTTTATTATGGCCGTATAAACACCGGGCGGTACCAAGACCCGAAGTGGTGAACCACCCCAACCGCTTTTCACCGGATTATTTAACTTTTCTTCTTCCGTATATCTCAAATCCCAAATGATTCTATTCACTCCGGCTTTTGAAACCGTATCCTTTAAGTTACGAACTGTATTTCCTTTTGCATCCGTAATAGTTACCGTGATAGCTTCTTTCGGATCATTCTTTAGATATAAATTAAGATACGCGCCAAAGTCCGGGTTCTTTGCTTTGTACGCGGCATCGCCTTGCTCTTCTATCAATCCGTAATAATTCCAAAGGGTTGCAGTGCGCGGAGTGAATACCGCCACTTCTTTCCCTGCGATAGAATTATATTCTTCTAGCGGTTGAATATCATCTAACACCCAAAGGCCTCGCCCGTGTGTGGCGGCTACTAAATCATGATCACGCTTATGCACTCGCAAGTCACGCACAGAAACGGGAGGCATGTTATTATTTATCTTCGACCAGGTTTTACCTTTATCCCACGAAGCAAAAATGCCATGTTCCATTCCGGCAAAAAGTAAATTTGCGTTGTGCGGATCTTGCCGTACTACATAACACCAATCTTCAGGCAATCCGTTACTTATCTTCGTCCAGGTTTTACCAAAATCGGTAGTCATAAATGCATACGCCTTGTAATCATCCATGCGATGTTGATCCACAGATACAAACGCAGTACCGGCATCGTGCTCACTGGCATGAATTTTTGAAACCCATGCAAAGGCTGGTAAGCCCGTGATAGAACTCTTCAGGTTTGTCCAGGTTTTTCCACCATCGCGCGTAAGTTGCACATTGCCATCGTCAGTTCCCGCCCAGATCACATCTTTTTGCACGGGCGATTCTGCAATTGTTAAAATGGTGCAATGAAATTCAGCAGCCGTATTGTCTTGATAGATTTCACCGCCCGAAGTTTTTTGTTTTGATTTATCGTTCGTTGTCAGGTCGCCACTGATTTGCTCCCAATTGTAACCTTTATCGCGGCTTCTGAAAATAACATTGACTCCGGTGTAAACTGTATTCGCGTCATGCGGAGAAATGTGAATAGGCGAATCCCAATTAAATCTGTACTTATGATTTTCAATCGCATCACCTGCCGAACCAATAATTTTTGGATACGGATGGATGGTGCGCACATTGCCTGTGTTGGTATCAACATGATAAATTACGCCTCCTTGTAAGTTTGCGTAAACTTCATTCTCCTGGCCCGGAATGGGCACAGCATAATAGCCATCGCCATAGGCAATCTGTTTCCAATCGCGTTTTAAAATTCCTACGCGGTGCAGCGAATTACTGGGGCCTGTCCAGGTGCCGTTGTCTTGCAATCCGCCATAGACAAAATAGGGATCGCGATTATCGAGAAAGAGTTGATAGAATTGCGAAAGCTCAACATTGTTGATTGTTTGAAAAGTTTTGAAACCATCATACGAAACCCGGAAACCACCATCATCGCCACTCAAAACATGATTTGAATTTTTTGGATCGATCCACAACGCCTGATTGTCGCCATGCTGCCCATCGGCAACGCCTTTAAAAGTGCGACCGCCATCCGTTGATTTACTCATGCCACCAGAGAGCGTATAAAGCACTTCCGGATTCGAAGGATCTACTTTTACATCACTATAATAAAACGGCCGGAAGTTCAAATCACGATCGTCATTAACCATGCGCCAACTATCGCCACGATCATCTGATCGAAACAGTGTTCCTCCATCTTTAAATTCAGTAATTAAATAAACTGTATTCGGCTGGCTTTGCGCGATTGATACGCCAATACGTGCCATTGGTTTATCGGGCAACCCGTTTTTATGAGAAATTTTACTCCAGGTTTTTCCGCCATCCATCGTTCTATACAAAGCGGTTTTTTCTCCACTGTCATCAAAGCGCCAAGGCTTGCGACTAAACGTCCACATGCCTGCATACATCACGCGGGGGTTATTCCATTCAATTGTAATATCTGAGCACCCGGTTTTTTCATCGATATATAAAACTTTAGTGCACGTCTTTCCTCCATCTTCTGTACGAAAAACTCCACGATCTGTATTCGGTCCCCACTCACGACCCATAGCGCAAACACAAGCGGCATCCGGATTTCTTGGGTCAACAACAATCCGCTTAATGCGATCCGTTTTTTCCAAACCCAAATGATTCCAGGTCTTTCCACCATCGTTTGACCGATACACACCATAGCCATAGCCTACGCTGTTGCGTGGATCGCCTTCGCCTGTCCCTAAGTAAATTACTTCAGAATCGCTTGGTGCAATAGCAATATCACCAATAGAATATGCTTTTTGATCGGTGAACATGGGGGTCATGGTTACGCCACCATTGGTTGTTTTAAAAACACCGCCATCGGCACCGCCAACATAAAAGGTAGTGGGATCACCCGGTATGCCTTCAATATCCGTTACACGGCCACCCATGTTGGCTGGACCAATTGGCCGCCACTTCATATTTTTTAATGTTTTGTCGGGTGTTGTTGTTTGAGCTGAGAGAGGCAAGCAGAACAACACAATACTTAGTGTAGATAAAATTCTGAAATAAGATTTCATACAGGTTAAGGTTTATTAACATTTGAGATTAGCGAAAGCACCTCGTATATCAAACTAGTTTGGGATGGACATTTTTCAAACCACGCAAGCGGTAATTTTCTGGTTTGAAGCCAACCTTTGCACAGAATTTTGCGTCTAAAATGCATACCTTTATTTCAGATATGAAAGCCTCATTTATTACTTTACTGATTAGCGGTGCTTTAGTTCTATCGGGATGTGAGGAAGAGGCGTTTGTGATGACTTGCGATCAATCGGTAACCGCAACGGTTAGAGATCTTACAGGTTTGGATGGTTGCGGCTATGTGTTTGAACTGGTCGATGGTAGCAGACTTGAGCCTCAAATGTTAGGCTGGTGTGGTACTCCGCCCCTTGCTAAAGAAATAACAGAAAATCCGCTTTACAATTTCGAGTTTGTTGATGGTAAGAAGGTTAAAATTGCTTACGAGGAGATTCCAGATGCCGCCAGCATTTGTATGGTTGGAAAAATTGTGAGGATCACTTGTCTAGAGGAAATATCTTCGGTTTCTGAGTAAGTAAAAATTTATTCTCCCGGTTAATCTAAAAGGAAGTACTGGCACCACCACCACCCGAATCGCCACCTCCTCCAGTATCCGTATTAATATTACCCGGTTGATTACCACCCATGGTTTGGGAAATTAACAGCGCCTCCACATTCATAGCACCCCATTTCGAGGCCATTAGATTTTCGCAGGTGAATCCTGCGCGAATAACTTTAAGATAACGCATGAGCAGAATGGCTATCCCCACCAAAATGATTCCTGATACAGTAAGTGTAATTTCTGTGTGCCCCAAACTATAGTAGTATTTAAACGTAAAAACAGAAAAGGCCAAAACAAGCAGACTCACGCGTAGCAAAACGATGTCTCTCCGGTTAACCCCAAAATATAAAAAGCTTAGGGGAATGATGATCGTAAAAAAGTAAAACAGATAAGCAAAGGGAATATCGGCTCCTTCTTCCAACGATAAGTCCATCAGGTTTACACTCAGTTCGCGCACTACGAGGTAATTGCCGCTTAGGTAAACTAACAACAAGCAAATCGTTTCAACAATTAACAAGTTGTAGTGCCATACATTTAATTCCATTCGCTGCTGAAGTCTTTTTGTTATAAAGTAAATGGCTGTAAAGATTAAGATAAACACAAAGGGGATAACCTGCTTGAAAATTCCACCGGCTTCAAAGCAATTGTAAAACACAATAGCCGCAAGAGAAGCTGTCGCTAAAGCGGTCGTGATTAGGTCAAGATACCGGATGGCTGCAAAGGTAAAAACCAGCAGACATGCCAGCAGAATCAACTGCGTATTATCAAAATCAACTAATCCTGCGACTCCGCCAATAATAAATCCGCAGGAGTGGTATAGAATTGCTTCGGTTACCCCCGACTTATAATGATTTTTTACAATGAAAATTTTTTCAAGAGCGACCAAAGAAGCAATGCCATACAGAATACATAGTATTGCGATTCCGGTTTGACCGACCTGAAGAACCATCAGCGTCAAGAGACCCGTTACCCCCGAGATGGCTACCAGTGCTGCAACAAAAAGCAATAGTCGAATAATTATATTCGGATGATAGAACGGAACTTTATACGCTTCGTCAATGAATGACCGTTGATCCTCAGTAATAAAACTATGTTTAGCCCAACGCTTTGCTTCTTTTATTACGGCCAGGTTATAAACCCACAGCAGATTATAGGCACTCTTCATCTTTTCTTAAGTAAATTTTTTGACTTTATGATGAAGTAAATGAATCCGCCACACGAGGCAATCGAATATAAAAACCAAAGGCTGGGCTCGAACTCAAAAAGAGTTTCAGCCAATAAGTAGGTGGTAGCAACATAGCCCGCAACAAAAGCATATAGCAAAAACAAAAATGATTTTCTCAAACTCGCCTGGTACCACGCAAAGTAGCAGCCCGCAAAAATGAGTGCGGCATAAATCAGATACACAGGCTCATCAATAAAGAGACCTGCCACCGAACCAACAAAAAATATGAGCATGCAAAAATTATAATACGTAAAAGCAAAATGCTTTTTGATTTCTTTCCTTTCCAGAAAAAAAGTAACCCCACCCACTATTATGGAAAATACAATAGCGGTGATGTGTAGATTTGAATCGGAAAAGAAATCGTTGCTATACCATTTTTGTGGCGAAACACAAATGCTCCAGAAAGACGCCAGCGCGGTAATGGCCAGAGAAAGAATGCCCAGATGATCATATCGATAGGCGAGATAGAAAAAGAATGCAGCCGTAATTAATGTGCTCCAACCCAGGTGCTCATCAAACGTACTGTATTGAAATTGTAGGTAGCCTTGTATGGATACAAATAGCAGTGTTCCGGCCAATAGAACATAGTCGAAGTAAGGTGTTGGCGATGTTACGTTCTCGTTAGAATAATCGATACCGTACTTAATAACATACCAGAAGCAAACGATCATGGTAATTGATAGTAAAATGATGCTAATCAAATGACCTAGCTCGCCAATGTTTTGGTAGATGAGTAGGCCCGCACCCGTTGTAAAAAGCATCACCCCGAGATAGAGTAATGTGCGCAACTCATAAAAAACTGAAACTACTCTTCCCGAAGTAATTACTTCAATCTTTTCGAATTGATCTTGGGTGATCAATCCTTTCTCCAAGAGTTCGTGTGGAGTGTTTCGGGTCATTTATTAGCAGGCAAATACATATACTCTAATGTTACATTAAGCATCGCCTTCAGTCCTGTAAGCAAAGCACTTTCATCAATCATAAAATCGGGGGTGTGGTGCGAAGGCACCGTGCTGGGATCCTGATTGGGAGGCATAGCGCCTACGAAGAAGAACAAGCCCGGCACTTTCTTTTGGTATTCAGAAAAATCTTCTGAGCCGGTGATGGCGGGGATTTGCATTACCTTTTCCTTTCCGGCAGCGCGAACTAAACTCGGTACCATTTTTTCAGTAAGGGCAGGATCGTTATACGTTAATGGAAATTTCTTATCAATAGATACTTCAGCTGTTGCTCCAGCACTTTCTGCAATTTTAGTAGCCGTCAATCTTATCTTCTCGTGAATTTTATCCTGCATCTCAACATCCAACGTTCGGATGGTTCCTGCCATCACAGCCTCCTCAGGAATAATGTTTTCGCGAATACCCGATTGAATTCTTCCTACTGTAATCACAGCTGCTTCTTTCGTTAAATCTGTTTGTCGGCTTACTATAGTTTGAAGGCCACTTATTATTTGCGCGCTTACAACAATTGGATCAATACTCATCCACGGGGACGAACCATGCGCTTGTCGCCCTTTTACTTTAATAGAAAACCAATCGGCCGCAGCCATCATGCCTGCCGGTTTGTAGGTAATAACTCCCAGCGGAGAAATGGATATAATGTGCATTCCAAAAATCACATCTACTTTAGGATTTTCAAGCACGCCTTCCTTTACCATCAACGCGGCTCCGCCTTCTTCACCGGCCGGAGCTCCTTCTTCTGCCGGTTGAAAAATAAACTTCACGGTACCTTTCAGGTCTGCTTTATTCTTTGAAAGAATTTCTGCCACACCCATCAGGATGGCCGTATGCGTATCGTGGCCACACGCATGCATCACACCGGTTTCTTGTTCGTTGTAAGTAGTTTTTACTTTAGATGCGAAGGGTAAACTATTTCTTTCCGTTACAGGCAACGCATCAATATCCGCGCGCAGCGCAATTACAGGCCCGGGCTTCGCTCCTTTTAGCAGGGCTACTACTCCCGTTTTGGCCACGGGATATTGTACTTCCAATCCAAGTTTTTTTAAGTGCTCGGCTATATACGCTCCGGTTTTTACTTCGCGATTTGATAGTTCAGGAAACTCGTGAAAGTGTCTGCGCCATTGAATCACATTGGCTTCAAGCTCACTAGCCTGTTGATCAATTTTTGTTTGCAGTTTAGGATTTACCTGCGCGAATGAATGGAGGATTGCTACGGAGAAAATGAAGGTGAAAAGGTTTTTCATAATTTGGCTTGAGTTGAGAGTAAATTGAACCACGAAGGCACCAAGGTCACGAAGTTAACACAAAGAATTTCTACTTTTTTGCGTTCATATAATCTAAGGTAAGGTGCAGAAACGCTTTGACACCCGTAGTCAAAGCTTTTTCATCAATCATAAAATCGGCTGTATGGTGTGTCGGCTGTTTCTCTAATTTCATATCAGCCGGGTAGGCTCCCAGAAAAAAGAAAAAGCCCGGCACTGCGCGTTGAAAGAAAGAGAAATCTTCGGCCATGGTAACGGGTACCGTGATTTTTACATTATCTGTGCCTGCAGCACGCACTAAACTGGGCGACATTTGTTCTGTTAATTTAGGATCATTCACCGTTGCCGGATACATGATCTGAATATCCACTTCGGCTTTTGCGCCTGCACTCTCAGCAATTTTAGTGGCTGTGCGAATTATATCCCGATGAATCTTTTTCTGCATCTCATCATCAAAGGCACGAATGGTTCCTTCCAACAAAGCCTCCTCAGGAATAATATTTCTGCGAATGCCCGCGTGCATGCTGCCAATAGTAATTACTGCGCCCGCTTTAGTAAGCTCTGTCTGTCTGCTCACGATAGTTTGAAGTCCATTTATAATTTCTGCCGAGATTACAATGGGATCTACGCTATCCCACGGAGTAGCGCCATGGGCTCCCTGGCCCTTCACTTTAATATCAAATCCATCTACAGAAGCCATCAATCCGCCTGAGCGATAGGCCAACTGACCCGAAGGCAACAATGATTGAATGTGCAATCCAAAAATGGCATCCACTTTCGGATTTTCAAGTACGCCTTCTTTCACCATCAGTTCAGCCCCCCGATACGCCATCGCTAACAGGCGCGCCTTCTTCGGCTGGTTGAAAGATAAATTTGACGGTCCCCTTCAATTCACTTTTATTCTTTGAAAGAATTTCGGCTGTAGCCAATAAAATAGCCATGTGCGCATCGTGTCCACACGCGTGCATCACTCCTGTTTCCTGCCCATTGAAGGGCACTTTTACTTTTGATGCGAACGGCAATGAATTTCGCTCGGTAACCGGCAAAGCATCAATATCCGCACGCAAGGCAATAACGGGGCCGGGTTTACTTCCTTTCAAAATGGCTACTACTCCGGTTTTTGCAACCGGATATTGAACATCCAGTCCCAGTGCTTTTAATTGATTCGCGATTCGCTCGCCAGTTTTCTCTTCGCGATTCGACAATTCGGGATGTTCATGAAAATATCTGCGCCACTCTACAATCTTTGGCTCAAGCTCCTTTACTTGCTGATCAAGTTTTAATTTTAACTTGGCATCAATTTGAGCGATGGCTAATATTGCAAAAAGCGAGAGACAGGCTGTAACACAAAATTTCTTCATAGGTTTGAGTAATTTGAGTCAAGGTATAAAAAAAGAGATTCTGAACAAAAGCGATCGTGTATGCAATGGATCAAAATCTTTGCGGGAAACGAGGAGGCCAACAACACCCTAATTGAAAATAAGCCACAACTCGTAGTGGTAAATGGAAAAGAATTTGTTTGGTGAAACATGAGGGAAAATTTTTAGCCGTGAGTGATCGCTGTACGCATAATGGCGAATCGTTGAGCAAGGGAAAGGTGAATCATTTAGGTGAGATCGTCTGCCCTTGGCATGGCCATCAATTTAATCTTAAAAGCGGCCGCGAAATTCAGGAACGTTCTTCTGATCTGGAGTGCTTTCCGGTTAAAGTAGAACAATCGGGCTTTTATCTGGGTCTCTAATTCTCAACAATAGAGATGAAAGTCAATCGTTATTTATCAAATACTGTCCTCGTGAAAATCTTTCTCTCTCTTTCCATTACTCCTATTCTATTGATTGCACAACCCGCGGTTGAAAAAGATTTATTAATTAATCGGCTGTCGATCGTTGAATCCGTTCCTGAAAAACTGTTAGCGGAACGTTCTGTTGTTCTCTATGAATCGAACATCACATCAAAAGAATTACAAGAAACTCAAAAGGCGTTTCAACAAACTGGTATTGATGCCGTTGCCTATTTTGTTATCGATCATATTCTGGCTGGGGCCGACCCGCAAAAAGCCTTCTCCACTTATTTGATTACCCGAAATGTTTCGTTCATTATAATATTCAGTAAAGAAAAACAAACCTACTCGTTTACCTTCGCTCCATTTAATAACAAGATTGATTTGGTAAATAACGGTGTCTCTGCCTGGCAGCAGAAGGGAAACGTTCTGAATGAAGTTCTACTAACCACCTACCGGTTTGCCGTGAGCGATCAAAAAAAACAAAATCTACTTATTAATGATGTTCCCGAAACTGACATTGCCCTTAAATACTTTGTTGGCCGGAGAACAGAAACCTATACAGCTATGGTTAAATCTTTTAAAGTAGCTGTGCCAAAATTTGGAAACGAAAAAGACGATGCTGTGTTGGAGCAACTTCTAAAAGAATATTTTCCGGTTAAATACGAACTGGTTGATCCTGCCTTAACTGAACGAGAGCTGGAAAGCAAAGGATTTATTACTGTGCTTCGTTTTGTACATACGCGCGGCATTGTAGCCAAGCAAATTCTTGACTACGATCTTTCGCAAATGGCAACTTCTATTGCGTCCGTTGCTATGGTGAATGGAGAGGCTCAATTAAAAACAATTCCTGCAGAGGAAACGATTTATAAATTCTATATCAAGCATCTGGAGTATGGAAATCTTTTTCTCGGTAATAAATGGGATGCCGATCGCACCTGGCAAGCCGCACTCGCTAATCATTTGCAACTAATGCGGATGGATTTGAAATACTAGTCGCGCTTATGTTGTTCTATTTCGTTTCGAAATGAAAATGGCCGCCAGAATTAGTATGCTCAAAAAAACGTAGCCATTAAAGTGAAAATCCGGAAAGGCATTATGCCACCCGTGGCCCCATCCAAAAATGCCATGAAATATTGCTTTAAATATTCCGGCAAGTACACCAATCACGGCCCCGAACACACCGGCCACAATTCCTATTGCGCCACCGATCAAACCAATAATTAATCCGAAAAATCCCATCCCTAATCCAAACCAAAGTGGAAAGGTGAATACTATAAGTAGGGTGATGATAATAACGGAAGGTCGGCTCATACTTTAAGGTTTCTGTATGCCCTACAAAAATCATTCACGTATTTGCAAATCGGCTTTTTGCGACTAAAACGCATATTTAGTTATTCTGAATTTGTAAAAGTGTTGAAAAATGAACACTCGATTCGCAATAGTGCACACCAAATGATTACCGCTTGTACCAAAGTCTCTTATCGCCATTTAGCGGAATAATCTTTTTATTAACTTTCCTTTATCACAAAATCTTGTAACCCTTCATTTATGAAATTCATCATACGAATAACTCCCTTGTTTGCACTGTTGCTTACTTCCATGCAATGTATAAGCCAACAAAAAAATACAGTAACTCCGTCTGGTTTCACTTCCGAAACTTTCTCGGGGCTTAAGTTGCGCGCTATCGGTCCGGCAGTTACTTCTGGTCGGATTTCTGATTTTGCCGTGAACCCTACGAACATGAGTGAATACTATGTTGCCACCTCATCAGGCGGTGTATGGAAAACAACAAACAAAGGCGTTACCTACAATCCGATTTTTGATAGTCAGGGATCTTACTCGATCGGTTGTGTTACGTTAGATCCCTCTAACTCAAGTGTGGTATGGGTTGGCAGTGGCGAAAACAACAATCAACGCGCGGTATCCTACGGAGATGGTGTTTATAAAAGTGAAGATGCCGGCAAGTCGTGGAAAAATATGGGGTTGAAAAACTCCGAACACATTTCCGAAATAGTTGTGCATCCAACAAATCCAAACATAGTATTTGTTGGTGCATACGGGCCGGTTTGGAGCGAAGGAGGTGAGCGCGGTGTTTATAAATCAATAGATGGTGGAACTACCTGGGCACTGGTTAAATCTGTGAGTGCATACACCGGTTGTAACGATTTAGTTATGGATCCGCGAAACCCCGATGTTTTGTATGCCGCTTTTCATCAGCGCATGCGAAAAGTGTTTACCTACATTGGCGGTGGTCCTGAGTCTGCCATTTACAAAACTACCGATGGGAACTACCTGGAAAAGCTGGAAGGTGGATTGCCCGATGGTGATAAGGGACGAATAGGGTTAGCTATCAGTTCGGTTAACCCGGATGTATTGTACACCGTGGTGGAAGCCAATGGCGACAAGGGCGGAATATATCGATCAGTGGATAAAGGGGCGAGTTGGGAAAAGCGCAGTTCTTTTTCAACATCCGGAAACTATTATCAGGAAGTTACTTGCGACCCGGTAGATGTAAATAAAATTTATATCACCGACACCTATTATAAAGTGAGTACTGATGGTGGAAAAACTGTTAGCAACCTAGGCGAATTGAATAAACACATAGACAATCATTGTATCTGGATTGATCCCAATAATGGCGATCACCTTCTGGTGGGTTGCGATGGTGGCATCTATGAAAGTTGGGATTTTGCAAAGACCTGGGATTTTAAATCAAATCTTTCTGTAACTCAATTCTATAAAGTTTCTACTGATAATGCTTCCCCATTTTATGGTGTTCATGGAGGAACGCAAGATAATCTAAGCCTTGGCGGGCCCAGTCGAACAACTTCCGCTAACGGAATAACCAATGCCGATTGGTACATAACTTCTTTGGGCGATGGATTTGAAACGCAGGTTGATCAGTCCAACTCCGACATTATTTATGCACAAAGTCAGTATGGTGGTTTAAATCGTTTTGACAGGAAGAGTGGCGAATATTTACCTATCAAACCCATAGAAAAAGAAGGGGAGGAAGCCTACCGCTGGAATTGGGACGCGCCTCTGTTGATCAGTCAGCATAGCAATACAAGATTATATTTTGGAGCAAATAAATTATTTCGCACAGACGATCGCGGAGACTCATGGACAGTGATTAGTCCCGATCTCAGCCGACAAATAGACCGGAATAAGCTGGAAGTGATGGGCAAAATCTGGTCTGTGGATGCCATTTCAAAAAATGGAAGTACTGATATTTTTGGACAACTTACCTCAGTTGCAGAATCGAAGCAAGATCAAAATCAGATTTGGGTTGGCACCGATGACGGGCTAATTCATTTGACTACTGATGGGGGAAAGAATTGGACGAAGTTTGATAATCTTCCGGGTGTGCCCGCGATGAGTTATGTTCATCAAATTGTTTCTTCGCTTCACAATAAGAACACCGCGTATGTTTGTTTCAATCATCATCGCTATGGCGATTTCAAACCCTATGTGCTTAAAACAACCGATGCGGGTAAAACCTGGAAATCCATTAGCAGTAATTTACCAGTACGAGGCAGCGTATATTCAGTAGCGGAAGATCATGTTGATCCAAATCTTCTCTTTGTTGGAACAGAGTTTGGATTATTCTTTTCAACAGGTGGTGGTCAAAGCTGGACGCAACTAAAAGCAGGATTGCCAACAATAGCTGTGCGCGATCTTGAAATACAGAGAAGAGAAAGTGATCTTGTGCTCGCGACCTTTGGGCGTGGATTTTATGTTTTGGATGATTATTCTCTCCTACGGAATCTAAAGCAGGACGATTTTAATAAATCCGCCATTATATTTCCTGTAAAAGAAAGTTTGATGTTCATCGAACGTTTTCCGCTCGGCCTCCGCGACAAAGGCCATTTAGGGAGCAGTTATTTTTCTACACCTAATCCGGCCGTGGGCGCTGTATTCTCTTATTACCTGAAAGATGATATCAAAACACTAAAGCAAAAGAGAGAAGCTGCCGAAAAATCTAAATATGAAAAAAAGCAAAAGGTATATTACCCAAGCATGGATACACTTCGAATGGAAGATCAACAACCCGAACCCTATTTACTCTTTACAGTTAAAGATGATGGCGGGCAAGTAGTTCGACATTTAAAAGCCCCCGCAAAGAAAGGGTTGCAACGCATAGTATGGGATTATCGATATGGAACCTCCGCGCCTGTTAACCAGAGGCGCACATTAGCCCCCGATCAACTTTTTGGTGGGGTGGAAGAGGGCCATTTGGCATTACCGGGAAAGTATTCCGTATCTCTTTCAAAATTTGATGATGGAATTTTAACAGAGTTGGTTGCTCCCGTTTCGTTTTCATTTAAACTTCTTGAACAAGGTAGTATCCCTACAGATATGAACAACAATGTTCAGTTCTATAAACAAGTAACCGAAATTCGACTGGCTGTTACAGCTGCTAATGACCTAGTAAACAACATGGATCAAAGAATTAAAAACATTCAGATAGCTGCGCTTGATATGCCCGCTTCCGCTAAACCGTCTTAGAAAAAAATGTTTCTATTTCTAAACAACTCGCAGAGGTTAAAATAAAATTGTTTGGCGATCAGAGCAAAGCCCGTAGAGATTTTGAAACACTACCTTCCATCAATGAAAGGGTTTCAGGTATTGAAGGAAGTGTTTGGAGTTCTACCGCACCCATCCCTAAAACTTTTAAAGACTCTTATGCGACAGCGGCCAAACAGTTTTCTCCCTTGTTAGATGAATTAAAAGCTATCGATAATGCTATCGAACAACTGGAGAAGGAATTAGAAATCAATAACGCCCCCTATACCCCGGGCCGGTGGCCTGATTGGAAAGGAAACTAAATTGGTGATGTTAGCTCGGGATTAATTAACTGCGTTTGCGGTAATTCCATACTGCCAACCCATTAAAAATTAAACCAAAGAGCAACACTTTTAACAAATGAAATCGAATGTCGAACAGGTTACTGCCTTTCAGAACAACCATTCGCATCACTTCAATAAAATAAGTGACTGGATTAAATTTTGTAAAAGTTTGGGCCCATTGAGGCATGCTGTCAATTGACGTATACAATCCGCCCAGCAAAATAAAAATCATCATCATAAAAAAGGAAAGGAGCATAGCTTGCTGCTGTGTGTTCGCAAAGGTTGAAACCAACAATCCCAATCCTAAAATGGAAATCAAATAGACACCTGTAAATATATAAATAGTCAACAGGCTTCCGGTTGGCACAATGCCGTAGGCTATTCTGGATATTAATAACCCGATGGTAAGCACAACAAAACCTAAAACCCAAAAAGGTATCAGCTTCCCTAAAATGAATTGATGCTTGCGTATAGGGGTTACGTTGATTTGTTCAATCGTGCCAATTTCCTTTTCCTTTACAATATTTAATGCGGTGAGAAATGCGCCTACCATGGTAATCAGAATCACCAAAATGCCGGGCACCATAAAATATCGATAATTCATTAACGGATTAAACCAATTGATGAATGCAATCTCTATAGTCGGATGCGCATTTTGTCTGGGCACTTGAATCCATTGCAAGCGCACCTCCTGATTAAAATTGTTGATAACCGAGCGCAGGTAGGCCCCACCCAAATTTGCCTTTACGCCATTGATCGCGTTGATAGCCAGAAAGAGCTCCGATTTATTTTCTCGAATCAAATCCTTTTCAAACGAATTGGGAATTTGCAAGATCAGATCCGCTTCATCATGCTCAACACGGAGCAGCGCATCTTCGTAAGAATCCGAGTAGTCAACTAAGGTGAAATATTCGGTAGCGGTAATTTTACTGATCAATTTTTGAGAGTATGAAGAGTGATCATAATCTACCACACACACCTTTACATTTTTAATTTCGTAATCGGCTGCCAGGGGCATGATAAGCAACTGAACGGCCGGCATCATAAACATCATGCGTAAGATGGCTGGGTTTCGGAAGATCTGGCGAAACTCTTTCTCCAATAAGATTAAGAGCGCTCTCATTCCAAACGGGTTTTAAAGTTCTTGATACTAATTCCCATGAAGAACACCGTCATGCCCAATAATATCAACGTCTCTTTCCAGATATGTTCAAAGCCAACGCCTTTGATCATAATGTTGCGCACTATGATATAAAACCATTTGGCTGGCACGATATTAGAAAATACTCGAAGTCCTGTGGGCATATTTTCGATCGGAAACATAAAACCACTCAGCATAATAGTGGGAAGAAAAAGGCCCATCAAAGAAATTAACATGGCAACCTCTTGTGAGTTGGAGATGGAAGAAATTAACAAGCCGAGCGCCAATACGGTAATGGTAAACATCAAACATTCCGTTACCAGTAAAAATAAACTTCCCCGAATAGGTACATCTAATGCATAAACGCTCAGTAATAAAATGCTCGCAATGTTTACAGCCGATAGCAAAAAGTAAGGGACCATCTTCGCGATTATAACCCGTATGGGTATAATAGGCGATACCAAAATTATCTCCATGGTCCCCATTTCCTTTTCCCGCACAATCGAAATAGACGTCATCATGGCGCACACCAACATCAGCACCATAGCCATAACACCAGGCACAAAGTTATATGACCCCTTAAGTTGTGGATTATACAACATGCGGGTTTCGGTGTTAATTAAATAAGGAATCTCTGGACTATTTCGTATGCCCCTTTGATAGTCGAGAATAACTGCCGTGGCATAATTGATTAACGTGTTAGCGGTGTTCGGGTCGGTAGCATCTCCAATTAATTGAATGGCCACCTTGTTTGTGTGATTAAGTTGCTCCTGAAAGTTCTCAGGAAATACAACGGCCATTTTGATATCTCCCGACTGAAAGGAAGGAACTAATTTAGAGTTATCAGAAATATTTTCAACTACGTCAAAGTAACGGCTGGCTTCTAACTGATGAATAATAGCGAGGTAGTCTCATCTTTTGATTTATCCAAAATACCAATGCGCGTATTTTTTACTTCGTTGGTAAGTGCAAATCCAAAAATTAATATCTGCATGATGGGCATGCCAAACAGAATAAGCATGGTGCGCTTATCACGCCATACGTGCAAAAATTCCTTTCTTACAAAAAATAGAAACTGCATCATTCGTTTTGTTGCCGGTTACTTGTTGTTGTTCGTCTGTCTTATTGAAGAATGAATAACCCTCAACGAATACTAATCATCCCCCCGCTTTGCGCCTCTTGCCAGTTGCAAAAACACGTCTCCCATATCTTTGGCCGAGTAATTCTCTTTCAATTCATTAGGAGTACCTAAGGCCGCAACTTTTCCATCCACCATAATAGAAACCCGGTTACAATATTCTGCTTCATCCATATAATGCGTGGTGGCAAAAACAGTAGTTCCGCGATTAGCTGCTTCAAAAATCATAGCCCAGAATTCTCTTCGTGTGATGGGATCCACGCCACCTGTAGGCTCATCCAAAAAAACAATCTTTGGATCGTGAATCATCGCCACGGAAAAAGAAAGCTTTTGTTTCCAGCCTAGAGGCAATGAGCGAACTAATGCATTTAACTTGTCTTCTATACGTAATGTCACTGCCAGTCGCTCTGTTTTCTCCTTAATCTCGGCATTGGTTAATCCATAAATGCCTCCATAAAATCGGATGTTCTCTTTTATGGTTAAATCTTCGTACAGCGAAAATTTCTGACTCATGTAACCAATACTCTTTTTAATTTCCTCTGCTTGTTTGTAGAGATCGTAACCCGCAACTATTGCATCCCCACTTGTAGGCATGGAGAGTCCACACAACATGCGCATAGCTGTTGTTTTGCCAGCACCGTTGGCTCCTAAAAAACCAAAAATCTCACCCTGGCTTACATCAAAAGTTATGTGATCAACAGCTGTAAATGCGCCAAACTGTTTCGTAAGATTTTGTACGGAGATTGCCTTCATTTTTCTCTTTGCCCATTAACTCCATGAAACTATCTTCAATGCCCGCGCTTATTTTATCAAACACTATGTTTGTGTGCCCCATTGACACCAGCCGATTTTAATATCCTCAACGTGCTGATTATTATCCATGAATGTTACATGATGAACTTGCCCAAATGGAAAGCAAGACTTTACCTCAACCTGATTGCTCAAGTCTACCAGTAACTTATACATGTTGGTTGCCCTGGTAGACCAAAGAGTACCATCAAATTTTTCAGTGATCCTTTGGGGCGTTTCAATATCAAGAATGCTTCCCTCTTGAATAAGCGCCACCCGGTCGCATAAATCAGCTTCATCCATATAGGGTGTAGAAACCAGAATGGTTATTTTTTGCTGTTGAAGGTTATGTAACAATTCCCAAAACTCCTTACGGGATACAGCATCTACGCCTGTAGTCGGCTCATCCAAAAATAATACAGAAGGTTTGTGAATAAGCGCACAGCTTAGTGCTAACTTTTGTTTCATCCCACCAGAGAGGGCTCCAGCTTTTCGGGTTTTAAATTTTTCTATCTGAACATAGATATCTTTTATCAAATCATAATTCTCTTCAATCGATGTATTGAAAAGCGTGGCAAAGAACTGTAGGTTCTCCTCTACCGTTAAATCCTGATAGAGAGAAAACCGTCCGGGCATATACCCAACACGTTTTCTTATCTCCTTATAGTTGGCAATCACATCAAGTCCATCCACATAGGCCGAACCTTTGTCGGCCAACATCAGCGTGGTGAGGATTCTAAAGAGTGTTGTTTTGCCTGCGCCATCGGGACCTATCAAACCAAATAATTCACCTTGTTCCACCTCAAATGAAATTCCGCGCAAAGCAGTAACCGTTGACTTCTCAACTTTAAATGTTTTATGAATATCCTTTATTGCTACCGCTTTCATCAATTAAACTTCACCTCACCATACATGCCTAACTTCAAATAGCCATCATTTTTTACGTCAATCTTTATAGCATAAACCAGATTCGCGCGCTCTTCTTTTGTTTGAATTGTTTTGGGTGTAAACTCAGCTTTATCTGATACCAAGAAAATTACTCCTGAATATTTTTTATACTCCCCATGGGGGAGTCGACATAAACTTCAACTTGTTGTCCTAGCTTTATTTGTGATAATTGACTGCCTGAAATGTACGCACGTAAAATAATGGTACTCAAATCGGCAATTTTATAAAGTGCCTTGCCGGGATTAACTACTTCGTTTTGCTTCGTGTATAGAGTTAGCACCGTGCCATTGATCGGATTTAAAATTTGAGATTTTACAATCTGATCCTCCACCTGTTCAAGCTGAGCTTGCATAGGTAGTGTTTCGCTTTGCAATGATTGTTTTGTAATCGTTAATGTCGATTGGGAGGCTGTGTATTGGCGTTTTAACAAATCCAACTGAGCATTAATATCATCCAATTGTTTTTGCGTAGCGGCATCATCTTTTAGAAGATTTTCAATTCGCTTCTTTTCACGTTGAGTCGTTTCTATCTGTTCGGTGATGGAAGCTAACTGCACCATGGCATTGGGTTGTTTTGCCTCGATAGCACGAATTGAGTATTCTAATTGCTTTTTCCGCAAATACAGTTGGGTGGTGTCAATCAGTCCGACAACGGCTTTTTCTTTTAATTCTGTGCCTTCCTCCACCGCGAGTTGAACAATTTTACCGGATGCTTCTGCGGAAATAATAATTTCATCGGCTTCGAAGTTTCCGGTCGCATCAAAGTCTGATCCATTTTGATCGCAAGCGACTGCAACCAAAACTGTTACCGCCAATAAAAAATAATTTCTTTGCATGGGTGTTCCATTTTAATTTCCTGTTGTTACTTGTTGTGCATATTGCGTCATCAGTAATTGAATCTGATGAATTATTAAATTTTGCCGGGCCTGGTCTTCCGCATTTAGCTCTCTCAAATAATCATTGGCTGCAATTACCCCGTTTTCAAGTTGGGCTTTGGCGGTAGCTTTTATGCGTGCCCTTAATACGATAAACTTGTCATCGAGTTGAATCAGTTCGTTGAGTTTGTTTATATCACTTGTCTGTTGCCGAAGCGATAGGTTGGTATTAAATAAAAAAGTCTCCTTTTGATAATTGAGCGATTGAAGGTTTATGTCCAGTAATTGCTTGTCACGATTAGTATTATAGAAACCACCTAGATTCCAATTGAATCGTATGCCCCCCAGATAATAAGTATCAAATTCATTTAATAACATATTCAACCCAGGCCTTCCATAACCTGCCTGTGCAAAGAGATTTACACGCGGAACAACCTTTGTGTTACTAACTTGTTGTTGTGCAGATAATAATTGGCCTTGAAAGTTGTAAAGTGAAATTTCAGGACGCGTAACCAAGGGTTCGCTTTCAAAAATTAAAGTCTGAGGTTTGAGTAAAACCGTTAATTCAGAAAGATCTTGCTGAATAAAAATGCCCAGCATTTGAAGATAGGCAAGCCGGGCAGATTTCAATTCTACTCTTCGCTGTTCGGTTTTATAAAGTTCAGCCTGAAGAATATCAGCATTTGTTTTGAACGCGGTACCATTACGGATAGCCGACTCCATTTTTAATAAACTGTTTTCAAGATCCTTTCGAATCAAATCAACTTGCACCAATTGTTCATTAATCAATAGGGCACCGAAATATATCTGATTGATCCTTTCTTTAATTTTATACAACTCAACTTCTATTTTTTGATCCTCGACTTGTGCTGCGGTTTCTTGTAAAGCACTATTTCTTTTTGTTGTTCCACCGTCATAAATCGATTGATTAAGATCTAAAAATAACTTGTACTGATCTTTCGAAAGTGGTTCCACCAAAACAGCTGGCCCGGGTAGGCGAGTAACATCGGACTGATACGATGCCTGACCTCCCAGGTTGAATTGCGGAAACAATCCTGATTTTACATTATCAACTGAAAATTCCTTGCTCTTCGCAATCAATTCCTTTTGTTTAATCAAGGGATAATTTTGTCTTGCTCTTTCGTAGCAATCCTCCAGCGTGAGGTCTTGCGACAACGAGCTCAACGAAATACTTATAAGAAATACAAACGCAAATAGTATTCGCATAACTCCATTCATTTTTTTATTGAGTTAATAATAAAATCGCTAACCAGTCTTTTGCGCTGCTCTGTCATTTCATAAAATTCTTTTTCCTGAAGACTCATCATCGTTTGAATAACCGGACTTGCTACAAAAGGATAAATACAAAGTGACATTATGTTGATTAATAGTTGTCGGCCTTGAATGGGTCTGATCGTTCCCAGCTTGATTTCGGCATTAACTTGTTTTTCAAATTCGGAAATCAGCAAGCGGGGATTAATTCCAAGTTTTGCCCCATGCTCCAATAACAATTCCGGTTGTTGCGCGATCTCAGTTATTACAAAGCGAGCCAGGTGCGGATGCTTAATAAGGGTTGTAATCTCATGATTCACCATCCGTTCGATTTTCTCAAACAACGAAATGTTATCGGATTCAAAAATTACAAACAGCCCTTTGAAAAATTCTTTAAAACGGGTTTCAAAGATGAGATTGAAAATGGTATGCTTGTCGCGATAATAATAGTGTAGAAGTGCACGGTTAATCCCTGCTTCTTTGGCAATCTCTTCCGTTCGGGCAGCAGCAAATCCTTTTCGCGTAAACACTTTCATGGCCGCCTCCAAAATCCGATCTTCTGTACTTGCTTCTGTAAGCTCCATATAGAATTAACAATATTGTTAAACAAATGTGATAAATTATGTCCGGTTCGCAAACAAAAATGGTTAAAAAGCAAAAATGGTCCTAAAAGACTCAATTAGGGCATATAAACGATTTCTTCTTAAATTAAGAAACTAATATTTTTATATTCCGTTAACCTGAAAAATTCAACTTAATGAAAACTTATCTCGGTGAATTTGAAGAACTCGTACTCCTTACCATTGCCACATTAGGCGAAGATGCCTATGGAGTTTCCATTCAGCAGGATATTGAAACACGCTGTAACCGAAGTATCAGTATCGGTGCATTACATTCAACTATTACCCGCTTGGAAGAAAAAGGATTTTTGAAATCGTGGTTAGGTGGCGCTACGCAAGAGCGGGGCGGAAGAAGCAAACGGTTTTATGAAATCACTCAGGCCGGAAAAAAAGCTGTGGCAGAAAGCAAAAGCCTGCGGGATAATTTATGGAGTTTGTCAAAAGTAAATTTGTCCGCCTCCTTATGAAACAACACCAACCGCCCAAATTGGCTCGTAAGTTTTTTGCCTGGTACTGCGGTCATGCAAAGGTAGAGGATCTCATAGGCGATTTAGACGAATGGTTTTATCAGAATCTAAAAACAAAATCTCCAACGAAAGCGAAACTCATTTATTGGAAGCAAACGATCGCACTCATTTTCTCCTACGCTATCCGAAAGCGAAAACAAAGAGCCGCTTCTGGTCCTTATTCTTCCGCATCATTCTCTTTTGATATGCTTCGTAATTATATAAAAGTAGCTGTTCGTAATCTTTATCAATACAAATACTTTGCTATCCTCAATGCCTTCGGCCTCGCGGTTGGTATGACGGTAAGTCTTCTTCTTATTTCGTTAGTTTCTTTCGTTCGAACCTATGATGACTTTCACACGCATGGAGATCATATTTATACTATTGTGAGCGAACGCACTGAAGGTGTAGAAGAATCCATATGGGCTACGGCTCCCTTTGTATTGGCTGAGCAATTGCAAGAATATCTGGACGTACAAGAAGTAGTGCGTATTCAAGCTAGCTTTCGTGAGGAAATTAAACATGCGCAAGGAACCCTTTCATTGCAGGGCTATTATGTTGAGCCAAACTTTTTAAAAGTATTTACCTATGAGGTTACGCAAGGAAATGCAACATATGCGCTGACCAAACCCAACAGTATAATTCTGACGGAATCGGCAGCAATGAAGTTCTTTAATTCAACCGAAGTTCTTGGAAAAACATTGGAATTGGAGCAAGGTGATTTAATGGAAGTTGGTGCAGTGATGAAAGATCATCCGATCAACTCGCACTTAAAATTTGATGTATTGGTGTCGTTTTCCACGCTTCCCCCGGAACAGGCATCTCTAAGCGACCAATGGATAAACTATGACCGTGAGTATTTGTATATGCTGCTTGCCGAAAACGGAAGTCAAAAGAAAGTGGAAGAACATCTTAATAAGATAGCATCAGATTCATATGCCACACTTCCAGTAAAAGTGAGCTTTGCCACAAAACACCTAAGAGAAATCGCCATGGGGGCTGATTACAGAATGGCCATTGGCCCCAAGTGGGAAGCCTCAGGAATGATTGTCTTTGGTTTAATAGCTCTACTCATTTTGTTACCAGCCTGCTTTAACTACACGAACATTTCTATTGCCCGTGCCCTGAAGCGCGCAAAAGAAATTGGGTTGCGCAAAACAATGGGCGGGCAAAAAAATCAAATCTTCCTTCAGTTCATTACTGAAACTGTTGTGATTACACTGGTATCGCTGGCAGGAGCAATGCTGATTTTCTTTCTTATCCGTCCAGAGTTTCTAAACTCACTGGCAGCATCCTCTTCAATTGACCTTAGTCTTACAATACGCATGGTTTTATACTTTATACTTTTTGCATTAGGTACGGGGTTAGTGGCCGGAATTTTACCAGCACTATACTTTGGTGGGCTTAGTCCTATTCAAGCCTTAAAAAATAAAACACATGCAGGTACACACGGGATGCGTGTACGAAAAGTGCTAACCATTTTTCAGTTTGCATTATCATTTGGCTTTATACTATGTCTTGTTGTTTTTAGTCGGCAGTATCAGTACTCAATCAATTTCGATTTCGGATTTAATAAAGAGAACATTGTTGATGTAAAATTGCAAGGCGTGAAAGCTGAGTTAGTGAAGACTGAATTTTCAAGGTTAGCTTCGGTTCAATCTGTGGCCATGTCCTCCCAATTAATGGGGCTAAGTTATTCAAACACCTGGGTAAAGAATGCGGATAAAGATTCTGCCGAGGTAAACCAACTGTTTGTTGACCGAAATTATCTTTCCATGTTTAACCTTACATTGCTCGCAGGTAAAAACTTCCCGGAAGAAACCTGGCAGCGCGAGCGTTTTATTATTGTTAATGAAGAGTTTCTGAAACACTATAAAATTGAACCCCCAGCTGAAGCCATCGGCCGCACCTATCTGGTAGAGGGAAGTGAACTTGAGGTACTGGGTGTTGTAAAGAATTTTCATTTTGCTTCGTTACGATATCCAATTGATAAATTCTTTTTCAGGATGAATCCAGAACACTTTGCCTTCGCTCATCTGAAAGTAAGCTCAGCAGATACTTATAGTATGTTCACTGAATTTGAGAATCATTGGAAGACTTTAAACCCTGAACAAAAATTAGAAGCAGATTTCTTTGAAGAGGAATTGAACGAAGGCTATAGCAGTTATGTTGTGATGATTAAGATTGTTGGTTTTCTTGGATTGTTAGCAATTACTATCTCATTACTGGGAATGCTTGGCATGGTTGTCTATACCTCTGAGACGAAAGCCAAAGAAGTGAGTATTCGCAAAGTAATGGGTGCTACGGTGTATAGCCTCGCGCTTTTGCTTTCAAAAGATTATTTAAAACTGATGGTATGGGCTATACTGTTTGCGGTGCCCATCACCACAACCATATTTTACTTGCTGTTTCCTAAGATACAGTACTACAGTGTGAGCCTTACACCGTGGGACATATTAGTAAGCGCAGCAATTTTGTTAGGATTGGGGATTGCTACCATTGCCTCCCAAACGTATAAAACTGCTACAACCAACCCGGCAGAAATATTGAAGGGCGAGTGAGTCTTTATAATTGTCTAGCCAAACGCAATTTTCTAATTCGATAAAGTAAACTCCGGCAGCTTCATAATTATTCCGCCTTGCAGTGCAGATTCATGCGCAAGAATTCCGACACACGTTATGTTAGCCGATTGAACTGCATTTGGATAAGGCACTTTGTTATTAACAAGCGCATCAACAAAGGCATGAACAAGATGCGGATGCGAACCCCCATGCCCACCTCCTTGAATAAAAGATAAGTGCTGATGATCGTCTGCATCGTAAACGCCTTGCTTGGTAAAACCCTGAATAGGTTCGGGTAACAATTTGGCATAATCCGGACACTCTACTTCTTCCGGAATTTCGGGTTCCGGTTTTTTTGCAGTGTGCACAACTAAAGGCTTTCCTTCTATTAAAGGCCACTCTACCGTCTTTTTTGATCCATAAACTTCAAAGCTTTCACGATATTGACGCGCTACATCAAACAGCGAGCGATAAACATGTGCGCTCACATCTGAGTTTCTGAATTTAATGTGTGCGGTTTCAACAGCAAAAGGCGAATTATAGTGATGATGGAGTTCTTCTCTAATTGTTCCGCTGCCAAAGCACGAAACGTATTCCGCTTCACTACGCATTAAGCCGAGTACCGGCCCAACACAATGCGTGGCATAATACATCGGGGGTAAGCCCGGCCAATAGTTTGGCCAACCATCCATGTCTTGTTGATGACTCGCCTTTATAAATTGAAGTTTCCCTAATTCACCTTTGTCATAAAGTTCTTTCATAAACAGAAACTCACGCGCATACACCACAGTTTCCATCATCATGTAGGTAAGCTTTTTTTCTTTAGTGAGGCGAACAATCTCCTCGCACTCTTCTACTGTAGTGGCCATGGGCACAGTACAGGCTACATGTTTACCGGCTTTCAATGCTTTGATAGATTGAATACCATGATCGGGAATGGGTGTATTGATATGCACCGCATCAATAGTTGGATCTTTTAATAATTCATCATACGAGGTAAATCTCTTTTCTATCCCAAAGGCATCACCAATTTCATTCAGTTTTTTTTCGTTGCGTTGACAAATCGCAATCAGATTGGCGTTCGGATGTTTTTTATAGATGGGAATAAATTCAGCTCCAAATCCTAAGCCAACAATGGCTACGTTAATTTTTTTTGTCATAACACTATGTGTTTAATAATTTTTTTAAAAAAGTAATTCCATCTTGCGCAAAATCATCCTGACTTTCAGCAAGATTTTTCCAGATGCATACAGCTCCAGCTAATTCTTTTATTTCAGGAGTAAAGCTTTCAATGGATACGACACCCGAATAATTAATTTTTTCCAGTCCGGCTTTAAATGAATTCCAGGGAGTTTGTCCGCTACCCGGTGTGCCGCGATAATTTTCAGAAACCTGCACATGAATCAGTTTACTTCCTGCTAAGGTAATGGCCGCTTCAAGGTCGCGCTCTTCAATCGCCATGTGAAATCCGTCAAGCAACACTTTTGCAGCTGAATGATTTACATCATTAATCAACCGCATAACATCCGCGGATGTGTTAATTAAATCTGACTCAAAGCGATTGAGTGGTTCCAACGCAACCATCAATCCATATTGCTGTGCCTGTTCACAAACTTTACGAATGTTCCTTACTGCAAGTTCCCATTCAATTTTTCTCTGCTCAGAGGAAACCATCCGCGCTTTCCCAACGGCTGAATACATAGGGCCCGCAAGAAATTTAGCGTCCCAAGCATTACATAATTTGAAGCACTCAGCAATGTAATCGAAACAAACTTTATGAACGGCAGGATCATCATGCGTTAAATCGCGAGTAGGCCCAAAAGCACCACAGACAATTGCTTGTAAATTATTTTCTAAAAGCGCTTGCTTTACTTTTTGGCCATCGATTAGTTCTGGATATTCAACGGGAATCTCCACGGCATCGTACCCCATTGATTTTATTTTCGGAAATAACGCAACAGTCTCCGTATTGAACGGTGACGTCCAAAGCCACGTGCTTACGCCAAATTTTACATTCGAACTCATCGCTATTTACTCTTAACTACATTCATAATACCATTCATTAAAGACCAATGTCCCGGGGAAGGTGCACACATAGGGATAATCCCCAACTTCTTTTGGTGCTGTAAATTGAAGTCGCACGGTTTGTTGTGGGTTTACCAATTTAGTGGAGAAAAGTATTTCGGGTATGTTGGGCACATAATTCATCTCTGCGCCTTTTGTGTCCTGTGCAAGCTTATCGGCAGCCGCGCCTACAGTTTGAAGTGTACCCGGTTTAATGATCAATAAATTGTGTTGCATAAAATCTGGGTTTTCAAAAATGATTTCCACCGGCTTGCCGGCTTCTACCGTAAATGATTTTAAATCATACTTCATTTCATTCTTTATCACTGTAATCTTAATTATCGTTGCGCCAGGAACCGAAGCAGTCGTTTCAAAAGTATTTGATTTGTTGATATAGTTTTTCATGAACACTTCAGCAACCGAAGCCTCTTGAAAAGGAGAGATGGTGCTGGAGCGATAAATCTTTTCAACATCGTATTTCCAATCGCCCACTAAAGAAATCTTAGAAGTTCCTGACTGAAGAAAGAAATCGCTTTCTCTTCCATACATGCCGCCACGACCGCCACCGTCTTCAACTTTTACCGCAATGGAATTTTTTCCAGCTTTAAGCACGCCTGCAGGGATGGCATACAGTCTAAACGCGTCCCAATCTTTATCCGTAGAACCAACCTTAACGCCATTTACCCAAGCAATGTCAGTATCGTCAATTGGCCCAAGCGATAACATTGCTTTTTTTCCAGCCAAATTTTCCGGAATGTCAATCGTTTTTCTAAACCAGATAATGCCATCCATTTCAACTCCGTTCGTTTCAATTGCTTTTGGGAGTGGCATTTGTTTCCAGGCTGCATCATCTAAATCAATTTGTTCTCTTTTTAGTAAGGCCGGATCCAATGGTGTTTTGTAGGTTGGATTTTCTTTAAGAAAAGCACTCATGAAACCACTTTGATGTTTTGCAGCTGCCGCATAAACTGCTTTCTGTAACCAAAGATCATTTTTAATTGTGGGATCCTTTGAAATCGGCAATAGCAAGGCTCCAATATTTTCGGATGCAGGCAAAGAGGTAAGTGCAATGAATGCTGCCAATCTTGTATTTGGATCGGGATCATTTAATGTATTGGACTCAATAATGATTTGCTCCGTTAATCCACCTTGCGAAAGAATTTGTAAAGCCGCTTTGCGAACTGCAGGCGATGAATGTTTCAACGCATCAACAACTACTTGAAAAGTTTCGCTACCGGTTTTCACAGCTCCCAACCCATCCATTGTCCAGAGTGCGTGGATGGGAGCATACGGATTTGCCGATTTCCTTTTTACTAATTCATATAAGAAAGGTAAGGCCGCATCTTTTTTATTTTCAACAAGCATCCGTTGTGCGGCTATCCGCCAAAACATATTGTCATTACTCAATATGGCAACAAGTTCTTTACTATTACCTTTATCTAATTTTATAGACTTGTATGGTTTTGAATCCTGATGAACGATGCGCCAAACCCGACCGTGCGATTTATCGCGCAATGGATTTTCATACGCATTGCCCGAACCATTTTCTGCCTGATAGCCACCACGATCGGGGGTTGGTGTTGGGTTATGTTGAATAATGAAATTGTACCAATCTAAAACCCATACATTTCCATCGGGTCCAACCTTTGCCTCTACGGGCGAAGTCCATTCATCCGCGCCAGCGAAAAGATTCCAGCCATCTTTTTCAATAAACCCGGAACCATCTCTTTCAATTTTAGCGATATGTACCAAATGACCAGTAGGCTCACAAACAAAAGCAATATTATTCCAATATTCTTTCGGATAGGTTCGTGCTGTATAAAAGTTATGCCCGGCTGCCGCGGTAAAACCACCGAACACATCTACTTGTCGTACCTTGGGTGTAATGGGATGCATGGCATAATGACCATCAATTTTTTTACTTCCGATAGAAATGCCTTCTACCTCTTGCGCTGCCTGATTTGGAATGCCCATAAAAACACTGTGCGTATTATTGGCGGTTGATCCGAACACATCGTTATTTTCAGTAAGCCCTAAGCCCCACGTATTATTACTCGTGTTAGTTAAAAACTGAAAGCTTGAAGCATCAGGAGCAAAGTGATAGAAGCCCTGTTCAAACTCAAGACTATCACCGGCAATCTTTCCCTTAAATCCTGAGTAGCCTACTGAGCCCCAGATTTGATTATCAATTCCATATTTTAAATTGGAAGGGCCGGCATGCGTATCGAACGTGCCCCAGCCATCGATTAAAATTTCGCGCACATCGGCACGATCGTCACCATCGGTATCTTTTAAAAATAAAAAGTGGGGGGCTTGGGATACAATTATACCCCCACGTGCAAATGTTAAGCTTGTGGGAATATTAAGCTTGTCAGCAAAAACAGTAAACTTATCTGCGTTGCCATCTCCATCGGTGTCTTCACAGATTTTTATTCGATCATCACCCACGCCATTTTCATCGCGCACCGAATTTGGGTAATCAACCGTCTCAATAACCCACAACCGTCCCTGATCATCCCAATCCATGGCAATGGGATTTATAATGTCAGGTTCAGACGCAAAGAGTTCTGCGCGAAATCCGGCTGGCACCTGAATTAATTTTTTTTCTTCTTCGGCCGCGAGTGGCTCCTGATATTGTGGTGCAGGATTTCTCTTTTCATAGTTCGGAATATTTGGCACATCTTTATAAACAAGTGTTGGCATTCCTTTTCTAAATTCTTCCCATTGCGATTTTACTTTATTTCCCACAGCCCACACGATACCTTGCTTTACTAATTTCTGAAACCCGGGATTATCCCACACGCGTTCATCATGACCGGAGGCTGTATAAAACACTCTTCCTTTTCCGTGTTCTTTTACCCATGTCCAGGGTTCGTGATGGTCGCCTTCAACGCGATCCATCAACACCATTCTGTCTGAACTTAATTTGTCATGAACATACGTTTCATCCCATGCGGCAAATTCTTCTACGCCTTGCATAACCGGATGTTCTTTATTGATAATAGTTGCTGTAAATGTTGCGGTATCATGTTTTAAAAACTGACCTCCCACTAAATCAACATATTTTTCTGAATTGCGAAAACACCAGCTTGCACAATGAAGTGGAATAAATCCTCTTCCGCCTTTAACGAAATTTAACAACGCATCTTCCTGCGATTGTGTGATAGAATCGTGATTAGCATAAATCATTAGCCCATCATACCAAGCTAGTTTTTGCGGATTTAAATCGGCAGGGTCATCGGTGTAGGTAAAGTTGATTCCTTCTTTGCCAAGTGCTGCTGCCAATATAGGTAGGTATTGCGCTGAGTTATGATGTTTGCTTGAATGACCTAAGAAAAGAATTTCTATCCTGCGAGGCTCGTCTGATAGTCTTGATTCCCCTTTATTATCGCACGAAGAATAGATCAGACCAGTAAGAATTATAATACAACAGATAAGTTTTTTCATGAGGTGGGATTTGAGGGCAAAGTTGGGAGAATTTCAAATAGAAAATTACTGCATTTAAAATCATTCCGATAATGTTTTATAGGAATGGATAATAAAAAACCAGGAAGCCCGGGTTTTACTATTGGTTTTATTTTCCATTTCAAGGCTAAAAAAGGATACTCTCCTTTTTCAATCACATGCTTGGCAACCTTGCGCCTTGCTGCTTTTAAGTTGTATGGCTCCACTTTGGTGAAACGCTTCAGGCCCATTAACATCAATCGTTGCTCATCGCCTTCGGCAAAAGAGTTAATCGCATTTTTACCTGCTGCTGCTGCTATCTCTATGGCACGATGTAAATAAATGATTGCCATTTCCTTTTCAAGCTCACAGGCTTTCTCACCACGCAGGCTAATCAGTTTTTCTACCCGAAGAATAACCGATTCGGCTACATACCCTTCAATTAACATATCGGCAAGGTTCATTAAAATCTCCTGCTCCTCAGAAAGTTTAGCCATAAACTTTTGTATAGCCGCTCCCGATACCATCAAGCCTGCTTTCTTGAGATTACGCAAGGCTTTCTTTTCCTTTGCGAATAGTGCTGTGTCATCCGCTGCTCCAAAATCTGGTATAGACATCAATTCTTTTTGAACAGCCATAGCCGGATTTATTAAATCAAGATGACCCTTCATGGCTCGCTTCAATAACATGTCAATGGTTAGCAGACGATTGATTTCATTCGTGCCTTCAAAGATTCGGTTTATTCGTGCATCACGATACGCACGATCCATTGGACCTTCGGCAGAAAAGCCCATACCGCCATAAATCTGAACACCCTCATCAACAGTAAAATCTAACACTTCTGAGCCATGTACTTTTAAGATCGCGCACTCAATAGCAAATTCTTCCAAAGATTTTAACCGGGCCTTTGCAGAATCCATACCGTCAGCAACAAAAGCATTGTACGCATCATCAATATTTTGGCCAGCACGGTAGTGTGCCGATTCGGAAGCAAAGACTCTGGTAACAACTTCGGCAATCTTATGCTGAATAGCTCCAAAAGTTGAAATCGCCACCCCAAATTGTTTGCGCTCTGTAGCATATTTGGTAGCCAGTGAAATGGCCATCTTGCTTCCGCCCACCGCGGCTACACCCAGTTTTATACGACCAATGTTTAAAATATTGACCGCGATCTTAAATCCATTCTCGCGCTCGCTCAGCATATTTTCAACCGGCACCTTACAGTCATTGAAAAAGATTTGACGGGTAGAAGAACCTTTGATTCCCATCTTCTTTTCTTCCTCATTCATGGTGATACCACCAAAAGCTTTCTCTACAATGAATGCACTTAAATTTTTATCATCATCTATTTTGGCAAACACTATATATACATCCGCAAAACCACCATTGGTGATCCACATCTTCTGGCCGTTGATTACATAATGTTTTCCGTCAGCTGTAAGTTTCGCTTTGGTCTTTCCTGAGTTAGCATCCGAACCAGAGTCGGGTTCCGTTAAACAATAAGCGGCCTTATACTCACCTGAAGCAAGCTTGGGAATATATTTTTTCTTCTGAACTTCATTTCCATAATACAATATCGGAAGCGTCCCAATTCCGGTGTGTGCTGAGATCGCTACTGCAAAAGAATGTCCTGCCCCCATCACCTCAGCCACAAGCATCGTTGTGTTGAAGTCCATGCCACAACCCCCAAGATCCTGAGGTACCGAAGTCCCGAGCAAACCTAACTCACCCGCTTTGTCCATTAATTTTGGCATAAGCGTTAAATCTTTCATCGAGTCTATCTGATCAAGAATTGGTTGGATCTCTTGTTTCAAAAAATCTTTACAAGTTTGAGCAACCATTTTTTGCTCTTCATTAAAATCTTCCGGAATAAATATCTCCTGAGCTTCTGTTTCACGAATCAGGAATTCTCCGCCTTTGATTGCTTTTTTTGTTTCTGTTACTGTGCTCATCTTTTTTAGTCTTTAGTAAATAGTCTTGAGTCCTTAGTATTTATTCTCTGTACTGCCAGTCGCTGACGTCTAAGGACTAAAGACTCAGGACTCTTTACTAGTTTAAAAGTTCATATATCCCTGCTACGCCCTGTCCGCCACCGACACAGGCCGTTACCATTCCGTACTTTTTCTTTTGGCGTCTCAATTCATTAAATAATTGCACCGATAATCTTGCGCCTGACGAGCCGAGTGGATGACCAACTGCAATAGCTCCGCCATTAACATTCAGTTTTTTGCGATCGATGTTAAGTTCTTTCACCACGGCTAATGATTGGGCTGCGAACGCTTCGTTCAATTCAATCAAATCAATATCATCCAGTTTTAGTCCAGCAATCTTCAATGCCTTGGGGATTGCGGCTACCGGTCCAATACCCATAATGCGTGGATCGACACCGGCCGCTGCATAGCTAACCATGCGTGCAATAGGTGTTAGGTTTAATTGCTTAACCATACGCTCACTCATTACGGCAACAAAAGCAGCGCCATCAGAAGTTTGAGAAGAGTTTCCTGCTGTAACGGTACCGCCTGCAGCAAATACAGGTCGTAGTTTCGCGAGACCTTCCACCGTTGTATCGGTACGAATGCCTTCATCCGTTGCCACTACAAACTCACGGGTTTTCTTTTTCATGTTCTCATCTACATACACCTCTTTTACCGTGATGGGCACAACTTCATCTTTGAATTTTCCATCCTTCCACGCTGCTGCCGCTTTCATGTGTGATTCATACGAAAACTGATCTTGCTCTTCGCGCGTAATTTTATATTGCTTGGAAACCTCCTCAGCTGTAAGTCCCATGCTTGTGTAATAGGTGGGATGATTTTTAGCGATCTCATAATTCAATGCGGTTTTAATTCCCATGGTAGGGACTAGCGACATTGATTCGGTACCACCAGCAATAATCACATCGGCTTGTCCGGCTTGAATGCGCTGACTGGCAATAGCAATGGTTTCCACACCAGAGCCGCAATATCGATTTACAATCATACCGGGGACATCCAATCCCAAGGCAAGCAATGAAATCATGCGCCCCATCTGCATACCTTGCTCAGCCTCGGGCACGGCATTGCCGACAATAAGATCATCAACCATTTTATTTTCTAATCCAGGAATGGATTTAACCAAATGCTTGATCACCTCTGCGGCAAGATCATCGGGTCGGGTAAAACGAAACCCCCCCTTTTTTGCTTTCCCTACTCCGGTTCTAAAACCTGCTACAATGTATGCGTCCATATTCGTTGTTGGTTATTTATTATTGGTTGCTCGTGGGTTCTTCGAATAACGAACAACCACAAACGAACAACTATTATTAATTTCTTAAAGGTTTACCTCCTGTTAAAATTGCTTGAATTCGTTCTAATGTTTTCTTCTCGCCCGTAAGGGATAAGAAAGCTTCGCGTTCGAGATCCAATAAATATTGCTCACTCACTTCTTGGGGTGATGTAAGGTCTCCTCCACACATAACGTTGGCAATCCATTTTGCAACCTTGGCATCGTGCTCACTAATGAAACGACCCATCTGCATACCTTGCAATCCCGCAAGGAAAAGTGCCTGTCCGGTGCGGCCTTGTACTTTAATATTTGTTGCCTGAAGTGGTTTGGTGTATCCAGCATCAACCAAATCAAGCACGGCTTGTTTTGCATCCGCAATCTGGCGGTCTTTATTCATTGACACGCGATCTAACTTTTTCAGGATTCCTAAATCGCGAGCTTCTTCTGCTGAAGTTGCAACTTTTGCTGTCGCAATTGTCATGAAAGCATTTTGCAGTGCGTTTAACTCAACATCGCCCTCTTGCATAGCATCGCTTACTCGTTTTGTAAATTCTTTGGTGCCACCTCCACCGGGGATCAGTCCTACACCAACCTCCACTAAGCCTATATAAGTTTCCGCTGCAGCTTGCGCGATATCTGCGTGCATGGTCATCTCACATCCGCCCCCAAGCGTTCTGCCTTGCGGAGCAACGGCTACCGGAACAGAAGAATATCGTATCCGCATGACCGAATTTTGAAATGCCTTGATCATGAAATCAATTTCATCATAATCCTGCTCAATGGCGTACATAAACACTAAGCCAAGATTAGCGCCTAAAGAAAAATCTGCACCTTGATGTCCAATCACTAAGCCTTTATATTCCTTTTCAGCGAGATCTATGGATTTATTTAATCCTTCAATAACACTGCTGCCTAGCGTATAACTTTTCGAACTCCATGAGAAATCGATAACACCATCGCCAATGTCAGTAATTTTTGAGTCGGTGTTTTTCCAAACTACATTTTCACTTTTGCTTTCCAGAATAATAAAGCTTTCTCTGCCAGGAATTGTTTTGTAAGTCTTACTCGGAATGTCATAATACTTCTTCTGGCCACCTTCAACCTTATAAAAAGATTTGTTACCACTAGCCAACATATCATACACCCATTGATTAGGTTTATAGCCTGTTGATTCCATTAGCGGAATGGTCTTTTCCACTCCTACGGCATCCCAGGTTTCAAATGGGCCTAACTCCCAACCAAATCCGCCACTTACGGCATCATCTATTCTAAACAATTCATCACTGATTTCAGGAATGCGGTTGCTTACATATCGGAACAAATCATAAAATGCATCGCGATAAAAATCGCCCGCTTTATCTTTTCCTGATAACAAGACCTTAAATCGATCTTTCAGATTATCAATTGTCTTGGTTGTTTCGAGTGTGCCAAACTTTGCTTTTGCCTTAGGTTTATACTCTAAGGTTTTAAGATCAAGTGTTAAGATCTCCGTTTCGCCCTTTGCGTTTTTTGTTTTCTTGTAAAACCCTTGTCCTGTTTTATCGCCCAACCATTTGTTTTGCTCCAGTTTGGTTACTACTTCGGGTAGTTTAAACATTTCGCGACCCTCGTCATCAACAAGGCCAGCATAAAGATTATTAGAAACTTTTACGAGTGTATCCAATCCGACTACATCGGATGTGCGAAAGGTTGCCGACTTGGGTCTTCCTATTACGGGTCCGGTTAATTTATCAATCTCATCCACATTGAGATCAAATTTTTGCATGGAGTCTATTACTTTCAATAAACCAAAAATTCCAACCCGATTGCCAATGAAAGCAGGTGTGTCTTTGCAAAGCACAGTTGTCTTGCCTAAGAAAAGATCGCCATAGTGCATTAAGAATTTTGTTACAGTCGGATCTGTTTTGGCTGTCGGAATTATCTCTAATAATTTTAGATACCTTGGAGGATTAAAGAAATGCGTTCCGGCAAAATGCTTTTGGAAATCTTCGCTTCTTCCTTCGGCCATCAGATGAATAGGAATGCCCGAAGTGTTTGAAGTTATTAATGTGCCAGGCGTTCTATACTTTTCAACTTCTTCATATACTTTCTTTTTAATATCAAGATTTTCAACGACCACTTCAATTGTCCAGTCGTAGGTTGCGATCTTGGGCATATCATCGCTAAAATTTCCGAGCGTTACGCGGGACGCAAATTTCTTGCTGAATAGTGATGCTGGATTTGCTTTTAGTGTTGCTTCAAAGGCACTGTTTACGATTCGGTTTTTTACGGCCGGATGATCTAAGGATAATCCTTTCTTCTTTTCGTCTTCAGATAGTTCTCTCGGTGCAATATCCAGAAGAAGAACTTCCACGCCAATGTTAGCGAAGTGGCACGCAATGCGTGAACCCATGATACCTGAGCCTAATACAGCTACTTTTCGAATGTTTCTATTCATAATGGTTGTTCGTTAATGGCTGTTCGTTAATGGGTTTCGAATGCGAAGAACCAACAACGAGCAACGATTCTATTTCTATTGTAAAGCCTTTTCGTAAATATTATTTTTCTCTATCATTCTGTTTATTTCCTGGAGTACTTCAAAAAAAACATTTAGTTTCCTCTCAGGAATTTCCTCTCGTACCACTTCATTAAATTTTAATACGGTTTCTCGCGACTTCTCCTTCATCTTTTTCCCTCGCGGGTTAGGAAAACCCGTACTGATCTTTTATCATTTTTATCAACTTCCCGGGTAATAAGACCTTTTTCCTCCATCGATTTTAGCAAGCGGGTAAGGCTTCTTGGCTCCAACCCCATTAGCGGACCAATTTTCATAGCGGCAATACCCTCGTCCGAAGAAATATTTAACAGGGCATACCCAATCGACATAGTGCCATCAAACTTAAGCGCCTGTTGATTATACATGCGAGAGATCCCGTGCCACGCAGCTTTAATATTGTAGTCGATTGTTTCTTCTCTTTTCATGATTAGGATACCCAAGATATAAAAAATATTCTGCATGCATACTAAATTGTTTGTTTTTATACCCCCGTTTCAACTATTTCGGGTTTCAAAAAATGACATTTTGTAATTGTTTTTTCCCCTACATAGATAATCCTGAGACAGTTTAAAATTATAATCAACTGATTATTTGACCTTTATGTCTTTTTGTGTCTTCAATTCCATGATAAAGATCATATCTCCTATTGGTAAACAGTCATGTGGCGGGAAAAGCAGTCTGTTTAATCTTGTAGCGCAAAAGGCAGAAAACCCCATAAGCATGAAACCAATCATAAAAATTTTCATCAATAGATCAGGAGCAATAATTCTGGGTCTTATGATTATAAGTTTACTCAGTCAGGCACAAAACTATCGCATATCTGGCAAGCCTGTGATTGCCATTGCCGGTACATCCACGCTTCACGATTGGACCATGACATCCGATCAAGCCAACTTGCAGGCAACTTTTGAAATAGATGCCAGCGGAGCGCCAACCAAACTTTCATCCTTAACGGTGAACATCCCGGCAGAGAGTTTAAAGAGTGGAAAGGGAGCGATGGACAAGAATGCCTATACCGCACTAAAGACTGACAAAAATAAACAGATCACCTATCAACTAACTTCCGCGGTTATCAACGGAAAAACAATTTCGAATACAGGTAGCTTAACCATAGCCGGAACGACAAAATCAACACCCGTTGAGGTTACGTATGAAGTATTAGGCGATGGCTCGCTAAAATTCAAAGGTTCTAAAAAATTCGTGATGAGTGAGTATAATGTTGAGCCCCCTTCATTCATGTTCGGTTCTGTAAAGACAGGGGATGAAATCACGCTCACATTCGAAATTATTATGGCTCCAACTAAACTTTAAATAAAATTAATCTAAATGCTTACAGTTATGAAAACGAAAATTACTTCTCTTAAAAGTCTGGTGATAACACTTGGGCTTTTACTTACCGGAATGTTGGCATTTGCCCAGCGATCCGATATTCAATACTTCCGCTATTATGATCAACGCGGTATTAACGTGTTTGAAACATCTAAGGATGACACCATTGTTTATGATGGTTTGAAGCTACGAATAGGCGCTGGCTTTACACAGGGATTTCAAAGCTTAAACCACAGCAACGGGTTGACAACCAGCTCTACTCCTGCTGCTAATTTATATGAAATGGCGGGCGGGTTTCCTCTGGCGCAAGCGAACTTAAATATTGATGTACAATTGTATGATGGTGTTAGTTTAAACTTAGTGTCATACATGTCCTCTCACCACCACAATGAGTTTTGGGTAAAAGGTGGTTATCTGCAGATTGACAAGGTTAAGTTCCTAAACAGCGAAACCATGGATAATATTTGGAAAAATCTTACCCTGAAGGTAGGCCATATGGAAGTTAACTATGGTGATGCTCACTTCCGGAGAAGTGATGGCGGACAGACGATGTGGAATCCCTGGATTGAAAACAATATCATGGACGAATTCACAACTGAAATTGGGGCCGAACTATATTTTAAGAGAAACGGAATTCTTGGGATGGTAGGATTTACGGATGGTGAAATTCAAGGAACCGTTGCTGACCCCTCTACACCTGACGGAGCAAAACGTAAGCCTTCCCTTTACTTTAAAGGAGGATATGACAAACAGCTAAGTGATAATCTTCGGGTACGCTTAACAGGATCCGCAATGACCACCAAGTCTTCTAACAGCAACACCTTATTTGGTGGCGATCGCACCGGCTCTAATTATCAATATGTAATGGAAAATGCCCCAGTAACGTTAACTGGTAATGCGTTCTCTGGCCGTTTCAATCCTGGCTACCGCGATAACGTAACGGCTTTCATGGTAAATCCATTTGTGAAATACGGTGGCCTTGAAGTGTTCGGAACCTGGGAGTATGCTTTTGGTAAAAATGCTAACGAAAACGGAGAGGTTGCTACTGGTACCCCCTTTGGATCTGAGGACTATACAAATCGTCAGACTCACCAAACCGCAGGTGAAGCCCTTTATCGCTTCGGAAAGAATGAGAAGTTTTATGTGGGCGCTCGTTACATAAAAGTAACCTCCAATTTGGCTGAAGGTCAGACTGCCACCAATCCTGGAACATTGTATAATGTAGCCATAGACCGCACTTCTATTGCTGGTGGTTGGTTCGTTACCCGCAACATATTACTTAAAGCAGAGTATGTTACTCAGAAATACGATGGCTATCTTCCTACTGGATCTAATAACAGATTTTTCGATGGTAAATTCGATGGTATAGTTATTCAGGGAGCTATCTCTTTCTAAAAACAAATTACGTGTCTTTTAAAAAGTTCCGATCTAATGGTCGGAACTTTTTCTGTTTTATAACATTGAGTAATTTAGCATCTTCATGAAAGCAGCCCTTGGCATTCTTACTCTTTTACTAGCCAGCGCTTTTGTTGCAGAAAACAATCCATCGGTTCTCATTCATCAGTTTATTGTACAGCCTGCCAGTAAGATTGTCATCTCTGGCAAAACAAATGTCAATTCTTTTCAGTGCTCTTCTTTGTATGCGGGTAAGGATACGCTTGTGCTACGCGAAGGCGGTGCGGGAAGCAAGCCCATTTTTGAAAAAGGGGTTGTAGGTCTTGATGCCGCTGCCTTTGATTGCGGCATGCAAATGATGACGAGTGATTTTATCAAAACAATAAAAGCAGATAAGTATCCGTCTATATCCATAAACTTCATCTCGTTTGAACGAGTACCTGTCTATACAAAAGCTCCAGATCAGTTTAAAGGCAAACTCAAAATTTCATTGGCTGGGGTCACCAAACCGTTTGATGTAGATTGTACGATTGAAGTAAAGTCCAACGGATTCATTCATTTAAAAGGTGGCCGTCATTTTGTCTTTTCAGACTTTAGTTTGGAGGCGCCTACGCGGATGATGGGCATGGTAAGGGTTAACGAGAATCTTGATGTTAATTTTCACCTTGTTCTAAAACTTGAAGGCGAATAAGTGAGCAAACCATGAATTATAAATTATACATCGGCAAAATTTCAGGTATCAAGATTTTTATTCACTGGACATTTGTTCTGTTAATTGCCTGGATAGTTTACAACGATATAAAGGCCGGTTTAGAAACCATAGACATTCTTTGGTCGGTCACTTTTGTCTTTTCAATTTTCGGATGTGTAACCCTACATGAGTTGGGTCACTCACTTACCGCACAACGGTATCATATTAAAACAAGAGACATAACGCTGTTACCCATTGGGGGCGTTGCCAGTTTAGAATCCATTCCGGAAAAACCGAAAGAAGAATTATTTGTGGCCTTGGCGGGACCAGCCGTTAACATTGTTATTGCCCTTGCTCTTCTGCCCTTTGTGCATTGGCCAGAAGCGCTTGAGGGATTAGGTCAGGTGGGCGGTTCTAATTTTCTGCTCTCGCTGTTAAGCGTAAATCTTACACTGGCCGTGTTTAATATGATTCCGGCATTCCCCATGGATGGGGGCCGGGTCTTACGTGCTTTACTATCGTATAAAATGGATCGGGTTAAAGCTACCCGAATTGCCGCTGGCATTGGCCAGATCTTGGCGCTTGGTTTTGTTATTCTGGGCTTTTACGGAAATCCATTCTTAGTCTTCATCGGTGTCTTTATCTTTTTAGGCGCTCAGGCCGAAACAAAGCATCTGAAATCGAGAGCTCTGATTAGCGGAGTTACACTTCGCGATGTAATGATGCGTGAAGTTCCTTTGCTCGAAGGTTCGCAAACTATACGCGATGCCGCTCAGCAATTGCTGGATGGCCAAAACAAAACCTTTGTGGTGATGAGCGCGGGCAAACCCGTTGGAACATTAAGTCATTTGGAAATTGTGAGGGCACTGGGCGAACAAGGAGAGAATGCTTCTATCGAAAGTGCTATGGATAAAAATCTTCTTTATTTAGATGCCGAGCTATCGCTAGAAAATGGGTTGAGAGAATTACAACGGAGCAAGAAGCCCCTGGCACTTATCTCATTTCAAAATACTTTACTCGGTGTTGTAGATGTTCAAAACGTAACCGAGTTTCTTTTGATTCGCAGCGCAAAACAAAAATAATTCAATCAACAGATTCTGGGAAGTTGCTCACCAGCCAGATAATTAACTACGCGTCTTCCGCCAATGCGACTCGTCATTACTACTTGGCCAGGATGATCCGTAGTAACTTCGCCAATAATAGCCGCGTCAATTCCTTTATCATCCTGCTGCATTAATCTCAAAACAGAATCTGCAATAGCGGCATCTACAATTGCTATAAACAATCCTTCATTGGCAACATAAAGCGGATCAAGACCTAACATCTCGCACGCGCCTTCTACTTGTTCATCAACAGGAATATCTTTTTGAATAAGGTTCATTCCAAGTTTTGAAAATCCGGCCAATTCATTCATTACCGTTGCCACGCCTCCGCGAGTGGGGTCTCGTAAAAAATGAATTTGATCTCCGTGCTCATCAAGAATCTTTTTTATAAGATGATTTAGGTTTGTGGTGTCGCTCTCAATGGTTGTTTCAAATTCCAAGCCGTTCCGTTGCGACATGATGGCAATACCGTGTGGCAACCTTTCCACTTACTATTATTTTGTCTCCAGCTTTTATCCGATTGTAATGAATGTTTGCTTTAGGGTGAATAAGTCCTATTCCCGTGGTATTGATAAAAATCTGATCGCCTTTACCGCGCTCTACAACTTTTGTGTCTCCTGTAACAATTTTAACGCCTGCTTTTTCGCTAGCTGTTTTAATCCCAAGAAGAATTTCCCAAAAGTCTTCCATTCGCAAGCCTTCTTCAATAATAAAGCTGAGGGAAAGAAATTTTGGAATGGCTCCACACATAGCCAAATCATTGACTGTGCCATTTACCGCCAACTCACCAATATTACCGCCTCGAAAAAAATGGGCGAGATCACAAAACTGTCAGTAGAGAAAGCATGTTTTCCGTTGAGTTCAAGATAAGCACCATCATGTTGTTGATCGAGGTGTTCATTTTTCAATAAATCAAAAACACCAGACTCCAACAATCGATGGGTGAGTAACCCACCACTTCCATGGCCCATGGTGATCACATCAAAATCAAGTTTGGGTAAGGGACAATTGAGTTTTACAGAGAGCTTCTTGTTCACGACTTCACCAGGTTATTGTTTGCATAATGATAATAGGCAGCACAGGCGCCTTCGCTGCTTACCATAGGCGCGCCCAAAGGATGCTCGGGATTACATTGAGTTCCAAAATTTGGACATTGAATTGGTTTCTTTAACCCTTTCATAATGGCCCCCGAAATGCATTCAGCGTTTTCAGGTACGGGTTTTAGATTCAAATTAAATTTCTTACGAGCGTTATACCGGGCATACTCATTTTTTACTTCATAGCCACTTTCAGGTATCTCACCTATCCCTCTCCAGGTACGATCCGAAATCTCAAAGACTTCGTAAATCGTTTTTTGCGCCAATCTATTTCCCTCCTGCTGCACAACGCGGGCGTATTGATTCTCCAATTTAGCCTCTCCGCGTTCCAATTGAATTACAGTCATTAAAATCCCAGATAAATCAACCGGTTCAAACCCTGTTACTACAATGGGCACTTTGTACTTTTCAACAATCGGTTCATACTCCTCCATACCCATGATCGTACAGACATGACCTGCGGCAAGAAAGGCATCGATACGCGTTTCCGGATCGCTAAGGATTGCCTCCATAGCCGGAGGAACCAAAACATGCGAGGCAAGAATACTAAAATTATTGACTCCCAACTTGTGAGCATGAACTACGGACAACGCGTTGGCGGGCGCAGTAGTCTCAAATCCAACAGCAAAAAAAACAACCTCTGTGGCTGGGTTGTCTTGTGCAAGTTTAACGGCCTCTAAGGGCGAATAGACGATCCGAACATCGGCCCCAGTAGCTTTTACTTCTAGCAAACTTTTCTTTGAGCCCGGCACACGTAACATATCCCCAAAGGAACATAAAATCACATTTTTGCTTTCCGCTAAATAAATCGCTTCATCATTGATGCCTAAGGGAGTAACACATACCGGACAACCCGGACCATGTACCATCGTTATCTCAATAGGCAACATTTCTAAAATTCCGTTTTTCACAAGGCTGTGCGTTTGGCCGCCACAAATTTCCATGATGGTCCATGGCTTTGTTGTAATCCTTTTTATTGTGTCAACCAGATCTTTAACAGTAGTTGCATCCCGAAATTCTGAAAGGTATTTCATGCTTCGTTTCTTTTATTCTTTTGAAACCATGCAAACAAAAAAAGCAGACCTATGATAAGAAGCGGCAAGGATATAATGAGTATCCATAAAAGATATTGGCGTGCATAAAGGGCATAGGCAATGGCCAGAATCAAAAACGCCAGGCCACCTATCCACTCTCTTTTCCATGAGAGTACAAGTATCACAACAATTATAATTGCTGGAATTAAATGTATCGCGAATGATCCAAGCACTCGGATAAAATTTCCTTCTTCTGTAAAAACATCGGTGGCAAAAAGGCCCATAAACCCGGCAAACATTATGGTAAGAATGCGGGGCGTCCAGAATAAAAATGGGTTTATGCGAGCATTCATATTACTTCACGTTTCAGAAGTGTTTGAATCAAGATCATTGAGCTCGCCCATTTGTTTGATGTATTCAAATGTTTTATGTGCCTCCTCTTCGTCTACAAGACTTATGGCTACCCCTACGTGCACTAATACATAATCGCCCACTTTCGCTTCCGGCACCATCGATAGGTTTACTTCTTTCATGATTCCGCCAAAAGAAACTTTGCCAAAGCGAAAGGTTTCGTCTAGTTGACCAGTAATGGCTGTAAGTTTTCCGGGTATAGCAAGGCACATAATTTATTCGGTTAAACTCATCACCAAAGACGTTGATTCCACCTGTTTCTTTCGATCAAAGGCCAGGCATGCTAATTGACCTAGAGCAATATTTTTCATCATTGGGCGAGAGCTCCTGATGAAAATATATTTCATAATGTTCTTGAAGCTTCTTACTAACAAGATCGACAAGCAAAGCATTTTGAAACACGCCTCCGCTTAGCGCTACCCGCTGCACGTTAAATTTCTTTGCTACTTCTAAAACCACATCCGCCAGGTAAACATGAAACTTGAGTGCTATTTCATTCTTACTTATCCCTTTGTTAATGTCGAAGATAATTTGTTTCATGAGACTCATTACATCAAGGTCGTCTTCATGCCAGGTAATTTTGTAGGTATCCGCACAATGACCATAAGCCGCCAGAGTCTCTAATAATAAAGAAGCCTCTCCTTCAAACGAATTGTATTCACAGATCTCTAATAAAGCTGCCACGCCATCAAATAATCTTCCAACGCTGGAAGTATAAAGTGTGGGTTTGCTTTGAATTAGCTTAGAATAATATAGCCACTCCTTTTCGTTGAAATAATTTTTTACGTTGGTCTCCTGTAAAAAATCCTTACAAAGAAATAGCGCTGATAGTCTGGGTTGGCGGGCCATCAAATCACCTTGCCAAACAGGGAAATAGCCAAAGTGGGTTAAGCGCTCAAGTTGTTGATCTTTATAGAAGAAAAATTCGCCACCCCAACTCTGGTTGTCCTCGCCATAGCCAGTGCCATCCCACACAACACAAAGCGTGGGTGAAGCGGTTTGTAGTTTCTCGTTTTCAGCAAGTACCGCGTAGGCATGCGCTTTATGATGCTGAACTTTCTCTATAGGAATATTCCAATCTTTCGCTAATTGTATACCCAGCCGTGAAGAAAAATAATTTGGATGCGCATCAATTACTATTCGATCAGGTTGCGCGCGCAGAAGTCTTAATAGGTGATTGACCGCCCCACGAAAACTTTCCTGACTTTCAAAACTTTCAAGATTGCCTAGGTACTGACTGGCATAAATCCGGCCGTTGACTTGCAAAGCAAAGGAACTCTTCATATCCGCACCCATTGCCAATACGCATTCGCTGGAAGTTGAAAACTTGCATTAATCAAATTGGGAGCATAGCCCGCGATCTGCGAATAATAATTCGTTGATTTCCATTCGTAAACCGAACCACGCTGTCATCCTGAGCGACCTGAATGTCCCGATCGTTTATCAGGAAAACATCTGCAAAATCCCTAAGATTTTCCTGTGCGCTTTCATCTGTAAATAATATGGGCGATCCGCCCGCATTGCCGCTGGTTGCAATCAGCGGTTTGGCGAAAGCTTTTAACAGTAACTCAAAAAGTGCCGTGTAAGGAAGCATCGCTCCAATCTGATTGAGACCCGGAGCAATTTCCTCTATGCAAATTCCGGATTGAGGTCTTTTTATTTTTGCTAAAACTATCGGGCTTTGAATACTTTTTACTGCTCCTCTTTCAGTTTCACTAAGCTCAACATCCTTTTCCAGCATTTCCATATCCGGATACATCACCGCAAAGGGTTTGTGTGGCCGATGTTTGCGCTCCCGAAGTTTTGTAATGGCCGATTCATTCGTAGCATCTGCCATTAAAAGATATCCACCAATTCCCTTTACAGCGGCAATCTTACCTGCTTCCAGTTTTTTCACTAGTTCATTCAAAGCAACATCCCATGTTGTAGCTAATGGTAGCCCTTGATTATCGACAAGTCTAATGGAAATGGTGCACTCAGGACAAGAGTTTGTTTGCGAAAAATGTCTGCGGTCGTAAGGATCATTGTACTCGCGCTGGCAATTCTTACACATAGGAAATGCAGCCATCGTAGTGAGTGGACGATCGTAGGGTAAAGATTGAATAATGGAATACCGCGGACCACAATGGGTGCAGGTTGTAAATGGATAATTAAAGCGCTTGCTAGTGGGGTCTTTTATCTCGGCACTACAATGACTACATAAGCCTAAATCCGGTGTTATTAAAAGCGTTGGGGAGCCAGTTGAATCGCTCTCAACAATTTGAAAGTCTGTTGCGTTTTGATCAGCAATCCCTTCTAAATAAAAGTGCGTGATTTTTGATTCTGCGGGGCATCATCGGTAAGTAAATACTTAAACATTTCAATTTGTTCCGGGGAACCTCCGGCTTCAATCTTTACACCATCCACACCGTTGCACACCCAACCTTTTATGTTTAGCCAGTTTGCCAACTTGTAAACAAAAGGCCGAAAGCCAACGCCTTGCACTATTCCTTCTATATGGATATGAACCCATTTCATGCGAACTGTAAATTCCGGTGCTTCTGGTTTTCGAGCCAGGTGTACCATTGAGTAACACCTTCCCCTGTGGTGCAGGAGAGTTCCATAAACTCTATAGACGGATTTACTTTTCTTCCGTAACTTTTTAAAGCTTCCAAATCAAATTTTAAATAAGGGAGCAAGTCAATTTTATTAATGATACACAGCTGACTGCTCTGAAACATATCCGGATACTTTAAGGGTTTATCCTCGCCTTCGGTTACGCTTATCACTACCACGCGTTTTTGCTCACCTAGATCAAACATGGCGGGGCACACCAGGTTACCGATGTTTTCAATAAAGAGAATACTCTCATTCTGTATGTTCAGTTGATTGACCGCCTCCGAAATCATCTGCGAATCCAAATGGCAACCTTTGCCTGTGTTAATTTGTACTACGGGTGCCCCCGATGAAGCTATCCGGTCTGCATCATTCGAAGTTTGCTGGTCGCCTTCTATTACATAGATGGATTCTTTTCCTATTAAATCGTTAAGGGTTCGCTCCAGCAAAGCGGTTTTACCCGAGCCCGGAGAACTTACCAGGTTAATTGCAAGAATATTTTTGGCAAGAAAATATCCGCGGTTCCGTTCCGCCAACAAATTATTCTTTAACAAAATATCTTGCTCAAGATCTATTTGCTTGCGTCCATTCGGCAACGGGGTTGGCGCAGGTTCTATGGGTGTTAACAACAGGGTATCTATGTTCAACGGTTGTGGTTTTTCAACCCGATGAATACTTACTTTTGCATCACTATCACATCCGCAGGTCGCACACATATTTATTAATTTAAGATCATCGATTTTATTTGCAGTTCTTTTCCCTGAATAATTTGTAAGAGTGGCTCCCCGCAGAGTGGACACACATCAAAGAGTTCCTTAATTTGAAACTCGCAATCGCACTCGATGCATCTGGCCGCGCTTCCATGAATAATTTTTTCTTTTGCGGTTTGTAAAACGGTGTTCTTAACAGCCGCCTCCCAGGCAAAATCAAGTGCATGGCTGTCTACTCCGGCTAAATCGCCAATGATTAAATCAATCGACTCGACTGTTTGAGCGTGGTGTTCTTTCACTTTCTCTTCAGCCGTTTCTACAATGCTCATCACTATTGATAACTCATGCATTTTAGTAGAGGTTAAAAATTATTTTCTCGTTCTCTCCTTTGATCGAATAAAAGATGCCGCATACTCAAAAAAAGTAAGGCGGCACCAACAGTAAGCGCAAGCGGAATATAATGTTGAGGATTTGCAACGTAATGGCCAGGGCTCAGCGGACTTTCGTGACCGTGACCCGGATGCGCAAACACAAAAATGGGTGTTAATGCGAATACAATCAGGATGAGTTTTTTCATAATCGTTTTCATAAAAGATGATTTTGTGAATTCTAAAGTAGTAAATCTGCATTGGGCTAAGATTGATAAAAGTCACCCAGCCGGATGAATTTTATCATTAAATCAAAATATTATAATAGCTAAGCTTGTTAGCTGTTTTTGCGAAAAGTTTTACACTATCTAGAAACTTTCTAAAGAAAATCTGACATGCTTACCGAAATTTCAACTCAACGAAAAACTTACTACGAAGAACTGCAGGATAAAGGCTATTCGCGCAGAGACTTCTTAAAGTTTTGCACAATGATAGCAGCCTATATGGGCTTGCAATCGAGTGGCGCTGCGCAGGTGGCCGAAGCTTTGAAAACTAAGCCCCGGGTACCTGTTATCTGGCTTCATTTTCAGGAGTGCACTTGCTGCAGCGAATCCTTTATTCGCTCTTCGCACCCCATTGTTGCCGATATTATTTTAGACAAGCTTTCGCTTGACTACACAGAAACCTTAATGGCGGCCGCGGGTCATCAGGCTGAAGAGGCTATGCAAAAAACCATGAAAGATCACTATGGTGAATATGTATTGTGCGTGGAAGGTTCAGTGCCAGCAGGGGCCGATGGTGTGTATTGTATGATCGGTGGGAAATCGTCAATGGACATCTTGCATGAAGCTGCCGCAGGCGCAAAGGCTGTTATTTGTTGGGGAAGTTGTGCAAGCAATGGCTGTGTGCAGGCCGCCAAGCCTAATCCCACCAAAGCAACACCCATTCACAAAATCATTAAAGGCAAACCAATTATCAAAGTTCCAGGCTGCCCGCCAATTGGTGAAGTAATGGCCGGTGTGCTGGTTCATATTTTAACTTTTGATACGCTTCCGGCATTGGATGGCATAGGAAGACCCAAAGCTTTTTACTCGAAGCGGGTGCACGACAGTTGCTACCGCAGACCTTATTATGATGCCGGTATGTTCGTTGAAACTTTTGATGATGAAAATGCAAAGCGCGGTTACTGCTTATACAAAGTAGGATGCAAAGGACCGAGTACCTACAATGCATGCGGTATTATAAAATGGAATAATGGTACAAGTTATCCCATTCAGTCTGGCCATGGATGCTTTGGTTGTAGCGAAGAAAGCTTCTGGGATAATGGACCTATTTATGAGCGCATGGTTAATGCGGGTGGTTTTGGCATAGAACAAAATGCCGACAAAGTGGGCATGGTAGCCTTGGGTGTAACGGCTGCCGGTATAGCCGCGCATGCTGTTGCTACTAATCTGCGCAAGCATAAAGTGGTTGACGAGTTAATTGCTGAAGGAAAACAATCGGAACACGAACTTAAAAAAGATTAATCATGGCACGAATTGTTGTGGATCCCATCACCCGAATCGAAGGGCACTTGCGGATCGAAGCAGAAATAAATAATGGAAAAATTGAAGAGGCCTATAGCTCGGGCACTATGGTGCGGTTGATTGAAGAAATCCTGCGAGGTCGTGACCCGCGCGATGCCTGGGCTTTTGTCGGTCGCGTATGCGGAGTTTGCACTACCGTTCACTCGCTGGCATCTATTCGCGCTGTTGAAGATGCCCTGAAGATTGTAGTTCCTCCTAATGCAGAATTAGTGCGTAACTTAATGTTCTGTGCACAGAATATTCATGATCACGTTGTTCATTTCTATCACCTGCACGCATTGGATTGGGTAGATGTAGTAAGCGCCTTAAAGGCTGATCCCAAGAAGACCTCTGAAATTGCACAAAGTATATCTCATTGGCCTAAGAGTTCGCCCGGCTATTTCTCTGATCTGCAAAAACGTTTAACAAAATTTGTAGAAAGCGGTCAGCTCGGAATTTTTGCTAATGGCTATTGGGGGCACCCCGCTTATAAACTTCCTGCAGAAATAAATCTGATTGGAGTAGCTCATTACCTGGAAGCATTAGAGTGGCAAAAAGAAATTGTTAAAGTGCATACCATCTTCGGAGGAAAAAAACCGCACCCTAATTTTTTGGTGGGTGGCATGGCCTGCTCGATTAGTCTGGATGATTCAAGTGGTATAAATGCTGAGCGACTTGCTTATGTTCATCAACTTCTCAAACAAGCAAAGGAGTTTGTCGAGCAAGTGTACATTCCCGACTTGCTTGCAATCGCACCATACTATCTGGATTGGGGTGCTATTGGTGGTGGGTTAGGAAACTATCTTGTGTATGGCGATTTGTCTACTTCCTCGTATACTGACACTCAGAATTACAAATTCCCGGCTGGCGCTATTTTAAATAAGGACTTAAGTAAAATTCATGAAGTGGATTTGCGCAATGATTCCGAAGTGCAGGAATTCATTCCGCACAGCTGGTACGAGTATGCTGGTGGTGATGGTGTTGGCCTGCATCCCTGGAAAGGTGAAACGAAATTGAATTATACCGGACCTAAGCCACCGTTCGATCATTTGAATGTAGAAGAAAAATACAGTTTCTTAAAAACTCCTCGATGGAAAGGAAACGCTATGGAGGTTGGTCCGTTGGCCCGGGTGTTGGTAGGTTATGCCAGCGGTCGCGAAGATTTTAAAGAAGTGGTTGATAGTACGCTTTCAAAATTAAATGTTCCTGCCACAGCATTGTTCTCAACGCTAGGTCGCACCGCAGCGCGGGGTCTTGAAACGATTCTTGTATCGCAATGGGCACTTGAATTCTATGATCAACTCATTGGTAATATCAAGAGTGGTGATACCCGAATGGCCAATATGGAAAAATTTAAGCCCGAAACATGGCCAGCGAGTGCCATGGGCGTTGGTCATACAGAAGCGCCCCGGGGAGCGCTGGCACACTGGATTGATATTGAAGATCAGAAAATTAAAAATTATCAGTTGGTCGTGCCTTCAACGTGGAATGCTTCTCCACGTGATCTGGAAGGAAAGCCCTCTGCTTATGAATCCGCTTTGAAGGACACCCCGATTGCTGACATCAATAAGCCTGTTGAAATTCTTCGTACGATTCACTCCTTCGACCCATGCCTGGCTTGTGCTGTGCATTTGTATGATGAAGATGGCAAACATGTTAATAAAGTTCAGGTACTCTAATTATGGATTATGAACAGTACAACAGTATCATCGAAACCTCAATTGCTAAGGCGAGTTTTTGTATGGGAGTTGCCAGTACGTTATTATCATTGGCTTAATGCCGGTTGCATTTTAGTCTTGATCGCTACGGGTCTTATCATTGGTGATCCCCCAGCCATCATGACCAGCAAAGAAGCTCATTCAAGCTATTGGTTTGGAACAACACGCTTCATTCATTTCGTGGCCGCCTATATTTTCCTGTTCAATTTTTTGTTCCGGATCTATTGGGGGTTTGTCGGGAATAAGTATGCCAGTTGGAAAAACTTCATTCCAACCAACCGCCAATATTTTAAAGACATGTGGAATATTCTGAAGTCCGACATTTTTATGACCAAGGGATACAATGTGCACACTATAGGGCACAACCGTTTAGCGGGCTTTATTTACTTTATGACCTTTATTGCTTTTGGCATTCAATGCCTTACCGGCTTTGGCTTGTATTCTGCCATGAGCGATTGGTGGTTGCCAAATTTATTCTCGTGGGTACCTTACCTGCTTGGAGGCGATTTTATGGTGCGTACCATTCACCACTGGGCAACCTGGTTTTTTATTTTGTTTACCGTAGTGCATGTGTATCTCGTATTTTATCATGACTATGTAGAGGGCCATGGTGAAATTTCCAGTATGGGAGGTGGTTGGAAATTTATTGAAGAGGAAATTTTCAAAAGAAAGAAGAAAATAAAAAATAGTAACTTATGACTTCATCGCCTGTTCTTATTCTTGGAATTGGTAATTACCTGATGGGCGATGAAGGTTTGGGTGTTCATTTTGTTAATCAACTAAAGGAAGAAGTGGAGCCCGGACTTGCCGACTTTTTAGATGGTGGCACGGCCGGGTTTCAATTAATGGAATACCTGGAATCATACCCTAATATAATTATGATTGATGCCACGTTGGATGGAAAACCTGCGGGTACCATTCAAAAAGTTAAGCCACGCTTTTCAAAAGATTTTCCAAGTGCCATGAGCACGCACGAAATCGGGTTGAAGGATTTAGTCGAAGGATTGCTGCTATTGGGGAAAATGCCCGATATCCATCTATTCATTATGTCAATTGAAAAGATACAGCCGTTAAGCACCTTGCTTTCGCCTGAAATTGAAATTACGCTACCTAAACTGAAACGTGAGGTGATTGAATTGGCGAGACATCTTTCATCGCACGCGTCACAACCTGCGTAAACTACTTTCTGATTTTATCGAGATAAAGTTTTGCGGCCTGCTCTACCCACCGATCGCGCTGAATGCGGCCAGGAAAAAATTTTACAACATCAGTGAGAGCAATAATTGATTCGTTTGTGAATTCACTGATCTGCCGGTAGCTAAAAATACCGTGCTTATTTAACTTCTTTTCAATTCCTGGGCCTATGCCATTAATTACTTTGAGATCGTCTTTACTCTCTGTACTATTTTTATCAGCCGTGTTTTTACTTACCGGTTTCGGCATAGATTTTCTCTCTTGAGCATCTGTTCTTAACTCGGAGAGTTCAATTTCAAGCTTTTGTCTCACCGACTCTAATTGAGCAATTTCATTTTTTAGAGGCTCTAACTCATTACTCTCGGATGATGTAACGTGCTGAGCATTCTCTAATTCTGTTTTAAGCCTTTCGTTTTCGCGCGAAACTTCTAAAAAATCTTCGCGGAAGGTTTCTCGTGCCCGGCTCAGTGTGATCTCAGATTTTTGAGACTGTTCCTGAAGCAATTGTTCGGAGGTTTGTAAGGCGGCTCGCTCGATTAATAATTGTTGAACAGCTTCATCCTTTTTTGAAACGGTTTGCTGATTGAGCGCCCAAAACAAAGCAAATCCTATAAAAACGGAAACCAAAATCATAATCAGGATTTCGGCAATAGCTAATGCCGACTCATGTGGGTTAATATTTTCGGGTTGGGGGCTCAAGCCCTTAACCCAAAACAAATACCAGAACGATGCTCCCAGGCACCACACTAAAAAAATTCCTACTAAAATGTAAATGAATCGCATAGAATAAATACTGGGTGAAAGTAAACAAAAATTTGATTGACAATCTTACCCTATTCACTTTTCATTTTCCTTTCCAGCGTATTTGTTAATTCGCGTATTACCTCATCCATTTTTGTAACGGTCTGGTCAAGGTAATTAATCAATTCCTCAACCGCGGCAGGCGAATGCAATTCAAACTTGATCAATCGTAACAACCCGAGCATGGTGGCAACAGGTGCGCGCATTTCGTGCGAATTTTTAAATGACATCTCGTGGATGAACTTCATATTCTCATCCATTTTTGCTTTTAAGGTCAGGTAATTGGTAATATCAACAGCCGAACACAACACCTCTTGCGGATAGCCCTGATTATCGCGCGAATACACGGAGTCACGCAACATAATAGTATGGTAATTATCTTGTTTGCTTTTAAACCGAAGTGAACATTCGAGTAACTGCCCTGGCTTTGATTGAATTAACTTTGCTGTATGATCCCGCATTTTTGGTTGATCCTCAGGGTGCAATACTTCATGATAAAAATTCTGTGAAATGTGCACGAGTTCCTCTTCTGCATAGCCCATGTCACGCATAATGTTGCCGGTTGCAAAACTCATCCGCTTGGCCATAAAGTCGTACATAGTGATGCCCGAAAGTGAAACCTTTAAAATGCCTTGAACAAGGTTTTCTTTATCTACTAAATCCGCATTAAGCTTTTGTATATTTTTTTGAGCGGTAATATTTATGTTTAGTCCCCCTACTTGTAGTGCCTCTCCATCCGCTGAACGATACAACACCTTACCTCGGGACAATATCCATATATACTTACCATCCTGATGCAACATTCTGAACTCATGTTCCCAAGGGTCATCTGATTTAAGGAAGAGTTGTTGATTTTCAATTGCCCGAACTCTATCATCCGGATGGATTCGTTCTTTCCATAGTGAATTAGAAACCACGCCTTCTATAGGCCCCAACCCCAACATCTTAAACCAACCAGCACCATGAAGTGTTTGATCAGTTTCTGTATTCCATTCCCACCAGCCCTCGGTGGTTGCATCCAGAATGCGTTCAAGTCGAATGAGTTTATCTTTAATTGAATCGGGCATATTACTCGCTTATTAACTAAGAGGTTTCCTATTACTTCCATTCATGGGTCCCCATCTTAGTAGAAATATAAATTTAGTCAAAATTGCTCGGTTCGTGCAACCAACCAGGGTGCTTGTGCGTCTTATGCATAATTCACTTATGTATAAGTCCATGATGCATTCACCTGAGCTATTAAAAGGCACCCTGCAAACTATTCTTTTAAAAGTTTTAAAAGACCATGGCCGCATGTATGGATATGAAATTACTCTGCGTGTAAAAGAATTGTCGGGCGAACGAATTCTATTAACCGAAGGAGCTTTGTATCCAACCTTGCATAAACTTGAAGCTGAAGGGATGTTAAAGACAGAAGTAATAACCATAGGAAAAAGAGTGAGAAAATATTATTCTCTTACATCCGATGGAAGATCATTGGTTAAAGCACGCGTAAATGAATTAATCGCGTTTATTAAAACGATGGGAAATGTATTGCAAGTGGAATTGAATTAAGAAGAGAAGGATACTGGATGCGGGTCTCTGGATACTCGATTAAACTAGCGACAAGCATCTAGCATCAAAAAATGTTGCTGTGAATAGATTAACAAACGACCATATCGAATGCATCATCAAAGACCTTAACTACCGAGGTATTGTAGCCGATGGTATTCAGGAGGAGTTAATCGATCACATTTGTTCGGGTGTTGAAACGGAGATGAACCAAGGAAAAAAATTTATTGATGCCTATCATCACATCTTAAAATCATTTGGAAACACAGCGGGTTTACAGGAGACCCAACAAGAAATTATAAAATCTGAAAACACTAAGTCGAGAAATATGCTTAAAAATTATTTTACAATCGCCATGCGCAATTTGCGCAAACATAGTTTCTACACATTTATAAATGTTGCTGGCCTTTCGGTGGGGCTGGCAATTTGTTTTATCATTCTACTATTTGTAATTAATGAAACTAGTTATGATAAACATTTTGAGAATGGCAATCGCATTTATCGAACGAAGAGCGAAATCAAGTTTGGTGGCAATCACTATAATATGCTGTATGCGCCTCCCATTCTGGCAAGTGCGCTTGTTGCTGAATATCCTGAGGTGGAGGCCGCAATCCGTTTTCGGGAACGAGGCTCCTATCTAGTTAAGCGAAACGTTGACAATATTAAGGAAGACAATGTAATCTGGACAGATAAGGATTTCTTTAAAGTATTTTCTATTCCAGTTATTGCAGGCAATGCAGAAACTGCACTAGCCGAACCTAATACAATCGCTATTAGTGAAAAGATTGCTGAAAAATATTTTCCTGGTGAAAATGCGTTGGGACAAACCCTAATCCTGGATAATAAAATGAACATGAAGATTACGGCTATCTATAAAACGTTACCGCAAAACACTCATTTTCATTTCGATATTCTTATTTCAATGGAAGGTTTGGATGAAGCCAAAAGGCTGGTGTGGTATAGCAATAATTTTCAAACCTATCTTCTCCTGCGGTCGGGTGCTGACGTAAAACAATTGGAAAGCAAATTCACGGAGTTAGTTGTGAAGCATGCCATGCCACAAATGGCAGAACTGTTAGGTGGGGATTTTACCATGGAAAAATTTATTGCTGCAGGAAATAAAATGGAATACACACTGCAACCCCTTTCGGATATTCACTTAAAAAGTTCTTTGCAGGGTGAGTTCGAACCCAACTTCGACATCGCCTATGTCTACCTGTTTGTGGCTATTGCCTTATTCATTCTCATTATCGCCTGCATCAACTTCATGAATCTTTCCACCGCGCGTTCTGCGAATCGCGCTAAAGAAGTAGGCATCCGAAAAGTAATGGGTTCTTTCCGTTCACATTTAATGCGACAGTTTCTTACCGAATCAATATTACTAACCTTCATTTCCATTCTTCTCGCAGTCCTATTTGCCTACCTGTTGCTTCCTCTTTTCAATCAACTTTCATTAAGAACACTTTCCATTCCATTCCAGCAACCCATGCTTTATGGAATCATTATTCTGGCTGCTTTGACTGTAGGGCTATTAGCGGGCATTTATCCCTCCTTCTTCTTGTCTGCTTTTAAACCCGTCAGTGTGTTGAAAGGACATGTTGCCTTGGGTATGAAGAGCGGGCTTATCCGAAGCGCCCTGGTGGTTTTTCAATTTACGGTTTCCATTTTTCTGGTGATTGGCACCCTGGCCGTTAATCGACAGCTCAATTATATCCAAAACAAAAAATTGGGCTTTAATAAAGATCAGGTGATTGTAATTGAAGATGCCTATGCATTGGGAAGCAATCGGCTGCCTTTCAAAGATGAAATAATGCGCAGCGGAAAAATGGAAAACGCAACCATGACGGGCTTCTTGCCAGTGAGTGGCTCATGGCGAAGTGATAATCCCTGGTGGGTAGAAGGTCGCGATCCTGCTGTGCAGGAAAATATGGTGAGCATCCAGAATTGGCGTGTAGATTATGATTACATAAAAACCATGGGGATGAAGATCAAGGAGGGTCGTGATTTTTCACGCGAGTTTCCTTCCGATTCAACGGCAGTCCTTATCAATGAAGCTTCTATTAAGAGATTCAATTTCACAGGAGATATCATTGGTAGTAAAATCGCAACGTTTGGTGATAGTGGCAATGGTGAACCGGATCGCAACAAACTGATTACACTTACGGTGATAGGCATTGTTGAAGATTTTCACTTTGAATCTCTTAAAGAAAATGTGAGCCCCTTGATGATGGAGCTGAACGAAAAATCGGAAGGACCCATTTCATTTCGTTTCCAATCGCAAAACACACAAGAGGTTATTCAACTGACAGAGGCCAAATGGAAAGAGCTGGCCCCTGGCCAACCTTTCACATATTACTTTTTGGATGACCGCTTTGGTAGCATGTATGCAGCCGAAACCCGGCTTGGAAACATCTTTGGAATATTTTCTGTCCTCGCAGTTCTGATTGCATGCCTTGGATTATTTGCCCTCACTGCGTTTACCGCAGAACAACGTATGAAAGAGATTGGCATCCGAAAAGTGCTAGGCGCCAGCATCAGCAGCATCGTGATGTTGCTTTCGAAAGAATTGGGCAAACTTGTTTTAATTGCATTTGTTTTGGCGGCACCGTTGGCCTGGTACGGTATTGATTGGTGGCTGAAGGATTACAACTACAAAACCGAAATTGGTGTTGGATTATACCTTATGGCGGGATTGGTTGCTTTTCTGATTGCCCTTGCTACCATGAGCTTTCAATCCTTCAAGGCGGCATCGAGTGATCCTGTGAAGTCGTTGCGAAGTGAATAAGTTAGTCAGGGCCTGTAAAGAAAATTGATCTGATTATTTAACATCCCGAATCAAATTCCTAACCCTTGGTCTGTGTCTTTACAGACCAAGTTCATTTCATGACCGGGTCTCAACTTTTCTCAAACTATCATCCATTTTCTACGTTGGGGCGCGCTTGGTTTGGAAAGAAAAAGGAAAGCATGCCCGGGAACAAAGCTTTAATCTGGGTTACATCCATCACCGTTTGGTGCAGCACAATATATCGTTGATTACCAAAACTATTTATCGGTACAACTTCAATGGGTCATTTAACAACGCTTCGGGGTTACCTACCTTACTTAAGCAACACTCCGTAAAATTTATCGATCGAATGCTCAGCAGCTTTGTGGATGGGACTATCGGTCACGGTTCCCAAATTGATGGCGATAAAAACATAAATATTCTGTTTCGGAAAAAAATAGAGATTGCATCCGGCACCAATGCCTCCACCACTATGACCATACGCAACCTCACCCTGAAACAAGGTATAATCCAAACCCAATCCATAAGCAGGATTTCCTTTGCTGTCTTTAGCCCATGTTTTCATTAAGTCAAGTGTAGATGGCAAAAGCAGTTGTCCTTCCATCAGGCCTCGGAGAAACTTCACGGCATCTACCGGAGTAGCCACAATACCATCATCACCAATTAATGAAGCCACATTGTTGCGTTGCATCTGCGAAACATTTTCTACGATGCTACTGCTGTAGCGATCCCAATAGGAATTCACCAACAGTGGGTAGTTGAGATAACCTGCCTCATGACGATAAAATGTGTTGTTAAGCCCCAACGGTTTGAAAATCGTCTCTGATAGAAATGCGGTATGATCACCTGTAAGCGCATCCGCAATAAGCGCCAACAACACATAGTTAGTATTGCGATAGGAGTACTTGCTGCCGGGTTCAAAATCCAACGGCTTGTCCTCAACATACTTAAGATATTCTTCTGGCTCAAATTTATAATCTGTATGCTGAAGGAACTTAGCCACATAATCCGGTTGGAAATTGTATTCCGGAATACCCGAAGTGTGGTTCAACAACATTTGCATGGTAACGCGATCACCCCCGGTAATGTATCGGGCATATTTTTCTGGCAAGTAATTGGTCATGGGCGCCTGCAAATCGATTTTGCCTTGTTCATACAATTTCAAAATACCAACCGCCATATACGTTTTTGAAACACTCTGAAGGTATTGAAGATGGCAGGCCTCCATTGGTGTATTGTTTTCAATCTTCGCCACACCGGCTGCCGATGTCCACCAGCCTTCGTTTGAATAAATCGCCAACGCACAACCCGGAATTCCTTCGGTGACCAGTTGATCAATCACGGGCCGAATCTCTTTTGCTTTAGAATAGTTTGGATTGATTTCCTGTGATGACACGCAGGTGGTGACGTTTAAATCCTGCATATAGGATGCACAACTGCTCAATATTAAAATCACGGCAGCAAACACAATTATATTTTTCATATGATGAAGTTTAATAGAATTATTTACTGAGATGAATGCGTGAACCAACCTGTATAAGTGTTTCCGGCACAAGCGGAATGCTTTGATTATATCCGCTGATAAGCAAAAACTGGTACGAGATGAATGGAGAAATATAGATCTTGTCAGAATACGATTGGTAGCCCACTGAGATTCCTAGGGGTAATGTAAACATGCCCTTGCCCTTGTTTCCCATTGACTCCCAAACTCCGTTGATTTGTTTATATGATTCTACCGGACGGAATGCATACATGTAACCCGCTCCAGCTTTTAATTCGGTATACGCACCTGAAGAAATGTTGGGCCTCCAAACTGCCTGAGAGTAAAGCAGGACTCCATTGCCTACCGTTTTGTTGTGATGCCATGTGGCACTAAATTGCTGCACCCAGTTGCTTTTGCCGTTGTAACTTAACTCGGTACCAAGCCCAAACCCGATGTTTGAAAAATTTGACTTCATATCCTTAAAAGGCATGGAAAGATTATGAAACTGAACCATAACGATGATGGGAAAATTCCGGTAGTCATTTTTAGCATCCGGTTGTGCCAGCAAGGAGCCAGTCAGACAAAAAGCCAGAAGCATTGTACCAATTTTTGATTTCATCCGTATTATATTTGGTTTACTCAGAGGATGTTTGCCTGACACTTGTAAAGTGCATTCAGCCCCTGATTACAGTGCAAGTTTACGCGAACTGATGTGCTATGGACGCGGAATTCTGAGGTTTCCCCCTGAGATGTAGCAGCTTTTCCGGTAAAGTGTAATCACGCTGGCTGAAACCAGCCTTTAAATGCAGGTGCCCTGAGGCGACTTACTGGAATTTCGGTCGGAAAGTTTGTTGTTTTCTGAAGCATTACTAAAATCTTCCCATTGTCAGCCCGCTTAAAACCCGATATGATCTGGCGGTGAACAATGTATTGTCGGTTAAGACGGTAAAAATGAGCAACCGGTAATGTCTTTTCAATTTTGTCGAGTGATTGAGTCAGGTAATATTTTTTGCCTCCAAGCTGACTCGCCACAGCGTAATCCTCGTCTACATAAAAACCTTCCAGTTCATCATACGACAACCGGATGTCTAGTTTCCCCTGCTTCACAAAAAGCCCATCCGATTTGATCTGATTCTCCTGTTGTCGGGTTGCTTCCGATTTCTGATAAAGTCGATAAAAATGAAGCCCGAGGTAAATGCCATTGATGACAAAAAACCAGATACTGATGATAAACAAATCAATGGTATAGAAATTCAGTGGAGCGGGTTTTCCCTTTGCAATTAAACTGACTAACTCAGTAAGTATACTAATAATGAAAATTCCTATAAATAGCGTGCTGAATAATTGAAATAGTATGCGCTTCAACAAACCTTTTTCAAACGGCCATCTTCTATCAAGATACAGGATAAAAGAACGCACGCCCCACCAGGCCAGATAACCCTGCACCGTATCAATTGTAAAGGTGAGTAGTAAAAACCAACTCAGTTGGATGTTCGAATAGGTGAGGTAATAATTAAATGCGCTGATGAAAGGAATGATAATAAGAAACAACGTCACATCCGGGTGATAAGGATTTTTGTGGGAGTGGTTGTTTGCGTTCATCTTTTAGTGATCGGTGTCTGACGCGATACGTCTTTGTTAATGGACAATATTTATAAGCTAACTCTGGAATGCAGAAACAATTATTGATGCTACTGACTGGCAAAAAGAGCGAGTCCAATAAAAAATTGCAAGCATGGTCTTTTTCATAGCAAATCAAATTTAATGCATTTGACTAACTTCAGTGTTCAAGTGTCGTCACTCGAAAAAAACGATACGATACCGGGATAAATCACATATCGGGTTTTTAGTGCATTTAACGGAAACGAATTCATTCCTTAAGTTGGTCGTTATTATCTTTAACCCAACTTTAGCATTCTTAACATCGACAACGTTAACTCAAAGAATGTTATATTAGTCAAATAAACCAACCCAGCATTACTATGAAAAAATCTATTTTCCTTGTTGCGTTCCTTCTAATCGCTGGTTACGCATCTGCACAAATTCAAAATGGAACTATTTTGGCAGGAGCCTCTTCCAATTTAAGTTTTACTTCGGTATCGCCAGACACTGGTGATAATTACAGCATCTTTGATTTGAGTTTGAAGGGCGGCTATTTTGTAATTGACAACGTGGTTGCGGGTGTTAATTTAGGATATCAAAAAATTGATGATTTCTCTTTTACCTCCTTTGGAATATTCGGGCGCTATTATTATCAAGGAAAATTTTTCGGGGGTGCAGGGTTTAACATTAACGACTATGAAAATAGTGATAGCCAAACCGTTATACCTTTTGAAGTTGGCTATGCTGCTTTTATTAATGAGTTTATTGCTGTAGAGCCTTCACTAAACTTCAGTATAGGAGAAGATAACAATACCTTTGGATTTAGGGTTGGGTTTACGCTCTATCTCAATCGTCAATAATATTTGGAAGGTCGATTGCCTTATTTCTTTTTAGGCTTACCCGCCCTTCCAAGATATTTAAATGCGTCAGCCATCATGATGGTGCCTGTAATGCCGGTAACACCGCCACTAATGAGAAGTACCTTGCCCAGATCATCATTCTCGCGGCCTAGCATAAGACCACCCGCAATAGTTACGGTATAGCCTATAGTTGCTACTATAATGCCTGCTTTAAATTTATTTTGAGATTGGGTGAGATTTATTTGAATGTTATCAACATCTGATTGTAGCGACAAAATTTCTTGCTTCAGCTGCTCTATCTCTGCATGATCCGTTTGACTAAACCCTGCTAGCGGGACAATTAAGAAAATAAAAAATATCAGGTTGCGCATAAGAAATCTTAAATCACAAATCAAATATAGAGTTGTGTCAAGATTCTTACAACTTACCTATCTAACCAGTTTTTGAAATCTGCCGCCCGATCCCGGCTCACGGTAAGTTCATTGATGCACGGTTGATTAAGCTTAACCTCCAATCGTGTGCTGATAAGTCCTTTTATTTCGGCAATAGAACTTACGTTTATAATGGCTTTACGACTAACTCTAAAGAATGTACTTTTATCTAATTGACGTTCCAGCTCTTCCATGGTATAATCAATTAAATATTTTTTGTTTTCGGTTCTGGTAAAAATGTAAACCTCCTTTGCCTCGGCCCAAAAATAAGCGATCTCATCGGCCGATTTATACTGCAGCTTATTTCCTGATTTAACCAGAATTCTCTCCTTGGGTCTGTTTCCTCCCTGGCTTATCAATTGAGTAAGCTGATCTAATTTATCTTTTACCGTATTGTTTTCAAGGCGCCTGAATTTACTTAACGCGTTTTTCAAAAGATCTTCTTGTATAGGTTTGAGCAGATAATCGATACTCAGATATTTGAAAGCTTGCAAGGCATATTGGTCGTAAGCTGTAGTAAAGATAATGGGCGCTTCCACGGTAACCTGCTTAAAAATTTCGAAGCTCTTGCCATCGGCCAACTCAATATCCAAAAAAATCAAGTCAACTTTTTTGTTTCCCGAAATAAACAACACCGTTTCTTTAATGCTGTCAAACACCTCTAATACGGTAACGGACTCACCTGTTTTATGCAAAAGGGAAATGAGCCTTTCGGCTGCTAACGGTTCGTCTTCTACAACTATTACATTCATGTTTCCAAGTGTAGGACAGGCAATTTTACAATAAATTTTGAATCGGTTTTCATAATTTCAACCGGCTGGTCCGACAGGAGCTTGTAGCGACTTATAATATTCTTTAGCCCAATTTTTGTTGACTCTTCTGCTATTTCCTTTTTCTGAAGAGAATTTGATACGATCAGATATCCGTCTTTATGCTCCAAGGATATTGTCAGTGGCAACTTCTTAGATGCCACGTTGTGTTTGATCGCATTTTCTATCAGCATTTGAAGGGATGCTGGAGGAACCATAGCATTTTCAGATAATTCTGAAATTTTATTTTCGACTACTAAGTGATCACTAAATCGTGTTTGAAGTAAATAGGTGTACGAGGCAATAAACGCAAGCTCCTCTGTCAGCGATACAATTTTCTTTTCCTGATTGTAGAGTAAATACCTATATACCTGTGACAGCTGGTTGATAAATTTGGCAGACGCGTCTGCATTCTTATGAACTAAGGTTGATAAAACGTTAAAGCAGTTAAATAAAAAATGTGGGTTAATCTGATTTCGAAGCGCTTCAAATTGTGCCTCAATAGTTTGTTTCTTCAATTGTTCGGCTTCTAATTGAACTTTCTTCAACCGATTCATAAAAAATACAATTGCATTAATACAATTCAAAAAAAGATTTACTCGAAAGCCAAAAGCCAATAACAATTTCCAATGATCAAAATTCAATTGAAGTGGCCTATCCAGCGAAAGGTATAGAGCATACAAGGCTACCGTAGAGCTTACCAATACGCTTAAAAAGCTTACCAGAAAAAGAAGAATCAGCGGGTGAACACGCTTTTCTTTTCCAATAAGGATTTTTATTTCGGCTAATCGATTTAATTCCCAAATACCGAGTACAACAAGCGCTAATACACCAAATAAATAATACCAGGTTAAGTCAAAATCAAATAATCTTGAGCCTACTGTAACTTCTATATTTATAAAAGAATACAGGGACAACAGAAAAATGAAACCGTATCGGTATCGGTATGAAAACACGTTCTGAAATTTTTACCTTAAAGTAAGAGAAAGTTTTTTTAAAGGGTAAGCCCCGCGTAGACGCGAGGCTTCAACCCTACCAACTAACCCACAACCTTATGGAAGTATAACTCTATCTATTACATGAATTACTCCATTTTTACCTTTGATATTTAACAAGGTGGTTAACAAGTTTGACGGATTGCCCGAACCGCCTACAATCGTTAAATCAGAGGTGTTTACCGTAATGTTTCCATTTAAAGTAGCTACAGAACCAGAGACTAAATCTGTTGAAAATCTTCTGGCGCCTACCACATGCTTCTTCAAAACAGCGATTAATGTACTTAGTTCTATTTCGTTAACATTATCAACACCTAAAGCTGTATACAGTGCCTGAAAGGCAGCATCGGTTGGCGCAAAGACTGTCAGCTCTCCGGTTGATGCACTTACTGCAGCTAATAAATCATCAGCTCCTTGCCCTTCTGTACGAGCCAACGCTGCAAGCAATTGAGTAAACTGCGGTGTCGAAGCAGTCGTGTTCGCTACAACAATTTCAGCAATTGTTTGAGTAGGCGGTACAAGTGTTCTATTAATTACGTGTACAATACCATTGGAACCCTGAATATCCGTGGCTGTTACCTGAGTTGTTCCATTAATAAACACTCCGGCAGAACCCTTGCTTAAATATATTTTAGATCCGCCAAAAGTTGTTGCCGATGATGCTCCGCTAGCAATGTCAACAGCCTTTATTTCAGATGATCCTGCAATCACATGATATTCTAAGATGGATTTAAGCAATGCATTTCCTGTAGCATTATTAGCCGGCAGAGAGGTGATACCTGCCGTAGCAAATGCCTCGTTTGTAGGAGCAAATAACGTTAATTGATTGGTGGTTGATAAAAGCGTTGGCAATAAACCAGCCTGTACCACGGCAGCTACTAATGTCGAAAAGTTTTTGTTGAAGTAAGCGGGTGCTACAATCGTACCTACTACCGGTGCGATAGATGGTGGAACCAAAACCGCATCAATCACGTGAACAACACCATTGGTTGCCTTAACATCGGCCGCTACTACATTAGCCGTTGCGTTTAACTTTACACCTGATGAAATATTTACAGTTACGTTCTCTCCACTTGCCGTAGTAACGTCTGCGTTGGTAAGCTGAGTTGACAGAACGGTCGCATTAGCCACCACATGATATTGCAGTACGCTCTTTAATACCGACTCTGGAATGTCGTTAATGCTGGTTTGCCCAATGGCGGTCAACAAGCTAGCAAAAGCTGCATTCGTTGGAGCAAAAACAGTATACGATCCATCGCCACTTAAGGTGCTTACTAAATCCGGATACTTGGTTAATGCTGAAACTAGAGATGTTAGGTCAGCATTGCCCTGCGCTAATGCGACAATACTTTCTGTAGCCATCATTTCTTCTACATCATCATCATTACAGCTGACCAGCGTAATGGAAAATAGTGCGATCAAGGCGATTACTTTCGAGTAAAAGCCCGATCTGATTTGTTTAATTGAATTTGTTATCATAACGAGTTTGTTTAAAGGTTTGATATAAAAACTGAACAAACTTGATTTTGATTAGGCGGTCTGAGACGAATGGTAAGATCTCATGCCTCAATTACCAGATACGACTACCGAACGGGATTAAAGGAATAGTAAAGGTCTCAATTAGCCTTCATCAATTGTTTATAAAAACAGAGCGCGGTCTTAAAGCTTAAGAATATGGTGCGTGCGGGCTCTGGTTTTCTCAACTAAATCGTTACTGGTGGAAATGGATTGGCCAAAGGATGGCACCATTTCTTTTAATTTTTCCTTCCAGGCTTTTGATTCGCATTCCTTTTTAAAACATTTCTGAAGAATTTCAAGCATAACACCGGCCGCAGTGGATGCGCCTGGTGAAGCACCTAATAATGCTGCAACGGTTCCATCTTGCGAAACAACTACTTCGGTTCCAAACTCCAGCACCCCACCTTTCTCTTTATCTTTTTTAATTACCTGTACCCGCTGACCTGCTTCTTTCAATTCCCAATCTTCCAACTTAGTGAAAGGAACATATTCGCGCAAAGCAGCGAGTCGATCTTCGGGTGCTTGTCGTACTTGTTCAATTAAATATTTGGTAAGTGGAATGTTTTTTATGCCCGCAAAAATCATGGGCAATGCATTGTCGGGGCGGATTGAATTAGGCAGATCCATTAACGAACCGTTCTTAAGAAACTTGGTCGAGAATCCTGCAAAGGGACCAAAGAGTAATTCTCTTTTGCCATCGATGATGCGCGTATCGATATGTGGTACCGACATGGGCGGTGCACCTACGGAGGCTTTTCCATAAACCTTCGCGTGGTGTTTCGCAATCAGTTCCTCATTCAAACATTTTAGCCACAAGCCACTCACCGGAAATCCGCCATATCCGTTGCGCTCTTTAATCTCTGCGCGCTTCAGTAGATGCAGTGTGGCTCCACCGGCACCAATGAAAGCAAACTTTGTATTCACTTCTTTTCGCTTTCCGGTTATCAAGTCCCGAATCAAAATATCCCAACCGCCTTTGCCATCCGGATCTAGATCGCGCACTTTGGTATTGTAATGAATCGTAACTCCGGGCATCTTTTCAAGTCGGGTAATCATACCGCGCGTTAGATTTCCAAAGTTTACATCCGTGCCAATCTCCATACGGGTGGCGGCCACCGGCATTGATTTTTTACGTCCGCGCATAACTAGGGGTACCCATTCCATCATCAGGTCGCGATCTTCCGTGTAGATCATTTCCTTGAATAAAGGATTCTGACTCATTAACTCGTAGCGCTTCTTTAAGAAATCAACATTTTCTTTACCCCACACCAAACTCAGGTGCGGAATTTTAGAAATAAATTCTGACGGACTATTGAAATATTGCTTTTCAATGAGGTAAGACCAAAACTCTTTTGAGACTTCAAACGACTCTCCGATTTTTATGGCTTTACTTATATCTACCGAGCCATCTGGTTTTTGAGGCGTATAGTTTAGTTCGCAGAAAGCCGCATGACCCGTGCCCGCATTATGCCAGGCATCTGAACTTTCCGTGCCCGCTTCATCCAGGATTTCAAAAATCTGAATAGTAATTTCCGGATTTAACTCTTTGAGAATAACCCCTAGCGTTGCACTCATAATTCCGGCACCCATCAGCACGATATCTGTTTTTGGAATAAGCGGTTTGGTTGCTTTGGTCATCAAATAATTTTAAAGCACCCAATTTAGAGTATGATCGGGCCGGTTGCAAATGCAGGTTTAAAGAAATTAGAACTGTTTACAAAATGGTTTAAAGTTTATGACATCCTTAGACACTTCGTACCTTTAACCATGCAAGCAAACTCCAGACTTGAATCATTAGATGTTTTTCGTGGCCTGACCGTAGCCGCCATGATATTGGTAAACAACCCCGGCACCTGGGAACACATTTATTCACCGTTAAGGCATGCCCCATGGAATGGCTGTACCCCCACGGATCTCATCTTTCCGTTTTTCCTATTTATTGTCGGGGTGTCTATTCATTTTGCCTATCAGGCTAAAGCCGATGATGGTTTAACAAAAAAACTGTTTTCAAAAATCATTCGCAGAACACTTATCATCTTCTCTCTCGGTATTTTTCTTTCCCTCTTCCCAAAATTTGATTTCTCTGCTGTTCGGATTCCCGGAGTACTTCAACGAATCAGTTTGGTGTTTTTCTTTTGTTCAGTATTGTTTCTGACCACAACCTGGCTTACGCAGATTCGAATGGCGGCAATACTTTTAGTGGCGTACTATATCTTGATGACATTTGTACCCGTGCCGGGTCATGGACCGGCTAATTTAGAGCCTACCACAAATCTCGGTGCGTGGTTAGATTATCTGCTTATGGAAGGTCACTTATGGGCACAAAGCAAAACCTGGGATCCGGAAGGTTTGCTAAGTACAATACCTGCTCTCGCAACCGGTATTATCGGAATGCTAACAGGCAAATTGCTCACAGAAATTAAAGAGCCGGGAGTTCGTGTAAGCTGGTTATTTTTTATTGGTGCAATACTAATTTTTCTTGGCCTTGGGTGGGGATTATTTTTCCCATCAACAAATCGTTGTGGACGAGTAGTTTCGTTTTATATACTGCAGGCATCGCTATGCAATTTCTAGCCGCCTGCCATTGGCTGATTGATATTCATCGAATCAAAACGTGGTCGAAACCATTTACGTGGTATGGCATGAATGCGATTTTTGTTTTTGTTGTTTCGGCACTACTTGTAAAAACGTTGAGCCGAATTAAAGTAGGTGCTGGCGATAATGAAATTTCCGTTTGGGGTTATTTCTATAAAGCTGGTTTTGAAAGTTGGCTCGATCCAATTAATGCTTCGCTGTTATTTGCGATAACGCTTGTTTCATTTTTTGGAGTGGTGCTTTGGTGGATGTATAAGCGGAAGATTTTTATTAAGATTTAATTGTCAAGCAATTTTTATTTTCCCTTCTCCTGCTTTGGTTTGAGCGAATGAATTTGTGGTAATGAGCAAAAGCAGAAATAATTTTTTTCATAAGCGGTTGATCAGGAAAGTAAGGTAATAAAATTACAGATGCTTTTGCAGAAGAGCCTCTCGTAAATACTGTACCCTGAAATCTTATAACAGAAATAACAAGAGTATAAATTTGCAGGAAGCCCACCAGCGATGTCATTCAAACCAATTCAGTAAATTGCTTACTCCTAACCCAAACCCACTTTGAAGAATCTCTTAAAACCCGGCATTCATTGGCTGTTTATATTTATTCCCATTTCCTTTGGATTGGAGTACAGCCATGCCTCAGCACCGCTCATCTTTTTTTCAGCCGCGATTTCTATCATTCCCATTGCACGATTGATTGGAAGTTCGACAGAACAATTAGCAACCTACACGGGCGATGCCGTGGGTGGACTTCTCAATGCAACCTTCGGTAATTTTCCTGAATTGATCATTGCCATTATTGCCCTGAAGGCGGGATTGCACGGAATGGTTTTGGCGTCCCTGGCAGGTGCTATCCTGGCCAACCTGTTGTTGGCGATGGGAGTTTCTTTTTTGGTTGGAGGCTCCAAGTTTCACAATCAGGATTACAACATCACCAGTATCAGGGTGTACAGTTCCATGATGATGATTGCTGTGATTAGCCTTACCATACCTAGTTCGTTTCATTTTCTTACTGCGGAAAAGCCCGCGATTGAAAATGAAAATTTACTAAACCTCTGCCTCGCTGTTGTCCTGCTTATAGGATATGTATTATATCTTTTGTTTATGATCAAAACCCACGCTGATTTTTTCCAAAGTGAAGGAAAGGAAAAGGAAGAAGCGCATGAAGAAAAATGGTCGATAACACGGGCCTTGATTACGTTGGTGGGGGCATCGGTTTTAGCCGCTTTCATGAGTGAGGTGTTGGTAGGGGCAGCCGAAGAAACCGGTGAAGTGCTGGGGATGTCCAGTGTTTTTATTGGAGTTGTTTTTTTGGCCATTGTTGGTGGGGCCGCGGAAAGTATTTCGGCTGTTACCATGGCCGCGAAAAACAAAATGGATCTCAGTATTGGAATTGCTTTGGGCAGCTCCATACAAATTGCACTTTTTGTAGCTCCCATTTTAGTGCTTATGAGTACGGTCGTTGGGCCCGGTCAAATGAACCTCACATTTCCACGGCCGCTACTAGTAGGGTTATTTCTGTCTGTTGTATTGGCCTCTATGGTTACGGGTGATGGGCGATCGAACTGGTATAAAGGCGTTCAACTTATTATTGTATACCTGATCATGGCCATGATGTTATTTTTTATACCCACATGAAGCACGAGAAAAATTTCTGGACTAATCGTATCCGCGAAAGCGCAGTGCTAAACCCGGTTGACCGGATAGCGGAGGTGCTTTTCGGATTGATTATGGTTTTAACATTTACAGGCGCTATTAGTGTGGCAAAAGATGGACGAGATGAAATCAGCGAACTGTTGTGGGCTGCACTTGGCTGCAATGTTGCCTGGGGGCTGGTAGATGCCATTATGTATTTGATGAACGTGGCAATAGAACGCGGGCATTCGCTCACATTAATTCAGGAAATCCGAAAGACCAGTAACGAAAATGGCGGGGAGATTTTGAAAGATGAAATTCAACCTGTGATTGCGGGGCTTATGACTACGCAGGAACTAAGTGAACTTAGCGGTCGAATTAAAAAACTTCCCGAACCAACTAAAGCAAATCTGATTACAGGTACCGACTTATGGGCGGGTGTACAGATTTTCTTTCTTGTGTTTTTGTGTACCCTTCCGGTTGCTCTTCCATTTGGCTTATTGGATGAGATGGGAGTAGCCATGCGTGCTTCCAATGGCGTTGCGTTACTGTTGTTGTTTATAGGTGGATATTTGCTAGCGGGCTATGCCGGATTCAGAAAAATTCTGACCGCTGTCCTATATACTTTAATTGGTGTTTTTCTGGTTGCATTAACAATGGCTTTAGGGGGATGAAAAAGTTACCTATCTTTTTTATTTTACTTGTGGTTCCCCTTTTGTCGAAGGCACAATCAGATTCATCAAGCTGGAGTTTCAATACTGAAATCAATTTCTATCTGATTCCGGATGACTTCATTATCTTACCTGTATTTCGTGCTGATAAAAATCGTTTGCATCTCGAAGCCCGTTATAACTATGAAGATTATGAAACTTTCTCTGGCTGGTTCGGATACAATTTCATGGGCGGAAAGAAAGTTGAATACATAATCACGCCTATGGTGGGTGGGGTTGCCGGGCTCTCTAACGGCATTGCGCCTGGCCTGGAATTTACATTTACCTATAAAGGTTTTGAAATCTATAGTGAATCAGAATATTTGTTTGATTTAAAGACCAGCGAAAATAATTTCCTTTATAGTTGGACAGACGTAAGTTGGTCGCCAAAAGATTGGTTATGGTTTGGTTTGAGTGGACAGCGCACGCGTTTATATCAAACGGATTTGGATATTCAACGCGGCCTATTGATTGGCGGGGGATTAAAACAATGGGAATTAACGTCCTACCTATACAACATTGGCTTTGACGATCCCTTTGTATTGATTTCGCTCTCTGTTGGATTTTAGTTTCAGATTAGCTATTGCCCTTTAAGGGGTAACAACCAATTCAAATAGTAAAGTAATTTTTTCTCCCACCTTTATCGTGCCCATCACTGCCTTCGGGGGAATCATTTGGAAGTCCTTCATATTAATCGCCTGCGACCCACTCAAGTGAACAGATCCGTCACTCATCACTTTAGCGGCCACATTCATAACGATGGGTTTTGTAACCCCTGCCATAGTGAGCGATCCGTTAGCCTTCACATTGCCACCACTTACTGTAGCGTTGGTAAGTTTAAATGTGATCGTTGGATTTTTTTCCTCAATAAATGCCTCGTAGGTCTTATCATCCATCATGCCGCCTTTTTCACTCTTTATAGATTTAACCGGTATAGTGACGGTAACATTTTGAACGGTTTTTACACTGGTTCCTTCCACGGTTAATTGCCCTGCCCACTCCAGTTTGGTTACCTCCGATGTCCAATCGTGCAAGGAAGAGGTACCATCAACCGTTACTTTGTGTGACTTGAGTGAATATGCCTTTTGGCTAAACGCAAGGGAGGAAGTAAGAGCAATCAGGATTACCACTAAGAGAGTATTTTTCGAATAAGGTGTCATATTGTTTTCTATTTATTGGGGACTAAGGTAATTAATTCTTGATCTTTTATCTGCAATAGTTCTACGACATCGCCTATTTTAGGGTAGTCGCATTAATTTTGAATTGTTTTTTAATACACACTGCTAATGTTTTCCCGAGCCTTTTCATTTTATGTAATAACTACTTACTTCATCATACCCTCGATTCTTTCAGCACACTATCCGCATACAGCCACCCAAATTTGCGCAGGTGAATATAATTCATTTTCCCTTTTATACCGGCACGTGTTACCAAATCATTGAGCGCTGCCGCAAACACCTGGTAATCGGTAAGCTTGTCAGGATCGAGAGAAAGATTGAAAAACTTTATATACTTCTGATAAAAGTTATGATGCTGATCGCTGTAAATTGGAAATACATCTGGCTTGTGCAGACAACAGTATAGAGAAGCAAGGTGAAGCAGATGATGATCCACTCCATTAATTTTCAGAGTAGCAATGTCTTCGACAAGCGTGAGATCACCCTTATTCAACCGATCGTCAATATTTAGTTTTAAAATATGCTCTACTATCAAATTATGACCCGGCAGTTGCTTAATCTCGTGATCATCGCTAAGGGCGCTTACCTTCATACGGATATCTTCTTCCGTTTTATTAGCAGGATTCTTGGCAAATAATTCAAGATTGCGGGTATCATTTATGAAAACCATTTCCTGGCCTCCAAATATTTCGAGATACTTTTTAAGTGATATTTCAAACTGTGTCATATTGAGAATGATTTATTTAAAACTGAATATATTCTGTTAATTTCAAACATATAAAGGATGTGATAAGGAAATTCAAATTAAATGACAATGGTCATTTAATTTCTGATACAAGAATGATAGCTTGATTAAAAAAATGACGACTAAAACGAAAAAAAATATAGGCATTCAAGCCGGGCAGTCTTTTCCATTGGGTGCCACCGTTCATGCTGCCGGAGTTAACTTTTGCATTTTTTCACGCAATTGTAAGGGTGTCGATTTGTTGTTGTTTAACAACGCAGATGATCTCACCCCCGCTAAAACGATTACCCTCGATCTTTAGGTAAACCGAATCTATCATTACTGGCATGCATTTGTGCCGGGCATTAAGGAAGGGCAACTGTATGGCTACCGGATTCGCGGAGAGTATGACCCCAAACAGGGCCATCGTTTCGATTCTGAAAAGGTTTTATTAGATCCGTATGCGCATGGAATTGTTACTCCAAAAAAATTCAAGCGCACTATCAATGCCGGTGATGAAAAATCTGTTTCCCCATTTATGAAGAGTGTGGTCACAAACCTAAAGGATTATGATTGGGAAAATGACAAGCATCCACAGCGTTCCTTCTCGCAGACGGTAATTTATGAAATGCATGTTAGTGGTTTTACAAAAAATCCTAACTCAGGGGTAGCGCCTGCTTTGCGCGGAACCTACAAAGGGCTAATAGAAAAAATACCCTATCTGGTGGATTTAGGAATTACGGCCGTTGAACTTTTACCGGTATTTCATTTTGACAACCAGGATAGTTATGAGGGTAGAAGCAATTATTGGGGTTATAGCCCCGTATCATTCTTTGCTCCACAAACCAGTTACAGCACTACCGGTAATCCTCAGGATGCACTGAATGAATTTCGCGATATGGTAAAAACGCTGCATCGTGCCGGTATCGAAATAATATTGGATGTGGTATTTAATCATACTGCCGAAGGTGGAGAGGGTGGCCCTACATATTCTTTCCGAGGAATTGACAACCGTGTCTATTATACGCTGGAAGAAGACAAATCGCACTACGCCAACTACTCCGGATGTGGTAACACATTAAACGCGAATCAGCCGATCGTGCGCAGAATGATCATTGACAGTTTGCACTTTTGGGTGAAGGAGATGCATGTGGATGGATTTCGATTTGATCTTGCCTCTATCTTATCACGCGATGGAAATGGACATGTAATCGAAAACCCACCCGTGTTATGGGATATTGAGTCGGATCCGGTACTGGCGGGTACAAAGTTAATTGCCGAAGCCTGGGATGCGGCCGGCTTATACCAGGTAGGAACATTTATAGGCGATAGCTGGAAAGAGTGGAACGGAAAATTCAGAGATGATGTACGCAAATTTATGCGTGGCGATTCGGATACCGTGGGGCAGTTTGTTACACGCATGATTGGAAGCCCGGATATGTATGGCACACAAAATTGCGAACCCGAACAAAGTATCAACTTCATCACTTGCCATGATGGATTCACTCTTAATGATCTGGTTTCATACAATGCTAAACACAATGAAGCCAATGGTGAAGACAACCGCGATGGAGGTAATGACAACTACAGCTACAATTATGGCATAGAAGGCCCAACAGATGATCTTGCCATTGAAGCAATAAGACATCGACAAATAAAAAATTTCTTTGCTGTTACATTACTTTCTTTAGGCGCACCTATGATTTTAATGGGTGACGAAGTACGCAGAACACAACTGGGTAACAATAATGCTTATTGTCATGATAATGAACTGACTTGGTTTGATTGGAGCCTCGTTAAGAAAAATAAAGAGCTCTATCGATTTGTAAAAAAGTTGATCTCCTCCCGATTGAAACGCGACTCATCTCAGGAAGAGTTTAGCCTGTCGCTGCGCGAAATACTGGACAAGGGTTTCATTACGTGGCATGGAATAAAACTAAACGAACCCGATTGGTCAGCCCATTCACATAGCATTGCCTTTACCATACAATCCCTTAGCGGGCAGTTTGACATGCACTTCATGATTAATGCCTATACCGAGTCGCTTGAATTTGAATTACCCGTTCAATTCAATGGAAAAAATTACAAATGGCTTCGCTGGATTGACACATTTCTGTCTTCGCCAGACGATATCGTGCCATGGTCAGAAGCTCCGGTTGTTAAGCCCCTCAAGTATTATGTAAATGCGCACTCTATGGTGGTGTTGATTTCTTCGGTGGATGGCAAAATCACGTAAACATTATTGTTAAATGAAACAAAGGTATCTTTGTTAATAGGTTCAATTATTATAATGATCGGCTATCGCCAAGTTTCTTGTGTGGGGGTTGCTAGCTCCTTTCGCGGTTTATCTGACCTATGGGTAATGAAGCTTTAGGGTTGGCGAGATTTCTGTTTAGGAAAATCGTAATCTTACCACGGTGGCCGCATGCTTATGAAAGTTGCAGTAAACCGAAGCAAGCTTTTTAATTTTCTGGGTTTTTTAGGGTCGCTTAATTAGCAATATTCGACTACTTGAAAGACCGAATATGTTATACCACAAGGGTTCTAGTTTAGGTGTGCCAATTGTTGATTATATTGAATTAGTATCAAAAAGGAATATGGAGGACTTATACACTGCACTTGCATTACTAACAACCGGTGTCGCGTTGGCTATGGGATCCATAAGTCTTTTTATTGGCGTGAAAAGAAACAATAAGACGCAACTTATTTTTGGTGTGATGGGCCTGTGCCTTGTCATTTTCTTTCTTATCCCGCCAACAGGGTTCATTCTCCATGATCATGCTCCGTATCCGACCAACATTTTGGTCAAGCGGATATTTATTTTTGCTTACTATGCTTTGGTGCCTTGGTTTATTTGGTCTTATACCGGGTATAAAAGCAAGATTATCCCCTATTTAATTTCAGTTGAATCTGTTTTTACTTATATCGTCATGATAACGGAAGCAGACGATCTGACCAAACCGATCTGGTCCAAAATTTCAGTAGTAGCCTTTGGCGCAATTTTCATTTATGGTTTGCTTGCCGGAATATGGCAATACCGTAATCGAAATCCACAGAAGGCAGTGTGGCTCATTACATCCATTCTGATCTACGGAGTTTTATTTTTAGCTACCACTATCAATCAACTCACAGATAATTTCTTTGGGCTGCAATTGGGCATGAAATTATTTTTCCCTATTCACTTACACTCAATTTTGTTTATGATGATTATGGGGTTGGAGGTGGTTGCTGAAGTACTTGAAAAAAACAAGTTGGAGAGAAAACTTAAATCTCAGGACAAACGGTGGCATTCGTTTATGCAACATGCTGCCTTGCTCGTGCTAGAACTTGACCAAAAAGGAAATATCGGGTACATAAACGATTTTGGAGTTAAGCTATTGGGGTATTCTACACCAACTGAGTTGCTTCAGAAAAATTGGTTCGACCACTTCTTGCCACCGGAAGATATGGCCACAACTAAAAACTTATTCAAACTCCTGCTCGCTAAAGAGAGCATGACTCCGTACTTTAAAAATTCTATCGTTGATAAAAAAGGAAAGGTGCTAGCGATCAACTGGGTGAACTTTCTTACCTATACAGATGAAGGAGAAGTTTTGGGTGTGATGAGCGTGGGGTGCGACATTACCAGCGAAGAAAGCTCGCAACGATTAATTTCGCAATTAAGGCTGGAGTTAGAGAAAGAAAATGTTACTAACCCTGATGTGTCTTTTACCAATGCCGTGCATACCGAAATTATAGGCGCAAGCAAAGCATTGCGTTATGCAACTCAAAAAGTGGAGCAAGTTGCAACCACTAGCGCCCCTGTGTTACTGGAAGGTGAAACCGGTGTAGGAAAGGAAGTTCTGGCAGACCTGATCCAAAAATTAAGTTTGCGAAATAATATGCCATTCATCAAGGTAAATTGCGGAGGCCTCCCGCATGAATTAATAGAGGATGAATTGTTTGGCCATGAAAAAGGTGCCTTTACATCTGCCATTCAATCCCGCAAGGGGAGGTTTGAATTAGCCGATGGTGGAACAATTTTTCTCGATGAAATTGGTGAACTCCCATTGGCGATGCAGCCCAAACTTTTGCGCGTCCTGCAAAACGGTGAATTCGAAAGAGTAGGTGGTCAAAAAACCATCAAAGTAGATGTGCGTGTAATTGCTGCTACGAATCGTGAACTTGCTAATGAAGTAAAACAAGGCCGGTTTCGCGATGATTTATTCTACCGCCTTAATGTATTTCCAATCACCATCCCTCCTCTGCGGAAAAGAAAGGAAGATCTCCCTGAACTCATCAATTATTTTATAGAACGCAAATCCAAAGAGTACAACAAGAACATTGAACAAATTTCTAAAGCCGACCTTCAACGATTGATGGAATACGGTTGGCCCGGCCACGTGCGTGAATTGAAAAACGTAATCGAACGATCGGTAATTGCCAGTGAAGGAAAAACAATTCAACTGGATTGGTTTTTTAATAGAAAAACTGAAAAAATTGAGGGCACCGAAACCCTTGAACAAATTGAGCGGGATCACATTGTAAAAATCATGAATGAGTGCCAATGGAGAATAAATGGCGAACAAGGTGCTGCAGAGAAACTAAATATGCATCCTAACGCCCTTCGTTCAAGGATGAAGAAACTTGGTTTGTCGCGCCCAATAAAAGACGTAATAATTGATGATAATGTATGACCCCCTTACTATCTATAGTATAAACAATATCTGATTTTGACTTCGCTTAATAGCGGGTTTCTTATTTTTCCTACCAAACTAACTAAGATTTAATCTCCCTTGAGATCCAACAAATTTTCTCAATTGTGAATACCATTCACCATGATTGCTCACGACATTTCGTAACTGTAACGAAGATTAGGTTAACTAAATTGATTTAATCTATGGGTTAGAAGAAAAAATAAATTATAAATGAGTGTAAATGAGTGAATTGGATTTTTATTTTCAAAGGCCAAATCTTGGTACATGTATTGGTAAGCATTCACTCATGATTGGTTTAGTCCTACACCTCTAAATTAAATAAGGATCAATATGCAGAATGCCATCTTGTACTTCCTAAAAATTTCAGGCACCATTAATAATTCCAAGCAGCGGGAGTTTCAACAAACTGTTCAGTTTATTTTCAACCATCTTCCTGCCGAATGCCTGAGTCACAACCTGACGTTAGATGTTAATATTTCTAATTTATATCATTTTTATTCTCTGTGGCAATCGGAAGAAGCATTGGCAGAATTCAAATTCAGTAAAGAGTTTGACCTTTTGAGTGGGGCCTTTCAAACGTTGGGTACCCCGCACGAAACGTTGTCGGGTAAAGGTGCGAATGCTCAACTCTTTGAATTTAACCTACTTGATACCTAAGACATGATAGCTATTCAACTTATCGTATTATTAGTTTGCATTTTTATCGGTGCACGTATGTCTGGCATCGGGCTCGGGGTGATGGGTATGATTGGTTTACTCATCTTTCTCTTCGCATTCGGTATGCAGCCTGCCGATCCCCCTATTGAAGTGATGCTTATTATAATGAGTGTAGTAACTGCAGCAGCGGCACTTCAGGCTGCCGGGGGTATGGACTACCTGGTGCAGGTTGCTGGAAATCTGCTTCGAAGCAATCCGAAACAAATTACTTTTCTCGGACCCTTAGTAACGTATGCCTTTGTGTTGTTTGCAGGTACGGCACATATCTCATATTCGATCATGCCGATTATTGCTGAAGTAACAATCAAAAATAAAATCAGGCCTGAACGTGCGATGAGTATGAGTGTGATTGCTGCCTACATGGCGATTACCGCAAGTCCGGTATCAGCGGCATCGGCAGCGTTGCTCACTGTCTTAGCAGCGTCCGGAATAAAACTTACTGACATCTTAATGGTCTGTATTCCTGCTACATTGATCGGAGTTTTTGTTGGCGTGTTGTTTGTCTGGAAACGCGGAAAAGAGTTAAGTGAAGATCCTGAATTTCAAGAGCGAATGAAAGATCCTGAGTTTGCTAAGAACCTGGAGACCGAGCAAAAAGCAACCACCACATTAGCACCGGGTGCAATTAAGTCTGTTGTAATTTTTGCTGTAGCTGTTATTTCCGTTGTGATGCTAAGCTCATTCCCGCAGTTGCTTCCTAGTTTTGGAAATGTGGAAGGATTCTCTCCTGGGTTTGCAGTCAATGATGCGGGTAATGTAATGATGCCATCGATGATCATGATTATTATGCTGGCAGCAACTGGTGTAATCGTGTTGCTTGCCAATACAACAGCCGCTGCTGTAACGAAAGCAAGTTTATTCTCTTCCGCTGGTCAGGCTACCATTGCCGTTTTTGGGGTGGTGTGGATGAGTAACACGTTTATGAACAATAACTTCGATACCATTCAGCAAACGCTGGGCAATGTAGTATCCTCGTACCCGTGGACGTTTGCAATCGGATTGTTCATCCTGAGTATGTTGCTTTACAGCCAGGCCTCAGCCGCGAAAGCATTAATGCCGTTAGGGCTTTCCCTTGGTTTACCGCCAGCCTATTTAATAGGAATCTTTGCTTCTTGCAACGGCCACTTCTTTATTCCGGGATATCCAACCTTGTTAACTGCCATCCAGTTTGACCGAACCGGAACAACGCGGATCGGTAAGTATGTATTGAACCACAGCTTTATGCTACCGGGTATCGTCACAACAGTGGCTTCGGTCGTGGCGGGTTTGATTTTGCAAAAATTAATTCTGTGATTTCTAAAGACTCGTAAAAACTCAAAGCAAATACACAACAACACCATTAAACTTAAATGAAAATAAAAATGAAAAAGCTACTCTCAATTTTAACATTACTGATCTTGACAATACAAGTTCAAGCTCAGAATCAGCCCTTGCCAAGGGTAATCATTTTAGCAACTGGCGGAACCATTGCTGGCGCAGGGGCATCTGCCGATCGTGCTGGTTATACAGCCGGAAAAATTCCTATTGACGATCTGATCGGTGTTATACCATCCGTAAAGAAAATTGCCAATATCTCGGGTGAGCAGGTTGCATCGGTTGGTAGTCAGGATATGACCGTTGACATCTGGAAAAAACTGGCCATTCGTGCTAACGAAATTTTTGCTAAAAACGAAGCGGATGCTATCGTTGTAACACATGGAACCGATACACAGGAAGAAACGGCTTATTTTCTTGACCTGGTTATTCCTTCCGACAAGCCAGTAGTTCTTACAGGCTCCATGCGTCCAGCAACAGCTATCAGTGCAGACGGTCCAAAAAATTTATATGATGCCATCACTGTAGCAATTAATCCTAAGACAAAAGGCAGAGGTGTATTGGTTAGTTTCAACGAAGGTATTTATGATGCAAGGGAAGTAATGAAGATGAGTACAACCAAGACAGATGCTTTTGGATCGCCTAACACTGGCCCAGTTGGTCAGGCTTACGATGGCCGGGTAGAATATTATTCATCAGCCGTTCGCGAGGTAAATCCTCCAAAACCAATTGTGTTAACAGCGGATACCAAATTGCCAAGAGTGGATATTGTTTATATGTATGCCGATGCACCGGCTGATATGATTGATATGTTGATTGCCAAAAAAGTTGCGGGAATCGTGATTGCCGGTGTAGGAAATGGAAACTTCAACAAGGCGTATATGGATGCAGTGAAGAGAGCGGTGGCAGCAGGTATTATTGTTTGCCGCGCAAGCCGTGCTCCCTCAGGAAGAGTGGTGCTTCATGATGAAATCAATGATGACGAGTTGGGAACTATTGTTTCAGATGACCTGACCGCTCAGAAAGCAAGAGTATTATTAATGCTTGCGCTTACCCGAACAAAGGATAAGAAACAGCTTCAGGAAATTTTCTTTACGTATTAATCATTGATCGTTAATCGTTGTTGATTGATCGTTACAGGTTTTCGAGTAGCGATCAGCCAACAACTACCAACGAAACTAAAACTAATTAAAGATGAATAAAATTAAATGTATTGGACTATTGTTGTTGGTGATGCTCATTGGTTTTCAATCTGCACAGGCACAGAAAAAAGTGAGCACTACAATTGCACCAACAACCCGTACCGAAAAGGATTTGCTGGGTGAAAAGCAAATTCCTTTTGAAGCTTATTACGGGGTACAAACTGCTCGGGCATTAGAAAATTTTCAGGTGAGTGGAATGAAAACAAATTCCTATCCCGACTATGTGAAAGCGTATGCCATTGTTAAGTTGGCAGCGGCTCGTGCTAACGCAGAAGATGGTAGACTAAGTAAAGAAAAACTTGTCGCTATTGAGAAAGCTTGTCTGGCGGTGATGGATGGAAAGTATCATGATCAGTTTATTGTCGATTTGTATCAGGGTGGTGCTGGTACTTCGGCCAACATGAATTCATGTGAGGTAATTGCCAACATCGCCTTAGAGATGAGCGGCCATAAAAAAGGAGAGTATCAGTTTATTGAGCCGCATGATGATTTAAATATGGGGCAGTCGACCAACGATGTTTATCCAACAGCAATTAAAGTTGCATTGATCCTTCACAATGAAAAATTAATTAAGGAAGCGGAGGCACTTTCTCAATCCTTTCACAAAAAAGGCGATGAGTTTAAGAACATCGTTAAGATGGGTCGCACTGAAGGGCAAGATGCTGTACCGATGACGGTAGGTCAGGAGTTTCATGCATTCGGTAATCAGCTTGACGCAGAGATTGCGGCACTTAAGAAAGCCGAAGCATATCTATACGAAGAAAATATGGGCGCAACAGCTATTGGAACAGGTATAACCGCTTCGCCAGGCTATGCAGAAAAATGTGCCGTGCATTTAGCGAAGATCACAGGTAAGCCTATCATAATGAGCAAGGATCTTATTGCGGCCACCAGTAGCCAGCAAGGATTTGTAATATATTCATCTGCCTTAAAGAGTTTCGCCATTGCATTATCAAAGATCAGTAGTGATTTAATTTTCCTTGCCTCTGGGCCACGTACCGGAATTTTCGAAATTAATCTTCCTGCGATGCAACCTGGCTCTTCGATTATGCCAGGTAAAGTAAATCCTGTAATGCCAGAGCTTATGAATGTGGTGTGCTTTAAAGTGATAGGCAATGACGTTGCGGTCACTATGGCTGCGCATTCGGGATTATTGCAATTGAATGCGTATGAGCCCGTGGAAGCAATTGCCATGTTCGAGTCACAAGGTTTGTTGTTCAAAACGTTGCCACTTTTCCGCACAAAATGTATTGATGGAATCACGGTGAACGAGGATGTTCAAAAAAGAAACATTGATCGCAGCATAGGAATCGTTACTGCACTCAATCCTGTTCTCGGGTATGAAAAAACAACAGAGCTAGCGAAAGAAGCGCTTGAAAGCGGAAAAGGTATACTCGAACTTATCCGCGAGAAGAAACTGTTGACCGAAGACCAGATCAAAAAGCTAATGGATCCTGCTACTTTAACAGGGCAGAAATAGTATTGCAAAAAAGAAAACAATTTTGATGAATGATTCTAAATTAGATAATGCATGAAATCATTAAAAAACATAAAATGGATTCTCTTGTTTTTGCTGGTACCTGCCCTAAGCTGGGCACAAAAACAAGAACGGCAAGTGGGAGACACGGCCAAATACAAAACGTTGATTCCAGAAGAAAAGCAAGGACTGTTGAAAAATGTGAGTGTGATTGCGAACATGAACTTCGCACTTCGTAATGAATTTGTAGACAAAGAATATACCCAGACACGCTTCCGGAATGAACAATTCCGATTGGAGATTCGGGGGCAAGTACATGAGAAAGTATACTTCCGTTTTCGCGATCGGTATACACGGGCACAAACTTCTGAATCAATTGATAACCTGAGTCGGTCGGTCGATCTGGCTTATCTTCGATTTGACTTGACTCCACAATTCAGTATTTCGGCTGGTAAGATGTGTGCCGATTGGGGTGCGTGGGAATTTGACTGGAACCCGATTGACATCTATGAGTATTCCGACATCGTAGAGTATGCCGATAACTTTCTTACCGGAGTTGGATTTACCTATACACCAAGTAAAAACAATCAATGGACTTTTCAGGTGCTCGACTCCAGAACCAAATCTTTTGATGAGTTGTATGGAGCCCAACCCAATTTCACGGAGTCAAAAGCACCTTTAGCCTTTGTATCAAACTGGCGCGGAAGCTTGCTTGATGGAAAGATAAAAACCATTTGGTCTTACTCGCTATTTAATGAAGCCCAAGATGCCGCGGGTAATAGTGCCAACATGAATTATATTGCGTTGGGTAATGAATTTAATCTGGGCAAATTCAGATTCATTTATGATTTCAAGTGGAGTGATGAACAACTTGACCGAACAGGAATTGTAAGTGAAACCGTCCCAGATAATCTCTATCCGTATGCCTTAGCCAACACCCGGTATATCGGACATTGGATGAATTTTAGGTACCGGGTAACTCCCAAAGTTGATCTTACCTTGGTGGCTATGCTGGACATTGCGCAATGGAAGAACAGTACGAATGATCCACAAAATACAGCTGGTGAAGAAAATATTCGCAATGCCTGGGGCTATATTCCAGCTGTTGAATATTATCCCTGGGAGGATCTCAACATCAAATTTTTTGCTAACTGGGTAGGCCGTGTGTATAAATATTCTGACTACGCTAAAACAGGCCTTGGTGCAAATGATTATAATACTGGCAGATTTACCGTTGGTTTTATTTCTCCGTTGGGAGTCCTTTAATTGATTCTTAAACGATAGCCAAGGGTAAATATCTTCGGGTATTTACTTTTGGTTATTTTTTTTCCTTGCATGGACTTTGATTTCAAAAATGGTGAGACAACCAGAAGTGAATTTTCGAAAAAGATTCTACTCATAGGGTTGTCGATTCTCGTTATTATTTTCCTTCCGCGCATAAGCGCAGGCCAGGAGAAAAAAGAATACATTCCCGATGGAACGCAAGGTGAAATGCTGGAAGTTCTGCATGCCGATTCGGTTCCTGAAAAATGGCGCGATAAACGGTGGCGTTTATTTCCAGGACGTTTTTCAACGTTGAAATTAGGTGGAGGATTTCTCTATGAGTTTGCAGGGTACAAGCAAGATGGAATTGCAAAGCAGCAAATGGATTCCATCGGTTCGAAGCTTGAACCAACCTTTGCTGTTCGTGATTTTCGTTTAGTTGCCAGCGGCCAGTTCAAAACCAAAAGAACATTCAGTTGGAAATTTGGAGCCATGTACGATGGCCCTACCGATTCCTGGTTTATACGAGAGAGTGGCTTGATGATAGGAGTGCCCGAACTGTGGGGAAGTTTTTTTGTAGGCCGAACGAAAGAAGGGTTCTCCTTAAACAAAGTAATGAATGGATATTCCGGATGGACGATGGAAAGGCAAATGGCCATTGATGTCATTCCGATTCTTGCGGATGGTGTGAAGTGGCTTGGCTACCTTCCCAAGCAACGGATACTATGGAATGCCGGTATGTTTACAAATTGGCTTTCTAAAAATCAATCCTTTTCAACATACAAATGGCAAACGGTAATCCGGTTAGGATGGCTTCCAATGTATTCTCCAGAAAAGAATGAAGTGCTTCATGTAGGAATTAATTATCGCTATGGTGAACCTGAAGATGATAAAATCAAAGTGCGTTCAAGACCAGAAGCTAATCCTGCACCTCGTTTTATCGACACGGGTGATTTCTCAAGTAATCAATCCAATCATTTTGGTACCGAGATCTATTACAATTCCGGCTCCTGGATGTTCGGATCAGAAATGTATTGGCATCGTTTTAACTCCTCCACGGCTAATGATCCGATGTTTTTTGGTGGAGAAGTGGTGGCAAGCTACATCATTACAGGAGAGTCGCGTCCGTATCATACCGCTACTGGGATACTCGGATTTGTGCCTGTAAAGAAGTCAGTTTTTAAAGGTGGACCCGGAGCATGGGAAGTTTTATTCCGGGCATCCACGCTCGATCTTGACGGTGGTACAATACAAGGTGGAAAATTTTGGAGGATTACACCCATGGTAAATTGGTATCTTTCGAAAGATATTCGGCTGGAGTTAGCCTATGGTTATGGAGTTTTAGATCGCTTTAACCTGAAAGGTGCTACACAATTTTTTCAAACCCGAATTCAATTTACCTTGTTGTAATCCGTGGCCATTAATAGTTATTTATTGAAGTTGTGCTCACAAATGCGTATACAGAAACTACTAACGGTTGTATTAATCGCGTTTATATCGTGGCCTTTGTATGCACAGCACGATGAGCAACTATGGCTTGATTTTCAGGTGTCGTATCCGTTTGCCAACCGGTATCTGTTAGAGAACACAACCAGCTATCAGACCTTACTCAATAAAGACGGCAAGTGGCGGAATTTAAGTATCAGCCCCACATTTGAATATGTATTATTCACCCGGCTTGACCTGGTAAGCGAAATACCAATGGGGTATACGCTACAAAAAGAAGGTGTGAGCTCTTTTGAAATTAGTCCGATTGTTGGCGGTCGATTCCATATCACGCAGAATCGCAAAATTGATCTGCGATTTCTTTTACGATACCAAGTGAGGGCATTTCACGAAATTGAAGCAAACGATTGGGAAATCAGCAATCGCACTCGACTGAAGGGTGAAATCTACTGGAGTATCAATAGACCAAATCTTTACAACGATAAGCTTTGGTATGCCTTTACAGACTACGAAGAGTTTATTGTGTTGGATCAGCAGGTTGATGAACGATTTGCCAATAGAAGAAGGGCCAGAGTCGGACTCTGCTATCGCTTAAGTTATAAGCATCGATTTGATATAAGTTACACGCTCCAGTCATCAAGAGATGAAATTGACGGAGACTTTATCAGCAATGATAGTGTGATTCAATTGAAATATAAGTTATACTTAAATCCACCAACTTTATCTCCGCCTCCCATCAATTAAAATGATTCCCTGAGCGTTCCTATATTTCGGTAGAATTATGACAGAATATCCCATCTTCATATCCATGGTTCTGCTCATTCTGAGCTATGGGTTCTTTTTAAAGTTAGTTGAGAAATCCATGGTAACGGCCCCTATGGTCTTTGTATGCGTTGGTGTGCTGGTAAGTTTTTTTGACTTTGAATTTCAGACCGAAGGCCCCAAGGCTCCTTTTGTTAAGGTACTAGCTGAACTTACGTTGATTCTTGTGTTGTTCATCGATGCCTCAACGATCAATCTTAAGAGACTTGTTCTCGACCGAAAATTACCAACGCGCTTACTTGGTATTGGTCTGCCCCTCACCATGCTTTTAGGGGCCTTGCTAGCAATCCCCTTTTTTCCGGATGAACAAAAGTGGGTGCTTATCCTGATGGCCTTCATTCTTTCACCTACTGATGCTGCGCTGGGCCAGGCTGTTGTTACAGGCCAGCAGGTGCCGCAGCGCATACGCCAAACCATTAATGTGGAGAGTGGCCTCAATGATGGAATTGCCTTACCTCCTATATTGGTTTGCCTCGCTGTTCTTGGCGACACAGATGGCGTGGGTTTAGATACGCAATACTGGTTGCTTTTTGTATTAAAACAATTTGTATTTGGTCCCGTAGCTGGGGCGCTTGTTGGGTGGGGTGGCGGATACCTTGTTGACTACTTTTCAAAACGCGGGTGGATGGGTCATACCTACCAGATGCTAGCGTCACTTGCTATAGCCATACTCGCTTTTTCGTTTGCCGAAATTTTTCATGGCAATGGATTTATTGCCGCCTACATTGCTGGGCTGCTATTAGGCACACACACTGAAGCAATCCGTGATCGCATTCGTGAGTTTGGCGAAGCTGAAAGCCAGGTTATGGTACTCTTTATTTTCCTGCTGTTTGGTTTGATCCTCATACCGATATCATTTCCTTATTGGGATTGGAGAGCGCTGATTTATTCGGTACTGAGTTTGACTGTAATTCGTATGGTACCGGTTGCTCTTAGTTTACTTGGTTCTGGTCTGGATAAGAAGACCGTTTGGTTTATCGGGTGGTTTGGCCCACGAGGAATCGCCTCCGTACTTTATCTGCTCATGGCGGTTATTCAACTTGGAACCGCGGGCTTTGAGCGCATGATTTCCGTAATCAGCCTCACCGTTACCTTAAGCATCTTTCTTCATGGACTTACCGCAGTTCCGTTTTCAAAAATCTTTATTGATAAGGGACGCGCTACAGAATAAACGAGTGCTACAAATTTGGAATAATCACCTCAGCAAATAATTCGATTGGATAAAAAAAAGACTGCGACCCATAAGGCTGCAGTCTAAAAAATGTTCTCTCTTTTTTTATGCGCAAATGTAAATCCAAAATTGAGTGTAAAGAACGACTGAGATTCTGGCAAATCCCCTGCCTTGAATCCCTGATTGGACTTTCCCTGAAACCGTAAATACGCCTCCATCATTCAAACCATAGAAGAAACCAACTTCGGGTTGAAGTGCAAAAATGCTATGCTTCCTCTTCGATAGTATAAAGGTTCAGAGCTGTGTTTCTACCGAGTGTCCATAGTTCCTATTCCAAGACTTAGGCATGGATTAAGCGACTTACCTGTCTTGTAAAAGTAGGAGCCGGTAACGTACAGAGGTTCTTGATTGCTATAGCGGTATTGTTTGCCACTTAATGTCACACGGCTTCCTTGTCAAATTCTTCTTTGAATGGAATTACTTCACGATAAAAATAATACCCCCCTTTAGCAAAAGGGATGCGGCCCAGATTAAGCTAACGACATAAAGCGGCCAGATCTTTCTTGTAAATGCTATTAGCAAAAGCAAGCCAATGGCAACAATCCGTATAAATTTTGTGGGGGCTGGCTCAACAAAAACATAGGTGAAATGACTGGCAACGAACAATGCCATCAGCGTAAAGAACACCGGAATCTGTTCATCAAAATATTCGCGGGTATTTGCTTCTTTATCAGGCGTGAAGGCGTGTGTGGCTAACAGAAATAAAAAAGGCGCCACTAACATGGAGAGATAGCCTAAATAACTCAGCCCCGTCATGTCTCCGATCAAATCGATGTAAATGAAAACATTATACAAGGCTGTTTCGGTTAGGATAATCGTTATAAGTGTATAGGGTAAATAGACTTCTTTGATATTAAAGATACGCTTCCATTCTTCCAATAAATTGGCAAGGCCTATGCCATAGAGCAAAAGCGGAACAAAAGCAAAATATTGAGCGGTATCCATAAGTGGGTTCTATTTATTATTCAATCAAGTTTTCTGCTCATTGCATTTAATTGAATACTGTTGTAAAGATTTTTTGCATTGCGGGTTTTGTAGAGGTAAACTCATCAATTTTTCCATAATTTCCATTTACAGCCCAACAAATTGTTGTTTCGCTATCAGGGAAGTATGTCATACAGGCATAATACCCTATAGCATCGCCACTATGAAAATACGCTTCGCCCCATTCGGTCTCCATTTTAAATATTCCCAAGCCGTAAGAAATCGGAAAAATTCAGGGTCTTCCTCTTTGGGCTTCTGCCAGATTATCATTTCATCTAACGAAGGTTGAGAAATTATTTCTCCATTTACCAAAGCCGTCATAAAAACATTTAAATCATAGGCATTGGAAATTAAGCCTCCATCGGCTGTATAATAATCCCATCCGCTATAGTAGGTAGCATTAATGACGTTTAAGTTGCTGTAGAAATCAACATAGCCTCTTATTATTCCATCGGGAACAGGATCACTCGCTGCAAATTGAGTTGAGCGCAGGCTCAAGGGCTCAAATATCTTTTCTTCGAACACTTCATAGAAAGGTTTGCCTTCAATGTTGGAGATAATCATTCCCAAAAGAATGTAGTTAGTATTAGAATACAAAACGTCTTCACCGGGAGAAAAATAAGCTTTCTTTCCCGCGCATAGTCAAGCAATTCATTGGGTGTCCAAACCTTTATTAAATCATTCAATGACCCTGTTTGAAATTTCAGGTTCTGGATATAGTTATAAATGCCACTGGAATGTTGCAGCAATTGACGGATCGTTGCTTTCTCTGCATTTTCAATACCCTTTATGTCTCCAGCAGACAAGTACTCCGTAATCTTATCATCCAGATTTAACTTACCTTCTTCTTTCAACAAGAAAATAGTTGTTGCTGTAAATGTTTTAACGGTACTACCTACCCGGGTATGATTACAAGAATTTAAATCAGTACTCGTTTTTAAATCGACCTTACCTGATGTACCTAACCACATTCCATCGGTTTTGTTTTGTATGGACATCTGAATGCCTGGTACGCCCGAAGATTTTATTTCATCAAGAAGTTGTTGATACTTTGATGATGATGAGTTAACCAAACTGCTATCCTGAAAGTATAGAAAGCAATTATAAAAAGATGAAGGATATTGGTCATCCTCCGTACATGCTAACGCACTTAAAACCATTACAAGCAATAAATATAAAAAACTACTTTTCATGTGGCCAGTTTATATACTGCTTATACCCTATTTCTAAATTCGTGTGTGTCATTATAGGAATGAATCCTGGAGAATAGGGATACTCAACCCAGGATTTATAAAGTAGAAATACTTCTGATAACACACTGTTCTTTTTCCTGAATATGTAGCCAGGCCCGATGGAAAGCATCGGCATTAAGCGGGCATTCCCACAATCTGAACCTTGCACATAGTCTCCATTCTTTAACTGATACTCATCTTGCGTAGTAAATGTCTGTAGGTATCCTAATTCAAAATTTGATTTCAGCTTTAAACCAAACTTGAAGATATAATCGTACCCCAGTCCAGTATTTAGATAAACTCCTGATACAGATAATTGGAAAATGTATCCAGCGTTAGCAGTCTGATAAAAATCATGACGCCGCTGTTGCTATAAAAATATTCGGTTCCAACCTGAAGCGTTGGATGAAAAGGTGTCGTAACGAATCTTGTATATGGAACTGCGGTTGCTTCATTTCCTACTGCGACTTTAATCGGAAAGTTTGATTGACAATAGCTGTAAATTGGTATGATGCTGGCTAGGAATATGGTCGCTACATTTTTTTTTATCCGCTTCGCTGTTGCAAACATAAATTGATTTATTCTATTCCCTTTCAATGAAAGCCCCGTGCACTTCAATCGGGAAATCCGTAATAAGAATATCAAGTTGCTGTTGTTTCACTTTAGCACGATATCCTTCAGCATCAAGCGGTCGCCCCGAATTGTTTTGGGCCTCGCTCACATCGGCCATTACCTTAATGTGATTTTTCTTAAGCTGTTCAATCACATCAATCGGAGTATTTAAATTTATGTAGGCCACTTTTTTTGATTGAGGAAATGCCACCTTGCTAAATTGTTGCCAGTCGGCTTCGGTAACAATCAATGCCGAAAGCATAGCGGTGTTGGATAAGGCCGCTACTTTTTTGGTTAAGTCCATGTTGAAGGTTAGTGTAAGCGCCCTGCTTTCCATTTTGTGTTGCTTCAGCAAAGAATATACTTCCGCATGAATGGGCGTTTTGATATCGAGCATCAGATTGATTTCTCTGTTCTCCACAAACTTCAATAAATCTTCTAAAGTAGGGATTCGCTGATCTGTTATCTCTCCAGACTCCTTTTTAAGAACAGGCTATTTAGTTCGCTATCGGTTAAGTCGGTTACTTTTCCTTTGCCGGTGGTCGTGCGGTCCACCGTTTCGTCATGCATCATGTAAATCGTTCCGCTATTGCTCATACGCAAATCAACTTCAGCCATTAATGTATCGCGTTCAAATTGAGCATCAATAAACGCCAGCAAGGGAAGCGAACTTTCGGGATAGTTAAAATAATAGCCAGCACGATGGCCAGCAATGGTTATCTGTTGTTGAGATTGTGCCAACCCAACCAAAGGAAAGATGATCAGTAATACGAAGATAATTTTCACAAGGTTAAAGCTTGGGCGTTGACTCTTCCGTAAAATCTCCACGCAACACCCGGTACCGCTTGCGGGCCTCGGCTGCGTATACACTGCCCGGATATTTATTTAGAAACTCCCGGTAAATTTCCATGGCCTTGTCATTTTTCTTAAGATGGAGTTCAAAAATTTCACCTTCTAAAAAGTAGGCATCATCGGAGAGAATGTCGTCACCAAATTCAGTCACAATTTTTTCGAGCAAGGCAACAGCTTGATCAAACTCTCCGCGCTTTAAAAATAGATTAGCGTCTAACCAATAAACATCATCCTTAATGCTTTCAGTAATTAAATCTGAGTTTTGAAATTCATTGAGCCGAGCCTGAGCTAAGTCCGTTTTATTTTGAGCAAGTAGTAATTCAATCGCAGCATACTCCTTAAGAGCGGCTCCAGTCGTATCGAAAGTCGTATTTTCCTTTATGCGCATGCTTAGTTCCATAGCATCGTTGGCTATCTCGCGCGAGGTAGCTTGTTTCAAAATATCCAGGTGTTCTTGTGCCAATAAAAAATCGCCTTTGAAATAAGATAACTTGGCATTTTTCAATTTCGCTTCATACCCGAGCGGAGTTTCGCGTTGCGTTTTTTCTACTTGCGAATACAGCAGCGTTGCTTCCCAAGGTTCCTCTTTCAATAAATAGATATCGCCCAATTCAATTTTAGCCTTTGCTTTCATGGTTGGCGATACTTTATTATTTATGATCAGTCGGTTTAAACCATTGACTGCCGAGTCCTTTTGATCGAGATAATATGCATATAATAACGACTGACTGAGAACGGCTTCAAATGCATTTGGGTGATCGGGATAACTGTTTCTGAAATTTCCGTATTCCGTAATCAGGTATTTAACTGAATCGCGGTTAACCGGATATGAACGTTTTACCTTTGCTTCGCGTGTTTGTATTAAGCCAAGCCGGGCCGGAAGTTCATTTATGGTATTGGGGTATTCCTTTACTACAAAGGAATAACTGCGGTCTGCATTGTCAAAATCATTATTGTTCAATGCTATCTGCGCTATTTCAAGGGTCTTGGATTGCTCCTTTTTGAAACGCTTGTCATACGCACGCGATTGAATAAAAGCACCATAGAAATTCTTTTGTTGCAGATTTACCCAGATCAAAAGATCCAGGTATACTTCACTATTTTGATTTTTTTGAACACGGTCATACAGCAAACTTTCCAGGCTCTCCAACTCTTCTGGTTTTGTTAGTAAAATCTGCATCAGATTTTTTATGTATGAAATGTTAGAAGGTGTAAGGGTTACGTAATTTAAGTACTCCTCCACCATTTGATCACGCTTACCGGAAATCCGATACAAATTTGCCAGCTCGAGCGTGTACATGGTAGAGTTTCCGCTGGCGGTGCGGGCCTGTTGTAAAGCCAAAATTGAATATTCAACAAGGTTGCGCGAAGCCAGGTAATCGGACATTGTTTTGAGTTTGTACGAATCCTCACCCAATGATTTCATAAAACCTTTGAAATACTTATCTGCCTTGGTTACATCACCTGAACGAACATAAACAACACCCAAATCCAATCGGTACGAAAGTTTATCGTCACGTTTAATTAATCGTTCCACATAAGACTCAGCCTGAGTAAAATTGCCAACATCTATTAGCAGATTAAGGTAGTTAGAGTGTATCAGGTGAATGTTTTCATTTTTTTTTGCCAACTGCTCGTAAAGCGACAAGGCCTTATCTTTTTGGCCCTTTAGCAAGTATTCGTTGGCAATTTGTATTTCTTGTATATCCTGAGCAAAAGACGGGTTTGTAAGTATTCCACATATAAAGGCTACTTGTATTATAATAATAAAGATTTTAAATTTTAAGTAGTTGTTATTGTTCTTGTGCATTTGTGGATAACTCTAATGTACTAATACGAATGTTGGGTACTTGTGGGTATATGGATGACAATTTTTAGTAGAAACGAAGATACAAGGAATTTATGCACATTATACAAGCTATGTGCATTGAGATTGAATTGATTTAACACGATGTTGAATTCTCTGTTTGATCGCTCGCTTATCTACAATATTTGGACAAGTTTATCGATATTGTGAAAGTGTATAATTTGATTACACTTATCTACAACTATCCACAACTTATTCAGAACTTTATCAGCAATGGTCCATATTCCCAATTTGCGCGAATGGGAAATGTGTATTTGCCTTCATCTGATTTATATAAGACCACTTTTTCTGGTTCGATTTTTTATAAAAGTTACCGGGGTCCCATTTTCCGTTTCCATTTGAATCTATAATTATCCGAACGCGATAATCCTGTGGAGTTAAGTATTGAGGTTTATCTCCTTTGCATTGATCAACTTTTCAACAATCTTATTGTCGAACGTTGTTAGCTGGATTTCAAAATTTTTTTCTTGGGTAGAAATTTTTCCGGTAACTAAGCCCGTGTCGTCTTCTTGTGGAAAGCTTATGGTCTTAGAAATTTTTTTAGAGCTGTCTTGTTCGACAGAAATAAAAGCTCCTTTTCCGTATTGCAGATAGGGTTTAAACTTATTAAGCTTACCATCTGAGAGGGTATCTGCTGGTTTATCAATTTTTGCTGATAGAATTATAGTATGATAGAGTGAGTCGATGGAAAGGTTGGAGGGCTTTATCGATGTAGTTGTTGCAGAGTCAAGTTTAATATAGATACTATCGAGGTTAATGTTTGCTAAAGGTTTGTTAAAACTAAGCGTATGGTAAAGTGTTTTATGTTGAATGCTGTATTGGTATGCTTTTTCACTAAGCGTGAATGACTCTGACGCCATTTTGGTTGTTGAGTATTTTATATAGAAGGTGGAATCAATAAACTGGTTCACACTATCTTTTGCATAGATCCTGGTGGAAAGGGAGTCGGAGGTGTCAAAAGATTGATAGAAAATTATTTCGCTGTGTTGGTCATCCAGAATATATTGAGCTTGCTCTTTTGTAATTCCGCTTACGTTAATTGAATCTATACTTTTATTGAATCTGACACGGGTTGTTTTATTAGTGTTGCGGATACTGCTTATTGCTAAGGGTCGGGCATCAACGGTAATCAGATTAATATCTAGTGAATCTGAATTTTTAAGTAGTTCAATGGGTTTAGAAAGGTATCCGAATTTTTCTGTTTTACTTTCAATTTTTAGGTTCTTGTTTTTATCGTTAAAGGCGTAGATATAGTACGTTCCAGCTTTTAAATTCTGAATAGAAAATTTTCCTTTCTTATCAGACTTTGTCAAGTAAGTGGGCGTATGATTAAAGATGTCAAACGTATCGGCCTGATATAATGCTACTGTTATTTTTTCTGGAATTTTTTCTGAAAACACTTCACTTACAGAACCATTTATGCTTAGGGAATCAATTTCGTTTCCCGTGCTAAAAGCTAGCCGTAAATTTTCGGCCGGATTTCCTTCTGTGAGATCCTGTATTCCTTCGCGAAACGTTAAACTGTAGGTAGTGCTATCTTTCCACTCCTCTTCTGGCTCAATAATTATTTTGTTTTTTTTAGCGGTAAACTTTACATTTTTACCAGCCGATGGTGTTATCAGAATCTCTTCTTTAGGGTCTTTAAGTCTAACGTCTTCGTCAAAGTCTAACTCCAGCGTTTTTCCTTTGAAATTTTTTTGTCCGTTTTTAGGATTGGAAGAAATTAGTACGGGAGGAATCTCGTCTTGAGGTCCCCCGGTTGGTGTTGTCTGACTGGCACAACCAATAAGAATCAGATAAAAGATAATCGCTTGTATAAACGTGGACTTCATACTTGTTTGGCGATATAAATGATACTTGAATATTGCCCGGTGCCTCGGGCCGCAAGATTTGATTTGATCCCGGTAAGGATGCCTTTAATGAAACGCATTAGACCTGATTTCTTTGGATGTTTATATCCTTCGCTAAGCAAGGATACGTAAAGCGAATCGAGTTTCATGGGAACAGTATCCATAATCTCAAATCCTTCTTTAGCCAATAATTTGGTCATATCCTGTTTAGAAAAATGCCAAAGGTGCCGGGGTACATCATAACCTGCCCAATATGAGCCATATTTTTTTGAATCTAATGAGTTATGATTGGGTACGGCTATTAGTAGAATGCCATCTTTTTCAAGATGGCTTTTAAGGTCTTTGATTTTTTTGTTGAGGTCATGTACATGTTCAAGTACATGCCATAAGGTTATAACGTCAAATTGCTTTTGTACCTGGGATAAGGTAGAGAAAATGTTGGTTCCGGTATTTGTACAGGCTTGTTCGCGGGCAGTTTCCGAAGGCTCTATTCCAGCAATTATCCAGTTACGTTTTTTCATGTATTGAAGAAACGCACCGGTTCCGCAGCCAAAATCTAATATGAAACCGCCTGGTTTGTGCTTGCGAACTATTCGATATTTCCAACGAAGCGTATAGGCTCTTGCTATAAGATATAATCGATCGATTAAATTATTTCCCTTGCTAGTATGAGAAATATAGTTGGTAGACAGATAGTATAGGGAAATTGTATTGTAGTCTGGCCGCGGACTCGTTATTACAAACTTGCAGGTACTACATTCTTGTAACGTGAAATCAGTTTTACTAATCGAGTAATCGCGAGTTACCAGAAAGGGCTTAAATTGTTCGGAAGAACAGATAGGACAAATACTGACTGCTTCAAAAATCATTTACCTAAGTAGACAGTTAGAATGGATACATCAGCAGGAGAAACACCGCTAATCCTCGATATCTGACCGATTGTTTCCGGTCGCAAGCGTTTTAGCTTTTCCCGTGCCTCGGATGACAAAGCTTTAACACGGTCATAATCGAAGTCGGATTTTATTTTATAGTCTTCGAGGCTTTCTATTTTTTCTGCTAATTTTTTTTCACGATCAATATATGATTCGTACTTCAGAGAGATTTCAACTTGCTCAAGAACTTCCTGCGAGTAAGAACTTAATTTTTGTTTAAGCACCGGATCAATTTTTTTTAACTCAGCCATTCCAATTTGGGGTCTGCGCAAAAGATTAACGGCAGGAATTTTTTCAGTGATTTCTGACGTACTTAATTGATTGAGTTCGTAATTAACAATTTCTGGCTCAACCCGCATTTCTTTTAATTCACGCGAAAGCCTGGCGAGGTCATTTTTCTTGTCTAATACTTTTTCCAATCGATCATCTGTAGCAAGTCCAAGTATGTGACCGCGCTCAGTTAATCGAAGGTCGGCATTATCTTGCCGTAGTAAGATTCGGTATTCGGCCCTTGAAGTAAACATTCGATAGGGCTCTTGTGTCCCTTTGTTAACAAGATCATCTATTAGCACCCCGATATAAGCCTCAGACCGTTTTAGTACGAATGGCTCTTTTTCATTGATTTTATTATGCGCATTAATCCCCGCCATTAATCCTTGACAAGCGGCTTCTTCATACCCTGTTGTTCCATTAATTTGACCAGCAAAGTACAGATTATCAATTAGTTGTGTTTCCAAACTCATTCTCAGCTGGGTAGGCGGAAAGTAATCATACTCGATAGCATACCCTGGTCGAAACATCTTGGCATTCTCGAATCCGGGTATCTTAGTGATTGCCTGGTACTGAACATTTTCCGGGAGTGAGGTAGAGAAGCCGTTTACATATATCTCCACTGTATTCCAACCTTCGGGTTCTACGAATATTTGGTGACGCTCGCGCTCGGCAAATCGATTAATCTTGTCTTCTATCGAAGGACAGTACCGCGGGCCAAGCCCTTTTATTCTACCCTGAAACATAGGTGACTGATCGAAACCTTTTTCAAGTTCTCGATGCACAGATTTATTTGTATAGGTGATCCAACAACTTAATTGCTTTTCTAAAGGCTTCGTGTCGCTGTATGAAAACTTGCCGGGGTTCTCATCACCGGGCTGCTCTTCCATTACACTGTAATTGAGCGATCGGCCATCAATGCGGGGTGGAGTTCCGGTTTTCATTCGGCCGGATTCAAAGCCAAGTTCAATCAGTTGTTCAGTTAATCCGGTTGCGTTTCTTTCTGCGGCTCTTCCGCCACCAAAGCTTTTTTCACCTATGTGAATCTTTCCATTAAGAAACGTTCCGTTAGTAAGAACTACCGCTTTGCCTAATATTTCAAGCCCTAAGGCTGTTTTTACCCCGATAACTCTTTTATCCCTAACCATTAATTCTACCGCCATTTCTTGCCAAAAATCGATATTCGGAGTTTGTTCTAAAGAAAGCCGCCATTCTTCTGCAAATCGCATCCTGTCGTTTTGGGTACGTGGACTCCACATGGCAGGTCCTTTGGAGAGGTTTAGCATTCTAAACTGGAGCATGGACTTGTCCGAGATTATTCCTGAGTACCCACCCAATGCGTCAATTTCCCGCACTATTTGACCTTTCGCCACGCCACCCATAGCCGGATTACAAGACATTTGGGCAATGGTGTTCATGTTCATCGTTATCAGAAGAACTTTCGATCCCATATTGGCTGCGGCTGCTGCGGCCTCACAACCGGCATGACCGGCCCCTACTACTATTACATCGTACTTTGGAAACATTTTTTAAAGGTTGTTCCACGTGAAACATTAAAAAGGCGATTGGTCCAGAGATGTTCCACGTGAAACCAATTATTTGAACAAAGATAGACAAGCTTCCTCTTTTTTGCGCATTTGAGCTTTTTCCTTGACTTTTTTGTCCTTGAACCCTAAAAGATGAAGGATGCCATGAATCATAACCCGTTTAATCTCCTGCTCAAATGAGACCTCAAATTTCTCAGCGTTTTCCAGTACCCTTTCAACACTTATATAGATTTCACCCTCTAGCGCATTTCTGCTTTTCGAATGATCAAAAGTTATGATGTCGGTCAGCGTATTATGATTAAGAAAGGATTGATTCATTTGAAGAAGGTAGCTATCAGAGCAGAAGATGAAGCTTACTTCCTTAAGCTTAGCTTTGTTTACTTGTATTACGGACTTAATCCAGGATGATGTTTTTCTGGGATTAGGAACTTTAAAGGAAATGCCTTCTGAAAAGTACCGGACGGAACTCATTGGTCTATGTAGAAACTGAGTTCCACAACCTTACCTAGTTGGGAAAAATCAACTTCATCGGCAAGATGCTTCATCAGGAATATTCCTCTGCCGCCAGGTTTCTCTAGATTTTCAGGAGCAGTAGGATCGGGAAGATCATGGAAGTCGAAACCGATACCCTCATCTTCTACCCTGAATTTGATCATTCCCTCTTGAAGGGAAAGAACCAAAGAAACGTTTTTTGCAGAATCTCCTTTATTTCCATGTTTAATGGCATTATTGACCGCCTCGGTTACAGCAATCATAATATTGCCGTAGATATCATCATTTAAATGGTATTTGTCCTTAGCGTTGTCTATGAAGCTTTCAATCATTCTGATATTATCAGAAATAGAGGGTATATCAATGCGAATGTTATTCATGCTTAGCCACCTCAGTTAATTTCCTGGATCTTAATTCGTTTAAAATATTCCCCAACCTCCTGCTTATAATAAGGGTATAATTTGGGGGGTACCGTCTTCAGCAATTCTACCTCTTTTTCTTTTAATCTTAAATACTCTTCAAAAGCTCGTGGAATGTCATTGCTATAATCTTTAGCGGTTTCTCCCCTGCGTTCTTCGTCAAGATCCTGTTCGCGCATAGATTTTTCGGTTTCTAAAAGCCTTGTCAGAATCTCCTTTTGACGCTGTATAGTTTGTTCGGTGATCCGCTTATTCACGAGATCCATCTCTGTTTGCTCCATCTTGCCAGGCAAATCTCCACCAGGCATTTTACCACCTTCCTGCTCCATCTTTTCCTGCATTTCCTGCAAAGCCCTGCGAATTCGTTCTTGTTCTGCCGCCATCTTTGCAAACTCTTCAGATAGTTGCCGGCCGCTTTTTCCGCCTTGCTTAATTTCCTCCATTTGCTGATTCAATTGCTCCTGCATTTTTCCCAAACTCGGTTTGTTGCCAGACTTTTTCTTTCCTTTCCCAGGCATGGCATTAGCCATCATGTTCATCATCATTTCGAAATGATCATTTAACATTAGTGCAAGGTTATTAATGCTTGTCATAGATAATTGCATTTCTGTACCGGCATTTGCCTTTCGCCTTTCCTTTATGTTGTCAACCGCCTTTTCGATGTGATCATTTAGTTCACCCACTTCTCGGGTAACAATGGAACCCATAAAAGGATCCTTCTTGGAAAGAGCTAATAGGCTGTCTTCCAGCACTTTAGAAGTCATCTTTTAACTTTAATTGATTTTGACCCAACTGGACATATTTAGGATCAGTTTGTTGAATGGGAGCAAACTGTTTCATCAGGTTCTCCTGATCAAATGACAACTTGATTAGTCCATGAATGATTTGGCGTAAGCTTTCAAGGTTTTGCATATCCATTTCCATCTCCATAGAACTTTGCATTCCCTCCATTTGTTTTTGCATTTCCTTCATTTTGGAAATAGCCTGCTTTTGTTTTTCACTTGATTTTTTTGAATCGCCCTTTTCAAGAGACTCTTTACTTTCCTCTTGCGATTCTTCTACAGCCTCTTGATTTTCTTTATCCGGGGTTTCACCCGACTTATCCAATTCTTCACCTAACTTATTCAGCTCTTCGAGCTGATTTTTAAAATCCTCAAAATCACTTTTTAATTGTTGCTGTTCTTTCGCTAGCTCCTCGGTTGACTTTTTATCATCATCACCTTTTGCATCCTCCTCTTTTTTATCTGACTTATCTTCATTTAGATTTTCGGTCTCCTTCAAGAGCTCCTCTTGTTTTTCTGTTTGTTCTTTTAAATCATCGATCGCTTGCTCAAGTTTATAATCGTATTGAAGTTGCTTAAATAACTCAAGCGTTCTTTCCAATTCTTTCTCTAGATTGATCTCTTTGCGATCCATCTTATCAAGCATTTTCTGAACCTGATTTACGTCTGCGTTTTCTTGCAGTAACTTTTCGAGTTCACGAAATTGTTTTTTGGTTTCCTCATCAAGCAACTGATCCATTAGCTTTTGAATCTGCTCTGACTTCTCGCGAATGCGTTGACTTTCCTCTGAAAAGGACTCCTTCTTTTGTTCTAAAAGCGCATTCTCTTTTTGAAGAGCTTGAATAGCCTCGTCAAGTTTTTCTTTTTGTTTGATCAGATCCTCAAGCATTTTTTTGTCCTGCCAATCGAGGCTCTGCTTACCCTTTAGTTTTCCTGGGCTTCGTCAATAGCTTGTTGTAGCTCCTTGGCCTTCTGTATGCTTTTATCAATTTTATTTTCTGCAGATTGTTGTTGACGGATAATGTCTGTTTTCAATTCCTCCTCGGAGGGCAAGCTAAAGATGTAGTTTGAACTTCGGGTAGACTTTCGCCCGTTCACACCATCGTTGTCCCAAACCTGAAGATGATAGACCAACTTATCTCCGGGCTCCAGATCAAGAGAATCAATTTTCCATTGATAGTAAAAATTCTGTTGTTGTCTGTTGCTTTCAATTGCAATTACTTTTGATTTTGGAGTTGACTCGTTTGTTCCTTTGATAATCTGATAATTAAGTTTTAGTGAAGTAATGCCATAGTCGTCACCAATCGATCCCCCAAGTAGTATGGATTTGAATAGTACCGAATCCTGAAGATTATCAACAACCACTTGCGGGTACTGATCTTTTATTACTGCAATCGAATAAGAAATCTGGTCTTTGTTTTTGCTTTGATCATTCTCCAAAACAATTGTGTAATCGTCTGGATTTTTAAAGCTCTTACCGAATGTAAACAACTCATTGTCAATTAATTGCATTTCCATTGGATCATCAGCCGAACCAAACAACATGCTGGCTTTTTGCGTAAAAGCACTACCTATTTCCCAGGTTACCTGCGTGCCCTCAGGAATTTCCAGGTTGCCTGCATTGTTTAATTCACGCGACTTCAATTGTAAATAAGCCGGGTAGGTTAGCGATACTTTTAATTGTGTTAACTCAGGGCGGTTTACTAATTCTATTTTGAAGGCATCCGAGTAAAAGCCAGAAGCCTCTAACTGAAAATCAATTACGTTTTGTAAACTTTCAAATGTGTAGGAGAAAATTCCAGCATCTGCGCTGTTCATTTTCCATCGCTGATCACCCGACACAATATAAAGTGATGTTGGTAAAGCCTGCCCTTCCAGCTTTACGGTAAGTAAAAAATCTTCGTTGACGAATGCGGTTAAGCTTTTATTCTGAACCAGGAAATTGAAAGGAGCCTGGGGCGAAAACTCTTGATTGAATTGAACGATCCTCTTTGTGCTCTGAGTGAAAATCCCCTGATTAATTATCATTAAAAGAAGAATTAGCGAGAAGGGAATAATCAAATACTTTAAATATTTTTGTTCTCCCTTAAGTCAATTGCGTTTTCGAAGGAGATATCTTGCAACGATAAGGTTTTCTGTGAAATGCCGGCATCCAATAAAGCGTTCGGTTTTGTCCTGACGAGAGTTGAATCAGGTTTAAAAGCTTATCAGAAACATTCGGAAAATACCGCCCGATTATTCGCGCGCTTTCCTCGCGCTCTAACCCCTTTTATAAATCCACCAGGCAATGGGTTCTCTTAAAAATTTAAAAATGGAAAGGAGAACGATTACAAAGAAAGAAGCAAAAATTAGAAACCGGCCCGGCCTTACCAAGCCAAAGATTGTATTCAATAAGTGAAACGATTAAAAATAGGCAAGCAGAATCGACACAGACAGAATGATTCCGCGAAGAAAAATATTAAGATAATATCTCCTTGTAAAGGAGTTTAACTTCTCGTTAATGCCCTTGATCCCCTCACCCATGTTTGCTTAAAACGAACTTGACCTAAAGATAGTTTTTAATTGTACTAAGATAGAGGCAGGGCCAGCTGAAATCAAATTGTGTGCGGATTGATTTTAGGGTCGGCAAAATGCCAATTGTACTCTTTTTCAAAATATTCGAGTACATGCATTTTAAGCAACTTTTCCTGTTCCAATAAATCGAAATGAGGCAACTTTTGAATCAGTTTCCAATGGGGCCAGCCGTCAGCATCCAGGCCTTCTAATTCGTAATAACCAGCTAAACTTAAAACTTTGCAAATAGCAATGTGCATCAGATCCTGCTTCTCCTCTTTTGAAAAGTTTTTCGCTCCTCGCCCCAGTTCTTGCAAGCCAATTATAAAGAGCACACCATTCAAATCTTTGGGTTTCTTTTCGAGCAGTCGTTCAAGTTCGCTTAACAACGCGTGCCAGTTTCGTTCTAAATCTAAATCCTTTTGGTACATCCTTGATTCTTATTTCGAGAGTTCGTCCCAGTATTCAAAAGCTCTTCGTAGGTGTGGCACAACAATAGTTCCGCCCACCAACGTGGCAATGCCCATGGCTTCATGAACTTCGGCTGTTGAAAACCCCACTTCTTTGCATTTACCTAAATGATATTTCACACAGTCATCGCAGCGCAAAACCAGAGAACATGTTAATCCAATTAACTCTTTGGATTTAACATCCAGAGCCCCCTCCTGATAGGCGTTGGTATCTAAATTGAAAATTCGTTTTATTATCAAATTGTCAGCCGAGAGAATCTTCTCATTCATCTTGGCCCGATAATCATTAAATTGCTCTACGAGTCCCATGGGTATCAAATTTTTCCTTCAAAGATGAGTTCAATTCGGATTAAATCAAATGTTGTATCTGAAGCCATTGATCTGGGACGCGACTTTGTATCATTGTTTTTCCCCAATTATTGCCTCGGTTGTTCATTAGCGCTTTTTAAAGGCGAAGAAATTTTGTGTACGCGATGTATTCGTGACTTGCCCAAAACAGGATACCATAACCAGGAGGATAACCCAATAAAACTGCGGTTGGCTGGGCGGTTGCCAGTTAAACACGCCATGGCATTCTTGAAATTCAGAAAGACGGGTATTGTGTATCATCTCTTGCATCAGTTGAAATATAATAACCATCCGGAAGTAGGGATTCGGCTAGGAAAGATTTATGGAAAAGAATTATATGAGGCGGGAGTCAATCAATTCGATTTGATAGTACCGGTGCCCCTACACCCAACCCGAAAGCGAAAACGGGGATATAACCAGAGCGCATGTTTTGCTGAAGGATTGAGCTCGGTATTGAATGTTCCTTGGGATGAATCGATTAGCTCACGCAAAGTAATAACACAATCCCAAACCCGTAAGACCAAAGTTGAGCGATGGGATAACGTAAAAGATGTTTTTGATGTTCTGTTGCCAGAGAAAGCCAAAGGCGCTCGCATTCTATTAGTAGATGATGTAATGACAACCGGAGCAACACTGGAGGCCTGTGGAATGCATTTGATCCAGGCGGGATGTATTGAGTTAAGTATAGCATGCCTGGCCGAAGCCCAATAACAGTTGAGATTTAAGTCAATAAAAAACCCTGACGAATTTTCGTCAGGGTTTTGATATTTTAATGTAGAAGGCTTTAGTAGTTTGAGCCAGCGCGAATCATCGCGCAACGGAAACCAATGGTAGCAGTAGCCGAGTCTTCATCCATGAATCTTCTTGTTCCTGGAGACATCCAGTATGCAACATCTTTCCAGGAACCTCCTTTGTATACCCGTACTTTGTCTGAGATAAGGGAAATAAAGCCTTCAGGATTCTTTGTGTATTCAAACGTGCGAATGTTTTTCGTGGTGCCATCAGGCATTGTAACTGTAGAGTCTTTTGCTTCTTTTGTATAACGGTTTCTGTATTCGCTATGGCTATCTATAAAGTCATCTCTACGGATCGGGTTAAGATCATCAAAATCCTGATGAGAAAGTGGACGATAAACATCCATTACCCACTCGCTAACATTACCGGCCATGTTATAAAGACCATAATCATTAGGAGGATACTCATAGATATATGAAGTAATCAAGGCGCCATCGTTTAGTCGTCCGGCAATACCGGCATAGTCTCCGCGGCCACGCTTAAAATTTGCGAGGAATGAGCCCATTTGTTTTCCGTATGGATTTCTTAGAGCGTGTCCATCCCAAGGATAAATTCTCTGGTGGGTCTGCATTTCATCCAACCACTGAGTTCCAATTAAAGCCTGAGCCGCATATTCCCACTCAGCTTCTGTTGGTAGGCGGTAGGCAGGAATTACAATACCAGATTCCAAGGGAATGCGACCGCACCAGTTTCGGCATACAATTCCAGCCTTTTCAGCCAGGTCAGCATTTACTTTAGCGGTTCTCCACTTAGCATATTCATTTGCTTGCTTCCACTTAACACCCACTACAGGGAAATAACGGAAACCAGGATATCTTAAATAATGTTCAACATAAGGATCGTTAAAGGCAAGGTTAGATCGCCAAACCAATGTGTCGGGAAGCGCCATTGCGTAAGCCTTGCCACCATCTATCTTAGTGGAGTCAACCGACAGATAATATAAATACTCAAGCCAGTGAATGTTTGCGATTTCGGTTTCATCCATATAAAAGGAAGCTACCGAAATAGTTCTTTCTATGTTATCCCGGAAGGACATTACATCTTCTTCAAGGGAACCCAATACTGTGCGGCCCCCTTCTATAAGAACCATATTAGGGGCATCGGGCTGAGAGTTATACTCATTAACGGGAAATCCCTCGGCAGCATCGCGCGTATATTGTAATCCTGTGGCAGTACTTAGCTGGCCAGGGTTTTGAGCCGTAGGCTTACCCCCCTTATTACCAATTAAAGAACAGGAGCTAATGATAGCCGATAGCGCAACTAAAAACAGGAGTGACTTGAAATACTTCATTTGCTTAAGGTTATACATAAAAGTAACCGCTAATATAAATAGATAAATCAATGTTTTCCAAAGGCTAACGTTTTTTTGATAAATCTCTGATAGAACGTTTTAACGCAAAACGGCACTGAAAATCAGGGGATAGTATTCATTCCAAATTGGGATATATTTTCCGAATGTGAGGCCTTCGGACAGCGAAAAGCCTACAAATACTCAAATCTGAGGGTTGGCATACATTTTCTTTAAGAAAGTCTACTAATTTGTATGAATACAATTAACGACTTCAAACTTGCTTCTTTTGAAAAGAAATGTGATTTCATAACAAGAGATACAGACTTTATTGCCACCAGATCTTTGGATGATGTTAAGATATACTTATATCATTCAGGATCATTTTTATTGAGGTTCAATATTCAGTTTCTTTTAAGAAGGTCATTTGATTAATGCATTTGAAAGACTTAAAAATCTGGAGCCTTATGCCGAGGGGTCTCGCTTGTCGGATTTGACGTTAGAATAATAAGCCAACGGCCCCAGAATTTCCGTAGCGGCCTCAACACTGCCAATAGATTCTATGGTCAGTATTAATTTGCCAGCCATGTCTTTCATCCGGCAACGCTTAGTATGGGTTTGAACGAACGATAAAACCCTTCCGAAGATTTCTGATTTGAAGTATTCATCATTGCCAGTAACAAAATAACCGCTAAGCTTTCATTTTTTAAACTAATTTTTTCAAAACCAAGCTCCTCACCCATCCAGCGTAACCGTACAGAGTTGATAAGTTGCTCAACAGGATCAGGCAATTCGCCAAAGCGGTCCTTTAAAGAATCCTTAAAATCAAGAAGCTTTTTCGTCTTTAATATTATCAAGGTGGCATAAAGTTGAAGCCGCTCACTGGTGTTATTAATGTAGGTTTCGGGAATTAGAATTTCCAGATCTGTTTCAATGATGCAATCCGGAACTATCAATTTTGCTTTCTCGGAAAGTTCTTCGGCAAACAATTCTTTGAAGTCGGTTTCCTTTAATTCCTGAATGGCATCATCCAGAATTTTATGATACGTATCAAAACCAAGATCGGTGATGAATCCGCTTTGTTCGGCACCCAATAAATTTCCGGCACCGCGAATATCGAGGTCGCGCATAGCAACTTTGAAACCATCTCCTAACTCAGAAAATTCTTCGAGTGCAGCAAGGCGCTTGCGAGAATCGGAAGAAAGTACCGAACTTGGTGGCGTAAGCAAATAACAGAATGCTTTTTTGTTTGAACGCCCTACCCGACCACGCATCTGGTGGAGGTCACTTAATCCAAACATATGTGCCTGGTTAATCATGATGGTATTGGCATTTGGGATGTCAAGTCCTGACTCGATAATATTGGTTGACACGAGCACATCATACTCGCCATCAATAAACTTAATCATCGCCTTTTCTAACTTATCGCCATCCATCTGCCCATGGGCAATTCCCATTCGGGCATCAGGCACCAGTTTAAAAATGGTATTGGCCACTTGTTCTATGTCGCTCACCCGATTGTGTACAAAAAACACTTGACCACCTCTGCGCAATTCAGTACTTACCGCATCGCGAATGATGCTTTCATCATACGTATGAAGTTCTGTGGTTACGGGTTGCCGGTTGGGGGGCGGTGTTGAGATGATACTTAAATCGCGCGCACCCATCAAAGAGAAATGTAACGTGCGGGGATTGGGGTTGCCGTTAGCGTGAGCACATCCACATTAACCTTTAATTCTTTTAGGCGGTCTTTTACCTTTACGCCAAACTTTTGCTCTTCATCAACAATCAAAAGGCCGAGATCTTTAAACTCAACATCTTTGCTTACGACGCGGTGCGTGCCGATAATAATGTTAATCTCTCCTTCTTTACCTCTTTAATAATTTCTTTGATTTCTTTATCGTATTTGAAACGCGAAACATAATCAATCTTCACCGGAATGATTATCAGCCGCTCCGAAACGTTCGGTAATGTTGCATGGCCAAAATAGTAGTGGGCACAAGCACTGCCACCTGTTTTCCTTCGCTGGCGCTTTAAATGCAGCGCGAATGGCCACTTCGGTTTTTCCAAAGCCAACATCACCACACACTAAGCCGTCCATAGGGTGCGGTTTTTGCATATCGCGCTTTACATCCTCGGTGGCTTTCGCCTGATCGGGGTATCTTCATAAATAAAAGATGATTCCAGTTCTGCTTGTAAAAAGCTATCTGTCGTGAAAGCAAAACCCGGAGCAGTTTTTCGTTTGCATAAAGACTCAATCAGTTCTTTGGCAATGTCTTTAACTTTCTTTTAACTTTGGCTTTCTTGCTTCCCATTCCCACTACCAACTTACTAATCTGCGGGGCGTTCCATCCTTGCCTGAGTATTTAGAAATTTTGTGAAGCGCGTGAATGCTAACAGTTAACAAATCATCATCGCGAAAGACAAGCCGAATGGATTCCTGCTCATGACCATTAACCTCTTTCTTTTCGAGGCCGGCAAACTTGCCGATGCCATAATCAATGTGCGTTACAAAATCTCCGGGCTGTAAAGTTTGAAGCTCCCGAAAGGTTAATGATTTTGATTTGGAAAATTTCTCTTTGTGGCGATAGCGATAAAACCGTTCAAATATCTGGTGATCGGTATAGCAAACAATTTTTTGTACATGATCAACAAATCCCTGACGCAAGGAAAAATCCAGCGATTGAAATTTTATTTCGGGATGGATTTCTTCAAAGATTCCATGCAATCGCTCTACTTGCCGGGGCTGTTCTGTTGAGATAAAGTTACTATAGCTCAACTCTTGTTGCTCGAGCAGATTGGCTGCCAGTAATTCAAAATTCTTATTGAACGAAGGCTGAGCGGAAGAATTAAACTCGTAGATATGACGAGCTTCTAACGTGTATCTTGATCCAAATTCAATACACGATAAATCGCCTAAGCTTTTCATTATCGCTTCTCCCGTATTAAAAAGCTGGTCGGGCTCCAACACTACCTTGGTTTGTCCGCTTTCGCGGAGGATTTTATCAAAAGAAGCGCTGGCTTTCTCAAAACATTTCTCAACAATATCGCGCGTCATCTCTACATCTTTTAACCAGATACGCGTAGCAGGTGAAATGAAATCAAATAGAGATTGGCGTTCTTCCTGCACCAAGCGGGTTTGTACGTTTGGCATCAAGCTGATTTTATCAATTGTTTCTACGGAAAGTTGTGACCCAGGATCGAAGCTGCGGATGCTATCCACCTCTTCGCCAAACAACTCAATGCGATACGGCAACTCATGCGCAAATGAAAACACATCGATGATGCCTCCGCGAATAGCAAACTGACCCGCCTCAAAAACGAAATCGGTTTTTTCGAAATCGTAACTATGCAGGAACTCTTCCAAAAAACACGGTCTAATATTTCGCCTTTCTTGATTAAAAACGTGTTTGTAGCAAGCGACTTTTTTATTAATTACTTTTTCAGATATAGCTTCAGGGTAGGTAACAATTATGTTTCCTTCCGGATGTCCGTTGATTACGTTAAGGACTTCAGAACGCATAAGAATATTTGCGTTCTCTATTTCATCGTACTCGTAGGGTTTTTTATAGGACATGGGGAAGTACAAAACTTCCTTTTCTCCCAGCAGATGTTGAAGATCATTGAGTATGTAAGAGGCCTCCTCTTTATCCTGTGCAATAAGCACATGCGAAGATCGGACGCTTTTATAGACCGCGGCAAAAATAACGGTATCCAAACTGCCATGCAGGCCTTTTAAACGGATATTGGAATGTGCGGACGTGCGGATACCCTCGGCCAGCGTCTGTACCAGGCTTTCCGCACGATAAATAGAAAGGAAATCATGCGCCTTCACTCCAACAGTTTCAAAAACAGGAGGCAAATATAGCGTACCATTTAACACTGGAAAACGATAACCATTAAGATAGTTAAGGAATTAAGAAAATTAAGAGATTGTTGCCTTATTTAAGAAGTTGTGGATATAATTGGGCGGGCATCATGCTCTTCATTTCTTAATGTTAAAGGCTATAGCCGATAAATTTTACTCTTAACTTTGAGGGATGTATTACGTACAGTTGCTATTCCTTCTCATTAGCCCTCACATCATTCCTGTTTATGATACTGGGTTTGATTAAACCATGGATGATGCTATGGTGGGAAGATGTGCAGAATCGAAAAAAAGTAATTCAACTCTACGGAACATCTGGTTTGTTATTTTTATTTATTTATTTCGTCTCTAAAATTATTATTTCACCATGAACACAAGATTACTCCTAATACTGTTGCCCATAATTTTTATTTTCTCAGGTTGCAACAAGCCAGAAAAGAAGAGCCAGAGCCCCGTTGTGACAAAGGAAATAAATGAGTTTCCCTACCTGACTTTTACAAATCTGGATGGATCGCCTGCCACCACCCGCGACTTGCCCGGTGCTTCTGTCCTTATTCTATTTAATGCAGATTGTGATCATTGTCAGCGCGAAGCGCAGGCGATACAGGAGAAGCTTGAATCGTTTAAAAAATATACCCTGCAGTTTATAGCTTCCGATGCCCCGGAGGTTATTCAGAAATTTGCACAAGATTATAAATTGACGAATCAGCCTAATATAAGTTTGGCCGAGCGGAGGGCATGGATGTATACACGAACTTTGGTTCGATACCCACACCTTCCATTTATATTTATTCTAATGAAAAAGGTTTGTGAAATCATTTCTGGGCGAGACGCCCGTTGATGAAATCATTGCGTTTTTGTAGGCAAGCAGCAAATCGCAAGATGTTTTTTCTTCTTATGTCGATAGTTATCGACAGAAAACCCTATCACATATTTTTCGCCTCCATCAGTAAGTTTAAGTTTCTTCTTTAGCTCTTCCGCTTTAAGCGGATAGTTTCGTGTGAGAACATTTGCTTTACCATTGGGTAAAAACGCTTCAACTCTTTTACATCGGGATCGAGAACTTCAATCTGAAAAACCCGCCGGGGAAATCCTTTATTAGTAGAGAGGATGTGTATAGATGGGTGTTGGGTGCAAGTTTGACCAACTGAAATTTTCAGAAATCAATTTAAAGGCTCCTGCTTTCAGGATTGATGCGTTCGGCTCAGTATAAATATTCAGCGGCTTCTCCCAGCACGCTGATGGCATTTTTCTCTTCCTCTTGGAGAAAAGATAAGACGTTTTTAAGATCGCCATTTACAAAAAGATCAACAGCCTCAATTTGCACATGGCCCGTGTAGTTTTTCTCGCATAAAAAAAGCAACTCTTTGCATTCGTTGTTAACGGACACAACAAATACTTTTTTAGTATGAGTAAGCTCCCGTAGGCCTTGTTGTATGTCAAGCAAGGGCGAAGCCTTAACAAGTAAAAACCGGGAATGCTCAAAAATGGTCTCTTGCAATGAACTTATATCAGGTGTGCAATCGGCAAGTCTGAATACTTTGCGTGAGTTACTGTCCCTGCGACTGGGATCTATAGACAAGATCAACCTTCGTGCGGGTCGCTATAAAATCTTCGGCCGTGGTTTGATGGTGAACAATGGATTTTGCTTGTAGCGTTCGATGGTTCGCAGAAACAATCTGAAAGAGATCGTCATTCGGCTCCACATAATGAACGGAATCAAACACCAATGAAAAGAAATAACTATCAACACCAAATCCTCCGGTTAGATCAGCAATAGTTGGATTTTGCGAATCGGATAAAATGCTTTGGGCTATTCGCGTTTTAAATCGGGCGGTCGCTTCAGAAGAACACTGTTCAATATTTACTGATGGCGGGTAAACAATACCCTTTGTTTTGTACCAGAGGGCAAGTTTTGATTTGGCTTTTCTTCTGCCTGAAATTTGCTGCGCAAGTAGTGCTATCGGTATCCCCAGCACCTTTTTGTGTTGGAGTACTAAATCTTTTTCATCTGAATCCTCGCGATTGACCAGATACTCTTGCACTTCGCTTTGTACAATACGTTTGAAATACGTAGACGTCATGAGGGACAAATTCAGATCAGTGTTACCTTATTTTGAAGCGGTAGTTTTAAAACGACCAAACAACGATAAGTAAATATTTCTTAGATATGCTACAAAACCCATGCTTTGTGCCGTCAGCAGAACGGGGTCAAGGCGATTAAATCCATAGTAAACAACCATTACCGAAGCAACCGCACTGATGAGCCAAAACCCCAGAGGCAACAAAGACTCATTTGCTTGTTCGGAGTAATACCACTGATAAAGGTACCGAAGATTGAGAAGCAATTGGCCAACACCGCCAATCACCAATACCGAGTCGGTGTAATTTAGGTTCTTAAAGATGTCTTGAAACGAGTCGGGTGTCGTTATAATCATGACGAGGTAAAGAATGAATGGGAGCGGAGTGATAATCACGCGCCAGGCCAACGGAATTTTTGTCCAGAATTTTTTTAGCTGCAGGTTGCGGATGTAGATATAAAACGAAAGCGTTTGACCAAGGAGAATAACGGGGTCTTTTCTTAACAAGCCATAAATAAGAAAAAGAAAAGATCCGCAAAGGCTAAAGATCCAAAACAACGTTGGTGAAACCACTCGCCCTTCTCGTTCTGACTTATACCACTGAACGATTATGCGGGCGCCAAAAAGAGATTGAGCCAAAAAGCCAAGACCATAGATGAGAACATCTCTCAAAGGCAGATCATTAAAAAAGACCAACAGATATTTCAATCAGAAATGAAATTAAAGATCCGGCAAAAAAGCAGACGAAATTATTATTGTTTATGTATTGAATACTCTTTTTATTCTTCCACCTTATTTTTCATGGCCATAAGAAGATTGTAAGCACCTTTAATCACAATCTTTTTATCGGTTAAACCGACACCGGAAATAATCTCTACAAAACCTTTTTCTACATCACCCGTCTTAATTTCCTGAATAGTGAACCGGGTATCCGTTTCGGCCAAAAAAACATATTGATTATTTTCAAACCGCACAATGGCTTCTTCTGGAAGAGCATATACCGTATTGTTTTGTATTTCAATTTCGGCATTCATGTACATGCCCGGTATGAGGCTCTTATCATAATTTTCAAAATGAGAATGAACTTCAGTGCTTCTTTCCGTGGATAGATTCTTGCCGATCAGAATAATTTCACATTCATATTTTTTTCCGGTTGGCTATTGGTATAAGCAAATAATTTTTGGCCGATCGAGAGTTTGCTTAAATCCTTTTCAAAAATGGTTAAGGCAAGATGGATGTCAGTCGGATTAATCAGCTCAAAGAGCACTTCGCTGGGCTGGGTAAACTTGCCAATATTCACGTTCACCTTCGAAACATATCCATCAATGGGTGAATAAATATTGATACTCTTCGAAATGGTATTTTCATCCAGTTTGTCCGGATTAATTCCAATTAGTTTAAGTCGTTCGGCCAATGATTTCACATTGATTTTTTCAGTTGTGTAATCAACTTCCGTTTGTTGAAAAACCTTGTCGCTGCTGGCTTTGCTTTGATTTAATTCTTTTTGCCGATTGTATTCGTTAGCTGTAAAGATCAATCGTGCTTTGGCAGTTAAAAAGTCTTGCTGTAACTGAATATATTGCTGATCTTCCATAATAGCAATCACCTCACCTTTACTTAGGTGCATGCCAGGCAGCAGTTTGGTATATTTCAGATAGCCGCCCATCGGTACGCTAACCGAAATTATATTTTGAGGAGGCACATCAATGCGACCGTTTACTTTTAGTACACTCGAGATCGACTTTTGCTCAATTTTACCGATTACAATCCCAGAATTTTTAAGTTGAGCGGCAGAAAGCGTAACAGAGTTTTCAACATGAGTAGAATCAGCACTGGCGGGCGTTTCATTTTTAGAGCCGCATGAGATGACTGTCGCCACAACACAAATCGCAAGAATGGACTTTACCATGTAGCGGGATATGAGAATCGTATATGTAGGAAGGATATTTTTCATGAAGAGTCTCTTTATTTATAAATGAAGTAATTGAGTTGAATAATGCTTTCGTTTAGATTGTTTACCGCAATCAAATATTCGTTTCGAAGAGAGATAGCTTGATTAGTAAGCATCACCCACTCGAGGTAGTTAATTCCACCATTGGCAAATTGTTTATTGGCGGTGTCGCTGATAAGCCTGGCGTTTGTTAAGCCGGTTTGTTCGTAATAGTCAACCGACTTTGAGAGGTTCAGGTATTGTGAAATGGCTTTTTGGTATTCGTTATTGAACTGTTGCAATCCGACCAGGTAATTTGTTTCCGTTATTTTCTGAATAGATTTTGAGGCATTGATTCTTGCTTTTTGTGATCCATAGAATAGCGGAATACCCAGGCCAATCTGACCCGACTGAAACCGGGCTGAACCATCATAAAATACATTGTCTGCACCCGTACCCCGCATGGACATATTGTTATATGCAAAGGAGAGATCGGGGAGTAGTCTTGATTTTTCCAACTGTGTGTTCCTGATTTAGATCTGTTTCTGTTGTTGCAATAATTGAATGGTAGGATGTTGTGATACAGAGGCTGTATCAATCATTTCAAGTCTACTCATTTTAAAATCACCCTCTTGTGGCACGAGGAAAGTTGTTGTATTTAATAAGAGTTGAAACTGAGCCTGCAATAAATCCAGATCGGTATTGAGTAGATTGAGTTGCAAAGCAATTTGTCCCCGTTGCGTTTCAGCGGTAGTCTTTTCAAGAATGTTGCTCTCTCCCACCTTAAACCTCAAATTAGCCTTATTCAAAAACTCACCATACAAACTATCATTTTGTTGTAGGAGGGTTTTCTTTTGTTGCAGATAGGTAAACATATAATAGACTTGCGACACTTGCCGCTTCAGATCCACCTCTTTCAATGCTACGTTCAACATGCTGCTTCTCCACTCTTCTCTTAACACCGATTTTTGATTAGAATACACAGAGGGGAAGTTGATGTTCTGGTTGATCACGAATCGATTATCTGAAAAACTACTATTAATCTGACCATACTCACCAATTATTGTAGTTTGAGGAAGGTTCGCACCAGATTTGATCAACAATTGTTGATATTCGGCTTTTAAACGTTCATTCTTAACCAATAAGTTATTGACTAAAGCAGTATCAATGGCGGCCTGAGCGGTAATAAGTGTTTGTGCATTTGCTGCGGGAACTCCCGCGGCCAGAAGAGCAAATACTAATAAACCTGCGATCGGCATTATTCTTTTTTTCTTTCCGAGTTTAGTTTCAAATATGATGTATAACACAGGCAGAACAAATAGCGTAAGGAACGTGGCAATCAGCAAACCACCGATTACAACGGTGGCCAATGGCCGCTGAACTTCGGCACCAGCACCATTACTCAAAGCAATTGTCATGAAGCCCAGAGATGCAACCAACGCGGTCATGAGTACAGGACGTAGCCTTAGTTTTGTTCCCGATATCACAATGTGATAGAGGTTGAGTTGACCATCCGTTTTCAGGCGATTGAATTCGGCAACCAAAACAATTCCATTCAACACGGCCACACCAAATAAGGCGATAAAGCCAACTCCGGCACTAATACTAAATGGCATACCTCGTGTTGCGAGAGCAAAGATACCTCCGATAGCGGAAAGTGGGATAGCAGAATAAATCAGCAGGCCATGTTTGACAGATTTAAAAGCAAAGTAGAGCATAACGAAAATCAATAACAGCGATATCGGAACCGCAATACTCAATCTTTTCTTGGCAGCATTAAGATTTTCAAACGCTCCGCCATAGGTTACATAATAACCGACCGGAAATTTTATTTGCTCATCTACCTTTTGCTGAAGCTCTGTCACAATGGTTTGAACATCCCGGCCACGCACATTAAAGCCAATGATGATTCTGCGTTTGGCATCCTCACGCTGGATTTGATTAGGACCTTCTTTAATTTCAACTTCGGCTAATTGATTTAGGGGTATTTGATTTCCCTGTGGAGATGGAATTAATAAATTCTGAACATCACTGATATTTTTCGTTGCTCACCCACCATGCGTACAACCAGATCGAATCTTTTTTCCTCCTCATACACTTGCCCAGCGCTTTGACCGGCAAATGCTGTGTTGACAATTCTATTGATCTCAGAAATATTCAAACCGTATTGAGCTATCGCTGCCCGATTATATTTTATAACGATTTGTGGCATGCCTCCCACAGCTTCCACATATAAGTTTGCACTTCCGTCAACCGTATTTATCACGTTGCCTAATTTGTTTGCATAGTGTGCGAGTGTGTCCAGATTTTCACCAAAAATTTTGCAAACCACATCTTGCCTCGCCCCGGTCATCAACTCATTAAAACGCATCTGTACGGGATATTGAAAGCCAAAGGTGACCCCGGGTATAGCCTCTAATGCTTTACCCATTTTTTCAGCAAGTTCATTGAAGTTGGTTGCCGAAGTCCATTCACTTTTATCTTTCAGGATAACCATCATGTCACTGGCCTCAATCGGCATGGGGTCGGTGGGCACTTCACCACTTCCTATTTTGCCCACCACCTTTATTACTTCAGGAAAATTTTCGAGGAGTATTTTTTCTCCTTTCAGAGTAGCCTCAATAGAAACATTGAGATTACTTCCTGTGAGAACCCGGGTGTCAACGGCAAAGTCACCTTCTTCGAGTGCAGGAATAAATTCACCCCCAAGAAAAGAAAGCGTTATTAAGGCAGCGAAAAACAATGCAAGAACAGACACGATTACTGTTTTAGGGAAACCTAAAACTTTTTGTAGTGCGATCTCGTAAAGGCGTTCAATCTTTTCCATCATTTTATCGGAAAGATTTTTCGAGTGTTTAACTTTCTTACTTAGAAAAACAGAGCTCATCATGGGAATATAGGTAAGGGAAAGAATGAAAGCCCCCAATAAAGCAAAGGCAACGGTTTGAGCCATTGGCTTAAACATTTTTCCTTCAATGCCCTGCAAGCTGAAGATAGGTAGGTACACGATCAGGATTATGATTTGACCAAACACAGCACTATTCATCATCCTCCCTGCCGAATGAATTACCTCTCCATCCATTTCGTTTTGATTTATCGCATTGAGCGACTTGAACCTTTTGCCATGGGTCAACTGATGCATCACAGCCTCCACGATAATTACGGCCCCGTCTACAATCAATCCAAAATCCAAAGCACCCAAACTCATCAGGTTTCCGCTTACGCCAAACAGGTTCATCATAATCACAGCAAAAAGCATAGCGAGCGGAATAACGGAGGCCACTAAAAAACCAGCGCGGAAATTTCCAAGAAACAAGACAAGAACAAAAACTACAATCAAGGCTCCCTCCATTAAATTTTTCTCAACAGTGCCAATGGCATGGCTTACCATTTTGGTTCTATCTAGAAAGGGCTCTATCTCTACGCCTTCGGGTAAAATCTTTTTGATTTGCTCAATTTTATCTTTGACATCTTTAATAACGAGACTGCTATTGGCACCTTTCAACATCATCACTACGGCACCAGCCACTTCACCCTCCCCATTATAGGTCATCGCTCCATAGCGAATGGCACTGCCTATTCTCACTTCGGCTACATCTTTTATAAATAATGGCGTTCCATTCTCCGTGTTTTTAACCGCAATACTGTTGATGTCACCGATATCACCAATCAATCCTTCGCTTCGAATGTATAATACGGTTGTCTGTCGTTCGATATAAGCTCCCCCGGTATTTTGGTTATTGTTCTCCAGGGCACTGAACACATCACTCACGGTAAGTCCGTAGGATTTCAATTTATTGGGATCAATCGCAATCTCGTATTGCTTCAGTTTACCCCCCAAGCTGCTCACATCGGCCACACCTGACACCCGTAAGAGCTGCCTTCTTACGATCCAGTCCTGAATTGTGCGCAACTCCGTGATATCGTAGCGGTCTTCATATCCTTTCTTTGCTTTGACCACATATTGATAGATTTCACCCAACCCCGTTGTTACCGGGGCTAATACCGGTGTCCCCAAGCCTTTGGGGATTTGATCTTTGCTATCTGCAATCGTTCCGTCACTTGCTGACGGGCCCAATAGACATCGGTATTGTCATCAAATACGATGGTCACAAGGGATAATCCGAATCGCGAAAAACTCCTGATTTCAAGAAGGCCATGAATGTTGCTGTTTGCCTGTTCAATCGGGAATGTAATAAGGCGTTCAATGTCGGCTGCGCCTAAGGAAGGAATAATCGTGATTACCTGTACCTGATTGTTCGTGATATCAGGGACAGCATCAATGGGCAGTCGTGTAAATTCATAGGCTCCATACCCAATGAGTCCGATTACCATTAACCCAATAATTAATTTCTGTCTTACTGAAAACTCTATGATTCTGGTTAGCATTGTTGCTGAGTGTTATAAATGATATAAGCAATCGAAAGTGATGTCACTTTTTTCGAAGGTATTAGTAGACACATGAAGATAATAGCATGCGCGCGCGTGCTATGCCATACATGCTAAGGTAGGGTTGTTAGACTTTAGGGGGCTGAAAAATATCAGCCGTAATCAACTTAGGTTCGTGTTGAAAATAAAAGAACTGATAAGATGTTTCAGTTGTTTCTATTTGTTCTGCTAAGGATATTTTTTGAATGGGAAGCACAACAAGTTGACCGATGAAAGAATGGCTGGAATCTTTGAATGGCAGTCGATTGTCCCGATCATCATGTGCTTCATCTGTTTTATAATGCATGACCAGAAATTCCAGGAAAGACATTTCAGCAACTTGATCTTTATGTTCTGCATAATGTTGCACGAGCAAGGGCAAACGTAATACCTCTTTAAATTCGGTAAACGAAACCAGATAAATGAGAAACAGGCCGATTGCGCAGAAGCGTAGCATTATTGTTTCAAAGGTAACGACTCTAGTGACAAAGAAAAAGGATTTAATCCAATCTTGAATCCAGCAGCAAATTACTAAACTATCTTTTTTGAAAACAATGACTTTTGTTAGCTTTCTAATTCTATCTTGTCAAATCCACTTAGAACAAAGAAAGATTTCCACCCTTTCTGAATTTGGTAAGATCATAGGGGACAAGTTTTTTTTCAGAAAAATACTTCTTCTTTGCTACACGATATAATTGATGAATAGCATTGGCAATATTTCCTTCACCCGACATGCGTCTTCCAAATTGTGAATCATTAACATCTCCTCCATGAAACGAGCAGATTTGATTCCATACCTTATCAAACCGATCTGGAAAATTTTTCCTGAGCCAGTCTTCGAAAATTTTTCCAATCGAACCATTCAATCGAACGACAGTCATACCACAAGCAAGTGCTCCATGATCAGCAGCAGCTTTAAGTACTGCTGGTATTTCGTGATGATTTAATCCTGGAATAATGGGCGCATTCATTACTCCGGTTGGCACACCCGCTTTGGCCAGCGCTTCAATTGTTTTTAATCTTTTTATAGCGCTTGCTGTTCGGGGTTCAAGAACTCGCCTTAAATCTTCATTCAGCGTGGTGATTGAAAGATAAACGTGTACCAGATTATCTTTAGCCAGGTCGGTTAGCAAATCCAGATCGCGGAGGATTAAACTGTTTTTAGTGATCAACCCAACGGGATGGCGATAGTTGGCTAACACCTTTAACATCTTTCGCGTGATCTCAAATTTCTTTTCCTGCGGTTGATAGCAGTCTGTGTTTCCGCTCAACATGAGTGGGGCCGCATGCCAATTTTTATTTAATAGATGTCGCTCTAACAACGTGGCCGCATTTTTCTTAACAATTATTTTACTTTCAAAATCAAGCCCGGCACTAAAGCCATAATATTCATGGGTGTTGCGCGCATAGCAATAGATGCATCCATGCTCGCAACCCTGATATGGATTCATGGAGTACATCATGCTTAGGTCGGGGCTTGTTACTTTGTTAACAATCTTTTTCGGAGTTTCGAAAAAGATTTGGGTATGCGGAGATTCAAAGAGGGGCTCATCAAGACCTTCAATATGATCCGTTACATACCGGGCTTTGAGAAATTTATTTCCGGTTTTGATTTGAGCGCCACGACCTTTAAAATACTCTTGATCCATCCGGCAACAATACTAAATTATTTAGCATTTGTGTGAATAGAGGCTAAAATAAATCTTTTTGATAACTAAATAGTGTGTTTTGAAAGCCCTGACCTATAATCAAGCCCCAATAACCGAGTTGAGAGATTCTTTATTGGAGGAAGCCAGCATAAGGCTCTTGATAAAGTGTGAATACTTAAACCATCCTTTAGTTTCAGGTAACAAGTGGTGGAAGCTGAAGTATAATCTTGTGGAGGCCGCAAGGCTTGGTAAGAAGAGGCTGTTGACTTTTGGAGGTGCGTATTCAAATCATATTTATGCCACTGCAGCAACGGCCAATGAGTTAGGATTTGAGTTAGTTGGCATTATTCGGGGTGAAGAAACCTTGCCATTAAATTCTACTCTTGCTTTCGCCAAAGGGAAAGGAATGCAGTTGCACTACGTGACCCGCGAAGATTATAGAAAGAAAACGGAACCGGATTTTCAGAAAAAGTTAACTGACTTGTTTGGGGATTTTTATTTAATCCCGGAAGGCGGAACCAATGAACTGGCGGTAAAAGGTGTAGCGGAATTTGCCAATTCGCTTTTGCGCGAATTGAAGTTCGACTATTTATCCTTACCCGTAGGAACAGGCGGCACAATAGCCGGAATAATTTCTGGGTTAGATGCTGAAAAAAAGATTATAGGATTTCCCGCGTTGAAAGGTGCACAGTTTTTGGAAAGAGAAATCCGAACCTATACCGATAAAGAGAATTGGCAACTCATGTATGATTATCATTTTGGTGGCTATGCGAAATCAACGAAAGAGCTAACTGATTTTATGGAACAGTTTGAGCGAGCACACAACATTCCATTGGACCCAATCTACACAGCTAAAATGATGTTTGGAATTTTTGATTTGGTGAAGCAGGGATTCTTTAAACGCGGATCAACTCTCCTTATCGTTCATACAGGCGGATTGCAAGACAGGCTTTAGTTGCGCGTAATACCCCTTAGCCAGGTAAAAATTCTAAGTCCACCACGCTCTTCAGGAATAGCTCCGCTTTCTGCAGCGGTCTTCACCCGCTCCACGGTATAAAACGCAGTGGGGATAACGTCCTTCAGTTTATGTAAAAGGTCATCTAACCGATCGCGATCTACAACTGTAAAGACAAGATTCTCATTTCCATCAGGACCTTCGGCATTCACTTTCGTAAATCGAAAATTTTGAAGATTTAAATAACCAATTAATCCCGTCACGTCTTTTCTCGTAATTATCCGCACAATCACTTTTCCATAGGCGATTTTTTCTTCAATAATCATCCCTACAAAAATGCCACAGGCAAAGCCGGCAGGGTAAGCCACATAACACATCCAGTTATCCAGATGTTTAAAAACTTCTCGAATAACCAGTAGCCAGATAAAGGCTTCAAAGAAACCAAGCAAGGTTGCAGTAAACCTGCGCCCACCTAACATATAAATAATGCGAATGGTGTTGATGGAAACATCGCAGATCCGTGCAAAAAAAATGAGCAGCGGCAGGATGAGAAAACTGAACATATCGCCTGAAAGGCCAAGGGTGTTTGTAAAGAATGATTCCATGATTACTTGAACAAATCCTGAAATACTTCCTGAAGTTTTCCGAAAGACTTCACAACAATTTTAGTTTTGGTAAGATCTAATGATTTCTTGCTGTACTTAGAAATATAGATTTTTTCGAAACCTAATTTTTCAGCTTCTGAAATTCGTTGATCAATTCTGTTTACAGCGCGAAGCTCGCCACCTAAACCAACCTCTGCCGCAAAACAAGTTTTATCGCTCACCGAAATTTCTTCCATCGATGAAATGATGGAGATACAAAGCGCCAAATCGATAGCCGGATCTTCTACATAAATTCCACCGGCCATGTTTACAAAAACATCTTGTGTGCCCATGCGGAAACCACAGCGTTTTTCTAACACCGCCAGCAACATGTTCAATCTTTTCTGATCGAAGCCCGTTGGTGTTCGTTGTGGCGTACCATACGATGCCGGACTCACTAAAGATTGAATCTCAATTAGCAATGGTCGATTGCCTTCAATGGTTGCGCCAATGGTTGCGCCACTAAGTTGCCCATCTTTTTGTGAGATTAAGATTTCGGAAGGATTGGATACTTCGCGCAAGCCATTACCTAGCATTTCATAAATACCAATTTCGGAAGTTGACCCGAAACGATTTTTTGTTGTGCGTAAAATCCGATACGCTAGATGACGATCGCCTTCAAACTGCAGTACGGTATCAACCATGTGTTCTAAGACTTTTGGTCCAGCCAACATGCCATCTTTGGTAATATGACCGACTAAGAAAACAGGGGTATTGGTTTCTTTGGCAAACTTCATCAATTCACCAGCCGTTTGCCGAACCTGACCAATACTGCCCGCAGTGGAATCGAGTATATGTGAATGTAATGTTTGAATGGAATCAATAATGACCAGGCTGGGTTGTACGGCTTCAATGGCCTGAAAGATATTTTTTGTAGCCGTTTCAGCCAGCATATAAAAATTCTCAAAACTTCCAGTTGGTTTTGTCGATAAGCGCTCGGCCCGCATCTTTATCTGCTGCTCACTTTCTTCACCTGAGACGTAAAGGATTTTTGCTTTCTGTAAGGACAAACCCAGTTGGAGCATTAAAGTAGATTTACCAATGCCGGGTTCGCCTCCAATCAAGATCAGCGAACCGGGCACAATGCCCCCACCCAATACCCGATTCAGTTCCTGGTCGGGAGTGGCAATTCGTATTTCTCCGGTCGACTCAATTTCATTGAGTGTTTTGGGTTTACTAATGCGACTTTTTGAATCCTGCCGCCACTCGTTTTTGTCAGATTCAGTTTTTGAAACGACCTCCTCCACAAAACTATTCCAGGACTCGCAAGACGGGCACTTCCCGATCCACTTTGCAGATTCGTACCCACAGCTTTGGCAGAAGAAAAGAGTTTTGGATTTGGCCACCGGGTTTTAAATAAGTTGACAAAAGTAAGGGAATCTTACATGATCCTTTAAGTTATCCAACCAAATAATATATTTATTTCACTAATACCAAACTCTATGAAAGGCTGTCTAATAGTTGCGCTCTTTTGCTTGTCTCCTTTTTGTTTATGCGCTCAAAAACCACCCACAAAATTCGGAGAAGTTTCCATCGAAGACCTTAAAATGACACGCTATGCGAAAGACTCATCGGCAGCAGCCGTTGTATTAATGGACTATGGCGAAACAATAATTGAATACAATCAATCAAGCGGCTTCGAATTGCATTTCGAACGACTTACTCGCATTAAAATACTTTCAAAAGAAGGATTGGATTGGGCAAACTTAAGTATTCCACTTTATCATGACGGAAGTGATAATGAAAAAATTACCAACCTTAAAGCGATAACATACAATTTAGAGAACGGGAAAATTTCAGAGACCAAACTTAAAAACGATGCAATCTTTACGGAGAAAATCGATGCCAATGTTGATTATACAAAAGTTACGTTTCCGAATGTAAGGGTGGGCTCTGTGGTAGAGATTACCTATAAGGTAACCTCGGACTTCTTGTTTATTCTTCAGGACTGGGAGTTTCAGCGAACCATACCTGCCGTTTGGAGTGAGTACCGTGCGCGAATACCTGAGTATTTCAGCTATGATAAGTACATGCAAGGATATGTAGTGCTGAGCATTAATGATCAGACAAAATCAGCGGCAACGTTAAACATTACTTCAAAAGAGCGATCGAATAATGGAGCAGGAGCAACGCAAACCACTTTTAGTCAAGATCGAATTGACTTTCAGGAAACCCGCTTTCGTTGGGCGGCTAATGATATACCCGCCTTTAAACCGGAGCCCTTTATTACCACATACCGCGATTATATTTCTAAAATTAATTTTGAATTAGCCTACACCTCATACCCGAATCAACCAATTAAAACGTACATGGGCAGTTGGGCAGACATTAACAAGCAATATGCTGAAAGTGCCGATTTTGGAGAAGAAGTTAGTGGTAATGGCTTTCTTAAGAAAATCGTTGAGGAGGTCACAGCAGGAACCGCAACTCCCGAAGACAAGGTGCAGGCAGTTGGAAACTATTTAAAACAAAATGTCTCTTGGGATGAGAATAGCCGCAGGTTTACAACAAAGCCTTTGAAGAAAGTGTTAGAGGATAAAAAGGGTAATTCGGCTGAGATAAATCTGTTATTTGCTTCTATGTTAGACAAAGCAAACATAAAGGTAAGGCCCGTTTTACTAAGCACACGCGACCATGGTTTTGTTCGCGAAAACACTCCCATATCATCACAATTCAATTATGTAATATGCGCGGCAAGTATTGGTGATAAGATTTACTTACTAGACGCAACGGAAAAACTTCTGCCGATTGGTATGTTGCCCGAGCGATGCCTGAATGGGAATGGGTTGGCAATCTCTAAAGAAGGATTTCAATGGTTAAATCTACAAACAGCAACTAAATCAAGAACAGTGATGAATGTTGACCTCGCCCTCGTGGCATCGGGTGAACTTAATGGCAAGCTTATCATTGAACGAGGAGGCTATGATGGCCTGGCCAGCAGAAAGCGATACTTGACTGAAGAAGAGAAAGAATACGTGAAGGATTTTGTTGGCGGTAATTCGTGGGAAATAACTCAAAAAGAAATCACCAATGTTAAGGACATTCATTTGCCCATGAAGGAAACCTACGAGCTGGTTATGAGTGAGCAGATTACTTCGGCAGGGGATGTTATATATTTAAACCCCTTGTTATTGGAACGCATAGAAGAGAATCCATTTAAGCTTGAAAATAGAGAGTATCCTGTTAACTATACAAGTCCGTTTGAGCGCACGTACATGTGTAAAATTTTAATACCCGAGGGTTACGTGGTTGATGAACTGCCAAAATCTAAAGCCATGGCTCTGCCTGCTAATGCAGGAAAGTATACCTATAGCGTTACACAGACAGGAAGCACGCTTAGCATTATCAGTAACTTCACAATTAACAAAAGTATTTTCACACAACCAGAGTATCCTAATCTTCGCGAATTTTATAATCAGGTGGTGGCCAAACAGGCAGAGCAAATTGTTTTAAAAAGGAAATAGCAGTCAAATCTTTTATGAAAATATTTTTCACACTGATTTTTAGTTTGTTTATACAGTATGCAAACGCAGCAGATCCAAAGTATCCGGTAAGCGCTATATCGGCAAACTTACTCGAAGGAGTGGATGTAGTGGTGAGGCAAGAACGCACTACATTCACAATAATTTCTAAAAGCCAGGCCACACTTACGGTGTATGAAGTTTATACCATTTTGAATGAACGCGGCAAGCGGTATGCCAGTGAAGTGATAGGCTATGACAAGCTGGTAAAAGTTAACTACTTTAAGGCAACGGCCTATGATGCGGTGGGGAATGTAATTAAGAAGCTTAAGAACTCAGAAATTTACGATCAAAGCGCCTATGATGGATTTAGTCTCTACAGCGATAATCGGTTGAAGGCAGCGGAAATGTCGCAAGGCACGTATCCCTATACAGTTGAGTTTGAATATGAGTTAGAGTACAAATATCTTTTTCAGATTCCAACCTTTACAATATTGGCGGCTGAGAAAGTAGCGGTGGAAAAATCATCATACACACTACACTTTCCATTTAATCTCGCCCCGAGATATAAAGCTTTAAATATTCATCAAGATCCGGTTATAAGTGATCTCAATGGTATTAAAACAGTTTCCTGGAACTTTGAGAATGTTAAGCCGCTTACCTTCGAACCCTATGGGCCCTTTAAGAGCCAACTAATTCCTCACATTCTGGCAGCGCCCTCTCAGTTTTCATACGAGGGGTATGAAGGGATGATGAACTCATGGGATCAGTTTGGTAAATGGATTGGTTCGCTCAACAAGGGCCGGGATGTATTGCCGGAAGAAACCCGTCATAAAATTAAAGCCTTAACAGCCTCATTAAACTCTCGTGAAGAAAAAGTTAAAGCAGTCTATCAATACCTTCAGGATAAAACCCGTTATGTGAGTATTCAATTAGGCATTGGTGGCTTTCAACCCTTTGAAGCAACGGTGGTTGATAAAACTGGTTATGGTGATTGTAAGGCGCTTTCTAATTATGCGGTAGCCATGTTGGAAGTTGCGGGGATCAAAGCAAATTATACACTGATTAATGCAGGAGAACACGAACCGGGGATGATAACGGATTTTCCAAGCTCTCAATTTAATCACGTAATTGTAGCCGTTCCTTCTGAGCGAGATACTCTTTGGTTGGAATGTACCAGCCAGGTAAATCCTTTTGGATATTTAGGAAGATTTACGGGCGATCGAAGAGCCTTAATGATAACCGAGGATGGCGCCAAAATAATAAAGACTCCCACCTATACCGCGTCTCAAAATACACAAATACGAGTAGCCGAAGTACAAATCGATAAACAAGGCAATGCAAAAGCAAAAGTAAAAACTGTTTATGCAGGGTTACAATATGAGAATGATCATCTTAATTCTGTATTGGGCGATAGGCCGGAAGACCAGAAGAAATGGATTCAAAACAATACCCAAATTCCAAGTTTTGATATTAACTCATTTTCTATGGAAAACAGGAAGGATAAACTACCCTCTGCCGCGGTGGAGTTTAATCTGACACTAAACCGATTTGCTACGGTAAGCGGTAAAAGAATCTTTGTTACTCCTAATTTGATGAACCGATCAACGTTTGTTCCGGAAAAAATTACAGAAAGAAAAACGAACGTTGTGCGAAGAATGGCTTATACAGATATTGATACGATTAGATATGCCTTACCGGAAGATATATATCCTGAGTTTTTACCCGAGCCCGTAAGGATGAAGTCTGTGTTTGGCGAATACGAGTCGAGTTTTAAAATAGATCAGGGCAGCCTTCTTTACGTGCGTAAAGTAAAAATGAATAAAGGGGAGTACCCGGCCGATTCCTACAATCAATTGATTGATTTTTATAAGGGAATGAATAAGGCCGACAACATTAAAATGGTCTTTATAAGCAAAACCTGATTTACTTTATAGGCGCATCTGTTTCCTTGGCCATTACATAAAAAACAAGACGATCGGCCAACCACGGCCACCACTTGTTAAGCCAAATGGCCAACCGCCCCTGGCTGGTAAGAATTAAAGTACGCTTGCGTTTTACGATGGCTTTATAAACATGTTGGGCACATGCTTCTGCCGACATCATCTTTTCTTCCACGCGTGGAGATTCACCTTGCGCCTGGCCATCTTTGTTTAATGCGCGCTTCCGAATGTTGGATGCAGTAAAGCCCGGGCAGGCCGTAAGCACATGAACACCCGTTTTTAATAACTCAATTCTTAATACTTCTAAAAATCCGTTGAGAGCAAATTTGGAGGCAGAGTACCCGGTACGACCTGGCAATCCGATAAAACCATTAATGGAAGAAATCCCAACTACCGATCCTTTATTTTTTGTGATTTCAGGTAAGCAATATTTTGTAGCGTAGAGCACACCAAAAAAATTGATGTCCATCACCTTTCGCACAACATCCAGATCAACCTCAGAAAATAAAGCTCGCATAGAGATGCCCGCATTGTTGATAAGGATATCGATTGACCCATATAGGCGTAAGGCTTCCTTTGCCATTGCCTCGTTGTCTTGCTCGATACTGACATCAGCCTGAAAGCCGTGTACAATTAAATTCCTTTTCTGAAACTCACTGACAACATTATCTAGTTCCTGCTGATTACGCCCGGTAATTAAAACTTTTGAACCTTTCATACCAAACAATTCGGCAAGTGCTTTGCCTATACCTGATGATCCGCCCGTGATAATAACAACCTTGTCCTTCATGTCTGAATGTGCTGCAAAAGTAATCAAAACATTGTTTTATTTTTGTGTGTTATGGTATTGCTTAGGTTACTTTCACGGCTACCGCTTTCGGTTCTCTACACTTTTTCAGATTTTCTCTTTGCTATCAGTTACCATGTACTGAGTTACCGAAAAGGAATGGTTCGAAAGAACCTTCGAAATTCTTTTCCCGATAAATCGGATAAAGAGTTGAAGCAAATTGAAAAGGACTTCTATCACAACCTGTGCGACTATGCTGTAGAAACCATAAAGCTGCTTACCATTTCTGATGAAGAATTGAAAAAAAGGATGGTTTACAGAAACCCAGAAATAGTCAATCAGTTTTCGGATAAAAATCAATCGATCTTACTATTAACCTCGCATCAGTTTAACTGGGAATGGTTACTTACATCGGGTTGTTTGTACTTGCCGCTTGGAGTGGATTTTGTTTATCAGCAGCAGAGCAGTAAAACATTCAACGAATTTTCTTTAATGGGTCGAACCCGGTTTGGGGCCTATCCGGTTGAACGGTCGCAGGTTGCGCGGGAAGCTATTAAACGGAAAGAGATTCTCCGGGGAATCGCGATTATGGCCGACCAATTTCCGGGTCATCATAATACCAAAAAATACTGGACACAATTTCTAAATCAGCGTTCGGCTTTTTATTTAGGATTAGGGCAGCTCGCTTCTTTAACGCAATACCCGGCAGTTTTTTTTGGTGTTAAAAAGATTAGGCGCGGCTATTATGAAGCGGAAGGTTTTGTGGTATCGAACCCACCTTATGAAAAGGAAAGCCAGCAAATTGTTGAAGATTACATTGGCGCAACCGAGCGAACAATTAAACAACAGCCTGCTGGTTGGCTTTGGTCTCACAACCGATGGAAGGTAAGAGAGGAGATGGATTAGTTGAGCAACATTTCAATATCCTCGCGCGAAAGCGACTTTATAGCGCTCTCTTCGCTTTGAATCAGATTTTCGGAAAGCTTGAGTTTGTGTTTTTGCAATTGTAGAATTTTTTCTTCTACTGTGTTACGCGTTATAAATTTATAACTGAATACTTTTTTCTTTTGACCAATTCGGTGTGCCCTGTCGGTAGCCTGCGCTTCTACAGCCGGATTCCACCAGGGATCCATAATGAACACATAATCGGCTTCGGTAAGATTCAATCCTAAACCACCGGCCTTAATGGAAATTAGGAACACTTTTAGATTCTGATCTTTGTTGAATTTTTCAACTTGCTCTTTGCGATCGTTGCTGGAGCCATCCAAATAAGCGAATGGAATTTTACGACTCTTCAGCAAATCTTTGATTATATCAAGATGTTTAACAAACTGGCTAAAGACTAAAACCTTGTGTCCTTCTAAGAAAGCGTTCTCCAGCATGTGCGAAACATCTTCTAGCTTTCCTGAATCGCCCTCATACTTAGGGTCAATCATTTTGGGGTGGTTGGAAAGCTGGCGAAGTTTTGTCAGCCCCTCCAAAATCATCATGCGCGTGTTATTGATGCCCTCTTTGTCGATCTGATCCAGAATTTTATGACGATAAAATGACTTGGCTTCTTCGTATTTCTTTTCTTGTTCCACTGTCATGTTGGTGTAGTAGATGTTTTCTACTTTTTCTGGAAGATCGGTCGCCACCTGCGACTTTAGCCTCCGTAACATGAACGGTTTAATAATCGCATTCAGTTTTTTTGTTTTCGCTTCGTCATTCTTTTTCTCGATGGGTATCAAAAACTCATTCTTAAAGAATGTTTGACCGCCCAGTAATCCGGGATTGATAAACGTCATCTGCGACCAAAGATCCAATGTGCTATTTTCAAGTGGCGTACCGGTTAGGGTAAGCTTGTAGCGCGACTTAAGTTCTATGACAGCTTTGGCAATGTTGCTGGTTGGATTTTTAATTACCTGTGATTCGTCAAGAATAATATAGTTGAAATAGAATTTTTCGAATAGATCAACATCTAATCGGGTTATTCCATACGATGTTAAAACAACATCGTACTTACTAAACCGACTGATGTCCTTATTGCGCAGGGTGCCTGTGTATGTTAATACTTTTAGTTCTGGCGTAAACTTAGCCGCCTCCATTTCCCAATTATAAATCAGCGAGGTAGGCATAATCAACAAGGAGGTGCCGGCTTTTCCTTTTTCTTTTTCCGCTTGTAATAGCGCCAGAGTTTGAACAGTTTTTCCTAGACCCATATCATCGGCCAAACATCCACCTAAATGAAATTCGTTTAAAAAGCGAAGCCAGTTGTAACCTGCCTTTTGCTAAGGACGAAGTGTGCCTTCAAATTTTTCAGGAAGTGGATAGTCTTTAATTCCGCTGAACGATTGACGATTGCGAAGCCGCTCGCTCATGTGAACCTTGGCCAGATTGCCCTCCTCCAGTTCGCGCAATAGATTTATATGATGCTTTTTTAAAACGGGCTTTTCATGATCGCCATGTGTTTCGCTCATGGCAAACAAGTCACCAAATTTTTGTAACCATGCTTCCGGAATAATGGCGATCTCCCCATTGGGTAACTTGAACTCAACTTTCTTTTTCAGGATAAGTTTGCGCAATTCTTTAAATGAGATTTCATACTCACCAAAACGAATCTTAGCGTGAATATCAAACCAATCGATGTTTTCTTTAACCTCGAGTTCTATCACCGCCTTGCCAACAAAATATTTCTTATCCCGATTTTCAGGTTGACTTACTTCAAAACCCAGATTAAGTAGGTTTACACGATTTTCGTTAAGCCACGAAAAGGCATGGGCTTTTTCTACAGCAACCCGAAATCCCCGCAAGGGTAACCCAAGCTTGATAAGCGTTTGCGCGTACTTCTTTCGGTCTCTGTGTTTCTTTTCACACGATGAAACACATAGTCATTATCTTTTTTTTCTACCGTTACACTTACAGGTCCAAAAGCATCTCCGCGAAAGCGATGTTTGCCATATTTAAACGATAAGTCAAAAACGATTTTTCCAGCTTCATCGCTATTCGCGCCTTCGCCTGATGTTGCCTCAAATAATGTGGCTACTTCTTTTGAGTTTGCGGGCGGCAACTCCGAAATAGTAAGCATAGGATGCGGATCGTATTCGTTTTTGTTGATCTCAAATCCATTCGCCTCAATGTCATCGAAAGAGGCAATCAATGGCGCAACGAATCGATTGTAATATGTTTCTTCTAAATTTTTTGGGATAACAACATGCTTCTTACTTAAGAAGGGGAGCAATTTTTTTCCATCTACCGTTTTTTCAAAGCCATACAACTTTCCATTCATTACCATCCAGGCAGGGTGCTTACATACCAGATAGGCGCTTGGGTTTGGAATATCCAGGCGTTTGCCATCATAGGTTATGGTTGGATAGTAGTTTGTGTTTTCTTCACTTCTACGAAAATGAAACTGAATACTGGCGCGCTTCTCCTGTACCTCTACTTGTCGCCAGGTAGGTTCACCATCGTTGCCCATTTCGAACAGCATCTTGCCTTTCAACTTTTCAAGCACCGCTGCCCTTCTCTTCTCCATGAATACCTCAATCTGTTCCTGAAGCAGAATGTCGCCTTTCTCTTTTTTGAACACCTTACTGAAGAATTCATCGGGCTTCATTATTTTTTTAGAGAAGTGCCTTAGCACGGCATCTTGCCCCATGCCGTCCATCATTTCAATTAATTCAAAATCCCGGTCATCAAGTCCTTTGGAGAACTCGCGGGCATTTTTGTGCGAAATATTTTGATGTTGGTAAGTAAGCTTTCCTTTTTCGTCAAGATGAACAATAAAGGATTCGAAGCTATAGCCCAGGTACTCGTGCTGGTACAGCGAGTAGATGATTTTAAAAGGTTGGGCTGCCGAAACTTTCATAGCTATGTTCCTAATCTGCAACCCGACCTTATACCCAAGACTTTCAAAAGATCCGTCAAGGACCATTTTGGGCAGTTTACAGAGTAAGCAGAATTGCAAATTAGGGAAATCAGGCCAATAAATTCTTAAAATTTGAGCCTAAAACATGCCTGTTAATTACATTCTACAGGGATTGGATGGAATATGAACGCGCTGCAAGCCGGGCCGGATAAAACGAAACGAGTATAGTGATGCCAACAATCACCAGCGAAGTGAGTAAAAAATCAGCCATTTTCATTTTTACAGGATAGCTGGAAACTATGGCATTTTCCATGCCCATGCCAACCAGGCCGAAGGTATCCTGGAGCCAACAAATGCCGCCACCCAGAACCAACCCAGCGGTGGCACCTACGAAGGCGATTAAAGTACCCTCGCTAAGAAAAATATTCCGAATCAGATTTGTATGCCCGCCCATGGCAAAGAGAATGGAGATATCTTTTTTCTTATCCAGTGCAAGCATCATAAGCGAAAAGAAAATGTTGATGGAAGCTACCAAGATAAGAAGAGTGAGGGCAACAAAGGTGAATAGTTTTTCAATTTTAAGAAGACGATATAAATCCTGATGCTGCTCTTCGTTAGTAAGCACTATGAAATTGTCGCCTACCGCCAAGGCAATATTTTTTTGTACTGCTTTTAGATCTGCATCTGGTGTAGTCTGTATTTCCAAAGAGGTCCGTTTGTTTCCATAGTTTAGTAAGTCTTCGGCAAATTGAAGGGGGACAAAAATGAAGTTTTCGTCATAATTTTTTTCAATAGAAAACACGCCCCCCGGCTCAAGGGCTTTGCGGGTATATAATTCAGAAGGGTTCATCGAGGCTTTCATGTTTTTTATATAGAAAACCTGAAGCGGATGGAGATTTTCACTTACGGAAACGGACAATGCGTACTGAACGCCCCGACCAATAATGGCATAATCTATTCCATTCTCTTTTAGTACCAATCGGCCATCTGAAAGATGATTATCTAAGCGATGTTGATCGAGGAAATTATCGCTTACTCCCTTTCATTGTAACGACTATGTCAGCCTCGCGATAGCGAACATATACATAATCTTCGATAACCTCGGTTACGATACCAATACCCTCAATTGCCTTAAGTTTAGCAACGAATTCTGGTGTGATCTCAAAAGATTTTCCCTTTTTTAATTCGATTTTTATTTCCGGGTCGAAAGATGAATAAAGGGAACGAAGCAATCCCTCTAATCCATTGAAAACAGAAAGCACGATGATTAGGGCAGCCGTTGAAAAGGCGATCCCAATCATGGACAGTAATGAAATTACATTAATGAAATTTTTTTTTCGCTTGGAAAAAAAATAACGCCTCGCTATGAAAAGGGAAAGATTCAAATGGGTGAGAGAAAGTTAAACCAGTTTTATTCGTCTTTGGATTCTTTCGGAATATTCAGATTCTTAATCAGATCTTCCATTCGCTGTGCATTTTCTTCAATCTCGTCAATAAAAAATACCAGAGCTGGAATAATTCGGGCTTGATTGCGAATTCGGTCACCCAACGCTTTTCTTATTTCACTTTTGTGAGATTCGATATTGGATAAAATCGCCTGTTTATCTTTGGCCAACGTCATACTTAAATACACCTTGGCTATACTTAAATCTGGACTCATGCGCACATCGGCAATGGTAATGAACGCATTCCCTAAAATTCCCCGCTTGTCTTTTTGAAAAATGTCGCTTAGTTCCTTTAAGATTAACTTGCTATACTTCTGTTGTCTTACGGTTCCGCTCATGATGTAAAGATACTAAGATGCCATCACTCATTTGCAAAGGACCAGACTGTCAACTTTTTTATTTTATTTGCGCAACAATTTAACAATCGTGCTACTTCGCTTCTTCCGTATGAACGATCCTTACCGGCTGCTTGGCATCCTGGTAATACTCATACTCGTCAGCATGGCCTTATTCATCGATCCGATCGGAATCCTATTGAGCGATCTTAAAAGTATAGTTTTAGGGGAAGCACTCCATGATGGAAAGACCTTGTACAGTAAATTGGTAACGGATAGCCCACCCTTGGCAGCCTGGTTTTTTGGGTTGGTGGAATGGGTATTTGGCCGATCCTTAACAGCAAGGCACATTTTAGCGTTGTGTATCATCTTCTTTCAGGGGTCATATTTCGCGATTTTACTGATTAACAATAAAGCGCAGAGTGAAAGCACCTACTTGCCGGCTTTGATTTTTGGCGTATTGTGTCTTTATTCTTTTGACATGCTTTCGCTATCCAATGAACTATTAGGATCTTCTTTCTTGCTCTTTTCTCTAAACAATCTATTTAAAGAAGTGGAGTTCCGGATACAGGAGGATAATATCTTGTTAAACCTGGGGGTATACTTAGGTATTGCCTCCTTGTTTGTGCTGAGCTATGCTGTCTATCTGCCAGGGGTTATAATTATTCTGATAATTTTTACCCGGCTTACCCTGCGCAAAGGATTATTGTTGATTTTCGGATTTCTGCTCCCGCATCTATTGCTGATGGTTTGGTATTTTGTGAAAGGAAATTTCGGTTCTCTTTGGAGAAACTTTTATCACGGCAGCGAATGGATAGCAGAAAACCTGATGTCTCTTTCATCCTTGGTTTACCTTTCACTTATTCCAATCGCTTATTTAGTTCTTTCCGTGGTGATGCTTAATCGCGAAGCCAGGTTGACCAAGTACCAATCGCAATTATTGCAAATCATGTTTGTGTGGCTTCTGATTGCTGTTATTGAATTAATTGTGTCGGGCAAGATGACCCCCGCTCGGGTAATCACGTTTGCTCCACCGCTTTCTTATTTTACCAGCCATTACTTATTGCTGATCAGACGCAAATGGATTGGCGAAATGATGTTATGGACTTTTATTTTGGGTATTACGGCATCAAGTTATTTGGCACGGTACAACCGCATTTCAGTAATAGATTATAGCCGGATGTTTCCAATCGAGTCAAACTTTACCAATCCGATTCAAGAAAAGAGAGTTTTAGTATTGGGGTCTGATTGGGCATTATTTAAGACAAACCAATTCGCTTCTTATTTTTACGATTGGCGGCTTTCCGAACCGATATTTACTCTGACTGATGATTTTGAAAATGTTGTGTTGATTGACCAATCCTTCACGGCAGACCCACCCGAAGTAATCATCGCTAAAAACAACCTGATGGAACACGTAATGGCTCGAATACCCCGATTGAGAATACAATATTCCCGGCAAGGAGACCTTTATATCCTTAACCCGTAAACGTTACTAAAAGTAATTTGATAACTTGGTGTACGCTTAAATCGTATTGGAGAGATGCGTTTGATAATTCCTGCCATTGTTTGGTCTTTACTTTTGTATTCATGCAAGGAAGTTACCTTTCCGGTAACGCAGCCTGCGGGTATATCACCATTAAAGGAAATTCCGGCCGCTTTGCAGGCCAGGTACTCGACCCGCGATAAGGCTACCGGGGAGACCGGGGATACACTCATCGTAGAATCGTGGGGCTATCATTTTAAGGATAAGGAGGATACAGACTGGTTGGGCCAGGGCAGGCTGAGTGATTCATTGGTTGTAAAATACTATCAGAATTATTATTTCATAAATTTTAAGGAGGGGGATCAATGGGTACTACGCGTGATCAAACAAAGATCAACAGGCTCACTTGATTTTATGGCGATTGATATTCAGGATGATTCGAAGCGAAAGGAAATTTTACGAAAGATCTCCAGAAAGATGACCGTTAAGCAATTTGATAATAACGAATATACCTTCTACCAGATTAACCCGAACACCGATCAATTAATGGCCTTGATCAAGGATGGGTTTTTTACTGGAATAGAATTGCGAAAGATCAAGTAGCTCAATTATTTTTCTTCTTCTTTAATAAGTTTTGAAGTTTATTTTCCAGCGCTTTTTGCGTCTCTTGCTTTAGATCTGTTTTAGTAGAATCATTAGTGGCTCCAGCTGTTTTTGTGGTGTCCTTTTTAAACAAATTATTAATTGCCTCTTCAGGCTTTTTGCCAGCTAAAACATCTTGAGCGGCCTGCTTACCCTTTTCTTCGACAGCAGCCGTAACAGCTTCTTTCGCTTGTTGCTTTTGCTCCTGCATTAGTAAGGTTGGCTTCGGGTCGTTGTAGGTTCCGCCTAAGCCTATTGTAACCGGTATCTCTGAGGTAGGATTAGCGGTGCCCGCATATTGGTTAACGAACCCTTGCATCTGAGAACCTAATTTTCCTGCAGGCACATTCATTTTAAGTTGGTAGGCAATTGAGCCGTCAAGTCCTGTGCTACCACTTACATTGGTAACATAGTTGCCAAACTTTACATCAAAGGGTTTAACGCTCAGCCTACCCTCGCGAATAGTGGCAGACATTAATACATCTTTAAGCGTCACATTATCGGCATCGTCTAGTTTTGTCAAAGACGTAACACTAGAAATTAATTTCGATTGTGTTAAAGCGGCTTGCGCAATTTTAATTAAACCACCCGCATTTATTGTGTTCATCTTAGGCATCATATCCTGACCCAATTCACCGCTTATTTGAAAATCAGTACCAAAGCTTCCATTTACTAGCCCGGCAATAGGCGCATACGTTTGTACTATGGAAAATGAACTGGCCGCCTGTTGAATAGAAAGACTTTCAATTTTAAGAGCCATGTCATAAAGGGGGTGTTCCAGGTTTTGAGTATTATAGGTTCCGTTAATGGTAAACGATCCACCTAACATATTAAACCTAATCCCGCTTAAATTGGCAATTCCATCTTTTACAATTACATCACCCAACGCATTGGTAATGGTGTAATCCATCAGCTTGGTTGTTTTAACATTGGCATGAAGGAGAAAGTTTATATTCTGAGGAACTTCAAGAACCCCCAACGAGACTGAATCAGTAGTCGTTGTTGTTTCTTCGGTTTCCGTCATAAACTCGTTGAGATCTAAAAAGGTAGAATTAAATGTTAGATTCCCGCGAATCGTTTCATTAGATCCAAACAGATAGCCTATGTAATTGTTGATGGCTCCTGTTAAGGCAAAATCACTTTTACCAATAGTCCCCGTTGTGTTTTTTAGTTCTATTTTTTGGGGATCAAATGTGGCCTCAGCCTGACTCATGGTGACAGAATAAGGTAGATCGCTTGCGTTGTATTTAAAGTCCTTCAGAGAGGCATTACCACTGGTGGGCAAACGATCATACCGGCTTGCTTCCAAATCGGAGTATTTTCCTTTTGTTTGGATGTTGGCTTTTACTTTGCCAGCGAGTGTCATCCCCTCTAAGGGAAATATTTTGGTAATTTTCTCCAGGTCAAGGCCACCGTTTACTTTGGCATCCCACGTATAGTCGTTAAGGTTTTGCAATTTCAGGTCGGCTGTAAATTTTTCACCATCCATGAGCATACCAAAATCCTTAATGGAAATCATGGTTTCTGCCATGTTGCCACTGGTATTATTAATGGAAGTGCTGAAGTGAAGATCCTCCAACGGCAACGGAAACTCTGACGATTTTATGAATCCTTTGCTTAGCGCCATCGAAGCATCAATTGCAGGAATAATCTTTTTCAGGCTGTCATAGACACCCTTGGCAGATGCGTTGATGGTGAATTGTCCTTTCATCTCGAGGCCTTCCATCGGAAACATTTGGCTCAACTCACTAAGATTCAGTGAAGCTTTCAGGCTACCATTCATTCGGTAATCTTTTAAGTTTTCAATTAATAGTCGGGCTTCCACCGGGTTTGAACCAAAATCTAAATGGAGCTTTTTCAAATCCACCACAGTGTTTTCAAGTATGCCCGTTTTGTTATCAATCAACAAATCCATAGTAATGTTCGATATGGCTGTTGGCAAATCAGGATACTTGAACATGGCATCGTTTACGGTTAGGGCCATGTTAAAGGCAGGCATTTGGGTATCGCTGTAAATTCCTTTAGCAAATCCGGTAAACGATAAATCACCCTTGGTTTCAATGTTTCCAAAATCCTTTGTATAAATTCCCGGAACAAGCGACAGCAAACTTTTAAATGAATTTTCCGGACTCTTGAACGCAAGATCCATGTCATAGTTGTTTTCATTCATTTTAAACCACCCCTCCGCACTCATGGCGAAGTCATTTATTTTAGTTGTGTTGTCTTTGAATGTGTAGCGCGTGTAGTTTTCGCCAATACCAATAATGGCATCTATTTGAGCCTGTTTGTTTGTTAGATATTCAACTCCATCATACGCTACTGTGAATGAATCGATCATTGAGTGCGTAGTAAGATCAAATTCCTTTTCATTAAAGTCTCCGTTGCCGGAATGATTTAGCCCGCGCAGCGAAGTGAAAAATGGAAGGGACTGGTCGTCATAGATTAATAGGCCATCTATAATTTGCCAATGGTCAATGCCAAATGAAAAAGAACCAACATCTTCTGAGGTGACTGTAACGGAATCAGTTGATGGAAAGGTGATATCATAATTTGCCCGGCCATCTTTCAAAACCTTTATGGTGATTTGTGGCCTGATCAGAGAAATGCCCTTCACGCGTAACTGATCACCGAATAGTATATCCTTAAGATTGATTTCCACGTCCACCTCATCCACAATAAAAAGCGGAACCCCTTCAAAAGGAGCGCGGTTAAACACACCAAGATCTTTTACTTCTGCCGTGATATTTGGGAAGTTTTTGAATATGGTTAGATCGAATTTATCAACATCAAAAAGAACATCCGCGTTAATATTTTTTGCAATTTCTTTATCGATGGCGGCCTTAATGTCATCTTTAAATACTATTGGTAAGATAAACGCAGCTGCGACCACCAGCACCAATAATACACCCAAACCAACCAGCACTTTCTTTAAGATCTTCATAGTATTTCAATCATTAGTTGAAGAATTGCAAAATTAGCAGTTCTAACACTCAGCCGCACTTTTAGTAGCATCAGGTGCTCACGGTTTTGTTTATTCAGGTTAACGGTTTTTCGACTATTCCATTGTCTTTTTCTGGGAATTAGAAGTTGTCTATCTGAAAGATCCGAATTTTTACGGATGTATTGCCAAGCCAGAGCTTAAACACCAGACTAAGCAGAGTTTATAGAGAATGAATAGTTTATAGCCCTGCAGCCTGAAATTCCTGTGAAGAACAAGTTAGTAAGGAGATAACTGAAGCACAGGATTCTATCTGCTATTTGTTGAATAGCTTTGAACTTGCTAATTCTGCTTGTTTAGCTGGAAATTCTAATTCTGTAGCACCCGAAGTTCTACCCTGCGATTCAAAGCATGAGCTTCTTCTGTATCTTCCATGGATAGCGGAACCGTGCCTCCAAAAGCTTTGGTTTTTATTCTTCGTTTATTAGCACCTTTCGAAACCAAATAATTCTTTACAGCGATCACCCGGTCTTCTGAAAGTTTCACATTGAGATTTGCATTGCCGCGGGTATCCGTATGACCTTCCAGCTGAATAACCATGTTCGGATTATTTTGGAGCATTACGCCTACTTCATTCAATTCTTCGTAGGAAGATGGATCCTATATTCGACTTACCGGCTTCAAAAATGAGATCGTCCAAGCGCATAACCTTACCAACCGTATGAGTAGTTGCAGCATTATTTGCGGCGCCAGCAGGCAACAACAATTCAATATCCTGAATAACCCCTTCGGTCTGCATTCGCTTCTGCAGGGTCCAACATGTATTTGGAAGGAGCAAAACCTGCAGCCTCAACTATTACAGAATATTTTTCATTATCGAAGAGGGGAAAAACATATGTGCTTCCGGAAATAATTCCCACTTTACTCCCGTAAGGAAGGCTTTGATAAGAAATACGGGCTACTATAGGTTCTTTTGTAATGCCATTTATGACATGGCCCTGTGCATAAATCAAGGTGTCGATTTCCTGTCCCCTGACTTGGCTACAGATTATAAGAAGCAATAGAAAAGAAATAACTTTCATGGTTACATCTTTAAGATTTTGAATTCAACTCTGCGATTTTTACGATTGCCTTCCTGTGTATTAGTGGTATCGATTAATCGGGTTTCGCCAAAGTAAGAGGTGGTAATTCTTTTTCTGAAATCCCCTTACTAACCAAATAGCGTGTTACTGATTTTGCTCTTCGTTCTGAAAGGCCCATATTATATTCTCCGGTACCGATTGGATCGGTATGTCCGGCTATTTCAACTTCCAAGGTGGATTTTTCATTCATGAGAGTAACAATCCTATTTAACTCAGGGAACGATTCAGACTTTAGGATAGCCTTATCGAAATCAAAGAAGATATTGTTGAGTGTTATTTGGGCATTCACCTCTACCAGCGCAACCTCTATGGGAGCCAGGGTAATATCCTTGCCCGCTAAAACGCCATCTTTAGTAAATCCTCTTAAATCTAAATTTTGACTTTCTGACAGGTGATCTTTTGCCTCTGCGCGGAATCCGTATTGTTGTCCGCCCGGCAAGTGTATCTCATATTCGCCAGTTTCTGGATTAGAGTAGGTAACGCCAACCTCTTTACCATCCGACAGTCTTTCGTAGATAATTTTTGCTCCGATAGGCTTACCGGTTTTAGAATCAATTAATTTTCCCTTTACAATAACAATTGGATCGGGAGACATGAACATCGGCATCTTAACCCGAAAGATGTCTGAGTTATCAGCCGTAATACCACGTGAGTAATAGGCAAACTCACTGGTTGAAGGAATATTAAAGAACAAGTCATCCAATTTGGTATTGATATCCGGACCTAAGTTTTCTGGAGAAGACCAATTCGTCCAGGTATCATCCAGACGTTTAGACATGTATACATCGCTTCCTCCATAGCCACTAAATCCATTCGATGAGAAATACAAAGTCTTATCATCTGACGCTAGAAATGGGGCTGTTTCTTCTCCTACTGTATTAATCACTTTACCTATATTAAGAGGCTCCGTCCAGGTGCTGTCGTTTTTTTCAAAACTCACATAAAGATCGCGTCCACCTTGTGTGTCTTCTCTTTCCACCGACATAAGCAGCGATTTGCGCGTATTGGCTAAGAAATAATTTGCTTTCTCATTGTAGTTGTAGTCGTTCTCTATTTCAATAGGCTTGGGATCGCTCCAGGAACCCCCGCGGTTGGTACTTATAGAAACCCCGGCAACCATTTTCCCTTTGTCGAGATACTTGTTGCCAAGCAATAACACAACGGCTTTGCCATCGGGTGTGGCTGCCACAGTGTTTACAAAATTAGGCTGACTATTGTTGAATTGAGGGCCTATGTTTTTAGCGAGTGACCATGTGCCGTCTGGATTAAGTTCGGAGTACCAGATATCCTCCTTATCGCTGGTTCCGCCAACATTTTCAGGGTGATTTTTGCGGCTGAAGTAAAGCGTTTTGCCATCCGGAGAGAGCATAGGATTATATTCGCTGAAATCACTGTTCACATTGGTGTCCAGACGCTCAACAACTAATCCTTTACTGAGCAAATCGGGTAAATCAATGTTAGCAATAATCGGAATATGAGAGTCAGAGATCGCCACCGCATCCAACGAAAAGTAATCGGGTAACGCGCTTCCATCAAACTCAAGCTTTACAGCTGACACCTTGTATTTCGTTTTTTCTACAAACACATTAAGCATTCTGCCCTGGAGGGGTACCGCCATTGGGTTAAAGGTATTGACTAAATATTCACGCCCGGCTTCATCGTATACATAAACCCGATAAAGTGCACCCGGATTGTAAGACTCAGCAATAGCTATTTGTTGGATTTCAATAGGCTTGTCGTACCCAAGCTTAATAAATTCTGTACGTTTGGGTTTGTCTGGAGTCCATGCGCCTGGATTTTGTCCGCCCGCTGGCAAAACATTAGGCTGACCTAAAGCTTGTTGCGCAGAATACTGGATAGGGGTTAGTTCCGAAGAGAATTCGAGCACTTTGGAGGCCCATTGAACGGATTGACCATTTGAGAATTGAATTCCTGCCAAAATTAGGCAGAGGAGGGTCAAGAGTTTTCTCATATAAAGGTTAAGAGAATAGCTATGCTTGTATTAAAAGCTAAACATAGCTAAAAATTGAAAAAGGCAGAAAAAATTACATCAAACACTTAGGAACAAACGCCAAATAAATCAATTCTTTGAGCACTTCTGGGACCTCACTCCATTGAAGTTTTATTGAAGAGCAGAAACCCTACATGTAAGAGCACCCCTAACTGGTTCTCATTATCATCGTAATAATTCACGTTAAGGCTGATTGGGCCTATTGAAGAGTGAAGCACAAGTCCTGCGGTGGCTGCAAAATAGATTTTTGTAAAATCACTATCGAGCGCGGCCTCTTGATCTTGCAACTGGACTATTGCCTCCAAGGGTTTAAATAAATATCCCTCTAATCTGAAATCAAGACTCTTTCGAATGTTGAAAACGTTTCGCCAACCTCCGGCTACATAATTAAAAGCCCGGAAGTTTTGAAGCAGCAAAGTCTTGCTGTCCTGAATAGGATTGAAGGCAGGCGCATTAATAACAGTACCCATATAGTTTGAAAAGACGGGCTGATTAGAAAGTACATATTCGAAAACATAACCGGCACTATATAAACCCTGCTTAAAATACTGTTCTAACGAAACTTTAGCACGCAGCCACGACCGATAATTATTTGTTGGTAGTGTTGATACCGAAGTGGTACCAGGCTGATAATTTTCAATCACGCCAAACCAATCAAGTGAAAATGAATAGGCCTGCCCTTGCGAGGCATATTGTTTACGGTTTAGTGAATTTGCTGTAAAGGCCAACCCCGCCCTGGTTCCTTGTACTTTTAGTTGATCTAAGGTGTCGGTTGAAACAAAGACGTCAGAATTTATGTAGTTGTCTTTATTATTAATATAAGATCCATCGATGGATAGTTTGTAATTTCTTCCCATAGGCACCCCCAAAGCTGCTCCGATTTTTCGATCTATCCGGTTAAGAACAGTTGGGGTTTCATTCGTTACCACAAGGAAATCGTGAGAGCTTTCGTTGTACACGAAACCCGGATAAAGATTATTAAAATAGTCATGCGACACTAATCGATAGAAGCCTGATTTTACCTGACTGAAGTTTAGCGGTCGCTTACCGCTGTTAAAGAATCTATTAATATATTTTTGCTGATTTCGATTGAAGCCATCAAACTGAATCTCCTCTATAATCAAGGGCGCCCCTTTGCTATTGAATTTATTACGTGCTTGAGCCACTTCGTCACAAGTTCTTCGCTTCGAAATCTTTTTCTTGATTTCGTCTATTTGCCGTATGGTCTGATTATACCCGCTATCGATCAGCGCCCGGGCTTTGGCAAAATCGAAGGAAGTGTAGTTGAGAATATTAGGCTGGATGTAAACACCTGAATCCGGAATTTCGGTAGGGTCTGAATTGTCAAGAAGGATGTATAAGAGTGAGCGTGAAATAAGTTGGTCATCTTTTCCATAAGGATATTCTTTGTAGGTCTTTGAAGAGACATTACTCCCTATAAGAACATCAGGCGCAAACTCGCTTAGGGCAACACTCACCGGAAAATTATTATATACACCACCATCAAAAAGATATTTTCCATCAACCCGTATAGGATTATAAAAAAAGGTACTGTTTGCGTAGCTCGTAAGGCACTACTGAGCGAACCCTTTGATAGAATGACTTCACTTTGCGTAAAGATGTCGGATGCGACAACCCGAAGGGGCACAAAGAGACTGTCAAAATTATTTTTGGCTATAGCCGAGGGCTGTGCAAATTTTTCAGCAAGCGCAAAATTGAGAGAAAGATCATTGACTATACTTGTATTAAGAGATATTGAAAATGCAGAGTCTAAGGATAAATTAAGGCGGAGAAAAGCGGGGTCATCTTCCTTTCGGGCAAAGTAATAATTATGTCCTTCTTCAAGCTTGCCGGTTACCCAAAGCAAAAACTCTTTTGATAAAATTATTTCTTCGATTTGTTCCGCTCATGCCAGCCGCATAACAGCCGCCAACAATACCCCCCATCGAAGTACCCACCACATAATCAATGGGAATTTCGTTTTCTTCAAGTGCTTTAATTACCCCAACATGGGCGATACCCTTAGCCGCTCCGCCACTTAGCACAAGCCCCACTTTTTGCGACCAACCAGGAAGCATAAGGAGAATAAATGACAACGTGGCGATGATCTTCTTCATGAAAACAAAGTGTACACGGGGAGTACGGCCGTAAGTTACCTTATAAACAAAAAAGTAACAGGGAAATTGTAAGGAATTCCTTAAATCAACGGATAGCTACCTCAACTTCTGAGGTTGCAGAAGGAAAGGGAATGAGTTGCAAACGTTTTATAATATCTTCTTTTACTATTTCAAAGGATTGAAAGGATTCCTCTTTTATGGGTTGCGAAGGGGGTAACTCAACTTTTAGTGCGTCTACCTGCACACCATTTTTCCAAAAACGATAACATAAGTGTGGTCCGGTGGCAAGTCCCGTGCTGCCTACATACCCAATGGTTTCTCCCTGACGCACCCGTGTGCCGGGCTTAATACCACTTGCAATTTTTGACATGTGTAAATAACCTGTGGTGTAGGTTCCGTTATGCCTTATCTTAACATAGTTTCCATTATTGGATTTATACTGCGCTTCTTCCACAATGCCATCGCCAACAGAACGAATGGGAGTACCTGTGGAGGCTGCAAAGTCAGTACCTAAATGTGGCCTGAAAACTTTTACAACGGGATGAAAACGATTTTTGGAATAGCGTGAACTGATTCTGGAAAACTCGATCGGATATTTTAGGAGTGCTTTGCGCAAACTATTTCCATTTTCATCAAAATAATCGACACCATCGCCTTGATCAAAAGGAAACGCATAATAACCATTATTCGAATGTTCAAAATAGACACCCAAAATCCGACCAACACCGATAGGAGTTTCATCTACAAGATTCTCTTCGTAAATCAATTTAAACTGATCGCCTTTTTGCAATCGTTGAAAGTCCACTACCCAGGCAAAAATATCCACAAACTTGTTGGTAAGCTCATGCGAGACTTTCATCGACTCGATAGTATGCGACAGCGTAGACTCAATTCTGCCCGACAGATGCCGCTCCAATGTATCTACTTTACGCTGACAAGATTCTACGAGTAAAGAATCCTTTAAATGAAACACCACATAATCGATTGAATTAGGTTCATACACTAAGGCCCGAACGGTTTTTAGCGAATCATGATCTACCAATAATGTATACTTCTTGTGAGCAGCAATTTTTCTGAAGTCGTAGATTTTTTTTGGGAGCAAGTTAAGCTGTTGCATAACGACAGGCGAAATATAATAGCCTGAAAGTAAATCAGTAAATCGTTGGTTGCGTTTTACCTCATCTTCAACAATGCGCAGGTCATTTACCACCATGCCATGCAAAAACACAGGCAAAACAATTTCGCGTTCAACGTGAACGGAAGAATCACTTTCTATGGCATAGTCCGTTTGATGAGGGAAAAATGAAGTCCGATCATCAATCCAAAAGTAAGCGACTCCTATCACAAGGAGAAAAGCGGCAATACCTAATAATTTTTTAGTCAGCGAAGACTTAAAGAATTTCATCATCTAAAAAATAGCGGCCAAAAACGCCACAAGTTTAGTTTAAAATCTGGTTACTGAAACCAGTTATAAAAATCAAATATAACGGTTTAAGGATATAATTCCTTGTATTTCTTTGAGCCTGCGTCTAAGAACCGCGCAAACTTTTCAGCATCCAGATTGTACCCATAGGGTGAAACAAGCACCCGTTCATCTTCACCCACCAAAACATAAAAAGGCTGGGCGTTATTATTCAACTTGGTGATTTGTAAATCTGCATTTTGTTTACCAATAGTCTTTTTTGTTTTGCTATCGTAGGATGAGGCGTACCATTCGCTTTCCGGCAGTTGGGTTTTATCATCAACATAAAGTGCTACCACGATGTAATTTTCTCGCAAGCGTTGTAACACTTGCGGATCAGACCATACGTTTGCTTCCATCTCGCGACAATTCGTACAACCGTGTCCTGTAAAATCTATAAACAAAGGTTTGCCTTGTTGACGGGCACAAGCAATTGCCTGCTCATAATCAAAGTATCCTTTCAATCCATGAGGCAAGTGGAGGAACTCTGCATATTTCGGATTATCACATACACCTTCCGATGTACTCTCTGAAGTAGCAACTACATTAAAATCGTGTGTATACATGGGCGGCAGATATCCGGCCAATGCTTTGAGAGGAGCACCCCACATTCCAGGAGTTAAGTAAACAACAAACACAAAGGCAATCATGGCAAGGCTTATGCGTAGTACGCTTACTGTTTTATCTTCCGCGTCTTTTCCCTGATCCCCCGGCATTCTAAAGCCCTTCATCAGATAGACGCCAATCAAAAGCACAATAACAATCCAGATGGCGATGTTGATTTCGCGATCTAAAATTCCCCAATGAAAAGCCTGATCGGCTATGCTCAAAAACTTAAATGCAAGTGCGATCTCAACAAACCCTAAAACAACTTTTACCGTATTGAGCCACCCACCGGATTTAGGTAATGATTTCAACCAACCCGGAAAGATGGCGAACAACGTAAAAGGAATTGCAAAGGCGAGGGCGAAAGCAAACATACCTGCAATGGGTTTCAAAAACTCGCCACCAGCTGAGGATACTAATATGCTTCCTACGATAGGCCCAGTACATGAAAACGACACAAGTACTAAAGTAAAGGCCATGAAGAACACTCCGGCCAATCCGCCTTTTTCGGCTTGTTGATCAACTTTATTGATAAACGTTCCTGGTAGGGTTATTTCAAAGAGGCCTAAAAAAGAAAATCCGAAGACAATGAATACAAGAAAGAAGATGAGATTTGGAATCCATTCGGTGGAAAGATGATTAGCGGTTTCGGGCCCCATCAAAGGAGCAAGTGCGGCACCGATTAATGTATAGATAAGAATTATAAAGAAGCCATACATCAGTGCCTGAAAGCGGGTTCCCCGACCGGTAAAAAAACTCACCGTCATCGGGATCATCGGGAACACACAAGGCGTGATAAGTGCTGCGAGGCCAGCGAAGAAAGAAATCAAGAGAAAACCAAGCAATGATTTTTCTTGTGGGTCTTCTTTCACTAATGTGGAATCGAGGATTGGGCCGATGGATGGTTGCTGGTTGCTGGCCGCTGGTTGCTGGATGCTGGCTATTGGAAAACTATTCAGGTTGTTATCTTGTTGAGATGGCTCATCTGGAGGATTGGATGAAGAAGAGACCTTTATTGTATTAAATGAAAACTCTTCGCCACCGGGTACACATTGGCCGGTAACATCCGAGCAAACCTGATAATCGGATTCGCCAGAAATTTTTAAACCTGCGCTAAGTATTTTTATGCGTTGCCGGAACTCAGTGTTCTTCTTAAACACCTTTACATCACATTCAAAAATTTCATCGTATTTGTCGATTGGATTAATAGCTTGTAAACCGCCAACTAATTGAAAGCCTGAATTAGAGTCAGACTAAAACTCGTTTTGATAGGATCTTCGCAAGGAAATTCAGAGGAATATAAATACCAATCGGAATCAATTGTTGCCTTGAAAATAAGTTCTACTTCATCTCCAATATTTGCTTGCTGCAAGGATGTGGCATAGCTCCACTTAGCGGGAGTTAATACCTGGGCTTGTGTGGTTATCGCGATGGCGAAAAGAACAAAAATCAAAAAAGATCTCATGCAATTGGAAATTGGATTCAAAAGTAACGAAGCCGACCGTAACATCGTTCAGTTTATACCGCGATAAGTTTATTCGAAAGCGAAATTAAGAACTCCTTAACAAATTAGGCGTGGCACTTAGTTAACGCTGATCTCATTTCTTGCCGCCAAAGTGTTCGTAAAAAGCAATAATGGTTTCGATACCAATTAAAAAATTTTTAATCCCATAATGTTCATTTGGCGAATGAAGCGCATCGCTATCCAATCCAAATCCCATTAGCACCGTATCCAGACCAAGTTCTTTTTTGAATAACGAAACGATAGGGATGCTACCGCCATCGCGGGTTGGTATAGGCGTTTTTCCCCACACTTCTTCGAAAGCCATGGCGGCCGATTTAAAAGCTTTTGAATCGGTGGGCGTTACGGCTGGTTCGCCACCATGCAACGCAGTTACTTTTACTTTCACTGACTTAGGAGCCAACGATTGGACATGTTTTGTAAAGAGTTCTGTTATCTCATGATTGTTTTGATGCGGCACCAGACGCATGGAATTTTTGCATAAGCTTTGGAAGGCAATACTGTTTTTGCTCCTTCGCCCGTGTAGCCACCCCAGATTCCATTAACGTCTAAGGTAGGGCGTGTGCCAGTTCTTTCTAAGGTTGTATATCCGGCTTCACCATTAATGTCTTCAATATCTAATTCTTTTTTGTACACATCTAAATCGAAGGGAGCACGGTTGAGCGCCACTCGCTCAGGCGCGCTAAGTTCATCCACCTTATCATAAAAGCCTGGAATAGTTACTCTTCCATTTTCATCATGCATGGAAGCAATCATGCGACTTAATATATTGGCTGGATTTGCTACTGCGCCCCCATAAACACCTGAATGTAAATCGCGGTTAGGGCCTGTAACTTCAACTTCAACATAACTTAATCCGCGCAACCCAACCGTGATGGATGGTGTATCCAATGAGATAATCGATGTGTCTGAAATCAAAATCACATCTGCTTTCAGTTTACTTTTATTTTGTTGTACGAAAATTCCCAGGTTGTCAGACCCCACTTCTTCTTCACCCTCAATCATGAATTTAATATTGCACGATAGTGTTTTTAGTTTGGTCATTGCCTCAAAAGCTTTGATGTGCATATAGAACTGACCTTTGTCATCGCACGAACCCCGCGCATAAATTTTTCCATCTTTTACAACGGGCTCAAAAGGAGGCGAGGTCCACAAGTTCAATGGATCGGGGGGTTGCACATCGTAATGCCCATATACTAATACGGTGGGCAGTGCAGCATCGATTATTTTTTCTCCATAGACAATAGGGTGACCCGCGGTTTCACAGAGCTCTGCGGTATCCGCACCGGCATCTTTTAATTTTTTCACAACATATTCGGCTGCTTTACGCACATCACCTTTATGGCGACTGTCAGCACTTACAGAAGGAATTCTAAGAAGTTCAAAAAGCTCGTCAAGAAAACGTTGTTGATTTGGATTGAATGTATTCTTTGATCATAGAGATTAAATTTAATGGCGCAAGGTAAGATTTTCTTTAATCGGGATCATGAATCACAAACAATCATTTGACCGGGTTCCTTTCTAGTCGTATAAGAGTTAAATTACTGAATGGATAATCGGTTGCCACCAGAACTTATTGAGAAGGCAGTTACAGGTGATACGAATGCCTTTGAGGCGATTGTCAGAGCGTATCAATCATTTGCCTATGTGGTGGCTTTCCGATTTCTTGGCCAACAAGAGGAAGCCGAGGATGTAGTGCAAGAGGCATTTATCAGACTTTGGAAGAATATATATAAGTACAAACCGGAAATAAAATTAAGCACCTGGCTATATAGGATTATAACTAACCTATGCCTGGATTATTTAAAGTCGGGTTATGCCAAACAAAAGAAGAACCTTGATTTGCAGATGGTAATCGAGCCAAAATCGAATGATCAACCCGACAAAACTCTTCAGGCCGGTGAATTAAATAGCGTGATTCAGGAAATAGCCAGTGCGTTAACCCCAAAGCAAAAAGCTGTTTTCATATTGCGGGATCTGGAAGGCTTATCAGTTGAAGAAGTTTGCGTGATTCTTTCATTATCCTCCGAAAATGTAAAAAGTAATCTTTACTACGCGCGAAAATTTGTAAGTGAAAGATTAAAAGTGACCTACCAAATAACAGATAACCTTAGTACGCCATGAAATGCAACGAAATTGAAAAAAGCATTTATTTATATAAGGAGCTTAGCCCTCCCGAAAGAAATATTTTGGATGCACATCTTGCTCAATGCCCTTCTTGTCGTGCTTTGGCCGATCAGGTTATTGAATCGCGTTCTATCGTTAATCAAGTTCGCAGGATAATGCCCGAAATCGAAAATCCGGAGCGGGTAACCCAACGGATTATGCGAACAATTGGCGCACAAAGCAAAATTGGGCTTTGGAGTCAAATTACCGCGTATGTAGATACCGTTTTTGTTCGCTACGCATTTTCGTTCGCATCTCTTGTATTGATTTTATTTTTTGTTTCAGAGCAATCTGTGGACAGCCAGTTAAATAATGTTATTGATAAAAAGATCGAGATCACGCAAGCATCCATTCTAAATACGCGAGCTATTTCTAATAATTATCTGATGAAAAGAAAATCGAATGGACAAGCTTTTTCGCGGTACACTTACTACAAACAAAACGCAAATCACTAATAACCGACTATGAAACCAACGTTGAATATTTCCTTACTCGCTATCCTTTTATTTTTTGCCGCCTGTGAACACAATGTTTCAATGGAAACTACGGTACATGAAGACGGATCGTTGGATAAAACAATAATCCTCGAAGTAGAAGACACAACAAAAAACTTTTTAGGAATAGGCCCCCATTCGGGATGGGAAATGAAATCTGTATCCATAGAAGATTCAGCAAAAGAAAAGATTAAGGAAAGTAAGAAGTGGAGGGTCACCTATCAGAAAAAATTTACCTCCGCAGAGGAAGCCAATCAGGCGTTGGCGGCAGAAACAGATTCTTTGTTTAAGGTTAGCAGCAAGTTTGAAAAAAAATTCAAATGGTTTTACACGTATTTGTATTATTCAGACACCTACCATAAACTTAATCGAATGGCGTTGCCGCCAGATGATTATATCGCGAAAGAAGATTATGATTTTATAGAAAGATTGCCTGCCGAAGGATCGCTGATCTCCAAAGCAGATAGCGTGTATCTGGCGGAGCTTCACAAGAAGATTTTTGATGTGTACGGGTTGCGAGCCATATTTGAAATGTATTATTCTTTGAATGAAAAGTTACTTACCGAAAGCGGACTGGAAATCCGGTGGCTGGATACGTTGCAATCCCATAAAGAGCGAATGTTTGATGCTCTCTCGGAAGATCAGAATCTCCCGGATGATTATTTATACAAGGCCATGGATAGTATTGGCATACCCTTTCCATATGAAAAAATGCAAGCTCGTTATGAGTCATTAAATGGTGAGTGCGAAGCAAAAATGAATTTTATTAATCATGCCAGTGAAGGTAAGTACACGCACATCATTAATATGCCCTGGCCCATAGTAAAAACTAATGCTGATTCGATTTCGGATAAGCAACTGCGGTGGAGTCCGCCATCTATTAAATTTCTGCTGAAAGATTACACCTTGTATGCCGAAGCGCGAAAGCCAAATTACTGGGCATTTGCCCTGTCGGTTACTATCTTTATTATTACCGGGTATTTGTTTGTGCGAAGGAAAAGGGCTCGACTATAACTTGTGAATTCGAACGCCCATCGCCTTAGCGGGATTTGAAGTAAGCAATCTTTCAAAATCCTTTTCAGAAAATCCTTTTTCTTTCAGGCGTGGAAATAGTTCGGCAAAAATATTTGTATATCCTTTAAACTCACCACCTTCCGGTTCTTCTGGTTTGTACCATCCGGCATCATGCGAAACAAGAACCTTGTCTAATAGTCTATTGCTTTTTAATAGTGAAATTGAATTAGCGTAGTTATCAAAATCGCCCCAGCCAATTCCATCCAGCGAAATCCACGCCCCGGATTTGGCTGCTTTTATAAAATGATTTTTGTCCTCCTCAGCCTGCGCATGCACCCATACAAAGGCGCTGGGATGAGCGCCTGCAGTTTGCAAAATATCGAGTTGTTCAAAGGCGGCACTGGCTAAACCTGTGTGCGAACAAATAGTAAGTCCGGTTTGCAAGTGTGTAATAGCGGCAGCTTGTACAATTTTCTTATGAATCTCTGAAAGAGGACCGTCAGCATCTACACTAATTTTAATAAAGCCGGGCTTAACAGTTGTTCCATCAATCCCTTTTATATTCTTCAATCCAACGGGCTGCAATTTGCTTAGGCGATTCTTTAAATGCCCAGGCGGGTAAATATTTATTTTTAACCGCTCCGTAATAACCGGTATTTGTAATTAACTGAACACCACTTTTTTCGGCAAGCATCATCAGCAATTGCACATCGCGACCGAGGTAGGCAGGCGTACAATCAAAAATACTTTTCACGCCTAGTGCTTTTACTTCCAGGAGATAGGGCAACACTTTATGGATTACCTCTTCACGATTCCATCGATCAAAACTTATTTTATTGGCCCCGATAAAATCAACCAAAAAATGTTCGTGAATTAAGGTAGTACCTAACTGATTAGCAGGAATGGTTCCGTTAACCGTTATAATGAAAGGATTTTTCTTTTTTGCCGCACCAAGTAAAAACCCTAACGCTGTAAACAGAAATTCCTTTCGGGTGAGCATGGGGCTATAATTCTTCAATAAAAATGTTGCGCCATTTCACCTTAACGCCACCACCATCATGAATCTGCAACGCAATTTTTCCTGTTCGAGAACCAATTTTCTCGTCCGTAAGCGTAATCATTTGCTCGCCATTTAGCCACGTAGTTACTTCATTTCCCTTCACTCTGACTTTCATGGTATTCCAGGCCCCTTCTTTCAAAGCTTTTTCTTTATCAGCAGTTGGTTGAATGAGCCAACCTCTTCCATACGATTCATAAATACCGCCACTGTGCATATTCATTGGCGCTACTTCCGCCTGCCAGCCGTTTACCGTAGTTCCTTCAATCTGAGAGTGAAAGAACACACCGCTATTTCCATTTGATTCTTGCTTAAACTCAAGGGTCAGTTCAAAATCTTTAAACTCCTTTTCAGTGGCAAAATATCCATATTGTTTATCGGGGCCGCTTTCGCAGATGAGTTCACCTTTTTCGACATACCATTTTTCGGTGCCATAGATTTTCCAACCCGCTATATCTTTTCCATTAAACAGCGATTGCTTTGTTTGGGCGATTGCCAATGAACAAAACATCGAGGTAACCAATAAAATCAAGATTCTTTTTTTCATATCATGCCATTTATCTTACCAAGGTAGGAAAAATAGAAACGCCAATAAGTAAAACACATTTTTTGTAGTTTTATTTATAGTATTAAACCACTCGCTTATGCGGATTCTAATTTTTCTACTTGCGTTTATTATTGGGGCTTGTTCCCCATCGGCAAAACCAGAAAATGAAAGTGTGGGCGAAGAGAAGGCAACAGATTCATCGAATGACTTCACGTTAGCTAGCCTTGCTGGAGATTGGCACATGGTTACCCAGCAAGATAACGAGTGGGTATTATTTTATCCATGCGATGCTGACAACACCATGGTATCTATCAATGCCGATTCAATCATGATTGGTTGGGGGCAGGATGCTACGCTCGGAAAGATTGAATCGTGGTCTGCTTCCAACGGTTCTCTCGCGCTGGTAGTCAACGATTCGTATTCAATCAATACATACCGGGTAGAAAAAACTGATGATGGCCTTACACAATGGTGGCTGTGGGAAGACGCTGAAGGTCCTTCTTATTTTATTTCCGGAAATGACATAAACACGTATCCCGTGATTAAGCAACCCTGTAAAGAATGCTGGGAAGATTGTGAGGAAGAGGAAAATTAATGCTGATCCTATGCGGGGAGAACATTCTGTTTTTCCTTCTTTTGCAGCGTGAAAGTTTTAATCCTGCATCAACATTTCAATATACCCGAAAAAGGCGGTGCCATTCGCTCTTATTATCTCGCCAAAGCACTGGTCGACAAGGGAATTAAGGTTGCTGTGATAACCGGAAGCAACGCATCAATATATAAAAAGGAAATCGTTGAAGGCATTGAATTGTATTCTTTGCCTATTGCTTACGACAACCGATTCGGATTTATGGCTCGGAGTTGGGCATTTATAAAATATGTGCAAGGCGTATTGAAAATAGCGGGGCAATTCAAAGATTTTAATTATTGTTATGCCATTTCCGTACCGCTTACCGTAGGCCTGGCAGCCATGCGAATAAAGGCACGCTATAAAATTCCATTTATTTTTGAAGTGGGAGATTTGTGGCCTGATGCGCCCATTCAAATGGGATTTGTAAAGAGTTATTTCTTTCAGCAAGCCTTATATCTGCTTGAAAAAAAAATCTATCAGTCGGCTCAATCGATAATAGCCTTGTCGCCCGCAATTCAATCAGCTATTGAAAAGAAAGTGTCGGGTAAAACCATTCATATGATCCCTAACATGGCGGATTGTGAATTTTATAAACCAACAACTAAGGATGATACGCTGATAGAAAAATACCAGGTACGGGATAAATTTGTAATCTCTTACATTGGCGCCATTGGTGTAGCGAACGGACTTGATTATATCTTAGAATGCGCACGTGCGGCTGGTAAGTCCCAGTCATCCATTCACTTTTTTATTTGTGGGGATGGAGCAGTGCTCGATCGCCTGAAAGTGAACGCGAAGCAATTGGCGTTGCACAATCTTACGTTTCTTGATTTCCGTAATCGGGAAGGCGTGCGCGAGTTGATGAATATTACGGATTCCGCATTCATTTGTTATAAACCGGTTCCAGTTCTGGAAACTGGTTCACCTAATAAATATTTTGATGGACTAGCCGCGGGAAAACTGATTGTCATCAATTTTAGTGGTTGGATTAAAGAAGAGATAGAAGAAAACAACTGTGGCGTCTATGTGAATTCACATGAGCCTGCGGATTTTATAAGAAAGATTACTCCTTATCTTGCCGACACGAAGTTGCTGACAGAATCTCAAAAGGCATCGCGACAACTGGCCGAACAAAAGTATTCGCGTAAGCTGTTGTCCGAAAAATTCAGTGATATCTTTAATTAAGTTATAGCAACCCCTGATCCTGCAACTTTAGCTTCAAGATTTCATGGTTAGCCCAAAACTTTCTCTCTACTTCCTTTAATAGCTCTTTAAATTCTGGTGAGCTTTCTGTTTCGGTAAGCTCCGGCCCTTTATCCATAAACAAAATAACCCAGTATTGAATATTATCTTCTTTGGTAAATAGCCTAAGGTGTTCAAGGGCCTTAACACTATCGTTCACCTGACAATAGTAAATAGCAAACCCTATATTTTTGTAAGCAGTTTGATCGGTTTCTACATATTGCCTGTATCTTTCATAGAATTCATTTGCCTTTCCCGCTTCGCCCATTTTTTCATATACCCGACCGATGACGAGGTTTTCATGTTCAAACACATCCAGCTTTTGTCTCTCGCGATACAGGTTAAATCTTTTATAATACTTATAGGCAGTATCATATTCTTCAAGATAGTAACTCACTTTGCCAATATCCTGTAGAATATCAAATCGATTAGTGTCTCTTCTGAATTCTGTTTGCAAAAGTTGCCGCGTTTGTTTGAGGTTTCCGTCTTTGGCATACAACACAAACGCCCGTATATACCGGGAGAAAGCATTGTCAGGATAGTAAACAAGTGATTTATCAATGTGCTCAAGTGCCTCATCTACAAAACCGGTTTGTATAAGTGCATTACCCAAACGTAAATGAGTATAACTAGTAGAAACAGAATCGCCAGAGTTGGCGTCAAGTCGTAACCCTTTCAAGGCATACTCGAGATACTTTCCTGTGTTGGGCAAATTGCTTGTGTAAAAATCAGCAAGTAAGCCTATAATCTCTGTGGAGTTGGGATTGTACTCAAGCGCGCGCTCCAGATAAGGCAATGCTTCTTTGTATTCTTTTCTAATCAGGTAATACATGCCCTTTGCCATTAAACTCTCAGCAAGTTTAGAATCGTGAAGCACAGCTTTATCTGCGTAAGTGCCTAGCAGATTTATATGCGGTCTTTCGGCTTTATAAAGATCCAGGTAATAACAGGCCATGCCCGCGCAGGCATAAGCCAAGGCAAATGTGTTGTCTTTTGAAATTGCCTCATCAAAAAGGAGGAGTGAATTTTTCAGGTTAGCATCGCCACCTTTTTTTAACAAATCAACACCCTTCAAAAACAAATCATAGGCTTCCAGATTTTGAGTTGGAATTTTTTGAATGCGATTTTTTCATCGGGCGTAATGATGGCCTTTATCTCTCCGGCAATATCGCTTGAGATTTCTTGCTGCAGCGCAAAAATGTCAACGGCCTCGCGCCTATATTGTTTGCTCCACAAGTGTCTGTCGGTAGCACCATCAATCAATTGTATGTTTAATAGAATTCGTTCTCCTATTTTCTGACCGCTGCCCTCTACAAGATACGTTACATTCAACTCCTTAGCCATTTCTGGAATTGTTTTATCGGTGTTGCGATATTTTTCAGCCGAGGTGCGACTCAACACTTTAAGGTCTTTAATCTTTTGAAGATTGTTAAGAGTAGCTTCCATTAATCCGTTGATGAGATACACGTTAGTGGAGTCGTTGCTATCATTTTTAAAGGGAAGCACAACAATTGATTTTTCATTCACAATAATTTCTTGCTTCAACAATCGTGGATATAAAAACCAAACAGCCACAACAGCAACTATCAATAAAATAGCAACAATAATAAGCTGAGGTTTTTTGTTATTGGATGGTGGAGGTGCAACTGGTATTGGCTCCTGATTTATATTTCTTTTGCCAACCTCACCTGGAGGATAACCATAATATTCGCGAAAGCACTTTATAAAATAAGAGGTGCTGCTAAACCCAACCTGATGCGCTACTTCCGATACATTATGAGAGCCCGAACGCAGCAGGTCCATGCCTCGCTTTAATCGAACCTGACTGATAAGCTGGCTCACTGAAAGATTTGAAGCCTTCTTCACTTTGCGGAGAAGATTGGAGCGGCTCATGCTCAACGCATCGGCCAATTCAGAAACTCCAAACTGCTCGTTGGCCAGATTTTTTTCAATCGTGGCCGTTAGCTGGTTCAGAAATTCGGAGTCCAATGGTGTTGAATCGGTCATGTTGTCAAGCTCAAGGTGGTGAATTGCATCAAAAGTTACATCGATGCGCGATTTTTTATACTGATTCCCGTAAAATTAACGGTTTTATCCGCATGAGTACTTATCCGACAGGCATAGACTAACGTTCCTTTGCTTCATAAGAAACACAAAAAATTTAAACACAAACAACTTATGAAAACTATTAACACCCCTGTTTACCTGTTGGTAATAATCTTACTTGTAGCGTCTTGCACAGCTAAAGAAACAAGTAACGTTACATCCAAAGCTCCTGACATTGACATACACACTGCTGTGATTTCTGATAACATGGATGCAGTAAAACAACACATCGCAGCAGGTAGCGATTTAAATGCGCCCGATCCATTCGGAGGCTCCAGTCCATTAATCAGTGCTGCTGTATTCGGTAAGCCCGAGATAGCCAAAGTATTGATTGATGCTGGAGTTGATCTGAACTTTCAAAACAGTGATGGCTCCACGGCATTACATACAGCGGCCTTCTTTTGCCGACCCGAAATTGTAAAACTGTTGCTTGAGATGAAGGCGGATAAGACGATCAAAAATAAATATGGTGCTACTGCTTATGATAATGTTGCTGGTCCCTTTGCTGAGATAAAAGACGCTTACGATATGATGGGTAATGTACTTGGCCCCATGGGTCTTAAACTGGATTACACATACATAGAGAAAACACGCCCTGAAATTGCTGAGATGCTGAAGTAAATTACTTGCTGGTGGTTGTTCGGTCGATTAACGAACAACCACCATTCAACACCATCAACAAACAATTAGAAAATGAGACGATACGATATTGATTGGCTTCGGGTAATTGCCATTGGGTTACTTTTAATCTATCATGTAGCCATTGGTTTTCAATCGTGGGGTGTTATGATCGGATTCATCACAACATCAAAACCATGGACAGCCTTGTGGACTCCCATGGCTATGTTAAATCTGTGGCGGATACCACTCTTATTTTTTGTGTCGGGCATGGGTGTTTATTTCGCTATGCAAAAGCGAAATTGGAAACAACTTATTACCGAACGCACCCTGAGAATTTTGCTGCCGTTTGTGTTTGGCATGTTTGCGATAGTTCCCTTACACGTATTAGTCTGGCGATATTATTATAAAATGGAACTGCACTACACCTATGATCCAGGGCATTTGTGGTTCCTGGCTAACATTTTTATTTACGTGTTACTGCTATCGCCAATACTATTTTATATAAAGAAAAATGAGAATGGAAAAATTGTACGCGCTATTAAAAGTATCTTCAGCACTCCACTGGGGTTACTCATTGTTTTTGCTTCATTTGTTGCTGAAGTATGGATTATTAAACCAGTACCATACGAGTTGTATGCCATGACTTGGCACGGATTCTTTCTGGGACTATTGGCTTTCTTCTTTGGTTTCTGTTTTGTCCTGGGCGGTGATGCTTTTTGGGAAATGCTGGTAAGATGGCGTTGGCTATTCTTACCCATGGCAATGGGGTTGTTCGTTTTGCGAATAAACTATTTTGGAATGAACACACCAGCCTATCTGATTGTATTGGAATCGCAAGTCTGGATTTTTAGTGTGTTGGCGTTTGGTCATAACCACCTCAATCGACCTGGGAAAGCATTGCGGTACCTGAGCCCTGCCGCTTACCCAGTTTATATCCTGCATATGTTTTTTCTTTACCTGGGCTCAGCACTAATTTTTCAATTAGCCCTTCCTGTGCAGATTCAGTTTATTCTTGTCTTGTTGATTACCCTTTCCGGATGTTTGCTTTCGTATGAAATCATCAAACGAGTAAAATGGCTCCGGGTATTATTTGGTATGAAACTGAATACGGAAGAAAGATAACTCATCATGATCAAAATTCTCATAACCTCGGCCTGTATCCTTACAGGCCGAATTTTTTGTGATCTGTGAGGACACAGACCACGGCTATTGGATAAAAGTTAAATGACCGTTTGTTATTATATTTAGTAACTAAACTCATCGAGAAGCACAAACGGAAACCTATGTTATGATCATTCAGAACAGCACCCTCAACGATTTACAAGAGATATTCGCTTTATATAATACAGCTACCGAATATCAGAAGATAAAATTTCCAGAAAATCAATGGCCCGTATTTAATCAGGAGTTAATTAAAACAGAAATAGCTGAGAACAGGCAATGGAAGATAATAGAAGAAAATAAAATTGCTTGCATTTGGGCTCACACATTTAGCGATCCGCAAATCTGGGAAGAGCGCGATGCCGACCCTGCAATCTATATTCATAGAATTGCCACCAACCCAACTTTCCGAGGGCGGAATTATGTTTCTGAAATTGTAAAGTGGTCGCGGGAGTTTGCAAAACAAAACGATAAAAAATTTATTCGCCTTGATACCTGTGGTGACAATAAAAAGTTAATCGCTCATTACATTAATTGTGGATTTGATTTTTTAGGAATGAAGCGCTTAAAAAATTCTGATGGTTTGCCGAGCCATTATGCGAATGCGGAGGTGTGTTTTTTTGAAATTAAGTTGATGGACTAACGTGTAAGGAAATACTCTCTTTGGTTTGTATCTCTGTAGGCCGAAAACCTTGCGTGTTCTGTGAGGACACAGGCCAGGGGAAAGTATAACTCGTTTGTAAGGTTGTCCTACACCTCGAAGGTGTAGGACAACTAAAGAACTCAGCTTTCAACCTGCTCGAAAATCTTTCCGGTCTTTTTATTTTTCAGAATGACTTTCTTAGCCCCATAGTGAGTAATCTCCTCTTTCACCAAATAATGATCGGCATCGTATTCAACCAAATGGCTGTCTTTGCTTACGCCAACTTTGCCGCGCCAAATATCAAGTTTAACGGGTTCCCACTGTTTTGTCTTTACAGATTTATAGGCGGAATCAAGTATAGAATTTACCACATAGCCATCATAAAAAGTTTCTTTTGGTTCAACTCCTTTTTCCATCGAGTTAAACATATCCATAAACATGTGGTTGTAACCTAACTCGTTTAATTCATCTCCAACAGGAAACAACCAACCTTTATCCGTCTCTGCTTTTTCGGCAACATAGTTTGCCGCCTTACCTGTTGTAAACATCTCAAAACCGGTGCGTAAAAAACTATTTATCCAAATGGTGCCTTCGGTGCCCATCACTTCATCGCGCAAATCGAGGCCACCACGAAACGTCCAACTCACCTCAAACTGCGCTATCGCACCGTTCTCATATTTTATCAATCCGATGGCATGGTCTTCCGCATCAATTGGTTTTACCTGCGTATCGGCCCAACACATTACCTCGATTGGTTTTATGTCTTTACCAATGTAACTGCGGGTGATTTCCACGCAATGACAACCGAGGTCAAGCATGCAGCCGCCACCCGCTTGTTCGATATCCCAAAACCAATCGCTGTGTGGGCCCGGGTGTGTTTCGCGCGACTTCGCCCAAAGGATTCTTCCGAGTGCTCCGTTCTTCACGCTCTCTTGGGCTTTGATAAATTTTGGTGTGTAGACTAAGTCTTCCAGATACCCATTAAAAATACCGGCCTTCTCAACAGCAAGCAACATGCGTTTGGCTTCCTCGGCATTGCGGGCTAATGGCTTGGTTGTGATCACAGCCTTCTTATGCTTACAGCAAAGGTTCACAGCTTCCTCATGCAAATTATTAGGCAAGGAAATACACACTACCTCAACCTCCGGTCTGTTGATGGCCTCCTCCATGTTGGTTGTATAGAAAGGCACATCATAGTCTGCTGCGAATTTTTTTGTGCTCTCTTCCCTGCGCGAGTAGATAGTAACTATTTTATCTTTATTTCTATATCCTTGTATTGAATCGGCATAGAAGCGGCCGATAAAGCCTGAACCAAGCATTGCAATTTTCATAATGGTAGTTATTAGTTAGTTGTTGTTTGTTAATAGTTATTCGAAATTCAAGCTGTTTTAATTTCTTTCTTTTCTTTAAAGAAGAAAATGAAATAGAGCATTACAGCAACTGCAATGTATGCGGGCACAAACCAAATCTCTTTCCATTGATGTACCCCATCTACAGTGTAAAAGTCAGTAGCGAATCCAGAGAACCAGGTACCAATAAACATGCCCACTCCGTAAGTAGCGAATGTAAATAGACCCTGTGCAGCATTTTTAATTTTCTCGCCCGCTTTCTTTTCGGTGTACATATACCCGGTTACAAAAAAGAAGTCGTAGCAAATGCCATGAAGAATAATGCCTGCGTATAACATCCAAAGGTTAATATCGGCATTGCCGAAGGCAAAACATACGTAACGCAAAACCCAGGCTGCCATGCCCAGCAGCAACATTTTTTTAACACCGATCTGATTAAAAAGAAAAGGAATGGCCAGAATAAATACAGCTTCTGAAACCTGGCCGAGTATCATTTTTCCTGCCGCATTCTCCATGCCTGCTTCGTTTAAAAATAAATTGGCGAACCCGTAATAGAAGGAAAGTGGAATGCAAACTAGTATGGCGGCAATAAAGAAAATGAAATAAGGCTTATCTTTAAATAGAACTAATGCTTCGGTGCCTATGGCACTTCCTGCTTTCGTTTCGGACTTTCCTTTTGGAGGAGTATGCGGAAGAACAAAACTAAATACGCCTAACAACAGGGATGCTCCGGCAGCCATGATCCATGTGTTGGAAGTTTTTTCAATCCCTAAATTCCCTATCATAAAGCCGGCAACAATCCAGCCCACTGTTCCAAACACCCGTATCCAGGGAAATTGTTTTCCTGGGTCGGTCATTTGCTGAAAAGCGATGCTGTTGGAAAGTGCAATGGTTGGCATGTATAAGAGGGAATAAAAAACAATGACCCAATAAAAGGAGGTGTTATCGGTGATCTGTGTTGCAAAGTACAGAAGTGCGGCCCCTGCTAAATGCATTACGCCCATAATGCGTTGGGCCGCAAAGTACCTGTCGGCCACCATGCCCACAAAAAAAGGCGAGATCATTGTGGCGATTGCCAATGCGCTATACGCGGCCCCAATCTGAACACCACTGGAGTCCAAAAACGTTGCCATATACGTACCCATTGTTACATACCAAGCACCCCAAATAAAATATTCGAGGAGCATCATAAGTGATAGCTTGGTAAAAACAATAGGCTTCATATTTCTTGATTTTAATAGTCAAGAAAGATAGAAACGGTTTTACTAATTAGGAAGGGTGAACTTGTATTTTATCTAAGCGGCAACAGGAATCTTGTTCTTCCTTTTTTACTTTTCACCAGGGCGATAGCCCGACTCATTGAAAATTAATTTAGCATCTTTTAGGCCCATAATTTCGGGCAATGACAGGTTCGATTTGGATGCATATTTTTTAACAATTTGCCATCCTACCCAGGTTCCGATCCGGCCTGGTGCCTGATCGCCCACCTCATATGTTTTTGGACGTTCGGCAATATACCGTTGTTTTACCTGTGCACTGGTTGCATAAAAAGCTTCGTCTTCAATCATGCGTTTCCAGATCATATCCTGATTGGCGCGGGCTCCGGCAATTTCTTCAGATGTATAACCGATAAATACACTATCTGGTGTGCAGGGCATCATATGCTTCGCAAAGTAATAAGCTTTTCCGTACGTGATCATTTCTGCTAAAACAGTTCGGTCACCTAAATCGGTGTTATTATAGCGGCCACCAATACCATATAAAAGCATTACCGATGGCACAATAAAATTTTTCTGATATCTTCGAAGCATATACTCATACATATTGGGCCGGTAGCGCGCACCAGTCCCTTAATAGTAATCCAGCCCAACAATAATCAGCGAGTCGCTTACAAACAAATCACTTTCCAAGCCCGTGATTACGGTTTGTACTTTAGGAATTTGAAAATCGGGATAATAGTATTTGAGCGTGGTAAAAGCATTTTTAAACTCTTCTCTTAAATAAGAGCCGTCTCCATAAACCTTTTTTGTTTCAAGTAAGAGGGTATCAATGTGGGGGTTCGAAAATCGCGCATAAAGTTCGTTGATAAACACAGAATCATTGGGGTAGGCTTTCCGGTTAAAAACAAAATCGCGCAACGTGGTGTGGCGCGAAAAGAAATCAACCAAGTGTTGTTTACTTGTAATTGCAGGCAACGAATCTTCAAGCGATTCAAATTTCAGATCAAGAATAACGTTTTTTGTATCGGGAATAACCTCACACTTTTCTTCCAGATCGGAATTACACCCAGCGAGGATAGTTAAGAACAATAAGAACAAAAGGAGATGACGCATGAGTCAATTTTAGAAGTGCGAAGATGTGGAAAGTTTAATAGATCGCAAAGTTCGCTATAAGCTTTGATTTTCTTCGATAAGTATTTTTCGTTGGATTGCAATTCTTACCTGTTATGTTGAATTTGCAGGTCTAAATTTTATTCTGTGTCGTCACAACCTAAGCACATAGCCGTTGCCGGCAATATCGGATCGGGCAAAACAACCTTAGCCGAAAAGCTGTCAAAACACTATGGTTGGAATCCACTCTATGAGTCAGTAGATCACAATCCATATTTGCGCGATTTTTATGATGACATGACGCGCTGGGCATTCCATCTCCAGATTTATTTTTTGAACAGCCGGTTTAATCAGGTGCGGCAAATCCGCGAAAGCGATAAAACCATTATTCAGGATCGAACCATTTATGAAGATGCACACATCTTTGCGGCCAACTTGCATAAAAGTGGCCATATTAATGAACGCGATTATTCAAGCTATCTCGATATTTATAATTCGATGATTAGTTTTGTGCAACCGCCCGATCTGCTCATTTACCTTAAGGCCGACATTCCTAAACTGGTTCAACAAATTCAGAAACGCAACCGCGATTATGAATTTAACATTAAGCTTGATTACCTGCGCACCCTGAATGAGCACTACGAAAAATGGATTGGCAGTTACACGCAAGGTAAACTACTAACAATTGATGTTAACAACATGGATTTTGTTGAGCGCATTGAAGACTTTTCTTTTATTGTTGGGAAAATAGAGCTGGAACTGAACAGCTTATTCAGCTGATGAAAGCGCTCACCTTCCACGGTAAAGAAACAATTCGTTACGAGTCCATTCCCGATCCAGAAATTTTATTTCCAACGGATGCTATTGTAAAAGTTACTCTTTGTGCAATCTGCGGATCAGATCTACACGTTTATCATGAACATGAAAAAGGTCTTGATCGTGGCACAGCTATGGGGCACGAGTTTGTGGGGGAAGTAGTTGCTGTTGGAAAAGAGGTTAGAGCAATTCGTATCGGAAATCAGGTGATGAGTCCTTTCACAACGAATTGTGGAAATTGTTTCTATTGTAACATTGGGTTAACGTGTAGGTGCATTCACGGACAACTATATGGCTGGCGCGAAGAGGAAAAGGGTTTACATGGCGGCCAGGCCGAGTATGTTCGCGTGCCGATGGCTGATAGTACGTTGATGGAAATCCCGGATGGGGTTACTACGGAAGAAGCTTTATTCCTGGGAGATATTTTGTCAACCGGATTTTTCTGCGCGAAGCAAGCTGAGATAAAACCGAAGAGCACCTATGCAGTTGTTGGTTGTGGCCCCGTTGGCCTAATGGCTGTGCTGGGTGCGATTGAGTACGGAGCTGAAAAAGTTTATGCGATTGATACTGTAGCTGAGCGATTGGATCGCGCAAAGCAGTTTGGGGCAATTCCAATAAATGCTTCCGCAGAAAATACTTTAGAAATTATTAAAGTAGCGAATGAAGGTCGAGGAGCAGATGCTGTATTGGAAGCAGTGGGAAACTCATCAACTAATAAATTAGCGTATGATCTGGTAAGACCCGGTGGAATTATTTCGGCTGTGGGTGTTTGTACGGATCAGCATCTGGCCTTTTCGCCAACACAGGCCTACGATAAAAATCTTACTTATAAAGTGGGGTGCTGCCCGGCTCGTTCTATGATGAACGAATTGGTGCCTATGGTGCAAAGCAAAAAACATGATTTTACTTCCATCATAACACATCGATTATCACTATCTGAAGGTGCTCTGGGCTATGATATTTTTGCTAATAAGAAGGATAATTGTTTGAAGGTGATGCTGAAGCCTTGAGGCACTTTGCTCTTTTCTTGTTAGTTTATTACCTTCAATTTATGAATGCCAAAGAAAAAAGTGAGTTGATTGAAAAATTAGTAAAATCGAATGACGAAGATTTGCTTTCTCAAATCAAAGCAATCCTGGACGGCAGTCAGCATCAACTTTGGGATGAAATGAATCCTATTCTCAAGGCTTCCATTCAGCGAGGGGTTGATCAATCAAATCAACGAATAGGAATGGTTCATGAAGAGATTATGAAAGAGTACCGCGCAAATTTTTAACCACAGAGTAACACAGAGATTATCGCAGAGTGGGAAGGTGTCCTACAACTCAAAGTTGTAGGACACCTAGAGTATGGGAAAGTTTAATGAAAAGAAACTATGTCATCACGCAGAAAATTTATAAAAACGGCAAGCCTGTTTGCGGGAGGTTCTATCTCTTTGCTGAATAGTGCATTCACAAAAGGGGAAACTATTGATTTTGAAAAGGCCACTAACGATGACGAATTATTTGCCATGGTCAGAAAGCAATTGCTTATTCCGGATAAATTAATTTATCTGAACACCGGAAGTCTTGGACCCAGCCCCCTTGAGATAATTGACGGCATGCACGCAATCACTCGTCAGTTGGAATCAAATCCGGTTGGCGAAAACTGGGGCTCGCTGGGTAACCAAATGGAATTAGTGCGCAAGAAAGTGGCCGATTTCATTCATGCTGATGCAGATGAAATTGTGTTGACACGAAACACCACCGAAGGACTTAATCTAATTGCTCAATCTTTACAACTCAATAAAGGGGACGAAATAATAACTACTACGCTTGAACATGGCGGCTGCGAAGTGGGGCTCGATTTTTTAGTAAAGACCAAAGGAGCAATTTTAAAAAAAATTGAACTTCCCCTGCCAGGCAACAGTGTGATGGAAATCGTGGAAGCGATTAAGAAAGAAATCACACCAAAAACAAAACTGTTGATGCTTAGTCATGTGAATACAATCACAGGAATGCTGATGCCCTTTGCCGAAATAGCAAAAATCACCAGGCCTAATGGAATTTATTTAATTGCAGATGGAGCGCAGGCACCCGGGCTTGTAAATGTTAATGTGAAAGCACTGGGTGTTGACGCTTACTCAGCCAGCGGACATAAGTGGTTGATGGGACCCAAGGAAACCGGATTTCTTTTTATTAGAAAAGAGTTTCAGGAATTGGTTCAGCCTGTATTTACGTTTTCAGGTTTAACGGCTTACTCGGCTTCGTCAGGTACCCGAAATGTTTCTACTATTATTGGGTTAGGATTAGCGCTTGATTTTCACAACCGAATAGGCACAGATAAAATTCAACAACGGACTTTGCAGCTAAGAAACTATTGCCTCGCTGAGTTGAAGAAATTGAAAGGCCTTAAAATAATTAGTCCTGAAAGTAGTGATTTATCTACCGGCATGGTTAGTTTCTCGTTGGATACCGTGAAGAATTCTGAAATCTTTAATAAGATGAAAGAACGCGATATCATCGTGAAACTTCTTACGCAACATAACGCCATACGTATATCCTGCCACATGTTTGTTTCTAAAAAAGGATATTGATACGTTTATTAGAGAGTTAACGACTTTGCTGAAATAAAAAAGGTGCCCTATAACTTTGAGTTGTAGGACACCTCAGGCTTAATACAATAGGCTGATTTATTGACCTACCATAAACACAGCATTCGAAAACATCATCTTACCACTTTCCCAGAATGTACGGAATACGGGGTTGTCAACCAGGTAAACAACATGACCTCTTCCCTTTTGCTCAACGCCAAACACCAGACTGTTGCTCATTTTTTTGTTGATCCGATAACCCGCAAAACCCTGAATTGGCTTAGCGGTTCCTTTGATCACACCTACATTCCACGCATCTTGCATGTACGCATAATGAAGTTCGTTTGTCTTTAGCGTGTAATAGTTTTCTTTCAAACCGAAGGCTAACGGGTGCGACTTATCAACGCTTACCTTATAAATGGCACCACTAATCGCATCGGAGAGTTGTTTACGCTCGGCATCTTCATATCGGCCTAGGGCATCTTTCTCTTTCAATTCTTTTTCTTTCTTCTCCGCGTCTTTCTTTTCCTCATCACTAGCATACGTCTTTAAGGCAAATCCTTTTTTGTCCGCAAAAGATCCCAACGCATTGGCTATCACAATCAATCGCCCGCCACCAGAAACCCAAGTTGAGATATCAGTCAGCGTGCCTTCATCAAACATGCGGTAACGACCTTCCGGTACAATCAACACATCATATTTGCTTAGATCGACTGATTTAAAATACTCGGTTCCAATTTGAGTAATCGGGTATTGAAGTTCCTGTTCAAAGAAAGACCAGATCTCACCTGCACTGAGTGACGATGTTTGGTCCCCGAATAGTACTGCCACACTAGGGGCTTTCAGATAGGCAACAGATCCCGAACCAAAGTCTTTTCCTTTATCAACAAAACCTGTAGTGGATGTATAAATCTTTCTTCCTTTATCGTTGGCTAAAGCTTTAATAGCGGTATCAAAATCGGCCATGCTTTCGTTGTTTCTTCGCGTGACAATCAATGTTCCGGGCTCGAAACTCTGGCCACCAACCGTAAAGGCTTTTTCGCTGGAGCGAACTTTAAATTTCTTGTTAAGCAATGTTGACAAAAACTCAACATCGCGCAAAGTTTCATATTTAAAGATATAAGCATAAGGCTTAGCCATTACACTTGCGTTATCGACAACCTTCGCCTTAAATTCCTTGGCTGGATTGATGCGTTCGGTTAACGCATAACCTTTAAGATCATAGTTGTACATCAGGTTCCAGGTAGTGATATCATAGGTGGCTGAGTCTGATAGTTTTGATTGTGGTTCAAATAGCGTTGTAATAAACCGAGATTTTGGTTGATAAATACTAATCACAATATCTTCAGCGCTAACATTAACGTTGCTGGTCGACTGAGTTTGATAATCGAACCCACGCGAGGCCTTGCTTGCCGAAGGGTGGCCATATTTAATGGAATGGCTATCAAACCAGCGGGTGAGTTGTATGATTTTGTCAGCAGGATTGTCTCCTTTAATCACGTAAGTTTTATAAGGTGATGCGGGATTGTTAAGATTCTCTTTCGCGTATTTTTCAAATTCGTCAACCACACGATTTGCATTTTGCGAAGTAATCTCAATGGTTGATAAACCCGTTGTGTGATGATGCGTCAGTCGGTCTTTTAAGGTTAACGGATCGCCTTCGGGCGTAGTAATGCTCAGCCCGCCATAGCCACCGCCACCTTGTTCGAAGGTCATACCAATAGCGCCACTGTACGTAGGGTATGTATCACCATAACTGGGATAGTAAAGATCAAAGCGTTCTTTAGTAAAATATAACCAGCCTTGCTCATCAAAATACTTGGCGTGATTTCTTCCAATCATAGTTTGAAACTCGCGCTGCCAGTTGCTGATAACCTCGTGAAAAGGCTCTGCGGCTGGGGCAAAGTAGTAAGGACTGTTATAACCCTGCTCATGAAAATCAACATGCACATGTGGAAGCCACTCATTATAAATTTTTATTCTGGCTTTTGATTCCTTTTGCGTAAGCCAAGCCCAGTCGCGATTTAAATCGAATAAATAATGATTGGCTCTTCCGCCCGGCCAGGGTTCACGGTGCTCCTTAGCATCACCACTTGAATTTGCAGGAGAGTTTCCATATTGATTATAAAAATTTGCATAGCGATCGCGACCATCGGGGTTGATACACGGATCCATGATTATAACGGTATTCTTTAACCACTCTTTGGTTTTTGCATTATCGGAATTCACTAACTCATACAAAGTTTTCATTGACGCTTCGATAGAGCTGGCCTCATTGCCATGTACATTGTAACTCAACCAAACCAGGGCTACTTTATTAGCTGATGGTGAACCATCCAAGGCTCCGGCTCGCTTCAAATTATCCTGTCGGATCTGCTCCAGATTGGCAAAGTTTTCGGGAGAAGCGATGATAGCGTAGATCAAAGGCCGATGCTCGTTGGTTTCTCCATATTGAGTAACCTTAACGGTAGGCGACAATTCATCCACATAATTAAAATATTCAACTACCCGATGATGGCGGGTAAAGCGATCGCCCAGGGCATAACCCAAAAACTCATCTGGAGATTTAATTTTTGTTTGAGCAAATGTTAGAACGGAAATGAATAGCGCAAAGTTTAGTAATAAGAATTTCTTCATAAAGGAAAGTTTTGAGATTTCAGGGGATAGATTCTGACGGGAAATGTGAGCAAAAATTAATTCTGCTTCAACAGGTTTTTTACCTGCGGTGTATGATGGGCTATATGCTCACCAAAAAATCTCAATGCTTGCTGAATATTGAGCATGCCCGCAACGGGGTGCTTATAAATTTTGCGTTTCATTTGATTGTCCTGAAATTTTTCCAGAACCATCTTTAATTCTGAGCGAGTTGTTTCCCAGACGGTGATCAACTGATCAATATTTTCGTAAACTGGAGTTTTATCAACTACCATCCGTGGTGCTTTAAATTTAAACGGGAGCCTTTGCGAAATAATTAGAGCAATCATTTTAAATTCTTCCTTAAGCCCGGTGTTTACGGTGCTTTCAATACCCAGCATTTTCTTATTCAGATAGGCTATCGAAAGCTGTTCCGATACAATAAGGTGTGCGAGCACTTGCGCAATCGACCATTTTTCGGCTGGGTGTTTTTGAAGGGCTTCCGCAGAAAGTGGCTTTAGCTCATGGAGTAATTCTTCCCGCTGCACTTCCAGGTCATCAAAGAGTTGTTCTAATCGGGTATTCAAAGTATCAGTTTTTGGTAAATGTAGAAAATTACGGTTGGTCGCTTCAAATCCTTTTTCTATTTTTAGTTAACCTAATCTTAAAACCAACTTACCATGAACACAAATTATGCAAGTTTTGGGCAGCGCTTGGTTGCCATTATTATTGATTCTATTATTATCGGGGTCGTGCAATCATTTGTATTTATCCCCATTCTTGCGGCCGTGGGACTTGGCTTTGCAAGTGGAGCCGAAAACATGGATATGTCCGTCTTCTAAAACACAGGCAACCATTGGTAAAATGGCGCTTGGTTTAAAGGTAACAGATCTTGAAGGCAATAAACTGGATTTTTCAAAAGCATTGATCCGTAATCTCTGCCGATTGATTTCAAACTTTACAATGCTGATCGGCTATATAATAGCAGCCTTCACGGAAAAGAAACAAGCATTACACGATATGATTGCGGGCACATTGGTGTTAAAAAAATAAACGACAGGGAACATATTATTGAAAGACTTCTTCGGAAGTCTTTTTTTATTTTCTAAAAAACCGAATCTGTCCGGGCATTACTTCAATACAGGCAGGAAGAAACCCAATCAATTCTCCTTCTGCTTCCAGCATGTTAGTAAGGTGCCCTACACCTCCAAGGTGTAGGACACCTTTTTGTGAAAGAGAAGAATAAATAATCCGCGAATCTTTGATTTTTTTCTTTGCTTTAATCTGTTGTAGGTAAAGTAGAAATTTAAAAAGGGGAACATCGGCCGCCACAAATGTTTCAAACAACCCATCATCGGGTGTGGCATCGGGAGCAATGTAAATTTGATGTCCAAATGATTGCCCATTGGCAACAGCAACAACTCTTGCCTTGCCTTTCCAATTCCAGGTATTGGATTTTAATTCAATCGGCTCAGGCTTATGAGAAAAAAAGGTTTGGATAATAGCTAAAAGATACCGCGTGCCGGCAGGTAACCATTTTACCGAAGTTTCCATGCGTTGCACGGTAGCTGGCCCCATGCCAACACTACACACGTTGATGAAGTAATGTACAGTTTGATTATCCTCTTTAGTCCGGCAAACAACTTTGCCAATGTCGGTTAGCTTGGGCTGATTGGTATTCAATAAATCAATTAGCAAGGAAACGTCATCGGTAATTTTTGCAGTGCCCGCAAAATCGTTTCCAGAACCTAATGGAATTAGTCCTAGTGCTGGCAATGGGTGTTGATTAGTGACACGCATCATACCATTTATTACCTGATGTAATGTGCCATCGCCACCAGCGGATAAAATTACATCTACTTTTTTTTGGACCGTCTCAACAGCTAATTGTTGAGCGTGATTAGGGAATTGTGTTTCTAAAACCTCAACAGAAAATTTTTCTTCCAGCGCAGGAAGAATGCTTTGATAGAATTTCTTTTTCTTTTTAGAGATTCCGTTGAGAATGATGGTGATGGTCATTTACGGAATCTGATCTCGTAAATTCTACTTACAGTTCTTTTTGATTGCTGCCCGTGCTTCGAGCGCACCTAACTCTTCCGCATGTTTTAAATCAAGACAACCATCATAATTATTATTCATCATCAACTTTACCAGTCCACGTTGATAATACGTTTCCGGATCGCTTGGGTAGAGTTCGATGGAAAAAGTATAATCTTCAACGGCACCTGCATAATTTTCTTTTTCGGTTTTACTGAGTGCCCGGTTGTCGTAATACGTTGGGTTGATATCATCCAGTTCAATAGCTTTCGTGTAATCGGCAATAGCACCATCGTAATCTTCCATGGTATGTTTCAAAACTCCACGTAGGTTGTATGTTTCCGGATCCTGGTCATTCAGTTGAATTGCTTTTCCGTAATCTTCCAGCGCACCTTTTAAATCTTCTTTGGCCGTTTTAGCTAATGCCCGGTTTTCATATTTGAAAGGATCCTGCCCATCCAGCCTTATAGACTCATTGTAATCGGCAATAGCCCGATCAAAATTAGATGTGTTGTAAAACGCTACCCCGCGGTAGTTATACAAGTTTGCATCATTTTTATCAAGCTCAATGGCTTTGCTATAATCATCGACCGAACTGACAAACTCACCGAGCTCAGCTTTTACCAAACCACGATTGAAATATTTATCGGCATCGGGTGGACCCAATTCCAATGCTTTTGAAAAATCAAAATAAGAACCTTGCAGATCCTCACTGTTATATTTGGCAAACCAGCGATTGGTATAGGCATCGGCATATCGTGGGCTGAATTTGATGGCTTTATCCAGATCGAAGATAGCCCCCTCGTCATCACCCAGATTTATTTTGGCCTCACCTCTGAAGTTTAGTGCTTCAGCAAAAGTGGAATCAATCTCCAGAGCAAAATTAAAATCGCCAATGGCTCCGTAAAAATCGCGGAGTTGCATGCGCACCTGACCGCGCAGTGAGAACGCGGCTTTGTTGCGAGGATTGGTTTCAATAAGCTTGGAAAGATCTGCGTTAGCGCCCGCGAAATTTCTTGCCTCTAATTTTTTTCGGGCAGCCTCCAAGGCAGCATCGGTTTGAGCCACTAGCATAGTGGGAACTAAAAATAAAAGAAGGATAATGCGTTTCATGCTATCGATTTTTCTAATGAGGCAAGTTAAACAAGAATTGGGTTATCAAAAACTGAGTCGGACGATCGCTGGGGTTACCATCCAAACAATTTCTGCAACCGGATGCAGTGATTATCGTAACTTAGCCTATTAAATAATTCAGCTATGTTTCGAATTGGTCTGTTTGTCATTCTTTGCTGCACGTTGTTTTCGGTGAGCGCCCAGGAAAAACCTTTGGATATGAAGATGGATTTTGAGCAATACGATCCACCGGCTACCCTGAAAGTTGAATCGCACCGGTTGAGTCGTTCCAAATTTCCTTTTATCGATATCCATAATCATCAGGGAAATATGAATTCCTCTGATTTCAAGGACCTGACGGAGAAAATGGACAAGCTCAATATGGCTGTGATGATTAACCTGAGCGGTCGGGGTTTTCGTAGCAGTGGCGACCATTTGGAAAAATCTATTGAGAACATCAACAACCGTTTCCCAAGCAGGTTTGTACTGTTTACGAATGTGGATTTCAATGACATCGACAACCCTGAATGGGGCGCACGCACGGTGAAACAACTGGAAGCCGATATAAAGCGTGGTGCTAAAGGATTAAAGATTTATAAAAGCTTGGGCATTCATAACAAGGACAGCAAGGGAAAACGGATTTCAATAAATGATCCACGCATCGATCCTGTTTGGGCCAAGTGTGGTGAGTTGGGAGTTCCGGTATTGATTCACTCAGCTGATCCAAAACCCTTTTGGGACCCAATCGATGATCAGAACGAACGCTGGCTTGAATTAAAAACGCACCCAGGTCGCAGATATGATAATACGTTTGCTAGTTGGGAAACCATTATTGCCGAGCAGCATGACATTTTTAAAAAACATCCTAAGACAAAATTCATTAACGCACATTTAGGCTGGTATGGAAATGATTTAAAGAAGTTAGGCGAATTGATGGATCAGTTTCCAAACATGTACACCGAGATTGGGGCCGTTATTGCCGAGTTGGGCAGACAACCCCGAGCGGCTAAAGCGTTTATCACAAAGTATCAAGACCGGGTTTTATTCGGTAAAGACAGTTGGGTGCCGGATGAATATGAGACTTATTTTAGAGTACTTGAAACTGACGATGAATACTTTCCTTACCATAAACGCTACCATGCCTTTTGGCGCATGTATGGACTGGGTTTGCCCGATGAGATTTTGAAGAAAATTTATTACAAGAATGCTATGAGCTTGATTCCAGGCATCGATAAGAAACTGTTTCCGAAATAAGATTACACCCAAAGGCCGCAGAGTTTTTACGCAAAGAATACAGAGAAGTTAGGCGTTTTCTAAATTGACGCCTATTGTAGATTCCTAAATGGCAATTATTAATAAACATCAGAGGGGTTTTAGCGGCAGTCAGTGTACTCTGCGAATTTCTTTGCGCACTTTGCGTGAAACTAATCAAGACAAACTCAGAATTCCCTCTTCTTTCGATTCTAGTATGGATTGCCCAGTCAGAAATTTATCAACAGCTATTGCCGCTTCACGACCTTCGCTAATGGCCCACACCACTAACGACTGTCCTCTGCGTAAATCACCGGCAGCAAAAACTTCGGGAACAGATGTTTGGTAGCGCGTAGCTTTTACATTGCCGCGTTCATCATACTCTACGCCTAATTGATCCAATAAGCCATGATGTTGTGGATTTAAAAATCCCATCGCCAACAAGGCAAGCTCACACGGAATTACTTTCTCTGTTCCTGGTATCTCAACAAAGCTTGGCGCCTTGCCTACTTCCCTTTTTACTTCCACTTCCGAGATCTTAAGAGCTTTCAAGTGGCCCTGCTCATCACCCATAAACTCTTTGGTGACAATTGACCATTGCCGTTCGCAACCTTCCTCATGCGATGTAGAGGTGCGCAAAATCATTGGCCAACTTGGCCACGGCATGGTTTCGTTTCTATCTTTTGTGGTTTGTTTAAAATTTCAATTTGCGTTACTGATTTGGCACCATGGCGGTTGGATGTGCCTACACAATCTGATCCGGTATCGCCTCCACCTATTACCACAACATTTTTTCCGGTAGCCCACACTTCTTCAATCTGAACCTTCTTACCAGCCACGCGCAAGTTTTGCTGCGTTAAAAAATCCATCGCGAAGTAAACCCCTTTTAAATTTCTTCCGGGAATGGGTAGATCGCGTGGAATTGTTGATCCTCCGCAGAGAAGCACTGCATCAAAATCTTCTTTCAATTGATCAACAGAAAGGGTTTCGCCAACATTGACATTCGTTTGAAATTTTACGCCCTCTTTAATCATCAGATTAATTCTGCGATCAAGTATTTGTTTGTCTAATTTAAAATCGGGAATTCCATAGCGGAGCAATCCACCAATTTCATCGGCCCGTTCAAACACGGTAACGTGATGTCCGGCATAGTTTAGTTGTGCCGCAGCAGCCAACCCGGATGGACCTGACCCTACAACAGCAATTTTTTTATCTGACCTTACTGAAGGGATTCGGGGTGTAGCATAGCCATCGGCAAAAGCCTTTTCAATAATTGATTTTTCGATGTACTCAATAGCTACAGCCGGTTTGTTGATTCCAAGAACACAAGAGGCTTCGCATGGTGCAGGACAAATTCTGCCGGTGAACTCTGGAAAATTATTGGTGGAGATCAAAATCTCATACGCTAGTTTCCAGTTTTCCTGATACACCGCATCATTAAATTCCGGAATGATATTGCCCAAAGGACAACCTTGATGGCAAAACGGGATACCACAATCCATACAACGCGCGGCCTGCTTTTGTGTGATTGACTCATCAATGGCAGAGTCTACTTCGTTGTAATCGTTAATCCTTTTTTTGGGATCACGCTTCTTTGGAAGCTCCCGGTCTTGTTCTAAAAATCCTGTTGGTTTTCCCATACTTTTCCGGCTTCAAGCTATTTGTCTAGTTTGATGAAAGATTAAATTCGTTGTTACCTAATGATGCTTTAAGAGCCGCGCTCTTTTTCTCAGCTTTCCGTTTTTCCAATACGACTTTATAATCAACAGGCATTACTTTAATAAATTGTTTAAAGGTTGTTGGCCAGTAACTCAATACATGAGCTGCTAAATTACTTTTGGTTACTTGTTGATGTTCATTAATCATTGAACTTAATAAGCGTTCATCTTCAGCGTCCAATGTGTCCAGCATCACCATTTCCATGTTGCAGTTTTTAATAAACGTTTTGTTCACATCCCACACGTAGGCAACTCCTCCACTCATCCCGGCAGCAAAATTTCTACCGGTATCACCTAGCACGACAACGATCCCTCCGGTCATGTATTCACACCCATGATCGCCCACTCCTTCTACTACCACCTTAACACCTGAGTTGCGCACAGCAAAACGCTCACCCGCCATTCCGCCAATAAACGATTCACCAGAGGTGGCACCAAAGAATGCTACGTTGCCAACTATAATATTTTTAGATGAGTTATAGGTTGCTTCCTTGGGCGGATATAAAACTAATTTTCCGCCCGAAAGACCTTTACCAAAATAGTCGTTCGCATCTCCTTCAAGTTCGAACGTAACTCCGCTTGTTACAAAGGCCCCGAAACTTTGTCCGGCAGTACCGTTAAACTTAAGTTGAATGGTATCCTCAGGTAATCCCGGACCTAAATAAACTTTAGAAATCTCATTGGACAACATAGTACCAACCGCGCGATCCTGATTGGTGATTTTAAATACTCCCCTGAACAGGTGTTGCATTTAAAAGTGCAGGTTGTGCAAGATCAATCAGTTTTCTATCCATAACGTTGGCAATACCATGATCTTGTTCTTCTTGTTTGAAGAGTGCCGTATCTAAACTAACAGGATCTTTTATTAAGAGTGGAGAAAGATCAACGTTCAGATGTTTCCAATGCTCAATTTTATCGCGTACTTCTAACCGATCGGCTTGCCCTATCATTTCATTCACAGTACGAAACCCAAGCTCGGCCATGATCTCGCGAAGTTCTTTCGCGAGGAAGGTGAATAGATTTACAACATACTCGGGCTTGCCTGTGAAAAGCGCACGCAGTTCTTTGTTTTGTGTGGCGACACCAACAGGGCAAGTATTTAAATGACACTTGCGCATCATAATACAACCGGTTGTTACCAAGGCCGCAGTCGCTACTCCCCATTCTTCGGCACCAAGTAATGCCGCGATAGCTAAATCACGCCCGGTCCGAATCTGTCCATCGGTTTGTAATACAACCCGGCCACGCAATTTATTTCTTACAAGCGTTTGATGTGCTTCTGCCAATCCTAACTCCCACGGCAATCCCGCATGACGGATAGAACTAATGGGTGAAGCACCAGTACCACCATCATGACCTGCAATTAAAATTACATCGGCATGTGCTTTCGCTACGCCTGAAGCAATCGTGCCAACACCAGCTTCAGAAACTAACTTAACGTTGATTCTTGCTTCGCGATTGGCATTCTTTAAATCGAAAATCAATTGTGCGAGATCTTCAATAGAATAAATATCGTGGTGTGGCGGAGGAGAAATTAGTCCAACACCCGGTGTGGAGTGACGCACGCGACCAATCCAATCATCTACTTTATGTCCTGGTAATTGCCCGCCTTCGCCTGGCTTGGCACCTTGCGCCATTTTTATTTGTAACTCTTGCGCATTGCTTAAATAATAACTGGTTACGCCAAAACGACCAGAGGCAACTTGCTTGATAGCCGAGTTTTCCCAGTCACCATTTTCTTTTTTCGTAAAGCGCGCTTCATCTTCACCCCCTTCGCCACTGTTACTCTTCCCGCCAATACGATTCATCGCAATAGCAAGTGTGCTATGAGCCTCATGCGAAATTGAACCAAATGACATGGCTCCGGTAGCAAATCGCTTAAAAATATTTTCAACAGGCTCTACTTCACTGATTGGAATGGATTTGCCTTTTTTGAATTTCAATAAACTACGAAGCGTGATTGCTTTTTCACTTTGGTTGTTGATGAGATTCGAGTATTTCTTGAAAACGGAATAATCATTAATCTTAGTCGAATGCTGCAGAAGATGAATGGTGTCTGGATTAAACAAATGAGTTTCTCCCCGTTGCTTCCACTGATACACGCCACCCACGGCCAAACGCGGAAGCCAATTGGATGTTTTTGGAAATGCGAGTTTGTGTTTCGCTAATGCTTCACGGGCAATGTCGTCAAGTTTTAATCCGCCAATGCGCGATACGGTTCCGGTAAAATAGTGATCAATTACTTCGGGATGAATGCCCAACGCTTCAAAAATCTGAGCACCATGATAAGACTGCAACGTAGAGATTCCCATTTTGCTAAGAATCTTTAGCAACTCCCCGGCAACGGCTTTCTTATAATTGGCGATGGCTTGTTCTTCGGTTAAGTTCTCTTTCAGCACGTTGCGCTTTTTCATATCGTGTATCGTCTGATAAACGAGATACGGATTCACTCCGGATGCACCATATCCAATCAACGTAGCAAAATGATGAGTCTCCCACACATCGCCTGCTTCTACCAGCAAGCCTACTTTTCCGCGCAAGCCTTTTCGAATCAAATGATGATGTACGGCCGCAACGGCAAGTAAGGAAGGGATCTGCGCATGGCCGCTATCAAAACTTCTATCGGATAAAATGATAATGGTAAATCCGTCTTCAATAGCGTCCGTTGCATATTGACAAACCCGATCAAGGCCTTTCTCCAAGGAACCCGGTTGACCATCGGCCCGGAAATAGGTGTATATAGTTTTTGTTTGTAAGTGCCTGTGATCTATATATCGGATCTTCTCCAACTCATTATTTAGTAGGACCGGTGTTGGCAATTCTAATGTTATGCAATGTTCGGGTGACTCCTCCAATAAATTCAAGGAACCACCTACATGCGAAGCCAATGACATCACCAACCGCTCGCGAATGGAATCAATGGGCGGGTTGGTAACCTGTGCGAAGAGTTGCTTGAAGTAGCTGGATAAATGTTGCACCTCTTTAGAAAGAACAGCTAGCGGAATATCGTTACCCATAGAGCCCAACGCTTCTTTACCAGTCTCGCACATTTGAGTAAGTATTACGCGCAAATCCTCCGAAGTATAACCGAAAGAAATCTGTCGCTTAAGAAAAGTAATCGGATCGTACTTATGAAAACTTCCGCCCGGCTCGGGTAGATCCTGAAGCCTAACCTTGTTATCTTTTAACCATTGTCCATAGGGCTGACGAGTACAAATATCTTCTTTCAATTCATCATCGCTGATGATGCGGCCTTGCTCTAGATCAACCACAAACATTTTACCAGGCTGTAAGCGACCTTTGGTAATTACCTTGGCGGGATCAACATCCAGAACCCCAACTTCGGATGCCATTATAACCATGTCGTCATCGGTAACAACGTACCTCGAAGGGCGGAGTCCATTCCGATCAAGCGTAGCACCAACAATTTTTCCATCCGTAAAAGTGATGGAGGCAGGCCCATCCCAGGGTTCCATCAGGTTGGCGTGGTATTCATAAAAATCTTTCTTCTCAATTGTCATCCCTTCGTTGCCATCCCAGGCTTCTGGAATCAACATCATCATCACATGCGGTAACGAGCGGCCGGCATGCACTAATAGCTCAATGGTGTTATCAAGATTCGAGGAGTCGGATTGCAGTGGATTACAAATCGGCAGAATCATATTCAACTCTTCCTGACTAAAATATTTTGATGTGAAGAATGCTTCCTTCGACTTCAGCCAGTTGATGTTACCCCGCACCGTGTTGATCTCGCCATTGTGCGCGATGTACCTAAAGGGTTGCGCCAATCGCCAGGAAGGAAATGTGTTGGTTGAGAAGCGCGAATGAATAACAGCCAACGCTGAAACAACATCTTCATGCTCAAGGTCGGCAAAGTAAGGGCGCAGCTGACCGGAAGTTACCATACCCTTATAGGCAATAGTCTTGTACGAAAGCGAAGAAAAATAAAATTGATTATCAACACCTTTTACCGAATCGGTAATAATGTGAGTCGTGTATTTTCTAAGAATAAAAAGTTTACGCTCAAAATCATCGGGATTAGAAATGCTATCAGGTCGTTTGATAAAAACCTGTTCCATCACCGGTTCAGCCTTTAAAGCAGTTTCGCCCAAATCTCCATTGTTCGTAGGCAACGCGCGATAACCGATCAGGGTCATCTTCATTTTTTTAATCTGGCGATTTACAACAGTGCGACATTCTTCACGCACTTTCGCATCGCGCGGAAAAAAAACTAATCCTACACCATAGCTTCCGTAAGCAGGCAACTTGAATCCAAGTTTTGTACACTCGCTGCTAAAAAATTCGTGTGGAACCTGAATCAGAATCCCCGCGCCATCGCCCGTGTTGGGTTCACAGCCACATGCGCCCCGATGTTCCATTCTCTCGAGCATGGTAAGTGCATCGCTAACAATCTGATGCGATTTGCTACCCTTAATGTTGGCAATAAAACCAACCCCACAAGAGTCTTTTTCAAAGGAAGGATGATACAATCCCTGTTGCTTGATGTCTTGAGTATTCATTTCAGATTAATCCAAAGAAAGTGAACTCACAAGATACCTCGATTACAAATTGGTTTGGTATAAACCGGAGGAGATTGTTGGAAAAAAATTTGAAAACAAACTAACAGTTAGTAGCGAAAACGGTTGATAATTGATAATTTTCTTAAGAGGAAGAACCTATGAAAAAATTGATTCTGGCAATTGTTCTTTTGTGGACTGGGATGGGCGCACAAGCCCAATCCTATACAGTCGATTCGGTGCCAAACACCAAGCTCATCAACAATAGTTATATAAGCAATCCAGATAATCTGATCAATGCCACAACCGTAACACAAATTGATCAACGTCTTATTTCGCTTGAGCAACAAACTACCGCGCAGGTTGCCGTTGTACTTCTTCAGTCAATAGGAGAAAATACAGCAGAAGATTTTGCTCAGTCCCTCTTTGTTAAGTGGGGAATAGGCAAGGCAACAAAAGATAATGGCCTGTTGATTTTGTTTGTTGCAGATCAAAAGACAATCCGTTTTCACACGGGCTTTGGATTAGAGGGCGTTCTACCTGATGTTATTTGTAAACGAATCCAAACGCAAAAAATGGTGCCCAACTTTAAGGAAGGAAACACCGATGCAGGTATGCTTGCTGGTATTGACGAGGTAATCAAAATCTTAACAGATCCGGCTTATGCGGAAGAAATCAAAGAGCCTGTTGAGTCATCTAACTATTCGGGTACTTCTTCACTAACATTCTTCTTTACCTTATGCTGGATTATTGTGGGGCCGGTTATGTTTTTGCAAGTCGCAAAACGGGATTCTCCGATTCAATACAGAGACCGCAGAACAAACCCAATTCAGAAATTTCGAAAAGTCAGTGGTGGTTATTCTTTTTTGCTCCCAATTTTATTGGCCACCTACCTTGCGTTCAACGACCACTGGTTTATTACCGTAGCTGGGTTATATGGATATTTTGCCTTATTAGGATTGCATAAATACTATCGGGTATTAACGAGAGGGAATGTGTGGCTGAAGAAGGGCATGTATCAAACCGTTTATAGTTTCTATAAGGAAAATAGTTGGATGGGATGGGCAATTTTTTTCCCGATTCCGTTTGCCTTTTTGATTCGTCCTTACAAAAAGAGGATACAAGCTGTGCGCGAGCATCCACGCGATTGCCATAATTGTAGCAAAAAGATGACGCGATTAAGTGAAGCGACAGAGGATGAACATCTCCCTAAAGAACATCAGTTTGAAGAAAATCTCAAATCTGTTGATTACGATGTCTGGATCTGCTCCTCATGCAATTCTGTTTCGGTTGAACAGTATGTGAATGAGAAAACCAAATACGCTGTTTGTCCAAAATGTAAGACCTACGCTTTTTATACAGAAAACACCACCACACTTACTCATGCCACCACCTCATCTACGGGTGAAGAAGAAACAATTAAGCTCTGTAAATACTGCAACAATCGCGAACGAACCACAGCAACAATTCCTATGATTTCTACTTCATCCGACTCATCATCATCTTCCAGCGATTCTGGCGGAAGTTATGGTGGTGGTGATTCGGGGGTGGAGGCTCCAGCAGTAGTTGGTGATAAGAGTTTAGTGCACGCTGAACTTCAATCTGTATTTTCTTATGGTTTGACTGATCAGTGCTCCACCAATGAAAGCCGGCAACACCCATAGTATCCATTGGTAATTAGTTAACTGAATGTTAACCACTTCAAAGGCTGTTACAGCTGAGATATAACTTCCGCCCATACTGCTGATGTGCCCATACCACCAATGCATTTTTTCTTTTGGCGGATTGAAAAAGGCTCGCACATCACTGACAAGAAAGGAAGCTCCAATTAGACCAAATGTAAGTGCTACCAGGCCCATATTATTTCCTTGCAGGAATGACCAGCCACCCCAACCTAATAATCCTAAAATAAAAAACCCTGAAACCCCTGCGATGATCCAATCAAGATAGGCAAAGCGTTGGCCCTGGTTTAATTTTTTAAGGGATAAGATTCGATAACCGCGCACGGTCATATAATAACTGAAGAAAGCAACCATTAACAGAAAGTCCAACTGGCGACCAATGGCCATAACCAGAGCTGTAACAAAAATGGTTGTCATGCCACTAAAGTAAACCTTGCCAGCAAGCCTGTGTATTCTATTTCCCTTGGTCGCAAGCATGGCTACTAACCCGCTTATCAGGGCAATGGTACCTGCGGCAATGTGTAAGATTAGTGCGATGGATAAAACCTTTTCGATTGTCATAAATCAAAAGTAATCTTCATCGTCAGCCTGTTGATATTTTTCTACCCGAATTGTTGGTAACTGGGGATAGAGTGTAAAAAGAAAGGTCTTCCAGGGGAGAAGACCTTTTGTTGTTTTGAAATTATGGATTACCGGTGTTCCTGTAATCCACGCGCATAGTTAAGGATGTTTTGAACCGAAGTGGCTGAGGGCTCCAAACGCATGGCGTCTAATTCCTTTCTCAGGGCACTCAGTTCCTTGTACTGCTCTTGCAGTTCACTTTCGCAAAGGAGTGCTTTGTTAATCTCCTTCGTCTCCTCTTCCGAGGTCTCGTGGTATAGAAACCTGATCAGATCGTTTTGGGTAAAGGTCTTTATCATAGGCAATATGGTTTTTAATCATTTTCTTTCTTAGGTTGATAAGTGCGTAACGCATGCGGCCCAACGCAGTGTTAATGCTTACATCGGTGCGCTCGGCAATCTCCTGAAAACTCATTTCCAGATAATGTCGCATAATCAGAACTTGTTTTTGCTCATCGGGCAGTTCTTTAATAATGTCGCGCAATCTCGATTTTGTATCTCGAAGGAGCTGTTGGGTTTCAAACGAGTCTTCCGAAAACTGAAGAGAGTCGAATACCCGGCTACCATCCTCCAAAACCACCTCTGGATAGCGCTTGCTTCTTCTAAAGTGATCGATGGCCAAATTATGGGCAACCCGACAAATCCAGGGAAGAAATTTGCCCTCTTCGTTATACCGACCACTTTTAATTGTATTAATCGCCTTGATAAAGGTATCCTGTAACAGATCCTCTGCCTGATAGCGATCTTTAACAATCATGTAAATGGCCGTATAAATACGGGATTTGTGTCTGTGAAGTAGCATCTCGAACGCCTCTTCGTTACCGGTTTGATAGAGCGCAACCAACTGGCTGTCGCTGAATCTTCTGTCAATCATCTTACTTGCGTTTAGGTAACGTAGATGTCTCGCTCGATAGTATGTGGGTTAAATGAATTGTTTGTGAAATGAAAAGTAGAGATAAAAGAATGAAATCTCAAAAAAATTGAAAAATATTTGCCTTCTAAACAATTTCTTATGCTTATTTGAGCCGATTTTTAACTTCAATGGCAGTAATAAAAAACGAATAATCAAAAGCCTGGAAAATCTTTCAGAGGATCTCCGGGATTTATTAAAAGATCAGTATCCCAATGGGTATGAATCCAGCATCACCCGCATTACGAATGCGAAACGGGAGCCAATTTTTGTTTTTCCACTCGAAACCGATGATTCTGTTTATCTCGTAAAAGTGCCGGCAACTAAGAATAGCGATGGCGGCTATGATGTGGAATCAAGCGAAAAACAGGAATTTGAGGGCGATGATGATGATCTTCGTCCCTCAAGTGGCGGTGATGACTTCGATAGCAGCAGCGGTGATGATGACTTTGATGGAGACGCTTCAGGCAAAGAAGGGAGCTACGACCCCGATTTTGATAATTGATACTTAACACGATTTCTAAAGGAAACATCATCAGTTTAATGGATGGTGTTTTTTATTAGGCTACCCTTATAATCGCTGAAACCTCAATTTTGGTTTGAATCCATTATAGGACGTGGGGTATTGATTTTTTACTTTTGCGGTTTCGCATGAACCCAACTCCGCACGATTCTTATTTAGACGATCTCGACCCACGGGAATACATCATCATTAAACGGGCTCGGGTAAATAATCTGAAAAATTTAAGCGTAGCTATACCCAGAAATAAACTGGTCGTAGTAACGGGCCTTTCCGGTTCCGGAAAATCTTCCTTAGCATTTGATACGCTGTTCGCGGAAGGACAGCGGATGTACGTGGAAAGCTTAAGTTCCTATGCACGCCAGTTTTTGGGCCGCATGGAAAAGCCGGAGGTAGATTATATCCGCGGGGTTTCACCAGCCATTGCCATAGAGCAAAAAGTTAACACTCGCAATCCAAGGTCAACAGTTGGTACTACCACTGAAATTTATGATTATCTGAAATTGCTTTTTGCCCGAATCGGCACAACGTATTCGCCCGTAAGCGGGAAAGAAGTAAAGCGCGATACCGTGAGCGATGTCGTTGACTTTATCAATAAGAATAAAGAGGGTACGCGAATCATGATTGCTTGTGCGCTCAAAGTAATGAAGGGGCGCAAGTTTGTAGAAGAATTGAATTTGCTTTTGAGCAAAGGGTACGCGCGGGTATTGGTAGATGGTGAGGTAAAGTTTATTGAGGAGTTATTGAATCCCTCACCCCGTCCTCGTGCCTCGGACACCCCTCTCCCTGGGGAGAGGGGAAGGGGTGAGGGAAAAAAGAAAAAGTCTAAACTCGACACGCAGGAATTTGAAGTCCTCATCGATCGGGCCGCAGTTAAGGCAGATGATGAAGATCTTACCTTTCGCCTTTCGGATTCGGTGCAGACTGCCTTCTTTGAAGGACACGGAGAATGTCTGATTTATGTTGAAGGCGAAAAGAAAACCCGGTTTTCAGACAAGTTTGAATTAGATGGGATCACTTTTACAGAGCCATCCATTAATCTATTCAGCTTTAACAATCCGTTTGGTGCTTGCCAAACCTGCGAAGGCTTTGGAAAAATTTTAGGAATCGATGAAGACCTTGTTATTCCGGACAAAAGTCTTTCGGTGTTTGAAGGAGCGATTGCCCCGTGGCGGGGAGAAGTGATGAGTGAGTGGGCTAAGCCGTTACTTAAAAATGGAATCAAGTTTAATTTCCCAATTCATCGGGCTTACAGTGAACTGAGTCAAAAGAGCGTGACTTGGTTTGGAACGGCAATGAGCATTTTGAAGGCCTTCATGCTTTTTTCAAATACCTCGAATCCAAAACTTATAAAATACAATATCGGGTAATGCTTTCGCGCTACCGCGGAAGAACCACGTGCCCCGATTGTCGCGGAACGAAACTGCGCAAAGATGCAGCCTATGTAAAAATTGCCGACACCTCAATTACTGATCTGGTGTTGATGCCCATTGAAGAGACGTTGCAATTTTTTGAAACCCTTAAACTTCCGGCTTACGAGAAAAAAGTCTCGGATCGCATTTTAACAGAAATCCGGTCGCGGTTAGAGTACATGGATAAAGTGGGGCTTGGGTACCTAACCTTGAACCGCGTAACTTCTACCTTATCGGGAGGCGAGTTTCAACGCATTAAACTGGCTACTTCATTAGGAAGCGCGTTAGTGGGTTCTATGTATATCATGGATGAGCCCAGCATTGGGTTACATCCGCGCGACACCGCACGAATGGTGGAGGTTTTAAAATCTCTTCGCGATATGGGTAATACCGTAATCGTGGTGGAGCATGAAGAAGAGATCATGCGTGCGGCCGATCAGATTATCGATATCGGCCCCGATGCGGGTTCGCATGGTGGCGAATTAATTTTTCAGGGATCGCAAAAAGAATTAAACGGCAAAGTAAAATCACACACCGTTGATTACCTGATTGGAGCCGAGAAGATTCCCGTTCCAACCGTTCGAAGAAAGTGGAAGGATTCAGTTTCTGTTATCGGAGCGCGAGAAAATAATTTAAAAAACCTCACAGTTAAGTTTCCCCTTGGCGTGCTAACCGTTGTTACAGGAGTCAGTGGTTCGGGAAAATCAACATTAGTTAAAAAACTCTTGTATCCTGCGCTGGGGCGGATGAATGGATCGGTAGCTGAAACTCCAGGTCGATACGATCGGTTGGAGGGCGATACCACAAAAATTTCGCAGATAGAATTTGTTGATCAAAACCCAATTGGAAAATCATCACGCTCAAATCCGATCAGTTATATAAAAGCGTACGATGCTATTCGAAATCTTTATGCCGATCAACCACTCAGTAAACAACGGGGTTATAAACCTTCTCATTTTTCTTTCAACGTAGACGGTGGCCGATGCGAAACCTGCCAGGGTGAAGGCGAGATAAAAGTGGAGATGCAGTTTATGGCCGACATCTTTTTGAAATGTGAGAGCTGCGAAGGGAAACGATTCAAACAAGAGGTGTTGGAGGTTCAACATAAAGGAGCAAACATTTTTGAGATACTCGACATGACAGTCGAAAATGCATTGGAATTTTTCAAAGATAAAAAACCAGTTTACGAAAAAATTCTTCCGCTTTACGAAGTGGGATTAGGCTATGTGAAACTTGGCCAGTCTTCGAACTCATTATCAGGTGGCGAAGCACAACGCGTAAAACTTGCTTCTTTTTTAGGAAAGAATAATTCGGACACTACAGGCAATATTCTATTCATTTTTGATGAACCTACTACAGGGTTACACTTTCACGACATCTCTAAATTACTGAAAGCCGTTAATGCCTTGGTAGATATTGGCCATACGGTAATTATTATCGAGCACAACCTGGAAGTAATTAAATGTGCCGATTGGATTATTGACCTCGGACCCGAAGGTGGAGAAAAGAAAGGCGGGAATCTTCTGTTTGCCGGCACCCCCGAAGATATGATTAAGAAAGCCAAAGGCAGTTACACTGCGGAATTTTTGAAGGGGAAGCTTCGGAAGTAAACTCAATCAGCGTATAAAGAAACCGCTTCGAGTTTTTTGGCAAGTTTATGAATTGCCGTTTCAATTTTTTTTGCCTGAGTAGGTGATGGATGTTTTACTCCAGAAGCATATTGACGCAGCAAACCGGTATTGATTCCTGAAAGCTCAGCAATTTTTGTTTGCTTTAGAAAATCAAAATTCTCAAAAAAGGCACTGACATCATAATGGTAATCGAATTCCACATCCGTTATTTTGTGGAAGTTTTCTAAAAGCTTTTTCATTTTTCTTTCTAATACAGGCATGCTGCTCAGAAAGTCTGTTAAAAGATTATCACCATGCTCAATACGCCCCCATAGTTTGCCATCTTTTCCTTGTTCGATAATCAACTTTATACTTTTCATAACAATATTTTAAATACTTAATCAAATTACTTGAGTCCAGCCTGCTTTAATATCGAGTTTAAAGTCCCCTTTGGAATATCTCCACCATGTACTGGAACAGTTACTTTTCCTTTTTTAATAGCGTGTTCCAATTGAAGATGACTACCCTTTTGGGAATTCTCAACCCACCCATCTTTCTTTAGTAGCTTAAGTAATTCCCTTACCTTCATAAACAAAGGTAGCTAAATTGCTACCTGAAATCAAGTGGCAGTCAGATCAAAAGTCCTGTCAAATCTGGTTTGAGGGCCAGTAACTAGTATCCAGAATCATTGTACTTTGATAGTTGATGATAAGTTATTTACATTTACTTAACAAAATATAAGCATATATATGGCTAAGGAATTTTTAGGTGAGTTTGAAGAGCTTGTTTTAACACTGGTAGCGGTCTTGCAAGAGGATGCCTACGGAGCTGCGATTGCGGAAGAAATTGAAACCCGCATGAAGCGCGATGTAAACTTAAGTGCGGTGCATGTTACCCTCTACCGATTGGAAGACAAGGGCTTTTTAAAGTCGAGTATGGGTGGAGGTACCGCTGAACGAGGCGGGCGCAGGAAGAGAATTTACACAGTAAGTAATGCAGGTCTTGCCATGCTGAAGGCGATGAAAGAGACCCGATTGAATTTGTGGAAACTGGTGCCGCAATTGAAAATTGGCTGATATGGAACATTCGCGAATCCTACGATTCTTAAGATGGTTTTGCCCACCGCAGTTGCTTGAAGAAATTGAGGGCGATTTACTGCAACGATATGAGCGGGACGCGAAGACGCATAATCAACCAAAAGCAAAACGAAAGTTGCTCTGGAATGTAGTTCGCTTTTCAGGCCCGGTATTTTATTACGAAACAATTCATCCATCGACTTAACTCCATTTTATATGTTGACAAACTATTTTAAAGTAGCGCTTCCGGTTTATGTTTCGTCATAAAGCTTTTCGGCTATTAATATTTTAGGTCTTACCATGGGTTTTACCGGAGCCCTGTTGCTTTTCATTTGGATAGCACAAGAGCATAGTTTTGAACAATATCATGCCGGTAAAGACCGACTGTATATGGGTTGGAATCGGTCTCTTGAAAATGGCCAACTGGAATGCTGGGAAACCACACCGCGCGTACTTGCTCCAACGCTTAAAGAAGAATATGCATCCATTGAGGCAGCAGCCAGCTATGCGAATTGGGGAGTCTCTCATCTATTTACTGTGGGGGATACGAAACTCCTTAAAACATCGGGTGTGTTTGCTGATGCTTCCCTACTTAATATTTTGTCGTTCAATTTTCTGAAGGGCGATCCACAACAAGCATTTGCGGATCCTAATTCAATAATAATTACTGAAAAATTAGCAAAGCAACTCTTTGGCGATAAGGAAGCTTTTGGTGAAATCCTCACAATCAGTCAGGAAGATTACAAATTTGAGTTTATTGTAACGGGAGTATTGAAAGACTTACCGCCTAACACCGATTTCAAATTCGAGTATCTGATCTCCTTTGCATTTCTGGAAAGCCTGGGTGAGAAGGATACTTTTTGGGGTAACAACTCTGTAACCACATTGGTGAAGTTGAAAGAAGGATATGATCTTGCGTCTGTCAATGAGTCAATCAAAAACGTTGAAAAACGACACTATGCCGATGGTCAACATATTGAGATTTTCTTTACCCACTCACCAAAATGCGACTCTACTCGCGCTTTGAAAATGGTGTGGCTGTTGGCGGACGCATCGAAGTCATTCGCATGCTGGGTTTACTGGGTATTTGTTTGTTAGCAATTGCGTGTATCAACTTTATCAACCTAAGCACAGCCCGTGCACAAAGACGAGCAAAAGAAGTAGCGGTTAGAAAAGTTACGGGTGCCTTTCGTGCAACTCTTATCGTGCAATTTTTATGTGAGGCCATATTAATGGCTGCCAGTGCGGGTGTTATCTCGCTCGTGCTTGTTTACCTGATACTACCTTTTTTCTCTGTACTAATTGGTCATCAACTTTTACTCAATCTGAGTAACTCAATGCTTTGGCTTTCTGCAGCCGCTATCATTTTGGGTATCGGTTTTCTGGCTGGTAGTTACCCGGCTCTTTATATCTCAGCCTTTAAACCGGTGAAAATCCTGAAAGTGATTGGAGTTTCCTCGCATCGGAGTATTCTCCGTAACCTGCTTGTTGTTTTCAATTCGGCTGTGCGGTTACACTCGTGGTATCGGCTATTGTTATTCGTAAGCAGATTACTCACGTGCAAAATCGGGATGCAGGATATTCAAGAAATAATCTCGTATATATTCCTCTTACCGGGGAGATGCCTAAAAACTTTGAAGCATTTAAGAATGAACTTACACAAAGCGGTACCTCCGCTTCTATTACGAAAGTAAGTGCCCCCATTACAGAACAATGGAGCAGTACAGGAGGTATGGAATGGCAAGGAAAAAATCCGGAAGACCGCACCATTTTTGAGCGAATTTATATGGACGATAGTCCTTCCGCAACATTCGGACTCCAGATATTAGCGGGTCGTGACTTTGACCTACAACAATTTGCTACTGACTCCATTGCTGTCATTCTAAATGAAACAGCACTTCACACCATGGGATTCGACAATCCCATTGGGGAAGTAATTAAAGACAATGGCCTTGAGTGGCGTGTGATAGGTGTAGTGAAAGATTTTGTGTTTACATCCCCGTTCCGGAAGACAGAACCCATCGTACTTTTTAATGGGGTCAAGCTGGGGCACGCCTTCAACGTTGCCTACATAAAATTGAATTCTACAAAACCTCCACAAGAGCATCTTAAAACTTTATCAGCGCTAACCACTAAATACAATCCTGAATATCCCTTCGAGTATCATTTTGCCGATGTTGATTATCAGCGCAAGTTTGAGAATATGAAAACCACCTTGTTGATCACAACAATTTTTACCTCTGTTGCAATTTTTATTGCTTGTCTGGGTTTACTCGGCCTGGCTACACACATGACCGAAGCGCGGGTAAAAGAGATTGGCATTCGGAAAGTAATGGGCGGCTCCGCATTAAGCATCACACGACTTCTTAGTTATGCTTCAATAAAACCAATCCTGATTGCAGTTATCATTTTCACCCCGCTTGGTTGGATGTCTATTAACTGGTGGTTGCAATCCTTTGCCTACCGTGTGTCGCTGGACATTTGGGTTTTTATTGTTGCTGCTTTAAGCATTCTGATGATAGCACTCCTTACCATTGGCACACAAACGATTCGGGCTGCAAATGCTAACCCGGTAAATAGTTTAAGAAATGAGTAAGAATGGTTTCACATCTTCTTTTGCACTTAGGTTCCTACACAGTTTTTGTCCCGATCATCTCTATGAAGAAATTGAAGGTGACTTGATTCAAAATTTGAGAGAGATGTAAAACTTTTTGGAGGAAGCGAGCAAAGCGGAGATTGTTATGGAATGTAATTCGGTTTTTTAGACTGGGAATTATTTTACGAAATAAAGTTTCGATGCAATCCAACTATCTGTCTATGTTCTCCAATTATTTTAAGATCGCTCAACGACACCTCTGGCGTAGTAAAGTCTTTTCTCTCATTAATGTAGTAGGTTTAGCAATCGGCCTCACCGGTTTCTTTCTCATTATGCATTACGTGAGTTTCGAGACAAACTATGACCGATTCCACACGAATAGTGACGCTCTCTATCGGGTCGGTTTACACCGATATAAGAATGAAGTGCTTCAAACGTCTTCCTCACAAAACTTTGCAGGATTAAGGAAATTGTTACAGGAAAATTTTCCCGAGGTAAAAGCGGCAACAGGTTTTTATAAAACTCCAGCCAATACAGGGGTATTCTTTCGACACAAAGGACAAATCTATAATGAGTTGGGCGGTGAACTAAATGCCGACTCATCCTTCTTTTTAGTTTTTTCAAGCCTGTTGTTAAAAGGCGATGCCACTACAGCTCTTCACGATCCACACAGCATGGTTCTATCGGAATCGATGGCCAGAAAAATTTTTGGAGATGAAGAACCGCTGGGGCAGTCTATTGAAATGCCAAATGATGGAGATCGTCAAACCGATTACCTCATCACAGGCATTATCAAAGACTTGCCAGTCAACTCGCACTTCCATGCTAATTTTATTGTGCCTCTCGTGTATGATTGGAGCAAGCAGACTGAATGGAGTCAGGATTTTCTACATACTTATATTTCGTTTACCGATGGAACGGATTCAAAAGTATTCGAAGATCGTCTTACTCAAGTTTATCAAAAAGGAAAAAATAAAAATCCTGAAACCAAGGATACAAAACCATTTTTGCAACCCATTACTTCCATCCATCTTTCATCTCACCTTGAAGGCGAGCTTGAAGGTAATGGCAGCAAGAATACGGTTTACATTGCTTCTGCAATAGGTCTGATCATCCTCATCATTGCCTGGATCAATTACGTTAATCTTGAAACCGCTCGGTTTATCTCACGGACTCGCGAAGTAAGTGTAAGACGTATAATAGGTTCTTCGAAGTCAGAAATCGCTATGCAATTTCTGGTGGAATACTTTTGCGTTTTGTTGGTGGCTATTTCATTGGCTGCGCTGTTCACTTCGCTTCTCCTTCCTAATTTCAGTAACCTAACAGGTATTCCGATCGACTCATTAATGTGGCCGGCACCTGCCATCTGGTTAATCGCATTAGCCGTTCTTGTTGGTGGCTCTTTGTTAGTCGGTATATATCCCGCCTTGTTTCTCCTACGTCTGAATCCAGTAGCCGCTCTGAAGGGAAAGTTTGGACCTTCTGGTCATGCTCGTTCCCTTCGAAGGTCACTTATCATTGTTCAATTCTCTTCTTCGATGCTCTTGATTGCAGGGGTGCTTGTGATGAACAACCAGTTGGATTTTATGCGCCTAACAGACAAGAAGTTTAATGCCAATCATGTTGTTACTCTACGAAATCCTACCGCTTATTCCAGCGAAGAAGTAATTGAAAAGCACACCGCATATCGAACCTTGGAGAACAAACTTCAGGAAATGGCTTCTGTGCAAATGGTGACTAGCTCATCTGCAATTCCGGGCACGGAGATCGGATTTACATATGTCAATCTTCTAAAGCGAAATGAAAATGATCCGTACGACCCGACACCTTTTAAAACACTTTTCATCGACTACAATTACATTCCATTTTACGGACTTAAACTTCTGGCAGGCAAAAACTTTGATGCCCCAAGGCCGATACAAGATTGGATCGATCCTTGGGAGGATGAAAACTGGCTCACCTTAATCCTCAATGAAAGTGCCATTCACGCATTAGGTTTTAATTCACCCGAAGAGGCCGTTGATCAAATCGTAGAGTTTGAAAATTTTGAAGATCATTTTCAAAAACATAAGATCATTGGCGTGGTGGAAGACTATCACCACGAAGCAGTAAAAAAAGAAATTCTTCCTATGATCCTCTCACCTAATTATGGAAGCTTTCAACAAGTTTATTACTCAATCCGATTAAATCCGACCAGCAATCCGGAACATGCTTTAGACGACATCCGCAAAAGTTGGAAGGCGGCATTCCCCGATAAACCATTCGAGTATGCTTTTCTGGATGAGTATTACGACCAGCAATTTAAATCAGAACTTCATTCGATGAGAATTTTCTCAGTATTTGCTGGGATAGCCGTATTTATAGGTTGCCTTGGTATGCTGGGCATGACTTTGTTTGAGGCAAATGCTCGAGTAAAAGAGATCAGTATCCGAAAAGTTTTGGGGGCATCGGCTGCCAACCTGGTCGCTCTTCTCTCGCGCGACAACATTCGTTTGGTGTTGGCTTCTGCTCTGATTTCAACACCCTTGATCCATTACATTTCCAGCGAATGGCTGTCAACGTATCCTGTAAGGATCAAAATTTCACCTCTGTTTTTCTTGTTGCCATTGGCAGCCATTCTTTTAGTTGTTATTTGTACGAGTTCATTTCATACCATCAAAGCAGCGAACACAAACCCTGTTGATCACTTGAAAAATGAATAACGATAAACATCTTGCTTTTCGAATTCTTAAAGGATTTTGCCCCGATCATCTCTATGAAGAAATTGAAGGTGACCTGATTCAAAAATTTGAACGAGATGTAAAATTGTTTGGAGAGAAGCAAGCTAAGCAGAGATTGTTATGGAATGTAATTCGATTTTGCAGGCCGGGGATAATTTTTAGAAGAAGATCAACAAGAACTAACCACACGAGCATGATTCTCAATAACATTCAATTTAGTCTTCGGCATTTAGGAAGACAAAAGGTTAACACCTTCATCCATGTTATAGGTCTCACGATAGGCATTACTACGTGCCTGCTCATTGCTTTATTTATTCATCATGAGTTAAGTTTTGATTCGTATCACCCTGTAGCAAAACAAACGTATCGAATCAACTCGGTATGGAAAGAATCTGAGAAGCAATTTAATCTTTACGCAACACCCATTGCGTTGGCTCAAGCATTAAGTAATGAAGTCTCCGGATTAAAACATGTTTCACAGGTTTTGCCTCAATTCAGCAGTGTGATTGAGATTAATGGAGACAAGCATTTTAAACAAGAACACATACTTATTGCTGACCCTGAATTTTTCGACATTTTTAGTGTTGACATTATTGAAGGTGATGGTCGCGATGCCTTGAGCAAACCGTATCAGGCTATTCTCTCAGAAGCAACAGCTTTAAAGTTATTTGGTGGTGACTACTCAGTGGGCAAAACGTTTCGATATAGAAATGAATTCGACATTACCGTTGCTGGATTGATGCGCGACTTGCCTTCTAACACCAGTCTTCCTGCAACCATCTTACTTTCTTATGTTGATGATGAGAAATTTTTGAACAATGGTGATACCTGGTACTTTGGAGGTTTAGCCTGGACCAAGTTGCAAGCCTCTACTGTTGTGGTGCTTGATGAGAATGCCTCTCTCAGCAATATTGAAGCGCAGTTAATTACTATCGCAGATAAAAACATAAACGCTTCTTCCGAGCTTGATAAAAGCCTTCACAATGGTTTCGAAGTGCAACCCTTGCTTAACATTCATCTTGATGATGCGCGATTTGGAGGAGGTCCTTGGGTTAAATCAGCGAGCCCATCATGGCTATGGCTTTTTGGTATCATTGGTGTAATTGTTTTGGCTCTTGCTTGTATAAATTTTATCAACCTTTCTATAGCGCAAGCAATCACGCGAGCAAAGGAAGTATGCGTTCGCAAATTTATGGGGGCAAAAAAAATCCAGTTAATTACCCAGTTTTTAATTGAGACTTGCTTACTAACGCTGGCCGCAGGAGTGCTGGCCATGTTAGTCGCAAACCTTTTAATACGACCTATCAATTTTGCTTTAGACCTAAACCTTGAATTACATTTCTTACAATCACCGATAATAATTATTTCATTTCTGATCGGACTACTACTGCTGGGTTCTCTTGCCGGACTCCAACCCTCGTTGGTAATTGCCAGATTTAAACCATCCGAACTGTTAAGGTCTGCGAAAAATTCAACTTCATGGACGCAGCAGGGATTGGTTGTAGCCCAGTTTGCTATTTCAGCCACGCTTGCAATTGCAGTTCTGTTAATAGCAAGGCAGGTTAGCTATATGCATAATAAAAATCTTGGATTGATGACCGAGAATGTTTTGCAAGTGCCGCTTGCCAATGCAGAATCGGCAAATGCATTTGTTAATCAAATAAATTCAATAGCTGGAGTAAAAGAAGTTTCTCTTTCGCGATCAGCTCCAATCAGTAATGATCATTGGTGGAACACGATTAGCAAGGATGAAACAAGTGAGCGCCAAAGTGTATGCGCCATTTATGGCGATGAGAATTTCTTTTCTGTTTATGGAATTCAAATGATACAGGGTCAGATTCCACCACCATCCGTTATCGATGACACTCTAATTAGTAAGGTTGTAGTTAATGAAAAATTATTAGAAGCTCTCAATCTCGGCTCTGCCCAGGAAGCAGTTGGTAAACAATTCTGGTGGGGTGGCCCAGCTGAGATAACGGGAGTTGTTGCAAATTTCAATAACGAGCCATTACATTATACAATTTCTCCCGTCCTAATAAGGCATGACCCTTCAGTTTATAGTCAGGCAAATATCAGGATGGAGCAAATTCAGAAAGCAAGCATAGTAGGTGAAATTGAAGAGACATGGAAACAGCATTTTCCTGACGATGTATACGAATCAAAATTTTTAAATGAGGACATTGACATATTTTATAAAAGGGAATCAAAATTTTATTCTTTGTTGTTAACGTTTGCTGCGTTGGCCATTTGTATTTCGTGTATGGGACTTTGGGGAATGGCCTCATTTGTTACATTGCGGAGAGTAAAGGAGGTGAGCATTAGAAAAGTACTTGGGGCTAATGTGTCAAATGTTCTATTCTTATTACTTCGTCAATTCTTAAAACCCGTTGTCCTGGCAGGGGTAATAGCTATTCCATTGGGTTGGTACGCAGCAAATTCAATTCTCAGTAATTATGCGTATCAGGTTAGCATCACATGGGATTTGTTCTTAGTTCCAATTATTATTCTCATTACGATATCAATCCTTACGGTAAGTACCCAAACGATTAAAGCCTCATTAACCAATCCAGTAAATAATTTAAGAAGTGAGTAATGACAAAACACATATTGCTTTTCGCATTCTTAAAGGATTTTGCCCCAATCATCTCTACGAAGAAATTGAAGGAGATCTGAGTCAAAAATTTGAAAGAGATGTAAAACTGTTTGGAGAGAAGCAGGCAAAGCGGAGATTAATGTGGAACGCGATTCGTTTTTGCAGGCCAGGAATAGTTTTCAGGAATCAACTATCATTCTATAAGAACCCATCACCCATGTTAAAAAACTATTTGATTACGAGCCTCCGCCACATTCGGAAAAGTAAGGTCAATTTTGCTTTTAAGCTGGGTGGGCTTTCGTTGGCACTCTTCAGCTTCCTTGCCATTTCGATCTACGTCTCTTATCAATGGTCGTTCGATCGGTTTCATGAAGACTATGAAAATGTTTATCGGGTTACCTCCGAAAGAAAAGACAACGAGGCCATAGAAAAATATGCGATCACCCCCCTTAGCATTGGCCCGTTGTTGCATCAACTTCCCGAAATTCAATCGACCGCTAGAATAAGATACGCCAATGCAACTTACCTGCTGTACAAAAATAAGGTTATTGACTGCGAAAACTTGATCGAAACTGATAGCTCCTTGTTTGATGTACTCACCTTCCAATTTATTAAGGGAGATAAGAATGCATTAAAAAATCCCAATGGCATGGTACTTACCCGCACACTGGCGCAAACCATTTTCGGCACCACCGATGTGTTGCAAAAAGTAATTTCCATTAACGGGCAGGAGTTGCATGAAGTAACTGCGGTCATAGAAGATAGCCAACCCAACTCGCACTTGTTTGTGAGTGCGATGGTACCCATACGCGTGCAGGATGAACTAAACCTTAATAGCATTGTAGACCCGGTTGCTTTTAGCGATCAATCTGCTACGCTGTACGTGCGATTCAATCGACCTATAGATGATTCATTGTCATCTAAAGTAGAGAAATTGCTCGACCAACATGTTAAGAAATCCATCCGTGCGGAGCATGGATTTTCTGTAGCCTTTCAACCGCTCGCTGATATTTACCTTGGTCCGCAATACCGCTACGATTTTTCATCCAAAGGCAGCATGGTGTATGTTTACGCATTTTCAACGTTGGGTCTTTTGTTGCTGCTGGTAGCCGGGATCAATTAAATCAATCTTTCCGTTGCTGATTTTATCAGTCGCTCACACGAGACCGGTGTACGAAAAGTGCTGGGCGCGCGCAGTTATCAGTTGATAACTCAGGTAACACTCGAAACCATTCTCTTCGCAATTCTCTCCTTGGCACTAGCGGTGTTAATGCTTTATCTACTGTTCCCACAAATTACTCAACTACTGGATTCGGATTTGCGTTTCAATATGCTTCTACGACCGGAAGTAATAGGAATGACAGCCATAGGATTAATTGTCTTGCTTCTCTTTGCTTCCTGGTTTCCAGCACGACAGTTCAGCTTCAGCAATGTTAATCAAAATCTGAAATCGACAACAGGCGGGTACAACTCACGCCTAAGCCGGATGCTATTGTTCACCCAGTTCACGGTCTCGGCCGTTTGCCTTTGTTGCACGTTGGTGGTGGGCAGTCAAATCAACTTTGTACACAACAAAGAGCTGGGCTTCGACAGAAAAAATTTATTAGTGCTGAGCATGCCTCAAGAACTTACGGTGCAAAAAATGCAAACCTTCAGAAATGAATTGAAGCGATTGCCCGGAGTTATGTCGGTGTCGAATAGTTCTTTTCGGATAGGCGGTGGTTATTGGAAGGATTGGTATTTCGTTGAAGACAAAGACAACATGAGGCAGGTAGAACTTTATGAAGTTTTCTCAGACGATGAATTGTTCTCCACGCTGGGCATACCAGTGATTAAGGGTCGGACTTTCAGTGCAAACATTTCGTCCGACAGTGGTGCAGCTTTTGTTATCAATGAAACTGCAGCACGTGAACTGGGTTGGGACGACCCAATCGGAAAACGCATCTACACACATCCAGAAGAAAAAGGAAAATGGGATGGCACCGTTGTGGGCGTGGTGGCAGATATCAACATTAGCTCACTCTATAATAAAGTACGCCCGCTAGTGATGCGCCTGCCTTGGCAAAGTGATTACCCCGACAACTTTATTTATGTTCGCTATAGCAGTGAGGAGCAATTGATTACGAAATCCATTGAAGAAGCGTACAAAGGAGTAATGCCTGGATATCCGCTTATGCTTCGCTTTGTTGACGAACTGTACAACAGCACGCATCAAAAAGAGACCAAAGTTTTTACGTCACTTCAGTTCGGCACGTTCGTTATTGTGTTGGTTTCCATGCTTGGTATTTTTTCCATGGCAGCCTACATGTCGATGAAGCGAATGAAGGAGTTTGGCATTCGCAAAGTACTCGGTGCCACCCAGCAACAGATAGCCGGCCTGCACCTGGGCTATTTTGTGCGCATAGTTTTGATTGCCAATGCCCTGTCGCTGCCGGTTGCATACTGGCTGATGAAGGAATGGCTGAATGTCTTTGCCTATCGCATCGACCTCACGGCAACTCCATTTCTTTTAATGAGTGGTATTTCGCTGATGCTTGTGGTTTTATCTGGTGGATATTCTGCATTGAAATCCGGTAGCATGAATCCGGTGAATGTTATTAAAATGGAGTAACATGAAAGGTGTTTTTAAACTACTCCGTTCGTTCTGTCCCGATCATCTCTACGAAGCGATTGAGGGCGACCTCCTTCAAAAATTTGAGAAGGATGTAAAACAGTTTGGAGAGAAAAGAGCAAAGCGGAGATTGTTGTGGAATGTGATTCGGTTTTGCAGGCCGGGGATTTTACTCAGAAACAAACATTCAATTAACCTTTACCCAATTATGATTTCAAACTACCTGAAGTTTAGTATGCGCAACATGCGCAGGCATTCGGTTTTTACTTTCATTAACGTTACCGGTTTGGTGATGGGCATTGCTGTTTGCCTGTTGATGCTTAACTATGTAGAGTTCGAAAAGAGTTATGATAAATTTTTTCCGCGATCCAAGGACATCGTTCGCGTAAGCTATTCGCGGCTTATTGATAATGAACTGCAATACAGCAAAGCTCAGATTTTTCCTGCTGTTGGTGAAACACTCAAAGAGACAATTCCAGCCGTTGAAAATTATGTACGGATGTTTCCTGTCACTACCCATGTGGAGGCCGTAATGATGATTGAAGAAAAAGATCAACAGAAAACTTTTACAGAATCTTCTATTTATGCCGTTGATTCTACCTTCCTTGACATTTTTCCTTTAGAGTTTCTTGAAGGAGATCGATCAACGGCATTGAATGGCGAGAATAAAATAATCTTATCTGAGTCGGCAGCGAACAAATATTTTGGAAACACTGAAGCCATTAACAAAACGATTCATTGGAAGGGTATGGGTGATAGGTTAGTGACCGGAGTATTTAAAGACTTACCTGCAAACTCACATCTGCAATTCAATTTTCTTACCTCGTGGATGAATGTGTATGAAGATCGTAGCGCATGGAACTGGGATGGATTTTATACATACCTGCTTCTGCGACCTAATACAGATCAGGCAGAAGTTGAATCGATGATGCAGAAAGTTCTAACAGAGAAAATGAAAGGCAATGAGAATGCCAACCGAGCGACTGCTGATTTTTTCCTACAACCCATAGAAGAGATTCATTTGCATTCGAACCTAAGTGGTGAAATGCAAACCAATGGAAGTGAAAGGATTATTAATGTGTTGCAAACGGTAGCCGCATTTATTCTAGTTCTTGCACTAATAAACTATCTCAATTTGTCATTGGCGCGTGCCATTCGCAGAGCAAAAGAAATTGGCGTTCGGAAAATCATAGGCTCCAGTCGCCACCAATTAATGACATTGTTTTTCACCGAATCATTTCTATTAAACCTGATAGCTTTTATTATTGCACTTGCTGTCGCCTTATTGTTGAGCCCAGTTTTCAATTCATTGACCGGAAAGAATATGGAGATGGAGATTTTATTGAATCCTATATTTATTTTCATTGCATTTGGTGCAATCATCTTGTTTTCATTCCTCGTAGGCTTTTATCCTTCGCGCAATCTTGCTTCTGTGAGCCCAACGTTAGCTTTGAAGGGCGGACATTTCTCGAACTCAAAAGGAATTCTAAGAAAATCACTGTTAACCATTCAATTTGTTACAACGATTTTACTGATCAGCGCAACGCTCATTATCCAACGCCAGAATTCCTTCATGCAAAATCAGGATCTGGGTTTCGATGTGCATCAAAATATTGTTATCAAAACAATGAGCGGGCCAGGAGCTGAAACAGACAGTGCATATACAAACAAGATAAATCTTTTTAAGAGCAGAGTTAAAACGCAGACATATACTATTAATGCCTCTGTTACTTCTTCAATCCCTGGTCGAGAAAATGAATGGTTGGGTCGTTTAAGAAAATCGGAAAATAATCCGGAATTGATTTCAACTTCGCGTACGCGTGTGGATGCAGACTTTATTGAAACATATGGTTTGAAATTAGTAGCCGGAAGAAATTTCGCTGATGAAAATCCAAAGCAGGTTATTTTAAATGAAACAGCCGTTAGCATGCTTGGGTATAAAAATGCGCAAGAGGCTGTAGGGAACAAGTTGATGGGAAGCAGTGAAATTATAGGAGTAATAGAAGATTTTCATGAACGGTCAATGCAAGAGCCTATTCTTGCTTCCATGTACACACCTGGGCAAGGGTATACAAAATTTATTACGGTTAAGATCAATTCAAATGATGCCTCTCAAACAATCGAACTACTTCAGCAACAATGGGCAACGGTTTTTCCTGATAAACCTTTTGATTATTTCTTTCTGGATGAATATTTCAATCGACAATATCAAAAGGAAGAACAATTGCAGAAAGTGTTTGGCTATCTATCGGCTATTGGGTTGGGAATAGCATGTCTTGGTCTTTTTGGATTCACTTATTTCATGACCTATCAAAGGACCAAAGAAATTGGTATTCGCAAAACACTTGGCGCAACTATGTTAAGCATTATCAAATTACTGTCGACAGAATTTGCCATTGTACTGCTGTTGGCAGGCGCAGTGGCATTTCCGTTAAGTTACTATGCGGGGAGTTTATGGTTGTCAACCTATCCCGTAAGGATTTGGCTAAGCGCGATGGATTTTATTTTGCTCGTTGCTCTGGTGGCCATTTTTGCATTTGCCTCGATACTATTTCTTTTAGTAAGATCGGTAAATACGAATGCCACAGATGCCTTAAAACACGAATAAAAAAAGATGTCCTACACTTCCAAAGTATAGGACATCTCAGCTAGTTAAATTTGAACTCAATATTTAGCAGGTGCTCCCGCAGCCGGAGTACTCTTCTTAATAAAATCGCGAATGTGTTCATTGGATGTTGCTAAATCTTCAGCTCTTAGATACATCATGTGACCACTTCGATATCCTTCAAAACGAAAGCGATCTTTCATTTTGCCACTTGGGTCAATTTGCCACATAGAATATTTAGCATCAAAGTAAGTGGTAGCGCCATCATAATAGCCAGATTGAATCATCACCTGCATGTATGGATTTTCGGCCATCGCCAAACGAAGATTTTCTCCCGTGTTATCATTTGAATTATCCCATGGACGCACCGGACCAAACATGTTGTATTGTAAATCGGTTTTGAATTTTAACACATCGCGCAAGTAATAGTTGATGGCCGGAGTAAATGAATGCAACCAGGAAGTAAGTTCTGAATTATAATCGGGACTCTCGCCAGCAGTAGTCTTATCGATACCTTTATACCGTGAGTCTAACCGACCTACAGTAAAACCTTTATCGCGCAGCAATTCTTTCCAAAAGAATTGTGTTGACACGGCTAAGTTGCGATCAAGAAAAGCTTGCTCTGAAATACCTGAGTACCTAGCTGCTTTGGCTGCGATTTCTTTCCTCTTTGCAGGATCAATGAAACCACCCTTTGCGAGGGCCGGAATAAATTCATCGACAGCAAACTTTTCGGATTCAGCCAAAACTTCATTCAAATCTTTTTGTTGTAAATCGGCTGGCAACATTTTATGATACCAGGCTGCGGCAGTGAAGTAAGGTATTGAAAGTGCAACATCCACAGGGCCATCACGCTTGATTCCTAATCCCGTAGGAGAAACCAGAATCACTCCGTTCAAATACATCCAATGATTGTTTTGAAGATCAAGTGCCAATCCAGATACCCGCGTAGTGCCATAGCTTTCACCAATAATATATTTTGGAGAAGTCCAGCGGCCGCTACGGGAAACGAAATTATCAAGCCAATCGCCTAAGTATTTAATATCAGCATTCACACCAAAGAAAGTAGACTTTTCTGCTTTGGGATCTAAGATGCGAGAGAAGCCTGTATTCACCGGGTCGATGTAAACAATATCAGCAACATCTAAAATAGAATGTGGATTATCTCGCACTCCGTAAGGTTGTACAGGATATCCTTCTGAATCAATGTTTAATTGTTTGGGGCCTGTGTAGGCAACATGCATCCATACGGAAGCAGAGCCTGGGCCGCCATTAAAAGAGATTACTAAAGGTCGTTTACTTTTATCCGAAACATCGGTGCGTTCGTAATACGTATAAAATAATGAAGCACTGGGTTTGCCCTCAGCATTCCACACAGGCTGGGTTCCCACAGTAACTTTATAAGGAACTGGTTTGCCTTTAATAGTAACCTGACCGGTGGAAGTAATAGTCGATTCGGCCGGAAGCACTCGCTCCTGAGCGAAAGCAAAGCTGATCGAAAAGATAACAAGTAAACAAAGAGTTTTAAATGATCGCATAATTATTGGATTTAATGTCCGCAATGTGTAAAAAATTATCCGGAAGTTCTCCCAGACTTATCTGAACGGTTACTTTACCAGCTTGAGTAATTTTTCAGGTTCGTTGGTGGTTATCATATCAATCTTTTGATCCATCAGCCAGCGCATATTTTCTTCATCATTTACCGTCCAGGCATTGGTACTCAGTTTTAGTTTGTGAGCCTCGGCAAGCCAGTTTTGATTCCGATTCAACACACTAAAATGATAATCGAAACCATCTAATCCGGCCGCAGATAAGTCTTCAGGATTTTTATCTCCACTCAGATATTGTACATGCGCTTTAGGATTTAACTTCTTTACCTGAAGGCAAACATCAAAATCAAACGCTATGTAATCGGTAATTGCGGTCACACCAGTTTGCGTTACCAACTCAACGCACTTCTTTGTTAAGGTTAGCGATCTTTCTTTACTAATGCTTGATGATTTTACTTCTAGTATAAGTCGCGTTTTGTTTTGACCTTTCCCCGCAAGCAGATATTCTTCCAGTGTTGGAAGGGATTCGCCATTGGCCAGTTTTATCTTTTTAAGATCGGTAGCATTTGTTTTTTCTATATGAATGCCTTGGATAGAATGATCGTGTAAAACGAAAGGCACGGAATCGGCACTCAGGTGTACATCAAACTCACTGCCATAACAATTCAGGTTGATTGCATGTTGTAAAGCGGCAATAGAATTTTCAGGCGCGCCTGTGTTTTTCCATGCACCCCGATGGGCAATTACACGGGTTGCATTTTTTTCCTGACTCATGCCAATCAAAAATGAAGTAAAGAGAATTATAATAGTAAGTACAGCTGACTTCATGAGGTTGCTAATCGTTTCTCTTCACAGAAGTTTTTTGCGACATTTCTTTTACCAATTGATAAAGAAACTCCTGGCCTTCGTAATAGGATTTCACACCAATACGTTCGTCTTTACCATGCGCACGCGAATCGGTAGGATCACCAAAAATCCCGCTCACACCATAGGTAGGAATGCCCGCTACTCGCAGATATGCTCCATCGGTAGCTCCGGTTGACATCGTGGGAACAACAGGCACACCTGGCCACATTTTCTGAGTTACTTTTTCGATAGGGTCAAACACATCCGGATTCATTCCGGAAGGCGGACTTTTTTTTGCTACAGTTTTTGATGCAACTGTTATTATGGGATTGTTAATTACTTTAATCAGTGTTTGCCGAATCATTTCAGGATCTTCACCGGGCAGGATTCTGCAGTTTATGTTGGTTATTACATTCTGAGGCAAAGCATTTTCGGCATGGCCACCGTTAATCATGGTTGCAACACACGTGGTGCGCAACAACGCATTATAATTAGGATATGCTGATAAACGTTTCAGCACCTCAGGATTATAATTCGGCTTAACTATCTCGGCCATGTCTGCAGCCAATTGACCCGTTTCAATTTTTGATGAACGCTCAAAGTAAACCCGTGTGCCTTCGTTCAGATTCACTGGAAAATCAAAATTGTCCAGGTTCTCTAAGGCTCGGGCCATGGCATAAATAGCGTTGTCTTTGCGAGGTTGCGAGCTATGCCCGCCTTTGTTTACAACTTCAAGCGTAAAACTGTTGAATACCTTTTCACTCAATTGCACCTGATTGAGAATTTTCTTGCCATTCTGTTCCTGGCCGCGTCCACCTTCATTTAAGGCATACTCCGCATCAATAAGATCTTTATGATTTTTAAGAAGCCAGTCCACCCCGTTGTGGTCACCCCTTCTTCATCCGCGGTAAGCGCCATTATGATATCTCGATCGGGCATAAATTTTTCCTTCTTCATGCGGATCATGTTGGCTACAAAAATGGAAGCCATGGCTTTATCATCGCTTGAACCACGTGCATAATAGTAGCCATCAATTTCTTCGAACTTAAATGGGTCGGTTGTCCAATCTACCCGTGGTGCTTCTACTACATCTAAGTGTGCAAGCAACAACAAGGGTTTTCTTTTTCCGCTTCCTTTTAATCGCGCCACAATGTTGCCTTTGTTTTCAGCGGCACCACCCAGAAAAATATCATCATCCGTAAAACCGGCTGCTTTTAATCTTGCGGCAACGGCTGCTGAGGCTTTGGTAGTGCTTCCCGTAGAGTTTGTTGTATTAATCTCGATCATCTCTTTGAAGATCTCACGAGTCAGTTTTTGATCGGCTTGTGAGTAACCAGATTGGGCTATGCAAAGACAAGCGAAAAAGAAAGAAAGGGCAATACAAATCTTAGCATTCATTCTTAAATGATTTAGGTTTTGGATTTCTAAGGTAGCCAGAAAATCTCATGACTAGACTAAACGTATTCAGATTTTTTATACGTGGAATCTTTGGATGTTCAATGGAATTATTACTGGAGTGACTTAATTCTCAGGATTTTGTTTTGGCGGACGTTTGCTGCCACCATACAATTCATACTCAAGCAACCGGCAATCAATTTTACCGGTATAAAATTCAATCCTTCGACTGGCTTTCAATCCGATCTTTTTCGCAAGATCTAAGTTGCCGGTAAAGATGTACCCCAAATATCCCTGACATTTCTTCTTCATAAAATCACCAATGCGGGCATAGGTGGTTTCCAATTCTGAAATTTCTCCTAATCGTTCGCCATACTCTGGGTTAAAATAAATGACTCCAGGCGCTTCAGGAATAGTTGTTTGTTCGAAATCGCAAATACCAAATTCAATTAAGTGCTCAACGCCAGCTAAGCCCGCATTCACTTTTGAAATCATGATGGCATCATCACTAATGTCGGTGGCAATTATTTTTAAGCCAACAACTTCTTTAATCTGCGCATTTAACTTCTCAACCTGTTCATTATAAAAACTCACATCGTAACCCGTTACGTGCATGAACGAATAATTCTTTCTAAATAATCCAGGCCTTCGATTGGTAGCAATCAGTGCGGCTTCAATGGCTACGGTAGCGGAACCACACATGGGGTTAACAAAGGGTGATGTACGATCCCACTTTGTTGCCAGCACAGTCGCAGCGGCCAGTGATTCCATCATAGGTGCCTTGCCAGGAATTTTTCGATAGCCGTGTTTAGCTAACGTTTCGCCCGAAGTATCAAGAAAAATTTCGGCTTGTTCCTCTTTCCAATACAAATGAAAAACAGCGCCTTCCTTTACCGATCCGGAATCCGGTCTGCGCGAGGTTTCCCTGCGCATTCGATCAGCAATAGCATCTTTCACTTTCACATTTACAAACAACTCGTTGTTTATGGTAAAGTGATCGGCATTGCTGGTGATTGAAAAGTAGCCATCGGGTTTTAGCAATTCTTCCCACGGGTATTGGATCAGATTATCATAAACCTGATCGGGGCCGTTAGCCGGAAATTCTTTCAATGAATAAAGCACCTGACTGCAACAGCGAAGGTTAAGATTCAGCACGATGCAATCATTAACCGTACCTAATAGTTCTACTCCTGTTACGAATGTGCGAACGGGTGTGTAGCCAAGTTCAATTATTTCTTGTTCAAGATACGTGGTGTGACGCTTGCTACAGGTAACAATGATGCGGCTTGGTGTTTTAAAGATGTTGGACATGCGGCAATATACGGTTAATCATATTGGGTTAAATGGCGGCAATTTCTTTGCGATTGGCATCCTGCATTTCAATTGGAATTCTAGAAAGAATTTCCTTTCGAAGGGCTTCTATCAAATTGTACTTAACAAAGTATCGATACGTAACGAGGCTGATTTCGCGAACGGGTGCCGGAGGTTTAAAATACCGAAGATTTTTTTCCTGCGCTTTTGATAAATCGCGCAAAGCCAACTCAGGTAAAATGGTAATTCCTGTATTTACGTCCACCATCTTCTTTAATGTTTCAATGCTACCGGCTTCGTAATCTAAATTTTGCATGAGCGATTCCTTTCGCTTCAATTCACATAGATTAACGACTTGCGATCGAAGGCAATGTCCCTCTTCCAACAACCATAAATGATTGACATCAATGTCATCGGCTAACAGATATTTTTTCTTCATCACTTTTTCGTTTTGGGAAGCATAGACAACGAACTGCTCATAGAAAAGTGGAATCTCTTTGAGTGAAGGTTGTTTTAGCGGAGTTGCTAAAATGCCCGCATCCAACCGCTGTGACTCCAACTCCTGAATAATCTGTTTTGTGGTGAGCTCGACAATTTTGAGTTTTAAATCAGGATATTTAAGAAGGAACTTGTTTAAAAACAAAGGCAAAAGATAAGGTGCCAGTGTGGGAATAATGCCGATACGTAATTCACCGGCTATTTCACCTTTTTGTTCTACTACTATTCTTTTTAGTACGGCTGTTTCATTTAGAATCGTTCGAGCCTGTTCAATAATTTTTTGTCCGATAGCGGTTGTCACCACGGGCTGTTTCGATCGATCAAAAACTTTCACGTCCAGTTCTAATTCAAATTTCTGAATCATCATACTGAGCGTTGGCTGCGTTACATGACATTTTTCGGCAGCGGTCGAGAAATGCCGCCAGGTGTCAACGGCCACCAGGTATTCGAGTTGTTGTAAGTTCATATAGATAATGTCTATACAAACTTAGACACTATCGCATAAAACTATGACTATAACTGAGATTCTTTTTTGATCGGTGGATTTAAAAGATCCACGAGAAATGTGTCTACGAAACTATTTTGTTGTACGATGCGCCAATGCCTCGAATCAGCGAAGAACTAAATCCACGATGCTCCATTTCATTCAACCCAACAATCGTGCAGCCTTTAGGCGTTGTCACTTTATCAATTTCTTCTTCGGGATGGCGATTGCCTTTTAATAAAAGCTCAGCAGCCCCCTTTACGGTTTGCGCGGCAATCAGGTTGGCAGTCTTGGCATCAAAGCCAATTTCAATACCACCTTGTGTAGCCGCTCGAATAAAACGAAGTGCGTAAGCAATACCACACGCACCAAATACAGTGGCAGCATCCATTAATTTTTCATCGATAGGGATAGTAATACCTAGCTGATTAAACAACTCGGTTACGTAATTCACTTGCTCATTCGAGCTGTGCTGAGAACACATGCACGTTACCGATTCCTGAATGGCGATAGCCGTATTTGGCATAGCCCGGAACAGTGGAATCTTCGAACCAACAATAGCACTCAAATCCATCATAGAAACCCCGGTAACCACACTAATTACTATATGTCGGGCAGGATCAAACGAACTTTTCAATCCTTCAAGGACTTCCTTTACATTATACGGTTTAAGCGCAACAATAATAATCTCCCCTGCTTTGATGGCAACTTCGTTATCGCTTATAGTAGCTACACCTTTATCTTTAAGATAGATTAATCGATCCAGGTTTCTTCGCGTAACGATTAGGTCATTAGGTTTAGTAAATCCACTTTTTAATAATCCCTCGGCAACCGCTGCACCCAGATTTCCTCCTCCCAGGATGGTGATTTTTTTTGAAGTCATGATTGAAAACACAATTAAGTTTGGTTCAAGTTACTCAGGTTTTTCGGCATCGATACTAAATACTACCGTCTTACTATCTATATCGATTGCAATACCAAACAATAGTGTTTGAAGTCGGGATTTTCCACTTATCGGGTATTTATATCTTTTGTGTATTAGTTATTATTTTTCTAAAAGTCTTTTAACTACTTACCGGTTGTTAAGGCTTAGTTTTTAACTAAATATTGAAAATTGTGAAAAGACGTGATTTTGTTCAACTGACAGGTTTGGGTATAGGCGGCCTGATGCTTCCCTTTCCAATGATGGGAAATCCGGTTTCGGCTGAAGCCCTTTTAGAAGGTTCGTTAACGACTGCACAAAAGAAAGTATTAGCCGATGCTGCGCTTAACACAGCAAAGTCGTTGGGCGCAACCTATACCGATGTGCGCATTGGTCGTTATCTAAACCAATCGGTTAGTACGCGCGAAAAAAAGGTACAAGGCATTCAAAGTTCAGAATCGTTCGGTGTGGGTATCCGTGTAATTGCAAACGGCACCTGGGGTTTTGCTTCAACCAACCAGGTAACAACTGAAGGAATTAACAAGGCGACAACGCAAGCAGTTGCCATTGCTAAAGCCAATTCAAAGTTTCAAAAAGAACCCGTAAAGCTGGCAGCCGTGCCAGGTTACGGAGAAGTTGTTTGGAATACTCCCATACAAAAGAATGCTTTTGAAATTCCGGTATCTGAAAAGGTGGACCTGTTGTTGAATGCCAACAGCGAAGCCATGAAGAATGGTGCCAACTTTGTAAACTCAAATCTATTTCAGATTAACGAACAAAAATATTTTGCCTCAACGGATGGCTCCTACATCGATCAGGATATCCATCGCATTTGGCCAACCTTTACCGTTTCTGTTATCGATCGGACTTCCGGTCAGTTTAAATCTCGCGATGCGTTGAGTGCACCGATGGGCATGGGCTACGAATACATGATTCCAAAAAGTGAAGACAAACTGGTAACACCTTTTGGAATGACGTTATATCGCAACAGCTATGATATCGTAGAGGATGCGATCGCTGCCGCGAAGCAGGCCAAAGAAAAGCTGAAAGCAAAATCGGTGGAACCCGGAAAGTATGATCTGGTATTGGAGCCAAATCATTTGGGTTTAACTATTCACGAATCCGTTGGTCATCCATTAGAACTTGATCGCATCTTAGGCTATGAAGCAAACTATGCCGGAACCAGTTTTGCCACTTTGGATAAACTGAAGTCGGGCACGTTTAATTATGGAAGCAAGATGGTAAACATCATTGCGGATAAAACGCAGCCAAATTCATTGGGTGCAGTTGGGTATGATGATGAAGGCGTGAAGAGTACACGGTGGGATCTAATTAAAGAAGGAATCTTTGTGAACGTGCAAGCCATCCGCGATCAGGCACACATGGTTGGCGCAAAAGAATCAAATGGTTGCTGCTACTCACAAAGTTGGAGCGATGTTCAGTTTCAACGCATGCCTAATGTATCCTTAGCTCCCGGCAAGGAGCCTTACTCACTAACGGAGATGATTAAAGATGTGGAGAAGGGAATTTACATTGCAGGTCGTGGGTCTTATTCAATCGATCAGCAACGGTATAATTTTCAATTCGGAGGCCAGGTATTTTATGAAATCAAAAACGGAGAGATAGCCGGTATGCTGGATGATGTGGCCTATCAATCCAACACGCAGGAGTTTTGGAACAGTTGCGTAAAAATCTGTGATGAAAAAGATTATCGACTCTTTGGTTCGTTCTTTGATGGCAAAGGTCAACCTTCACAGTCAAGTGCGGTGTCGCACGGAAGTTCTACTACACGGTTTAATGGAGTGAATGTTATTAATACAGCAAGAACTATATAATTTAAAATTCAAAAAAGGGAATCCGAATGTAATAGTTGAATAGATTTTGAATCATGAATGTTAAATGTTGAATTAAACTATGAAAAGAAGGGACTTTATACAGATGGCAGGTTTGGGCGCAGGCGCCATGATGTTGCCGTTTAACGGATTTGGTCATGAGATTGATCCGGCTCGCATGCTTGTTCCTTTAATGGACACATCGCAGAAAAAAGTGTTGGCCGATGTTGCTTTGAATACAACAAAATCGTTGGGAGCAACTTATACTGATGTGCGCATTGGTCGATACCTGAATCAGTTTGTTGCAACGCGCGAACGCAAAGTTCAGGGGATTACTAACACCGAATCATTTGGTGCCGGTGTGCGTGTAATCGTCAATGGAACCTGGGGCTTTGCTGCCAGCAATAATGTAACGCCTGATGGAATAAAGAAAACTGCCGAGCGTGCTGTGGCGATCGCAAAAGCAAATTCAAAATTTCAGAAAGAACCGGTGAAACTTGCGGCTACACCTTCTTATGGCGAGATCAGTTGGAAAACTCCGATTGTTAAAAACGGATTTGAAGTTCCCGTAAAGGAGAAAGTAGAACTGTTGCTTAACGCGAATGCGAAAGCGATGGAGAACGGAGCCAGCTTTGTAAACAGTCTTATATTTTTAGTGAATGAGCAAAAATATTTTGCTTCCTCCGAGGGTTCCTATATTGATCAGGACATTCACCGCACGTGGCCAAACTTCCAGGTATCCATGGTCGATCGCGCTTCGGGCTCATTCAAAACCCGTTCTGCTTTTAGCGCACCCGTAGGCATGGGGTATGAATACTTAGACAGTAAAGCTGCTGACAAAATTCAAGGACCAGGCGGAATAATACTCTACAACAAATCGTACGACATTGTAGAAGACGCGACCATGGCTGCGCTACAAGCTAAAGAGATGATTGCAGCCAAGTCAGTAGAGCCCGGCAAGTATGATTTAGTGTTAGAGCCTTCACATTTGTGGTTAACCATTCACGAATCGGTGGGCCACCCCACCGAGTTGGATCGCGTGCTTGGCTATGAAGCAAACTATGCGGGCACAAGTTTCCTTACGTTTGATAAATGGCAATCGAAGAAATTCAAATTTGGAAGTGATGCAGTAAACATTGTTGCTGATAAAACAGAAGTAGGTTCACTGGGTGCTGTTGGTTATGATGACGAAGGGGTGAAATGCAAAAAGTGGGATATTATTAAAGATGGTGTGCTAGTTAATTATCAGGCCACCCGTGATCAGGTTAGTTTGTTGGGTCAAAGTGAATCGCATGGATGTTGCTACTCTCAAAGCTGGAGTGATGTTCAGTTTCAGCGGATGCCTAATGTATCCTTGCAACCCGGAAAACAGCAGCTTACACCCGATCAAATGATTGCCGGTGTTGAGAAGGGAATTTACATTGTAAAAGATGGATCGTTCTCCATCGATCAACAGCGGTATAACTTTCAGTTTGGAGGTGTGCTGTTTTTTGAAATAAAGAATGGAAAAATAGCGGGCATGTTAAAAGATGTTGCCTACCAGGCCAACACGCAGGAGTTCTGGAATTCGTGCACGCAGATTTGTGACGAACGTGACTACCGGATGAATGGTGCTTTTGGTGATGGTAAGGGACAACCGGCTCAATCCAATGCCGTATCGCACGGATCAGCCACCACACGCTTCAACGGAGTGAATGTTATTAACACAGGACGGACTATTTAAATCGTAATTCTAAAATTGAAAATCGTAAATAATTATGGCAATACTATCCAAAGATGATGCTAAGAAAATTTTAGAGAAGGTAGTCGGGTTCTCTAAAGCCGATGGCATTGAAGCAAACTTAAGCGGCACCGATGGCGGCAACATTCGCTATGCGCGAAATAGTGTAAGCACGGCTGGAGAGAACAGTGATGTAAGCCTTTCGGTTCAAACCTTTTTCGGGAAAAAATCCGGTGGTGCAAGCATCAATGAATTTGATGATGCTTCTCTTGAGAAAGTGGTAAGACGTGCCGAAGAGTTGGCGCAACTTGCCCCGGAGAACCCTGAGTTTATGGGTTTGCTCGATCCTCAAACCTATGGAGCCGAACCAAAAACATTCATTGATTCTACCGCTAAGATTACACCTGACTATCGCGCGCAAGCTGCTGCGAATAGTATCGAGCCAGCATCGAAGAAAGATGTAACAGCGGCTGGATTTTTGGAAGACAGTCGTGGGTTTTCTTCGGTGATGAACAGCAAAGGAATGTTTGCTTACAATCAATCAACAAGCGTTGACTTTACCGTGACTATGCGCACGAATGATGGCACGGGTTCGGGCTGGGTGGCACGCAACTTTAATGATGTAAGTAAACTCAATACAGCCGAAGCCTCGCAGATTGCAATTGAGAAAGCGTTGCAATCGCGTAATGCAAAAGCAATTGAGCCTGGTAAGTACACAGTTATCCTTGAGCCAAATGCTGCCAGCGATTTAATTGGTTTGATGTTTCAAGGATTCAATGCCCGCACGGCTGATGAAGGTCGCAGCTATATGTCGAAGAAAGGTGGTGGCACCAAGTTGGGTGAAAAAATTGTTGATGAGCGCGTGCACATTTATACCGATCCATGGAATGAAGAAGTGCCTATAGGCAATTGGGCCGGTGGTGGCGGTGGTGGTCGCTTTGGTGGAGGCGGAGGTGGCGGACAACCTCGTAAGAAAATGGATTTGATAAAAGATGGTGTTGTCTCCAATCTTATCTACGATCGTTACTGGGCTTCACAAAAAAATGTAGAGTCGGTACCGAATCCGGGAAACCGAATTATGGTTGGCGGCACAGCATCTATTGAAGACATGATCAAAGACACGAAGAAGGGCGTGTTGGTAACTCGCTTCTGGTATATCCGTGCTGTTGATCCTCAAACATTGCTCTACACGGGTCTTACGCGGGATGGTACTTTCTATATAGAGAATGGAAAGATTAAGCATCCGGTTAAAAATTTCCGCTTTAACGAAAGCCCGCTTATCATGTTGAACAACCTTGAAACGCTTGGCAAACCGATGCGCGTAGATGGTGGTGGATTTGGTGGTGGTGCCTCGTTGATTCCGACTATGAAGATCAGAGATTTTACTTTCTCAAGTCTTTCAGACGCGGTTTAATAAAATTATTGTTGTTTTAAAATCCCCAGGCGTAAGCTTGGGGATTTTTGTTTTATCAAGTCCGAAATCGAACACGTATTTGCACAGCCAGTTTTAAATTACTAACTCGGATTACAGAACTTTTTTAGATTCTGATCGTCTTAACATAAGTATTGTTGAGTAACCGTTAAACTTTAAATTCCATCAATTTGAAACGCAGAGATTTTATTTACCTAACAGGCATGGGCGCAGCCGCCACCATGATTCCTGGCATGCAGGGGATGGGCAATCCCATCGATCCGGCACGTGCGCTAGAGCAGGTGGATGTCACGCTAAAAAAACAGTTAGCCGATGTTGCCTTAAATGCTGCCCGAAGTAAAGGCGCGACTTATACCGATGTGCGCATCGGTCGGTACCTGAACCAATTTGTAATCACGCGCGAAGACAAAGTGCAAAACATTGTCAACACCGAATCGTATGGGGTAGGCGTGCGCGTAATTGCCAACGGAAGCTGGGGTTTTGCAGCCACCGATAAAACGGACAAAGACAGCATTGCGAAAGCAGCGGAGACAGCCGTTGCCATTGCAAAAGAAAATTCGAGATTACTTTCCGAACCGGTTCAACTCGCGCCTCAAAAAGGCTATGGCGAAGTAAGTTGGAAGGCACCGATTGAGAAAAACGGTTTTGAAGTTCCTATTAAGGAGAAAGTAGATTTGTTGTTGGGCGTTAATGATGCGGCCATGAAGTCGGGCGCGAACTACATCACCTCCTTGATGTTCCTTATCAATGAACAAAAATATTTTGCATCCACCGATGGTTCGTATATCGATCAGGACATTCATCGTATCTGGCCAGCCTTTTTATTACCAAGATAGATGCGGCTACCGGAAAATTTGAAACACGCAATACATTGAGTGCGCCTATGGGGATGGGTTATGAGTATATTAATCACCGACCTCAGAATAAAATTGTAGGTGGCGGTGGCGTAAACCTGTATAAAGGCCGTTACGATATGCTGGAAGATGCCAAAGCAGGAGGCGCACAAGCGGGTGAGAAATTAAAAGCAAAAACTGTAGAGCCAGGAAAGTACGATTTGATTCTCGATCCATCACATTTGTGGTTAACTATTCACGAGTCTGTAGGTCATCCAACGGAGTTAGATCGTGTGTTGGGGTATGAAGCAAACTTTGCAGGTACAAGTTTTCTCACATTAGATAAGTGGGAGTCGAAGAAATTTAAATTCGGGAGTGACATCGTAAATTTTGTTGGTGATAAAACACAAGTGGGTTCATTAGGCGCAGTTGGCTATGATGATGAAGGCGTTGGTTGTGGTCAGTGGGATATCATTAAAAATGGGGTGCTTGTAAACTATCAGACCATTCGCGATCAGGCGCATATTCTTGGATTGAAGGCATCGCAAGGTTGTTGCTATGCGGACAACTGGAGCAGTGTTCAGTTTCAACGCATGCCAAACGTATCGTTGCAACCAGGAAAAGAAAAGAAGAGCGTTGACGATTTGATTAAAGGAGTGGAAAAAGGAATCTACATTATCGGGGATGGTTCATTCTCCATTGATCAGCAACGCTACAACTTCCAGTTTGGTGGACAACTTTTCTATGAAATCAAAAACGGAAAAATTGTAGGCATGCTTCGCGATGTTGCCTATCAGGCCAACAGTCAGGAATTTTGGAACTCATGCGTAGGCATTGCCGATGCAAGTGATTACAGATTGGGCGGTGCATTTGGTGATGGCAAAGGTCAGCCACCACAAAGCAATTCAGTGTCGCACGGTTCTTCCACAGCACGTTTCAATGGAGTTAATGTTATAAACACAGCACGAAATATCGGATAATATTATGCCTATACTTACAAAAGACGAAGCCCAGGCTTTATTAAAAAAAGTACTGAGTTACTCAAAAGCAGATGAATGCGAAGTTAATCTAAGTGGCACGGATAGTGCAAACATCCGGTATGCACGCAATTCAGTTTCTACCAGTGGCAAGGTGAGCCAAAGTCAACTGGTTGTTTCTTCGGCCTACGGAAAAAAATCAGGTGTGGCTACGATAAATGAGTTCGATGATGCTTCGCTTGAAAAAGTAGTTCGCAGATCAGAAGAGTTAGCGCAACTCGCACCGGAAAATCCAGAGTATGTTTCTTTCTTAGGTCCACAAAAATATGCGGAATCAAAAACCTATGTAAAGGCTACTGCCGATATCACTCCACGGTTGCGTTCTGATTTGGTCGCTCAGAGTTTGGAGGTAGCCAAAGCAGGCAAGGCAATTGCTGCTGGCTTTTTAGAAGACAACTCAGGCTTCACAGCCATGATGAACTCCAAAGGATTGTTTGCATACAACACCGCTACTAACACGAATTTTTCTGTAACCGTGCGCACGGAAGATGGTCGTGGATCGGGGTATGCAACACGTGGGTACAATGATGTAACAAAGCTCGATACAAAAAAAGCAACTCAAATTGCAACGGAGAAAGCGTTAAAATCCGCGGAAGCGAAAGCCATAGAGCCCGGAAAATACACCGTTATCTTAGAGCCCGCAGCCGTAGCGGTTTTACTGGAGAACGTATTTTTTAGATTAGATGCCCGGCAAGCCGATGAAGGCCGAAGCTTCTTGAGCAAAGCCGGTGGCGGCACACGCCAAGGTGAAAAATTGGTTGATGAGCGCGTGAATATTTATTCCGATCCACTCAATCCGGACTTACCAACGAGCACGTGGAATGGTGATGGCCGACCACAAGAAAAAGTATCGTGGATAGAGAAGGGAGTGATTAAAAATCTTTCTTACTCCCGCTATTGGGCCGAGAAGAAAGGTGTGAAAGCAGTGCCCGGCCCCGATGGCGCTATTATGGAAGGCGGCACAAAATCCTTAGAAGAATTAATAGCCGGAACTAAAAAAGGTGTGTTGGTAACACGCTTGTGGTACATCCGCGATGTTGATCCCCAATCACTCTTGTTAACGGGCTTAACCCGCGATGGTACGTTCTATATTGAAAACGGAAAGATTCAATATCCTATTAAGAATTTCCGCTTCAACGAAAGTCCGATCATTATGTTAAACAACCTGGAAGAGCTGGGTAAAGTCGAGCGCACGGTGAGTGTTGAATCGAATCAGAACTATTTGCTACCCCCGCTTAAGGTTAGAGACTTTACATTCTCCAGCTTGTCGGACGCGGTGTAGCATATAATTTCTTTGATGTTTTAAGATAGAAGTAAAAACCTTCACCCATTGAAGTTCATCTGTTTTCGCAATCTGTATTACCCTTTCCCCGGGGAGAGGGCGCAGAGAGTTTCGTGAACTGCAATTTTCGATGGGTGAGGGAAAAATAAACTTGACAGTCCCCGAAATCAGTTTCGGGGACTTCTTTATTTAGTGATATTGACGTTTTTCCGTTCATATAATTCAGTCAATGGAACCCTGTTAATGAACGTTTAAAAAGCAAAATTGCGGTTTAGTTTGGGGTAACATTAGGTAATGGGTTTCGATAGCAACAAGTTCTTTTTTACACGCCTGCAATATGAGTCGGGCGATTGGGATGTGGACCAGCGCATGCCTGTAAATGTGCTGAACTCATTGATTGAATATACCACCCTTAAGATCGATACCAATGAGAACATTGTTTCCTTAAGCAGTGAAGATCTTTTTCGATGCCCTTTCTGCTACCTGAGTGGACATAAGTTGGTGGAGTTCACCACGCAAGAGCGGGAAAACTTTGAAAAGTATATAAACAATGGCGGGTTTGTATTTGTAGATGATTGCAATCACGACATTGATGGCTTGTTCGCCAAATCATTCGAATCACAAATGGAACGAATTTTTGGAGCAAAGGGCTTGAAGAAAATTCCCAACAACCATCCACTCTATTCTATCTTCTTCAAGTTCGATGGGCCGCCTACTACATCGCAAGAACTAAATGGCTGGGGCGATGATATTGTGCATGACTATTTAAAAGCAATTGAAGTCAACAATCGAATTGGCGTTTTGTATAGTAATAAAGATTATGGCTGCGAGTGGGATTATGATTTTAGAAATAAACGCTTTTATAGAATTGATAACACACGCTTTAGTGTGAATATAATTATGTACGCATTGACGAGTTAAAATAAAGATATGAATCAGGAATTAGCGACCGTAGAAAAATCCGTGCAAGACATTATTGCAGGATTAAACAAGTTGAAACAGGAAATCAAAAAGTGATTGTTGGTCAGGAAGAAATTATTGATCAGCTGCTTATTACTTTTTGGCGGGCGGTCATGCTTTGCTGGAAGGAGTTCCAGGTCTTGCAAAAACATTGATGATTCGTTCATTGTCCGAAGCCATTGAATTAAAATTCAAACGCATTCAGTTTACTCCGGACTTAATGCCTACGGATATTATAGGTACGGAAATCCTGGAGGAAGATCATACTACCGGTAAGCGTATTTTCCAATTCAACAGAGGACCAATTTTCGCCAATATTATTTTGGCCGATGAAATCAACCGCACTTCACCGAAAACACAAGCAGCGTTACTCGAAGCTATGCAGGAGTTTTCAGTGACGTATGCAGGGGTAACGTATCCGCTGGAGCGACCCTTCTTTATTCTCGCTACACAAAATCCAATTGAGCAAGCCGGAACGTTTCCATTACCCGAAGCACAGCTCGATCGATTTCTTCTTTATAAAAGTAAGTTATCCGACAGCGGAGGAAGAGCGCGCTATCTTAGAAAGCACTACGGGCAAACGACCTGCTGCCATTCAAAAAGTAATTGAAGGAAGCAAGATTTTGGAAGCTCAGAAACTAGTTCGAGATGTTCATATCAATACGGAATTGGTAGAATGGGTTAGTAATCTTGTGCGAGCTACACGTGCCAGTCATAGTGAAGTAAAGTTTGTAAACGAATGGGTACGGTGGGGTGCTGGTCCGCGCGCTGGACAAGCCATGATTCTCACCGCCAAAGCGCGCGCATTATTGAGCGGACGATTTGCCGTTACACAAGATGACATTCGTCATGTTGCTTACCCCGTGTTGAGACATCGCATTCTCATGAATTTTAAAGCGGAGTCTGAAGGTGTTACTTCTGATGCAGTAACTGCCCATTTGTTAGAAACTATTTCAATTCGAAAGGGTATCTGATGGACGCGCGCATTAAAGAACTACTCAATCCGTCTGTACTGCACACAGTAAGTGGGCTTGAGTTGGTGGCGCGCATTATTGTGGAGGGCTTTATGAGTGGTAGCAACAAAAGTCAATCAGTGGGTGCCGGACAGGAATTTAGTCAGTACAGAAATTATCAACCGGGAGATGATTTGCGACAACTGGATTGGAAAATGTTTGCGCGCACCGAACGCTACTATATCAAAGAAGCTGAGATTGAAACCAACATCACCGTCAAGTTCATGTTGGATGCTAGTCATTCGATGGCTTATACAGAAGATGGCGTAAGCAAAATGCAATATGCCAAAGTGATGATTGCCGCGCTAGCGTATCTCGCACGAAAGCAAAGGGATACGTTTGGGTTGTTTGCCGTAAACGATCAGCAGATAAAGAGTGTGTTACCACGATTTGAACAGCAACAATTTTTGCGTTTTCTCACAGAGCTTATAAAAGTAAAAAGCGAGGGCTCCTGGCAAAAGGGCGGTAGTATTGAACAACTCTTTGATCACCACGGAAAAGAGATGATCATTTTTGTTACCGATTTGTATGACGAGACAAAAGACATTCATCGATTTATATCTCGATTAAAAACCTCACGAAACGAAGTAATTGTTTTTCATTTGCTGGGTAAGACAGAATCCACATTCGGTTATCAAGGCTCCTTTACATTCGAAGACCTGGAGACTAGAACGCGAACTAAAGTTGATACCTATTCAGAACAGAAAGCCTATAAACAAAGAATGCAGGAATGGTTGGAGGAATCACGCGCCTGGATGTTAGAAAAACAAATTAATTACAACCTGGTGTATCTGGATCAGCCTGTTGAATTGGTTTTACAGAATTTTTTGACAGTGCGTAAGCGCTTGGCAAGATGATTCAGTTTGCACAACCCATATTTCTTTGGGCGTTAACGGCACTTGCGGTACCGATTGGTATTCATTTGTTGAGTCGCAAGGAAGGAAAGGTTGTGAAGATGGGCAGCTTGCGTCACTTGCGTGAAACCAGCACCCAACAATTCAAAGGGGTTAAACTGAATGAATTTTTATTACTCGCTTTGCGATGCCTGCTAATTATTTTGTTTGTGGTTTTGCTTGCCGGCTTTCAATGGCACAGTAAGGATGCAAAGAAATGGGTGTTGGTAGAATCCGGTTTAGAAAATCATCCACGGGTTAAAAGTGTAACGGATAGTTTAGAAGCAGATGGATTTGAATGGCGCTGGTTGCAGCGTGGTTTCCCTTTGCGGGAGCAACGACAAGCACATGAAATGAATTATTGGGGTGTGATTAACGATCTCAATAATGAAAATGTATCACGAGCAATTGTTTTTTCAAGAAGTGCTATAAAGAATTTTAATGGCATACGGCCAGAAATGGATTCCGTAATTACATGGATCAGTATTCCCAGTGAGCCAAATGAATTTGTCCTACAGGCGTTAAAGAAGGATGAAAATCAATTCTTGATCAGAAAGGGAAAAGCCACCTCTGAAAGAATTTCCTTTAGCACAGAGCAGGTTTTAGCACCCCCTGATTCCATTACAGCAGAGCCGATAAAGCAAATTAAAATTTTAATTGTATCTAATGAGTCATATGCTCACGATTTGGAAATTCTTAGAGCGGCATTGAACGCAATCCAACAAGCTTTACCAGTTGAATTTAAGATTCAAAATTCGACAAAATTAGAGACAGGAAGTGATTGGGTTTTCTGGTTGTCAAAAGAAGGGGTGCCTGCAAGCGACTCAATCAACTTTGTTGGTTTAAAATTGCAGAAAACAAATACATTGATCAGTCATGAAAAGATAAATCAATGGACAATCAACAAACGCCTTACAGTGGATGTTGCCCGTAATGAAAATCTGAGTCTGCAGTTGGCTGAGCTACTTCTTGCCGATTCGAAACTGACCGCCAAATTAAATCAATATGATATACGCACTCTCCCTGATTCTGTAATTCTTTCAGGGAGCAAGAGAGAGGGACTTGTAGTGAAAGCAGGTATGATCGCAACCTCACCAAATAAAATTGTTCTATTATTATTTTTTTTGGTATTGATTGCGGAACGAATTATCGCTTACGCCAGAAAACAATGAGTGTAGCAGAAGCCCGATATCGAATCCAAAATTTAAAACAACGGTACGTGTTGTTGCGGGCACTCGAGATTATTCTGTATGCATCCGCTGGATTTTTGTTAGTCTTTGCATTGGCTGGACTTTTTACAACCTCGTTGGTTTGGAAACTTTCTCCTTCATTACTGGCTGGGTTAATTGTGATTATTCAACAGGTGCTTCATTACAAATTACTTTCACTCAGTCATGCAGTTTTTATTCAATATCTAAATCGACATTACCCACAACTTGAAGAAAGTGCTGATTTATTCTTACAAGTTGAAGCCGGATTGAATCCACTTCAACAACTTCAGCTTGAAAAGACTTTGAACAATTTTAATTTCTTGTATCCACAGATAAAGGTGCCAAATTCACTGGTTCGATCATTTGTGATTTTTATAGTAGGCGCACTTTTCTATGTTGGCTTAACAGCCTTTGTTCCAAAATCAATTCTTAACTCACAGAGCGTTGATAACACTTCACTTGAGAGAATAACGGGAACAAACAACCCAACGACAGCGATTATCGAAAAACTTAGTATCGAAGTGACTCCCCCTGCCTACACTTCCATAAGAAAATCAACTGCCGAGAGTCCACATTTATTGATCCCGGAAGGAAGTCGAATTAACTGGACTGCTAGTTTCTCTGAAGAGATAACTATGGCTAAGATCCTGTACTCCGGAAAGGATTCTGTTGTGATGAAGAAAATAGATGATAGTTCATACTCAGCTTCTATTGCAGCGAATGAATCCGGATTTTATCAGATTCAATGGCTGCATAACAACGAAACAGTGTCTTCTGATTATTACAAAATCGAACTTATAAAAGATCAGGTTCCTAAAGTAACAATTGATAACCTCAATCAGTTTACACGGCTTTCCTTTTCGGATAAACTTACTGTGCCCGTGAAATCAACGTTGCGCGATGACTATGGACTCACCGATGCATCAATAATTGCTACGGTGAGCAAGGGCAGCGGTGAGTCTGTTAAATTTAGAGAGGAGCGATTGCAGTTTGATAAACCTCAAAATATTTCAGGTAAGGATTTTACTGCTGAGATTACGTTGAACCTAAACAAATTGGGCTTGGAGCCCGGGGATGAACTTTACTTTTATGTGCAGGCCATTGATAATAAAACACCAACACCAAATTACAATCGCACCGAAACATTTTTTATTGCCTTGCAAGACACTGCTAAAGTCGATTTTGTAGAAGATGAAGGTTTGGGTGTCGATTTGATGCCCGAATATTTTAGAAGTCAACGCCAGATTATTATCGAATCAGAGAAATTACTTCGTGAAAGAAAAGGAATAACTAAACAGCAATTTAACTCAACAAGCAACGAGCTTGGTTACGATCAAAAAGTTTTGCGCTTGCGCTATGGGCAATTTTAGGTGAAGAGTTTGAGGGTCAGATTGGAAAGGTTGAAATAGAAGTCGATCATGAGGAATCGATGGAAGAAGTAGTTGAAAAATTTAGTCACACCCACGATAAAGAAAACGAACACAACTTAGTGGCTGATATAAAACCAACTGCTACTGAGCATGCCAATGATGATCCTAATGCAAAGGATGACCCACTGGCAACCTTTGCACACAACCACGATGATGGTGAGGTGGCAACCTTCTTTGTTCAATCTGTTCGTGCAAAACTAAAAGCTGCGCTTACGGTGATGTGGGATGCCGAACTTCATTTGCGATTGTTTGATCCTGAAAAATCATTACCCTATCAATACACCGCTTTGAAATTATTAAAGGAGATCAGCAACGATTCGCGCATTTATGTCCATCGCACAGGCTTCGATCCGCCCCCGCTAAAAGAAGAGAAGCGGCTTACGGCTGACTTGAGTGAAGTGCAAACATCAACAGCGAAAAGAATAGTTGACGAAAATGACTCCTATAAAAATATAAGACAAGCTTTAACACTGACTGAACAACTAATAGGATCAAATAGAACATTGATCTCTAATTCAGAGAAACAAACATTTTACAAAGCCGGACAAGAACTAGCACAGATTGCTTTGGAACAGCCAAGTTATCTGGAAGGGTTAACGTTACTGAAATCATTGGCTGATGGCGAAGGTGATGAAACCAAAAGGATGGCTGAGCTTCTAAAGGTTCGCTCGGTCTTCTGGCGCGTGTTACCTCAGCAGTCTATTTCACCAACCAAAAAGCAACTGACTACGCATTCATTGGATCAGCAATTTTTACAAAGCCTGGAAACATTGCGCAATGAATAGTTCTTTTAATATTCAGCCGTTGTTTCCGCTCTGGGTGATTTTTTTAGGAGCAATAATTCTGCTAACCTTCCTTGTATGGAAAGAAATTGGAAGGAAGATCAGATTTCTGTCTACAAGAATTACAGCCGTTGTGTTTATGGTTTTATCTATAGTTGCTGGGTTGCTTCAACCAACCCGCACATCAGAAAAGGAAACGACCGGAGCCATTCTACTCACTAAAAATTATGATCAGGCGAAAGCCGATAGTCTTGTTAACAAATATCCATCACTTGCTATTATTAAGTTGAACGAGGAAGTTGTTTTTGAAAGTGCTCGCACATTACAACCTTATGAGTTATCTGATTTCAAATCAGATATAGCTTTTGTGTTAGGTGATGGATTGCCTGAGTACGAAGAAAAATTATTAGTTCACCCTATACATTTATTCCGAGTAGACTTCCCATGGGAATTATAGAATTGACAATTCCTGCAAACGAGCACGTTGGACAAACGGCAACGGTTAGTGGCATAATTAATATTGCTGGGATAACTACCCTAATTTTGAAAGGACCAGGTCAGGCTGAGGACTCGGTTACATTGAAAGGGGTTGGTTTAAAGCCTTTTTCACTTTCGTTTCTATCGCGACAAGCGGGGTTGTTTCAATATTCGTTGTCAATCCGAGATAGCTTGAGTAATGAAATAACGGCATCGTTACCAATTGAAATCCATCCTAAAGAAAAGCTAAACGTTCTATTCACTCAAAAGTACCCGACAGCAGAGGTGCGTTATTTAAAAAACTTTCTGGCAGAAAAAGGACATGTTATTACGGTGCGATCACAAATTTCAAAAACTAATTTTCATTACGAGTTTCCCAATCGGGAGTCAATTAGAATCGATCGATTAACACCTGAAATATTAGAATCCTTTGATTTGATTTTTCTTGACTCCGAATCTCTGAGCGGATTGAGCGCATCTGAATTGAAAAATCTGGAACAATCATGTCGTGAAGGACTAGGCGCCATTCTTTTCATTAACTCAACAGACACCAAGAATAAAATACCATTACTTAATGCATCGGCAAGTACCTATGCGCAAGATACCGTGCGACTAAAGGGAACTACAACTGGTTTCGTGTTACCAGCAACTCCGGTTTCAATTGTTACCTCTGCGGTCACGACTCCGATTATTATTTCATCAAATCGCACACTGTCTGGTTTTGTGAATGTGGGCGCTGGTAAAATCGGTTTTCAATTGCTGCATGAAACCTACCCACTGCTGTTGGAAGGAAAGGAGAGCGACTATGCAAGTTTATGGTCACCTCTGTTGGAGGCAACTACAAGATTAAAGCCACAACGATTTAAAATTCAACTCGAAAATAAGTTTCCATATTATACTGATGAGCCACTTTCTATTAATGTGATTGCGGCCAATGAAGTGCCTGTATTAGAAAGTGAGAATGTAAAACTTCCTTTACAGGAAAATGTTTTAGTAGACGACTACTGGCATGCAACCACTTGGGCAAGTAAAGCGGGGTGGCATCAATTGGAAACACAAGATTCTACACAATTAAATTATTTTGTTGCAGCAGCCGATGAATGGCAAACGTTAAGAATTGCAAATCAACACAAACAACATCAATCCAGATTGACTACATATTCAGAACGGACAGAGATAGAAATGACTTCCCTAACAAAGCCAATCTCACCACTTATGTTTTTTATCATCTTTCTATTGGCTTCAGGCTTTTTGTGGTTAGCACCTAAGTTGTAACCCAGACTTTTTGATCAGCCAAAGTTTCCGTTTATTTAGTATCTCTAACGGCAATGACATGATTTCAAAACGCTTTATAAAAATTACCTTTCCAATAGTCGCATTAACTGCGATTTATTTTTTAGGTCCGGTTCCGAAGCGTCCCATCTATGATTTAACACGGGTTACAGTACCTTCGGAAGCAACTTCTTTGGAAAGTTATGTAGCAGAAAATGAAGCTCTGCACAAAATTAAACCCAATAACGAAGCGCGCATTGTTTGGCACGATAGCACAAAACAAAAAACAGAATACGCTGTTGTCTATCTCCACGGCTTTTCAGCCAGTCAGATAGAAGGCGATCCTGTACACAGAAGATTTGCTAAAGACTTTGGCTGTAATTTATACTTGTCGCGGTTGGCTGATCATGGCATTGATACTACAGAAACATTATTACTTTTTACAGCCGATAGAATTTGGGAAAGTGCCAAACAAGCACTCGCTATTGGGAAACAGTTAGGCAACAAAGTTATCCTGGTCAGCACCTCAACTGGTGGCACACTAGCGCTGATGCTTGCCGCTGAATATCCTGAGGATGTGCACGCGCTTATTAATATGTCGCCCAATATTGCCATCAATGATCCCGCTGCTTTTCTGTTGAATGATCCGTGGGGCTTGCAAATTGCAAGGTTAGTATTAGGTGGAAAGTATCGAATCACAGGAGCGAGTGAAGAACACGCAAAATTCTGGAATAAAAAATATCGTTTGGAATCCTTAGTGCAGTTAGAAGAGTTGATTGAAACAACGATGACGAAAGAACTCTTTCAAAAAGTAAAACAACCTTCGCTCACGCTCTATTATTATAAAAATGAACAAGAGCAAGATCCGGAAGTGAAAGTAAGGGCTATGTTGAAAATGAATGAGCAGTTGGCAACACCCAATAATTTGAAAGAAGCAATTGCATTCCCTAATGCGGGCGTACACGTTATTGGATGTTCTATGACTTCAAAAGATGTTGAAGGGGTTTATGCTGCTGCGAAGAAATTTGCTGTAGAGAAGTTGGGGATGGAAGTAATTCCGTAGATAAGCTTCATTTTTATCACTATAAATGCAAGACTTTAAAAACAGTACTGACTAATCCCGAAGGGATTAAACATAAATAGCCACCGATTGTATCGGTGGAAACCGGAAAATAATAATGAACAGAACCACGAAGTGGTTCAACACCATGAGCACCTACACCCAAATACACTATCAGATCGTGTTCAGCACAAAAGACAGAACACCCATCGTACAGAACTCTTCAAATACATAGCAGGTATTCTTGAAAACAAAAAGTGTCATCTCTACCAAATCAATGGCGTGGAAGATCATCTTCATATCCTTACACACCTCCACCCATCGATAGCGTTGGCCGATCTTGTTAAAGACATTAAATTGGCCAGTACAAAATTTATTAAGGAGAAGGGTTTCTTTCCTCCGTTTAGCGGTTGGCAGGATGGTTATGGAGCATTCACCTACTCCATCGATAGAAGGGAAATCCTGATCAACTATGTAAAAAATCAAGAGGAACATCACAGGACCAAAACTTTCCGAGATGAATACATAGACTTGCTAAAGGAACATGGAGTTCAGTTTGAAGAGAAGTATTTATTGTAGTTCAACCCTTTCAGGGTTGTAAGGATTGAGATTCCGTTTTATACACCGCATTTCATACGGTGTTATCCATAGGTTAAATCCCTTCGGGATTTTTGCTGGTGGTTTAATTTTTTCATAATGTGAGTGATCATACGGGTAAGCATTATTTCATTATAATTGATTTGGGTTTAATCGATTGCAATTCCCAGACTTCTCCTAACTTGTACGGGAAAATTCAAGAGCTCTATGAATCAACAAGACATTCTCACACTCGTAAAGAAGCGTAATCCAAACGAACCCGAGTTTATTCAGGCCGCAGAAGAGGTTATTATTTCCGTATGGCCCGCGCTGGAACGCAACCCGGAGTTTATGCGACTGCGATTGCTTGAGCGCATGTTAGAGCCTGAGCGTATGATTTCTTTTCGGGTAACCTGGTTAGATGATAAAGGAAACGTGCAGGTGAACCGCGGCTATCGGGTGCAAATGAGTAGTGCTATTGGGCCTTATAAAGGCGGCTTGCGGTTTCATCCATCGGTTACACCGAGCGTATTAAAGTTTTTAGCATTCGAACAAATATTTAAAAATGCACTTACCGGAATACCCATGGGTGGCGGTAAAGGCGGAAGTGATTTTGATCCGAAAGGAAAATCTGACGATGAAGTAATGAAATTTTGCCAGGCCTTTATGGGTGAGTTGGCGCGTCATATCAGTCATCGACTGGATGTACCAGCGGGTGATATTGGCGTAGGTGGCCGCGAGATTGGGTATTTGTTTGGCGCGTATAAAAAAATTAAGAATGAATTTACCGGAGTGCTTACCGGCAAAGGCATTGGTTGGGGCGGTAGTTTAATTCGTACGGAAGCCACCGGCTATGGGTTGATCTATTTTGCGGAAAACATGTTGCAGGAAAGAAAGGATTCGATTAAAGGTAAAATCTGTTTGGTGTCAGGCTCTGGGAATGTGGCTCAGTATGCAATAGAAAAAATTAATCATCTCGGAGGCAAGGCCGTTACGGCTTCCGACTCGGCAGGTTTTATTTATGATGCAGGGGGCATTACGCAAGAGAAACTCGAGTTTCTTAAAGACTTGAAGAACAATAGAAGAGGGCGTATAAAAGAATACGCAGATAAGTATGGTTGTGAATATCATGTTACGGAAGAAGGTGCGAATGATAATCCCCTTTGGAATATTAAAGCCGATGCCGCATTTCCATGTGCCACACAAAATGAACTCAACGCGAAAGATGCCGGACATTTGGTAAAGAATAAAGTGAAGTTGGTATGTGAAGGTGCGAACATGCCCACGACAATTGACGCGATCAATGTGCTGATCGATAATGGTGTATTGTATGCACCTGGGAAGGCTTCGAACGCGGGGGGTGTAGCTACCTCAGGGTTAGAGATGACACAAAACTACATGGGCACCAATTGGACCAGCAACGAAGTAGATGCGAAGCTGCACGTGATTATGAAAGATATTCACCAAACCTGTTTAGAAACAGCTCAAGAATACGGACGACCCGGTAATTATTTAGTAGGCGCCAACATAGCAGGTTTTTTAAAAGTAGCGAAAGCTATGCAGGAGCAAGGGGTTATTTAAAAGCCTGGAATGAATCTAAAAGTCATTAAACTATTTCTCCGCGCAGCCATCGCACTCAGTTTCCTTTCTGCGGTAGCAGATAGGTTTGGATTATGGAGCGCATCAGTTTCTGTGTGGGGTAATTGGGCTAATTTTTTAGCCTACACCAAAGTAATAAACCCGTGGATTCCTGATTCTATAATACCTGCACTTGGAGCGATGGCAACAATAGCTGAAATAATTTTTGCGTTGGCATTGCTTGTCGGATTTAAAACAGAATTGGTTGCGCGCTTAAGCGGATTGCTTTTGCTTCTTTTCGCACTCTCCATGACATTCGCTACCGGAATAAAAGGAGCTTTTGATTATTCTGTCTTTAGTGCTTCGGCCGCAGCATTTGCGTTGAGTTTAATGAAAGAAAAGTTTTTGGAAGTAGATAACCTAATTGCAAAACCTGATAATGTTAAATGAAATCCATGGTTTGTGTCCTCACAAATCATTACAAAACAATCAGCTTTTTTAGACTCTACTTCTTATAAAATCTCCACTCACTTTTAAAATCCTTCTTTAACTTTTGATCAGTAAGAATGGCACGTACCATTTCAACAGGCATACTGTTTTCGTGCATCACTGCATCGTGGTATTGTTTGTAGGTCATCTTTCCACTATCAACCAACTCTTTCTTCAACGCATAAAACTGAAAGGCACCCGTCATATAGGCCAGTTGATAAAGTGGCCCATAGTTAGTCGTAAAACTTCTTCGTACCTCGCCTTCTGCATTGGCGCGTTCATGCCCCACCCGATCAACTAAAAAGTCGATGCATTGTTGGGGGGTCCATTTACCCAAATGATAATTCAATGAGAAAATAATTCGTGCACAACGATGCATGCGCCAGAACAACATCCCGATTTTGTCTTCGGGTGACTGTGGAAAGTTCTGATCCCACAAAATGAATTCCCAATACAATGCCCATCCTTCACTCCAAAATGGGTTGCGGTAGCTTCTATACTCTTTATAACGTCTGTTCATGAAGCCTTGTAAATGGTGGCCGGCTATCAATTCATGATGAACGGTGGCTCGTGAAAAATGCGGATTGTTTCCACGCATGCTCATCATTTTATCTTCGTGGTTCATTTCATCTGTTGGGTAGGATATCTGCAGCACTTCTCCTCCTAAAAAGAATGGGCTAACTTGTTGTTGCTTGGGAGACATCATGCGCATGCGCCAGGTCTCTTCAGCAATCGGTGGAATAGTAATGAGGTCGTTCTTTTTTAAGAAAGCTACGGACTCTTCGTATAGCTTCAGCATGGCTTCAGGCTGTTGACCCTCAGGCACAAAACTCTGTTTTACTTTCTCCTGCGCTTTTTTCCAGTCCATGCCAAAACCCATTTCTTTCGAAGCTTTGAGTAATTCGGCATCGCACCACGCAAATTCCTTATTAGCAATTTCAATTAATTCTTCCGGTGTGTATGGAATCATTTCGAATTGCAAAAGACGGATTAGCTCATCGCTTCCAATTGGGTTGCCGATAATCCCACTGCCATCATCTTTTGGAAGGGCCGAAGCATCAACTTTCTTTTTAAGCAGTGCAGAATATTTTCCCAGCGTGCTATCGAGCTGGTGATAAGGTTTCTTTATCCACCAGGTAAATTCAGGATCATATCCAATATAAAAATCAAATACACTTTTTAAAGCAACTTGCTGACCGCTTATAATCGTGGAAGCCCTGGCTGCCAATGCAGGTAAAAGATTTGGCTCCTTGGAGAGAGTTTTAACAAAGCCGGAGATGTTTTTCTCAATAGCATTAAATTGACGCGCTGTTTCTTCGCTATCAAGATGATATCCCCGTCTACGTTTTTTCTCAATTTCATAAATAGGATTTCCGAACGAAACAAACTTAGTGAGTTGTGCGGCCTCTTTTGCTTCCAGATTTAGGAGAAACAGTTCGTTTTCGAGGTCGCGTTTTGTTAACAGGTAATCTACCTTACCACCTGTGGATAATGTTTCGAAAGGTAGCTGTTCCAGCTTCTTTAGATAATCTTGATAAAAGGCAATGAACCGATCTCTGCGCTCGGGCGAACCCTGAACAAAATAGAAACGCTCCAAGTTTCCGCGATCAGCCTGATAGTTAATGATCAGCGCATAAACCTCAGTGGGCCGATCATCAAGGTGCTGAGAAAAAAGGTTGTTAATCAGTAAAAGACAGAAGAAGAAACAAAGCCGACTGATCATAATTTTTTGGTTTCAATATAACGGGGGGCATTCATATTGGCAACTGAAATTATAGAAAGGCTTCTCTCCATGGTTTGTGCTCCTCATAAACCATTATGAGGATCTTTCTCGTACTTTTGCTTCTCATTTTTTGACAATGGAACTCAAGCTGACCACAAGCTATAGGCAAATCTTGTTCATGGCAATGCCAATTTCCATGGCTATGCTGGTGCCGCAACTGAATTTTATTACCAACAATATTTTCCTTGGCGGATTAGGTGAGCGGGAACTGGCCAGTGCGGGGATTACAGGTGTTTACTATTTAATCTTTGCAGTAATTGGTAACGGTTTAAACAACGGACTGCAGGCATTAATCGCCCGAAGGGCTGGTCAGGGGTTACCGAAAGAAATTGGCCGACTGTTTTTTCATGGAGTTTGGATTGCGTTGGCAATTGCTGGCTTGGGTATTGGCGTAACCTACTTGTTTGCGCCAACTATTTTGCGGGCAACCATACACGATCCAATCATTGCCGATCAAGTAATAAATTTTTTACTCATTCGTATCTGGGGCCTGCCATTCCTTTATTTATATGTAATGCGCAACGCACTATTGGTTGGTACCAATCAAACCCGGTTTTTGATTTGGGGAACTTTAGCCGAAGCCTCGGTTAATATTTTTTGGACTACACATTGATTTATGGAAAACTTGGATTTCCTGCTCTTGGCTTTAATGGTGCTGCCTATGCATCTATTGTGGCCGAGGGGGCCGGCTTACTAGTGATCTATCTGGTGATTCACAAGAAAAACATCCACAAGACCTTTGCATTCTTTGAGCAAACAAACATTGACTTCTCCGTGATGAAGCTGATTCTCACCATTTCCACTCCGTTGATATTGCAATTCGCCATAAGCATTATGAGTTGGGAATTTTTCTACATTTTGATTGAGCATCACGGTCCGCGCGCACTCGCTATCTCCAACACCATGCGCAACATCTTCGGATTATTTGGAGTGTTTTGCTGGGCTTTCGCGGCTACTGCCAATACGATGGTCAGTAATATAATCGGCCAAGGCCGACAAGATGAAGTAATGCCCCTGATTAAGCGCATTGTTCAATTGAGTCTTGGAATCTCTTTGTTTATTTTTGTACTGTTGAATAGTGTGCCCGCCTTATTTTTACAAATCTATGGTCAGGGAGATGCATTTATTGCCGAAGCCATACCCATTGTAAGAATTGTATCGGTGGCTTTATTATTGATGTCTGTCGGAACAATCTGGCTCAATGCAGTAACCGGCACGGGCAACTCGCGTGTAAATCTATTGATTGAATTTATTACGATTGTAATTTATTGCGTGTATGTATATTTTGTGCTTGAGCGTTGGAATCTTTCCATCGCCTGGGGCTGGGGTAGCGAATGGGTTTATTGGCTTAGTATGTTTACGATGGCCTATTTCTACATGAAGTCTGGTAAGTGGAGAGACAAACAAATTTGAAACACAAGTGGCACAAAGCGATCTTATAGGTCTTAGTAATGAACAAGTGCTTGCCAGCCGCCAGAAGCATGGCCGCAATGTAGTGCATGGCAAGCAACAGAATCGCCTGTGGCAAGTCATAAAAGAAATAGCTACCGAGCCACTTTTTATTATTCTGATTTGTACCGCTGCCATTTATATTCTATTGGGCGAATTTAGCGAAGCGGTTATCATGATCATTGCGCTTGGGTTTGTGTCGGGCATTTCTATTTATCAGGAAAACCGTAGCCGATCGGCTGTAGCCGGATTAAAAAAACTAACGGCTCCCTTGGCAAAAGTTATTCGTAACGGAATCACTCATCAAATAGATGCCGAGGAATTAGTAGTGGATGATCTGCTCGTGTTGGAGGATGGCGACAAAGTTCCTGCCGATGCCACCATTTTAAAGCAAAACGATTTCTCGGTAAACGAAAGCATTCTTACCGGAGAGTCGCTACCCGTGCTGAAGGAAACGGAAGGCTCAAATAGTAATGTTTTTCAAGGCACTCTTATTATGAGTGGATCTTGTATGGCGCGGGTGAATACTGTAGGCAAACAAACGGAGTTAGGTAAAATTAGTCAGTCCCTGGAGGAAATAGAGGTAAGCCGTACGCCACTGCAAACACAAATTAAGAGTTTTGTTAAGGTGATGGTTGCCGTAGGTATAGTAGCATTCCTTATTGTTTGGGGAATAAATTATTTATTGGCGCGCGATATTCTTCACAGCCTTCTGCAAGGGTTGACGCTGGCTATGTCAATATTGCCCGAAGAAATACCTGTAGCGTTTAGCACGTTTATGGCGCTGGGGGCCTATCATCTGTACAAACAAAAAGTGATTGCCCGATCTCCACACACGGTTGAAACGCTGGGCACAGCTACTGTTATCTGCACCGATAAAACCGGAACGATAACGGAGAATGAAATGCGACTTGCCGTTATTTATGATTTTACTGCGGATAGACAATATGATTATACAAAAGAGGCGCCCTCTTTTAATCCAGTATTAGAATATGCGATGTGGGCATCGGAGCCTACTCCATTTGATGCGATGGAAAAATCAATTCATACGGTGTACGCATCGGTTGCCCCGAATGATAAACGATTAACCTATACTCAAATACATGAATATCCTTTGGGCGGTAAGCCACCCATCATGACACATGTGTTTCGCAATAATACGAACGAGAGAATCATTGCCTGCAAGGGGGGTGTTGAAGGTGTCTTAAATCAGACCACACTTCCTGTTGATCAACGAGACAAGATTCTAACCATCACAAAACAGTTTGCCTCTAAAGGATATCGGATGCTAGCCGTAGGCCGATCGGATTATGGTGATCAGAAATTCCCTTTATCTCAACAAGAATTTGAGTTTCAGTTTTTAGGATTGATTGGTTTCTATGATCCACCTAAAAAGAATATCGCGGCAACGCTTCAAAAGTTTTACAAAGCGGGTATTGAAGTAAAAATGATTACAGGTGATTATACGGAAACCGCTGTTGCCATTGCCGAGCAAATAGAAATGAAAAAAGGCACCGGTATTTTAACCGGAGATAAGGTAATCGAAATGAATGATCGCGAGTTGCGCGAACAGGTACGCAAGGTTAACATTTTTGCTCGCATGTTTCCGGCCGCAAAATTGAAAGTGATAGAGGCGTTGAAAGCCAATGGAGAAGTGGTTGCTATGACGGGCGATGGAGTTAATGATGGCCCCGCACTCAAAGCGGCACACATCGGTATTGCTATGGGTAAACGCGGCAGCGAAGTGGCAAAGAATGCGGCCTCGTTGGTGTTGGTGGATGATGATCTGTTTAACATGACGGAAGCGGTTGCGTTAGGAAGACGCATTTATGAAAATCTGAAAAAGGCGATTCAATACATTATCTCAATCCACATTCCCATCATCCTTATTGTAACCATGCCATTAATTCTCATGTGGGATTACATCAATATTTTTTCTCCTGTGCATGTTATCTTTTTAGAATTAATTATGGGACCGACTTGCTCTGTCATTTTTGAGAATGAACCGATCGAGGGAAATTCCATGACGCGAAAACCGCGTAAAATGAGTTCTACCTTTTTTTCGATGCGGGAGTTATCATTAAGCATTGCGCAAGGATTGGTAATCACAACAGTCTGTTTAGCGATGGGGTATTACTTTATTCAAATGGATTCAAGCGAAGCAACAGTGCGAACCATTATTTACACAACGCTAATCTTCAGCAATCTCTTTTTAACGCTGGTCAATCGTTCGTTTTATTATTCTGTGTTTACAACCATCCGCTATAAAAATGCCTTAATCCCGCTGATCTTATCAATCTCTCTGGGGGTTCTATTCCTCTCTATTTATTTTCGTCCGTTACAACGCATTTTTGAATTTGAAATAATTTCAGCAGAGAGAATCTTGCTTTGCCTTACTGCTGCTTTTGCGGGGGTTATGTGGGTGGAGATTTTCAAATGGATAAGAAGGAAGGATTGGCAGATGAAACGGATTTGAAATCCTTTTTTTCAACTTTCGAGGTTGCAAAGCCAAACAGCATAAAAAAACGATCATAATAAAGAAAAAATAAAACACTCCCCTCTTCGTCTATCAATCCATGTTAAAGAAAATCGGCAAAGGATTTTTGATCTTTATCCTTCTTTTCGCACTAACCGTGTATTTATTTATGCAACAAAAATCATTTGGTAATCTTCCCAAAGGCGACCGCAAACAACGGCTGGAAGCATCGGCTAATTTTAAAGGCGGAGCGTTTGTAAACAGGAAGGAAACTCCCATGCTGTCAGAAGATGCCTCGTATGCTTCCATGATCTGGAAATTTATGAAGAGTGATTCACTTCGCTATCCGCAGCAAACAGTACCTTCTGTGCAAACCAACTTAAGAGAGATCCCTTTTGAAAAGCCCACCATCGTTTGGTTTGGGCACTCCACGTATTTAATTACAATTAACAACAAGCGCATTTTAGTTGATCCGATTTTCAGTGAGCGGGCATCACCGGTTCAATACTTTGGATCAAAAGCATTTGAAGGCACCATGGTTTATTCTTTAGATGATTTTCCTGCCATAGACATGGTAATTATCTCGCACGATCATTACGACCACCTGGATTATAACACAATATTGAAATTGAAATCAACGGTAAAAAGATTCTCTGTTCCGCTAGGGGTTGGGCAGCATCTTGTTACCTGGGGTATTGACGAAGCTGACATCACTGAATTCGATTGGTGGGAGGAATCAGAAGTATTACCCGGAATACAATTGACATCAACACCGGCCCGTCATTTTTCGGGTCGTGGGTTTGTACGGAATAAAACACTTTGGTCTTCGTATGTTTTACAGACCAATGAGCATAAAATTTTTATTGGTGGCGACTCGGGGTATGATGATGTGTTTAAAGAAATCGGAAACAAGTTTGGGCCTTTTGATATTGCCATGCTTGAGTGCGGGCAATACGATCGTCAATGGCCGAATATTCATATGATGCCGGAAGAAACAGTGCAGGCGGCAATTGATTTAAAGGCAAAAATACTGATGCCTGTACATTGGGGGAAATTTGTTTTAGCCAATCACCCGTGGAGAGAACCCGTTGAGCGCGCCACAAAACATGCGGAAGCCTTACAAGTAAAAATCACTACCCCTTTAATCGGAGAGCCAATTTTATTGAATGATTCCATTCCGCCTTCTGGCTGGTGGCGGAGAATAATGTAGTGGAGTAATTGCTCAGTTTTTTATCCGCGTAAGCTGGCCATCTTGGCTGTTCGGAATTTGTAATGTGGCACGAAAGAAGAATGGGATTTTTGAATCCCTTTTTCGAGATCATTTTTTTATCCGCGTAAGCTGGCCATTTGATACAAACCAATACTCATTGGGTTTATTGGCTGGCCATTGAAGCAGATTGAAGGCTGGAGTTCCGGTGAGTGAGGCTTGAAAAATATAGACCTCAACAGCTTTTTGATTGTGATTCCATTCAAGTGGTTTTGTGGCTTCGCAAAATTCAGGCCGGCTGCTTGCACTCAGAAAAAAAGCATTGCCAGAACCAAACACAGTGGCATTTCCATTTTTATCGATGCACACAGCCGTTCTTTCATCAGCAGCAATTCCCCTGGGAGTTGGTACTTCAAAATCCTTTGCCATGCGCGCCATAAATACCAGGTGCCGGCCTAAACGATCTCGTTGCGAGTAATGCTGATCGGCAATGGTGTTTGCCAGAAAAGGAATCTTAATAAAACTTTTTGAAACACTTACCGGCTCAGCATAAGGATTCGCTAACGCATCAGATGAAATGACGGTATCATGACGGGCATCAAAAATGTATTCGCTCAATACGGCACAGCCCGCACTTGTGCCACCTACTGGAATTTTCTTTTCATTAATAAGATATTGGATAGCTGCTGATACTTCGGAATCTTGCCAATAGTTTACATAATTCCATTGGTCGCCCCCCGCGATAAACAGCGCTTCGGCTTCGCGGATGCGTTTGCCAACCTCGGGGCTCATCGCTTTTTCGCGTGAGTCTATCATCAACGTTTCTACTGAATTGAGTCCGCCCATATTGAAGAGAAACTCATTGTAGCCGGTAGAACCCGAAGCCCGAATGATTACAAAGTCGCCACCACCACTTCGTTCGATCATCCACTTCATTGCTTCTTCCACATCTTTACCACCACCAGCCAACACAAATCCAGCTTCTGTAGATGTGCTTACATCGGCTGCCGAGCCACTAATACCAATACTGACCTGTGAAAGAGTTATGGATTGCCCTGAACTGATGAACGGGACAATCTCTAAAAACAATAACAAAAGCAGCGCGCGCATGGATAGTAAAAATGGTGAATTTTGATTTACTTAAATGTCTAATCCCAAAATTAACTTTTTACCGGTGTTGATGCGATTGATTTTTATAGGCTTTCTCCTTGTGAGTTTTCCACTAACAGCACAAGACATTGAGGAAAAAACACGAACACGTGAAGTAGATTACACACAGTACGACCAACTGATGGCCGCACTTCCCTATGCAGGCGATAAGATAAAGGCTTCAAAAAATTTATTATCAGTTTCGGATAAGCTATTCACGGAAGTAGATGAAGAATATTTCACTACCCGTAAAATGGTGGCCATTTATTTTGAGCAAGGCGGTGAACTTTTTAAAGCGTATGAGTTGATTCAACAAGCCATTCAGGCCTATGAAAAAAATTATCCGTTTTATAACCGTGGCTACTCGACTCTAAATGATGAATCCATTTTATTAACCTACCTGGAGTTAAGTCGATTACATCGATCCCAAAACCTATTTGAGAAAAACATTAAGTATCTGGAAAGTAAAACCTCCGTGTTAGAAACCAGTTCAGCGTATTATATCCGGCAAATGTTTTACAGCGAAATGGGTCATAGTCTTATTGGAGCTGAACAATATGCTGAAGTCGTGAAGGCTGGCCTCCAACTTATGGAGTTAACGGAATCTGGAGCTTTGAAAATGAATTCGCAATCTGCTGACGAGTTGTTTATAATAAATGACGACTATCCCCAGGAAACAAAAAATCAAATGTTAAAAGCCAAGGCGGATTATATAAAAACCATGGCTGCAAGTCAGGAGGCGGTGCTGTCAAGTCAACGACTGAATTACAATACAATTCTTTCCCAAGCCTATTTCAATCAGTATCTCTTTGAAGACGCAATTCCTTATGCCCGCGCGTTGGTAGATGAAATGAATAAAATGATGGCTTACTCCAAATCGGCCATGCAAACCGCTCAACAACAAATGAAGGATTCTCCCTACCTGGCAGACTCCATAAAACAGCAGGTGAGCCAGGGCGCAGAGTATATGAAGCAAGTTAGTCAGGTAGGTGGCTCGGCCACACAATTGGTTATTGCAGCTTCTAAAGCCAATCAAAAACCATTAGCAGTACAGTATGCGAATGGCGCATTTGAAAAGGCAGTGTTGCTACAACTAAACCATGATTTTGTAAATGCGGAAAAACAATATCAGTTGGCTTTTTCCATGCTTCAAAAATTGAGCGCTATCTCAAAACTTTATAGTTCAGTTGGCGAAATCTATCGCAAGGGCTTTCTACCATTTTATCTCAATCTTCAGGTACAAGATAACCGTTTGGCAGAAGCCTATAAGGAAAGTAAAAACTTAATTGAGACGGAAGAAAAATTAGTAAAAGCCAGCTTTCAATTCTTTTCCGAAAACGAAAAGAAAGAATTCTTTAAATCATACACACAGAAATTGAACCGCTATTATTCGCTGCTCATGTTAATGACCGAGAAAGGAAATGAGCGTACCGGGGAGATCCTTGACAAAATTTTGCAAACCAAAGGCGTAATTCTGGATGCTACGCGCGAACAGGAGCGGCAACTTAGAAAGCTAAACGACAAGGTAGCGCTGGCCCAGGTCGCAGAAATAAAACGCTTGCGCGATAAGTTGACATCGTACTATCAGCTGAGTCTTAAAAATCCAACTTCTGCCTTGGCGGATTCTATTAATACAACTTCGATCCGCATTAATGATTTGGAACGGACGGTAAATAAAAAGTTAGGCGCTACCAGTTTGTTGAAGCCGGTAAGCTGGCAACAAATTCAAATGAAGTTAAAGAAGGAAGAAGTGTATTTCGAAATAATCCGCCTTGAGCGCGATTACTTTGAGTTTGATAAGCCAATCGTACAGTATTGGGGCTTTGTAATTAAGCCGGGCGAAACCAAGCCCTCTATGTTTCTTATCAGTGAAAGCGAAGCCTTTGATGGGCGTGGATTAAAAAATTATCAAAACAGAATGCGCGGCTTGCTGGAAGACACGGAGAGCTATCAATTGTATTGGGCGAAAATCAGTAAACAAGCGGGCGGTGCTAAGACAATTTTCCTGAGTGGCGATGGTGTGTATCATATCGTCAATCCTTTAACGCTTCAAAACCCCGCAACCGGAAAATATGTGTTGGATGAAATCACCGTTCGACCGGTATCCACAGGTCGGGATTTTCTGATTGACCAAGTGCCACAACTAGCCAATAGCGTTGTATTGGTGGGCAATCCAATTTTTGATATGAATCGTAAAGAAGGATCGAATGCATATCGAGGCAATGAAGTGGCGCCTGTTGAAGCGGATGAAACAACGCGCAGTGGAATCGCGCGACTGCCGGGAACGCAAAAAGAAATTGATTTGATTGAAGAGTTGGCTGTTTCGCAACAAATGAAAACGCAAGTGTTGTCAGAAAGTGAAGCCACTGAATCAAAAGTAAAGAGCTTGCAAAGCCCGGGAATTCTTCACCTGGCAACGCACGGTGAGTTCGATCAATTAACGCGGGTGGAAAGTTATTTGAAATCGAAATTGATTTTGGCCGGAGCTGCCGATTCCGAACCTTTTTCTATGGATGATTATGCCCGGTATGAAGACGGATTTCTTACCGCTTATGAGGTTACCCAGTTAGGGTTAACAGATACCCGACTAGTTGTTTTGTCGGCATGCGAAACCGGCCTTGGCGAAATCCAAAATGGAGAAGGCGTGTGGGGTCTGCAACGAGCTTTCCAGTTGGCAGGTGCTCAATCCATAATGGGCTCACTTTGGAAAATTAGTGACGAAGCAACCGTTACATTTATGGAAACTTTCTATCAGACGTACTTTGAGCAAAAGGATTTATATGCTGCCTATTTCAAAGCCATGCAGGTAACGCGCAAACAATATAGTCATCCTTATTTTTGGGGCGCCTTTACATTGAGCGGCATAAATTAATAACTGGAGCTACACAAAATAATATTAGGACGTCAGGTTGATCCGATAGCTATCGGGTTTGTCGAAACCGGTTTTTGAACTCGAATCGCCTTCAACAAGCCTGTCTTTGCCGAAGCGGCTACGTGTAGGCCGGCTCAGGCTGGCATTTGGTTATTAAGTTTTGAATAACTCCAGTTAATTAGCCTTAATATCTATTTCAAAACCTCGAACTAAATCGAAAGGTTTCGTTGTATCTTTACCCTTCAATACCGTAAATCATGACAATTCAACAAAGATTTAAACCGGAAGATCTTGAGCGCATTAAAAAAGCGGTAAAAGAAGCCGAGAGTAAAATATCCGGAGAAATTGTTCCGGTATTTGTAGAAAAGAGCAGCAATTACACCATAGCTAACTACCGGGCTGCCTTGATTGGTGCGGCAGCCGTATTTTTTCTGATTGTAATTTTTGACCGCTATGTTCCAACACTAGCCGTTTACGATCCCGTATTAATTTTTGCCTTGGTGATGTTGGGTGGTTTTATTGGCGCGGTGAAATCGCATTATATTAATCCTGTAAAACGTTTGATGTTAAGCCAGTCGTACATGGATCAGGCTACCCGCAAACGTGCCGAAAATGCATTTTTAGAAGAAGAAGTTTTCAATACCCGTCAACGTACGGGCATCATGATTTTTATTTCTTTCTTCGAGCACGAGGTAATTGTTATGGCCGACAAAGGAATTAGTAAAGAGGTTGAGCAAAAAGAATGGGATTCGATGGTGCGGAAAATAATTGACAATGTAAAGCAAGGAAAACTTGTCGATGGGATTGAAGCCGCGATTTTGCGATGTGGTGAAGTTTTGTTGGAAAAGGGATTCGTAATTTCTCCCGATGATGTAAACGAATTGAAAGATGATTTACGAATTGAATAATTGAGTCTGCAGATGAATCTTCTTTTAAAAGTTCGAATGAAATTTTTCCTCATTCTTTTTTTCTCCCTTTTTCTTTTGATTCCAGCTGTTGCACAGCGCAGTATTCCACCTCATGGCGGTGTTTGGGTACACGATGAAGCCGGTGTTCTATCGGCTGGCGCCAAGGCGCAGATGGAAGCTATCCTTAAAGCAGAACGCGATTCAACCTCTAATCAGATTGCGGTTTATATTATTCCATCGATGGATGGTGATGACATTGACGATTACGCGGTGCGCGTTTTTAAAGAGTGGAAATTAGGCCAGGAGAAAAAGGATAATGGTGTATTGTTTTTGATCGCCATGCAAGACCGTTTAATGCGGATTGAAGTAGGCTATGGTTTAGAAGGAGTTCTTACCGATGCGCTGTCGAGTCGTATAAACAGAAATGAAGTTGCACCTTATTTCCGTCAGGGAAATTATGAAGCGGGTATTCAGGCAGGTACACTGGCTATCATCAAAGCAATCTCGGGAGAGTATGTGAACAATGAACCGCCAATCACTAAACGGAAAAAGAAATCTCCATGGAGTACAGTAATATTTATTGTATTGATGATACTATTTATGTCGCGTAAAAATAAAGGGGGCGGTTCGGGTATGGGCGGCTACTGGACAGCAGCCATGATGGGTTCGATGTTAGGGGGCTCGGGACGTGGCTCTGGCGGATGGGGCGGTGGTGGAGATTTTGGCGGTGGCGGTTTTTCAGGCGGAGGCGGATCGAGCGATTCGTGGTAAACGAAAGTTGAATATTTGAATTAAAATATGCGGACTAGATTTTTGATTTGCACTTTACTGATTTCGTTTTCTGTAGTTGCCCAGAAAGCTGTTCCCGAATTGTGGAACACGCGGGTGCATGACGAGGCGCATGTATTAAAACAGGAAACCATTGAGGCCTTAGAAAAAAAACTGAAGGTCTATGAAGACTCGACCTCCAATCAAATTGCTATTTTGATTTTAAGTACGCTAGACGGAGAATCCATTGAAGAATATTCTATGCGGGTTGCGGAGAAATGGGTACTGGGTCAAAAAGAAAAAGACAATGGCGTACTGTTGTTGATCGCTGTCGATGATCATGCCATGCGTATTGAAGTAGGTGCCGGGTTAGAAGGGGTACTTACCGATGCGCTGTGCAGTAGAATTATTCGCAATGAGATGGCGCCTAATTTCAGAAGGGCCGATTTTGATACGGGCGTTACAGCCGCTATCGAGGCTATTATAGCCGGTATTGGTGGCGAATACAAAGGCGATGACGCGAGTGATGTAAATGAGTTAACACTCACCGCGCGCATTCTTATTGGTCTTGGGATTTATGCGGTACTGGGCATCTTTGCTTTTTTTGCATTAATCATTCAAGATCGTTGGGCTTGGTTTATGTATGCTTTTCTAATTCCATTCTTTGCAATTTTTCCCGCACTTGTTTTTCCATTACGTCTGTGGTATGTGCCGGGTTTATCCTATATAATTATTTTTCCGATCATCAAATGGTTAACGATGCGAAGTGCCTGGGGTAAAAAAATGGGTAAGACAATGGCAAGCGGTGGCGGATCAGGATCGAGATCAAGTTCTGGTTCCAGCTCTAGTAGTTGGAGTTCAAGTAGCAGAAGTAGTGGAAGCAGTTTTTCTGGCGGTGGCGGAAGTTTTGGTGGCGGGGGTAGCAGTGGTGGCTGGTAGGTGCTATTGAACTAATTCAAATACTCACTAAAATTATTCAAAACTTGTTCGTTGCTTGGAAAAATCTCAGCAAGTCGGATTGTGACTTCTTCAAATTGAAAGGTGTAACCACCATCATACGGAAAATAGTCATAGCAGCTAAATGTGAAAACTCGCCCAACGTTGATTGAATTCATATCAAAATCAATAAACCCCGTAATCACTTTTATTTTCTGGCCAGCAGTAAGGTCGCTTAAGTGTGTTACCATGGTGCATTTAAGTTTAGATTAAAGCTACTTATTAATACATTTACATAGCTGCTAATCGATAAACTCAAAAAAATAATTCTCTCAAACAATCAATACTACTATGTTATCCCTACGTAAAATTCTTGGTTTGATTCTGTTGTTCCTACTGATTGAATCAGCCGTCACAGCACAAGGTACACGACTCTTGCGCCAGCCTTCGCTAAGCGCCAACCACATTTCGTTTTCTTATGGTGGCGATATCTGGATCACAGAACTAAGTTCACAAAAAACGTTACGCCTAACCAGCACGGCTGCCGTAGAAAGTAACCCGCACATCTCACCCGATGGTAAATGGGTAGTGTTCAATTCAAACCGATCGGGAAACACTGCCGTATATATTGTTTCTATTGAAGGCGGCACACCCAAAAGGCTCACGTGGCATCCAAGCGCTTCGCTTGCGCGTGGATGGAGTGCTGATGGCAAGCACGTATTGTTCGCGACCTCACGAGAGACCGCTCCGACCGGCTTCGATCATTTGTGGAGGGTATCGGTAGAAGGAGGACCCTCAACATTACTTTCAAAACAATGGGGAACTGACGGATCGTACTCACCCGATGGAAAACAAATTGTTATTGATCGGGTCGATCGTTGGGATGTAGAGTGGCGCAATTATCGGGGTGGGCAAAATACGCCACTAGTGATTTTAAATCTTACCGATCAGACAGAAAAATTAATAACCAACGAATCCACGTTTGACATTCAACCTTTGTGGTTAGGCGATAAAGTTTATTTTTTATCAGATCGCGATTGGACTTCTAACATCTGGAGTTATACGCCAGCATCCGGAGAGTTGAAACAAATTACGAGTGTAACAGGATCTGATATTAAATGGCTTGGCGGCCATGGAAACAAGCTTGCTTTTGAACGCGATGGGTATTTGCACTTACATGATTTAACAACAAATGAAACGAAGCAGCTATCTATATTTATTCAGGCAGATTTTCCGTGGGCAGAAACTAAATGGGAAGATGTTACTAAAAACGCACGTGCTGTTTCGCTATCGGCAACGGGCAAACGAGCCATTATGGAAGCGCGTGGCGAAATTTTTACCATCCCCGTTGAACATGGCGATGCGCGAAACATGACTTTAAGTTCTGGTGCCGCAGACCATGCTCCGGTTTGGTCACCCAAGGGAAATGAAGTTGCCTGGTTTTCGGATGTAGATGGAAAAGGTTATGCGCTGATGATTGCCGCACAAGATGGAATAACAAAACCAAGAAGTATTTCCATTGGCGAATCTAAAATGGCCTGGGAGCCTACATGGTCACCCGATGGAAAGCATCTTGCTTTTGCCGATGATGATTTACGCATTCGTATTGTGGAGATGGCAACCGGAACAATTAAAACAGTTGATGTTGGTGGCGGCAATATTGAACGGGGCGATATGGGATTAACGTGGTCATCCGATTCAAAATGGTTAGCGTACTCAAAATCAGGTTCAAATAACTTCAGACAAATTATCGTCTGGTCAGCAAAAGACAACAGCACACATTCAATAACAAATTCTTTTGCCGATTCGCACTCACCCGCCTGGGATCGTGATGGCCATCACCTTTATTTTTTAGCAAGCACCGAACTCGCGCTTGCTTCGGGTTGGGCCAATACCAGTTCTATGATGGCCGATCCCAATTATGCAGCGTATGTCATTAATTTAAGAAAAGAAGATTTGTCTCCCTTCAAAACCGCGTAGTGATGAAGAAGCACCAGCAGAAGAAAAGAAACCAGAGCCAGAAACTAAAAACCTGTGGATAAAAAAGCAAGCACAAAGAAACCTGGTGAAGAAGATAAGGAAGTAAAACCAAAAGAGCCGGAGCCGGTAACTATTGACTTCAATGGTATAGAGCGTAGGACCATTGCCTTGCCGTTACCGAAAGCAGATTACAGACTTGTGCTTAGTGGCCCATCCGGCACAGTTTTTATTGGAGAGCAAAAATCGGGTAACGGGTTAGTACTGCATAAGTTCACACTTGAAAAACGCGAGGCGAAAGAATTTATCAGTGGCGCAAGTCAGATTTCCGTTTCCGGAGATGGTAATAAAAATGTTAGCTAAAGTTAACAACGATTGGAAGGTGATGTCAACCACGGGGGCGAATGGAAATGATGGCACATCTCTAAAGATTAATCTCAAAATGAACTTAAGCCGTGCAGAAGAGTGGAAGCAAATTTTTGAAGAAGCCTGGCGTTACGAGCGCGATTACTTTTATGATCCGAACATGCATGGAAGAAATTGGACTGAAGTTTACGAGCGATACGCACCGTTGGTTCCCTTTGTAAAACACCGTTTGGATTTAAGTTATATCCTCGATCAGGTAAATGGTGAACTTTCTGTTGGGCACAGTTTTGTTTTTGGTGGCGATTTTCCTGAAGTAGATAAACCGGCAGTGGGCTTGCTTGGCGCGGATTTAGTGGCCGAGAATACGCGTTGGAAAATAAGTAGGATCTATACAACAGAGAGTTGGAATCCTGAATTATCCAGTCCGCTCGATAGACCAGGAATAAAGATTCAGGAAGGAAATTACCTGGTGGGTATTAATGGAAAGGAATTAACCGATACCGATGATCCCTTTCAGTTTTTAGATGGCACGGTAGATGTTCAAACTACACTGCACATAAATAAAACCCCTGAATTTGTCGGAGCCTGGAAGGAAGTAGTGAAGCCAATCGCCAATGAAGATAATCTTCGTCAGCGCGGTTGGGTAGAAGACAATAGACGTATGGTCGATAAATTGTCTGGTGGAAAGCTGGCCTATGTTTGGGTACCCAATACATCGAGCAATGGTTTTGTTTCTTTTAATCGCTATTACTTTGCTCAGCAGGATAAAAAAGGAGTGGTGATTGATGAGCGTTTTAATGGAGGCGGGTTATTAGATGATTACATGGTTGATTTAATGAATCGAAAATTAAGAGCGGCCATCACCAACGAAGTTCCAAATGGCACACCTTTCCGGTTGCCAGCCGGTATACTGGGGCCAAAAGTTCTTTTGATAAACGAGATGGCTGGCTCGGGGGGTGATTTCTTTCCATGGGTTTTCCGTCAGCAAAAAACCGGGCCTTTGATTGGTGCACGCACGTGGGGTGGATTGGTGAAATCATCGGTGCATTATAGTTTGGTTGATGGTGGAGCGTTAACGGCCCCCGACAATGGTGTGTTTGATCCGATCAACAATAAATGGATTGGAGAGAACGAAGGCATCCCTCCGGATATTGAAGTGCGGCAGGATGCTGTTTCGCTTTCTAAAGGAATTGATCCACAACTCGAGCGTGCGGTAAAAGAAGCGTTGCGATTGTTGGAGCAACAAGGTGAAATAAAAATTACACCGCCACCTTTCTCAACACCAGCGAAGAAGAAAAATTAAAGAGAACATGGAGATAATGAATTAGCCACACATTCACAGAATTTATCTGTGAATGTGTGGCTCTTTTAAAATAGAATTGCTTTTACTCCCGTGAAGGATTGCTAAAATAAGCGGGCCATTTATTTTCGAAATCTGTCGCTTGCTGAAAAACGTGCGCAGCTTCCAGTAATGGACCTTCATTGTAAAGATTTCCAATTAAGATAATGGACGTAGGGTGTCCTTTGTCATCCCAACCCGTTGGTATAGAAATAGCAGGATGACCGGTAAGATTGGTTATTAGTGAATGGTTTTTCCCGTTGGTAGGCACCACAATAAAATCAAATTCTGAAATCAAAGAATTAAACTTTTCAATAAGTACTTTGCGATATCGGTTGGCTTGTAAGTATTCGGCAGCCGGTATAAATCGCGCTTGACGTAATGAATTAGCACGCGAAGGAGCGTCTTGTTCAGACAACATTCTTTCTCCGTGCGTACGAACCAGCGAATCAAAAAACGCACCAGCCTCAGCACGAAGAATAATATCAAATACTGGGTAAGGCACATCATCCGGTAAGGTTATTTCTTCCGGATTCGCACCAAGCGAGCGTAACTTTTCGATCGTCTCCAAACCTATTTTGCCTACACGACTCGTGTCTTTATCGAACAATTTTTTTAGTGTAACCAATCTTATAAGAACTTAAGTCAGTGGGTGTGTTGAAAGAGAATGGATAATCCACTACAGTACGATCGGGATCTCCCAATTCATTTTTACCTCTGATAATGTTAAAGACAATGGCGCAATCTTGTGCACTTCGACAAATAGGCCCCACTTTATCCATCGACCAAGATAATGTCATAGCCCCGCTGCGACTCACAGCACCAAAGGATGGACGCAGACCCGTGGCACCACAGCGCGAGGAAGGAGAAAGGATTGACCCCATTGTTTCGGTGCCTATGGAAAACGCAACTAATCCTGCTGCGGTGGCAGATGCAGAACCAGCTGATGAGCCACTGGCTCCCTGTTTAAGATCCCAAGGATTTTTCGTTTTTCCACCAAACCAAACATCGCCTCGGGCCAGGGCTCCGGATGTTAGCTTTGCAATTAGTACTGCACCGGCTGCTTCTAGTTTTCGAACAACCTCTGCCGTCTCTTCCAAAACTTGATTTTGATATGGCTCTGCACCCCATGTGGTTTTATAACCGGGTACAGCGAATAAATCTTTAATCCCATAAGGGATTCCATGCAAGGGGCCGCGGTATTTTCCATTGGCTATTTCTTCGTCTGCTTTTTGGGCTTGTCGCAAAGCAAGCTCTTCCGTAACAGTAACAACAGCCAAAAGTGAGTCGTTATATTTTTTAATTCGACCCAGGTAAATCTTTGTGAGTTGTGTGGAGGTTAGCTTTTTATTCTTGATTAATGAACTCAGTTGTGCCACCGTCATGAAAGCTATTTCTATCTCAGAGGAAGGTAGAGATACATCTTGGGGGTAGTCCCAGTTTGATGAATCGCTTACTTTCCTGAATTGAAAATTATCGGGGCGGGGATCAAAATAAAGAGCCGGAGCAACGGAGTAGTCGAGCGAGAACGCCCGCATGGAATCGTACCCGTTTTTATTTTCATTGAGATAAGCCCGCATGGTTTTTATTTCCTGCCGGGAAAAGGAAAGGCCATTAATCTTTTGTGCGGCCCTTATATGGCGGTTAGCGATTTTACTCTGCGAACAACCAGCAACCAAGACAGCCAGAAGAACTATAAAACGGAAATTGAATCTCATTTCTTTAAGAATTGCCACAGAGTTAATCAGTGAATCTGTGGCTTACATATTAATAACCCTTTGTAATTCCTTTTTCAATGGCTGGCACACCCTCTTTCATCCACGGAGGTAACGCAGCATTTTTTAAGTAGTGATCAAAGAATTGTTTCATACGAATTTGAAAGTCCATTCGGTTTTCACGCTTCACTGGCCAATGCGGTTCGCCATTATAATTTAACATCCACACTGGTTTATTGAGCCTGCGCATAGCCATGTACATTTCAATTCCCTGATACCAAGGCACCGCGCCATCCGCATCATTATGTAAAAGCAACAACGGTGTTTTTATTTTGTCTGCAAAAAAGATGGGTGAGTTTTCGATGTAGAGCATGGGCTTTTCCCAAAGACTTCCACCCAAACGGGTTTGAGACTCTTCATATTGAAACATCCGGCTCATGCCACTCTCCCACCGAATGCCGCCATAAGCGCTGATCATGTTGGCAACAGGCGCACCGGCCTCGGCCGCTTTAAACATATCGGTGCGTGTAATCAAATAGGCTGTCTGGTATCCGCCCCAACTATGCCCTTGAATTCCAATATTTTTTTCGTCTACAAATCCTTTAGAGATAAGTTGTGTGATTCCCGGCATAATGCAGTTGTGCGCACTCTCGCCCGGAAATCCAATTTTATAAATAATGTCCGGAACGAAAACCAGATAGCCATCACTTACATACGTGGTGCGGTTAATGGACGATCGTAATGGATTGGGTGTAATGTGTCCATGGATGTTGTCACTTTCGCGTTCGTAGAAATAGACAATGATGGGGTACTTCTTTTTTGGATCGAAGTTTTCGGGCTTGTACAACAATCCCTGTAGAGGAATATTATCAAGCGAAGTCCAGCTAACCAATTCTACAGATCCCCACAAATAATCTTTCATTTGCGGATTGGCCAGACTAATTTTTTTCGGTGCCGATAAATTCAAGTCGGCCGTCCACACATCAGGGAACTCGCGGAAGCTTTCTCTAGTAAAGAGAATCTGATTCGCTTGTTTTGCTTTAACGATTCCGCCAAAGCGATAATTCTCCATCAACAATTTAGTAAGCTTACCGTCTTTTAAAGAAAGTTTATAGTAACCGGCAGCTTTGGTGCTTTCATTAAATGCTGAAAGTAAAAGTTCTTGATTAGGATCGATAAATCTTATTTCCTGATCGAGTTTTATATTTCTAAATACAATTTTTTGCTGACGACCAACCTTGGTGAGATTCACCGGAGCTTTTTTATTCTGCGGATCGAAGGCCCACAAATCATAACGATCATACGCAATAAATTGTGCGTCATCAGCCGTCCAGCCTGCCGATCCATATGGACTCGGATAATCGGGATGATCATCCTCTTCATCGGCAAATTTTACTTTGACATCTTGCGTTAGTTTTACTGTGTTGCCGGTTGTGTTCGCGTAAGAAAACCAAGCGGTGTCGGCCATACTATACCAATACACATAGTTGGCTTTTGGCGAAAGACTGGCATTGCCTTTTACCCCAGTTGCAATTTGCTTTTTTGATCGGTTTGATACATCGTAGAGATAAAAATCGTTAGCGGGCGAACCTTCCCACGTTATGGATTTTTGGTAAGGAACATTGGTCTCACCCAAAAAGAGGGAAGCGTTTCCTTCGTCACCCAATTCAATACCCGGTACATCACGATCACCCAGTTGAATTACTTCTTTGTTTGTGAGATTTAAAGCGACCAGGTAATTGCGTTTCTTTTCGTTTTCTAATTGTCGGTTTTGTTGCGGATAGATATAGCCGTCATCGCCACCCCAGATTTCTACACTTACAATTTCTTCGGTCAATAGAGTGGTGTCTTGTACAATAGGGTTAGAGCTGATCCAAAAAGAGTTTGTTGCCATCTTTACTAAAAAGAGGCGTGTAGTATTCACTGACAATCCAGTTTTGGGGTATGCCCATAGAGGTTTCCACGTCCAGCAGTTGAGCATTACTTTTATCTTTTGTCCAATGATAAAGTTTGAAATGCCGAATCAAGGCCTTCGTGGTATCTGAATCTAAAAGAAAAGCAGCTTGTGTTCCGTTTTCACTAATGGACACACCTTTGTATTTATATTTTGCTTTTCCTTGGTGCAACGTTGTAAGTTGTTCTTTCTGCAAATCATACCAGTAAACACCGGCTTGCATGGTCGAGTCGTTGCCTGCGGAGCTGAACAAAAGTCCTTGCCCGAATTTCGCGAAAGCATAATCTTTCACATACCCGAATTGAGTTTCGGTATCATTGGATAATTTTCTTAGCACCAACGTATAGCCATTTTCATCACTATTTACTTTTTTCTTTTTAGGGCAGGCTTCTTATCTCCCGTAGTCGATGCTGGCTTAACTTCTTTTTTTACTTCTTGCTGATAGGCTACCCAGCCGCCAGCCTTTTTCAGGAATTTTGAAAGACTTTACTTCTGGCACCTTTTGAGTTTTTCTATTGGCGAAGGAATAAATGCCTAAAGAGTCTTTCGGTAAATCTTCTTTTTTCTTTTTCTGTCTGCGCAGTTCTTTCACCAGGTTTTGTTGAGGTTTGATTTTAAAGATCGCATACTGACTGTCAAAGCTTAGTGTAATCTCAGCGGCTCGCTTCACAGAATCCTGCGTGTTAGCTTTAAGATTATGGAAAATAACTTTGCCGTCACCATCCTGTGGGTTAACCGTAAAAGCGGCATTCGTACCATCAGGCGTTAATGCTTTATAGGTAATTTCTTTCCAGTTATCATACACGCTGTGATCAAGTGGTTTTTTTTGTGGCGGTGGTGCAGTCGTTTTCTTCTGAGCGAAAGAACTAACGCTTACGATCAGGGCCAGAATAAGTATAGAATATCGCATAGGGTTTAATTAAGATTCAACAATAATGTTAAGGATGAGGCTCTCAAAAGTCAACTTCGGTTGTCAGCCTGAGTTTATCGAAGGCTAATCACAGACTGGAATTAGGTTTCGGCAGGCTCAACCTGACAGTTGTATTACTTTTGAGGCAGCCTCAAAGATTTAGGAAGTGAAGGTACAAGTCTCTCAGGAAACTGGATAAAGATTTTTATCAGTGGTGATAAGCCACTTGAAACGTGACTAGCAACTGATTTTCCCTACCCGCTTTTCGTGGCGGCCGCCTTCAAAGGGTATTCAGAAACTTAGCAAGAATTTTTTCAGCCAGATCAACCGAAACAAAACGTGCGGGAATGCAAACTACATTGGCATTGTTGTGTTGCCTCGCAAGGGCGGCCAGCTCTTCCGTCCAGCAAATGGCTGCGCGGATGCCCTGATGCTTGTTCGCTGTAATAGCCACCCCATTGGCGCTGCCACAAATCAAAACTCCTAACTCAAACTCTTTTTTTTCAACAGCACTGGCTACCGGATGAGCAAAATCTGGGTAGTCAACTGACTCAACGCTATAGGTACCAAAATCTTTCGACACATGACCCAGTTTTGAGAGTTGCTTTATTAACAACTCTTTGTATTCGAACCCCGCATGATCAGCACCAATGGCTATTTTCATATTGATGATTGTTGGTCTAACCTCTCTTCTTCCAGTTCGCGTTTTTGTTTGCGCTTTAATTCTCCACGAGATATGAAAATACTAATTTCGTAAAGGAAGTACAAAGGTATTGAGATCAGGGAAAGGCTTAACGGATCAGAGCTTGGGGTAATAATGGCTCCGATAATCAAAATAGCAACCACAGCATGCTTGCGATAGCTCCTCAGTAGCTTAGGTGTAACAATGCCCACTTTTGTTAAAACGAAAATAACAACGGGTAACTGAAATAAAATTCCACTGCTTACAACCAATATGGTTACAGTAGATACATACGAAGTGATATCAAATTCATTGGAGATATCGGGGCTAATCGTATAGTTGGCTAGGAAGGCAATCGTCATCGGGCATAAAATGAAATAGCCAAAAGAAATGCCCAGTAAAAAGAGACCTGAAATAGAAAACACCGCACCTTTTGAACCTTGTTTCTCCTTATTATAAAGACCCGGCTTAACAAAACTCCATAACTCCCAAACTACATAAGGAAAGGCAACTACTAATCCAATTACAAAGGAAGCTTGCAATTGCATGGTGAATTGCCCCATCAGAAACCGACTCTGAATCTTCATCGGAATATCGGTAACACATAATCCATCCACACCCATGGTTGCGCCTAATTGGCATAACCAACGAAACGTTATAAAGTCAACATGACCCGGAGCAAAGACGATATATTCAAAAATCTCTTTGGTGTAGACGAAAGCCAAGATCATCATTACAAAAATAGCCACCACCGATCGTACCACATGCCATCTCAATTCCTCGAGATGATCCATGAAAGCCATTTCTTTTTCTTCTGCCATAAAATTAAAATCTTAACCCAATTGAGAGGGGCTATGCAACACAGTTATTCAATCACTACTTATATAAAGGAAACTTTTCATTAACGTATTCACTTTGCGCTTCACCGCTTTCAAATGTTTTACATCGGCAGGCTTCTTTAAAGCTTCATCGATCAGATCCACTACTTTAACAACATCTTTTTCCATCAGGCCCCGGGTTGTAATGGCAGGCGTACCAATGCGCATACCCGAAGTGACCATGGGCGACTGTGTATCAAACGGAACCATGTTTTTGTTGATGGTGATATCGGCCTGAATCAAAGCTTCTTCGGCAATTTTACCAGTAAGATTTTTTGAGCGCAGATCAATTAACATCAGATGATTATCGGTGCCGCCTGAAATAATTTTATATCCTCTTTCAACAAAGGCGCTGGCCATCGTTTTTGCATTTTTAGCTACTTGTACAATGTAAGTCAAATACTCATCGCTAAGCGCTTCACCAAACGCAATGGCTTTGGCGGCAATCACATGTTCCAAAGGACCGCCTTGCGTTCCAGGAAATACTCCGGAATCAAGAATGGAAGACATTTTACGTAATTCTCCTTTAGGTGTTTTTAACCCCCAAGGATTATCAAAATTCTTTCCAATCAAAATCAATCCTCCACGCGGCCCGCGCAACGTTTTATGCGTAGTGGTAGTTACAATATGACAATGCTCCATCGGGTCGTTCAACAATCCACGGGCAATTAATCCTGCCGGGTGCGATACATCCGCTAGTAGCAAGGCACCCACACTATCCGCAGCCATGCGTAGTTTTTCATAATCCCAATCGCGACTGTAAGCCGAGGCACCACAGATAATCATTTTTGGTTTTCGCGCTGGGCAATTTCTAATACTTTGTCGAAATCAATTTCACCGGTTTCCTGCTCTACGCCATAAAAAAGAAGGCTGATAAAGTTTACCTGAAAAATTTACCGGAGAGCCGTGCGTAAGATGCCCGCCATGCGAAAGATCGAACCCCAATATTTTATCGCCCGGCTTTAGACAGGCCAACATCACCGCGGCATTGGCTTGTGCACCCGAGTGTGGCTGCACATTGGCCCATTCGGCACCAAAAAGTTCTTTAATCCGGTCTATGGCCAATTGCTCTACTTCATCCACCACTTCGCAACCGCCATAATACCGTTTACCGGGAAGGCCTTCGGCATATTTGTTTGTGAGCACAGAGCCCTGCGCTTTCATTACCTGGGGCGAAACAAAATTTTCCGAGGCTATTAATTCAATACCATGCTCCTGGCGTGCCTTTTCCTTATCAATCAGATCAAATACAATTTTATCGCGTTTCATGTGTTGAGGGTGGTTTTATTAATCAGGTGCCAAAAATAGAGATAATGCTTAAGAAGGTCAGCCAATTGCAAGAGAAAATAGCATCATTATTTAGCACATTCCCGATTACCCTTGTAAAGACATCATCCTTTGACCGTAAAATCTATTGTGTGGAGACTTATTATTTATTGATTCTCCAATAAGTTTCGCAGCGAGTTTTGAACAACCGGGTCCAAAAGAAGAACATTCGAGCGTTTTTTCAGATCCAGTGAATGACCTGCCTCTGCACCCATAGGGTTATAAGGGTTTACCCGGCCAGAATTTGTTTCGCCTGTGATTTCCTGTAAAGCTCTATTGAGCAATCGTTCTTGCGGATCGCCAAGCGGATAAGGGAATTCACTATTATCTTCAAGTAAAATTTGTGGATTAAATCCGGCACTATAATCAGATTGATTGAGACTGTTGAATGACTTGGACACAATGGGTTGCATGCCCCAGGTATTGTTTGGATTATTTTCTTCATTAAGCGTGATAGAGCCTACATTTTTACCAACTGTTTTGCTGCCGATCAAAAACACATCCATGTAGGGCCGCAGTCCGTTGATAAGCAACTCGCTGGCCGAGGCTGTGCGGGAACCCGTTAAAATGTAAATCCTATTATTGCGAAGTTGGCTGCCAATATTTTGTGATTTGTTGATGAACTCAATAGAGAGGTATTGATCAATCAATTTAGGATCTTTCTTGATGGTAGCTGAAACGTTTGCATTATATTCTCGAAAGGAAAATATTTTCGTTGCATCTACATCCTTGCCAAGTAAACTGGCCAGGTTGGTGCTCGCGGTTTCGGCACCGCCACTATTGAAACGCAAATCTAAAATCAAGTCGGTAATTCCCGCTGATTGAAATCCGGCAAACACCTGATCCATTTCATCGTTGTATTGGGTGCTTGTAGAAGTTGGTCCAACCGAAAACAGATTGTATATGTAGTACCCCACCTTGCGATCGTTGTATTCAAAGATTTTAGTAAGGAAGTTTGGGTTTTCTGCATAGGCAACGGAAGAGACCTTTAATTCCTGCTCCGCGCCAAATGCTTGACTGACTAAATCAAGGGACTGATACGTTAATAGGTGCTCTTCGCTGATGCTTGAAAGTAGGTTTTTATAATTTGATAAAGTTAGCGGCATACCATTAATTCTATTAATCCTATCACCGCGTTTCAATCCTGCGGCTTCTGCCGAGGTGCCCGGTTTGATGTAAACAATCTGACCTATTAAAACATCGGTATCGACACGCTCACGAAAAAGAGCCACTTCATAACCTGCTTCTTTTGCTACTCCTTGCAGCAGGTCTTTCAACTCTAAAAAATTATTCTGAATCCACGAGAAACGATCATTTTCATTGAGAAGAGAATTAAAGTACACATCTGGATTTTGGCTACTGTTAGAACTTGCTGGTAAGTCAGCATTCCAATAATACCAGTAATTCATGGTTGAATAAATCCAGTTGTTTACTTCGGTGTTTGGATGCTCGGGCTCATTGTTTTTGCATGAGAATACAATTAGCGCTAAAAGGAGCACACGGCTAGTAAAGATTGACGGGATTGATTTCACCGAACTCATGTTATTACCTTAACGCATAGGTACACGAATGTGTTTGCCAAAGCCCCCCTTGTTTTTAAAAGAATATTTAGAAACCCGTTAAATATCGGAGTAGCCCGTAGGTCGCAAAAAGAAAATTTCAATCCTGGAAACATTCTTTTGGTACTCGGGCATAGTGGAAATTTTTTTCCATTGCGGATCATCGACAAAGGCTTTCCAGTGGGCATCGCGCGAGGCCTGGTTTTCGAAGGTTGTCATGTACATTAAGTTGGGCATGCGGGCACCGCTTAATACCTCACCATAAAACACAGCGTTAAAGCCAAGTCTGTTAAACAACCCGATCTCATCACCAGCATTAAACATATCTACTTTTTTTCGATAGATTTTTTCTGTGTACCCTTCGTAGCTGCGCAACTCATACACGCGTTCCGTTACCGGAGTTTTTAAGTTGGGCGCTGCGAGCTGCGGCATTCCTGAAAAGGCATTTAAAATAATTGTCTGTATACGATCGTAGGGAGGGTTATCAAAAGTTGCATCGAGATAATCTTTTCCATTGGTCAGATAGGTCTTATCTTTTAGTAAGCTCTCTGTCTGCGATGAAAACTGATCGAGCGAACGATGAGGAATTAGTAAATAAAGTCGCTTGCCAAAAGTGGAATCTGTCTCTACCGGTTTAAAAACACCTACATTTTTAATTCCGGCCCCATGCAGGGCAGGCAACAGCGCTTTTTCCAAATAATTTTCGGTGCGCGTTTGTTGCTCTGTTGTTTTAAATTGGTAGATCCGCAAGTCAAAGAAATCGCGCGTGGCAGCGCTTGAAAAACTTATGGTCGCAATCAAAAAGAGACCTGTCAAAACTAATCTATAATATGTCTTCATTTCAGTAGCATTATATTCAAATGTAGCAGAACTTTACGAAAACATACTTTACGTGAACTTTCAATATTATCTCGAATTAGGAGGAACTTTTTTCTTTGCAGTGTCTGGCGCATTGGCAATGCAAGACAAAGATCAGGATTGGTTTGGTGCCGGCTTCACCGGATTTATTACAGCTATTGGAGGTGGTAGCCTTCGAGACATTCTGCTAGGCAGTTACCCATTAGTTTGGATAGGGGATATCAACTTTTTGTATGCAATCCTGATTGGCGTTGTGGTTGCGATTATTTTTTTCAGAGTAATCGTTCGCTTACGCAAAACCTTCTTGCTATTTGATACCTTGGGAATCTCTTTCTTCACCATTCTCGGTGTAGAAAAAGCGATGGGGCTTGGTATTCGCCCTGAGATTGCTGCGATTATGGGAATGTTTACTGCGGTGATGGGGGGTGTAATGCGCGATACACTTACCAATGAATTGCCGGTTATTTTCAGAAAAGAGGTTTACGCTACCGCTTGCCTTATTGGGGCCATTGTTTACTTGTTATTGGATTTACAAACTCCGTTGGAGCGAAACTATAATCTGATTCTTTCTATTTCTGTCATTATCGTGATCAGACTTGTTTCGGTAAAGTATAAACTGGCCTTGCCGGGATTTAAAAAGTAATTCACCACAAACCTTCTTTTTACCAGCGGTCAACATTCACTTGTTCGCTCCTGCCTCTTTGATAATATTGCAATTCATGCGGCCCCTTGTCCTTTTGTTTTTTATCACTAGTTCTTTGGCTGGGTATGCTCAAAAAAAGAACGAGGCTTATCAATTACCCATTCGCAAATCATCCGACCTTATTCGTATTGATGGTGTGGTTGAGGAAACAGGTTGGGCACAGGCTGCAACAGCTACTGATTTCTATATGGTAACGCCCATGGACACCAGCAAGGCCAGAGTAAGAACAGATGTTAAAATGACTTACGATGAAGAAAATCTTTATCTTCTAGCTATATGTTATCATGCGCTGCCCGGGCCTTACATTGTTGAATCGCTTCGTAGAGATTTTAACTTTGGCAAGAACGATAACTTCCTGCTTTTCATGGACACCTTCGATGATCAAACAAACGGATTTTCCTTTGGAGCCAATGCGGCCGGAGCGCAATGGGATGGTTTAATGTATGAAGGCAGCCGCGTAGATTTAAACTGGGATAACAAATGGACTTCGGTTGTAAAAAATTATGAAGACAAATGGATTTTTGAAGCAGCTATTCCGTTTAAAACTATTCGATATAAAAAAGGCATCTCCAATTGGGGGATCAACTTTAGCCGGCTTGATTTAAAGACAACTGAAAAATCCAGTTGGGCACCCGTACCCCGCCAGTTTCCTACTGCTGCACTTGCTTTTAGTGGTTTGCTGGTGTGGGACACGCCACCGAAAGATGCTGGCGCCAATGTTTCTGTAATTCCCTATGCTCTGGGTGGACTCTCCAAAGATTATGAAAATGAAACTCCCACAACCCAGCGAGGCGAAGTAGGCATGGATGTAAAGGTGGCCGTTACATCCTCGCTCAATTTGGATCTTACAGTCAATCCGGATTTTTCGCAGGTGGATGTTGATAGGCAGGTAACCAATCTCGATCGCTTTGAGCTTTTCTTTCCCGAAAGACGGCAGTTTTTTCTGGAGAACGGAGATATGTTCAACAATTTTGGCTACACCACCATTCGACCATTTTTCTCGAGACGAATTGGATTAACAGCTCCTATTCAATATGGTGCCCGCCTCAGTGGAAAGATTGATAAGAACTGGCGCATAGCAGCCATGGACATGCAAACCGGCAAAGTGGAGGAAGACGGATTGCCCACACAGAATTTTGCAGTTGTAGCGTTGCAACGTAGAGTTTTTGCCCGATCGAATGTAGGCTTACTGGTAGTTAATAAAGAATCGGTTAATTATACACCCCCCGATTCGGGGTCGGTATACTCGGAGTATAATCGAAACCTGGGGTTTGAGTATAACCTGGCATCGTCTAATAATCTTTGGACGGGCAAAGCCTTATTCTTAAAATCGTTTAGTCCACAACAAACCGAAAAAGATTACACCTATGCTGCCAACTTGCAATACTCAACGCGCAAATTTACCGTCAGCGGACAATACGAATATGTGGGTAGCGGTTATACGGCCGAAGTAGGCTATGTGCCACGAAACAATTATATCCGAGTCAACCCGCAGGCATCGTACTTATTTTTTCCGAAAAGTGACAAGATACTTAGTCATGGCCCCAAAGCAGCCACGAGTGTTTTCTTCGACCCGTCATTCAAACAAACCGACAGCGAAACGTATCTGGCGTATCAAGTCAACTTTCGCAACTTAAGCACTTTTACAGGTTGGGTTGCGCATGATTATGTGAAGTTGCTAAAACCTTTTGATCCCACTAATTCCGGCAAAGATACCCTCGCCACAGGTAGCGAGCATAGTTGGAATGCCGTAGGATTTGAGTTTACATCTAAACCACAAAATGTTCTTACCTATGCCTTTACTGGCCGCTATGGCGGATACTATGAAGATGGAACCCGATTATTTATGACGGCTGATATCGGATATCGGTTTCAGCCCTTTGTAAGTATTTTGCTTAGCGGAACGTACAACGACATCCAGCTACCCGACCCATGGGGGCGTAATACCTTTTGGTTGCTAGGGCCGAGAGTAGACATAACGTTTACCAACAAAATTTTCTGGACAACCTTTCTGCAATACAACGAACAACAAGATAATATTAATCTGAACACACGCTTTCAATGGCGCTACCGGCCTGCTTCCGATTTCTTTATTGTTTACACCGATAACTATTTGCCAGAAACGCTGGGTGTAAAAAATCATTCGTTGGTATTGAAACTCACTTACTGGTGGAATATATAGTTTGATTCCTTATCAGGAACGTGGTACATTTATCATGACGGTTTCGTCAGGTTTTATTTTTTCTTCTATGCATCTTTATAAAACATCGGCCGGTCCGCTTTGCGTAAAGAATAATGATAATTTTTTGATCAATGAGTTATGGGATTCTTTGATCAACAGAAGTGAGCTTCATGAGTATTTATCACAGGGATCAAACAAGGAAAAAAAAATTTCTGAGACAGAAGCCCATGCCTTGATAGACAAAGCTAGCGCACCGATTGGCAATCAGGAAGTGTGGGCCGCAGGCGTAACCTATCTCCGAAGTCGCGATGCGCGGATGGAAGAATCGAAAGAATCGGGTGCGGCCGATGTATACCAAAAAGTATATGAAGCCGATCGGCCAGAGTTATTCTTTAAAGCCACGGCCTCACGGGGAGTTGGTTCGGGCGATGTGATAAATATTCGAAGCGATTCTGCCTGGAATGTGCCCGAACCCGAGCTGACTTTATACATTAATTCTTCTGGAGAAATTCAGGCCTATACAATTGGCAATGATATGAGTTCGCGAAGTATTGAAGGTGAAAACCCTTTGTATCTGCCACAGGCAAAAATATATGAGGGTAGTTGTGCATTAGGGCCGTGTTTATTCGTGCCCGGAAAACCGATTTCATCCGATACAGAAATCTCAATTGAAATAAGAAGAAGCGATAAGATTGTTTTTAATAATTCAATTGCGCTCGATCGTATGAAACGCAACCTACCCGAATTGGCAGCCTGGCTTTATAAATCCTTAAAATTTCCGGTGGGTTGTTTTCTTATGACGGGTACGGGCATAGTACCACCACATGATTTTACCTTACAAGCAGATGACAAGGTGAACATTAAGATCAAGGGAATTGGAATACTGAGTAATCACGTGGGTATTTGTTGAATTTATTTTCTTATTCATTAATGGCCAGTTAAGATATTGATTGGTCAGCGCAAAATTATGTCAATGAGGATTTTAGGCTAGTAAAACAACGGTGACGATTTGATCTATAAATTTTCATTTTCACTGTGCGTCATTACGCCTCTGCGGTAAAAAACCACTAAAGACGCTTAGTCGCAAAGTTTTTATGGCCACTAGCGCTTCTTATTCTCTACTAAAATAAACTGCAACTTCCGGGAATAATCCTTGGGTGTTGGTTGTCTAATTATAAAACAGTTCGGATTTCATTACCTTATGTCCATGAAAGGAGAACCTGATGAGGTATTGATTGAGAAATCCAGGGATGGCGATATGGCTGCTTTTAAAATGCTGGTAGTACGGCATGAAGGCAAGGTGGCCGGAGTTGTGCGCAGTATGTTAGGCGCTACGCCAGAGGCCGAAGATGTGGGACAAGAAGTATTTATTAAGTTTTATGATTCGCTAAATAAATTCCGGGGCGAGTCGCAAGTAAGCACCTACCTTATTCGCATCGCTATTAACCTGGCCCTCAACGAGCTTAAAAGAAAGCAAAAGGCAAATGCCCGTTACGCCTCTTTGGAAAGTGTGGGCGGAATGGGAGATGCCGCAGATACAATGGACTTGAAGGAATTATTGGCCTATGAATTTAAACAGTTGGATGCCGATTTTCAGGCGGTCGCTACGCTACGGTTGATTGAAGGATATTCAACAGAAGAAACTTCTTCCCTATTGGGAATTCCATTAGGCACAACGCTTTCACGACTCGCACGGGCACAGCAGAAACTTAGACTTGCATTAACAAAAAAATTATAGGCATGAACGATTCCTTTTCTGAACACGAAGAGCTTCTGTTGCGGTCATTGGACGAGCCGGTAACAGCCCGGGAGCGGGAAAAACTTTCGGCTCTTATGCAAAACGATTTTGCACTGCGCAGGCAAAGCGATCATTATTCCAAAATTCGGGAAATGATGTTGCGCCAACAACCAGATACCTTCGGCCCTTTTTTTGCCGAACGGATTATGAACCAACTCAAGCAACGGGTTAACGAAATCGACTATCTGATCTTTTTCTTCTTTAAGAAATATCAGGTGTTGGTGGTGGGTGTGTTAGTGGCATTGCTTATCACCAATTTAATGCTGACCGAGCAATTTAGTCTGCGGGCCGTTTTTGGATTAGACGCGCCCGGTTCCGAAAATATTTATTCTATAGATGCTTATAAAAGTTTACCGCAATAATCAGGAAAGGACATTTAGCCTTACCATGATAACTAAAAAATTACAAACACATGAAACCTGAAAGAAAAAGAGCACTCATCTCCATCAGTATTACCCTGGTTATTGGAATACTCATTGGGGCGCTCACCGTTGGTTTGTTGGGAAGAAACGCACAGGGCAGGCAACGAGCCGATTGGAAGAAAGAGGGCCGCGAAAAGTTTGTTGAGATGATTTTAAACGTTGCCGAGGCTGATGCCGAGCAGGCAAAACAAATCCGTCCACTTATTTATGAAGCGATGGACAAAGTTGATTCATTGCAAAAGAAGACTGACCATGACGTTGAATCTGTAATTGATGGATTCGAATTGAAACTGACTCAATTTTATCGCAAAAGCAAATGGAGCAACTACAACAATTCCATCGTAGAGGTCGTGGCGGAAAACCGAATCAACAAAAGTAAAAACTACACATTTAACATGAAAAAGAAAATACTCTTTGGCTTTCTGGGTCTCCTGCTCGCGATCCAGTTTATCCGACCCGCTAAAAACAATTCCGATGTACATCCCCAGGATATTTCATCGCGCTATTTTATTCCAGTTGAATTGAGTTCAGTTTTATCGGTAGCGTGTAAAGATTGCCATAGCAATAAAACCAACTATCCACTTTACGCAGAAGTGCAACCTCTTGGGTGGTGGCTAAACAGACACGTTACGGATGGAAAGAAAGATCTTAACTTCTCGACCTTTACCCGACTCCCCATTGCCGTTCAAAATCATAAATTGGAAGAAATAATTGAAATGGTGAAGGAGGGTGAAATGCCATTGCCTTCCTATACGTATTTGGGATTACACAGCGAGGCCAAAATATCGCAAGCACAAAGAGAGTTAATCACGCAGTGGGCGGGCAAACAAATGGATTCACTCAAAGCCCATTATCCACCCGATAGTTTGGTTATGAAAAGAAGATCTCCACCTCCGGGGAATTAAATAATGAGATATACTAATCAGGAGACTATTCTTGAAGAATAAGTATTTCTTATCATCATTTTCTTCGCGTTCTCTGCGATACTTCTCTGCATACTTTGCGTGAAAGTAAATAGAGAAAATGTTTTGAGTAAGTGAAGTGTAAAGGAGATCAGTTAGACAACTGAATTAGATTGATCAATTATCATTCTTCTTCAACTCATTGCGGAAGAACTTTTCGTCATCATCTTCCTCGGTCCGCTTAATCAGGGCCCCGATTTCAAGAATCTTAAATTCCGTTCTGCGGTTGCGCTGTCGACCCGCAGGATTATCCGTACCATCGGGATTGGTGTTGCGTGCAATGGGTTTTGATTCGCCATAACCTTTCGCTACAAGGCGCGTAGGGTCAATGCCATTCTTAATGAGATAATTCACGGTAGACTCTGCCCTACGTTGGGAAAGCTCTATGTTATAGGCTTCCGAAGCCACACTATCCGTGTGCGACCCCATCTCAATTTTTAGATCAGTGTTATCATTGAGTAATGTCACCAGTTTATCCAATTCTTTAGCGGCATCAGCACGAATGTATGATTCATTATAGTCGAAATATATATTTTCTAAAACGAAAATTTTGTTGCGTTCTTTCCGATCCAGTACCAATATTGTATCCAAGGTAATATTGGTTACCAGTTCTTTCAGAGATTCAAGCGGCACCGATTTACCAATGGTTGTATAGTCTTGGCGTTTTGTGATAAACCCATCGGTCTCGCCTAGTAACTCATAGTTCTCATTTTCATAAACGCGGAAAAGAAATTTGCCATCGTTACCCGTTACAAAATCCTGCATGACTTCGCCTTGTGGATCGAGCAAGGAAACTTTGGTGTTCGGTAAAATTTCCCGAGTACTGTCTTTACGAATCATATACGTAATTCCCTGAAGAAAATAGTTTACGACTCTTAGATTCGGGTCTTCATTAATAAATGTGTAGATGTCATCATCACCTTTGCCACCTTCGCGGTTAGAGGTAAAAAAACCCCGATCAGGTTTAAAGAGAAAGAGTCCAAAATCATCGGCTGGTGAGTTTACCGGTTGACCTAAATTATCGATCACTGTTTTTCCGTTGGCGCGATTTACTTCAAAAATGTCAAGCATGCCATAGCCTGGATGTCCATCCGAAGAGAAGTATAATTTTCCATTCTCCGAAACATACGGGAACAACTCAGCGCCCGCTGTATTGATGTCGGGCCCAAGATTTTTTCACTTTTCCAAAACGACCCGGCCATCCATTTGTGCGGAGTAAATATCTAAACCGCCTTGCCCGCCTTTGCGATTGGAAGAGAAGTAAAGAGTTCGTCCATCCTGGCTCATGGCGGGTGTAGATTCCCACGCATCGGGTTGATTAATATTGATGGGTGTCGGTTCCGACCACTGGCCATTGCGATAGCGTGATAAATACAAATCAACATCGGGCGTTCCTTTGCGTTTGCCGCTGTTGCCCTTGGCAAAAATCATGGTTTTACCATCGGGCGTAAAGGTTACACACCCTTCATTGATATTCGATTCGTTAATAAAGCCAGGCAGTGCCTTAATCGTATTTACATCGACATTCGCCCCATTTGTTTCGGCTTGATAAAGATCGGTGAATGGAGTGCCGGTAGCTTCATAAATTCGGGCGTTACTGCGCGAGGAAGTAAAGTACAACTCGTTGTTGGAGTACACCGGTGCGTATTCTGTAAACGGAGTATTAATCGCCTCCAGATTTTTAATCTTGTAATAACTTTTTTTCTGTGCCAGCTTATCCAGGTAATTGATGCCATCAAGTTCCTGACGGGCCCGGTCTTTTATTTCCTCGTTTTTGGTATCACTTTCTAAGTCTTCGAGAACAGTACGTGCTTCTTCATATTTCGCATTGGCCTGTAGTGATTTGGCATAATACAATTTCACCGAGTCGGCACTAATGCCTTTGCCACCGGCTTTGGCGTAAAAAGTTTCGGCTTCTTTTATTCGGTTGGATAGGCGATACGATTCTGCGATGTAGTAATAGGCCTTCGCATTATTTGGATCCTTTCGGATCGCTCCTTTGTAGTAATCAATCACGCTTTCGTACTTACCATAGCGAAAGGATTTCATAGCCTTCCGCTCCGGGCTGCAGCCCAGCAGTAGTATCCCCAACAAAATCAAAACAACTCTCACGCTCATGATCTTACAAGACCTTAAAATTACGAAAATCCCCGTTGAACATTGGGGTTATTGTTATGAGCTTAACGCAGATTTAGGTAAATATTTTACCATCCATGACTTTTCTACTGGAATAACCCCATGCACCTCCCATTCGGCCCGTGTGGCAGCCAGTGTATGGATAGTGGTGGAGGTAGGATTCAATTGGCCTGAAGTGAACCGCGCCTTTAATTCGATAAGCGGCACCAACTCCATTGTATTATTAATCAGAAAGGGCACTTTACTGCGGTCTAAAAAATCAACGCCCGTTTCGGCCTCAATCTTTCTTAGCACGCCAACAGAACTATCAATCGAACAGCCGCTAGGGTTTTGAAAATCTTCATCCAGCATCATTATAATAATTTGATTCCGTTCAATTGAAAACGAGGTTTGCAGAGGTTGACCATGCGCACTCCATTGTTCACAAAGGCACGCAGCATCTGTTCAGCCATTTTTAACTCTTGATCAGTCAGTGCGCGACTACCTACATAAATCCACACCCGACTTTCTTTTCTTAATTTCTCAACAGGTAAATACATAATACAAATTTAAAATTGACGAATTACCATGTACGAATTTGATGGTAATCGTACTTCGTAAATCGTACCTCGTAATTCTATTTAATTGATTCAGCAATTAATTCGGCCAAATCTTTTACTGTTACTTCGGCTTCTTTCTCTTTGCTCTTAACGCCATCGGTCATCATCGTCATACAAAACGGACAAGCTACGGCAATGGTTTTTGCGCCTGTCGATAATGCTTCTTCAGCGCGCTCAACATTAATGTCCTTGTTTCCCTTTTCGGGTTCTTTAAACATTTGGGCACCTCCGGCTCCACAACACAAACCCGTAGTGCGGCAACGCTTCATTTCAACGAGGTCGGCATCCAAAGCCTGTAGCACTTCACGCGGAGCTTCATAAATATTATTGGCCCGACCCAAATAGCACGAGTCGTGATAGGTGATTTTCTTTCCTTAAACGATCCTTCCTCAGTCAGTTTAATTTTTCCTTCGTTGATTAGCTGTTGAAGAAAGGTTGAATGATGAATCACTTCATAGGTGCCACCTAGTTCAGGATACTCATTCTTTAATGTATTGAAACAATGCGGACAGGCCGTTACAATTTTTTTTACCTGATAGCCATTCAACACCTGGATGTTGGTCATGGCTTGCATCTGAAACAGAAATTCATTGCCGGCTCTGCGGGCCGGATCGCCTGTACAACTTTCTTCGGTGCCTAATACGGCAAAGTTTGTTCCTACGGCATTTAAAATTTTAACAAACGCTTTTGTTACCCGCTTGGCGCGATCGTCAAAGGATCCGGCACAGCCGACCCAAAAAAGTATTTCCGGAGATTTGCCTTGGGCGGTAAGTTCGGCAAGCGTAGGTGCGTTCATGATTTATCTTTTCTAACGTTCGCAAATTCTTTTGAGATTATTCTTTCGACCAGTTAAACCTGTCGGCAGCAGAAAATTTCCAGGGAGCAAAACTCGTTTCGATATTCTGAAACATGCTATTCCACTGAGCCGGAGATCCGGATTCTTCCATGGCAACATATCTTCTCAGTTCTAAAATTATTTCCAGAGGATTAATCAGTATCGGACAAGCTTCCACGCAGGCGTTACAACTGGTGCAAGCATTGATCTCCTCTTTCGTGATATAATCATTTAGTAATGTCTTGCCGTCATTCAATCCCGGCCCACCGGCCTGTAAACTTTTTCCAACCTCTTCCATACGGTCGCGGGTGTCCATCATTATTTTACGGGGTGAAAGTTTTTTACCCGTTAGGTTTGCCGGACATTCGGAAGTACATCGACCACACTCAGTACAGGCATAGGCAGCCATTAAATTAATACGACTCAAATCATTAATATCCTTGGCGCCAAAACGCCCGGGCTCTGTAGGCGTTGCGGGAGGTTCGGTAGCAAGACCTAACATCGATTTTACTTCGTTGGTAACAACCGGCATAGTATTGATATGACCTTTCACTTCCAGTTTAGCATTGTAGGTGTTCGGGAATGCCATAAAAATGTGCAAGTGCTTGGAGTAGGTTACATACACCGTGAAGCCAAGAATGCCCACAATGTGAAACCACCACGCGAATCGCTCAATGATTATTAGTGTTGTGGTGTTTAGAGATTCAAATAATGGGATTAGCATAGCGCTAAAAAATAAACTACCGGTTGCAGTATAATGATCGTTTCGGGTTTGTAAAATCTGGTCGCTTGCATTCATGGTTAGAATGGCAATCATCAAAATACTTTCGATAATGAGAATGAGATTACCATCTAGTTGAGGCCAGCCCTTCATTTCTGCAGACCAAAAGCGCTTAACTTTAACTATGTTTCTGCGAATCAGAAAAGCCAAGCAGGCCAACAATACGGCTACCGCTAAAAATTCAAAAATGGTCATCAACACATTATAGAAACCACCCAGGTAAGGGGCGAAGATTCTGTGCGTTCCTGCCAGACCATCAATGATAAATTCGAGTACTTCGAGATTGATTACTAAAAATCCTACATAGATAAAAAAGTGTAAGACAGCTGGGATAATTTTTTTGAACATCTTCTGCTGACCGAATGCTATCAACAACATGTTTTGCACCCGCTTACCAGCGTCTCCGGTTAGTGCTTGTTTCTTGCCAAGTTGAATGTTGCTGCGAATGCTGAGTACCCGCTTTCGGATAACATACCCTGCGATTATGAGCACGATAAGAAATACAATTTGCTGTAGTACAGCCATAGCCAAAGATTTAGGGCGGAAGTTAGTTTACGCTACCGGTTGAACCAATATTTTATAACAAAACCCGAAAAATTGAGGGAGGGTTTGCACCAAGATGAAATTTGCATACTTTTGTGACCCATTCGTTGAAAATAGCTGTTTTTTGATGGTTATTGAATGCTAAATGGTGACGTTCCCGATAGCTATCGGGACAGTTAGTAGAGCAAAGGACTAGTTTGATGAAACAAAGTCCGAAAATTGGTGACGTAGCTCAGTTGGTAGAGCAAAGGACTGAAAATCCTTGTGTCGGGGGTTCAATTCCCTCCGTCACCACACAAATAGCAAGAGACTGTCTTTTTGAGACGGTCTCTTCTTTTTTATAGAAGACTCAACTACTCTGTCTTCAATGTAATAGCTGGACTAATGCGCGCAGCCTTAATTGTTTGAAAAGCAACGGATAAGAAAGCAATAGCCACAACGCCTAATCCGGCAAAAACAAAAAGCAATGGATTAATATCAATCCGATAAGGGAAAGTTTGCAGCCAGTTGCTCATTATATACCAAGCCAATGGCCAGGCGATCAGATTGGCAACGAGCACAAGTTGAATAAATCCTTTTGATAGCAACAGAACCACATCGGAAGATGATGATCCTAACGCTTTACGAATTCCGATCTCTTTTGATCGTTGTAATGTCATAAAGGAAGCAAGTCCAAACAAACCCATGCATGCTACAAAAATTGCCAGTCCTGTAAAAACAGCAAAAATCTGACCGAAACGTTTATCTTGGTCATATTGACGATTAAAGAATTGATCCAGGAAAAAATAGTCAACGGGATTTCCAGGAAAAAACGTACCCCACTTCTGCTCGAGCGATGTAAGAATGCTTGAATAATTTTCTGTTTCCAACTTAAAGGCAAAGAAAGAAGCAAAGTCGGGGGTGTAATGATAGACCAGCGGAGTGACCACTTCTTTCAACGACATCTGATGATAGTTTTCCAGAACCCCAACGATCTCTAGGGTATCTCCATTTTGGTTTACTTTTTCACCAATAGCTTCATTCGGATTTTTAAAATTTAGAGCAACTGCCATTGCCTCGTTAAGAATCACGTTTCCTCTTTCATTGGGGTGATCCAAATCGAAATTTCTTCCGGCCACTACATTCAAATTGAATGACTTTACATAATCATGATCAATACCTACTGTATAACCCGAAATGCTGTTATCATTATCGCCACTTAATCGTCTGATGCCACTGGCCCAAAAAATTTCATCGCCCGGCACATTCGAAGAGGCTGTCATGCTTTTAACACCCGGAATGCGTAATGCCTCTGTTTTCAGTCCTTCGATGTTTTGTCTGAATAATGAATCCACTAGCACGCCTGGGCCTTTTATAACCAACGTTTGATTAATATCAATTCCCAAATCCTGATTGCGCATGAATTGGAGTTGCTGATAAACAATTACAAGCCCACTGATAAGAACAACGGATGAAACAAATTGAAATACGACCAACGACTTTCTAAGGAAACTTCCTTGTGCGGTACGCATTACTTTTCCTTTCAACACAGCAACGGGTTTGAAAGATGAAAGGATCAAAGCAGGATAAGATCCAGAAAGAATTGTTCCAATTAAAAAGAGGACGCCCAATGAAATCCAAAAATCAGGTTGTGTCAAATATGTGACTGGAATGTTTCTTCCTGTTAGTCCTGAAAATAATGGCCATAACAGCCAAACGGCACCAACAGAAATAAGGGCAGCCACTAAATTAATCAGGAATGATTCTGATAAAAACTGCTTAATCAATTGTTCGCGCTGGGCACCCATCACTTTGCGCACACCTACCTCATTGGCGCGTTCAAAAGATTTGGCGGTCGCCATATTGATGTAGTTAACCCATGCGATAATTAAAATGAAAAACGCAACGATGCTAAGCGCGTACACAGAATCTCCATCGCCCCGCTCTTCCGGTTGCGATTCCTGCAAAAGGTTTGCATATAAATGAATATCCCGCAAGGGCTGTAAAATGAACTCCTGTTTTGAATCGCGCTTGGCCCAATCCTCGCCTTTGTTTTTAAACAGCCATTCGTCCCATTTTGCTTGCAATACGGACACATCGGTACCTGGTTGTAACAAAACATAAGTATTGAAATCGTACCAACCCCAGTTGGTTTCAGAATTATTTTGTGACTCAATATTTAATGTTTCATACGAAAACAAAAAATCAAACTTTATGTGTGAGTTATCGGGCAAATCTTCAAAAATTCCTGTCACTTCAAATTTACGGGTACCATCCCACGAAATAGTTTTACCCATGGGGTCTTCGGTTCCAAAATATTTCTTTGCGGCCCGCTGCGATATTACCGTTTTGTTTGGCCCGGATAGTGAGCTGACTTTATCACCCACCAATAAGTTAAAGTCGAACACTTCAAAGACAGCCGGATCGGTGATCTGCATTTTTTCTTCCCGAAAAGCGATGACACCCCGATCGGAACTTTCATAACTCGCAATGCCGCTTACGGGAAACAACCGTGTAAAAGTCTTTACTTCGGGGAAATTATTTTTTAATGCGGGGCCAACCGCTGGCACGGCTGCGGCACATTCAAATCGCAACTTGCCATTTTGCCATTGATTATATTGAACGCGATAGATATCACTTGCTTTTGAATGAAAGGTGTCGAAACTGCGCTCGTACTTCACATATTGCCAGATGAGCAAGCTGGCCACAATGCCTAACGACAGACCAATGATATTTAAGAATGTAAACGACTTGTGCTTTAAGAAACTCCTTAAGGCAATGGTGAGATAATTTTTAATCATGGCTAAACAGTTGGGATAAAACCTTTAACGGTTCTCAGAGCATGTTGTTTCAATCTTATCTAAGAAGGAACTACCATGGCTTATAGACAACTGGAAGTTCTATGGTAAATCGAAATTTTCCTTACCTAGACGAACCTTAAAGAAGCAATTATCAAAATAGTTACACCCTCAGTGAACCGCGGAAGCCTCGGGCAGCATAGTAAGATTCGGCACCGTTGTGATAAATAAATACATTTCCATACCGGAAATCACCAAAGATGGCACCGCCCAATTCTCTAATCTCTGCCGGTGTTTGTATCCAACTGGAAGTTTTAGCATCAAACTTTCCAAGTTTCTGTAGCTCCCGATATTGTTCTTCTGATAATAGTTCAATACCCATGACTGCAGCCATACCCACTGCACTGTTTTTTGGTTTGTTTTCTTTCCTCGCCTCCAGCGCTTCAGGATCATAACAAAAACTTCTGCGACCACTTGGGCTTTCCGGTGAACAATCATAAAAAATATATTCATCCGATTTTTTATCATAGCCAACAACATCCGGTTCGCCACCCGTTTGTTCCATTTCATTGAGCGATCCTAGTTTCCCAGCGTCAGCTCGCAGTTTTGTTTGCACATTTGTCCAGTCAAATCCTTTATGACGATTCATGTTTTTTTCGAACCGCGTTTTCAATATGTGGAGAAGCGCTTCCTGCTTTCCTGCAGGGATAAGTTTTTTTGATGACAATTTGTTTTTAATGCCGCTGGATTTACTCATGGATTTTCGTGGTTTATTTCTTCTTCAACAAGATAACTCCCCAAAAACCTAATCCTATATGGGCAACCACAACTAACCCCAAAAACTGACTTGTCAATTCGTAGATCATTACCGCATAAATGAAAATAGCAATAATGGCAAAGTTGTAAAACAACAATGACTTCACAATTCCGGAATTATTTTTATTGTTTTTGGAAAACCAGCAGGCGAGCGCTAAAGAAGCAATGGCAATTCCGGCTATGCGGGCAGCGATTATTCCTCCCGTTTCTTCCAGCGGAGTTGAAAGTAAAAGCGGAACTATAAACGTGGGAACAAGAATCAGCGCCAGTCCGGTGATTCCTTCAAGTATGGCAGTCAGTGAAAGAAATGCTTTCATAATTTTTTAGGATAATGAACTTGTTCACATTACTTGTAGTCAACAAGGGAATAAACCTACTGTAGCTTATGTTTCACATAACAAATCTATAAAAAATCCTTATGGCTCAAGAACCAGATGACTAGCAGCCACCCATGCAGTTGACCAGGCAGATTGAAAATTAAAGCCTCCGGTTTCTCCATCTACATCCAGCGCTTCGCCTGCAAAATACAGTCCGGGGACTTTCTTACTCTGCATCGTTGATAGATCAACATCGGCTAGCGACACACCACCACAGGTCACAAATTCTTCTTTAAAAGTTGTTTTTCCTTTAATGGCGAATGGACAGGCATACAATAACTCAATCAATTTATTAATGGTCTTGTTCGGAATCTCAGCCCAGATTTTTTCTTCATCAACCCCGGCTTGTATGCAAAGCGCCTCCCATAGTCTTTTGGGGAGAGTAAACTGAGATGAAGTAATGATCGTCTTCTTACTGTTTTCTTGTTTTAGTTTCGTCAGGTGTTTACGCACCTCTATTTCGGGCTTGCCTGTCCAGTTAACAAGTGCGGTGAATGTGTAATTATTTTGATGAAGATAGACGGCAGCCCACGCAGAGAGTTTAATTACAGCCGGTCCACTTAATCCCCAATGAGTAATGAGCACGGCACCTTGCTGCGAAAATTTCGTGCCGGCAATGCGCACTTCTGCCTGCTGTACCGCTACTCCCATCAGACCGGCAAATTGTTTTTCGGGATTGTTAAAAGTAAACAATGAGGGAATCGGATTTATAATTTCATGGCCCAGGTTTTTTAACCACTCATAGTTCTCGGGCTTATTATAGCCACCGGTAGCCACTAAAATATTTTTTGTTTGATACTCTTCCTTTGTAAAAACAATAAAATTGTTAGCGGCTTTTTCAATTCGTTCTACTTCCGAGCTGAGCTTTATTTCGATATTATATTTCTTTGCTAATTCTAAAAAACAATCAATGATAGTTTGCGAATTGTTGGTTGTTGGAAACATGCGACCATCCGCTTCTGTTTTGATTTCAACCCCATGTTTTTTAAACCACGTTACCGTATCGGTTGCCTGAAACCGATGAAAAACACTTTTAAGTTGTTTTTGACCACGTGGATAATGTTGCGACAACTCAGCAGGGCTTATGCATTGATGCGTTACATTGCATCGTCCGCCACCGGATACTTTAACTTTAGTCAGGAGTTTAGTTGATTTTTCCAGAATAAGTATGTGAGATCCGGGTTTTTGCTCAGCCAGATTAATGGCTCCGAAGAACCCGGCTGCTCCGCCACCAATTACAATCAGGTCGTAAACAGATTGGTTCGCTTGTATTTTAAGTTTTGAATGACCAGACAATTCTAAATTGCGTTATTTCTTTAACGCTTTTACAAACACATCAATATCGCCCGGAGCGTCATTTACATAGTATAAACTCACCAGCCCATCTTCATTTAAGAAAACGGTTGCTGGAATTGCATTGGCTGTCAACCACCACCCATCAGGCAACACCAACGTATTGTGTACCCGGCCAAAGGCACGATCCCAAATCAATTCGTTATTTACAGTTAGGTATCGATTCGGATCGGTGTAGGTTTCTTCAATGCGAATCCGCGTTGTTGAGCCTTGCTTAACCGGATCAAACCAAATGACAATGGCTTCGGCTGTTAGCGAAAAATCAGAACCGATATCGATTCCCTTTTCTTTGATCGCATTGCCAACGAGCGTTTCTACTTTCAAGGGTTGCCCGGTATCCAGATTGAGAGCGGATGGATTAGAGGCTTTGCTGCCAGCCCGCACAACGTTAACATAGTTCTTGATGCCCGGTTCGGTTTCGGTGTAATCGTGATACAACCGGAACGAATGGGTTTCCGGCTGCTGAAGAAAATAGACGATCTCGCGGGTTTGGAAAGCCCTTTCAGGAAAGTTAAAACCCATACGCACTTTAGATTTATCACGTCCTTGGCCGGGAGGTAGATTCTCTGCTTTTTCAATCGTAGGAATTACAACCGGTCGCGCCAATTTTCTGCCTTCTATGTGAAGCGGGACCGCATCAGGGCCACGATTGACAAACTGATTTTCAATCGGCCATCTGATTCCAGCATGATTTGAGCGGGATAATTACAAGCAGTTAATTCGTACCCTTTTGGCAACACCACCGAATTTCTTTTAATACCCAGTGAGCGATCAAAAACAATTTTGTCGCCTTCGGTAAAGTAACTTTTGAGATCTGCATAAGTCTTGTCGATGAGCAAGCGATACTCTGAATTTTTCGCCACTGCGTGTTGCAGTTTTATTTGCAGATACTCGGTGTCTTTATCGGCTGATGCCAACCCATTTTTACGAGCTTCTTCTCCATTAACAATTGACCACACCAAAGGTTTGCCGGAAGCCATGTCAATAACGCGATCTACTTTGTGTTCGCTCCCTTTCCTTAACGTGTTATGAAACCATGTAGCTCCGGGTGTTGTGGCCGACACTTCATACAATATTTTAAAACTATTAGTGGCTGGGTCAAGCAGTTCGTAGCGGGTGTAATCATCGGTGGTTTGAGCTGAGGCCCAATAGCCAGAAAATAAGAATAGTAGCAGGAAGAATTTTTTCATGGCCTCTTTTTATATGATAGCCATTCAAGGTAGACAATTTTATAGAAGTATTGATGAAAACAGATCAATCCGGTTACTCACTTTGGTGTTTTAATTTTCGGATTATTCGCGGCCCATACCAAAGCCAAAACCCTGTGATGGAAAGAAAGAGTAATCCCAAACCAATGTAGTTGGTATATATGATCTTAAACGGTTCGCTGATAATAGATCCATCATGAATATGTTCAATCCAATCGGCATGGCGTTGCGCAACGGAAAGAACTTTACCCGAGGCACCATCTACCTGGGCTTCCCAGTAGCCTTCTTTAAAAGTAATTTTAATAATTCCTTTATCCGGCCGAACATCCATGCGGTCTATTTCTATTTTTTTTCCGGTAACGGAATCAACGGCCTGTTGTGCCGACTGGGCTATTTGATCGAAGCCTTTCCATTCGGTGAGTAGTAGACTCGAGCCTTTTTGGGTAGCCGGCTGAAGGAGTTCAACATTTTTTTTCCAGCCGAGAAACACGCCCGTTGTGCTGGTAATAAACATAAACAGAACAATGCTAATCCCAATCCATTTATGGATGCTGCGATACTGTCGAAGTCTATGAACTAATCTCTTTAATGGCATGAATCAAGTTTTTATAATGTGTAAGTAGGGTCTCTAAAGCCTATTTAAAATTTCACTCTTAATGTTCCAAAAATATTACGTCCCGATGAATTAATGCCCGATGCAAATTGCCGGTATTGCAAGTCGGCAATATTATCAACTCCTGCTTGCAAAGTAAACATCTTACTCAATGTATAACTGGCTCGTAAATTAATTGTGTACCAGGAAGGCATTCCTTCGGGGGTTGCATATTGCAGATTGTCCTCGCCACTACTGCTATAATCTTCCAAACGTTTCCACGCGCTGAAGTTTGAAAATAGTTCTGCATAAAAACGAGTATAGGTATAGTTGATACCCACTCTTCCAAACGCGGGCGCGATGTGATCGAGCGGAGTCTCCGAACCACCATCTTGTTTTACTCGACCATAGGTGTAATTATAAGAGCCGGTAAGATTCAGCTGGGAGATGATTTCAACCTGACCGGCAATACTAAATCCATAGATATATGCCTTGCCTGCATTTTGACTACTTACTACATTGGCCGGAAACCCATTGTAGATAACGGTGGATTGTCCATTCAGTGTAGAGGGCTGCACGACAATAGCATCGAAAAAATCAGTGGCAAAAAGCACCCCTTCCAGGCGGGCTTTAGATCCGAAAAAATTTGGTTATGCTTAAATCTCCATTAATTGTTTGTTCAGGGTTAAGATCTGGATTTGGTACAACCAATGTTCCGGTGGTGGTCGCGGATCCTTGCACTGACTCAAAGACTTTGGCGGCATCGTCAATATTAGGAACCCGAAACCCGGAACTAGCCATTATCGAAATTTTCCAGGAGGTTGGCGTATAGATAATTCCGAGATTGCCGCTGGCGTAGGTATTTTTCTGCGTGATATCATCATAGGGAAACGGGAAAAAAGATTTATCTACGAAAGTGCTATGCAAATAACTTCCACCTATTCGAACTCCATCATTCAATGTCCATTTGTTATTGAAGGGTAACGCATGTGTTGCATACGCGGCCCAATAATTTTTCAATGTTGTCGCCATCCGGATAGCGGGTATCCAATGTACTGATGGCACCATTCGTAATGTTTTCGCGATAAGCTGTAGACTCCAGATTATTAAATTGAGAATCGAACCCGTATCGGATGTTATTTGATTTTATTTTCTTTTGAAGATCAATGGTTAATCCACCCACTTTTATTTTCTCGGTTCTATGGTTTAGGTTATTGTTGTTGAATCTACGATCATGTCTGCTTTCCTCAACATCCTGATAACTGGCTGTTACGGTAAGGGCATCGGCCATTTTTCCCAACTCACTTAGTTTAAATTGATAAGAGGCGAGCAATCGCTCTTGAGGTCCGTAATACCATTGGGCTGATCGCAAACCACTTCCTTGCGGATCGGTGAGGCGATCATAGCGCGGGATATTGCTCGAAGTGGAGTATTGAAAATTCAAAACATGTTGTACGCGGTCGCTTTGCTTGAAATAGAATTTTTGAAAGAGGTCGTATTGCTGATAGCCACTAAATTTTTGAACGTACGGATCAGCATTTGCTACCAGAATATCTCCGGAATTATCAGCGGCACGTTCAGCGTATTGATCCCTTACCCAATATTCTTCACCCAGCGATTTGTTAATTTTTTCGCCCATGCGCAAATTATCAAAATCGGTATAGGTAAATGAGGTGAGTGATCCAAAACGGTTGCCGCCCATGTTAAAATCGACATGACCGGTTTTCTCATTATTGGCGCTTCCAAATCTACCAAAAGCATTTCCGGAAAAATTCAACTTGTTTTCTTTAGCGAGTTCAGGATTGCGAGTCATAAAATGGACAACGCCCCCTAAGGCATCACTTCCATAAACCGTGGAGGAAGGGCCGAATAAAACTTCCGCGCGCTCAAGAATATTATTATCCAGGGTAATGATGTTTTGCAAATGACCCGATCGATAGATTGCGTTGTTCATGCGCACACCATCAATCATCATCAGCACGCGGCTGGCTTCAAATCCCCGAATCATGGGGCTTCCACCGCCTTGCTGACTTCGTTGCATAGCCACTTGCCCTGTGTTTTGTATAAGATCTGCGGACGTTTGTGCATTCAAGTTTTGAATAGTGGTTGACGTAATTACATTGATTTGCTGAGCAACCAATCTTCTTTGTTCTGGAATTTTATTAGCGGAAATTACCACTTCCTCCAGAAAGGAAGTTCGGATGGTATCTGTTTTATCCTGTGCATACATAGGAGCAGACAGTATACACACCGTAAATAGTATATAAAGTGATTTCATCTGATTTTCAGAAAAGATTAAATAAATTTCTTCTTGCAGAAGACACCCACATAGACATATCATAAGATTGCCTTGACGGGATGTTGCAATACTTGTTAGATGAAACTATTGTTGGGGTGGAGGAGATTCGATTATCGGAATGTGAGAACTTGCTAAGGCAACATAATGAGATGCATGATTGATTTCGATTGACTTATTTTGAGGTAAACAGTTTTCAGGAGAAACAAACACGAGCGTTAACCATTGCAATAATTGTGAAGGCACCGGTTTTTTATCATGGGTAGATCGTTTTACAATTTCATCCAAAAATGAAAGTAGATTGTCTTCCGCTTCATCTTGCTTGGCGTAAACTAAAACCTGATTAGTCTTTGTAACAATCCTGGCTATATCGTACATGTGGCCATTTACCTTCACCTCATGATGATTGACTTTCGCTTTTTTAAATTCTTCGGTTGTTAAGGTGAGCACTGTAAGCTCGTGATCGGGTAAAAATTTTAATTGCTCTCGCATTTCCATGCGGATGGCCATCAGGCGGGTAAAGAAAAAGACGTAACATCCTGCCGCCTGAAGTAGGAGTAAACTTAGAAGAATAGCGCTAAGGTCTTTTTTCACTACCCGAAATTAGTGAAAAGAAACTTGCTAAGATTAAAATTACGCTAGTGGAAAAATGGAGCGGATGACGGTCGAAACTGCAGAAAAAGAAGAGGGTCAGAATCAAAACGATCCTGAACCTCTTACATATGGATTAAATTATTTTATACCAGGCAAATCTGCTTTTGGACTTATTTGCTCGATTCCAAAGGAAGGCGCTTTCTTAGCTTCCGGATACACTTGATCAAGCGTGTTGCCATCATAAAGTCTTCCATTTTTCATCACCTTATTTACAGTATTTGTATTGCGGATGTTGGTTAATGGATTCTGATCCAGAATTATTAAGTCAGCCAGTTTGCCGGCTTCAATACTTCCTAAATCGCCATCTAAACCAATTGCTTTAGCCCCTTGAATGGTGGCAACTTTAAGTGCATCGTGAGCACTCATCCCACCCGATGCAATGCTCCATAACTCCCAATGATAGCCAAGTCCCTGCAGTTGACCGTGTGATCCCACCCCGGCATTGCCGCCCGCTTTTATTAAATCATTTACGAACCGTGCATGATCGTCAAACACATGTTCTTCTTTCATAAACCAGGCTGGCCGTCTACGCGATTTTTGATCCAGTTCCGATTTTGCAAAAAAGTGATTTAGTTTAGGATCTCCATTTACATTTTCTGTTTCGTAATAAAAGTTCTCCGCCCACGGCCCCCCATAAGAAACCAGCAACGTTGGGGTGTAGGTCATACCGGAACCGGCCACAGCTGTAGTAAAATCTTTATACAAAGGATAGATCGGAAATGAATGTTCATGACCGGGATACCCATCAATAAGATTAGTCATGTTAAGCTTAAAATCTAAACCACCTTCGGTAGTGGGCATCAGTTGCTGTTCTTTTGCAGCCTGTATTATCCATTGCCTATGTTGGCGGTTTCCGGTGAGATACATTTTGATCGTCTTCGTATTATAATATTCTGAGTATTGCTTCAAAATATCTTTGGCCTGATCGGCATCTTTCAGATTGTATGCCCAGAAGCCAACACCCGGACCGGTTGAATAAATTCTTGGGCCAATAATTTCTCCGGTTTCCACCATATCGCTATACGTAAGCACATCCGTAGTTGCCGTTTGCGGATCGCGCGTGGTAGTTACACCATAGGCTAAGTTAGCAGCGTAAACCCATACTTGTGTTTTGTGAATTCCCCAGGCGGGCCACACATGGGCGTGTGTATCAACAAAACCAGGAACGATAGTCTTGCCACTTAAATCCATTTTTTGAACGGAGCCATCTACGGCAATCGATCCGGAAGAGCCCACTTGTTTGATACGCGCATTTTCAATTAACACATCTCCCCGTTCAATCACCTCTTCACCTTTCATGGTAATAATACGCGCATTTTGTAAGAGCATTTTCCCAGTAGGAATATCCTTCTGCACGTTGACTTTAATTCTTACTTCGCCTGGTTTATAGCCTTCGTCCTTTTTCTTATCATCCTTTTCTCTCCACCATTTTCATCATCCTTTTTCTTTTCATCTTGCTTAGTCTTCTCTTCTTTGGCTTTCTCTTCGGCTGCTTTTTTCTTCTTCAATTCATCTTCTTTTGTTTTAGCAGAATCGATGTTATAAGTAAAAAAAGCATTGCCCAACGAGAAGTAAACAGTTTTCGCATTGCTGCTCCACGTTGGAAATTCGCCACCGAGCTTCGTAAGCTTACGGGCAGGAAACTGAGCTTTATCTGCTTCAGCCACAGAGATTTTTGGTACTTCGCCACCGGTAACCGGTACAGTAACAACATAGAGTTCGTTATTAATCTTTGCCAAGGCTTGATCGCCTTCGGGTGCCATTAGGACCAGTGCAGCATTAGAGGGTGTCTTCTGTGGTTCGGTTGCGGACTCAACCATCATGCAATGATTTACATTTTCACCTAGTTCAGATCCGTAGGTAGTGATGCCCGTTATTTTCAAATGTTCTTTTTCATCGGTGCCATCCCAGCGGATAGACACCAATCCTTTTTGACCGCTATACAAATAAATGCGATCACCCGCTTTGGTGAAATGCGGATTGCTTCTTCGATTTGATTTGTCTATTAATGTAACAGCACCGCCTTCGCTGCCAATCCAGGCAATGTCTTTCTGACTTGCAAAGGTGGAAGGCCCTTCGTCTTCTTTGAAGTTAAAGGCAGTGCCGCGCATAAAAACAATCCGGTTGTTCTGACTCCACACCGGTTCGCTGTAAAGTGCCGGAGTGGTTGTTAGTCGTGTAGCCTTGGGTGCCTTTGCTTTATAATTTATTTTATAGATATGTCCACCGGTACCTTCCCACGTTACCCAAGCCAGTTGCGATCCATCCGTGCTCCAGGCTGGTTGGGCTTCTGTAAAGTTATTGGTCGTGATTCTTTTTGGTGTACCAGAGGGTAAGTCCATGAGATACAACCGATTCAAAGCGGTAAAGGCTAATTGCTTTCCATTCGGAGAAACAACCCCATCGCGAATTTGCGTAACGATCATTTCTTTATCGTCTTTGATCGGATACTTGAAATCAACGAGTGGCCCTAATTGAAAATCTGTTTCCATTTGGAATGGAATGTTTGCAGCGTTGCCACCGGTAACCGGGATGCTATAAAATTTACCACCATACGAGGCAACTACATTTTTACTGTCGGGCGTAAACGACATGGCAGGTAAAACGCCTAATGGCGCGATCGATTCTTGCTCATCCCGCTGAACCGGATACGCCAGCCACTTCTCGTCACCGCTAGACAAATCACGAATTAACAATCCGGTTTGATCGTTATAGCGGGAGCCATACACCAACCATTTTCCATCGGGCGATAACGTTGGCGAAAAGGCCGAGCCATAGCGCGCAGTCTCCACTTCGGTCTCACCCGTTTCACGATCGTAGATCGCTAATTGATATTGAGGAAGTTGTGCATTGTAATTCCAGGCACCGATGCGCTGGGAAAACCAGATGTAGCGACCATCCGATCCAAAGGAGGGCTCAACGGTTTTTAAGTTGTCGGGTTTGTTAATTAACTGTGCTCCCGATCCGCCTTCGCGGTGAAACATCCATAACTTAAAATTGCGGGTTCCGCGCGAGCCTACCAGGTAGTTGCCATCCGGTGTCCATTCGGCTGACTGATAATGATCGGTATTTCCTTTTGTTACCTGAAGCGAATCTTTATTGTCCACGCTAAACCACCAGATATTTTCACCACCCGAGCGATCAGAGATAAAAGAGATTTTGGTGCCATCCGGACTGAAGCGGGGATTTGAATCAAAGGCCATTCCTTTTGTAAAGGCTACGGGCTTCCCACCCGAGATCGGCATAGTAAAAATGTCGCCTAAAAAATCAAACACGATTGTTTTGCCATCGGGACTTACATCTAACGACATCCAGGTGCCCTCGTTGGTTTTAATGGGTATGGTTCGGGCTGCTTCTAATGGAAGATCCTTTTTCTTTTTTGGTTTTTCTTTTTTTACGGTATCCGCCTTTTCTTCTTTTTTAGGTTCCTGGGCTAAGGATTGCACACTCCAAAACAGGAGCATCGCGCAAAGCGGGGTATAGAATTTCTTCATGTAATGGGGTTGTATAAACAGGACACTATTTACTCAATCAAGACAGGAAAGGTTCTTGAATTTTTATGAGTGGTGATAAGCGGAGAAGAAAGCAGGTTAGTGCTTATGCGACTCAAGCTGTTTTCGTACAACTTTCTTATCAATCCATTGTAGCAATGCAAGACAAACAAAATTCCGAAAACTACCAATCCTACATTGCTTGAAAGGAATGAAAAGGCATTGATTGACCAGCGCTCGGCCACTAACACAACAGCCACGATTAATGAAATAATTGAAAAAAGAATCCCGACAGCAAGCCAATAATAGTCCCTCTTTTCCTCTTTCTTTTCAAGAACGGAAACAAGGCGATCAGCAAATTGAATGGGCAAATTGAATTCAGGATCTCTTTTTAAAATCTTAAAAACTTGCTTATAGGCTTGCGCATCGGCATTTGACTCAGCCAAGCCTTGTTCAATTTTATTTTGTATTTGTTCGTCAGCGAGTTTCATAATTCAACCTCTTTGCCAAGGTACTTCTTTACTTGTTCTTTCAATAATTGTCGTGCTCTAAATAAATAGTTTTTTACTGTTCCTTCCGGCAAACCCGTTATCTCTACAATTTCCGGGTAGCTCATTTCCTGCACATGATATAACGTTACTATTGCTTTGTATTGTGGCGGAAGCTTTTCAATAAAAGCAAAAACCATTTCGTCCAGTTGTTGATCAGCCAACGCTTCGGATGCATCATCAATGGCAATAAAACGCTCTATTTTACTTTCCTCCTCCGGTAAATCGCTAATGGCAATTTTACGCTTCCGCAGATGATTGATGCCCTGCCTGTAAGCAATAGTCGCAACCCAGGTGCTTAGTTTTGATTGAAAAGTAAACTCGCCCAATTTCTCGTACACCTTCATAAATACATCCTGACAAAGTTCTTCGCGGTCTTCATTTCGGTCAATCAATCGCCCAACCATATGACCCACAAGCCGCTCGTTTTGCTTAATGAGCGCACGAAAGGCCTGCTTATCTCCACTTAAGATTTGTGGAGACAAGAGTCCGGTCATCAATCATTTTGGGGTTAGACACGTAGGGTTCAACGAATGTTGCAGGGTTAAGTTAAATGTTTCTGGGCACTTGATACTTGCCGCTGGATTGCCAGAAACGAGCAACCAGTATCTTTTTTTTTTAAATTTTTCTGCAACATTAGCGCACCACCTTGTGTCTTACGCTCCAGAAACAATTTAAATAAACATATTATGAATGAAGTATTAATGGCCGTGGCTATCATTGGTGGATTTGGAGCCACCATTTACTTTTTACGAAAGTGATGACCGACTATATCCTGAAAAAGAAAATGATTGAAAAAGGGTTTGTTAATGATGATACCCAAGCCATTTTTAAACAACACTCAGCAGATGGCAAATACAGTTCTCTCAAATGGGGATTGATTATTTTTTTTGCCGGGCTCTCACTCGTGATTATGGAGTTTATTCCCACGGAACGTGATTCACCGCTGCCTTATGGCTTGTTTGCGTTGTCTGTTTCGCTTGGGTTTTTGATCTATTATTTCCTTCTTAAAAAGGAGTTAAAATAATTTTTGCTACTGGATACTCGCATTTAGCGACTAGTATCCAGTGGCCAGATTATCCGGTTTAATTAAATAAAATCTTTGTTGTAATGTTCCATAACTATATTAAAACCGCAGTGCGCAGTTTAATGCGTCACAAATTCTTTTCTGCAATAAATGTCTTTGGGCTGGCAATGCGTGGCTTCGGTAACGGCTGGCTTGAGTTCGAAAATCAAAATGTGAACATACCACTGGCTGGTTTCTTTGCCGATGCCGAAGTGTTTGACTTTTTCGAGTATGATCTTCAATACGGAGATGCTGCAAGCGCTTTGAAAGAACCCTATTCGGTAGTGCTCACACGCAAGGCGGCCAACAAACTTTTTAAAGAAGAGAATCCTATTGGGCAAACTATAAAGGTGGGTGATATCGGCACGTATACAATTACCGGGATATTGAAGGAAACCGAAAACAAATCGCATATCGTGTTTGAAGCACTGGCTAGTATTTCTACAGTAAATAATTTGCCGAACAAAAATGAGCTTACGGAGTGGACGAATTACTGGGTTGGTTGGACTTATATTTTACCAGCCGTTGGTCAATCGCGCGAAAGCGTGCAGGCTAACCTGGATAAAATATATACACAACACATTGCTAGCATTACCAATCCGGGAATTTATAAAATGAAGTTTGGCCTTCAACAATTAATGTCAATCACTCCGGGGCCGCTAACCAACAGTCCTGTGGGGCCGGTGTTACCTTGGTTTTTCCTTTATTTTTTGGGTGGTCTTGCTCTGGTAATCTTGCTTACGTCCTGCTTTAACTTTACCAATCTTTCCATTGCGCGTTCATTGACTCGTGCCCGAGAAATTGGAATTCGTAAGGTAACAGGAGCTGCACGCTGGCAAATCTTCACACAGTTTTTAAGTGAGTCAATTGTGGTTGCTTTGGTAGCTTTGGCGTTTGCCATGGTGTTTTTACTGATGGTAAAACCATTAATTCTGCAATTAAACTTTGCTCGGATTTTCAGATGGGATCTCGAAACAAATGGAGTGGTGCTGGCTGTTTTTATTGTGTTTGCAGCTGTGGTTGGAATTCTGGCAGGGTTCTTTCCTGCTGTGGTGCTTTCCGGATTTCAGCCTATTAAAGTGCTAAAGAATTTGGGCACCATGAAACTGTTTTCGCGAATGGGTATTCGTAAAGTGTTGTTGGTTTCGCAGTTTACATTATCGTTGTTTTTTATTCTTTCCACCCTTGTGTTATACAATCAGTTGAATCTTTTCCTCAGTCAAGACCATGGGTTTAATATGGAAAAAAATATTCTGATCAGGCTCAACAACACATCGGCACAAAATCTTAAAACAGAACTAACCAAGTATAACAATATAACCAGTGTAGCAGTAGCCTCGCATGTACCAGCATCGGGTACTACGTATGGTAATGGTTATAAGCAAAAGTTGGATGATCCTGAATGGATAAATATGGGGTACTTTCTGGTTGATGAAGATTATCTCACTAATATGAATGTGAAATTACTGGCAGGTAGATTCTATACTGCAGAAAATAAAGACTTAAACCAGGATTATATTGTAATCAATCAACAAGCGGTTAAGAAGTATAACTTCAGTTCAGAAGCAGATGCAATAGGTCAGGAATTAATTCAGGAAAGCGACTCAAGCAAGAGAACCATAATTGGTGTAGTAGCAGACTACAATCACCGCGATCTGTTGCGCGAAATTAGCCCGATGGCATTGCGGTACGACCCAACACGATTCAATTTGTTGCAAGTTGCTTACGTGGGTTCTTACGAGCAGGCAACAGGTAATATTGAAAAAGCGTGGGCACTCGTTAACCCCGATCTTAAAGTTGATTACGAGTCAGTAGAATCAGAAGTGAAAAGTTTTTACGAAATACTATTTGGCGATATTGTATCGGTTCTTACTGTAATTGCTTCTCTAGCTATACTGATTTCGTGTCTTGGGCTTTTGGGAATGGCTACGTACACAACAGAAACCCGCCTGAAAGAAATTTCAATTCGCAAAATTCTTGGATCGAGTAATGCTGCTTTGATTGCGCTGCTTTCGAAAGGTTATGTGAAGCTGTTGCTGCTTTCAATTGTTATTGCAGTGCCGCTGGCTTTTTTTGCCAACTATGCCTGGTTGCAACTGATTGCTTATCATACTTCGTTCGATGTGACTATTGTTGCAGTTGGTGTTCTTGTGTTGCTGATATTTGGTATCCTTACCATTGGCTCACAAACCATTCGAGCTACGTTTATTAATCCTGTTGAGAATTTGAAGAATGATTAAAAAAAAGGCTACCGGAAAATCGGTAGCCTTTTGATTTTTCAAAAAACCTATTTATTTAAAATGCTTCAGCGTTACAACTTCTTCAGGCTTTAAGAATCGCCATTGGCCCCGGTTTAAATCTTTTTTGTCAAGGCCGGCATAGGCCACGCGATCAAGTTTTAAAACTTCATAACCCATCGATTCAAATATTCTTCGCACAATCCGATTCCAGCCAATGTGCAATTCAATGCCCACGGTTTGATTGTCATCGCCCACTATGGCCAAATCATCTACAATAGCTTTGCCTTCTTCTAAGTGAACCCCTTCCTTTATTTTGATAAAATCATTCTTTGTTAAAGGCTTATCTAATTCTACACGATAAATCTTCTTCACGTTATAAGAAGGATGGGTGAGTTTATCGGCCAGATCACCATCGTTGGTAAGCAAAAGCAAACCCGTTGTATTTCTATCTAATCGCCCCACTGGATAAATTCTTTCCTTGCCGGCACTCGCCACTAAATTCATAACCGTGTTGCGATCTTGTGGATCATCGGTAGTGGTGATAAAACCTTTGGGTTTATTGAGTAAAATATAAACTGGCTTCTCCGCTTTCAGTTTCTTGCCTTCATAGCGCACCTCATCGGTTAACTTAACCTTGTGACCCATCTCGGTAACGACCTCGCCATTAACGGTCACCAGTCCCATCTTAATAAGTTCATCAGCTTCTCTGCGACTGCCTACACCGCTGTTGGCAATGTATTTATTGAGCCTGATCAAATCAGAGTCCGTCTTTGGTTTAGCTTCGTCTTTGGCGCGTTTGGTTGATTTTATATCACGAACTTTATCGAACGACTTTCTTTTATAGGGTAAGCCGTAACTATCACTCTTTTGAAAAGGCTTTTCTTCACCAGCATTTCCTTCAAAAGATTTTTTAGGACGCTCGGTTTTTTCGGGTCTTGCATCAAACGATTTTGATTCCCGTTTTTGAAAGGGCTTATCTTCTCTTTTATCAAAATCTCTTTTTTGAAATGCTTTTTTGTCAAATCGGGGTGGTCCTTCTGAGCGCTCACCACGGTCATCACTTCTTCTAAACGGTTTCTTTTCTCCACCTGCCGATTCCCTTTTTTGAAAAGGCTTTTTCTCAAACCTGGCTGAACCTTCCGATCTTTCGCCCCGGTCGGTACTTCTTCTAGGCGGTTTCTCGTCTCCCCTTCCTTCGTCTCTTTTTTGAAATGGTTTTTTCGAGAATCCTGATCCCCCTTCCGATCTTCCAAACGAACTGCTTTTTCTAAATGGTTTGTCGCCCTCTTTTCCTTCTCCCGAAAAGGGCTTCTTGCCAAAGCGTGAAGGGCCTTCTGCTCTTGAACCAAAAGAACTTGATTTACGGAATGGGCGCTCGGCCCCTTCTCCTTTGCTAAATGGTTTAGAAAAGCGTGGTCTTGCTCCAGTGTCTCCGTCTCCCTTTTCAAACCTTGGCTTGCGGGTAAAACTAGAACTGCCTTCGGGTCTGGTAAACTTACTGCCTGCCGAACGTGGACGCTCGGAATCAAATCTTTTTTCAGGGCGCTCCTTTTTCTTATGGTAAAAGGATTTCTCAGCATCGGATCGTTTACCAAAAGATGTTTTGGTGGGAGGTGATTTTCTTGGACGTGCCATAGTATTTATTAATTACATATTAGTTGATGCAAAATCAACTAATGCAGGTGTTTCTTTTTAAAGGTATAGCGTAGATAGGTCAACAGCTAAGAATACCTTAGCCAAATGACTTATTGATTTTCGGGAGTTTCACCAATAGTATTCACTTCAGTAGTGAAGTCTTTTGGCGTTGGCAATTCGTTGATGTCGTTAATTCCAAAGTATTCCATAAACTTTGGGCTTGTGCCATACAACAAGGGGCGTCCAATAGTTTCGGCTTTCCCAAGAATTTCAATCAAGCCCTTATCTAATAATTTTTGAACGGCATAGTCGCAGTTTACTCCGCGAATATTTTCTACTTCAGTTTTAGAAATAGGTTGTTTATAAGCAATGATTGATAGCGTTTCCATTGCTGAAGTAGAGAGTCTTTTTTTAGACTGCTGCTTTAGCATAATAGCAATGCTTGCCTGATACGCTGGCTTGGTTAAAAACTGATACCCACCAGCTGTTTTGAATAATTGAAAGGAATACTCTTCGTTCTGAAATTTTTCTTCAATTCGTTGCAGCGCACCAATAATATCCTCCTCGGGCACATCAGCATTAAACATTTCGGAAAGGCACGCCTTTATATCAACCACTTTTGCAGGTGTGGGAGAACAAAAAATTAATGCTTCGATGTGGTTCTGAAGAAAGTCCATATAATAAAAATCTTAAACCTGCTACGGGTTAGTCTTGTTTCATCATTTTGGCTTCGATAGACTGTGTGGTGTGAGGCACAGCAATCAAGCGCTCTTTAGGAATTAATTTCCCGGTAACGGAACAAATTCCATACGTACCGTTCTTAATCCGAACCAACGCGTTTTCCAGGTTGGTTATATATTTTAATTGACGAGCTGCCAACTGGCTAAGATTCTCTTTCTCGGCTGTCTCGGCACCATCTTCCAATACCTTGGTATTCCCACCCGATGTTGAGTCCGTACCCGCATCGTTAGTGCGATTCAAAGTATCCTTTTAAGATGCGAAACTCTTCTTTGGCTTTATCCAGTTTACCAATAATCAGCGTTTCAAACTCTTTCAATTCTACTTCACTGTATCGGGTTTTGTCATCCGACATAGTGGACGGCTTGGCAGGCTTATGGGCTATTGGCCGTTGCTTAATGATTGGAAAAATATTAAGCTGAGACGGTGATAATTTAATAGGAGGAGCAATGGGGCGAAGTTCTCTTTTTGGAGCTGGCTCGCTCGCTTTTTTAAGAACAGGCTTCACGACTTCTTTTTCTTTCTTAACTTCTTTTTTGGCAATCTTCTTAACTACCTTTTGCTTTACAGCAACTTTCGGGGCAGCTTTTTTAACTACTTTCTTTTTAGCCACCACTTTCTTAGGAGCGGCTTTCTTTTTAACCTTTTTTGCCTTAGCGGAGGCTACTTTCTTTGCCTTAGCAGCTGGTTTGGACTTAGTGGCAGCTTTTTTAGCTGGCTTGGCTGATTTTTTCTTTGATTTGGCCATAAAAACAATGCTTTTTTAAGGGTTTTAAAAAGATGTGCAAAAATACGGGCAAAGGGCTGAAACAAAAAATCTAACGGTTCATTAATTAACCTTTAAACCTCAGGCTGTTAAATTCACTCTTTCTTGACCTTTACTATATACCAAAGGCAAAGAAGCGGTATAATCAAAATGGGGAGTATAAAATTGATCAGCGCAGGGATACGGGCTGAAACGATAAGTTGTAAAACAATCCCTATCATAAATTATCCTCCAATAACCACCCGCTTCCTATAGGTCTTAACGGTTCCATCAAGAGCATATATTTCGAACCAAACAAAATAGTATCCAATTCGGGCTTTACTTCCGTCATCGCGATCGCCATCCCACCGATAGAAACCCTGGTAGCCGAGCGTTTCATTGTTTGCTAACCTTTTAATCACCCGACCTTGCTGATCGGCAATGCTTACATTGGCAACATACCCACTTTGTTCGAACTGGAAATTGATTTGAGCAAAATCTTGTCCGGGTCGATTGGGTGAAAATATTTCAGGTTCAATCACGACAGAGCTTTCCTCATTCGTGTCGGGCCTGGTATTTGAGTTGAAATAGCCGGGGGTAGCAAATCCTACTGAGGCATTCGCGGATCGCCAGTTGTTAGGGTTTTGCGTTGGCTCCAAAAAAGCAATTCTTTCCAACGATACGCCTTCATCATCTTTTAGCAAGGGATTGTGAAATTTGTCACTGTAATAAAGAGCATCAATCACCTCTTGGCTTTCCTGTAAAAGAACTATAGACCCCTCATCATCATTCATAGAAGGAAGGGTAGTTTGAAAAAAATTTCCTTCTATGGAGCCAGGATACAGATTGATTACTGCTTTTGTGTTGGAAGAGAATACCAGATAAGTTTTGGGAGCAATTATTAGATCAGAGACTGTTATTTCCTTTTCGTTGTAAATTGAATCCTCGTTTTGGTTTGCGAATGACCAGTTTTTTAGGTTAACATACTTTTCAGATAGGTTATAAATTTCAACAAAATCAACGCTACCGGGGTAAGGATTGAAAAGAATTTCGCTTATAACGAGATCTCCCATCTCACCCACTTCGGGTAAAGCAAACGTAAAGTGATTATAGTTTTCTTGTATAGCATTTCCGGCACAGTCAAACAAGCTGTTAATCGTAATAGTATATAGCTGCCGCTCCGCAAGACTTTCATTGAGTTTTAATTTTATCTCCCGTAAGGAAATGGATGTAAAAGATGCACTTGTAATCAAAGCGGCAGGAGAAATTGAAAAGGAATTTATGGAGAGAGATTTTTCAAGCGTTTCATCAAAGGTTAAAACTAGCTCACTTGGATTTATAATGGCTGCGGAAAGTAAACGTGGACCTGTAAGATCTGGTTTGTTTGTATTTACAGAATTGATTTTACCGGGGGTGCCTCCTGCGGGATCTTCACTGGCACTCCAATTGGTTTCTTTGCCACAGATATTATTGGGGTCCATCAGCTCCAGAGTCCAACCGCCCTCCAGTCTGTCGTCATCCCGATACCAGTCTGTGTTATAATTGACCGAATCAATTAACTGACCTGTGTTTGTTTTTAAGGTAAGCGCTTCCCCACTGTTATTCAGTGTAGGAAAATTTGATGCGGCAACGGTTTGGCCAAGCGAATTAAAACTGGAAACATTGGCGGTTGCCGTAATAATTCGATACTCGCCAGGTAAAATAATATTATAGGCAATAGTTGAAATGGAACTCCCGTCTGAGAATTTCAACTCAGCCAGATTAACCGGATTGCTGCTTCGGTTAAAAAGTTCGATGAACTCTGCATTGGGTAATGCTACCTGCGGTGACGGATCGGCAAAAATTTCAGTAATGATAATTTCTTTGTATTGAATAGGGAGCGGTTGAAAAAAAAGGAATGATTGTAAAATTGAAGTACTATTTCCGAGGAGATCACTCACGCCAGTGATGGTCAGTTGATTTGTAACCCCGTTGACGAAGTTTTTTGAATAGGTAAGCAATACCGTTTTTTCATCGGCTTGCAGTTGAGCATTTACAGGATTTCCGAACCCATTCGAAACAGTATAATGCAATACGTTCTGAGCGGATACTACAGTTAGTTTCTCATTGAATGTGAGTTAACTGGTCAATGGAAGTGACTTGAATCTGCTGCAGGAGGGGAGCTTCTGTATCCTGAATAATTTCACCAACATAAATGGTATCAAAGAAATGGCGGTTGAAAAAACTAGCCGTAGACTGCTGAACACGAATTCCAAAAAAGTTGCTGCTGTTAAAAGAGTTGTCAGTCGCGGATCCTTCCAAAAAATAATTACTACCACCCGTTGCATCTCGTTCCAATGTCCATAAATCGCCTTCGCGGATTACTTTTATTCGTAGTGTGTTATTGGCGCTGTTGGTAATACCATCCACCCCATTTATGAGTATGGTAGCGGTGCCGGACATCATTTTGTAAAAACTTACTTCATCAGGCGTTCCGCCAATTCGAACAAAGTATCCGCTGTTTGTGGCGCTTAATAAATTGGATTGATCGGACATAAGATAGACATCCACATAGTTGGTGCTGGAAGTATTGAACTGCAGGCTCACCCAAAATTCCCACTGGGCATTGATCGCTTTCGCAGATGGCGTTGTGATGTAGAACGCGCTGTTGGCAGCGAGCGAGTTGGATCGCAACTGAGCGTTGTCAATCATCCAGTTGCCGGTTACATCAGGCATCCACACAGGATTGTTCGTTAGGTCGCCATCCGAAAAGTCATCGTTTACCTGGGCAACACAAACGAGTGCATTGAAAAGCATAGACACTATGATGAATATTTTTTTCATCCCTTGCGCTGAATAACTATGTTTGCACTCTTTAAAAATAACAATAAAATGAGATTAGCGGTAGTTGGATCAACTGGGCTGGTTGGCCAGGAAGTCCTTAAAGTGCTTGAAGAGCGCCAGGTAGAATTTGATGAATTGTTTTTAGTAGCCTCTGAGAAATCGTTAGGCCAGAAGATAAAATTTAAAGGGAAGGAATACATAATTAAAAGCATGGAAGAAGTGGTATCACTGGCTCCAGATGTTGCTATATTTTCTGCCGGGGGTGGTACATCTTTAGAATGGGCACCTAAGTTTGCGGCTAAAGGAACCATTGTAATTGATAACTCCTCCGCCTGGCGAATGGACCCAACAAAGAAACTGATCGTTCCTGAAATAAACGGTCATGTACTAACCAGCGAGGATTTGATAATCGCAAACCCAAACTGTTCAACCATTCAAATGGTAATTGCACTGGCACCACTTCATAAAAGATATAAGATCAAGCGAATTGTAGTGTCTACGTATCAATCGGTAACCGGCACGGGTAAAGATGCGGTAAGGCAAATGATGGATGAGCGCGAGGGAAATTCAAATGGCACAAAAGTTTATCCACATAGGATTGATATGAATGCATTGCCGCACATCGATTCATTTTTGGATAATGGCTATACCAAGGAAGAGATGAAGATGGTGAATGAGACTCATAAAATTCTTGAAGACAACACCATAGGTGTTACATCAACCACGGTGAGGATTCCAACGATAGGTGGTCATTCGGAAGCTGTTAATGTTGAGTTTCATACTGATTTTGATTTGAAGGATATTCGTCAGATTTTAGAAAATGCACCTGGGGTTATTGTTCAGGATGATGTAAAGCACAATGTGTATCCCATGCCCATAAATTCCCAAGGGAAAGACGAAGTTTTTGTAGGTCGCATCCGAAGAGATGAGTCGCAACCGAACACGCTAAATTTGTGGGTGGTTGCCGATAACTTAAGAAAGGGAGCTGCAACTAATGCAGTACAGATTGCAGAGTTTTTGATGAAGAAGAGCTTAGTCTCTTGATTTTAGTGAATGACAAAGGGAAGATGTATTTAAGCCACTTCCCTTTGTTTTTCTTATTCAAAATATATTTACATAGGTAAATTATGATCAATTGGAGCACGATTGAGCTAATTTATGCTTTTTTACTAAAGAATTTATTACCATAGAGATTAGCGGTTGCTTTGCTCCAATTGATACTATTACCTGTAAATACGTAGCTTTGCAGCCAAATAAAATAAAAATATGAGCAAAGGATTAATCACAACTTTAGTAATCGTTGGAATTATCGTAGTGTTTGTGGGTGGCTTTTTTATGTGGGGAACAGGCGTGTATGACAGCGCAATACGATCTCAGGAAAATGTAAATGAGGCATTTAGCAATGTGCAGGCAACCTACCAGCGTAGAGCGGATTTAATTCCTAATTTGGTGGCAACCGTTAAAGAGGCTGCTGAGAACGAAAGAGGAATTTTGACGGCTGTTACGCAAGCGAGAGCAGGGATTGTAGGAGCAAAAACACCAGAGGATTTGGAGATAGCAGGAAGAAAAATAAATACCGCAATCAACTTAGCTTTCGAAGCGTATCCGCAGATCAGGTCCACAGAGAATTTTCAGGAACTTCAGTCGCAATTGGAGGGTACGGAGAACCGGATTAACGTTGCCCGTCAACGGTATAACGAAACGGTGAAAGAATATAACACCTATGTGCGAGGTTATTTTAAACGGATGGCCTTAAACATGTTTGGTGGCGGTGAAGATTTCACTGTGAAGAAAGGATTCGAGGCGGCTGCTGGTTCAGAAAATGCACCAAGCGTACAAGACGCATTTAATAAGTAAGAAATCTCAAACAATGAAAAAGCCTGATCGAAATTTTCGGTCAGGCTTTTTTTGTGAGCCAGTTTCGACTCGAATGATTAGGCTTTTGCTTTCTTCACTTCTCGGGTTTCATAGCTTTCAATCACATCACCCACATTAATGTCGGCAAAATTCTTGATGCTGATACCGCAATCAAAGCCGGCTTTCACTTCCGAGGCATCGTCTTTAAATCTCTTTAAAGCAGTCATCTCACCGGAGTAAACCACAATACCATCGCGAATTAATCGGATTGGGTTGTTACGTTTTACATAGCCATCGGTCACCATACTTCCGGCAACGGTTCCTACTTTTGAAATCTTGAATACATCGCGAACCTCGGCATTACCAACAATAACCTCTTCCATCTCTTTCTCAAGCATTCCTTCCATGGCAGCCTTGATTTCATCGATGGCATCGTAAATGATCGAGTAAAGACGGATTTCAATTTCTTCGTTGTCGGCAAGCCTACGAGCCGATGGAGATGGTCTTACCTGGAAGCCTATAATAATGGCATCGGAGGCAGAGGCTAACAATACATCGGATTCAGAAATCTGACCAACACCTTTATGAATTATGCTTACTTCTACTTTTTGAGTGGAAAGCTTCAATAAGGAATCAGACAAAGCTTCAACCGATCCATCCACATCACCTTTCACGATTACATTCAATTGTTTGAACGAACCAATTGCCAAACGTCTTCCAATTTCATCCAGCGTAATATGCTTCTTCGTGCGAATGCTCTGCTCACGCAAAATCTGACTGCGCTTGTTTGCCAACTCTCTGGCTTCGCGGTCGCTTTCCATCACCTGAAATTTTCACCGGCTTTTGGTGCTCCAGCTAAGCCTAATACCTGCAACGGAGTTGATGGTCCCGCTTCGTTTACACGACTACCCGTATCATCAAACATGGCTTTTACACGACCATGATTGGAACCCGCGACCATGATATCACCCACCTTCAGTGTACCTGCTTGCACCATGAGTGTGGTAACATAACCACGACCCTTATCCAGAGAGGCTTCTATAATAGAACCAATAGCTGATTTATCAGGATTGGCTTTTAGATTTAGAAGCTCAGACTCCAACAAAACTTTTTCCAACAGTTCGTCAATGCCCTGGCCGTTCTTAGCAGAGATTGCCTGACACTGATATTTTCCACCCCAATCCTCAACCAAAATATTGATTTTAGAAAGAGACTCTTTTACTTTTTCAGGATTAGCCCCCGGCTTATCTATTTTGTTGATAGCAATAATGATAGGAACTCCGGCTACCTGGGCATGATTGATGGCTTCTTTGGTTTGAGGCATAACATCATCATCAGCTGCCACCACAATAATCGCGATGTCTGTAAGTTTTGCACCCCGTGCACGCATAGCAGTAAAGGCTTCGTGACCGGGTGTATCCAGAAATGCAATCTTATTTCCATTCTTTGTAGTTACATCGTATGCACCAATATGCTGTGTGATTCCACCGGCCTCAGACGCGGTAACTTTTGTTTTACGGATGTAATCGAGCAAAGAAGTTTTACCGTGATCTACGTGACCCATAATGGTAACGATAGGAGCGCGCTCCTTTAGATCAACCTCTGCTTCTTCCTCTTCTTCTTCTAACTGTTCTTCTTCTGTGGAAGAGGTAAATTGTACATCGTAACCAAACTCATCGGCAATTACCGTAATGGCTTCTGCATCGAGGCGTTGATTGATTGAAACGAACATCCCTAAACCCATACAGGTAGAGATAACATCGTTTACGGAAACATTCATCATAGATGCCAGATCATTGGCAGAAATGAATTCCGTTACCTTTAATATTTTGGATGACTCCTGCTCCTGTAACAACCGTTCTTCTTCAGCATCTGAAACAGCCTGACGTTTTTCTTTGCGGTACTTGGCTCCTGAAGTTTTTTTGGTATTGCCACTTAACTTAGCCAGCGTTGCCCTAATCTGATCTTGAATTTCTTTATCGGTTGGCTCTGCTTTTTGTTGACGAGGCACAAACGGTCGCTGAGGTTGTGAACGATGAGCGGGACCAGGGCCACGATTTCCTTCATTAGCATTAGGTAATCTTTTGCGCGGTCGCTTTTGGCCCGAAGTTTTACTAAGGTCGGACGATGCAACAGGCTGCTCTTTTTTCTTTTCAACAGGTAACTGAATCTTATCTACGACTTTTAGCCCTTGCAGTTTACCAGCCCGGGCCTTAATAACTTCCAATTCTTGTTCTACGGGTTTTTCAGCCGGAGCTTCCGCCACTACTTCTTTTTCTGTTTCCTTTTCTGGTTGTTTGATTTCAGCAGCTACAGCTTTCTTCGTTTTTTTCTTTTCAAGATCAATCTTACCAACCACTTTGAATCCTTCCAGCTTTGGTTTTTCTAGTTCAACCTTTTCTGGCTTAGGTTCCTCTTTAGGCTTTACAATATCTTTCGAGCCAAGGTTTTTAATCAGTACGCTTTCTTCTTCATCCTTCTTCTTGCGGTGAACTTCAGGTTCAGGTTTAACAGGGGTTGCTTCAATATGCTTTACCCCAATTGTTAGTCCCGAAGCTTCCGCCTTTTCTGAAGCCGATGAGGCATACTCTTTGGAAAGCATGGCAAACTGCTCGGATGTAAGCTTGGCATTTGGATTATTCTCTACATCAAACCCTTTTTCGGCCAAAAAATCCAAAATAGTATTATGGCCCACATTGAGTTTGCGAGATGCCTGCCCAAGCCGTATCGTCTTTTCTTCTGCCATGCTCAAATATCGCTATTTAAATTATTTTACTTTATTAATAAACCGTTAAACCTTACTCAAACTCTTTTTTCAAAACAGCAAAAACTCCTTCTACGGTTTCTTCTTCAAGATCTGTTCTGCGTACGAGCTCTTCTTTATTCAAGTTCAATACACTCTTTGCTGAATCTAAACCAATGCGCTTGAGTTCATCAATCACCCAGCTTTCAATTTCATCGCTAAACTCATCCAGGTCAACATCTTCTTCTTGCTGGCCATCATTTTCTCTAAACACATCAATCTCCATTCCGACCAATCGCCTCGCCAGTTTAATATTTAAACCTCCTTTACCAATAGCTAACGAAACCTGATCGGGCTTTAGATAAACCGCTACCCGGCTATTTTCTTTATCAATTTTGATACTCACAATTTTAGCAGGGCTTAATGCCCGCTGAATATAGAGTTCAAGATTTTCGGTATAGTTGATTACATCGATGTTTTCATTTTGAAGTTCGCGCACAATGGCGTGAATGCGGGATCCTTTCATTCCCACACAGGCACCAACTGGGTCGATACGATCGTCATAGGATTCCACGGCTACTTTAGCACGCTCACCGGGTTCGCGTACAACTTTCTTAATGGTAATCAATCCATCATATACTTCAGGCACCTCTTGTTCAAACAACCGCTCAATAAAGACAGGCGATGTGCGGGAAAGAATAATTTTAGGACTACCATTCACCATATCGACCATATGTACCACGGCCCGAACGTTTTCTCCCTTGCGGTAGCGATCTTTAGGAATTTGCTCTCCGCGTGGAATTGAAATTTCATTTCCTTCGGCATCGATTAACAACACTTCGCGGCTAAGAACCTGATATACCTCACCAGTGATTATCTCCCCGCCAATGTCTTTATATTTTTGGTAGAGGATGTCTTTCTCCAAATCTTTCACCTTTTGCATAAGGGTTTGGCGCGCGGTGGTAACTGCCCTTCGACCAAAATCTTCTAAGTGAATTTCTTCAGCAACTTCTTCGCCTACTTCAAAATCAGGCTCTATCTTTTGTGCTTCTGTTAAACTGATTTTATCATGATCCCAAATGTCTTCCGAATTGTCGTCAACAATCTCGCGGAAACGCCAGATTTCAAGGTCACCCTTGTCGGCATTAACAATAATGTCAAAGTTGTCGTCTTCCACATACTTTTTGCGGATCATATTCCGGAACACGTCTTCCAGAATACGGATCATCGTAGGGCGATCGATATTTTTTTGTTTTGCAAAATCTGCAAACGATTCAATTAACGTGGAGGTATCCATACATTGTTATTTAAAAGAAACCATTACAATTGCTTTTTCTATTTCACTAAAAGGTATTTCTATACTGCTTATTTCTACTTTTTTCTTTCCCTTTACTTTAGTCTCGGCATTTAACACAAGGCCTGTTTCACTTACCGCAGTTAGTTGTCCAGTCACCGAGCTTTTATCCGTGCGCAACAGCCTCAGCGAACGATTAATGTTTTTGACATATTGTCGTTTTAGCTTCAGCGACTGATCCAAACCGGGGGTTCCCACCTCGAGTGTAAAATTATCCTTGATGAGATCCAGGTTGTCCAAATCTTCCGACAGTGCCCGACTTAGTTCAGAACAATGGTCAATGGTAACGCCCTGATCGCCATCTATGAAAACAGAAACCTTATAGGGCTTGTGCTTACTGATTACCACATCAACAATAAAATGAGAAGCATCCGCTAGGTGCGATTCTGCTAATTCTTTTATTTTTTGTGCTATTTCCATCAAGTTCTTACAAACAAAGAGGGGACTTTTAGGTCCCCTCTTTTGATCTTTTTACCAAGAAGTGGTGCAAATATAGGTGATTTTTACTTTCCAACAAATTGCGTACTTAACTGGCTCACTTGTTAAAAGAGTCAAAGCTTTTATGATCTCGTTGGTAGAGGACTTCCTTTGGTAAGGACTTGAAATATTCATATGTAATTTTCAAGCCCTCGGCCCGCGATACTTTGGGCTCCCAACCCAGAATTGCCTTTGCCTTGGTTATATCCGGTTGGCGTTGCTTGGGATCATCTTTGGGTAGATCGAGGTAAACTACTTTTTGTTTTGTGCCGGTAAGTTTTACAATCTCTTCGGCAAAATCACCAATGGTAATCTCGCTCGGGTTGCCAATGTTAACGGGCTGTGCATAGTCCGACATTAGAAGTTTATAAATTCCATCGACTAAGTCATCAACATAACAAAAGGAACGTGTTTGTGTGCCATCACCAAAGATGGTAAGGTCTTCGCCTCGCAGTGCTTGCCCAATAAATGCCGGCAATACTCGCCCATCGTTCAGTCTCATGCGTGGCCCGTACGTATTGAAAATGCGCACAATCCGGGTTTCTAAACCATGAAAGGTATGATAAGCCATAGTAATCGCTTCCTGAAATCTTTTGGCTTCATCATAAACTCCACGCGGGCCAACTGTATTTACATTGCCATAATATTCTTCCGTTTGTGGATGCACCGTTGGATCACCGTATACCTCCGATGTTGAGGCAATAATGATTCTTGCATTTTTTGCTTTCGCCAGACCCAATAAATTGTGAGTACCCAATGAACCAACCTTCAAAGTTTGAATAGGAATTTTCAGATAATCAATAGGGCTAGCGGGCGAAGCAAAATGTAAAATGTAATGCAACTCTCCGGGCACATGCACAAATTTTGAAACATCGTGATGATAAAACTCGAAATCTGGATGCTTGAAAAGATGTTCAATGTTGCGAAGGTCTCCGGTAATCAGATTATCCATAGCAATAACAGAGTACCCCTCTTTAATGAACCGGTCACATAAGTGGGAGCCTAAAAAGCCTGCGCCCCCTGTTATTAAAACTCTTTTCTTAGCCATATATAGTTTCTCTTCCAATACTAAAGTACGTGAATCCTAATTCCTTCATTTGAGCAAGATCGTAGAGATTGCGCCCATCAAAAAATCACTTTATGTTTTAATCCTGCAATCAGTTTTTCGAAATCAGGGGTTCTAAACTCTGGCCATTCGGTGGCAATAAAAATAGCATCAGCACCTTTTGCTGCATCGTATGGGGTATCTGTAAATTCAATTTTATCTCCGAGTAATCGCTTTACATTTTCCATGGATTCAGGATCATGCGCTTTTACAATGGCACCGGCATTTAAGAGTTCTTCGATATTATATAGTGCCGGGGCTTCGCGAATGTCATCCGTGTGAGGCTTAAAAGAGAGCCCCCAAACTGCAAACACCTTACCTTTCAAATTGCCTTTGTAAAAATCTTTTATGCGTGGAATGAGCTTTGTTTTTTGATCGGCATTAACCTCCATTACGGCTTCCAAAATTTTGAAATCGTACTTAGCATCTGAAGATGATTTGGCCAATGCTTGTACATCTTTCGGGAAGCAACTGCCTCCATACCCGATGCCCGGAAATAAGAATCGTTTACCAATCCGGCTATCAGTGCCGATTCCTTTTCTTACAGAATCCACATCAGCACCAACCAGTTCGCAGAGGTTAGCGATCTCATTCATAAATGAGATTTTTGTTGCCAGGAAAGAATTGGCTGCATACTTGGTCAACTCCGCGGAGCGCTCATCCATAAACACTAGCGGATTTCCTTGACGAACAAAGGGAGCGTAAAGAGTTTCCATTATTTTTTTGCCTGAGCGGATGAAGTACCAATTACGACACGCGCCTGGTTTCATAAAGTCATCAACGGCAACTCCTTCGCGTAAAAACTCCGGATTAGAAACAACATCGAATTCGACAGAAGTCCCAGCAGCTATGTTTTCTTTCACCCGATCAGCGGTGCCAACCGGTACAGTACTCTTATCAACTATGACTGTATAGTCCTTCAAAAGAGGACCTAAATCTTTTGCTACACCCAAAATATATTTTAGATCTGCCGAGCCATCCTCACCAGGGGGTGTGGGAAGCGCTAAAAAAATGATTTGTGCATTGGCAATGCCTTGCTTCAGATCGGTGGTAAAGGAAAGTCGGCCTTGTTTTAGATTTCGCTCAAATAATAATTCGAGGCCGGGTTCATAGATCGTTATTTTACCACTGTTCAGCTTTTTTACTTTTTCAGCATCGATATCTATGCACGTTACCGTGTTTCCTGTTTCTGAAAAGCAGGTTCCAGTAACCAATCCTACATATCCAGTGCCCACTACAGCAATTTTCATTTTTAGGGGATTTCGTTTTTGTGGGCGCAAAAATAACCTTTAAAACCAAGGATTTATTATCAAACTGGGGTTATTTAGGGAAATTTCAAACACGAACTAACACTTGTTTGGGTATTGAATTCTTTTCCAATACATTTGCAATCCTTAAACAATAAAGTCTAATAAAAATGAACATGGTGGCAGATGAAGTTTTGAGTTTCGATGTATCAGAGAATCAAAAAATGATTGCACAAATGGTGCGCGATTTTGGAGAAAAGGAAATCAAGCCGCACATGATGAAGTGGGACGAAAGCCAGGAGTTTCCTGTCGATCTATTTAGAAAAATGGGTGGACTCGGATTGATGGGGGTTCTTGTTCCTGAAGAATATGGAGGCTCTGGCTTTGGATATCATGAATATGTAACGGCCATTGCAGAAGTTGCCCGGATTGATGGGTCCATTGGCTTATCTATGGCGGCACACAACTCGTTATGTACAGGTCATATTCTGCAGTTCGCAAACGAGGAACAAAAGAGTAAGTACTTGCCGAAGCTGGCTTCAGGTGAATGGATTGGTGCGTGGGGCCTTACTGAGCCCAATACAGGTTCGGATGCTGGTAATATGAGAACGGTTGCCATTAAAGATGGTGATTATTATATTTTGAATGGAGCAAAAAACTTCATCACGCATGGTAAATCGGGCAATGTTGCTGTTGTTATTGCGCGAACCGGTAAGGTTGGCGATTCACATGCTATGACGGCCTTTATCATAGAGAAGGGAACGGCTGGTTTTACTGCTGGTAAGAAGGAAAACAAGTTAGGAATGCGAGCCTCGGAGACAACTGAGTTGATTTTTACGGATTGTCGTATTCATAAAAGTCAAGTGATTGGTGAGGAAGGCGAGGGCTTTGTTCAATCACTAAAAGTATTGGATGGCGGAAGAATATCAATCGCTGCACTAAGTTTGGGCATAGCGCAAGGTGCATTTGATGCTGCCCTGAAATACTCTAAGGAGCGCCATCAATTCAATCAGCCCATTTCAGCGTTTCAAGGGATATCTTTTAAGTTGGCAGAAATGGCTACCAAAATTGAAGCAGCCTCTTTGCTCACTTACCGCGCAGCCGATCTTAAGAACAAAGGGAAGAGCGTTAACCGCGAGTCTGCCATGGCAAAGCTTTATGCTTCTGAAATAGCAGTGGAGGTAGCAACCGAAGGAGTACAAATTTTTGGAGGCTATGGGTACACCAAAGATTTTCCGGCTGAGAAGTATTATCGGGATGCAAAACTTTGCACAATTGGCGAAGGAACCTCAGAAATCCAGAAATTGGTGATTTCAAGGGCAATTTTAAAGTAAAAACTTGCGTAAGTGATAGAAAGAATTCTATATTTGCAGCCCAAAATACAGAGAAAATGCTGATTATCAACATCAAAGAGAACGAATCGATTGACAAAGCCCTTAAGCGCTTCAAGAAAAAGTTTGAGAAGACTGGCGTTTTGAGAGCCTTGCGCGAGAGAACTTCATTTACCAAGCCATCTGTAAAAAGAAGGACCGAAGTTATTCGAGCTGCATACAAGCAAAAGATGTACGCTTCCGACAATTATTAGGATATAAGATACTTTTAGTAAACAATCCTCCGAAGGCTTTCGCCTCGGAGGATTTTTTTTTATCTTGTAGGTACACGGAAAGGGAAGGTGTAGGTAATGATAGATACATTCTTAAAGTTTATTCATTTCGAGAAACGTTACAGTCCTAAAACGATTCAATCCTATCAAACTGACCTAACCCAATTTCAGAAATATCTTGAATCAGAATTCTCCGGCACAGCCATACAGGAAGCAAATTATAGTCTGGTTCGCTCTTGGGTGGTAAGTTTGGTTGAGGCAAAATTGGATAGCCGATCGATCAACCGAAAAATAGCTTGCTTACGATCCTATTATAAATTTTTGATGCGACAAGAAATTATTTCTGCCGACCCGATGGTAAAAATCAAGATTCTTAAAACACAAAAGAAACTTCCACATTTTGTAAATGAGCTGGATATCGTAAAGCTATTGGACAACGTTATGTTTCCTGAGGGTTATGAAGGGACTCGTGATCGATTAGTACTCGAAATGTTTTATGGTACGGGCATGCGTCTTGCAGAATTAATTACCCTGAAAGAGAGCTATGTCAATTTATCCGATCGTACGCTTCGGGTTTTAGGAAAAAGAAATAAGGAAAGAGTCATCCCGTTTTCTATGCAACTCGTACAATTAATTAGAGACTATGTTCAAATAAGAAATAAGGAAGTGGAAAAGAAAGAACACGGATATTTGTTGGTAACTGATTCGGGTGAACCGTTATATCCGATGCTGGTAAATCGCACGGTTAAAAAGTATATGAAGTTATTTACTCTGTGGAAAAAAAAGAGTCCGCATGTGCTTCGGCATACGTATGCGACTCACTTGCTTAATAAAGGAGCTGAGATTAATGCCGTAAAAGATTTACTTGGGCATAGCAGTCTGGCCGCCACACAGGTGTATACGCATAATTCGATGGAGAAATTGAAAAAAGTATTTGATCAGGCGCATCCCAAAGCGTAAGGATCGCGAATAACAAATGGCCCACCGGAGGTCAAAAGAATTCCGGCTAAATTTTATGTTCAACCTTTAACATATGTTCTTATGAAATTGCAAGTACATTCCATTCATTTTGATGCCGATCAGAAACTTATCGATTTTATCCAGAGGAAAGTGGATAAGCTCGAGACATTTTATGATCGCATGGTAGATGGCGAGGTGTTTTTGAGACTGAATAACGAAGGGATCGAAAACAAAACAGTAGAAATAAAACTGAATGTGCCGGGTCAAAACTTGTTTGCCAAAGAACAGGCTAAGTCGTTTGAAGCAGCTACCGATATGGCCACAGAGGCCTTACGGGTGCAGCTCAAAAAATTTAAAGTAAAAGAACAAGAAGCACGCTTTTAATACAGCGTGACTCCAATAAAAAGAGAGGGCTCCAAATCGGAGCCCTCTTTTTTTTTAGTTCAGTTTAAAAGCCTTTTTAATGGCTTCTGTATGATCGAGCTTTTCCCAGGGGAATAATTCTACCTTCACCTTCTTTTCGTTTTTCTTGCCTTTGTTAAAAACCTTCTCAACTATTTTAGACTCACGACCCATGTGGCCGTAGGAAGCAGTTTCTGAATAGATAGGTGTGCGCAACTTGAAACGCTCTTCAATAAAGTAGGGGCGCATATCAAAGATCTTCTCAATCTTCTTGGCGATCTCGCCATCGGTGATTTTTACTTTAGAAGTTCCATATGTATTTACATATAAGCCTACAGGTTTGGCGACCCCAATAGCATAAGCCACTTGCACCAAGACTTCATCGGCCACACCGGCAGCCACCAAATTTTTTGCAATATGCCGTGTTGCATAGGCAGCGGAGCGATCTACTTTGAAGGATCTTTACCTGAAAATGCACCTCCACCGTGAGCGCCTTTTCCACCATACGTGTCAACAATAATTTTTCTTCCGGTAAGGCCAGTATCGCCATGCGGACCACCAATCACAAACTTACCGGTTGGGTTTACAAAGTATTTGATTTCATTGCTGAATAACTTTTGAGTCCGCTTTGGTAATTTTTTCATGATGCGCGGTACCAGGATGTTAATCACATCATCCTTAATCTTTTCAACATGATAGCATCCTTAGCAAAATCGTCATGCTGGGTGGAGATTACGATTGCATCAATGCGCTGGGGTTTATTATCATCGCTATATTCAATAGTTACCTGCGACTTGGCATCAGGACGCAAATACGTCATCACTTTTCCTTCTTTACGGATAACCGCCAACTCTCTCAATAACAAATGCGCAAGTTCCAAGGGTAACGGCATGTAATTATCTGTTTCGTTGGTAGCATAACCGAACATCATTCCCTGATCGCCAGCACCCTGATCTTCTTTTTTCTTACGCTCAACACCCTGATTAATATGAGCAGATTGTTCATGAATAGCGGAGAAGATACCACAGCTATCAGCCTCAAACATATACTCACTTTTTGTGTAACCAATTTTTCTGATCACCTCGCGTGCGATTTCCTGCACGTCCAGGTAAGCTTCAGATTTAACTTCTCCGGCAAGTACCACCTGGCCGGTAGTTACTAAGGTTTCGCAGGCAACTTTACTGTTAGCATCATAGGCTAAAAAATAGTCGATGAGGGCATCAGAGATTTGATCGGCAACTTTGTCTGGGTGACCTTCAGAAACCGATTCGGAAGTGAATAAGTATGGCATAGTTTGTTATAGATTCAATTAAGGGGGCAAAGATAATAAGTAAGACAATAAAGCAAGCGATTGCCTGCTGATTTAAGCCAGAAACAAAAATACGGATGGTGTTTTTGGCCAATTTGGTTTTTTATTTTTCCATGCTGCGATGGATTCAGTAAGAACCGTTTCGTTAGCTCCGGTAAGGTCTAATGCAACCGTTAGCTTTGTCTGTGGATGGAGTGTTTTTAATAGATTAGCAAAGATTGAATTGTTACGGTAGGGTGTTTCAATGAAGATTTGCGTTTGATTCTTTGTTTTGATTCGCTTTCCAGTTCTTTAATAACCTTGGTGGCTTCCTTTTCTTCAATAGGCAGATAGCCATGAAATGCAAACTGCTGTCCATTTAACCCCGAAGCCATCAACGCCAATAGAATTGAAGAGGGGCCGACCAACGGCACAACCTGAATGTTATGTTGATGAGCATACTCCACAGCTAATGCCCCCGGGTCGGCAATGCCTGGACAGCCTGATTCGGAAATTACTCCAACGTTATGACCATCAAGAATTGGCTTCATTAAGATTGACAATTCTATAGGAGAAGTGTCCTTATTCAATACTTGAAAATGCAAGGCTTCAATTGAGTCATATATTTTAAGACTACTTAGATACCTGCGGGCGGTTCGAATCTCTTCAGCAAGAAAGTGTGTGATCTGAGGAAGTATTTCGTTTACGGATGCCGGGATTACTTTTTCCTGTGTTGAATCAGAAATAACATTGGGAATGAGATATAATTTACCGGGAGAAGCCATTACTCAGTACTTAAAAAAGAAAAAACTGCCTTGGCAAACTCCTCCGGATTTTCAGCCTGTACCCAGTGCCCGGTGTTGAGTGTAATAATTTTGGCCGATGGAAATAAAGAAATAATAAGAGACTCATCGCCCGATTTAAAATAAGTGGAGCGAGCTCCATTGATGAACAAGGTGGGGCCTTCGAAAGTACCCGGGTACTGCATCCCGTCTCCCATTTCCTCAATATGATTATCAATAGCTTGAAGATTAATCCGCCATTGAAATTTTCCCTCGGAAGTCCGATAAAGATTTTTGAGTAAAAATTGCCGCACTTCAGGTTCGGGCACCTGCTTACTTAAAAGCGTGTCCGCTTCACTGCGGGATGTTAGCGCATCGATGTCGATATCATGAAGCCCGTCTAAAATATGATCGTGATGTACAGGATAGGCTTTAGGTACGATATCAACTATAATTAGTTTCCCTAATTGATCAGGATACTTAACCGCAAAATTCATAGCAGTTTTGCCGCCCATCGAATGACCTATAATATCTGGTTTATCTAGCTTATGTTCTTTGATGAAGGAATAGAGATCATCAGCCAGAAGTTTATAATTGAAATCATCACTTTGTGGCGATTGTCCGTGATTTCGTTGGTCAACTAAATACACCGTATACTTTTCGGCAAATACTTTGGCCAGTGAAAACCAATTGTCGGACGAGCCAAACAATCCATGCAAAATGATCAAGGGTTTGCCGGCACCTGATTGTCGATAAAACAATTTCATTGTGCGAAGATAACAACCCCCATTAAATAAAGTGAGTGGATAACATGCTGAGATAGAATTTCAACTGATATATTTGACCTTTATTTCTTATGGAACTAACCAACGGAACATACACGATTCAAGGGCTTAATGTGGCCGATATCTGCAAAGAGTTCGGCACGCCTCTTTATGTCTATGACGCTTCGAAAATTATCGAACAGCTGAAAAGCCTAAAGAATGCTTTTTCGGATACCGATGTGCGAATAAAATATGCCGCCAAAGCGCTCACCAATATTTCAATCTTAAAATTATTAAAGAAGCACGGAGCAGGCGTTGATGTGGTCTCTTTGCAGGAGGCACACCTGGCACTAGGTGCAGGATTTCCAGCACACGAAATCATGTACACCCCAAACTGTGTTGACTTTGAAGAGATTGTGGAAGGTGTATCGTTAGGCCTTAACATTAACCTCGATAATTTATCGGTGCTCGAAAAGTTTGGGAAGAAATACGGTAATACCTATCCATGTTGTGTACGCCTCAATCCACACATAATGGCTGGGGGTAATTACAAGATTTCGACAGGTCATAGTAATTCAAAGTTTGGAATCTCTGTGTACCAGCTTCCGCAGATTATGGAGTTGGCACAAAAACATAACATCATTATTAATGGATTGCACATTCATACCGGTTCTGAGATAACCGAAACGGATGTGTTTCTAAAAATGGCTGAAATTCTTTTTGGTATCGCCCGCGATTTTCCAGCACTAAAGTTCATTGACTTCGGTGGTGGGTTTAAAGTCGCCTATAAAGAGGGCGATATGGTAACCAACGTCTACGATCTTGGTTTAAAGTTGGGCAAGGCGTTTAAGGAATTTTATTTGAGCTACGGTCGTAAACTAGAATTGTGGATTGAGCCCGGCAAATATTTGGTTAGTGGAGCGGGTACTCTTATCACAAAAACCAATGTGGTTAAGTCAACACCCTCCGTGACTTTTGTCGGGGTTAATTCAGGACTCAACCAACTCATTCGTCCGATGATGTATGATGCCTATCATGAGATTGTTAATATCTCTAACCCAGCAGGCTCACAAAAAGTGTATACTGTAGTTGGCAATATTTGTGAAACCGATACGCTTGGCGCAGATAGAAAATTAAACGAGGTGCGCGAGGGGGATTTAATTGCTATCAAAAATGCTGGCGCCTATGGCTATTCTATGGCGTCAAATTATAATTCGAGATTCAAGCCGGCTGAAGTTCTGATATTGAATGGCGAAGCAAAGCTTATACGCAGGCGCGACACGTTAGAAGATATTTTGCGCGGTCAGATTGATGTGATTTAATTTAAATCTCAAGCTCGTCTTTATTCTCAACTATCCCATCCATTAATTCAGTAGGAGAAAAAGGGTTAAGAAGTTTTATTCGCTTTCGATCTACCGATTTACCGTGGAGCATCATAACTGGAGTATAAATGACATAGGTTAGTCCGGCAAACAGACCTGCGAACTCATGCGAGTGAAAGATAATTGCAATCAACACCGAGATTATGGGAATAACTGCCATGAAGATATTAGCCCGAATGCTCATTCGGGTATCAAATTTTCAACCACAGTAAGCTCAAGTTCATCAGCTTGCTTTAGGGCATACCGATACATGCCTACCAGGACCAGGAAAACACTGGCGGCACCCAGACCATAAATGATCATTAAGTCGGCCATATCTTCATGCTTGATGCTGCCCATTAAAGCATTCTTCAATCCGTCATGATCAATCAGGTAAGAGATGGGTATTAAAATTAATCGGGTCAGAAACTTGAGTGGATAAACATAGAATAACACGATAATTAGAAAGAGGGTATTTAAGGCAATAACAGCCCCATTACGTAAACCATAACGGTAGAAAAAGACAAAATGCTCATTCCAAATAAGAATGATGAGTGTGATGCATAAGGTGAACGGGATCAGATCAAAAATGAAAATTTTGATCTGATCAAAGTTAGTAGGTGGACTGGTGGAAATTAGGAGTAAAGTAATAGCAAGCGCGAAAACCGCATCGCTAAAATTCTCTAAGCGGCCGGGCTCTTTTCCGCGAAAGCGAAAGTTTGTTAGCGTTTCCTTGTATCTATCACCTAGCGCACCTCGAATCATTTTTATCTCTGATTAGTTTAAGCATGTTTATTAACTGATCGGTTTATTAATATTAGAGTCTGGATGATCAGCCAAACTACCATTGGCTATGGGCTTAGCTATAAAGGGAGAAGCCAATTGATGAATTTGAATTGCTTTTTTTGAGAGCCAAATACCAACCACTAGCGAAATAAGGGCTCCAAAAACAATACCCGGAACGAAAGAAATAAATAGGCAATAGTCATAAGCACCGTGAAAAAGTGCGGCAACACCCAAAGCATGCAACGCGTAATAAGATTTTTTGTGTTCAAACTTTGCTTTGCCCAAGTAGTAGCCCATTAGCACAGCAAAAGTGGCGTGTGCGGGTACAGCCGTTAACATGCGCAGCAAAGCCGTACCAATGCCCCCATCTACTACATAAAGAATATTTTCAAAGGTGGCGAAACCCATACCTACCATCACCGAATACACAATGCCATCAAAAGGCTCGTTAAAATGTTTGTTGTTGTACAGAATGCCCCGCACAAAAATGAACTTGCTGAATTCCTCAACCAGGGCAACGATTAAGAAAGCAGATACCGCTTGGTCGCTTACACTGGTCTCGTCAATGGTGACGAATAAACCGATTACCCGACTGATTAAAAGGGTGACAAAAATACTGAGTACGCCAAAAAAGAAACTTCGGATTAACAGACCAACCGGTTCGCGTTCATGATGATCTTTCAAGTAGATATAAACTCCAATAGCAACACCAGGGGCAAGAGCCAACGCGAGCAGTATAAGAATATCCATAAAGATAAAATGTCAATGAAGGTAATTATTCAAACCTTGATTAACAACTAACAAATAGTTTTTGACTTAATGTAAGGCTAAGGCCAGAAGAGCCAGCAAAGCAGAAGAGATACCCCTGATGAATGCATCGCGCAGGGTTACATAATGTTCGCGTTTTCTAATCATTAAAATAATAGTGCTGCCCAAGGCGATCATAAGTGAAATGCCGCCCACCAAGGCAATTTCATGATGGCCGTTTTTCTTTAAAACAGAAAGGAGCGCTCCCATTAACCTAACCGAACAACTTATGTATATTAGTTTATGAGCCAGCGTAGCATAAACATTCGGCTCACTATGAGGCGGTATATTCACAGGAAGAAATGCCCAGAGAAAGTAAGAGAGAGAAAGAAGTAAAAGCCCTGCTTCGAGTAGTGTTTTTAGACTCGAATAATCAGCATAGTATCCTACAAGGCCAGCAACGGAAATGGCTAAGCCAAGTTGTTGAGTATAAGGAACGTATCTTTTAACGATTCTCAACATCTGGAAGGAGATTGCAATATTCTGAAAAGAACTATTTGTAAAAGAAGAGTTGCGAACGTTTAGTCTTCAATAGAATCTTCTAATTCACCGAGTTTGGCTTCACTAAAACGCCCCGAGGTAGCATAAACAATTTTTCCTCTGCATCGAGCACGAAAAAAAAAAGGAATGTCTTTCTTTTCAAAGTCAAGTGCTTCTTTATACGTTTTCAATTCACCCTTGTAAAATAAAATGTAAGGCAATAAAACAGGATCTACATTTTTTAGTGCTTTCTTTTTAGCGGTTCCTGTTGCGGCAGCATTTACACCGGTAAACATGGGTACAAAATACACGTTCACATCATACCCCATACCCGCCATTAAACCTGTAGCTTTTTTAATAAACTTGTTGTAGACCGGACTAAACCAGGTATTTAGCTCGTCCTCAGACTTCTTAGAATAGGCAAGACCTAGCAACGTGTACTTGCCCTTCGTATCGGTCGGAAGATTTACTTTTTTATCCTCTACGGTTTCAGCCTCCATATCAGGAAATGGATTGCCGATAACCTGTGCATGTGTGATTTGTATCCCAGCCAAGAAGACAAGTAGGGTAAGTAGATTTTTCATAATAGTGCAACGAAGATAATGGAATTATAGTTTGTAACCATTTATAAAATAGATGGTATTACCTGCAACGTTTATCCTCCAGTATTGTCTTTTTGTTGCGTTTTCTTAATTCAGGCACCATGATCAAACACAATCTCCTTCTCATTTACCGCAATTTTTTGCGTGCTAAAGGCTATTTTTTTATAAACCTGATTGGTTTGGCTGTGGGGCTTGTTTGCACGTTGTTAATCTATTTGTGGGTGCGCGATGAACTGAGCATGAATAAGTTTCATGAAAAAGATGCGCGACTTTATCAGGTGATGGAGCATCAGAAATATGCGGACGAGCTGATGACGACCACCTCAACTCCAGGTATTTTAGCCGAAACGATGAAAGTAGAATTGCCCGAAGTTGAATATGCTGCCACTACGACCTGGATAAATTCATTCACGCTTTCCGTGAAAGATAACAACGTAAAAGCAAAGGGCTATTATGTGGGCGAAGACTACTTCAATATTTTTTCATTTAATCTTTTGCAAGGCAATGCCGACTTGGTTTTAAAAGACCAGCTATCCATGGTTATCTCAAAAGATTTAGCGGTTCGCCTTTTTGGTACAGATGAAAACGCGGTGGGTAAGATTGTGGAGTTGCAGCACAATAAAAATTTTACCGTGTCCGGAGTTTTTGAAAACCTGCCTATTAATTCTTCTTTTCAGTTTGATTTTGTTTTATCGTTCGAGGAATTCAAACTTGATAATGAGTGGGTAACCGAATGGGGAAATAATGGTCCGTCTTCCTATATTATTTTACGTGAAGGAACTGATCCGGTTGCTTTCTCGGAAAAGATAAAAGACTTTGTTAAGAGTAAAGACCCGGATGATTCGAATGTTTCACTTTTCGTCCAGAAATTTTCAGATCGCTACCTGCATGGTCGCTTTGAAAATGGTGTTCAGTCTGGTGGGCGCATTGAATATGTTCAGCTCTTTTCAGTAATAGCCATCTTTATATTAATTATTGCATGCATCAACTTCATGAACTTGTCGACAGCTCGCGCTTCACGAAAAGCAAAGGAGGTTGGAATAAAGAAATCGGTAGGAGCGCAACGCACTTCGTTAATCACTCAATACATAAGTGAATCATTAGTGATGACAATTCTCTCTGTTTTGCTTTCGCTGTTGATGGTTTGGATGCTGCTTCCCCAATTCAATATCATCACCGATAAAAAGATTGTGCTTAACTTAATTGATCCACAACTATTAATGTGGTTAACGGGTATAACACTTTTCACGGGCATAATCGCAGGCAGTTATCCGGCTCTTTACCTTTCGGGATTTAGACCTGCAGCTGTGTTGAAAGGGGAAGTTCGTGGCTCTTGGGGAGAGTTGTGGGCGCGCAAAGGCTTGGTGGTTTTTCAATTTTTACTTTCCGTGATTTTGATTGTATCCGTGCTGGTGATCTACCGACAGATCGATTACGTGCAAACTCAAAATCTCGGCTATACAAAAGAGCATCTCATTCAATTTCCAATAGAAGGAAAAGTAGAATCCAGTCGTGAGACTTTTTTAAAAGAAGTACGCAGGATGCCTGGGGTGGTGAGTGCTGCGAGTATTGGGCATAGTTTGTTAGGACGCAACAATAACACCAGTGGTCTTGAGTGGGATGGTAAAAATCCGGAAGACAATATTTTGTTTGAGAATGTGGGTGCAAACTATGGATTATTAGAAACACTTGGTGTCGTAATGTCGGAAGGCCGGACGTATTCAGAAGAATACGGATCGGACACCACGAAAATTATTTTTAATGAAGCGGCCATTCGCGTAATGAACCTCGAAAATCCAATTGGCAAAACTATTAAGCTCTGGGATCAATATGATCTTCAAATTATTGGCGTTGTTAAGGACTTCCATTTTCAATCCTTACATGATGCAGTCAATCCATTGTTCTTTCGGATAAGCCCCAATAACACCTGGAATATTATGATTCGGTTAGAAGCGGGGAAAGAGAAAGAAACGCTTGCTGCGCTGGATAAATTTTACCGCGATTTCAATCCGGGCTTCACATTTGAGTATCAATTTCAAGATCAGGAGTATGCACAGCAATATGCAGCGGAGCAACGGGTAGCCTCTTTGTCGTTTTACTTTGCTACCATGGCGATTCTGATTTCTTGCTTAGGACTTTTTGGATTGGCCGCCTTCACAGCCGAGCGCAGGTTGAAAGAGATTGGCATCCGAAAGGCATTGGGTTCTTCTTCAACCAATATTGTTTTATTGCTATCGGGCGATTTTACTATTATGGTGTTGATTTCTATTGCTATCGGTTTGCCGGTTAGTTATTACTTACTTGATGAATGGTTGAAGCGATTTGTTTTTCACATTGATTTAGAGATCTGGTATTTCTTATTAGCGGGTATGATTGCTTTATTCATTGCCTGGATAACGGTTGCCTCACAAGCTATCAAAGCGGCAAGAGTAAATCCGGTGAAGTGCTTGCGAACGGAGTAGATACTTGAACAAAGAATGAAGGAATATTTGGAGCACTAATCTTGGCGTAGATTATCTTTGCGTTCTTTGCGTGAGATGTATTGATTTGGGAAATCACCCACATCATTCAAAAAGCTCACCGATTTGTTGATCAAAATTAATGTTGAACAAAAAGGGTTGAATCAATACCCGGAATCACCTGAAGTGCATTTTGATAATAAATCTTTTTGAGTACGGTATCGGGTAATTCGAGACCGTACATTTTCCAATGTGCGTGACGCTTGCGGTAGTAATCAAAATATTCATCACCTGTTTCGAGTACGCGAAAGTACGTGTAGTATTCTTCCATTTTGTAGGTGTCTTTTCCAAACAGTACCCGGTCCTGATATTTTATTAAAAAAGCTCTTGCGAATTTCGGTTGCCGGCCAAGCTCCGCCAACACGGCTCCCAGTTCTGTATACACATTGGGCATTTCATCAAAGAGTTTCCCTAATCGTTCTAAATCATTACCAAACCAACCCAGGTGCGCGTTAATAAATTTTGTGTTGGGATGTTTTCTAAAAACATGATGCTGTTCACTCATCACTTGCTCGAAAGGGGGTACTTTGGAAGGATCGCGATAGCGGCTAGGTTCTTGTTTTAACTCGAGCCAGCGCTCATTGTGTTTATCTTTTGGATTCCAGAAGGAACTTGGTTCGCCCGAGTGAATCAAAACAGGGATACCTAGTTCGCCACATTTAGCCCAGATCGGGTCGACCCGCGGATCATCAATTGCTATCCGGGTTCCATCATTGTCTTTATCAGTAAGACCAAAGCCCTTATAAACTTTCAACCCGCGGACGCCTTGCTTTACGGCTTCTTCCATCATCGAAAGAGTTTCGTTTGGCCAGCCTTCATCATCCAGATTTTCGAAATTGATATTGAGAAAGAGAATAAACCGATTAGGATAATTCTCGTTCACATTGTCGAGCGACCAGTCTAAATATTTTCCACGAAAGCCACTCAGGTTTACCATCACTCCCATGTTGAGCGAATCCATTTCCTTTATCAATTTATCGAGATCCTGGACAGGCATTGTCCATTGGTGATTGTGGACATCGATAAAAGGAAATTTCGCGCGCTTCAATTCATGTTTTGGAACTACCAGCGTTGAGATAGGCTCATACTCTTCCACGTCCATTACATTCATGCGATATTGAATCTTACCAATAATCCAATAGGCAATCAGCAATGAGATCAAGATAACGGGAATAATTACTCGTTTCTTTTTAAGAAGATTTTTCATGGGCTGAAAAAGGACTGCCTCAAAACTTTTAAGACAGCCTCATTAATAAAATTATTGAACGATGATAGGGATACGTATCAATGCCTTATCCCAAACGAAGTCCATATTAACCGTAGTGGAATCATTACTAAAATTAATTACGAACTGTTCAGTTTCTGAAGCCGCTGTTTGTGCAGGAACCTCAACCTTGGCTACATCTAAATCGTAGTCCGGCTCGCCAATGCCAAAGAAAACTCCCACTTCACTATTCAAAGAAACTTGCCAGGTTGTAGCGTTTGGCACAGCATACATACGGTATGTTCCCGCATTCACAGGCTTACCTCCAAAATTTATATTCTTACTAAAAGTAATTTCAGTTGCCTCGTTGGCGCCTAATCTCCAATACTTTCCATAAGGTTGTAAGGCTCCGTCTTTCTCTTCTCCAAAAATTAATCTGCCTTTTTTAGAGGGCTGACTGTATGTCACTTTAATCTCCAAGCCATTGCCACTAAACTCGGTAGTTTTATTGGGACTCGCTTTGGGAGCAAAAAAGAGACCGTATACCGCCCAGACCACAAATAGAATGACAACAATTCCAATACCAGTAAAGATTTTCTTTTTCATAGCTGTATTTGTTTAGGGTTAACGTAAAATTAAAATAGAGGGACGAAGGTAGAACAATTAGTACCGATCCCATCTATTCCAGATTATAGGTCGTAGATTAGTATTGATTTATTGTAACGATAGATCAAAAATTTTCAAGTCGCATCTTGCAAACAAAATGATTTTCAATCCTTTTTACCCGCAGGTCTACGATTAGCCCCTTTAGCCTGAACAAGATCATCGCCCAAATCAGCGCGGGCTTTATCAGCCATTAGCAATAATTCCTTTACAATTTCAGGGAACTGATTTTGTAAATCATAGCGTTCGCCTGGATCGCGCCTAAGATCATACAATCCCTGCTTGAGCGAAGAATTCTCTTCTACTTTACCAGGGAATCCATCCATGCCAGTTTCGAAATTTTCGTACGTACGGCCAGGATGTGCGAGCACTAATTTCCAGTCATCTTTTCGCACACCCTCTAAACTGTTAGCGCGGTAGTAATAATAAAATTCTTTTCTGGGTTGTGAGGTCACATCACCTTTTAGTATGGGCATTAAACTAACTCCATCTATCTTCTTTGCAGGTAGTTTCAGACTTAATAATTCCGCCAGCGTAGGATAGATATCAAGTGTACTGGAAAGACTGTTACTGATTGCGCCCGCCTTTATTTGTTGGGGCCAATACATAATGCACGGCACACGCATACCACCTTCAAAGGAGGAGCCCTTACCTTCGCGCAAACCTCCGGTCGATCCGGCATGATTTCCGTAGTTTAACCACGGTCCGTTATCGCTGGTGAAAATAATCAGCGTGTTGTTTTCAATGCCATTTGCTTTTAATGCTTTCTGGATTTCACCAACAGACCAATCAATTTCCATCATTACATCGCCATACAAACCTTGTTTGCTTTTTCCTTTAAAGGCAGCCGAAGCATTGATAGGAACATGCGGCATGGAGTGCGGTAGATAAAGAAAGAAAGGTTTATCTTTTTTACGCGTAATAAAATCAACAGCCTGTTCAGTATATAAACGTGTAAGTTGGGCCTGATCTTCCAGTGTTTTAACCGGAGTCTTTTTCTCATCGCCTTCTATAATGAATAATGGAGGGAATGCATCCTTGCGCCAATCGGTAGCAGGCTCGCCTTGATAGCCGATCGGCCACATGTCGTTTGAATACGGCAATCCAAAAAATTCATCAAAGCCATGTTGCCTCGGAAGAAACTCACGACTATCACCCAAATGCCATTTGCCTATAATTGATGTTGCATACCCCTTCTGCTTTAACAATTCAGGTAAAATGGTTTCGTCAGCATTCAATCCAACCTTGCTATTGGGAAACAAGGCCCCCGACATTCCTATACGATTAGGATAACAGCCTGAAAGGATGGCCGCACGCGAAGCAGAGCAAACCGCTTGTGCCGAAAGAAAATTGGTGAACCGAAGTCCATCAAGCGCCAGGCGATCAATGTTAGGCGTTTGATATTCCAGCGCACCGGTAACACCCAAGTCACCGTTTCCCATATCATCTAAAAAAATGAGAATGATATTGGGTGTAGTTTTCTCCTGGCTGAAAGCCACACTACTAAAGCTTATAAATAAGATGAGTAAAAGAAACGTTTTGACTTTCATTGATGTGAGCTTTAACTTCATTTTAAACGTACACTGCCTTTATCTACTACAAAGTTGTACGAAACTAAAGTTTTTTCGGGAAAATTGTTACCGAAACACGTAACATCTCTAAGAGTGATTTATTCAATTCGGTAACAAGGTTCAACAGTTCAGCAATTGACAATAGGATTTTGTGGAACTTTCTTTGACTATTGTGTTTCAATACTTCATTAACAGAGATAACATGATTCGAATAATTACCGTTTTCCTATTCTTCACCATGGCTGCGAGTGGCCAAACCGTGGAGCAAGGAAAAAAATTATGGGAGCAACACAACAATCCGGAAGCCAAGAAAGCTCTTGCTACTATAAAAAAGGACAAAAGATTATGCGGCCGCCCAATTTTATTTAGGGCGCATTGCCTATGACGAAAAGGACTATGATGCTGCCGAAGAATTCTTTGAAGAAGCTATTGAGGCAAACAATCAAAGTGCAGAATACTATAATTGGTATGGTAACACCTTGGGGGCGATGGCCGGAGATGCTAACTTTTTGAAGCAAGGCATGCTTGCCCCTAAAATGAAAAATGCGTGGGAACGTGCTGTTGTGCTTGATTCTAAATACATAGAGCCTCGCGAATCTCTAATTCTTTATTATTTACAAGCGCCAGCCATTGTGGGAGGCAGCGTTGACAAAGCCATCGAGATAGCCAATGAAATAATTAAGTTAAGCCCGGCTGAAGGCCATCGTCAATTAGGTAACATCTATTACCGAGAAAAGAGATTTGTTGAAGCTGAAAAGGAATATATCGCGATGGCTAAAGCGAATCCAACTTTTGTTATTGCCTTGGCAAATTACTATGTAGGACAGAAACAATATGATAAGGCATTTAATCTATTCGAGGAGTCACTGAAAACTTATAGTGGCAATATGTTAGCAACCTATCAAATCGGTAAAACCAGCGCCCTATCTGGCTTGCGGCTTAGCCGAGGGAGGAATGCCTTAGAAAGTATCTAACCCACACCCCTAAGCAGAATGAGCCTAGTCATGCCGGGGCCAATATGCGTTTGGGACAGATTATGGAAAAAAGCGGAAAAAATTAGAAGCGAAAAAGCTTTATGAGTCAGCCATTAAGGGTGATGCTACGTTGAAGGAAGCAAAGGAAGGATTGGAGCGGGTGTCAAAATGATATTTTCGATGTGCCACCTGGGGTAAAGCAGATTGAAATTGTCATTTAATTACGAACTACATAACTATAATTAATGGCAGCAACATCAACCCAATCGCGGATAGAAATTATTGATATTCTTCGCGGCTTTACCCTTTTGGGAATTATCATGGTTCATTTTTCAGAACAATATTATGCGGGTGCCCATCCGGAAAGTCATGCTAATTTTAATGTTCATTTTTTAGGCGATGAGATTATCATGGGCTTTATTGGAGTGCTTATCTCTGGTAAGTTTTTTATGATTTTTTCTTTTCTCTTTGGGCTGAGTTTTTTTCTACAACTCTCAAAGAGTGACTCCAGCATTAGTTTTTTCATGCGGTTTTTTTGGCGTTTGATTATTCTTGGTTTGATTGGATTTGTTCATCATCTCCATTATCGTGGTGATATACTCACCATCTATGCGATGCTGGGAGTAGGACTCTTAATTTGTTATAAGCTGCCCGATAGACTTTTATTGATTGTTGCGTTGTTACTTGTTATTAATGTTCCTTCAGCCATAGTGCGAGGCGTTGAGGTGTTTCAACCGGTTTCCGAGCAAGAGAGCATTGAATCTAAATTTGGTGGCAGCAACGCGGAGAATGAAATTTATTATACTGCGGTTAAGACTGGAAGTTATTTTGAAGTACTTAAAGCAAACTTGGGTGAGTTTGATTTCAAATATAAATTTCAAGTAGCCTCGGGCCGTATTTATATAACGATGGGTTTATTCCTGCTGGGTTTATATGCAGGCCGAAAGAGAATTTTTGAAAAATGGCTGGAGAACATTCCATTATTTAAGAAACTTTTAAAGCAATCGCTGTGGCTGATCTTGGGATTAGTTATTTTTTCTGTACTTTTTTTTGGAGGAGCCGAAGGGCTCGGCATTAAATTGCCTGATCTTGTTTCGTGGTTAGTAGGCGGCTTTGTATTTGATGTCTTCAACCTGGCTTTATCCGTCATTTACGTAGCTGGAATAATCATGCTCTTTCAAAAAGAAAAATGGAAAAACAGATTGATGTGTTTCTATGAAGTAGGACGTATGGGGTTAACCACCTATTTGATGCAAACACTTTTTGGGGTGTTTTTATTCTTCGGAATTGGATTTGGTTTGTTGGGTGAAATAGGAGCGCTGGCTTCCGTGGGTATTAGCATCGTGCTGTTTATAGTACAAATACAATTTAGCAAATGGTGGTTAAAGCGCTTTAGGTATGGAATCTTTGAATGGTTTTGGCGAAGTGCTACTTACCTGAAAATTCAAAATTTTAAAAATTCTTAAATCCAGACGGCACCATTCACAGTGTTAAGCATCGTCTCTTGAGGAGGATGATGTGCTCGGGGAGAATACCTAGCCTTAGTTAAACTCTTTTACCTTTTTAAGACTCTCGCTAAGCTTGTTTAGTTCACCTTCTAGATCCGTAATTTCTCTACGCTTGGTTGCGCTGTCCTCAGTGTAGGTCTCATTTTCGCGAAGCATCTTGTCATTTTTTGCCTTGTTTTTTTCGGCACCTCCATCCTTATTGTTATCTGCGATTGATTTATTGTTGCGATCCGTGCGCTTCCCGTTTGATTCGATATCGCTTTGTTTGCTTTTAATTTTCTCTTCAATCTCCTTCATTCTTTTTGTATACAAACTTTCGTAATGATAGCGAACAAACCCTTTTACAAACTCTTCTGCGCTCTTAAAATTATCGGGATAGGAATCCAACCCCAAATGAATGTCGTACCCTAAACTAAACATAAATGAAACGGCTGTGCCGCTGGCCTCAGTAGTAAAAAGTGTTAGTTGATCCATTCTAAGATTAGTAAGCTGAGCCAATTGAATTTTTTTAGCTACCACCATATTCTTTCCCTCTTTTTCCACTTTAATCCGAAACTTTTCTTTCATAAAATTTTCGTACGAATCCATGCACGTATTCATGTCATCGTCAAGTCGGGCTGTCCATGAGTTTTGATCATTGCCTTCTTCGTTTTTTACAGTTCGCTGTTCAACTATCAACCGTTGACTGTGTGAAAGAATCGAAATAAAAAGTAGGGATACAGTAAATAGTGTTTTCATGACTGGTTAATTATTTAACAAAATACAGAATTAATTTCGTTTACCACTTGAACTTTAAGCAAAACAAGAATTTGGAGCGTGTGTCCAAATGAGTTTAAGTTAATTCTTAAACCCAGGTGGCACTTTATTCTCCCATTCACTAACTTGTTGATAAGCGTGGGCCATTGATATAATCGCGGCTTCACCATACAACTTTCCTAAAAAGGAAATGCTGGTTGGACTTCCCTTGTCATTAAAACCATTGGGCACCACCATGCACGGATGCCCGGTGAGATTGGTTGTTAACATTTGCGTGCCACCAAAACTGGGTGCAATGATAACATCAAAATCTTTTGTCTTTGCATAATACTCCTGAATGAGTTGCTGACGAATCCGCGAAGCATTAATATATTCAACCGCGGGAATAAAACGCGCAGTTCGAAATGAATTTGGCCAAGCCCACCGACTTTGATTTACTAAAAGACTGTCGCGATTGGAACGTGTGAGTTCATCAAAGGCAGCGGCTGCTTCTGCGGTAAGCATGAGACGCACGGCTGATACCGGAATGTCGCTCGGTAATTCTACGGGCACAAGTTCAATACCTAAAGACTTAATTGCTTCTAATGCTTTTTCATCATTTGCTTTGGTTGAATACGTGGCATCAAATAAGGTTTTGAGATAGCCTACTTTTAATTTTTTCAAATCAGTTTTTGCGGAATAATTAAATGCCGCATCGCGCACCTGATTATCCAATCCATCGGTTCCGCGAATGGCATCAAACACAATCGCGCAATCCAAAGCGGATCGCGTGATTGGGCCAATTTTATCCATACTCCAACTTAAGGCCATGGCACCAAACTTACTTACACGACCAAAGGTTGGACGAAGTCCGCTTGCACCACAACGAGTAGATGGCGAAACGATTGAACCCAATGTTTCTGTACCAATCGCGAAAGCAACAAGTCCGGCAACAGTAGCTGAAGCCGAGCCAGCGCTTGATCCACTCGATCCTTCTTTCAGGTTCCATGGATTTTTTGTTATACCCCCAAACCAAATATCGCCCATCGCTAAAGCACCCATAGTAAGTTTAACCGTTAACACGGCTCCGGCAGCTTCTAATTTTTTTACTACGGTAGCGGTCTCACTAAACACCTGACCTTTGTAAGGTGCAGCCCCCCAGGTTGTTTCAACCCCTTCAACAGATAACAAATCTTTTATCCCGTAAGGAATGCCATGCAACGGCCCACGATATTTTCCTTTAGCAATTTCATCATCTGCTTTTTTTGCTTGTGTCAGCGCTGTAGTTTCTAATAAGGTTATAGTACACTGTAGGGTATCGGCATATTTTTTTATGCGTGCTAAATAGAGTTTGGTAAGTTCGGTAGAGGTTATCTTTTTATTCTTGAGAAGTACGGCCAATTTATAAACGGGATAAAAAGCAAGTTCTTCTTTATTGACTGGCAAGGTAACGGCTTTAGGTAAGCCCCAATCAATTGACTTTTGAACAGTTTCAATCTGCATACCCGTAGGGATGGGATCGAATACTAATGACATGCTCGTGCTGTTGGCTAGTTTGAATTGATGAATGGCCTGAAATGATTTTTGATAGTCCTCAAGACCTCGTAACAAGGAGTCCCTTTCGGCTTGTGTAAACGACAGATCTAAGTAAGGCTCAATATCTGCTGTGGGATATTTATTTTGACTAATTGCTGAATGGTTCGATAGACAAGCGACAAGTATAAAATAAACCCCGTAAATTGTACTCACTTTCATAAGGATCGAATTTAAAGCTAAGCTACGCATGAAGGAATTCTTTTTAAAATGGTATGAGTTTAATGCCTGGGCCAACCGCAAGGTAATTGATTGTATAAAACGGCAATCGGTAAGTGACGAAAAAATACTTATGGTGATGAGCCATTTGGTGAGTGCCAACTTTATCTGGCTCAACCGCATTAAAGACTTACCCAAAAGCCAGTATGAACTTTGGCAAAAGTATGATGTTGCCTCTTTAGTAAAAATGATTGACGAGGCTGATACCTTATGGATGGCCTTTCTTAACGAGAATGAAAATTTTGACCGAGTTCTTAAGTATAGAAATTATGTGGGCGATTATTTTGAGACCAATGTGCAACAAATCCTGATTCATCTTGTTAATCATGGGTCGTATCACCGGGGTCAGGTAGCCATGCTTTTGCGCGAACGTGGATTTGAACCCGTAAATACAGATTATATAACCTACGATCGGGTATTAACCGGTCAACTAAAAAATTAAAAACTTAACTTATCACACTATGAAAAAATTTCAACTCACTTTCCTTCTTTGCGGAGCAGTCCTTTTGGCGACCGCACAGAATGACGACATCACGGTTTGCCACACTTCGCCAACGGAAAAATTTGCCTTTTTTGCGGCCGACAAAGACTTTAACATGTCGCACCCTAATCCTGTGCCGTATGTTCATCAGAGCGAGACCGGCAAAATGGTGACTTTTAAAACACCCGATGGTAAAGAAGCCAGTGGGTATGTGTTAATGGCAAAGTCCAAAACGAACAACTGGATTTTTGTATTTCAGGAGTGGTGGGGGTTGAATGACCATATCAAACGTGAGTCGGAAAAATTATATAATGATCTGGGCAATGTAAATGTGTTGGCCCTTGATATGTATGATGGGAAATTGGCAACTACAGGAGAAGATGCCAGCAAGTACATGGGCGAGTTTAAACAAGATCGGGGCACCGCAATTGTAAAAGGGCGCTGAGTTATGCTGGCAAAAATGCAAAGATTGGAACTATTGGCTGGTGCTTTGGCGGAGGTCAATCAATGCAGGCAACGTTAACAGCGGGGAAACAAGCGGCAGCTTGCATTATTTATTATGGTATGCCTGAAAGTGATGTCGCGCGATTGAAAACTTTGAAGGCGGATGTATTGAATATCTGGCCAACACAAGATAAATGGATTAATAAAGAGGTTACAGAAAAGTTTGAAGCGAATATGAAGGCAGCCGGAAAAAATCTTACTACTAAATCGTATGATGCCGATCACGCCTTTGCGAACCCAAGTAATCCAAAATTTAATGAAGCCTTTACAGCCGATGCGTACGCTGCTTCGTTGGCGTTTTTAAAAGCAAGACTCAAGTAGTTACGATTTACGAAGGACGAATTACGAATTGGGTGAACTCTAAATTCGTAATTCGTCCTTTTAAAATCGTAAATCTCTATTCGCGGAATTAATATTGTTCAAGCAAATACCGGATCACATCCGTTGTGGTTACTATCCCTATTAGTTTAAGTTCATCTTCAGGATCTACAACCGGCAGCGCGTGAAATTCTTCCACCGCTAAAATTTCGGCTACATGCCGGATGCTTTCGTCCGCTTTTACAACCCGTGGTTTGTGCGACATTACCTGGCTAATCGTTAACATCTCCAAAACGGCTTCATCTGCATCATCCTGACCTTCAAAAATATTGCTGAAGGTTAGCCGGTTTAAATCTGTTTTGCTGATAATGCCCATCAATTGTTTTTTATGCACCACCGGCACATGGCGCACGCCAAATTTCCGGATGACTTCCTGAACATCTGTTAATTTATCTTCGATTTGCACTACATGAATATTCTTTGTCATGATGGTGCTTACAGGTTCCCGCTTTTTCATAACCTTTACCATTAAATTGAAACTACTCTTTCTTTTATTTAAAGGTAGTTGTCTCAGATTGCCAGGCTATGAGCAAGATCAAATGAAAAAATGACTTATGTCACTCCCACACGACTGAACCGGGTTGCTTATGATACCAGCCAGGGTACTTAGGTAAATGGATTTTTTCTACTTCGTTGCGTTTCACTTTCATAGTTGGGGTTAGTAAATTATTATCCACATTCCAATCTCCACTCATCACAACTATTTTTTCCAACTTTTCATACGGCTCAAGATCTGGATTTATTTGCTCGAGAGAAACGGATAAACTTTTAATTAGATCTTCTTTGCTCTTGGCTTTACCAGATGCAGACAGTACTGCCAAGGCAATAGGTTGCGGTATGCCCATACCCACAACACATACTTGCTCTATATCAGGGTTGCTTAATAATTTCAATTCGATAGGAGTGGGCGAGATGTATTTTCCTTTATCTGTTTTGAATTGGTCTTTCACCCTACCTGTTATTTTTAAATACCCATCATTGGAGATTTCACCTTGGTCACCGGTTTTTAAATACCCCTCTTCGTCAAATAACTCCTTGGTTAGCTCTGGCTCTTTATAATATCCTAAAGTAAGGCCAGGGCATTTTACTCGTATTTCTCCACTCTCAGCTATTTTTGTCTGAAGTCCGTGGAAAGGTTTACCAACCGTTCCATGCCGGTTCGCATCGTTGCGATTGAAATGTGCATAGATACAATCTTCCGTCATGCCATACGCTTGCAAAATAGTTACACCCAATTTCTGGTACCATTGTAAAGTATCAACAGAGATAGGCGCGGCCCCACTGAAGATTTGCTTTGCGCGTGAGAGGCCAAGTCCCTTTTTGATTTTATTTCTGATAAGGATGTTGACTAATGGAATAGAGAGCAACGTATTTAATTTTTTCTGGGGCAGTTTTTCAAGAATTTTTTCTTGAAACTTTGACCAGATTCTGGGTACCGCAAAAAAGTGCGTAGGCTGCGTATCCGATAAATTTTTAGGGAACGACTCCAGCGATTCTGAAAATGAAAACATCCCGCCTTGGTAAATTCCCATCATCTCAATTCCCATCCGCTCAGCAATGTGGCTCATCGGTAGGTACGAAAACAAACTTGGATGCATTTGAATACCAAGTTCTTTTACGCCTTGTGTTACTGTTTTATCAAACGCGGAAGAACTATGCATAACTCCTTTAGGGTTGCCGGTTGTTCCTGAAGTGTACATGATGGTAAGCAATTCATCGCCTTTCCAAACATGCGGTTCTTTTATTGGATCGTACTTGTCAATCCATTGCTCCCAGGTATTATCCTCAACGGTATCGTACGATGACATGCCCAATCTAATTACGTTTGAAGGGATGCCTGGTTTTTGCTTTTTATAATCATCAAGTTTGCCTACTATGACCAGTTTTGATTCGCTGTGTTCTAAAATCTGCCGAATAGAATCTGCCGTTAACGTTGCATACATCGGCACTGAAATGTGGCCGGCCATCATAATGGCTAAGTCGGCCATTACCCAATGCGCACAATTTTTTGAAATAAGTGCTACGTTGCTTCCTTTCGGGAAATTTTGAGCGAGTAATCCGTTGGCAATTCGCCTGATTTCATTTCCCGCCTCCCGATAGGTCCATGTTTTCCATTGACCGTCAAAGGGTTGTCGCAGAAATAATTGGTCTGGAATTTCTTTTTCCCACTTTAAAAACTTTGAAAGAGGTGTGCTATCATTCATGGCAATCGGTTTAGTGAACCTATTTAGCGATAAATGTTTGAATAGTAAAGAGAACTTATAACTATGGCTGTTCGAAAACTCTTTAGAAGTTCTTTACCCCTGTTAGATCATGAAAAGGGAGTGCTTTCACGCGAACGCCAAGGGTAAACTCATGTGTGGTAAATTGTGTGCCTACCGATTTTTGAGTAGGTAATTCGAATACATAGCCGAACCGAAGGTTATCACCCAGATTAATCTGAGCGAGTAAGCCATACGTTGCTAAATCGCGGGAGAAGACACCGATTGTGTAACTATCATCAACGCGCAAGGTAGCCGCATAGTCCAACGAAATGGGTGCACCTGCTACCATGCGGGCCAATACCCACGGCTTTAATTTAATGCGATATGAAAGTTGAAACACGGAAGCTACAAGGGCATAGGCATGTTGATTGTATAAACTTGTGCTTAAGGATTCAATCGTGGACGTGCTCTTCAACATTTTGGGCATCGACAACCCCACCATAATTTTTTCATTGTGTAAAATCAGGCCGCCACCAAAATTAGGTTTCCATAAACTTTGATTAGTGAATTTGGCATCAGCGGGATTGATTGTTAAGGCGCTGTAGTCACTGGAGTAATTAATAACTCCACCTTGCAAACCAAATGATAAAGTGAGATCATTGTTTAGCGGTAAGTGATACGCATAGGTGGATGTTACCTCTGTTGTTTTATCCGATCCGGTTTTATCCTGCATAATAATTAACCCTACACCCATCCGGTTGTTACCCAAAGCCATGTGCGCATTGGCGTTTGCTGTTGTAGGACTACCATCAAACCCTATCCATTGCTTGCGATACGTTACGGAAGCGTTCAAATCTTTTGTCATGCCTGAGTACGCGGGATTGATGAGCAACGGATTTAAAACATATTGTGAATACAAAGGATCTTGTTGAGCGATTGCAGTAACACTAAGGAGAATTAATGACATGCTTAATAGCATACAAAGGGAAGTGTAATACGCGAACCAGGTTGAACACTTTGTGGTCTCCGCGTAATTTATCTTAGCGTTCTCTGCGTGAAATGTATTAGTATTTTTCATAGCGCTCAACGTTTTAATGTGATGAAGCCCGATTTAGAATCAGTTGCAAAATCAACCTTGTAGAAGTAAGTACCCGAAGGAAGATCTTTGCCGCTGTTCGTTTGCCCAACAAACACGCTTGAAAGATTATCGTAATCGTCAATATCAAAGACAACATCACCCCAACGATTGTAAATAGTTACTTTATTTTTCGAAGCACCTTCTACTACATCCACATACTGGATGACCATAAAATCATTTATGCCATCGCCATCAGGGGTTATACCATTAAACACAACCACATCGCCTACCACTTCAATATCAATTACCTTTTGTGCGCAAGCGCCAACCAGATCACACACTTCCAGCGTAATGCGATCTACTCCTGTAAAGGGATTGCCACTGTAATCGATTTGCAAAAAGAATGAGCCATCAATAAGGGTGTTTACCCCGCGCGAAGTTTGATTACCAATAATTCTTAGCGAGTTGAAGTTGATGTTGTTATCGACATCGCTTACTAATTTGGTTAAGTCAACACTTAAATGACCTTCAATTTGTGCAGCCAATGGTTTGGTATCAATAGTGGGTGGCGCGTTGTTACCACCACCTCCATTGCAAGGCGGAGTTAAAATAGTTACCACTACCGGATCGGATGGCAAGCTCGAGCAACTTGCTCCCATCACTTTCACAACTAGGAAGAAAACTCCGGTTTGAGTAGCAGTGATCGATTGAGTGGTTGCACCATTTGACCATAGATATTGAAAACCTGTTGGCCCTGTAAGTTCAACGGAACCGCTTCCGCAGAGGGTGGTGCTCCCGGTAACGGTAATCGTTGGTTTAGTGGCTGCAGAGATGATGCCCACGGTTACTGCATCTGAGGTTTCACTAGTACAGTTGCCGTCTCCAGTTTGCACGGTGTAATCCCCTGCAGTGGTCACCAAAATTTGTTGTGTAGTTTGGCCATTGCTCCAGGTGTATTGACTAAACCCAGCGGGTGCCGATAGAAAAGCCGAACTTCCTTCGCATAAACTTATTGTGCCGAAAGGATTAATAACTGGTTTTACTAGAGTGCTGACAATAGCTTTTGCTTCTATGCGCGCACTTTCACATAATGTATTAGGATCATAAACTGAAACGTAAAACGATTTGGTTGCAGATAACGAAGATGTGGTGAAGGCTGCGCCTGTAAAGAGAACAGTGGAAGAAGAAGGATCATCATACCAACGATAGACTTGAGAACCTGTTGCACCAGCCGTTGCTGTTAAGGTTAGAGTACCCATTCCGCAGCGCGCTTCATTTGCTGTTGTTGGTGCCAGCGGAGGTGTACACGCAAGCACAGTAAATGATTTTGTTTCAAACGCACTCCAGATGTTATCCGAACCTTGTACCCGAATGCTTACCGTGTGTAAGCCACTTGATAAAGAAGTTGATGGCATATCAAAAACCTGATTGACGATTGCACCTGTTGGCGAAACAAGTAACGGCAGCCCGTTACCTTCACCCGGATCAACATCATCAAAGAAATATTCTGCCGCTACAATATCACCAGCATTTGTACCTGTAGGCGAAAGATAAAAACCACGACTTTCAAACAAGCCCCATCGGCCATCAAGCCCTTGCATACGGATGGCGAGAAAATGAAACCCGGGGGCGAGAGTAGTAGTTGGTATGCTCACCGTAAAATTTGACGTTGCTCCGGTAGGAATAGTTAGTGCAATTCCATTTCCGCTGCCGGGGTCAGTATCAAAAAAATATTCTGCCTTTTTAATATCAGGGGCATTGGCCGTTGAGCCGGTAACATAAAACCCACGCGTTTCAAACACGCCCCATCTTCCATCCCCACCTTTTGTGCGGATAGCAAGAAAATGAAAGCCTGGCGTAAGACTTGTTGGTAAACTCACCGTAAAATTTGTTGTAGCGCCTGCCGTTATTGGGATGTTTATTCCATTTCCGTTACCGGGATCAGTATCATAGAAATATTCAGCGGCCACAATGTTTGGAGCATCGGCAGTAGAGCCTGTAATATAAAATCCACGTGCCTCAAACACGCCCCATTTTCCATCCAATCCTTTTGTGCGAATAGCAAGAAAGTGAAAGCCTTGTCCAAGACTTGTTGTTGGCAAGCTTACTGTAAAGTTTGTTGTTGCGCCTGCCGTTACCGGGATGTTTATTCCATTTCCGTTACCGGGATCAGCATCAAAAAAATATTCAGCCTTAGTAATGTTTGCAGCATCCGCAGTAGAAGCGGTAACATAAAACCCCCGACTTTCAAAAATGCTCCATCGTCCTCCGGTTTCCTTTACACGAAGACCTAACTGATGAAATCCTTGCGATAGTGAAGTAGTTGGAATACTGTTGGTAAAAGTTAGTGTGCCTGTATTAGCTGCGAGTGTTATCGCTGTGCCATTGTTAACTCCGGGGTCGGTATCAAAAAAATATTCGGCTTTGAGAAGATTTTGAGCGGAGATTGATGATGAAATAAATAAGAGAATGACAAGTACATAGTACATAGTCCATAGTCGATAGCAGTGCTGACTATGGACTATGGACTTAAGATTATCGACTGAATTCCCGCGCTTCATCCCCCCAATCAATTACTCTTCCGCGCGTCAACGGTTACGCTCAAATTGCCACCGGGTGTTACTGTTGGCGTAGTAATGTTCATGCTAAAAATCCGCGGCAAGCGACTATTACGACTGTTGGTCCAGTTTAAACTTCCTGTTGCGTCAAAGAGCAAACCCATATCCTTGCCATCACTACCAGTATTGTTAGCGGGGCCACTGGCGATAGTGAAGTTTAAAAGTGGTGAACCATTGTTTCCATTGATAATTGTTTGATCAACCATGCCTGGACTTGCGTTAGCAGCGTTGCCTCCTCCATCCACATTGCTATTAACCGCCCACGGTGTTGCATTGGAGATTGCATTGGTAGAGTTTAAGGTGATGTTGTTAGTAATGTTATTTGAAAATGTGCTTAAACTAACATTAATACCCACATTGGTTTGATTAAAAATATTATTGGAAAAGGTAAGAAAGCGATTGCTGCCGTTAAAGACAGGCGCTGTTGAGCCACCACTGTTATTGGTACTATAGAAGAGATTGTGATCAAACCGAACGTTAACACTATTTGTGAGGCCTGAGATCACATAATTTGGAGTGAAAACATTAAGGAAAAACATGTTATTTTGAAAGAGGAAATTTTGGTACGTGAGTGAAGAGCTAAAATTTAAGACATTATAGAATAAGGATCCTTCAATCAAGTGCCCACTCGTAGCTAAGTCCCAATTCAGAGAGCTATTAAACTGGCACCGAATAATGCGGTAGGTTTTTATCTGGCGCCCAGCCTGGACCAATCACCGTAATCTTCTTATCTAAAATTGTAAACCCGGCATACGTATTCGGGCTGCCATATACATGTACGGTATCACTGTCGGCACTTGCATCAATAGCTGCCTGTATCGTACTGAATTGAACCTGAAAGCAGGTAGAAGCCGGGTAAACGGAATAGTGTAATTTCGTTTTCTATGACTCGTTTTCTAAGAACTTCTTTTATTCTTTTAATAGTGCTCTCCATAAATTTTAGTTATGGGCAAAGTACTTATTTAGATAGTTTACTTGCCATAGCGACAAGAAGTAAAGTTGACAGCAATTCTGTAATCGCACTTACACATCTTCAACGTTATTATTTTGAACGTGGACTTTATGACTCAACCTTGAAATATGCGCAACTAGCGTTGCCAATTACTGAAACCTTAAAGGATACAAAGCGCCAGGCTCGCATCACGTACAACCTGGGTATGACTTACACAAACCTTGTTAGGTACGACAGTGCAAAAAAGTATTTAGATGCCACGCAGGCGTATTGGCCAATTATTCACGACACCGTGCTTCAGGTTAGTAGTTATAATGCGTTGGCTATTCTTAGTAACTATCAATCGGACTACCCACAGGCAGTGAAATATCTTTTGGAATCGGCAGCCATTATTGATCAATCAAAGACTAAGTCCATCCAGCAATTAATGCCTCAAGTCTATAGCACGATAAGTAGTAACCTGATTGCGCAAAAGCAATATGAAAAAGGAATCGAATATTCGATTAAAGCGTTAAGACTAAAAGATTATCCGGGAGAACCACGGTATCGGGTTATTCTTCATCTAGACGTATTTGATGCTTACCTGCAACTGAATCAGATGGACTTAGCAAAAGCTCATCTGGATTCAGCCGTTTTATTTAATCAGCCATTGAATAATAGGGTGATCACAAATCTTGTTAGTCGTAATGAAGGAGTCTACTACAACTATGTAAAGGATTATCCCCAAGCGTTAGCTTCTTATTTAAAATCGTATCAGTTGAGTGAGACATTAAAATATGCGAGCTTAAAATCACAAGCGGCAAATAACATTTCAGGTATATATTTAATTCTACTTAAATATGAAGAAGCGCGTAAGTACGCATTGGAGGCAAATGAAATCGGAAGACGCCTTAAACAATTTGAAGTCGTCTCGAATTCTTACGGTGCTCTAAAACAAATAGCTATTGCAGATAACGACTTTAAAACGGCTGTCAAATATGCAGAGTTAAATAAAATTTATGCTGATAGCGCAACGAATGCTGCAACCCAGAAGGAAACTCTTTTCCTCGAATCAAAATACCAGAACCAGAGAAAAGAAAATGAAATTGCCGGGCTCACGATCGCAAACACACAACACGAATTAAGTGTTGTAAAAAGAAACAGGTTCCTGATTGGGGGTGGAATTTTAAGTGGCGCAGCACTTCTTATTTTGGGATTGTTGTTTAAAACCAGCAGGCAGCGGCAATTGTTAGCTGAACGTGAGCAAACGATTCAGCGCGAACAGATAAAATTTTTAGAAAGACAGCAACAGGTAGTTTCCTTGCAGAGTATGATTAACGGTCAGGAAACAGAACGAACCCGAATTGCAAAAGATTTGCATGATGGTTTGGGTGGTTTGTTCTCAACGGTTAAAATGTATTTCAGTTCGCTGCAACACGATATGCCGGAATTGAAAGAGAAAGAACTGTTTCAAAAAAGCTATTCATTGGTGGATTCCGCTTCAGTTGAAATAAGGAGAATTGCACACAGCATGATGCCCGAAGTGTTGATGAAACTAGGACTCGTAAATGCCTTGAAAGATTTGTGTGATAACATCAGCGCGGGAAAATTGATAAAAGTTTCTCTGGAAGTTCATGGAATTCAAAATCGGTGTAACGCCAATACAGAAATTATGCTCTATCGGATTATTCAGGAACTGCTGAATAATATCATGAAACATGCGAATGCTACGGAAGTCATTATTCAATTTATAAAAGAAGCGGAACGATTAAGTGTGGTGGTGGAAGATAATGGGCAGGGATTTAACACGCAGCAATTCGATGAAAGTAAAAGCACCGGCCTTGAAACTGTAAAAAGCAGAGTCAGTTATTTAAATGGCAAATTAAGTATTGACTCGGAAAAAGGAATTGGCACCACGATAATGATGGATTTTTTAATCAATGAATAATCCCACAACCATACTGATCATTGATGATCACCCGCTGGTTGCCGATGGCATCAAAACGATGTTAAAGGAATCTGAGGATTTGAAGATTATAGGAGTTTGCAAAACCGCCAGCGAGTCACTCAGTTTTTTGATGAAGGAAACTCCCGAGATTATTTTATTAGATATTAGTTTGCCCGATATGGATGGCCTTCAATTATGTGAAGCAATCCGTAAGAAGAATAAGGAATCAAAAATTATTGGGCTAACGTCTACTAATGAAGCTGGAATTATTACCGGACTACTTCATCGCGGAGGGAATGGCTATCTATTAAAGAACATGGAGCGCGAGGATTTGATTGAAGCAATTGCCACTGTTAAAACAGGAAAGATATATCTCAGCAAAGCTGCAAATGAAAGAGTGCTGGAACAATTTCATCGATTAGGATCAACAGAAACAAATCCCGTTTTAACCAGACGCGAAAAGGAAATTCTCAAATTGCTTTCGGATGGATTGAACGGCCCCGAGATTGCTGAGAGACTTTTTCTTAGCCCGTTAACGGTGGAAACTCATCGTAAAAATCTTCTGCGAAAATTTAATGCCCATAGCGTGCAACTATTATTAAAGATTGCGCGCGACAATAATCTCTTGTAAGCTAATTGGTTAAATTATTTTACTTTAAAATCCAGTTCCGAAATAATTTCGGCATCGCTGTTTTTGTCGAACACCCGCATTTTACAATGATACGTAGCACCGGAAACCATTGGTTCGCCAATAGTAACGGAACCTCGCATAACCGAGGCATCTTCTTCTGAAAATCCATCTGTATACGAAGCGAGTAAATCGGCTTCATTTAAGATGTAAGCCCCGGTGGCATCCGTAACTTGCAGCGAAAGACCCGGAAAAGCTTTGCCTTCCTTTAGTGTGTAGTTTTCGATTCCCTGATAAACAATAGAGAATTTGGTGTCGATAGGAACTTCATTTGATGAAAGCTCTTTGTCTTCGCTATCGACAATGTAAATTTCATCAATAGCAAATCCTGAATAACTGGTTTTCGTGCCCGTGTTAATATCCATCTTTACACCGGCCGAGGCGCTGAAGCTAAAGCCACTATCGGTATCTTTTGAATCTTTCGAGCCTCCACAGGCAAAGAGAAGGCAGCAAATTGGAATTAAATAATGGGAGAGGCGGTTTGTTTTTTTCATAGAAGTAGGATTGGGTTTGTGCAACAAATAAAGCTAACCAATTTAAAAGTACCATCCCCCAAAAAGGGGATTTTCACAATAGAGTATAGTAATCCTGCCGTATCTTTGCCCGATTTTTAGATTCGTACATGAATAAAAGTTCAGTATTCGCCCTTATTAGCTTGTTGTTGATCATTATAGCAAAACCAGTTTATGCCCAATCGCAGCGACCAAAAATTGGATTGGTTCTTAGTGGCGGTGGAGCAAAAGGTATTGCACACGTGCGGATTCTTCAGGTCCTGGATTCATTGGGGATTGTGCCCGATTATATTGCGGGCACGAGTATGGGCTCGGTGGTTGGCGCCTTATATGCTTCTGGCTATTCGGCCCATCAAATTGATTCCATCACCCAAGCTATTCATTGGACTAGTCTTTTTCTAATTCAGTTTCTTTTGACGAAATCAATATTGAAGAGAAGGATGAATTCGGTCGTTACATTTATGAGCTTCCGCTAAATGGGTTAAAACCACAATTGCCTTTGGGCATGGTTGTAGGACAAAATATTGAAGAGCTTTTGGCTTCGCTCTTTTTTCCGGTAAACACGATTACGAATTTTGATAAACTGCCTACTCCTTTTTTATGCGTAGCTGCGGATATAGTGAAAGGCGAACCCGTGGTATTGCGCAAAGGTAGTCTTGCCTCGGCTGTGCGTGCGAGTATGTCAATTCCTACTGTTTTTGCTCCGGTGCGCATGGAGGGCCGGTTGTTGGTAGACGGAGGGGTGTATGTAAATCTACCTGTAGAGTATTGCAGGCAGATGGGGGCAGACTTTATTATTGCCGTAGATGTAGGCGGTGGATTAATGAGAGAAGATGAGTTAACCTCAGCCGCCCAGTTGTTGATTCAAACAACTTTTCTTGCCAGTAACCTTAGTTATGAAAAGGAAAGAGCTAACAGCGATATTTTTGTTGATGTGTTTTCGCATTTAAAATATGGCACCATGGATTTTGAACAGGGAGCTTCTATGATGCAGAGTGGCGATACAGCCGTAAAGGCAGTAATGCCGCAACTTGTAGAACTGGCAAATCGACTAAAGAAATATCCGGGTCGTCAATGGCAACCCGCAAGTCAAAGATCTTTGCGGTATTCGCTTGAAAAAATCACCACAGAAGGAATAAGTAAACTTAATCAGGATTTGGCACTGGAGAAATTTGGCTGGCGGGTTGGTGATCGGGTGACCAATAGTCAAATTTCAAATAGTGTACACAATTTGTTGGGCACGCGGCTATTTGATAAAATAAGTTATACTATTGATGGGGACACTGCATCTACTGCGTTAACCTTGCGGGCAACAGAAAAGCCAACCAACGCAGTTAAATTTGCTGTTCACTTCGATACCGATCGGGGTGCAGGTTTGATTCTTAATTTCACGAAACGCAATTGGCTCTTGCGCTCATCAAGATTGGTTGGCACTCTTGACTTGGCCGAAAATCCTAAAGCCAGGCTAAACTACTTTTATTATACCGGCAACAAGTCGCGCTGGTGGCATCATACGGAAGTATATGCGGAGCGACTATTGATGAATACGTATATTGAGGGTACTCCCATTCCTAACATTCTCAATAGGTATTTGGGCATCTCAACGCAGCTAAACCAATCAATCAATAAGGAAAGCTTCTGGGGCTTTGGATTGCTTTGGCAAAACACACAGCTAAAACCAAAAGTGGATCCGCGTACGGAATCAAGTCCTGACCCGATAGAAATTATTGAATATAACTTTCAAACTCTGGGAGCTAAACTTCAATATCAGATTAATACGACAGATCTTGTTTACTTTCCTACCCGAGGCAAATGGATAAGCATAGAAGCGAAAGCAAATTTTAGCAATCCATTTGATGCACAATTGTATTTTACTTTTCCGGACACCACATTCAATACCTTCCAGAGCGGACGGGTGCAACCTTATCTTCGATTTAACCTGAGAGCTCAAAGGAATATAGAGATCAGGAAAGGAGTTGTTTTGCAGATTGTAGGGCAGATAGGTTTAACGCAAGAGGTGTTTACCTCAGAGAATAAATATTCGGCATACACCGTGGGCGCAGGCGATTTTATATCGGTGGGTGGCCAGTTACAACGGCCAAGGCCTAATAGTTTTGTTTTTATGGGATTGAAGGATGGTGAGTTAGCCGTGCCGCAGGTATTCATGGGCGGAGTTAAGGTACAAACAGAAATAGCAAAGAACACATACTTAACACCAGCCATAAATTTGCTTGCAGCCGGGCATGACGCAAAAGATTTCTGGAGCACGTTAACCGATTTTCATTTTTCTGAAGAAGTAAATGATTCGGCATTTTACCAATTTGGGTTCGGTCTTACAGCCAGTTATATGTCTTTGCTGGGACCCATTCAGGTTTCAGTATCAAAAGATCCGCAAGTTGATAAGGTGCGGGGTTTTTTTAGCATAGGATTTAATCTTTGATGTTCCCTCATAAAGGGAGTGGTAATTTAATTACTCAACTTTGGCATAGCCTGTGTAGCCGGTTGGGTAACCAGCATCTTCAAGCATTAATATCCGGAATCCTTTGATGCAGGAAAAAAATGCATTGTAAGTTTTTGGTTTTCCCTCGAGATCAGAAAAGTTTATCTGCCAGTTATTAGGCAACGAAAACTGACCACTTGATTTTACGCTTTGAAATTTAATACTACCCACAAAACCGCTGGCAACACTGAGGTCCCATTTGTACGTATTCTGTGGACTAAACTCAAAATTCTGATTGGATGAATGAGTGTCCATTCCGGCACTGGCACCCGTGTAGGCATTCACATATTGCTGTGTTCCGGAAAAATTGTTTGTCCATTTACCAGTAAGATCCGTGGCTGCTACTGCAAACTTATTATAGTTAGCCATGGCTTCAACTTTTTCCCAGCCATAGGAAGTTTCATGGTAAGGGCCAAATTCCTGTTCGAAGGTTTTTTTATCAGGCGTTATAAACTCCAGGTATTTCCCACTCCCATTTGAATAATTCATTTTGAATAATACAACATGAACTGATTTGCCGGTTGTTTTTTCTACAGCATCGGCTTCGGCAAACTCGATTGATTGCCAACTACTGATTGGTTTAAATTCAAAATTACTGGCACTACTGTATTTTGGAGCTACCAAAATATTCCAGGCATTTTTTAATCCATCCATGAGCACGGAATTGTAAGCATCCGCATTCTTATTGGGATAATGAATTAGCACTTTTGTATTTCCTTTTGTTACCTGTATCCAATCTTCCTGTACGGTGCTCACCCATCCATCATCAAAATTTGTACTTGTAAATTTGAATCCGGTGCTCAATGTTGGAGTTATGGTTTCTGCTTTTTGATTTTGAGGTACTTCCGTCCCCGGTAATTGAATGGCGGTGAAGGTCTCTGGAGGTCCATACGAATAAGAATTTCCGTTACTGAAGCGGCCATCACGTTCTGTTTCTTTAGCGGTCTGTAACACAAGGTTTCGTTCAACTACTGAGATTTGATACGTTGTTTTTTCTAGTGTTCTATTCTGACTTGACTTAAGTAGATTCCAATTATCAGCACCACCCTTTTTACTCCACGCTTCGATCACACTGCTTTGAGGGATAATGGTTAGTTTATTTGCATCTATCATATAAGTGCCACTTTCTTTTGTTAATAAAGTCTCATCGTATTGCTCGCTGTAATTTTTGCCTGCAAAGTTGTATGTGCCGTTTGAATTAAATGTGTATTGGTATTTAATATAACTATACGTCCCGAACCGATTGTTCACCTGACTTACGTTGTTTGATTTTCCCCATGAGCCAACGATCGAAAGATTGTTGGTGGCCTGAGAAATTGGCTGTGAGTTTTGCGATTTGGTTGCTTGATTGACCGGTGGCGTAGCAGGCTGAACGATAGTTTGCGTGGAGGATTGATTACTGACAGTATTGATTCCTTGGGTAGGAGGAACCTGTAATGAAATGGCTTCTGCAAGGTAGAGATCCGTCTGCTTTGTGTTCATAGCAAAATAGGCAATGACAACCCGCTTGTCTTTCTGGAGCCATAAATAGTTATTGTCTTCGTTACGAGTAATTTTCCAGCTTTGAGCCGTTATCCGTTTAACAAGTGAGTCCTTATTAAACTTATTTAATGAAGCCGGAGGCAATACCAGCACTTCGGTGTTTTGCAGTTTGGTATTGGCCTTGTCACTTTCCATTTCCAGTAGTGTAGCTGCTGCGGCCACACTCAATATTCTACTATCTTGTTTGCTGTCCTTAGGCAAACCAATTCCTGTTAAAGCAGATTTTGTAACAAGGGTAAGTTTTTTCTGGGCATGGGCTCCTGTCACAGTAACGCAAAGCAAGCCGAATAGAAGTATACTTTTCATATTAATAATTAGAAGTCTTGATTTCCTTCGAAGATATATCAGTAGGTAGTCCATTCCGATTGCTTATCAGCATCCCATCCAAATTTCTTAGAGACTGACATTGCTCCCGTTCTGTCAAGTTGATAATAGGTCCAGCCAATGCGCGATGCACGCAGGTTTACAGTCGTACTTAGTATATTATTGCAGCCTAGCTCTTCGTTGCAAAATGTTACAGCCACGTTCTCCATTTTAATAGTGTATGAAATAACCGGGCTACCTGTGGTTTGATTCGGTGAAAGAACACTAACCTGTCCATTTAAAAGTAACTCCCCAGTAGCCAGAGTTCTTTTCAAATCTGCAGAGGCACCGCTTACGGGCATCGTAAAACTAAGTTCAGTATTATTTTTACCGCCCGAACTTATCGTAGTTGCTCCTATCCACCTTTCAAAGCCTTTTACAACGGCATCCCCTTTTATTTGCTGGCCCTTGGCATCGGTGAGCTTGACATAGACATCTGTTTTTTGTGAGAGACTAATGAATGGTGTAAGAAGTAATAGAAAAATTAGTGTTTTCATAATGGTTTGGTTTAAGTCGTTGTATTTTAATCTTTGGTAATTTTAATATTGCTGATATACACGTTTACATGATCATAATTATTTGTAGTGTTTTTCCAGCTGATGGTGTTAAACATACTGTTGCTAGGCAAGTCGCAACTAGTACAGGCCTTTCCATACGCCATTTTAAAGTTGTCAGAGAGTGCAATCAGCTTTTCATTCAGGAATAATTTTAATTTGCCATTCTTTAGTTGAAACGTTACATGTGAGTTGGTTTTGTTATTTGTAAAGTCCAGCACCTGGGAAGTGAAATAAATGCCCTCTGAATTGTTTTCAACATTCACTCTTGGCTTGGCATGTATTTCAATTTTAGATTCACCCCTGTAATTGTTATTGATGTAATCAGCTTCGTTACCTGCTGTTATCGTTACCGTGATTGCTGTTCCATTGCCACTTTTATTTTCAGTTCCATCTTTATTCAGAGGAAACGTGCTCAGGTATAATGTTATCGAACCCCCGGAAGAAGATGAAAAGGAACTTGTTGCAATATCATAGTCCAGGGTAAAGTTCTGCGGCAAGGGTGTCTTCATTAAGGGTGATGACAAGGGATTGTTATACCCAAGTTGCACCCATTTACCCGGCTTATCTTTTACTACGGTAACTAATGCATGTTTACCAGACGTTGAAAAATACCAACCTGCCGGGTTACTACCTACTGCATTTTTGGTAAAGTCATCGAAAAAATAAGTAGAACCTGATAGGGTATTGATGGAGCCCGGATTTTGTCTGTAGCTCTTTCTGCTGAATCCTTCCAGGGTTGCAATAAGTAGCTCGGATTGACCGGTTTATAACTTACACCGTTTATTTTATCTGGGTTAAAAAGTAATCCTGGACGTATTCGTAATTGAAATGCTCCATTAAAGATCGGTACATTTCATACTCCTGATTCCCATCTTCTTTGGTGGTATACGGAAAGCTTACCGCGATCCATTGAGGCTGATTGCCTTTGCATTTTTCCAATACGGAGGAATCTATCATGTAAATCGGAAAATAAACTTTATTGGTTTGTTCAATTGGTTTTATTTCAAAGGGGTCCATGTATCCATCAAAAGTTGCAAGGGTGGGTTGCATGTCATGTATAATCGCATGTTCATTCAGCGAATTTTTGTATTTCTCTTTTAGATTTTGAATTGCAATACGGGTCTTCTCCAATTTTCTCCTCTCATATTCAAAGGCTTCATTTTGTGCTTTGATATTACCGGGCCATTTTCCTTCAATAGCAATTTTCTTTCTTTGTATCTCTTTGTCTACCGCTGCTTCCGCAAATTGAAGTAGCTGACCTTTAGATACAGGAATAAAGGGAAGTTTATTTTCAGGAGCCAGAAACACGGTATTATACTCATTCACTCGGGTAATGAATTTACGCGTATTCGGATTATCGGTAAGACTTGTTTCTCTTGCTAAATTGCCGTTTACACCGTAACTATTGGGTGGCCAGATAAACACGTATTGCGTGGTTGTATTAATAAAAGAGATTGGATAACTTCCCGGAATACCATTAGCGTTTATATCATAGCGTGTATACTCTTCACTAACCGGTATAAAGTTGCCATTGGCCTCTAGCCACGGTGGGGCAAAACTTACATTCCATACCCTAAATTCAACTCCATAAGCAAAGGGGTTATAATCGGGGTCTTTTGAGTTGTAAAACTTTAGCTTGTAAGTTCCGATTCCTCCAATAGGAGTATAGCTTCTCTGCATCCATTCAATAATATTCACTAAGTGTTTTTGCTGTTCGATGGTGAGTGGTTGTGTTTTGGTAGGAGGTTTAGGCTTTGGTATTGATAATTTTTGCCACCAACCGATAACACTATCTTGAATATGTTGCTTAGGGTTTGGCTGCGCAAATGAATTGGATAACACAAGGTGTAGTACGGACACTAATATTATTTTCTTCATGAATGATTATTAATCTATTGTAATTTTAATATTACCGATATAATACTTGTCAGTTTCACTGGGCAATGGTATAAACCCGGGTTTCTGATTTTTTGATTTCTTTTGCTCCTTTAAAATGGTATACCTTATACCAACCGAGTTCACTCTCTTCGATGGATTGCTGCTGGGTGCGTTGGCCAAAAGAAATCATACTAGTTGAGATGATTAAGCTACAAATCAAGAAAGTTGATTTCATTGGTGCCGGTTTATTTGTTGCATTTTTCTTCAGAAGTTACTTTTTAAATATTCCGGAGGGTTCTATAGTTGATTTTCCACTGAGGATGCTGATGCGACCTTCCAGCCCCGCTTCCACAGTTGTGGGGAAAGCATCTTTCCCTGTAATACCAATTCCTGGTGAGCCCGACTTATCGTCCTCATCCAGTATGCCTGTACCTGCACCCACTTTAACTTCTCCAATTAGCGTTACATCCTCTGTGCCTTGGGGTCCAAATTCAATTTCAATCCCCACACCAACTTTGGCTTCCACTTTCAGCGGGCCTGCTTTTAAATCTTTTCCAGCTTCAGCGCTTATTTTGTAAGTGCTGCTGATATATGTATCACCCTCTGCCCGTTCAAAATCATCTTTTCTTACATAGTTTAGAAACAAAAAATCAAATTCACTGGTCATGCGGCTGCAGTTGTTAGTAAACTTTATTATTTTTAAATTCAGGGTATCATTGTACTGGCATGCCACATCATCAAACTTTGAAAGCTTGCCTGTTTTTCCCATTGGCGACATTGCACATTTATATGTAGTTATTGATTCAAATGAAAATGTAGGAATAAGTGCACCCAGCCATGCGATTTTGGCTTCCAGTTTATGGGCTTCAAATTTTTCAGGCCACTCAGAATACATTTGCCAGTGCGTTGTTTCATTCAGATACTTTTTTTGTATTTCCAGGTGTTCTTTAAAGAACGATTCTACGGCTCCGTTATAAGCGTTCAGGTATTTATCGCTGGCTTCTTTATACCGGGGACAAAAATCTTTGTTTGGCAAACCCTCTCCGGTTTGTTCATTATCTTCTTCACGTAGTTTTTCCATGGTAGCATTATAGTCTCTCTTTAACTGCACTGCTGTTCCGGTAAAAAATGCTGCTGTTTTTTCCCCAAATGCTGCCATTTTGCGGTTGTATTCATCCATTACTTCATTTTGTTTGAGATATGCTGCACTGGCATGCATTGGTACCAGTGTGAGCACACCCTGCGGACTGCCTGCATTAACAGATGCTTTTACCATAGCAATATTTTCGTTTGATCTTTTCTGCTGCATATCCGTGGTAAGTTGCCAAGCAGCTTCCAACCTGGGTTTTAAAGCAGCTGCCTGTGCTTCTAATTGCTGGTGGTAAGCTGCCCACACAGGCTCCATTGCAATACATTGATCAACTGACATTGGAAACGGTGGTGCTGCAAAACCACCAAGATTTAATGGATCTGCTTTTGTGTTTTTGGGAAGAGAAACTTCTTTAGCGGTAAGTTTATGCCCCATTTTGCTTAAGCGGTCTTCTTTTTCTTTAGAATAAGAATGGAGAATTGATTTTTTTACAAGATTAATTGCTTCAGTTTTATTGCCCTTGCTTTCTTCAATAAAGGATTTTGTATAAGTAGCCTGCGGATGATAAGCGTATATTCGAATGACGCTGTCTAAATATTTTTCTGCTTTTGTAATATCACCCAGTCCAAACCAGGCCTGGCCAAGATTGTTGAGTAAGGTGCTGTTTTTGGGAAATTTTGTATTGAGATTATTAAGAATAGGAATAGCTAATTGCTGTGCACCAAACATGGACAGCATAGCGCCATAATTGCTGAGGTTATCTGTATTTGTGGGGTCATCTGTGCAAATTTTTCCCAAAGAGTAATAAGCTATTTGTGGCTTGCCGGCTATCCATAATCCTGTGGCCATGTTGCCTGCTTCAGCACTGTTTTTACTTTTTGATTTGATATAAGTGTAAATTTTATCTGCCATGTTTTTTACTTCCGGTTTCAGCAGTGTGGCCGCTTTATTTTGAATGGAAGTAATATATGCACCCATACGGCCATCGGTTACAGCTATTGGTATGGCTGCTATTCTATCCATATCTTTTTTTGGAACAATCAGATTTTCATTTTCCCACGCATCGGCCAGTTGTTTGTCAGTTACCTGCGGCACATCCTTCATGGACGGGATTTTAATGCCCATCTCTTTCATCATCTTTTTATCCTCTTCACTCATGTTATCGAGTTCTTTCTGCGCCTCTTTCATCATCTCCTCCATTTCTTTTTGAGTAGGAGGTTTTTCTTTTTCTTTTGGCTTGGGTTTTTGCTGTGCGAAAGTGGAAGTCCCAACTAACAGAATTGCGAGCATAAGCAGCGTGTACTTTTTCATGGATTAAGTATTTTAAGAATAGTTTTCGGTTGGCCCCTTAGACATATGAAAGGTGATGATTTAATGATTTAATTCTCTCCCCTAAAAAGGGGGTTTTTCAAAAAGATCAGTGTGCGAAAGTCACGATGTGAAAGGATCCGTTAGATTTGTATGGCTATGCGTTTTATTACCGGTTATTTTGTAATGACCTTATTGCTGATGGCAAGGACCATTAGCGCGCAGGACTATTATAACCGTGATAGCCTATGGCAGGTATTTGAGAAATCAAAACCGGATACGAATCGGGTACATGTATACATTCAACTCGGTCAGCAATACGAAACCAATAATCCGGATTCAGCGCTTTTGCTTTATGAACAAGCACTAAAACTTAGTCAACAACTGAATTATACACGCGGCATTATCAGCTATTATACCAATGCCACCTATGTATATAATTTGCAGGGTAACTATGACACGGCCCTAATTCTTAATTTGAAATCGGTTGAAATTGCACGTGCCTTTGGCAACCCCGAACGGCTGGCTGCCTGCCTGGGCAATGTGGGGGCAACCTACATAAGCTTGCGGCAACATGAAAAAGCATTGGAGTACCAATTACAAATTATTCCTCTTTACGAAAAACTAGATGACTCGATTAAGCTCAGTACACTATATGGAAATCTTTCCTATATCTATGGAAATATTAAACAATACAAGAAAGCGATTGAGTATGGTGAGTTGTCGCTTCAAATAGGCCGGCAAATTAAAAACGATTACTCCATTACTACCACATTGGTCAATTTATCAACCGTTTACATTTTAACTGGAGAGATTCAAAGGGCAGTGAAAGCATTGGAAGAAGCAAGGGCTATTGCCAATCGGACGAACAATCAATATGCACTTTTAATTACTTCACTCAACCTGGGTGATGCGAATATTAGACTTGGTAATTTTCATAAACTGGAATCGTATTTTGATGAAGCCTTAACCTTAGCTGAAAAACTGGGCGATAAGGAATCTGTAGTGATTGCATTGCGCGGAAAGGCTCTTCATTCCTTTTATAGTAAGAAGATAGTTGAGGCCGAGTCCTACGCCAATCAATCGCTTCAACTGGCTATTGCCAATAACATGATTGAGAATATTGGCAAAGCCTATACTGTGTTGGCGGACATTGCTGTTTTAAAAGGAGATTTCAGGACAAATAATTATTATGCTATAAAGAGTGATTCTATCCGAACGTTACTCTTGAATGAATCCATAGCTGAAAATATTCAAGAGTTGGAAGCAAAGTATGAATCCGAAAAAAAGGAACAACAAATTAAACAACTAAAACAGGAAGCTGATATAAAAGATCTTTCCATAAAGCAAAACCGATTATTAAATTTCATTCTCGTGGTTTCGTTGTTTGCCGTGTTGGCCATTGTGATGTTAACCAGGCGAACCTACCAGCAGAATAAGAGAATTCTGGAAAGAGAGAACGCATTGAATCAAAGCCGTATTGCTCAACTGGAAAATGAAAAGCAATTGTCTGCCAGCGAGTCGGTAATTAAAGGCCAGGACGAAGAACGTGGCCGATTAGCCAAAGACTTGCACGATGGCTTAGGGGGATTGTTATCAGGCATAAAATTTTCTTTAACGAATATGAAATCAAACGTTACATTAGATGCCGACAGCGCATTAGTCTTTGAACGATCGCTCGATATGTTGGATCATTCTATCTCCGAATTAAGACGGGTTGCCCACAACATGATGCCTGAAGTACTTGTTAAGTTTGGCCTGGAAGAAGCAGTAAAGAGCTATTGCGACAGTTTGCAGAAGGCAGGAGTCTTCCACATAGATTTTCAAGCTCTTAATTTGGTTGCCCGGCCGGACTCAAAAACTGAAATTTTTATTTATCGGATTATTCAGGAATTGTTAAACAATATTTCAAAACATGCCAAAGCCAGTCATGTGCTTGTTCAACTCTCCCGAAATGGTGATGAAATGAATTTAACCGTAGAAGATAACGGCATTGGGATGAATCCCGATTTAATAAATAGTGCAACCGGATCGGGCTGGACAAGCATTCGCACCCGAACAGAATATTTGAAAGGCAAACTGGATGTTCAATCCAGCGGAGGTAATGGAACTTCTGTACATGTAACCATTCCTATTTCATGATCCGGATTTTTATAGTGGACGATCATCCCATGGTAGTTGAAGGCATTCGTGCTATGCTAACGCAATTGCCGGAAGTTGAAGTGACGGGGCACGCCATGAATGCAGCTTCTTGTTTGGGATACTTTGTTCATAATTCAGCCGATCTTGTTTTGCTTGATATCAGTCTTCCGGATCAGAGTGGTATCGATGTGTGTAAAACCTTAACCAGGAATAATTCTGAACTAAAAATAATTGCGCTTACAAATTTTGATCAGCTCACCTACTTGCAAAGCATGAAAGACGCTGGGGCACGTGGGTATCTCTTAAAGAATTCATCGCGTGAAATTATTCAACACGCTATTACCTCAGTGATGGCAGGGGATGAGTATTGGTTAGGTCATAATAACGTTAAGAAAAGCATTCAGGAGCACAACAAACCACTGCTCACCAGACGCGAGATTGAAGTGCTTAAACTAATTGCTGAAGGATTGACCAATCAGGAGATAGCCGACAAATTATTTGTGAGTACCAGCACGGTAGACTCGCATCGCAAGAATCTGATTTCAAAGTTTCAAGCTAAAAATACTGCGGCTCTCGTGCGAACCGCTTTTGAGAATAAAATTATCTAAACATGAAAAAGGGAAATTATGCGCTTAACTTTTGCCATAACCAAAACATCTAACAATCAGCCTTACTTAGCCAATGGCATCTGGATTGCTGTTGAATCTGTAAAACCATTATGATCATGAAAAAATTACTGATCCTTATTTGTTTGCTGAACAGTTTTCTGGCGGTTGCACAAAAAACCACTTTTGATATCGTCACCTATACCGCACCATTGGGCTGGACACCAGAGCGGAAAGAGTTTGCGGCTTCTTACACCAAAACAAATACTAAAACGAAAAGTTGGTGTCGTATTACTATTTATAAAAGCATCAAGAGCAGTGGCGACCCGGCAATCGATTACACCAGCGAGTGGAATACCTTGATGGTGAAAAATAATTGGGGCGTGGCCACCGCACCTCAGCCAGAAACTGAAACAGAAGATGGCTGGACTTCCAACTCTGGGGTATCACCTTTTACGTTCGAAAACAAAGATGCCTATTCTTTACTAAGTACAATTTCTGGTTATGGCGTTGAAATAAGCATTGTTGTGTTAATGAACACGCAAGAGTTTATGCCGGATGTAGAGAAAATGCTATTCTCGATGGATTTACAGAAGCCGGAAGTTCAATCCGTTGGGCCTGTTGTAGAAAAAGTTGCTGAACAACCAGCACAGTCAACTGTAACAAGTGCCCCTGACAATCAAGGCATTTCTATATCTACTATCAATTTTGATGACGGCTGGATGGCTCAACCTTTTGCTGATTACGTTCGGGTAACAAAAGGAGCTATAACCGTATTGTTACATTATGGAATAAAGTTAACAGACGAATTGCGCGACTCTAATAATCTCGAAGGCGTTCTATTCGATCAGCTCATTCAGCCGCGATATACCGTAAGCAATATTCGAAAGTATGATAACGGTGGGCCTTGCTATACCTGTGTTTATTTTTACGAAGCTGATGTTGTGGAGAAAGCAACCGGGAAAAAATATCATCTGGGGTTTCGGGTAATTTCAAACAATGGAGTCTCACGATGTATAGAAATTATTTCACCTTCTGTCGCTGCTTTTCAGAAAGAGTTTTCTACTCAGGAGAAAGTGGAGGCATTGACCAACTATAACAAGTTTGCTGTTACGCTTTCAGATATTGTGGGCACCTGGGATGAGAGCGGAGGATCTTATGTAAATATGTACAATAGTTATACGGGCGCTTATGCGGGCATGAACACATCTTCATCGACCAATTCATTTACTTTCAATGCAGATGGCACCTACAACAGCCAACACAGTGGCGCCTTTGGCATGGTAGGTGATCTTAAGTTTTATACGCAGAAGTTTGATGGGAATTGCACAGTGACGAACTGGGACATTACACTAACCAAACAGTTTGACGGGAAAACAAAAGTTTTCTGGGCTCAGTTTGAAGCAGTAAAAGGCGGCAGAGTTTTGCATATTACCGATAAACAATATTCGGGTTCTGCGTATCATTTGGCGAAAGTAGAATAGGTAGAGGAACTACACCTCGGGTTTATTTTTAAACTTCGGGGGCTTATTCTACCTTCGCCCTATGGCTGATAAAAAACTTTTCTTGTTAGATGCGTATGCCCTTATTTATCGCGCACACTTTGCCTTTACAAAAAATCCACGTATCAATTCAAAAGGACATAATACCTCGGTACCGTTTGGATTTACAAATACCTTATTGGAAGTTATTCAAAAGCAAAAACCCACTCACATCGCGGTAGCCTTCGATACAGCGGCCCCCACTTTTCGCGATGAAATTTTTGAAGCCTATAAAGCCACACGACAGGAATCACCGGAAGATATCCGCGCGGGTATTCCGATTGTAAAAGAAATTATTCGCGGATTTAATATTCCGATTTTAGAATTGGATGGTTATGAAGCTGATGATATTATCGGTACGATTGCCAAGCGCGCTGAGAAAGAAGGGTTTGAGGTGTACATGATGACGCCCGATAAAGATTTTGGCCAATTAGTGAGCGATAAAGTTCATTTATATAAGCCTGCCTATATGGGTAATGCGGTTGATGTTCTTGGCCCGAAAGAAGTGTGTGAGAAATGGGACATTGAAGAAGTGTCGCAAGTGATTGATATGTTAGGCTTGCAAGGCGATACCTCCGATAATATTCCGGGCATTCCGGGTATTGGTCCTAAAACTGCGGCCGACCTTTTGAAGAAATATAAAACGGTAGAAGGTGTGGTAGCCCATGCATCCGAATTAAAAGGAAAACAAAAAGAACGCGTAGAAGAGTTTGGCAAGCAGGCTATTCTTTCAAAAAAGTTAGCCACCATCGTGGTGGATGTAGATATTCCCTGGAATGAAGAAGATCTTGTGTATACAGGTCCGGATGCTGAAAAATTAAAGCCAATTCTGGATGAGTTGGAATTTAAAACCATGGCGCCTCGCATTTTTGGTTTGCTTACTGGCACCTCAACACCAACCTCTACCTCAGAACCCAAAGCGGCACAATTGTCAATGTTTGGATTGACAGAACCAGAAACCACACGTGCGGTTGAGAAGAAAAATCTGGATCCAAAAAATGTCTCGTATCGAGAACTTGAAAAGTCAGAAGAGATTCAGACGTTGATAGAAAAAATTAACGACCGCAAAGAGTTTGCCTTTGAAGTGCTCATCACAGATGCCGAAAATTTTGATTTCGAGGCTACGGATTTAATCATCTCTACAGCCGCGCAGGAAGGATTTATCATCAGCCTCTCAAAGGAAAAAGTAATGGGAGCTTTTAAACCTGTGTTTGAAGACGACTCTATAAAGAAAGTCGGCCACAACATAAAGACTTTTATCCTTGCCTTGAAAAAACTAGATGTCTCTGTAAAGGGAAAATTGTTTGATACGATGTTGGCACACTATCTTATCGAACCTGAAGCCTCGCATGACCTAGGCATGTTGTGCGGTCAGTATTTAGATTACCAATTAACAGATTCTGATAACGTTAACGAAGCTGCTTGCGAACGGGTTGATCAAACCCTTCAACTTAAAGCGCGACTGCAAGCCGAACTGGAACGCAAAGGGCAGTGGCGATTGCTGCATGATGTGGAAATGCCTTTGGTAACGGTGTTGGCAGCGATGGAATATGAAGGTGTAAGCATTGATGAAGAAACCTTGAAGTGGATGTCGGATGCTTTACGAACCGATAGCTTGAAAGTGCAGAAGGAGATTTTTGAAATAGCCGGTACCGAATTTAACATCGCTTCACCTAAGCAACTGGGCGAAATTTTGTTCGACAAAATGAAATTGCAAGACTCGCCTGGCGGACAAGCGGGCAAAGCAAAAAAAACCAAGACGGGTCAATATGCTACCGGTGAGGAAATTCTGGTGAAGTTGGCCGGTGAACACGAAATCGCAAAAAAAATTCTGGACTTCCGGGAGTATGAAAAACTACGATCGACTTATGTCGATGCGCTGCCCAGGATGGTGAGTAAATTTGATCATCGCATACACACCGATTATCGGCAAGCAGTAGCAGCCACCGGTCGCTTGAGTTCAAACAATCCTAATCTGCAGAACATTCCAATCCGCACAGAAAAAGGCCGGCAAATACGCAGCGCGTTTGTGCCGCGTAGTAAGGAGTATTTATTTATGTCTGCCGATTATTCACAAATCGAATTGCGCATAGCAGCTTCCTTTGCCAAAGATGAAACCATGATTGAAGCATTTCGCAATAAGCGCGACATTCATGCGACTACGGCTGCCAAAGTATTTAAGGTAGCCTTGGAAAAAGTTACGCCCGATATGAGACGTAAAGCGAAAGAAGTAAACTTTGGAATTTTATATGGAAGCACCGCGTTTGGACTTTCACAAAATCTGGGCATCACGCGTACGGAGGCAAGTGAGATTATAGAATCATACTTCACAGAATTTTCGGCCATTAAACGCTACATGGATGATTCAATAAATTTTGCGCGGGATAAAGAATATGTAGAAACTATTTTAGGCCGCAGGCGCTACTTGCGTGATATTAATTCGAGAAATATTACAACCCGTGGCTTTGCCGAGCGCAATGCCATTAACGCACCCATTCAGGGAAGCGCTGCGGATATTATTAAGATCGCCATGATCCTGATTCATAAATGGCTGGAACGCGAAAAGCTAAAAACCAAAATGACTATGCAAGTACATGACGAATTGGTTTTTGATCTTCATAAGGATGAGCAGGACATTGTTAAACCCAAAGTGATGGAGTTAATGAGATCGGCTGTAATTCTGGAGGTGCCTATGGAAGTAAGTAGGCATTGGTGAAAATTGGTTAGAGGCCCATTAAACGTGCGGTTTCGAGTCTTGATTAAAAAGTTGGTACGGCTCTTAAACGATTAAATCCCTCGCTCTCTTTCTGGGGAGAGGGTAGCCGAGCGAGGCTGTGGTGAGGATTTTCAACCTTTGACAATTAATCTTGCAGATCTATTAAACAATTCGAGGCTGTGTGTTTCTCGATCCGTGACTTATTTTATGAAACCAATATTATTTATTCTGCTTTTTTCGTCTTGTATTTTGGTAAATGCCCAAACCGGAATTATCCGTGGACGCGTACTCGATAAAAACACTCAGGAGGCAGTGATTGGAGCCAATGTTGTAATTGAGGGAACAACTACCGGAGCGCCAACCGATATAGAGGGTTACTATAAAATAACTAACGTACCGGTGGGCAGCTTTAATTTGGTTGCCACCTCCATCGGGTATAATTCCTTAACAAAGTTTAACATCATATTAAATTCAGGTAACGAGCAGATTGTAAATTTTGAATTAGTTGAAAGTGCTACCACCCTAGACGAAATTGTGGTAAAGTTTGATAAAGGCAAGTCGGCATCGGCTGCGGATATGATTACTCCTTTATCCGTGCAGGCATTAACTACGGAAGAAATAAAAAGTAATCCTGGGGGCAACTTTGATATCTCGCGGGTTATTCAGGCTTTGCCGGGAGTAGCCGGATCGCCTTCCGGTAATGTTCGCAACGATATTATTATTCGTGGAGGCGCACCCAACGAAAATGTTTTCTATTTGGATGGAATTGAAATACCAGTGATCAATCACTTTCAAACACAAGGAAGTTCGGGTGGCCCACAGGGTATGCTCAATGTTTCCTTCATTGAGGATGTGAAGTTAAGCTCATCGGCTTTTGGTGCGCAGTTCGACAACGCGCTGGCCTCTGTTTTTGAGATCAAACAGCGCGAAGGCAATCCTGAGCGGGTTTCAGGAAATATTCGCTTAAGCGGAACCGAAATTGCCGGCACGCTGGAAGGCCCCATTAATCCAAAAACAAATTTCCTGGTTTCTGCCCGCAGAAGTTATTTGCAATTGCTATTTGAAGTTCTCGATCTGCCCATCCGCCCCAGCTTTTGGGATTTCCAATTTAAGGTTGCGCATAAACTAGATAATAAAACCACGCTTACCGCCCTGGGTGTTGGAGCCATTGATGATTTTACTTTGGTGGCTCCGCGCAATGCCACACCCGAAAATCAGTATATCCTAAGTTCTACCCCTACGATTAATCAATGGAATTATACTACCGGCTTTAGCCTGAAGCGATTAATAGATAAAGGTTTTGTAAATGTGGCGTTGAGCCGAAACGTATTTAATAATAATGTAGATCGCTTTGAAGACCGGCAGGAAGGCGATGAGAGTAAACGCATTTTAAAAATCCGGTCGCAGGAAACCGAGAATAAATTAAGACTCGATGTTAATAAGTTCGTCAATGGTTGGAAGTTTTCGTATGGCGGCATGGCACAATACGTTCAGTACACGTCCGATTATTACAACCGCTTAGTGAAAGAGCAGACGGACGATCAGGGAAACGTAACTGTTCCTGAGCAGGTTATTAATTTCAATACCGATATCGACTTTGTTAAATATGGTTTCTTTGGCCAGGTTGCTAAAAACTTTTTTAATCAGCGCTTATTGATTTCGGGCGGTCTCCGCACCGATATGAATACGTTTACGGATTCGGGAAACAATCCAGTAAATACACTTTCTCCCCGAATTTCTTTTTCCTACAGCGTAACCAATACCTTGAATTGGAATACTTCTTTTGGTAGCTATTACAAGATTCCCACCTATACCATGTTGGGCTATCGCGATGATTCCGGTGAACTTCAAAACAAAGACACAGAATATATCCGATCCAATCACGCGGTAACAGGATTTCAGTTTTTACCAAAAGAAGATTTAAAATTTACGGTGGAAGGATTTTATAAAAGGTATAATCAATACCCGATTTCCGTACGCAATGGAATTTCATTAGCGAATGAAGGCGGTGATTTTAATGCTATTGGTAATGAAGAAATTGTAAGCACGGGCGATGGAAACACGTATGGCTTTGAATTTTCAGTGCAACAAAAACTAGTTAAGAGCACTTTTGCTGTTCTCAGTTATACGTTTGTTCGCAGCAAGTTTGCCGGGGCCGATGGCGTGATGGTGCCCTCTTCGTGGGATAACCGGCATTTGCTTTCGGGATTGGTGGGACAAAAATTTAAAAGAAACTGGGAAGTGGGCGTGAAGTATCGGTTGGCTGCGGGTGCCCCGTACACTCCGTTTGATTTAGTGCAATCGCAATTAAACTATGCCACTCTCGGCACGGGTATTTTAGATTTTACTCGATTAAATACCGAGCGACTGATTTCCTTTAATCAACTCGACCTTCGGGTAGATAAGAAATATAATTTCAAGAAGACTACCCTTGATTTGTATATTGATATTCAAAATCTCTTTCGCTTTCCAAGTCCCGATTTGCCGGAATATACCTTTACCCGAAATGCCGAGAACACCGATTTTGTAACAACCGATGGCCAACCATTAAAGCAAGATGGTTCCAATGCCATTCCGTTAATTCTACAAGATCAGTCGCCCTTTTTTGTGCCTACGATCGGATTTATTTTTGAGTTTTAGAGCACCTCTCCCAACTTATCTAAAGGAAATTGCAGGCAAGACGGATGTTGATCGAAGCAGAGTTTTGTAGTAAATGATTGGATGGCAATGGATGCCTGGCGTAACTAAGTCGTTTGCATTATTTGGCATTTAGTGTTCCGCAGAAATTAAATATTGGGAATAATCTTAACAGAAATGTATTCGAGTCCTGAAAGGACTTAATATATTCCGTGCGCACGGTAGTTGATTTATCTCTAAAATTCAATTCTACCAATATTTTGCCCCAAGCGAAACTTAAGCTAACGACTAGAGTGTCATCATATCGTGAACTCTTACGCTTCGGCATGTGTCCACACAGACCGTAAAACAATCTGCTTTCCATTATTGTCTGTGACCTCGCTGACCACAAAAAACGCAGTAACCAAATACCCATTTACTTCCCCCTGAAACCTTCCGCAGCCGCATGCGTAAGTGCATCCAGAAACACCTTCGTTTTTGACGGCAATTCCTTAATATTGCGGTTCAAATTTTTAGTAATTACAGATTATGGCATTTGAGACAACAACCGAGTTACAGCAAGAGCACCAACTGAAAATCAAACAAGTATTTGAAGAGGTAGCGAAAGTGGTGGTGGGTCAGGAGTATATGGTGAACCGCCTATTGGTTGGCCTCTTTACGAATGGTCATATTTTACTGGAGGGCGTACACGGGTTGGCAAAAACGCTAACCATCAGCACTGTTGCCCGGGTTTTGCATTTGTATTTTGCGAGAATTCAGTTCACACCTGATTTGCTTCATTCCGATCTGGTTGGAACCATGATTTATAATCAAAAGGAAGGAAAATTTGAGGTGAAGAAAGGGCCCATATTCGCCAATATTATTTTAGCGGATGAGATTAACCGATCGCCAGCCAAAGTACAATCGGCCTTACTTGAAGCGATGCAGGAAAAGCAAGTCACTATCGGTGAAACTACTTTTACCTTAGATAAACCCTTCCTGGTAATGGCTACTCAAAATCCGGTAGAGAACGAGGGAACGTACCAATTACCGGAAGCGCAAATCGATCGCTTCATGATGAAAGTGTTTGTGAACTATCCCACCAAAGAACATGAACTTGAAATCATGCGCAGAATTTCGAATATGGGCTTTAGCTACGAAGTAAATCCGGTACTAACGAAGGAAGATATTTTTTCTATTCGCGGAGAAGTTAACAAAGTGAAAATTTCTGAATCGTTGGAAAAATATATCATTGAGTTGGTAACCGCAACGCGCAAGCCGAAAGAATACAAACTTGAAAATGAAGCGCAATACATTCAGTTTGGTGCATCGCCCCGCGCCAGTATCAATATGAATCTGGCGGCAAAAGCCGTTGCATTTATGAATGGTCGCGATTACGTGCTGCCAGAAGACATTAAAGAAATTGCATTGGATATTATGAACCACCGCATCATTCTTAATTACGAAGCAGAGGCAGACAATGTAAAAACAGCAGACATTGTAAAGGCGCTGTTATCAAAGGTGCCAATCACTAAATAATTATAAGTTAAAATTACGATTTACGAATGCCAATAAAATCGTACTTCGTAATTCTAAATTCGTACTTTTTAAACGAGAGAAAACGCAAAGCAAATCTCACGACCAATCTCAAGTACGCGTTCTTGATATTTAGATTGTTCAAGTTCGGTGCCATCAAAATCTTTGGGGTCATCATAAGGAAGTGAGATTCGGGCCTCCGCGCCAACCACTAATGGACAATTTTCATCGGCATGCGAGCAAGTCAAGATGGCTGCAAAGCCGCGACTGGGATTAGTGGAATCAGTATACACTTTTGAGAATGCGATTAGTGGATTTCCCATCTCACTAAATGAAACTTCATACTTTGGATTAGCGGATTCATCAAGTTGTTTAATTTCAAAGCCTATCGTTTTCATTGCTTTCACAGCACGCGAATTGAATGCCGTGGCTTCGGTGCCCCCGGAAAAACAGCGTACGTTATCAATGCGGTAATAAGCAGCTCCTACTTGTGCCCAAAGTTGTGCGATATGGCTTCTACGCGAGTTGTGAGTGCAAATAAAGTTCAGATCTATCGATGCTGTTGCTTTCTGCTTTTGTTGAATGAACGTAGCCAATTGTTGAAGGATTCTTTTTCGCGCATTCGGAATGCTAGAAAACTCTTCTTCAAATTCTTTCACCTGCTTTTCAAGTGCTGGGTATAACATGTATTTCATTATAAACTGTTTTTCAAATAATGCATTCTCTAGAATTCTGACAAAAATCGTAATTCGTAATTACTAACCCATGTTATTTGGTTAGTCTCCATGGCTACCTTAACAATTAGGTAACATACCCTACCCAAAGGGGTAATATTGTCGACTCACCTTTGTGGCAAATTTAATTGATTATGTTTCGCAGGCTTTACATTGTTTTCTTACTCATTAGTATGACCACCCTTTCATGGGCTCAAAATGGCACCATAGCCGGCAAGGTAGTGGATGTAAAGACACGAGAAGAGATTATTGGTGCCAACGTGGTGATTGAAGGGACAACGACCGGGTCTGCAACCGATATTGAAGGAAATTTTACGATCAACAACGTGAAGCCAGGTATCTACTCACTGGTAGTTTCTTTTGTTACCTACAAAACGCATTTCATTAAAGATGTAGTGGTAGAAAGCGGTAAGAAAACTACCATAGAAGCTACCTTGGCAGAGGATGTTGCTGAGTTGGAAGAAATTATTGTTACTGCTAAAAAAGATATTAACACTGATTTAAACCTGATGAACTCACTCCGCGAAAGCAAATTGGTGATCAGTGGAATTTCGGCTGAACAAATAACCAAGTTGCCAGATCGCGATGTAGCCCAAATCGCACAGCGCGTGTCTGGCGTTACTATCGTTGATAATCGTTTTGTTGTGGTGCGCGGAGTGCCAGAGCGGTATAACCAGGTGATGATTAACGGAGCGATTGCACCTAGCACAGAAATTGATCGCAGATCATTTTCATTTGATATGATTCCTGCCGGAGCGATTGACCAAATGCTGATTTATAAATCGGGCACGGCAGAAATTCCAGGTGATTTTGCTGGTGGGGTAATTCAACTCGTAACCAAACAACCCACGTACGAACCCTTTACCACTTTTGGTTTAAACTTTGGCTATCGTACAAACACAACTTTTGAAGAAACTCTTTCTTCAGATGGAAGCGATACAGATATTTTGGGTTTTGATAATGGGTTTCGTTCCATTCCGGATGGATTTCCGGCAACCAGCACCTTAATCGCATCATCAAAAAGTTCATCCGTGCGCGAGCGTGCGGGAAAATCACTCACGAACAATTTCGCCACAAACAGTAAACAGGCGCCTTTAGACATGGGCTTCAACTTTGCGTTGTCCCGAAGTTTTAAAGCGGGTAATCTGAAATTCAACAACCTAACCGCGCTCTCTTATTCCAACAGTTATCAAAACTATCAGTCTGATTTCTTACGGTACAACACGTTTACAGCCGCAACAGCTGAAAAACGATTTGAATACAAGGACAACTTTTACGCAAATGATATTCGTGTAAACCTGATGCACAATTGGTTGATAGAGCTTAACGATCGCAATAGAATTGAGTTTAAGAACTTGTTTGTGCAGTTGGGAGAAAATGAAACAACCGTACGTGTGGGAGATGATAAAATTCAGAATCCAAACTTCGATCGTACTAATTTCGCCTATCATTTCCTGAGCCGTTCTATCTATTCAGGTCAACTGGATGGAACGCATGAGCTAGGCTATGGAACGAGTAAGTTAAATTGGGTACTCGGACTAAACTACATAAAGCGGAATGAACCAGATTATCGCAGGTTTAGAACGTACCGCGATAAAGCATCTGCTGGCACAGAAGTACCCTATACAATGCAATTGCCAGCAGCAGGAAACGTATTCGAAACGGGTCGTTTCTGGTCTGACCTTACAGATATAGGCATCTCCAATGGTTTAAATTTCGAAAAGCGTTTTTCTTCCTTGGATGATAAGAAAGCTCCGGTGATAAAAGCAGGTTATTATACCGAATACAAGACCCGCGAATTCAGAGCCCGCTATGTAAACTATCAATATCCAAACACGGCTGGTTTTGATCAGTCGATCGGTCAGGAGTTAAGTCGTCTACCATTAGATGAAATCTTTGCACCAGAAAACATCAAACGTTCCGATGGATTTGTTATCGAAGAAGGAACGCAGCCCCAGGATTCTTATCAAGGCGTAAACTGGTTAGCAGCTGGTTATATAAGTGGCTCTAAATCTTTCAACAAGTTGGATATAACAGCTGGCTTCCGAGGTGAATACAATGTGCAAACCATTGATGCCCGAACAAACACCGGAACGATTGATATTAACAATCCGATTTTTGCAGCTCTGCCATCTTTTAATGTGGGCTATAATTTAACCAACCGCTCTTTGGTTCGTGCCGCTTACAGTCGCACTGTTAACAGACCGGAGTTTAGAGAATTGGCACCTTTCTTATATTATCAGTTTGAATATGAAGCGGCATTGATTGGTTCACCGGATTTAAAAACTGCTTTTATAGACAACGTTGATTTGCGTTGGGAAATGTACCCGAATCCTGGAGAGTTAATAAGCATTGGTGCATTCTATAAAAACTTTAAAGATCCTATTGAGACGTACTTACAGATCACATCAGAGAATCCCCAGCTTTTTTATGGCAATGCAGTTAATGCTACTGCCTATGGAATCGAGTTTGAGTTTAGAAAATCGTTGGCAAGCTTAGGAGTATCAAGATTTTTAAGAAACACTTCGGTTAACATTAGTGCGGCTTGGATAGAAAGTAATGTAGATGTTGGTACAGCTGCTACGAATCAAATCCAAAACCGCCCGCTACAAGGTCAATCGCCTTACATAATAAATACGGGCTTATATTATCGCGATGAAGATTCAGGATTTTCCATGAACGCAGCCTACAACGTGTTCGGTCCACGTATTTTTTCTGTAGGTGATAAGCTATTCCCAAGCTGGTTTGAAATGCCACGTCAATCGGTTGACTTCCAGATTGCGAAAACCTGGAATCGTCAATTTGAAACCAAGTTGAATATCCAAAATTTGTTAAATGCCACCAATCGCCTTTATCAGGATAACAATAGTGATAATAAGATCAACACAAATGACGAAGCGATTATTCAAAGCTATCAGATAGGTACGTTGTTCTCTGTTGGGCTTACCTGGAAATTTCAAAAAAGCGAATAAAAAATCTAACCTTTTTGAATAAAAAAAACCTGGTTTCGAACAGGTTTTTTTATTTGTTAACAGTACATGTAGATGTTAACACTGGGGTAATAAATTGTTAACTGCCCTTTAATTAGTTGCCGGACAGCCTGGCCTACTTTTGCATCATAAAAAAAATTAAACCACAACTCATGAAAAAAATCGATCAAACTCTTCGCGTTTCTTCTTGCAGTGTCATCAATATTGATGATTCAGAGCTGCGATAATGGCGAGGACATTAACCCGGCACCTACTGTAACTGTTGATCCCACCTCGGCTCAGAATATCCCCGGTGGAGAAGTTACTGCAAACCTAAGCGTTACAGCTCCTAACGGAGCGCTTGATCTGGTTATCTATGTTGCAGGTGTAGAAGAGGAAACAAGAGATATTTCTTCTGCAGATCTTTCAGCTCCTATTGAGTTTAATTATACCATTCCTGCCAACGCAGTTATCGGTTCACAAATTATTGTATCCTTTCAAGTTGTTGATGCTAAGAATTTCCCTTCCGCGATCTCAAACTTTGTGATTACTGTAGGTAATCCTGTTGTCACCTTACAAGGAGTTATTACTACACAAACCTTAGACGCGACTAAACCTTATTTGTTGGTTGGTCAGGTGTTTATACCTACCGGAGTTATTTTAACTGTTCCTGCAGGTACGGTAGTTAGGGGCGATAAGGCAACTAAAGCTACACTGATTGTTCAGCCAGGCGGTAAACTAATAGCCGAAGGAACAGCTACAAATCCTGTTGTATTTACTTCTGCTCAAGCATTAGGGGAAAGAGATCGTGGTGATTGGGGCGGAATTGTTATGTTGGGGAATGCGTTTGTAAATCAAACAGCCAAACCAGCCATTGAAGGAATAACGCCCACACAAAATTTTGGTAGTGTTGCTGCAGATGGAGCAACACCGGCTACCAACGCATCAGAAAACTCCGGTTCTCTTAAATATGTTCGGATTGAATATGCAGGAATTGAATTAACGCCTAACAACGAAACCAACAGTTTAACACTGGGTGGCGTTGGCAATGGCACCACAGTTGAATATGTTCAAGTATCTTATGGTGGTGACGATGGCTTTGAGTGGTTTGGTGGAACAGTTAATGCCAAGTACATTGTTTCGCATTCAACCTGGGATGATGATTTTGATACGGACTATGGTTGGGGTGGCAATGTGCAGTTCGGTCTGGTTGTTCGCAATCCATTCTTTGCCGATCAATCAGGTTCTAATTCTTTTGAAAGTGATAATCAAGGTAATGGAAATGCGATTGCAGGAATTTGTGATGGCACCACTAACAGCGGTTGTACCAGAGGTATTTTCTCAAACATTACCGTGTTAGGCCCGCGCGAAATTCAAAGCCGTAGCATTTCAGGTAACTATCAGAATGCTGCCCACATCAGAAGAAGAACAGCTATCTCCATCTTTAATTCTTTCTTTGCAGGATTCAGAGTGGGTATCCGGTTAGATGATCAGGGAACACTGGATAATCTTACCTCGGGCGCAGGTAAACATGCTTACAACGTATTGGGTATTCCTTCTACAAGTGGCACGGGTTCTTCCACATCAGCCTCTGATGCAACATTCGCAACGGGACTTTCCGGTGGCGATGCTTCTGCCGTAGCTACTTACTGGACGAACAACAATAACACTTCATTCAACAACGTAACAAATGCAAGCACTTATACAGACTTAGGCGTAGCCGGCTCATTGTTCTGGGTATCTCAGACTTCCTCAAACTACCCATCGAATCCAAACTTTGTATTGGTTGCCGGAGTTGCTGGTAACAGTAACCTGAACAGTGGCGCAAACTATGCGGATGCTAAGTTCACAGGCAATACATTCTTTAATACAACCGGAGTATTCCGCGGTGCGTTTGGCGCAACGGATTGGACAGACGGTTGGTCTGAGTTTCAACCATTGAATAAAGTTTATTAATTAGGGTAGGGGTTAATTTATTGTGGTGAAGACCTGTCGAAAGTCAGGTCTTCCTATTTTTGCAAAGGCATGTTACATGTAAACAGATTTATTAGAACATCATGAAACAACTCGGCTTTATAATTTTAGTAACACTTTTATTTGCAGCGTGTAGCACAAAGAACAACTACACGGTGAGTGAACATCTTACGCCTCAACAACAAGACGAAACGATGTGGAAGATTATTCGCTATGTGGGACGGGCTCCTGATGGTCTCACGTTCGATGAGCGCTTTTATGCTCCGTATGATTCGTTTTATATTGAGCAGGCCCGGCAATATAAGTTTGATGCCTATTTTAAGGATGGGGCTACACATTATTTTTTGGTAAGCCGCAGAGCGCCCAGCCTGGTCGATAAACGGGTAGCCATTGGTGGGAAATTTTTATTGGGTGCCGATAACACGATTAGTGGATACGAAGAAATATTCCGTACCTGGAAAATGATACCTGGATACCTTGGCAAAGCGCGAGATGATCTTGTTTGATAAATTAGTGCAAGGCGAGGCGCTCGATCCTTACCTTACAAAAAACTCGGGAGGGGTTGAGTATATCGAATTTCCGGATGAGCGTACCTACTTTGACAAGGATGCCCGTCAATGGAAAACAAAATGATCAGTTGATTTTACTCTGCTTGGCTTTATAAGTAGTCATCACTTTTTTAATCTGATCAGATACTTGAATAAGTGAATCTTGAGCCTTCTTGTTGTTCTCCAACCTGATTTTTAAAGCGGCATTCTCGAGTTTGTTTGTTTCCAACGTTTTTTCTAGTTGCAATCTTTCCTGCTCGGCATTACTTAGTTTAATATCGAGTTCTTTAGTTTGGTTAAGTAACCGTTGCTGTTGTTTCTCTACGGCTAGTAAAGCTTCCTCTGTTTCGTTAATTTGAATTTGTACCTGGTCGCGATAGAATTTTACGCCAAATTGATTTAGCGTTTTTTGTAATTCACGATTCGCATACGTTACATCTTTACTGTCCCATTCCGATGGATTAATTCCAATCCAGACCTCTGTACTCTTATCACCTTCCTTTCGCCCTGCATACACGGTGCCTCCAGCGAATGCTGTGCCATTGATTGTTGGTTCAGATACAATCATAGGATCATTATTTTGTTTTAACTTCCCCATACCTTTTAGAAACTTAATCCATGCAGCCTGAATGTCCTCTTTTTTACCCTCTAGTGAAGTGGCAAAAACTTCAATACTTTCGCTCTTTATTTTTTCATTTTGTTTATTTACAGTAACCGTTTGGCTTTGCGCCACACCAGCCAGGAACACACAGATGAGTAAAAGAAAAACTTATTCATAGAGAAAATGTTAAAGTGTTTCAAAGCTACTAATAATGAGTAAGAAAATATTAATTACAGGTGCCTCGGGCCTTATTGGCACCCGGTTAACTGAACTGCTCTTGCAAAAGGTTACCAGGTTTCACATCTCGGCCGTACCAAAAGAAATGGAAGTGTACCATCCTTTACCTGGGATGTTGAAAAGGGTACGATGGACACCCAAGCCCTAGAGGGAGTGGGAACGATTATTCACTTAGCCGGGGCAGGAATTGCTGACAAGCGATGGACAACAAAACGTAAATCAGAAATACTTCAAAGTCGTGTCCAATCATCTGCACTATTATACAATACTTTATTGACATCAGTTCATCAGGTACAGTCGGTTGTTTCCGCTTCGGCCATTGGCTATTATGGGTTTGGGTTGGGTGATAAAATTTTTACCGAAACGGATCACGCTGGAAATGATTACCTGGCGCAGGTAACTCAACAATGGGAACAGTCTGTTGATAAGATTGCCACTTTAAATATTAGGGTTGCCAAGCTTCGCGTGGGTATAGTGCTAAGTAATCTGGGTGGGGCACTGGTGGAAATGGCAAAGCCAATCAAGTTGTACGCGGGAGCCCCGTTGGGTACGGGGAAACAATATTTATCGTGGATTCATATTGACGATTTGTGCAGCCTCTTTATAAAGGCCATCGATGACAAGGAAGTAAAGGGTGCCTGCAATGCAGTAAGTGGTGATTGGGTAACCAACAAGGAATTTACCACGCTACTTGCTAAAGTTTTAAATCGACCGTTGTTTTTGCCTCATGTGCCTAAGTTTATAATGAAACTCATTTTAGGTGAAATGGCTATGTTGGTGCTCAACGGCAGTAAAGTTTCAGCCGATAAAATAAAAGAAGCCGGATTTATTTTTGACTTTCCAAATCTGGAAACTGCGCTAAAAAACCTGCTGATAAGAAAATGAAATAGCTAAAGAGGAAGTGCCTGACCCTTTTCAGTAAACTTAGCAACCCCAATTTTAGAATCGGCTGTGCCATAATACAAGAACCAATTACCATTTATTGGAACTAGTCCCTCAATAAAACATACTTGATTTATCTGGCCTTCCATTTCGTAAGGTTGATCGGGACGTAAAAAATAATTTTCAAGTCGGTCAATAAGTTCCGTTGGATCTTCAGGATCAAACAATGCCTGCCCGGAGCAATACGCTCCGGCCGGCAAAGTCGGGTCACCTCCTGTTTCTAGATTCATGCCGTTATACAATAACAAGATGCCTTTATCAGTAAGCAAAGCATAAGGACCACTTTCTACCAGGCGGCTATCGAAATAGCCAGGCCGTGGTTGTAGAACAGATATTAATTTATTGTTTTCGTCTACCACGGGTTCCCATTGAATCAAGTCATCCGATGTGGCCATGAATAAATCAGTATCACCAAAATACATCCAATACTTACCGTTGATTTTCTCCGCAATAATTTTATTTCCTTGCTGCCGGGCAACAATAGCTCCGCTCTTACTCCATAAATCAAGATACTCGCCCGTAAGCACCGGTCCATGCTTTGTCCAGTTTAGTAAATCGGTGGATGAGGCTAAGCACATTCTGGCGGTTTTGCCATCATAGGCCGAGTATGTCATAATATAGGTACCCATCGCACTTTCAACAATGCGTGGATCTTCAATACCACCTTCCCATTCATATACTTTCATGAAATCTTCAGCCGGATAAACTATGGGTTCGCGCATGCGCGTAAAATTCACTCCGTCCGATCCCATGGCCAATCCGATGCGCGAGGTACCCGCATATTTCCCGATCGTGTCTTCGGCACGATAAAAAAGATAGATAGCTCCATTGCGAAACACAGCAGCTGGATTAAATACATCTTTCTCTTCCCACTTCACTTCTTGTTTTAGAATGGGGCAAGTAAATACGCCATCGCTGGCCGCAAGAATTGGATTTACATCATTAAGTTTTGTAAACGGCATCATCGCCCACGTGCTGTCGTATGCATACCTGTTTTCATGTTCAGGGGTTGAACAGGAGGTCAGAAGTATCAACATCCCCAAAGCAAGCAGGCCTGTTGATCTAAGGTTTAATAAATTGGATATGCGTATCATTTAGTAACTTGAAAAAATTTTTTAATCGATATGGCTTCAAAAGTAACAAAGAAAAAAGTAACAGGTAAAATTAATCAGGAAGCATTAGAGGAGGCACATCGCATCCGCAAAGCTTTTAAAGATAAAGACTGGGCAGAAATAAAGAGTTCTGATTCCTGGATGATTTTTAAAGTGATGAGCGAGTTTGTGGGAGGCTTTGAAAAGCTTGCTAAGATTGGACCGTGCGTTACGATTTTTGGATCGGCACGCGTAAAACCCAACCATCCGTATTATAAAATGGCTGAAGACATTGCGGCCGAATTGGTATACCACGGATATGGCGTGGTGACGGGCGGTGGTCCGGGTATTATGGAGGCCGGTAATAAAGGAGCCAAGCAAGCAGGCGGCAAATCAGTAGGATTAAATATTTTTCTTCCGTTCGAACAAAAAGGGAATCCATACATAGATTCTGATAAGCTGATTATGTTTGATTATTTCTTCGTACGAAAAGTCATGTTTGTTAAATACTCGCAAGGCTTTATCATTATGCCGGGTGGGTTTGGCACGCTGGATGAATTAACTGAAGCTTTGACGCTTATTCAAACGAAAAAAATTGGTCGTTTCCCTATTGTGTTGGTTGGCAAAAAATTCTGGACCGGTTGGTTAAAGTGGGTGAAAGAGATATTAGTGTCTGAAAAAATGATTAGTGAAGAAGACCTCGAGCTTTTTAACGTAGTGGATACTCCACAGGATGCCGTAAAGGTTATTGATGAGTTTTACGCACGGTATTTGCTCTCTCCGAACTTTTAATTGACCACTTTTTTATTATGCAAAGGATTTTAAGTTATCTGGCCCCTCTTTCAATTGGTTTACTTCTCGTGTACGTATTGTATGATCAATCGACACGCACAAAAACGAAAGAGCCCGAATCGGTATTAGAACCTATTGTAACGATGGAATCAATGCAACCTTTTTTGGCAGTAAGCTATGATTTACCAGCGAAAATTTCTTTTGCAGGCGAGGATGCGCCACTCGAATTACCCGATGTTATGGAGCGGCTCGACCGCGAATTGCAGGTAAATATCTATTTACAAAGCAGCACGCTATTTTTATTAAAACGCGCCAATCGTTGGCTCCCGCGGATTACGGAAATTCTAAAAGCGAATAACATTCCTGAGGATTTTAAATACTTACCACTAATTGAAAGCGGATTAGTTAACTGGGTTTCTCCTAAAAATGCTGTTGGCTATTGGCAAATCCTTGAGGCCCTGGGTAAAGAACTGGGCCTTGAAATTACGAGAGAGGTGGATCAACGTTACGATCCTATTAAATCAACCGAAGCGGCATGCAAATACATTAAGAAAGCATATGAAAAATTTGGTAACTGGACGTTGGTAGCTGCATCTTACAATCGTGGGGTTGCGGGCATTCGAAGCGATCTGGAAGATAACCAAGTAGATAATTACTATGATGCGCATTTGAATGATGAAACTTCGCGCTATGTATTCCGAATTTTAGCTATCAAAGAAATTTTTGAAAATCCGGCTAAGTATGGCTTTAAAATAAAACCGGAACATTTGTACAATCCTGAGCCCTTACGGTATATCGATGTAAATGAAGATATTCCCGATCTGGTATCTTTTGCCAAAAATAATGGTAGCAATTATAAACTTCTTAAAAGGTACAACCCATGGCTTCGGCAACCCCGGTTAAAAGTTAAAAAGGGTAAAAGTTATCAAATCGCACTGCCTGCGTAAACTAAATTGCTGGCAGATAGGTTATCGTTTTACTTTCGCACAATTTGTCGGGCGTCTGTCATTTCAATAATTTCTATTATGCTATTTTCAAAATAAACTTAACTTATACTTATGGAACATTCTTACTACAATCCGGCTGATCTAAAAATGTTTGGGAACATCAGTGAATGGGAGAACAATTTGGGTGCAAAATTTTTTGATTACTATGGCGATGTTTTTAAAGAAGGTGATTTAACAGCCCGTGAAAAATCATTAATCGCGCTTGCGGTTGCGCACACCGTGCAATGTCCCTATTGTATTGATGCGTATACGCAAGACTCCCTGGAAAAAGGAGCTACAGAAAAGGGGATGATGGAAGCTATACACGTAGCGGCTGCTATCCGTGGCGGGGCTTCGTTAGTGCATGGAGTAATGATGATGAACAAAGCCAAGAAGCTTTCTATGTAGATAATAGATATTGAATTAAATCCCCCAGAGCAACCCTCCCCACATCAAGAATGATCAAATCGTTACATGCGCGCAGCATCAGCTGGCTAATCAACAGCGCCAGGTCGAGATTCTGGAGAATGGAATTTTTAAGGAAGGGAAGTTCCCAACATTCAAAAAGAAAATTGAGCCGGCAGGCCATTGGCCTTTAAAACCAGCAGTCCTTGAAATATTTCAGGTAAACATTGGCTACATGTGCAATCAAACATGCAAGCATTGTCATGTTGATGCCGGACCGGATCGTAAAGAAATTATGACCCGCGAAACCATGCAACAATGTTTGGATGTAGTAAAGCGAGCAAAATTAAAAACCCTTGACATTACCGGTGGCGCCCCAGAAATGAATCCGGATTTTAGATGGTTTGTGCAGCAAGCGCGAGCTATGGGAGTGGAGGAGATTATTGTTCGATCTAACCTCACCATCATTACGGCCAATCCTAAATACAAGGATCTGCCAAAATTCTTTAAAGAAAACAAGGTGCGGGTAGTTTCTTCATTACCTTTTTACAATGCAGACAAAACAGATCGACAACGCGGACAAGGTGTGTTTGGCGATTCTATAAAAGGCTTAAGGTTGTTAAATGACGTTGGCTACGGAAAAACTGATTCTGGATTACTATTGGATCTGGTTTATAATCCGACTGGAGCATTTTTACCGGGTGACCAACATCAATTAGAACGTGATTTTAAGCTCGAACTAAAAAAACATTTTGATATAGATTTCAATAGTTTATTCACGATCACCAACATTCCCATTAGTCGCTTTTTGGATTTTCTCATCGAATCCGGAAACTATGAGGATTATATGGAGAAACTAATCAACGCTTTTAATCCCGCAGCCGTGGCTGGTGTTATGTGTCGCAATACAATTTCTATTGATTGGCAGGGATTTATGTACGACTGCGACTTTAATCAGATGCTTGGTTTGAAAGTTGAGTCGCAGGTGGGGCAACATATCAGCGCATTTGATTCTGAGAGATTAAACAACCGCGAAATAGTCATTAATCAACATTGCTTCGGGTGCACGGCCGGAGCAGGATCAAGTTGCCAGGGAGCAACTATTTAGATAAAGTAGGCTATTCCCTACAATTTTAATTTTTTCAATTTTAAATTGCGCCTATGCGCCCCTATATTCTTGCCGAGAGTAATTGGAAAACGATTAAAGAATCATCCTTCGATGTAGCTATACTTCCCTGGGGTGCATGCGAAGCACATAATTATCATTTACCCTACGGTACAGATATTATTGAAGGGGAAGCGATTGCTGCTGAAAGTGCTCGCCTGGCCTGGGATCAAGGAGCCAAAGTGATCGTGCTTCCTGCTATTCCGTTTGGAGTAAACACGGGCCAGTTTGATGTTACACTCGATATCAACATGAATCCATCAACACAGTTTGCAGTATTGAGAGATATTATTGAAGTGCTTGACAGACAAGGAATTCATAAACTCATTATTTTAAATAGTCATGGTGGAAATGATTTTAAAACTATGATTCGGGAATTGGGATTAAAATTTCCGAAAATGTTTTTATGTTCATGTGATTGGGTGAAGTCAGTAGATCAAAAGGAATTTTTTGAAAATAAAGACGATCATGCTGGAGAAATGGAGACTAGTTTGATTCTTTACTTACGCCCCAATTTAGTAAGACCGTTAAGCGAAGCGGGTGATGGCAAGGCAAAAAAATTCATATTCAAAGCCATACAGGAAGGATGGGCATGGTCTGAGCGCAAGTGGACTCAAATAACAGCCGATACCGGTGTGGGCGATCCGCGTCAAGCTTCTGCTGAAAAAGGAGAAAAATATTTTAAAACCGTAACGCAAAAAGTAGCAACGTTTTTTATCGAAATAGCAAGTACATCAAAAAAAGATTTTTATATCTGATAATTTTTTCGCGTATCGAAAACGATACTTAATCCAATAGTATGATTACACAAATAAATGAAGCCATTGAATATTTGAAGAAACATGGTATCACCGCTCCCGAGGTGGGAGTTATCCTGGGAACAGGATTGGGGAACAAGTTTGTAGAGAAGATATATGGCGATGTAAAAGGGAAGAAAGTGTTGGCCATGCAGGGTCGATTTCATTATTACGAAGGGTACACCATGCAACAGATCACGTTACCCGTGCGCGTCATGAAAGTGCTAGGGGTAAAACAATTGCTGATTTCGAATGCTGCGGGCAACATGAATATGAAATGGAAAAAAGGCGAGCTTATGTTGATCGATGATCATATAAATCTTTTACCTGACAACCCATTGCGTGGACCCAATTTTGAAATGTTCGGACCCAAGATTTCCGGACATGAGCCAGCCGTACGATAAGACAATGAATAGCTTGTTAACGAAAATTGCTAAGGCCAAAAAAATCAAACTTAACAAAGGAGTATATGTAGCCGTAATGGGTCCCAATCTGGAAACCCGTGCCGAGTATCGGTTTCTTCAGCGTATTGGTGCCGATGCGGTAGGAATGAGTACAGTGCCAGAAGCCCTTGTTGCCAATCACATGAGTTTGCCTTGTTGCGCCATTTCTGTACTTACCGATGATTGCGATCCGGATAATCTGAAACCCGCAGTGATAAGTGATATCATTGCCACAGCGGGTAAGGCAGAAGGAAAACTTACCGAACTCTATGTAGAGCTTATTTCAAAACTCTAAGGTAAAAGCTGAATTTCTTCAAAAATTCAATCTTGTGTCAGATCATTGATAAGAAAATGCAACCTGAGTTCGAGTTCTTGCGTCTTACATAGCAAAACTCCACTTATGAAAACCCTCCTTTTTGCCAGCATCCTGTGCTCTGCGTTTTCAGTTACAGGTCAATCTTACCAAATCAGGTAGTTTTCATCTCGATAAAGAATACCCAATGGGTGCCACCGGCACCATTCGTCTTAATGCTTCGGATGCCAAGGTATTTGTTACTGGATCGAGCCGAAAAACGGCTCATGTAAAAATTGATCGGGAGGTAACAACCAAAGGAATATCTTTTGGAGAGCAGGAATTTAGTGTGGATGTCACCGAACAAAATGGCAATCTTTCTATTCGCGAACGATCGTATAGCAACTCTGTTGGAATCATTGGATCGTATCACGAACAATACACGATCAAACTTGAGATTCCGGAAGGTACGAGTCTGGATATTAATGGCGATGATGGCGATTATTTTATTAAAACTGTTCATGGTTCCATTGAACTTGATTTAGACGATGCGGATGTTGAACTAACCGGCTGCAAGGGAGATAGTTTCAAAATAAAATTAGATGATGGAGATCTAAGGATGGATACCGGAAGAGGTTCATTAGATGTTGATGCTGATGATGCCGATGTAGATATAAAGAATGCAAGCTTCGAGAAAGTAATGGTTCATTTGGATGATGGCGATTTTGTAGTGGAAACTTCGCTTGCCGATACAGGTGATTATTTTATTGAATTGCAAGATGGGCTGGTATCCTTTAAAGTTTTAGGCGGTGGCGGCCGCTTTGATATTCGCCATGATGATGCCCGGGTAATTACGGAAGGCGATTTTGAAACAGTAGAACGGTCGGAAGATCGCACACAAGTAACCTTGCCTAATGGCAATGCTAAAATTGCTATTCGAGCAGATGATGCCCGGGTTCGATTAATAAAATGATCGGATCCCGTAACCCAAGTTAACAAACAAGGGGATTTGATTTATTAACTTACCTTTGCCCTTGTATGGGCATATTAAATATTCTGTTATACTATGGGCTGTTGATTCCTGTTTCGCTGCTGCCCTTTCCTGTTTTGTATTTGTTGTCGGATGGTTTGTATGTAATTCTTTACAAAGTCATCGGTTACCGCAAAAAAGTGGTGCTAAAAAATATTTCAAATTCATTTCCTGAAAAATCACGCGAAGAACATGTGCAGATTATGAGTGCTTTCTACAGGCATTTCTGCGATTTGGTTGTGGAAAGCATTAAAGTGTTTACCATTTCGCAGCAAGAAGTGGAACAGCGATTTACAGTGATCAATCCTGAATTTATGGATCGCTTCTTGACAAAGGCCAAAGTGTAATCATTGCGGGTGGGCATTATAACAATTGGGAACTTTTAGCGGTGGCTATTGATGGCCCCGTTAAGCATAAAGTATTGGCGCTTTACAAGGCCTTCAAAAATCAATGGCTCGATGGAAAAATGAAATCTTCCCGCGGCAAATATGGGTTGGAGATGATCTCCACCAAGATAGCTAAGTCAGCGTTTCAAAGGGAGGATCTCCATGCAATCATCTTTGGGGTTGACCAATCTCCCAGTAAATCCAACAATTGTTACTGGGGTACATTTCTAAATCAGGATACACCGATGATCTTTGGTGCAGAGAAGTATGCCAAGGAATACAACTACCCGGTGCTTTACGGTTGCATCAATAAAATAAAACGAGGGCATTACTCCTGGGAATTTACAGAGGCAATCGAAGAGCCAATTAAAACGGGCTATGGTGAAATCACACAACGCATTCATTCGCTGCTTGAGCAGGATATAATAGCGAAACCAGAATTTTGGTTATGGAGTCACAAGCGTTGGAAACACAAACGACCAGCGGAATCAACGCAGCAATAATCAGTTTTCTGGGTAGATTTTCTAACCTTTGCGTGAGCATTTTTTATGCGTCTGCTTAATAGTATTTTTTTCTACACCATAATCATACCCATCTCATACTTGCCATATCGGGTTTTGTATGGTCTGTCTGATGCCTTATATATTTTTATGTATCGGGTTTTCGGGTATCGGAAAAAGGTAGTAATCCAAAACATAACCAACTCCTTTCCGAATAAATCAAAACAGGAGCATAAGCAAATAGTAAGTGGTTTCTATCGTCATTTTTGTGACTTGCTATTAGAGGGCTTAAAAGCATTTACTATGTCTGAAGCTGAAGTCCGGCAAAGGGCGAAACCCTCAACCTTGAGTATATTGATCGATTTTATGAAAAAGGACAAAATGTAATAATTGCAACCGGCCATCATAATAATTGGGAGTTGTTGGCCTTGGCGCTTAACATTGAAATCAAGCATCAGGCGGTAGTTATCTACAGGCAATTGAAGAATAAATTCTTTGATGAGAAAGTAAAATCCTCTCGCAGTAAGTTTGGCTTGATACTTACATCTACTAAGATTGCGATGCGGGCTTTTCAAAAAGCGGAAGATCTTAGCGCGGTTACATTTGCATTCGATCAATCACCCGGTAAGACCGATGGATGCTATTGGGGCCCATTTCTTAACCAGGACACACCCATGACCTTTGGTGTCGAGAAGTATGCGAAGCACCTCAACACCCCCGTGCTTTTCATGCATATTAATAAAGTAAAGCGGGGGTACTATACCTATGAGTTCTCGGATGCCATCGAAGATCCACGTAATACCGGCTACGGAGAGATTACAAGAAAAATCAATGCTCTTCTAGAGCAAGACATCATTGCTGAGCCTCAGTATTACTTATGGACTCACAAGAAGTGGAAGCATAAGCGGCCAGCGGACTTGATTCAACAATAAAGTAGTTGTTTCACTACACGTCACAAATCCCCACGCCTTGTTTTAACGATGCCAGTTTATCGGGTCGTTTGGGGATAAACTCTTGCGCTACAAACCCTTTAAAACCGGTTTCAACTATGGCGCGCATAATGGCTGGATAAAAAAGTTCTTGCGTATCATCAATTTCGTTTCGACCAGGTACGCCCCCGGTATGATAATGACCAATATACTTTTGATGCTTGCGAATGGTGGCAATCACATCGCCTTCCATAATCTGCATGTGATAAATATCGTATAACAATTTAAAATTGGGGGAGCCTAGTTTTTCACAAAGCTGCACACCCCATTCGGTATGATCGCATTGATAATCTTTGTGATCGACTTTGCTGTTAAGAAGCTCCATTTGCACGGTGATGTTATGCTTCTCCGCTACTTTTAAAACTGGGGCTAAGCCCACGGCACAATTCTCCAATCCTTTTTCAGAACTTAAACCATTTGCATTGCCACTAAAGCAGATTACGCTTTTCAATCCGACATCGGCAGCCTTTGGAATATTTAGGGAATAATCTTTAAGAAACTTTTCATGATGTGCAGGATTGTTAAAACCTTTATCCAATCCTAAATCAGTAGCGTACGCCATAGCACAAGTAAGCCCATGTTTTTGAACAGTTGCCCATTGATCAGGCCCCAGCAGTTCGATCGACTTTAACCCAATATCCTTAGCGGCTTTTGCTAAATCGTCAAGCGGAATGGAATTATAACACCACTGGCAAACGGAGTGGTTAATATTATTTTTTAAATCAGCCGGAAGCGAGTTCATCGCTTTTGCCATTTCGGGTAAGGCAATGGCACCAGCCGCTGTGGCTGCCATGGTTTTTAATGCTTGTTTACGGTTCATAGTTCAAAGTACGACTTATTTCTCATTCCGATACACCACGCCATCCTTCATTACAAACTTAACTTTTCTAAGATCAGAAATATTTTTAGAAGGATCTCCACTTACAATAACGAGATCCGCTTTCAACCCTTCCTTCACAAACCCAACCTGATTTTCTAAATGAAAGGCGCGCGCGTTTACACTCGTGGCTGCTTTAAGCGCATCAAAAGTTTTCATGCCGTATTCCACCATCAACTCCATTTCGAGTACATTTTCACCATGTGGATACACACCCACATCGCCACCCATGCCAATTGTAACACCTGAAGCAAGGGCATCTTTAAAACTCTGCTTCTTGTTAGCTACGTTTGCCGGCACCGGATCAACTCCTTTTTTCCATCCACGATATTGAGTGATTACATCTACCGCTGATACTGTTGGAATATACGTTACGTTATGCTCTTTCATAAGCTTGCCCAACTCCACATCTATAAAATCTCCATGCTCAATTGTTTCGGCCCCAGCCAACACCGCTCTTTTAATTGCTTCTTTTGATTTTGCATGACACACCATCACCCGGCCACTGCTACGTGTTACCTCGTTAATCAGTTTTAATTCATCGAGCGTAAAAGAAGGTTGATCCTCACCATTAATTCCCCATCGATAGTCGGCATAAATTTTTATGAAGTCTGCACCCTTGCCAATCTGATCGCGCACCACGCGCACCAGATCATTTCCATCGGCAGGTTCGGCACCCAACATTATTTCCTGGTCGTGGTCATATCCTTTAGGCCCGTACGAACCGGTTGATACAATGGCACGACCAGCCACCATTAACCGTGGGCCGGGAATGATCCCTTCGTTGATAGCGCGTTTCAAAGCTACATCTGAATATCCCGCCCCTTCTGTTCCAAGATCACGGGCCGTGGTAAAGCCAGCCATCAGCGTATTTTTTGCATGTACCGTGGCACGTGCAGTTCTATACGAATCCGTTTCTTTTAAAACCTGCGTATCCCAATCGGTTATGTTGTATGGATACAGCAGCAAGTGCGAGTGCCCTTCAATAAGCCCGGGTGTAAGGGTTGAATTCGAAAAATTAATGCGCGTTGCCCCAGTAGGTTCTTTTACTTTTTCTTTGGGACCTACTGATATGATCTTATCACCCTCAACAATAACCGCCCATCCTTCATGGATGTTTTCGCCATCAAACACACGATCAGCAGTTAGATAATATTTCGTTTGACTTTGAGCTGACAGTCCAAAAATCAAAAGTTGAATGCAGCAAATCAGTGAGAATCTTTTCATATTTCGATATCTATTTAAGATTGAAAAGATACTCTAATTTGTGTTGGTAGAAAAGTAAAGACCCCTGCGGTTTACAGCAAGGGTCTTAAATGATTTTACTCGGAAAGTTTATATCGCCTTTACAGCGGCATCGTAATTTGGTTCCTGACCAATCTGAGGAACAAGCTCCGTATATTTTACTTTTCCTGCGGGATCAATAACAACAACCGCTCGTGCAAACAAACCGACAAAACCGCTGTCAGTTAGTTCAACGCCATAACTTTTACCAAACCCACGATTGCGGTAATCAGAAAGTGTAAGGGCTTTGTCAATTCCTTCTGCGCCACAAAATCTTTTTTGTGCGAAGGGTAAGTCTTTCGAAATGCAAAGTACAACCGTATTTTCCATAGAGGCTACTCGCTTATTGAATTCGCGGACAGAAGCTGAGCAGATTCCAGTATCGACACTGGGAAAAATATTTAGTACAATGTTCTTTCCTGCGAACTCGCGGTACGAAACATCCTTCATATCGTTAGAGGTTAAAGTAAAATCCGGAGCGGAAGACCCAATTGCCGGAAGATTACCAATCGTGTTTGCATCCTGAGGTCCTAATTTGGTAAGTGCCATGTTTTATTTTTTAGTGATTTAGATTATATAGTTAACTAACAGCGCTGAAGTGGAGAAAGTTTAGCGAATGCGGTCAGAGTCGCGTACTAATTTTTCGTCTCTTCGGATAAAACGAATCGCCAGCCAATTGCACGCAACACCTATAAACGGAATCCAGATACTAAGCCCGAATTGACCGTATCCGTATTGTCCGGTAACCTGATTATAGAAATAGACTGTAGAGCCTAACGCGCCTGCCAGAATTAATGAATTAAGGGTACCGAGCTTTACTTGTGCCATTCGGTTGTCAAAGCGTCTTATTTCCATAATCGCGATGGTGGCTGCGGCCGCTAATAATATAGCAGTAATGCTAAAGGGGAAATATTCCGTTGTTTTTACTCCATTTTCTATTGTTGAAAAATGAAGTGGGTATAACTGCATTTCTTTGCCCGCATCAGCAATTTTCCAGATCGGGAGGAAGAAGCTTACAACCATACTTATTACCACTAAAACCAGAAACAGAGTTTGTATTCTTTGCCACATAAAACCGTTGAGTTAACTTGCCCCAAAACTACTAAATGTAGCGCGAAGACTCAGCCTAAAGTTTATGACAAAATCTGTTTATATCGTAGATATTCTCCGAACCCCTGTAGGCAAATTCGGAGGAGCGCTTTCTTCTGTAAGGCCAGATGACCTGGCCGCTCTTGTTATAAAAAAGTTAGTGGAAAGAAATCCAGCATTGGATCCTGCCACGATAGAAGATGTAGTATTTGGCGCAGCTAATCAAGCGGGTGAAGATAATCGAAATGTGGCGCGGATGGCATTGTTGCTGGCAGGTTTACCAACTCATATTGGGGGCGTTACGGTAAATCGGTTGTGTGCTTCGGGGCTGCAAGCAATCATGGATGCGTCACGCGGAATTTTAAATGGCGATGGTATCTGTTATATAGCCGGTGGTGTAGAAAGTATGAGCCGCGCCCCGTTTGTAATGGCTAAAGCCGATGAAGCTTTTTCGCGTAAAGCAGAAATTTTTGATACGACTATTGGCTGGCGATTTGTCAATTCAAAATTATCAGCATTGTATCATCCCTATTCAATGGGAGAAACAGCCGAGAACGTTGCAGAAAAATGGAAGATCAGTCGCGAGGAGCAAGATCAGTTTGGCTTCGCATCGCAACGAAAATATTTTGCCGCTCATAAAGCGGGAGAGTTTAAAGAGGAATTAATTTCCGTTACAGTAAAAAACGGCAGAGAAACTTTTGAGGTGAAACAGGATGAATATCCACGCGAAACTTCGCTGGACAAACTGTCTAACTTAAAACCGGCTTTTAAAGAAGGCGGAACGGTAACGGCCGGAAACTCATCGGGTATTAATGATGGCGCTGCTGCGGGCCTTCTGGTAAGTGAAGATTTGCTAAATAAGCTTTCTATCAAGCCGCTGGCTCGGGTGGTATCTATGGCCGTTGCCGGAGTAGATCCTGCTTACATGGGCGTGGGGCCAGTGCCAGCTGTACAAAAAGCGCTTAAGCGTGCGGGGTTAAAAATCTCAGATATCGGATTGGTAGAACTCAATGAAGCGTTTGCTGCACAAAGTATTGCCTGCCAACGCGATTTAGAATTGAATCCTGAAATCGTTAATGTTAATGGTGGAGCTATTGCAATTGGACATCCGTTGGGTTGCAGTGGTGTTCGCATTAGTGCCACGCTTATTCATGAGATGCAAAAAAGAAAGGTAAAATATGGTGTTGCCACAATGTGCATTGGCGTAGGGCAAGGGGCCGCTATAGTTTACGAGAATCCTAATTGTTAATTATCAATTGACAATTTCTATGCGGTACTTTTTCGAAATAACATACAACGGCACTAGCTATCATGGTTGGCAAAACCAACCGAACGCAATAAGTGTGCAGCAGGTGGTGGAGGATTCAATGACAAAAGTTTTCAGAAAGAAAACACCTGTGGTTGCGAGTGGCAGAACGGATACCGGTGTGCATTGTGTTAAACAATATTTCCATGCCGATGTGGATGCTGTATTTGATGAGAAGGAGTGGATTCCAAAACTAAACTCAATTCTTCCACGGTTCATTGCAATCCGCTCCATTCGCCCAGTGAAACCCGAGGCCAATGCGCGGTACGATGCCCAAGACAGAACGTACGAGTATCATATCACGCGCGTAAAAGATCCAATACTGGTGGGCCGTGCCTATTATTTTTTAGGACCTGGATATACCAACCTTGGAGCGGGCAACTGCGTTATTGATAGGCGAACATGATTTTGAATGTTTTAGCAAAGTGCATACAGACGTTAATCACTTTATTTGCAACATTAAAACAGCAAAGTGGAATCAAAAAGGCGATAGGCTGGTTTTTACCATCACGGCCAATCGATTTTTACGTGGCATGGTTCGATCGATAGTAGGCACATTAATAAATGTGGGTTCAAAAAAAATTACATTGAAGCAGTTTCAGGATATTTTGAAAAGTAAAGACCGGAAGCAGGCGGGTATGAATGTTCCCGCAGAAGCGTTATATCTTGTTAATGTAAAATACCCAAAATCAATTTTTATTTAAAAGGATAAGTCTTCGCCTTGCCGAATTGCGCTGACGAAGAGCTGATGTTATGGAAAAAGAAAAGGTAAGCAGCGGAAATATTATTGATTGGAAGGTGTTGGGCCGCATCATGAAGTTTATCGAGCCTTATCGGGGCCGGTTTTACTTTCTTATTCTGCTTACGGTGTTGTTAGGCGTTTTGTCTCCGCTTCGTCCGCTGCTTATTCAATACACCCTCGATGCTCATGTAGCCGCAGGAAAATATTGGGACATGGTAAACATCATGCTTCTGATTTTAGGGCTCTTGGTTTTGCAATCGGTGGTGCAGTATGTTCATACCTATATCTCAGGTCGTATTGGGCAATACGTGATTCGCGATATTCGGATTCAACTTTATCAACACATCATCAAATTACGCTTGCGTTTTTTTGATAAAACCCCTATCGGGCGATTGGTAACAAGAACAATCAGCGATGTAGAAACCCTGGCCGATGTTTTCAGCGAAGGCTTGGCGGCCATGGCAGGCGATCTGTTACAGATCGTATTCATTCTGCTATTTATGTTTCTTACCGATTGGAGATTAGCGTTAGTGAGTTTATCCACAATCCCGTTAATGATTCTTTCTACCTACGTGTTCAAAGAAAAGATTAAAGTAGCCTTTAATGATGTACGGAACGCAGTAGCCAACTTAAATTCATTTGTTCAGGAACATCTCACCGGAATGAGCATCGTGCAGATGTTTGGCAGCGAAAAACGAGAATTTGAAAAATTCAGAGATATCAACAAAGAACATCGCGATTCGAATTTACGCTCGGTACTATATTATTCCGTTTACTTTCCCGTGGCCGAAATCATTGCAGCTATGGGTGTTGGATTGTTGGTATGGTATGGAGCAAAAGGAGTAATACAACAGGAACAAACGGGCATCACCATTGGCACACTGATGGCCTTCATCATGTACATCCAAATGTTTTTTCGGCCCATACGCATGATTGCTGACCGCTACAATACCCTGCAAATGGGAATTGTAAGTTCATCACGAATTATTAATCTGCTGGATGACCAAACTGATGTAGTTGCCAATGGAACCTTTCAACCCGAAGTTGTTCGCGGTGAAGTTTCGTTCGATCATGTTTGGTTTGCTTATAACGATGCAGAGTATGTCCTAAAAGATATCAATCTTACAATTAATGCCGGTGAAACCATTGCCTTGGTAGGCGCTACCGGTGCAGGGAAGTCCTCCATCATCAATTTGCTCAATCGTTTTTACGAGATTAATCGTGGGACTATTCGTGTAGATGGAGTTGATATAGTCGAATATGATCTTGCTGTGCTTCGCAAGAATATCGGGGTAATTCAAGATGTGTTTTGTTTAGTGATACGATCCGAAACAACATTACCCTTGGCAAAGCCGAAGTAACCGATGAAATGATTTTACATGCGGCTGATTTAGTAGGCGCCCGAAAATTTATTAACCGCTTGCCCGGGGGATTGGATTATAATGTGATGGAGCGAGGATCTACATTATCGGTTGGGCAACGACAATTACTTTCATTTATCCGAGCCATGGTTTATGATCCAAAAATTTTAGTGTTAGATGAGGCCACCTCTTCGGTAGATAGTGAAACAGAGGGAATGATTCAGGAAGCCATCGCCAAAATGATGACTGGCCGTACTTCCATTGTCATTGCACATAGGCTTTCAACCATCCAAAAAGCAAACAAAATTATAGTGCTTGATAAAGGAGAGATTAAAGAAACAGGTACACACGAATCACTTCTAACCCATGATGGATTCTATGCCCAACTTCACAAAATGCAATACAAAGAGGTGGTTTGACGTTTAACCCTCAAACCTGCCGCTTATCAACAAGTGTCCGCAAAACAGTTATATTTGCTTTAATGCGACTCAAAAAAGCCGTTTTCGTAATCACCATTTCACTTCTTTCATCTGCAGCATGCTTTGCGCAGATGAAGAAGAGTGTTAAGAGCCGCACCTATAACCAACCTCATGTCTCGCGTAATAAAGCGAAGATTATTTGTCCGGTGTTTGAAACAAGCCAATATCCGTATCAAGGTATAGGTATCAAGTTGGGCGATCCGTTTGCCTTGTCCTATAAATTTTATGCGAATAAAAACTGGTCATTTGCAGCCGATGCCGGTAAGGCAGCCAGCGGTCTTTACAATAAATATTATCGCAACGCTTTTAACACCTATTTGCCCGATAGCCTCGAGGGGACCGAAACAATGCAATACCTGACTCACAAGGCTAATCAAGATTGGTTATTGGAGGCAAAGTTTTTATATCAGTGGGATGCTTCAAAAATATCCAAAGGGTTGCAGCTTTATGCTGGTCTTGGATGGCAATGGCGCAATACAAATCTAACCTACGATTACCTGTATGAAGACGGAAATTTTGAGAGCAAGTTTGGTAAGTTTTCGGAAAACCGGTTTACCTATGGACCCGTTGCCTTGGCAGGATTCGAGTATTCCTATTTCTCACTTCCACTCTCTGCGTTTATTGAGGTGGAATGGTTTACGGACGTTCTCCTCGACCCGGGCTACCAACGATTTCAAGGTGGGGTAGGCATCCGCTACGTGTTTTAGATACCAGTTGCTCAATCCTTAATCGCTAATCTTAATTCTCACAGAACACAATAGATTATCGTTGCGCCAAAAAGAAATGAAAAGGGTGATATCAAACGAAAAAAATAGAGTGGGGTTAGGATTTCGGCACACTTAAGCGAGTAGCCATGGTGCAATTTTCTAGGAACAAAGTATAGAATCAGCGAAGAGCCAAGCATAAACCAACCTAAAATTTTAAAAGCTTCAGGATATCTTGAAAAATCTGAATATAGAATTAATCCGATTGCCGGAATCATTCGAATTGTTATTTCAGCATAGTTTATAAAATTGGTACTACCAGCCTTCTTTAGAGTTTCTCTTGCCTTGGTTGGGGTCAACAGCATAACTAAACCAACGCAGATAATAAACACTCCAAACAGCACTACGATCCATTTCGCAATTAGTGTTATCATAAACTATTTAACCTCTAACTTCCGCCTCATCGCCCAACATTTGTTTTTCATATAGTTCCCGATACGTGCCGTTGTGTTCGATTAAACTTTCATGCGTTCCTTCTTCAACAATCGTCCCTTCATGCAAAACAATAATTTTATTAGCCAACTTAGCCGAACTAACACGATGCGAAATAATTATACTCGTGCGCCCTTCCATAATCTTTTTCATACTATTAAGAATAGTATTTTCTGTTTTTGTATCCACTGCAGATAAAGCATCATCCAGAATTAGAATTTTGGGCTCGCGAACTACAGCACGGGCAATAGAAACGCGTTGTTTCTGTCCCCCGGATAGCGTAATACCTCTTTCGCCAACACGGGTATTAAATCCTTGCGGGAAGGAAGTGATGTTTTCATAGACATCTGCGTCTTTTGCTGCTTGAATAACTTTCGATTCATCCACATCTCTTAATCCAAAGGCAATATTATTAAAGAGGGTATCACTAAACAGAAATACATCTTGCGGCACAACTCCTGTTTGACTGCGCAGACTTAATAAATCATACTGCTTTATAGGGATATCATCAATCCGAACTTCTCCGCTGCTAGCGTCATACAACCGGCTGATCAAACTTGAGATGGTGCTTTTTCCTGAGCCTGTAGTACCAATAATTGCCAGCGCTTCACCGGGCTGAATGCCAAACGAAATATCTTTCAACGCCTGAATTCCGGTATCCGGATAGGTGAAAGAGACCTTATCAAATTCTATTTTACCCTTTATCTCTGTTACAAGATTTTTCTCAGAAAGAATATCCGTTTTTACATTTAGAAATTCGTTTATTCTTTTTTGTGATGCCTCCGCGCGTTTTACCAAACTGCTCGTCCACCCCAGAGATGCTACGGGCCAGGTAAGCAAGTTTACATAAATGATAAACTCAGCAATATTGCCAAAGGTTAGCGAGCCATTAATTACTTCGACACTACCGGCATATACCGTAAGGATGGTGCTCAGGCCTATAAGCCCCATAATTAACGGAAAGAAAAGAGCTTGAACCCGGGTAAGCTTAAGCGATTGTTTTTTGTATTCATCGCTTTCGGTCGTAAAGTTTTGGACTGACTCATTTTCGCGAATGAATGACTTGATAACCCGAATTCCTGAAAAGGCCTCTTGGACAAACGTGCTTAATCGTGATTGACTTTTTTGAATTTGCTCAGAACGAAATTCGATGATGTTGTTAACGTAGAAGATGCTGAGCGACAATAAAGGCAACGGGATGAGTGCATACCAGGTTAGTTTGGCACTAATGTCGAACATCACGGGAATCAGCATAAGAAAAAGTGTGATGAGTTGTATGCCGTACATGATGGATGGCCCCAGGTACATGCGTACCCGACCTACGTCTTCGCTAATGCGATTCATCAAATCCCCGGTATTGTTTCTACGGTAGAAACTCAAGGGTAAAGCCTGATAGTGTTCGAAGATGTCATTCTTCAAGTCGTACTCAACCAACCGACTCATTACAATTAAGGTTTGGCGAACGAAATAAAGAAATACTCCGCGGAGTAAGGCCATCACCAAAATAAGAACGGCATAGAGCAAAATTCCTCTAGCAAAAATCGCAAAGAAACTTTCTTGTGCAGCGCTGTTATCAAAAGAACGATATACGCGAATATTATCAACCACCAGATCGATGGAGTGGCGAACCATTTGTGCTGGTATAATCTGAAAGACGTTTGAGATAATAACAAACACTAACCCTAGAATGAGATGCCATTTATATCGGTAGAGATATTTGTTGAGGTATTTAAGTTCCTTCATGAGAGCGTGTTTGTTTGGCCGGATCGAGCTTTCAAAAATATAAATAAAGTAGGCCTTCATAAAACGAAAGAATATTGTTTTAGTTATTGCAATCGTTTGAATCGTTGAAAATTCAAGGATTTTAAAATAATTTTGCTAAACTCTAAAGCAGGCAATTAAGCCGTAAAGAGGTTGGTAAAAGTAGTTAATCCACGTAAAAAAAAGTCCCATGAAGGTCAAAGAATTGGAAAAAGTAAATACAGGAATTTTGGGTGCTCTTACAGAACAGGGTCACGAACAAATAGTTTTTTGTCAGGATGAAGCGACTGGGCTGAAGGCGATAATTGCAATCCATAACACTACTCTGGGCCCGGCTTTAGGAGGTACGCGTATGTGGAATTATGCATCGGAACAAGAAGCGATTACAGATGTACTTCGACTTTCTCGCGGCATGACGTTTAAAGCAGCCATTAGCGGATTGAATTTAGGTGGTGGTAAGGCAGTGATTATGGGCGATGCCAGCAAATTAAAAACTGAGGCTTTCATGCGCAGATTTGGAAAATTTATTCAAAGTCTGGGAGGAAAATATTATACAGCAGAAGATGTGAACATGAAAACCTCAGACATGGAGTACATTGCCATGGAGACAAAATATGTAACGGGTTTGCCTGAATCTATGGGCGGTGGTGGCGATCCTTCTCCGGTAACTGCTTATGGCGTTTATATTGGTATGAAAGCCGGTGCTAAAAAAGCTTTTGGATCGGATAGTTTAGCGGGTAAAAAATTGGCGTGCAAGGCGTTGGTCAGGTAGGTGCGCACTTGGTTGAGCTATTAGCGAAAGAAAAAGCGATTGTATCCATCACCGATATCTCGCAAGAGAAACTGGCGATAGTTTCTGCTGCACATGGAGCTAAGCCTGTGTCACAAAATGAATTTTACGATTTGGACATGGATATCTATGCACCCTGTGCTTTGGGCGCTACCTTAAATGATGAAACCATTCCCCGTTTAAAATGTGCATTGATAGCCGGTGCGGCCAACAATCAATTGAAAGAAGAAACAAAGCATGGCTACATGCTTAGGGATAGAAGCATAACGTACGCACCCGATTTTCTAATAAATGCAGGCGGGCTCATCAATGTATATAGTGAGTATCTGGGGAACTACAACAGACAACGAGCCTATCAACAGGCTGAAAAGATCTTTGATACTTGTTCATCAATCTTTGCTATAGCCGATGAAGAAAAAATCACTAGTCAGGAGGCAGCCATTAAACTTTCAGAAAAACGAATTGCCGATATAGGCAAAGTAAGAATACCCAGATAAGAAGGTAACTGATAAACAAGCCACGGAGTGATGAGTTTTCACTACTCTGTGGCTTTTATCTTTACCGTGGCTTCTGTACTTTTACAGTTCCAAAAACGTTCTTTACTCATGCTCAACAGACGCACCCTCCGCATCAAAATCATGCAAAGCCTTTTTGCCTTTGATCAATGCCGCGAGGCCAATCATTTGCTTGCCCTTGATTTAATAGAAGAGCGTTTCCAGCCCGATTTAAATTCAATGGAAGTTCAGAATAAAGAATTATTGCGCGATCAGAAAAAGACCGCTATTGAATTATTTGGGAAACGATTTAAAGACAAAGAAACTTCTGAAAACCCAGATCCTAAAGTTGAAAAATCGGTCATTGATGCCCTCGAACTGTACACTAAACAAGTAAAGAAGGACCAAGCATTTCTATCCAAGAATCTTATTCTTGAAACAGAAAAACTAACCGATCTTTATCACAGTGTGTTGAGCTTGATTTTGGAGTTTGCAGAATTAGCGGCTCAGGAAAAGAAAATCAACCACGTCAATTTTGTAAATCATCCATGGGTTAAAGCAATTCGCTCCAACGATGAACTGACTGCACAGGTCTTGAAGAAAGATCGTAGCTGGCACAGCCAAAAAGATACTGTACGCGGCTGGTTTAGGGAGTTAATAAAAGAAGATTCGCTTTACAAAGAATTCATTGCCGAGAACAATCCGGGTGAGGAGAGTCAAAAGCAAATGATCAAACACTTAGTACGCAAACTGATTTTGGGTACAGGCCCCATCAATGATTATTTTGAAGATCTTGACATTCGTTGGTCCGAAGATAGAGACATCGTTAAAAGCCTCGCAGATAAAACAATCAAATCATTCGCTGATAATATCATCACCCTTCAGAAACTATCCTTAGACTGGGAGGACGATAAAAACTTCGTTAATAAACTGTTTGAAAGCTCCATAAATCTGGATGTGCAATACAAACAACTAATTGCGCAAAACACAAAAAATTGGGAGGTAGAACGCTTGCCTTTAACGGATCGGATTATTCTTGAGATGGCACTTGCAGAAATGATTCACTTTCCAAATATTCCAGTTAAAGTAACTATTAATGAATACATCGAACTATCAAAAGAATACAGTACACCCAAAAGCCGTCAGTTCATTAATGGTATTCTGGATGTTATGGCCAAGACAATGAAGGAATCCGGGATGATTAAAAAGAGCGGTCGTGGACTAATTGATAATAAGTAAATCGAGTTTAATGTGGAAGCGGACGAATCATCCAGATATCTTGAAAAAAAGGCCTTAAAATCGTATCTTTGAATCCCTAAATTTTTGAACTATGGGTAAAAAAAGTAGTAATGCGTTAATGGCTTTTATTGCCGGGGCCGCAGCCGGAGCAATATTGGGAGTTTTATATGCCCCCGATAAAGGTTCTAATACCCGCGAAAAGCTTTCTTTTCAATTAGACAAATACAAAAAGACACTTGAAGATTTCTTAGCCGACTTGGTGTCGGGTAAAGAAACGCCCCTTACAACGGAAGCTAAATCGCAAGGTCAAAAGGTAGTTTCTGAAGCAAAAGACAAAGCGCAACGATTGCTGGATGATGTGGATGAACTGCTGGATCAAATTCGGGGAACTAAAGAGAGTTAATGAATTGTTAACGATCAACCATAATTTGGTTAAAGAGGGCGGTCACCTCTAATTTTGAGAAGTTATTTAAGCTAGTTAAAATCAAAACCTAAAGAATACTATGAAAATTACATTCAAATTGTTGACAGTGCTTGCGTTGGTTGTTGTGATGGCAAGTTGCAACGATCGTGCAGCTGAGAAAAGGATTGCAGAGTTGGAAAGCAGGTTGGCGCAAATAGAAGGTAATAAAGGGGCCACACCCACAGCCACACCAGATGCGGCTGCTCCTGTTGCTGAAGTAAAACCCGAAGGGCCGTTGCCCGTAGCTCAATTTGAGCGTGTAGAGCATGATTTTGGAACAATCACGGAAGGTAAAAAGTTACGTATACCTATAAGTTAACCAATTCAGGAGAGGCCTTTTTGATTATTCAAAGTGCGCAACCTTCCTGCGGATGTACCGTGCCCACTTACTCGCAAGAACCAATTCCTGTTGGGGGTACCGGTTTTGTAACAGCCGAATTTGACACAAGTGGCAAGCCGGGAATTAACAACAAGACGATTACAGTTACTGCGAACACCTGGCCAAAAGTTACTACCCTTCGCTTTAAGGCAATGGTTACTCCAACTGCCGATGCGGGGGCTAATGGACCAGTGAAATAAGTTGACATTCAATAACACCAACATCCCAAGCCTTAACTGGTTTGGGATGTTTCTTTTAATAGGTAACTTTGCAGCCCAAAATTCTATTTATGATTTACTCTATTTTATTGCAGGCTCAGCCTGGTGGCGGAATGACAACCCAATTGCTTTTTATGGGTGCCATAATAGCCGTGTTTTATTTTTTTATGATTCGTCCACAGCAAAAGAAGGCAAAGGACCAAAAGAAATTTGTTGAAGAAATCAAAAAGGGAGATAACGTGGTGACCATCGGTGGTATGCATGGTCGCATTGCCGAAATAGAAGACGATACAATTATTCTTGAAGTGGAGCGCGGGGGAAGAATTAAGTTTTCGAAATCTTCCATTTCGATGGAATCAACAAAAGCATTGGCGGGGAAAAAACCAGCAACTGCTTAGTATTCAATTTTAGAAGTATCTCCTTAGGGGCTTAATCCGTTGCGGCTATGAACTTCCTTAGGGCTTTAATAAATCTGTTTCGATTCGACCGGGCTAACTGGCGGGCGGTTGCCTTGTGTATTCTGGCTGCCAGTATTTTTTGGGTGTTCAATGCTTTTAACAAAAGCTATGCAACCAATATCAAATTCCCACTTCAATTCGAGTACAATCAGGATAGGTTTGTGTCCGTAAATAGTTTGCCAAAAGAAATCACCGTCAACGTAAGTGGCTATGGATGGGATTTGTTTCAGCGGAGTATTGGAATGCGGCTACCCAAACTTGTCATTCCATTAGATAGGCCAACAGAGGTTAAGAAGATTGTTGGTAGTAGCTTGCCACCCCTTTTGAGTAACCAACTGGGCGGACTCACCATTAATTTTGTTTTAGATGATACCCTCAGGCTTCAAATCGATGAAAGGGATTCACACAAATTTATGGTAACACCAGACCTGAGTCAGGTTTCTTTCAAAGAAGGTTATGCGCGTAGCAGTCCAGTCGTAATTCTTCCTGATTCGGTAACCTTAGTGGGACCTAAGAGTTTATTGCATCAGCTGCCAAGTTCTCTTGTTGTGCTGTTGCCCGAGGTAAGCCTTAATAAATCTTTTCGAGAGGACATTGAGATTCAGGTCCCCGCTAGCGAATCATTAATTAGAAATCCATCCGTGGTTTCTGTTATGTTTGATGTGGCTGCGGTTGAAGTTATTGAAAGAAAAATTGGGATTATGCTTACGAATACTCCAGGCTCAATAAAGTCAAGTTATTTAGACAGTGTAAAGATCAAAGTGCAAATTCCGAAAGACCAACTGATAAACTTTGAAAGTGAATTTAGTGCGATAAGCGCAATCCTTGATTTGAAAAATAAATCTAAGGGTGCTTACAAAGTTTGCCCAGCGGTAGTAGGATTGCCAAAGTATGCTGAATTGATTTCTATTGATTCACTTTTAGTCACGTTCTAGATAATAAACAAACAGTTAGTCCTGAATGTCCAAGCCATTGCAAATAGGAATAACCGGAGGTATCGGAGCAGGAAAGAGTCTGGTTTGTAAGATCTTTGGAGTGCTGGGTGTTCCTGCATACGATGCCGACAGCCGAGCGAAAATTTTAATGACCACTGACGGAATATTGACCCAACAAATCAAGAAAGAATTCGGATCATTGTCCTACAATGCCAAAGGTGAACTTAATCGCGAATTCTTAAGTGCAGAGGTTTTTGGTAAAATGGAGAAATTGGAGTTGTTGAATTCGTTAGTTCATCCACGCGTTGCCATTGATTATAGCCAGTGGGTTGTTGATCACGCCGGATCATTCGTATGTAATCAAGGAGGCCGCATTATTATTTGAGTCAGGTTCGTACAAAGCATTGGATAAAACGATACTGGTAACAGCCCCTGCTGCGCTTAGAATCAGAAGGGTTTTAAAAGAGACAATCACCGGAGTAAGGCGGATGTAGAGCGAATCATTCAAAGTCAATTACCTGAAGCTAAAAAGAAACGATGGCAGATTATATTATTCGAAATGATGAAACTGAACTGCTCGTGCTTCAAATCCTTAAATTACACAAGCGGTTCAACACAATAAACTAAAAAAACGTTTTCTAACTTCAAATCATACATTTTCTTTTAATCAATGAAAAGACACTTATTACCGTTGCTATTGTTGCGGTTGTCATATTCCTACTAGCCTTGCCAAAACTTAATTTGTTTAAGAAGGGTGACGAGGTTCAACAAGCTATGCCAGGGTCGGGTAATAGATCCTTAGCAGTAGATGCGATTGTTCTTAAGCCTTCGCGTCTGGATAACAAACTTAATGTTACCGGTTCGGTGTTAGCGAATGAATCCTTAGAACTTAAAAGTGAAGTTTCGTGTAAAATTACCTCCATTTCATTCATAGAAGGTAAACAAGTTAAGAAAGGAGATTTACTGATTCAGACAGACGATGATGAAATTCTTGCGCAGTTAACCAAGCAAAAATTTAATCGTAAGCTAAACAACGACAACGAATTTCGTCAGCGCAAGCTTTTAGAAAAGGATGCTATTAGTCAGGAGGAGTATGACAATGCGCTGAACCGGTTAAATACAACAGAAGCTGATATTCAGTTGCTTGAGACACAGTTAAGCAAGACCCGGATTCGCGCACCGTTTGATGGTGTTATTGGTTTGCGTTTTGTTAGCGAAGGCGCCTATATCTCGTCAAGCACGGTAATAGCTACGCTTTATAATATTTCCCCTGCCAAAATTGATTTTGCTATACCGGGTCGCTATAGTACACAGGTATCTTCTGGAAAGAAGATTCGATTCACTATCGAAAGTGATCTGATAGTTTATGAAGGCGAAGTCTATGCTATTGAACCACGTATCGACCCCGATACACGTACCTTAAAAATCAGAGCGCTTGCGGATAACAAAAGTGGTAACCTATTGCCCGGCCAGTTTGTTAAGGTTGAGTTAATTCTGGATTCTAGTGACAACGCTATTCTGGTGCCCACCGAAGCCGTAATTCCTGAACAAGAAGGAAAGAAAGTGTTTATTCTGGAAAATGGAAAAGCAAAGGAGGCAAAAGTGGAAACAGGAATCCGCACAGCAAATTCACTCGAGATTCTATCAGGGTTAAAAGTAGGAGACACCTTACTAACCACGGGTATTTTGCAGCTAAAGGCTGGCATGAATGTTCAGATTTCAAAGTTGGATTAAGAGCGAAAATTACCTAAAAGAATATGGCGAGTTTATCGATAACAAGTATTAACAGACCGGTTTTGGCCATCGTAATGTCTTTGGTCATCATCTTGTTTGGTGTAATCGGCTTTATGTTTTTAGGGGTTAGAGAATTTCCTAGCGTAGACCCACCGGTGGTTACAGTATCAACCAGTTATGTAGGGGCCAACTCCGATGTAATTGAATCGCAAATTACCGAGCCGCTCGAAAAAGCGGTGAATGGTGTGCCAGGAGTACGGACCATAACTTCGGTAAGTCGCGAGGGCCGAAGCAGCATAACAGTAGAATTTGAACTGGGGGTTGAGTTAGAAGCAGCAGCCAATGATGTTCGGGATAAAGTTTCGGGCGCATTAAACAGACTTCCGCCTGATGTCGATCCACCACGCGTTGAAAAGGCAGATGCAGATTCAAGTCCGATCATCTTCTTAACGGTGGGTAGTGATAAAAGAGATCTATTAGAAGTTTCCCGTATTGCAGAATTATATTTTAAGGAACGGATACAAACAATCCCTGGAGTAAGCTCAGTACAAATTTGGGGACAGCGGAGGTACTCGATGCGCTTGTGGATGGACCCTATAAAACTGGCATCTCTCAAGCTAGCGCCTTCCGATGTGCTACAAGCGGTTAACCGCGAAAATGTAGAACTCCCCTCGGGCCGGGTTGAAGGGTTAAACACGGAACTCACTGTGCGAACCATGGGTCGACTGTCAACCGAAGATGACTTCAATAATTTAATTATTAAAGAAGACGGTGATAAAATTGTTCGCTTTAGTGATATAGGGTATGCAAGACTTGGGGCTGAAAATGATCGAAGCATTTTAAGAAGAGATGGAATTCCGGGTTGCGCCATCGCTGTAGTTGCCCAGCCTGGCGCCAACAACATTGATATTTCCGAGAGACTTTATGCCAAGTTGAAGCAAATCGAGCGCGATCTTCCTCCCGATGTTAAATATGTAATGAGTTATGATTCGACAGAATACATTCGCGCATCAATAAGCGAAGTGGAGGAGACCATCATCATCGCCTTTTGCCTGGTGCTTGCTATTATTTTTTTATTCCTCCGCGATTGGCGCACTACGCTTATTCCGGTGGCCACTATTCCGATTTCATTAATAGGAGCATTCTTTATTATGTATTTATTGGGCTTCACTATCAATGTGCTAACCCTATTAGGAATTGTGTTGGCTATTGGATTGGTGGTTGATGACGCGATTGTGGTATTGGAGAATATATATGTAAAGATCGAGGAGGGCGAGGATCCTACCGAGGCGGCAAAAGAAGGGATCAACCGAAATCTATTTTGCTGTAATTTCTACTACTGTTTCCGTTGTAGCAGTTTTTCTACCTGTAATCTTTTTACAAGGGCTTACCGGCCGATTGTTTCGAGAATTCGGACTCGTAGTAGCTAGCTCAGTGGCTATCTCTGCGTTTGTATCACTTACGCTCACACCCATGATGAGTGCTAAAATCTTAAAACGAAGAGCGGTTCAACCTTGGTTTTATCGTGTTACCGAACCCTTTTTTCAATCACTTACCAGAGCGTATAGTAATTCGCTAGCCAGCTTTATGAAATTTAGATGGTTAGCGTTTGTAATTATTGCTGCCTCTGTGGGTCTGATCTATTTAATGGGAATTATCGTGCCATCAGAACTTGCTCCGATGGAAGATCGTAGTGAGTTTCGCTTGCAAGCCCAGGCCCAGGAAGGGGCCACTTTTGAGTATATGGACCGGTACATGGAGGAACTCAACACGTTTGTAACGGAAGAGGTTCCTGAGAAAGCAGGCATGGTAAGCGTTACTGCTCCGGGCTTTGGGGGGGCAGGTGCAAACTCCGGATTTGTTCGGGTAATCTTAAAAGATCCAAAAAGCCGGGATCGTACCCAGCAAGAAATTGTAGATGATGTAACTACTCGCGTTAAAAAATATTCCGGAGTGCGAACATTCATTACACAAGCTCAAACCATTGGCGATCGAAGAGGGGGATTTCCTGTTCAGTTTGTAATTCAAGCAGGCGAGATAGAAAGGCTTAAGGAGGTACTTCCAGAATTTTTGGCAAAGGCCAATGCCAGCCCTAAATTTTCTTTTGTTGATTTAGATTTGAAATTTAATAAACCTGAGATAAGCATCTCCATTGATCGCGATAAAGCAAGAAACCTCGGGGTAAACGTTATTGACATCGCACAAACCTTACAACTTGGGTTAAGTGGTTCTCGCTTTGGCAACTTCATTATGGATGGCAAGCAATACCAGATTATTGGCCAGGTGGAAAGAGTGGATCGTAACGAACCTTTGGATTTAAAAACACTTTATGTAAAGAATAAACGAGGAGAGTTAATTCAGTTAGATAATTTGGTAACATTCCAGGAACTCAGTAGCCCACCACAATTATATCGCTTTAATCGTTACTCTTCGGCAAAAGTTAGTGCGCAGTTGGCCAACGGTATTGCGCTGGGTGAAGGTATTGAAGAAATGGAACGTATAGCCGATGAAGTTTTGAACGAATCATATACAACGAGTTTAGATGGGGCGTCCCGCGAGTTTTCTGAAAGTTCGTCAAGTATTTATATTGCATTCGCGATTGCCCTGGCAATTATTTATCTGATTCTGGCTGGTCAGTTCGAGAGTTTTAAAGACCCTTTAATTATTATGTTTACCGTTCCTCTCGCTTTGGCGGGAGCCCTCATTTCTTTATGGTACTTCAACCAATCACTTAACATCTTCAGCCAGATTGGAATAATTATGTTGATTGGATTGGTTACTAAAAATGGAATTTTGATTGTTGAGTTTGCCAATCAGCGCAAAGAACAAGGAAAGAAATTATTAGAGGCCGTTACCGAAGCAGCGGAGTCACGTTTTAGGCCTATTATAATGACAAGTATGTCAACCATTTTGGGTATTCTCCCAATCGCTTTAGCGTTAGGGGCAGGCTCGGAAAGCCGGGTGTCTATGGGTATTGCTGTTATTGGTGGTATGGCGTTCGCTACTATTCTTACGCTCTATGTGATACCAGCCATATACTCTTATATAAGCAGTAAGGATGCTAACGTATCTACACATTAACGTTGAATTGTTTTTTCTATGAAACGAGTATTTGCAAGTATCTTTTTTATATCCGGAACATTATTTAGCCAAGCCCAGGACACATTGAGTCTTGCGTACGCTATTCAGATTGGGTTGAAAAATAATTTTGACGTACAGATTGGTGCTCTTAATCTGGACATTGCAAAAAACAATAACAACTCGGGCCAGGCGGGACTATTTCCAAGCATTAACCTCACCGCCAATCAACCAAACAGCATCGTACAGCGAAAGCCCGCCAACCCGTTTGCTGTAGCAGGTAAAAACGTTTCTGATAACTTGAATGGTATACTGGACGTACAGTTTACACTTTTTGATGGGTTCGCTATTAAACTTACCAAAGCGAGACTGGAAAAAATAGAGGAACTAACAGGGGGCAATGCACGATTTATAATGGAAAATACTGTGCAAGGAATAATACTTGGTTATTACCAGGTGCTTTTATTGAAAGAGCAACTTAATGTATTGGTTAGGAATAAGGAGTTTTCGAAAGAGCGTTATGATTATATTAAACTCCGCAAAGAGTTAGGAGGCGCCATTACCTTCGATGTGTTGCAGGAACAGAATAATTACCTGACGGATTCGGCCAGTGTATTGCAACAGGAAATTTTACTTAAGAATTCTGTTCGCAATCTTAATGTATTGCTTAATGAAAACATTAACAAAACGTATCAGTTAACAGACCCAATTCCATTTGAAAGTGAACAGTATAGGTATGAAGATTTGCGGGATAAAATGTTAAGTTCCAACACCAATCTAAAGAATCAATACCTTAGTCAGGAGCTATTTAGGAATTCAACCCGATTGGCTGAATCAAATTATTCGCCAACCGTATTATTAAACACAGGAGTAAACGGGAGTTTAGATCGGTTAAATGCAAACTTTCGGGTAGCAACTGGCAATACAATTGAAAACACGTTTGGATTCGTAAATCGTAATTCAGCTTTGCCTGTTTACAACAGTGTAAACGAAACGGCACTAACTCCACTTACTCAAACTGGTAATAGTTATGGAGCATTTTTAAACTTTGGGCTTCGGTTTACATTGTTCAACGGAGGTCAGATCAGACGGACGGTGGAGAATGCGCGCATTCAGGAAACGATTGAACAACTCAATACGGATCAATTAAAACTGGTGCTTGAAAATGATTTGCTTGCCAGTTTCGATTTGTATAATCTAAGACAGCAATTGGTGCAGATATCACAAGTAAGATTACAGGCGGCTGAACTCAATCTTTCATTAGCCGATGAGCGGTATAAGAATGGTGCATTAAGCGCTATTGATCTTCGTATCGTACAGGATAATTATCAGGTAGCAGCCCTCGATACGTATCTTGCTACTTTCGCACGCATGTCTAGTAGCGTAGACTGAGTTAGCTTAACAGGCGGCTTGGTAGATAATGTCAACTAAAGTAATTACCTGTTAGCAAACTGCCTTTTCTTCCCAGCTTTTAAACTCGTGAGGTCATTGATTTTTACAGGCTTTCCTGTTTCGCAGCTAGTGCGGGCAGCAATTCCAATTAAGATTGACAAGGCTCCGTCACGCACGGTTGCAGTCTGATTCAAAGGATCATCCATAGTTATCCCAAACACACTGTCCTTTAATAACCTATCGCCACCACCATGTCCACTTTGACTATGGGGCACGCGAATAAATTCACGGGTTCCAAAATTGTGGGAGACAACAATTTCATCGTAATTCTTTTCTTCTATCGGATTGCTTTCTTCGATCCATACATCCATACGCCCTTTCGTTCCATTAAATGCAATTCGGTAGCCCTCGTAGGGAGAATACGCGGTGAGAGAATAACTCACGTGCACCCCGTTTTCGTAGCGAATGGTGGCGGCCATTTTATCATAGATGTTTATGTCTTCTTTAAAGACACATCCATCGCGCAAGTATCCATCGTGATTTTCGTTGTTTACATAGAGTTCTGTTAGCAAACGATTTTTTGTAATATCCCAATGGAATGAACAATTATTTTTATGCGGACAGGATCTGCAATGGGTGTGGCGAAATGAATTATTCTTTCCATAAAAATCGAGCGATCCAGTAGCATATACTTCTGCTGGATCAGACTCAATCCACCAGTTCAGGAGATCGAAATGATGCGTTGCTTTATGTACCCAAAGTGATCCGCTTTTTTCTTTTAGCCGGTGCCATCGCCTGAAGTAGTCAGCACCATGGCTTGTATCCAAATACCAATGGAAATCTACGGATGTTAATTCACCAATAGTGCCACTACGCAATAACTCGTAAATTTTAGCCCGATGGGGCGAGTAACGATAATTAAATGTGACCAATACTTTTTTACCCGTCTTTTTTTCGGCTTCCAGAATGGCTTCACATTTTTGTTCATCCGTTGTTAATGGTTTTTCGGTAATAATATCCGCACCCATCTCCATACCTCGAATAATAAACTCATGATGAGTTGCATCTACCGTGGTAACAATAACCGTATCTGGCTTTATTTCGTGCATCATTTTATTGAAGTCCGTAAAGGTTGGGCACGTAAATCCTGTTTTACTTTTGAAGTATGAAAGTCGGCCGGGGTTAACATCGCATAACCCAACAAACTCGATCAGTTCCGGATAGGACCGAGCAACATCTACCGACCACATATCAAGCGCTCGTATACCGGTACCAACTATAGCAATTCTTTTTTAGTTTGCTTTATGGACGTACCTAAAGCTGGAACCCACGCAGCAGCCACTGCTGCTCCGGTTGCAATAAAATCTCTCCGGGTAATATTTTGCATCTTCATGTTTGGATAGATTCTGTTAAATTGGTCATATTAAAAGTAATTCAAAAAAAGTTAAGTTATGAAAGGGCTGAAGGATCTTCTCTTACTGGGTAACCCGCTCTTATATACGGTTTCTGAACCTATCCTTGAAACTGATTTGCCGAAGGTGTCAGATTGGGTAAACGATTTGCATCATGTGATGAAAGAGATCCGTGCAAAGTATCATTTTGGTCGTGCTATTGCGGCTCCACAATTGGGGAATATGAAACGACTGATTTATATGAACATTGATAAGCCTGTGGTTTTTATAAACCCTGAGTTTATCTTCTTGAGTGAAGAAAAATTTGAAGTTTGGGACGACTGCATGTGCTTTCCGAACTTACTTGTGAAAGTAAAAAGACACAAGGAATTGATTGTTTCTTACAAGGATGAAACCTGGCAAAGCCGCGAGTGGAAAATGAAGGATGATCTGGCTGAGTTACTTCAGCACGAATACGATCATTTGGATGGAATTTTGTGCACCATGCGCGCGATTGACGACAAGTCGTTCAAGTGGCGGATATGAGTAAAACTAGTTAACAGAAGGCACCGCCTCGGGCCGCATTACCCAAAAATTGTTGTATCCTTCACCTACTTGAATACTCAATAATCCATTAGCGAGCATTTCAAGGATAGCAAGAAAATTGAATATGAGAGAAATTCGGGTGGGTGCTTTTTCAAAAAGTTCCGTGAAAGCAACTCTAGGTTTTATGGTAATCTCATTCAGAATGTATTCTCTCTGGCCTTCAATGGTGTATGGATATTGGATGACCTGATGAACGGGTCTGTTTTTCTCCTCTTCAGCACGTTTCAATACTTTTTCGAATACAGTCAAGAGTTTGAAAAGATCAACATCTTGTAGCTCGGCTTCTACATTGGTGCTCTCGGCAAGCGTCCTAAGCTCTTTCATTAGGTTTCCACGCTTTTCCTTTAGTAGCTCAGTTTCCTCTATCTTATGGAACTGCTCCACTACAGATTTGTACTTTTTGTACTCAAGTAAGTGTTTTATCAATTCTTCACGAGGATCAATCTCGTTGCCCAGCTCATCCAATTGAGGCCTTGGCAATAACATTTTGGATTTAATCCGCATAAGCGTGGCGGCAACCAGTATAAACTCGCTAGCCACCTCTACATTAAGCGTCTCCAGACTACGGATATACTCCAGAAAGTCATTAGTAATCTTAGAAATAGGAATATCGTTAATTTCTAATTCGTCCCGTTCTATAAAGAATAGGAGTAGATCAAATGGCCCCTCGAAAAGAGGCAGTTTTATTTCAAATGGCTGTTCTTGCATTTTCAATTTATAAGGTGCAAAAGTACTCATGAATTGATGATTTTGGCCTTAATTTTTAGTGAAAATCACAGGCTGTGCTTAACCACTCAAATTCCTTACTTTTGAGCTTGAGAAATTTTAAACAGTTACCTTCTGGGCTTGTTTAAGAATAATAGCTTAATTAAAATTTAAAAGCCGCAATGCTTATTTCACCCGGAAAATTGCTCTCCAACATCAACAGCCCCCAGGATTTGAAGAAGCTGGATCAGGTGCAACTCGTTGAGTTGTGTGAAGAATTGCGCCAATTTATTATTGATAACGTTTCTGTTTATGGTGGCCACTTTGGTGCAAGCCTTGGTGTTGTTGAATTAACAGTGGCCCTCCATTATGTATTCAATACCCCAACGGACCAACTGGTTTGGGATGTTGGTCATCAGGCCTACGGACATAAAATTCTTACAGGAAGAAAGGAAGAGTTTCATACGAATAGAATGTATGGGGGGATTTCAGGATTTCCTAAACGCAGCGAAAGTGAGTATGACACTTTTGGCGTAGGACACTCATCTACTTCGGTATCGGCCGGACTGGGTATGGCAGCTGCCTCCAAATATTTAGGGTTAGACCAAAAGCAACATATTGCCGTAATTGGCGATGGTGCCCTTACGGGTGGTATGGCTTTCGAAGCACTAAATCATGCCGGGGTTTCCGATACAAATTTGCTAATTATCCTTAATGATAATTGCATGTCCATTGATCCCAATGTAGGTGCCTTAAAGGATTACCTGACCGATATAACTACCTCCAAAACATACAATCGGCTTAAAGATGATGTGTGGAATTTATTGGGTAAGCTTTCGCACTTTGGTAAGAATGCACAAGAGGTAGTTTCCAAAGTAGAGAATGGAATAAAGGCCACATTACTAAGTCAAAGTAATTTATTTGAATCTCTCAACTTGCGATACTTTGGTCCTGTTGATGGGCACGATGTAGATCATTTAGTAGCAATACTTCGGGACCTTCAGGAAATCAAAGGGCCAAAAATTTTGCATTGTGTTACTGTAAAAGGAAAGGGCTATGGCCCGGCTGAGAAAGGGAATGCTACCACGTGGCATGCACCGGGGACCTTCGATAAAATCTCTGGGGAAATTCATAAGAAGGTTCATAATACACCTCAGGCCCCTAAATACCAGGATGTATTTGGGCATACCCTTGTTGAATTAGCCCGTTCTAATGATAAAATCATGGGTATTACACCGGCTATGCCATCAGGCTCATCCATGAATATTATGATGAAAGAGATGCCTCATCGCGCTATTGATGTGGGCATAGCAGAACAACATGCAGTAACCTTTTCTGCAGGATTAGCTACACAAGGTCTGGTTCCCTTCTGCAACATTTATAGCTCCTTTATGCAAAGAGCGTACGATCAGGTGATACACGATGTCTGTATACAAAATCTACCGGTTAATTTTTGTTTAGATCGGGCGGGTTTTGCAGGGGCAGATGGACCAACTCATCATGGGGCCTATGATCTTGCCTTTTTCAGATGCATCCCGAATATGATTGTATCTGCGCCTATGAATGAGCAGGAATTGCGCAACTTAATGTTCACCGCGCAATTACCAAGAACGGGTCAGGCTTTTTCAATCCGGTATCCACGCGGGCAAGGGGTAATGACTGAGTGGCGTACGCCTTTTGAGCAAATTGAAATTGGCAAGGCCAGAATAATTAAAGAGGGAGAAGGTATCGCAATTCTTAGTATTGGCCATATTGGTAATTATGTTGTGGAGGCTTGTGATATACTTGCCGAAAAGGATATTCATCCGGCCCATTACGATCTTCGTTTTGCCAAGCCTCTTGATGAGGACTTATTACATAAAGTATTCACGTCATTTAAGCGAATCATTACTATAGAAGACGGTTGTGTTCAGGGCGGAGTAGGCAGTGCGATCCTGGAGTTTATGGCTGATAATAATTATCAGGCTGAAGTAACAAGACTAGGAATTCCTGACAGGATTGTTGAGCATGGCGAACAAACTGAACTTCATAAGGAATGCGGATTTGATGTAGACGGTATAATTCAAACCGTTGAAAAAATGTTGGAGCCAATATCCAAAGGCCTGAATTCATATTGATTTGTTTTAAATCTTGGGATCAAAAAATACTGATAACCAGATAGATAGGGATATCCCAGCGCAGGAGTCTAAGAATTTACAGGGTTACTTTGCTCATGGTTTCCGCTCGAAAAGATTCTGTGCGATTCCATATTTTGAAAATTAAGTTAAAGCGTCTTAAATTGTGCTTAATTGCATATATTTGGAGACTAGGAATAATTTTAGTGAACGCAGTTTACCTTATACCCAATCCGCTGAATAAACCCATAAAATCTATACGCCCATGGAATTAGAAGAAATAGATCCACACAAATATGACGCATGGAACAATTTAGCGCTGAATCTTGCAATAGCGTGCTGGGCAATCGGTATTTTGGTTGTCATAGGGTATTTCGTGAAGTTATCTTCAACAGGTGGAAGCAAGAATAAGTATGATTTCATTAATAAGCATGAAATTAATGCGTTGTGGATAGCCTCTATTATTTTGATTTTAGGCGGGTGCTTCTTTAGTAATGCCAACGTGATAGAATTAACAACCCTTTGGATTTTCGTTCGGGTTTTTACCACCACTATGATCGCTATTTTGGTAGCGATGATTATTCAGAATCTACTTAAATTCTACTATCCCTTTTTCATTGAAAGAAGGTTAAAAGTACTTCGGTATAAACCAAGGACCTCTCCAAAAACCGGTAAACCCATGAAGTTACTGAGTGAAGAAGAGGAAGATGCGCACTTGGATGAGGGTATGATCGCTGAAGAGAATGTATACTCAGTGGATTATGATGTTTGGTTGGATGAGGAGAGCGGATTTAAGCAGATAGAAAAATATGCAGGCCACCTTCACGCTATTCAGTGTCCTGAGTGTAACTATCAAACATTTAAAGTTACGCGCGAGGAAATTATGAGGCATCCAACAGAAACCGAAGAGGGTGAATTGATGAAGCATTATTTGTGTGGCTATTGTGGTTATAAGGCCAGAAAAACCGTTAACCTGAAGCAACAAACTAAGACTGAAGAAGCATCTACTACGGCACCTGCATAACAGACTTAAAATTCAATAATATAAAGAGGCTGAATCCTAAAGATTCAGCCTCTTGTTTTTGATTGATATCAATTTTAAAAAACAGGTAATTTTATCTGATCGGAATAAAACTTCATGCGCGAGTGTTGCGGGTCAAGCAAATCAATGCGATCAATAGATGAATATTTATGATTGACAAAAACCTCTACGTAATCTTTATCCAATAGGCGTAAATTTATTTTATAATTATAGTAACGAATAGCCATTACAAAATTAGCATGCTCATACAAGGCACTCACTTTTTTTTGTATAGGTAATGGCTTAAGGCTATTCCACGAAATCATCTATTAAACTTATTAAAAAAATAAATTTGATCCATGCTTTGCTTCTTTTTTCGTTACAGCGGATGAGCCGTTTACCAATCCTTGGATTTCATTGCATATAATCGAACGCTTTATATCAGCGCCTCATTATTTTAGTTTCGGGATCTCGCCAAATTCATTTTTGTAATTTGAAATGGCTAAGCTACCTTTGCAGACCTTAAACGGTGGATGTAGTTCAGTTGGTTAGAATGCTAGATTGTGATTCTGGAGGTCGCGGGTTCGAGCCCCGTCATTCACCCAAATAACCCCGCTTCATGCGGGGTTATTTAATGCCTTAACGGGAAAAAGTAAGTCGCTCTCCCATCTTATTTTCGTTGAATTTTCCATCGGAATAAGCCAAATGTCCCGAAACCCATGTTTTCGTCACCGATGATTTAAACGTATTTCTTTCGAATGGAGACCAACCACATTTAGCCAGAATATTGGTTTTTTCTACTTGCCAGGGCTTTTCTGGATTTACCAAAACCAGATCGGCAAAATACCCTTCACGAATAAACCCACGATCTTTAATTTGAAAGAGAATGGCAGGGTTATGGGCCATTTTTTGAACAATCTTCTCTAAAGAGATTTTCTTTTGATGGTAGAATTCCATCATGGCAACTACACTATGTTGTATCAATGGTCCGCCCGATGGTGCCTGAAAGTATCCGTTGTTCTTTTCTTCTCGGGTATGTGGGGCATGATCCGTTGCAATAACATCAATACGGTCATCCAGCAGTGCCCGAAATATTTCTTGCTGGTCATGACGTGTTTTAATGGCCGGATTCCACTTAATCAACATGCCAAGTCTATCATAATCTGAGTCATTGAACCAAAGGTGATGGATGCAGGCCTCGGCTGTTATTTTTTTCTTCTCTAAGGGAAGAGTATTATCGAACAAGCTTGTCTCTTTGGCCGTAGAGATGTGAAGTATATGAAGCCTGGTTCCAAATTTTTTTGCTAACCCAACAGCAAAGGAAGACGACTTGTAACAGGCTTCTTCACTTCGGATTAGTGAATGATATTTTACGGGCATCTCCTCACCATATCGCGCTCTAAACTCAGCGGTATTTTTAAGTACTGTTGCTTCATCTTCACAATGAGTCGCAATCAACGATGGAAACCTGGAATAGAAACCTTCAAGAGTTTTTTCATCATCGACCAGCAAATTACCAGTTGAAGAGCCCATAAAAATTTTTAGGCCGCAAACGTTGGTAATATCTGTTTTCAGCACCTCTTCCAGGTTGTCATTCGAGGCACCCATGAAGAAGGAATAATTTGCTAATGAAGTGCGTGCAGCAATTTTATATTTATCTTCCAGTAAGGACTGTGTAAAAACAGGAGGCACTGTGTTTGGCATTTCCATGAAAGAGGTAACCCCACCTGCGACTGCTGCTTTTGCTTCCGTGTAAATGGTGGCCTTATGTGTAAGGCCGGGCTCACGAAAGTGAACCTGATCATCAATGGCTCCAGGAAATAGAAATTGACCCTTGGCATCTACTATATTATCGGTATTACCAGACGATAATCTACCACCAATTTTCTCAATTCTATTTCCACGAATTAAAACATCACCTTCAACAAGTTTGCCTTCGTTTACAATTTTCGCATTCGTGATTACCGTAGAGTTCATTACCTTGCTTAACTACGTAAAGATAAAGAATCTTGAGCGCGATTTCCTGGAATGATTTTAAGTTAAACAAGCAATTGTTCGATGCTATTGCTGAAGTAGGTTTTGAAAACCCGACTGAGATTCAGCAGAAATGTATTCCGCTAGTTTTAGGCGGTCAGCATGTAATTGGGATTGCGCAAACTGGAACGGGAAAGACAGCGGCCTATATGCTGCCGTTGCTAATGAAGATTCGCTATGCGCAAGGCAGTGATGTGCGTGCACTTATTCTGGTGCCCACGAAAGAATTGGTTGTGCAGGTAGCATCGCAGGCGGCCGCTTTGGCCAAATACACCGACTTACGGATTGTTGAAATTTATGGGGGCGTAGGAGCCAAAACTCAAATTGAAAGAATTCAGGCAGGATCTGATTTATTAATTGCTACCCCAGGTCGTTTTCTAGAGTTGTATCAACGAAATGAATTAATAACGAAGCAAATAAAAACGCTCGTATTGGATGAAGCCGATCGGATGATGGATATGGGTTTTATGCCTCAACTTCGTAAAATCTTTGAAGTAATTCCATCGAAGCCACAAAACGTTTTGTTCTCGGCCACCTTCCCTGAAAAGGTGGAGCGGCTTGCTAACGAATTTCTTGATTTTAGTGTGCGGGTGGAAATTACACCCCCAGCCACGGTTGCTACGCAAGTTGTTCAGGAGTTGTATTATGTGCCAAATGGTGCAACCAAAATAAATTTTCTGGAACATCTTCTAAATACACATCCTGAATTTAGTCGGGTGATGATTTTTACCCGCACGAAAGACGTGGCTAATAATATTTATAAATACCTGGACAGAAAGCATCTTGGTCCGGTTAAAGTCATTCATTCCAATAAAGGCCAAAACACGCGGATCAATGCCATGAATGATTTTAAAGAAGGGAAATTGAGGGTTCTTGTTTCCACGGATGTGGCTTCACGCGGGATTGATGTAACCAATGTAACCCACGTGATTAATTTTGATGTCCCCATCATGTATGAAGATTATGTGCATCGTACCGGTAGAACCGGGCGGGCATTTCAGGAGGGCAAGGCAATTACACTGGCTACCGAAGCAGAGCGATATCACATCGATAAAATCGAAAAAATTATAAGAGAGAAAATCTCCATAAAGAAACTGCCAAAAAACATTGAGGTTGCTGAAACTCCGTATGCGGAAGCTCAACTAATGGCGCGGGAGATTGACAGACAGAAGCGCTATGAAGATCCCGAGTTTAAAGGAGCGTTTCATGAAAAGAAATACGAGAAAAAAAATTAGCCAACGAATTTCATTGACTAATTGATCTATTGTGCAATAAAAAAGTTATCCGTTCATAGAACTTAAGAACTCCTCATTATTGCGGGTGCCCTTCATCTTGCTTTGCAAGAATTCCATTGCTTCAATAGAATTCATGTCGGCCATGAACTTGCGTAAAATCCAAACGCGTTGTAACTCATCTTCCCTCATCAGCAGATCTTCGCGTCTGGTGCCTGAAGCGGGAACATCAATAGCGGGATACATTCTTCTATTAGAAAGTTTGCGATCCAATTGCAATTCCATATTACCGGTTCCTTTAAACTCCTCAAAAATCACTTCATCCATCTTTGATCCGGTATCAATTAATGCAGTAGCAATAATGGTGAGTGAACCGCCATTTTCAATTTTACGGGCTGCGCCAAAAAACCGCTTCGGCTTATGTAAAGCATTGGCATCAACACCTCCTGAAAGTATCTTGCCAGAAGAGGGAACCACCGTGTTGTAGGCGCGCGCCAAACGGGTGATTGAATCAAGAAGAATTACCACATCGTGACCACACTCAGTCATTCGCTTTGCTTTCTCTAAGACAATGCTAGCCACTTTAACGTGACGATCGGCCTGCTCATCAAAAGTAGAGGCAACAACTTCGGCCTTCACACTGCGTGCCATGTCAGTAACTTCTTCAGGACGTTCGTCAATTAATAAAACAATCAGATAAACCTCCGGATGATTTTCAGCGATCGCGTTGGCGATATTTTTCAACAGAACCGTTTTACCCGTTTTGGGCTGTGCCACAATCATTCCTCGTTGACCTTTTCCGATAGGCGCGAAGAGATCCAGAATGCGGGTCGACATATTGTCGGGCGTAGTACTAAGTTTCAATTTCTGTTCAGGAAAAAGCGGAGTCAGATACTCGAAAGCAACCCGGTCGCGAATTTCTTCCGTTGTTTTACCGTTAATGCTATCCACTTTTAGAAGCGCAAAATATTTTTCACCCTCTTTCGGTGGTCGGATTTGCCCCTTCACGGTATCTCCGGTTTTTAACCCAAACAATTTAATTTGAGAGGGCGATACATAAATATCATCCGGGCTTGCCAGATAGTTGTAATCCGATGACCGCAGAAAGCCGTAGCCATCTTGCATAATTTCCAAAACACCTTCATTAGAAACCACCCCATCAAAATCACGAATAAGATTTTCTTTGCGAGGTTGCTGGTTGGATTGATTGTGGCGCCTGTCTTCGTGTGAATCTTTGCGTTGAATATCAGTTACTGCCGGAGGGGTTGAATCATTGGCATCATCAAACCGCGCAATGTTTTGATCAATTTCTATAGCATCTATACTTTGTAATATCTCATCGCTGGAGAGTTCCTCCTTTTCTTGTGCCTTAGGGGCAGCTTCGGGAGTAACATTTTCCCGTCTGCGAGGTCGCATTTTGCGATCGGATTCCGCTGAGGCTGGTTTGTTGGGAGCAGGAACAGCATCTCCGGCAATCGCTTGTTGATCAAGGATTTTGTAAACCAGATCTTGTTTCGCAAGCTTTTTTGCGTTTTTAACGCCAAGCCCTTCGGCAATTTCCTTCAATTCGGAAAGAAGCCTGATATTCAGGTCATCAATAGTGTGCATGTGAGTTTAAAAAAAATTAAATAATGAGACAGAATTTTTATAGCGTTGTGATAGCTGATGGACAGCTACAAGTCAAAAACATTTACCAGGTCGAGTGAAAAGAGATCGTACAGTATTGGGTTTTGTATCGAGAGGGCCCGAGGAGGCCACTATGACACTGCAAGTATACTTCAAAATTAAATATTATCAAATTGCAGGAAAAAATTATTGGCTAATTTTGACCCCTTAATATGAAGCTATGTTGACATTACAGGTACTGCGAGATGAAACGAATACGGTGTTGGAGGGATTGAAAAAGAGAAATTTTAAAGAGGCTGAGGACTTGATTCAACAGGTGCTTGAAAACGATAAACTCCGTAGAGAAACACAAAATACGCTCGATTCTCTAAAGGCTAGGTCAAATGCTGATTCGAAAAAGATTGGTGAACTAATGAAGGCGGGAAAAGGCGATGAAGCTAATGCCTTACGCGCGGCTATTACCCAAGACAAAGACAAGGTAAAATCTCTTGAAGAAAGCCTTACTGGTTTTGAGAAGAAACAGCTAGACATATTATACAGACTTCCCAACGTGCCGGCTTCAATCGTACCGGCAGGAAAGAGTGCGGAAGATAATATTACGGTACATGAGCACGGCAAAGTTCCTGCACTTTATGCAGGCGCGTTACCACATTGGGAACTGATCAAAAAATATGACATCATTGATTTTGACCTGGGGATTAAAATTGCAGGGGCAGGCTTTCCGGTTTATAAAGGCAAGGGAGCGAAACTTCAACGCGCGTTAATCAATTTCTTTTTGAATGAAGCGGATAAAGCAGGTTATACAGAGATACAACCTCCCATTGTCGTGAATGAGGCGAGTGGCTATGGCACCGGCCAACTTCCCGACAAGGAAGGGCAAATGTATTTTGTGAATGAAGATGGTTTGTATATGATCCCGACAGCCGAAGTGCCCATCACTAATTTATATCGCGATGTAATCGTGAACGAAGATAGTTTACCAATAAAAAATGTGGGTTATACACCTTGCTTTCGCAGAGAGGCGGGTAGTTGGGGTGCGCATGTGCGCGGACTTAACCGCTTACATCAATTTGACAAGGTTGAAATTGTGCAGATCAGCAAACCCGAAGTTTCGTATCGAATTTTAGATGAGATGAGTTTGCATGTGCAAGGCTTGTTGGAAAAACTGGAGTTGCCTTATCGCAAACTTTTATTGTGCGCAGGCGATATGGGATTTAACTCGGCCATAACTTATGATATGGAAGTTTTTTCTGCGGCTCAACAACGTTGGCTGGAAGTGAGCTCAGTAAGTAACTTCGAAACTTTTCAGGCAAATCGGTTAAAGCTGCGCTGCAAAAATAAGGAAGGTAAGATGGAGTTGTTGCATACGCTGAATGGAAGTGCGTTAGCGCTTCCGCGGATCGTTGCCGCCATTCTTGAAAACAATCAGACCGAAAAGGGAATTAAGATCCCCGCTGTATTGGTGCCTTATACTGGGTTTGAGTGGATTGATTGAGCCGAGATGCTGGTTGATGGATTTTAGATACTTGCCTATGGCAAGATATAACACTTGAAGAGAAATTTATTTTTTTAAGGAAACATAGTCTGAATCAATTTCATTTCTGAGAATATTCCAGTAGATCGCCAGGCTGACAGTCCAGTGCTTTGCAAATAGATTCCAATGTACTAAAGCGGACAGCTTTCGCTTTTCCTGTTTTTAGGATAGAAAGATTGGCTAATGTTAAATCTACTTTCTCCGAAAGTTCGTTCAGTGACATTTTTCGCTTGGCCATCATTACATCTAAGTTTACAATGATCGGCATGATTTATACGGTTAACTCGTTTTCAGATTGAATCTCGACTCCCCGTTTAAAAATTTGTGCTATGACATAGATGATAGCTGCCATCAAAATAAAAGCATGGCTGTCTACCCAAAACTGATTTAGCTTATCCACTTCATAACCATGATGGGATAAATTTTTAGCTGTTTGATTTGCTATGTAACTTAAAATTCCAATCGAAAAAGTATAGTAGCTGAGTTGTAAAATTTTTCTAGTAACAAAGTTGTTGAATGGTTTTGACAAATCTAATTTGTAAAGTAGCTCTATCAGCGTATAGAAAAGTATTGTCTTTAAAACCGAGATGAAGATTACAAAACTGTACATGCCGAAAAAAGCCCACTTACTATGCTGATACATTGCACTTAAATCTAGTTTCTGATACAGATTGCCCACAAATTCTGGTTTGAACACACTAAAAATAAAATTGACAATCAGTCCACCAGCTTCTATGCACAAGCCGACAAAAATTACCCAAGCAACAACGTGCAGGGCTTTAAATATAAAGTTGTTTTGTTTTGACATCATTGTTAGGATTTAGATTAATGATGCAAATATGATAAAAATTTATTGATAAACAATAAATATAGATTTATTTTCAATAAATATGGAAAGCTTCCGTTTCAGCGGGTAACCAATTTTCCGTCTTTGAATGTGCTAGTTCCGTCTGTGCCAATGTTGGTAGCATAGTCGTACCTAAAATCCTTGGCAACTACACCGGATAACTGTGTGGTTTTGAAAAAGACATTTTCACTATCTCTGGAATAATCATCTGATACTAACTCGAAACTGCTTGCCTGCGCATTGGGAATTAGCTGACCATCGCAATACGCAGAAGTTTTGTCTTTAAAATAATCTCTATCCAATAAAACCAAACTTTCAACATCCACATCGGGAAATATTTTTCCATCATGGATAAGGATTTTGTTGATAGTAATATTTCGGTCATCCAACACAGCTAAGGATTCAATCTTATCAAATGCGATTGAATTAAATTCGTTTTTCCAGTTGGAGAGGATAACGGTGTTTCCAATGAATGCGTAGCTGCTGTTGATGACCTTAATCACTCCGGCCATGCGGCCAACCTTCTTAATAACCCCTCTATTTGTTAAACCGTTTTCTGTTTGAGTATTGATAATGGCATAAACAAAATTAGTATCGACAGCAAGGGTGTTATTGATTCGTTTAAAGCTTTGATAATCCACCTCTAGCTTAGTGTCTTCGTAAAAGTAATGCTTGTAATCTCTAAACCAGTATCGATCCCATGTGTCGACACCGGTATCAAACCGCTTGTAAGTTGCCGGATCGGCACCTTTGATTATCGTTAGCAAGTCAGTAGTCGAATTTTTGGTATAAACGTGTTGGTTGTCTTTTGGTATATTTTCATCCACATAAAATGAACTAAAGTCGACCGGTTGCTTAACCCCTTTCCAAAAAATTGAATTTTTATCTTTCCCAAATTCTTCGGCTAACACTTTAAAACTTGTAGGATCTGCGTCTAACTCAGTGTAGCCCAACTCAAACCAATTGCTCATAGGAGCATAAACGATTTTCTTTTTAATGGCATGGAAGTAGTAGGATTTCGAAACCTCTTTATCGACAGCCTCGCCAAGGCGGATTACATAATATTTTACAATCCAAGCGCTTCCAAACAATATCAGGATTACAATCAGAAAGATGTAAAGAGTCTTCATTTGTATAATTAATTAAACTCAAAGAAGAAGAAAAATACTTAGGTTACATTTGATGAGGGCTAAATAGCTCGTAAAAAATACTCATCAGAATTTTTTGAGCAACTAATTTTTAGTTGACAGGTATTTTTAATTTATCGAATAGTAATTTTCCAAACGCAATTAATAAACCCATTATAGAAACCAAAGCTGTATAAGAAATTGCATTATTTTCTCCCCCAGTCCACCTGCTATAGATTCCAAAGAAAGCCCACATTAGCACTAACAGAAATGCAGGTTCTTTAAGTCGAAAAGCGATATACAAACCCAAGGCAGCTGCAATACTAATCATAGTAATAGTCCAGTAAGTAGGGGATAGAAATCCACCTGTCCAATTTAAAGCGATTAACAATGTGGAGATGTTGGCAATAGTCGCCACACAAATCCACGTGAGGTAAAAAATGAATGGTAGCAGAATTAAGAACCATTCTTTTCGGTTGAGATTATTTCGTTGGAGTAATAAAAAAATCTGCGTAAGCGAGTACAATAAAATCAACATAATAATTACCGATGCTGCGGTAAATAAATGATGCCATGCTAAAATCCAACTTATGTTGGAAATACATGAAAGTATAAACCACAGTGAAAGTTCTTTGAAGTATGACTTGTCTTTTATTTGAAATTGAGCAACGGAAAATACAATCAACGATAAATAGATTAAACTCCAGACTGAAAAAGTAAAACCAGCAGGCGTGAAAAGGCTTGGATATAAATCTGAAATTTGCCCGGTATTCATGCCGTTAATGGGCAGAATGTTAGCGAGCGCATTTACGGTAATCACGCCAACCAATGCAATAATATTTACGATTATAAGAGTTCGATTGCTCATGTTTTGAGGAGATTAAGTTGATAATTCCTTTTGGTTAATAAACATAGTACAAGTAATATTGTTCTCCCAAAATTAAAGGCTATGAAACCAACTTCAATCATCTTTGCTTTATTACTTATTGCCATGATAGCATCCTGTTCAAAATCTCCAAATCCTGAAACTGTTTCAAACTATCCGGTATCGGCTAAAGTTGATACGGTAGATACTTATTTTGGCGTGAAGGTGGCCGATCCTTATCGTTGGATGGAGAATGATACGACCAAGGCGGTAGCGGATTGGGTGAAAGCCGAGAATGAAGTAACGTTTGGTTTCTTAGATAAAATACCGTACCGCGCTGAGATCAAAAAGCGACTGGAAGCTTTGAATAATTACGAAAAACTTGGCGCCCCATTTAAACGTGGCGATTATATCTATTTCTATAAGAATGATGGTTTACAGAACCATTATGTGTTGTATCGAAAAAAAGGAGAGCAAGGCGAGGTTGAAGTTTTTCTTGACCCAAATTCCTTTTCAAAAGATGGCACTACTCGTTTAGCCGGAGTTTCATTTTCAAAAGACGGTTCACGGGTAGCTTATCAGATTTCAAAGGGCGGAGCCGATTGGACGGAAGCAATTATTATAAATGCTTTTGATAAAACTCCTCTTGAAGATACACTCCGCGATATAAAATTTAGCGGAATCTCATGGCGTGGCAACGAGGGTTTTTATTTTAGCACGTACGAAAAACCAAAGGGCAGTCAGCTAACCGCTAAAACTCAAAGCCATAAACTGTATTATCATAAAGTAGGCACGCTCAGAAATCAGGATCAATTGATTTTTGGTGATGATAAAAACCCACGCAGGTATGTAGGCGGAGGCTTAACCGAAGATGAACGCTTTCTGCTTATAACAGCATCCACCAGCACAACAGGCAACGAACTATATATGCAGGATTTAAGCGACCCAAAAGGAAGGCTGGTTACGGTGGTAAATAATTTTGATAACGATCACAATGTATTGGATAATGAAGGAACCCGAATTCTGGTTCAAACAAATTTAAATGCTCCTAATAATAGAGTTATTGAATTTGATTTCTCGAAACCGAATGTTGAAAACTGGAAGGATGTAATTCCGGAAACGGAGAATGTGTTGAGCACATCAACTGGAGATAAGTATTTATTTGCTGATTACACCGTGGATGTGAAAACGCAGGTGAAACAATTTGATCTGAAAGGTAAGTTGATTCGTGAGGTTGAACTACCGGGCATCGGATCAGCTGGGGCTTTAGTTCACGAAAGGGAGAGAAAGAACTTTACTACTCCTTTACATCCTTCACATACCCTACTTCTATATTTAAATACGACATGGCTTCGGGTAAATCCACTTTGTATAACCAACCGAAAGTTGATTTTAATCCAGAAGATTATGAGACAAAGCAGGTTTTCTATACGAGTAAGGATGGAACCAAAATACCCATGTTTATCGTGTATAAAAAAGGACTTGAGCTGAGCGGAAAAAATCCAACCTGGCTTTATGCCTATGGGGGTTTCAATGTCAGCCTTAACCCCGGCTTTAGCCCATCACGAATTTTGTGGTTGGAGAATGGCGGTATTTATGCGCAACCAAATTTGCGCGGTGGTGGTGAGTATGGAGAGAAGTGGCATTTGGCTGGAACAAAAATGCAGAAGCAAAATGTGTTTGATGATTTCATAGCAGCAGGAGAATATCTGATCAATGAAAAATATACTTCTCATGATTATCTCGCAATTTCCGGTGGATCAAATGGAGGCTTGTTGGTAGGAGCAACTATGACCCAGCGTCCGGATCTTGCCAAAGTAGCTTTACCTGCCGTAGGCGTAATGGATATGTTACGCTATCATAAGTTTACAGCAGGCGCGGGTTGGGCCTATGATTATGGAACAGCCGATGACTCAAAAGAAATGTTTGAATACCTTAAAACATATTCTCCCGTGCATGCGCTTAGACCTAACACAGCCTACCCGGCAACTTTGATTACTACTGCCGATCATGACGACCGGGTTGTACCCGCGCACTCATTTAAATTTGCCGCGACACTTCAGGAAATGAACAGTGGTCCAAACCCGGTGTTGATCCGCATTGATACAAAATCTGGGCATGGTGCTTCGAACCTTTCAAAGGCAATTGAATCGACAGCCGATCAATATGCGTTTACCTGGTATAATATGGGCGTTGTTCCACCAATGGTGAAGAAGGATATGTAAACAAGATTCTAGTCGCTGGATACTGGATGGTTGAACCGCTAAGTTGCGATGGCGCTTAGAGAATTTATATCGAACAGAAAATATTAACTTATCAATTTGAACATTGCGGCTTTGCGCCCTCGCGGTGAAAACAACTTTACGCTCCTTAGGATAGAAGTTTAATTTTCTCTGCTGCACTTTTTCCTGCAACCTCAGTAAGTTCCTCTATACTCGCCTCCTTAATTTTCTTTACGGATTTGAAGTGAGCAAGAAGTTTATCAGCAGTCTTCTTACCGATTCCCGGTATTTCTTCAATTTCAGTTACGAAGGTTGCCTTACTTCTTTTTTGCCGATGAAAGGTTATTGCAAATCGATGTGCTTCATCACGAATGCGCTGAATGAGTAGCAAGGCCGGAGATTTTTTACTTATGAGAAGCGGAAGCGGATCTTCAGGATAGTAGATTTCTTCTAATCGTTTTGCGATACCCACAATTGGAATTTTTCCATAAAGGCCAAGCTCTTGTAATGCTTCACAAGCACTGCTTAATTGACCTTTGCCACCATCTACGATAATCAGGTTTGGGTACTCACCTTCTTCCTCCATGATTCGCTTATACCTGCGGCCCACAATTTCCTTCATCGAGGCAAAATCATCGGGGCCGATTACAGTCTTAATATTAAAATGACGATATCCTTTTTTCTCAGGCTTGCCATCCACAAATCGAACCATGGAAGCAACCGGTGAGCTGCCCTGAAAGTTGGAGTTGTCAAAACACTCAATAATTTTAGGATAGCTGAGCAAGCGTAAGTTCTCTTGCATGATGTGCAGTACTTTGTTCTTCTTAGACTTTTGCTCCTCTTTGCTTATTTCCTTTTCACGTTTTTGATAGAGGGCATTTTTTAAAGAGAGATCAATCAGCTTCTTCTTATCACCGATCTGAGGCACCACATTTTCAAAATCATTAGATTTAACCGTTAAGGCCAGGTTTGTATAAACTTCTGGATTCGTACTACGATAGGTGCTGCGAAGTTGCTCTACCACCAGACTTAAAATATCTTCGTTGGGTTCGTCCAGTTTCTTTTTGACTTCCAGATTTTTTGAAAAAATTATAGAGCCCTCTTTGATTTTTAAATAGTTGATGAATGCTTCGGTCTCGGTGCTGGTTATGGTCACCACGTCAATATTGGTTAGTTTCGGATTTACCACCAGCGATTTGGAATGGAATTTTTCAAGCAATTCAAGCTTGTGTTTGTATTGGGCCGCCCTTCAAATTTCAATGCTTCGGCCTCTTCCTTCATTCTTCGTGTAAACTCATTTTCCACAACACTTAAGTCGCCTTTAAAATATTTCTCGCTTGGGCAATTTCTTCCAGGTATTGACTTTCTTCCTGCAGGCCTTCGCATGGACCTTTGCAATTGCCAATATGATACTCAAGGCATACTTTAAATTTTTCTGTTCAATATTAATCTGCGAAAGCGGGAGCGAACATGTACGGATAGAATATAATTGCCGCACCAGTTCCAAAACGCTTTTCATGGAAACTACACTGGTGTAAGGCCCAAAGTATTCGCCTTGTTTAGGGATATACTTACGGGTATAAATAATTCGCGGGAAGCGTTCTTTTAAAATACAGAGATAGGGAAATGTTTTATCATCCTTTAACAGGATGTTGTACTTAGGTTGATATTGCTTAATAAAATTGTTCTCGAGAAGAAGCGCCTCAAACTCCGTATTCGCCAGCGTGAATTCAATTTTTTTTATTTCTGAAACAAGCTTTTCCGTTTTGCGATTGTATTGCGATTGTTTTGTGAAATAGCTGGTAACACGTTTTTTTAGATTCTTGGCCTTACCTACGTAAATCAGTTCCTCCTCTTGTTATAATACCGGTAAATGCCAGGGGAATCTGGAAGAGAAGAAAGAGTATCTTTTAGGTGCGAGCACAGGTGAAATTACGATTTGCGAATTACGATTTACGAATTTTGAACTCTCCGTTCGGTAATTCATCAATTGTACTTCGTAATCCAGATAGCTATCGGACTACATTCGTAATTAATTATTTATATCCCACGGCTTTTCATCAAACATTTTGAGCGAGTCGGAAAGTTCGTGCTTGCTGCAATCCAACGTCATGTCTAAACCGCTGGCGGGTCGTTTAAATTGGCCCTTTACAATTCCCGTTGCAGGGTCGGCATATACTTTAGTCATGAACTTATCCCAGATAGGGCGGGCGGATTTTCCACCTTGCCCAAATAACCAGGAAGGAAAGTGGATGGCTCGTTCATCACCTCCGGTCCAAATGCCGGTAACTAAATCGTGAGTAAGGCCCATGTACCAACCATCGGAAGCATCGTTGGTTGTACCAGTCTTGCCACCGATCTCATTGTCAATCCGCAAGTCGCGACTTAAGCCCTGTGAAGTTCCACCCTGCTCTTCCGTTCCGCCACGAAGCATGTAGATCATTTTAAAGGCGGTTTGCTCATGAATGGCTTCTCTTGTTTTTGGATTGAAGATTTCGATAACATTACCATTCTTATCTTCAATGCGTGTAAGAAAAATAGGTTCAGTACTGATACCACCATTTACAAATGTGCTGTACGCACCCACCATCTCAAATAAAGACACATCGCTTGTGCCTAAGCAAAGAGAAGGGACCGCGTCCAGTTTACTTTGAATGCCGACACGATGTGCAAACTCTACAACATTTTCAGCCTTTAATTCCTGCATTATCTGAGCGGTAATAGAATTCACAGATTGTGCCATTGCCTGGCGGATAGTCATACTTTCGCCATGCCCTCTTGAGCCATCTGCGTTAAGCGGAAACCACGGAGGCTGGTTAGGAATATAAAATTGGGGGGCAATGTCTTTTTTATTACACAAGGAGAGTATCCGTTCTCCATAGCCAATCCATATACAAAAGATTTAAAGGTTGAACCAGGCTGGCGAGTGCCTTGCTTAACGTGATCAAATTTGAAATACTTGTGATTGATACCACCCACCCATGCTTTGATATGACCGGTGTAAGGATCCATTGACATAACTCCGGTGTTGAGAAATCGTTTATAATAATTCAAGGAATCATAACTACTAAACAAAGTGTCTTTTTCACCCTCCCATGAGAAAACGGTCATAGGCTTTTTTAAGTTAAGCATGATTTTCAGGGAGTCTGATTTTTCGCCATACTTTTCCGAATAAATTTTATAAGCATCCGTCTGACGAATTCGTCTTTGAAGAAAATCGTGAATCTCTCTTCCGTCATCATCTACCCAGGGGTTGCGATTTCTTTTCTTCCACTCTTCATCAAATTGGGCTTGCAACACGCTCATGTGTTCGGCCATGGCTTCTTCGGCATACTTTTGCAATCGACTGTCAATGGTGGTATAAATTTTTAATCCGGAGTTATACAAATCAATTCCTTTGCTATTGCAATATTGAAGTAGATAATTACCCAGTACGGTGCGGAAGTAAGTAGCCAGACCTTCGTTTTGATTTTGAACACTATAATTCAATTCAATCGGTAACGCCTTTATGGAGTCATATTGCTCGCGCGTGGTTATCTTATAGCCATGGCGATACATTTTATACAAGATCTCATTGCGTTTGCTAAGTGAATTATCTGGATTACGGTGTGGATTATAATAGGTAGCAGCCTGCAACATACCAACCAGTACCGCTGATTCCTGGAGATTGAGACTATCGGGTTGTTTATTAAAATATGTTTCGGCAGCAACTTTAATTCCGAAAGAGTTACTGCTAAAAGTTACCGTATTCAAATACATCGCAATGATTTCATTCTTGGTAAAATTCTCTTCGAGATTTACCGAAATGATCCATTCTTTTGTTTTTTGAATTACCCGCCTTGGTATGCCGCCAAGGTTACCCAACCAACCATCCAGGCTGTGCTCGGGATTCATAGTGTATAGATTTTTCGCAAGCTGCTGCGTAATGGTGCTGCCCCCTCCTTGTGGATTTAAGGTTATCAAGCCAAACAATACGCGTACGTAGGCTGGAAAATCCAACCCGGAGTGGCTATAAAAGCGATGGTCCTCTGAGATTACTAAAGTGTTGACCAGTTCCTCCGAAAGTTCATTGAAGTGAACCTGACTGCGATTGTAACGGAAGTACCGGCCTAACGAAACTCCATCGGCCGAAATAATTTCTGATGATAAATCATTTTCCGGATTTTCAACTTCTTTCAGACTCGGCATTTCGCCATACATGCCGAATAGATTAATACTTACCGTATAGATGTATAACGGAAAGCCCAGCATAAAACAGAGAAAACCAATCCACACATACTTTACCGTTTTGCGGATCCAGGGTTTTCTCGATCTTGAAAAATCTATTGATTTTGCTTTTGATAGTTTCGGTCGAAGAAGGTGAGGTACTCATCCAGTGCTTTGGTTCTATAAAAAGTTGAAAGTTATCTTTGGTGATTACAAAGCTATAGAATTTATAATTGGAAAGTGGCTTGGCAGTGGCTATCTGAGCGAGGAATTTGTCGAAATAACTAAGGGCCGATTCGCGGTTAGGAAGTTCAATAACAACCGAGATAGTTTTATCTTCATTAAAAATAATATTACTTGTATTTAGTTTCAAGTCTTTCCATTGACTTGCATTGTATTTGTCGAGTGCTGTAGAAACTGGGTTTGTAATTTTATCGAGCGTGTTATAAACAATCACAAAATTATGAGCACCTTCCATTGAATTATTGAATTGTATCCCCTTTGCGCGTTCCAGCTTTTCGAGGAGTGTTTTGGATGAAGCCAGTAATTGTTCCGCATAAGGTTTTAATTCCCCATCCGGATATTTTTTAATGTATTCGCTCAACTCATATTGATACTGAGTTACATCTTCCGTTTTACCAGCAATCAGAATTTTTAATAATTCAAGTTGTGGTGTAAATCCGGTGTTTCCTTCTTGCATCGCCAACTTAATTTTTTCTTGTGCCATGCGCAAATTATTTGCTTGATAATAAGCATATGCTTCTTTATAAATTAGTTTCTGCTTTTCAGCGGCCTCGCTGGTTTCCCTTAGGTAATCTGGATTAATTAAAATTCGTGTGAAGGTTGATTGCGGATGGTTGGTTTTTAAGAGCGTTGCGTACTGTTCGGCCTTTGCAATATCCTTATCGCGAGAAATAAGATAAAGTTTGTACAGAACTTCAGGCTCATAGTCAGACCCGGGAAATCGTTGTAATAATTTTGAATACGATTCAGAAGCATTTTCCTTTTCATTCAATTGGAAATAATATAAATCCCCCAGCATAAAATAACCTTCTTCTATTTTGGCAAGTGCCGCAGCTTTTTGTTCTGCTGTTCTTGGAATTTGACTGATCAATTTCCCAACCTCATCCGGGGCTATGGTAGTTTTCGCTTCTTCGGTTGTGGGTTGATTTGGTCCATCGGCTTTGGTAACAGGAATAGTTAAGTCATTAATAACCGTTGTCTTATTTGATCTGCGCCAGTTATCCTCGAGGGCAATCGCGCCCCATATCCTTTGAAACTCAGACTGCCCAAGAGCAACGGCTGAAGGGTTTCCAAAATACCAATCGGATGTGCCCGTTGACTCTGTATTGAAGAACGAACTGTTTTGATTACCACCAGTACTTTGATTAGCCTGTTTCTTTTTTTTCTTTACAGGGGCTTCAACGATTTTTCGACTAGCCACTACAGAATCTAGTTGCGTACGCACCGTAAGCGAGTCGAAAGCGGATAAGGCAAGTAAACTATCATTCCAGGTAATTGCCTCGGTATACTTGGCAAACTCACCCAAAATTTCTTGTCTTCGCTTAATGTCTTCATAATTCTCAAAATCTTTTGGTAAGGCGGCAATAGCACTATCGTAATATAATTTGGCAAGACTATACTTCTTTAACGAATCAAATTCCAGTTGCCCTATGCGCAAATAGGCGCTTCCCTGAATGCGCTTGTTAGTTCCGGCATGGGCGGCAGAAGTATAACTCGCAATGGCTTGTTTAAGATTGCCTTGCTTGCGATCAAATTCTCCAAGTTCATAGTAGATTTTATCAACGAACTCAATGTTCTTGGTATCTGTAAGCATTTTTTCAAACTGATCGCGTAACTTCTTTATATCTTTTTTTTCATCTAATCGAGCTACCTGCGCCATGTTTAATCGAGCATAAAAATCAATTTCATATTCCGGATTGGCGGCAACGCATTTGCGGTAATAGTTGAATGCTTCGGCATCGAAACCAAGTTTTTGATAGACCTGCCCGATGAGAAAATAAATTCTACCTTTTCGATCTTTGCGCTGCAAGAGCGAGTCGGCACTGGCAAGGTTACGCACCATATAATCATAGTTATTGCGCACTTGGTAGTAATAGGCTTTTTCGAGATAAAGATCTTTCTGGTTTACTTTACTCAGTTTCTCTTTTTCCAAAAATCGAAATGTTTCTTCGGCCCGATCATAATCATCTTGTTCGGTAAAGGTTCTTAGTAATTGCACTAACGCCGCATGACGGGTATTAGCATCCGGGCTTTTTGTGTTAACGTATTTGAATGTTTGAATAGCATTTTGAAAATCACTTGCATAGAGTCTGGCCTTACCCACCAATACATAATTATCATCTACCCATTTACTATTAGGATGACGTTGAATCGAAAGGGAGGCCATCTTGATAATTTCTTCCGTGTCTTTCGTATAGGTTTTGGCTAAAATGGTGTCTAACCTGGGGAAGAGTCTTAAAATTTGATTGGGGTCGTCATCCAGGCTTTTTAAGATTATAGTTTCAACCTCATATGTTTTTTCGCGCGCATAATAATATCCATTGTAATGCGCAGTTGTATTATGAAATAGGTTGCTTGTAAATGAGTTTTGTTCTACGGAACAACCCATGAAAATGCCCATGAGCATGAAAAGAAGAAGTCGCGCAGAAGAAACGTGTACTCTCAAGGTTATGCCAGTTTACAGGTACAAACGTAAAAAACAGATATTCAATATTATAATCGATCAGAATATCTAATTTTGCTAAAATTATCAATTTTGAAACCTAAAAAGACCATTTCGGAAAGACTAACCACCAAGTACCAGTTGGTTATACGCAATGAAGAAAATCTGGCTGAGAAATCAACCCTCGGGTTTACGTATGCTAAAGTCATGGTAATTACCGCATCCTTGTTTCTTATCCTTTTTGCTTTTAGTTTGTTTCTCTCAAAAACGTTGCTTGCCAAATGGTTTGATCCAAAGCACGCCCAAATGGAAGCAAACAAAAAATTATATGAGCTTGCATTAAAGGTTGATTCCCTTGCCGTGGAAGTAAGCCGCAAGGATTTATTTATACATAATTTTCAACGTGTTTTAAGTGGTGATACTGCAAGTGGTTTTACCGATCCGGCTGAAGTTTTAAGCGCGGAGAATCAACCCATAAAAGCCGTAGGTAATATGAAGTTAGCGGCTGCGGATTCTCAATTCAGAAAAGATTTTGAAAAATCTGAATTTTCGTTGGTTATGTTAACGAGTGGCAAGTATCGCGAACTTCAGGAGATCTTTTTTTTCACGCCTATTACGGGTTTTGTATCCGATCATTACGATATAAAAAAAGGACACTATGGCGTAGATATAGTTGCCAAAACCAATGAACCCGTAAAGTGTGTAGCCGATGGTACTGTTGTGATGGCCTCCTGGACACAAGACTCAGGTCACGTTATTGCCATTCAACATCGCAACAATCTGGTATCGGTATATAAGCACAATGCCGGATTGTTTAAAAAAAGTTGGTAGTTTTGTGAATGCCGGTGATATTATCTCTATAGTTGGCAACAGTGGAGAGATGACCGATGGCCCCCATTTGCATTTTGAAATGTGGTACAATGGCAACTCACTGAATCCGGAAGAATTTGTAACGTTTTAACCCGAAAGCCATGTTAACATCAAAAGAACAGAAAAGAGCCGCAGACGAGATTAGTAATTCCAGTAACGTTATTGGGAAGGGAACTGTATTAGAAGGAAATATTGAGACTTTTGGTAATATTCGTATTGAAGGAAAAGTAATAGGAAGCATAAAATCTAAATCAAAAATTGCCCTCGGTCATTCAAGCCATGTAGAGGGAAACATTATTGCTCAAAATGCAGATATCGAAGGGGAGGTTAAGGGCAAATTAGAGGTTTCGGAGTTGTTGATTTTAAAAGCTACAGCTAAAATCCATGGCGATATCATTACGGGTAAACTAGTTGTTGAGCCCGGAGCTGCCTTCAACGGAAGTTGCAAAATGGGTGCTGTCATTAAGGAAATAAAGATTGGTGAATCGAATGGTATGCATGCTCTTCGTCCCGAAGAAGCCCGCTCCACTTAACATGGGTTACCGGTGACCAGTACCGGGTAACCAAGTTTCCATGAAAAAGCAAAATTCCTTTCTCAGGTATGGTGGCTTGGGCATTCAGATGCTTGCTACCCTTGGGGTGGGAGCCTGGCTTGGACTGAAGTTAGATCATTACCTGAACCTTAAATTCCCGGTCTTCCTGATCACATTTGTCTTTTTGCTTTTTGGCGGAATCATGTATCAGCTTTACAGAACTTTAAATAAAGAATAATCTTGCTACGCTTTCTAGCGAGTCTTACTGCCTTGGCTGTATTGTTTCTTCTAACCCTGTGGTTAGGATCGATTCAGGCCTGGTGGACGCTACCATTCTTTTGGAAGGAAATCATTATCTTCATATTCCTTACAACAACCTTCATTGTGTATAAGTTGGGTCAGATTAAGCGAGATCAACCTGCTGTTTTTGTTCAGTTCTACCTGCTTTCAATAGTTATCAAGATGCTGGCAAGCCTCACCTTTATTTTTTTTATTGCTTGGAAGGCTCCAAAGGAGGTCACCGGCCATGCGGCTTTGTTTATTACTGGCTACCTACTTTTTACTGCGCTTGAGGTTATCTTTTTGATGCGCCAGCGAGTTTAAGGTTTGGGATTTAAGTATAGTCGGGCTACCCAAAATTAGGGCAAAACATTTTTTTCAGATTGGATAATTGATACTTTTGCAGTCCAATTAAAAGCCTTTGTTTCAGTTGTGATGAATAAGCCGTTTTTTGTCTCAAGAACATCATTTTTAGCCCTTTTCCTAATCATTTTAACAGGTGTTTTCACGCCTGTTTTCGGATCGGATGAAGCAGGTCAGAAAGAGTCAGAGCCTGTCAATATCAGCGAGGTCATTTTACATCACGTTATGGACGATCATCAATGGCACTTTGCCGACTGGTTGGTTCTGCCGCTTCCCATCATTGTATATACAGAAGAAAAGGGGTTGGATATTTTTATGTCCAGCAAGTTTTATGATCATCATAAAGAAGTAGAATACAACGGTTATAAATTAGAACACAACCATATTACCCTTGTCGAGTCAGGTAAGGCAGTATTTGATCTTTCGATCACTAAGAATGTTTTGATGCTGCTAATCACCTCAGGGCTATTATTATTTGTTTTTGGCTCAGCGGCCAAAAGCGCTAAGGCCAACAAAGGGAAAGCGCCTAAAGGTATGCAATCATTCTTCGAGCCAATCATTCTTTTTGTAAGGGATGAAATTGTTAAGCCAAACATTAACAGTCATCATGTTGATCGCTTTTTGCCCTATATGCTCACGCTATTCTTCTTCATTTTGTTTGGTAACTTATTAGGGCTCCTGCCGGGTGCGGGTAACCTTACTGGGAATATCGCGGTAACGATGACTTTAGCCGTTCTTACATTTCTGATCACAAACTTTAATGGTAAAAAAGCATATTGGGGTCATATTTTCTGGACGCCCGGAGTGCCGCTACCTTTGCGGATTGTAATTCTGCCAGTTGAAATTATAGGCATGTTCACCAAGCCATTTTCATTGATGATTCGATTGTTTGTAGCGATTACAGCAGGCCATATTGTATTGCTTGCCTTGATTTGCCTCACGTTTATTTTCGGAAGTCTAATCGTAGGGTTTGGCTCCTCCATCATTGTCTTGTTTATTAATCTTATAGAATTATTAGTAGCTGGAATTCAGGCTTACGTGTTCACGATGTTTTCATCGATGTACATTGGTATGGCTGTAGAAGAAGGACATGATCATTAAAAAGATATTGAAGAAATCCGTTCTGAATTTCAGCGCGGTGTTGTTTAACTTAAATAAATAAAACTATGTTGTTCGCACTTTTATTAGACATTAGCTATGCAATCATGGGCGCAGGTATTGGTGCTGGTCTGGCTGCAATTGGCGCTGGAATTGGTATCGGCCGTATTGGTGGTTCTGCTATGGAAGGTATGGCTCGTCAGCCAGAAGCTTCAGGCAAAATCCAAAATGCAATGCTTGTTATTGCAGCACTTATCGAGGTGGCAGCTTTGTTTGCACTCGTTATCTGCTTGTTGATTTCATTCAAAAGCTAAGATTAAAAAAGAGCCAGCCTGAGCAATGGGCTTGGGCGGTTCTTTTTTTGATTAAGTGAACACAAGAAAGGTTAAAAAAAAACTTATGGACTTGCTAACCCCCGGCTCCGGCCTCATAATTTGGCAGCTTTTTATTTTTGTATTGTTGGTACTCTTGCTCGGCAAGTTAGCCTGGAAACCAATTCTTGCTTCCCTGAAAGAAAGAGAAGAATCAATTCAACAAGCGTTGGATTCGGCTGAGAGTGCCAAAAAGGAAATGGCCAGCTTGAAAGCAGACAATGAAATACTTTTGCGTGAGACCCGTGAAGAGCGCGATAAAATCTTACGCGATGCGCGCACTGCCGCTAACCGCATTCATGATGAGGCGCAAGTGGATGCCAAGAAAAATGCAGACCGCATGATTGAAGACGCTAAGTCTATTATCCAAACAGAAAGGAACGCTGCCCTTCGTGATGTGAAAGAGCAAGTGGCCATGTTCTCCATTGAGATTGCGGAGAAGCTGATTAAGAAAAACCTTTCGGACGACAAGACGCAAAAGGAGTTGGCCAATACATTTATCAAAGATTTAAAACTGAATTAACGCATGGCCGATGTAAGGGTAGCTTCCCGGTATGTCAAATCGCTGCTCGGCTTAGCGGTAGAGCGAGGTTTGCTTGAGCAGGTGCACGAGGATATGCAAGTGCTGGAAAGAGTTTTTGCAAATAGTCGCGATCTGGTAAACATGCTCCGCAGTCCTATCATACGTCACGAAAAGAAAAGAGCGATTCTTGAGAAAGTATTTAAGGGCAATATAAACAGCCTGTCCTTTGACATTATTGATATTCTAACCCGAAAAAATCGCGAACGCCTATTACCTGCTATTGCGACAGAGTTTCATGTGGCTTATAACGAGTATATGGGTATTGGCAAGGCCACCATTACAACCACAGTACCGATGGATGCTACTTTGAAAGCAGAAATCGAAGCTATCGTTAAGCAACTAAGTCACAGAACCGAAATTGAGTTAGAAGAGAAAGTTGATAAAAATTTAATTGGCGGCTTTGTGCTAAATGTAGAAGATAAACGGATTGACGCCTCCATTAAAAGCAAGTTGAAAAACCTGAAATTGAAGTTTTCTCACAATCCGTACTTGAAAGAATTTTAAGACAAAGAAAATACACACTCATAACATAACCGTTTATGGCAGAAATCAGACCCGAAGAAGTATCAGCAATATTGAGAGAGCAACTATCTCAATCACGTACCGATGCTCAATTAGAAGAAGTAGGCACTGTGCTAACCATTGGTGATGGGGTTGCGCGTGTTTATGGACTTACCAAAGCGCAGGCGGGTGAGCTTATTGAATTTGAAAATGGACTTAAAGCACTTGTTCTAAACCTCGAAGAGGACAACGTTGGAGCCGTATTGTTGGGTGATGGACAAGGCATTAAAGAAGGCGCCACGGTTAAGCGTACCGGCCTTATTGCTTCTGTTAAAGTAGGCGAAGGTTTATTAGGTCGCGTAGTTGATACGTTGGCTCAACCAATCGATGGCAAAGGACCTGTAGAAGGTCAGCTTTATGAAATGCCATTAGAGCGCAAAGCGCCAGGTGTAATTTTCCGTCAGCCGGTAAATGAACCATTACAAACAGGTATCAAGGCAATTGATGCGATGATCCCAATCGGCCGTGGACAGCGCGAGTTAATCATTGGAGATCGTCAAACGGGTAAGACAGCCGTTGCGATTGATGCCATCATCAACCAAAAAGAATTTTACGAAAAAGGCGAGCCGGTATATTGTATTTACGTTGCTATTGGCCAAAAGGCCTCTACGGTTGCTAACGTAGCCGCTACGCTCGAGAAAGCAGGCGCCTCGAAATACACGGTAATTGTTTGCGCATCGGCATCAGACCCTGCGCCTATGCAATTCTTTGCACCGTTTACCGGAGCAGCTATTGGTGAGTTCTTCAGAGATACCGGCCGGCCGGCATTAGTTATTTATGATGATTTGTCGAAACAGGCCGTTGCTTATCGCGAAGTGTCTTTGCTTCTAAGAAGACCTCCAGGTCGCGAGGCATATCCTGGCGATGTATTTTATTTGCACTCGCGTCTACTTGAAAGAGCTGCGAAGATTATTAACAACGATGGCATTGCAAGTAATATGAATGACTTGCCACCGTCATTAAAAGGGATTGTTAAAGGTGGAGGTTCGTTAACTGCACTTCCGATTATTGAAACTCAGGCGAATGACGTTTCAGCTTACATTCCGACAAACGTAATCTCAATCACCGATGGTCAGATATTTTTGGAAACGAACTTGTTCAACTCAGGTATTCGCCCAGCGATCAACGTAGGTATTTCGGTATCGCGTGTGGGTGGTAATGCTCAGATTAAATCGATGAAGAAAGTGGCGGGAACCCTAAAGCTTGATCAGGCTCAGTTCCGTGAGTTGGAAGCATTTTCAAAATTTGGTTCTGATTTGGATGCGGTAACAAAACTGACGATAGAACGTGGTCGTAGAAACACAGAAGTATTGAAGCAGCCACAATATGCACCAGTGCCAGTAGAAGATCAGGTGGCCATGATTCTTACTTCAACGAAAGGATATATCGATCGGGTTCCTGTTGAAAAGGTAAAAGATTTCGAAAAGGAATTCATTGGCCTGATGCGTGCGCAGCATAAGCAAGTTATGGATAATTTCAGGGCAGGTAAGTTTGAAGATGCGGATGTGGCCTTAGTTAAGAAGGTGGCTACTGAAATGGCGTCTAAGTATTGATTTAGAAATTTGAAAATTGGCCGATTTGAAATGAGTTCAGTCAGACTACACTTTCAAATCCTCAAATTGGCTAATTAACTAATTAAGTATGGCAAGTTTAAAAGAAGTTAAAAGTCGGATTACCTCGGTAATCTCAACGCAGCAGATCACCAAAGCCATGAAGATGGTGGCCGCTGCCAAGTTGAGAAAATCGCAAGAACGTATTACCCAGATGCGTCCATTCGCACATAAGCTTAACCAACTTTTTCAAAACCTATCCGCTGCGGGGCAAGGCGAACAGGCCTGGTATAATGCTACACGCGCTGGAAGAGAAAATATTAATTGTGGCCGTAAGTTCTGATCGTGGACTTTGCGGTTCTTTCAACAGCAGCGTACTTAAAAGCAGTTATCCGTCAAATTACGGAGAAGTATGCTCCTCAAGCAGCCAAAGGTAACGTAACTATTTTGCCCTTAGGAAAGAAGGCGTTTGAATTTTTTGGCAAGCGCAACAACAAAATGGTTGCTGATTATTACAATGTGTTTCAGGGGTTATCTTACGCCAGTATTTCCGTTATTGGCGAATACCTGATGAATTCATTTAAGCGAGGCGAATACGATAAAATTGAAATCGTTTATAACGAGTTTAAGAATGTTGCTACACAGATTCTGCGGATTGAGCAGTTTTTGCCCGTACAAATACCTGAGAAAAAACAAAATGCTGTAGAGACAGATTACATCTATTTGCCTGATCAAAGTGAGATTGTAACGGGCCTGGTTCCAAAAGCACTAAAGATTCAATTGTTTAAATCAGTATTGGATTCTAATGCCGCAGAGAATGGCGCGCGCATGACCGCTATGGACAAGGCAACTGAAAATGCTGGAGATCTCTTGAAAGATTTAAAACTGACCTACAACCGCACTCGGCAGGCGGCTATTACAAAAGAAATATTGGAGATCGTTGCAGGAGCAGAAGCGCTAAAAGCTTCTTGATGATTTAATAAAATAATTCAAAGCTCCCCACCAGGAGCTTTTTCATTTATGAAGGGAGTGGATCGCTTATATAAGTATTTAATCTGCTTAACCTGGATGTAGTAGTAGGTGCGGTTATCTCTGCACTCTACTTTGCAAAGCTACTTGCTGCAAAGGTTAATGTGTTTGGCATACTTGCACTGGGGCTTACCGTTTGGATAATCTATACAGCCGACAGATTATTGGATGTTAAGAAAATGAGCGCAACACCAACCTCCGAACGTCATAAGTTTCATCAAAAAAATTATAATATTCTTTTTTCCTTACTGGTTATTGTCACAATCCTTGTCGGGATATCCATACCGTTACTTAATGAACGTGTGATTATAGGTGGGCTGTCACTGGCCGTTATAATCGGGCTCTATTTATTTTTACAAAGGTATTTGCCCTTAAAGAATTTTTGTGGCAGGGCTTTATACTTTTGGCGTGCTTCTTCCATCATGGAGATTAAAAGTGGATTTGATTTCTGGAGATCATGTTCTTCTAATCGGGCAGTTCTTTAGTGTGGCACTGGTTAATCTATTACTCTTTTCCTGGTTTGAGTATGAAAACGATCTTCAGGACGGACATTCTTCCATAGCCATTCGATGGGGAAAAACACTTTGTGCAAAACTTATTATCATACTTGGCATTATAAGTCTTTGCCTTTCTGGTTGGATGATTATGTATAGCCCGTACATAATGGCAACGTCTATTTTCCTATTAATGATGGCAATTCTCATGTGGATGCTCTTTTTCATTCATACTTTATAAAAAACGCCCGTTATCGTCTTTTAGGCGATGCGGTTTTTTTTCTCTCTTTAATTGGATTGTTTCTATGAGTGTGCGAGTAGCCCGGGGCTTTGACAGGTTGGCGCCATTTTATGATTCACTTGCCAGGTTGATTATTGGGAAAGGCATCAAACAATCGCAACTACACTTTTTAAATCACCTGCGCGACAAAACCAAATTACTGGTTTTAGGTGGCGGCACTGGCTGGATTCTTCCTAGTCTTTTTGAGATTAATCCTAAATTAGAAATTGACTATGTAGACATTTCGCCACGCATGATTGTTCAGGCAAGGAGAAAGGTGTTACCGAATAATAACATTCAATTTATTGTAGGAACGGAGAAGAACATCCCGCAATCGGATTACGATTGTGTAGTTACAAATTTCTATCTCGATCTTTTTGATAATGATAAACTTGATACGCTAATACCTCAAATCAGAGGAAGATTGCTGCCGGAGGCCTATTGGCTTGCAACGGACTTTGTCAGTATCTCTCGTTGGCACAAGATAATGCTCTGGCTAATGTATTATTTTTTCCATGTGACCACCGGCCTTAGAAATAGAAGACTACCAAGTTGGCGCATAAAATTAACCGAGGCAGGAGGAACCTTGATTGATAAAAAAAATTTTAGTTATGACTTTATTCAAACAATAGTTTTTAAGTTTTGAATTAGAAGGGGTAAAATAGTGAGACACCTACTATATTGCTAACAACCAAAGTACTATGATAAAGTGGGGATTCTCAGGCATTTTGTTGACATGGGTAATTTCATGCAACCCATCAAATCCTAATTCTGAAATGGGGCCGCCTGTTTTACCCGATCGTGTTTTAAATGCTGCCTTTCTTATTGTAGATGGTGTTTATAATTCAGAACTAATGGCGCCACTCGATGTGTTGCATCACACCGTTTTTCATACAGAACATGGGATAAAAGTTTTCACCGTAGCGCTTGAAAGGGATACCATTACCTCTTTTGAAGGACTTCGTTTTTTACCCGATTATTCATTCGACTCAGACACTATTCCTCCAATCGATATTTTAATTTTTCCAAGTGCTGAGCATAGCATGACGTCAGATTTAGAGAATACAAAACTTATCGATTTTGTTCAACTAACCGGCCAGAAGGCGCTTTATGTCATGTCGTTGTGTGATGGTGCATTTATTTTGGCCAAAGCAGGTTTGTTGGAAACGCATCAATGCACAACATTTCCTGGCGATATCGAAAAATTTAAAACCACGTTTCCAACCTTAACGGTACTTAAAGATGTAAGCTTTGTCCACGACCGGAGTATGATTACTTCGGCCGGAGGTGCAAAATCCTACGATCCGGCCTTGTATTTGGTAGAGTTACTTTATGGCAAAGCAGTAGCGGCTAAGATAGGTAAAGGGTTAGTGATTGATTGGAACCTGGCCACAATTGAGCACACACGTCTTCCATAGACATTATACCATTAATAAAGGAAACTTACGCTTCTCTTACGTTTGCCCAGCTTATTTCCAAAATCTATTTAACTTGTCTTTTTGCTTAGAACTAAATGAGTATTCCCAAGAGATTTCAGACTCTTAGTATGCAACAAATTATTGATAACCTACCGGTGGTTGTCTTTGAATTTACGGTTAACCCGGATGGGTCGAGAGATTTACCTACTTCAGTTCGTCATGCGAAAAATATTGGGTGTACCTGGGGATATGCTTTTGAGTGGATCGTATCCCATGAAAGAATTTATTCATCGGGAAGATTGGGATCAGTTTGAGGTTTTGGTTGGGAAGGCAATTAAAGAGGTTGCGCCTTTTAAATGGGAAGGCCGAATTTTCAATGTACATGCTGAGGTTAAATGGATAGAGGCCTCCTGTGAACCTGTTAAATTATCGGACGGTAGGATAGCGTGGAGTGGCATAATCAATAACATCCGCGAACGCAAAGAGCTTGAACAAAGAAGCCGCGAGGCGGATATCCGTAATCTTAAAACCGAAACACTTTTTTCTGAACTTTTTAATAGTTCGCCTCTTGCCATTGTAATGCTTGACGGTGCTGGCAATGTGGAGCGAGTAAACCATGGATTTGAGTTGTTATTTGGTTACACCATTACGGAACTTCGAGGCAAGAGCCTAAACCAATTTATAGTACCACAAGAGTTAGAGGCTGAGGGAAATGATCTAAATTCCTTGATTTCTTCAGAACAAATTGTACGCATTGAAACAATACGCTTGCGCAGAGATGATGAACAGATACCGGTTATTATCTATGGTGTGCCGGTTCACTTGGAAAATCAGGCTATTGGAATATTTGGCGTGTATGTTGATATTTCCAATCAGAAAAATATTGAAGAGGAGCTCAAAATTAGAAACTCTGAACTGGACAACTTTGTGTATAAAGTTTCACATGATTTGCGCGCTCCGTTATCATCCGTATTGGGCTTGGTTAACCTCGCCCAAATGCCGGGGAATAATGACGACCCGGCAGCCTATCTAAAGATTATTGGTGAAAAGGTGGGGCAACTCGACCACTTCATTAGTGATGTACTCAGCCATTCCAAGAATCTGAAACTAGATGTAAAAACAGGAGCTATCGATTTTCAATCCATCATTGATAAAACCTTTAAGGATTTAAGCTACATGCGTGGTGCCGATAAATTTGAACGAGAAATTTCTATTCAAGGATCTGAATTTTCAAGTGATCCATGGCGCATCGGAGAGATTTTCAGAAATCTGATTTCAAACGCGATCAAGTACAGGAAGATAGAGGGTGAACATTGTCAGGTTTCAATCACGATTGAGATTACCGCAGAACAAGCTAGTATTGTATTTACCGATAATGGCATTGGTATTGGTGAAGAAAGCCTGAGTAAAATATTTGAGATGTTCTATCGGGCCAGCGAGCAATCGGAAGGTTCCGGTCTGGGACTTTATATTGTAAAAAATGCTGTCGAAAAACTGGATGGGCAATTGAATGTTAGCAGCAAACTGGAAGAAGGGACTACCTTTGAAATAGTCCTTCCGAATAAACATGTTAATTCCTCGGTGCATGCGGGTTAAAGAAGTAGTTACTACTGAGGATAAAAAGGAGTTTTTGTTATTTCCGGTTCGGTTATACAGCAAAACCAAAAATTGGATTCGCCCGCTAGATGCTGATGTAGAGGGCGTGTTTAACCAAGAGACGAATAGGACCTTTCAACATGGCGAGTGTATCCGATGGATATTGATTAGTGAGGCCGGTGAAACCATAGGTCGTGTAGCCGCATTTATAAATCAAAAAACAGTAAGCAAAGGAAACGATCAGCCAACCGGTGGAATTGGTTTTTTTGAATGCATGGAGGATGAACATGCAGCCAGAATGTTATTTGACCAAGCCAAACAATGGTTAATGGCGCATGGTATGGAGGCAATGGACGGGCCTATCAATTTTGGAAACCGCGATCGGTGGTGGGGCTTGTTATTAGAAGGATTTGATCGTGAACCCAACTACCAGTGCAATTATAATTTTCCTTACTATCAAAAGTTTTTTGAAGACTATGGATTTCAGGTTTACTTTTATCAATTGACGTTTGGCCGACCCATCCAAGGGCCCCTTGATCAACGACTCTATGATAAAGCTGCTATTGTTGAAAAGGACCCCGATTATTCCTTTGGATATATAAAGAAGAAAGACTGGGGGACTCTACCACAGAAAATAAGGACAGTTTATAATCAAGCCTGGGCAAAGCGTGGAGAAATACCGGAATTAACCGAAAGCCAGGCCCGGCATTTAGTGAAGCAAATGAAGCCCATTATGGATGAAAAACTTCTTTGGTTTGGATACTACAAAGGCGAACCCATAGCTTTTTTTCTTTCCTTGCCTGAAGTGAATCAGATTTTTAAGTATGTTAACGGAAAAATGAATTGGCTTGGCAAGTTAAAGTTTGTGTGGCATACACTTTTAAAAACGAATACGAAGGCCTTTGGTATCCTGTTTGGTTTGGTTCCGGAACATCAAGGGAAAGGTGTGGATGGCGCCATTATCGAAAACTTCAGAAAGTATGCCCAGGGTGGCGGGGTTGCTTACATCGATTATGAAATGAACTGGATTGGAGATTTTAATCCAAAAATGATTCGGGTGGTGGAACAAATTAATGCACCTGTCGTAAAGCGACACGCAACATATCGTAAATTGTTTGACGAGACCAAGCCATTCAAACGAATGCCTATTATTAACTAATTATGCAAGTAGAGGAGGAGGAATCCCATTCAGGATTTTTGATTCGTAACCTGTTAAAGGGACTTGCTTTCTTTTTCGTTATTGTTATTGCTTTCTATTTTCTGGAAGAATATATCCAGGATAATTTCCAGTCACACATTGGAGATATTCGGGCCAACCCGGGTATTCTTTACGGCATATATACACTTTCCGAAATTGTGTTTGGGCTTATACCCCCTGAACTTTTCATGATGATCTGGATACTCGATAAGATTGAGGTCTCAGGATTTATTATTAACCTTTCCATTTTAACAACCATTTCGTATGGAGCCGGAGTACTGGGATATTTTATTGGAAAGAATTTTTCTAAAACTCCTTTTTATCAAAATCGCATTCGCGAAAAGTATTTGAAGCAGTATGAAAAGAACCTAAAAAAATTTGGGGGCTATCTGGTTTTTGTTGGTGCGGTAACGCCAATCCCGTTTTCAGCTACGTGTATGCTGGCCGGCTCAGTGAACATGCGGTTTAAATATTTTCTGTTGATTTGTATTTCGCGCGTTTTGCGATTTGTGGTATATGGTTGGATGGTTTGGAGCTTCCCGAGTTGGTTTAATTAAGCGTGAGTTTATTTAAAGTTTGAAGTGTCGTGCTTTTCATCATAAAGTTAGGGCACGTAATTCATTTCTTCCGACTCCCCCTGCCAAGTTATGTTAGCCGTTCGTTGCTTTTATTTTTCTGCTTGTCCGTTATGCTTAGGATCAAAATCCACCATCCATTCAATACCGTATTTATCTCTAAAACAGCCAAAATATGAACCCCAGGGACTGTCACCAATAGGCCCTTCTATTTGTCCTTCTGCTGAAAGCCCATTAAATAATCTTTCTGCTTCTTCTTTACTTTCCGCACTTATTGAAATCTTACTTCTGTTCTCATTTTCGTTTGTTTTCCCCAAAATTTCCGGAACATCATTTGCCATCAGCATATTACATGTACCGATAGGCAAAGAAATATGCATAATTTTATTTTCTTCCTTTTCCGCAATCCTGAATTCAGGACTTGCAAGGTCTTTGAAACGAATAATCTTTGCAAACTCTCCGCCAAATACTGATTTGTAAAATGTAAATGCTTCTTCGGCATTTCCGTTGAAGTTGATGTGAGGATTGATACGTGCCATAATTTTATATTTTGGATTGTTAAATTGTTTGCGCTATTATTTGTTTTGACAAACTTTCCCGATAGCACTGCCTGCCGGCAGGGAGGTATTGGGATCATTTTTGCGATAAAGTTGTCAACAGATCTTCCAAGTAATTCAATGTCATAGTAAATCCTCCTTGAAAGCCCATTTCAATCTGCTTCTCCAGGCGTTCAAGAGATTCATTGTAAATGGCAATGCTAACTTTTGTTATGCCATTTTGTTCTGTAAAATTCAGATCCCAATCCGAACCGGGTAATTCAGGGTTTTCATCTTTATCTGCAAAAGCATTCAACAGTTTGAAATTAGTTTTTGGAGTAATGGAAGTATATTTTTGAATTGCCCAATGCGCTTGTCCTTCGGGGCTTACCATTGCATAAAATCTTTTCCCTCCAACTTCAAAATTCATAACTTTTGTTTTGGATATCCAAGGCTTTGGTGCCCACCATTGATCGAGGATTTCTTGTTTAGTAAATGCATCCCAAACCAAATTAAGTTCAGCACCAAATTCTCTTTTAATAAAGACGGTTTTTGTTGATTTGTCAACGATAAATTCAAATAGCAAATCGTCTTTCCCCGCCTTGCGGGATTTCTCTTCGTTCATCATTTTTTCTGTTTTTTAATGGTTGATAATACCTTGTCAAGTTGATTAAATCGGGCTTCCCAAATTTTTCTAAATTGTTCAATCCATTTGTCAATCTCTTTCATTTTTTGAATTTCAAGTGAGTAATAAATTTCCCTGCCTTGTTGCTCTTGTTTTACCAGTTCGCATTCTGTGAGTATGCGAAGGTGTTTAGAAATAGATTGTCGGAAGTATTGAAGTTGTCGGCAATGGCGTTTGGTGTCATTGCTTGCAACGCAATTAAGGCGATAATGGCCCGTCTTTTCGGATCGGCTATTGCCTGAAAAATGTCTCTTCTCATTTGTCCTATTTTTTATTTACGCAACCAATCGGTTGCAAATATATGTGCAACTATTCGGTTTCGCAAATTTTATGAAGTGATTTTTTCTAGATTGGGAAAAGCTAGTCTAATCTATATCAGAGAAATCATTCATCAGCTGAACAAATTCTCGAAGGTCTGATGCTCGAGAATCGATCGTATTTTAAATAAAGATCAATCAGGCTTTAATATTATTTTTTCCTTCGCAGATTGCTCTACTTTTTCTTTGCTGAAGTAAACCGGAAAGTGTTGATCGCTTGCCCAAAGCTCAAAGAGATTTTTATAAAAGGGGCTTGCCGGATTTCCACTTTGGCCTGGCGAATTGATAAATAAAGTTTTATCCCAATCCGAAACATCGGCCACCATTTTAAAAGTAGCACCATGACTTTGATTATCGCTGTTGCTGGTAACACCCGGTGTCGAACCCGAACCTCCGCGTGGTATCGAACCTGTTTCTAAAATCTTTCGGATAGAATCATTTACGGCATTATTCAAGGGGTGCTTAATCACTACATGATGATAAGCAGTTTGTCCGTATTGCCACTTACTTAAATCGTCACCTAATTTTTTGTGTAACTGTGCTGTCGCTTCTTCGAGGCAACTCAGCAAAAATAAATCGCGGCCTTTAAGTTTTGGATCATTGGTTTCGATCCATTGAATGGCGCGTTTTGTAGAAACAGATTTAAGAACGGCTTGTGCTTTTTCCGGAACAAAGATTTTATGCGTGCGATCCAAAATCACTTTTTCCCAGGCGGCATACACCGCAGCTTCAACAGAATTTTTATCCATAATAAAATCCCAGCCTAAAAGCATCGATTTTATTTTTTCTGTTTCTTCTGTCTTCGTATTTATTCCTTTCAAGTACGGAACCAATGCGCGGGCGGGCAATGATAAATAATCAGCTTGTAATCGTCTCATCTCTTCTTGTGTATGCTTTTCCTTGGCCACAATCACTTCGCTAATCCGGTTCGCACGACTACTATCCGACCATTCCCAGCCCACTGCATTTCGATGGGGATAATCAGCCGCAACTAAATTCTCATTAGCAGTAACCCAATATCCTTTTTCAGGATTAAAAGTATTGGGCAAAGATTTGATAGGAAGAAAACCATCCCATTCATACCTGCCATCCCCGGGAACGGGGACAAGGCCACTCCAATTTTTTCGTATCGGTGCAATGCCCACTACTTGCCAACCGATGTTTCCTTTTTTGTCGGCCCAAATCATATTTTCTCCGGGTAGGTGACTGAAGGAACAAGCTTCACGAAACTCTTCCCACGTGGTGGCACCATTCATTCGAAGACTAGCCATATACGGTGCTCCACCAGGCTGTAGCCAAGCACATTGAATTGCATACGCTTTATTTCTTTTTGAATCTACGTAAGTAACCGGACCATGCCGCGTGTACTTATGTTCAATAAACACATCGGCAGATCCTTTGACATGAATGGTGTCGCGAATAATTTTCAAGTCCTCCCAGCCATTGTTGTATTTATATTGGTTTAGATTTTTTGGATTTAAATCATACACCATAATATCTTCGCCATCAATGCCAAATATGGTAAGTCCCCATGCGCCAAAGTCATTGTGCCCAATCGATACACCCGGAATAGTAGGTTCACCACCACCCACTACATTCCAGCCCGGAGCATTGAGATGGACCATGTACCGCAATGAAGGAATTGCTAAAGCGCGATGTGGATCGTTCGCCAAAATAGGAAATCCACTTTCAGTTTTGCTCCAGTCACTATCCAATTATTGCTACCGATGGAAGTTTGTTCGCGCGAAGTCATTTCTTCATAGGCGAGGTCATCCTCGTGCACGGATCGCTTAAACTTTTGTTGATCTGTAGTTGAGTAGACAAGTATGTCTTCCGGTTGAAAAGCAATGGGTTTTCGAAACGCGTCATACAGTTCGGTGATCGGTTCAGCAAGTCCTGCAGGATCAATGGCAGGATCAAGAGTAATGATTGGGTCACCGGGTTCGAATACCCGAATCTTTTTTACTTCTTCGGCACCTACTTGTGCTACCGCCCGGCCAATAACAAGTTCGCTGGATAGATTGCCAAGTAACCCTTGATGGCGGGACACCACTAACTCAGGAGTCCATCTACCTGCTGTTATACCAAGTAATTGAAATTCTAAGGGTAGGAGTGTAGAATCTTTTTCTGTTTCGGCAACGTAGGCATTGATGCCTTCTGTAAACGCATTGATAATGGCAACCCCTTGTGGATGATAGTGATTGAGTTCTTTGTTTATATCGCCTCGGTACTTAAATAAACGAACCCCGATGTCGCGCTTTAATTCGCGTTCACCCAAAATTTCAGAAACAGTTCCGCTTGCTTGCCTGCGCCACATTTCAAACTGAAAGAGCCTGTCTTTGGCGGCACTATAGCCTTGCGCAAAAAAAAGGTCGTGTTCATTTTGTGCATAGATGTGATTGACCCCAAACTCATCGCGAATGATCTCAACCGGTTTTTCTAATCCGGGTACAGAGAGTTCGTTTTTTGGGCCTGATGATTGTGAGCAGCCAATAACAATTAGCAGCGCGAGGAGCGAAAGGTTTTTCATAGTATCCGGTTGGTAATTAAAACTACGCGATCGGATTAATAAATAAAATAAGAAGTGTGATGAGTGGAGTTATTCTGGCCACAGATTTTTTATTCTCTTTAAGAGCACCTCTGTGAATCTGTGGCTATAATTTAAGAAGCGGCAATTTTGTCCACAGCCTCTATAAACCGATCCAAATCTTTGGTGGTTGTGTAAACATGGGGTGTAACGCGCACTGCATTTATATTTTCCCACTTAATGGAAACCGTGTGAATTCCATATCCGGAAAATAGTTTTGTTGCAATATCACCCACATCCATACCCTCGATACTAAACGTACCGAGGGCACAGGAATATTCAGGCTTAAGAGAGATGTGAAGTTTAACCCGTGGATTTTTAATGATGGCATCGCACCAGTAGCGTTTCAGATAATGCAAACGTTCTTGTTTTCTTTTCCCGCCAATGGCATTATGAAAATCAATTGCTTGACCGATGGCTTGCTCGGGCGCGAAAGATCGGGTGCCTAATGCCTCGAACTTGCGGATGTCTGGGCTAATCGGTTTATCATTGGGAAAGATGGGCCATGTTTTTTCAACGAGCGGCTTGCGTATATACATTAACCCTGTACCAAACGGTGCACACAACCACTTGTGTAAGCTAGTACCAAAGTAGTCGCAGTTTAAATCTGAAATTTTATAATCAAGATGCGCAAAGGAGTGCGCGGCATCAACAATGGTAATGATACCACGCTTGCGTGCTTCGGCACAAAGTTTTGCTGCAGGTAGTATTTGGCCTGTCCAGGTTATTAAATGAGTGATGTGCCAGATTTTTGTTTTGGATGTAGTAGCATCAATGTAGGCCTTCACCACTACGTCATCATTATCAACGGGCAGGCTCAGGTTGATCCAATTAATTTTTACTCCTTCCCGTTGCTCGCGTTGCTTCCACGCGTGAATCATATTGGGGTAATCCTGTTTGGTCATCACAATTTCATCGCCCCGCTTTAAGTCAATGCCCCAGGTAAAAGTACCAAGTGATTCAGTGGTGTTTCTGTTGATGGCCAACTCTTCATTGCTTACACCGCCAAGATCAGCCAGTTTTCTTCTGAGTGGTTCGCGACCTTTATCTAAAATTTGCCACATGTAATAGGTTGGGGCTTCGTTGCTCAAGTGATAATAGCGATCCACGGCATCTTGCACCACTTTGGGTTGTGGGCTTACACCACCATTGTTCAGATTAACGATGTTAGGTGTAACGGTATACGATTGCGCCATGCGTGCCCACAAATCTTCATCGTTGGCAGCGTCTAGTGGCGATAGTTTATTGAGAGAGAACAAGGCATCTGAAATATCTTCCGCCAATGCCTGGCTGGCAAATGAGGTTAACGAAAGTGTACCGGCTGCACCTATTGATTTTTGAAAGAACGATCTGCGGGAGGTCATGGTGTATTGATTTAAGAAAAATGAATGTAGGAGTTTATGACCTTAATTCATACATACTTTATCTGTAGGGTATTAAGATGCAACTAATTCACATTATCCAGCAATCTCAATTTGGTTGCTTTCCAGGCAGTCGTAGCGACTACGGCTATCGTCATGCAACCCCCAAAAATTACAGAAGGCACTACGCCAATAAGTTTTGCGGCTACGCCCGATTCCAGCATACCGATTTCGTTTGATGAGCCAATGAAAATACTATTGACAGCCGATACCCGACCTTTCATATTTTCTGGCGTGAGCGTGTGGATTAACGTGCTGCGAACAATAACACTTACACAATCAAACATGCCGCTTAATACTAAAATGCCCATCGACAACCAAAAGTTAGTGGATAAACTGAAGCCTATCATGCATAATCCAAAACCAGCTACGCACCAAAGCAAAATTTTTCCAATTCCCTTTTTGATGGGATGATGCGTGATGTATACCGCCATGCTAAGTGCACCAATGGCGGGGGCTGATCGTAAAAATCCAAGACCAATTTCACCTACCTTAAGGATCTCGAAGCGAAAATGGGAAGTAGGGCTACTGCTCCACCAAACAGCACCGCGAATAAATCTAAAGTAATAGCACCCAGTATTATTTGATTGTTAAATACGAATTTGATACCGGCTTTTATTTTTCTGTGATGCCTTGCTCCCTACTGGCCGGTGGTAATGGTCGATTGGGTATGGTAAGATAACAGAACAGTGCCGAGACCACCAGCAGGGCATCGGCCGTATACGCCGCGGTAATTCCAAAAAAACCATAAATCAATCCACCAATCATGGGGCCGCCTACGGAGGCACTTTCCCAAATAGTACTGTTCCAGGTAATCGCGTTTTGATACAGCGACCTATCGACAAGCTGGGGCATGAGTGAAAAATTAGCAGGCGAAAGAAACCCGCGTGCTATGCCACTAACAAAAATCACCGCATAAATGGCCAAGGTTCCGTTTTGAATTAAGAAGGCTCCAAGGTTGGTGGTAAAATATAGCAGCGCGGCAGAACAGAATGCTAAAAGCGTTACACACCAAATTATTATTTTCTTGCGTTCAACAATATCGGCAATATGGCCTGCGTAAAGCGAAACGGTAATAGCAGGAATTGCTTCAGCCAATCCGATCAACCCCAACGATAAGGGATCTTTAGTCAATTCGTAAATCTGCCAACCAACTACCACTCCTTGAATTTGAATGGCTAGCGTGATAAAAAGTCGTGACAGAATAAATAATCGAAAATCTCGAATGCGGAGAGCTGCGTAAGGGTCGGGGGATAACATTTTTAGCTTATCAATATGAACATTGCGCCTTAGCGTCCTTGCGGTTAATGCCTAAACAATTTCTCAATCGCGTCAATGGCTTTTCGTTGGCGGCTTTCCCGATCGCCATAAATTTCAACAAAAGGTACTCCGCTATCTGCTACTTCCTTTTTATATAGTGTCCATAAATCTTCACGCTTGTCGGGATGTTCGCGCTGCGGATCCGTTTCCCACGGAATGTCGATATAACATAACAGATATAAATCGTACGTGCGCACACTTAGTCGATTTAGAATTTCTTCATCGCACTTTCCGAATTTATAATTGCTCCAGATCTTGATGGTGAGTAAATTGGTGTCACAGATCATCAAGCGGTTGGCATCCCGCAACCATTCGTCTTCTATGCGCAACTGACCATGGGCAATTTTTAAAAGATCATTTTCCTTATAAGGCCTTCCTAATTTATCCAGGTAAGCGCGGGCATATTCCTGAACCCAACAAGTTGAGTAGTGATTAGCCAAAAATTGTGAGAGTTCAGATTTACCTGTGCACTCTGGCCCGGTAATACAAATTTTTTTAATCTCAGCGAATTCTGCCTTAGAATCGAGCATAGGCTTACTTTTTTGCCAAATTAGCTATTTAAAAGGTATTTGGAAGGTGAAACACGCTATTGGGTTTCGCCAATCAAGATTGGATAATTATCTTTCGATTAAATCGTATTAAGTGAAACGCAGAAGAGCATTAAAGAAGATTGGTCTTGGTATCTCGGCAGGTTTGTGGATGCCAGGCGTTCTGTTGTCTTGCAAGAAGGACGACCCGGGCCCCGAAGTACCCTATGAGGATACCGTTGTAATAATTGGTGCGGGAGCTGCCGGTCTCTACGCGGCTGATATTTTACATGCCAAAGGCATTAATGTTATTATACTTGAGGCGGGCAATCAATTAGGAGGTCGGGTTCGCTCGTTACGAAATCAAACAGAAATATTAGTTCAAACTGCAGCCGATTTTCCAGTAGAGCTAGGAGCTGAAGTTGTGTATGGTACCGACTCGGCTATGGGTAAAATTGTAAGTAAGTATAACCTATCTCAAATAGATTTAACCACGCAAGCTGTTGAGCAATATATTTTAGATTCTACTGCTAAGTCGAAAGAGGGGTGGGGTGCCGATCTGGATTTAAATGCGGTTTTGAATTTCGTTAACGGCTTGCCAACGTATTCGGGTGGCGATGTTTCCATGAAGCAGGCGGCAGGTGTAAGCACCCGGGCTGATGCATTGCTTAATTCAATGGCTGGAAATTTCTATGGTTCATCGAGCGATCGTGTTGGTGCTAAGGGCGTAAGTGGGGATCTTAAAATAAAAACTCACGACAATAAGCCATTTATAGTTAAAACGAATCCGTTGCAAGATTTGCTTTCTTCGCGGTTTAGTCAGATTGTGGACAAAGTGCAACTGAATGCAGTTGTTAAATCTATCAATTATTCGGGTGATATGATTGTTATCACGGATAAGGATGGAAATCAAATTGAGGCTGGCAAAGTTATCGTTACAACTTCTTTAGGCGTGTTGAAGAGTGGTGGCATAGCCTTTAGTCCTGCACTTCCCTCAACCAAGGTTGCTTCTATGAACAAGATTGGTATGGATTCTTCCCTACGAATAATCATAGATTTTAAGAAAAATTTTTGGGGCGATAATTCTGGATATATTTGGGGCGGCACCACTGGCCCCATGTACTTTAATGCTGGAGTGGCGCGCAGTGAATTTTACAGAACCCTTTCCATAACGATTTATGGTCCAAAGGCGCAAGAACTTTCAGCGCAAGGCGATGCGGTCATTGATACAATCCTGGCGGAATTAGATTCTATTTATGATAATCAAGCTTCCTTGTTCATACGCAAAGTGATTAACGATGATGGAACCGAAGGCGACCGGGTTTGGTTTAAAGCCGATTGGGGAAAAGATGAATTCTTTAAGGGAGGTGCTTCCTATCTAATGCCGGGCGCCACCCTGCAAGACCGTGAGAATTACGGAGCAGCCTTGAATGATAAAGTTTTCTTTGCGGGAGAAGGTACGGATACGCAAGGTGATGCGGGCACCTTAAATGGCGCACTTAATTCGGCTGAGCGTGCAACACAAGAGTTGATTGACGCTATTCTCTCAGCTTAGTTGCCCACAAAATTTAAATTACGGACACCGGCAGCCCAATATAAGGTAGCCTTCATTTTTTCATACTCGGCTTTTAACTTCAGCAGTTTAGATTGTGATTGAATAAGCTTATCCTGTTGAACGTTTATTTTAAATAAATCACTTTCGCCATTTTCAAGATTAAATATTTCGGCATTGAGTAGCTGTTGATAGTATACCGCCACAGCATTCTGTTGTTCTAAGATTTGATTCGTATTGACCAGCTGATTAAAGATCATATTTAACTGGTTGATTATTTCCCGTTCGGTTTGCGTGAGTTCATAGGTAGCACCTTTGATTTTTATTTTTGCCTGGGCCAGTTTAGCTCTTTCTTTACGGATTAAAATAGGCATGGCAAAGTCTAGTCCAAACTTGTAATCATTCAAAAAAGTGAAGGATTGAAAATCTCCGGTTGGGGTAATGGGTTGATTCAGAAAATTATAACTGAGGTCGAGTTTAGGCTTAATGTATTCTGCTGCCAATCGCCTATCAATCTCCAGTTGATCTAACTTAACATTTAACTTGGTGAGTTCGGGATGGTTTTGTTTCGCTTGTAAGGAAAGTTCTTCCAGGGTAGTAACAGAAAGTAATTCGCCATCGCTTTGCACGAGTACAGGGGCCACCGTATTGCTTAACTGCAAAGGTTGTTCCTCCGCATCCCACAAGTAATTCGAAATTTTAACTCCGCTATTCAGAAAATCAAGGTAAGCTTCTTGTCGCTCAACAAGCCGTTGCTGTAGCGTAATTTTTGCCTGGATGGTGTCAAGCGTAGAGGCTTCTCCAAATTCAGCGTTCAACTTTACTCTGCGAAATATTTCCTCTGCTATTAACGTGTTTTGATTAAGCAATCTGTAATTATAGTAGGCATAATACCATTGCCAATAATCTTTGGCTGCATCCAAAAGAATTTTATTAATCAGTTTAATTTGCTCGGCTTCTGCTAACTGAGTAAATAATTTTGCTTGCTGCACAGCCGCCCTACGATCATCTGTAAAAAGACCTCTTCCCAGGGGAAGCGATATTCCTGTAAAGAGTTGACGATTATTATCGGATGCTGGGAAAGTTTGCTCAGGATTTAGAAACACGCCTGTATTTTGCTCAATACCAATTTTTGGATCAATAGGAAACCAGGTAGGTATGGAAAAGGAGGCGATCCACTTACTGTAGTAATCTTTGTCATCAAACTCTTTCATGTTTAGCCGCGTCTCCAGTTTGGGATCGAAGGCTCCACGTGCAAAGCGAACCTCTTGTTGTGCCATGTCAGTCAACAATCTGTTTTGCTTAACCAGTGGATGGTACTCGAGCATAGAAGCGTATAAATTTTCGATACTAAAACCAGTGATGGTATCAGGAAGTATAAATAGAGAGTCAAGAGCACCTTGGCCTCTGGAACTGTTTACAGATAGAAATAATAAAAACAGACAGATCAGTTTTTTCAAGATTGCCATCATTTGGTGGGTTCAACGGGCGAATCGTTCTTTGATTCTTTTTCACTTTCCACAGGTGCTTGATACAGACTTGGAGGGAATCCGTTTAGTTGTCGCCACATTTCATACCAAACCGGAACATTATCTAACATGACCCAGCCTTGCGTGCCCGACCCGTTTCTGATTTGCTTAGGCCATTTCAAATCTTCCGTGTCGGGCTTTACTAAAATGCGAAACTCTCCAGGTCTTGAGTTTACGAAATCAATTACTTCTACAATTCCGCCAAAGGAACCCACCGAAACACTGGGCCAGCCACTGAACTGTAAGGCTGGAAATCCATCAAACTCAATTCGAACTTTTCTTCCCTTGCTGATGAGGGGAACATCCATAGCCTTTATAAACATTTCCACGGCAACATCATCTGATTGTGGCATGATGGTACAAACGGGCTCTCCCTCTTTAATGGTTTCTCCAATTCCTGCCTGTGTCGCTTTAACAACGTGCCCTTCTTGTGGAGCAAGAATAAAATACTGTTGACTTCGAATTTCCATATTAGCTAGTTCATTGCGCATCTTGGCAAGATCAGCTTCTGTGTCGAACTGTTCGGCAAGCGTATTGTTTAAATCTGATTCTGCTTTGCTAATCTTATCAAGATATTCCGCTTGCACCCGGTCAATCTCAATTTTGGCATTGATTAAGTCTGCTTCAGCACCCTGATATTTATATTCAATATCCTGATATTTAGTAAGAGGAATGTTGCCGGCCTCAAACAAACTTTTATTTCGTTCAAATTGGTTTTTGGCATTGTTAAAGCGCACTTGTTCCGCTTCTAATTTTGCTTTCGTCTGATTTACTTTTGTTTCCATACCTTGCTTAAGAGCTTTTATCTGTCTTCGAAGCGCTTGTGCTTTTAGATCTTTGGAGTTTAAGCTACTTTCCTTCGAAGAAATTACTTCACGCAAGCGCACTAAAAATTTTGGATCAAAATATTTTTCCTTCACCTCGCTTACAATGGCAATGGTATCCCCCTTTTGCACCAGCTGGCCTTCACTAACTTTCCATTGTTGAATTCGCCCAGCAATAATGGTCTCTATAGTTTGTGGCCGGTTAGCAGGCGCAAGTGCTGTTACTTTTCCGTTTCCTCGGATGTTTTGTTGCCAGGGAAGAAATAAAACAATCAGAAATAATATACCCATGCCTAAAAGCCAACGAGCCAGTATTTTGCCGGCCATAGGCGTATCGAGCGAACGCAACGAATACAACCTGTCTTGGGGCATCATTTTTCAACAGACTTGGATGAAATTTTTAACATGTCTTAGCTGATCAAATCTTTTAGCACTTCCGTTTTTAATAATTCTTCCATAGTGCCGTTTGCCCGGATTAGTCCATCATCCAAAACGATAACGCGATCGCAAGCACTCATAATTAAGGGATCTTTGGACGAGATGATGACGGTTGATTGTCGGTTGCTTCCAGTAACTGCTTTTAAGAGTTCAACCTTATCTGATTTACTAAGTGTAATAAAGAAGTCGTTAAGGATTAGCAATTTAGGTTTTTTTGCCAGGCAACGAGCTAAGATAAGTTTGTGAATAACCGTTTTCGTTAAGCCTTTACCTCCACTGAGTATATGTGTATCAAGTCCATTTGGCAGGGAGTTAATAAAATCGCTTAATCCAACCTGGTTCAGTGCGTGTATAGCATCATGTGCCGTAGTGGTAGTTCTGCCAAGGGTAACATTTTCTAACAGCGAGCCGTCAAATAAATCTTCTTGCGAGATATTTTTAGCAACCTGATCACGCAGGTGCGTAAGATCCAGATCGCGCATAGAATAGTTATTCACGGTTACACTGCCTTCGTAGTCTGAATACAATCCGGCAATAATATTCATAAGCGTTGTTTTGCCTGAGTTGCCAGCACCCGTAATACAGACTGTTTCACCGGATTGTATTTCAAGATCAATTCCTTTGAGCGCATAGTAACCTGAAAGATTATATTTATACTTCAAATCCTTCGTTCGAAGTTGGAAAGCGTGTAGTTGTGTGCTTGGAAAATCAAGACCACCAACTTTTTCAATAGGAAGATCGGTAACGTGAGCAATCTTATCCACAGCCGCAAGCAGGTCATAGACAACGTCCATGTACATTATAATTTTCTCAACGGCATTCAGAATTAAAATAATCACAATTTCTGAGGCTACGAATTGCCCCAGGGTGATTTGCCTGTCTACGACTAACAACGTTCCCATAATCAATAATCCACCTGTAATTAATGCTTTAAAAATTACGATGAATGAAAACTGAGTTACTAAAACCCTAAAATGAATTTTTCTGTTCTTGAGGTAGTTGTTAAGATTATAGTCTGTTTTACGAATTGGCAAATCCGTGCTTCCGGCCAGCTTGAAAGATTGTAAAGCTCTGCCAAGTTCTTCCAACCACTGGGCTACTTTATATTTATATTTAGATTCCTGAATAGATGAGTTAAGTCCCCGCGGTCCGGTTATATAGAAAATCATAAATAACGAAGCCAGAAGGATCAATCCAAAAAAGACAAAGAAGGGGTGATATAAGGAAATTAAAAGAAGACCAAATAGAATTTGAATGACAGAAGAGGATAAGTCAATTAATAATTTAGGTAATCCTTTTTGAATGGTGATAACATCAAAAAACCGATTGATTAATTCTGGGGCATAATTTCCTTGAATGGACTCTAGCCTTATCCGAGGAATTCTAAAAGCAAATTCTAATGAGGCTTTTGTAAATATCCTTCGTTGAAGAAATTCCACCAGACTAATTTGAATCACCTGTAATCCCCCACTTAGCAGAACACCAAGGATAATAAGTCCAATCAGGAGGTACACCGAGCTAAAAAATACTCCCCCCGATATTAATTCAACTGTTGTTTGAATACCCAAGGGTATCACTAAACTAACCAGACCAATAATGATTGCATAAAAGAAAATGTATAGGATTTCCTTTTTCTCAGTGCCCAATAATTTGAAAAGCCTTTTAACCGGATTGGGAGTTTCTCCTTCATGGCCGTCCATGCTGATTGGACTTTCGTAGGCAAAAATGGCAAAGAATTCTATCTCTCCTTTTTCATTGGTTAGTAGTGAGAGCTCTTTTAGGTTAGAGATTGTGTAGGTGATATCATTACCTGGCTTTATTTCGATAACTGAAATTTTATTTTTAGCAGGTATTAATAATACAGGACTTATGTCTCCGTCTTTTAAAAAAGTTAGAATGGGGTTCTTTTGGCTTTCAAAGAAATCGACAAGGGCAGAATCATCCAGATGATAATCCATAAAGAGAATTCTCATCTTGTTACCGGCTTCGGTGAGATCACGCTTGAATTCGGGCAAGTCAGTTTCGAAGTAGGTCCGTTGATTAGCCTCTACATGGTGCAAATCATCGGTTGAGTAATCGTGTTTAAGTGCGAAAGCAACTTCACGCAGGCAGCGAACTAATTGATCGTTGTTTAACATCTCTTAGGGCTGAATAGATTTGAAAACGAGTGACTCAAGAAATTGCTCAAGTTTGAGATACCGATTATCATCTTTACCAATATTGGTGAGTGATGGGAGGTGATCCGCAAAAAAGATTTGCTGTTTGGAAGTTATTAATACTGTACTAATTAAGCTGTAAGCAGATGGATAGTTGGGATTAATCTGATTAATCCATTCAGCAATTTTCTTGCATAATGATTTAAACCCGCCAAATAGCCCTTCCTTATTATCACTATCTACTTGCTTGGTTAAATAAGTCTTGTCCAATTCGGCCACAACAATACGGTGCAAGGCTACTTCATCAATAAAATCAAAAGCTTGATCATATTTTTTTTCTTCAACAATAATCCGAATGGATGTTTTTAATTTTTCCCGTGGATCTGTAAGACTATTCGTAAAAAGATCTATCCTATATTCTAACCAGTTCCAGTACCAGCCAATTAAATATAACAGCAGCCGATGCTTGTTTTCAAAGTACCTATAAATGGAAGCTTCGGTAGAGTTAATCTCTTCGGCCAGTTTTTTAAAAGTGAATTGCTCAAATCCCAACCGATCAATCATTTGAACACTGACCTGAATGATATTTTGACCGAGAACCGTATGTTGCGGATCTCTTAGATAGAGATGAGCATTTAGCTTGAAGGAAAGAGTAGGCATTTCACAAATTTTTGAATACTATTCATTTAGATAGTAATACTATCGTAAACGCAAGTATCAGTAAAATGTTCTGAATTGTAAAATTATTTTTAGTAAAGTGTGCGATTAACCAAGCTTTATAAAAATATAAAGATCTTATTACCAGTCAATTAAATCTGAAAATGCAAAGAAAAGAGATTTTAAAATTCAGGCAAAATTTGTCAGGACTATAGGCGACTATAGTCAACAATAAAGGAATAGGGGAACTTCTTTTTTATTTCCAAATGGAAGTCTTCCGCCTTCGGCCGCGTTGTGAATGGCCCAAGAATTAAGCTGTAGTACTTCACTCCGTTAATTACTTTAACCTGCACCGTTACTTTTTTCTGGTATGAATTTTTCAAATTCTCGGAAAGCCGCATAAGATTAACCAACTCCTGATAGGTACCAATTTGAACCCCAAAACCCTTGGGTAAAAGTCGTTCAATTTCAAATTCATAAAATTCCTTTTCTTCAACGGCAACATGATCAATAGTTACAGGTTGATTTTTCCCTTTGCCATCGCCCGCGTTGGTTACTTCAATTTTTACGTCTGCCAGCCCTTGATTAATAAACCCCAGTTTTTCGGCTGCAGATTTAGAAACATCAATAACGCGACCGTCTACATATGGACCACGGTCATTTATAGTTACTTCTACACTTAATTCGTTGCTCAGATTTGTCACTTTTACGATGGTTCCAAATGGCAATGTTTTGTGGGCAGCGGTAAGTTTTGAATGCCTATACTTCTCGCTACTAGCCGTTTGCCGACCTTCAAATTTATCGGCATAGAAGGACGCTTTACCAGTTTGTGTTTGACCTTGGGCCAAATTGAATAAACCCACAAGGAGAATTAGTAATACTACTTTTTTCATTGAACAAAGTTAAAAGGCTTTGTCTAATTATAAATTTCCACGTTGGTTAATCAGTCATTTAGGTTAACTTTGCCCGGCAAATAATGAATCCTAATCATTTTTGCCATGGCTCACGATCCCTCTAAATTCCTCTTTGAAGCACTCACCTACGATGACGTGCTTTTGGTTCCGGCTTACAGTGAAGTTCTTCCTCGTGACACAAGCACAATTGGGCATCTCACAAAAAATATAAGTCTCAACATTCCGTTTGTTTCGGCTGCTATGGATACTGTAACCGAGGCAGAGTTGGCTATTAGCATTGCCTTGGAGGGTGGTCTCGGCTTCATCCATAAGAATATGACCATTGCACAGCAAGCCGACCAGGTTCGAAAAGTAAAGCGGTCGCAAAGCGGTATGATACAGGATCCGGTTACGCTGCTTATTCAATCTACCGTGCGAGATGCTGAAAAAATTATGCGCGAATATAAAATCGGTGGCATACCAGTTATTGATGGTAACAATAAGTTAGTGGGCATCATTACCAATCGCGACTTGCGCTTTCAGAAAGATATGGATATGCCTATTGAGCAAATCATGACGAAAGAAAATTTGATCACTGCCCCAGAGGGAATCACCTTATCTAAGGCGGAAGTTCTTTTGCAGGAGTATAAAATTGAAAAGCTCCGTATTGTTAATAAGGAAGGAAAGTTAGCGGGATTAGTTAGGTATAGAGATATTCTCAAAAAGAAGAACAAGCCGAATGCTTGTCACGATGACTTTGGAAGATTGAGGGTTGGTGCAGCGGTGGGAGTTACTCCCGATGTTCTGGACCGTATTGCTGCATTAATAAATTCAGGTGTAGATGTGGTTAGTATTGACACAGCCCATGGGCATTCTAAGGGTGTGATTGAGGCGGCAATGAGAGTAAGGAAAAAGTTTCCTAAACTGGAATTGATTGTAGGAAACATCGCCACGGGTGAGGCCGCTAAAGCACTTGCCAAAGCCGGGGCCGATGCTGTTAAGGTAGGTGTAGGGCCAGGTAGTATTTGCACTACGCGAATTGTAGCGGGTATCGGGTTGCCACAACTTTCTGCGGTGTATGAATCTGCGAAAGCTCTTAAAGGGTCAGACGTAAAAATAATTGCCGATGGAGGAATACGCTTTTCGGGGGATGTTGCCAAAGCACTGGCAGCGGGAGCTGATAGCGTGATGATTGGCTCTCTCTTGGCGGGCACAGAAGAAGCCCCCGGTGAAATGATTATTTACGAGGGGCGTAAATTCAAAACCTATCGGGGTATGGGTTCGTTAGAAGCCATGGATGATGGTTCGAAGGACCGTTATTTTCAGGATGCAGAAGATGACATTAAGAAATTAGTTCCGGAAGGAATTTCAGGTCGGGTTCCCTTTAAGGGTTCGGTAGCCGAAGTTTTGTATCAATTGGTTGGTGGCTTGAAAGCCGGAATGGGTTACTGTGGCGCAAAAAATCTTGATAGATTAAAGAATGCTAAGTTTGTTAAGATCACAGCTGCCGGTGTACATGAAAGTCACCCACACGATGTAACCATTACACGCGAGGCACCTAATTATAGTAGGAAATAATTTGATACTCTTTATAAGAAATTTTATTTTTAGTAATATGAAAATATTATTACCAGGTCTTTTTATAAGTTTTATTTTTTTTACGCAAATAGTGTATGCACAATGCCCTACCAACGAGGCCGACCTTGCAGATGGAGGTACGTTTAGCGGCACATGCAGTATTGCAGTCGGAGGAAGTATTGTGATTACCGGTGCTGTAGTTTGGAGTAGTGGCACCTTATCCATAACAGGTTCAAATGGAGATATTGATATTAACGGAGGGTCCTTAACGATAAACGGTGGAACCGTACAGGCAGTTGATGGTAATGATGGAGATTTAGATGTTATTTCTGGTTCCATAACTATAGCTGCGGGGGCAAATTTGTTAGTAGATGAAAGTATTCAGGTATTTAATGGGGCCAGCATAACTGTGGGAGGTTCACTTAGGAGTCAGGATAGTTTTATAGATATAGATGCCGGAGGAACAATTACGGTAAGTGCTACAGGTACCATTCAGTCCAGTTCAACAGGGGGAAACGAAGATATTCTAATTCAGGGAGCACTTATCAATAATGGCACGGTGGATTCTGATGAGGATATTATTGTTTCAGCAACAGGTGTGATTACGAATAGTTCATCGGGCACCTTGCAGGCAGACGATGATATTGATATCAATGGATCGGTTACAAATGCCGGGGTTATTGACAGCAATGATGACTTGGTTATTTCGGGCTCACTTATTTCATCAGGTCAGGTATCAGCAAATGATGACATTGAGGTAAATGGAGGATCTGTAACAATAAGTGCTGGAGGAACATTAGATACTGGGGATGATCTCTTCATAAACAATGGAGGATCATTTACGATTGCCACCGGAGCCAGTCGTGATTGACGATGATATTGAAGTAGGTGGCCCTGGGCAAGGCTCTTTAGTTGTAAATGGAACATTAACTGCAAATGACGATTTAACGGTTAATAACACTACTCCAAACAGCAGTCTGACTGGTGTAGGTGTAATTAATGTTGATGATAATTATAGCGATGCGGAATGTCCGGGTTCAGGCAATTTTTGTGGCTGTGTTGGAGCTGGTGTTGGCTCTTGCTCTTCTGTACTTCCAGTTGAATTAGTTTCATTCAGTGCAGTCTTAGAAGGAAGTTCAGTAATTCTGGAATGGGAAACCGCTTCTGAGTTAAACAGCGACTACTTTACGATTCAAAGGATGTCTACAATTGATTCTTTTGAGAATTTATTATCAGAAAAGGGAAAGGGAACAACGCAAGAAAAATCGAATTATCGGGTTGTAGATCCTTATCCTGTAATGGGAAAGAATTATTATCGGTTAAAGCAAACTGATTTTGATGGTACATCTACGTATTCCAAAATAATTTTAGTTGAGAATAACCAAGCCGAGGCTCAAGTAACCCTATACCCTAATCCAATATGTAACCAAAACCTACATCTAAAAGGAGTAAACCTCACACCCGATACTCGGGTAAGGTTATTGATTATGCGATTATACGGAACCATTGAGATTGATTCGCAGCTACAAAGCAATAGGAACGGATCTGTTGAAGTGACATTGCAAACTTCAGATTGGCCTTCCGGAATTTATGTAATTCAGTTGGGTGCATGGACAGGGAAGGTCTTGGTTCTATAAAACTCAGTTTTTTTTCCCTAGTATCATGCTTAATATTGAAGGTTAGGTAGTTCGTGAATAACCTGTAAAAGACCTTGCTAAAATCAAAAGCGATAATACGACTTTCCTTTCTGGGCTCAATCATTGCCTGGCTAGTACTCGTGTTTTCAGACATCACCGTGCTTTACAGCGAAATGAAGGGATTGCCGCCCGGAGTACCGCTCTGGCTACCTCGGCTGATGCTAGCTGTTTTCATCCTTTGTCTTTTTTATTATTACAGATACAGTGTTGATCGAGATGAAGGGTTAAATTTTACTGACCTTTTATGGAAGGTATTTGCCACAGGCTTAATCGCTACGGTTGTTTCGCTTGTTTTTAGATTAGGTGCTTCCTTACTAGGAACGACCAAGCTCGCATCCAATATTTTGTTTACGGATTTTATTTACCAAATAAATCTGGCGCTATTTATCAGCTTCCTGATTGCCGCGTATACCTCTTGGAAGCGTTTAATTCTATATCAAAAATCCAAGTGGCTAATTCGCACTTGGGCGGTATTTGTAGTCTGCCTTTTTATAGTTCTTATTTATGATAGCCTTCAGATTGCTATCCCGGAACCCTTAACAACAATTATTCTGGTGGTTATCGGTTTACTCGTTTTTATTTTATCTGCCAATATGCGATGGGTGGCATACTTAAACTTTAAACAAAAGTGGACCTGCTTATTATTATTACTGTTGTCATTTTTTTACCTCGGCTATTTTATCTACACCGTAAGTAAATTATCAGAATCCATTAATGCTCAGTCTCCCTCTTTTTCAGGTTTCAATAGTCATATCTTCAACTTGTGCTTGCTGAGTTTTGTAATTGTGTATAGTGTTTTTTCATTTCTCGTTATATTATTTAATCTACCCACCTCATCGGTTTTTGAACAAAAACTAGAGGAAGTAGTAAACTTTCAACGCATCAGCCAATCGATACAAACCGAACAAAACGAGGAAAGTGTATATAACATCTTGCTGGAAAGTTCGGTCAGTTCTGTTTTTGCCGATGCTGCCTGGCTTGAAATACAAAGTGCCACGGATGGACATAAACTATTTACTTTCAAAATCACAGAGCGAGAATCGAAAGATATTCGCGACTATTTGAGAAGCCATAACATTAAAGGGGCACTCGATCAAAGCAGCGACCGCACTAAAAATCTTTCTCGGCATCTCGCTTCTGTAAAAGGCTCTCGATTTCGATCACTGGTAGCATTCCCAATCACCGTAAAAGGCGAAACTATTGGTACGCTTGCCTTATTGAAAGAATTGCCCGAAGGATTTAATAAAGAGATGACGCGTATTGTCTCCACTTTCGCCAATCAAGCCGGCATTTCGATTGAGAACTTCCGATTAATGGAAGAGGCCTTCCAAACGGAGCGATATAAGGAAGAACTAAAGATTGCCAAGACAGTTCAAAAAAGTTTACTGCCTACATCGCTTGAAAGCGCTCCTGATTTTGAGATTTCTGCTTTTGCCGAATCAGCCGATGAAGTGGGCGGTGATTATTATGATACGCTGCGAATAAATGATCATCAGGTTGCTTTAATAATTGCCGATGTATCCGGAAAGGGCACCACCGCGGCTTTTCATATGTCTCAGATGAAAGGAATTTTTCACAGCCTTGCCCAGCAGGAACTTGATCCAAAGGAATTTATGGATCGGGCAAATCGAGCCCTTATGTTTTGTCTGGAGAGGGGCTCTTTTATTTCGGCAACGTATTTTGTTGTTGATAGCGTAACCAAAATCATACGCTATTCGCGGGCCGGGCATTGCCCTGTGTTGTACTTCAAAGCCCGCGAAGGTACAACTGGGTATCTTAAAGATAAGGGGACAGCCTTGGGGATGGTGCGCAGTAAAGATTACTGCAAGTTGGTAGAAACGAATGAGATTAACTATGCTCCGGGGGATATCATGGTTTTGTACACGGATGGAATTACCGAAGCTAAAAATCAACGCAGCGAAGAATTTGATTATACCCGGTTGGAGGCTGCCCTGAAAGAAGTTACAGACAAAACTGCTGAGGAAATAGAAAAGCATATTATCCAAAGATTATATGAGTTTTCGGGAACATCTGAAATCAATGATGACTATACCTCGATGACTATTAAGTTCAAATGAAAGGGCGAACATTAAAAAATTTAAACCGTTTAACTAATTGACATATGGTTCATATCAAGCGATTACAGGAAGATAACGCTGACATAATTTCAATCATAGGTGAAATTGATGCAAGTTCTTCCATTGAATTAGATTTAACCATTGCCAAAAGTCTGGGAGAAGGCTTTAAAAAAATTATTGTGGATTGCAGTGCGATGGAATATATCTCCTCGGCCGGTTTGGGGGTTTTTATGTCCTACATCGAAGAGATGAAAGACAAAAACGTGCCCCTGGTCTTATTTGGAATGAAAGAAAAGGTGGCCAATACGTTTAGTATTCTCGGGCTGGCCGATTTATTACACATCTGCAATACAAAACAAGAAGCAAAGCAGTTGGCCGATGAGCTATCAGTATAACATAGGGTGTAGCCTCAGTAATTTGAAAGGCATTAGAGAGTTTGTCAGAAACATTCTGAAAGACCAACATGTGCCCGAAATCGAAATGAGTGCGATTGTACTTGCTTTAGATGAAATGTGTTCGAACCTTATGATTCATGCTCATCACTGCAACCCAGATCATTTGCTCGAGCTTCATATTGACATCCCCGAACACGGAAAATTTATTTTTGAAATCATCGATGATGGTTCTGTCTTTGACATTAACGAATTTCATGAGCCTGAACTGGATAACCTGATTCATCAAAAGAGAAAAGGAGGCCTCGGCATCCGTCTGGTTAAGGCTATTATGGACAATGTTGAATACCTGAAACGTGGTAATAAAAATGTATGTCGGTTAACTAAGCAACTCAATATAGGCTCTTAGTGATCTATTAAGGCCTCTTTTTCCACTCAAAAATCTTATTTTTGCAATCCCTTTTATTGAATTAGTGTTGTTTATGAGAATTTTGCTCCTTATTCAATCTTTCTGTTTTCTAACGTGGATTGCCGTTGCACAGGGTAAGGAAACGGCTAAGTTACAGCCACTATTCTCAGTTGGCCCATCCACGGTTTCCGTTGATGATTTTCTTTATACCTACCGAAAAAATCATCAAAACGCATCTCAGGATTATACAGAAAAGAAGGTCAATGAGTACCTGGATCTTTTCATCAATTTCAAATTGAAAGCTGCAGAGGCGCATTCAAGAGGGTTAGACACTACTGCTAAATTCAATACAGAGTTTAAAACCTATAGGGAGGAATTAAAAAAGCCCTATCGAACAGAACAGGATGCGTTGGATAAGCTCACACGAGAAACCTATCAACGGTTAACAGAAGAAATTAGAGCGGCCCATATTCTTATAAACGCCAGACCAGAAGCAGCACCAGCAGATACCGTGATCGCGTATCAAAAGCTAGTTAACATCAAAAACAGAATTCAAGGTGGCGAGGATTTTGAGAAACTTGCCCGCGAATTATCAGAGGATCCATCCGCTAAATATAATGGTGGTGATCTTGGGTATTTTACCGCGCTGCAAATGGTTTATCCGTTTGAAGATGCTGCCTATCGCACTCCGGTTGGAGACTTGTCTCCAATAATACGTACTCGCTTTGGCTATCACCTTATTAAAGTAATTGATCGCAAGCCCGCCCGGGGTGAAGTAGAAGTATCACACATTCTACTGCGTACGGGCACCAGCGATGATGTGAAAGTAAAAGCACTGCCTTTACTTTGTACGACCAATTAAAAGGTGGCCGAAATTGGCAAGAGGTATGTAAGGAAAATTCGCAAGATGCAAATACGAGCCAAACCGGAGGGCTTTTAAAACCATTTGGTATTGGCGCGCTTGCCTCTGTGCCTGAGTTTGAAGCCATGGCCTTTGCCATGCAAAAACCGGGTGAGATTTCAGACCCATTTCAATCATCTATTGGATGGCATATTATCCGGCTCGAAAAAAAGATTCCCTTGCCTCCGTACAGCGAAATGGAAACTTCTTTGAAACGAAGAGTAAGTCGCGATGAGCGATTGCAAGTATCGCAGCAGGCCCTTACAACAAAGCGTAAAAAACAATTTCTCTTTGTTGAAAATCAAGAAGTCAAGCAGCGTATAATGATTTTGGCCGATTCGAGTCTTATGCAGGGTTCATGGAAATATTTGGGATCACCCGATCAATTAAAGCAGACTATTTTCTCTGTAGAAACCAAACCTGTTTTAGTGTCGGAATTTGTAGGGTATGTAAAGGTGAATCAGAAAAAGAGTAGCCTAAACCCAGGGGCATACCTGAACCAACTTTACGAGAATCTGGTAGAAGAAAAAATTCAGGTGGCAGAAGAAGAGGAATTGAAAAAGAAATACCCCGAGTATAGCAATTTGCTCACTGAATATCGTGAAGGTATTTTGCTTTTCGAGATTATGGAGACGGAAGTCTGGAACCACGCATCTTCGGATACGTTGGGGCAGAGACAATACTATCAGGCAAACCGAAATAACTACCAGGCGGGAGATCGTGTAGAAGCACGCATTTTCTCAATGCAGGAAAAATCTGTTCGCGATGAATTCACAAGCAAAATAAAAAAAGGCGATAGCCTTACCCAGTCTGATCTAAAGAGGTTTAAATCCGTTCAGAATTTTAGAATTTACAAGAAAAAGGATAGTAAGATCATAGATCAAATTCCATGGACAACAGGCTTGCATGAAACAGAATCGGAAGGACTGTTCTATCTTGTGGAAGTAAAGCGATTGGTAGCGCCAGGAATTGAAAGTTTTGAGGAAGCCAGGGCGCAGATTATTTCCGATTATCAGGATAATCTTGAAAAGAATTGGATTAAAGAACTTCGAGAAAAATATCCGGTGAAGATCAATAATAAGGGTAAAAAAGTGGTTTTGGCAGAGTTAATCAAAAAGTGAGATTGCAAAAATTAAGTCACATATCGACAGTAGGTAAAGTTGCATCCATAGTGATGGCAATTATCCTTTGCGGTTGCGAATTAATTCGAATGAAGAATGAACAAGCCGAGGCAAACAATACCCGAAAAGCTGTAGCCAGAGTGCACAATTCATTTTTGTATCAAGATGAGTTGATCGGAATTATTCCTGCTGGCACCCTACGTGAAGATAGTGTGGCCCGCGTAACCGCTTATGTTAATAGTTGGATACGAAAACAATTGGTTATCAACGAAGCCATGAAAAACATTGATATTAACGAGGCTGAAGTGGAACGTAAAGTATTGGATTATCGCTATAGTTTGATTGGGTATGAATATCAGAATTACTACATCAAGAAAAATCTTGATGATAGCGTTTCGGAACGGGAGATTCAGGAATATTATAAAGAAGGACTCGATAATTTTATTTTAAAGCAGAATATCATTCAGGGAACGTTTATAAAAGTGCCCAAAGAGGCACCTCGCACAAAGCAGATTAGAGAGTTAATGTATTCGAAAAAGGAGAAGGATGTGGCAGAGCTGAGATCTTATTGTCTTAGTTTTTCGGCAGCGTATCATTTGTCTGATTCTTCGTGGATTGAATTTGATAAGCTGGTAGTTAATTCACCATTAGCAGAAATCCCCAACAAAATTCAGTTTTTGCGTAGTTATAATTTCTATGAAACTACTGATGATGAATTTTTGTACTTCCTCAAAATAGATGCTTATAAGATTTTTGATAACGTATCGCCTCTTGAATTCGTTAAAGAGGACATTAAAAACATTATTATTAACAAAAGAAAAGTTGAACTTGCGCGAAAATTGGAAGAAGATGTTTATGAGAATGCAGCAAAAAGTAAGGATTTCGAGGTTTTTGACAAGTAGTCTGCTTTGTGTTGTTTTATTTTCTGCCTCAGTAGTTGGTCAGGATACCGGCTTTGTAGTGGATAAAATAATAGCTAAAGTGGATAATTATATTGTCCTGAAATCAGAACTCGAAGTTGGGTATCAGGCTTATCTGGCCGATGGAAATCCCGGGTCGGAAGAGGCTCGTTGCGAATTATTCAACCGACTCATTTTAAATAAACTAATGGTTGCCAAAGCTGAGATTGACTCAGTCATTGTTACTGATGTAGAGGTAGATGGAAATACGGAGCAAAGAATGGCTATGATTTTACAAGGCTCGGGCAATTCACCAGAAGCCTTGGAAAGGGCGTATGGCAAATCGATGGAGCAAATAAAACTGGAGTTACGCGAGCAAATTCGCGAGCAGTTAATTGCCCGTGAAATGACCTCGCGGATCACCAAAGACATCACGGTAACTCCGGCAGAGATCAAACGATTCTTCAATAAAATTCCGGAAGATAGCTTGCCCTTTTATTCTTCTGATGTAGAGGTAGCCCAACTTGTACGCGTAGCTAAAGTAAGCGCTGCACAAGAGGAAGAAGCTAAAAACAAGCTGCTCGATTTGCGCGCACGCATTCTTAAAGGCGAAGATTTTGCAGCACTAGCCATGAAGAACTCAGAAGACCCCAGTGCACAATACAATGGTGGCGATTTGGGTTATGTGGGCAGAGGCGCCATGGTACCACAATTTGAGGCTATGGCATTTCGATTAAAAGTGGGCGAAGTATCACTTCCTTTTAAATCGCAGTTTGGCTTCCATATTCTACAGCTATTGGATCGCAGAGGGAATGAGTATCACTCCCAACATATTCTGATCTCGGCAGTGCCTTCCGCGGAAGATATTACTGCAGCGGAAAGATACCTCGACAGTTTGCGAACAAAAATCGTTAGCGAGAAACTTAGTTTTGAGCAGTTGGCGAAAGAATATTCAGATGATGATAATACTAAGGGAATGGGTGGCTTTTTTACGGATAATGACGGCTCCACTAAAATTTCTATGCGAGATATTGACCCTGTTGTTTACCTTAACATTGATACGATGAAGGTGGGCAATATTTCCAAACCCCTTCAGTACAGAACCGATGATGGTAAAGACGCTGTGCGCATTCTTTATTTCAAAAAGAAACTGGCCCCCCATGCGGCTAATCTTAAAGACGATTGGAACCGGATTCAATCAGCCGCCCTGGCTGAGAAGAAAGATTTAACTCTTGAAAAGTGGTTTACCAAGGCTCGTCAGGATGTTTTTATTAATATTGACCCTACCTATAATTATTGTAAAATTCTTGAGTAGTGCCGCTGGTGTAGTTCTGGGCTTAGTAAAGACGGTAAAAATCTATCTTTCAGTAAACATGTAGTAATGGCGAATATTTTTTCTAATGATGTAGAAGCTGCTGATGCGCTGAAGCAAGCGTTTCAAAAACTGAAAAGTGAAATTGCCAAAGTGGTGGTAGGGCAGGATGATGTGGTTAAACTGGTTCTTACCGGTATTTTTTGCCAAGGTCATTCTCTTTTAGTGGGTGTGCCGGGTCTTGCTAAAACTCTTTTGGTGCAAACCATCTCCACCTCATTGGATTTACAATTTAAAAGAATCCAATTTACACCTGATCTTATGCCCTCGGACATTGTGGGTGCCGAGACGATGGATAAAGAACGGAACTTTCAATTTGTGAAAGGTCCCATCTTTGCCAACATCATTTTGGCGGATGAGATAAACCGAACCCCGCCTAAGACGCAAGCAGCACTGTTAGAATCGATGCAGGAATATGCTGTTACCATTGCGGGGCAACAATACAAGTTACCGCAGCCTTTTTTTGTGTTGGCTACACAAAACCCGATTGAGCAGGAAGGGACGTATCCACTACCCGAAGCCCAGCTGGATCGGTTCATGTTTAACATTTTTTTAGATTACCCCACGTATCAGCAAGAAGTGGATATTGTTAAGAACACTACGGCTGATGATGTACTGAAAGTATCGAAGGTGTTAACAGCCGAGGAGATCATTTCCTTTCAACATCTTGTAAGAAGAGTGCCTATCGCGGATAACGTAGTTGAGTATGCGGTAAAGCTAAGTCAGGCAACAAGACCGGGTGCTCAGGGTTCGGCTATTGCCAACGAATTCTTAGAGTGGGGTGCGGGCCCGCGCGCTTCTCAATACCTCGTGCTGGGTGCTAAATGTAATGCCTTGCTTAATGGTAAATATTCGCCCGATATTGAAGATGTGCAGGCAGTAGCTCGCCCGGTATTGCGGCATCGCATTGTTCGAAATTTCAAAGCAGAGGCAGAAGGCATGACGGTTGATAATATCATCGACCGGTTAATCGGGTAACGTAGCTTTTATTGGGAAGAGTCCTCCAATCGAAAACCGACACCATGGTAATTGATGATTTGTATGCGCGAATCTTCTTTTAAGTATTTTCTAAGTTTAGAAATAAAAACGTCCATTGATCGGCCTAGAAAATAATCATCATTACCCCATACCGATTTTAAAATCTCTTCACGTTTCAATACACGACCCTTATTTATGCATAATAGTTTCAATACCTCACCTTCTTTTTGAGTGAGGGTTCTTTCCTGTTGATTATGAAATAATGTAAAATTCCGACAATCGAAACGGAAGGAACCTAAACTAAAACTCTCTTCTATTACTGATGAATTACTTCTGCGAAGAAAAACCTCAATGCGCAAGCAAAGCTCTTCCATACTAAAAGGCTTTATCAGATAGTCATCGCCCCCGCTTTGAAACCCAATAATTTTGTCTTCAAGCATTGACTTAGCAGTGACAAAAAGAATAGGAATTTGTTGATTCTTTTCACGAATCTGTTGCGCTAGTGTAAACCCATCTTTTTTTGGCATCATCACATCCAAAATACAGATGTCAAATAAGTTTTGGTAGAAAGTTTGAAGCCCTTCTTCTCCATTCGTGCGTAGCGTAACGTCATACCCCTTCAATCCCAAATTGTCTTTAATAACAAAACCTAAATTAGGATCGTCTTCAACTAAGAGAATTTTAGCACTCATATTTTTTGTCCGGGTAATGCAATTGAAAAGCAACTTCCTTTGTCTGGTTCGCTCGTTAGGGTAATTTTTCCTTTATGTGCTTCCACAATAAGTTTTACATAGCTTAACCCCAGTCCAAAGCCTTTTACGTCATGTAGGTTGCCCGTGGGTACCCGATAAAACCGATGGAAGATTTTTTTCTGATCCTCTGATTTTATACCAATCCCATTGTCTTCAATGCGTAAAATAAGGTTTCCATGGGTATACGATGTAGAAATCTGAATTGTCGGTTGATGCTTATTGTACTTAATGGCATTGTCGAGCAAATTAAAAATAACATTCGTCAAATGAAGTTTATCAGCCAGTATGATTGATGGACTGGCTTCCAAGACTAATTCAATAGTCGCTTTTGAGGCCACAAGATTATTTTGTGATGCTTCCCGAATAAGCTCATGAAGATCACAAACCTCTTGCTTAAGACCTACCTCTTCAGTATCAAGACGCGCCATTTGCAACACCCGCTCCACTTGTTGCTTCAGTCGATTATTTTCATTGTCGATAATAGTCGCATAGTTTAATAATCTTTCAGGCGTATGAATGATTGCCGGATCTTTAAGAACAGAAGTTGAGATTGCGATGGTGGCTAACGGAGTTTTAAACTCGTGCGTCATGTTGTTGATAAAGTCTTTTTGGATTTCGGAAAGTCTTCGCTGCTTTAGAATAACAAACAAGGTATAAACGAAAAAGAAAATTACGATCAGCATAACTACCGAGGAGAATCCCCAAATACCCATTTGACTGATCAGCGTTGCTTCTACCATGGGGAATTGAACGCCAAAGTAATAACCATCATTTTTCCAGGCGGGTAACTCCGTAAAATTAACAAGCGAGGCTGTATTTTTTGGCGAGATATGATTGCCCCCTTGCATACATTGCTCCATACAATCATAGATTCCGTATTCAAAATCTGCTTTGATGTTTCGCTTTTCAAACTCGGTTAGCAATAAAAATTCTAACAAATTGTTGTCAATGGGCCCGTTAACTAACACAACGAAATAGTTGGTGGTAAGTTGGGTAACGGGGTTATTCGCGGCAGTGGGGGTTTTGGTGATTTCCAGAATTTTTGTAGCCACGTTGGTGAGCGCTGCCGTAACATCCCTATTAAATTGATTTTCTTTCAGATCGAACGCTTTGCGTACCCAATAAATTTGGGTAGCGGTAATCCCCGCAATACTCAGGGCTGCAAGAATAATTACAATTCGAAGCGTTAATCGACTCACTTTACAAAGGTAGACAGTATTTAAACCTGGTTTTGGGGGATTAACAAGTCCTTAACATCTTTTACAAAGCCCTTAACACAAGGTCTGGTTTTTGAGCCCGATGTTTGTATGGTTCAAAAGAACAACCTAAGTTTAACCCATAAATCAAAGAAGAAATGAAAAAGTTATTTTTAAGTACGATTTTAATGGTATTTGCAGTTGCAACCTTTGCGCAGGTGCCCGCCACCACAATTAATCCTAATGAAGTAAAGACAGATATGGCGGTTTTTACCTGGGATAATACGAACCACGATTTTGGTAAAATCAAGCAGGGTATTCCGGCAACTCATGAGTTTAAATTCACCAATACGGGTAAGACTCCTTTGGTAATTACCAATGTACAGGCTTCGTGCGGTTGCACCACACCCGACTGGTCTAAAGAACCTGTAATGCCAGGAGGCCAAGGTTTTATTAAGGCTACTTATAATGCGGCTTCACCCGGAGCTTTCAACAAAACGGTTACGGTTACCGCCAACATCGAAACCGGATTTGTACAACTTACCATCCGAGGCGAAGTAATGGTTACTGAAACCGGAAAATAAATTCATCTCTCTAGTGAGAAGAAAAGGGTCAGAGAAATCTGACCCTTTTTTGTGTGGTGTGCTAGCCTTGATAATGGGTATCAATAATATGTTGACTAATCACTTTATATATTTCGGCAATTGCAGCTTGGTCTTTAAGAAATTCTAAATGAGTATCCAGAATATCAAGATCGCCTCGCTTGGCCGGACCCGTCTGTGCATCTTCCGGCCCCAGGTAAAAACTTTTTGGAATTGTTTCGGTGATTAGCGGTTTTAACGAATCGTAGTCAAGACTATTTTCGCGCATAATCTCGCGCGAGATTGTTAACATGTGGTTGGTGAAGTTGGAGGCAAATACAGCAGCTACATGCAACGCTTTACGTTCTGTGGAGGCTATTTTCTTTACCTCATTACTAATGCTTTTCGCTAGCTGCATAAGAACCCTTTCTGCTTCCTGCGTATGGGTTTCTACAAATAGCGGTACGCTTTTGAAATCTATTTTTTGATTTTTTGTAAAGGTTTGCAAAGGATAGAGCACTGCTAAGTTTTGGGTTGCAGCAAATTGTAATTCTGTTATGGGCTGGCTTCCGGAGGTATGGACCAGAATAGCATCTTCAGGAATAACGATTTCCTGCGCAATGGTACGTATTGCATCATCGCTAACAGCAAGAATAAAAATGGAAGATGCACTTGTCGAAAAGTCGAGCGAAGCTTTTACTTCGGCCTGGTAGAGACGCTCAGTAAGCAAGGCCGCATTTTGCGGGCTGCGACTGTAAACTTCTTTACTACAAAGCCTGCGTTGTCCAAGGCGGGGGCTAAGTGCCAGGCAACATTACCGGAACCAATGAATGAGACGAAAGGATGTGGCATGCGATTAAAATTAGCCAATTATAGGATATAACAAGCCAATTAGTAATCTGAAATTTTCTAGGCTTTAACTACAACTTTATATATCTCAGCCAATTTATTTGCAACCTGATCAATCTCCTCGGGTGTATTGAACTTGCTGAAGGAGAACCTAACGGCCCCGCGCTTTGAATTAGGATAAAGCGCGCCTAATACATGCGAACCAGTAGATGCTCCGCTTGAGCAGGCACTTCCGCCCGAGGCCGAGATGCCTTGCATATCCAAATTGAACAAAAGCATTTCATTTTCTTCTGATTCAGGCAAACTAACATTAAGAACTGTATATAAACTTCGATCGAGATTCTCAGAATCGCCATGAAAAGAAACCCCTGGCAGAACTTCTTTCAACCGATTAATCATGAGCCATTTCAGATTTCGAATATACGTTTCATGGGCTTCCATTTCGCGGTAACAAATTTCCAATGCCTTGGCCATGCCAATGATGCCGGTTACATTTTCGGTGCCTCCACGCATGTTTCTTTCTTGTGCGCCACCATGCATGAATTGCCGAATCTTTTTGTCTTTATTAAGATACATGAAACCCACCCCCTTCGGGCCATGAAACTTATGCGCAGCCGCAGCCATGCCATGGATTTTAATCTTTTTAAGATCATGCAGATAGTGCCCCATGGTTTGCACGGTATCGGAATGCAGGTAGGCCTTATATTTTTCACACAGACGTCCAACCAACTCAAGATCAAGGAGATTTCCTATTTCATTATTCGCATGCATCAACGATACAAGCGAACCAGGAAATTGATTTAAAAATTCCTCTAAATGAGACAAATCAACATGGCCTTTACTATCCAACTTTACGTGATGTAATTCTACACCCTGGGTTTGCAAATTTTCAAGTGTGTGGATTACCGCGTGGTGTTCAATAGGTGTTGAGATAGCGTGCTTAATCGAATACGTTTCGATGGCACTTCGAATAATGGTATTGTCGGCCTCAGTTCCTCCGGATGTAAAAATGATTTCACCCGGTGTACAATTCAATAGTTCAGCTATCTTTTTACGCGATGATTCGATGGCTGCACGCACTTTGCGACCATGAGCATGTGTGGAAGAAGGATTTCCAAAATCTTCTAACAGAAACGGCTTCATAGCTTCAAACACTTCTGGGTCGAGGGTGTGGTGGCTGCGTTGTCGAGATAGATTTTCATCAATTTGAAAGTTTCGACAAAGTTAACTATTTGTGCAATTGACTCAAGTTTAAAATAGGCTCGCACCCGAGGCGGAGACTATGCTTTTAGTGAAAAAATCGCATCCTAATAAAAAAGGGAATAAGCGCAATACGTATATTAGGGTGTTATGAGCAAACATTTCTAAATGCAAGAGGAATTTCAAGCAAAAATATTCACTATTAAGCCGGGGTTTGATTGGAGGCTGAACTCTAGCCGTTTGTTTTTTGGCGGCTTCATTTTTCTTATCCTATTTTTAATTTTTGCCCAGACATTTGAATTTGACTTACAAACAGTTCAAAGCATATCATTTTTCCTATTTGTGTTGATTATGGTAGGTAGTCGATGGGGATATAATGAGAAGCAAAAAAAGTTTGGCAAGATAGAAGGTGAACTCAGAATTAATGACAACTCTATATCAATACACGGGATAGGTTATGAGTTGAAAGAGATATCTAACCTCGCATTTAACTTGCTGCAAGTATTGGACGAACAACTTTGGTCTGAAAGCCATCCAATCTCGCGTTATTATGGAGGACCAGCTTTTTCTCAAGGAGTTGATAACTACATTAACTTTAATTTTAGAAACCAACAGCTAAAAGTGTACTTTCAACTAGAAACCCCCTCCCATAAGGCTGAACTTTCTAACATACTGAAGAGGCATTTCTTTTTAGGTCACATTGAACTTCAACCGACATACGATGGATTGCACTTAGACTACGAACAAATACAGGAACTCAAGAAGAGGAAGTTGGAATGGACAAAAGAGAAAAGCTCATAACATTTTGAATGAAATCATAGCTGGTCAGCAATATCCGCATAAAACCAAAAATTCTATGCTTGCAGTTATCAAGTCAGCAGCAATGAAAAAGTTACTTAATCAGTTTGTGGAAGTAGCTCTTAAGAAAGAAGTATCAAAGTGACTACGAGATGATATTCTTAATATCGTTAATAATTCGCTGCGCTAACTGATTTGCTTTTGCTTCATTTTGCGATTCGGCATAAATGCGAATGATTGGTTCCGTGTTACTCTTGCGGAGATGTACCCATTCCTTCTCATTTTCGAAATCAATCTTCACGCCATCAATCGTGTTGATTTTTTCAGAGGCATACTTTTGCTTTATTTTTTCTAAAACCTCATCAACATTGATTTGTGGTGTTAGCTCAATTTTATTTTTTGAGATAAAATAGGCAGGATATGTTTTTCGAAGCTCAGAAACTTTCAACTTCGATTTGGCCAGGTGTGTGAGAAATAAGGCAATACCAATCAGGGCATCGCGGCCATAATGAAAATCGGGAACGATGATGCCGCCATTGCCCTCACCGCCAATAACGGCTTTGGTTTCTTTCATTTTAGAAACGACATTCACTTCGCCAACAGCTGCTGCGTAATATTGCCCACCCGCTTTTTCGGTAATGTCGCGTAGTGCCCGGGTAGAAGATAAATTGGATACTGTGTTACCTCTCCTCTTTTGTAAAATGTAATCGGCAACAGCTACTAACGTATACTCTTCGCCAAAAGGTTTTCCATCTTCCTGAATCAACGCCAAGCGATCTACATCAGGATCAACCACAATCCCTAAATCACATTTTTCTTTTTTTACCGTTCGGCTAATTACTTTCAAATGCTCGGGCAACGGTTCGGGGTTGTGCGGAAATTTTCCATTGGGCTCGCAATAAAGTTCAACAACTTTTTTAACACCAAGAGCTTTTAGCAATTGCGGCACTACAATGCCCCCCGTTGAGTTTACAGCATCTACAGCAATTTTGAATTTTGCTTTTTGGATAGCCTTTACATCAACCAACTTATGTTTTAAAATCAGCTTAATATGTTTTTGCAGGTAGGAGTTATTGAGACTGTATTTCCCTAGCTTATCAACCGGAGCAAAGTCGAATGATTCCGCTTTAGCGATTTGCAAAACTTCGGCACCATCGGCACCCGAAATAAATTCACCTTTTTCATTCAACAGTTTCAAGGCATTCCATTGCACTGGATTATGACTGGCTGTAAGAATTATTCCACCACCAGCTTTTTCTGCGGTTACGGCAATTTCTACGGTGGGCGTTGTCGATAATCCGAGGTCTATTACATCCAACCCCAGACCTTGCAGCGTTGCAGAAACCAATTGACTTACCATTTCCCCGGAAGGGCGAGCATCACGACCTATAACAATTTTTTTCCCTTTGCGTGATTTGATCCACGAGCCGAAAGCAGCTGCAAATTTTACTGCGTCAACGGGGGTGAGTGCATCACCTGGGGCGCCACCAATGGTGCCGCGAATACCAGAAATAGATTTAATTAAAGTCACAAAATCAGTTTTAGAATTGCGACTGCAAAGCTAATAAATTGAAGTTGCGAATACTGGGAAATAAATGAAGGAGTTCGTCTAAACAATTACTCCTTGCCGACTTTTGGCATGCTTGCTAGTTCTTTATCAGGATCGCCACATGCATCTCCCTCGCCAATAGTTTTTCCGCAGTAGCCACAGGTAATTCCTTCTTTAGCTAAAAACGGACTTTGCGTGGCACACGTTCCGCGAAATTCGCCATTCTTTACAAACAACAGACGTACCGACATGAGTATAAAGAATAAACCAAAAACGCCTAGAGTAAGAAGAAAAATGGTCATACTAATTTGTGATTTTTTCGATGCTGTAAAGATACAACACCCTATTCAATTGTTAAGTTTACAAGATCATGAAAAAACCATTTTCTGCACCCGATACTTCACGTGAAGCCAAATTAAAAGCTTTTGATCGCCTCCTTACGGTAATGAATGAATTGAGGGAGAATTGCCCCTGGGATAAAAAGCAAACCCTTGAAACCTTACGACACCTTACCATTGAAGAGACCTATGAGCTTTCGGATGCTATTTTAGAAGGCGACTTGAAGGAAGTGAAAAAGGAATTGGGCGATCTGATGTTGCATAATGTTTTTTATGCACGCATCGCTTCAGAAACCGGAGCGTTTGATGTTGCAGATGTACTTAACGCTATATGTGATAAACTGGTTGAGCGGCATCCGCATGTCTATGGGGATGTAGTAGCCGAAGATGAGAAGGCGGTGAAGGAAAATTGGGAAAAAATTAAACTGCGTACAGGAAATAAGTCGGTGCTGGAGGGAGTTCCTAAATCTTTGCCCGCTTTGGTTAAAGCCATTCGCATTCAGGATAAAGCGCGGGGTGTGGGGTTTGATTGGGAGAAGAAAGAACAAGTATGGGAAAAAGTAGAAGAAGAAATGCAGGAATTCAAGAGTGAATTTAATGCAGAGGCTAACGAAAAGATCGATCATCAAAAAGCGATGGCGGAATTTGGTGACCTTTTGTTTTCGCTTGTTAACTATGCGCGGTTTATCAACATCGATCCCGAAGAGGCATTAGAACGTACCAATAAAAAATTCATTAAGCGATTTCAATATCTGGAAACCGAATCGGCAAAGGATGGGAAAAAAATGGGGGAGATGACCTTAGCGGAAATGGATGCGTATTGGAATCGGGCAAAAAATATATAGACTAATTATCCCAGTCAAATTCTTCATCCGTTAGCTCCAATTCTTTTTTCTTCTTAATGCCTTTTTGTTTGAAGGCATCTTTCAACTCTTGAACCTCCTTTTTCAGATCGCTGGCAATTTTCTTTTTTACAGCTGCTTTATCATAGCTTACGTCATACTGGTCAGTAGTGCCCGTTATTTTCAAGAATAACTTAGCATGTCCGGCACCATCATCTTCCACCGCACCAAAAGCCTCATCGGGATCGATTTTGTTTTTATTGCGTAAGGGGGCAATCACCCGGTAGTCAATATGCTGATCGAACTGATGTGTGCCGCTAATCTGAATAGTAGTTACATTGCTCTTTACTTCCATTAGCGGTAAATAGATAGTTTTATTTTCAATGTGGATTTCATTTTTCAAATCTGCAAACCTGAGCCGGTTCAGTCCTTCATCATCCAGGTATTTGTTCAACTTTTTCATTGGCTCGAAATTGTTTAGCTCCCCATTTTTAATGGTAGCGCTTATATCGGCAATCAAGGTAGGTGGAATCAGATGTAGTTTTTCATTTAATGTCATTTCCAATTCCACATCGGCAAACACCTGACCCTTTAAATGTTTGTCTTGAATAAAATCCTGATAAAAGTTTTCGAATACATAGAAAATACTGTCGGCATACAACCCATTCAGCTTAAAGGAGCTAATGACATCAATGGCTTTTTGATTTTTAGCATCGACTATCCCATTTAGTGTTAGTTGCCCGCCCAACACATGCATGGTAATGTTGCGCGAAACAGCTACCTGATTTTTTACCAATAGGTCGCCCTTGATTTTGGTGGGTTTGAAACGCTTATACTTCATACGCTTTACATCGCAATTGAAATTCAATTGAATATCAGGCGAGATATTAAACTGATAGTTTTCAGATTCTTCTTCTCCAAAGCCGATAGCAAATAGCTGATCGAGATCAAGAAAGTCCGATTTTAGATCGGTTTCAATTCCTATAGGCTGATTTTCAAAAAGTAGAAATGTTATAATGTTTTTGAAAAATCCATTGAGATGAAAGTCACTGTTTTCAAATTGGCCACTCACGTTGCTTAACGCCAGATCCTGATTGTTAAACTGTAAGGTTCCGTTTACGTCTTTGAATTGAACTTGCTGTTTTCCATATCCAAAATTCAAATCACTCATTACAATCGCACCACTGGTTGTTACTTTTTGAACGGTTGCCTTCTTTTTAAGCAAGGAGGTTTGGCCTTCGAAGGAAATATCTGCGGAAAGCAAACCCCTCAAATCATTCACGCCACTAATCGGGTAGAAATTGTAGATTGAAGCAGCATCCAAATCGCCTTTAAAATCGAATGTGATATAAGGGTCGTTAAACTTGCGGATAGAAAGATTGGCGTTAAAAACCTGGTCGTTCAGTTCTCCGTATATCTCTCTTAAAAATAATTCCGCATTTGTAAAATCAGTTGCCGAAGGGCTGGCAAACGAACCATTTAAGTTGGCCTTCTTGATTTGTGTTTTATAGTCCGGATGATACACCGTGGTATTCGTGCAGCCAAAAGAGGCGGAGATATACGGACTTTTGCGTTCACTGAGTTCGCCTTTAAGAGCCAGATTGAAAAACACATCGCACTCACTTCGGTATTGTTTTAGCTTTTGATTTGCAGCGTCAGGTAAAAGGGATAGCAAAGTTTGAATGTCTGTGTCTTTTCCTTCGGCTTTTAAATCGATCAGATTTTTTTCTTTGAAAGAATAATTTCCATTAACTGAAAAGTCAGATCGCCCTACTTTAACTATAGAGGGTTTTATATGCACCGATTTCTCGGCATCATCGTAATCCACTTGCGCAGTTATTAAAAAACTTTTGTTGTTAAGGTATATCGAATTGTTGATGCCGATCTGCTCTGTCACTACATCCCCCTCGGCTTTAATCTGATAAAGATCGCCTATTACTAAAATCGAAGCGATTAGCTTTTCGCTATTAAAAACATGATGATGGCGGAGTTGTTGATCCTGATAACTTAGGATAGTTTTATCCAGGGTAACGTTGCGTAAATCAAAACTAACTGCACCTCCGCTTTTTTTAGGCGTGTCTTTAAGAATTACAAAATTGCCTTTGCCGCTTGCATTTATTTTTAGATTGGTTTCGCTGCCCGTAATGGCTAACCCCCGAATAGAATAATTTCCTTTCCAAAGTTCCAGAGCATTCAGATTAAAGGCAATACGATCGGCTGTTAGCAAAGGATAGTTTCCCGGGTGACTGTCTTCTACATAAACATCGGTAAAAACAATCGCGATGTTGGGGAAATCCGAAAACATCGAGATGTCGATTTTTCCGATTTTAACCGGTGTATTTAGTTTTTGGTTAGCCGCGTTTACAAACTGCTGTATAATCCGGTCCTTAAACAAAAAGACAGAAATGGTAACCCCTGTAAAAAGGATAACAAGGGTGAGAAGGAAGTAAAGAATAATCTTACGGAATCGCTTCAAAGTTGAAAAAATGGTTCTGTAAAAAATACGATGCAAGGATCAAACCAAAGTATATCACTCTTTTTTTTATAGAATACACGATTTTGGTACTAATCTTTGAACTTGTTTTTGCACAATTCCAATTCTCTTTTACCTTTGCAGTCCTTTAATGGAAAGGGAGCTTAGCTCAGCTGGTTCAGAGCATCTGCCTTACAAGCAGAGGGTCGGGGGTTCGAACCCCTCAGCTCCCACAACTTAAAAGTAAAAGCCACCTCTTGGGTGGCTTTTATAATTTAAAGGCAGTATTTCGTTAAACAATCATCCCCGCGGCCACCGTCTCATTAGTGTTTTCATCCACTAAAATCAGACTGCCGGTAATCCGGTTTTTGCGGTAGCTGTCAAACATCAAAGGCTGGGCCGTGCGCAACTTCACGCGGGCAATGTCATTCATTACCAATTGCTCCGCGCCTTCAACAGGTTGTGAAGAACTAATGTCTAGTTTATAAGTGATTTCCTTCAAAATAGCTTTTGTCTCACGGGTAGTATGCCTAATAAAGAATTTTGAATTCAGTTTCAACGGCCGTTGATTCATCCAACACACCATCAAATCAATATCCTGATCATTTTGAGGATGATTGGCAGGTTTGGCCAATATATCGCCCCTACTTATATCGATCTCATCTTCCAACGTGATGGTTACCGACATGGGCGCAAAGGCTTCCTCTAAGTGCTGTTCTCCGAATTCAATGGTTTTGATTTTGGAAGTGAAGCCCGATGGCAAGACCAGAATTTCTTCGCCCACTTTAAATATTCCACCAGCCACCCGACCGGCATAGCCCCGAAAGTCCTGATGTTCGCGAGTTTGTGGACGAATCACATATTGAACCGGAAAACGGCTATCAATATGGTTATGATCGCTTTCGATATGAACCGTTTCGAGCATATGCAATAGTGTTGCACCCAGATACCATTCCATTTTTTCCGAACGATTCACCACATTATCACCGATTAAAGCGCTGATGGGTACAAATTGAATATCATGGACTTCCAGTTTGGATGAAAACGCTTTATAATCTTCAACAATCTTTTGAAACACCCCTTCCCGGTAATCGACCAAATCCATTTTGTTAACACACACTATGATGTGCGGGATCTTTAATAACGAGGCTAAGAAAGAATGCCGGAACGTTTGCTCGATCAATCCTTTACGGGCATCAATTAAAATCAGCGCCAGGTTAGCCGTAGAAGCACCTGTTACCATGTTGCGGGTATATTGAATGTGACCCGGTGTATCGGCTATAATAAATTTTCGCTTAGGCGTAGCGAAATAACGATAGGCAACATCAATAGTAATGCCTTGCTCGCGTTCAGATTTTAAACCATCGGTAAGCAACGAAAGATCTACATAGTCAAAACCTTTTTTTGAACTTGAGGCAGTTACGGCTTCCAGTTGATCTTCAAAGATTGATTTGCTGTCGAATAACAGTCGGCCGATGAGGGTACTCTTTCCATCATCGACACTGCCGGCTGTTGTAAAACGTAATAGTTGGTTCATAATTAGTTGTTGGTTGTTAGTTGTTAGCGAAGGTTTTGTGGGTCAACCATCAACTAATAACTAGCAACGATTTAAAAGTATCCCGACTTCTTTCTGTCTTCCATGGCGGTTTCGCCTCGCTTATCATCTGCCCGCGTTCCGCGTTCAGTTTTTCTTGACGCTGCCACCTCGTCAATAATTTTTTCCATGGTGTCGGCTTCAGATTCAACGGCTCCGGTTATCGGCATATCGCCACAAGTGCGGAAGCGAACAGTCATCTCAACCGGTTTTTCATTTGGCTTTAGGTGCAACCAGGGCGAAGTAGAAAGAATTGTTCCATCACGAACCACTACTTCGCGCCTGTGCGAATAATAGAGTTTGGGGATAGGAATATTTTCAGCATGCAGATATTGCCACACATCCATTTCGGTCCAGTTGGAAATCGGGAACACCCGGAAATGCTCGCCTTGCTGTTTGCGACCGTTAAAAATATTCCAAAGTTCAGGGCGTTGGTTTTTAGGATCCCATTGTCCGAACTCATTTCGATGCGAAAAGAATCGTTCTTTGGCACGGGCCTTTTCCTCATCTCTGCGCGCGCCACCCATGGCTGCATCAAACTTGTTTGCTTCAATCGTATCCAATAAGGTTACGGTTTGTAAAGCATTTCTGCTTGCATTAACACCTACCTCTTCTTTTACTCGCCCCTGGTCGATGCTTTCTTGTACTGAGCCAACGACCAATCGCACCCCCAATTCATTAATCAACCAGTCGCGATACTCCATGGTTTCCGGGAAATTATGACCGGTATCGATATGTACGAGTGGAAACGGAATGCGTGCCGGATAAAATGCTTTACGCGACAGATAGGCCAGTACGATAGAATCTTTACCGCCTGAAAACAGCAAGGCAGGTTTTTCGAATTGAGCCACCACTTCGCGAATTATATAGATAGCCTCTGACTCGAGTTCTTTTAAATGACTTAGATAATAATGATTCATTAATTGGAAATCTTTGAGGAGATAAGATCAATCGCAAATTTAGTGATTCGTTTATATTTTAAGAGAGAAGTCTTTGAAGAACAATGCATTCGATTGCTAATGGGTAGCATGCTGATTTATGAAACTTTAGTTAATTCCATTAGTTTAGATTCTCGATTAAATAATCCCATTATGAATTATAAGTTATTAGGTCAATCCGGATTGCGCGTTTCTGAGCTTTCGCTTGGAACCATGGGCTTTGGCACCGAATGGAAATGGGGCTGCGACAAACAGCTAAGTCAGCAAATCTTTGAAGCGTATGCCAATGCGGGTGGCAACTTTATTGATACAGCTAATCGCTATACGGAAGGCACTTCAGAAAAATTTGTTGGAGACTTTATTGCTAAAGACCGCGATCATTTTGTGGTGGCAACTAAATATTCGCTTCGCGATAGAACTGGCGATCTAAACTTTGCAGGCAAACCATCGTAAAAATATGATGCGAAGTGTGAAAGAAAGTTTGTGGCGACTCAATACCGATTATATTGACTTATTGTGGGTGCATGCCTGGGATAGCTGGACACCCACGGAGGAAATTATGAAAGGTCTAGAGGATCTTATTACACGTGGCATGGTGCATTACATTGGGATCAGCGATACGCCAGCCTGGGTTGTAAGTCAGGCAAATACTATGGCACAACTTCGGGGTTGGAATCAATTTGTTGGATTACAAATTGAATACAGTTTAATTCAACGAACCGTGGAACCCGAACTTATGCAAATGGCAAAAGCCTTCGGCATGACAGTAACACCTTGGGCTCCGTTGGGTGGTGGTTCATTAACCGGCAAATATTTGACTGGTGATAAAGGTCGTTTACCAGAAGCAAGCATTCGTTTGAATGAGCGCGCAACACTCATTACAAAAAAGGTGGTGGAGCTTGCAAATCAACTTGAGGTTTCAGCCTCTCAACTGGCAATTAACTGGACACGACAAAATAAAAATCAATCGGTGATACCCATTGTAGGAGCAACTAAAGTGAGTCAGCTTGAGGATGTGTTAGGATGTTTGAATTTTGAAATTCCTATTGAAATAATGAATCAACTAAACGATGTTTCTAATATTGAACTTCCATTCCCACACAAATTTCTTTCAGATGCTCCAGTGGCCGATGTATTGTATGGAGGGATGAAGGATAAGATGAAGGATAATAGATATTAATATGACTGTGAATGCCATGAGCATATTGATTAGTACTAATAACACAGCGTATCTCGAATCAGGGGATGTTATTAAGTTGCCTGTAATTTTTATTCACGGTTTTCCATTTGATAAACGCATGTGGGAAAATCAACTACTTGAATTGAAGGACGAATATAGATGTATTGCCTATGATGTGCGTGGGCATGGAGATTCAAAAGCAGGCGAAGTTGATTTTAGTATTGCACTGTTTGCGGAAGATTTAATTGCTCTTATGGATGCACTTCAAATTGAAAAGGCGGTGATTGTTGGCCTATCGATGGGTGGTTATATAGCCATGAACGCTATTCAAAAATATTCGCATCGATTTGCAGGCCTGGTGCTTTGCGATACGCAATGTGCGGCTGATACGGCAGAAGCGAAAGGGAAAAGGAAAAAAACGATCGCCTTTATTCTACGCAATGGACTTGCCGTGTATGCGGAGGAATCATTAAAAAATCTTTTTGCGCTCGCGTCTTTTCAAACAAAGCCTCAAGAAGTTTCATTTATTCACAACACAATTTTACATACACCGGCTACAACTATTTGCCGCACACTACAAGCGCTAGCCGATCGAAAGGAAACATGTAAAGTACTGCCACAAGTGAATTTTCCAGTTTTGATATTAGTTGGAGCCGAGGATAAAATTACATCACCGGAAGTTGCTCAAAAAATGCAAGAATTAATTAGTGGAAGTGAGCTTGCCATTATCCCCGAAGCCGGACATTTAAGTAACCTCGAGAACCCTATTCAGTTTAATTTGAAACTGAAAGACTTCCTGAAAAAATTTGAACAATTAAGTTGATATCTTTAAAGGGCTTAAAATGAGATTATGGTAATGATGCTTGCTAGAAATTTGCTTTTTTATATTCGCGCATCATCTCACCAAAACTTTGCTCTTTGCTAAATGCTGTTAAGCAAACAACAATGCGTTTAGTTTTTGTCTGCATAGTTTTAGCACTATCAATCCAATTGCTGTAATAATTTTGATGCGATTTCGGTAAGGATGAAAAGAATTCCATCGCCATAGGATCTTCTTTAAGACACTTCATTAAGTCAGCGGAGATTTCAAGTTTACGGTCGTCAGTTTCCATGCTGACTTTTATCTTATCACCCAATTTTTTCCGGTGGCTTTGCGCATGGCTGCGTTAAAGGGTAAGATAAATTTCCCATCACCCATGGGTAACAATGCAGTTTTTTGAAATGCATAAGAATCGATTGACCCTTTTATTCGAAACGAAACTTTGCAATTGGGTTTGAGTTGATGCGCTTGCTTTGCAGAAATTTCTAAATAAGTCCAACCCGTTTTTTCACCCTTCTTGTCGAATTTGTGAAGCGTTGTCGTAAACTGAATCATACTCATTCGGACTTTAATAGGGGAAGGACTAACACTCGTCCACCCACCATCAACAATCAACGTTTGGCCAGTGATGTGACCTGCTTCTGGTGAAACAAGAAAAAGTGCGGTACTGGCGATATCCTGAATGGAAGCAGGCTTGCCAATGGGTGTTATCCGCGACCATGTTTTTTCATAATCGGGATCACTTTTAGTTCGTTCGGTGCTGGTGGCACCCGGGGCAATTGCGTTGACTGTTATTTTATAAGGTGAAAGTTCGAGCACCAGGTTTTTTGCTAACATTTCAAGGGCCGCTTTGCTCATGGCATACGCTGCCAGATTTTTATGTGCCTGATGACCGGTTACAGACGACATAAATAAAATTCGCCCTCCGGTTTCTTGTTCCTTCATTTGCCGGGCAGCCAGTTGTGCTAGAAAGAAACTACCACCGAGATTAACTTTCATTACATTATAAAAGTCCTCGGGTTTGTATTCTAAAAAATCACCGAAAAGTGTAATGCCTGCATTGGCGATCACAATATCTACACTTCCAAAATTTCTAAGTCCAGCATCGATCAATGTTTGAATAAATGCCACTTCAGAACAATCTCCGGCAACCGGAATGCAGTTTCCTTTTTCCTTTTGGATTGATCGGGCCCCTTCATCTGCGAGCGACAGCTCAATGTCATTCAAAATAATACTCGCGCCTTGTGCGGCTAATTGCTTGCAAATTTCAAGACCAATGCCTTGGCCGGCTCCGGTAACAATGGCTGTTTTGTTTTTGAAAGTATTCATAATTTACCATTTACGAATGACGAAGTACGAATTGTCAATTACGAATTTAGAATTACGGTTTACGAATTTGTATGTTGATTTAATTTTATTCGTACTTCGTAAATCTTACTTCGTACTTTTTTAATGTGAGTCTCTCGACACTTCACTTCCTGAACCTCCTTTTAAGAAATCCAAATCTGCTCCATGGCTGGCTTGTTGCACATGCTCCTGATATAACTTTACATAGCCACGATCATATTTTTTGTGAATGGGCTTCCAGTTCTTCTTTCTCTTTTCAAGTTTAGAATCTGAGACGTCAAGAATTAGCGAGCGTTTGGCAACATCCAAATGAATAATGTCTCCGGTTTCAATCACCGCAAAATTTCCACCTAATGCGGCTTCCGGGGATGCGTGAAGAATTACCGTACCGAAGCCAGTACCACTCATGCGGCCATCCGAAATGCGAATCATATCAGTAATGCCTTTGGCTAATAATTTTTTAGGCAACGCCATGTTGCCAACTTCGGGCATACCCGGATAGCCAATCGGGCCAACATTCTTTAATACCAAAACATTGTTTTCATCGACTTCAAGATCGGGGGAATCGATTCGATTTTTGTAATCATCAATATCATCGAACACAAGAGCTTTACCTGAATGTTTAAGAAGATGCAGGCTTGCAGCCGAAGGTTTTATCACGGCTCCGTTTTCGCTTAGATTTCCTTTTAGTATGGCTACACCAGAGAGTGGATTGAAAGGCTTATCGGCAGTTGCAATCACATCGCGATTATAACATTCGGCAACATCGTAATTTTCTTTTATGGTTTTCCCGTTTACGGTGATGGCATTTTTATGTAGAACCTTATCGAGTTCTTTCATGATAGCGGGCAGACCTCCGGCATAATAAAGATCTTCCATAAAATATTTTCCCGAGGGTTGCAAGTTGGCAATGAAAGGAATGTTTGAAGATAACCTATCGAAATCATCAAGTTTTAAATCAACACCAATTCTTCCAGCAATAGCCAGCAAGTGGATTATAAAATTTGTAGAGCCGCCAATCGCAGCATTGGTGATGATGGAATTTTCAAAGGCCTCCCGGGTTAAAATATCTGATAAGCGAAGATTTTCTTTTACCATTTCAACTATTCTAATACCTGACATCTGCGCTAATACTTTTCGCCTTGAATCTGCGGCAGGAATAGCGGCATTCCCCGGAAGGGAGAGGCCGAGTGACTCAACCATGCAAGCCATTGTGGAGGCAGTACCCATTACGGCACAATGGCCACGACTGCGGCACATACATTCTTCAGCAACTGTCAATTGTTCCTGGCTCATCTCGCCACTGCGCACCGCATCATTAAAACGCCATACATCGCTGGTGCTGATGTCGCGGCCTTGATATTTACCAGTAAGCATGGGTCCACCCGAAACAACAAGCGTAGGAATGTTTACACTACATGCGCCCATAACGAGGGAAGGGGTAGTTTTATCACAGCCGCAGAGTAATACAACGCCATCCATCGGGTTGGCCCGAATAGATTCTTCCACATCCATGCTGGCAAGATTGCGGTATAGCATGGCGGTGGGTTTTATAAGCGTTTCACCCAGCGACATAACGGGAAACTCCACAGGAAATCCACCGGCTTCTGAAATGCCGCGCTTTACCGATTCGGCTAGCTCCCGAAAGTGTGCATTGCATGGCGTTAACTCTGACCAGGTGTTACAAATACCAATTACCGGCTTGCCGCGAAACTCATAGTCAGGAATACCCTGGTTTTTCATCCAGGCGCGGTAGATGAACCCATCTTTTCCGGTTTTACCAAACCACCCTTGACTTCGAAGTTTCTCCTTCATGAGACTATTATTAGGTTTATAAAGATGGTTAAAATCTATTTATCAAAACATGATAAATGTCGGGATGATTTTATTCTTCTGGGTGCTGAAAAAGCCGTAAGCAGGGATTTTAAATTTCTATAAGGTGTGTATGAACGTAATCATGAATTGAAATCAGATTGTCTTCATCAATTCACTTCGGTATTCGCTTAAGATGCGCGCTTTGGATAAAAAACCTTGGTAGATCTTATCTTTTACAACAGGTAAATTCCATTGCCGTGTTTCATCAAACTTTTTAAGAATGTCGTGGAGGGTGTCATCAAAATCGACTGCATGCGCAGGAACCATCAAATCCTTTACTCGTGTTGTGTCGTAAATTTTTGTATTGAAAATCAGTTCTCGAATGTTATCAAGATGAACTACACCTACCAGTTCATTTTCTTTATTTACAACGGGAAAGGTGTTTCGCTTAGAAATGGAGATTACACGTACCAGTAATCGTAGCGTGTCTTCGGGGCGCACACTTGAAAAGTTATTTTCCAGAAGCTCTTTCAAATATAGTTTGCTCAAGAGATATTGATCGCGATCGTCCACGTTTACATTTAAAAGACGCGAAAGTTTTCTTCCTTCCATCGAAAGAGGTTCGAAGTACCGCGCGACAGTAACACTTAATGCCGCCACAATCATTAACGGAATAATTAACGCATACCCTCCGGTGATTTCAGCAATAAGAAAGATAGCGCACAAAGGAGCATAGAAAACACCACTGAGAATACCGGCCATGGCTACGAGCGTAAAATTTGTTTCGGGAATGTAGGCCAGACCCGTAAGGTTGATTAGACGCGCAAAGGTGAACCCGAGATAAGCGCCAACAAACAACGAAGGACCAAAATTTCCGCCATTACCACCACTGCCCAACGTAATGGCTGCAGCGATTACTTTAACCAAAGCTAGCGCACCCAGAAAAATTAAAAGAGTGTAATCATTTTGAAGAAATTGACTTAGCAAACTTGTCTTTGTTATTTCAGAGGTTTGCAGGTTGGCAAGCATCTTAATGCTTTCATATCCTTCTCCGAATAAGGGAGGAAAGACAATCAATAAAACAGAAAGCAGTAAGCCACCTACAATAATTTTTTTAGTTGGGCTACTTATTTAGCAAATCGCTCTTCGATGTTTTCTGAAACTTTTGCATAGTAGAGCGATACAAAGCCCGCTAATAATCCCAAAGCGATATAGAAGGGAACATTGTGGTAGTTGAAGGGTTGCTGTAAGGAAAATGAAAGGATAATTCCCTCGGCCAGAATTATTTTCGATAGTAAAGCGCCCGATGCAGCCGCAATAATTATTGGAATGAATGCCGCTGCGGTAACATCGGTGAGCAAAACCTCAATAGCAAATAATACTCCGGCTACCGGAGAGTTAAAGGCAGCGGCAATTCCTGCTGCGGCACCACAGGCTAATAGCACCGTACGATCTTTATACGAGAGGTGAAAGAAATTTCCATAATTAGAGCCTACGGCTGCTCCGGTACTAACCATTGGCGACTCCAGTCCCAAAGAACCACCGAAGCCAACCGTGAGTGCGCTGGTAATTACATGTGAGTAAACTTGATTGCCTGGAAGTTTACTTGACTCGCGTGCAATGGCGTACCCTATCGCGGCACTTCCTTTTTTAAATTTATCTTTTAACCCAAAATGAATATAGATTACGGTGAGCGCAATTCCCACTATAGGAAAGAGTGTGAAGAGAAAAAAATGTCCATAGTTAGTTGAGTAGTAAGTCACCCATTCGCCAATGCTATGCACACAAAACTTTAGAACGATAGCAGCCAAGGCAGACAATACACCCACCACGATACACGATAGAATAAAAAATTGCCTGGGCGAAAGTTTATTCTTAGCGAAGAAAATTATTTGCTTGGATAATCGACTAACAATTTTGAGCATTCCGTGGTGGGTCCGTACTTGTTCAATTTTACAATATTACTCACCTATTGGGGAATTCCCTGTTAATTTCGATGAAAGGAATGATTTTGTTTGTAATGTTGTAGGTACCATTATTGACATTGTAACTAATGGCTTTAGAAGAAGACATCAAGCAGGAAAAATTTAGTAGCGAATATCAAAAGGCTTCTATCAATCTTTTATACACGGGAAGTTGGCTTTATAATATTAATGCCGGCTACTTAAAACAATTTGGTGTTACGCCCGAGCAGTTTAATGTGTTGCGAATCTTACGCGGAAGTTTTCCTAAGCCAATGATGTTGGCAGAGATAACAGAACGCATGATTGACAAGAGCAGCAATTGTACCCGACTGGTCGAAAAGCTAAGACAGAAGGGCTTAGTTGATCGTGAGACCTGTGAATCCAATCGCAGGCAGGTCGATATTTCAATTACCGACAAAGGCCAGAGCCTATTAAAAAAAATTGACGGTAATCAACACACCTGGCTTGATACGATGGCAAAATTATCTAAAGCCGAAGCCAAGGAATTGAATCGGATTCTGGATAAGCTGCGAAGTTAGTTTTGCCAATCCACAACAGGGGAAGTGTATTTTTTGATATCGAACGCATCGCGCAAAGCAACGCTCATTAAGGTCATATCATCTAATACATTGGATTTAAAAGTGGAGTCGCCTTTTTTCCAAACCTCTTTTATATAAGGCCCCTTGCGGGTATTACTTTTCTGATGCGGTGTAGAGGCTTGTGTACGTACTTCAAAGTATAGTCCATAGACGGTAATTCGATAACCGTCATCTCTAACTTCCACAACAAATTTCCCCTTCCATTCACCCTTCCAATAAATCAAGGGCGTGTTTTGATATTTTCTACCATAGGCTTCACAATCAACCTTATAGTGTTCTATTTCTCCTGTGTAGCCAGCACCACTGCTGCCAACTTGCGTGCGTTGAACGTGGCGTGTGAACAACTTTGATTTTATCATCGAGACAATTTCACTTCGCAGACTGTCTTCGGGGCCTTGATAATTATAGGTATATCGCCAGATTAACTCGCCATTTTCAATTTCAAATGAGTCGTATTGCTGTGCTTGCGAGAACCAGGATACACAAACTATACAAGGAATAAGCAGAATCTTCATCATCGTTATCACACAAATCTTGTGGCAACAAAATGACAATTGAGCGAAAATCCAACTAATTATTTTCTATTCGTGCAAACGGTTGAATCGTTGTGTATAAAGGGAAAAAGGGTTACGTTTAACCGAAACATAACATTTTTATGATGATAGGGTCAAAACACAACCATAATTTATAAAAACAGGTAGCATTTATTATAAATAGGATCAAATATAACCCTACCGTAAACGAATTCTATAATAAATATTCAAAAGTAGGTTAATTTGTAACCACAATAGATCATTCTTGTAGGGTAAACCAAAAACTAACCCTATGAAAAGATCGGTTGTCTACCTTGCCCTTTTAGTGGGCTTCAGCGTTCTAGCTCTATTTATGCCGGCCGTCCCTACCGCAATTAACACCGAAGGCATTGACTCCGGTGATGTAGCATGGATGCTTGCCGCAACAGCACTTGTACTCTTAATGACCCCAGGTCTTGCCTATTTCTATGGCGGCATGATCAACACCAAAAACATTATTTCCACCATGATGCAAAGTTTTATTGCCATGGGTGTAATTAGTGTATTGTGGATTGTGATCGGATTCAGCCTGGCATTTGGTGACTCCCTCGGTGGGTTTATCGGAAACCCGATGTCTTTCTTTATGTTTCAAAATGTATTAGATGGTAAGCCTTGGTCGCTGGCCCCTACAATACCACTGGTGCTCTTCGCCTTATTCCAGCTGAAGTTTGCCATTATTACTCCGGCTTTAATTACCGGAACATTCGCTGAAAGGGTTCGATTCAAATCCTACATTATTTTCCTGGTACTTTTTTCTCTTTTTATCTATGCCCCATTGGCGCATATGACTTGGCATCCTGACGGCTTCCTTTTTAATTTAGGTGTTCTCGATTTTGCCGGAGGCACTGTGGTACACATGTCAGCTGGTTTTGCGGCACTTGCTGCTTCTATCTATCTGAGAAATAAAAAGGAAATTAAGGAAGCCATTTCACCAGCTAACATTCCCTTTGTGTTACTAGGCACGGGCTTATTGTGGTTCGGCTGGTTTGGATTTAATGCAGGTAGTGCATTAGGCGCAGGGCCCTTAGCTGCTTCTGCATTTGCAACAACAAATACCGCTTCAGCTGCTGCTGGATTGTGTTGGGTGTTATTAGATTCTGTTCGCGGTAAGAAACCCTCTGCGCTCGGTTTTTGTATAGGTGCTGTTGTAGGCTTAGTAGCCATTACCCCAGCGGCTGGCTTTGTAACCATTCCTTCCAGTTTATTTATCGGAACCATTGCTGCCATTATCAGTAATGTAGTTGTACACTGGAAATCTAAAACTTCATTAGAAGATACGTTGGATGTATTTCCATGTCATGGTGTGGGTGGTGCTGTTGGTATGGTGATGACGGCCTTACTTGCCAACACAGCCGTAAATGCCGCTAACACAACAGGTAACGGCTTGCTGTTTGGTGAATTTAATCTATTCAAAGTTCACATGATCGCGCTCGCGCTGGTGCTTGTGTTCATTATTGCTGGCTCTTTCCTGATTTTAAAAATCACGGATTTGATTTCACCGATGACGGTAAGCAATGAGGAAAAATTGATAGGATCTGACTTTAGCCAGCATGGAGAGAATTTGCATCCTTATGAAGCACCCAAAGAAATGGCGGCTTAATCACTAAAGCGGCCCGGAAGGTGTAGAGACCTTGAATCCGGGCCCTCTCTAGCTTATTGTTTAATAAAACACGAAATAAAATTATGAAAAAAATTACAAGACAATTAATCGGATTAAGTCTCGTGCTTATTCTATTAATGGCAGGTAAATTATCGTATGCTCAGGAAGAGGTGATTGTAGCCTCGTTAGCAAAACCAGTAGTACGGCAAGAGGTAATCGTTACGGCCGGAGATAAGGCTGCTGAATCTGTAAAGGAAGATGAAGAAGAACCGGCATTTTCCTTTTCAGGATCGATTGACACCTACTTTCATACAACCTTTAAAAATCAAAATGCTTACTATGGCGATGCGTATGCACCCTCTTCATCTTTTGCCGACCTGAAAGGATTTGGCATTGGTATGGTTAACCTGATTGCATCCTACTCGGGCGACAAAGCGGGCTTTACGGCCGATTTGGTTTTTGGACCCAGAGGGCAAGCCGCGGTATTTGGTACAGCCAGTGGTCAAGCTATTATTAACCAGGCCTTCGCATTCTATAAGTTTTCTGATAAGCTAACTCTAAACCTTGGGCAGTTCAATTACTTTTTGGGTTATGAAGTAATTTCACCCACTGTAAATTTTCATTACTCTACTTCCTATTTGTTTTCCTGGGGTCCGTTCAATCATACCGGTGCGCGGTTAGATTATGCAGCCGAAAATGGATTCGTAGCTAAACTGGCCATCATGAACCCAACTGATCTGGTGGAGTTCAATCCGGTAAACACGTATACGCTGGGTGGACAATTAGGCAAGACGTCTGATAAAGGTGGAATCTGGTTAAACTTTCTTTACGGAGATCAGGATGGTACGTTGAATGCAGATAACTCCCAAGCCCTGGATACATCATTTGGAAACCTTTTTCAAGCTGATGTTACCTTAGGCTATAACCTTACGGATAAGTTCTACCTCGGTTTTAACGCTTCATCACAGAGCGTTGCTGCGGGACAAGAAGTTGATATCAGCGGAGATATTGTTGACTCAGCGGCTGATGCAAGTTCATTTCTTGGGTTTGCAGTCTATCCAAAAATTACATTGTCCGAAAGTTTTTCCTTAGGACTTCGTGCAGAATATTTCTCGATAAAAAATAATCATCTCAGTATTATTGGCTTGGATAGCAATGGCGATGGAGACGTAATGGAATTTACCTTGTCCGGAAATTACAAAGTAGGTGGACTCACTTTTATTCCTGAATTCCGAATCGACAAAACATCTGAAGATTCTTTTTTCGAAGGATCTATTACAAATATGAAAAGTGTTTTGCCCTCAATGAACCTGGCGGCTGTTTACAAATTTTAAACTTGTTTAATCATTAAAACTACTACCTATGTCTAAATCAAAACTCGAATACATTTGGCTGGATGGTTATAAACCAACTCAAAGCCTGCGTAGCAAAACAAAAAATTGTAAGAAACTTTTCAGGTTCACTCGATGAGTGTCCTATGTGGTCCTTCGATGGAAGCTCTACGGAACAAGCCCCAGGTGGTTCTTCGGATTGTTTGCTAAGTCCGGTTGCAATATTTCCTGATCCCGCAAGGAAACATGCTTACCTGGTGATGACGGAAGTTCTAAGTCCGGATGGTACGCCCCATCCTTCAAATGGTCGGGCACTTATTGAAGATGACGATCGCGATTTTTGGTTTGGCTTTGAACAGGAATATTTTCTATGGAATCCGGAAACCAATAAGCCTCTCGGATTTCCAGAAAATGGATTTCCGGCTCCACAGGGTCAATATTATTGTTCGGTAGGTGCCAAAAATGCTTTCGGGCGTTCAATCATCGAAGAGCATTTAGATTATTGCATCGAGGCTGGAATCAATGTTGAAGGAATTAATGCAGAAGTAGCTCCTGGTCAATGGGAGTTTCAGGTATTTGCAAAAGGCGCTAAAGAAGCCGGTGACCAGGTTTGGGTAGCTCGTTATTTACTCGAACGTACTGCCGAAAAATACGGAGTGGCAATTAATTGGCATTGCAAACCATTAGGGGCCACGGATTGGAATGGTTCGGGTATGCACGCGAACTTCTCTAATTCTATTTTGCGCGAGGCGGGATCGAAAGATGTATATGATACTATATGCATGGCGTTTGCACCTGTGGTTAAAGAACACATTGCCGTGTATGGGGCCGACAATCATTTGCGTTTAACCGGTAAGCATGAAACACAATCAATCGATAAATTTTCTTATGGCATATCCGATCGCGGAGCTTCCATACGCATACCTATCGCCACCGTAGAAAATGGGTGGAAAGGATGGTTGGAAGATCGCAGGCCGAACTCGGCAGCTGATCCATACAAAGTAGCCGCGCGTATCATTACTACGGTAAAGATGGCGCCAGAACTCGAGCCGGTATGGGTAGGTATGAATGGCAACGGAAAGGGGAGGTAGACTTTTTCGTTATATGAAGTGGAGGAGGAGCGAAAGCTTCTCCTTTATTATTTTACTTAATTGATTGCAAGGCTGCCTCTGCTGCATATCGCACATCGTTGTTACGCGATCCGGTCAGCACACGTTGTATTGACTTCTCAGCAGGCGCAGCATCCTTACCAATTTTTCCTAATAAGGTGATTAACTGAAATTGAAGGCCACCACTTTGTTCGGTTGTTTTATCCAACGCGGTAATTAAAGGTTGTACTGCTGGCTTCCCGATTTTTACTAATGCTTCTTTGGCTGCTTCTGTGTCGTTACCATAATGGGGTAGCACTGAAATCATATAATCAATTGCTTTCAGATTACTGGTTTTACAATTGCCCAACACGTCAATGGCTAAAGTTTGTATAGAAGTCAGGGTAGTGCGATCGTCCAGACTTCGCTTGCTGAAGAGCGTAACTAATGTGCTTTCAATTTTCTTAGGTTGTGTGTCCATCAGCGCAAGCAACTTCATCACGCGAAGTTGTTCCGGTAAATCATTACCTTTTAAAATTGCATCGGCTTGATCCAACGTTGGTATTACACCGGGAATAGGAATGGCGTATTTCACACAAAAATTAATCCGATCTTCTTTCTGACTGGGGTAGGGAGTTAGCCTGGCGTAATTAGAAAATTTATCGCGGCATTGCTTGGTTAGCGCGATGAGATCTGCTTCCGGATATTCTTTTCGGATTTCTTCATTTCGAGATTCATATAACGTAAGATTAAATTTCCAAACAAAGTCGAAGAGTTGTTCATGTGCTTTTGGATAGTCGTTTGCATTGACAAAGGAAGCCAACCAACCAATCAACACTTTTTTACGAGCGGGGTTTTGTTCATCGGCATACATAGAAGCAAGTTCACTAAATACGGTGCCCTTTAGTTTATCATCGGTTGTTAACTTCGATGCATACGTTTCGTAGACATGCTGGCGTAGAGGTTGGTTACTCTTCAAGCCTTCCATCATTTCAACAAAAGCAGTTTCGTAACTAATAGGTCGCGGTAAGCCAAGTTTACTTTCACTCGCTAGTTTGAAATAGGCGGCAATACGTTGCTTCTGCTCCGCCTCAGTATTGTTTGGTTTGGCTAGCAGATAGTTGATGTAATTAGAAATGGAATAATTGCCAATCCGCGCCAGCGCAGTGAAACTTGATTTCCATTCGACCTCGTCCACCACGGCATCGGCAGTCAGGTAACGAACAATTTCATAGGCTCGATCATCACCTGTCGGGTAGGCAATGGTATCGAGTGTGTGAAGTAAAAAATTTTTATATGCCGGTGGATCAATTTTAAAACGTGTGAAGGAATACATCACATCGTAATGCAGTTTGCCACACAAATTATCGAAAGGAGTTTTGATGGCTTCATTGACAACGGCCGTAATTTTTTCCGGTGCCGATAAATCATTCAGTCGAGGCCGAAACTCAGCTATGCGTTCCTTACAAATTTCTTCTTTCGATTTGGTGGCTGTGTTGGCGGCTGCGCCACTAAAAGTTATTATTTGTACCGTGTTGTTGTTATTTTCTGGTTGGGTAGTTGGTTTAGTTGCCGTATAGACAGGTTGCTGGAAGAGTGCTGTCATATTTTTATTCATTTTAATACGCCCCACATAGCTCACGGTAATTTCGCCAGAGGTTACATCAATGACGCGCGCACTTACTTCAATGTACGATTTCAATTTCGTGTAGGTGCCCGAGAGCAACGCGTCAATAGGTGCCAATTGTCCGATCTTCAGGGCAGCAGCGGGCTTCATTAAGTCTGTAAGAATAAATTCATGTTCTTTTAAAATGGCATCCATGCGGGTGCGCTCAAACAGTTTCAGTTTTTCAGGGTGCCCGGAAAGCAATCCAATAATGGTTTCAGTCAGGTATTCACCAAAGGCCTGCGACTGTTGCGTTGTGGAAGCCGTAGCGGTAAATGGCACGACCGCCAACTTTTGAGGAACCACGGCACTGGGCGCGGTCACAATTTTTTGAGTCAGTTCTTGCGTTACAGCGGGGTAGTTTTTGGGCTTTTGGGCGTGCAAGCCAAGTGTGATACTGAGACAAGCAATCAGTCCCCAAAAACGATTTTGTGAAATCATCCGTAAAAGTACTTAATTAAAAAAAGTATAGTTCTGAAAACGAATCATAAAAATGAGTTTACTTCTTCCTCAGTTCATCAATATCCTTTAAAATCTGCGTTACCAAGGCTTCGGTAACGAGTTTTCCTTTTTCTACAGTGGCTAGGGTAGCATCGCCCCAGGTGCCACTGGGTGAGGACGTAGAATTTTTCTTATTTGGGTTACGGGTAAGTCCGCGGGCTGTGCTTGGGGTATAATCTTTTACGGCCAGTTTCATATTCACGGCTTCGGGTTTCATATATAAGATCATGGACGTTTCAATTTCATCGGCATGGGTGCCGCCTTCCTGCCCGGAAATTTTTTTCTCAAGTTCGCTGATACTTTTCAAATCTGTGAACTCCATCACAATGCCTTCGGCTGCCAGGGTATCGCGTGCGGGGTTAAGTGCGCGTACTGTGCTGATGCCGGTATTGAGTACGTAAAACTTTTTGGGTCCGTAATGTGCTAGGCTACGACAAATGTCAACAACCAAATCGCGAGCAGTGCTTAGGCGAAGGGAAGTAGAACCTGGATACTCCAGAAAAGATGGATAGAAATGATAGTTAATCATGGGTGCAATCACTACGTTGGCTTCCTGCAAAACCCGTTGTTGGAAGTACTCGGCAAGAATCAAATCGTTTTTAATAACAAGTGTGGACCATGTTCTTTTGCTTCTGCACCTAATGGTATAACTACTATTGTTTCTGGTGTTAAAAGTTTTTCAGCTTGCTGCCACGTGAGGTCGCCCAGCATAATGCCACGTGGCGGTTGAGCGAATGATAGAATAGGTACTAACAGAAAGCAGGCGAAGAGTTTCATTTAGCTATTGGTTACTGAAATTAAAGATAGTCGTTTTGATTAACAACTTAATTCTTCTAATGATGATATTGATCTAAATTTGCTGTGTGTCTGAGATATCCACGAAGAACTTCCGTAAAATTATTCACATCGATATGGATGCGTTTTATGCATCTGTCGAGCAACGGGATAATCCGGATTACCGCGGCAAGCCCATTGTGGTTGGTGGTTCACCGGAAGGACGGGGTGGAGTAGTCGCTGCTGCCAGTTATGAAGCCCGTAAGTTTGGAGTTCGCTCGGCTATGTCTAGCAAAAAAGCCCAACAACTTTGCAAGCATGTAATCTTTGTCTTTCCCCGATTTGATGTATATAAAGAAGTGTCGCAGCACATTCGTAGTATTTTTCATCGGTATACAGATTTGATCGAGCCGCTTTCGCTGGACGAAGCATTTTTAGATGTAACCGAAGACAAACAACACATCGGTTCAGCTTTAGAAATTGCAAAACTGATCCGACAGGAAATTAAAGCCGAGCTAAACTTAACCGCTTCGGCAGGTGTGTCGGTAAATAAATTTGCCGCCAAAGTGGCTTCGGATATGAATAAGCCCGATGGAATAACCTTTATTGGTCCGTCAAAACTTGAATCGTTTATGGAAAAGTTGCCAGTGGAGAAATTCTTTGGGGTTGGAAAAGTGACAGCCGAGAAAATGAAGAAGATGAATTTGCATACGGGTGCGGATTTAAAAAAACTCTCTCAAAACCAGTTAGTAAAACACTTTGGTAAGTCGGGCAAGTTCTTTTATAAAATTGTGCGCGGCATTGACGACCGTCCCGTACGGCCCGATCGGGAAGCAAAATCAGTAGGGGCAGAAGATACTTTTTCATTCGACTTGACAACCATTGAAGAGATGAATGAGGAACTTGAAAAAATAGCAAGCGTAGTACAGGGTAGACTATCCCGCTATCAATTAAAGGGAAGAACCATCACGATTAAAATAAAGTATCACGACTTTAAACAAATAACACGAAGCCAATCTTTTGAAGAAGGGGTGGATGATCTTGAAGTAATCGAAAACACTGCCAGGCAATTGTTGAGCAGTACCGATTTGTTGGATAAGAAAGTGCGGTTGCTTGGTATCTCACTTTCTAATTTTAATGATCCGGCCATAAGAACCCGAACGGATGATGACTCCGATCAATTGAAATTATTTTAAGGTGTCTCTAAAAGAGTTGTCAAGTAGTCCCGATAGCTATCGGGAGTCGAAACATAAAGCACTTTTCTGTCGGAACCGACTTCGATAAACTCAGTCTGACATTCGTTGCATTTTTAGAGATGTCCTTAATCTGTATCTTGCGGCCATGAGTAAAACTAAGATAACAATCAACAGCAACGGTTCAGTAAAAATTGATGGCGACTTTGAAATTGTTGACATGCAGGGTGCGGCCTATGGACTGCAAGGGCGCACCATAGTTTCCTTGTGTCGTTGTGGCCGCTCGGGGAACAAACCATTTTGTGATGGTTCGCATAAAGGTCATTTTGAACACGATGCCAAAGCCTTTGATCTGCCTCCGAAGAAAGTTTAGGACTTAAAATAGTTCTTGTGCCTTGGTGGCTGAGCATATTCGACAATACTTAAATGAAGCAAAGAATTGCACATATAGCATTAGTCGTAAAAGATTATGACGAGGCAATTGATTTCTATACGAGAAAATTGGATTTCATAATTCTTGAGGACACTAAAATTGATGAAAAGAAAAGATGGGTACTGGTTGCTCCACCAGGAGCTGAGGGATGTTGTTTGCTCCTTGCCAAAGCGGCCAATGAGGAGCAAGCCAAAAGCATAGGAAATCAAGCAGGAGGAAGGGTCTTCTTATTTCTTTTTACGGATGATTTTTTGAGAGACTATAATAAAATGATTGATAGAAAGATAAATTTTGTAAGACCTCCGCAAGATTTTGAATACGGAATGGTTGCGGTATTTGAAGACTTATACGGAAACATGTGGGACTTGATTGAACCAAAAAAAAGAATAAAGGATTGACACGAATAAACCTCATCCACTAATAACAGTCGCCGAATTATTACCCATTAAAGTCAATCCTGATTTGATTGTTTGTGATGCAAGCGCTGGTCCGAATGCAAAAGCAAATTATGAAGCCCTTCATTTGGAAGGCGCAATTTATGTCGATCCGGAAAATCAATTAGCCACACCTGGGGATGCTTCTAAAGGTGGTCGGCATCCTTTACCCACATTAGAAACATTTTCAAACGTGTTGGGCTCATTAGGTATTGAACCTGCTAGTCATGTAGTTATTTATGATGATAAGCAGGGTGGCAATGCAGCTGCGCGTTTTTGGTGGATGCTGAAAGCAGTAGGACACACTAGCGTACAAGTGTTAAATGGTGGTTTGCAATCTGCGAAAGCAGCCGGATATCCAGTGAGTTCAGGGACAGTGTCGCCTGTACCAAAATCTTCTTATCCCGCAAAGGAATGGAAATTGCCAATGGTTGAACTGGAAGAAGTGAAAGTTGCTTCGGAACAAGGCGGTAATGTAATTGTAGATGTACGTTCTTCTGAACGCTTTGATGGAATTACAGAACCGATCGATTTAATCGCGGGTCATATTCCAGGGGCTATCAATATTCCATTTACAGCTAATCTTAACAGTCAAGGTCAATATTTATCGCCCACCGAGTTGAAAGAAAAATATGGCAAGGCATTAGAAGGCAAGAATGCAAATGAGATTATTGTGCATTGTGGATCTGGAGTAACAGCTTGTCATACTTTATTAGCGATAGCTGCGGCCGGCCTGGAAATTCCAAAATTGTATGTTGGTTCCTGGAGTGAGTGGTCGCGCAATGATTTGCCCATGGTACTCGCTAAATAATTTTTTGTTCTGAGTTTGATAGGCGACATCGGTTATCTTTGCCGCTATGATAAACACGCTTCAGGCTCAACTTAGCCATTTCTCAGCACATACGCTCGGCAATAAAACAAATGGTGAAGATCTGATCGCATCGCGTGCAGAACTTGAGTTGCCCAATGAGGATTTACGCACACAACTGACAACTTCATTTCTTGGTGCTTTTAACTCGGCCGAGTATTATCAGTTCACGTCAACCGATGGCGACTTTCGGCACAATCCCATGTTTCAATGGACAAAAGAAATCTTTGATTCAGCTAATCAATTTCATATGAAGTCGGTGAGCATTGCCAAACATTTGTATGAAGTGTCGGTACACCCTTTAATTAAATCGGGCGATTTGTTTGTAGCGATGTTTTCTAACATTCAGATAGATGGCACCCAAACAGAAGCACTTGGTATTTTTAAATCAGAAAATAAAAGCTCAGTTCTTAAACTGACCACCAAAAAGGATGGTCGGTTTGAAGTCAATATTCAGAGTGGCATTAATCTCGAAAAATTGGACAAAGGCTGTTTGATTTATAATCTGGATGAAGACAAAGGGTATCGGCTTTCTATTTTGGATCGATCTGGAAAATCTTCCGATGCACAATATTGGCGCGAATTGTTTTTACGGGTCGAACCTGTTAAGGACGAATTTCAAGCAACCCGAAATATTCTTGACATTGCCCGTCATTTTGTAGTGGATCAGATTGGGGATGAATTTGAGCTATCAAAAGCCGACCAAATTGATTATTTAAATAAGTCGATTGGTTATTTTAAAAAGAAAGATGAATTCAATCAAAAAGAATTTGAGAAGGAAGTTTTCGAAGATCCGGAAGTGATTAAATCCTTTCGAAAATTTGACAAGGACTTCCGAGAGCAATTTAGTATTGATCGTGAGGATGGTTTTTCAATTTCTGCGGAAGCAGTGAAAAAACAATCGCGAGTATTCAAAAGTGTATTAAAGCTGGATAAGAACTTTCACATCTACATTCATGGCGACAAGGAATTGATTGAACGCGGAGTAGATAAGGATGGAAGAAAGTATTACAAGATCTATTATAAACAAGAATTGTAGTATTTATTTCAATTAGCCTTGTTCGCTAAACTCTGACAATAAAATTTTCATTTCGTCCAACGGTTGAATGAAGCTCTTCTGATTTTCAGAACGAATTGCCCACCAGCAGGATAGAAGCGTAAGCCCGTAGGTTATCCATGCTCCTATAGGGTGCGACAGAACGCCACCCGGAACAAAAGATTAAATGTAATGACTACTCCAAGCGCGCTACTGATAGGAACTAAAAAGAGCTCGTACCATTTTTTGAATCTGAAAAAACTCTCCAATTCGTTTCGCTGAAAAGCAATGTGTGCCTGTAGTGATGTAATCTGTTGATCTTTTGCACGAGCAAAGCCAGCACGCTTGAATTTTTTTATTAGCATTATCGTGAAAGGAATGAGTAGCGCAACACCCAGCAAACTCATTAGAAAAATTTCTGTATTTTGAAAGTATCGGACCATCACATGCACCAGACAAGAATAAACAATTATCTGGTAAACAAATGAAGCCCAAAAGTATTGCATCACTTTGCTTAGGTTTTTTTTTGCTTGCTCCTTTACAATTTTCTTTATAGACTCGGCATCATACTCAGCGGACTCACTCCTGGTATCCTTCCATTGATTCTTAAATTCGTCTAGCGTTTTCATATTTCTCGTGTTTTACTTTTAATAAACATTTCCAGTTCTTTTTTATTCTCACCAAACGCACACTCACATTAGATTTGGTGAGCCCTGTGATGCCAGCAATTTCTTCGTAACTCAAATCGTCCAGGTATAGTAACACGATTGCCTTATTTAAGGGTGACAACGTACCAATAGCCAGGAAGAGTACTTTCATTTGCTCTTCCATTTTTTGTTCTGTATGTTCAGCTATTTCAAAATGATAGTCTGATAAAGATTCATATCGGTCAGTCTTATCTTTCCTTCGATAGGTGAGCGCAGTATTAAGACAAACACGATACATCCAAGTAGAGAATTTTGATCGACCATCAAAATCAGTATAACTCTTCCAGAGTTGATACATCATTTCCTGTTGTAAATCCTTATGCTCATCAGAAGATGTTGTGTATACCCTGCAGATTTTGTGAGCGATCCGCAGGTGTGTATTTATCAGTTCTATAAAAGATTCATCTTGTTGATGAGGCATAATTAACTTTTATTTCTACTCAGTTAGTAGCGCTGATAGGCAATAAACTACATCTTGGACAAAGTTTTTTTTAAACGATGAATTCAATCCTATCTGGCCGGAATTTCTAAAGCATGGCTATACCGAATGATTACCTCTTCAGCATAGGGTTTCAACAAAACTTTTATTTGTTCCTCCATCTTAGATCGGGCATCTTTTACAAAGGCTGCGTGCGTAGCGTACGCCCGGGCATCTTTAATAAATGCATTGGTAGCTTTTGTTCGGTCATCCGTTTCAACCCAATTCCAATAACCATTTTCATCGCGATAAGTAATATCCCCTTTAGACTCTATCGATAGTAAGGTGGGCTCGGGCAATGTCACATACGCTTTATCATCAATAAGCTCAATCGAGAATTTCTTACGCAGATCGAATCCAACCTTTGCTTCAAAGGTGCCGGTTATAAAAATTTGTTTGGTACTATTAAGCCACGTGTTTGTCCACGTGTAGGTGTGCCCAAAATTTTGTGAGAGAACGGCAAGCTCGAGTACCGGGGTTTGTTGGTTGAGAACAATCGTGTGTTCCACAGTGATTTCAGGTATAAACTGAAAAGCTTTCTTAAAATCTTCGCCCAGTGTTTTAGCAGCTTCATAACTGCGCTTTACCATTTGGGTTGGAATAGCCACCAGCACTACATAGGCGGTAATTGTGCCAACAACCAGTAAAATAATAGCCAGTTTAAGATTACGCGAAATCATGATGTAAAGGTAATTCTATTCTATTGGCTGATCCAGTTTAAAATCATTGGCATGTGATTTAAAAAGTATATTTTTGCGCCCGCATGAAAAAAATAATAGAATCCAGGAAGCTGCTGGGGGTTGACAAAGAGGTTCAACTATCCGAATTAAAATCCATTTACCGCACATTTATGAAGGATTGGCACCCCGATAAGTTTCAGGATGACGTGGAAAAACTGGCCGCTGAAGAGAAGAGCAAGGCAGTGATTGAAGCCTACCATTTACTGGTAAGTGTAGCTCCGGAAACCCATGCCCAGCAATTGGATCAGTACACCGAAGTAATTACAGCTTCAAAAATCATGGACTTTAATTTTAAGGCGCAAACGCTGCAGGTAAATTTTGCCGATGGAAGCAGCTATGAATACTTTGGATTGCCACACAGCACGTATAACAAGTTCCTAAATTCCGATACGCCCGATCGCTTTGCCCGCAGGCATATTTACCACTCTTATATATATAGGAAGGTGAGTAAGGCTGTGGAGGTTTAATTCCTATTAGCTTCCGAGTTTGTAGGCCAACTTCATAAAGGTAAGTACTTCCTTATTAATATCTGCTTTGGCTAACATGCGAAAGTGATGATTGAATTGCTTGGTATCACCCGGTACTTGTGCAATTTTTGGAAGCATAAATTATCAGAATATGGCTTCTCAAAAGGAAACACCACATGAATAAAACTCTTGCCGAGTTGTGTGATGTAGGCTATACGCTTTCGTGGAGTTGCAATACCAATCATGGTTTTAGCTGGATGTAAAGTTATGACACCGATTTTTTTATACGCATCAACAAAATGATGGAATAATTCCAGTGTGTGATTTGATTTTCTTCGAAGGAAATTATCGAGTGTCTGGCTTGAAGGCATGAATGGCCAAAGGGTAAAATAAAGAAATAGATTGCCTATCGGCTAATTTTAAAACGCAAACCGCAAGTTAAATAATTCTTATCTTGCCTATTGTCTGTTTTAGAGTTAATAACGCAATCATGAAGAAGATACTTGTCCTAGTGTTTTTTATTCCGGCATTCAGTTTTTCGCAAAGCGCAAAAAAGCTACAGCGAATTGATTCCGTGCTCACCTATTTGAATCAGCGACAACTTTTTAATGGGACTGTGTTAGTTGGCGAGAAAGGGAAGATTCTATACGAGAAAGCATTTGGTATTGCCAATCCGCAAACACAAGAACCGCTTACTACAAACTCTGCTTTTAATCTGGCCTCGGTGTCGAAACAATTCTATACCATGATGATTATGATTCTGAAAGAGCAGGGTAAACTAAATTATGATGATCGGGTGCAAAAATATCTACCAAGCTTTCCTTATGCCACCATCACCATTCGCCACCTGATGAATCAAACTTCGGGCCTTCCTGAATATTTTGATATTGCAGCGGGGCAAATGAATTTATTGGACACCCTGAACAACGAAATCATGCTTGCCTTGCTCGCGGAAAAAAAACCAGCTTTGGTTTTTCAACCCGGTGAGCAGTGGCAATACTGCAACACGAACTACACAACCCTCGCCTCTGTTCTGGAAAAAGTTTCGGGCACTACGGCCGATAGATTTTTTCAGCAACACATTGCGGGTCCTCTTAAGTTAAAGAACACGTATGTATATCATCTCCAATTAAAATCGTATCCGCCTTCGCGTGTATTTGGTTTGCAATTTGAAAATCAAAAACCAATTCTCAATGACCTGGTAAGGTTTGATGGAATTGTGGGTGACGGTAATGTATATTCTTCCGTAGAGGATTTATATAAATGGGATCAGGCATTGTACACCGATAAGTTAGTAAAGAAGGCAACTTTTCAGGAAGCGATAACGCCCGGTAAATTGAATAATGGCGAAGCGACCAAGTATGGTTATGGTTGGGGAATTGTTGAGCCCGGAAAAATAGTGTCGCATACGGGGGGTTGGGTTGGTTTTGGCACCATCATTATCCGGTATATCGATAAAAATCAAACCATCATTTTGTTAGATAACTCTTCAAATTTTCCAAGCTCATGGATTGGTAAGAAACATTTGGGAAGAAAAGCCAATCACCCTTACCAGCAACTCATTTGATTACAAATGTGAAAGTGATTGATGGCACGGGCCTTCCGGCATTTAAAGGGTGGTGTGCGCATAGTGAATGATCGCATTCAGGATATGGGAACATTGACTCCTTTTGTAAATGAATCGGTTACCGATGGAAAGGGTTTTGTGCTGGCGCCTGGCTTTATTGATAGTCATAGTCACCACGACCGGAGGTTATTTGAAAATCCATCAGCTATTGCTGTAACCAGTCAAGGCGTAACAACTATTGTGGTAGGGCAGGATGGGGGCTCAACGCCCATTGATACAATTCGCGCACGAATAAAAGCAACACCCATAAGTGTAAACGTGGCTACGTATACCGGGCAGGCCTGGCTTAGAGAACAGGTGATGAAAGATGACTTATTACGGAAGGCCACTGCCGAAGAGATTGGTTCTATGAAAATAATTTTAGATCGCGAATTAGACAAAGGCTCATTAGGTTTAGGTACGGGATTGGAGTATGAAGAGGCTTTCTATAGCAACCGCGATGAAGTTGTTGAATTGGCCAAAGTAGCTGCGGCCAAGGGTGGGCGCTACATCAGTCACATCCGCAGCGAGGATATGCACGTGGAAGAATCCATTGAAGAGATTATTGAGATTGGGCGCGCTGCAAAAATTCCTGTACAGATTTCTCATATTAAAATTGCGTTGCGCAGTAAATGGGGCAATTCAGCTTCTATCGTGCGTCAACTTCAACAAGCAAGACTTGAAGGAATAAATATTACAGCCGATGTATATCCGTATAATATGTGGGGTTCAACGCCCCGGGTACTGTTTCCAAAAAAGGATTTTGAAAGTTTAGTCAGTGCAGAGTTTGCCACGCGCGAACTGTTCGATCCTGCTTCGTCTGTTATGACGAACTACCCGCCCAACAAAACGTACGAAGGCAAAACGGTAACAGAAATTGGAAAACTGAACAATGAAACACCCGCGCAGGCATTGCTTCGAATTATTCGCGAAACGGCAGAGACCGGTAGTTCTATTGTTGCCACATCGATGAGTGAAGTTGACATCAGCAATTTTATTGACTGGGAACATGCAAACATTTGTTCCGATGGCACAATATCGGGTCATCCGCGCGGGCATGGATCCTTTACACGGGTATTAGGAAAATATGTACGTGAGCAAAATCTGATGCCACTGGAAACCGCTATTTATAAGATGACGGGACTTACAGCCGAGCATGTGGGTATAAAATACAGAGGCGTAATTGCACGCGGAAATTTTGCAGACCTTGTTTTGTTTGATCCGGCAACCATCATCGACAAGGCTACCATTACAAACTCAACCGCACTTTCAACAGGGATTGAATATGTGTGGGTTAATGGAAAATTGGTTTATCGAAATCAGGTGGCGCAGCCTAATTTTCCCGGACGGTTTATTGTGCGTTAGGATAATTTTGGGATCACTTATTTATCAGGCATAATGAGTGCCATGATGATATAGAGTAAGAACCCCATTCCTGCAAAAAAGAATGCGAAAACAAATATTAGCCGCATTACCGTTGGGTCCAGATCAAAGTAGTTGGCAAGGCCACTGCATACTCCAAATAATTTCTTGTCTCCTTTTACTAGTTGTTTTGCCATGGTAATTTTTTTTTGGATTTAACGAGTTTCTTTAAACTAAGTTATAATTTAATTACCAAGTCGTTGCAGTTTTCTAGGGTAATACAAGAGGGCATTAATTCTTTTCTGGTTTTAAGTTGGATCGTAATCCGACTACCTTCGACTCTTTTTTCTGAAATTTGAAAATCATGATTAGAACGGGATATTGATTATTGGCAGTCGTAGCCTTGGGCTGGCTTGGTTGCACGCCAACCAAGGAAAAAAAGACTGTGGTGGATGCGTTGAAAATCAATTATTCCATTCGCAGTGTTTGGCCACACGATACCGAAGCGTTTACCCAAGGCCTTGTCATCCATAAAGGCGAGTTGTATGAAAGCACGGGCCAGTTCGGGACCTCGTGGATTGGATTAGTGGATGTAGCTACCGGTAAGTTGGATAAAAAAGTAATTCTTGATCAGAAATATTTTGGTGAAGGCATCGACATCCTCAATAACAAAGTGTATCAGCTTACATGGCAAGAACATACCGGCTTTGTTTACAACCTGAAGGACTTTAAAAAAATAAAAGAGTGGACCTACAAAAGTGAAGGCTGGGGACTTACCAATGATGGCACTCATATTATTATGAGTGATGGCACTGATCAACTTCATTTTTTGGATACGGCAAGTCTGGAGATTCAAAAAAGTATTTCAGTTACTGATGAACAGGGGCCGGTAAAGAATTTGAATGAATTAGAATACATTGATGGCTTTGTATATGCCAATGTATGGCAAACCAATTTGATTGTGAAGATTGATCCGTCCAGTGGTAAAGTTGTTGGTCGTTTAGATTTAACACAATTATATAAGGACGCGCGCAAAGCCAACCCGCGCATGGATGTACTCAATGGAATTGCCTGGCATCCGGGCACACAATCGTTCTTAGTTACCGGAAAGCATTGGCCGCATATTTATATTCTTAAAATAGATAACCCTAAGCCAACGCAGTGATGCGAATATTTTTTGCCTTGCTTTTTGCTTATTGGCGAAAGGAGTCTTTAAGCCAAACTCCTTACCTGATCGTGTTAGGGTTTGCGCAAGATGCAGGTTATCCGCACATCGGTTGCGAAAAATCTTGTTGTGAACCTGCCTGGCGGGATAAGACATTAAAGCAATCTGTTGTTTCACTGGCTTTAGTAGATCCTGCTTCAGAACAATGGTGGTTGTTTGAAGCTGC